>CANLYJ010000001.1 GCA_947495295.1 uncultured Paracoccaceae bacterium
GGTTCACTTCCATCACCTCAAGAGGCTTACCCGCCTCCAACGCCACCGCCGCACGCGTCCGCATTTCAATTCCTCCCTTGATGTTTGAAAAAAACCACTAGCCAAAGGGCGGCTGATTTCAACCATGCAATGACTTCGCACTTGCAAACCGGGTGCCGGCAGAGAGAAGATAGGCGCATGAAACGATTATCTATCTTGATGGCACTGGCTGCCTGTGGCGACGCGCCGGCTGGCGGGTCCTGCAACCTTTCGCAGTTCGACAATCTGGTCGGGCAAAACGTAGCCGTTCTGGCCCAACGCACCGGCCCTGAATTTGTGATCATCGAAAACGGTGAAGCATGGACAGGAGCCAGCGGTGGCGGACAGACGATTGTCTTTCTGGACGCAGATCGCAACATCCTGAGCTTTGGTTGCGGATGAAGTCCCTGCGCATCATCATTCCTGCAGGCCTTTTGGGCGCGATCACGGCCTGTTCAACAACGGTTGCACCGTCTTTGCCACCAACGCTGGAAGATACGTGTAACGCGGCCCAATACGGTCATCTGATTGGGCAGGATGCCACTGCGCTGGAAAAAGTGCTGCTGATGGGCCAAGTCCGGGTCATCCGGCCCGGCGACGCCGTGACGCAGGATTTCCGACCCGATCGGATCAATTTTGGCATCGATACCGACAATCGGATCAGCGACATTTCCTGCGGCTGATTTGAGACCGCAGAAAGCTAATGCAGACGTTGCGACCGCATTCTTGTTGGGCTGTGAGAGAACAAGCGAAAGTCTCCGGTGTCACGAACTGGGTGGGGGCTATTGACCGCAACACCGGAGTAGCATTTCGCTATGCCTATTAATATTGCGTTCACTTGTGGCCCGAGTGCGCAACACCAAGGGCGCTCTGGTGGTGATTTTGCGGCATAACCAAGGCAGGCTTGCTTTTCACCTGAATAGAGGTGACGCTGCGGTATGAATGTTCATTCCTCCCCCACATTTCAGGCCCCTCAACAAGTAGCGTTTCACCGCACGGAACTTGGTTTAATTCTAGGCCTTTACGGGCGCATGGTCGCGGCGGGTGAATGGCGCGACTATGGTATTTCGAACCTGCGTGATGTGGCTGTCTTTTCCATCTTTCGGCGGACGGCAGAAAACCCGCTTTACCGAATCGAGAAACGCCCAAAGCTGCGGATGCGTCAGGGGCAATACGCGGTGATTGGAATGGATGGGCAAATCCTGAAACGTGGTAATGAACTGCGTCAAGTATTGCGTGTGCTGGAACGCAAGTTGATCCGCGCGGTCAAATAATAACCGTCAAAGCCGTTTGCGGGCCACAACCGGCCCGTCACCTTGCGCCTCGATCCGCAGGACGGCCTTTTCGATCGGTTCATATTGCGTGGACATGTGATGCGCATTGGCGTGAAGCAACGTGTCTTCATCCACCATGATGCCCACGTGACCTGTCCAGAAAATAAGATCACCGCGCGCAAGCCGTCCTGTCAGGTTCTGTCCCAACGCGTCCTGTTGCAGATCGCTGTCGCCAGGGCAGTCGATGGAACAGGCTCGCAGGCTCGCGGCGATCAGTCCTGAACAATCGATCCCCCGGGTCGAATCGCCACCCCAGAGATATGGCACTCCAAAATGTATCTGCGCGACCGTTGTTGGATCTGAAAAAGGCCTGTCCAATGCGCGCAGGTGGTTTTTGGGCACAAAGCCGACATTGGTTTCATAGAATTTCCGCCGTTCGTCCAGTACCTGAAGACGTGCCCCAAATGGCAAGGCGCAGACCGGTCCGGATTTGAAATCCTCCAGCGCATAGGCATGTGTGGACGCAGTCGCGATCCGATGGCTGACAGGGGCCGGGCCCGCTAGCCGTTGGCTTTCCACATAGCCGACATAGCCGTCCGCCGTCTGCACGAATGACCAGCCGTTGTGGTCTTCAAAAACCGTGACCTCTGTTCCCAGCAAAAGCTGTCTGTCCCGCGACCCGCCGGGTGCGGCGCAAAGGTCACTGACCGGGCGCGTCAGCATCATTGGCCAGCCTGCCAGATACTGTTCCGCGCTGACCTGTCCGGCCAGATGCAGTGCCGCCACACGCCCATTGGCTGGTGTCAACCGCCGGTCGGTCATAGGTTTAACAGCCGGGGCAGGGCGTCGCATATCGCGCGCGCGCCCATCCCAACCCCGCCTTTCGGGCGTGCCGGTGCCGCAGTCGGCTGCCAGCCATAGATGTCAAAATGCATATAAGGGCTTTCGACAAAGCGGCGTAAAAACAGCGCCGCAGTGATCGACCCAGCAAACCCGCCTTTCGGCGCATTGTCCAAATCCGCGATCCCCGGTTCGATCATCGCCTCATAAGGGGTGTGAAACGGCATCCGCCAGACCGGGTCAGCCACCTTGTGCGCGGCCTGTGCAATCGCATCCGCATGATCATCGTCGTCAGTATAAAACGGCGACAGATCTGGCCCCACGGCAACCCGCGCGGCACCGGTGAGCGTGGCCATTGAGATGACAAGATCAGGGTCATCCTCGTCCGACAGCGTCAGCGCATCGGCCAGGACCAACCGCCCTTCGGCATCTGTATTGTTGATTTCAACCGTTAAGCCCTTGCGGGATGTCAGGATATCCTGCGGCCGGAACGCATTGCCATCAATGCTGTTTTCAACTGCCGGGATCAGGACACGCAGCCGCAGCGGCAACCCAAGCCCCATGATCATATGCGCCAGGCCCAGCACGGTTGCCGCGCCCCCCATATCCTTTTTCATCAATCCCATGGACCCGCCCGGTTTGATGTTCAGCCCGCCAGTGTCAAAACAAACCCCTTTACCCACGAGTGTCAGCTGCGGCCCCGCATCACCCCAGCGCAAATCCAGCAGGCGCGGCGCGCGGGTCGACGCGCGGCCAACCGTGTGGATCATCGGAAAGTTCGAGGTCATCAGATCATCGCCGGTGATCACGTTGATCGCGGCCTCATGTTCAGAGGCGAGGGCACGCGCGGCATCCTCCAGCTCGTCCGGTCCCATATCAGATGCAGGTGTGTTGATCAGGTCGCGGGTCAGCGCCTCGCCCGTGGCGATGGTCTCAATCCGGTCGGCATCGACGCCATCTGGCGCCACCAGTTCGGCACCTGTCTTGGTCGGTTTGCGATATCTGTCAAAGCTGTAGCCTGCCAGCAACCACGCCAATGCGGCCTCTTCCAGTGCCTGACCAGTCAGGCCCGTTTCCAGTTTGTAGACAGCTTTGGGCAGTTTGCTTGCGGCCGTTGCGATATGAAATCGTCCGCGCGCGCGCTTTGCCGCAGTTCCGTACCCGATCAGCCCCATCGCGATTTGGCCTGCATCATTTGGCACGGTCACGACCTGCCCCAACGCACCGGTGAAATCCTGTGCCTTCGCCCATGCCTGTGCCGTGTTCGGCAGCGTTGCCAATGCGGCCTCCAGATCATCGGCGTCAATCACATGAAGAGGTATCGCAGCGTCGGTAGCTGCAGCAAAGGCGAGCGGCATAGGGCATCCTGTCAGGTTCTTATTACCTGTCAGATTACCCTGTCGCCGCCCGCCTGCAAGCGCTTATAACTCGCGGAAATTCCACACCTCTGAAACGGCCACATCGAAACCGCGTTCCAGCCGGGACATTGTCGCCTCCAGCGCGACACCGTCATGTTGTTGCAAGCAATTGGCAACATGATGGGCCGAGATCGCAACCTCGGTCAGGCCGATCTGGTCGGCGACACTGGCCACCCGTTGGGCGGGTTTCAGCATCTTGGCAAAATCACTGCGTGCCATTTCGGTTTGCATGATGTCCAGCCGCATGGCGATACCTTCCAGCACGCGGCATACGACCTCCTCCGCATCCTGCGCGTTTTTCTGCGCAAAAAGCTGGTTCAGCGGGGCCGGGTCAAAATGCAACTGATCCGGGCAGCGCAAGACAACGACATCATGATCGGGTTCTGCCACAAGGGGCTGAAGAGGTGTAATATTTGTCATGGGGATGATTTAGGCCATCAAAGTTCCCAGAAGGTTGAGAGCCTCCAGAAAAATCTCTCGAAATCCATGAAAATGCAACGTATTTACGGGGGAATATCTTCGGGGACGACACATATGAAACATGCACGTGCGCTGCCAAATTACCTGGTCACACGCTACAAAGGCTGGAAAGCAACAACCTATGCCGAGAACAAAGGTTGGTACCGACATTTGGCCCAGGATGGTCAACATCCCCGGGCAATGGTGATTTCATGTTGCGACAGCCGGGTGCATGTTACTGCCCTTTTCGGGGCTGATCAGGGTGAGTTCTTTATTCACCGCAATATCGCCAATCTGGTGCCACCGCATAACCCGGACGGGCATCACCACGGCACATCCGCGGCGGTGGAATATGCGGTCCAGTCACTCAAGGTCAGCCACCTGATTGTTCTGGGCCATTCAGGATGCGGCGGGGTCGAGGGCTGCTATAACATGTGTTCGGGTCACGCCCCCGAGCTTGAGGCCAGCACCAGCTTTGTGGGGCGCTGGATGGATATCCTGCGACCCGGGTTTGAATCGTTGCCTGATGGTGATGAGCCAACCCGCAAGCGAGCGTTGGAAAAGGCATCTGTGCTGATCTCACTGGAAAACCTGATGACCTTCCCTTTCGTCAAGAGCGCAGTCGAAGATGACATGCTGACATTGCATGGGCTCTGGAACGATATCGGTGAAGGCGGGCTAGAGGTTTATGACCGCGACGCGGATGCATTTGTCGTCGTTTGACCGGTTGGCGTAAGATGGGTTTAAACCCATCTTACCTCGTCATAACTCAGCGCAGAACATAACCGGTGGGCCAGGTCAGCGTGTAATCCAGCGTGACCTCCTGCTTGGCACCTGCCGCCACATCCAGTTCCCATTCCAGAATACCGCGCTGCCCTTCCGGGTCGCGCCGTGTGACAGAAGGGGATGCGTCGAACGCCACCTCCAGATCATCCTGTTCTGAATAGGGGACCGCGTCGCGCAACAGGACTTTCCAATCCTGACCCGTCAGGTTTTCAACCGTCATGATGGCCGCCTCTTTCAACTGGTTCGCACTGGAAAAGACGCCAACATCACCTTCGCTTTTGCTGGGTGTGGTGCGGGTCAGGCGCAGCCCGTCCAGCGGGCCAAATCCCATTTCCGTGTCGGCACCGGCTGCCAGTAGCGGCAAGTTGCTGAACCCGATCATCGTCCCATCTGCAAAGATCAGTGCCTGACCGGGCAACAGAACCTCCTGCGTGGTGTTGGTGAATTCGGCCATGCGGTAGGCGATGGCGTCACGGCTGGGTGCTGCCTCCGCCCAGATATCGGCGTCCAGTTCCAATGTATCCAGCGGCAAGCGCAGGTCATCCACACCGTTACGAATATCGACACGGCCCGGGTAGGTATAGGTCACCGTCGCTCCGCTGAAATCGGCCTGCGCCACCATTGCGGGCGCCTCCATGACTTCTGCTGCTATCCCGGCCACGGAACGGCTGAGCATTGGAGAGTCTGCAGACATCATCACGAGGCCACGTTCTTTTTCCAGGTCATCCTCTGAAATGATCCGGCGTGCCTGCGCCCAGACCCCGCTTGGTGCGATCTGTTCGCCGGGCCGTGCGGTGGACAGCACCAATTTTACATCCAGCCAATCCTGCCCGGTTTCCTGACTGACAACGACCGCCCGGTCGATATCCAGCCCTGCCGCATCCCCCGTGGTCAGGCGCATGTCGTAAACCGGCGACCAGTTGGCGTAGCCTTCCAATGTGCTGACATCAATCGTGACCTCACCCGCCTCCGCCGCATTGACGGTGAATGTCAGGACAGACCCTTTGATGTCGGGGGCCATCAAGGCAGCCAGTGCTTTGC
Organism: uncultured Paracoccaceae bacterium; assembly: GCA_947495295.1. GTDB lineage: Bacteria > Pseudomonadota > Alphaproteobacteria > Rhodobacterales > Rhodobacteraceae > Yoonia. Next base: position 5,837 of record CANLYJ010000001.1, read on the forward strand.
GCGCATCCTCCAGCGCCTCAACATCGTCTTCGCGGTCGCGGATGGCTGCCTGGGCCTCTTGTTCGGCGGTGAAGGCTTCCTGACGGACGGCCAGCGTCTCCGCGCCAACCATCTGGGCGAGCTCCCGAATATCAGCAACCGCGCTGGCGGTCAGGGTTTCGCCTGCACTTGCCTGCGACAAGCTTTGCAGGAATGCGATCTGTTCTTCAGCGGCCTGCACACGCAGCCGGATTTGCGCAATCGCGGCGTCACGATCCCGCAACACGGCTTCCAACCGTTCCACCTCATCCTTGGCAGCTTGGATTTCGGGGGATGTCTGATCCGGTGTGACCGGCAGACGATCCGTGGCCAGGTTTACAGCCCCGATCTGCACGCCTTGCGGGGCTGACAGGCGCAACCCTTCGGTTGCCAAAGCTTGCGGCAGGCCGGGCACGATGATGTCGTGATTGCCCGCAGGCAGATCAAGCGTCACAAGGCGGCTGATTGTGGCAAGGCCGGGATAGATCGTGACGGTGTCAACCTTGGCCTCGCCGGTGATCGTATCGGCAAAGGCGGGCGCGGTCAGCGCGAGCGTGCTGGCTGTCAGAAAAAGGCGAAGCATTGGGTGTCTCCTGCATATTACGCATCGTCGTTATACATCTTTGACGCGGGTCGGGACGCAATCCTTGGTGGAAACAGAAATTTTTTTGAATTGATGTCTGGCGTACCAACAAAAAAGGGCGCCCAGTTGGACGCCCTTTCTTTAAAACCAATGGGTTAGGCTAGCCTTTCTTAAGGCACTCCCGACCCAGAAGTTCCGCAATCTGTACTGCATTCAGGGCCGCACCCTTGCGCAGGTTGTCCGAGACGCACCACAGGTTCAGCCCGTTATCAATGGTGCTGTCCTGCCGGATGCGGCTGATGAAGGTCGCGAAATCACCCACGCATTCCACGGGGGTGACGTATCCGCCATCCTCGCGTTTATCGATTACCATTACGCCGGGTGCTTCGCGCAGAATGTCGCGGGCTTCATCCTCGTCAAGGAAATCCTCGAACTCGATATTCACCGCCTCGGAGTGACCCACAAAGACTGGTACACGCACGCAGGTTGCTGTCACCTTAATGGACGGATCGACGATCTTTTTCGTCTCGGCGACCATCTTCCATTCTTCCTTGGTCTCACCGCTATCCATGAACGCGTCGATATGCGGGATCACGTTGAAGGCAATCTGCTTGGTGAACTGCTTGGGCGGCTTGTCATCGGTTGGGTTATACATCGATTTTGTCTGGTCCCAGAGCTCATCAATGCCACCCTTGCCTGCGCCGGACACGGATTGGTAAGTGCTGACCACAACACGTTTAATCCGGGCGCGGTCATGTAGCGGCTTGAGCGCGACAACCATCTGAGCCGTCGAACAATTCGGGTTCGCGATGATGTTTTTCTTGGCGTAGCCGTGGACGGCGTCGGCGTTCACCTCGGGCACGATCAGCGGCACATCGGGGTCATAGCGATATAGCGATGAGTTATCGATGACCACGCAACCCGCCTTGGCGGCCTTGGGCGCGTAGATCTTCGTCGCCTCGGATCCGACGGCGAAAAGCGCGATATCCCAGCCCGTGAAATCAAAGGTATCCAAGTCCTTGGTCGTCAGGGTTTTTTCGCCAAAGCTGACTTCGGTGCCCAGCGATTTACGGCTGGCAAGTACGGCAAGCTCGTCGACGGGAAAGGCCCGTTCGTCGAGGATGTTCAGCATTTCGCGGCCCACGTTACCCGTGGCGCCGACAACGGCGATTCGATAGCCCATTGGCTGGCTCCTTGGTTGCAAGTGGGGCCTATTAACCCGCAGGGCGACAAAGCGAAAGGGGGGAGGGCGCAACGTTCGGTACCTGTGCGGACGGTCGGTCGGGCTGTTTCTGGCCCGAATCGCCCGATATGTGGTTAACGCCTTTATTTTGCTGAAAATCGCTTGTCTGCAAAGCGTCGGCCAGACGTCGGCAAAACGTCGGACCCCGCGGCGCCAAAACGCCTGATGAACGGGGCGTGCGGTGCAATCGCTAACAAACCCCTAACTTTGTGCCGAAAGGCACCGAACCGTCGCAGGGCAATCGTTATGTCGGAAGAACGAGCGCATTTTGCATCGGTGATTAACGCGGCGTTAACTAACTTGTGAAAGATCCCGCCCTCAGGGTCACATGCGTGCAGTTTGGCCTTGGAAATGTCGCAAGGCGCTGTGTATGCGCGCCGTATGTTGAAGAGTAAAAATTGTCTACGAGGAAAACGAGATGAACAGGAAATCCGTTACGATGGCCGTGCTTTCCGCGGCGTTTGCTATATTTGGTCCAAATGTGGCGGCAGCCGATCCAATCACGCTGACGACATTGGACGAACAGGTGCAGTTGCAGGGCGAATTTGTTGGCTTTGCGCAGGACGCCTATATTGTTGAAATCAATAGCAGCCACCTGCATGTGCCTGTGCTGCTGATGACATGCGAAGGTGTTGACTGTCTGGACTTTCAACCGCGCGCCACGGCGGGCGACCAGAGCTAGGCAAAGTGTTTTCAGCACCTGGATTTCATCAGTGATCAGGTTTGCCTGTGCCGGGGTTTTCAGGGCGTGATTAACCGCATCGCAACACAGCCAATCTAGACTATCGGCATAATACCCTTTGAAGAACGGATTGCTGATGTCTGCAGCTGCCACCGCGATTGACGTGCCGCGCGATGCCCCACCTGATAATTCTGCCCTGCAAGGCCTGATCTCTGGCCTTGGATATGAAATCGTTGATATTGCGGGTTTTCTGGATGCCGTGCGTCAGACAGCGGGCGACCAGTTGCACACATTGGGGACGTGCCAGCAAGCGTTGCAGACATTGACCGGGTCCAGCGATGCGGTTGTGTCATCCGTCGCCGATGTCGCGACCTCGTCCCAAAAAGCGTTGGACGCGGTTGAACAATCCGCCGAAGTGATGCGCGCCTCGTTTGAGGCCTCGCGATCCGTATCAGGATGGGTGGCCAGTTTTGATGAACGAATTGCCGGGGTCGAGGCGTCACTGACCAATGTGCAATCTGCAAATATTGAAATCTCAAGCATTGCCGCACAGGTCAATATACTGGCCATCAACGCCGGGATTGAAGCCGCGCGCGCGGGCGATGCCGGGCGCGGTTTTGCTGTCGTGGCCAGCGCGATCAAGGAGTTGTCGCAAAACACCTCGCGCGCCGCAACAGAAGTCACAGATCATATCAAGTTGTTGTCTGATACGGTGCTACAACTGAAGAAAGAGGCGCAAACAATCGCCGATGACGCGCAACAGGTTCTTGAAAATGCGAGCGAGACTGACGCGGCGCTGGTTCAGATTGCCCGACAAATCAGGCAAACCACAAATGATGCCAGCGGTATTGCCCAGCAGGCTGATGGCGTTGAAGATGCGGGTAAGGTATTTGCGCCCGCCTTTGATGAACTGGCGACATTGGCCAAACAGACGGCGCAAGGTGTTGGGCAGGCCAGCGCACGCGGTGCCAACCTGATTGCGCGGAGCGAAGCGATCGTGCAGCATGCTGCGCTGCTGGACGGTGAAAGCGTCGACTCGCGTTTTATTTTCTATGTTCAGGATGCGGCCGACCGTATTCGTGACCTGTGGGAACAGGCGATTGCGGCGGGTCAGATCAGTTTGGCGGATTTGTTTGATACCAATTATGTGCCCATCCCCAATACCGATCCGCAGCAGCATATCACCCGGTTTACCCGGTTTACCGATGCCAGCCTGCCCCAGATTCAAGAAGCCGCGCTGGATTTTGATCCCAAGGTTGTGTTTTGTGCGGCTGTTGATCGGTCAGGCTATCTGCCGACGCATAACAAGAAATTCGCCCATCCGCCCAGCGATGATCCGGTGTGGAATGCAAGCCATTGCCGCAACCGCCGTATCTTTGACGATCGGGTCGGGTTGAAGTCCGGCCAGAATCAGAAACCGTTTCTGTTGCAGGTCTATCGCCGTGACATGGGCGGCGGTGAGTTCACGATGATGAAGGATCTTTCCGCGCCGATCATGGTGCAAGGCCGCCATTGGGGCGGCCTGCGCATGGCCTATACGTTCGACTGATGCGGATGCGTTATTGTGCCGCGATGGTGGTGACCCCTCGTTCATCGGTCTGGTAATATCCGGATAGTACCAACAGGTCAGACGCTGACATATCCTGTGATTGCCAGGCCTTGATGGCGACCCCCAAAAGCCGGGGCATCAGCATTGGCCAAAGCTGTGTATCGCTTGTGGTGAACTCGGACCAGAAGGTGCCTTGCACCCCGATAATCCGGTCGGCCAATGCCGGGTCGGGCACGGGGTCCCAATTAATCGTGTCTTCCAACCCGACGAACGCGGCCCAACTGGCCCCCCAATCATCGGGATCGTCGCTATGCGCCATATCCAGATAGACATGCTGCGCCGGGGTCATGACAACGTCATAGCCAGCCCGCGCCGCATCAAGGCCCGGTCCCTGACCTGTCCAACTGAACAGGATGGCGTCATGGCCGATGCCGCCTTGGCTGCCTTGCGCGGCTTCTTCCCATGCGGCGGGGCGTTTGCCGTTTTGCGTGATGGTCCCGGCGAGGCGCGCAATGGTCCAGCTTTGCAAGTCCTTGGTCGTGTCCAAGCCTTTGTCGGCCATCAGCGCGCGGGCTTTGGGGCTGCTCATCCATGTCTCTTCCGGCAGTTCATCGCAGCCCAGATGCAGAATTTCGAATGGGAAAAGGTCGCCAACCTCTTCTGCGATATCGTTCAGCACCTCCCATGTTTTGGGCATGGCGGGGTTCAGGGCGTTTCGCTGATAGCCCTGAACGGATCGTTCTTGCCCATTGTCGCCGGGGTCGCGTGTGTCGGGATAGATTTTGGTGATGGCCAGCGCATGGGCGGGCGCCTCAATCTCTGGCATCACCTCGATATTCAGCGCCTTGGCATGGGCGATGATGGCGCGTGCTGTGTCCTTGCTATAGCTGCCGCCTTGTTCGATCTGCCCGGCAAAAAGGCCCGGCATCACATGCCCGTCACCACGCAACGCGGTCTTTTGCCAAAGCGCCGGGTGGCTGTCGATTTCCAGCCGGAATGCCTCATCATCGGCGAAATGCCAATGGAACCTGTTGAGTTTCAACAGCGCCATCAGATCAAGCAGCGACAGGATTGTCGCAGGGTCGTAGTAGTGGCGCGCCGTGTCCAGATGCTGCCCGCGCCAGCCGAAACGCGGGGCGTCGGTGATGCGCCCAAGCGGCAAGGGACCTTGTTGCAGCAAGGTCAGCAGGGTGATCCCCGCGTAAAACCGCCCGCCATAGGAGTTGGCAGTGATCGTGGTACCATGTGGCGTGATGTCGATTGTGTAGGCGTCAGTGGCGATATCGCCGGTTTCGATGGTCACCTTGTGCTGTCCATCAAACGCCATCCCCTGACGTGTGGCCAGCGCGGCAACCGCTGTTAGCGCGTCGTCATCATAGTGAAACCCGTCGATGGTGATGTTGCCGCCTGCCGCCTGCCAGCTTTCGGGCTGGGGGACGACGGGCAGGCCGGCAAAATGGCCATGATTTATGGGTGATTGCGGCCTGCGCCCGGCGTCGGTTGGGGGCAGGGGTATGCGTTCTTTGCCTGCGCGCAGATATGGCCCCAGTGGCATCCAGGCCCGGTTGGCCGGAGTGAAGCCGCCACTATATTTGATTTCGACCATCTGCGTCTCACCGGTCTTGAGGTCGGGCAAGCTGACTTCGGTATAGCTGCCCAGCGCATATAGCAGTGTTCCCCCCGAAACGGGTTCGAGCGGTGCCATGCCAGAAAAGCAGAATACCGGTGCAGTGATGTCCCGATCTGCTGTGATCCGGCAGATCAGGGTATCGCCGGTGATGTCGCAAGTGTAGTCCATGTTAGTCCAGTCGCAATTCAGACACGAAGTCGTAGATGTCGGAGCGGTAAAGCCCGCTGGTAAATTCAACGGGCCGCCCGGAAGCCAGATAGCCGGTGCGTTCGATTTGCAGGATTGCGGCCCCTTCGGCCAGTTCCAGCAGTTCCGCGATAGGGGCGGTCGCATTGACTGCCGTCACCCGCTGGATCGCGCGGTTTGGTGCGGTTTGCCGTTTGCGCAACACCTCGTAAAGCGAGACGCCAACCTTGTCGGGGCGGGGCAGCACGTCTTCGGGTAATGACGAATATTCCAGTGCCATGGGCGCGCCGTCACCGATCCGCAACCGGTGAATGCGGGCGACTTGATGGTGGGGTGCCAGCCCAAGTGTCATTGCTTCGGCCGGGTTTGGGCGGAACAATCCGTGCAGTAACAGGCGGCTGGTTGACGCGATCCCGCGCGCGTGCAGGTTTTCGGTGAAGGATACAAGCGAGGATAGCGATTGTTCGAACCGCGCGCCCTGTCCGCGCACGAAAGACCCTGCACCCTGCCGTTGATCGATCAGCCCGTCCGACACCAGTTCCGCAATCGCCTTGCGGACGGTGACCCGGCTGACATCGGCAATGTTGGCCATGTCCCGTTCGGGGGGCAGTTGGTCATCGGCTGCCAATTCCCCGGTCGAGATCAGCCCGCCGATATGACGATAAAGCTGTTTGTATCGCGGTCCGCGCCCTTGGCGATACCATTTCGCGGGTTGCAGTTGCTCTGTCAGTTCTGTCATGGCCGCCCTTTTCGCTGGTATCAATATTTAATACCAATAGAACCAATTTTTGAAAGTCATGAATTTTGGTACATCATTAAACCTTTGTTTTAAAGGTAAAATTATCAATAAAAAACTTTGGTATTATAATGGTCGCAAAAAAAATGTCCCGGGTTAAGATTAAGTTGTACCAGCGATTCGTGAGATTGTTCCGGGGGGAAACACAGTGGTAGATACAGCCCAAACGCAGTTGGAGGCAGGGCAGCAGCAACGCGCCCGCAGCTTGCCCGAAAGCGTTTTTGCCTGGTTGCTGATTGGTCCCGCGATGCTGTTTATCGCCGTTATCGTAGCCTGGCCCCTTGCTGAAACCATCCGCCTTTCATTCATGGAAGCTGATCTGGGTGGTGAGCAATATGTCGGTCTGGCCAACTATGCTGATCTGATGGACAGCCGCAAATTTCACCAGACCATCGTGCGCACCTTTTACTGGATGTTCCTGTCGGTCAGTCTGAAGCTGATCCTGGGCCTGATCGGTGCGACCTTGCTGAATGCCGCCGTGCCGGGCCGCGCCCTGTTCCGGGTGCTGGTCATGCCGCCCTGGATCATCCCGATTGCCATCGGCTGTATTGGTTGGCTATGGCTCTATAACGGCTATTTCGGTGTGCTGTCGGGCACGATGATGCAGCTTGGCATCACCGACGGCCCGTTTGAATTCCTGGCCCATAAGCAGTCGGCGTTTTATTCGGCGGTAGTCACTGATGTCTGGGTGGGCACGCCGATGGTGACCCTGTTCTTTCTTGCGGCCATGCAGGGCGTGCCCCGTGACCTTTACGAGGCGGCCTATGTTGATGGCGCCAGCCGTTGGTATCGTTTCCGCCGCATCACGATCCCGCAGATCATGCCGGTGATTGTGTCCATGTCCCTGCTATCAGCGATCTTCACCTTCAATTCGTTCGAGATCATCTGGATCCTGACCGAAGGTGGCCCGCGCAGTGCTACCACAACCCTGATCGTGGATACTTACAAGACCGCCATCAGCAACTTTAAATTCGGCGAGGGGTCGGCACGCGCGGTGGTTATCGTGATCCTGCTGGGCACATTCAGCCTTATCTATCTGTTCTTCCTCAACAAGGTGAACAAGCATTACGGGAGCGGCAAGAAATGATGGATCGTTATTCAAAGTTGCAGATGGTCGGCATCTATTTTGCCATCACCATATTCCTGATCTTCATCCTGCTGCCATTCTTTGAGATGTTCATGGCGTCCTTGCGTCCGCTGGAGCATCTGTTCCGCAGCCCCTATCAGTTCTGGTCGGATGATTTCAGCTTTCAGGCTTACCGCGACATGTGGGTCACGGTGCCCCTGTTGGGCCGCTATATCCTGAATTCGATCTTTATTGCCGGGGTGGTGACGGGGCTGACGATGATCTTTGTGGTCCCTGCCGCCTATGCCTATGCCCGCCTTGAGTTTCCGTTCAAGAACCTGACGCTGGGCATCTTTTTGGGTGTGAACATGTTCACCGGTGCGGTTCTTTTGATCCCGCTATATCGCGTGCTGCGCACTATGGGTCTGCTGAACACCTATTGGTCGATGATTGTGCCCGGTGTCGCCTTCCTGATCCCGACCGGTATCTGGTTGCTGCGGTCCTATCTGGAAAAGATCCCGCGCGAGTTGGAAGAAGCTGCTTTTGTTGATGGTGCCAGCCGCATGTATACCCTGCGCCGCGTTGTGCTGCCGTTGGCTGTTCCGGGTCTGATTGTTGTTGGTGTCGCTGTGTTCATCGGCGCCTATGCCCAGCAGTTCCTGTTTGCCATTACGTTTAATCAGCAGCGCGAATTGCAGCCGCTGCCTGCCGGTCTGTTCGAATTTATCGGGTATCAGGATGTGACCTGGAACCAGATGATGGCCGCCGCCCTGGTTGGTGTGCTGCCCGTCATGATCATCTTTCTGTTTTTACAAAAATACTTGGTTGCCGGGCTGACTGCCGGTGCCGTCAAAGAGTAATCAAACCAGTCAACAAGGGAGACTACCAATGAAACTAACCAAACTGACACTTACGGCGGCGCTTTTGTCCACCGGTGCGACCGTGGCTGTGGCCGATGGCCATGCCAAAGAGGTGCATTTCATCATGTGCGGCGGCGAAGTTCGCGAGGCTGATCAGGCTGTCGTTGATCAGTTCGAGGCCGATCATGATGGTGTGACCGTCAATCTGGAAGCCGTGCCATGGGGCACATGCCAGGATAAATCCCTGACCCTGGCCGCTGCTGGTGATCCCCCATCCATCGCCTATATGGGCAGCCGCACATTGCGTCAGCTGGCCAATAATGACCTGATCGTCCCGTCCGAGATTCAAAGCGACGTCACCTATCAGGAAGGTGTTCTGAACACCGTCACCATCGAAGGCACCACATGGGGTTACCCACATGCGTTTTCGACCAAGGCCCTTTATATCAACTGCGATATCGTTGAAGCCTCTGGTCAGGAATGCGCCGCCCCTGCCACTTGGGATGACATGTACACGATGGCCAAAGGCGTTGTGGACAACACCGATGCTGCCGGTGTCGGCCTTGCGGGCAAGGATTTCGACAACACCATGCACCAGTTCCTGAACTACCTTTATTCCAATGGTGGTGTGGTGATTGACCCTGCATCGGGTGAAAACATGCTGGACAGCCAGCAGACCCGCGAGACGCTGGAATTCTATGGCAAGCTGGTTGATGTGGCCCAAGAAGGCCCAACCGCATGGGAACGTGACCAGCTGAAGGACCTGTTCAACGACGGTCAGATCGCGATGTATGTCCAGGGCCCATGGGGTTACGGCCAGCATAACGAAGATATCAACCAGCTGGTTGTCCCTGTCCCTGCCGGCCCATCCGGCGAAAGCGGCACCATCCTGATCACTGACAGCATCGTGGTGTTCAAGGGTTCCGGTCATGAAGAGCTGGCCCATGAACTGGCACAGCGTATCACATCCGGTGACAGCCAGTATGACCTTGATTCCAGCTGGGGTCTGACACCGATCCTTGATTACACGGCGATGGGTCGCGACGATGTCTACTATACCGACGGTATCTGGCCGACATTCACCGCCACAATCTCGACAGGTGGCCCAGAGCCGCTGGTCGAAGATTTCAAATCGCTCCAGTCGGTCTTCACCAATATGGTGCAGGGGATCATCCTGAAGGATGACACCGTGGACAACCTGGTGACTATCGCCGGTGAGGAACTGGACGACGCGCTTTAAGGGCGATCCTCCCTGAGCCCTCGGGTGGCGGTATCGCTGCCACCCGAAATTCCCGAATGATCTTACATACGGAAACATGACGTTATGGCTACGCTTGACCTTCTTTCGATCAGTAAATCCTTTGGCGCCGCGAAGGTGCTGCATGACATTAGTCTGGCCATCAATGACAAGGAATTTGTGGTGTTTGTCGGCCCATCGGGCTGTGGTAAATCCACCCTGCTGCGTATCATCGCCGGGCTGGAGGAGGCCACATCAGGTCAGATCATGATTGGCGGCGATGACGTCAGCAATGCCCATCCCGTCGATCGCGGCATTTCGATGGTTTTCCAGTCTTATGCGCTTTACCCGCATCTGAGTGTTTATGAAAACATCGCCTTTCCCCTGCGCGTTCAGAAGCTTTCGCAGCAGGACATGGACACCCGTGTGCAGCGCGCGGCCGACATCCTGCAACTGACGGACAAGTTGCAGTTGAAGCCCGGTCAGCTATCGGGTGGTCAGCGTCAGCGGGTGGCCATTGGCCGGTCGATTGTTCGCAATCCCAAGATTTTCCTGTTTGACGAACCCTTGTCGAACCTTGACGCGGCCTTGCGCGGCGACATGCGTGTGGAGTTGAGCCAACTGCATCGCAGCCTTGATGCCACGATGGTTTACGTCACCCATGATCAGGTCGAGGCGATGACGATGGCCGACCGGATTGTGGTGCTGAACGGTGGTCGGGTGGAGCAATTCGGCACGCCGATGGAGCTGTACCATCATCCTAAGACAAAATTCGTGGCCTCGTTCATTGGTCAGCCGAACATGAACCTGGTGCCTGCCACCGTGACGGGTGCTGATGCAGCCGGCCTTGTTGTGGAGCTGCCCGGCGGTTGCAGGATGACATTGCCGGTTGAGGCCAGCACCGTTGCCGTTGGCGACAAGGTTGAGGTCGGGATGCGCCCTGAACATGTCCATCTTGGCAAGGCCGGGTTAGAGATTGACGTGAATGTGCTGGAACGTCTGGGGGGTGTTTCCATCACCTATGGCACGGCTGCTGATGGCACCCGGTTCTGCGCCTCGCTGCCCGGCGATGCCCGGATTGATGAAGGCGCGCCGATCACACTGGGCGCTGCCCCGGAAGATTGCCATGTGTTTGACAAGTCTGGTGATGTGCTGCGCAGACGATCCGCCCCGGCCCTTGTCGCATGAGGATCGTCACCGCAGGGATTGGCCTGCGTGCGGGCCATGTTTTGTCGATCATGAAAGAGGCGATGCCCAAGATCGACTTTGTCGGCTATTACGACCCACAGCCCAGCCATCTGGAAATGATTGGCGAAGATACGCCGCGCTATGATGATGTGACCACGATGTTGGCAGAGGCGAAGCCGGACTTATTTTTTGTCGGCTCGCCCAACAGTTTTCACCTTGAACATATCAAGCTGGGTCTTGCCGCGGGCGTGCGCATGTTCACCGAAAAGCCTGTCGTAACCACCAAGGCGGACACCATGGAACTGGCCGCGTTGCTGGCCGAACATGGTACGGATCGGGTGATGGTTGGTCTTGTGTTGCGCTATTCGCAGCACATGGTGGATCTGCGCAAAGTGCTGGATCAGCTTGGCCCGATTGCATCTTTGGAGGCGAGCGAACATATCGCCCCCTATCATGGCGCGTTTTTCATGCGCGACTGGCGTCGTATGATCAAATGGTCGGGCGGCTTCATGCTCGAAAAATGCTGCCACGACATCGATATCTACAATATGGTATGCCACTCACGGCCGCAGCGGGTCGCAAGCTTTGGCGGGCGCAAGTCGTTCGTACCAGAGTTTGCCCCCACGCTGAATTCCGAGAACGAGATCATGCACCGCAAGAAAAGCGTGTGGGAAAGCGTTGATGATCCGTTCCGTTCCGACGGGGACATCATCGATTACCAGACCGCGATCCTGCAATATGAAAGCGGTGCAAGCCTGTCCTTTCACACCAATCTGAACGTCCCGGATGAACATCGCCGGTTCTGTGTCATGGGTGCGCTGGGCATGGCGGAAGGCGATTTTGTGCGTGGGTCGCTGAAGGCGACCGCCCGCGATGGGTCGGTAATCGCCGATCATGATTATACCCAGATGGAGACCACCAAGGCGTCGGCCCATTACGGCGCCGATCACATGATGGTTGATGATATTCTGGCCTATCTGAAAGGCGAGACTGACGGCCTGCCCGTGGGTGTGACCGACGCGTTGGAGGCCGGACTGGCCGCAATGGCGATTGACGAGGCGCGGATCACCGGGCGCGTCATCGATCTGACGGATATTTGGAAAGAATTTGACAGCTATGGATTGCGCGCATGATCGTTTCTGACACTCACCCCGGACGTTTCATGGCCACCGAGGCCGCAGCCGCAATGGATGTGTTTTGCCGCGCTGTGCGGCAGGATGTTGATGGTGCCGCCTTGCGCGCCACCCATGCGATTTATACGATTGCGCGTGGGTCGTCGGATGCCGCCGCAAATATCCTGTCCTATGAATTCATGCGCGCGCTTGGCGTGCCCATGACATCCTTGCCCCCATCGGTCTTTTCGCTGGGTGAAGGCGTTGCGATGCAGGATGCCGTCGCCCTGGTCGTCAGCCAATCGGGTGCCAGCGATGATCTGGTCCGGTCGGCCAAGGGCGCTGTTGCCGCAGGTGGCAAGGTGTTCGCGATCACCAATCAGCCCGACAGCCCGGTTGAAAAGGTGGCCGCGCTGACGGTGCCGATTGGCGCGGGCGAAGAGGTGGCGGTGCCAGCCACCAAGACGGTGATTGGTGCCATCGCTGCCGGTATGGCGCTGCTGTCATCTGTCCGACCCGCCTATCGCGATGGTGCCCTTGCCGCGGCCAAGGCGCTGGATGGTCTGCCCATGCAGCATCCTGATGCCGCCGCCATCCAGCCCGCCTTGCTGCGCGCCCGCAATGTCTATGTCATTGGCCGTGATACAGGGTATGGGGCTGCGCAAGAGGTCGCGCTGAAGTTGAAGGAATGCTGTGCCATCCATGCCGAAGCCTATTCCAGTTCAGAGGTGTTGCACGGCCCTGTCCAACTGGCCACCAACCCGCTGATGGTGCTGATCTTGGATAACGGATCGGATGTTGTGCAGGACAGCCTTGATCAGGCAGGGGCCCGTTTTCGGGCGATTGATTGCGATGTGCATCGCATCAGCCCCGCTGATATCGGTGTAGATGAACTGGTGCCTGCGGCTGCGGCTGCGGTTTTGCTGGCGATGATGTATCCGATCATTCTGAACACCGCGCTGGCGCTGGGTCTGAACCCGGACCAACCTGAAACCCTGTCGAAAGTGACCAAGACCACATGAGCGATGACCTGACAAAATGGGCCACCTGGCGCGAGTTGTCCCAGCAACCGGATATCTGGCGCGCCTGGGGTGCCGCGCTGGATGTGGCCCGGCTGCGGGCATGGATTGCCGCACTGGATGTCGATTGCGTCTGGTTTTGTGGTGCGGGCACAAGCGCCTATATCGGCGATATTGTTGCCGCCTGGGTTCCCGGTGCCCGGTCCGTCCCCTCCACGGATTTGGTCGCTGATCCGGCCCGCCTGTTGAAAGGCGCGCGCCCGTTGGTGGTCAGCTTTGGCCGTTCCGGTAACAGTGCGGAAACGATTGGTACGTTGGATGCGCTGGACGCATTGGCCCCTGATGCCCCGCGCCTGAATATCACCTGCAACAAGGACAGCGCGCTGGCGACCCGCCCGTCATCTGCCCCGACAGAGGTCATCATTCTGCCCGATGCCACCCATGACGCAGGTTTTGCCATGACGTCGAGCTTTTCGACCATGCTGCTGACCGCATTGGCCCTGTTTGATGAAGCTTGCGATTTTGCTGCGCGCTGCGAAGCGCTGGCCGGGCAACTGGCAGCATTGTTGCCGAATTTGCAGGCTGGCCCGGTGCCGGGCAGGGCGGTTTATGTGGGTTCTGGCCCGCTCGCCCTTGCCGCGCGCGAGGCGGCGTTGAAGGTCATGGAACTGTCCGCCGGTCAAATTCCGGCCCTTTGGGACAGCAGTCTGGGTTTTCGCCACGGTCCGAAATCCTTTGTCACGGATGACACTGTTGTCACGGTGTTTACCAGCCCGGACGCGCCAACCAGCCGCTATGATGCCGATCTGGTGGCAGAACTGCGCGCGCAGTTTCCAGCGGCCCGTGTGATTGCGGCAGGTCCTGATGCCGATATCGCCATTCCGATGCCATTTGGCCCGGCATGGGCTGCGCCGCTTTGCGTGGCAATTGCGCAGGTCAGCGGCGTGGTCTGGTCGGACAAGATGGGCCTGAATGTGGATGATCCGTTTGTTGGCAAGGGCACGCTTAGCCGTGTGGTGGCGGGCGTGAAGCTTTACCCGGTGGCGTCATGAAGGCGGCGGGGATTGATCTGGGCGGCACCAAGATCGAGGCGCAGTTATTTGACGATGACTGGCACCCGGTCATGCGCCAACGCAGGGATACCCCGGCTGACTATGACGCCCTTGTCGCCGCCATCGCCGATCAGATCGCATGGGCAGAAGCGCAGGCCGGTGCTCCGCTGCCGGTTGGTATCGGTGCCGCTGGGCTGGTCAATCCAGAAACGGGCATGGCGCTGACCGCAAATTTGCCCGCGACCGGGCGCCCGTTCGCGTCGGATATCGCGGCTGCGGCCGGGCGGCCTGTAACTTACGTGAATGACTGCCGCGCCCTTGCTTTGTCAGAGGCGGTATTTGGCCTTGGTGCCGGGCATCGCACGGTGATGTCGCTGGTGCTGGGTACTGGCGTCGGGGGCGGTATCGCGGTTGATCGCGCCATTCTGCAAGGTCCGACCCTGACGGGGGGTGAGTTTGGCCACACCTCTGCCCCGGCGCATCTGGTGACCGCCCATGATCTGCCGATCTGGCGTTGTGGCTGTGGCCGCATGGGCTGTATCGAAACCTATGTCGCGGGTCCGGGGATGAGCCGGTTGGCCGCTCATATGACCGGCCAAACCGTGACCCCGCCCGAAATCGCCGCCCGTCGTGACGGTGACATGGCCAAGGTCTGGCAGGTTTGGTGCGCCCTATGCGCTGATATGCTGCACAGTCTGACCCTGACAGTTGATCCTGATCTGATCGTGCTGGGCGGCGGGCTGAGCCAGATTGATGGCCTTGTTGACGCGCTGACGGATGCTGCCCGTGCCGCCCAGATTGGCGATTTTGGCGTCGTGCCGATTGCGGTGGCCCAAGGCGGTGACACAAGCGGTGCCCGGGGTGCCGCCTATGCCGCCTGGGCTGATCAGCCCGCGACCACCCCGCAACAACAACTTCGTCGAGGATGAGATATGAGCCAGTTCTGGATCGCCCCTGATCGCATTTTTGACGGCCAGACCCTGCTGGATGGCATGGGTCTGCGGATCGCGGCAGGTGCCGTGGCCGAGATTGGACCGGCCCCGGCCGATGCGACGCGGATCAAGGGGTGCCTGACCCCGGGATATGTCGATTTGCAGGTGAATGGCGGTGGCGGTGTGATGTTGAACACGACCCCAACCCGTGATGGCATGGCGCAGATTGCGGCGGCCCACCGACAGTTTGGAACTGTGGCGGTCATGCCAACAGTGATTACAGACCATCCCGATGTCATGGATCAGGCGGCCGAAGCGGCGATTGCCGCCCATGGTGATGAAGGCATCGTCGGCTTGCATATCGAAGGGCCGCATATCGCCAAGGTTCGGCGCGGAACCCATGATGGCCGGTTTGTCCGGCCGTTGGATGATCGCACGATGCATGTGGTGACCCGCCTGCGTACAGCCGGGGTGCCGGTGATGATCACATTGGCCCCTGAAACAGTCAGCGCGGCGCAGATCGCGGCCCTGACCGAGCTGGGCGTTATTGTGTCAATCGGCCATACCGATGCCACGGCTGATCAGGTAGAAGCGGCGATTGCTGCCGGGGTAAGCTGCGCCACCCATCTGTTCAACGCAATGTCGCCGATGGCCACCCGTGCGCCCGGCACGGCTGGGGCGGTTCTGAATGCCGAAATTTACGCGGGCATCATCTGTGACGGTCATCATGTCGATGACCGGATGGTGCAATTGGCCCTGCGTGGCCGTCCGTTGCCAGACCGGTTGTTCCTTGTTTCTGATGCGATGTCGACTGTTGGTGGCCCGGATCATTTTGATCTTTATGGACAGCCCGTCCATCTGAAAAATGGCAAGCTGATCAACAGCGAAGGTGGGTTGGCCGGGGCGCATGTGACCCAGGCCGAAGCGGTGCAGCGTCTGGTGCAGGTGTTGGGCGTCGAACCGGAACGGGCCTTGCGCATGGCGATTACCACACCCGCAGCGGCGATGGGTTTACCGGATTTGGCCGTTCTGGTTGGCCGCCCCTTAACGGATATTTTGCAATTGGCGGATGATATGCAGGTGCTTGGCAACCTTGCCGATATTGCCACGGGACCTAGCACAGTTGATGCCGCAGAATAACAGTTTCACGCTGGAGGTTTGTGTCGAAAGCGCGGCTGGTCTGCTGACCTGCGAAGGTCGCGCTGACCGGATCGAACTTTGCAGCGCCCTTGCCATTGGTGGGCTGACCCCCGGCGCCGGGCTGATCCGGCGGGCGCAAATCCATACCGTGCCGGTGCATGTGCTGATCCGTCCGCGCCCCGGCGATTTCACCTATGACCGCCAAGATTTGGCAGCGGCCATTGCCGATATCCGTTTCGTGCGCGAATGCAAGCTGGCGGGTGTGGTGATCGGGGCCGCCCGCGATGACCGCCTTGATCTGCCTGCAATGCGCAACATGATCAATGCCGCAGAGGGGCTGCATGTGACCCTTCACCGGGTGGCCGATATCTTGCCCGATCCGTTGCTGGTATTGGATCAGGCGGTTGCCTTGGGGATCGGGCGTATCCTGACAGCGGGCGGGGCACGGGGTGCTGCTGACGGAACGGCACAATTGGCAAAGATGCAAAAAGCCGCCGCTGGCCAGATCGAGATCATGGCAGGCTCTGGCGTGACGGCTGAAAATGTGACGCAGATCGCCGATGCGACCGGGATCACATCATTTCACGCCTCTTGCACATCGGTTGCGCCCTCGGGTGATGAGCTGACCGCGTTCGGTTTCGGTCAGCAGCGCGTCACCGACAAGGCCAAGATTGAAGCGTTGCGCAACACGCTGAACATGCTGCACCCCCGCTGATCCGCGATTTGATCGCAAGTGGTGCTGTCTAATCCCGTCGGGCGATGTATTGTCGCGGCAAATCACCGGTATTGCCGGGTGCCTCAGACGTGAAAGATAGCAAAATGGCCAAAATAACCAAAGAGGACCTCCGCTCGCGCCAATGGTTCGCGAATTCCGATGATTCAGAGATGACGGCGCTTTATCTGGAGCGTTATCTGAATTACGGGCTGACCCGCGAGGAATTGCAGGGCGGCAAGCCGATCATCGCGATTGCCCAGACTGGCAGTGATTTGTCGCCTTGCAACCGCCACCATATCGAACTGGCAAAGCGGGTGCGCGACGGTATCATTGCCGCCGGGGGCACTTGTATTGAGGTGCCGGTCCATCCCATTCAGGAAACGGGCAAACGCCCGACCGCCAGTCTTGATCGTAACCTGTCATACCTGTCCTTGGTTGAATCGCTTTATGGCTACCCGATTGACGGGGTCGTTCTGACCATTGGCTGTGACAAGACAACGCCAGCCTTGTTGATGGCCGCCGCGACCGTGAACATCCCGGCCATCGCCCTGTCAGTTGGTCCGATGCTGAATGGCTGGTGGGATGGCGAACGCGCGGGGTCCGGTACGGTCATCTGGAAGGCCCGCGAGATGATGGCAAGGGGCGAGATTGATGGCGACGGTTTCATGGAAATCGCCGCATCCTCCGCCCCATCTGTGGGCTATTGCAATACGATGGGCACGGCCACGACAATGAACTCCCTGGCTGAGGCGCTGGGCATGCAATTGCCCGGTAGTGCGGCCATTCCCGCCCCTTATCGTGAGCGCGGCCAGATCAGCTATGAAACCGGCAAGCGGATTGTCGAGATGGTGTGGGACGATCAGCGCCCGTCCGACATTATGACCCGCGAGGCCTTTGAAAATGCGGTTGTCATCAACTCTGCCATTGGCGGATCGTCGAACGCCCCGATCCATCTGAACGCGATTGCCGCCCATCTGGGCGTGCCACTGGACAATGATGATTGGCAACGTCTGGGCCATCATATCCCGCTATTGGTGAACTTGCAGCCTGCGGGTAAATACCTGGGTGAAGATTACCATCGTGCTGGTGGGGTGCCTTCGGTGGTGGCGGCCTTGTTGGAGGCGGGGTTGCTGCCCCATCCGCAGGCAGTGACGGCCAATGGGCAAAGCATGGGCGACAATTGCAGCGGGCGTCAGGCCAGCAATGCCGATGTGATCCGCCCGGTTTCCGATGCGTTGGTCACGGATGCCGGTTTTCTGAACCTCAAGGGCAATCTGTTTGAAAGTGCGATCATGAAAACCAGCGTGATCAGTGCCGCGTTCCGTGCCCGCTATCTGTCCAACCCTGACGATCCCGATGCATTCGAAGGCCGGGCCGTCGTGTTTGATGGGCCAGAGGATTATCACCACCGGATTGATGATCCGGCTGAAAACATTGATGAAAACTGCGTTCTGTTCATGCGCGGTGCGGGCCCAAAGGGATATCCCGGCGGGGCAGAGGTGGTGAATATGCGCGCCCCGTCTTACCTGCTGAAAAAAGGTGTGGATGCGTTGCCTTGCATCGGCGATGGCCGTCAATCGGGGACGTCCGGGTCGCCTTCGATCCTGAATGCGTCGCCGGAGGCTGCGGATGGCGGTGGCCTTGCGCTGTTGCAGACCGGTGACCGGGTGCGCATCGATCTGGGCAAATGCACCGCTGATATGCTGGTTCCGCTGGATGAACTGGCCGATCGTGCTGCCAAACTGGCACAGGCCGGTGGCTATCACGGCCCAGACAGCCAGACACCGTGGCAGCAATATTTCCGGGAATTGGTGGGCGGGCTGGATAAGGGCATGACCCTGCGCGACGCGCCGGACTATCGGGATATCGCGCGCAAGGGACATCCGCGGAATAGCCATTGACCACCAGGACCAGCGCCCACAGTTTCCTTGGGAAAAGTTTGGAGCTAACGTAACCAGAGTTGAGCTTAAGTCTGCTATGCGGACTTTTCTGCCATTCAAGGGGGCTAACTTAACGTCTGCTTTGCTCTGACCCGGATTCGCCAAAGCCATCTTTCATGAGGGTGTCCAGCATCGGACAGGATGCGCTCCCATCGTCACAATTTGACGACAGGCTTGAAAGTGCTTCGCGGAGGCGTGTCAGATTTTCGATCTTTGCGTTGATCTCATCCAGATGGTTTTCCGCCAACACTTTCACTTCACCACAACTGCGATCGTTCTGTTCCGTCAGCGACAGGAATGTCTGGATGATCGAGATTGGGAAACCCAGGTCACGACATCGCCGAACGAACCTCAATTTCGCAATTTCATCGGGTGAATATAGCCTGCGCCCACCCGCCGACCGCCCCGGCTTTGGAACAACGCCTTCGCGCTCATAGTAGCGGATCGTTTCGATGTTCACGCCGCTTTGCTCTGATGCTTTGCCGATAGTGAACATTTTTGCTTGCTCCTGTAGCCACTACAGGAACTAAAACCGTAGAATGGACGCGAACGCAAATCAACAAACGGCGACTGAACCCAATGTGGCTACGCAGCTGGTCATGCCAATCGCGGCACTTCTCGCGTTGTTGTCAGCCTCATGCTGCGTGTTGCCAATCGGGCTGTCGATCATCGGTCTTGGTGGCACATGGCTCACCATGCTTGGGCCTTTCATAGCGTATCGGGGTTTCATCCTTGTCGTTGTCGCCATCGCGCTCATATGGGCGTGGTATCGGGTGATCTGGCCTAGAGCATGCACAGGGCGTAGGCGATCCGCTGTCGTCTGGGCAAGCCTCGCCACCATTGCCTTCTTGGTTGCGCTGTCATCGCCATATTGGGAAGCCTCAGCACAACGGTTCATGTGGGATTTGTGGAGATCGACCCGATGAAGAACAAATTACTGGCCCTTGGCCTTGGCGGCACGATCTTTGCGATCCTCTGTTGTTTCACGCCGCTGCTGCCGATTGTGCTCACGGCACTTGGACTGACTGGCCTGCTTGGCGTTCTCTACAACGATGCTGTTTTGCTGCCTATCTTGGCGGGTTTTCTCATATTAACGGGGTACGCGCTATGGCGACAGAAGCAACAAAAGTAGTCTTGGAATCCACGCTGACCTGTCCATCATGCGGGCATGTCGAGACGGAAACCATGCCCACCGACGCCTGCCAGTGGTTCTATGAATGCAAGTCGTGCCAGACAGTTTTGAAACCGCTCGAAGGCGACTGTTGCGTGTACTGTTCATACGCAACAGTGCCGTGTCCCCCTATCCAAGAAGGCAAGTCGTGCTGCGCATAGCGGACTTTCGACACATCGCAGCAAGTCGGTAGGTCTGGGCTCTATCCTGCCATTTGGTCGCCAGCTGTCGAAAGTGGCCTCGCGTTGCCGGGTGGTTTCTTCTTAGCCCGCGTTTTGCCGCTCCAGATAGGTCCGTAGTTCTTCGGTTTCATGCCTTGCTTCGCGCAACCCGTCCATGGCGGCCCGCAGCTCTGCCTCTGTCTGGCTGAGCTGGTTGGTCATTTCGGCCTCGCGCTGTTGCAGGTAGGTAATGGCCTGATCGCGGGTTTCTTCGGCCTCGTGCAGCGCTTGCGCCATCTTGTCCAATTCGCCCACTTCGGATTTGGTCACCCGGGTGAAGCGATTGACCAGCCAACTGGCAAACCAGCCCAGCACGAAGGCCACAAAAAGAATGACGGCAGTGGCGATGATGAATTCGGTTCTGTTCACGTCCTGGCCTTATCTATTCGGTCGCACTGTCGCTGTCGTCTTCGGTTTCTGGCGCGTCTTGTGGTGCAGTGTCTTCTAGCGCCTCTTCGGCCAGCGCGTCCAGCGTGCTGGTTTCTTCTGCGATTGGCTCTGGCACGATCAGGCTGAATTCGATCCGCCGGTTGGCCTCGCGCCCTTCCTCGGTATCATTATCCGCAATCGGGTCCGCCTCACCATAGCCGATGGCCTTGAATGTCCCGACGGGCACACGCCGCGCGCGCAGGGCGGTCAGCACGGATTCGGCGCGTTGTTGTGACAGGTTCAGGTTCATTTCCTCGCGGCCCTGGCTATCTGTGTAGCCTGCCACCCTGATCCGCAAATCGCCGCAGCGTTTGAGGATTTCGGCAATATCATCGACGACCGCCTGCGCGGATGCGGAGATATCAGCAGAACTGGGATCAAAGGTGATCTTGCGATTTTCTGTCACGATCTTGATCTGTTCAACGCATTCTTCAGGCGTCGGCAGACCCGCGATCGGGTCAAGCTGTTCGACATAGGTCACGTCGATTTCAAAGATGGCGCCTTGGCCCAGTTTATCGATCAGCAGTCGCGAAATCCGTGCTGATGCGTCCTGATTGCCCGTGTTCCCCCTGATCTGGATCTTTTCGGGTTCAACGACCACAGCGCCGTTTGAGAGTTCTGACAGCGCCTCGATCCCGGCAAGGACGCGGACAGACCAACCGGCGGGCAGCCCATCGGCAAGCCTTGTGCCCATGGTGATCCGTTCTTCGCTGAACTTGGCAGTGGCATAGTTTTTGGCGACCGTGTTGGTCACGTCATCGGGTACGCGCCCGCGCAGTTGCACCTGGCCTTCGGGGCTGAGCGTGGCGGTGAATTGCGGAGGCCCTTCGGTCGATACCTCTTGCGCAACGGGCAATTCTGAGGAGAGCGCAAACGCCTCTGGCAGGGCGTTTTGAAGCTCGCCAACCACATTATCAAACGTGCCTTGCCCGGTGCCAAGCGGTGCCACCAATGTGACGTCGGTATCCGATACGGTTACGGTTCCGCCACCAAGTTCACCAATGGCGGAAATGGACAGGCTGACCGCCTCTGCCCAGCTGCGCGATGGTGCGCCAAGCGCAAGGGTGCAATTGGCCCGGTCGCGAAACCCGGCCTCGGAGGCGGCTGCGAGGATCATTTGCATCGCTTCTTCGGTATCGGCGGCGCAGGCATCAAAATGCGGCCCTGCATCATCGATCACAAAGCGTGTCGTAAACGGTGAAATGACAGGCCGTGGCGCGCTGATACTTATCGCCCGCCGCACCCCTTCGGGCGGGTTGCGTGCAAGCGCTGTTTCCAGTTGCCGTTTCTCTTCGGGGCTGTCTGATATCGCCTCGACCGCAACACGCTGCGCATAGACCGAGATTTTGGATCGTGGCAGCAGCTCCAGCGCGCGCAGAGAATAGTTTAGGGCATTGTCCCATGTTTCGGGTACTGGATAGTCGCCCACCTCAAGCAGGTCGGTGACGGGCAGATCGTCGGCAATATCC
This sequence comes from uncultured Paracoccaceae bacterium, assembly GCA_947495295.1. Lineage (GTDB taxonomy): Bacteria > Pseudomonadota > Alphaproteobacteria > Rhodobacterales > Rhodobacteraceae > Yoonia. Next base: position 28,075 of record CANLYJ010000001.1, read on the forward strand.
GTGATCCGGTCCGCGAGCCTTTCACGGTCGGTCGTCGCGGGGATCAGCCCGATCAGCGACACCCCGCGATCATTGCGCAGGATTTCAATGGCAAATTCCGGTGGCGCCAGCACTTCCGAATCGGCGACTGACAAATTGTCGATCACCCGGCTGGCATCCACCATTTCCCCCGCGGCAGAGATGGCGCGGAAACGGACCGCTTCGCTGGGCGCTTCGCCTTCGAGGATCACCTGCAACCCGTCGCCCAGCACGGATGCCCATTCATACCCCTGATCTACAAGGGTTTCCTGCACCGCAATCACGGACCGTTCTTCGACCACAGTCACGGTTGTCCGCGCCGCAGCAAGCGATCCGCCAGCAGCGATGCCAAAGGCCACGAGGCGTATGAGAAGGGCAGAAAGGCGCATCAGGTTCCGTTCATTAGCTGTCGCCTGCATAGGCTGCTGTTTGGCCGGGTTCAATCATACCAGATAGGCAATGGCAAAAAACGGCAGGGGCAGGGCCCCGGCGTTTCGGTTTGACTGAAACAGCTTGAGCAGCAACGCATTGTCCGTGGCGTCGAACCGCGACAATTGCCAGGTCATGTGCCAGCCCATTGCCCAAGGTCCGCCGAGTGCGATGACCAGCGACAGGATCGACCTGTCATGGCAGGCCAGCACCACCCCAGCCCCGATCAGGATCACACTGACTGTCAGGAAAAGCCGTAGCCATTTGCGCGAGTCCTCTCCGAACAGCCTAGCCGTGGATTTCACCCCGATCAGGGCGTCATCTTCGGCGTCCTGATGGGCATAGATCGTGTCGTAGAACAGGGTCCATGCGACCCCCCCGAGATAGAGCAGCAGCGGTGCCGGCCCGACCCCGTTGGTATGTGCCGCCCAGGCCAGCAGTGCCCCCCAGTTAAACGCCAACCCCAGAAAGACCTGCGGCCACCATGTGAACCGTTTTGCAAAAGGATAGATCGCCACCGGTGCCAGTGCGATGATCCCCAGCCAGATCGCCGTTTGATAAAAGGAAATCAGGATAAAGAATGCCAGAACCGCCTGCGCGACCATCCAGATCACAGCACCGCCTACGGTCACTTGTCCCGATGGGATCGGCCGCGACCGCGTTCGTTCCACTGACCCGTCGATATGCCGGTCGGTGATGTCATTCCATGTGCATCCCGCACCGCGCATCAAAAACGCCCCGATGGCGCATCCGCAGATTGTCCATAAATCATGCTGGCTGCTGGAGTTGGTCGCCAAGATCGCCAGCCCCAGCCCCCATAGGCAGGGCAGGTATAGCAGCCAGGTTCCGATGGGCCGGTCCGCCCGGCTAAGCCGCAGATAAGGCCGTGTAAATGCGGGCGCAAACCTGTCTACCCAGTTTCCTTTGACCGCGTCTGCGACCTGGCCTGTTGGCTCTGGTGTCTGGGGTGTGTCGGTCATATGGTCCGCCTCATGGCAAGCAAAGTGCGTCTTTTTGTAGATCAGCCTTTGGGTGAAGGGCAATCCGTTCTGCTGAACCGAGAGCAGGCGCACTACCTGTTTGGTGTCATGCGCCTGACCCTTGGCGCTGTTTTATCCTTGATTAACGGCAAGGACGGCGAATGGGATGCCGAAATTGTGAAGACCGGCAAGAAGGCCGGTGTGCTGATCTGCCGCGCGCAGACCCGCCCGTTGCAGATGCCCCCTGACTTATGGCTGCTCTTTGCCCCTATTCGCAAGGAACGCACCGCATTCATCGTTGAAAAGGCGGTTGAGATGGGGGCGGCTCGGATTTGCCCAGTCCAGACCGCCTATACCCAGAACGCTGACCGTTTGCGTGTCGATAAGATGCGTGCTCATGCCATTGAGGCGGCAGAGCAATGTGGCGGTACGTTTGTGCCCCCGTTGGATGATCTGGCCAAGCTGGATCGTGTTCTGGCCGATTGGCCGGCAGATCGCCAATTGATGTTTTGTGATGAGGCTTTGCTGGGCGCGCCTTTGACCTTACCCGATCTGCCCGGCCCATGGGCGGTACTGATCGGTCCCGAAGGTGGGTTTTCCGATGCGGAGCGGGCGCAGTTGCGCGCCTTATCCTTTGCACATCCTGTCAGTCTGGGCCCCCGCATTTTGCGGGCGGATACGGCGGCTGTCGCCGCTTTGACCCTATGGCAGCAGGCATTGGGGGATTGGGCATGATCCAAGCCACTGCCGCTGACCGCCCGCGGATTGAGGCGTTTCTGGCCCAGCATGCCGAACGGGCGATGTTTCCGCTGAGCAATTTGCGCCGTCATGGCATGGATGGTGGCCATGAATACGCGGTGCAGTTCTGGTACGCCGAAGCCGGTGATCAGATCACCGATGTGATGACCCTGACCGATGGGGGCATGGCGTTGCCATTTCTGCCCAGCGGTGATTTTGCGGCGGCGGTGGCTGTGATCGAAGGACGTGCCTTGACTGGCATGGCCGGGCCGCTTGCCGATGTGCGTGGGGTTGAACGATTGGGATACGCAACCTGCCCACGCAGTTTTGATCATAATGAGCCGCATTTTCTGCTGCATCTGCCCGATCTGGTGATCCCTGCGGGTGTTGGCGTTTTACGGCCTTTGGCGGATGCGTCGCCTGATGTCATCAAGGGCTGGATTACCGATTATGATACCAACACGTTGAATGCGCCTTTGGAACGCGCAGTGATCGAGGCAGAGCGCACTTATGATCACTACCTGTCCAGCGGCAGCCACAAGGTGCTGATGGATGGTGATATCCCGCTTTCGATGACCGGGTTCAATGCCCAGATGCCCGATATCGTTCAACTGGGTGGTGTCTATACCCCGCAAGAGCTGCGCGGGCGGGGCTTTGCCCGTCGTGCGGTTGCCCTGCATCTGGCAGAGGTTGCTGCCCTTGGCGTCACCCGTGCCACCCTGTTTTCAGCCAGCGACATGGCCGCCCGCGCCTATCGCGCCGTTGGATTTGAACGCATTGGTGAATGGTCACTGATCCTGTTTGACGGCCCCCAGCAGCGCCACCACCCGTCATGATCCGGGCCACCAAAGCCGATCGTCCGGCGATCGAGGCGTTTTTGCGCGCCCATATTGCCACGTCGATGTTTCCCCTGACCAACCTGATCAATCACGGCATGGATGGGGGCCATCCGCGTGCTGTGCATTTCTGGGTGCGCTGGCAGGCCGGGCAGATCACCGATCTTGTGACCGTCACCGAAGAGGGCATGTTGTTTCCGCAATGCCCGACCGGCCTGTGGGGTGACGTGGCGGTTGTGTTGGCGGATCAGGGCGTAAAGGGTATGTTGGGCGAGGCCGGGCAGGTCGCCGCCTTGCGGGCCGCACTGGGCGTTGTTGCGCCAGCGCCGCTGGACACCGCAGAGCCGCTTTATGAACTGCCACTGGCGGATTTGCAGATGCCCCAGACGGATGGTTTTGTCCTGCGCCCGTTGGCAGAGACCCCGCGCACGCTGATGGAAGAGTGGCGCGCCGCCTATTGTGTTGAGTCGCTTGCGGTCCCAAATGATGGTGCAATGGAACAGGCTACCAAAGATATCAGCACCTATCTGGAACAGGACAGTCACCGTGTGTTGTTGCGTGATGGGGTTCCGGTTGCGATGACTGGATTTAATGCGGCCCTGCCGGAAGTTGTGCAAATTGGCGGCGTCTACACCCCGCCCGCGTTACGCAGTCATGGCTATGCCCGCACCGCGCTCGCCCTGCATCTGGTCGAGGCGCAAGCGCGCGGCGTTGCCAAAGCGGTGTTGTTTGCCGCCAACCCGGCCGCATCGCGCGCCTATGAGGCGTTGGGCTTTCGCCAGATCGGCGCATATTCGATTGTTGCGTATGATGATCCGCAGGTGATCCGTGGCTGAGTTTCTGCGCCCCGAAATCCGCCAGTTCCTGTTGCGCTGGCGCGAGGTGTTGCTGGCTGCTGTTGTCGGTCTGCTGGGGGTCTGGTGGGTGTTGACCGGGCTTGGTATCAATTTCTGGCTGGGCGTTGTGATGATTGCCGTGGCTGGTGGCTGGGGTTTTGCCGCTGTGCAGCGCGTGCGCTTTGCCCAAGGCGGCGACGGCCCTGGTGTCGTACAGGTGCGCGAACGGCGCTTGGGTTATTTTGGCCCCTTGGACGGCGGTGTCATGGATATTGCCGATATGAACCGGCTGGAACTGGACCCCGCCACATATCCCACCCCCAGTTGGATCCTGACCGGCATGGGCGGCCAGCGTGTGGCGATCCCGATCAACGCTGTCGGGTCGGATGATTTATTCGATGTCTTTGCCGCATTGCCGGGGATTGAAACCTCTGCGGTATTGGATGTGCTGTCACACACACCAGATGCGCGCGTAACAATATGGTCCCGGACCCGCCCGCTCTTGCATTGACACCGGGTTTGGTTCACGTCACCGATAAAGACCTTGTTGTCGCGAAACGGAGCATCGCCCATGTCTGTCCCTCAATCCGGCGGTGGCCTGATCGAAAACCACGCACAATTGGCGGAATTTCTGGCCAAGGGCTGCAAGCCGCGTGATCAATGGCGCATCGGCACAGAGCATGAAAAATTCGGCTATTGTCAGGATAGCCTGCTGCCCTTGCCTTATGAGGGTAACCGGTCAATCCGGGCTGTGCTGGAAGGGTTGCAGCATCGGTTTCAGTGGGACCCGGTTTTTGAGGATGGCAAGATCATTGGTCTGACCAAGGATGGTGCCAATGTCAGTCTTGAACCGGGTGGCGCGTTAGAGCTGTCAGGCGCCCCGCTGGAAACCATTCACCAGACCTGTGATGAGGTGAATGTGCATCTGGCAGAGGTCAAGTCAGTCTCGGATGAGATCGGGGTCAAGTTCATCGGTTTGGGCGCTGCCCCCGAATGGACCCATGACCAGATGCCCTTGATGCCCAAGGGCCGGTACAAACTGATGAACGACTATATGCAAAAGGTCGGCACACACGGCACCCAAATGATGCGCCGTACCTGCACCGTGCAGGTTAATCTGGATTTCGCGTCAGAGGCCGACATGGTTCAGAAGATGCGCGTGGCCTTGGCGTTGCAGCCGGTGGCGACCGCACTCTTTGCCAATTCGCCCTTCTTTGAGGGCAAGCCCAACGGCCATAAATCATGGCGCAGCCGTATCTGGCGCAGTCTGGATGATGACCGCACAGGCATGTTGCCTTTCGTGTTCGAGGACGGGATGGGCTTTGAACGCTGGGCCGAATGGGTCTTGGATGTGCCGATGTATTTCGTCTATCGCGATGGTAAATATATCGACGCGCTGGGCATGTCGTTCCGCGATTTCCTGAAAGGTGAATTGCCCGCGCTGCCCGGTGAAAAGCCGACACTGTCGGATTGGGCGGATCATCTGACAACGGTGTTCCCCGAAGCGCGGGTCAAGCAATATATTGAGATGCGTGGCGCTGATGGGGGGCCTTGGCGTCGCCTGTGTGCCCTGCCAGCATTCTGGGTTGGGCTGATGTATGATCAATCAGCCCTCGATGCGGCTTGGGACCTGTGCAAGGGCTGGTCTGCTGAACAGCGGGAAGCCGTGCGCGTTGGTGCGTCGGTCGATGGGTTGCAGGCGCAGGTGGACGGGATCAACATGCATGATCTGGCCCGTGAGGTTGTCGCCATTTCCGAAGCTGGGCTGAAATCCCGCGCAATGCCCGGTGCCGGTGGTATGGTTCCTGATGAGACCCATTTCCTGAATGCGTTGAAGGAAACCATTGAGACGGGCAAAACCCCGGCTGATGAATTGCTGGATCACTACCACGGTGATTGGGATGGCGATCTGAAACGGATTTACGCGGAATATAGTTATTGATGTGTTGTATCCCGGGGCATGGCCCCGGGATACGATGTTTTAGGCAGCGGCTTGCTGTTTGGCAGCTTGGGCCACCACGTCGCGCAGCGTTGCGATCGCATGGCTGAACCCCAGACCGAGGCACAGGATCGACAGGCCAAGGGCGGCCATGATGCCTTCGGGGGCCAGGTCGGGCAGTGTGACGAACACCCCGGCTGCGATGATCAACACCCCGCCGCCACCGATAGCGACGAAGCCAGTGACGATTGTCAGCGACCCTGCGCGGGCGGCCCGGCCAGTGACAGGGCAGTCGGCCAGCGCTTCACCGATCTTGAAGATCATGAAGGACAGCGCGCCAAGAGCGCAGGCGGCAAGAATGAAGTAGATTGGAAAGATGAGTAACATCTGATGTCCTTTCCTAGGTTTGCAGAATACGAATGTTTGGGTGGAAGGCGGCGTAGAGCCAGCCGAAGGTTCCGGCGTAGAGCGGGGCAAAGATCATGCCGAATGCTGCATAGATACTTATGATTTGTACGGCTTCAGTGACGCCCACCATCGGTACAACAATGAACACAAAGCATGTCGCCATAAACAGGTTTCCGCAGATCCCCAGCAATGCATATGCGCCGAATGCCGGTTTGATCCGCCCAACCGCCCACAGCAGGATGGGTGTGCCGATTACCAGATAGGGAATTGCCCCTACTGGCAGCGCAAAAAGCCCGATGATTGTCCAGAAGCTGAATACCGTTACGACGATGGGCGCGCCAATCAGGGCGAAGAGGAAGGCCGTCGGATTGACCGAATAACGTGGCTTTGGGCCACCTTCCGGCGCCTCTTTCCTTTTTGCTATTTTAGGCATTTCTGTCATTTCAGAAACTCCGTAGTAAAAAAATCAGTCGGATTTGGGCAGGAACCGGGCGATCCGCCCGCCGAGTTTCAACGCGGCCATTTGGACACTGCGGGGCAGCCGGGCGATATCCATGTACCATTTGTCGAACATCTGCATGGTCTGTAGCGTTTCGGACATCCGCGCCCTGATATGCGGTGGCGTTTTATCGCTATCCGCTTCTTGGGCCACCCGTTCCAATGCGGCGATTGTGGGGGCAAATTCGCGGTTGCGTCGTCCTTCGATCACCACATGGGCAAGGTCGAACATATCCCGGATCGAATGGAACTTGTCCCGCCGGTCGCCAAGGTCGCGACTGGTGCTGACCAGCTTCCACCCTTGCAGTTCTTTCAGCCCGGTAGACACGTTGGACCGCGCGAGGTTGAGCGCCTCGCAAATTTCATCCGCGGCCATGGGTTCGGGGGCCAGATGCAGCAACGCGTGGATTTGCGCGACTGACCGGTTGACCCCCCATTTGGAGCCCATTTCACCCCAGTGCAGGATGAAATCTTGCATGGCGGGGGTCAGGTGCATGGTGTGTTCCTAAATTTCTGTAATTTCAGAAATAACAGGATTAGGCGATATGTCAACTGATTTCGTAATCCGTTTAGTTTGGTTTCTTCGCCCCGATTTTCGTCTCGGTCCCCCTGCGCAGCCGCTGGATGTTTCCCCAATGCCGCACATAAATCAGCAGACCAAGCGCCATGCCCAACACAAACATCGTCATGTAGCCAAGGAAAACCATGGCCAAGGGCAACCAGCCTGCCACAAGCAGCGCCGCAAGCGACGAATAGCGCGATGTCAATGCCACGACGAGCCAAAGCGCGCAGGCAATCAGCCCGATTGGCCAGGCCAACATGCCCACAACGCCCAGATAGGTGGCAACCCCCTTGCCGCCGTTGAATTTCAGCCAGATCGGAAAGCAATGCCCGATCAGCGCCATCAACCCGGCCAGTTGTGCCGCATCATTGGCCGCAAATGTTCCTGCCAGAAACACCGCCAGTGCCCCTTTGCCTGCGTCAAACAGCAGCGTCAGTGCAGCCGCCTTTTTGTTACCCGTGCGCAACACATTTGTGGCCCCGATATTGCCCGACCCGATCTCGCGCAGGTTGCCCAGATTCATCAACCGGGCCAGAATCACCCCACCGGGGACCGACCCCAGCAGATAGCCGATGATCCCCCACAGGATCAGCATCTGTGCGGTGCTTTCCAGAATTGGCATCAGCCATCCCCCCAAATCCGGGTGCCATCAACCCAGGTTCCCAGCACCTTGCCCTGCATCCGCGCTCCATCGAAAGGGGTATTTTTCGATTTTGATGCAAGCTGTGATCGATCCAGCTGAAATGGCGCATCGGGGTCAAACAAAACCAGATCGGCGGGTGCGCCGGGTTGCAACCGCCCGCTGGCGCGTCCCAACAGTTTGGACGGGTTTAGCGACAATGCCCGGAACAGCCGGGGCAGGTCGATATGTTCCGCATGATAGAGCCGCAGGGCCGCGGGCAGCAGCGTTTCCAGTGCAACCGCCCCACTGGCGGCCTCTTCAAAAGGCAGGCGTTTGCTTTCTTCATCTTGCGGCGTGTGCATGGAACTGATGATATCGATCAGCCCGTCTGCCACGGCCTGCACGACGGCGTTCCGGTCCTCTTCGCTGCGCAGGGGTGGCTTGAGCTTAAAGAAGGTCCGATAATCAGCCACGTCCAATTCGTTCAGCGTCAGGTGGTGTATCCCGATGCCTGCCGTGATCTGCAGCCCGTTCCGTTTGGCCCGTTCCAGCGCGGGCAAGGCCCGGGCGGTGGTGATCTGGTCCGCATGATAACGGGCGCCGGTCATCTCAAGCAGGCTAATATCCCGGTCCAGCGCCATTCGTTCGGCCATGGGCGACACGCCCGGCAACCCGCGCAGAGAGGCAAACTTGCCGGATGTCGCCGCCGCCCCGTCTGACAGATTGGGTTCCTGTACATGGGCAATCACCAGCGCATCAAGGCTGCGCGCATAGGTCAGCGCGCGGCTGAAAACCTTGGTATTGGTGACGACCCGGTCACAATCGGTGAAGGCGACCGCGCCAAGGTCTTTGAGAAACCCGATCTCGGTCATCTCGCGCCCGTCGCGCCCCTTGGTCAGGGCGGCCATGGGCAGCACATGCACGGGCGCGTCTTGCTGTGCGCGGCGTTCGACGAATTCCAGCGTTTCGGGTGTGTCGATGGCGGGCAGGGTATCGGGGCGCGTGACAATCGTGGTGATCCCGCCTGCCGCAGCCGCCCGTCCGGCAGAGCGGAACGATTCCTTGTGCCGTTCCCCCGGTTCAGAGACCTTGACCCCGATATCGACAATCCCCGGCGCAAGGCACATGCCATCACAGTCAATCACATTGCCGTCTGATGCGGGTGCGCCATCTTCGATTACGGCAACGATTTTTCCGCCGCGCACCCGGATGGTCCCAATTTGGTCGGTTAATGCGACCGGATCGATCAGGCGGGCGTTTGTGAAAATACTATCGGTCATCCGGCGTCTTTCTGTATGCCACGGATCATCTGAAGCACAGGTTTCCCATCCGCAAGCTGTTCAAAGCCGATCGGTACGTTATACGCGCCGTTCTTGCTGTTTCTTTCTTCATTCGCGAAAAGGATACTGTCGAAATCGGCGTCCTTGTATTCGATGACTGTGCGGCTGGTGATCGGATAGGACCTGATGCTGCGCCCCATCATCGGGAGTTTTTTGGCGATGAAGGCGCGTTTATCTGTCAGCGTGTACCACGTACGGCGCCTGACAAAGGATGTTTTGAATAGGCTTGCGATAACGATGGCAAGCCCGACCCCAAAATGTAGCAGGCCGAACATCCAAAATATGCCCCCGGCCTGCGACGCCCCAATCATCCAAAACAAGGCAAAACCGCTAAAGAACAGACCAAAGATCGTGGTCGGCACCATGGATGGTTTAAAGGTAAAACGGCCGTCCGGTCGCCCCTGCCACAGGATGGTTTCGTCATCATCCAACAGCCCGGCCCAGCCGTCATCATTCACGTTTGTGCCCGTATTATCGTGCAGCGCGGTCATCATGCCACCCACACCATTAGCCCGACCAGAAGGAACAGGATGATCAAGGCAACGGTCGCCACCATGCCCCCGATCCGCGCGTCGGATTTGGGTTTCGGGGCAGGGGGGTCGTTGATGATCCCTTTGGCGCTGTCGCTGCTTAGGGGTTCGATCACTTGGATTTGCGCCTCTGGCACATAGGTTGTGACATGCCGCACCTCTGGCGCCAGTTCCAGCGTAACCTCTGCCCCGCCCGCGGCGCTGGACATGATCAGGACGGCGTAGCCTTCGATCCCGTTGACGGCGGGGATGTCGTGGGGTGCAGCCTCCATATCATAGCCTTGGGCGATGTAGTCGGTCAGCGACATGGTGCTGAGGTCGGTAATATTGATGATGTCGATATAGGTGGCATCAAGCGCGTCGGTCCCGAACAACGCCTGCAACCCTTCCGGGGTTTTGTCGCGCACATTTTCGGGCAGGTCGGTCTTGACCTCGAACACCCGGATCTGGCCGAAATCATTGGCGGGGATGTGCAGGGTCATTGTGCCTCCGACTGGATTTTGCGGATCAGTTGATAGACGACCTGGCCATCCTCAAGATGTTCAAAGCCGATTTCGCGCCCCATCATGTCGCCATCGCTGTCACGTTCGTAAATGGTATGAAAGGTGACAGTGTCAGATCGGCCTTTGGTCAGGGTGATCGTGTCATGGGATTTGATCCGGTACACCTCTAGCTTGTTCACCAAAAGCCAGTGCCAGATATATGCCCGGCGGTTTGTCAGGGCGTAGCGGGTATAGTGATGACCCCAGAATGCGTAGGCCCATGCGCCCCCAAGAAGCAAAAGCCCGATACCGATGAAAACCAACCCAACCACAAACAGGCCAAGATTTCCGGCAGTATCACCGAGGCTGACCCGCGTTGCGGTGGTTATCAGATCGATGGCGGTGAACCACGCCATGACGATACCGGCAATGAAAAAGGGCAGCCCGAAGAGCGACAGGAAAAGAGTTCCTGCCGGTGACTTGAAGCGCGCGACAGGCGCGCCCTGCCACAAAAGTGTTTCGCCCGCTTCAAAATGGCTTTGCAATTGATCCTTCTTGGGCGGCCGCAACAGAAACTGCAGGAGCGCCGGTGGCGGTTTGTCACCTGTCAGTGTGGTCACGCCATAACCCCTTGTGGCCCGCGCGCAGACCGCAGGTTTTGCGCCAGCACCTCCATGGCGGCCATGCGCACGGCGACCCCCATTTCAACCTGTTCCTGAATGACGGACCGGTTGATGTCGTCGGCGATATTCCCGTCGATTTCGACGCCCCGGTTCATGGGCCCTGGATGCATGACGATGGCATCGGGTTTGGCATGGCGCAGTTTGGCGGCGTCCAGCCCATAACGGTGGAAATATTCCCGTTCCGACGGGATGAACCCGCCATCCATCCGTTCCTTTTGCAGCCGAAGCATCATGACGACATCGACGTCCTTTAGCCCTTCGGCCATATCTTCGAAGACTTCGACACCAAAGGCCCCGATCCCTGATGGCATCAGGGTGGGCGGGCCGATCAGCCGGATCCGGTTTTCCATCTTGCCCAGCAACATGATGTTGGACCGGGCAACCCGGCTATGGGCAATGTCCCCGCAAATGGCGATCGATAACCGGTGCAATCGTCCCTTGGCCCGCCGGATTGTCAGCGCGTCGAGCAGCGCTTGCGTGGGATGTTCATGCCGCCCGTCGCCAGCATTCAGCACAGCACAGTTCACCTTTTGCGCCAGCAGGTCCACCGCACCTGAATGCGGGTGCCGCACCACCAGCAGATCAGGGTGCATAGCGTTCAGCGTCAGCGCCGTATCGATCAGCGTTTCACCCTTTTTGATTGAGGATGCCTGCATCCCCATATTCATTACATCCGCGCCCAACCGTTTACCTGCCAGTTCGAAACTGGCCTGCGTCCGGGTGGAGTTCTCAAAGAACATGTTGATCTGGGTTAGCCCGGCCAGCACATCCTTGTGCTGTATCCCGCGCCGGTTCTGATCGGCATAGCTGTCGGCAAGGTCCAGCAGGGTGGTAATTTCGGTCGGGTGCAGCGGTTCGATGCCCAAAAGATGTTTTTGTCGGAATGTCATGCGGGCCTTCCTTGCTGCTTGCGCGGTTATATGTGTGCCGCCTCGCCCGGGCAAGCGGAACGCGCTACCCTCTTTTGTGGATCGCAGCTATGGTTGTTTTGATGGATTCTGCGGACACATATTGGCGTGATCGCGCCTTGCTGGAATGGCAGCTGGAACTTGGCGCTATTGATGCCATCGGGGATGCGCCCGTTGACCGTTATGCATTGGAAGTGACCAAGCCCGCGCCCAAGCCGGCACCCACCCCAGCAGCCCCGCCGCCGGTGCCGGAAGCGCCACAGGTTGATGCCGCAGCAATAGCGACCTCTGCCGCTGCAAGTGCCAGTGATTTGGATGGCCTTTCGGCCGCAATGCAGGCGTTTGAGCATTGTGAATTGAAACGCGGTGCCCGCAGTTTCGTGTTTTGTGACGGTCAGCCGGCCGCCCGTGTGATGATCGTGGGCGAGGCCCCGGGCCGGGAAGAGGATCGTGCTGGCAAACCCTTTGTCGGACGTGCGGGTCAATTGCTGGACCGGATGCTGGATGCCATTGATCTGGGCCGCGCGCATGATGATCCGGCGCGCGCCGTTTACATCACCAACGTCCTGCCATGGCGCCCCCCGTCGAACCGCACACCGGATGCAGCGGAAATCGCCATGATGCTGCCCTTTCTGGAACGCCATATCGCCCTTGCGAACCCTGATCTGCTGGTGGTCATGGGCAACACGCCGTGTCAGGCGCTGTTGGGCCGGACCGGGATCACACGGATGCGCGGTACTTGGGTCGAGGTGTTGGGCAAACCTTGCCTGCCGATGTTCCACCCCGCCTATCTGCTGCGCAACCCGATTGCCAAGCGCGAGGCATGGGCGGATTTGCTGGACCTGAATGCGCGGCTGCGTGAAGTTTAACCCCTTTTGTGAGAGGCAGATATGAGCCGTATCGATGAAACCATGGCTTTTGTACCCGTGCGCATTGCAGTGCTGACGGTCAGTGACACGCGGGGGCTTGATGACGACAAATCCGGCCAGACGCTGGTGGATCGCATTGCCGCTGCGGGTCATCATATGGCCGACCGTAAGATCCTGCCGGACGAGCGGGACCAGATCGCGGCGCAGTTGCGCGCATGGTGCGCTGATGATGCGGTGGATGTGGTCATCTCAACCGGTGGTACGGGGCTGACCGGCCGTGATGTGACAGTTGAGGCGCATCGCGACGTCTATGAAAAGGAAATCGATGCTTTCGGCACGGTTTTCACCATTGTCAGCATGCAAAAGATCGGCACCTCGGCTGTGCAAAGCCGGGCGACGGCGGGCGTGGCCCAAGGGACCTATCTGTTCGCACTGCCCGGCAGTCCGGGTGCCTGCAAGGATGCCTGGGATGAAATCCTGTGCAAACAGCTCGACTTTCGGCACCGCCCCTGCAACTTTGTTGAGATTATGCCGCGTCTTGACGAACATTTGCGCCGGAAATGATCAACAGCTGCGTTATACTGGACGACAGGTGATCTGAGCCTAACTTCTATCCTATAAAGCAGGAACAATTTTTGATGCGTTTTCTACGTCGAAGCCTGACCGGCATTTTCTTGTTATCCGTAACCTTGGTGCTGATCGCCTGGGCCGCAAGCATGGTGCGCGATGCCGTGACCGCCCGGATGAGCGAGGAACCCCGCAGCTTTCCCCAGCGTGAACGTGTGTTTGCCGTCAATGTACTGACGCTGGATGCGCAGACGATCACACCGGAATTGACCGTCTTTGGTGAATTGCGCAGCCAGCGCACGCTGGATTTGCGCAGTGCGACCGGCGGTACAGTGCTAGAGGCCAGCGATGATCTGATCGAAGGGGGCACTGTCACGGCAGGTCAGCTTTTGCTGCGCATTGACCCGGTCGAGGCTGAGGCCGCATTGGCGCAGGTCCGTGCCGATCTTCAGGATGCAGAGGCAGAGCTACGCGATGCCGAACGCGCATTGGTGCTGGCAGAGGATGAACTGACTGCCGCACAATCGCAGGCGAGCTTGCGTGAACAGGCGTTGGAGCGTGCCCGTGATCTGCAACAACGCGGTGTGGGGACGGCGGCGGCGGTTGAAACTGCTGAGTTGAACGCTTCAACATCGCAGGCGTCGGTTCTGACAAGGCGGCAATCGCTCGCCTCGGCTCAGGCCCGGATTGATCAGGCGACCACCCGTCTGGCCCGTGTCAGGATTGATCTGGCAGAGGCCACGCGCGATGTGACGGACACGCAGGTATTTGCCGGTTTTGACGGAACGCTGGCCGATGTGACCATCAGCCTTGGTGGTCGGGTCGCGGCGAATGAACGCTTTGCCCAATTGGTTGATCCTGATCAGCTTGAGGTCACTTTTCGTGTCTCGACCTCGCAATATGCCCGGCTGATCGATGGCAATGGCACATTGATCAATGCCCCCGTGAAGGCGGCGTTGGATGTGTCGGGCGTCAACCTGACAGCGACCGGCCAGATCACGCGCGAGGGGGCGACAGTGGGGGCCGGTCAGACCGGTCGCCTGATTTTTGCCCGTCTGGATGATCCGGCGGGATTTCGCCCCGGTGATTTTGTGACCGTCAGCATTGATGAACCGCCCTTGGACAATGTGGCCCTTGTTCCTGCCACTGCCGTTGCCGCCGATGAGACCGTGCTGGTTCTGGGCGAAGAGGACCGTTTGCAAGCCGCCGCGGTTCGGTTGCTGCGCCGTCAGGGTGATGATGTGATTATTGATGTCAGCGATGTTGCCGGGGCCACGATTGTCGCCGAACGGTCACCGCTGTTGGGTGCCGGGATCAAGGTGCGGCCGATCCGCCCCGGCGCGCCTGAAACCCTGCCCGCGCCGGAAATGATCACACTAGATGCGGATCGCAAGGCGAAATTGCTGGCCTTTGTCACCGATAGCCGCATGCCAGATGACGTGAAGGCCCGCATCATCAGCCAGCTTGAACAGGAAGAGGTGTCATCCGAAACCGTGGCACGCCTCGAAAGCAGGATGGGCAGCTGATGGCGACGGGGGGCGCAAAGCTGACGGCGGGCGCGGGGGGGCTTTTGTCCTATTTCACCCGTCACCGCACGGCCGCGAACCTGCTGCTGGTGCTGATGATTACCGCTGGTTTGTTCGCCTTCCCCAATATGCGCGCGCAGTTCTTTCCTGATGTTGTGGTTGATGACATCGATGTGTCGGTGACATGGCAAGGGGCCGGGGCAGAGGATGTCGATGCCGCCATCGTGCAAGTGCTTGAACCGGTGCTGTTGGGGGTTGAAGGCGTCACATCGTCCGAGGCCGTATCGACCGAAGGGCGCGCGTCGATCCGGTTGGAGTTTCAGCCAGGTTATGACATCGACCGCGCCGCCGAAGACGTGCAACTGGCCGTCGATAGCACCACGAACCTGCCCGAAGACGCCGAAGATCCCAATGTGCGGCGCGGCGGCTGGTCTGACCGGGTCACCGATGTGGTGATCACCGGCCCGGTGGGCGTTGATCAACTGGGCCGCTTTGCTGATGAGCTATCCACCCGGCTCTTTGCCGAAGGCGTCACACGCGTCATCATTCAAGGCGTAGCCGCCCCCCTGACCATTGTTGAAGTGCCGTCGCTGTCGCTGATCGAATTCGACATCGGCATGTCCGAAATTGCCGACCGGATCGCGCAGGAGGCAGCGGCAGACCCTGCCGGTGATGTGTCCAGCAATGCCCGCGTGCGCACCGGTGTTGCCAAACGCAGTGCAGAGGCGATTGGCGCAATTGTGCTGCGATCCAACCCTGATGGATCAAAGCTGACCATTGCTGATGTGGCGGATGTGCGGGTTGAGGGGACCGATAGGGAACGCGCCTATTTCGTGGGTGATGACCCGGCGATCAAACTGCGCGTGCAGCGGTCATCCCAAGGCGACGCAATCGGGATGCAGGAAACGGTGGAGCGTGTGGCGGGCGAGCTGAGCGCGTCCTTGCCTGCCGGGGTGGCGATTGAGCTGACAAATGCCCGTGCCGAACTGATCACCGGTCGCCTTGATATCCTGCTGGATAATGGTCTGACGGGTCTGTTGTTGGTGGTGGCGCTGCTGTTCTTGTTCCTGAACGCGCGCACGGCCTTCTGGGTCGCCTTTGGTATCCCGGTGGCCATGCTGGCCGCGATTGCGTTGATGTATCTGGTGGGGATCACGATCAACATGATCTCGCTTTTCGCGCTGATCATTACTTTGGGAATCGTGGTGGATGATGCGATTGTCGTGGGTGAACATGCGGATTTCAGGGTCCGCAAGCTGGGTGAACATCCCACGGTTGCCGCTGAAAATGCAGCGAAACGCATGTTCAGCCCGGTGTTTTCGGCCACGATTACAACCGTCATCGCCTTCTTTGGCCTTGTCATTATCGGCGGCCGCTTTGGTGATCTGATCGCTGATATCCCATTCACTGTGATCGTTGTCCTGATCGCCAGCCTGATCGAATGCTTCCTGATCCTGCCCAATCACCTCAGCCATGCGATTGCTCATTCGGCCAAGGATCACTGGTACGACATGCCGTCGCGCGTTGTGAACCGTGGCTTTGAATGGTTCCGCGAAAAGGCGTTTCGCCCTTTTATCGGCTTTGTGATCTGGGCGCGTTACCCTTCCTTGGCGCTGGCGCTTGTGGTGCTTGCCTCCTCTGTTTCGCTATTTATCCAGCGCGACGTGAATTGGCGTTTCTTTAACGCACCAGAGCGCAGTCAGGTGACCGGCAACTTTGCTATGCTGCCCGGTGCAACCCGCGATGACACGCTTGAGATGATGCGCGAAATGCAGCGCGCCGCCGACGCGCTGGGCGCGGAATACGAGGCCGAACATGGGCTGAACCCGTTGAAATTCGTGGTGGCCGAGGTCGGCGGCAATTCAGGTCGTGCCATTGCCGGGTCCGACACCAAGGATCCCGATCAGTTGGGCGCGATTACCATCGAACTGATCGACGCTGACAGCCGTCCCTATACCAGTTTCGCCTTTGTCAGCGCCTTGCAGGACAGCATAGTGCAGCACCCGATGGCCGAAACCGTCAGCTTTCGCAGTTGGGCCAGCGGCCCGGGTGGTGACAGCCTTGATATCCAGATGTTCGGGGCCGATAGCGATACGCTGAAAGCCGCCGCCGAGGCGCTGAAAACCGAACTGTCCCAATTCCCCGAGATTTCGGGGCTGGAGGACACGCTTGGCTATGACAAGGAAGAACTGATCCTTGAACTGACGCCGCAAGGGCAGGCGCTGGGCCTGAATATTGACGGGTTGGGTGGCGTTCTGCGCAACAGGCTGGCGGGGATCGAGGCCGCAACATATCCCGACGGTGCCCGCTCTGCCTCCATCCGCGTTGCCTTGCCAGATGGTGAGTTGTCGGCGGATTTTCTGGACCGCACCCAGATCAGGACCGGCGACGGGGTTTACGTGCCGCTTGCCGATGTCGTCACCGTACAAAGCCGGACCGGATTTTCCACGGTGCGCCGCGAAAACGGGATACAGCTGATTTCGGTCACCGGTGATCTGGATGATGATGACGCCCAACGCGCCACGGAAATTCAGGATCTTATCAACGACGACATACTGCCGCGTGTGCAATCCAGTTTTGGCGTCGAAAGCCAGCTATCGGGGCAAAGTGAACAGGAACGCGCCTTTCTAAGCGATGCACAGACCGGTCTGGTTCTGGTCTTGCTGGGGATTTACCTGACGCTGAGTTGGATTTTCAGCAGCTGGACACGGCCCGTTGTGGTCATGGCGATTATCCCCTTTGGCCTGATCGGGACGATATGGGGCCATTATGTCTGGGACGTACCGCTAAGCATGTTTTCGGTTGTCGGCATGATCGGCATGGTGGGGATCATCATCAATGACAGCATTGTTTTGGTGACGACAGTTGATGAATATGCCGAAGAACGCGGGCTGGTGCCTGCGATTATTGACGGGGCGGTGGACCGTTTCCGTCCGGTTCTGCTGACCACATTGACCACGGTGCTGGGGCTGACCCCGCTTCTATATGAAGGGTCCAATCAGGCGGAATTCCTGAAACCAACCGTGATCACGCTGGTCTTTGGGTTGGGGGCAGGCATGTTCCTTGTCCTGCTGGTGGTGCCATCGCTGATGGCGATGCAGGCCGATATCGGCAGGCAGGTACAATCGGCCAAACGCGCCTTGCGCGGTCGCAGTTTTGGCATGTGGGCACCTGCCGCGCTGGGTGCGCTGGGCGCTGTGGGATTGTTTGCCGCAACCGTGGGCCCGATTCTTTTGACGGGGCAGCCATGGGCGGCGGCTGCAAATGCCTTGCCGATGCTCAACGGGGGCGTTGTTGCCGCCACAGGTATCTTTGCTGCCGCATTAATGGTGTGGCTGTTGCTGATTTATGTTCTGGTAGGCGTGGTTGTCGGGGCGTCGCGGGCGCGGGGCTAGCCCGCGTTGCACCCATGGATATCGACGGCCTGATCGCTGCCCAGAACAGTGATGCGGACAGCCGAACGATCAAGCGCGAAGGCCGTACCATCGTAGTTCACCATGTCCACGGATGCGGTCAACTGGCCGCCCTGCCTTGTGACCTGCGCCTCGGATACCCAGACGCTGGGGTCCCCTGCCTCGACCACGACCACCTCGCGCGTGCCGGCGCTGTCCATTTCCATTGTTGCGGTGACCCGCAGGCCATCATCAATGGGCGCAATTGCGCAGGTGACATTGCCAACATTGGCCTCTGCCGCTGATAAGGGTTGGTCAATCATGGCGGCGGCGATTGCGCCATCGCGATCACTCGTCGCGGGCAGAAGCGCCTCAAATTCCAGCGAAACCGGGATGCAGATTTCCTCGCAGACGCCAATGCTAAGCTGCCCGCTGACTTGTAATGGCCCTGCTGCATCGCGGCTGCCAATTGTGATCGGAACAATCACAGCGTCATGGTAGCCGATTGATCGCATGCCGTTTTGGTCAAACACCTGAGGCGTTGGCCAATGCGGCGTGATGCTGTCGATATTGGGTGACCCTGCAAAGGAAAACTGCGGTGGAATGCCCGCATCGCCGGGCGCGCGCCAATAGGTTTTCCAGCCGGGTTGCAGCGTGATGCGCAGACCGGCGATATGGTCACCTGATGCGGTGCGCCAGCCGGGCAAAACGTCGATTCGTGCAAGATCGTCAAACGGCCCCGCTGCGACAAGCGCAGGCAGGGTCATCAGGAATGTAGAGGCGAGCAAAAGGTTGCGCATAAATGCTTAGTTAAGCATTGGCGTTGTAATAGAAAGTCACGTTTGGGAGAACTGACAGGATGGTGACCCTTGCGTCACCCAAGCCAGAGGCACATTATGCGCCCCATGATGACAGATACGAATGACCTGACCGGCAAGCTTTTGATCGCGATGCCCGATATGGGTGATCCGCGTTTCGCCCATAGTGTGGTCTATATGTGTGCCCATGCCGATGATGGCGGGATGGGTCTGATCGTGAACAAACCCCAAAGCGAAATACAGTTTGGTGATCTGCTTGATCAGCTTGGCATCGACCGGGACCCGAATGTGCGGGATATTCGGGTGCATTTTGGCGGCCCCGTCGATCACGCCCGTGGGTTTGTTTTGCATAGCGCAGACTACTGTTCGGACACCGGCACGCTGCAGGTTGATGACCGGATCGGAATGACCGCAACGATTGACGTATTGGAAGACATCGGCAAAGGGCGCGGTCCAAAAACCTCAATGCTGGCGTTGGGATATGCCGGTTGGGGGCCGGGGCAACTGGAATCAGAAATTGCACAAAACGGCTGGCTGATCTGCGATCCGCGCGATGACATCGTATTTGGCCGGGCCAATGAACATAAATGGTCTGCCGCGCTCAAGGTGCTGGGGATTGACCCGATCCTGCTGTCATCAACTGCGGGGCGCGCCTGACTATTTCTTCTTGTACTTGGTCTTGATCAAAACGATCATCGACAGAAGCAAAGTAAAGATATCGATGACCCCGGGCGTTGCTGTGGCGCCACCACCGGGCATCTGTGTTTCCAACTGACGGACCATGGCCTGCACATCCTGCGGCGCGGCGCCGGTCACACCTGCATCGCTGTTCTTTGCGGCCTTGAGCCAGTTATTCAGCGCATGTTTCACCCCATCAAGCGCGCGCGTTTCGGCATTTGGGCCATCCCGCAAGGCCGCTTCCAACGCCAGCAGGGCCAACGCGACCTTGCCCAACGCATCAGACAGTTGCGCGACGTTGTTTTCCTGGCTCATCAACCGCTGACCCGCGGCATAGCTGTCGCCACCAAAACGTTGTTTTTCATGCACCATGTGGTTGAAATGGCTTTGTGATTTCAGATCGCGCTGGACGTTCTGAATTGTCTGCTGCCAGCCATCAATCTTGCGTTCAACTTCGTTATGGCCATGCGTATCAGGCTTGGGCGGATTGCCTGTCAGCTTGATTCTTTCGCTGTCGATCTGACTGGCAAGCGTGTTCAACGCAAAAAGTTTCGCCTCGTGGCCCATGTCGTTTCCTTCGTTTGCGATACATGGCCACAATAGCCATCGCGTCCGCATTGGAAACAGCCATCGCGCGAAATCTTGGCGCTATGTCACAATCATTTGGTGCGCGCCTATTCGGCGATCAGCGCCGCCATGATTGCCTTTGCGCTGTCGCTGGCCCAATCGGCGTCACCCTGCAGGCGGGCGATTTCGTTGCCGTCCCGGTCAAGGATCAATGTCACGGGCAGCCCCAGAATGCCCAGACTGCGCGCCATGCTCTGCCGCGCATCGGTGTGAAGCGGCAGGTTGTCGACACCAATCTCATCAAAGAACCGTTGCATCGCCGGCACCGGATTACGCCCGGTCGCGATGGTGACCACCTGCATATCGGTGCCGCCCATCGCGGTCTGCAATGCGGATAAATGCGGCATTTCCTTGCGGCAGGGCGCGCACCATGTGGCCCAGAAATTCAGCACCACATATTGCCCTTCATAGGCCGCCAACGTCATTTCGGTCCCGTCTTCGGCCTTGAACGGAACATCGGTTGCTGCCACAGGCGCGCTATGTACAGCCAGCTTGCGCATATCGCCGTCGCGCAGCGCTGCAATGTCCTGCGCAGCAGCGCCGTTTGCAACGCTTGCAAGGGCCGTATAAAGCAGGGCTGTTATCAACTTCCGCATGAGATGTTTCCTTTATGACCAAATCCGCAAACACGATGTGGGGCGGGCGTTTTGCCGCCGGACCAGACGCGATCATGGAGGCGATCAACGCCTCGATCGGGTATGACCGCCGACTTGCACCGCAAGACATCGCAGGTTCACGCGCCCATGCCGCCATGCTGGCCGCCACAGGCATCATTAGCGATAACGATGCTGAGGCGATCCGGGAAGGTCTGCTCACCGTATTGTCAGAGATTGAAACCGGGGATTTCCCGTTTTCGACGGCGTTGGAAGACATCCACATGAATGTGGAGGCCCGGTTGAAGGAACTGGTCGGCGAAGCCGCAGGCCGTTTACACACCGCCCGGTCGCGCAACGATCAGGTGGCGGTCGATTTCCGGCTTTGGGTGCGCGACCAATGCGATCAGGCGGATGAAGCACTGGCCGCATTGCAGCAGGCGCTGCTGGGTCAGGCAGAGGCGGGGGCCGATTGGGTCATGCCCGGCTTCACCCATTTGCAGACCGCCCAGCCGGTGACATGGGGCCATCACATGCTGGCCTATGTCGAAATGTTCGCGCGCGACCGATCCCGGTTTGCCGATGCCCGCGCCCGGATGAACACATCGCCGCTGGGCTGTGCGGCTTTGGCGGGCACATCATTCCCGATTGATCGGGACATGACCGCCAAGGCGCTGGGTTTTGACCGCCCGATGTCCAATTCACTGGATGCGGTGGCCGACCGTGATTTCGCGTTGGAGTTTCTGGCCAGCGCCAGCATTTGTGCGATGCACCTGTCGCGACTGGCCGAAGAACTGGTGATCTGGTCTTCTGCCCAGTTCCGGTTTGTCAAAATGTCCGACAAATGGTCCACCGGGTCGTCCATCATGCCGCAAAAACGCAACCCTGACGCGGCAGAGCTGATCCGGGCCAAGATCGGCCGGATTTTCGGGGCCAATGTCGCATTGATGACGGTGATGAAGGGGCTGCCCTTAACCTATTCCAAAGACATGCAGGAAGATAAGGAACAGACCTTTGATGCCGCAGACAACTTGATGCTGGCGCTGGCCGCAATGACCGGGATGGTGACCGATATGACCGCCAATCGCGACAACCTGAAGGCTGCGGCGTCAAGCGGGTTTTCGACGGCGACAGATCTGGCTGATTGGCTGGTGCGCGAATTGGGGCTGCCGTTTCGCGATGCCCATCACGTCACCGGGTCGCTGGTGGCCATGGCCGAAGGCAAGGGTTGCGATCTGCCGGAATTGACCCGGGCTGATATGCAATCCGTGCATGATGGCATCAGGCCAGATGTGTTTGATGTGCTTGGGGTTGAAAACTCCGTTGCATCGCGCACAAGCTATGGCGGCACTGCGCCGTCACAGGTCCGTGCCCAAATCGCCCAATGGAAGGACGTGTTGAAATGAAGCCGATTGCCTTGTTTTTGATCCTTGTCAGCCTTGCTGCCTGTGGTGCCGATGGCGCGCCGATGCGTCCTAGCGCAAATCTGGGCCTGAGCCTGGGTTCCGGCGGTGTCAGCACAAATGCAAGCGTCGGCGCAAGCAACGGCACTGTCAGCGTCGGGGTCGGTCTGTGATGCGGATCGTTTTTCTGCTGCTCGCCATCTGGGGCGCGATCCATCCGATGTATTATTTCATCACGTGGTTTCAGGAAAATGGCTGGGATCTTTGGCTGATGGTTGATGCCTGGCATGCCAATGCTGCAACCAGCGGTTTGGTCTGGGACCTGACAATCGCGGCCATTGCCTTGACGTTGTGGATCATCACCGAAACGGCGCGGACCAAGAACTATCTTGGCCTCATTGCGATCCCGGCCACGTTCTGTATCGGGGTCAGTTGTGGCTTGCCGCTTTACCTGTTTCTGCGGATGCGGGTCGTCTACACGCGGGACAAACGCAGCGTGCACGATTTTTAGCGGCGCAGGGTTGGTCTTTTGCCGCGATCTGCTATGTCCAGATTTGGTTTGGATGAAGGTAGATCAAGTTGGATCATTTTCTGTATCAGGACGGTGCGTTACACGCTGAAGGCGTACCAATTGCCGATATCGCAGCCGCTGTTGGTACGCCGTTTTATGTCTATTCGACCGCGACCCTGACCCGCCACTTTACCTTGTTTGATGATGCGCTGGATTGGGGTGATCATCTGGTCTGCTTTGCTATGAAATCGCTTTCCAATCAGGCAGTGATCAAGGTGTTGGCCGATGCTGGTGCAGGCATGGATGTTGTGTCCGTGGGTGAATATCTGCGCGCCAAGGCCGCTGGCGTGCCCGGTGATCGCATCGTGTTTTCCGGTGTTGGCAAAACGGCTGCGGAAATGCGCACGGCGCTGGCAGGCGGGATCAGGCAATTCAACGTCGAATCCGAACCTGAAATGATCGTACTGGACAGTGTGGCGCAATCGCTTGGGCTGGTGGCCCCGATCACTGTTCGGGTGAATCCGGATGTTGATGCCAAGACACACGCAAAAATCGCAACCGGCAAGTCAGAGAATAAGTTTGGCATTCCGATCAGCCGCGCCCGCGATGTTTACGCGATGGCCGCCAAGATGCCGGGCCTGAAGGTCATTGGGATTGATGTGCATATCGGCTCGCAATTGACCGAATTGGCCCCGTTTGAGGCTGCGTATAAAAAGGTGGCCGAACTGACCGAACAGCTGCGCGCAGACGGGCACGAAATTAGCCGCCTTGATCTGGGTGGGGGCCTCGGCATTCCGTACACCCGTTCGAACGAGGCTCCGCCGCTGCCTACTGAATACGGCGGGCTGATCCAGCGCACGGTCGGCCATCTGGGTTGCGAGATCGAGATTGAGCCGGGTCGCCTGATTTCAGGTAATGCCGGGCTGCTTGTGTCCAAGGTCATCTATGTGAAATCCGGCGAAGACCGCGATTTTCTGATCATTGACGGGGCCATGAACGACTTGATCCGCCCGGCCATGTATGAGGCCTGGCATGATATCATTCCGGTGGTTGAACCCGCGCCCGGCCTGACCCCCGCAAAATATGATATCGTTGGTCCGATCTGCGAAAGCGGGGATACATTCGCCAAGGCACGCGAAATGCCGCCGGTTGCGGCTGATGATCTGGTCGCCTTTCGGTCC
This sequence comes from uncultured Paracoccaceae bacterium, assembly GCA_947495295.1. Classification (GTDB taxonomy): domain Bacteria; phylum Pseudomonadota; class Alphaproteobacteria; order Rhodobacterales; family Rhodobacteraceae; genus Yoonia. The sequence continues at coordinate 52,049 of CANLYJ010000001.1, forward strand.
GCCGGGGCCTATGGTGCGGTCATGTCGTCGGAATATAACTCGCGCCCGCTGATCCCCGAAGTTCTGGTGGATGGGGATCAATTTGCAGTTATTCGTCCACGCCCTACCTATGAAGAGATGATCGCCCGCGATACACTACCGGAGTGGCTGAAATAATCCGCCACAAAAATGGGGAGAGGCCCGCTGAAGGATCAACCTGATCAGATGCGTCATTTGCGCCTGCCTGTGGCCGCAACCCGCACCGGTATGGTCGCCGAACAGGTCGTGCGGGCGTTCTGGCCGCTTTGGACAGTTGTTTTTCTGATCCTTGCCCCGCTGATGATGGGTTGGCAGGACGAACTGCCCGTCGAAATTTTCTGGGGCGCTGCCGTCCTTTCGGTCATTGCGCTTATCGTAGCCGGGTTTTGGGGCGCACGCCGCTTTCGCCTGCCATCACGTGCCGAAGCAGTTGATCGCGTCGATGCGGCCATGCCCGGTCGCCCGATTGCCGCGATTGCAGACACACAAGCCATCGGCGGCGGCGATGCCGCGTCAGAGGCGGTTTGGCGTACCCATGTGGCCCGTATGGCGGAACGCACAAAGGACGCGCAGTTCGTCGAACCCGATTTGCGTGTCTCGGATCGTGACCCTTACGGATTGCGTTTCATCGCATTGCTGTTCTTTGTGGCCGCGCTCCTGTTTGGCTCGCTTTTGCGTGTCACGTCGGTGGGTGAGATTGTCACCGGATCAGAACCGACATTGGCCACGGGCCCGGTCTGGGAAGGTTGGATCGAGGCGCCGTCTTACACGGGCAAACCATCAATATACCTCAATGACGTGCCACCGGGCCCCCTGCGTGTGCCGACCGGCAGTAAGGTAACTTTGCGTCTTTATGGCGAGGTTGGTGCGCTGACCGTGGCTGAAACCGTATCGGGCCGCACTGGCGAGGTTGGTGCAGCATCAGAGGCGCAGCAAAACTTTGAGGTGACGCAGTCAGGCAGCCTGTCCATTGAGGGTGAAAATGGCACCGGCTGGCAGGTCACCGCGATCGTGGATGAACCGCCGATGATCGAACTGACCGGCCCAATTGAATCGGATGCGACTGGTGAATTGTCACAGCCATTCACCGCATTTGATGATTATGGGGTCGAATCCGGCACTGCCACGATCACACTTGATCTGGCCGCTATCGACAGGGTGCATGGGCTGGTGATTGATCCTGATCCGGCCCCTCCGCTGATCCTTGATCTGCCGATGCCCTTTACCGGTGACCGGACCGATTTTGACGAATTTCTGATCGAAAACCTTAGCGAACATGCCTTCGCTAATCTGCCTGTGACCTTGCAGCTTGAGGTTACAGATGCTGCCGGGCAAACCGCAACGACCCCAGCCGAACCATTGGTTCTGCCGGGTCGCCGTTTTTTCCAGCCATTCGCCAAGGCGGTGATCGAACAGCGCCGTGACCTGATGTGGTCAAAAGCAAATGCGCGCAGGGTCAACCAGATTTTGCGCGCGATATCGCACCGTCCCGAAGGATTGTTTTCCAGCGAAACGACCTACCTGCGCTTGCGTACGATCATCCGCAGGCTTGATCCGATGGTGGAGTTTGGCATGGACGACGATGGTCAGGCCGAGGTGGTGCAGGCGCTGTGGGATCTGGCGATCCAGTTGGAAGATGGCCGTTTGGCCGATGCGCGTGCCCGTCTGGAGCGCGCGCAGGAACGGTTGGCCGAGGCGATGCGCAACGGTGCTTCGGATGAAGAAATTGCCGAGTTGATGCAGGAACTGCGCGAAGCAACCGACGACTATATGCGCATGCTGGCGCAAGAGGCTGAACCGGGTGAAAACGGCACGGATCAGCGCGACACGGCTGAAAACTCGTTCGAGTTCACGCAGGACGAATTACAGGCCTTGATGGACCGCATCGAAGAGCTGATGCAGGAAGGCCGCATGGCCGAGGCGCAAGAGTTGATGGAGCAGCTCAACCAGTTGATGGAAAACATGCGCGTCACGCAGGGTGAGGGCGGCGATGGTCCGCAGACGCCCGGCCAGCAATCCATGGAGGATTTGGCCGAAACCCTGCGCGATCAGGAAGACCTGTCCGATGACGCCTTCCGCGACCTGCAGGAACAATTCAACCCCGGCCAGCAAGGGCAACAGGGCCAACAGGGTCAGCAAGGCCAACAGGGTCAGCAGGGCCAGGGCCAACAAGGGCAACAGGGCCAGCAAGGACAGAACGGCCAGCAGCAGGGACAGGACGGTCAGGCAGGCCGCGGTCAGGGCGTGGGACGCGATGGCAATAGCGGCGACCAGCGCGATGATGGGGCCGGTGGCGAAGGTGACGAACGCAGCCTTGCCGAACGCCAGCGTGCCTTGCGCGAGGAACTTGAACGGCAACGCAACGGGCTACCCAGCCTTGATGGCGAGGCCGGAGAGATTGCGCGGCGTGCGCTGGAACGTGCCGAAGGTGCAATGGAAGGTGCCGAGGACGCCTTGCGTGACGGTGATCTGGCCGAAGCGATTGATCAACAGGCCGAAGCGATGGATGCCTTGCGCAACGGGATGCGCCAATTGGGTCAAGCCCTGGCTGAAAACCAATCTACCGAACCCGGGCAAGGGACCGAACAGGGCGAAACCGCCGGTCGCCCAGTGCCCGGCCAGCGTGACCCGCTGGGCCGCGAGATCGGAAATACCGGTCAGCTTGGGACAGATCAGCAGATGCTGGGCCGCGAAGAGATTAATCGCCGCGCCGAAGAGTTGCTGGATGAAATTCGCCGCAGATCAGCCGAACAGAACCGGCCAGAGGTCGAACGCGATTACCTGCGTCGGTTGCTGGATCAGTTCTAGACCTTAGTTGTCAGTACCGGTCGTGTCCGTTGCGGCGGGAACATCATCGGTGGCGGGGGCTGCTTCAGATCCGTTCATCATATCATCAACCATCGCGCGCCCGATCTGGACACGTTCATCCAGCCAAACCCGCAACTGATCCACCGTTTGGACGTAATCTGCCATGATGTCTTTGGTCTGGGGCAGGTTTTCGGTGATCTGATCAACGAAGAAATAGGGCGCAATCAGCACAGCCAGCAACAGCAGAACAATGAAGAACCCGCGCCGGAACCCGCGCCTGCGCACGACTTCCTGTTGTTCATCCTGGGTCAGGCCTGACATGTCGCTTGCCTGCGCACGGGCGCGCAGAGTTGCGTTGATCTCGTCGATATTGGGCATGGTGCGCAGGTTTGCGCCCGGCACGGCACCTGTTGCCGCTGCTGCAACGGCGGCAGGGGTGGCGGCGGCATCGCCGGTCATGGCGGCAATACGTTTGCGGGTCTCATCGGCGCGTTCGCCCGGCGATTGGCCCTGCCGTTCAGACGGGTGCGGCTTGGCCTCTTCGGTGGCGCGGACCTCTTTTTCGCGCGCAGCCTCTTCACGCAGAATGTCGGCAATCGATGAATCCAGCGGCTTGCGCTCTGGTGCATCAATCGGCTTGTGCCGTGGCCCGTCATTGTCATCAGCCGGGGTGGGTGCGGGCGTCGGACGCGGCGTTGGCCGCTGCATCAACGGGCGGCCTGCGACCTTTGGCTTGTCCATCTGGAACCAGGTATGCGCACAGCTAGAGCATTGCACATCGCGACCACCGTCGGGGATCACATCATCAGAGATGTCATATTGCGCATCGCATTTGGGGCAAATCAGCCGCATGTTGAGATCCTTCTGCCCGTCAACTTACCGTTCTTATTGTGTTGTTACCGCGCAATCTAGCAATCGCGGCGTCAAACGCAAAGGATTTGCGTGCAGGCCCGGTGTCGGAACATTGAAACCTGTTGCAGATTTGGGCAGAACGGCGCAGTGATCGAAAGGATGTGCCGTGATTGAACTGGAAAATGTGTCCTGCGGTTTTGGCGGCACGCCCCTGTTTTCGGGGCTTTCGCTATCGCTGACACCGGGATCGTTCCATTTTCTGACGGGTCCGTCCGGTGCGGGCAAGACGACGCTTTTGCGCTTGTGCTACGCGGATTTGCGGGCGGATCAGGGGCAGGTACGCCTGTTTGATCAGGATGCCAGCAGCCTGGGGCGTGACGGCGTGGCGATGATCCGCCGACGCATCGGGGTTGTGCATCAGAATTGCGCGTTTCTGGACCATCTGACGATTGCTGAAAACATAGCCTTGCCGCTGACCGTTGCGGATCGTGCGGCAGAAGCTGCGGGAAACCTGCCAGAACTGCTGGCATGGGTCGGTCTGACCGCCCAGGCGGGTCAATTCCCGCCGGAGCTTTCGGGCGGTGAACGGCAACGAGCGGCCTTGGCACGTGCCGTCATCATGTCGCCTGATGTGATCATTGCGGATGAGCCCACCGGCAATGTTGATTGGGAGATGTCGCAGCGCCTGCTGACCCTGTTGGTTGAGTTGAACCGGATGGGAAAGGCGGTTCTGATCGCGACCCATGATCTGACAATGATCCGTACGATGAAAGCAGAGCTGAGCGCGCGGGTCCTGCGCCTGAAGGACGGTGAGTTGGTGCAAGCAGGGGCAGAATTGTGAAGGCGGTGCTTGATCTGATTGTCGGTGATCCGCAGGCGGATCGGGCGGTGCCCCACACAGGTATTACGGCCCGTCTGACGGTTTTTGCAACTGGCGTCATGGCCTTTCTGGCTGTGTTGGTATTGGCCCTGTCGATGACAGCCAGTCGGGTGGCGGACCGTTGGGCGGACGAATTGGCACAGGCCGCGACGCTGCGCCTGCCCGCGGACGCTGATGCGGCCACGATTGAAAAGGCGCTGGAGATATTACGCATAACGCCGGGCGTTGCTGCCGCCAAGGCGCTGACAGAGGCCGAACAGCAGGCCCTGCTTGACCCATGGCTTGGCCCGAATCTGGCAATGGACGCATTACCGATCCCGCAATTGATCGAGGTTATCGCAGATGACCCGCCTTACGACCCCGAAGGGTTGCAGGCACGTTTCGCCGCTGAATTGCCTGATGCGGTGCTTGATGACCACGCCCGGTGGCGCGCGCCATTGTTGAAGGCGGCGAACCGGCTGCGTCTGGTGACCTGGCTGGTGACCCTGCTGATTGGGGCCGCTTTGGCCGCAATGGTCGTGCTGGCCGCGCAGGCATCGCTGGCGGCGAATGTGCAGGTGATCCATGTGCTCCGGCTTGTGGGCGCGCGCGACATTTATATAGCCCGCGCCTTTGTCCGGCGTTTCACATTGCGCGCGGCACTTGGGGCGGCGCTTGGTGCGCTCGCTGGGGTCATCGTGGTGCAGCTTGTGCCTGTGGGTGACACGCCGGGCAGTTTTCTGACCGAGATTGGATTTCAGGGGGCTGGATGGCTATGGCCTCTGGTCATTCCGCTGATCGCGGCTATCGTGGCCTTTGCGGCAACACGCGCTGCTGCACTGGCAAGGCTGAAGGAACAGACATGAGTAATGCCGTTCAATGGGTGCGCTCCCTCATCTTTAATGCGCAGATGTATCTGGCGATGCTGGTGATCGGCCTGATCTATCTGCCCGCTGCGATTATTTCGCGTCAGGGTGCGATTGCAGGCTGTCACGCCTATTGCCGTTACATCCGCTGGTCGGCCTCCTGGATGATCGGTCTGCGCTGCGAAATTCGGGGAGAGCCGCCAACCGATGAGGTTATGGTGACACCCAAACATCAGTCGTTCATGGATGTGCTGATGATCTATGGGGCGATCCCGCGCGGCAAGTTCATCATGAAATCGATCCTGAAATACGCGCCGATTATCGGCCAGTTTGGCCTGCGGATCGGGTGCATCCCGGTTGATCGCGGCAAACGCGGACAGGCCATCAAGAAGATGGTCGCTGATGTGCGTGCGGGCCGTGCCTTGCCCGGACAGTTGATCATTTATCCGCAGGGAACCCGCATCGCCCCAGGGGTCAAGGCGCCCTACAAGATCGGGACCGGTGCGCTTTACAAGGAACTGGGCCAACCGGTTGTGCCCGTCGCCACCAATATCGGGGTGTACTGGCCGAAACGCGGTGTGATGCGCAACCCGGGGACGGCGGTGTTTGAATTTTTGCCCCGTATCGAACCGGGGCTGGAGGTGGGTGATTTCATGACCCGACTGGAAGAAGAGATCGAAACAGCGTCAGACCGATTGAACAAGGAAGCCGGGTTTCATGGCTGATCACGCCATCACTGATATCGCTGCGCTAGTGACGCTTTATGGCACCCCCGGTGAGGCATCATTGATCAAAGTGGCCGATAGGCTGACCCCGCTTTACACAAAATGGATCATGGCATCCCGGTTCTGCGTTGTATCCACCACCGGGCCAGACGGGACAGATGGCAGCCCGCGTGGTGATGATGGTCCTGTCGTGCAGGCGCTCGATGACCATACCCTTTTGCTGCCCGACTGGCGCGGCAATAACCGGATGGACACACTGCGCAACATCGTGATGGATGGCCGGATTAGCCTGATGTTCATGGTGCCGGGGTCAAACAACGTCATCCGTGTGAACGGGACTGCTATTGTGTCGATCGCCCCTGATCTTCTGGCCCGGTTTGAGCAGAAAGGCCACCAACCGCGCAGCGTTGTTGTGATCACGGTGGCCGAGGTTTACAGCCAATGCGCGCGGGCACTGATGCGTGCGGGGCTTTGGGCGGCAGGGGACGAAAGCACTGACCTGCCCAGCATCGGTGACCTGCTTGCTGAACAAAAGGCCGGTTTCGACGGGGCAGGCTATGACGCCGATTGGGCACCGCGGGCCGCCCGCACGATGTGGTAGATCAGCGATTGCGCCATTTGATATTGCTGCTGGCGCCAAGCCCATAGCGCAAACAGGCCGCGATCACACAAAGGCTGATCAGCAGCCAGATGCCGCCCCAGATCACCGTCGTGCCGCCAAATTCCTCTGCCAGCATCCGCGCGTCTGAACGCAGGTTTGACCGTGCAATCGTATCGCTGAAAATGTCATAGGGGACGTAGATCATGCTTGCCAACCCCATCACACGCAGGGCCAGATCGTTTGCCGCATGCCCCAGAAACCGGGCCATCAGCAGCATGGCAATCCCGGTTCCCGCGGCAAAACCAAGTGCGAACAGATCACGGACATAAAGCCCGGCAATGACCAACGTGACCACGCCGCAGCCCGCCATGATGGCGCGGTCCGCCTTGGTCCGGGTGGCGGCAATCAACAGGCCGACCCCGATCAGAAGCGAGCCGAGATAACCCGCCGTCAGCGTGATAAAGCGGTTGCCGCCCCGGCTCCAGACCTCACCACTGAACCTGTTTGAAATGCTGAGGCTGACCACGTCACCACCGGTCACGACCGTCGCGATGGCATGCGAGACTTCGTGAAAAAACACGACCAGGATTTTCAGGGGCACAACGGCTGGTGTCTGCCAAAGCGCGAAAACAAGCGCCGTCAGCACCAATAGCTGCCAATGTCCTTTCAGGAACGACACGGCTTAGGCAGCAAGGCCCTTTTCGCCAAGGCTCAGGTATTTCTTGCGGCGGTCGGCGCGAACCTCGTCGGCTGACTTGCCTTCCAGATCGTTCAATGCGGCAATCAATGCCTTGCCCACGTTTTCAATCGCTGCAGGGATGTCGCGATGGGCGCCGCCCCGCGGCTCTGGAATGATGGTGTCGCATACCCCCAACTCGTTCAGGTTCTGGGCGGTCAGGCGCAATGCTTCGGCGGCTTCGCGCATCTTTTCCGCGTCTTTCCACAGGATCGATGCGCAGCCTTCAGGGCTGATCACCGAATAGATCGAATGTTCCAGCATTGCGACGCGGTTGGCTGATGCAAAGGCGACCGCCCCACCTGAGCCGCCTTCGCCGATGATCACACTGATCAAAGGCACGCCCAGTTCCAAACATTTTTCGGTGGCACGGGCAATAGCCTCGGACTGGCCGCGTTCTTCCGCACCTTTGCCGGGATAGGCGCCGGGGGTGTCAACCAGGGTGATCACGGGCAGGCCAAACCGGTTGGCCAGATCCATCAGGCGGATCGCCTTGCGATACCCTTCGGGTCGCGCCATGCCGAAATTCCGTTCGATCCGGGATTTGGTATCATTGCCCTTTTCATGGCCAATCACCATGACGGGTTTGCCGTCCAACCGCGCAATCCCGCCCATCACGGCGTGATCATCCGCAAAATTCCGATCACCGGCCAGCGGCGTGTATTCTGTGAACAAGGCCTCGATATAGTCCTTGCAATGCGGGCGTTCAGGATGGCGGGCGACCAGACATTTGCGCCAGGGCGTCAGATCGGCATAAAGGCTTTCCAGCAGGTCATGCGCCTTTTTATCAAGGGCTGCGGCCTCTTTCTCGATATCCATTTCTGTGTTTTCGCGGGCCACGGCACGCAGTTCTTCCGCTTTGCCTTCGATCTCGGCCAGTGGTTTTTCAAACTCAAGATATTGGGTCATGGGCTTTGGGCCTTTTGAAAGAATTCAAATGTATATGGCGTAAGCCACAGAGTTTATCAACGGCCCCAATTTTGCCCGAATGCTGGTATTTCAACTGCGACATCTGGTGTGGGGTAAAACAAGATGGAAAAAGATATGCGATATTTTGGTTGTTTGACTATCGTGGCCTTTATTGCAGCCGGTTCCGCGGTGGCACAGCCCGTGAATTTCGGCGATGACAGCAGTGAATGGGCCAATGATGGCGAATGTGACGACGGGCGCTTCACCGGTCCGGGTCTGACATCGACACCGCTTTTGCAGGAAGATGTCTTGGCTGACGCAACCGATTGCCGGAACGCTTACAGTGCTGGCAAATTGCGGTTGCTCGGTGTGGCGGCTGATGGAACGATTGATTTTGGCAATGATAGCGGCGAATGGAGCAATGATGGCGAATGCGATGACATGCGATTTGCCGGGCCAGGCATGACCAGCACGCCGCTTCTGCAAGAGGATATCATGACAGATGCGACCGATTGCCGGAACGCCTATTCTACTGGCCGGTTGAAACTGGCTGGCCAATAGGCACCGGCCGCGTCAGCCCGCGATCATCTCGGACTGGCGCACGATCACCTCGGCCTGTTTGATCGATGCGATATCGACCAGACGGCCTTTGTAAACCGTGGCCCCTTCGCCCCGCGCTTTGGCGTCTTCCATGGCGGCAAGGATCTCGCGGGCCTCGGCGACGGCCTCATCGGATGGGGTGAAAACCTCATTGGCAAGGGCGATCTGCTTGGGATGGATCGCCCATTTGCCGACCATCCCCAGCGTCGCAGACCGGCGGGCCTGCGCGCGATAGCCTTCATCATCGCTGAAATCACCAAACGGGCCATCGACCGGCAGAACACCATGGGTACGGCAGGCCGCAACGATGGCCGCCTGCGCCCAATGCCAGGGGTCGGAATAGTGGCGGGTGTCGCCATGCAGCATGTAATACTGCTCTTGCGTGCCGCCGATCCCGGTTGTTTGCATGCCCATGGAGGCGGCGAAATCCGCGGCCCCAAGGCTCATTGCAGCCATACGTGGTGAACTGGCGGCAATCTCCTCAACATGAGCGATACCGGCGGCAGATTCGATGATGACTTCAAAGCTGATCGGTTTGGTGCGGCCCTTGGCGGTTTCAATCGCGGTGACCAGGGCGTCAACCGCATAGACATCCGCCGCGCAGCCGACCTTGGGAATCATGATCTGATCCAGCCTGTCACCGGCCTGTTCCAGCACATCGACCACATCGCGATACCAATAAGGGGTGTCCAGCCCGTTGATACGAACGCTGAGGTATTTGCTGTTCCAATCGACTTCATTGATCGCCTGAATGACATTCGCGCGGGCGCTGTCCTTGTCAGATGGGGACACGCTGTCCTCAAGATCAAGATTGATGACATCCGCCGCACTCGCGGCCATTTTTTCAAAAAGCTTGGTGTTGGAACCGGGGCCAAACAACTGGCAACGGTTCGGACGGGCAGGGGGGGTGGGTTGCAGGCGGAATGACATCAGTGATCCTTGACGTAGCAAAATTACGTTTCATTTACGCAGATCGGTATATTATTGCGCCAGCAGTCACAAGTTCAATTTGCAACCGCAGCATTTAGAACGCTGCGGCGCAAAATTTTAGCTAAAATTTTGTCCGACTGAAGGAAATTTCCAAATTTCCTTCGCCCCACTCAAATGCCCGCGCTGACAATCGCCTTGGCCAGGATCGGCACGGTCTGCGCGTTCAGCCCTGCGATGTTCATCCGGCTGTCGCCGATCATGTAAATACCATGATCCGCGCGCAGCTTTTCCACCAGCTCCGGGGTGGTGCCCAAACGGCTGAACATGCCCCGGTGATGCGCCAGAAAGTCAAAGCGATCCGAATTGGTCAGCCGCTTCAGCTCATCCGCCAGCTGCTGACGCAGGGCCAGCATACCGTTGCGGGTCTCTTCCAGCTCCGCCTCCCAATCTGCGCGCAGATCGGGGTCTGTCAGAATGGTTGTGACAACGCGCGCCCCGTGATCAGGGGGGAAGGAATAGTTCTGGCGGTTCAGGAAGGCCAGCGTTTGCTGGGTCAGCGGCTGCTGATCGGCATCTTTGGCAACGGCCATCAGAATGCCGGTGCGTTCGCGGTAGATGCCAAAATTCTTGGAACAACTTGCGGCGATCAGGCAGTTTTTAAAGGCACTGGCGATCTGGCGTGTGATCTGTGCGTCCTCAACCAGCCCATCACCAAAGCCCTGATAGGCGATGTCGATAAAGGGAACGGCCCCTTTTTCCTGCATGATCGCGATGACCTGCGCTATTTGATCTGCGGTCAGGTTTGCGCCCGTGGGATTATGACAGCAACCATGCAGCAGCACGATATCGCCCTGCGCCAGCCCATCCAGATCAGCCAGCATACCATCAAAATCAACGCCACGGGTGGCGCTGTCAAAATAGGTATATTCAGCCATCTTCATGCCAAGATAGTTGATGATCGACGGGTGGTTCGGCCATGTCGGGTTGGACAGCCAGACCGTTGCGTCGGGGGCGGCCATCTTGATCAACTCAAGCGCTTGCCGGATCGCTCCGGTCCCGCCAGGGGTGGCCACTGCGGCGACCCGTTCGGCTGCCACAGCATCACCCAGAACCAGATCACGCATCGCAGCACCAAAGGCCGGATCACCTGCCAGCCCGGTATAGGCTTTGCTAGGCTGTTCGGCCAGTATCCGGCGCTCCGCCTCTTTGACGGCGCGCATGACGGGGGTGTTGCCGGACGCGTCCTTATAGACGCCAACGCCAAGATCGACCTTGTCATCGCGCGGATCGGCCTTGTAGGCGGCCATCAGGGCAAGGATTTTATCGGCAGGTTGGGCGCGCAGGTTTTCCAGCATCAGTCAGCTCCGGTTGCAATGGGAAGGTCGGCATACATGCCCCATTCGGACCATGAGCCATCGTAGATCGCGTGATCGGTTTTGCCGATCCGTTCAAGCGCCAGTGACAGGATTGCCGCCGTCACGCCTGATCCGCATGTGGTGATCGCGGGTTTCTGCAGGTCAATGCCTGCATCCTTGAACACCGTGCGCAGGGTGGTCGGCGGTTTCATCGTGCCACTACTGTTCAGAAGCAAGCTGAAAGGCAGGTTCTTTGAACCCGGGATATGGCCAGACCGCATGCCCTCGCGGGGTTCGGGTGCTTCGCCTCTGAACCGGGGCGCGGCGCGGGCGTCAATGATCTCGTGATCGCCCAGCTTGGCGGCGCGGGCCACATCTGTCACATCACGGACCCGCTGTGGTTCCATCTTTACCGTCATGTGGCGGTCGCGGATGGTGGGCGGGTTTGTCGTTGTCTTGTGACCATCAGCCAGCCATTTGGGCAGGCCACCGTCCAGCACGGCGATATTGTGTTGTCCCATCAGCTTGAACAGCCACCAGACCCGGGCGGCGGAAAAGATGCCAGCGCCGTCATAAACCACAACCTGATGCCCATCACCGACACCCATCGCCCGCATCCGGGACATGAATTTTTCCACCGGGGGGGCCATATGCGGCAGCTCTGACCGCAGATCGCTGATTTCATCGATGTCAAAGAAACGCGCGCCGGGAATATGACCTTTTGCATATTCGGCCTTAGGGTCGCGATTGTCGCTGGGCAGATACCAGGAGGCGTCGAAAATCCGCAGATCCGGGTCTTTGAGATGGGCCGCCAGCCAGTCGGTGCTGACCAATGTCTTGGGGTCGTCTGCCGCTGCGGGGGACATGCTGGTTCCTTTTGGTTTGGATAGCATGTGGGTAACGCAGATGTCCGATTGTCACAAGATATGACATGCGCCGGATGATCGCTGTTTTGTTGTCAAAACAACGCAAGTTCCCATGGTGTTGATGCCCCGCTGCCAGGGCATCAACTGATGTCAAAATTGGCCTACTTCGCCATCATGTTTTTGATCACGCCGACCACGGCCAGTGCAACGCCGCCACCAACGCCGCCGCTGGCGACCTGGGTCAGGATGCTGGCAATATCCAATCCGCCGCCTGCTGCCGCTCCACCTGTCAGCATCCCGATGATCTGGCCGCCCAGACCGCCGCCGACGATCCCGGCAATCGAGTTGCCCAGCGTGCCCAGCGACAGGTTCTTCAGAACGCCGCCCGCGACATTGCCGCCAACAGCGCCAGAAATCAGCTGAATGATAAGTTGTTCCATATTTTAGTCCCTTCATGTCGGATCATTTTTATGTTCGCGCTGGCGTGATCCGGCACCGCGCTTGGGCGCAGAGGTTAACAATTGATTAACTTGAATCAAGCGCGCAGAGGCTGCCGTCGCGTCAACGCAGCGCCTTGTCAAAGACGTTCTTCAGCAGCCGCGAGATGTCATTTTCGTAGTCATTCCATGGCAGGCTGCCGCAAAATGTGATCGACCCTGTGGCAAAGACCGCCCCCCCACCGGGATAGGTGCAATAGATCATATCGGCGTGTTTCGCCTCTGCCTCTGTCCCGCCGGTCAGGTTGGTCAGATGGGTCAGCTGTTCTTCAGGCACCAGCATAAAGCCATCCTCGCGGGTCACCGACCGGGCCAGCAACACAGCATGATCCGGCGTGCCGATGCGGGCATCCATATGGTCCAACTCGAACCCCGCAGCCCCATTGCCCGAATAGCCATAATCGCCGAAAACGGTGCTGTTGACGCCCTCAAACACCCAGTCATAGTCCGGGTCGGTCGTCACGCGGCAATATGGATCGCCAAAGAATTCCCCTTGTGCTGCAAATCCGATGCCGACAAGGTCCTGCGGCGCGCGCCCATTGCGTCGCCACAAGCCCCCGTAACTGCCATCAAAAGCGTTATAGTATTCGCCCGGTTCCGCCGCCCAGGCGCGTATTCCATCCTCGGCCCGGCGAATTTCCAGCAAGCTGTCATTTTCGGAATGCACTGCGATACGCCAATAAAACCCGTTGCCACCCAGATAGGCCAGATGGCCCCCGTCATCGCGGTAGTCGCGTAGCGCATTCAAGGTTTCTGCAGTGTGGTATTCGGGGTGGCTGCCGGTGGTCAGGGCCTTGTAGCCCGCAATCGCGGCGTGGCCATGGATATGCAGATCATGATCGGTGACAATATCGTAATCGATCCCCTTGGCATGTAGCCAACTGATCAGATGGCTATCGGCCGGGAAATGGCGCAACCCCGAGCAGGGCGTGCTTCCAAAGGTCAGATAGCCAGGGCGCAGATTAAAAAGCGGGCGGCGATGCGACGCGTGGCAGATGCCGGACCCGTCGGAATGGTAATTATAGGTCGATAACCCATAGCCGGGATGTTCGGCCGCGTTATGCGGATAGGCGTCCCATTCGGTAATCCGGTCCTGCCAGGACGGGTCATAGTCGGGTCGGGCATGGTTGCCATAGATGGCATAGGTAAAGGTGGATACCAGCACAGATAGATCCGCGTGGCGCTGGCCAAGCGGCGGGCAAACGAAAAACGGTATCGCCTCTTGATGCCCGTCACAATCCAGCCGCATGATGTAGATGCCGGAGGGCACGTTGTCCGGGATGGTAAAACTGAAATCCGTGTCCCAGCCAAAATCATAGATATCGTCGCAATGAAAATGGATGGCGGCGTAGTGGTCAGGCCGATGGCGCCAGTTCATCTCGCTGGCGTCCCATGCCGCGCCGGTTACCGCACGGGCGGGAAAGTTGATCAGCTGTAAATCAGGACCAGATTGTGCAGGCACCAGCGTTTTCGTCATGGCCTGCGCGAAATCCCAACCACAAAGGGGCTGACCATTGGCGGTAATCAACGGCGCTTCGATCTTGCCATTGAAATGCCGGCTTGCCTGCCCGTCTGTCAGATGGGCAGCAACGCCCGGCGTGCCGGTCAAAGACGGCGCATGGCATGGCAATTGCGTACTGATCGGTGCTTGTCCGCAGACCCGCTGCGTGACGGTGATCTGACCATTGGCAATGCGGGCTTCGATCCTATGCCATTGGCGCAGTTTCAATGGGGCCCGGGTCGTGGCAGTCACCGTCCCCACGCGCAGGCAGGCCGCGCCTTCCGCATCAAGGCAAAGATCGAATTCACCACAGCCAATCACGGTTTGGACATGATCACAGCGCTGGGTTGGAAACACATGCGCGCTGAACGCCAGTTCCGCCCCGGCGCTGGCCGACACCGCATCTGTTGCAATCCCGTAAGAGCCGGGAAAGAACGGGCGATGCACGGATGGAAATACATGTGGGGCAAAGAATGCCGATGCATCCTCTTCGACGATGCCGGGACCGTCGGGGTTCGGGTCCGCGCTGATCGACCGGACCAGCCGGGCTGTCACAGGCGCATCAGACAGGGATGAGACCTTAAATTCCAGCACCTCACCCGGGCGCGCCGATAGCTGTTCGACATAGCCTGTCAAAGGAATTTCATGCGCTGTCATCGTGAGGGTCCATAAACAAGATCAGGCAGATAGGTGACCCAATCGGCATAAAATACAAGGATCAGGATCATCGCCACGTAAGGGATCAGCAGGGGCAGAACCCCGACAGAAATCTCTTCGATACTGATCTTGCTGATCCGGGCGGCGACAAACAGGTTGACCCCGATAGGCGGCGTCAGAAAGCCGATCTCGCAGGTCATGACGGTAAAGATACCGAACACCACCGGATCAATGCCAAGGCTGGTGACCAGCGGAAAGAAAACCGCCGTAAAGATGATGATCTGCGGAATGCTTTCCAGCCACATGCCAACGATGATGTAAAAGGCACCGATCAGCAGCATGACCAACCACGGATAATCCACCATCCCCTGAAACAGGCTCAGCACGGCATCGGGGATGTCAAAGATCGTAACCAACTGGCCGAATGCTTTGGTTGACCCCAGAATGAACAACACGGTGCCAATGACAATGGCGGTGAATTTGAACGCATGAAACAGCTTGGCCCATGTCAGCCCACGATAGATGAACAGGCCAACGAACAGACCATAGGCCACGGCAACACCTGCCGCCTCGGACGGGGTAAAGATACCCGCATAAATCCCGCCAAGGATGATCACCGGGGCCATGACTGCCCATTTGCCGTCCCAAAATGCCTCCAGCAACGGGCCCCAGCGGAACGGCTCACCCGTGCCGCCATAGCCGTTTCTGACCGAGATGATGAAAACCACGCCCATCAGCATCAGACCCAGCACAATGCCGGGGATGATGCCTGCCAGAAACAGACGCGGGATCGACACGTCAGTGACCAAGGCAAAGATGATCAACAGGTTTGAGGGCGGGATCATGCTGCCCAACGCGCCAGCTGCGGCGGCAATCGCCCCGGCAAAGCGGGATTTGTAGCCTTCTTCCTGCATCGCGGGGATGGTGATTGACCCAATGGCCGCGGTTGTTGCCGGGCCAGACCCGGACAAGGCGGCAAAGAACATGCAGGCGACAACGGTCACAAGGCCAAGCCCGCCCTTATAGGCCCCCACCAGCTTCTGCGCGATATTGACCAGTTTTTCGGACATGCCCCCCTGTTCCATCAACTGACCGGCCAGCACGAAAAGTGGGATGGTCACCAGCGGAAAGGGTTCAAACGCGGTCCAGGCGGCCTGCGCCATCAGTGTCATCGGGATATCAGCGATATAAAGCCCGGCCACCGTGGCAATGCCGGCTGCAAACGGGATCGGCACGCCGATTGCCATGGTCACGACAAAGACGACCGCCATCACAATCGGGCCATTGGCCCCGGCGACAACGGCCATGATCAAGGCAAAGATCAGGGCGACCAGCACGATGACGGGAATGATGCCGCTGCTGGCTTTGGGTGTTGCGGTATCGCTCATAGCGGCAGCCCCCGGAAGTCATCGGCACGCCAGCGCCAATAGACCTGACAAATGCGAAACAGCATCAGGGCGAACAGCATCGGGATGAACATCTGCACCCAACGCTGTTCGATCCCCAGACCGGGTGTCTGATAGGTTACGTTGAACAACAGCTGGGTGTAGGTCGTGGTCTGCACGATCATGAAAACCACAAAACCGAACCAAAGCGCATCGGCGGTCAGAATGCAGGCCACCTGCAATGGCCGGGGCAGTCTGGCGAAAAGCAGGGTGATGCGGATATGCGCCCTGTCACGGGTGGCCATCGTGGCGCCCAGATAGACCGCAAAGATCATTCCATAAACGGCGGTTTCCTCGGCCCAGACGGCGGCGGAATGGAACACAAACCGCATCACAACCTGCATCAGAACAGAGCCCACGACGACGCATAGGAACAGCGTACACAGCACTTCTTCGAAATACTGATCAAGCTTGGCCAGCATGTATAACTCCTGAAAACACCGAAAAACCGGGCCGCAATGCGCTGCATCACGGCCCAAGTTACAGGGAGAGCTTATTCAGCAGCAGCGCGGATTTCATTCACCAAGGCGGTGAACACATCACCTTTTTCGGCGGCATATCTGTCCTGCACGCGCTGACCGGCGGCGATGAAATCGGTACGGTCGAATTCGGCAGTCTGCATGCCGCCCTCGCCGGTCAAAAACGCGCGGATTTCACCAACCTGGCTTGTCATTTCCTCCTTTTGATAGATGCCAGCCTCGCGGGCGGCGCGCATGACGGCCTCGCGCTGGTCATCATCCAGTTTGCCCATGATCCGGTCGCTGGCGAACAAGGGCGAAAAATATGTGAAATGCTCTAACGCGGTGAAATGCGGCATGATTTCATAGAATTTCTGCGACTTGATAAAGGATGTGCCGTTGTCCGCACCCTCAACCGTGCCGGTTTGCAAGGCCGTCGGGGTATCTGCCCAAGGCAGTGGAATGGGGGCTGCACCAAATTCGGTGAACGTATCGATCATCACCTGGTTCTTGGGCACGCGGACCTTCAGGCCAGCCATGTCCGCCATGCTGGTGATCGGATTGCGAGAATTATAAAAATCGCGATCCCCCACGAAACCGAAGGTCAGCAGATGCACGCCGGTCGCTTCTTGCAACTGCTGGACAAAGTTCTGGCCAACCTCACCTTCCAGAACGCGATAGGCGTGATCCTTGTCTTCAAAGATATAGGGCAGCACAAATGCGTCCATCAGCGGAAAATGGGGCGAGATGTTATTGCCGGTAATGACATGCATATCCACGGTGCCAAGCTGCATCGCCTTGAACGCCTCATCCTCACCCATCAACTGGCCGCAACAGCGGACTTTGACGTCGATTGTGCCGCCGGAATATGCCTCGGCCAGTTCTTCGAACTTGTTGGCCAGCACGGCGTAGGAACTGCCTTCGGCGGCAGCATAGCCAAGGTTGATGGTGACATCATCGGCCAGCGCCGATGATCCGGTGACAGCCAGCGCAAGCACGGAAGCCATGAATGTCTTTGGGCCTGAAAAGGGCATTGGTTTCTCCATGTTGGTTTTTTTTGGTATTGTTATCCCATCAGGTTGACAGGATTTTGATGGCTTGGATAATATCAATTGGGTAATGTTTGATACCTTTAGGGCATCATGAAATTTGGCCTACGCCACATCCGCTATTTCATCGCAGTGGCAGAGGAATTGCATTTCCGCCGCGCGGCGGATCGTTTGGGCATCGCGCAACCCGCCCTTAGCCGGGCGATCCAATATCTGGAAAAGGATCTAGGGGTCGCATTATTCGACCGGTCAAACAGAACCGTCACGCTGACGGCCGCAGGGCAAACATTCCTTGATGGCTGTCAGACCATCGTCAATGCGGTGGAACATGTCGTTGATACGACGCAAAAGGTGAATGAAGGACAGATCGGGGCCTTGCGCATCGGCTATACCGATATGGCGATCTCGGGCGTGCTGCCTGCCCAGCTCAAGGCGTTTCAGGACCAGCAGCCGGGGATTGTGCTGCAACCACATCACGATGTGACCACGACCCAGCTGCAAAAGCTGGATCAGGATGTGCTTGATGTTGGCTTTGTCACCGGGCCGGTGAACCGGTCCGGCTATGCGCAATGCCCGATCCAGACAGAACGGTTTGTCTGTGTCGTTTATGAAACCCACCGGCTTGCCCGGCGCAAATCGATCCGGCTGGAAGAGTTATCTGACGAAGATTTCGTGCACGGGTCATCGCAGGATTGGCAGCAATTCTATTCCTACCTCTTCCCTTTATGTCGCCGGTCAGGGTTTGAACCGCGTATTGTGCAAGAGGCGTTTAATACCGCAGGCATCCTTGGCTTGGTCGCCTGCGGAATGGGTGTCACGATCCTGACCGAAAGCGTGCGCGCCTCGATCCTGTCAGGACTGGTCGTGCTGGAAATCGAGGACGTGACCGAAGTCTTGCAAACGATGGCCGTGTGGCGGCCCGAACTGGCAAGCGGGTCGAAATCCCTGTTCGTGGATTTTCTGACCGCAACAAAGGGCGGGCTATTCGCCGTGGCGCAGTAGCCGCTGTTTCTGGCGACCCCAGTCACGCTTGGCCTCAGTCGCGCGCTTGTCGTGGTTTTTCTTACCCTTGGCAGTCGCGATCTTCAGCTTTACCAAACCACGATCATTGAAATACATCACCAATGGCACAAGGGTCATTCCTTCGCGCTTGGTCGCGTTCCAAAGCCGCGCAACCTCGCGTTTGCTGACCAGCAACTTGCGCTTGCGCCGTTCTTCATGGCTGAACATCGCCCGGTCATAAGGGGCGATATAGGCATTGGTTAGCCACAACTCACCATCATCAACGGATGCGTAGCTATCCGCGATATTGGATTGGCCCGTGCGCAGCGACTTGACCTCGGACCCCATCAGAATGATGCCGACTTCAATATCGTCCTCAATCGCGTAATCATACCGCGCACGCCGATTTTCAGCGATGACTTTGTAGTTTTTGTTTTCGGGTTTCTTGGCCATAGTCGACATCAGATAAGCGAAGGGACGCCGCCGCACAAGGTATCCCGGGGAGAACGCAAAAATGTTCGTTCAGATTGCCTTGGGGACAGCCCTGATGCTGTTATCCATCCTGATCGCCGGGATCAGCTATTGGCTGATGGAAACCTGGTTGATGCGCTACCGCCCGTGGCTGGCCCGCGCGCCGCATCGGCCGAAACTGATTTTGGTGCTGTGTATTGCGGCCGTCTGGATCATGGCGCAGATGACGGCGGGTGTCTGGGCCTGGGCGCTGACGATGATGGCGCTGGGTGTGTTCGATACGTTGGAGTTGTCGGTCTATTTTTCGCTGGTGGCCTTCACAACGCTGGGCTTTGGCGACGTGTTGCTGCCTGTGGAATGGCGGCTTCTGGGCGGCATGGCGGCGGCAAATGGCCTGCTGAATATCGGCCTGGTGACCGCCTTGCTGGTCGAGGCGTTGCGTCAGGTCCGCCTGCAGCAGTTACAGATGTCGAAGGCCGAAACATGAATATTCCGGTTATCGATAATCGCAGGGCAAGGCATGTGTTTCTGGCCCGGCATGGGTTGGCGGGTCGCCCGTCCGGGCCGGGAAAAGGCGCCGATCTGAAATCGGTGATTGATGATCTGGGCTTTGTGCAATTGGACAGTGTGAACACTTTTGCCCGCGCGCATGACCTGATCCTGTGGTCCCGCCGCCAGCAGTTTCGCCCCAAAGCCTTGCAGCATTTGTTTCACCGCGACCGGCAGGTTTTTGAACATTGGACCCATGATGCCGCAATCATCCCAATGGAAAGTTTCGCGCATTGGCGCCTGCGTTTTGCCCGCGATGCTGTGCGGATGGAAACCCGCTGGAAAGAATGGCGTCGTGGGGATTTTACCGCAAAGATCGATGCGGTTTTGCGGCGGATCGCGGATCACGGCTGCTGCACATCCGGGCAGGTGGGCGAGGATGAGAGCCGCGGTTCTGGCGGCTGGTGGGACTGGCACCCGTCCAAAACCGCGCTGGAATATCTGTGGCGGTCAGGGCAGGTTTCCGTCGTGCGGCGCGACGGGTTCACCAAGGTTTATGACCTGACCGAACGGGTGATCCCGGCGGAACATCTGAACCGGCGGCACGACCCCGATGAAACGATTGATTGGTGTTGCGCCGGGGCGCTGGACCGGCTTGGTTTCGCCACCAGTGGCGAATTGACGGCCTTCTGGGACCACCTGACCCCGGCAGAGGCCAAGGCTTGGTGCGCGCAGGCTTTGGCCGATGGTCGGATTATCGAAGTTGATGTTGCAGGCGTCGATGGCAAACTGCGCCGGTCCTTTGCCTGGCCTGATGTGATGGATGCGGTCGCCGCCCCCACGCCCCGGCTGCGCATCCTGTCCCCCTTTGACCCGGCACTACGGGATCGCAAGCGGGCCGAACGGCTATTTGGGTTTCACTACCGGATCGAGATTTTTGTGCCCGAGGCAAAGCGCAAATACGGCTACTACGTCTTCCCCGTCATGGAAGGCGACCGGATGATCGGCCGGATTGATATGAAGCGGGAAGACGGTGTGCTAGCGGTGCGGGCGTTCTGGCCGGAGAATGGCGTGCGGATGGGCACAGGCCGGGTGCGGGCACTGGAGACGGAGTTGGAACGGGCGGCTGCATTCGGGGGATGTGGTGAGCTGCAATTCAGCGCCGATTGGCTAAGATCAGCCAGCTAAGCAAGTCGGGCCAAAGCACCCGGCAAGCCAGAGTATGTTTCGGTATCCCGTCGCATTCAATTCAAAATATTTGGGAACCAAATTTCGTCTGCCTTGTTCGTTTCCCATCAGCGGCGACATCACAGCCGCACAACTAATGGGAGAATGAAATGAAACACTTTCTGACAACAACCGCCGCAGCCCTGGTGCTTGGAACAGCCGCAGTGGCCGACACGCAGAATACGGTTTTTTCGGACCTGGCCTTTGACGAAAAGATCAATGTGAACGCATCCGATTTGATCGGTCAGCGGGTCTATGCATCCGAGCAAAGCATCGAAACAGGCATGACAATCGCAGCTGGTGCTGAGGCAGAATGGAACGATATCGGTGAGATTAACGAGGTTGTTCTGACGCGCGACGGTGAAGTGCAGTCACTGATCGTCGGCGTTGGCGGTTTTCTGGGCATTGGCGAAAAAGATGTCGCGATCAACATGTCTGAACTGCGCTGGGTGACCGAAGAAGGCACCGAAGATGACCAGTTCCTTGTGATCAATGCGACAGCCGTCGGTGTGCAGGACGCGCCTGCCTATGAATACAACCTGACCACGAACGCCATGGATGACCAGCAGGCAGGCATGGAAACAACCGGCGACGCGATGATGGATGGTTTCGTTCCCGCTGATGTGAACAAGCTGACTGCCGAAACGCTCACCGGGACAAGTGTCTACGGGTCGAGCGACGAAGACATCGGCGAAATTTCGGAGCTGTTGCTGACCGCAGATGGCAAGCTGGACCGCGCAGTCATCGATGTTGGTGGCCTGCTTGGTATTGGTGAGCGGCCGGTCGCATTGCCAATGGCCGATCTGGATATCGTCCAGGCCGAATCCGGTGATGAAATCCGGGTTTATATCAATAAGAGCCAGGAAGAATTGGAAGCAATGCCAGAATACGAAGGCTAAAACGCTTAACGACGAAGGGCCGGGATTTTCCCCGGCCCTCATCATTTAGGTGCTGGTGTCGGGGGATCAGTTCAACAACCCCGCATGCACCATCGCGGCCCGGATTTTCTCTTTCGTTCCATCCGTCAACCCGGTCAGCGGCGACCGTACTTCTTCCGTGCAAAGTCCCAGCAGCGACATGCCGTATTTGGCCCCCACAAGCCCCGGTTCGGTGAACACCGCCTCGTGCAGTGGCATCAGCCGGTCAAGCTGTGTCAGTGCTTTGGCATAGTCGCTCGCCAGCGTTGTTTCCTGAAACTCGGCCAGCAATTTGGGTGCGATATTTGCGGTCACTGAAATGCAGCCTGATCCGCCATGGGCGTTAAAGCCAAGGGCGGTCGCATCTTCGCCGGAAAGCTGGATAAAGTCCGGGCCGCAGCGCATCCGCGTTGCCGGCACCCGGGACAGGTCGGCGGTGGCATCCTTGACCCCCACAATCATCTCATGCCGCGCCAGTTCACCCATCGTTTCCGGCGTCATGTCGATGACGGAACGGGGCGGGATATTGTAGATCACGATGGGCAGCCCGCAATCGGCGGCGGCGGTGAAATGGGCGATCAGACCGCGTTGGGTGGGCTTGTTGTAATAGGGCGTCACGACAAGGGCGGCATCGGCCCCGGCAGCCTTGGCAGCTTGCACCAGACGCACCGTTTCAGCGGTGTTGTTGGACCCGGCCCCGGCAATCACCGGGATCCGGCCTGCGGCCTCGTTCACCACGGTTTCGACGACCAGATCATGTTCTTCATGGGTCAGGGTCGGGCTTTCGCCTGTCGTGCCCACAGGCACCAGCCCGTTGCTGCCCTGTTCCACATGCCAGTTCACCAGTTTTTTCAGCGCGGCCACATCGACTTGGCCGTTGTTAAACGGCGTGACGAGGGCGGGGAGTGATCCCTTGAACATGGCACGCTTCCTTCTTGGTGATGGGCATTGAATCGCCCGGATAAAATCGCGCGGAACCTAGACTGGTTTCTGCCGATTGCCAAGTTTGTGAGTTGTTATTGCCGCCTGTGGCGTTAGGTTTCGGAAAAAGACCTTTCGCCCGGTGACCGATATGCGATTTCTGACCTTTGCGTTGCTGGCCGTGATTGCCAATTCCGCAGCCATGGCACAGGCGGTGGACCCAAGGGCCGTCGCTGCAGTGAAAGCGGCGGAACAAGGTTGGGATGTCGCGGCTAATCTGGCCGCCGGCACCGATCCTGTAACCGGCGATGTCCTGACATGGATCAGACTGCGTGAAGGCAAGGGCACTTTGGCCGAATACCGCGCATTTTTTGACGCGCGGCCCGATTGGCCGGGGCTGGACCGGCTGCGCAAAGCCGCGGAGCCAGAGATCACAGCGGATGCAAACCCTACTGAAACCATTGCGTTTTTTGGCGGAAACGCGCCGCAAACCGGCGAAGGCGCCGTGCGGTTGGCACAGGCGCTTCTCGACACGGATAACGACGTGGCGGCAAAGGCAACGCTACGCGATGCCTGGCTATCGCTGCGCCTGACCGATGAAGGGCATGACGCGATGCTTGATGCCTTTGGCGAAGAGCTGGCTCCGTTTCATGTGGCCCGCACTGATGCGCTGCTTTGGCGTTGGTTGACGACGGATACGCGCCGTATGCTGCCCTTGCTGGACGCTGATCAGCGCGCCCTTGCCACGGCGCGCATGGGATACATCCGCAAGGCGGCCGATCTGCCGAAGCTGTTTGCCGCCGTGCCCGCGGCGCTGCGGGGTGATCCGGGGTTGGCTTATGACCGCTATAGCTGGCTGGCCAGCCGGGGTAACAGGACCGAGGCGGTCAAGATTCTGCGCGAACGTTCCACCAGTGGCGCAGCCTTGGGCGAGCCGTTTCGCTGGTCGGGTTGGCGGCGGTCGCTGGCGCGTTGGGAAATGCGCGAGGGCCGCGCCGATCAGGCTTATCTTCTGGCCTCGCGACATTACCTGACAGATGGGTCGGCCTTTGCCGATCTGGAATGGCTATCTGGGTATATCGCATTGAAATATATGGGTGATCCTGTGCAGGCGCTCACCCATTTTCAGGCCGCACTTGGTGAGGTGGAAACCCCGATTTCAGTATCCCGGATGCAATACTGGATCGGGCGGGCGCATGAGGTGATGAACCAACCTGATCTGGCTGCTGATGCGTTCACAGCGGCCGCCGATCACCAGACAGCGTTCTATGGTTTGCTGGCTTCAGAAAAGGTCGGCCGCGCGCTTGATCCGGTTTGGGCGCAGGCACCGATTATCCCGCAAACCGATGTTTTTGCACAGGATTTGACCAAGGCGGCGTTCCTGTTGCTGGCCGCCGGGGAAAGGGGCCATGCGGTCACGTTCTTTGCCGATCTGGGGGCCACGCTGGAACCCGGTGCGCTGGCGCAAGTGGGGGCGGCGCTGGATGCGCTGGATGAGCAGTATTATACGCTTTTGCTGGGCAAGCGTGCGTTGCGGCGCGGTGTGATGGTGCCGCAGAACTACTTCCCCATTCACGATCTGGCGGCCATGGATTTGCCCGTTGATCCGGCGCTTGCCCTGTCCATTGCCCGCCGCGAAAGCGAGTTCAATATCGGCATCGGCAGCCCGGTTGGCGCGCTTGGTCTGATGCAGTTGATGCCGGCCACGGCAGAGGAGGTCGCAGGGATATTAGAGCTGCCTTATCAACGGGTTAGGTTGACCAGTGATTGGGAATATAATGCCACGTTGGGGGCCAAATATCTGGCGATGCTGACAGAGGAATTTGGCCCAACCCCGGTGATGATTGCCGCCGGGTACAATGCCGGCCCCAGCCGTCCGAAAATCTGGATGGATGATCGCGGCGACCCGCGCCTGCGCGAGATGGATGTGGTGGACTGGATCGAACATATCCCGTTTCGTGAAACCCGGAATTACGTGATGCGGGTCACCGAAAGCCTGCCGATCTACCGCGCACGGCTGACCGGGCAGGCGGGGCACGTGGCCTTTACCGCGCTGCTGGTCGGGGAAAAGCCATTGCTACGCCCGCGTGCCCGACCGGTGCCAAAACCGGCGGAGGCGACCCCTTCGATGCGTCCGATCGCGCGGCCTGCGCGGGGCTGAACCGGGGTGTTGCGCGATACCACCGTGCGGTGGGTTTTCCCCCAAAATCGCGAATCGATGGTTAACGCCTTATTTTGCTGGCAAATGGCCTGTCGGCAAAGCATCGGCCAGACGTCGGCAAAGCGTCGGACCCTTGTTGTGCATTGACCCCGATTAATCGGGCGAACGTTGCGCCGTCCGCAACAGAGTGAACATCCCTGCCGCCACAACGATGCAGACCCCCAACGCCACATTGGGCCGCAGCGTTTCACCCAGAAACAGAATGCCGATGGCGCTGGCAAAGACCAGTTGCAGATAGGCAAAGGGTTGGACGGCGCTGGCCTCTGCCACCTCGTAACACCGGATCAGCAACCAATGCCCCAAGGCACCGGTGACGCACAGCGTCGCCATCCAGACCCAATCAGTGCTGCCCATCGGCTCCCAAAACCAGATGCCTACAACCGTCGTGACCACCGCGCCGGTTGTCCCCGTCCAGAAGAAAGAGGTCGCCGCACTATCCTTGCGGGCGGCATAGCGGGTCAGCAACCCATAAAGCGCGAACATCAGCGCCGAGATCAGCGGGATCACCGCCGCCGGGGCAAAGACGGTGCTGCCCGGTTGCAGGATCACAAGTACACCGACAAAGCCGATCACGATGGCGATCCGGCGGCGCCAGCCCACGGCCTCGCCCAATATCGGGCCGGACAGGGCCGCAATCAGCAGCGGGTAGCAGGCAAAGATCGCGTGGCTTTCGACCAGTCCTAGCAGCACGAAGCCTGACACCATGATGCAAATTTCTGCCGCCAGCAGCGTGCCCCGTGTGATTTGCAGAATGGGTTGCGTTGTTGCCGCCGCCGCCCGGATCGACCCCGATTGCCGGGTTGCCACGCTGATCACGAAAGCCGCAAAGAACCAATAGCGGATCATGACCACCATGATCACGTTGTAATTCCCTGCCAGATGCCGGGAAATGCCGTCCTGGACCGCGAACACAAATGTCGTTGCGATCATCAGCCAGATGCCAAGGCGGGCGTTATTCTGCATGCGCCAGCATCGCGCGGGTCATATGGCGTTTGCGCCCGTATCCGGGAATGCGGGTCACGGAGAAACCCGCATCGGCAAGGCTGCGCCTTATATGGCCTGCCGCGCTATAGGTCGCGGCGGTGCCGCCGGGCTTGGTGTGGTTTGCGACAGCTTGCAGCAGATCGGGTTCCCAAAGCTCGGGGTTCTTGGCGGGCGAGAACCCGTCCAGATACCATGCATCGGCCTTGCCATCCCATGTGGGCAGGGATTGGCGCGCATCCCCGGTGATCACATCCAGAATGAGGTTGTTGGTGAGCGTGACCGGCCCGGTATCGGGCCTCCAACGGTCCAGCAGGGTTTGTGCATATGGTGCCAGTGTGGGGAATCGGCTGAGCGCATCGGCCATGTCTGACAGCGCCATCGGATACGCCTCGAACGAGGTGAAGCGCAAGGTGCCCGGTTGCCCTGCCTCCACCCATGCCGCCCATGTCACCAGCAGATTGAGGCCAGTCCCGAACCCCAATTCGCCGATTTGGAAATCACCCCCGAACCGTGCGGGCAGGTCATTGCCTGCCAGAAACACATGGGCCGTTTCCGCCAGCCCGTTCTCCAGCGAATAATAGGGGTCGTCAAAGCGCGTGGCGATGGGCACGCCTGCGCGCCAGTCGAGTTTTGCTGTCTGGTCTGCCATCCGCCCATACCCTACATATCGCGCCATGTTTGGGCGGAAGGACGGGGAATGGCAACGGTTGATGTGACGGTCATGGGGGCGGGTGTGTTTGGCCTGTCGGTCGCCTATGCCTGCGCGCGCCGGGGGGCGGCTGTGCGGGTGATTGATCCGTCCGGTGTGGCGTCTGGTGCAAGCGGTGGGCTGGTTGGTGCCTTGGCCCCGCATGTGCCGGAAAACTGGAACCCCAAGAAGGCGTTTCAGTTTGACAGCCTGATTATGGCGGAAGGGTTCTGGGCCGGTGTTTCGGAGCTGACGGGGATGCCGACGGGCTATTGCCGGTCGGGTCGTTTGCAGCCTTTGGCGGATGCGCGCGCGGTGGAGCTGGCCCGCGCGCGCGCTGGGACGGCTGCGGATTTATGGCAAGGCAAGGCCGTTTGGGAAGTGATTACGCCGCCGGATGCGGCTTGGGTCCCGCCATCACCCAGCGGGCTGGTTGTGCATGACACGTTGTCGGCCCTGATCCATCCGCGGCGTGCCACCCGCGCCTTGGCGGCGGCGGTGCAGGCCCTTGGTGGCGCGGTTGTGTCAGACGGTCCGCAAGACGGTGTCGTTGTTTGGGCCACGGGGTGGCAAGGCCTGTCGGAATTGGGTGGCGTTGGGGTGAAGGGGCAGGCGGCGCTGCTGGATTATGACGCCAAGGGTGCGCCGCAATTATTCGCCGATGCCCTGCATATTATTCCGCATGATGACGGGACGGTGGCGGTTGGGTCGACCTCTGAACGGGAATTTGATGATCCGGTGGCGGTGGATGGCGCGCTGGAGGATGTGTTGGCCCGTGCTGTTACAGCCTGCCCGTTTCTGGCGGGCGCCCCGGTGCTGGAACGCTGGGCCGGGGTGCGCCCGCGCAGCCGTAGTCGCGCGCCTGTGCTGGGGCATCATCCGGCACGGGAAGGGCAGTTCGTGGCCAATGGGGGCTTCAAGATCGGCTTTGGCATGGCGCCGAAAGCGGGGGAGGTCATGGCCGATCTGGTTCTGGACGGGCGCGATACGATCCCGGATGATTTCAAGCCTTAGGCCCGCGCCGCAGCTTGTCCCGTGATTTCTGATAGAGCCGCCGGTTCAACCCGATGAATTGCCGGATCACCTGTGTCAGGACCCCCGCATCGCGCCCCAGCAGATAGATATAGCCGGCCACCGCCCCGATGGTCGCCCCGCCCGCATCAATCATCAGGTCGGTCATCGTGTCATCAAGCCCGGATTTCTGCATATGCAGCCCGAACCAGTGATCCATCAGGAATTCAAACACCTCCCATAAGGTGCCGATCGTCATTGCCACGCAGAACGCGATGAAAGCCATGGCCGATGGGGGGGCAGCAAAACGATCCCCTTCGAACAGCATGAAAATGAACAGAAACCCGATCAGCCCGAAACCGATGGCGGATGTACCATGCAGGGCAATGTCCCACCACCAGACCCGTTCATAGAAATCAAACGCCTCGCCCATGAACACGCTGGCAAAGATGAACAGGGTTGTGGCGATCAGGAACGGCACGGGCAGCCGGATATCCAGCCGCGAGGCCAGGAATGCAGGCGTGATCGCCAGCGCGAGTGTGGCGATGGCCACAAAACCAATGGGCCAGCGCCCCAGTGCAAGTGCCGTCAGCGCTGTGATCAGCAGCAACCCCCAAAGTCCGATCACAATCGGGCTTTGACCAAAGAGCCGTGCATCGCCCATTCTGTCACCCCCTTCACATATTGCGCTGATCACCCATATTTCTGGGTATGTCAGTGCATGATAAAAGCGTTCGCATCGCAAGTTACAATATCCGCAAGGCCAAAGGATTGGACGGGCGGCGCGATCCGTTGCGTATCCTGAATGTGCTGAACGGGCTGGATGCAGATGTGATTGCCCTGCAAGAGGCCGATCTGCGCTTGGGTGCCCGCCCATCCGCGCTGTGCCGCAATCAGATCGCGGCCGAGACGGATTTCACCGTGGTTCCCATTGCCCGCAACGACGTGAGCCTTGGCTGGCATGGCAATGCCGTTCTGGTGCGCAAGGGGATCGGCCATGATGTGATCCGCCATATCGATCTGCCGGGGTTGGAGCCGCGGGGGGCCGTTCGCGTTGATCTGCCCGGGTTCAGCCTGGTCGCCACACATCTGGGCCTGATGCGCAGGCATCGTGCCGGTCAGCTACGCGCCATTGCCCGGGCTGTGGAAGGTTGCGGGCAGGTCGTGATTGCCGGTGATTTCAACGAATGGTCGCCGCATAGGGGGATGGAGTGTTTGCATGCCTTTGACGTGCATGCTCCCGGCCACAGCTTTCATGCCGCCCGCCCGATTGCCGCGCTTGACCGGATCGCGGTGTCGGCTGGTCTTTCGGTTGGTGATACGGGCGTTGTGCAAACCGGGCCTGCCAGACATGCATCAGACCATTTGCCGATCTGGGCGGATGTTTCTTGGTAAAGCGAACGTCGTGCAGGGTGAAGGTGGGCAATTTCTGTAACAGAAATTGCTTTCAAATCCTGTAACAGGATTTGTGTGCAGGCTTTCGGCGAAAGCCTGCCTTGCTAGCGCGCCTCTGCAATCATGCATTGCCGCCCATCCGGCCCACGCACCCATGCCCGCCCTGATGTCCAGCACAGCGTTGCCACCTCGTGATGCATCAGCGGGGCGGTGGCCCTGTATTGAAAGGTGGTCAGGACCCCCAACTGCCGCGCCGCCAGCCCCATCAAAAGATGGGCCAATAGCGGGCCATGCACGACCAGCCCGTCATAGCCTTCGACCTGTCTGGCATAGGTTTCATCATAATGAATGCGATGCCCGTTGAAGGTAAGGGCGGAATAACGAAACAGGACCGTG
Organism: uncultured Paracoccaceae bacterium; assembly: GCA_947495295.1. Classification (GTDB taxonomy): domain Bacteria; phylum Pseudomonadota; class Alphaproteobacteria; order Rhodobacterales; family Rhodobacteraceae; genus Yoonia. The sequence goes on from CANLYJ010000001.1 coordinate 81,503, forward strand.
CTGTTGAATTGCACGTCTTCGCGGGTGTCCTCGTCAGTTGCGGCCTGCGGTATTTCTGCGGTGACACCGTCCTCGCGATAAACCAGTTCCTGATGTTCGGTCAGCGCAAGCGTGCCGCGCTGTTTGATGTCGTGCCGGATTGTCACAAAGCCCAGCGGGCCAGAGCGGCCCTGCTTGCGGGTTACCGCCTCGACCACGCTGCTGCGTTCGGCCTTGATGCCCGCCAGCAGCGGACGGTGGAATGTCAGCTTGCCCGCGGCCCACATCCGGCGGGGCAGGCCCAGATCAGGAATGAACCCGCCCGTGGCCGGATGTCCATCCCGCCCGAGGTTTTCCGGCGGTTGCGGATCCCAAAAATAGATCTGGTGATAAAATGGCGGCATCGGATCGCCGGTTTGCAGGTCCGGGGTCTGCCCTAGTGTCGCCTGTAGCGCGCGGGCACGGGCGATATCAAACGGGTCGGCAACACTCTGGGAACGGCTATGATTATCGTGCATGATCAAAGCCTAAGCGGAACGAATAGGGGTTTGCAAATGCCGCAGGTCACAGGGTTGGATCATCTGGTGCTGACGGTCGCAGATATTGACCGGACAATTGCGTTTTATCGCGATGTGCTGGGCATGGCGGCAGAGGTGTTTCATCCCGCCGATGGATCAACCCGCTGGGCGCTGAAATTCGGAGCGCAAAAGATCAACTTGCATGCCGCTGCGGCCCCGTTTGCGCCAATGGCCGCGCGCCCCACGGCGGGATCGGCAGATTTATGTTTTCTGACAGAGACCGGGCTGGCGGAATGGCAGGCGCACCTAGAGGCCTGTGGCGTAGCGATTGAACAAGGTCCGATTGCGCGGACAGGGGCAACAGGGCCGATTATGTCGATCTATCTGCGTGATCCTGATGGGAACCTGATCGAGTTGGCCAATCGTGTTGCGGTTTGACTGATGTTCCGCCCGGCGGACATGCCGGGCAGCCCCCGACCCTCCCCCCTGGAGGGGGCTTCACCCCCACCCAGGACCGGGGGCTGCCATCAATCCTCGACGCTGCCTAAGTCAGCGCCCGCAAATCATCCATCAGCGTCGTCAGCAATTTGATATACATCTCGCCCTGCAGCTTGCCATCGGCGTCAAACGCATTGCTGGAATTGGCGACAAGCACCTCTGGCCCCTGCAGCAGATGAGGCCGGAACGCCATCATCGCCAGACGCAGGGAAAACTGCGAACGCTCGCCGCCCGCACGACCAGCGGCGGCTGACATGATGGCAACGGGCTTGCCGTTCCACGGCCCGCCCTTGGTTCTGCTGACCCAGTCCAGCGCGTTTTTCAGCGCACCTGAAATCGCCTTGTTATATTCCGGGGTCGCAATGATGACGGCATCCGCGCTGGCGATCTGATCGGCCAGCGTCTGTACCGCATCGGGGATGCCAGACGCCTCCTCCAGATCGCCGTTGTAAAGCGGAAAGTTGATATCGCCTTCGATGAATGTATCGGCGCCGAAAATCTGGGCCGCGTTGCGCATCAGCATCGTGTTGGTGGACGCCTTGCGCAGCGACCCCGAAATACCAAGAAGTGTGGTCATGATTGGTCCTTTTTATGCGTTTGCCCTACAGCTAACGCGATTGTCCGATTGCGCAACCCGTTGGTTTCGCACATGATCCCCGACAATGGCGCAGGGGAGGAAAAGATGATCCGGCATGGCGGAAAAATACTGAGCGATCAACTGGTTAAGCTTGGTGTGCGGCGTGTGTTCTCAGTGCCCGGTGAAAGTTTCCTTGCCGCTCTTGATGGGCTTTATGACAGCGATATCCAGAATGTTGTCTGCCGTCAGGAAGGCGGGGCGGCCATGATGGCCGAAGCCTATGGCAAAATGACCGGGCAGCCCGGCGTTTGTTTTGTCACCCGTGGCCCTGGGGCCACCAATGCCAGCGCCGGCATTCATATTGCGATGCAAGACAGCACGCCGATGGTGATGTTTGTCGGCCAGATCGACAATCGGCATACCGATCGCGAGACATTTCAGGAAGTGGATTACAAAGCGCTGTTTGGTGGGTTGGCCAAGTGGGTGGCACAGGTGGATCACACTGACCGGCTGCCTGAATATATCGCCCGGGCGTTTCGCGTGGCCATGTCAGGCCGTCCTGGCCCGGTGGTGCTGGCCTTGCCGGAAAACATGCTCAGCGGGCAGGCCGATGTCCCTGACATGACCATCCCTGCGGTGCTGGACACGGTCGCGGCGGATGTGACACAGCCGATCATGCATGCATTGGCGCAAGCGCAGCGGCCTCTGGTTGTTGTGGGTGGTTCGCATTGGGACCACAAGGCGCAGATGCATCTGCAGGCCTTTGCCGAGATACAGGATATCCCGGTTGTCGCCGGGTTCCGGCGGCAGGACTATATGGATAATCACCATTCCCATTATGTGGGTGATCTGAATGTCGGGGTGAACCCGAAACTGGCCGCGCGTTTGCGGGCGGCGGATATGTTGATCCTGCTGGGTACGCGGTTTGGGGATATCGAAACCCAAGGCTACACGCTGGTTGATCCTGCGGGTCCGGGCAAGGTGATTGTGCATGTCCATGCCGACCCTGATGAGCTGGGTCATGTTTATACCCCCGATATTGCGATTGCAGCCACCGCGCCCAGTGTCGTGCAACACCTGGCGGTGGCCGAACCGGCTGGCAATTGGGCCGACTGGACCTCGGATGCCCGTGCCGATTACGAGGCCTGGATTACGCCGCAAGAAAGCCCCGGTGATCTCAAGCAGGAACAGGTGATCAAATGGTTGTCTGACAAGCTCCCTGATGATGCGATCCTGACCAACGGGGCGGGCAATTATGCGGCCTGGCTGCATCGGTATTTCGTCTATAAGCAATATGGAACCTGTCTGGCGCCGACATCGGGGTCGATGGGTTACGGGTTTCCGGCGGCGGTATCGGCATCCATCGAACACCCGGATCGCACCGTTGTCTGTCTGGCCGGTGACGGCTGTTTCCAGATGACCTGTAATGAACTGTCAACGGCTGTGCAGCATGGGGCAAAACCGATTGTCGTTGTGATGAATAACGGGCGCTACGGCACGATCCGGATGCATCAGGAAAAGACTTATCCGGGCCGGGTATCAGGCACGGCGCTGGCCAATCCTGACTTTGCGGCGCTGGCGCGAGCCTATGGTGGGCATGGAGAGGTTGTGACGAAGACCGCGGATTTTGCTGACGCCTTTGGCCGGGCGCAGGCGGCGGGAACGGTTGCGATCATTGAATGCCAGGTGGATGAAGAGGCGCTGGCAACGGGTACGACACTTACAGCGATGCGCGATGCTGCGATGAAGCGCTAGCAATTTCTGACACAGAAATTGATTCAGATTTTCTTCGAAAATCTGGGCGCGCGGGGCTAGATGTCTTGCCAGACGGTTTGCATATGCGCCTGCCACTCGGCCCGTTCCAGAAGCGGTGTGTCGTCATCGAACGCCGCTTTGCCAAGGCAAAGATACCCGGTCAACTGCCAGCTGTCCGCGACGTTCAGAATCCCCGCTATCCCGTCAGGATCAAGGATCGACACCCAGCCCAGCCCCAGATTTTCGGCCCGTGCGGCCAGCCATAGCGTATGGATTGCAGAGACGGTGGAATAGCTGAGCATTTCAGGCATGCTCTGCCGTCCCAGCCCGTGTCCTTCGTCCGGGTCCTGTTCGGTGAACACGGCCAGATGCACCGGCGCGTCGCGCAGCCCGGCCAGTTTCAACTGGTCATAGGCACGGCGTTTCTTATCATCATAGATCGCGCCCGCCTTGGCATTGGCCGCCTCGAAATTCGCGATAACGGCCTGACGCAACGCGGGTGTTTTCACATGCAACACCCGCCAGGGCCGCGCATTGCCGACCGATGGTGCCATATCCATCGCCGCGCGAAGCCGTGCCAGCACATCACCCGGCACCGGATCAGGCAGGAAATGCCGCACATCGCGCCGCCATTGCAACACGTCATGGAGCGCTTCGCGATGAGCCTTGGTCAGTTCCATCAGGAGGCCGTCCATTTGCCTTTCTGTGAGGGCAGAAAAGCCTCCACCGCGGCGGTTGCCACAACGGCTGTGTCCCCGGTTTCGGGGTTGGGGATGTTCAATCCGCCTTTGACCGCCTTGACCGTCGCTCTGCCCCGGGGCAGCCCGGCTTTCAGGGCGTCTGCGTCAACTTTGTCTGGTTCCTGCACCGCCACGGTCACCTGCACCCGCATTTCGGTATGTGGCAGGCCGATACTGTCAAAGATGGGCAAGGTGGAATGGCGGATCGCATCCTCGATCGCGCGCGCCGCCGCCTTTTGATAATCCATCCCATGCAGGTCGTTGCCCATGCCCATTTCGATGATCACGCGTTGATCTGTCATGCTCGCTCCATCGCAAACGCTACATTGATCGCCACATTGGCGATGACGGTCGGCTTGCCAACCGGGCGCGGGATATCAAGGCCGCCATGGCTGATGGTGATATTGACCTGCCCGTAAGGAAAGATGTCCGTTAGGCTGTCAGGATCGACCTGATCGGGCTGCTGCACGCCGATTTGTACATCAATCAGCATCGCCTCTTTTTCAAAGCCGAACAGCTCTGCCATGTTGATCGAGTTGTGCCAAAGCGCGTCCTGCAACCCACGCCTTGCGGCCTGTGTATAGTCTTGGCGGCGCAGGCTGGTGCCCATGCCGAACTCAGTCAGGACGCGATGTTTGGCCATGTGATGCTCCGCTAGTTGGGTTGGCTGAATTGTCGTGTGTCCGGATGCCAGCGCAACCCTGTTTTCCGGGCGAGGCGTTTGCAACTGTCATCCAGCCCGAACCGGTTGAACCAGCGCCCGGCTGATCGGATCGGGATCGCGTGGATATCCCCGAACCCGTCAATCAGAACGCATTCACGCGGGCCCGGCGTGCCACTGACGGCCCGCTGGCCGAAAACAAAGTTGCGAGGCGTCATATCGCCCACCCGGATATCATATAGATAAAGACGGCCGATGGTATCGTTGAACAGCGCCAGATCGCCGGGATCAAGCGCGCCTGCCTTGTCTTTGAGCGTGGTCCCCAAAGCGCCCTGATCCAGTACTGCGTCGGTCAGGCAGCCCAGCCCCTTATCGGTTTGCACAAACCCATACATATGGCTGATCGGCGGATGCAGGTCATCACCCCATCCGCCCAGCATCAGCCGCAGATATTCCTGATATTCCTTGCGCGCCCAGCGGCTGCGGATCGCGGGAAGGTACTTTTCTGTCATCGTGGCAAGCTTTGACCGCCCCTTGGTCAGGGCAAGGGGGCGCAGTACCTTGATCAGCTTGGCCGGATCATGCGGGTGCGGGTAGACCCAGCGCTGTGTGCCCTGCGCCAGCGGGTCGGTTGCGGCAAGTGTCAGATGCTGGGCCATGGCACTGCCTAGAATTCAACCCCGATCTGCGCCTTGATGCCGGACCGGAACGGGTGTTTGACCAGCTCCATTTCAGTGACCAGATCAGCGGCTTCAATCAGATCGTCATGGGCGTTGCGCCCGGTCAGGACGACATGGGTCATTTCCGGTTTGTGGTTCACCAGAAAGTCGACAACCTCTGCCGCACTGACATAATCATAGCGGATGGCGATGTTGATTTCGTCCAGCAAGACCATGTGGTTGTTCTCATCCAGGATCAGCTCTTTGGCCTTGGCCCATGCGGCCTGCGCCATTTCGGTGTCGCGGGATTTGTCCTGCGTTTCCCAGGTGAACCCTTCGCCCATGGTATGAAAGGCGCATGTATCGCCGAATTTCGACAGGATCAGATCGCGTTCGCCGGTGGACATGCCACCCTTGATGAACTGCACAACAGCGCATTTCATGTCATGGGCGATACAGCGAAAGATCATCCCGAAAGCGGCAGAGGATTTGCCCTTGCCCTTGCCGGTATGGACGATGATCAGGCCTTTCTTGTCGGTTTTGGTTGCCATGATCTTGTCACGGGCGGCCTTTTTCTTGGCCATCTTCATCGCGTGGCGGTCGGTATCTTCTGTCATGGGATGGCTCCTTTGGGACTAAGCGTAGCGGGTGATTGGGGTGGGTTCAATCTGGCCAGGGGACGAAGGTCAGTTCGGGCCAAAGCGCCATTTGGCGCCTGCCCTTGGCCAGATGTGTGGCCCGGTTGTCGCGTTTGGTATGGGGGGTGAGGCGGAAGTCGAAAACATCGTTCAGCCCAAAGGGCGCGTAGATATCAAAGCTGTCATCGGCGTTCAGCCGCATACCCACCGCATGGGTTTTACAGGCGAAATTGTCGATCCCGTCAGTGGTTTTGATCAGCGGGTCGTAATCCTGACCGAAGTGATCCTTGTACCACAGATGCACGCGGGCCTGATTGCGGACCTCAATCGGTCTCATCGTGTCAAAATGCGTGGTGGCGCGCTGGATGATCCGATCTTCGCTGATATAGCTGGTGTCAGGGTCGAAATAGAACAGATCGATATCCTTGACCCCATAAAGGTCCGGCTTGCCAGTCAGATGGTTCCAGACCTGATTGTAGATCGCGCCAGACACGATCCACCAATCGGGCAGGGCGAATATGCGCGCCTGATTAAAGGCGACCATGAGCGGCGGGCAGGCGCGGACGACATTGATCAGTGCGTCGCGTTGCACCGCATCGGGCTGATGAGCGAACCGCAGATGCGGCATGTAAGATGGGTTTAAACCCATCTTACGTCAAAAGCCCGGCGATGCGCGCACGGGCCGAGTTGGACTTGGGTTGCCAGAGGCGGCGATCAATGGCCTCTTGCAGCCGCTGGGCGATTTCTTCTAGCGCAGGGGCATTCGCATCGGCGATGAAGTCACGCGTGTCCTTGTCTTTGATGAAAGCCTCTTCCACCAGATCGAAATGGTGGTTGCGCACGGCCCCTGTGGTTGCGGCAAAGGCGAACAGGTAATCTACCGTGGCTGCGATCTCGAAGGCACCTTTATAGCCGTGCCGTTTGACCCCATCGATCCATTTGGGGTTCACCACGCGGGACCGGACCACCCGTCCGATTTCGTCATCCAGCGTGCGGATGACCGGCCGTTCAGGGCGGGAGTGGTCGTTATGATAGATCGGCCGATCCTGCCCCTGCAGGGTGCTGATAGCGGCGGCGGCACCACCTTCGAACTGGTAATAATCATCGCTGTCGAGGACATCATGTTCGCGATTGTCCTGATTTTGCACGATGGCTTCAGTTTGGGAGAGGCGTTGCTCCATAGCGGCGCGTGCTTTGCGGCCTTCTGCGCCGGACCCATAAGCGTAGCTGCCCCATTCAAGATAGGCTTCGGCGAAATCCGCCTTATCGGACCAGATACGTTCATCGATCAGGGCTTGCAGGCCTGCACCATAGGCGCCGGGTTTTGAACCGAAGACGCGGGTTTGGTCTTCGCCCTGCTTGCTGCGTGCTGCAGCGGGGTTCAGGTCAGCGGGTTCGTCCAGCGCTTGAACGTCGCGGGCGGCACTATCAACCAGCGCGATCAGTTGTGGGAAGGCGTCGCGGAAAAAGCCCGAGATGCGCAATGTGACATCAACGCGAGGCCGGCCAAGGACAGATTGCGGCAAGATCTCGAAACCCGTCACGCGCCGGTTTGCGCTGTCCCATGTCGGTTTGACACCCATCAGGGCCAGAGCCTGGGCGATATCGTCGCCGCCGGTGCGCATATTGGCGGTGCCCCATGCGGTGATCAGCATGGTACGGGGCCAGTCGCCATGATCCTGCAGGTGCTTTTCAATCAACAGGTTGGCCGATTTCCACCCCAAAGCCCAGGCGGTCGGGGTCGGGACGGCCCGGCTGTCGACGCTGTAGAAATTGCGCCCGGTGGGCAACACATCAAGCCGTCCCCGTGTTGGTGCGCCGGACGGGCCCGGGTTGACGAAGTGTCCTGAAAGGGCGCTGAGGAGACCCGCCCCTTCGGACCCGCCGCAGGCTTTGATCGTGGGCAGGATGTGGTCCTGAATTTCGGTGAGGACGGCCTGTGCCGCTCGTGGGGTGAACCCCACATCGCCCCACCCGCCGTCCCGCAGTCCGCGTTGGCACAGGTTTTCCAGCCGTTCGACAGTGTCGCCATTCGTGCGCCATATGTTGTCATCCGCCAGCGCATCAGGTTTTTCGGGGGCCGGAGCGCCCATGTCGCAATCAAGCGGGTCGATGCTGAGTTTCAGATCATTGGCCAATGCGCGCAGAAGTGATGCATTTGCCCCCTTGCCATCACCGCGCGGTACGCGGGCCAGCGCGATAGCGAGGTCTCGTTCTTGCTGCCCTGTTGGCGATTGCCCGAAGATGTGCAGCCCGTCACGGATCTGCGCCTCTTTCAACTCGCAAAGATAGGCGTCGAGCTTGCCAAGATCGCTGTCATTGTCACCTGTGAATCCAGCATCCTTGGCGAGGCCGGTCACCTCTGACAGAGACAGGATTTCCCGCCGCAGATGGTCAATTCGACGCGGATCGACGCCTGCGGCCTCGTAGTACTCATCAACCAGTGCTTCCAGGTCGCGCAGGGGGCCATAGCTTTCGGCGCGTGTCAGTGGTGGCGTCAGGTGGTCGATGATCACGGCCGCGCTTCGCCGCTTGGCTTGGGTGCCCTCGCCGGGATCGTTGACGATGAAAGGGTAGATATGCGGCGTGGGCCCAAACACGACCTCCGGCCAACAGGCCTCGGAGAGCGCCACGGCCTTGCCCGGCAGCCATTCCAGGTTGCCATGTTTGCCCATATGCACAATCGCATCTGCGCCCCAGTGGTGCCGCAGCCAGAAATAGAAGGCCAGATAATTATGCGGCGGGACGAGGTCGGGGGCGTGGTAGGTATCGGTTGGGTCGATATTGTAGCCACGTGCGGGTTGCAGCCCGACGACCGCATTGCCGAAACGGTGGATGCTGAGGGCGAAACCTGGGCCTGTGGATGGATCGGGACCCTCCGGGGGGAGTATTTTTGGCAAAATGATGAATGGGTCGTCTTCGGGTTGGCCCCAGCGCGTGGTGATCTGTTCTTTGACCTCCCATGGCAGCGCGTCGAAATGCTGTCTGTAGATGTCGAGGGGCAGGTGTTCTCCGCCCTCCTTGTCGGCCCGGTCCGTCAGCCAGTTGGTAGGGCCGTCCATGATTTGCTGCATGAGGGCGGCGCTGTCGGCGGGGGGCGTGACTACGTAGCCTTCTGATTTAAGCAGGTTGAGTACGTGGATTGTGGCCGCGGGAGTGTCGAGGCCCACGCCATTGGCGAGCCGTCCGTCCTTGTTGGGGTAGTTGGCCAGGATCAGGGCGGTTTTTTTGTCTTGTGCGGCGGTTTGTCGTAGCCCTGCCCAGTTCTTGGCCAGTTGACTGACAAAATCGATCCGGTCGCCGCGTGCCTGATAGGTGGCGATCGGGCATTGCGTGGCATCGTCAAAAAACGCCTCGCCCTTGAAGCTGACCGCGCGCGACAGGACGCGCCCGTCCACCTCTGGCAAGGCGACGTTCATCGCGATGTCGCGGGCGGTGAGGCCGTGCAAGCCTTCGGCCCAGGTGGATTCGGCGGCACCCGAGAGGATGACCTGGAAGATCGGTGCTTTATTGGCCAGAAGCGGGTTTTCAGGGCTGTCATCGCCGTCATGCGGCGAGCCGACCGCGAAGGCGGTGCAGTTGAGAATGACGTTGGGTGGGGCTGCGTCAAACAGGGTTTTCAGCGTGGCTGTGCTGACCGTGTCCTTGAGGCTGGCCACAAAGACGGGCAGCGGGTTGAGACCTGCGCGTGACAGGCTGCGGGTCAGCCGGTTGATCGGGTTCAGCCCGCCACCTTGAACCTGCGCGCGGTAGAAGATGATGGGCACGATCGGGGCGCCGGCGGTCCATGACGCCCGCGCTGCATCAAGATCGGCGATGCCTGCGCCGGGCCAATAGACACCTGCGCGCAAAAGCGGCGTGGGTGCTGCGGGTTTTTCGCCACCATCCAGCATGACTTTGGCATAGGCCAGCAGGTTGCTGCTGTTTTGCGGCCCGCCTTCGACCAGGTAAGACCAGAGCGTGTCGTAATCCTGTTCACTGACCGTTGAAAGACCACGCAATTCGGGATCGGGTTTGTCATCGCCGGGCAAAGCGGCAAAAGGGATGCCAGCCGCGTGCAGGCGGGCGGCATATTGGGTTAGCCCGTATTTCCAATAGCCCGCGCCGCCCAGAATGCGCGCGATCACAAGCCGGGATTTGGTCGCGCAATCGTCCAGATGCAGATCGACCGACATCGGATGGGTCAAATGCATCATATTGGCCAGCCGCAGGGTCGGCGGGGCTGCCATTTCGCTGCGCGCATCCGAAAGCGCGGCCAGTTCCGTGTCTGCCGCAGAGATAATCACCACATCGGCAGGGGTCTGGCCCAGATCGACCGGTTCGGTCCCGTCGCTGATGGCCCCGCGCGTGGCGGCAAGCAGATGCATCTAGGTGGAGGTCCCGGATCGGCGTCCGGGACGATGGCTTGGTATCATAGCTGTTTTTCCATGAAAACAGAGCGCGTGGCGTCAAGATATTGCCCAAAAGCCGCACAGGTTTTGTAACCGTTGCGGACATAGAGTTTGAGTGCAGCCACCAGCGCATCGCCGGTTTCCAGACGGATCACGGGCAGGTTTTCCGCGCGCGCCTGATCTTCGATCTGGCGCAGGATCGCATCGGCCACGCCTTTGCCGCGCGCCTCTTCTGCCACGAACATGGATTTGATTTCGCCGTAACCTTCGCAGGTTTTCAGCGCGCCGGTTCCCATGATGCTGTCCCCCTCTCGGGCCATGAAAAAATGGATGTCGGAGGCGGCGAGGGCGTTGATGTCGAGAAAGAAGTTTTCCTCTGGCGGGAACAGCGACCGCATCAGCGCATGGCTTTGTTCCAGCAGGGCAGTTGCACCGGGATGGTGCGGGCTGCCGCGTTCCACGATGATCATTTCTGCAACGCCGATGTAATGGCGGCCTGATCCAGCCCGGCCTCGCCGATCACAACCAGCCGGGTTTCGCGGGGGGCGTCGCCGAAGGGCTGATCGAAATAGGTGTCAACGCGGGGGCCGACCGCTTGCAGGGTCAGACGCATTGGTTTGCCGTTGACAGCGACAAAGCCCTTGAGCCGCAGGATGTTATTGGCGCGGATCGTGCCCGCGACCTGTGCGGCGAAGGCGTTGGCGTCAGTGATTTCACCGCGGGTGACGATGAAGCTTTCAAACTCGTCATGGCCATGTGCGTGTTCATGATCGTGATGGTGATCGTCTTCGTCGTCATCATGGTGATGATGGTGGTGGATCTCGTGACGGCTATCGAGGTCAGTTTCGGCGCCGATCCCCTGGCCCAGCAGCACATCGACGGGCAGCGCACCCATGGCGGTTTTGACAACCTGTACCCCGTCGCGGGATTCAGATTTCAGGCGGCTGGTCAGCGCGCCTGCCTCTTCTTCATTCAGAAGGTCGGTCTTGTTGACGACGATCATATCGGCGCAGGCAACCTGATCTTCGAACAGTTCCGAAAGCGGTGTTTCGTGATCCAGGTTTTCGTCCTGCGCGCGCTGGGCGTCCACGGCCGCGACATTATGAGCGAATTGCCCGTCATGGACGGCACGGCCATCAACCACGGTGACAACGCCGTCGACGGTGACTTTGGTGGAAATGTCGGGCCAGTTAAAGGCCCGCACCAGCGGTTGTGGCAAGGCGAGGCCGGATGTTTCGATGACGATATGGTCGGGTTTTTCATCGCGCGCCAGAAGCTGCTCCATCGTCGGGATGAAATCATCGGCGACGGTGCAGCAGATGCAGCCATTGGACAGCTCGACGATGTCATCTTCGGTGCAGGTTTCTTCGCCGCAGCCTTTGAGGATATCGCCATCGACCCCAAGATCGCCAAATTCGTTGATGATCAGGGCGATCTTCTTGCCGTCAGCATTTTGCAGCATGTGGCGGATGAGTGTCGTTTTCCCGGCGCCTAGAAAGCCGGTCACAACGGTAGCGGGGATTTTGGCAGGCATGGGGGATCCTTGACGGGTTTGACCAAACGGAATGACGGTCCCTGCGGGACCGCCATATTTCATGTTTTGCTTGGCGCTTAGGCGCCGGCGAGCGCGGTCACAAGCGGCCCTTCGGCGATTTCCAGCGCGAGGAAGACACCAACACCTGCGACCATGGCTCCGCCAAGCCGGGCATTGATGGCTGTGGCGTCAGATGCGCCCAGTTTTTGCACGATCCAGCCTGCGCCGATGGCGATGACGTATTGGATGACGCCCAGCCCGATCAGGTACCCCAGCAGCACAGCACCGCCAACGCCGCCTTCCTGTCCGGCGATTGATCCGCCGAAGGCTGACCCGTGGAACAGGCCGAATGTCGCGAAAACCAGAATTGCTGCTGTTGTCGAGAGCGCCTTGCCAGACAGGACGATCCCGCCAAGCACGATCAGCGACAGGACGATAACCGTTTCAGCGATAGGCATCGCGATCCCGGCATACATCAGTCCGCAACCAGCCAACATGGCCCCGATATAGGCGGCTGGTGTCATTAGTTTGCGCCCGGTGAAGAGCGCCGCGATCCCCATGGCGACCACGAAGAAAAGGTGGTCAAAGCCAAGCACAGGATGCCCGACGCCGGATGCCAGACCATGCACGAATGTCTCCATCGGCAGGCCGCCAAGCGGGTGGTGTGCAAGTGCAGGTGAGGCGGCAAGGCTAAGGCCGGCAGCAGTAATAAATCGTTTCATTTTCGTCCCCTTTGGATCGTCGTAAAGGGGGGATTTCATGGAGTGCCGCCTTTGCCAGCGACTTTACCCCCACGGAACACCCCGTCCGTTGTTGTTGTCCGAAGCCGTTGGCCCCGGTGCATGGCTGGTCTCCTGGCTTGCGGGTCAGGGCACTTTGCGGCCTTCCCGGTTTCCCAGTGGCGTTGTCGCAAAGCACTCACCGCATACAGTCGCGGGGGCGGCTGTGGCTTAAGGCCCCCGAATTGGATCGGCCCGTCCACATTCCCATTTGATCCCCTGACGCTTGGCGTCGTGCGGGGAACCGTGCATCCCTTTTGTGCGCCTTTGGCTGCATCCGGGTCAAGGTGGAAACCGACATATGCTGATGGAATGGCGGCTTTTGTTGAGAGCGAAGATGCCTCCGGCGGGAGTATTTTTGGCAAAATGATGCTGCCATCTTCAATATCTTGTGGATAAGTGGCGCGAAATGGCCTTATCTAGATGGCTTTCGTTGACTCCGGGGCCCTTGCGGGGACAGGATTTGTCAACTTGAGGGAATCAAGAGCAGGTAGCGCGTGCGGTTTAGCAAACTTCGACTGAATGGCTTTAAGAGCTTTGTGGACCCAACCGATCTGATCATCGCCGATGGTCTGACCGGTGTTGTGGGTCCGAATGGTTGTGGCAAGTCCAACCTGCTTGAGGCCCTGCGCTGGGTGATGGGCGAAAACCGTCACAAGGCGATGCGTGGCGGCAGCATGGAAGACGTGATCTTTGCCGGGGCGTCGACCCGGCCTGCCCGAAATTTTGCCGAAGTATCGCTGATCATTGATAATGGTGAACGGCTGGCCCCTGCCGCCTTCAACGACAATGATAACCTTGAGATTATTCGCCGGATCACCCGCGATGCCGGATCGGCCTATAAGGTCGGGGCCAAGGATGTCCGCGCCCGCGATGTGCAGATGCTGTTTGCCGATGCATCCACCGGGGCGCATTCGCCAGCGCTGGTCCGTCAGGGCCAGATTTCGGAACTGATCAACGCCAAACCCAAGGCCCGCCGCCGCATTCTGGAAGAAGCGGCTGGTATTTCGGGCCTGTATCAACGTCGTCATGAGGCGGAGTTGAAGCTGAAAGGCGCCGAGACGAACCTGACCCGTGTTGATGATGTGATTGAGCAATTGGCGTCGCAACTGGGGCAGTTGGCCCGGCAGGCCCGGCAGGCCGCCCGGTATCGCGAGATCGGGGAGAAGCTGCGCAAAGCCGAGGGCATGCTGTTGTTCCGCCGCTGGAAAGAGGCTGATGAGGCCCTGATGGCCGCGTCAGAGCAGTTGCGTGAGCGGACGACCGCAGCAGCACAGGCCGAAAAAGCGGCGCGTGAGGCCAGCAAGGGCCGCCAGATGGCCGAAGATGCCTTGCCTGCGCTACGCGAGGAAGAGGCGATTGCGGCGGCTGTTTTGCAGCGCCTGCAAGTGCAGCGCGATACGTTGAAGGATCAGGAAGAACGCGCCCTGTCGATGATCGAAACCCTGCGCGCCCGGATTGATCAGCTGAGCCGTGATATGGAACGCGAAAGCGGGCTGAACAAGGATGCCGGCGAGACGATTGAGCGGCTGGAATGGGAAGCCCGCGAGATTGCCAAGGCGGGCGACGGCCATGACAAACGGCTGGAAGAGGCGCAGGTCGCGGCCCGGGAAGCCGCAGGCGTGTTGCAGCAACGCGAGGCGGATTCCGCGCAACTGACCGAGGATGTGGCCCGATTGGCCGCGCGCCATCAGTCTGCGCAGCGTTTGCTGGAAGATAACCGTACCACGCTGGAAAAGAACGAAAGCGAGGCTGCCCGTGCCAAGGCGGCGATGACCGAGGCAGAAGCGGCGTTGACCAAAGCCGAAGCTGACTTTGCTGCCGCAGGTGAGGCGGAAAAACTGGCCGTTGCTGGGGCCGAGGCAGCGGATAAGGCATTGGTCGCAGCAGAGGCCGCCCGCGCCGAAACCCAAGGTCGCGAAAGCGATGCGCGCGGGCTGCGATCCGAGGCCGAGGGTGAGGCCAATGCCTTGCGCGCCGAGGTGGCTGCGTTGGCCAAGCTGGTGGAACGGGACACCGCAGAGGGCGGTCAGGTTCTTGACCTGCTGCGTGTGCAGGGGGGCTATGAAAAGGCGCTGGGCGCGGCATTGGCCGATGATCTGCGCGCGCCGGCGGTGGCGGCGGAGGCGGCATCGGGCTGGGCCTTGTTGCCCGGCTATGCGACGCCGCAGACCTTGCCAGAAGGGGTTGCCGCCCTGACGAATTACGTCACCGTGCCAGAGGTATTGGCGCGCCGGATGTCACAGGTCGGTCTGGTGGATCAGGCGGATGGCCCACGTTTGCAGGCCGATCTGAAACCCGGTCAGCGGCTGGTATCGTCAGAGGGTGATTTGTGGCGCTGGGATGGGTTCCGTGCCGGGGCCGAGGATGCCCCGTCGGCTGCCGCTTTGCGCTTGCAGCAGTTGAACCGCCTGACTGAATTGAAACGTGATCTGGAAGAAGCGTCTGCCACCGCCATGGGTGCCGCACAGGCGCATGAGGCGTTGACGGCAATGTTGAAAGACCAGACTGAGGCGGATCATGCCGCACGTCTGGCCCGCCGCGATGCAGATCGGGCTGTGACGGATGCAAACCGCGCGGCCAGCCGGGCAGAGGCGGATCGCAACCTGAGCCAGGGCAAGCTGGAAAGCCTCGGACTTGCGCTCAAGCGCCATGAGGAAGAGGCGATGAATGCCCGCAAGGCCTTGACCGAGGCTGAAAAGGCAGCCGCGGCATTGGGCGACCTGGATGCTGCCCGCGCATCGGTTGAAGATGTGAAAATGACAGTTGAGGCGGCCCGGATCACGATGATGTCGCGCCGGTCGGCCCATGATGAGGTCCGCCGCGAGGGTGAGCAGCGATTGAAGCGGAGCCAGGAGATTACCAAGGAAATTTCTGGCTGGAAGCACCGGTTGGAGACGGCCAATAAACGCACCGCGGAACTGGCCGAACGCAAGGCGGCAAGCGAGGTCGAACTGGTCGATGCGACAGCGGCGCCAGATGAGATTGCGGCCAAACGTGCAGAATTGGCTGATGCCATTGATGAGGCAGAGACCCGGCGCAAAGCATCCGCCGACAAGCTGGCCGAGGCCGAAACGGTGTTGCGCGATGCAGGCCATGTTGAACGGGATTCCGAGCGGCTGGCATCAGAGGCCCGCGAGGCCCGCGCCCGGTCCGAGGCGCGGTCCGATGCCGCGCGCGAAACCGTCGCCTATGCGGCAGAGCGGATCATGGAGGCGCAAGAGGTCACGCCCGATAAGTTGCTCGAAAGCCTTGAGACCGATCTGGATCAGATGCCCGCTTCCGAAAAGGTCGAAGGCGAGGTGAATGCGCTAAAGCGGCAGCGCGACAGCCTGGGTGCCGTGAACCTGCGCGCCGAGGAAGACGCCAAGGAGGTGCAGGTCGAGCATGATGCGCTGGTCAGTGAAAAGGCCGATCTGGAAGCGGCGATTGCCGCCTTGCGGTCGGGCATTGCCAGCCTGAACAAGGAAGGCCGCGAGCGGTTGTTGACCGCCTTTGAGCAGGTGAACGAGAACTTCGGCCTGCTGTTTACCCATCTGTTTGGCGGTGGTGAGGCAAAGCTGGTGCTGGTGGAATCTGACGATCCGCTTGAAGCCGGGTTGGAGATCATGTGCCAGCCGCCGGGCAAGAAGCTGAGCACGCTGTCGCTGCTGTCTGGGGGGGAGCAGACGCTGACGGCGCTGGCGCTGATCTTTGCTGTGTTCCTGGCCAACCCCGCCCCGATTTGTGTGCTGGACGAGGTCGACGCGCCGTTGGATGATGCCAATGTGACCCGGTTCTGTGATCTGCTGGATGAGATGACCCGCCGCACAGAAACCCGGTTCCTGATCATCACCCACCATGCTGTCACCATGAGCCGGATGGACCGGCTGTTTGGGGTGACCATGGGCGAACAGGGTGTGTCGCAACTTGTTTCGGTTGACCTCAAGAAAGCTGAGGCGCTGGTTGCGTAACCTGTAGGTTGCATGACGCAACGTAAAGCTGTGTGTCAGTTCACACTGATCTGACGCGATAACTTTCCTATCCTGATCCTGCAGCAATTCCTGCTGTGTGTTTTGTTAGGATCGTAAAATGCGTTATTTATTATCTGTATTGAGTGTTTTTGCCCGTGTTGGCTGGCTGTGGCGGTGGTGGAGGATCAGGCTCGGATGCGCCGGACGAACCTGCGTTCCGGGATGTTGAAGCGACGACCCTGTCAGATGGTGGTGTTCTGTTCCTCGGGGTTTCCACGCCGAACCGCAGAGGGCTGACGTTGCGCCAGGAAGATGGTAGAGGCGGTTTGTTCTCCAATATGAACGCCGATAGTAGCCGCGATGTTGCAGGGTTTCGATATTTCGCGACGCTGGATGGCACCGTTCCGCAATCCCATGCTTTTGAGAAGCGCCGTGATGAGGGTTATGTCGAGATTGCCGCGATACAGGACCCAAGGCTTATCGCGTTCGGGCCCTACGTGCCCGGTGCGAATATCCATTCGGAAGGTGGGACAGTGCCGACCAGCGGCAACGCCAACTACACCGGCGACTATATCGGCTTTCTGGCACGGGGTGCGTCGACCACCGAGCATGGGCTGACAGAAAGCCAGATCACCGGTGATGTCCAGCTTGAGGCGGATTTTTCGGGTGGCACATTGGCGGGTGAAATTACTAACCGGCAAAGGTTTTTATCGCTTGATGGCAGTGATGCCGCCTATGATCTGGAGGATTTGACCCTGGCGGAGGTGGGTATCGTTGGTGGTGCGACTGATGGTTTTGGGACCACTGTCGGTGGCAAGTTATCGACCAGCCGCGCCGTGCCGGAAGCGGGTGATCTTTCCGGGAACTGGCAGGCGGCCTTTGGCGGTGATGAGGCCGGTGTCGTGTTTGGTTCGGTCGAAGTGGATCATGACTATCAGCAAGGCGGCGGGCGGATCACCCATGATTATGTCGAACTGGGCGTGTTTGTCGCCGAAAAGCCCTGATGGGTCTGACCGCATGACCTTTGATGGTGGGCGTCGCTATTGCTGACGCAATGCGCCCCGCCCACCATCCCATATAGGCTTTTGCATTGATGAATTGCCCTGAAAGCGTGTTGTCAGCGCAACGTCCGGTTTGCGTCGGCAAAACATTGGAACCGATCATGCGCCTTGTATGTTATTGTCTTACGGTTCAGGTAACGAAGTGCAATGAGTGAAAAGTTTGAAAATCTGACTGGGCGCTGGACGGGCCGTTATGACTATACCCGTGATGCAGAGGCCGTCCCCTTTGAGGTCGTGCTGGACGACAATGGTGGCGTTTTGTCAGGTGATATCACCGAACCGAATACGTTTCGCCGCGATATGGGTGCCCATCTTGCCGCGACGCTGATCGGTGATCGTCTTGGTTTTGATGTGTCATTTCGCAAGACCTATGGCGGTTTTGATCAGGGCGATGACCCGATTTACGAAGGCGCGTTGAATGATGCGCTGACCCGGATTGACGGGGTCTGGCGTTTTCCCGATGAGCCTGATTGGCTGGGCCGGTTCATGATGGTGCGCACGGTGGAGCTACGTGCCAAGCGGGCTGTCGCCGACGAGGTGCCGTTTTAGCCGGTGCCAGACGGCCCCGCCCGTCATCCCGTTACAGCCGGTTGAGCAATTCCATCGTTGGCCATGCATCGGCGGGCAAGCCAAGCCGCGTCTGTTCGGCCTGCACCGCATCGCGTGTTTTTGCCCCCAGAATCCCGTCAATCCCACCGACATCATGCCCTCGCGCTGTCAGCTTTTGTTGTAGCTGCTGCATCTGCTGGCCACTGAGCGCCGCACTTGGGTTGCCCGCATCATAGATCGCCGCCCCTTCCAGCCGGGTGCCGAAATAGGCCGCCGTCGTCACGTAGACGAAGCTTTTGTTCCAGTCGAAATAGACGTCGAAATTGGGATAAGCCAGAAAAGCCGGCCCGTTGCGCCCCATTGGCAGCAGCACGGCGGCAGGCAGATCGCCCGCCCCCAGATCACCGGCCCGCGCCCTGACCCCACGCGCTACCCAATCGCTGACACTGGCCTTGTTGTTCAGCCCCGTCAGTCCCCAGTCCAGGTCAGCCGGCACGACGACCTCCTGTAGCCAAGGTTCATTCGCCCGCCAACCCAGCGATGACAGCACATTCGCCCCGGTCATCAGCGCGTCAGCGGCGGAATCCTTCAGGTTCACCACCCCGTCCCCGTCGCCGTCCAACCCTTTTTCCACGATCTCGCGCGGGAGTTTCTGCAATTGCCCGATCTCACCCGCCCAGGCTCCGGTTGTGCTGGCCGGGTCCATGCCCCCGCGCCGGTAAAGCTCGATCGCGGCAACAAGTTGGGGGCGAAACAGATCCGGCCTGCGGCAATCATGCGCCAATGTCAGCAGCGCGTTGCGGGTGTTGAAACTGCCCTGGACCTGGCCGTAATCCGTCTCAAACGCCCAGAAGGCGAGCAGGACGCCGCGTGGGATACCGAACCGCTGTTGGATTGCATCAAATGTGCTGTCGTAACGCTGTCCGTAGATCCGCCCGTTATCGATCCGGTTCTGGCTGATCAGGGCACGCGAGAAGCTGAGGAAGTCCTTTTGGAATACCCCCTGCGCCCGATCGGCCTTGATCACCGCCGGATCAATCCGTGCGCCCTGGAAAAAGTTGTCGGCGGTGGCCTCCGGGATGCCCGTGGCGACTGCTTCGGCCTTGATCCCGTTGATAAATGCCCCCACATCGCCGCCGCAGGTTTGCCCATGGGCGGTGCTTGCAAGAAGGCTAAGGGCGAGGGCAATGCGCATTGTGATCTCCGGTATGCAGTTTGGGGCAAGCTAACAGGCATCCCCTCATGCGCAAGACTGGCCATTGCCCATATCGGCGGGTACAAGCCCAAGGGAGGCGGATGGAGATATCAATGGCACAACGCGGCGCAGGCGGAACCGATGGCGGCACGGGCAGCTTTCTGATTGGGTTGGCGATGATGATCGGCGGCGGCTATCTGCTGTTGAACAATATTGTTGTACGTCCGAATTTCGGTTTTGGCAGTGTGGCCTTCCGCTTTGGCGGCTTGTCTGTGACCAGCGGGATGATCCTGATCCCGTTCATGTTTGGCGTTGGTATGATTTTCTATAACTCGCGCAACTGGATTGGGTGGCTGCTGGCCTGCGGGTCACTTTTGGCCCTGATCTTTGGCGTCATCGCCAATATGTCGCTGGAATTGACCCGGATGAGCGCCTTTGACCTGATCATCATTCTGGTGCTGCTGGTCGGTGGTCTGGGGCTGTTTTTGCGCGCGCTGCGCAGCTCAAGCCAGTAATGCGGTGATCGCAGCCAGCGCAAGTGCGCCCCCCCATGTTTTCCACAGGATCGTAACGCTTTGGTCGATGTGATCGGCGGTCAGGTCATGTGCGCCAGTTTCATTCACAAAAGGAAAATCGCGCATCGCCCCGTCATAGCTGCGCGGCCCGCTTAGCGCGATGTCCAGCCCATGGGCCATTGCCGCCTCTGGCCAACCGGCATTGGGGGACCGGTGCAAAGGGGCGTCGCGCAGGATGCCGCCAGGTGCTGGCCTGCCGCTGATCAGCCAGATCAAGGCGGCGGTCAGCCGGGCCGGGATCAGGTTCAGCAGATCATCAAGCCGGGCTGCCGCCCATCCGAATTCTTCATGTTGGGGCGTGTGGTAGCCGATCATGCTGTCAGCGGTGTTGACGATCTTGTAAATCAGCAGCCCCGGCAAACCGGCAATGGCAAACCAGAAAGCCGGGGCAATTACCCCGTCGGACAGGTTTTCTGCCGCACTTTCGATAGCTCCCCGTGCCACGGCGGACCTGTCCATATCACTTGTGTCCCGGCCCACGATCATCGCCACCGCGCGCCGCCCATCCCCCAGCGATAGCCGCAGCGCATCGCCAACCGCCTGCACATGTTGCACCAGGGATTTCTGGGCCAGCAACACGGCCAGGATGATGATGTCGATCACCTGACCGGGCAGGGCCTGCAAGGCCCATCCCAACGCGCCAGCGGCGATGCAACATTCCACAACGGTCAATATCCCCATCAACCGCCGTCTGTCGCCCTTGTTAAAGCTGCGATCACACCAGCCAATCAAACGGCCCATCAGCACGGCAGGGTGCGGGATACGGGACCAGAGCCAGCGCGGCTCTCCCATCACCGCATCAAGCAGCATGCCAAGGATCAGGGTCACAGGGCGGCCTCTAGTCTGGCCCAACCGTCCGGCGGGGGCAGGCCAAGGCGCAGCCAGTCAGATGCATAAGGAAAGGTGCGCGACCAGATATGGTGCCGGGCCAGTTGATCCTGGGCGGCGGCAGCATTCTTGACCTTATATAGGCGGAACAGCGGGGTGCCGCCGACCACCTCTGCGCCTTTTGCGGTCAACAGATGATCCAACCGGGTGGCGTCCGTCATCAGGCGCGCGCGGGTTTCGTCGGCCCATTGCGGATCGGCCAGCGCCTCTGCTCCGATCATCAGGGCGGGGCCGGATATTTGCCAGGGGCCCAGCAGATCGGTCAGCCGTTTGATGATGGCCGGATCGCCGATGGCAAAGCCAAGGCGCAGCCCGGCCAGCCCCCAGAACTTGCCAAAGCTTTTTAGCACAACCGTGCCGGGGCGATTGGCTAGATGGATCAGGCTATGCTCTGGCCCGGTATCACAAAAGCTTTCGTCGATGATCGTGTAAGGGGTCGTCAGGTCGGATGCCTGCCACAGGTGACCATCGGGGTTATTGGGATGAACAGCAACCACGACGTGGCTTGGGTCTTGACCCAAGGTCCATCCCGCCGCCTGAAAGGCCGCGCCGTGTTCATTATAGGTGGGGCCGGGGATGCAGACATCGCCTTGCGGGATGGTGTGGGGCAGGGCTGCGATAATGGCTGACGCGCCGGTGGCCCCGATGATGCCCGCCCCCTCTGGCACCTGCCAGAAACTGCGCGCCCGGTCGTAAAGCCTGCTGAACGCGGCCTTGTCGGGCAGGGCGGTCCAGCTATCGGGGGTCATGGTTGGCAATGGGTATGGCACCGGATTGATACCCGTCGACAGGTCCAGCCAATTGGCACGGGCACCACCATAGGTCCTGATCGCGGCATCCAAGCCGCCGCCATGGTCGCGCGGTTTGGTCATTCGTCGGTCGGCAAAGGCGGATGGCGGGTCACGAAATGGCCTTTGATGGCTTGCGGCCAGTCACGATAGGGGACCTGGCCTGTTTCGCTGTCAGCATGGGCCATCGCATAGGCCACGATCCCCGATGCCGCATCACTATCAGGTTCAAACGCACCAATTGTGTAATTCAGCTTGCCTGCGCCCTGGATGGTCACGTTGCACGCACCTTTGCAACCCATCAGGCAAGACACCCGCCGTGTGCGGACATTGGACAGGCCTGCCGCCGCCGCCTCGATCAAGATGGCCAGCTTTTCACCGTCCGTGGATTTCATGTCGCCCGATTCCCAGCCTTCCCTTTTGCAGGTGTCGCAGGTGGTGATCCATGTTGTCATGCGTTTCGCGCCTCATAATGCTGCGGCATATCAAGCGGATTCCCGCCGGAATCACAAGCACCCCCGTCGATCGCTATATTTTGGGGCAGCATGCCGCCCGCGTTAACCATTCGTTAGTAAAATGGGCAGACAGGTGGAGTAAGAGTTTATTTACCGCCCATTCATCTTGGGTTAACATAAACCAGCACAACCGGAGAGATCATGCACGTTCTGATCGTACAAAGTAACCTATATCTCGGCCAGCTCTGGAAGCGGCATCTTGAGAGATTGGATGCTGTTGTCGATCATGTGCAGACCGGCGATGCCGCGTTGGAAGTGATCGAAACAGAGGCACTGGACGTCATCGTGCTTGATCTGGTGCTGGCAGAAGGCAGCGCCTTGGCCGTGGCCGATTTCGCCCAGTTCCGCCAGCCCAATGCCAATGTGGTCTTTGTGACCGATACGACATTCTTTTCGGATGGATCAATCTTCCATCACAGCGCCAATGCCCGCGCCTTTATCGAATCCGCGACCCCGCCCGATGACCTGGCCGCGATTGTCGAACATTATGGCAGTCCTAGCCCCGACCGTGCGGCGCATCCCACGCAATAGTTGGGTTGATCGGCACGATCCGGTGCGGATTGATGCTGTCATGGCTGTAATGATAATGGCGCACGATATGGTCCATATTCACTGTCCCGGCAACGCCATCCCATTGATATAGTTCGCGGGTAAAACCCATCAGATTTGGGTAGTCCATGATCCGTTTGCGGTTACACCTGAAATGCAGGTGATAAACCATGTCGAACCGGATCAGGGTTGTCCAAAGCCGCCAGTCGGCCTCGGTGATCCTGTCACCCATCAGGTAACGGTTCTGGCCCAGCCGGTCCTCCAGCCAATCCAGCGTGTCAAACAGGGGATGCACGGCCTTGTCATAGGCATCTTGCGTGGTGGCAAAGCCCGATTTGTAGACCCCGTTATTGAGCGTGTCATAGATCCGGTCATTGACCGGGGCGATGGCGTCGCGCAGCTCTTCTGGCCAGTAATCATCCGTATTGCCGGTGATGTCATTAAACGCGCTGTTGAACATCCGGATGATTTCAGAGGATTCGTTGGACACAATCGTTTCGCGCTGCTTGTCCCACAGGATTGGCACAGTAACCCGGCCTGACATCTGCGGTTCCGCCTTCAGATAGATATCGCGCGCAAAGGGCAGGTCATACAGGCTGTCACCCGTCGCCCCCTTATCATCCGTTTCAAACGTCCAGCCATCCGACAACATGTCGGGATGCACGGCGGACATGCTGATGTGATCGCTCAGGCCCTTTAATTGACGAAAGACCAGCGTGCGATGCGCCCATGGGCAGGCGTATGAGACATACAGATGATAGCGCCCGCTTTCAGCCTTGAATCCGCCCTCACCAGAAGGGCCAGCAGACCCGTCTGCGGTGATCCAGTTGCGGAATTTGGCGTTTGAGCGCTTGAACGCGCCGCCTGTGGATTTTGTGTCATACCAGACGTCATGCCAGACGCCGTCAACGAGTTGGCCCATGGGGTCGCTCCTGTGATTGCTTACCGATCAGCTAACCCAAGCGCGCAAATGAACAAAGGGCGATGAAGGCGCAGATATGGTGCGTGAACGCACATCACGCGGACCCGTGGGGTTTCACAATATATCGAGTGAGACCTTCACCCGGTCCATCACCACCGATGATGTGAAACGGCTGACATTGGACTCGTCGAAAAAATATTCCTGAGTGAACGCCTCATAGGCTTTGATATCCTTCACTGCGACGACAAGCACAAAATCGGCCTCGCCCGTGGCATAGTAGCATTGCTGCACTTCGGGGGCCTGCCGCATCCGCCGCTTGAACATATCCAGATGCATCCGGCTTTCGCGTTCCAGCGACACACCAACAATCACCGTCATCTCGCGGCCCAGCTTGGCGGGGGATAGCACGGCGATTTCTTTCTCAATCACGCCGCTGTCGCGCAGTTTCTTCAGTCGCTTTTGTACGGCCGGGGCCGACAGGCCAACCTCATGGCCAAGCGCCTCTGCGGTCAGTTGGGCATTGGCCTGCACCAACTTCAGAATATCCAGATCCTTGTCATCCATGGGCCACTTTTCTTTCGGATTGTCGCAATATGCAATCTGCATTGCCGCAAGCAGGGCAGGAAATCGGAAAACCACCGGTCATAGTTCATGCAGGATCACCAAGAGGCCGCACCGATGTTCGCCCAACGACTGTCCCATTTTCAAACCCGCCTGGCACAGGCTGGAATTGACGTGGCGCTGATCACTGATGATGACAATGTCTATTACCTGACGGGCTATTACGATTACCTGCATATGGATTTTGGCCGTCCGACCATTCTGGTTGTGCCCAAGGATGATCAGGCATTGCTGATCACGCCGGAAATTGACCTGAACGCCGCCAAACAGGCGGCCCGCGTTGGCCGGATCGCGCCGTGGAATGACGGGATGGGTGATGAATGGCGGGCCGAACTGCCCGGTGCCGTCACCAATGCGGGCAAGGTTGCGATCGAACCGGGGCATATGCCGCCGCCAGTGCGGGCCTATGTGGATGATCTGCTTGATGCTGACAAAATCACCAGCGCCACGCCGATCCTGAACGATATGCGGATGATCAAATCCCCCGTTGAATTGCAACTGGCACGGCATGCAGGGCAGGTTGCCACCGCCATGATGGATGCAGCCGGGCTGCCATCGGCGACGGCGTGGCCGAATTTGAGGTGGCGCTTGCCACAGCGCAGGCAGGCACCCGCAAGGCTGCTGCATTGCTGGTCGCCCATTATGACGATGGTGATATGTCCCCGATGACGCATTTTCTGCAAATCATGGCATCGGGTGATGAGGTCGTGAAAACCCATCACCGTGCCTCGACCCGTGTTATGAAACGTGGCGAGCCGGTGTTCCTGTGCTTTTGCGGGATGACGAATTTCCACCGGTTCAAGCTGGGGTTTGACCGGTCGTTCTGGATTGGCGACGCGCCCGCCGATCAGGTGGCGGTTTATCAGGTCGCTGTGGCCAGCCAAAAGGCGGCACTCGATGCGCTGCGCCCCGGCGTCACCGCTGAAACCGTCCATGCCGCCTATGCAGAGGTTATTCAGAACGCAGGCTACGCATACCCGTTCCGTTGTGGGCGCGCGACCGGCTTCAGCTTTCTTGAGGCGCCGCAGCTTGTCACCGGTGATACGACCATCATTCAGCCGGGCATGGTGTTTGCGGTCGACGGTTCGGTTTCGGTGCCGACATATCGCGCGCAGGTCGGTGACAGCTTTATCATTACCGATACCGGATGGGAGCCGCTGACCCACCACCCTAAATCCGTGGAAGAGGTGATTATCTGATGTTCCAATCCGGTCAAACCGTCCAATCAACCCCGCGCACGCCTGCAATGGGTAAGGGGCTCGCCCATCGTTGCAGCCTTGGCTTTATCCTGATGTCTACCGATCTGGCCTGCGAGGCGGATATCATCGCCATGGCACCGGATGGCGTGGCGGTGCATTTCACCCGGCTCAAGACTGATGATTACACCACCAACGAAACGCTGGCCCGGCATATTGATCACATGGGTGATGCCGCTGGCCGGTTGCAGCCCGACATGAAACCGGCGGTGATCAGCTATTGCTGCACGTCTGGTTCCATCATCTGCGGCGAAGAAAACGTGTTTCGCGAAATCCGCAAAGCGGCGCCTTATACGCAGCCACTGTGTATCGTGACCGGGGTTGTGGACGCCCTGCGCGCCGTTGGCGCCCAAAGACTGGTCGTCGGCACCCCCTATCTGGATGACATCAACACGGCAGAGGCTGAATATCTGCTGGGTGCCGGGTTCGACCTGCTGGATATTCAGGGGCTCCGGCTGGAAACCGGGTTGGAATTTGGCAGGGTTGAACCCTCTTACTGGAAGGAATTCGCGCTTGAGATTGACCAGCCAGAGGCGGATGCGATTTTCCTGTCCTGTAGTGGCATCCGGTCATTGGAGGTGGTCGAACAGATCGAACAGGCGACGGGCAAACCGGTGATCACCTCCAATCAGGCGTTGATGTGGTCAGCCATGCGCCGGGCCGGTTTGATGGATCAGCTGGACGGCTTTGGACGGATATTCAAAACGACGGACGCAGTGCTGCAACCTACGGTGTAAGCTGCCCCGGGGCTGCCCGGCCTGTCGACCGGGCAGGGCGGTGGATCGGAACCCTTAACACCGCATTCACATGTATGGCGCGCGGTCCGTTAAACCCGCAAAACACCGTGCAAGGGTCCGACGTTTTGCCGACGTCCTGCCGACGCTTTGCCGACAGGGGTTTTTTCAACAAAACCAGCGCATTAACCTATGATTCGGGCTTTGTGTCCGCGACACCCCTGCGACCACCGACCGCACCCGGTGCAATCACCGCCCTTGATCCACATCAAGGACTGCGTCTGGGGGGCGGACTAGACCGATCCTGCGAACAGAGATTTATCATTGCAGGTCACAGATGTCCTCAGCTGAAAACCAGCCGCTTTATGCCCCGCGCGAACCCATTTTTCCGCGCCGGGTCAAAGGGTTCTACCGAAACCTCAAATGGTGGGTGATGGCCATCACGCTTGGCATCTACTACCTGACCCCATGGATCCGCTGGGACCGTGGGCCAAACCTGCCCGATCAGGCGGTGCTGGTGGATATGGCGCATCGGCGGTTCTATTTCTTCTGGATCGAGATTTGGCCGCATGAATTCTATTTCGTCGCGGGCCTGCTGATCATGGCGGGGCTCGGGCTGTTTTTGTTCACCTCGGCCTTGGGCCGGGTCTGGTGCGGTTATACCTGCCCACAGACCGTCTGGACCGATCTTTTCATCCTTGTCGAACGCTGGATCGAGGGCGACAGAAACGCCCGCGTGCGTTTGTGGAAAGCCAAGTGGGATTTCCGTAAGTGGCGGTTAAGGCTGACAAAATGGGTGGTCTGGTTTCTGATCGCACTGGCCACCGGCGGGGCCTGGGTGTTTTATTTCGCTGATGCGCCGACGCTGGCCTACAACCTTGCGACCCTTCAGGCGCCGTTCATTGCCTGGGCCACAATCGGTGTGCTGACCGCCACGACATTTATCTTTGGCGGCTTCATGCGCGAACAGGTCTGCAACTACATGTGCCCCTGGCCGCGCATTCAGGCAGCCATGATGGACCCTGAAACCCTGACCGTCGCCTATCGCGATTGGCGGGGCGAACCGCGCGGCAAGAAACGGATCGAAGGGGCGGGTGACTGCATCGACTGCATGGCTTGCGTGAATGTCTGCCCGGCGGGCATCGACATCCGCGAGGGTCAGCAGATGGAATGCATCACCTGCGCGCTGTGCATTGATGCCTGCGATGACGTGATGGAAAAAATCGGTAAGCCACGGGGATTAATCGATTATCTGGCCTTGTCCGATCAAGAGGAAGAGGCCAAGGGCAAACCTGCCAAGAAGCTGTGGCAACATGTTTTCCGCTTCCGCACCATGCTTTACACCGCACTTTGGGGGCTGATCGGGGTTGGCCTGGTCTTTGCGCTATTCATTCGGGCCGATATCGAAATGACCGTGTCACCGGTGCGCAATCCGACCTTTGTGACGCTCAGCGATGGGACGATCCGCAACATTTATGATATCCGTCTGCTGAACAAACATGGCGAAGACCGGGAATTCCATCTGTCGCTGGTATCGGAAGATATCCTGCGGATCGATCTGGAAGGCACCAGCCAGCGCAGCGTCACCGTGCCCGCCAATGAAACACTGTTGCAACGGGTCTATGTCTCGGCCCGGCCGGGTGATCCGGCGGCAGCAACGGACCGGGTCGACCTGCGGTTCTGGGTCGAAGACCTGATTTCGGGCGAGCGGGCGCATAAGGATACGATTTTCAACGGGAGGGCAGCACAATGACGCGCGAATTTACCGGATGGCATATGCTGGCATTGATGGTTGGCGGCTTTGGGATCATCATCACTGTGAACCTGACGCTGGCATGGAATGCGGTCGCGACCTTTCCGGGGTTGGAGACGCGCAATTCCTACGTCGTCAGCCAAAAGTTTGAGGCCGACCGCGCCGCACAAAATGCCCTGCGCTGGGATGTGGATGCATCCATCCTGGATGGGACATTGACCGTTGCGATCATGGACAAAGACGGCAATCCGGTACAAGCCGAAGTGACCCGCGCGACCCTTGGCCGGGCCACACATACAGGTGAGGACAGCACGCCGGAATTCACATGGGACGGTGCGGCCCTGACCGCGCCCGTGACAGCGGGCGAGGGGTATTGGAACCTGCGTCTGGAGCTGATTGCACCTGACGGGACCAAGTTCCGCCGCCGCTTTCCCCTTACCGCAAAATGAGCGATCTGGGCGTCTGTCCGGCCTGCGTGGGCCTGCCGCAAGGTTCGCTTGAAAAGGCGGCCTCTAACGGCACATCGCAGATCATCCTGTCCTTGCCCGGAATCCATTGTGTTGCCTGCATCAACGGGGTGGAACGCGCGCTGCGCGACATGGATGGCGTGGCCAACGCCCGTGTGAACCTGTCGATGAAACGGGTGACCGTGGGCACCGATATGCCCGTGGCCCCCGAAGACATGATCGACGCGCTGGAACTGGCCGGGTTCGAGGCGCGGCTTTTGGATACCAGCCTGCTGGGGTCAGAGGCCGACGCCTATGGGCGCGGGTTGATGACCCGGATCGCGGTGTCCGGCTTTGCGATGATGAATGTGATGCTATTGTCGGTGGCGATCTGGTCGGGGGCCATCGGGGCGACCCAGCACCTGTTTCACCTGATCAGCGCCAGCATCGCCATTCCAGCGCTGGTTTACGCTGCGCAGCCGTTTTTCCACAATGCTTGGCAGGCGCTGTCGGTCCGCAAACTGAACATGGATGTGCCGATTTCACTGGCGATCATTCTGGCCGCTGGCATGTCGCTTTATGAGACGTTCTTTGGTGGGCAGCACGCCTATTTTGATGCTGCATTATCACTGACCTTCTTTCTGTTGATCGGCCGTTATCTGGATTATCGCAGCCGCAAGGCTGCCGCATCTGCTGCCGCTCAGCTATCCGCGCTTGAGGTGCCGCGGGTGATGCGCCTGCGCGATGGCGTCCGCCAGATGGTGGATTTCGCGGAGCTTGCGATTGGTGATCTGATCCAGGTTTTGCCCGGTGGCCGCATCCCGGTTGACGGGGTGATCACCGATGGCGAAAGCCAGATTGACCGATCGCTTCTGACCGGTGAAAGTCGCCCGCTGAACGCTTGCGTTGGAACGCCGGTCACGGCGGGGGAAGTCAATATGACCGGCCCGCTGACTATTCAGGCCACGACGGTCGGCGCCGATACGACCCTGCGCAAGATGGTGACAATGGTGGATGAGGCGGAGGCCGTGCGCAACAAATACACTGCCGCAGCCGACCAGGCAGCCGCCATTTATGCACCTGTTGTGCATCTGTTGGCGTTGGCCGCGTTTCTGGGCTGGGTCGCCTATTCGGGCGACGTGCGCCTGTCGTTGAACATCGCGGTGGCCGTGCTGATTATCACGTGCCCCTGTGCGCTGGGCCTTGCTGTGCCTGCGGTATCGACCACGGCGGCGGGCCGGTTGTTTCGCGCCGGGCTGTTGGTGAAAGATGGCACGGCGTTGGAGCGTTTGGCAGAGGTCGACACGGTTGTGTTCGACAAGACCGGGACGCTGACCATGCCCGCCGCTGCGCGCGATGCGCTGGATGCACAGGCGCAATCAGTTGCGCTGGCCCTGACCCGGAACGCGACCCATCCTGTTTCGCAGGCTATTGCCGCTTCGCTTGATGGTGTGACGCCGGCCACGATCAGTGGCCAGCAGGAACATCCCGGCAAAGGGTTGAGCGCGACCTATCGCGGGCAGCAGGTCCGGCTTGGATCTGGCGCCTGGCTGGGTGCGGGTCGTGGCACATACCTGCAGATCGGGGACGACAAGCCGCAGAAGATTACTTTGCGATCAGAGCTGCGCGAGGGGGCGCAGGCGCTGGTCAATGGGTGGCAAGAGGCTGGGCTGTCGGTGCATCTTGTTTCGGGTGATGACACCTCTGAGACCGGCAGGATCGCCGATCAGCTTGGTATTTCAAACTGGTTGTCGGAGGCCACACCTGCAGAAAAGATCTCCTTTATCAACAAGTTGACCAAAGTGGGCGCACATGTGCTGATGGTCGGTGACGGGCTGAATGACACGGGCGCCTTGGCGGCGGCCTATGCATCAGTGTCACCCGCAACGGCGGCGGATGCGTCGCGTGCGGCGTCTGACATTGTGCTGCTGAATGATAGCCTGGAGCCATTGATCGGGTTGCCCCGGCTGGCGAAAGCGGCAAAGGCGCGGATTGTCGAGAACTTCGCGATTTCAACTGTTTACAACATCGTGGCGGTGCCGATTGCGCTGGCGGGGTTTGCAACGCCGTTGATTGCGGCAATTGCGATGTCGTCGTCATCGATCACTGTTCTTTTGAATGCGCTGCGGCTAAAGGGGCGGGTATGAACGTCCTTGTTATCCTGATCCCTGTGTCGCTGATCCTTGGTGGTTTGGGTCTGGTTGCATTTTTATGGAGCCTGAAATCCAATCAATATGAAGATTTGGATGGTGATGCATGGCGTATCCTGTCGGATGACGATACCCCGCCACGGGCGGACTAATTTTTACAAAGAACTTGGATCATGGGCTGTTGACTCACGCGGATGTGTTTCTTACTTACCGTGCGTTATCACTCGATTGGGTTGAGTGCTAACACGACAGAAACACGAACTGGAGAAGTTCTGAAATGGCATTTACACCACTTCACGACCGCGTACTTGTTCGTCGTATTGAAGGCGACGAAAAGACAACTGGCGGCCTGATCATCCCTGACAGCGCCAAGGAAAAACCTGCTGAGGGCGAGATCGTCAGCGTTGGCGAAGGCGCGCGCAAAGACAGCGGTGAGCTGATCGCGATGTCTGTCAAAGCAGGCGACAAAGTGCTGTTTGGCAAATGGTCCGGCACAGAGGTCAAGATCGACGGCGAAGAGCTGTTGATCATGAAGGAAAGCGACATCCTGGGGATCATGTAATCCATCAAGGATGATGGGTTGAAACCCATCTTACAGTTGCAAACTCACAGATATTAAGGAGCACATGAAAATGGCTGCTAAGGACGTCAAATTCGACACAGATGCACGCAACCGCATGCTGACCGGTGTCAACACCCTTGCCAATGCGGTGAAGGTTACTCTGGGCCCCAAGGGCCGCAACGTGGTTCTGGACAAATCGTTCGGCGCCCCACGGATCACCAAGGATGGTGTATCGGTTGCCAAGGAAATCGAACTGGAAGACAAGTTCGAAAACATGGGCGCGCAGATGGTCAAAGAAGTGGCCCAGCGTACCAATGACGAAGCCGGTGACGGCACAACCACTGCAACGGTTCTGGCACAGGCCATCGTGCGTGAAGGCATGAAATCTGTTGCCGCTGGCATGAACCCCATGGATCTGAAGCGCGGTATCGATCTGGCCACGCTGAAAGTCGTTGAAGCCATCAAGGGCGCATCCCGCCCTGTGTCCGACAGCGACGAAGTTGCCCAGGTTGGTACAATCTCTGCCAATGGCGAAGAGGAAATCGGCCGTCAGATCGCAGATGCGATGCAGAAGGTTGGCAATGAAGGCGTCATCACTGTTGAAGAGAACAAAGGTCTGGAAACAGAAACCGATGTTGTTGAAGGCATGCAGTTCGACCGCGGTTACCTGTCCCCATACTTTGTCACCAACGCTGACAAGATGACCACAGAGCTGGAAGATGCGATCATCCTGCTGCACGAAAAGAAGCTGTCTTCTTTGCAGCCAATGGTCCCGCTACTCGAGTCAGTGATCCAGTCCGGCAAGCCTTTGCTGATCATCGCGGAAGATGTTGAAGGCGAAGCGCTGGCGACACTGGTTGTCAACAAGCTGCGTGGTGGTCTGAAAATCGCGGCCGTCAAGGCACCTGGTTTCGGCGACCGTCGGAAAGCCATGCTGCAGGACATCGCGATCCTGACCGGTGGTCAGGTAATTTCTGAAGACCTGGGCATGAAGCTGGAAAGCGTCACAATCGACATGCTGGGTTCTGCCAAGCGCGTTGCCATCACCAAGGACGAAACGACCATCGTTGACGGTGCAGGCGACAAGGCCGAGATCGAAGCACGTGTATCCCAGATCCGTGGCCAGATCGAAGAAACCACATCCGACTATGACCGTGAAAAGCTGCAGGAACGTGTGGCCAAGCTGGCCGGCGGTGTTGCCGTGATCCGCGTTGGCGGCATGTCCGAAGTGGAAGTCAAAGAGCGTAAAGACCGCGTTGATGATGCCCTGAACGCGACACGTGCTGCTGTGCAGGAAGGTGTTGTTGTTGGCGGTGGTGTGGCCCTGATCCAGGGTGGCAAGGCGCTGGACGGTCTGACAGGTGCGAACTCTGACCAGGACGTTGGTATCTCTATCGTGCGCAAGGCCATCGAAGCCCCGCTGCGCCAGATCGCTGAAAACTCTGGCGTTGACGGTTCGGTTGTTGCTGGCAAAATTCGCGAGAGCGACGATGCGGCATTCGGCTTTAACGCACAGACCGAAGAATATGGCGATCTGTTCAAGTTCGGCGTCATCGACCCGGCCAAAGTTGTGCGTACAGCACTGCAGGATGCCGCATCTGTTGCGGGTCTGCTGATCACAACCGAAGCCATGGTTGCTGACAAGCCTGCCAAGGAAGGTGCTGCACCTGCTGGCGGTATGCCCGACATGGGCGGCATGGGCGGCATGATGTAAGTCGAAACGCATCGCGTTTCGACGCGGGCAGCAAAGCGGCAGTCGTTTCGCCAGAAATGATGCGAGCTTGGCCCCGCCTCGGCCGATAAACAAGGAAGGGCGCTCCGTGAGGAGCGCCCTTTTTGTTATCTTAAGTTGTGTAGATCAGAAACGGTCGCGGACGAAGGAATCTTTGGTCAATTCAACATCGAACCTGGCATCCGCAACGACTGGCACATCGGTTGCGCGACAGGCGGCTGATTTGCCATCCAGACCATCGCGCCCCGGATAAACGCGCGCCCATTCCAGACCACGCATCAATGTCTGCCCGTTCACAGTCACTTTGAGCGCGTTCAGTGCCTGCCGGTCCTGGCCGGAGCGTACATTCTGTGCGGCGGCACAGATGTCATAGGTGCCACCACCGTCAAAAATACCAACACGATATTTCAAGCTTTGGCCGTTTTCCCAGTCGAGCGACAGTTCGGGAAACCTGTCATCGATGGTTGCGTCCGCGATTGCGTTAGCGTTTTGTGACGGCTCACATGCCGCAAGCAGCATCAAAACAGATGCCAGGTAAGCGTATTTGAACAAGGGATTCTACCTTTCAAAATCAATTATTGCGTGTCGAACAGGAGCAGCGTTCATGCATTGAGAAAACACCGTGGGGATCAGACCACAACATGTCTGTTTTGCAGAACACAGGTTGTGGCGGGTCTGTCACGGTTTGCTCACGTGATCGGGATGCGTTGGATGGTTGCATCCTTTCCCATCCCACCCCTTTATGTGGCAACTTGATGGAGACGTCTGATATGGCAATCACCCCCGATTTTGCCCGTGACCTGCGCCCCGGCGAAGAGCCTGCGGTTGATGCGTTGTTGCGCGGCAGCTTTCCCACGGGGGAAGAGGCAAAGCTGGTGACCAAACTGCGCAAGAGCCGGGCCATCGCGGGCGAGACCGTCTTGCCAATGGATGATCAGATCATCGGCTATTATGCCTTGTCCTATATGGTCCGGCCCAAGGGCTGGCTTTGCCTTGCCCCGGTTGCGATCCACCCCGATTTGCAGCGGCGCGGCTATGGCAAGCGGATGGTGGGCATGCTGACGGAATGGGCGCGGCTGACGAAGACGCCAGTTGTAGTGCTTGGCGCGCCGGATTTTTATGAACGGGCCGGGTTCTCAAGGGCCAAGGCCGCGCAATTGCAAAGCCCATACCCGATTGAAAACACCATGCTGGCCGGGCTGAATGCGCCTGCCAGGCCACAGAAACTGGTCTATCCATCCGCGTTTGAAGGGGTCTGATCGATGCAGCTTTTCCTGCTTTGCGCCCTGACCATGACCGCCTTTGCCGCCAATTCCATCCTGAACCGGTTGGGTGTCGCGACCTACGGGATGGACCCCATGGATTTCGCGGCGGTTCGCGTGGTTGCGGGTGCAGCGATGCTGTGGCTGTTGGTTAGCGTCAGGCAGGCAGCCCGCCCGCTTGTCTTTGTCGCGGCCCGGGTCGCCGGGGCGGTTGCGCTTGGCGTCTATATGGTTGGATTTTCATGGGCTTACATCACGCTGGATGCGGGGCTTGGGGCGTTGATCCTGTTTGGTATCTTGCAGGTGGTGGTGTTTGGCTGGGCCGTTTGGGAAGGGCAGGCGATACCGCCGCAACGCTGGCTGGGCGCGGGTATCGCCCTTGTCGGGCTATGCGTCCTGCTATGGCCCGGCGGGCAGGCGGCGGTGCCATTTTTGGGTGCTGCGGCGATGGTGATCGCAGGCACGGCCTGGGCTGTTTACACGCTGTTGGGGCGGGCGTCGCCGGATGCGTTGGGGGCGACGGCTGGGAATTTCCTGCTTTGCGTGCCGCTGACCGGTATCGCGATGCTGGTGGCCGGGCAGGGCGCCTTTCCTGTGATGGGGACACTGACGGCCATTATGGCCGGGGCTGTGACATCTGGGCTGGGCTATGCGTTATGGTATCGCGTGCTGCCGCAACTGCCCACAACCGTGGCAGGGATTGCGCAGTTGAGCGTGCCGGTGATCGCGGTTCTGGCGGGTGTGCTGCTGTTGGGGGAACCCTTGACGACCCGGCTTGTGCTGGCCGGGGTGCTGGTTCTGGGGGGGATCGGGCTTTCCCTGACGGCGCGCAGTTAGATTTCACAGAAATGAGACTTGGGTTTTGTAGCCCGCAAGCCTAACTATCGGGTATGAGATTTGTTGTTGCTGCATTTCTGGCCCTCTTTGGGTCCACCGCCGCTGCACAGGATTGTGTGGTGCTGCTGCATGGGCTGGCGCGGACGGAGATTTCGCTGACGCCAATGCAACTGGCGCTGGAATTCGACGGCTATAAAGTGGTCAATCGCGGCTATCCATCGACCGAAGCAACGATCCAGACCTTGGTCGAAGAGCATCTGCCCGAGGATGTGGCCGCCTGTGGCGATGCGCGCGTGCATTTTGTGACCCATTCCATGGGCGGTATTCTGGCGCGCGCCTGGCTGACCAATAATCGACCCAAGAATATGGGGCGGGTTGTGATGCTGGGGCCACCTAATAACGGGTCAGAGCTGGTCGATATCTTTGGTGATTTTGAACCGTTTCAATGGATCAACGGCCCGGCTGGTCTGCAGCTCAGCACGGATGACGAAAGCCTGCCCAACCGATTGGGGCTGCTGCCTTACGAGATTGGGGTGATTGCCGGTGACCGCAGCCTGAACCTGATTTATTCGGCTTTGATCGATGGGCCGGATGACGGCAAGGTTTCCGTTGAATCCACCCGGCTGGAAGGCTTGCAGGATCACATTGTACTGCCGGTGACCCATACATTCATGATGAATAATGCGCTGGTCATCGAAGAGGTGCTGACCTTTCTGCGCGATGGTCAGTTTGATCACGGGTTGAGTATGCGCGATGTGATCCTTGGGTCCGACTGGCCATTCTGACGCGCGACCGGATAAAAAATCTGTCACAGATTTTTTGGAAACTGTTCCGCCCATATGCCATCTGGCGCGCCCTAAAATCTGCGTACGCAGATTTTGTCATCGCTGCGCGTGGCTGACCCGGTTGACATGTCCCATCTTGCGCCCGGGTTTGACCGCAGCCTTACCATAAAGATGCAGCGCCGCGTCGGTTGTTGCAATCTGCGGCACCTGATACATATCGTCGCCGATCAGGTTTTCCATCACCACATCCGCATGCCGTGATCCATCGCCCAGCGGCCAGCCGGTGATCGCCCTGATATGTTGCTCAAACTGGCAGATCGTGCAGCCATTCTGCGTCCAGTGGCCGGAATTATGCACCCTTGGCGCAATCTCGTTCACGATTAACCCGCCGGGGGTTACGAATAGCTCCACCCCCATAACGCCGACATAATCCAACGCATTCAGGATGCGCCCCGCGATCAGGATCGCATCAGTATGCTGCGCATGGTTCAGCCGGGCAGGAACGGTTGTGGTGCGGAGGATACCGTCCTGATGCACGTTTTCGCCCGGGTCATAACAGGCCACAGCCCCATCCAACCCGCGGGCGGCGATGACCGACACCTCATGACTGAAATCAACGAACCCTTCCAGAATGGCAGGGGCACCTTGCATGGCCGCCAATGCATCTGCGGCCTCACCGGCGGTCATAATCCGCGCCTGTCCTTTGCCATCATAGCCCATGCGCCGGGTCTTGAGGATTGCGGGTGCGCCGATTGCATCCAGTGCCTGTGTCAGGTCACGCGCATTTTCGACATTGGCGAACGGGGCGGTCAGCAGGCCGAGGCCTTGCAGAAAGGTCTTTTCGTCCAACCGGTCCTGACTGGTCGCCAATGCCTGCCGTCCGGGGTGGATCGGCGCATGCGCTTCGATCAGGTCAAGGGCTGTTGTGGGGATGTTTTCAAACTCAAAGGTGACGACATCGGCGCTTTGGGCAAAGCGGGTCAATGCATCCGCATCACCATAGTCTGCCTGAAAATGATAATTGGCAACATGGGAGGCCGGGCAATCGCCACCCGGTTCAAAGATGCAGGTTTTGTACCCCAGCCGGGCAGCCGCAACCGACAGCATACGGCCCAATTGCCCGCCGCCCAGAATGCCGATTGTGGCGCCTTGCGCTAGTGGTTCAGTCATCGCTGGGCTCATCCGGGATAGAGGCTGACAAATCCGCCCGCCATTGATCAAGGCGCTGGGCCAGGTCGGGGTCTTGCAACGCCAGAATGCTAGCGGCCATCAACCCTGCATTGGCGGCGCCCGCAGCCCCGATGGCCATGGTTGCCACTGGAAAACCGCGTGGCATTTGAAGAATGGAATAAAGGCTGTCGACACCCGAAAGCGCCTTTGTCTGGACCGGCACACCAATCACTGGCACCCGGGTTTTGGAGGCCATCATGCCGGGCAGATGGGCGGCCCCGCCGGCGCCTGCGATAATCACCTGCAAGCCGCGATCCACCGCCGTCTTGCCGTAATCCCACAACCGGTCGGGGGTACGGTGGGCTGACACGATCTTGGCCTCATAAACGATGCCCAGTTGATCCAGCATCTCGGACGCTTCGCGCATGGTGGACCAG
This sequence comes from uncultured Paracoccaceae bacterium, assembly GCA_947495295.1. GTDB lineage: Bacteria > Pseudomonadota > Alphaproteobacteria > Rhodobacterales > Rhodobacteraceae > Yoonia. Next base: position 118,972 of record CANLYJ010000001.1, read on the forward strand.
TCAGATTGACTGCCCATGATGATGCCGACCAGGGGTTGGGTCATTGCTCCGCCCTCGCTTGGAAAAGGAAGCGGCACTATAGCGGCGCGATACCGGGCTGCAACGGGGGATTACGCAATAATATCAGGCAAAAGCCGGTCTTCCAGATTGCTGATCTGATCCTTCAGCGACAGTTTTTGTTTCTTGAGGCGTTTGACCGTCAACATATCGGCATTGGCGCGTTCCTGCAGGGCGTCAATCGCCGCGTCCAGATCGCGATGTTCGCGCTTGAGCACCTCAAGCTTCACGCGCAGGACTTCCTGCTGTTCCATTTTTGCCGATGTGTTCATCCAGCGCGCCGCCCGGTTTGGTTTGTCTTAACCCAATAGATAAGCCTTTCCTTACAAACTTCCTAATACTTCCTCTTGATCCAGTGTCTTCTGCGCCCCATATTTTCAGCAACGGTCGCCGCAATCGGGGCCGCAATCGACAGTCGCTTGACGAAAAGGACATGTCTTATGACGAAACTGGCTTTGGGAACGCATCCGTTCCTGTTGGGTTTCGAACAGCTGGAGCGGCTGGTCGAACGTACCGCAAAAAGCGGGAATGAGGGATACCCACCCTATAATATCGAACAAACATCCGAGAATTCCTATCGTATTACCCTGGCCGTGGCCGGTTTTGCCGAAGGCGATTTATCGATCACGGTCGAGGATAACTCCCTCGTCATTCGTGGCCGTCAGGGCGATGACGCAGATAACCGCGTCTTTTTGCATCGCGGTATCGCGGCGCGGCAGTTCCAGCGTTCATTCGTGTTGGCCGATGGCGTCGATGTGGGCGAGGCGATCATGGAAAACGGGTTGCTGCATGTCGATCTGAACCGCGCTGTGCCCGAACGCGTGGTACAGACGATCAATATCAGGAAAGGATAGACGATGAATACCAAGTATGAATTCGACGCGATTGCGAAAGATATCGTCTATGTCAAACCTGTTGCGGTTGTCGAATTGCCGCAGGACATGCAGGAACATGCAGGCGATCTGGACACGATCTTTGCCGTCCATAACGCCAAGGGCGAACAACTGGCGCTGGTCGCCAACCGCAAGCTTGCCTTTCATCTGGCGCGTGAAAACGACATGCATCCGGTGCGGGTGCAATAAGGCTTTTCAACTTTGTGGTAGATCGACCGCTTCCCTAAGATGCCCGGTATCAGCGATGAATTGATTGAGCCTTGCGGCGAACCCCTCGGGGTCTTCGGCGCAGGGCAGGTGACCCGCCCGCCACATCAGTGAAAACTGTGATCCGGGGATCAGGTCAACCGTTTCGCGCACCAGATCGGGCGGGGTTGCCCCATCTTGCCCGCCCGCGATGCCCAGCACTGGCATGCGCAACCCGCTGGTAGGGGTGTAGAAATCCGTGCCAGCAATGGCCGCACATGTGGCGACATATCCTTCCTCTGGCATTGCCATCAGCATATCCAGCCATTTGGCCATGGCCGGGGTGCCAAAGAAGTCGCGGGCGAACCAGCGTTGCATGATCGTATCAGCCATCGAAGACAGGCCATGCGTGTTCACTGCCGCAATGCGATCCTGCCACATCTGGGCAGTGCCAATCTTGGTCGCCGTGCTGGACAGGACCATGGCCCGTATCAGGTCGGGGCGTTTGATGACCAGCCCCTGCGCCACCATGCCACCCACCGACAGGCCGACAAACAGGCAGTCAGACACGTCCAACTGATCGCAGATCGCCTCGGCATCGCTGACCAGTTGGCCCATCGTATAGGGGCCGCCCGGCACATCAGATTGCCCATGACCGCGGCTGTCATAGCGGATAATGCGCAAACCGGCCGGTAGCAGGGGCAGGACCGCGTCCCAAAGATGCAGATTAGTGCCAAGCGAATGCGCAAACATCACTGTCGGGGCATCATCGGGGCCTGAAACCTCGACATGCAGACCGACGCCGTTGCGATCAATCATCATCAACTTGTCCTTCAAAAGCTCAAGCCGCGCTTGGGTGTCCCGACCCTGCGCGGCTTTCACTTGTTGCTACGGCAACGCAATGTAACCGCTAACAACCCTCCCATGCATAAGGAACATGGAATATGTGATTCCGAGCAACCTGTACTTTTGTACAGGTTCGCCTAAACCGCTGCTTTCCCCAATAGCATATGCGCCATGATCTGTCCGTGGTCAGAAGCAAGCTTGTTATATGGCGCTTCGGGATGTGACCCGTCAGTCAAATGGTCATTCAACACGCTGAAATACTCCATTTCACCGATGCTGGCGTCTGATTCGGGCTGGAAATGCCGTGACATCAGGATTTGATCGATGCTTTCGAACACCCCGCCAAAGGCCGAGGTATAGACCATGTCGCGCAACGACTTTTTCACGAACAGTTTCTCTGCTGCATAAAGCCGCACCCGCGCGATCTTTTCCTGAATGATAGCGTCTTCTTCGTCGCTATAGCGGTCACGCCGGTCCTTTGCATCATGGCGGCGCATCCAGGCGTAGTTTTTGAACGGGGCCTCACCGGTGATGATCTCTGATGACACCGCATGTTCGCTGTCGTTGAAATCACCCAGAACCATGACGGGGTTACCCGCCTCCAGTTCCGTCAGGATGGCCCGCCGCAGCACCCAGGCCTCTGCCATCCGGCGCAGGGCCGCGCGCAGTGACCCCATGGCACGCCCCGCCGGATTGTAATTCACCAGATCGGCCTCTGGCGCAAACGGCGCACCGTCGGGGCGGGGAAATTCGCCCAGCTTGGATTTCAGATGGCAGTTGAACACTGTGATGATCTGATCGCCCACCGGAATGCGCACTTTTAAAATCGGGCGGCTTAACCGTTTGATCTGATATGACCCGCCATCGCTGCCATCCAGATCGCTGAACGGCACGTCCAGCGGTTCGGGCAAGTCCTGAATGACCTCTGGCAGCCCCTCGAACCCAAAGCGGGACAGGATCGCGACACCAGGGCGGCGCTGGCCCGGCCCACCGTCAAAGCTGTTGGGGGCAAAGGCCAGCGCGGCCTCGGTATAGGGCTCATAGGCCAGTTTGCGGAAAATCGCCTTGCGGGCATAGTGTTTTGAACGGTCGGGGATATTCGCTGCATTCGCAGCCAGCCCCAATTCGTCAGTTTCAATCACCACATCGCGCAGGGCGTTTTCGGTGAAAATCTCCTGAAAACCGACGATATCGGCATTCATCGTTAGCAATTGGTCGGATAACCAGGCGCGTTTCCAGGCGTATTCCTCGGGTGTGTATTCTTCGAACCGGTAATATTCCTGATCCGCCTCGATCAGGTTTTTGACGTTGAAGCTGGCAATGGTGAAACGGGTCATGCAAGGGTCTCCAAGGCTTTGGAAAAGACGGGGGGATCAATATTACCGCCGGTCGCAACGGCGATAATGGCGTCGCCTTCAAACGCATCTGGCCGGAACAAGGCCGCAGCCAGTGCCGCCGCTCCGCCCGGTTCCACCACAATTTTCAACCGCTCATAAGCCAGCCCAACGGCGCGCAGGCAGTCAGCCTCGGTCACCACAACACCCGGTCCGCAATGGGCCTGCATGATGGGAAAGGTGATCTCGCCCGGCTGCGGGGTGATGATTGCATCGCATAGCGATCCGACGGTACGGGCGTTGCGCTCAATCTGGCCGCTGGCCAGCGATCGGGTCACATCGTCAAACCCTTCCGGCTCCACCGGGCGAACACGCAGGCCGGGGGCATCCGCCGCCAAGGCAAGTGCGATACCAGAGGTCAGCCCGCCACCCCCGCAACAGACCGCAACATCGGCATCCGTTACGCCCATAGCGTTCATATCGGCGGCAATCTCCAGCCCGCAGGTGCCTTGGCCTGCAATCACCTGGGGTTCATCAAACGGCTTGATCAGGGTCAGCCCACGTTCAGCGGCCAGCCGGGTGCCAATCTCGTCGCGATCCTCTGTGGCGCGGTCATACAGCACCACCTCGGCCCCCAATGCGCGGGTATTCTCGATCTTGATCACAGGCGCATCCGACGGCATCACGATCACCGCCGGCGCGCCATGTGTCTTGGCGGCCAGCGCGACCCCTTGGGCATGATTGCCGCTGGAAAAGGCGATCACCCCGGTTTTCAGCGCATTATCGGTCAGCGCGGACACCGCCGACCAGCCGCCGCGGAATTTGAACGACCCTGTATGTTGCAAACATTCAGGCTTCACAAACACCTGCCGCCCCGCGATCTCATCCAGAAACGGGGAAGTCAGGATCGTGGTGCGCCGCGCATGGCCATCCAGCCGCCTGGCTGCCGCCCGGATCATATCGATATTCATTGCATTCTCTCCAACCAGCGATGCAGCGCATCCAGTGCCTGCGGTTCATCCAGAAACGGCACATGGCCGCGACCGGGCACATCCACCCGGATCATGTCGGGGCGGCGCTCTGCCATCTTGTCAGCGGTCGCCACGCTGAGCAGATCGGAATTGCCGCCTCGGATCAGAGCCAGTGGCAACCCATGCAACGCATCAAAAAGCGGCCACAGGTCCGGGGTCGGTTGCGCGCTAGCCTCCAACACCGCGTCACGCAGCTTGGGATCATAGCGCAGCACCAGCCCGTCAGGGGTTTGCTCGTAATGGGCCTCCACCTCAGCCAACCAGCGATCCATCGGGACATCCTTGAAATGGACCCAATTGCGGGCCCGAAACGCTGCGGCCTCTGCATAGGTTTTCTGCGCGGGAGGCTTGCCAATGTAGTTTCTGATGATGTCGAGCCCGGCTGTCGAAAGCTCTGGCCCGATATCGTTTAATGCCACGCCCAGCAGGCGGTCGCGCGCCGTGGCCGCCAGAACCATCCCGATCATCCCACCGCGCGAGGTGCCCAGGATCGCAGCCTTGTCCAGCCCCAGATGATCCATCAGGGCCAAAACATCCTGCGCCTCTTGTGGGATGGTGTATGTGGCATGATCGGCCCATTCCGACAGGCCACGCCCGCGATAGTCTGGCCGGATCAGGCGCACCGGCAAATGCGGCGCGACGTGATCGAAATCGGCGGTATTCCGGGTCAGCCCCGCCAATGCGATCACCGGCAGGCCCTCACCCTCATCCAGATAATGCAGGCGCAAACCATCGGCGCTTTGGAAATGGGGCATCAAACAAGCTCCGGTATTTTGGTCAGATCAGACATGACATGGGTGGGGGTGGCATAAAGCCTGTCCATCGGTTCACCCGCCCGGTTCACCCAGACGGTTTGAAAGCCATAGCCAGCGGCGCCAGCCGCATCCCAACCGTTGGACGACACGAACAATACATCCGACCGGGAGCAGCCGAAATGCTGACCGACCAGATCGTAAACACTGTCATGCGGTTTAAAGACACCAACCGACTGGACCGACAAAACCGCATCCAACACATTGCCGATCCGGGCCGAGGCCACAGCACCATCCAGCATATCAGGTGATCCATTGGACAATATCGCCGTGGCCAGCCCGCGTTTCTTTAGCGTGGCCAGCATCGCAGGCACCTCTGCATAGGCGGCCAATTCCCAGTAAAGCTCCAGCAGCCGGGCGCGGGTGGCGTCATCGGCCAAACCACTTGCCTCCATTGCCCAATCAAGGCCATCCTGGGTGACCTGCCAGAAATCGCAATGCTGGCCTGCCACGGCGCGCAGCCAGGTATATTGCAACTGCTTGAGGCGCCAGTCGCGGGCAATGGCGGGCCAGATAGCGGCCAATGCGGCATGGGCAGGCTCTTGGGCGGCCTGCGCGGCCGCGGCGTTCACATCGAACAATGTGCCATAGGCATCAAAAACACATGTGGTGATCGGCATGGGGTCCTCTTGCGTTTGGCGGTGTCGGCCAATCGCAGGCACCGCCTGGGACATGGTGTCACGGTCACGCTGCGGCGAAAAGGGGCAAAGCCGTTTGCAATAGGCTGAAAGGTTGCATAGCGTGCGTCAGCGATCCGGGACGGAAGGGATATGGGCGATGGTTCAGGCCAAAAACGGCGATACGGTGCGTATCAACTACACGGGTACATTGCAGGACGGGCAGGCGTTTGACAGTTCTGAAGGGCGTGATCCGCTGGAATTTGTGTTAGGGTCCGGGCAAATCATTCCGGGGCTGGATGCCGCCATTTCCGGTATGGCCGTTGGAGATACCAAAACCGTGCAGGTGCCCAGTGATCAGGCCTACGGGGCGGTGAACGAAAACGCGCGCCAGGCCGTACCGCGCAGCGAAATTCCTGATAACGTCCCGCTTGATCTGGGCACGCAGTTGCAAATGCAGACACCACAAGGGCAGGTGGTGCAGGTGACCGTGGCCGAGGTGACAGCGGATGAGGTGACACTGGACGCCAACCACCCGCTGGCTGGCAAGGACCTGACTTTTGCCATTGAAATCATGGGGATCGACGCGGCCTAGTTGGTCAGTAACCCATATTGGCGAATTTCCGCATCGGTCATGATATAGATATCGTCGGCCGGTGCCGCGTAGATGGTGAACCAATAAAACGCGTCATCACCCAGCATCCGCTCGATATATAGCCGGTTTTGTTCATGTTCCCGGGCGCCACGGGGGAAATCCTTGGCTTCATTGGTGCCGTCTGACCAGGAATGGACACCGATTTTGGCGCCGTCTTCCATTGTACGTGTGACACCTGCCAGAAACAAATCAACGCCCCCGGAATAAATCTCGCTTGCGGCGGTCAGATGGGTGTTCAGGCCCAATGCGCGGACCCGGTAGGCCAGCGCGATCATCGTGTCATCATCCAGCGACCCCGGAACATCCAATTCAACCAATGTCTTGATACCGGGGTTTGCGGCGATGACGTCTTCGAACTGGTCCAGGGTTTTGCTGTTGATCTCGCCTTGCATCAACAGTTGATCACCCCGCACGGAAAACTCCGTCGTTGTGATCTGGTTCATGGCAACCACGGCAATCTGTTCACAGCCCACGGCACCCACGGCGGTCATCGACAGCACCAGCAAAGCAATGACTTTGCCATTGATGCGGCGCCGTGCGAATTTGGATTGTGTAGACGGCATTCCGGCCTCCTGGGTCATAAGGTTTGACCAATCAACCTTTATTGGGCTGCTGGGATCACGGCGTTGCTTTAACGGGAGATAAAAAGTAAAGCAACAAAGATTTTATGTTTTATTTAAAGCATCTGTGTCATGAGAAGGGGACAAAACAGGTCCGCCGAACGTAGATCACCGTAACCTTTACGTCATCAACGCATTCAAAACGAATAGGCAGACCTTCGATCAGATCGCAGCGAATGCTAACGTCGAGCCCTTACCTCCAAGTTCTTGCGATGCTGCGAATGTCGACTTCGGAAAGTTGTGACGAGAAGTTAGGGTCAAGACCCTAGTCACTCAACCTCTCGACACAGAATGCTTATGACTGACCCTCGACCTCAGCCTTTAGTTCGGTGTTAAACGTGTGGTACATCGGCAGCAATTGGGTCACAAAATTCGCCGCGTAAGGATTGCCGACAACCTCATCTGATTGGACGAAGAGGGTCTGATTGCCGCAGGCCTCAACGCGATAGATGTGATTGTCATGTCCGCCGCCAATGTCTTCGGGGAACGGGTCGGACCAGCCGAACGAACGGCCGTCTTGATAGATGAGCGTGTGGGGGATCTCCATGACATTGGGCTCGCCATTCTCGGTGGTGCCAAAGATGAAGGTGATCGTCACGCTACCACCATCTTTGATCTCCCCCGTCATGCCTTGAAGTGTGCCAGAGCTCCAACTGGCCATAGCCTCGAAATCGGTCAGTGTGGCCCAGACCTCTGTCGGGCTTGCGTCAATCAGCATAGATGTGTCCACTGTCGCATGGATGGCGCTGCGTTGGGTGATGCTGCCTTGCATCAAGGTCGCATCGCATGCGGATTCCGCTGACAGCGGTGTAGAGATGGCGGCGGCAAGAACGCCCGTGGCCAAGGATACAGATAACTTCATGATCACTCCGTGTGTTTAAAGTCTGGATTGTTTGAATAAGACAAGATGACGGTCATTTGCTGGGATCGCCGGAGGCCCAGGCCACGCCGGCTCCGCGATCCATGGTTGCCATTTGCGCCATATCGGCATCTTCGATTGCAAAAGAGAAGAGATCGATGTTCTGGCGCATCCGGTCCTGATTCAGGCTTTTGGGCAGGACGGCATAGCCATTCTGGACACCCCACCTTAGGAGCAATTGGGCCTCTGAGACTCCGTACTTCTCGGCCATGTCCTTGAAGGCCGCACCATCTGCCTTCATCGCTTCAGTCTTGGCGCTGTCCTGACCGGGTTCGGTGCGCCACGTGGAAAGAGGGACGAGGCTGCTATAGGCAATTGGCGCAATGTTATTCTTTGCCATGTGCGCCAGCAGGTCCGGTTTCTGAGACCATGGATGTAATTCGATCTGGTTGGCATCGGGCATAGGCAACCCGGCCTCAGCGATCTCGTCCAAATGGTTTTCATTGAAGTTGCTTACCCCAACTGCGCGGGCTTTACCGCGAGCTTGCAGGTCCAACAGCGCCTGCCATTGTTCAAGGCGCAAGTCGCCACCATAGGGCGCGTGGATCAGATAGAGGTCAACATAGTCCAAACCCAACCGCGCAAGGCTTGCGTCGCACTCTTCAATTGTTTGCGCCCCGGTTTTGGGCGCATCGCCCCAAGCGGGGTTGCCGGGCCACAGCTTGGCCGTAACAAAAAGGTCAGAGCGGTTGAGCCCTTCGGCCTTCAGGCCCTGTTTGATCCCTGCGCCCACCGTTTCTTCATTGCGATATCCCGAGGCCGTGTCGATGTGTCGATACCCCGCCGCAATTGCAGAACGGATGGCGTCTTCAGCATCGTCATTCGAGATCAGGTAGGTACCAAACCCAACGGCTGGGATAGCGGTTTCCGTGTTCAGGGCGAAGGTGGTTTGTGCTGTAGGCATGCGATGCTCCGTTCAGATGCTTGTTTGATCCGAAGCTATGGGCGCGGCACCGAGGCGTCCTGCCAAATTCTCCATCAATTTTGTCAATTCCTCCGAATACCGGCGTTAATGCATGATTTTGGTTCGCTGCTTTGGTAAGGGTTTGGAAAGGAGAAACTGATGTCACTGGAACGACTAAGGATCCTGGCTGCAGAACTTTCAGTCCAGGAAGCTAAAGCATCCGACAGGATTCTGCCGTCTGCTCACATCTTTCAACGCACAGAAATCACTGTGTTCGAGGCTGTTGTTTATAACCCCGTAATATGTCTGATCCTACAAGGCCGGAAAGAAATGAGCGTTGGACATCAATTCATCGCGCTTGACGAAGGCGATATGCTTTTGGTCAGTCACGATCTGCCGGTGGCGTCGAAAATTACCCAAGCCAGTGCGCGACGTCCCTATCAGGCACTCATTTTCACATTGGACTTGAGCATCCTGCGGGGACTTTACGAACAGGTCGGCGAAGCGGTGTCCACCAAGGATTACGCGACATCCTTGTCTGCCAGCAAGGCCGATCCGGCATGGACAGAGCCGATGATGCGTTATCTGGAATTGATGAATGCACCTATGGACGCGCAGGTTCTGGGCCCGATGATCCTGAAGGAAATCCACTACCGTCTCCTTCTGTCACCGATCGGTGGCATGTTGCGGAACCTACTGTCCGTGGATAGTCATGCCAGCCGTGTTGCCAAATCCATTCAGTGGATCAGGTCCCGTTTCCGGGAACCGTTAGTCGTTGGCGAATTGGCGCAGGTCGCTGGGATGAGCCAGTCTTCGTTCCACGAGCATTTCAAATCCGTGACCGGCACAACGCCGCTTCAGTACCAAAAGGACCTGCGCATGATAGAAGCGCGCACCTTGTTAGAGCGTGGTGTCCCTTCTGTTTCTTTCGCGGGGTTCGAAGTGGGTTATGAGAGCCCGGCACAGTTCAGCCGCGATTACTCCCGCAAATTCGGATGTTCGCCCAAGCATCATCTTGCTCGCGCGTCTTAGGCGCAAAAGTAGCTGCCAAAGCTGATGGGATGGATGGCTCCTGCCTGATCGGCATGGAACTTGTAGCAGCGCCCATCATTGGGCCCGCGAGTTGACGGCCTTGGGCCACGAGCTGCGCGTAGTGAACCTTCCATCCACCCTGGCGCGGCATGGATATTGCCGTGAGGCAGCATGCGTCGCCAGAGCTTTCATTCAAGGCCTGTCTGAAGGGCCAAGATCACCCTTCCCATTCGCGGTAAATAGAATCGATTCACGAGGAGCGGGACAGAACCGCTGCCGTGGCCGAATACTGCTCCGCCGTTCAAAACAGGACTAAGCCAAGATCATTTCGCCGGATCAAGGTGTCATGGGCGCAAGAATATTTAAAGCTTTATGCACAATAGCGTTTGGAAACCTTTTCTAATTGCAAGAGCTCTATCGTCTTTCACTAGGACTCCCGGCGAAGCGAGGGCGCGATGCGCAAAACAAAGATTTTCCAAAGTTACGGCCTGCCGCTCATTATTGCGGCCTGTGTGGTTGGTTCTTCTATTCTCCTGTTCCCGCGATGGAGCGACGATCTTGTTACACGCACGCTCCTGGGTCACGCCGAAAGCTCTGCACGCAGTTGGCAGACGGAACTTGCAGAGGCATTGCAAGAAGACGGATCTCTTTTCGTTCAGGGTTCAAAGAGTGAAGAGCAACTCGGTCTGATCAACGCCTCGATGGCGGGATCGGATATTTTCAGGTTCAAGGCGTTTGATATGTCAGGCCGGCTGACATTTGTGTCCGACGAAGATGTTTCCGCGCTGGAGGACGAGGCCAACTTGAATACCACCGCCGCGCTTGTGGTAAGCACCGGGGAAATGCATGTTTCTGTGGAGGATGGAACAGAGAAGCCCAGTCGACCGGACCAATATGTAGAGGCGTATCTACCTTTCATCGGCCAAGACGGTGCGGTTCAAGGCGTCATCGAGGTCTATGTTGATGTGACGGGCCTTGCCGCGGCGATCAAGGCCAAGTTCGGCAGGCTGAGTGCTTTGCTCATCGGCGTCACGGCGATGATCTACCTCATCCCCACATTTATCCTTATCCGCAGGACCGCACAGCTTCGGGCGCGCGACAGGGAGTTGCTAAAGGTTTCGCGCCACGACGCGCTTACCGGGCTGCTTAATCGCGGTGCTTTCAACGAAGCTTGCAGCGAATTCTTTGGCCCTCGAAACAGGGCGTCAGACGGTTTGGGCATCCTATTCATCGACCTCGATTTTTTCAAAGACGTCAATGACACGATTGGGCATGATATCGGTGATCGGCTACTGAAACATGTCGCGGATCGGTTCAGGCGCGTTTGCCGAAAAGAAGACATCATAGCGCGCGTAGGGGGGGACGAATTTGTCATTCTTTGCCCCTGCACCAACCCAACCGAGCTCCGATCCACCGCAGAGCGCCTGATTTCGGAAACCCGGGATCGTTTCATCTGTAATGGCACCGAGATCCCTGTAAGTTTTAGTGTCGGGGCACATGTCAGCACCGGCGACGAAAATGAACGGCGGGCACTTTATTGTTCCGACCTGGCCGTCTACCGAGCAAAGGCCGATGGCCGTGGGCGCGTCGCACTCTTTAGCGAGGAACTCGAGCGCCAGGACATTCGCAGAAGAAGTGTGTTGGAAGACGTGCGAAATGGGCTGGACCAGGGCCGGTTTTATTTGGAATTTCAACCTATTTACAACAGAACGGGTTCTCTGGCGGGGTTTGAATCCCTCTTGCGTCTACGCGCTCACAACGGAGAGCTGATACCGCCAGATGAGTTCATCCCCATCGCGGAAGAATCTGGTCTGATCGAAGATCTGGGTCTGTGGGTTATGCGCAACGCGATAGAAACGGCGGTAGAATGGCCCGAAGATGTCTTCGTATCATTCAACGTGTCCGCGCACCAATTCAAGAGCGGACAACTTGTCCCTGAACTTGATTCTGCCACCAGGACTACAGGGCTAGATCCGTCGCGTGTGTGCGTTGAATTGACTGAGCGCGTCTTGTTGGAAGAGCATGACGATGTGGCTGAACAGCTTGCCGCGATCAAAGGTCTGGGTACACAGATCGCAATTGACGACTTTGGCACAGGTTACTCCAGCCTCAGCTACCTCTGGCGCTTTGAGTTTAACCACTTAAAGATCGATAGATCATTCTTCGAGGCATATGAATTTGACAGCGTCCGGTATGCGAGGCTCATCGAAACCATCGTGGCGCTGGGGCAACAACTTGACATGTCCGTGACGATCGAAGGCGTCGAAAACCAGGACCAGATGGACTATATCCTGACGACAACTTGTGACCACTTGCAGGGGTTTTTTCTTGGACGACCTGCCTCAAGGGAACGCGCACTCGCGTTGTCCCGAGATACAGCCGCCGCCTGAAGTGACGTAAAGCACGTTCTTCTTCTTCCCGGGGCACATTTCTCCAAGATGGCAATGCCGCGCGGGATCGAAGAATGAAATCAAATGCCTGAATTGTGTCGCAGTTGCCAACTCGAACCCTCTTGTTGGGGGGTTCGATTTAAGCCCGAAATTTTGCAAAATTTCAGACCTGCTGGGCCGCGCTTAAATGGCGTGATGCGACACGCATTACACCAGGTTTTTCGTCGCCGCAGAATTTCAGTGCTGCGCGCGCGCATCCAAACGGGACGTCGGATGTTATTGCTGGACAGCAGGTTTGTCTCGCCCTGCCACCGCTGACCCAGTTCGCGCCTCAGGTCCGGTCTGGTTCAGAAATGTTTGACGTTTTGGTCAGCATTGCGCAATGCGAACCCAAAAATAGGGTTCAGAAAGCGCGCCGCATTGAGAAACTGTCAGCGGCCTTTCACAAGATGCTGACCCTGACAGCATGTTTACGATTGCACCGCACGCAGCCTTAAGAGCGCAAAACGCCGTAATCGGGTCCGACGCAAGTCCGACGTTCCGCCGACGCTTTGCCGACAGCCGATTTGCCAGCAAATGTAGGTATTAACCAGCTTTGCGGCGATTCGCTGACAAAGCGCCGTTGCGGGGGCCAAGGGTGACCACCGAACGTTGCGCAGGCTCAGACCAGATGATCGGGTTGCGGCATCCCAAGGACATGAAAACCGCCATCGACGCGGATAATCTCACCCGTCGTGCAGGCACCCGCGTCAGAGGCCAGATAGACCGCCGTGCCGCCTACCGCCTCTAGCGTGGCATTGGACCGCATCGGCGCGTTCAAATCGGTGTGCTTATAGGTTTTGCGCGCACCGCCAATGGCCGCCCCGGCAAGGGTTTTCATCGGGCCGGGGCTGATCGCATTGACGCGAATGCCCTGCGGGCCAAGGTCATTGGCCAGATAACGCGTGGTACTTTCCAGTGCTGCCTTGGCCACACCCATGACGTTGTAAAACGGGGTGACGCGGTTGCTGCCCTGATAGGTCAGGGTCAGCAACGTGCCCCCGTCGGGCATCAGTTGCGAGGCCCGGTTCGCTACGTCGATAAAGGAATAGCAGGATATCGCGAGCGAGTTCTTGAAATTGTCGCGGCTGGTATTGATAAACCGGCCCGTCAGTTCATTTTTATCTGAAAAAGCAATGGCATGGACCAGAAAATCCATTTTGCCCCAACGCTCCTTGATCATGCCAAATGCGGCATCAAGACTGGCATCATCGGTGACATCGACATCCACCATCATGTCTGAACCGACCGATTGCGCCAGCGGTTCCAACCGCTTGCCAAAAGCCTCGCCCTGATAGGAAAATGCCAGTTCGGCACCGGCATCAGCCATCGCTTTGGCGATGCCCCAGGCGATGGATCGTTCATTGGCCACGCCCATGACCAGGCCGCGTTTTCCCTGCATCGAAATGGTCATCAGATCATCCTCTGAATTTGGAAAGGAGCATTGATCCGTTGGTACCGCCGAAGCCGAAAGAATTCGTCATCACCGTATCAAGCCCCGCATTATCAACACGTGCCGTGGCAATTTCAGCCGGATCGAGGGCCGGATCAAGCGTTTCGACATTGATTGACGGCGCGATGAAATCGTCCTGCAACATCAACAGGCAATAGATCGCCTCTTGCGCGCCGGTGGCCCCCTGGGAATGGCCCGTCATCGATTTGGTCGAACTGATTGGCGGGGTGCTGCCTTCGCCAAAAACCCGACGCACCGCCTCAACCTCACCCACATCACCCACCGGTGTCGATGTGCCGTGTGCGTTGATATAACTGACTTTTCGGCCCTCGGGGATGCTCTCCAGCGCCAGCCGCATCGCCCGTTCGCCACCCTCGCCAGAGGGTGCAACCATGTCATGCCCATCCGATGTGGCCGCAAAGCCCGTGACCTCGGCGTAGATCTTGGCTCCGCGCGCCTGCGCATGTTCCAGATCCTCCAGCACAACGATCCCGCCGCCGCCTGCGATCACGAAACCATCGCGATCGGCATCAAAGGCGCGCGAGGCTTTTTCGGGCGTGTCATTGTATTTCGACGACATGGCACCCATCGCATCAAACAGGCAGGACAGTGTCCAGTCCAGTTCCTCGCCACCACCTGCGAACATGACGTCCTGTTTGCCCATCATGATCTGTTCTGCCGCGTTGCCGATGCAATGCAGACTGGTCGAACAGGCCGAGGTGATCGAATAGTTGATGCCCTTGATTTTAAAGGCGGTCGATAGGTTGGCGGACACCGTCGAGGACATGCATTTCGGCACGGCAAAGGGCCCAATCCGTTTGGTGGCACCCGTGTTCTTGACGACATCATGCGCGGTCAGCATGGCGGAGGTTGATGGCCCACCGGACCCTGCAACAAGGCCGGTACGCGGGTTAGAAATTGTGTTCTCATCCAGCCCCGCATCGGCAATCGCTTGGCTCATCGCGATATGGGCATAGGCCGCACCCGGCCCCATGAAGCGCAGGGTGCGCTTGTCCACATGTTCGGTAATGTCGATCTTGAGCGTGCCTGCCACCTGGCTGCGAAACCCGTGTTCAGCCATCTCTGGGCTGGCTTCAATCCCGGATTTCCCTGCCTTCAACGCCGCGGTCACTTCTTCCGCGTTATTGCCAATCGGCGAGACGATACCCAATCCTGTAATCACAACACGGCGCATGGCTGCTCCCTCAATTCTTTTGTTTGTGTGTAGGGGAGAGGGGGCGAGGGGGCAAGTGGGGGTGAGTACAGGCGCGTCGAAGGTTGCCTGTCCTGAGTCTGAATTGTTGGTTGGAGTTGCGTCTTTTCCGGGTTCTAATAGCCGAAGTCGATAGCAGGAAGCACCATGCCGAACCGTGAACTCATGATTGATGGCATCAAACCAAGCGAGCTAGTGACACTAGATGATCTGGAAGCCTATGCGCTTGCCGGTCGTCCAATTGTGTTCGCTGTCGGCGAAGCCGAAGTTCTTGCAGAGTTCTCCAAGTCAGGAAAAGTGCTTTTGGTTGAGATTGCCGTTGTGGAACAAGGCGGTGAGGGCGTTCTTCCTGTGTTAGTTAGCACTATCGAACGGGCGGCATTGGCGCGGGAGTTTTCCGCAATCGAATGGTCTGTCTTGGCAAGGAACTGCTCAACACCAAATCCAAAACTAATGCGAGTTCTAGAGAAAATCGGTTTCGAAGTGCGGCAGTTCGATAGTGGTGCCGAGTTTTATTGGCAGCGTCGATCCACTAATGACTCTCTTTTGCGGCGCGCTTCGCGCTAGGTCTGCTTCCGTTCGCAAAAACCACCGCTACCAAAGTCCTTCTTTGATACTTAACTCTCGCTCAGCGCCACCTTCATATCCTTGACCTGATAGATCACTTCGCCATCGGCCTCCACGATCCCGTCGGCCACGCCCATGGTCAGGCGGCGCGTTTGCAAGGCTTTGGTGAAGTCGATCTTGTAGGTCAGCATCTTGCGGTCGGGGCGCACCATGCCGGTCAGCTTCACCTCGCCGACTCCCAGTGCATAGCCGCGCCCTTGCCAGCCGCGCCAGCCGAGGTTGAAACCCGTCAGCTGCCATAGCCCGTCCAGCCCGAGGCAACCGGGCATGATCGGGTTACCGGGGAAATGACACTCGAAAAACCACAGATCCGGGGTGATATCGAACTCTGCGACAACATGTCCTTTGCCATGCGCGCCACCATCGCCCGAGATATCGGTGATCCGGTCCATCATCAGCATGGGCGGGGCCGGAAGCTGCGCATTGCCGGGGCCGAAAAGCTCGCCACGGGCGCATTTCAACAGGTCGTCCTTGTCAAAACTGGATGGAAACTCGGCCATATCTTTGGTCTCATTCTTGTCTGCTACGGTCTCCGACCTCTATCACCGAGCAGTTGAAAAGGGCAAGTGCAGGTGATTTCTGACTATTTTATTTGATCCGGGGGTGTTTCTTACCATATTAGGGGGGAAGGCAGAGTTTGGATAATGATGACTGATCCTCGGATAGAGCGGAGCGCGGCCTGGCTGGCTGGCGCTGGGTTGCGGCCAACGCGGCAGCGGCTGGCATTGGCCGGGCTGCTGGTTGGCGACGGGCAGGATCGACATGTCACCGCAGAAAGCCTGTTTGATGCGGCATCCACGACTGGCGAAAAAGTATCGCTTGCGACCGTCTACAATACGCTGCGTGCATTCTGCGATGCGGGCCTGATGCGTGAGATCACTGTGGATGGGTCAAAAAGCTATTTTGACACCAATATGACAGATCATCCCCATTTCTATTGGGAAGACAGCGCCACGCTGACGGATGCGCCGGCCCAGGACCTGCAAATCAGCAAATTGCCCACGGCACCTGATGGTGCGGAGATCGCATCTGTTGATGTTGTGATCCGGTTGCGTCGCACCTGAGCAACGACTGCTAAAGTCCGGATTTTCCGACCTTGTCGAAACCTGCAGATGCCGACATGTTCCGCGTGACTGACATCCAGAGGTTGACCGATGGCGGAACAAAAACGCGAAGAAATGGTGTTGTCATTTTATCGGGTGCGTACGGCGCTTGGTTTATTGGGGATATTCCTGCCCATCGTACTGATAGTGGGTGGACTGATTTATGATCAACGGATCGAGCCATCGATCAGCGATTTTTATCACACGATCTATCGGGACATATTTGTGGGCAGCCTTTGTGCGATCGGTGTCTTTCTGATTTCCTATCGCGGCTATCAGCTACAATCTGGTGAGCTGTTTGACGACAATTGGGTGGCCACTGCCGCTGGCGTTTCGGCCTTTGGTGTTGCGTTGTTCCCCAATGAAGGCCCGCCTGAAAAACTGATTGTTTTGCAAGAGGCGGGCGTTTTGGTGGGTACAAACCCGCTTTGGCACTATCTGTCCGCATTGATTTTCTTTGGCTGCCTTGCGCGCTTTTGTTTCAAGTTTGCCCGGACCGCCAAGAAACGACGTCGCCCCATCTATCTGACCTGTGGGTGGGTTATCATGACGATGTTGCTGGCGATTGCTGCGGCCTCGGCGATCAAGATCCACGGCAGCGGGTGGCCGCAAGACATCGTGGTGCGCTATAAACTGGTCCTTTGGTTAGAGGCGGTGGGAATCTGGGCTTTCGGTGTTTCGTGGTTGGTGAAAGGGCGCGCCGACATTGCCCTGGCCAATCTGACTGGGGCGCAGGCCCTGGCGATTGATGATGCGGAGTTGCCGATGAAGATGGGTTAAAACCCATCTTACGATGTGGCGTCTGTTTACGCCCTATTAACGATGATTGGGCAGGTTTGTCCGTATGACCAGTTACATCCGGCGTTATGTCCCCGGCGGCACTTATTTCTTTACCGTGCGTTTGCAAGATCAGGGGTCTGATCTGCTCACGGCGCGTGTTGATCTTTTGCGCAGCGCCACCCGTCTCTGCATGAAACGATGGCCGTTTGAGATTGCCGGTGCAGTGGTTCTCCCGAATAAACTGCATATGATCTGGGTCTTGCCGGAAGGTGATGTGGGGTTCTCCAAGCGTTGGCGGCTGATCAAATCCACGTTCTCACGCCATGTTCCGGCCCCAGCCCATATCGCACCCAGTCAATTCAAACGGGGTGAAAAGGGGATCTGGCAACGTCGGTTCTGGGAACATGTGATCCGTGATCAGCAAGATTTTGATCTGCATATGCATGTGATCGCGACTGCGCCGGTTCATGCCGGGTTGGTCAGGCGTCCGCGCGATTGGCCTTATTCGTCGTTACAACACCGTAAGATGGGTCTTGACCCATCGCCGCCTAAAACCATTGGCCCGGTTCCATTAGCCCCAAATCGCAAAGCTGCTGCGACTGCCAACTGAACGGTTCTGAATTCTGCCAGTAAAAGCTGTCGATCCGGTGGCGGCTGCCGGGGTTGCGTTTGAGCGCTTTTGCCGTCCGGAATGAACAGATTGCCGTTGTAATATTGTGATGCCATGGGCAGGCATATGTATTGTACTCGGCAAGATTGAATTGCCGATCCGCCAACATTTGCAACCCCGGCGCCGTCCAAAAAAGGGATACCCGATCAATCCGTCGCCGCCAGTAAGGTACATGTTCCTCAAAGCGCCACCGCAACCCGCCAAAGAAATCCATCTGCCTGTCCAGCGGTCTGCCAGTTCCATCCGTGCGCGCCAGCGCATAATAACCTGCGCGATCCAGCCAGGCATCTTCACGGTTCACACCCAAAGGAGCCGCGTCCAGGTCGCGCGCATATAGATCGATGACATAGCTCAGAATGCTGTCGCGGCGTTCTTCCACACTGAAGGCGATCAACTCGCCCACGGATCGTGTTTCGCAAAACGGGTAGTACAGGAATTCGGCATTGTAGCAGTAATGCAGCCAGATATTGGGGGAGGCCCTACCAACAGCATTCACGATCTCAGGCAAGGCCCCTTCGGATAGAACCTCGTGATCGACCCGGTCGATATCTTCCGGCACGGGCAACTCGGCGGCTCCAAAAGCAATCACCTTGGCAAACCCGCACCGTTGCAGATGTGCGAGCGTTGCGTCGATTTCGACCGCGTCTTCCAGTAAGACCAATGCAATCGGTCCTTGCGAAAGCGTGCGCTTTCGGTCTGCGACAAGGGCGTCAAGGCTGGGGTAATGCATACTGTCCGGTCGGGCTTGGTTTCCGCGCAAAATCGGTGAATTTGCGCCGCATTGCAAGCGGCCATCCAAATCGTTAGAAGGCCCGAGTCCTTTCCAGTGATAGAGCAACCCCAATGTCCGCGCCAAAGAAGCTGTTTATCAAGACCTATGGCTGTCAGATGAATGTTTATGACAGCGAACGCATGGCCGAGGCGCTGGGCGGCAAGGGCTATGTGCAGACCGACACGGCGGATGATGCCGATATGATCCTGCTCAACACCTGCCATATTCGCGAGAAAGCAGCGGAAAAAGTGTATTCGGAGCTGGGGCGTTTCAAAGGGCTGAAAGCTGAAAAGCCGGACCTGAAAATCGGCGTGGCGGGTTGTGTGGCCCAGGCTGAAGGTGAAGAGATCATGCGCCGTCAGCCGCTGGTTGATCTGGTGGTTGGCCCGCAAAGCTATCACCGTCTGCCCGCGATGGATGACGCGATCCAAACCGGGGTCAAGGCGCTCGACACTGATTTTCCGGAAGATGATAAATTCGATACGCTCAGATCGCGGGCCAAGGCAAAGCGTGGCCCAACCGCGTTTCTGACCGTGCAGGAAGGGTGCGACAAGTTTTGTGCCTTTTGTGTCGTACCCTATACACGCGGAGCAGAAGTATCGCGCCCGGCTGACCGCATCCTGCGCGAAGCGCAGGAACTGGTGGAAAGCGGTGTGCGCGAAATCACCCTGCTGGGCCAGAATGTGAATGCCTATCACGGCCATGAAAAGGGGCTGGCAGGGTTGATTTGGGCGCTGGACAAGGTCGATGGGTTGGAGCGGATCAGATTCACCACGTCACATCCCAACGACATGGATGACGCCTTGATCGAGGCGCATGGCACCTGTGACAAGCTGATGCCTTATCTGCATTTGCCAGTGCAATCCGGGTCAGATCGGATTCTGAAAGCGATGAACCGCAAGCATACGGCTGAAAGCTACATCCGTCTGATTGAACGGATCAGGGCTGCACGGCCTGATCTGTTGCTGTCGGGCGACTTCATTGTGGGCTTCCCCGGTGAGACGGAGGAAGATTTTGAAGATACAATGCAACTGGTGCGTGACGTCCATTACGGGCAGGCCTATTCGTTCAAATATTCCACGCGCCCGGGCACGCCAGCGGCGGAAAAACCGCAGTTGCCTGAAGATGTCATGAACGACCGGTTGCAACGGTTGCAGGCCCTCTTGCGTGCGCAGCAGCAAAGCACGCAAGCATCCATGGTCGGGCGCGAGGTGAAGGTTCTGTTTGAAAAAACGGGCCGCGAGCCGGGTCAGATGATTGGTAAGTCCGAATATCTGCATGCTGTCTATGCGGAAGCACCGGCCGAGGTGCTGGGGCAGGTGTGCCGCGTGCAGGTGATCGCAGACAGTCCGAATTCGCTGAAAGGTGAGCTCATCAGCTGATCGTCGCCGCAGGGGCCAAATTCCTACGAAGGAATTTGTGCAGACTTTTTAAAAAAGTCTGATCCGCGCTTTGGGTCAGGCGTGGCGCTTTATTCGTATCAAATCCGTGACAATCGCCCATCACCGCTTGCGCGTCGCGGTCGGACTTGCCACCATATCCGTAGAGAGACTCAAAGGAGAGCTGATTGGCCACTGGTGCCCTGACCCCACCCGCTGACGACGTCACAGAAGCCCTGTTGGAATTTCCCGACAATTTCCTGCTGATCGACCTATGCGGCGAATATGACCGCAACCTGACAACCATCGAAGACAAACTAAACGTCCAGATCCTGCGCCGCGGCAATCAGCTTGCCGTGATTGGTGATGATGGACCACGTCAGGATGCGGTTGATGTGCTGAAATCGCTGTATTCGCGACTGGAGGCTGGCCGGTCGCTGGAACCCGGTGATATTGATCGCGAATTGCGCATGGGGCCGGAAACGGTGCGTGGCCCGGCCCGCGATGGTGATCAGATCGAGCTGTTCAAAGGCGATGCATCCATTGCCCGCGTCGAAATCAAGACCCGCAAAAAACTGATCGAACCGCGCACTGATGCCCAGAAAGCCTATGTCAAGTCGCTGTTTGACAATGAACTGGCCTTTGGCATTGGCCCCGCGGGCACGGGCAAGACCTACCTGGCTGTGGCTGTGGGCGTGAATATGCTGATCAGCGGCCATGTCGACAAGATCATCCTGTCCCGCCCGGCAGTCGAAGCGGGTGAGAAGCTGGGTTATCTGCCCGGCGACATGAAGGACAAGGTCGACCCTTACATGCAGCCGCTTTATGATGCGCTGGGTGATTTTCTGCCCGGTAAACAGGCCGCCAAGATGATCGAAGAAAAGGTGATTGAAATCGCACCTTTGGCCTTCATGCGCGGGCGCACCCTGTCGAATGCCTTTGTCGTGTTGGACGAGGCGCAGAACGCCACCACCATGCAGATGAAGATGTTCCTGACCCGTCTGGGTGAAGGCAGCCGGATGGTGATTACGGGTGACCGCACCCAGATCGATCTGCCGCGCGGCGTGAATTCGGGGCTTTGGGATGCGGAACGGTTGCTCAAGAGTATCCCGAAGATCAGCTTTAACTACTTCACCTCCAAGGATGTGGTCCGGCATCCGCTGGTGGCGGCCATCATCGAAGCTTATGAGGCGGACGAAAACCGGTGACCGTCGATTGTATCGTTGAAGATGCGCGCTGGGTTGATATTGCTGAACTTGCACTGACGGCGACTGACGCCACGCTAAGCCGGTTGGGGCTTGAGCCGACCGCCTTTGAAATCAGTCTGCTTGCGTGCGACGATGCCCGTATCGCGAACCTTAATGCTGATTTTCGTGGTAAACCTGCTGCGACAAATGTGCTCAGCTGGCCCTCGGACGAACGCGCGGCGGCCATGGACGGCGAAATGCCGCTGCCCCCGCAGTCCGGCCCGGATACAGAACTGGGCGACATCGCCATTGCTTATGAGACCTGCGCTCGCGAGGCGGCAGAGGCGGGTAAATCAATGTCGGATCACACCATTCATTTACTGGTCCATGGCACGCTGCATCTATTGGGCTTCGATCATGAGCGTGATGGCGACGCGACCTTGATGGAAGCGTTGGAAACTGAAATACTTGGCAAATTGGGTATTACTGACCCATATAAGGAAGAGACGGGTGATTTTACCCGCAAGAGATAGGATGAAATGGGCGACACCGGCGACGGTCCTTCTATAGCGGCGCAAGGCGCGCTTACGGACCAGACAGTGCAAAACAAGGGCTTGTTCGCCCGTTTGCGCAACGCAATTTTCCTGACGCAAGCGCCTCAAGCGCCCGAGGATACACCGCGCGAGGCCGTTATGAATGCAGCCGGCATGCTTGGCATGCTCAACTTGCGTCGCAAACGCGTCGAAGACGTAGCCATCCCCAAGACCGATATCATTGCCGTCCCACTGAACGCGTCGAAAGACGAATTGGTCAGGACATTTCGTGATTGCGGTCTGACCCGGCTGCCGGTTTATGATGGGACGTTGGACACGCCTATCGGGATTGCCAACCTCAAGGATTTTGCCCTGCAACATGGGTTCAACGGCGACAGCCCCGGTTTCAACCTGCGCGATATGTTGCGCCCGCTGTTGTTTGTGCCGCCTTCGATGTCGCTTGGCGTGCTTTTGCAAAAAATGCAGGCCGAGCGTATCCATATGGCGCTGGTCATTGATGAATATGGTGGCACCGATGGGCTTGTCACCATCGAGGACCTGATCGAACAGGTGGTCGGCGAGATTGAGGATGAGCACGACATCGAAGAAGCCAAAAGCTGGGTTCTTGAAAAGCCGGGTATCTATCTGGCCCAGGCCCGGACCGAGCTTGAGGATTTCGAGGCGGAGATTGGCCGGAAACTGACCGCCCATGCCGAGATTGACGAGGAAGAGATCGATACGCTGGGCGGGCTTGTGACCCTTCTGGCTGGCCATCTGCCTGCACGGGGTGAGGTGGTCGCCCACCCTGATGGTCCCGAATTCGAGATCGTTGATGCCGATCCGCGTCGCATCAAACGGCTGCGGGTGTGTTTGAACGGGACAGAGCGTGGCTAACCTGTTTGGCCGTGTTGCCGCGCTGTCAGCGAAGGGGCGGTTTGCCCTGTTTGCAGTGCTTGGCGTTATCGCGGCTTTGGGACAGGCCCCCTACGATCTTTGGCCCGCAACGGTCTGCGCGCTTGCTGTTGTTCTGGCATTGCATCAATCCTGCACCACGCCACGTCGCGCCGCATTTCATGCGTGGGGCTTTGGTTTCGGATATTTCGCATTCAGTCTGCGCTGGATCGTGGAGCCGTTCTTGGTCGATATCGCCCGGCATGGCTGGATGGCGCCTTTCGCCCTGATCCTGATGGCTGGTGGGGCTGCGTTGTTCTGGGCTTTTGCCGGTTATGTCGCGGCAAGACTGGCCCCCGGTCGTGTGTTGTTTTTCGGCCTGCTTCTGGTTGGTGCAGAGGTCACGCGATCCTTGATACTGACTGGGTTCCCATGGGCGCTTTTGGGGCATGTCTGGATCGCCACACCGCTCACACAATTGGCCGCTTTTGGTGGTCCGCATCTGCTGACATTGTTGACCGTGTTTGCGGCGTGGTCGCTGATGTCGCTGGCCACGGGCCGCGCGCTGGCTGGTTGCATGGGGTTGGCAGGCTTGGCAATCGCAGCGTTTCTGGCGCAGCCCGATCCGGCGGAACAGGTTGCACCGGATGCGCCCATTGTGCGGTTGGTCCAGCCCAATGCCCCGCAGCACCAAAAATGGGATCCCGCCTTTCGCAACCTCTTTGTCGATCGCATGATCGCAATGACCGGGGCAGGGGACGTGCCCGATCTAGTGGTGTGGCCCGAAACCGCCATCCCGTTCCTTCTTAATCATATTCAGGATGACATGAGCCCATTGGTCGATGCGGCACGCGGCGCGCCGCTGGTCTTTGGTATTCAACGGGCCGATGAATTACAGCAATACCGCAATAGCCTTGTTGTGATGGGGCCGGGCGGGCAGATACGCAGTGTTTATGATAAACAGCATCTTGTACCTTTCGGCGAATACGTTCCCGGTGCCGCGCTGTTGGGGCGGGCGGGCGCGACTGGGCTGGCGCGTAATCTGGGCACGGGGTTCACCCCCGGCGTTGATCAGGGGCCGGTATCGCTGCCAGGTATTGGTATGGCGATCCCGCTGATCTGTTATGAAGGAATTTTTGCAGAAGAGATCAGCAGCGGCAAAGAACGCGCGCGCCTTTTATTGCTGATCACCAATGATGCGTGGTTCGGCAAGGCGGCCGGCCCCTATCAACATCTGGCGCAGGCAAGATTGCGCGCCATCGAGCAGGGGCTGCCGATGGTCCGCGTGGCCAATACCGGGGTGACAGCCATGATCGATGCCCAAGGCAGGATCGCACAGATGATCCCGCTGGGGCAGGAAGGCGCGATTGATGCAGCATTGCCGCCAGCGGAGCCCGAAACCCGCTACGCGCAATGGGGTGATATGCCGGTTCTTGTGTTCTTGTTGGCACTGATGGTTGCGCAAACGGCAATGCAGCGCCGCTTTAGCGATTGACCTGACGCGGCCCACCACGTAGGGACAACCTCAGTTCTGTCACAACGGCTTCCTGACGTGGCAGTTTTTTTTATTGGAGCATCTCCCATGGCACGAAAAGACTATATTTTTACCTCGGAATCTGTGTCCGAGGGGCACCCGGATAAGGTGTGCGACCGTATTTCAGACGCCGTTCTTGATGCGTTTCTGGCCGAAGAACCCGAAGCGCGGGTTGCTTGCGAAACATTCGCCACGACCAATCAGGTTGTCATCGGCGGCGAGGTCGGGCTGGCAGATCAGGCCAAGCTAAAGGATTATATGGGGCGGATCGATGATATCGCCCGCGCCTGCATCAAGGATATCGGTTACGAGCAGGACAAGTTTCACCACGCCACCTGCAAGATCACCAATCTGCTGCACGAGCAGTCTGCGCATATTGCCCAAGGTGTCGATGCAAACTCGGACAAGGACGAAGGGGCCGGTGATCAGGGGATCATGTTTGGCTATGCCACGACTGAAACCGACGCCTTGATGCCCGCGCCGATCCAATATGCCCATGCTGTTCTGCGTCGTTTGGCCGAGGTGCGCAAATCCGGGCAGGAACCGACCCTGCGCCCCGATGCGAAAAGCCAGATTTCCTTGCGTTATGCCAATGGCAAACCCGTCGAGGTTACATCGATCGTGCTGTCAACGCAGCACCGCGATGAAAGCCAGTCCAGTGCCGATATTCGTGCGATTGTGGAGCCTTACATTCGCGAGGTGCTGCCCGACGGTTTTATCACAGCCAATACCGAATGGTGGGTGAACCCGACAGGCACATTCGTGATCGGTGGCCCCGATGGTGACGCGGGTCTGACCGGACGCAAGATCATCGTTGATACATATGGCGGTGCGGCTCCGCATGGCGGTGGTGCGTTTTCCGGCAAGGACCCGACCAAGGTGGACCGGTCGGCGGCCTATGTCTCGCGTTATCTGGCCAAAAATGTCGTGGCATCCGGAATGGCAGAGCGTTGCACAATTCAGCTGAGCTATGCGATTGGCGTGGCCAAGCCGCTGTCGATCTATGCCGACACACATGGCACAGGCGAAGTGGCACCGGCCGCCATCGAGAAGGCCATTGCCGAGATCATGGACCTGACCCCGCGTGGCATTCGTAGCCATTTGGGGTTGAACAAGCCGATATATGAACGCACCGCCGCATACGGTCATTTTGGCCGGGCGCCTGATGCGGATGGTGGGTTCAGCTGGGAACGTACCGATCTGGTTGATGCGCTGAAAAAGGCGGTTTGAGGGGCGATGGGTTGAAACCCATCTTACGTTGCTGCAACGTCCGGCGTTGCCACGACGTAAGGTGGGTCTTGACCCACCCCCCGATTTGGCAGGATTAAGCCACATCATGAGCAAGACCAATCATCCATCCGGCGCACCGTGGCGTAATTTTTATGGCCGTTTCAAGGGCAAGACCATGCGGGCCAGCCAGCATGCATATCTTGACAATGATCTTGCCAAGCTTTCGCCCGGTCCGATCAGTTGGGATGACAATCCTGATCGGACGCAGCTGGACCTGCAAAAGCTGTTTGGCGCGGCTGACATCTGGTTGGAAATCGGATTTGGCGGCGGCGAACACCTGGTTCATATGGCCCAGCGTTACCCTGAGATCGGGTTGATTGGCTGCGAACCCTATATCAACGGTGTCGCCATGCTGCTGGGCAAGATCCGTAAAGCCGGTGTCAGAAATTTACGTGTCCATCCAGGCGATGTGCGTGATCTTTTTGATGTATTGCCGGATCAATCGCTGGCGAAGGTTTTTTTGAACTACCCCGACCCCTGGCCCAAGAAACGCCACCATCGCCGCCGTTTCGTGACACCTGAACATCTGGAACCACTGTCCCGCGTGATGAAACCGGGGGCGGAATTGCGTGTGGCAACAGACATCGCGGATTATGTGCGCCAAACCATTGAACAGGTGCCGCGCCACGGGTTTGTCTGGACTGCCGAACGTCCGGCGGACTGGCGCGCGCCTTGGGATGATTGGGTGTCCACGCGCTATGAACAGAAGGCTCTGCGTGAAGGTCGTGTGCCCCACTATCTGACGTTTCGCCGGGTGTGACTGCCCGTTGCCTCCGGCGGGAGTATTTTTGGCAAAATGATGGGTGGTGATGGACCCTGTGTGGTCGCTGCGCTATCACCCGCCCGAAGTTGAAAGAAAGTCCGCATATGTCCGCCCACGGCACCCCCATCCCCATGACATCCCATCCGTCCGGCCCGCTGAGCGGTGAGGCGCATGTTCCCGGGGACAAGTCCATTTCGCACAGGTCCCTGATTTTGGGCGCATTGGCCGTAGGTGAAACCCATATCACTGGCCTTTTGGAAGGTGAGGATGTGCTGGATACGGCCCACGCAATGCGCGCCTTTGGTGCGACGGTGACAGATCATGGCGGCGGCGAATGGACTGTAAATGGTGTTGGCGTCGGCGGGTTTGCGGAACCTGATGCTGTCATTGATTGTGGCAATTCCGGCACTGGCGTCCGCCTGATCATGGGGGCGATGGCGACCTCGCCCATTACGGTGACCTTTACCGGTGATGCATCGCTGAACAGTCGCCCGATGGCGCGGGTCACTGATCCGCTTGCCCTGTTTGGCACGCAGGCCGTGGGCCGTCAGGATGGCCGTTTGCCGATGACGATTGTTGGTGCTGCAGATCCGGTTCCGGTCCGTTACACCGTGCCTGTCCCGTCTGCGCAGGTGAAGTCGGCCGTTCTGCTGGCCGGGCTGAACGCGCCGGGCCAGACCGTTGTGGTTGAGAAGGAAGCGACTCGCGACCATACGGAACGAATGTTGCAAAGCTTTGGTGCCACCTTGTCGGTGGAAGAAACGGATGACGGCCGGGTCATCGCCTTGACAGGTCAGCCGGAACTTACCCCCCAGACGATCATCGTGCCGCGTGATCCGTCATCGGCGGCTTTCCCGGTTTGTGCAGCGATCATTACACCCGGTTCTGATGTGCTGGTCCCTAACATTGGGCTGAACCCGACCCGCGCGGGCTTGTTCACCACCTTGCAGGAGATGGGTGCCGATCTGGTTTTTGAAAACATGCGCGAGGAAGGCGGCGAGCCTGTGGCGGATCTGCGCGCCAAATTCTCGCCTGATCTCAAAGGGATAGCTGTGCCGCCCGCGCGTGCCGCCAGCATGATTGATGAATATCCTGTCCTGTCGGTTGTGGCCTGTTTTGCCGAAGGCGTCACAGATATGCAGGGTGTGAAGGAATTGCGGGTCAAGGAAAGCGACCGCATTGATGCCATGGCCAGGGGGTTGCGCGCTGCGGGTGTTCGCGTTGATGAGGGCCCCGATTGGTGGAAGGTTACGGGGCTTGGCCATGGCAATGTGCCGGGCGGGGCGACCGTGGCGAGCGTGCTGGACCACCGGATTGCCATGGCGTTTATGGTGATGGGGATGGCGACGCAAAAGCCGATGAGCGTGGATGACGGATCGCCGATTGCGACGTCGTTTCCGATTTTTGAAGGGTTGATGAAAGCGCTTGGCGCGCAGATCATGCGGGTGAACAGCTAGCAGATTTGTGTCTTAACATGTTGATACAATGATTGAATTAAGGAGCGGGTTGTGACCTTTACAGTGGCGATTGATGGCCCCGCTGCTGCGGGCAAGGGGACGATATCGAAGGCCGTCGCCGCCTATTTCGGCTTTGCGCATCTGGATACCGGCCTGCTCTATCGTGCAGTGGGGGCAAAGGTTCTGGCCGGTGGCGCGCCGGCAGAGATGGCCCGCGCGCTGGACCCTGTCGATCTGGAGGATGACAGCCTGCGCACGCCAGCGGTCGCACAGGCTGCCAGCGAGGTTGCTGTTATCCCGGAAGTTCGCAGCTTACTGGTTGATTTTCAAAGAAAATTTGCAAACCGTGGGGAAGGCGCCGTGTTGGACGGTCGCGATATTGGCACGGTGATTTGTCCTGATGCGCATGTGAAGCTGTTTGTGACCGCCAGTGCTGAATGCCGCGCTGAGCGGCGCTATAAGGAACTGACCGGCAAGGGTCTGGATGTCACGCCTGATGGTGTTCTGGCGGATGTCAAAGAACGCGATAGCCGGGACCGCAGCAGGGCGACAGCACCACTGGTGCCTGCTGACGATGCCATCCTGCTGGACACATCTGACCTGTCGATCGATGCGGCCATCGCCCGGGCTGTGGGCATCGTCCAAGCCGCCAAAAACGCCGTCGGCTAAACGTCGGCGCAACGTCGGCAAAGCGTCGGACCTCTGCGGGCGCTTGATATTGCAAAACTTCACCAAAGCTTGCTTAGGTTTCACGCCACCTTCGGGCATAGGATCATTGCAAAGGAGTTTGCCCATGATCCGTACCCTTGTCCTGATCGCCCTGATGATCCCCGCCAGCTTGCCCGCCCAAGAGGCAGAGCCGCATATGACCTTGTCCCGCATGGCCGAAATTGTGCAGGCGCTGGACCCGGATGCGCGGGTTGCCGGGTCGGGATTCGAGTTCACGATTGACGATATTCCTGTACTCATCGTGACGGATGTGCGCGCCAATCGGATGCGTGCCATGGTGCCGATCAGGTCCACCGATGGCATGACGGATGCAGAATTGCTGCGGGTCATGCAGGCCAATTTCGATAGCGCGCTGGATGCCCGTTACGCCATTGCAAATGACAGCTTGTGGGGCGTGTTCATTCATCCATTTGCGGAGTTGGAAAAGAACCAGTTCATTTCAGGCGTCGCACAGACGGTGAATGTGGCCAAAACCTATGGCACGCTTTATTCCGGCGGTGCTGCCCAGTTCGGTGCCGGTGATAGCGGTGATCTGCAACGTGCCCTGATCGAGGAATTGCTGGATCGCGGACAGGAAATTTAGCGCATCGGTTGCGCGACTGCGCATGTCTGCCAATGCTCTCAAGATAGCGGATGTTTTAATCTCTGCCTGTGCCGAGTAGCGGCTGCGCGGAATTGGGGCCTTGCGTATCGGGGGCAGTTCTTGGAAATGAAAAAACCAGAGCGCTGTGCAACAAGCGAACCTCGAAATCCTTCAAATCTGGTGAAAGTCGCGTTCTTACCCGACACAAGTTGCGTTTCTCGCCGGACAAGTTGCGATTCATGCCGGACGGCACAAAAGGAAGTGTGTGGCTGGGATGGTAGGATTCGAACCTACGGTACACTGTACCAAAAACAGTTGCCTTACCACTTGGCTACATCCCAATGCGAGATGTGGCATACTGCGAAGGCGGGGTTGGTGCAAGACCCGTTTCGACAAAAAATCTACTCTTGCAGCCCTTCTTCGCGCAACAGGTCTTCGCCGCTTTCGGTGTCGCGCTCGGCGGTGACGATTCGTTCAAGTGCTTCATCCTCGCTGGCGTCTACCGGGTCGACGCGCGTGGTCTCGCGTGGTGGGGTTGATGGGCCGGATGTGTCGCGGGTCAGGGTGATAGCCTGGGTCGCGTCGGGAATGATGACCCCTGCGTCCTGGATGGACAGCTTCACCTGACGTAGCGCCTCGCCTTTGGCGCGCACGATGGATGTTTCATTCTGGTCGACCCAGCCGGTGACGACCAGTTCAATGCCGGCGGGATGCAAGGTTTCGATCCAGGTCTGTGCCGCCGGTTCGGACAGGATGAAAGGCAGCTTTTGCACAGTGTTTTCGACCAATTGGCGGGTTGCCTGCAGATCGGCACTGCGTTCCACCATGACCGAAAACATGAACCGCCGTTCTGCATTTTGGCTGTAATTGATGATCCGGCTTTTGAAGACGGTCGCGTTGGGGATACGGATATGATTGCCGTCAAAGGAGAGCAGGATCGTGGCCCGGCTGGTCAGTCGGATGACCTTGCCGGTGTCACCGTTGATCTCAACCGTGTCATTGGGCCGGAACGGCTGGCGAAATGATAGCATCACCGATGCGATGAAGTTTTCGACCGTGTCACGCACCGCAAAACCCAAGGCCAGACCGATGATCCCCGCAGCCCCCAGAATCGTGCTGAGCAGGGCGGTCGCGTTCAGGATATCAAGGGCGATGACGATGCCGAGGATGACGAATGTGATCCGCAGCAATTGCCGGTAAATTTCGGCCACAAACGCATTGGGTGCCAGTCTTTCCCAAGGTTGGCGCAGCCTTGCGATGGCAAAACCGACCAGCACGACAAGGGTGAAGACCAATGCCGCGATCAGGGCCAGCGGCAGGAATACGATCACCTGGTCAATCCGGGTGCGGAACCTGTCAAAAGCCGGGTTCAGCCGGTCGCCGATATCGGCCGTTTCGGTCACATTATTTTTCACGGCCACCACCCCTTCGATCCGGGAGGCCAGCGGTTCAAGCGCCAGCGCCTCCACCGCAGAGGTGGTTGTGCCCCGTAAGCTGACGATCCCCTCGCTGACCGTCACTGTGACATCATCGTAATTGCCCAACTCGGCCAGGATTTCGCGCATCCGGGTTGCGATGGCCGCGTCTTGCTGGGCTGAATTTTCGGTGGTGATCGTGCCAGTCGCCTCTTGGGCAGCCGCAGGCAGGGCCAGCGTCAATAACAAACAGATAGCAAGTAAAATGCGCATGAGAATGATCCGGACAGGCTTTGCCTGACCCTATTGCGTTGGCGCGCGGGCGAAAACCCTTTTTGTCAGACCCGCAGGGGATCAGCCTTGGCCAAGGCATCAAATCTCATCAGGCTGGCGACAAGTGCATCCATCTGATCAAGCGGGATCATGTTTGGTCCGTCAGAGGGGGCGTTATCGGGGTCTTCATGCGTTTCGATGAACACCGCCGCGATCCCAAGAGAGACAGCGGCGCGCGCCATGACGGGTGCAAATTCGCGCTGACCGCCGGATGATCCACCTTGCCCGCCAGGCTGTTGCACCGAATGGGTGGCATCCATCACAACCGGATAGCCGGTGCGCGCCATGGTGGGCAGGGACCGCATATCAGCAACCAGCGTGTTATAGCCAAATGATGCCCCGCGTTCGGTCAGCAGGATGTTTTTATTGCCGGTGCTTTCGACCTTGGCCACCACGTTGACCATATCCCATGGGGCCAGGAACTGCCCCTTTTTGATGTTGATCACGGCACCTGTCTGGCCTGCCGCCAGCAAAAGATCGGTCTGGCGGCACAAAAAGGCGGGTATTTGCAGGATGTCACAGACTTCTGCCACCGGGGCGCAGTGTTCGGCGGTATGCACATCGGTCACGGTGGGGCAGCCGACCTTGTCTTTGACAGCTTGCATGATTTGCATGCCTTCGGCCAAACCTGCGCCGCGCTTGCCGCTGACAGAAGTCCGGTTGGCCTTGTCAAAGCTGCCTTTGAACACGAATTGTGCGCCATGGGCGGCACAAACCTTCGACATTTGACCGGCTATCATCAAGGCGTGATCTTCGGTTTCCAATTGGCAGGGGCCGGCGATGACCAAAAGCGGACGGTCATTGCTGACGGTCAACGGCCCAATCTTGACGTCATGCATCAGGAACTGACCTGTTCGCGCAGGATGGCAGCCGTAAGTGAAATCATCAGATAAATCCCCGAGAAGATGAGAAAAGCCAAGATCGTGTTTTCAAACGCGCGCGGATACGTCGCCTGATCCGGGGCGATGGGCCGCACACTTTGCGACAGGTAGCGGACTTGCCTGTTGGCTTCAATACGGGCTGTTTCCATTTGGGTCAGGGCCTGCTGCACCAGCACGGTGCGAAAGGCGTAGTCTTCTTCGGCGGTGCGCAATTCAGTGTTACGGGCGGCCAGCGATGTCCCTGATCCGTTGCCAGATGTCATGTCCGTGCGCAGTTGGGCGGCCAATTCATCAATATTGGCGATCTGGTCGCGCAGGCTTTGGACCTGCAATTCGCTGGGGCGGGCGACATTCAGCCGCGATTGCAGGATCAGGTTAAGTCGCTGACGTTCTGTCTCTAACGATGCAATCTGCGCCATCTGTGCAGAGGTTTCAGCAGCGACGTCAATCTGCTGAAAATCCTGCTGGATGCGCAACAGCTCTGCCAGCGCCTCGGCCCGTTGGCGTTCGGCAACCTCGTAGCTTTCTCGCGCCCCGCTCATCTGGTCAGCGCGCAGCCGGCTGGTCAGCTGATCCACCTGTTCTTCTGCGTAACTGATCAGGGCTTGCGAAAACTCCGCACTTTTTTGCGGATCGGCGGCAATCACCTCCATCCGAATAATGCCTTCGGTCGGGTCGTAACTGATGCGCACATGATCCATGTACAGTTCAAATGCGTCTTCGTTGGTCGCGTCCGCTGGCAAGCGTTGGATATCGTCAATCTGAGGAGCGCTGAAATGCGCCTTGAACCCATGATCGGCATCCAGACGCAACATCGCCTCGCGCGAGGCAAGGTAGGATTGGACTGCGATGCTGTCCTGCTGCGTGGCCATTGACGTGCCTTGGAACAAGCTCGCCAGACCGGGTGCCGTCTGTTGTGACTGGGCCTGCTGGATCACGATTTCCGATTTGGTGGCAAACATCGGAGTTGCCATGGTGAAGTAATACCAGCCGATCATGAAGGTGGGCAGGAACACAAAGAATGACAGCCGGGTGAACAGCAAAAACAGTTTGCGCCGCCGCCGCCGGGCGATATCGCGCTGAATTGTTGCCACATCGGCCAGTTGTTTGCTGCCGGGCTGGGGCAGGGCCGGGGAAATTGCCCGGCCACCCTTTTTCACCTTGTCAGGCAGTTGCACATTGGGCTGGCTTTGCTTTGCTTTTTCTTCGTCTGCGGTGACCAGTTCCAGGACAGAGTTGCGCTGAAAAGGATCTATTCCGGCGCTGCGTAGCTGATAGATCGCGTCAATATCCGACTCCACGGTGAGCCCGTGCTTTTGAGCCACACGGCGCGCCATGCGAAGTTGACGACCTGTCAGGCCTTCCTGGCCGATCGCCTCTAGCGCGGCTTCGCGTTCGGCATCCGAAACAGGCGGGACTTGCGGCGCCTCGGGTGTGTCCACTGGCGTCGCTTTGCCGCCCCGCCTGATGCGGAATCTTTTAACCTTGGGTTTCGTAGTCATAGAGCACTTTTGCCTCTTCCAAGGTGTCAAACATATGTAGCTGTCCGTTCCTTAGCACAGCTGCAGAGCGTGCAAACCTCTCCAAAGTTGCAGGCTGGTGGGAAACGATGATCATTGTGGTTTTTTCCAACCGTTCGCGCAGGATCTGGCCTGCCTTGCGGTTGAATTCTGCATCCGTCGCACCGGGCATCCCCTCATCAACCAGATAGATGTCAAAATCCAGCGCCAGCATCAGAGCAAAGGAAAATCGCTGCGCCATACCGCTTGAATAGACGCCGACAGGTTGATCAAAATATTCATCCAACCCGCAAAGCCATTGGCAAAACGCCTCAACATAATCGGGATCAAGCCCGTAGAGTCGGGCGATATAGCGGCTGTTTTCGCGGGCAGAATGTTTTTGCGTGACACCGCCCATGAACCCCAGCGGAAAGGATATTTTGCTGGTCCGGGTGATCGTGCCCTCATCCGGCTTTTCCAAACCCGCCATCATCTTGATCAACGTTGTTTTGCCGGTGCCGTTCGGGGCCAGAATGCCCAGCGAATTGCCCAGCTCAACCCGAAAGGACACGCGGTCAAGGATCACCTTGCGCTGCGTGCCAGTCCAGAAAGACTTGCTGACATTCGCGAACTCTATCATTTCACTCTCGACCTTGCGGCGCCCCTGTCATGACGGCAATAGGTTAACACCGCATCACAATAGGTGATTTTTCATATTATTATCCCCAAAATATGGCAGTAATACAGCGACAAAGACGTGATTAGCCGTTTTCGGCGGTATTCGCGGTGGCGTCTGCAATCGTTTCCCGGATGGTTGCCTGCAAGGCCGGAACCAAGTCGGTTTCAAACCATGGGTTCTGGCGCAGCCAGCCATTATTGCGCCAAGACGGGTGCGGCAGCACAAAGACACCCGGCGGATGCGCGCGCCAATCCGCGACAATATCCCGCAGCGCCCCACGCAGGCCCAAATGCCGTTCTATGGCGTATCTCCCGATGATCAGCGATATTTTCGGGGCGCCCATTTGCGTCAGTACCTGTTCATGCCAAGTGTCCCAACATATGCGCGGCGGCGGCAAATCGGCCCCTTTGGCGTTATATCCGGGAAAGCAGAAGGCGGTGGGCAGAACCGATACAAGCGCACGGTCATAAAACTGGTCGCGTGTCACGCCCATCCAGTCCCGCAGCCGGTCGCCTGACCGATCCCAAAATGGCTTGCCCACCTCATGCACGCGCATGCCGGGGGCCTGGCCTGCTACCATGATCGGGGTGCCAGCCTGAAACCACGGTACTGGTCGGGGGCGATGCCGCGTCGCGGTTTGGGCAAAGCGGTCGGCGCATAAGCTGCATTTGCTGATTTGGGTCACAAGCGTCATAGGCGCATGGCTATCACGCTTGCCTTCCACGCGCACGCGCCCTAACTCGCCCCTATGACTGATCTGGATACAGCACACGCCGCGATGCAAGCGGCCCCCGATGACGATGCCGCGCGCTTGCGGTTTTATGAACGGCTTGCCGATACGGAATTGTTCATGCTGCTGGGGGCAGAGGCGGGAGGCGATCAGATCACGCCAGAGTTGTTCGAGATCGAAGATCAGCGTTTCACCCTAGTCTTTGACCGCGAAGAACGGCTGTCGCAATTCGTGGGCCGCGTTGCCCCCTATGCCGGGCTGCCGGGGCGGGCATTGGCCGAAATGCTGGCCGGGCAGGGTATCGGACTGGCGCTGAACCTTGATGTGGCCCCATCCGCGATGCTGATCCCTGCCGAGGCGGTGGATTGGCTTGTCCAAACGCTGGGCAACACACCAGCTGAGACAGAGGCCCGCCTGTCCGAGGTCAGCGCACCCAATGTGCCCGAAGCCGTGGTCACCGGGCTGGACCGGAAACTGGCCATTGCCGCTGGCCGGGCGCGCTCGGCCTATCTTGCGGCGGCCACATATGATGATGGCGGGCGCGGCCATGTGCTGGCGTTCATCGATGCGGTGGACGGGGCCGAAAAAGCACTGGCCACCGCCGCCAGCGAGGCACTGACATTTTCAGGGATCGAGGCGGGTATGATTGACGTGCTGTTTGTCCGGTCAGCCGATCCGCTGGCGGCGCATCTGGCCAAGGTCGGCCTGCGTTTTGACCTGCCGCAACCAGAGGTCGCGCAAGCGCCCCGGGCGCCGGGCACCGACCCCGATAAACCACCAAAACTGCGTTAGTTGGCGGCGGCTTTCATGCTGGCCAATGCCGCCATCAGCCCGGCCCTATCATAGCCACGATACCAGTCGATCCAACCATCGCGACGGGTCTCAACCGATGATGCGTTCAGCTTGGCCGCAAACCGCCCGTCTGGCCCGACGGTAAAGATGAACGGCAAGCTATGATCAAATGCGGCGTCAGCGCCAGTTTGTCGCAAAACGTCATAGCCATCAGGGGAATAGTAATCCTCTATATGCACCAGAACAAAGTGATCCGCCACGAATTGCCGGAGTGCTGCGGCCTCTGCGGTCGGGTCTTGGCGCGGTTTTTCGTTCAGGGTGACCTGCTCTGTCTGGTCAGCGCCGGGATCGCTGAAGCGATATGTCATCCGGGTATGCGCGCCCGCGATGTACTGGTCGAACACATGACACCAGATGCACCATTCCGCGCCGAAGCTGACAAGCAAGGTTTTCCCTTCGGTGTCTGCAACCGAAAGCGCCCGCTGGAACAGCTTTGTCTGGCTGCCACATTCATCGTATAGCGCGGCACGTCCGCCCCGGCAGCTACGCGCGATCTCAGCAGGTAATATTGTGATATTATCCTGCGCTGCCACCGAGATCGGATGCAACAAAACCGTTGCGGTCGCGGCCAGCAGCATGATGCGGATAGTTGAAAACATGCGGTTAGTATCCCAATGACCGATCAACCAGATGTAAGTAGCCTTCGCCACGTTCGCCACGGCTGATGTTTTCGGCAATGACCTGCGCTGCGGTGTCGGGCCGTGTGGTTGAGGCGATATGTGGGGTGACGGTGACCTGCGGATGCGACCAGAACGGGTGATCGGCAGGCAGCGGTTCGACCCGGAACACATCCAGCGTTGCATGGGCGATCTGGCCGTCATCAAGGGCGGCCAACAGGGCATCATCATCAATCAATGGACCACGGCCCGGGTTGATGACAAACGCCCCTTTGGCCGGCAAAGCAAGGCTGTCACAATTCAGGATATTTTCGGTCTGCGGCGTTTGCGGCAGCAGCAACACGACAATCTCGGCCCCGGTCAAGGCGGTTTTCAACCCGTCATCACCATGCAGGCAGCGGATATTGGGAATATTCTTGGGTGCTCGGCTCCAACCGGTGACTGGAAAACCCAAGCCATGCAGGGCCTGCCCACAAGCGGCCCCCAGTGCGCCAATCCCAAGGATCGTGACCGGGCGCTGGGCGGCAACCGGTGGATAGACCGTGTCGCGCCAGACGCCGTCTTGGCCGTTGATATGGGCATCCATCCCCAGATGATGACGCATTGCGTGGCCGACCACCCATTCCACCATACCGCTGGTCAGGCTGTCATCGACCATCCGGCACAAGGGTTGGGTCAGGGTCTGGTTGCCAACAACAGTTTCCACCCCGGCCCATAGGCTCATGATGGCTTTGGTGCGTGTATAAGGGCTGAAATCGCGGACCGGGCCGTTGGGTGCAAAGATGATGTAATCAGTCTGATTGGGGGCATGATCGCGGGATAGATTTACATCCAGACCGGCGGCGGCAAAGGCGGCGTTCAGCGGCGCCTCATATTCGGCCCATCTTTCGGGCTGTGCAGAGAAAAGGACGTTCAGCATCAGCGGGGCTTATGTACATGCGCGCTTTGGACCAGTCCAAAGGCAACCAGAAGAACCAGCATCGCGGATCCGCCATAGCTGACAAGGGGCAAGGGAACCCCCACGACCGGGGCAAGGCCGGTCACCATGGCCATGTTGACGGCGAAGAATAGAAAGAAAGTCATCGCAATACCAAGGGTCAGAAGGGAAGCAAACCTATCCCGGTTCGTCAGGGCCGTGACAACACAGAAAGCCACGATCAGCAGATAAAGGACCAGCAGGGTGAAGGCGCCGACAAAGCCGAACTCCTCTGCCAATGTCGTGAAGATGAAGTCGGTATGTTTTTCGGGCAGAAAGTTCAGGCGGCTTTGGGTGCCTTGCATAAACCCGCGCCCGGTCCAACCGCCGGAGCCGAGGGCGATCTTGGCCTGTGTGATGTGATAACCGGCCCCCAACGGATCATTCGACGGGTCAAGGAAGGTGTCGATCCGGCGATACTGGTAATCCTTCAACAGTTGCCACGGTGTGCCACGGCTTTGGAAAACAGCCGCAATCGCTGCCACCCCGCCACCGATGACGGTCGCAAAATAGGCCCAATGGACGCCCGCCAGAAACATCACGGTCGCCCCGCCCATGAGCAGCAGCAAGGCCGTGCCCAGATCGGGTTGGTTCAGCACCATGGCTACAGGGGCCAGAATGAACAGAACAGGTAAGGTGACCCAGAACGGGTGTGACACTTTTTTATTCGGCAGCCAGTCGTAATAGGCGGCCAGAAACATCACCAATGTGATCTTGGTCAGCTCAGACGGTTGCAGGCGCATGAACCCCAGATTGATCCAGCGCTGGGCGCCCATATTGACCTCGCCAAAGAATTCAACCGCCAGCAACAGCAGGATTGACCCGCCAAAGGCCACAAATGCCATGTTGCGCCAGAACCAGATCGGGACCATGGCCACGAAAATCATCAGGACCAACCCCATGCCGAAACGCTTCATCTGCGGTTCCATCCAGGGCGAGGGCGACCCGCCTGCCACTGAGTAAAGCATCAGAAAGCCAAAACCGGACACCGCGATCAGCAGCATGATGATCGGCCAGTTCAGATACCATAGCTTGCGCAGACCCGTGGGGACAAACTTGGTATTATACTCAAGATAGCTCATGCCCGGCCCAGACCTTTGGAACCGGGTGGAATGCGGGCTTCGATCCGCCGTTGTTGTTCGGCGATCTTGTCACGCACTCCGGATGGGTAAGCCTCTAGCGGGGGTGGCCCGCCGTAAAGCGCTTGCAACATGATATCGCGGGCAATCGGGGCCGCAGCGCGCGATCCACCGCCGCCATGTTCAACAACAACCGACAAGGCATAGCGCGGCTTGTCATAGGGGGCAAAGCTGACAAACAGCGCGTGATCCCGGCGTTCCCATGGCAGGTCTTCGTTCTTGGTGACCCCGGCGGCGCGTTCTTCGGGGGTGATGCGGCGCACCTGACTGGTGCCGGTCTTGCCCGCCATCTTGTATTCGTCAGCGGTGATCCGTGATCCATAGGCCGTGCCGCGGCGGTGATTGCTGACATCGTTCATTGATGCACGGATGCGGCGCAGTGTGTTTTCATTGATACCAAGGCTTTCACCCAATCCGCTGGGTTGTTCGACGCCGTCAATCAGGCGGACCAGTCGGGGTGTCACCTCGCGACCCGTCGCGATCCGCGCGCTCATCACCGCCAGTTGCAAAGGCGAGGCCAGCACATAGCCCTGCCCGATAGAGGCGTTGACCGTATCACCAACGCGCCAATCCTCATCCCGGACCTCGCGTTTCCAGGCCTTGTCGGGGGCAAGGCCACGGGCGACGGCGGACAAGGGCAGATCATGCTTGATCCCTAGGCCCAGTTTGCGCGCCATTTCAGCCATCTTGTCGATGCCAACGCGCTGGGCGATTTCATAGTAATAGCAATCGCAGGATTGTTTCAGGCTTTCGTGCAGATTGATATTGCCATGCCCGCCCCGTTTCCAGCAATGGAAGCGGATGTTGAAGACATCCGTGTAGCCCGGGCAGTACACCGTTTCATCCGCGGCGACGACACCGGCCTCCATCGCGGCCATTGCGGTAACCATCTTGAAGGTTGAGCCGGGCGGGTAGGTTCCCTGCACAGCCTTGGCTGCCAGTGGGCGGTATTTGTCGGCGTTCAGCGCCTTCCAGTCGGTGTTCGAGATGCCACGCACAAACAGGTTAGGATCAAAAGCCGGG
Source organism: uncultured Paracoccaceae bacterium (assembly GCA_947495295.1). Classification (GTDB taxonomy): domain Bacteria; phylum Pseudomonadota; class Alphaproteobacteria; order Rhodobacterales; family Rhodobacteraceae; genus Yoonia. The sequence continues at coordinate 158,415 of CANLYJ010000001.1, forward strand.
GCAGAGGCGATGGCACGCAAATCGCCATTTTCCAGATCAATGACAACGGCGCCGGCACTTTCGCCATCCAGACGGGCCTGCACATATGATTGCAGGCGGCTGTCGAGGGTCAGTTGAATATCCTTGCCCGGCTCACCTTCCTTGCGGTCAAGCTCGCGCATGATGCGACCAGCGGCATTCACCTCGATCCGGCGGGTGCCCGCACTGCCGCGCAACGCATGTTCCAGCTTGTTCTCGGACCCGGTTTTGCCGATCTGGAATTTCGGAATCTGCAACAGCGGGTCGTCATCATCAATCCGGCTGAGGTCATAATCACTGACCGGCCCGACATAGCCAACCACATGGGCCAGATCGGCGCCCCAGGGATAAACCCGGCTTAACCCCACCTCGGCAGAGATGCCCGGCAAGGTCGGGGTGTTCAGGTTGATGCGGGCGACGTCCTCCCAACTCAGCCGGTCTGCGATTGTCACAGGCACGAAGGGTGAGCGGCGCTGCATTTCTTCCATGGCGCGGGTCAGATTGTCGGGGTCGATATCGACCAGTTCGGTCAGTTTGGCCAAGACCTCGCCAATATCGCCTGCATCCTCGCGGACCATGACGACCCGGTAGTTTTGTTCATTATCAGCAATCGGAATGCCGTTGCGGTCAAAAATCATCCCTCGGGCAGGGGGGAGCAGGCGAATGTTGATCCGGTTTTCTTCGGCCAGCAGTCGGAATTCATCGGCCTGTTCAACCTGCATGGCACGCAAGCGCAGACCCAACGCACCGATAATCCCCAGTTGAACACCGCCAACGACCAAAGCGCGCCGCCCAACGATGCGGGCGCTTTCGATATTATCCTTGGGCGTGCGTTTCATATTCTTTGCCCTCTGCTATCCAGCTGGCCGGGGGCCGGGCGGGAAATACCAAATCCGAAATGCGCAATCACGACAACCAGCGGATAGACCAGGATTGTGGCGATCATTTGGATAAGCGTCAGACCAAGCGGGGCTTGTGGTGTCATCACAATGGCAAGCACAAGCCGGTTCGCCACCGTGATGGCGGCGATACCAAAGGCGATCATGCCCCATTCAACGATCAACGGCATGTTGCGGATATTGTCGGCGCGTTTGCGGATCGCCTCTGTCAGGATCACGACCAAAGCAGCCCACAGGCCCGGTGGCCGCTGAAACAACAGATCGGTGACCAGAAAAATCGCCGCAATGATAAAAACCGGCAAATAGGCAGGGCGGCGCGCGACCCAAGCCAGCGTTGCCGCCAGCAGGATATCCGGGGCCGCCCAGATATCGGGGCGCATATCCAGCGGGACCAGCTGGACCACGACGATCACAAAGGCGAGCGCCACAAACACACCCCGCTGGACCCAGGTCTTAGCCGGCGCGAATTCAGCCATCAGCCCCACCTCCCAGACTGGTCAGGGCGGCAGGGCCAAAGAATTCGGTTTCCGGGGTTAATAGACGGCCCGGATCATTGATTTCCTCATGCGGTTGGGCGCGTAACACGCGCAGGAACTCTAACCGCTGGTAATCAGCAGCAAGCCGCACGCGCAAACGGCGATCATTGCCAAGCGCGACCTGACCGACCAGCAGATCAGCCGGAAAAACGCCACCATCACCCGATGACACAACCCGGTCGCCGGGGCGGATCAGGGCGGTATCTTCCAAAAATTCCAGCGGCGGTGTCAGTGTGTTGTCACCAGCCAGAATGGCCTTTTGGCCGGATGGCTGGATGGTCACGGGAATGCGACTGGACGTATCGGTCAGCAACATCACCCGGCTGGTATCCTGCCCGACGCCTGCGATGCGGCCGACAAGGCCAATGCCGTCCATCGTGGGCCAACCGTCGATAATGCCATCGCGTTCGCCGACATTGACCAGTACGGATTGGCGGAAAGGTGACCCGCTATCGGTGATGACCACGCCAGTGACGTAGGTTAGCTGCGGATCAATCTGTACATTATTCAAACCAAGCAGCTTTGCGTTTTCCTGTTCCAACTGCAACGCAGCCTCTTTCCAGGCTTTCATCTGCTGCAACTCGCGGCGCAGGTCCTGGTTCTGGGCTGCCAGTTGCTGATAGCTTTGGAAATCGCTGATCAGATTGGCAATGCCGGTGATCGGGGCCATGGCCCAGTCAAAGGACGGCACGATCTGATCAATGGCCGCCGCGCGAAACCGTTCGACGCGCGGGCTGTCGATGCGCCAGATCAGGAACGTCCCCATCAGCGCAAGCAGGACGATCCCGACCAGCAATCTGCGGATCGGGCCAACATAGTCTTCGCTGTTCTTATCCTTAGCCAAGGTGAACCCCGGTCGGGCGTTAACTATCGTAATCTATCACATGCCGAAGCTGTTTTTCGTATTCTAAGGCACGACCGGTGCCCAAAGCCACACAATTGAGTGACTCGTCCGCCACCGAAATCGCCAGCCCGGTCTGTTCACGCAAGGCCAGATCAAGCTGGCCCAGCAGCGCACCACCGCCGGTCAGCATCACACCGCGATCAACGATATCCGCTGCCAGATCAGGTGGGGTTGCTTCGAGCGCGGTCATCACTGCCTCGCAGATCGATTGCACAGGCTCGGCCAGCGCCTCGGCGACCTGCGCCTGGCTGATCTCGGTTTCCTTCGGAACGCCGTTCAACAGGTCACGACCACGGATGTGCATCGATTGGCCACGGCCGTCATCGGGCATGCGGGCGGTGCCGATGGATGTCTTGATCCGCTCTGCGGTGCTCTCACCAATCAGCAGGTTATGCTGGCGGCGCAGATAGTTGATAATCGCCTCATCCATGCGGTCACCACCGACGCGGACGGACCTTGCATAAACGATATCACCCAGTGACAAAACGGCGACCTCTGTCGTCCCGCCACCGATATCGACAACCATGTTGCCGGTCGGGTCGGTGATCGGCATGCCTGCACCAATGGCGGCGGCAATCGGTTCGGCAATCAGACCTGCACGGCGGGCACCGGCAGCAAGGACAGAGCTGCGGATCGCGCGTTTTTCAACCGGTGTGGCCCCATGGGGCACACAGACGATAATCTTGGGCTTGGAGAATGTCGTGCGGCGGTGAACTTTGCGGATGAAGTGTTTGATCATCTCTTCGGCCACATCAAAATCGGCGATCACACCGTCACGCATCGGGCGGATCGCCTCGATACTGCCAGGTGTGCGGCCCAGCATCAATTTGGCATCCTCACCCACGGCGAGCACCTTCTTCTGCCCGTCCTTGACGTGATAAGCGACCACCGAAGGCTCGGACAGGATCACGCCCTTGCCTTTGACATAGACCAGCGTGTTCGCCGTACCCAAATCAATCGCCATATCAGATGAAAACAATCCGCCGAAGCCTGCCATGCCTTTGGCCTTCCCATACCCAGTTCGAAAATTCCGTGCCGTCCCCCAGCACTGGCTTGAACCGCTTATAAAGAAGGCGGTGAAAGGATAGAAGCCCTTGTTTTAACGAACGCGGCGGCATGTTGCCGCTTGTACTTTTTCAACAAAAATAATGCAGAAAATCGTAATAGTAGCGCAAAAAATATAAATTATCGACATAATTCAACGCAGCAGCTAGTTGAGGATGATCTGCACCTCGTCAAACACCAATTCGGAAATGACAGTTCCGCCTTCGTCCAACCGTTGGACCGTCAGGATCAGGCCAAGCTCTGGCGCATAGTGATTTCGTGTACGAATGGTGCCGAGAGACGACGTCTGCGTCACATCGACCACCCAAATCTGGTAGCGACAATCACCAATCTCATACGTGGTTGTATGCGCATATTGCGCGGTGATCATCCCATTCGGGATATCGACACCACCCACTGAAACGAACGCTTGCGACACCCAGGTCAACGTCTGGTCAAGGCGGTCCAGATCGGCGACATCCGCCGAGAAGGACACAGGCGCTGAGGAGGAGCCAACCGCCTTTGTCAAAAGATGAGGCGACATCAGTGCGTCGCCAGTCGTGCCGCCTGCGCCGAAACGTCGTTCCGCGATCAGGCCGTCAGGCAATCTGCTATATTCCAAAACGAAATTTTGGGAAGTGTCCCGCAGGATGACTCCATTTTCCAGATCAGGGCTGGTCGGGCAGCGACTTTGCGCTGTTGCTGAGGTTGCAATCAACACCGCAGCAGCCGCTGCCACGAAACGCATCAGGTTGCGTCCTTGTAGCTGACACCTTTTACGTCATAACCCGGCTCGGATTGCTCCCGGCGGACCAGCAAGCGGTTGAGCGCGTTGATATAGGCCTTGGCGCTGGCGACGACCGTGTCGGTATCCGCCGATTGACCGGTGGCGATGCGCCCGTCTTCTTCCATCCGCACGGATACGGTTGCCTGCGCATCAGTGCCTTCGGTCACGGCACTCACCTGATAAAGTTGCAACCGGGCCGCATGCGAAAACAACGCTTTCACAGCGTTGAATGTGGCGTCCACCGGTCCGTCACCCGTGGCCGATGTTTTAACATCGGCGCCGTCAATCTCCATCACCATATCGGCCGTTTGCGGACCATCCGTGCCGCAGACCACACGCAGGGATTTCAGCTTGAGCCGGTCGTCGCCGCTGTCGTTTTGATAGACCAGCGCCATCAGGTCGTCGTCAAAGACTTCCTTTTTCCGGTCTGCCAGATCCTTGAACCGGACAAACACATCGTTCAGCTGATTGTCGGCCAGATCGAACCCCAGTTCAGACAGTTTCGCCCGCAGTGCCGCCCGCCCCGAATGCTTGCCCAGGGGCAGGGATGTGCCGGACAGGCCAACATCCTCGGGCTTCATCACCTCGAACGTCTCGCGGTTCTTCAGCATGCCGTCCTGATGGATGCCGCTTTCATGGGCAAAGGCGTTCTTGCCCACGATGGCCTTGTTGAACTGCACCGCAAAACCAGACACGGTCGCGACCCGGCGTGAGATATTCATGATCTTGCGCGTGTCGATCTGCGTGTCATAGGGCATGATATCGCCGCGCACTTTCAGGGCCATCACGACCTCTTCCAGGGCCGTATTCCCGGCCCGTTCACCCAGCCCGTTGATCGTGCATTCGATCTGACGTGCGCCGCCTTCGACAGCGGCCAGCGAATTGGCCGTCGCCATGCCAAGGTCATTATGGCAATGGGTGGCAAAGATCACCTCGTCCGCGCCGGGGACCTTTTCGATCAGCATGCGGATCAGATCGGCGCTTTCCACCGGGGCGGTATAGCCTACCGTGTCGGGGATGTTGATGGTGGTCGCACCCGCCTTGATCGCGATTTCGACCGTGCGGCACAGAAAATCCTCTTCGGTGCGTGTCGCATCCATGGATGACCATTGCACGTTGTCACACAGGTTGCGGGCATGGGTGACGCAGTCATGAATGCGGTCGGCCATTTCATCTTGCGTCAGGTTCGGGATCGCCCGATGCAACGGTGATGTGCCAATGAAAGTATGGATGCGTGGCTGGCGCGCGTGTTTCACGGCCTCCCAACACCGGTCGATATCTTTGAAATTCGCCCGCGACAGTCCGCAGATCACAGATGTTTTGGCGCGGTCCGCGATTTCGCTGACGGCTTTAAAGTCACCTTCAGAGGCGATGGGAAAACCGGCTTCGATGATATCGACGCCCATGTCGTCCAGAAGTTCTGCAATCTCCAGTTTTTCGTCATGGGTCATTGTGGCACCCGGGGACTGTTCGCCGTCACGCAGGGTGGTATCGAAGATCAGGACTTTATCCTTGGTCATGATCATGCTCCTTTAAATATGGTCTTTGGGGGCGGCGGGTCTGTCCGCATCGCCGGAATTGGGTTCGCCTTTGGGTTCGATCAAAAGAACTTTGGCCTCTTGTTCGGCACGGGGGCGGTGTACAACGCCCTGCGGGACGATGAAAAGCTCGCCTGCGCTGACTTTCACACTGTCCTGACCTTCAAGGTCCATGAACATCTCGCCCTCAAGGACAAGAAAGAAGTCATCTGTACTGTCGTGTTTGTGAAAGGGGAATTCGCCCTGAAACTTCACGACCATGACGTCGTTTTCGTTATAGGCGGACACCACTTTGGGGTCCCAATGGGTATCGAACAGGCTGAGTTTCTCAGCGAGATTGATCGTTTTCATGATTATTCCTTAGCTAGACGTGTCTTGGCGCTGGTCCCCTCTGAGCGGTCGCGCCGAATGGCACGCTCAGAGGCTGCTAAGAAGTAGGATGTCGCACAAAAGCAGACCCTTGGGGCCTTTGCTGGAGATATGTGCGCAGTTCATCATGGCTGCGACTATACAAATGTTTCAAAGGTTGAAAAGTCATGAATTGCCGATTGGTCGGCTTTTTGTGATCGGCCGGAACATCCAACACTTCGTTTTTGCGCAATTCAGGCTAGGCTGACCTGATGCGTGGATTCCCATCAGCCTTGGCCATCAGCAGTCTGCTGGGCTTTGCAACACCAGCCCTGACCTGTGATCTGGCGCTTGCCCTGGCCTTTGATGTGTCGGGCTCTGTCAATGCTGATGAATACCGCCTGCAAGTTGATGGTCTGGCCGCTGCCCTGCGCGACGGATCTGTGTCAGAGGCGTTGGTGCGCGGTCGCGTCGCCGTCATGGTCATGCAATGGACGGGATCGTCGCGGCAGCACATCTCGCTGCCATGGCGGCGGATTGAAAGTTTCGCGGATGTGGATCAGCTGGCGGTGGATGTGGCTGGTATCGAACGCGGCTGGCGGGACTATTCGACGGCAATTGGCGAGGCGATGCAGCTTGCGCTGGTCAGCTTTGATGATGTTCCCGATTGCGCGCGGCATGTCCTCGATATCTCTGCCGATGGTGTGTCAAACGAGGGTATCCTGCCACAGGATGTCCGCCCGGCCATGGCCGCCGCCGGGATCATCGTCAACGGCCTTGCGATTGAAAGCGATGTTGACGGGCTGGTGGACTACTTTCGCCAACGGGTTATTACCGGCCCCGGCGCATTTGTGATCAGCGCGTCCGACTACACCGACTATCCCCGCGCCATCAGGCAAAAGATGCTGCGCGAGGTCACCGATCAGTTCGCTGACCTAGAACATCAGGCAATCCGCGCCGGGCGGTAGCGGGTCAGCCCCGTCAGGCAGCGTCGGCAGATAGGAAAATGATGCAATGCTGGCACCGCCATCAAAGGCGATGAAAATCTGGTTTGACCCGGGGCGGATCGCGATGCCTTCGGGGTCTTCGCCATATGGCAATAACGAAACCGTCCCAAGAAGCCTGCCCGCGCTGTCAAACTCATAAAGGCTGTTGGACCCTTCCCAATCATCCACGATCAGCAGATATCCGGTGCGCGGATCGCGTGCGATGCCCTGCGCCTCGGTCAGGGGCGGGTCCAGATCAAGGGTGCTGATCTGGCGAATGATGCGTCCGTCCGGGGTCAGCCACGTCATCCGCTCTGGATCATCTTCGACCATGATGACCGCCCCGTCGGCATCAATGGCCAACCCTTCCGTATCCGCCCAGGGCATATCCACCTTGAACGGGTCGGCCAGTGCCACGCCATCCTTGCTGAGCCTTTGAAACCCGCCCAACCCATCGGCCACCAGCAGCGCATCGCCCTCCACGGTGATCGCCTTGATCCGGGACAGATCACTGCCGAACCGGCGCAGTTCTTGCCCTTGCAGGGTGACCAATGTGACCTCTGGCCCTTCATTGGCGATCCACAGACCGCAGAATGTCGGGTCATAGTCCAGACTGGCAGGACGGTTCAGGTCATAGCTGTCGATATAGGTCAGTTCCAACGCCTGCGCCGGAGCGGCCAGCAAAAGCAGACAGGTCAGCAATGCGCGCATGGAAACCTCCTTGTCACCCTATCAGGTGGCGCTAAATCACGCCAAGTCAAAGGAGAAGACGATGCGCGCATTGATTATCGGGGCAAGTGGCGGGATCGGGGGCGCCGTCAGCGCGCAGTTACGGTCCCAGGAATGGGAGGTCACAACACTGTCCCGTTCCGAAGACGGGTTCGATGTGGGCAATGCGGGATCGGTGGACAAGATGCTGGACCAGATCGCCGGACCGTTTGACCTGATCTTTATCGCCGTCGGCATCCTTGCCCCGCTTTGGGGCAAACCGGAAAAGGCGCTGGCGTTGGTCAAGCCCGAGGATATGGGCCTTGTCTTTGCCGTCAACGCAATCGGCCCGGCGCTGATCCTGCGGCATGCGGCGCGGCTTTTGCCCAAGGATGGGCGCGGGGTGGTCGCCACGCTGTCCGCGCGGGTCGGGTCCATCGGGGATAACCAAATCGGTGGCTGGTATTCCTATCGCGCCTCTAAGGCCGCGCTGAACCAGATCATCCATGGTGCTGCCATTGAACTTGGACGTTCACATAAAAAATCGATCTGCGTGGCCTTGCATCCAGGCACTGTCGCTACACCGTTCACCGCCAACTATGCCGGGCGCCACAAGACCGTGCCCGCGTCCGAGGCAGCAGCGAACCTGCTGAACGTCATCGGCAACCTGACCCCAAAACAATCGGGCGGTTTTTTTGACTATGCCGGGCAAGAGGTCCCCTGGTGAGGCTGGTTCTTGTTCTGGGTGATCAGCTGTCGCCGGCTCTGAGCGCTTTGCGCAAATGCGACAAGGACAGTGACGTGGTGGTCATGGCCGAGGTCGCGGATGAGGCGGCATATGTCCCGCATCACCCCAAAAAGATTGCCTTTCTTTTTGCAGCGATGCGCAAATTCGCGGTCAAGCTGCGCGATGATGGTTGGCAGGTGGCCTATACCCGGCTGGATGATAATGAAAACACCGGGTCGATCACGGGCGAATTGATCCGGCGCGCCGCTGAACATGATGCGGCAGGTGTCGTTTATACCGAACCCGGCGAATGGCGGCTGATTGAGGCGCTGGGCGATATGCCCATCAAGACCCATCAATTGCCCGATGACCGGTTCATCGCCTCACATCAGGAATTCGATGATTGGGCCGAGGAGCGCAAGCAGTTGCGGATGGAATATTTCTATCGGGACATGCGCCGTAAAACCGGCCTGTTGATGGATGGGGACCAGCCCGAGGGCGGCAAATGGAACTACGATCACGATAATCGCAAACCTGCACCGGATCAGGTGGACTACAACGGGCCGATGCAATTCAAACCCGACACGATCACCGCAGAGGTGCTTGACCTTGTCGAAAACCGGTTTGATGACAATTTCGGCACGCCGCGCCCTTTCTGGTTTGCGACTGATACGGGGCAGGCCCGGCAACATCTGGCGCATTGGATCAAAGGCGGCCTGCCCAAATTTGGTGATTTTCAGGATGCGATGCTGAACGATCACCAGTTCCTTTATCACGCGATCATCGGGCTCTATCTGAATGCCGGACTGCTTGACCCGCTGGAGGTCTGCGCGCAGGCCGAACAGGCTTACAAGGACGGGCACGCGCCGCTGAATGCCGTCGAAGGTTTCATTCGCCAGATCATCGGTTGGCGCGAATATGTGCGCGGCATCTATTTCCGCGAAGGGCCGGATTATGTGACCCGCAACGCGCTGGGCCATGACCGCAAACTGCCTGCGATGTATTGGGGCGGTGACACCAAAATGAACTGCATGGCCAAATCCTTGGCCCAGACCCGGGAACAAGCATACGCCCATCACATCCAACGCCTGATGGTCACCGGCAACTTTGCCCTGCTGGCAGGCATCGACCCGGCGCAGGTGCATGAATGGTATCTGGCCGTCTATGCCGATGCCTATGAATGGGTCGAGGCACCCAATGTCATCGGCATGTCGCAATTTGCGGATGACGGGATTATTGCGTCAAAACCCTATATCTCGTCTGGGAACTACATCCACAAAATGTCGGATTATTGCGGTTCATGTGCCTACAAGGTGAAGGACAAGACAGGCGATGATGCCTGCCCGTTCAACCTGCTTTACTGGCACTTTCTTGACCGGCACCGCGACAGGTTTGCGGGTAATCCACGTATGGGCAACATGTACCGGGTTTGGGACCGTATGGATGATGATCGGCGCGAAACGGTTATCGCAGAGGCTAACAAATGGTTGGCGCGGCTTGACGCAGGTGCGCCAGTGTAACCAGCAGCCCGACTAATGCAGTCATTCATTCGTCACATATCAGCGTAAATGGCTGTTTATTAGTTTGAAATTTACCTACTGCCGTTTAAGGGTGACGCGGGGGCATATGGAGTATGAGTAATGAATTTTTATACCAAGAGTTTCGCGGCAGTTGTTGTCGCCTCGCTTTTGCCTTTTGCGGCCACAGGCCAGAATAACCGATCAACAATCCAATGCGGTCAAATTTACACGGTCGTCTCTGGCGACACACTTGGGCATATCAGCGCGCGCGCTTATGGCACCAGCCGCGCCTACACAACGATTTTTGATGCCAACACTGCGGTGATTGGATCAAACCCGAACCTGATCCAGATTGGTCAGCGGCTGCAAATCCCGTGCCCTCCCGGACAGGAACCTGCAACATCAACCGCAACGACCCCGGCGGCTGAACAGCCCGCAGCCGAAGAAGAAGTCGTTGCCGTGAGCGAAACCCAGCAGGATTCAGCCCCAACCGATGGGCCGCTGACGCTGACGTTCAACAAGACATCAGCGCCGAAATTCATCATGAATAGCGGGATTATCGATCTCTATCTTGCAGAGATTACCGAAGTGACCGAAGGGCGCGTGCAATTCACCGACCCGGATATCATGAACCGCAACCCGCGGGACCAATATGACCTTGTGACCTCCGGTCAGGTTGATGGCACATATATCTTTAATGGTGACCTGCGTGCGTCACACCCGCTGTTGCAACTTCCAATGTTACCCCTGATGGGCGGTTCGGCAGAACAGACGGCCGTTTCGCTTTGGCGGTTGCATAACACTTACCTGTCGCAGACTGATTACTTTGACGACGTACATCTGCTGGGCTTTATCGCAGCACCGGCTGCGCATATCTGGCGGTTGAGCGATGAACCAGTTGTCGTTGGCGACAATATTGCTAACAAAAACAACTACGCAGTGCCATATTTTGAAGGTCTCGACACGCGTGGCCCGGCGGCTGTACGTGACGAGGTTTCGATGCGTCTGACTGCCTTCAACGAGGAAAGCAACGGCACGCTGACCTTCTTCATGGCGCATGGTGCCGCGCGTGCGGCCGGCGTCTGGACAGACGACCGGACTGTCACGGAAGTTCCCAACGGTCTTTATACGCCGACCTTCTCTGTCGTGTTGTCAAACGAAGCATGGGCGCAGATTTCTGAACAGGATCGTGAGGCAATCTGGGACATCTCTGGCGAACGTCTGGCACGGCGATCCGCATCCTGGGACGCATTCGATAACGGCCACAGGTCGCATATGCTTGATACCGGTCTGAACGCGGTCAAGGCGGATGATGCGCTGCTGGCAGAGCTTGAAGGCGTGACAGCATCCCGCGTGGAAGGCTGGAAAAACCAGGCAGAGGCGCTTGGTATCGCGGGTGCAGAGGCGATCAACGCCTATCGCAGCGATCTGGCGTCCTTGCAGGACAGGCTGATTTTCGAATAAGCGCGATGCCTATCGCAATAAGTCGCATGGGGTCGGTGTTTCCGGCCCCTTTTCTTATTGCGATATGCTCAATGAGGTTCCCACTAATCAAAAAATGATAGACGTCTATCATTTTAGCGATATGATGCCACCCATAAGGGCGCCTTGAACTGCGCCGCAGGGGGGATCTGGTGCATTCACCGACTTTGACAGATGTGGCGCGCGCGGCCGGCGTATCCTACGCGACGGCTGATCGCGTCGTGAACCGGCGCGGCAGTGTATCCGAAAAAGCCATGCGCAAGGTCAATGCAGCTGTCACGGATCTGGGCTATATCCGCAATGTGGCCGCCGCCAACCTGTCGCAAAAACGGACCTATCGTTTTGTTTTTCTGCTGCCCGATGGGCCAAACGCCTTTTTCCAGACGATCCGGCAGATCATCAAAGCACAGGGACAAACCCGCGAGAACACAACACTGGACCACATCGATGTCCCCGCCTTTGACGAAGATGCGTTGCGCGCCCATCTTGCCGGTTTGCGCGGCCAGAAGATTGACGGTGTTGCCGTTGTGGGGCTGGATGCAAATGGGCTGGCACCGGAACTGAACGGCTTGCAAGGGCAGGGCGTTCCGGTCGTCTCGCTCATCTCGGACCTGCCACATGACCAGCGTGCGGCTTATATCGGGATCGACAATATCGCTGCTGGGAAAACTGCCGCGCGGCTACTGGGGTTGGCCCATGGGGGGCAGCCGGGACTGGTGCAGCTACTCGCCGGTGATCTGACAGCACGCGACCACCGGGACCGATTGGAAGGGTTCCAGCAAGTGATCGCGGCGGATTTCCCGGCCATCACGCTGCTGCCCCTGATCGAAGGCCGCGACGATAATGTGCTGATCCAAAAAGCCATGACAGACCGGCTTGCCACCCACCCGGATATCTCGGCAATCTACAGCCTTGGCGCTGGGAATAGCGGGCTGATCGACGCGCTCATTGCCCAGCCGCAGCGTCCGCTTGTGGCCGTGCATGAACTGGTTGCCCATGCAAAAACAGCCCTGACCGATGGCCTGTTCCACTTCGTGATTGACCAGCGCCCGGAAGAGGAAATCGACGCAGCGCTCAACCTGATGCGCGCGCTGATCGACAACGTACCGCCACCGCCCACAAAACCGATCCTGCCCACGATTTACCTACGCGACAATCTTCCCCCACACCCTGAACAGGAATCCATCTAAATGACGACATCGCAACGCTTTTTCGGTGATCAATCACCGCTGCACTATGCGCCCGACAGCACCGATCTGTCCTTCCGCCACTACAACCCCGATGAGGTGGTGATGGGCAAACGGATGGAGGATCATTTGCGTTTCGCCGTCGCCTATTGGCACAGTTTTGCATGGCCGGGCGGTGACCCGTTTGGCGGGCAGACATTTGACCGGCCATGGTTCGGCGACACGATGGAATTGGCACGGCTCAAGGCCGATGTGGCCTTTGACATGTTCGACATCCTTGGTGTGCCGTTTTTCTGTTTTCACGACGCTGATATCCGGCCCGAAGGCGACACATTCGCCGAAAGCCGCCGCAACTTCGAAGAGATTATAGATGTGTTCGCCACCAAAATGGAAACATCGAAAACCCGCCTGCTATGGGGGACAGCGAACCTGTTTTCGCACAAACGGTTCATGTCTGGGGCGTCCACAAACCCCGACCCGGATGTCTTTGCCTGGTCGGCGGCCACGGTAAAGCTGTGCATGGATGCAACCCACCGATTGGGCGGCGAAAACTATGTGCTCTGGGGTGGGCGCGAAGGCTATGAAACCCTGCTCAACACCGATCTGTCACAAGAACTGGACCATATGGGCCGCTTCCTGTCGATGGTCGTCGATTACAAACACAAGATCGGGTTCAAAGGCACCATTCTGCTAGAGCCGAAACCGCAAGAACCATCAAAGCACCAATATGACTATGACGTGTCCACGGTCTACGGGTTCCTGAAAAAATACGGGCTGGAAAACGATGTGAAGATGAATATCGAACAGGGGCACGCCATTCTGGCAGGCCATTCGTTCGAACATGAAATCGCCATGGCGGCAGCCCACGGTATCCTTGGGTCAATCGATATGAACCGGAACGATTACCAATCCGGCTGGGACACCGACCAATTCCCCAATAACGTACCCGAGGTGGCACTGGCCTATTACGAAATCCTCAAGGCGGGCGGGTTCACCACAGGCGGGACCAATTTCGATGCCAAACTGCGGCGCCAATCGCTGGACCCGCAAGACCTGATCGCCGCCCATGCTGGCGCGATGGATGTCTGCGCGCGTGGCTTGAAAGCCGCCGCCGCCATGCTCGAGGACGGCACGCTGGAGGCGATGCGCGCAGAGCGTTACGCAGGCTGGCAATCCCCCGCCGCACAGGCCATGCTGAACAGTGATCTGGAAACGATCGCTGCCCGGGTCGAGGCCGAGGGGATCAACCCACAACCGCGTTCAGGCAGGCAGGAAATTCTGGAAAACATCGTCAATCGCTTCGTCTAAAGCCAACAGGGGAAACATCATGAAAACCATCAAGGGTCCGGCGCTGTTTCTGGCGCAGTTTGCAGGCGACGAGACGCCATTCAATTCCTGGGATGCCATCACCAAATGGGCAGCCGATTGCGGTTACAAGGGCGTGCAGGTCCCGTCATGGGATGGCCGGTTCTTTGATCTGGAACAGGCCGCAGAAAGCAAGGATTACTGCGATACGTTCAAAGGGCAGGCGGCCCAGAACGGCATCGAAGTGACCGAACTGTCGACCCATCTGCAAGGGCAGTTGGTGGCGGTCCATCCCGCCTATGACACGGCTTTTGACGGGTTTGCAGCCCCCGCCGTGCAAGGCAACCCGAAGGATCGGCAGATCTGGGCGGTCGATCAGGTGAAAAAGGCGATCAGCGCATCCGCCCATATGGGCATCGGCAACCTTGCCACCTTCTCAGGCGCGCTGGCATGGCCTTACATCTATCCATGGCCACAACGGCCCGCTGGTTTGGTAGAGGCCGCGTTTGATGAATTGGCCACGCGCTGGCGGCCTATTCTGGATCATGCAGAGGCTAATGGCGTGAATATCTGCTATGAAATTCACCCCGGCGAGGACCTGCATGATGGGGTCACGTTTGAGATGTTTTTGGATCGCGTGGGCGCCCATGCCCGCGCCAATATGCTCTATGATCCCAGCCATTACGTCCTGCAATGTCTGGATTATCTGGACCATATCGACATCTACAAAGATCGGATCAAGATGTTCCACGTCAAGGATGCCGAGTTCAACCCAACCGGGCGGCAAGGCGTTTATGGCGGCTACCAGTCATGGGTCGACCGGGCGGGCCGGTTCCGCAGCCTTGGCGACGGGCAGGTCGATTTTGGCGCGATCTTTTCCAAGCTCAGCGCCAATGATTTTGATGGCTGGGCCGTGGTGGAATGGGAATGCTGTCTGAAACACCCCGAGGATGGCGCGCGCGAAGGCGCCCAATTCGTGAAGGATCACATCATCCGGGTGACGGACAAGGCGTTTGATGACTTCGCTGATGGCGGCACGGATGATGCCGCAAACCGTAAAATGCTGGGGATTGATTGATATGGCACGCATTCGTTTAGGCATGGTCGGGGGTGGCAATGATGCGTTTATCGGTGGGGTTCACCGGATCGCATCGCGCATTGATGATCGCTATGAACTGGTGGCGGGCGCGCTGTCCTCTACCCCGGAAAAGGCGCGCGCCAGTGCCGCGGCGCTGGGCGTTCCGCGCTCCTATGATGCATTCGCCGAGATGGCGAAGGCGGAAGCCGCACGCGATGACGGGATCGAGGCCGTGGCCATCGTCACCCCCAACCACATGCATTACCCGGCGGCCAAGGCGTTTCTGGATCAGGGCATTCACGTCATCTGCGACAAACCCCTGACCGCCACGATGGAAGACGCAAGCGCGATGCAGGCGGCGGTGGCAGGGTCGGATGCGCTGTTTATGCTGACCCATAACTACACCGGTTACCCAATGATCCGGCAGGCGCGCGCGATGATTGCCGATGGCGAATTGGGCGACATTCGCGTTGTGCAGGCCGAATACCCGCAGGACTGGCTGACCACAGCGTTAGAGGACGAAGGGCTGAAACAGGCGCAGTGGCGCACCGATCCTGCCCGGTCCGGGGCGGGCGGTTCCGTCGGGGATATTGGCACGCATGCCTATAATCTGGCCTGCTTTGTCACCGGGTTGGTCGGTGAAAGCCTTGCTGCTGATCTGCACAGTTTTGGACAGGGGCGGCAGTTGGATGACAATGCCCATATATTGCTGCGGTTTCACGGCGGGGCACGCGGGATGCTGTGGTCAAGCCAGGTGGCACCAGGTAATGAAAACGGGCTGAAGCTGCGTGTGTACGGGGCCAAGGGTGGCCTGGAATGGGCGCAGGAGGACCCCAACTACCTGTGGTTCACGCCTTACGGCGAACCCAAACGGCTGATCACGCGGGGCGGGTCAGGCGCTGGTGACGCCGCCGCTGCTGTCAGCCGCATCCCCCCCGGCCATCCCGAAGGATATCTGGAAGGTTTTGCCAATATCTATGCAGAAGCGGCGGATGCGATCCGCGCCGTGCAAGACGGGGCGGATCGCGACACGGCGATGGGGCTGCTGCCCGGTATTGACGCAGGCATGGCGGGGATGCGCTTTATCAATGCTTGCGTGACGTCATCACGCGATAATGCGGCATGGGTCACGTTGTAATCAAAGATCCTGCAGCACCAGATCGGATGCCTTTTCGCCAATCATAATGGCGGGGGCATTGGTGTTGCCAGACACAATTTCTGGCATAATGGCGCAATCTGCAACCCGTAGCCCATCAATGTCATGCACCCGCAGTCGCGCGTCAACAACGGCATCCTTGCCCTGACCCATCTTGCAGGTGCCGGTGGGGTGATAGATCGACGCGGTGTTATTGCGCGCCCAATCCAGCGTGGCGTCGTAGTCATCCATGTCCAGATCAGCATGCGGGCGGAATTCCTCCGAGATTTTTGAGGTGAGTGGCGCGTGCCGCGCGATCTTTCTGGCGATATTGACCCCGGCCACAATCGTCCGGCAGTCGGTTTCGGTGGACAGGTAATTGGGGATGATCTTGGGGTATGTCTTTGGGCCTGCGCCTTGCAATCTGATCTCGCCCCGGCTTTCGGGGCGCAACTGGCAGACCGACATGGTGAAGGCCGAAAACTTGTCGGCCCCCTTGCCAGGGTTTTCAGCCGACAAAGGTTGCACATGGAACTGAATGTCCGGTGTTTCCACATCTTCGCGGGTTTTCATGAAACCTGTGGCAAGGCTGGCCGCCATGGTCATCGGCCCCGCCCGGAACATCAGGTATTTCAACCCGATCTTGGCCTGTCCGAAAAGCGAACTGACCTCATCATTCAATGTTGGTTCATTGCATTTATAGACAAGACGTGCCTGTAAATGGTCCTGCATGTTCTTGCCCACACCGGGCAGGTCCTGCACCACGTCAATCCCGTGATCGGCCAGTTGGGCGGCCTCGCCAATGCCCGATAGCATCAGGATTTGCGGCGAATTGATCGCCCCGCCCGACAGAATGATTTCCTTGCGGGCGGTGACGGTCTGCTTGTTGCCGCTGCGATCCGTATAGGTCACGCCGGTTGCGCGTTTGCCTTGGGTCAACACCTTTTCGACCTGCGCATGAGTGATGATTTGCAGGTTTTCGCGGGATTTGACGGGGTTGAGGTATGCAACCGCCGCACTGCATCGCCGCCCGTTGCGCGATGTCAGTTGGAAAAATCCGACACCTTCCTGATCCGCGCCGTTATAGTCGGGGTTGAATTTGTATCCGGCAGCTTGTGCCGCGGCGACCCAGGCATCAGTAATCGGGCGCTGTATGCGCATATTCGACACCGATAGCGGGCCTTGATCGCCATGAAATTCATCAGCACCACGTTCATTATGTTCGGCGCGTTTGAACAGGGGCAGCACGTCATCCCAGCCCCAGCCGGTATTGCCCATCTGACGCCAGCGGTCATAATCCTGCGGCTGGCCCCGGACATAAAGCAACCCGTTCAACGATGATGACCCACCCAGCACCTTACCGCGCGGCCATTCGATGGAACGGCCATTCAGGCCGGGGTCAGGCTCTGTCTTGTAACACCAGTCGACCTTGGGGTTATGGATCGTCTTGAAGTAACCGACAGGGATATGAATCCACGGGTTCAGATCACGGCCACCGGCCTCTAGCAGAATGACCTTATGGCCGGGATTTGCGCTGAGCCTGTTGGCCAATACGCACCCGGCAGAGCCTGCCCCAACGATGATGAAATCCGCTTCCACGTCCAGAATCCCCCTTTGTCGTAAAAAAAACCTATGCAGATCGCTTAGACTATACTAGTCTTTTTTGAAACGAATAGTCTCAATAATCGTCAGCATGGGAGGAAAGCATGAAGGTTGGAGATAAACTAAGCGGTATTTCGCGGAGGGATCTGTTCAAACTGGCAGGTCAATACGGGATGAGCTCAACACTGATGGCGGCAGGTACGTTTGGGGGCGCGATGAGCCTTGCAAACTTGGCCTCTGCAGCTGAATCAACCTATGAGCGTCGCTTCGCAAAAGAGGCGAAACACACGCTGAAATTCGGCGCCTCGGGCTTTAACGCGCGCAACCTGCTGATCGAGCGGGCTGGCGCATTGGAATTCGCCCGCGACCTCGAAAGCCGCACAGACGGAGAGATTCGGATTGAGTTCATCGGCGACAACCAGATCTGTGGTCAGACCTCATGCGTCGAAAAAACACAGCAGGGTATCGTTGATATCTATGCGGCCTCTACCCAGAACTCTGCCGGTGGTGCGCCTTATCTGAACGTGTTGGATTACGCCTATATGTTCCGCAACCGGGCAGATCAGTATCACTTCCTGTATTCACCAGCATCGATGGCGTTGCTGCGTGAACCATATGAAAAACGTCACGGCCTGAAATTCCTGTTCAGCCACGCCGAATTGCGCGGCATCCAGTTGGGCCTGAACTTCGAAGACAAGCCAACTGTTACCTCGATTGACGAACTGGCCGGTACAAAGAACCGTGTCACAGGCACACAGCTTGGCCGGATCGCAATGGAAGCACTGAACCTGAACCCGGTTCCGGTGGCGTGGGAAGAAACACTTGATGGTCTCAAGCAGGGTCTGATCGACGGTGCAGAAACATGGGCGTCTGCTGTTGCTTACGCAAACATGGCACCGGTTGTGTCCCAGTCGGTTCACCTGAATTTCTTCTGCGGTACAGAGCATACAGCGATGTCCGCATCTGTGTTCGACGGGCTTGATGGGTATTTGCAGGATGCCGTGATGGAATCGTCCTACTGGGCGCAGACCCATGTTCAGGCCGCGAACGAAGTGGCGCTGATCAACACGGTTGGTCAGTCTGATCCGCAACTGCCCGGCACGATCTTTGCGCAGAACAACGTGCGCAACGCGTTCCTGTCTGCCGAGGAAATCCGCAAGGCCGAGGAAATGTGCTCGCCCGAGTTCCAGCCGCAACTGTGGGAGCAGTGGCGCGAGCGTCTGAACGGCTGGTCCGGCGGTCTGGACACCTATCAGGAGATCTATGACGAGGTCCGCACAATTGATGCGAACACGCTTCCTGAGAACGTGGAACCGCGCCGTTGGTGGAAAGGCTGATACAGCCTTTGCGTTGACCTTGAAATTTGGGCCGGCTGAATGAGGAGTTCGGCCGGCCCTTTTCAGATCAATACGACCGCTCCATAGTAGCGGCATTATGACACGTTAGGGGGGAGACCTAGATGTCGATTTTATCAGAGGCGGTGGCGATTATCCCTGCCATTTTTTCAGGCAGCACATGGGACATGAGAAGCGCCTTTGACACAAACGGTATGTGGCTGTTCTGCTTTTTTCTAACGCTTATTGGCGGCTACCTCGCCCATCTGCTTTACACGCTTCTGCCCTTCGTGGAACGGCATCTGGAACGCACGGTGGCGGTTGTGATGTATCTGATCATTGCAGGCATCATCTGCTGGGGCGTGATTGACCGCTTTGTCTTTTCGAACCAATGGTCGGGGTCAACCACGGTGCCGCCATTCCTGTTTATGGTCATGGCATGGTTTGCCTGTTCCTATAACGTCAAACTGCGCACGCATCTGAGCTTTAGCGAGTTTCGTTCCAAGATGGCGCCGACAGGCCAGATGGCCACATTGACGCTGGATGCGGCCCTTTGGCTTGGGTTCTGCTGGATCGCGATCACCACTTCGCTACGCTTTACGGTTTTGTCAGCCGACAATTTCCAACTCGTCGACGGTGTCGATGACGTCATGAAATGGTGGTTCTACATCACCGTTCCCATCGCCTTTACGCTGATGTCAGGGCGCGTCATCGGCAATTGGCTGGAAGACTGGGGCAACTACAAATCCGGTTCGCCGATCATCAAGCAAGCAGTTATTGGCGGAGACGTATAATGTCAGACGGTACATGGATTACCCTTATTTCACTGGGCGTGACGTTCTTTTTCATGCTTGGCACGCCGGTCTTGCTGATCATCTTTTACTGGGTCATCGGCTGTAGCTTTGTCATCGACCTGCCGCTGGCCAATACTGGCAACGAATTGATCAACGTGTTCAGCAAAGGTTTTGCCCTATTGGCAATGCCGCTTTTCATCCTGACGGGTGACTTGATCAACCAATCGGGGATCGCCCGGCGATTGTCCGATTTTGCCTATTCCTGTCTGGGATGGCTGCGCGGCGGTCTTGCAATGGCATCTATCGCTGCTTGTGGCCTGTTTGCCGCGATTTCAGGCTCCAACTCGGCGACCACAGCGACCATCGGGTCGATGTTGCATCCCGAAATGGTCAAGGGCAACTACGATGAACGGTTTTCTGCGGCGACCGCAGCGGCGGGTGGTACGGTGGGGATCATCATCCCGCCTTCGATCATCTTCATCGTCTACGGCTTCCTGTTGAACCTGCCCATCTCGGACCTGTTTGTGGCCGGGATCATCCCCGGATCACTGATGGTGCTGGGGATGATGACCGCGGCCTTTATCGTCTGCACGATCAATGGCTGGGGCATTCTGATCGGCCTGTCGATCTCGCGGATGATCAAAACCGCCATCGGGGCCTGGCTGGGGTTCTTTGCCATCGGACTGGTACTTTGGGGTATCTATACGGGCCGTTTCTCACCCACCGAGGCTGCGGGTGTGACCGTTGGGTTCTGTGTGTTCATCGGCTTGGTGTCCTATCCATTGAACCGGATCATGGGCAGCGATGCTGATATTCCTGTGGAGAAGAAAAATGTTGCATCAATGTTTGTCGTCGAAGGCTTCACGGTTCCACAAATTCCCGCGATTGTGTCGCGGTCTGCACAGATCTCGGGCATCCTTGTGCCTTTGATTGCCGTATCTGTTGCCATGCAACAGGTGATGTCATCACTTGGGGCGAAGGACTTTATCGGTGACTTTGTGACTGGTATGGGCGGCTATTACGCGGTGTTGTTCACGGCGATGGCGATTGTATTCGTGACGGGCATGATTCTTGAATCACTGCCCGTGACGATCATTCTGGCACCGATCCTTGCGCCCATTGCGGCATCGGTGGGCATTGATCCGATCCACTTTGCGGTTGTGTTCCTTGTGGGCGCGTCCATCGGGTTTATCACCCCGCCTTATGGTCTGAACCTTTATGTGGCATCGGGTGTGACAGGCGTTCCCTATTTCCGCCTGTTGCGTTACATCCTGCCCTATCTGGCGGCGCTGATCAGTGTCTGGTTCTTTGTGGCGCTGGTGCCGCAAACAGCACTGGCGATCCTGCCTGGCAGATAAGGTGACGATGGCAGAAGACGATACAAGCGAAAACGCTGGTCAAATTCCCACCAACCTCCGGCTGCTTATGCTGCTGGAGGCGGTGGCCCAGGCCGGGGTGCCCGTAACACCGTCAACGGTCAATGACAGGTTGGGCTTGCCCAAGCCAACGATCCACAGGCTTTTCGCCACTGCAGAGGCCGAAGGGTTCCTGCAACGCGATATCGACGGACGATCCTACAGTCCGGGACGGCGGATGCGGCAATTGGCGATCAATACATTGTCGTCTGAACGGGTCAGAACGGTGCGCTTGTCAGTGCTGAATGCGCTGGCCCGCAAAGTCGGCGAAACCTGCAATATCGCGATCCCGGAACGGGACGGGATGTATTATCTGGACCGGGTCGAAACGCAGTGGCCGCTACGCATTCAGATGCCGATTGGAACCGAAGTCCCGTTTCACTGCACCGCCAGCGGCAAGATGTATCTGTCAACCTTGCGATCCGACCATCTGGACCGGTTCTTGCGCAACTACGTGCTTGTCAAAAAGACGGAACGCACGATCACAACACCGCAAGATCTGCATGATGAACTGGGGCGATGCCGCAAACAGGGCTACGCCACCGATGACGAGGAATTCATGTCAGGCATGACAGCCATCGCCGTGCCGATCCTTGATGAACGGGGGCGGCTGATGTCCACCTTGTCGATCCATGCGCCTTTGCAACGGTTGACGATAACTGATCTTGTTGGGTTTCTGGATGATCTGAAACTGGCAGCGGTCGAATTAGGCGCAATCGTCGGGCGGTAGCAGGCCCGCGCCGAATACGGCTTGGCATTGCCCCGCAACTTGCGCGATAATGGTGCAAGCCAACATCGCCGGGGACCCACGAATGACGCTTGCCATTCCACGACTCAAATCCTGTGAGGATTGCCCGATCCGTTACAACGCTGTGTGTTCCAAATGCGATCGCGATGAATTGGACGAGCTTGAGGCGATCAAGTATTACAGGTCCTTTTCGGCTGGGCAGACGATCTTTTTCGCGGGCGATCCGCTTGAATTTGTGGGGTCAATCGTGTTCGGGGTGGCCAGCCTGACCCGCACCATGCCCGATGGGCGGGTGCAGATGGTGGGTTTGCTGTTGCCGTCCGATTTTCTGGGGCGTCCGCATCGCGAAACGATTGAAACCGATGTGGTCGCCGAAACCGACGTGATGCTGTGCTGCTTTCGGCGCAAACCGTTCGAAGGGATGATTGAACAGACCCCGCATGTCGGTCAGCGCCTGTTGGAAATGACCCTTGATGAACTCGACGCCGCGCGCGAATGGATGCTGGTGCTGGGGCGTAAAACGGCCCGCGAAAAGATTGCGTCGCTTTTGCACATGATCGCCACGCGGATGGCCGCACTTGAACCCGGCGATGGGGTTGGGGCCAACTTCACCCTGCCGATCACCCGCGAAACGATGGCGAATTACCTTGGGCTGACAATTGAAACCGTCAGCCGTCAGATGTCAGCACTGAAAAAAGAAGGGCTGATCACCTTCGAAGACAGGCGCGACATCACCGTGCCCGACCTTGAGGCGCTGAAAGCCGAGACCGGCGAAGAAGACTAGGGTCAGGACCCATTAATGCACCTCGCCGTAAATCGGGTGATCATTCTGGATATGACGCGCAATCAGTTTTCGCGCCTGATGTCCCTTGGGTTCCTGCAAGGCCAGTGGACGGTTCACGAACGGTGCATTGCCAAAAACAGACATGATCTCTGTTGTGGCTGCCGGGCTCAGGGCGCGCATCGTTTCGGTGCCGGTATATAGGGTCTCCGCATAGGCCCCGTCCGCTTCGACGATTTCGTGGTCGTCGCACATCAGATGAAAATAGCTAACCGTGTCGGCATCCGCGACGATATCGACGCCATCAAGCTCCAGCAGATGTCTGGCAGGGACAAACACAGCCTCGGCGTCAAACATGCGGATGGCAATTTTGGAACGGACGACAATCCGATGCTGCGGCGAAACTGTCAGGTCACGGTGAGGTATCCCATCTGCCAATGCAGCGGCCGCAATACGAATTGGCTTCAGCTTCGGGTTTTCTGCCAATTCGGATTGCGTCAACTCGCGGTGTCCGATCCATCGCAGGGTCTGTAAACCATTGTCCCGGGTGACCACCTTGTCACCAACGCGCAAGGTTTCGATGGCCACCAACCCATGTTCGGCCCTGATCATTGTACCGCGGGTAAAGCAGACGAAATTACCATAGGATTCGGAATTGCCGTTAAAATTCGGCTCACCCGTGTAGACATATGTGGTGTTCGGTTCAAACGGCACCAAAGAGGCGACAAGGTCGGTTGTGTTCCGCCCGCTATTACTTGCGCCAATCGTGATCGAGATCAGATCGGGATCACTGCCATTGGTCAGCGCATAGTTCCCAAATATCCGGTCACCGGCATTGTAGGTCACGCCATCAATCGTGATGTCATTGGTCAAAACCTGATTGCTGTCGATTTCGTCAAAAAGCGTATCATCATCCGTTACCTCCACCGCAATACGGGTCAGTGTCGGACCGGTTGTGATGGTGAAGGGTGGATTTCCCACCGCACGGGCGCCTGCCTCATTGGGAATCGGCGTCACAAAATCGGATAAGGCATAGACATAGATGGTCGGCATGGCTGTATCCACCAAAGGAATAAGGGTGGATCGCAGTTTGGGCGCCTTCAGTTTTCAATGCAAGTGAAGTTGCCCCACCGACGCGCTGTCGGCGGGGCAGAGTAGGCAGGCAATTTGTCGCAGGCCAAGGTCCTTACCTAAACCACCGTGAGGCAGGCACATGTGGCATGATGCTGAATGCGCTGCGATGTGCTGCCCAGAAACAGCCCCGCCACGGAACCAAGCCCGCGCCGCCCCGTGACAATCAGATCGGCACTGTTGTCTTTGGCAACCTGCAGCACCTGACGCACCGGGTCGCCGATATGCAGATCGGTCTGGACGTCGCATCCGGCCTCTTTGGCAATGGCGGTCGCTTCGTCAAGGATCTTGGTGCCCGCTTCGGTCAACTCATCATGCGTGGGCGCGGTCAGCACTTCATGGTAGCCCGCGACGGCCCCAACGGCAAAGGCGCTGGTTTCCGCCTGGGGTGCATGCACAACGATGATCTGCCCCTCGCTTTGTCCTGCCAATTCGCAGGCGGTCGTGACCGCCTTTTTGGCACAATCTGATCCGTCGACGGCGACAATAATGGTTTTGAACATTGGTATGTCCTCCTTGAAACGATTAAGGGTTGCGATGGTTCGGTGCGGCGCCGAGGGCCTAGCGCGACATCAGGATCGGCAGGTCCGCGGTTTCCAGCAGCTTGCGTGTTGCCCCGCCAAAAACGGCCTCGCGCAGGCGGGAATGGCCATAAGCACCACTGACAATCATCTGCGCGCCGACCTCGCGGGCACGGCGTAGCAGAATTTCACCCACATGCGGTTCGGTTTTGGCCAATACGGCGACCTCTGACTTGGTGCCATGGCGCATCAGGTACTGGGCCATCGCCCCGCCCGGGTCAGATCGGTCTGCGCCATGGGCCGGGGGATCGATGATGCAGATATCAGCCACCTCTGCCTGTTCCAGCAATGGCAGGGCAGCGCGGGCAGCGGCCAACGCCTCTGCCCCGTCATTCCAACCCATCAGGACATGCCCGCCAGCATCCGGTGCTTTGCAGCCTTTGGGGATCATCAGAACCGGGCGTTCGGCACTGAACAGGCAAGCCTCGACCAATGTGGCCGCCTCCGGGTTATCCTGATAGGGGCGCGGCAGAACCACCAGATCGGAAAACCGCAGCTTGCGCGCCAGAAACCCGGTCAGTTCGGGGCCTTGTACGGTGGCGGCATGCGCGCCCCAGCGCACAAGCTCGCCCTGCATCCGGTCAGTCAGCCAGGCTTCCAGCTTTTCGCGTTGGGCCATTGCATCGCGGGTCTGTTCGGCGACCAGCATCGCCTCTGTCCCCATGTAGTAATTGTGGTTTTCAGTGTGGCTGATTGTCACCACATATACATCCAGATGCGCGCCCATACGGTCAGACAGCGCGATGGCGGCATCCAGCCCCTCGGTCGATTGATCCGTATCGGTCAGGATCGTCGCAATAATCTTATAGGCCATGATCGGCACTCCCCAAGTCGGTCAGTCATGGGGCGATCGTTCGCGCAGAACCGCTCCTTGGTTCCAAGCTTGCGAGATCGACTTTCGATCTGCCTTGATCCACATCAAGGAACCCCAATTCGGCAAATCCCATAAGGGCAGCATGAGTTAAGTGTCGGACCCTTGTTTTGGTGCGGCGAAAGAAGGGGATTCTCTGATGGGGAACTATCTAAAGCTGATTGCGCTGGGGCTGATCACGCTCTTTGCCGCAGTTGCTGCCAATTGGGGGCGTGATCTGGCATATGTCGTTCACGCCATCATCATTATGCTGGTCAGCGGTTTCATGTTCTTGCGCGTGCTGCGCGCAACGGATGAACCGGTGCAGGCAGTTGCCACTGACGGTTATATGGATGGTGTCGTCCGGGCCGGGGTCATTGCAACCGGGTTCTGGGGGGTCGTTGGCTTTCTGGTTGGTGTGGTGATCGCGTTCCAGCTTGCCTTTCCTCAATTGAATTTCGAGGTTCTCCAGCCCTACGGCAATTTCGGGCGCTTACGGCCACTGCACACATCTGCGGTGATTTTCGCGTTCGGGGGCAACGCCCTGATCATGTCGTCCTTCTATATCGTGCAACGGACCTGCGGGGCGCGGCTATGGGGCGGCAATCTGGCGTGGTTCGTGTTCTGGGGATATAACCTGTTCATCGTGCTGGCCGCGACCGGCTACCTGCTGGGGGCCACCCAGTCCAAAGAATACGCAGAGCCTGAATGGTACGTTGATATCTGGCTGACCATCGTCTGGGTGTCATTCCTGCTGGTCTATCTTGGGACAATCTTCAAGCGGACGGAGAAGCACATCTATGTAGCCAACTGGTTCCTGCTGTCGTTCATCATCACCGTGGCGATGCTGCATCTGGTCAATAACATCTCGATCCCCGTGTCGATCTGGGGCAGCAAATCGGTGCAAATCTTCTCGGGCGTGCAGGATGCAATGACCCAGTGGTGGTATGGCCACAACGCGGTTGGGTTCTTCCTGACGGCGGGTTTCCTGGGCATGATGTACTACTTTGTTCCGAAACAGGCCGGACGTCCGGTCTTTAGCTATAAGCTGTCGATCATCCATTTCTGGGCGCTGATCTTCCTTTATATCTGGGCCGGTCCGCACCACCTGCATTACACAGCGCTGCCTGACTGGGCCTCGACGCTTGGCATGGTGTTCTCGATCATTCTGTGGATGCCCAGCTGGGGCGGTATGATCAATGGTCTGATGACCCTGCAAGGGGCCTGGGACAAGCTGCGTACCGATCCGATCATTCGGATGATGGTGATCAGCCTCGCCTTCTACGGCATGTCCACCTTTGAGGGGCCAATGATGTCGATCCGGGCCGTCAACAGCCTGTCGCACTACACAGACTGGACCATCGGGCACGTGCATTCCGGCGCACTTGGCTGGAACGGGATGATCACGTTCTCGGCGCTTTACTTCCTCACACCGAAACTCTGGGGACGCGCGCAGATGTATTCGATGTCGGCGATCAACTGGCACTTCTGGTTGGCCACCATCGGCATCATCCTCTACGCGGCATCCATGTGGGTGACCGGCATCATGGAAGGCCTGATGTGGCGCGAAGTCGACGCCAACGGGTTCCTGGTGAACAGCTTTGCTGACACCGTGTCCGCCAAGTTCCCGATGTATGTGGTCCGTGGGCTGGGTGGGGTTTTGTACCTTGCCGGTGCGCTGATCATGGCCTGGAACATGTTCATGACCATCCGGGGCGGCCAAAAGGTTGCCGCACCGGTTGGCGTGCCTGCAGAATAAGGAGGGCTGAGACATGTCTGATACAACACCAAACAGCGGCCCTGCCAAAGGCTTCCTTGCAAAGCACGCGATCCTGGAACGCAGCCCGACATTGCTTCTTGTTTCCTCCCTGTTGGTGGTGACGGTGGGTGGGATCGTGGAAATCGCACCCCTGTTCTACCTCGAAAACACCATTGAAAAGGTAGAAGGGGTGCGACCATATTCGCCACTGGAACTGGCGGGGCGCGACATCTACATCCGCGAAGGATGCTATGTCTGTCACAGCCAGATGATCCGGCCCATGCGGGACGAGGTTGAACGCTACGGGCATTACTCACTGGCAGCGGAATCCATGTATGACCACCCGCACCAATGGGGGTCCAAACGGACCGGGCCTGATCTGGCCCGGGTCGGTGGGAAATATTCGGACGCATGGCATCTGGATCACATGATCAAACCACAGGCTGTTGTGCCTGAATCGATCATGCCCGGCTATGCCTATCTGCTCGATACGCAGGTGAACGCGGAATACACCGCCGATCTGGTCGCGACACACAGCTTTATCGGGGTGCCTTACACCGAAGAGATGGTCGAAGTGGCCGCCGCCGACGTGCTGGCACAGGCCGACCCGGACACGGATGCCTATGACGATCTGCTCGAACGGTATCCGGGCGCACAAATCCGCAATTTCGACGGGGCGCCGGGTGTGTCCGAAATGGATGCGCTGATCGCCTATCTGCAAATGCTGGGGACAACGGTCGATTTCTCGACTTTCACCCCCGATGCCAGCCGCTAAGGAGACCTGACATGGATACCTATTCACTCCTGCGCGAAATTGCCGATAGCTGGGTGCTTCTGGCGATGTTCGTCTTCTTTCTGGGCACGATTATCTGGGCCTTTCGGCCCGGCAGCCGGAAAGTCCATGACGACACCAGCCAGATCCCCTTCCGTAACGAGGACCGTCCCGGCGATGCCGCCAGCGACACCAACACCAAGGAGCTGCAATCATGAGCAGCAAGGACAACAAAGATATCGACGACGTCACCGGCATCGACACAACGGGTCACGCCTGGGACGGGATCAAGGAACTGAATAACCCGCTCCCGCGGTGGTGGCTCTGGTGCTTTTATCTGACGATCTTCTGGGGGATTTGCTATTCGATCGCCTATCCCGCCTGGCCGCTGGTCAAAGGGGCGACAGCCGGGGTGTTGGGCTATTCCACCCGGGCCGAGGTCGCGGAAGAAATCAACCGGTTCGAGGAAGCAAACGCAGAGATTTCCGCGCAGCTTGCCTCTGCCGATCTCAATACCTTGGCCGAAAACGAAGAATTGCAGCGCTTTGCCACCTCTGCCGGTGGTGCGGTGTTCCGCAACAATTGTTCGCAATGTCACGGGTCCGGGGCTGCGGGTGCTGTCGGCTATCCCAACCTTCTGGATGATGACTGGCTTTGGGGCGGTGACTTCGAAAACATCACCTATACCATCCGTCACGGTATCCGGAATGAGGAAGACTGGGATGCCCGTTACTCCGAAATGACGGCCTATGACGAGATCCTTAGCGACGAAGAGATTGATGCGACCGTGCAATATGTGCGTCAAATCTCGGGCCAGGACCATGATGCGACGCTTGCGGGCGCGGGGGAGGCGACATTCATGGACAATTGCGCCGCCTGTCACGGCGATGATGGCAAGGGCAGCTATGATCTGGGCGCGCCCAATCTGACGGACGCGATCTGGCTCTATGGTGGCGATGCGGCCACGCTGGAAGAAACCATTCGTTACGCCCGGTTTGGTGTGATGCCACCCTGGGGCTCGCGGCTCAGCGAAGCTGAAATCAAGGCGGTTTCCGCATATGTTCACCAGTTGGGCGGCGGCGAATAAAACAGATCACCGCTGACCCCGGACACCTGTTCGCGCGTTTCGTCCGGGTCGGCGTGAAGGGAAGGGCACCCGCCACCACGGGTGCCTTTTTCTGTTTCTGAACCCCGCGATCTATCCATCCTTGGATGGATTGTATGCGGTTCCGGGGTCACCTAACCTGACAGGGACGCATGTGCTGCGGCCATCACCGCCCTGCGGGATGGCAATCCCAGCGCCTGCAAAATGGCATGAACGTGATCCTTGACCGTAGGCACAGTGATATTGAGCGCTTTGGAAATCTCTTTGTTTGACTTGCCCTCAATCAGTAACCCGGCCACCTGGCGTTGGCGGGCGGTCAACGGGGTCAGCAGCGCATCGTCATGGGGTGCCTGTGTCAGGGTGACCAGCGGCGCACCAATCACGGCACTGGCGTCCAGATCAATCTTCAGCCGCATCCCCGGCTGGGCCAATGGGGCCAGCGTGGTCAGTGCGGCCACCGGGATCGGACCTTGCGGAGCACCGGTCAACCCTTCCAGCGTTTCTGACAACGCCGCCAATACATCCGGATCAACAGACATCAAAAGGACCTCTCATGCAGTCTATGCCCCTTGAGATCACCAATTTCTTCCTCGCAATGCAAGCCGGTCCCTCTGGGCTGGACCTGCTAAGCACGATTTTCGCGCCCGACGCGACCTATAGCGAACCGTTTTCAGGACAATCGACACCGCATCAAGGGCGCGACGCCATTGTTGCGGCCTTCGATGCCAGCCGGACGGATGCGTTCAACGACGCCGTGATCAATCTGGGATCGGTCGAGGTGATAGGCGACACCATCACCGTGGAATGGACCTGCATATCAGATGCGATCCCGGGTGGGCGCGGCAGCGGAACCAATGTCTTTCAGATGGCGGATGGCAAGATTGCGTCGCTGGTCACAACGCTGGACATGGGATGAGCCGATGAAAAATCCCGATGTTGACGCATGGCTTGATGCCTATGACAACCCGATGAAACCCGTTGTGGCGGCGATGCGCGATGCGATCCTTGCTGCCGACGCACGGGTCACGGAAACAATCAAATGGCAGGCACCGACCTTTGTCTACAATGGCAATATCGCCAGCTTCTTTCCCAAATCGAAGAAGCATGCGTCATTGATGTTCCACAAAGGGGCAGAGATCGCAGGCAACTTCCCCAATCTGACAGGCGACGGGAAAGAGGCGCGCAGCTTCAAGGTCAGCGATCTGGATGATCTGGCAACCAAGCAGGCAGAATTGCAGAACATCATCCGCGCATGGTGCGATCAAAAACAGGGGGGATAGGCGTGCGGGGCCATCCCCGCTAACATGGCAGGATCAAACCAAAGGGTCCGCCATGACCGCAGAAGAAAAGATCAAGGCAATCGCCGCCTTTGCCGGGCTGGGTGGTCTGTTGTTTGGGATCGTCCAGTTCTTTCAGGTGCAGGCGATTGAAGCTGCGAAACCGTTTCTGGAAAGAAAACTCTCGTGGTGCGAACAGGCCGTGAGAACAACCGCGAGCATCGCCACGACCACCCCGCCCGACGATGAAGATCTGCAAAACTTTGCGCGGGCTTACTGGGGTGTCATGGGATTGATCGAAAACCAACAAATCGCCGATGCGATGAAGGCTTTTGATCAAGGGCTGCGTGACGGCATCCCGGGGCTGGCCGGACCAAAACTGGAAGGCAGCGGCATTGTCACCCTCAGCGATCTGTCACTGAACCTTGCCCATGCCTGCCGGGCCGAACTATCTGCCGAATGGTCGGCCAGTTGGTCGCGGCGCTGACCGCGCCGCCTATGATGTCCAATCCAGAACGACTTTTCCCGATAGCCCCGATTTCATCGCGGCAAAACCCTGGGCAAACTCCTGCACCGGAAAGCGATGGGTGATCACCCGGCTGACATCCAGCCCGTTTTGCAGCATCGCGATCATCTTGTACCAGGTTTCAAACATCTCGCGGCCATAGACGCCCTTGATGGTGATTGCCTTGAACACGATGCGCCCCCAGTTGACCGGGGATGTGCCGGGCGGAATGCCCAGCAGGGCGATCTTGCCACCCATGACCAGCGCCTCGACCATCTGGTCCAGTGCCGCCTGGCTGCCAGACATTTCCAGCCCCACGTCAAAGCCCTCGCGCAGGCCAAGCGCGTGCGCGACATCGTTCAGGTCTTCCTTGACCACATTGACCGTCCTGACGGACGGAACGACATATTCAGCAAGTGCCAGACGGTCAGCATTGATATCCGTAATCACGACATTGCGTGCCCCGGCATGTCGGGCGACCGCCGCGGCCATAATGCCAATAGGCCCAGCCCCGGTGATCAGAACATCCTCTCCCAGCAGCTCAAAACTCAGCGCGGTATGCACCGCATTGCCCAGCGGGTCGAGGATGGCACCGATCTCATCAGGGATATCATCAGGCAGGGGAACGACATTAAAGGCGGGCAGCCGCAAATATTGCGCAAATGCGCCATGTTCATTCACCCCGATGCCCCGCGTGCCGGGATCAAGGTGAAACTTGCCCGCCCGCGACTGGCGGCTTTCGGTGCCGATCAGATGCCCCTCACCGGAACAGCGCTGGCCCAGTGTCAGGCCGGTCACATTGCGCCCAAGCGCGACAATTTCGCCTGCGAATTCGTGGCCCGTGATCATCGGCACAGGGACGGTCGCCGCCGCCCATTCATCCCAGTTCCAGATATGAATATCGGTGCCGCAAATGCCGGTTTTATTGATACAGATCAGCACGTCATCAGGGCCAATCTCGGGGACCGGGGCATCAACCATCCACAGCCCTTCGGATGGTTTGGATTTCTCCAACGCCATCATCGTATTGGCGGTCATCAGATCACCCCCAACGCATGGCCAACCTTGCCAAAGGCGGCAAGGGCACGGTCCAACTCGGGCTTGGTCAAGGCGGCATTCATCTGCGTGCGAATACGGGCCTGCCCATGCGGGACCACGGGGAAGAAAAAGCCGGAAACATAGACGCCTTCGTCAAACAGACGCGCGGCCATATCCTGCGCCAGTGTTGCCTCACCCAGCATGACGGGAATGATCGGATGTTCGCCGGGCAGCAAATCAAAACCAAGATCAGTCAGACCGGCGCGCCAATAGGCAGCGTTTTCAAAAAGCCGGGCGCGCTGTGCGGCCCCATTTTCAACCAGATCAATGGCGGCAATCCCGGCGGCGACGATGGCAGGGGGTAAGGAGTTGGAAAACAGGTAGGGCCGGGCGCGTTGCCGCAACAGATCAATCACCGGCTGTGGCCCCGCAATATAACCGCCAATGGCACCGCCCAGGGCCTTGCCCAAGGTGCCGGTAACGATATCAACGTCGACACCAAAATGATCCGGGGTGCCCGCCCCGCGTGGCCCCATAAACCCGGTCGCATGGCAATCATCGACCATCACAACCGCATCATATTTGTCTGCCAGCGCCCGAATGCCGGGCAGATCAGCAAGGTAGCCATCCATGGAAAACACGCCATCGGTGGCAATCATCACATGGCGGGCACCTGCGGCACGGGCCTCTTTCAGCTTCACCTCAAGATCACCCATGTCATTATTGGCGTAACGATACCGCCTGGCCTTACACAGGCGGATGCCGTCAATGATGGACGCATGGTTCAGACTGTCCGAGATAATTGCATCTTCGGTGCCCAAAAGCGGTTCAAACAAACCGCCATTGGCATCAAAACAGGCCGCAAACAGGATCGCATCATCCTTGCGCAGCAATGCCGCCAGTCTTTGTTCCAGATCGCGGTGAATATCCTGCGTGCCGCAGATAAAGCGGACGCTGGCCATACCAAAACCATGTGCCTCCATCGCGCGCGCCGCAGCGGCGATCAGATCAGGATGGTTGGCAAGGCCCAGATAGTTATTGGCACACAGATTGATGACTTCGCGGCCAGCGACAGACACCTCGCCCGCTTGCGGTGACGTGATCAGACGTTCGCGCTTATACAGGCCATCGGCCTTGATCTGTTTTAAAGTGGTCGTGGTGTCGGACAGAAAGGTGTGTGGCATATGGCATCTCCTTGATGCCAAAATATCTGCCATAACGGAGGAATATCCTCAATGCAGGATTTCCACTAAATCGTACAAATTTCCGTTAAGGCGTATTTTCGGTTGCCTTGACGATCAGGAAAACACGGGCAGGGCCGTCCAGCGCGGCAATCGCATGTGTCACATCGGCCGCATACCGGGCCGTGTCCCCGGTTTCGATTTCCATTACGGCACTGCCAGACGTCACTTGGACCCGGCCTTCAAGCACGGTCAGCTGTTCCAGCGCGCCGCGCGCATGGGGCTGGCTGCTCAATGCGCCGCCGGCTTGAAAATGGACGTCATACACCTCATGCCCGCCCGCCTCTTCGGGGGGTGACAGGATCAAGATGCGGCAGCCTTGCCCCATATTATCGATGCTTGGGACGTCAGAGGCGGACAAGACATCAATCCGGTCGCCATCCTGACGCTGTTCCAACAGCCCAGCAAAATCCACGCGCAAGGCCCGGGTCAGGTTCCAAAGGGTCGCAATGGTCGGGCTGCTTTCGCCGCGTTCGATCTGGCTGACCATGGACCGGGATACGCCGCTTAGATTGGCCACCGCTTCCAATGACAATCCCTGCGCCTTGCGGGCATCCCGCAACCGGGCAGGCAGTACATTCAACACATTATCGGCATTTTCCGTCATAGCGGAAAACTATGCGTATCTGGCACAAATACAAGGCGAAACAAGGTCTGTCAGGCCCTATACATGTGCGCCCGATTTTTGGGCAGAGCCGAAAGTCAGCGCATAAAAAACCGGCAGGGCAATCATGATTGCCAATTGATCAATCCGAACGCTGCCACTTTGGCGCGCGCTGTGGTCGAAAAGGTGGCAGATCAACGCCGCGCCGGAGCCCGCCATCAACCTGACGACTGACATCACCCTGCAAGACGCCCAACCAATGCAGCCCCGCGCGATTGGCACCGTGCGCCTTTCGGTGCGCGCCGATCAGGCAGGGCAAACGCGGATTGAGGATTTGCGCCAGTCAGGGTCGATGAAACTGGTATTCCCGCAGACCCATCGCAAGGATGTCGAAACCGTGCTGGTCAACACGGCGGGCGGCATCACCGGTGGTGATGGTTTCAGCACTGACTTTACCGTGCAACATGGTGCCACGCTCACTGTTACCACGCAGGCCGCTGAACGGGCCTATCGGGCGCAGCGCGGCGAAACAGGCCGTGTGCGAACCGATGCGACCGTGCAATCCGATGCCCAGCTCAACTGGCTGCCGCAGGAACTGATCCTGTTTGAACGCTGTGCATTGCAACGCAGGCTTCATATCGACCTTGCGCCAGACGCCCGGCTTTTGATGATTGAACCTGTTGTCTTTGGGCGCGCCGCCATGGGCGAGGCATTGCGCGACATCCTGTTTCATGACCGGATCATGATCACACGCGGGGGCAGCCCGCTTTACACAGACGCGACAATGCTGCGCGGCGATGCAACCACCCATCTGGCGCGACGGGCTATCGCGGATGGGGCGGGTGCGATGGCCAGCCTTGTACTGGTACGGCCCGACGCCGCCAGTCAGCTTGCCCCAATCCGGGCGGCCCTGCCAGCCACCGCCGGGGCAAGCATGATCGCCGATGACACACTGGTCATGCGGCAATTGGCGCCCGATGGATACGCGTTGCGCCGCACCCTCGTGCCGATCCTTCAACGGCTGACAAACAATACCCTTCCCACGTCATGGAGGCTATGAGCCATGCAACTGACACCCCGTGAAAAAGACAAGCTGCTGATCGCCATGGCGGCAGAGGTGGCCCGCAAACGGCTGGACCGTGGCGTCAAACTCAACCACCCCGAAGCAATCGCGCTGATCACCGATGCAGTGGTTGAGGGCGCGCGCGACGGACGCTCCGTCGCCGACATGATGCAAGCCGGGGGGCAGGTCATCACCCGCGACCAATGCATGGATGGCATCGCAGAGATGATCCACGAAGTGCAGGTCGAGGCGACATTTCCCGACGGCACCAAACTGGTCACCGTCCACAACCCGATAAGGTAGGCGCCCCATGATCCCTGGAGAAATCATCCCCGCCGCAGGCGACATCACCTTGAATGCAGACCGCGACGCGATCACGCTGATTGTCGCCAATACCGGCGACCGGCCCGTGCAGGTGGGCAGCCATTACCATTTTGCCGAAACCAACCCGGCGCTGGATTTCGACCGCGATGCCGCACGCGGTATGCGGCTGGATATCGCCGCCGGGACGGCCGTGCGGTTCGAGCCGGGACAGCGCCGTGATGTGCAGCTCATTCCCATTGCTGGCAGTCGCTACATCTACGGCTTCAACCAACAGATCATGGGGGCACTTTGAATGGCCGTTGAAATCTCGCGCCAGAACTACGCCGCCATGTATGGCCCCACCACGGGCGACAAAGTCCGCCTCGCCGATACTGATCTTATAATCGAGGTTGAACGCGATCTGACCACCTATGGGGAAGAGGTCAAATTCGGCGGCGGCAAGGTGATCCGCGACGGCATGGGTCAATCGCAGGTCACCCGCGCTGACGGGGCGGTTGATACGGTCATCACCAATGCGCTGATCGTGGATCATTCCGGCATCTACAAGGCCGACGTGGCGTTGAAAGACGGGTTGATCAACGCCATCGGCAAGGCGGGCAACCCTGACACCCAGCCGGGTGTCGATATCATCATCGGACCGGGGACCGAAGTGATCGCAGGCGAGGGCCGCATCCTCACCGCCGGCGGCATGGATAGCCATATCCACTTTATCTGCCCGCAACAGATGGAAGACAGCCTGCATTCCGGCGTCACAACCTGCTTTGGCGGCGGAACCGGGCCTGCGCATGGGACGCTGGCCACAACCTGCACACCGGGGCCGTGGCATATCGGGCGGATGCTGCAATCCTTTGACGGGATCGCGATGAATATCGGGCTGTCTGGCAAGGGCAATGCCAGCCAGCCCGCCGCCCTGATCGAAATGGTCAATGGCGGGGCCTGCGCGCTGAAGCTGCACGAAGATTGGGGCACAACCCCCGCCGCCATCGATTGCTGCCTGTCTGTGGCTGATGACATGGATGTGCAGGTGATGATCCACACCGACACGCTGAATGAAAGCGGGTTTGTGGAACATACGGTTGCGGCGATGAAGGGCCGGACCATTCATGCGTTTCATACCGAAGGGGCAGGGGGCGGGCACGCGCCCGACATCATCAAAATCTGCGGCGACGCCAATGTGCTGCCATCCTCCACCAACCCGACCCGGCCTTTCACCGTGAACACGCTGGAAGAACATCTCGACATGCTGATGGTCTGCCATCACCTCGACAAATCCATCCCCGAGGATATCGCCTTTGCCGAAAGCCGTATCAGACGCGAAACCATCGCGGCAGAGGACATCCTGCATGACATCGGCGCGTTTTCGGTCATCGCCTCTGACAGTCAGGCGATGGGCCGGGTGGGCGAGGTGCTGATCCGCACATGGCAGACCGCCGACAAGATGAAAAAACAGCGTGGGCGGCTGACCGACGAAACCGGCGACAACGACAACATGCGCGTCCGCCGCTACATCGCCAAATACACGATCAACCCGGCTATTGCGCAGGGGGTCAGCCATGTGTTGGGGGATATCGCGGTTGGGAAACGGGCGGACCTCTGCCTGTGGGCGCCTGCATTTTTCGGCGTGAAACCTGAAATGGTCCTGATGGGCGGCACAATCGTCGTCGCACAGATGGGCGACCCCAACGCATCCATCCCAACGCCGCAACCCGTTTATACAAGGCCGATGTTCGGCGCGCTGGGCGGGTCACTCACCGCATCATCGGTCAGCTTCATCTCCGGCGCGGCACAGGCGGCAGGGCTGCGGGATACGCTGGGGCTGGCCAAGCAAACCGTGGCCGTCAAAAACACCCGGACCATCAGCAAGGCCAACATGATCCTCAACGACCAGACCCCGCAGATCGATGTGCATCCCGAAACCTACGAGGTGCGGGCGGATGGCGAACTTCTCACCTGCGCCCCGGCAGAGACCCTGCCCATGGCCCAACGCTATTTCATGTTCTGATGCCTGATTACATCGCACAAGACATCCGCCGGGCAGGCGACTGGACAGGCAGTTTCGAATGCTGCGTGATGACCTATGATGAACGGTTCCTGCGGCGCAAAGTGATCCAGACGGTCCATGGCGACAGCCTGCTCGTTGATCTGGCGCAGACCACATCGCTCAATAACCGGGACGCTTTCCTGCTGACCGACGGGCGGCTGATCGAAATCATCGCTGCGGATGAAGAACTATACGAAATCACCGGCGACCTCACGCGACTAGCCTGGCATATCGGGAACCGGCACACCCCCTGCCAGATCGAAAAGTCGCGGCTGCTCATCCAACGGGACAAGGTCATCGGGCATATGCTGGAGCATCTGGGGGCAACGGTCCGGCACATCATGGCACCGTTCACACCCGAAGGCGGGGCTTATGGGCATGGGCGGACCCATGCACATGAACATGTGGCAACGGCGCATGACCACTAATCAGGCGATCCTGACGCTGACCCAATGGCTGTCACCGGCCTATCCGGTGGGGGCTTTCGCGTACTCGCATGGGCTGGAGGCTGCCATTCAACATGGCCACATCACAACGGGCGATGCATTGCAGGAATGGCTGCATGACATCCTGTACCATGGCAGCGGGCGCAATGATTGCATCCTGCTGCGCTGCGCCCATGCAGCAAAAGACGCCCCTGAACTCACCAAAATCAACGACACCGGGCTTGCCATTGCCGCCTGCGCCGAACGGCGGCTGGAGGCTGCGGCACAAGGGCTGGCATTTGGCAAAACCACCGCCGCGATCTGGGGGGGAAAGGACAGGGCCTGTATCTATCCGGTCGCCGTCGGTGCCGCCGCAGCGCGGCTCAAGATCGACGCCGATCTGACAGCGGCCATCTATCTGCAGGCAATGATCAGCAACCTGATTGCGGCGGCGCAACGGCTGATGGCGCTGGGCCAGACCGAAGGGCAGGGGATCCTGACCAGCCTCACACCGCTTTGCGCAGACGTGGCCGCGCAAACGCAAGACAGCACGCTGGATGATCTGCACAGCAGCGCCTTCCTGTCCGACATTGCGGCCATGCATCACGAAACACAACAACCAAGGATTTTCCGATCATGACGCAACTGAACGGACCTTTGCGGGTCGGCATCGGCGGGCCTGTCGGGGCGGGCAAGACCACGCTGACTGCGGCCTTGGCCAAGGCGCTGCACCCGGTCTGCTCCATGGGGGTGATCACCAATGACATCTACACGCAAGAGGACGCAGAGGCGCTGATGCGGATGCAGATCCTGCCACAGGACCGGATCATCGGGGTCGAAACCGGGGGCTGCCCGCATACGGCAATTCGGGAGGACGCCTCGATCAATCTGGCAGCCGTGGCCGAAATGCGGGCGCGGCACGCGGACCTCGATCTGGTGCTGATCGAAAGCGGGGGGGACAACCTGTCAGCGACCTTCAGCCCCGAACTGGCGGACCTGACGATCTATGTGATCGACGTGGCAGCAGGCGAGGAAATCCCACGCAAAGGCGGACCCGCGATCACACGATCCGACCTGCTGGTGATCAACAAAACTGATCTGGCACCCCATGTGGGCGCATCGCTTGAGGTGATGCAGAAAGACTGCGACCGCATGCGGGCAGGACGACCCTACACATTCGCGGCCCTACGGCACGGAGAAGGAAGCGAAGACATCACACGCTTCATCCAGCAATGCGGGGGGCTGGCGACCGGGTGATGGACGAAAAGGGCTCTTTTTGACAAGGGCTGCATCAGCCACGAGCGGCGGAAACGCGCAGAAAGCGGACGTTGCAAAGTCTGTTTGGCAACGTCCTACTAGGCGGTAAAATGCAACTGACTTGGGCGCCAAGTTAGAGAACTGGTTTTGTCAGTCTCTGCCGGCGGAGAAAGAGTTATGGTTTCCGCTCTATTTGACAGATCAGTTTGCAAACGCACCGACTGGAAGTTGATAATGGCGCTTGGCCCATCTATTCGTCATAGCAGACGGTAGCTCCCCCATA
Source organism: uncultured Paracoccaceae bacterium (assembly GCA_947495295.1). GTDB lineage: Bacteria > Pseudomonadota > Alphaproteobacteria > Rhodobacterales > Rhodobacteraceae > Yoonia. The sequence continues at coordinate 197,547 of CANLYJ010000001.1, forward strand.
AGAGGTAACGAATATGTCCGTGCCACCCGGATTTTTAGATCGTCTAAGAAAGGCTATTGCATTGACCGACGTCATTTCGCGTTGGGTCCAGTGGGATATGCGCAAGAGCAACCCAGACAAGGGCGACTATTGGGCGCCTTGCCCCTTTCATGAAGAGACTACAGCAAGTTTTCATGTCGATGACCGGAAGGGATTCTACTACTGCTTTGGATGTCACGCCAAAGGGGACGCCATCTCGTTCGTTCGGGAAAAGCGTGGGCTCGATTTCATACAGGCAGTCAGGCAGTTGGCTTTCCTTTGCGGAATGGACGGCGAGCTTGCTCCAAAGCATGCGCCAAACAGCCCAATCGAGCCTCCAAATCTGTTGCAAATCAAAGATTTGGTTGTCGAAAACTTCGATCAGGAGAACTTTCTTGAGGTTGGTGTTCTGACGGGCTGGACCAATGAAATTCGAAACCACGACCGCTTGCTTAGGAGCTTAAGCTGGGGAGATCCAGATTATCCCGGCCACGTTCTAGATATCGTCACACGGATGGACGACGCAAAAGACGGCTCAATCGACAAGCTGCGCTCCTACATCGAAACAAAGTTTGCCTCAGAAACTCAGGCAGTCACAGACGCTGTCGCGTTCTCAGCCGCCAAGCGCAGCTTGGGATACAACTTCGTTCGTTCAAAGAATGACGTGATTGGCGTTATGATGCCATTCGGTGGTAACTTCGGCCCTGTTTATGAGGCAATCAAGGTCGCATGTGAGACCACACCACTTCCGGCAAGTAGGGCTGATGAAGTATGGAACCACTCCGTTCTAATCAATGACATACTCGAACTGATCAATCACTCTGCGGTCGTCATATGCGACCTGACTGGCCGAAATGAAAACGTGTTTTATGAATTAGGCATTGCGCATGCTTGGGGAAAGCCAGTCATACCGATAACGCAAAACAGTGATGACGTGCCATTCGATCTCCGTCATCACCGTTACCTAACTTACCTCAATAACAAAGAGGGGTTAGGGGTTCTGCAGCGGGACCTGTCATCGAAGCTGCAAAGCTTGCTAGGAGAGAAGCCTTGGTTCTAGTTTGATTTGACCACTGCGGATCGGGTCAAATGCACATGCGACCTTTTATGCTTCAAGCTCCGTCGCAATGTCTTCATCGGGCTGGTAGCCGTAGTTGCTTACTCATCTGGCCACAGCGGCAAATTCCGCAAATCCACCATCCATCGTGGTGTAGGGTGCCCGCCCGTTGTCTACCCCGCGCCATGTTTGATGACAGTCTCGATATACCGTTTGTCGACCTATCCATTGTCATCCAACAAGTATTAACAACCCCTTCACCTTTACAGCGCGCGGTCGTTTAATCCCGCAAAACGCCACCAAAGGGTCCGACGTTATGCCGACGTCTCGCCGACGCTTTGCCGACAGCGCTTTTATCAGCAAAACCGGCCTCTTAACCTTCGATTCGCCCAGATCGCTGTTTTTGGGCGCTGCACCACCGCGCGGTGCCCACCGAACGTTGCGTGCCACCCCCGCGTGACCCCTGTCAAATCGCCTTGCAAAACAGCCCAATCCCCCCTATACGCCGCCCTGTCAAAGCGTCGAGACAGGCGCGGGCAGAGGATTTGAGCGGGGTCGGTACTTACCGGCCCTGTTGTTTTCTGTTTCAAGCATGGCGGCTTTGACCAACTGAAACCTGAAAGACCGGCGGAGACAACCGCACGGCCCGTATAAACAAAACGTTAGGAAAACGACGCCACATGGCTAACACAATGGAAGAGTTTGAAGCACTCTTGAACGAAAGCTTCGAAATGGACACGCCCGCCGAAGGGTCTGTTGTCAAAGGCAAAGTCATCGCAATCGAAGCAGGCCAAGCCATCATCGATGTCGGCTACAAGATGGAAGGCCGCGTTGATATCAAAGAATTCGCAGATCCCGGTGAAGAGGCTGAACTGGCCGTTGGTGACACTGTTGAAGTGTTCCTGCGTCAGGTTGAGAACGCCCGTGGCGAAGCCGTCATTTCACGTGAAATGGCCCGTCGCGAAGAAGCCTGGGACCGTCTGGAAAAAGCCTATGCTGACGAAGAGCGTGTCGATGGCGCGATCTTTGGCCGCGTCAAGGGTGGTTTCACTGTGGACCTTGGCGGCGCGGTTGCGTTCTTGCCCGGTTCTCAGGTTGATGTGCGCCCCGTGCGTGATGCCGGCCCATTGATGGGTCTTAAGCAGCCGTTCCAGATCCTGAAAATGGACCGTCGTCGTGGCAACATCGTTGTGTCCCGTCGTGCGATCCTCGAAGAGTCTCGTGCCGAGCAGCGCGCCGAAGTCATCGGCAACCTGACCGAAGGCCAAACCGTTGACGGCGTTGTGAAAAACATCACTGAATACGGTGCGTTTGTGGACCTTGGCGGTGTTGACGGGCTGTTGCACGTCACTGACATGGCATGGCGCCGGGTCAACCACCCGTCCGAGATCCTGACCATCGGTGAAACGATCAAGGTGCAGGTCATCAAGATCAACAAAGAAACCCACCGTATCAGCCTTGGCATGAAGCAGTTGCAGGACGATCCGTGGGATGCTGTTGAAGCCAAGTTCAGCCTTGGTTCTGTCCATCAGGGTCGTGTCACCAACATCACCGATTACGGCGCATTTGTTGAGCTGGAAGCCGGTGTTGAAGGCCTGGTGCACGTGTCCGAGATGTCCTGGACCAAAAAGAACGTACACCCCGGCAAGATCGTGTCGACCTCTCAGGAAGTCGAAGTCATGGTGCTGGAAATTGACTCGGCCAAGCGTCGCGTTTCCCTGGGTCTCAAGCAGACACAGCGCAACCCATGGGAAGTCTTTGCAGAGCAGTTCCCAGAGGGCACTGAGGTCGAAGGCGAGGTCAAGAACATCACCGAGTTTGGTCTGTTCATCGGTCTTGAAGGCGACATCGACGGTATGGTTCACCTGTCTGACCTGACATGGGAAGGCCGTGGCGAAGACGTCATCGGTGACTTCCGCAAAGGTGACGTGGTTCAGGCCAAAGTTGCCGAAGTGGATGTTGAGAAAGAGCGCATCAGCCTTTCCATCAAGGCCCTTGACGGTGACCCATTTGCCGAAGCCGTTGGCGGCGTGAAGCGCGGTTCGATCATCACTGTTGAAGTGACCAAGATCGAAGATGGCGGCATCGAGGTTGACTATGAAGGCGCGAAATCCTTCATCCGTCGTTCCGATTTGTCCCGTGACCGTGCCGAGCAGCGCCCCGAGCGTTTCGGCGTTGGCGACAAGGTCGACGTGCGCGTGACCAATATCGACAGCAAAACCCGCAAGCTGGGCCTGTCGATCAAGGCGCGCGAGATTGCAGAAGAAAAAGAAGCGGTTGAGCAGTATGGCTCCTCCGATTCCGGTGCATCCTTGGGTGATATCCTTGGTGCAGCGCTGAAGGGCGACGAATAAGTCGCACCGACAGGTTTGAAGAATGGGCCCTGCCGCAGGAAACTGCGGCAGGGTTTTTTTTATTGCGATCGGTCTGTTTCCCTGTTGCGGGGGACAGGCGGTTGTTGTTGTGTTCCGCCATGTAGCCCTTTCCAACATCAGGTACTGATCATGGCCAACGCTGATCCTTCTTTTGACGTTATCGTTGTGGGAAGCGGTATGATGGGAAGTGCTTGTGCGCGCCATCTGGCCGAGATGGGGGTCAAGGTTGCCCTGATTGGCCCTGCGGAACCTGAGCAGAAGGACACCCATGAGGGCGTTTTTGGCAGCCATTATGATGAGGCACGGATCACCCGCAGGCTTGATAAGTCGCGAGATCGCGCGCGTCTGTCCGCCGCCGCAATGGGGCGCTATGCCGAGATTGAACAAAAAGGCCAGCAACCGTTCTTTCATCTGGTCGGTTCACTTCTTGCCGGACCTGAAACAGGCGACGGGCGTGACTATATTCTGAATGTACAAAAGGTTGCGACTGACGATGAGATAGCACATGTCGCGCTGCGCGGTGAGGCGTTAAAGGCGCAATTTCCGTATCTGACATTTCCCGACAGTATCCTTGGCCTTTACGAGGCGGACGCAGGTTGGATCAATCCCAGGCATCATGTGGTGGCTGAAATAACGGCGGCAGCAGCGCAGGGGGCCGCAGTACACCGTATCGAAGTGATTGAAATTAAACATAATCACGCTGATGTTCATGTTCACTGCAAAGACGGCCGGCGCTTTGTTGCCAACAAGGTGGTGGTGGCGTGCGGCGCGTTCTCTGGAAATTCCGGCCTGTTGCCTGATCCGATCCCGATGAAGGTCTATGCCCGCACAATCGCATTCCTCGAAATCGGCGATAGCGAAATCGCGCGCCTGAAAGGCATGCCATCGATTGTCTATATTCCACCTGATCTGTCCTGCGATCCTTATGTCTTGCCGCCGGTGCTTTATCCCGATGGGAAAACATATCTGAAAATAGGCGGCGACCCGGATGACATCGAAATAGACACCGCGGCTGATCTCAAGGAATGGTTTCGCAGCGGCGGCGATCCGATGGTTGGTGATTTGCTGACTGAACAGCTTTTGAAGATCATCCCTGATCTAAGCTACGCTTCGGTCAGTTATGACGCCTGCGCCACATCCTTTACCCGCACGAGTGCCCCGTTGATCTATAATCAGACTGATCAGCTGACTGTGCTCACCGGTGGTAACGGGGCTGGGGCGAAATGTGCCGATGAGTTGGGTCGGTTGGGCGCATTGGTTGCAACGGGCCAAAGCATCCCGGACGACATCTATCAATCCGCGTTTATGCCTTAGAATTTGGCATCATCCATCGCGTTTACGATGGTAGTTTCACCTATCACGCCCGGATCAATTGCAAGTGACACACGCTAACGTGGGGTTATTTGCCCGTCGGGATTTGTAAACTCTTCCTATGCGTCAAGGCACGTCAATGCGGGTCAAGTGGCCCATGTCATGAACCGATAGGATACCAAAGCAATGAGACTGATGAACAGACGATCCATGCTGCAAAGCACTGCCCTTATCGCAGGCTTTGGGGCGTTGGGCACGTCAACCCGGGCCGCTGTCCCGGCTGGCCGTGACCCCTTTGATTACGAGGTGACCCGTACAGATGCGGAATGGCGGGCGCTATTGGGGGATGACTATTCCGTGTTGCGTGAAGGCAAGACGGAGCCGCAAAAGACAAGCCCCCTATGGCACGAAGATCGTGATGGAGCATATAGCTGCAAAGGATGTGACTTGCTGCAGTATTCGTCACGCACAAAGGTTATTCTTGCAAAGGGGTGGTTATTTTTCACGGCAAGTGAACCAAACGCGCAATTAATGTCGCAAGATACACGGGCAGAAATGGTCGACGATCTCGGGCCGTTTGATATATTTATCGAAGTACATTGCCGTCGCTGTGCAAGCCATATGGGACATATTCTGTTGGTCGACGGAAAGCTGCTGCATTGTATTAACGGAACATCGTTGAATTTCGAAGAAAACTCAGCCTAAAGAAATGGCCTCAATTCGATAGATTACAAAAAAGGTGCCGGAGTTTTCCGGCACCTTTCCTTTTTTGCGGTGTCTTATTCGACTTCGATCTCGACACTGTCAACGGCCTTTGCCGGGTCACTGAAGTCGTCGCCAGCAAAAAGATAGGCGATGACATCATTGCGCACTGTTGTCCCCAACTGAACGCGGGTTTGCGAATTGGCGCCTTCACTGATCTTGGCAACACCCAGCAATTCACCAACCTGGCCTGCGTGATGGTCATAAATCGCAACAAATCCTGCTTCTGATGCAGTCAAGGGATTGATGACGATGATGTCGTTTGCGTCCTGGCTTTGCGCCATGAATGCGAACATGTCTTGCGCCTGGGCTGCGCCGGATGTTGCAATTGCCAGAACGCTCGCGATGATGATCTTCTTCATTATATTCTCCAATTATTGAAAGGCGGGTGATTTGTAGAACCGCCTAATTCATCAAGCATGAAGATCAACGTAGCGTAAATTCAATTGGACGTTAGAGAATCGCGAGAAATGTTCACCGATAGAAGATGAAAAAATAAATATAATTGAACGATGCTTTATTGACATGAAATGTAATTTCAGAACCTCACGTCACTGGCATGTTTGGTAATATCAAAGCATAATTCAAGGAGCAATGCACCAGTCATGTTTCAAGATATCAAGTCGATATCATAACTGTTGATAGATATCTGTAATAATCACGCGATCTCAATCACGCGAATTTCCTGATTTATTCTCAGAAATGGCTCTCTATTGCGACGGGATGCGTCATGGCGCGCGGGGATCATGATATTTTATGCTGCGCAACGCCCCGGGATTGAGGATAGACGTTGCGCAGCACGTTTCTTAAATCGGTTTGGGCACCGCGATGATGATTTGTTTTTGCAGCAGGCCGTCCTGTCCAAGTAACGCCCGATGATCCTGACCACGCAGCACAACCGAGATGCGATGCCGTCCAGGCGCCAGACGCCCAAGATCCACGATAGGGTGGTAGGCGCTGGCGATCTTGATCCCGTCGCGGATGATATGGGCATGCCCGATCGGCACCGCCTCTGCGTCGCTGACGCAGAGGGTTGTGAACTGAAACGCCGACACATCAAGTCGCAATTGCCAGTGACCTGAAGCATCTTGCGAAACGGTCATTTTGATTTCAGGCTCCGGCAGATCGGTTGGCAAGGTCAGGAACACGGAGCGGGGTGCTGTATTCTGGGCGTTATAGGACGGGGCGCCAATCGCGAGGCTACCCAAGAACCCGGCCACGATCGCGATGGGGCCGATCTTTGAAAGGTTGAGCCGTCTCATGCCAACGCCCTTTCATAAGATGTGGGTCCTTCATTTGTTGCGGGCCATGTCCGCCCCATCAGGGCGAACAGGATCATGCAACCATATAGGTTGGCATGGAACAGCGGAGTTTCACCAAGCGTCAGTGCCAGAAATGAAATTGCCCCGATGATCACCACCGATACAGGCCGGATCAGTCGCCCGGCGATCAGCAGCGCGCCGCAGATAATCTCTACCCCTGTCATGATCAGGGCGATCAGCGGATAGGACAGGCCGAATGTTGGCATGTCGCCATGCTGCAGGATCGCAATCAGCAACGTGGGCTGTGTCAGCTTGAACATCGCCGCAAGATAGACAAAGCCCGCGCCGACAAGGATCTGCGCCAAGCGCCAGATTTTCTGCGGGTCGAGGCCAGTGATCCACCGGTTCAGGCCAAGTACATGATCAAGTGAAAGCGTTCCGCCACCGACCAGAACGATAATCAGCCCGGGCGCTATGAAATGCGGGGCGTAGGCCAGAAATGGCGCACCAAAGATCACCAATCCCAATCCTGAAAGCCCGATCAGACAGAGCCCGACGAGCCGTGTCATCAGCCCGACGAGTAGCAAAAATGCCATGGCCAATTGACATACGGCAAGCCAATCCCAGCCGGGGATCAGCGAAATCTGCATGTCGGGAACAAGCAGCGTTGGCTCCACCCACGGTGCAGTACCATGCCGGGGGAGTCCACCAGTACCCGCCAGCCCCAGCATTGCAGCCAAAGCGACACGCATCACGAGGGGTCCGCTTTGGATTGCAGTATTTTTCAATGCAGGCGCGATCCGCTTTTCAACCGGGCGGATGATTTCTTCTATGTGGAGGGCGGCAACGGTACCCGCACAACCAATGGCGGCCGCCACACCCAGTGCGACAGAACTGGTAAAAAGGGCGGGCATCGGGGCGCTGGCCAATGCGACGATTTCGTCAGGGGTTAACAGCCATGCCTCATGTGCGTTGGCGGCATGCGGGGCCAGACTGGCGGCCATGGTGAAAGGGGCGGCCAGAAGGCCGGTCGTATAGGCAGATCGAAATAACATAATATGTCTCCAGAAGCTGGAAAAATGAATTGCGTCGAAATGTGTTTTTGGCGGACATCAGAGAAAGAAATTTCAGGGTCCGGTCGTGTGGTGCAACGCCCGGGCAATCAGGTCGAAATAGAGGTGATGCCAATGGACGCGGTTATGTGGTGTCGTCGTCTTGAATGGCGTTAAACTAGCGTATCGCGTCGAGAAATGTGAAGTCAGGATGTCCTTACTTCACTAAAGGACAGGGCGCGTCGGCTCTGATCGGGGATGAATCAGGGTTTGCACGACACGCCTGTCGGTACGTCCGAATCGTCCATGAATTTTTGTGCAGCAGACCGGGCTGATCAGCGGTATGCAGCGAAGGACAAGCCGCAATCAACGGGCATAGTTCGGAAATTGCCCCAATTTTGTGGCAAATCAGTAACCTGCCGCTATTTCGCGGCGGCCCGAAAGTGCCTATAGTCCGGCTACACGCGGGAATAGCTCGCCACAATCACACGACCGCTGCTTGGGAGGCCGCTGCCATGATCCGTTCGGAACTGATCCAGAAACTTGCCGATGAAAACCCACATCTTTACCAGCGCGACGTGGAAAAGATCGTTAACACAGTTTTTGAAGAGATCACCGGCGCGATGTCGCGCGGCGACCGGGTCGAGCTGCGCGGTTTTGGTGCATTTTCTGTTAAGAAGCGGGACCAGCGGATTGGCCGTAACCCGCGCACCGGTGAATCGGTTGAGGTTGAAGAGAAACATGTGCCGTTCTTCAAGACCGGAAAGCTGTTGCGGGACCGTCTGAACGGCAATTAAGAGGGTGCTATGAAAACCATTCGTTACGCCTTTTGGGCCATTGTTGGCCTTTGTCTGATCCTTGTTGGGCTTGCAAACCGGGACATGGTCACGGTGCGCGCGATGCCCCAGCAAATGGCGGATCTGCTTGGTCTGTCGCCTGACCTATCGCTGCCGCTTTTCGTGATCATCTTTCTTGGGGTTGGCGCAGGCCTGCTGATCGGGTTCCTGTGGGAATGGGTCCGCGAACATCGCATCCGCGCTGAAGCGCGCAACAAGTCGCGCGAGGTCGACGCGCTGCGCCGCGAGGTTGACCAGCTGCGCGGGGCGGCTGCGGGCGCAAAAAGCGATGATGACGTATTGGCATTGCTTGAAAAAGCCAGCTGATGGGCGCTGACATTCGGGTGAAGATTTGCGGGCTGCGTGATGCGGCCACGATCAAGGCGGCGGCGGATGCCGGGGCCGCCTATATTGGTTTTGTGTTCTTTCCAAAATCACCGCGCAATATTGGCATCGCGGATGCCGCGCGGCTGGCCGCCGATGTGCCCGTTGGTGTGGCCAAAGTGGCATTGCTGGTCGATCCTGATGATGCGCTGCTGGATGACATCACTGGTGCCGTTCCATTGGATATGTTGCAACTTCACGGGCGAGAGACGCCTGAACGGGTGTCAGAGATCAAGATGCGCTATGGGTTGCCTGTCATGAAGGCCGTTGGCATTGCGGGCGCTGATGATCTGGCCCAGCTTGATGCATATGGAAAAGTGGCTGACCAATTGCTTGTGGATACCAAAGCGCCGAAAGACGGGGACCGCCCGGGCGGAAATGGGATGGCGTTTGACTGGTCGCTGATGGCTGGGCGTCGTTGGCCGGTGCCGTGGATGCTGGCTGGCGGTTTGACGGCGGCAAATGTGGGTGAGGCGATCGCGGTTACCGGCGCGCGCCAGCTAGATCTATCCTCGGCTGTGGAAAGCGCGCCGGGGGTCAAGGACCCCGCACTGATCGACCGTTTCATGACCGCAGTGCGCGCAGCTTAACCAATCATTTACCGTGTATTCCTAGGCTGCTCGCATGACATTCAGCACGCATGTGATCACGCCCGAGATCTGGTTCCGGCATCTGTTTTCGGCGCAATCGGCCCGTGATGGTGGGGTTGTGCGCCGGAAAACACGCGATATGGAACGAATGGTCGGCAGACCTGCGTTTATTGCGGAACTGCGCCGTCGTGGATATTCGGCTGTCGAAAACGCCGACCAGGTGATCATCTTTTGCAACGCGCAGCCTGTACACGTGATCGCCGGCTGACAATTCCTGTAACAGGAATTGAACCAAATCCTCTGTGAGGATTTGCAGGCAGACTTTCGGTGAAAGTCTGCGACGCCCTGCCACTTTACCATTCCGGCACTTGGCGATAGTGCTGTCTGGCGCAATATAGCAGGTGTCTCATGCCCAATGATCTTTTTAACAGCTTCATGACTGGTCCCGATGAAAAGGGCCGTTTTGGTGATTTTGGCGGCCGTTTTGTGTCTGAAACGCTGATGCCCCTGATCTTGGAGTTGGAGGAGCAATATGAAAACGCCAAGACGGATGAGACGTTCTGGGCCGAGATGCATGATCTGTGGACCCATTACGTGGGCCGCCCCAGCCCGCTTTACTATGCGGAACGTCTGACCCAGCATTTGGGTGGTGCAAAAATCTACCTCAAGCGTGACGAGCTGAACCATACCGGTGCGCATAAGATCAACAACGTGCTGGGCCAGATCATTCTGGCGCGCCGTATGGGCAAATCCCGGATCATCGCCGAAACCGGTGCCGGGCAGCATGGTGTGGCCACCGCCACGGTCTGTGCCAAGTTCGGCCTGAAATGTGTCGTCTATATGGGCGCTCATGATGTTGAACGGCAGGCCCCTAACGTGTTTCGCATGCGGTTATTGGGGGCCGAGGTTGTGCCTGTCACCTCTGGCCGTGGCACTTTGAAGGACGCCATGAACGATGCCTTGCGCGACTGGGTAACCAATGTCCATGATACATTCTATTGCATTGGCACCGTTGCGGGCCCGCATCCCTACCCGGCCATGGTTCGCGATTTTCAGGCCATCATCGGCAAGGAAACCCGCGAACAGATGATGGCGGCCGAGGGTCGTTTGCCCGATACGCTGATCGCAGCCATTGGCGGCGGGTCGAACGCGATGGGGCTGTTTTATCCGTTCCTGGATGACAAAGAGGTCAATATCATCGGGGTCGAGGCCGGTGGTAAAGGCGTGAATGCCAAGATGGAGCATTGCGCCTCGTTAACGGGCGGTCGCCCGGGTGTCTTGCACGGCAATCGCACTTATCTGCTGCAAGATGACGTCGGTCAGATTCTTGAAGGTTTCTCGATTTCTGCCGGGCTGGACTATCCGGGTATCGGACCGGAACATGCCTGGTTGCACGAAATTGGCCGTGCGAAATATGTTGCCATCACAGATGTCGAGGCCTTGGAGGCGTTCCAGATATGCTGTGCACAGGAAGGCATCATTCCCGCCTTAGAGCCGTCACACGCCCTTGCCCATGTGATGAAAATCGCCCCTGATCTGCCCAGTGATCATTTGCTGGTGATGAATATGTGTGGCCGCGGCGACAAGGACATATTCACCGTGGCCAAACATCTCGGCTTTGATATGCAGACGGAATAATCGCTTAAACTTTGGTTTAGGCCAATCATTATTGGGTTTACGCGGTCTCGATTAAACGCAGGATCAATGGTGGTTCATGCGTTGTTTTGGAATCCTTTTCGTGGATGGTCAGCATGATGCTGGTCAAAATTGCGAAAAGGAACCCATCATGAAAAACCTACTTCTGTCCTCTACCGCTGTCCTGGCCATTGCCGCAGGTGCGGGTCACGCCCAATCGATCGCCGATCAGGTGATCAGCCAATTGCAGGCACAAGGCTATCAGCGCATCGAAGTCAAGAATGGCCCAAGTCAGGTCAAGGTTGAAGCCATCCGCAATGGTCGCAAACTTGAAGTGATCTATGATGCGGCCACTGGTGAAGTTCTGAAAGAGGAGGTCGAGCCCGTTGATGAAGATGATGACATCACGCCGGGTATCGAAATTGACAACGACGACGAAGACTTCCTCGACGATGAAGATGACGAAGATGACGAAGATGACGAAGATGACGAAGATGATGATGATGACGAAGACGATGACGAAGATGACGACGAGGATGATGACGACGACGAAGATGACGACGAAGATGATGATGATGACGAAGACGATGACGAAGATGACGACGAGGATGATGACGACGACGAAGATGACGATGATGAGAATGACGATGATGAGGATGATGAAGACGACGACGAGGACTGAGTTTTCACTCCGCTAAAATCGATCAATTACTTACTGTATCGTCCTCGCGCCGTGTCGCGGGGGCGGGCGGATCAGAATACCCGGAAGTTGCTTGTGAATGAAACTTGAGACGACCAAATATGAAAAACTGTTCGCAACCCCAGTCCTGCGATTTCATGTCCCGGACTATCAGGACTTGAATGTCGCCTTGCTGCAGGAGGGAGAAATCATGCGGGCGGAATCAAAAGGCGTGTCTAAATCGAACCGAGGTGGATGGCACTCTGCTGGGAACCTATTCAAACGAAAGGCACCATGCGTCCAAACGCTCAAAGAGCTTGCTACAGAATGTATCGCGACCGCGACCTGCAAAATTGGGGCGAAAGTCGATTTTGACGCGCTGTCGCTGAAGCTGTCTGGGTGGATGAATATGAACCCGTCGGGCGGCTATAACGCGCCGCATACCCATCCGGGTGCCCAATGGTCAGGCGTCTACTATGTCTCGCAACCCGCAGTCGAAACCGGGAATTCGGGGATGATCGAGTTTCTTGATCCGCGCTCGGACCTGCCGAATTGGCGCATATTGGACGCACCTGCCTTCAGGTTGAAAAAGAAGATACGACCAAAACCGGGTGACATGATCCTTTTCCCATCATATCTGGTACATTGGGTTTATCCTAATGACTCAGATCAAGAACGTGTGTCCATCGCGTTCAATGCAACCCTTAAAGTCCGGCGCTGACAAATGACAAAGAACACGCCGCGCCAGAAAGGAGCTGCAATGCGAAGAAGATTGGCATTGTGCGTTGGCCTGACAATCGCACCATTCGCCGTGGCTGCCCAATCTGTGGAAGAACAGGTTATCACCCAGCTTCGCGCGCAAGGATATTCCGAGATTGTCGTCTCGCGCACCTGGTTGGGGCGCCTGCGCTTTGTGTCGGAGCAGGGCGATTTCATCCGTGAATTGGTGATCAACCCGCAGACGGGTGAGGTTCTGCGCGATTATCTGCGCAGTGAAGTTGATGACAATGACCGGCGTGTCATCGTGCCCGGCGGAGGGTCGTCCGATAATGGCGGTTCTGGCGGATCCGGTGGGCAGAGCAGCGGCGGCGGTGGAGGCGGCGGCGGTAACGATGATGAAGATGATGATGAAGATGATGACGACGATGATGATGATGACGACGACGATGATGACGACGATGAAGACGATGACGACGACGATGACGACGATGATGATGATGACGACGACGATGAAGACGATGACGACGATGATGACTAATCATCCGCTTGCGATCTGAGAGGACGCTATTCGTGACAGGACATTGGTCTATCCTGGCTATCGTGAGTGTTCAGGTGCTTTGCGCCGTGGTGTTTGTGTGGCAAATCCTGGCCTCGGTCCTGGGCTTTGCGCCGTTTAGCTGGCAAATCTCGGAATTGATCGAAATGGGCGCGGCGCTTGGCCTGCTTTTGGGAATGGGATTGGGCCTGATCGTGCTGCGCCGTACCATGGCCCGTAACGTCGTGGTCGAAGATCAGCTGCGCGCCGCATCTGGCGCATTCATGGATGTGATGGAAGAACGGTTCACAACCTGGGCCTTGACCCCGGCCGAACGGGATGTGGCCCTGTTCGCCATCAAGGGGATGTCCACGACCGAAATCGCGGCCCTGCGCGAGGTCAGTGAAGGCACCATCAAAGCGCAGACTAATGCGATTTATCGCAAGGCGGGGGTGGCAGGGCGGATGCAGCTTCTAAGCCTGTTTATCGACGATCTGATGGAGCCTGCATCAGCGACCAACGGATAACCCTATGCCACCGCGCTGCGGACGGATGTTTCTGCGGGGGACTGAGGTATTTCATGATCGCCCGCGACCATCATCGCATCGACAAAAACACCCATAAGTTCTGCGCGGTTGGCCACGCCAGCCTTGCGAAAAACCGCGTTCATCTGTCTTTTGATCGTGGCGGTGCTTTTATCACGCAAGGTGGCGATTTCTGCATTGGTGTAGCCGCGTAGCGCGAACATGACGACATCGCTTTCCGATGGGGATAACCCCCAATCGACAAAGAATTCCCGCATGACAGCGTGAAAGGCGCCTGATGCCGCGCGCAACTGTCGCTGCATGACCGTCATCCGCCGTTTGGCCTGACGCAGCAGCAAAACAGATGTGACCGATCCAATCGCAAGCCCCAGACTGGCGAGTATCTGCAGGATTTCACGCCAGGCAAAGGGCAGCGCCCAGTGGCGCAGGCCCAGAACCTTGGTCAGGAATTCGCTGATAAAGAAACCGGCACATGCCAGCTGAAACACGGTCAGACAACCTAACAGGATGATCGGGTAGCGACCCGGGCTGCGGCGCACCTAGTCGAACCCCTTTGACAGGCTGACCCCGACATCCACATTTGATCCGCCGATATTGCGTTGCCGCGCGCTGACCGTCGCTCGCCCATATCCGCCGGTCACGCTGTTGACCCCGATGGACAGTGAACCACCAAACTCCACCGATGATCCTGTGTCATTGGTTTTGGGCTCACTTGCTGCGGCGAGGGCGGATTGTCGGGCGACGGCTTGCGGGTCGGCAGGCAGGTCAAGCAGGACGTCCGAAAGGATTTCCCCGGTGGACCGGCTGACGATCACCTCGCGCCGGTGTTGGCCATTGTTGGCCATGATCCGGGTGCGGCCCAACAGGGTGGTGCTGACATCCTCAATCTCGTAATTGGTTGCGGTCAGTCCATTGACCACGTCGGTATAGTCGCGGTTTTGGGCCAACTGATAGCTATCACCCAATCCGCTAAGGTCGGCGTTCTGCGCCGCAGAAAGGGTTGGCGCACTGGCGGCTGTTATGATCAGGGAAAGAATGTGAAGCTTGGTCATATTTGATGGTCCATTTTACGGCTGTTCTGGCTGACCCTTGCGTAGCGACGAATTGGGCGGCGTACGATGCCACTGCGGGTGTAATCGTGGTCTTTCAACCCCCAGGTTGATGTCCCTGTGATGCATCGCCATCCACATCATACTGGCGCAGGACGTCAATTGGCACAATATCCAGCGCCCGCACATGGGTGGCGTGCAGATTGACTTGTGGCGCGGCCCCTTCCTCATGCGCTTGCAGGAAACGACTGGCGCAAAGGCACCATTGATCACCTGCTTTCAGCCCCGCAAACCCATATTCGGGGCGCGGCGTGCTCAGGTCATTGCCCAGGTATTTTGACAGGGCCAGAAATTCATCCGTCATCACGGCGCAAACCGTGTGGCTGCCCGCATCAGCCGCGCAAGTATCGCAGGCCCCGTTGCGAAAGAAACCTGTCATCGGATCGGTCGAACATGGGCTTAGCGTGCTGCCAAAGACGTTGAATGATGGGTCTTTTTCCATGTCAGATACTTTCTGCAATCAGGCGGAAGATGTCTTCGTTTTGCAGACTGACCCCCGGCTCCCTGAATTTCCGATCCGCGCCATGCACCGCGATGACGACATTGTTGATACGATCAATGTAGATGTACTGCCCGTAAATACCACGGGCCAGGAACTGCCCGGGTTCTGAACCGTCCGGAATCCACCACTGATATCCGTACCCGATAGCGCCGGGGGTCGTGTTAGCGCTGGCGATGGTCGATGCGTCGACCCAATCGCGCGGCACAACCTGCTGCCCTTGCCAGTTGCCGCCATTGGCGATCATCTGCCCGAACCGTGCATTGTCGCGTGTTGTTGTGTTCAACCCGCCCAGCACAAACGCGATGCCGTAGCCATCCGTCAGATAAAAGGGATCAGCTTCAAACCCCAGTGGAACAATGATTTTTTCGGTCAGCAGCGTCACGATGTCTTGGCCGGTTGCCCCACGGATCACCATCCCGATCACATGCGTGTCGATAGAGACATATTTCCATGCCTCCCCGGGTGCCGCAAAGCTGGCATTCTGTTTCAGTGCAAAACCGTCCATCGACCCGCCAAGTGCCAGGACCCTGCCCATCTTGTTGATGTCGGAAAAGAACGCCAGATAGTCTTCGTCGAAACTGACCCCGGAGGACATCTGCAAGACGTCCTTGATGCTGGCATCGGCATAGGCCGTTGTCGCCAGTTCAGGCGCGTATTTTGTGACCGGTTCGTCGATGCTGTCGAAAACGCCTTCATCCAGTAACACGCCGAAAAGCGCGGATAGATAGCTTTTGGAAACCGACCAGTTGATCCGCAAATCCGTGGCGTTTGTGTCTTTGTAGTATTCCTCGAACACCAGTTCCCCATCTTTGAGGATCACCAGCCCGGTGACGGCCCGGTCCGTGATCCAGTCATCGACTTGTGGTGGTAGTGTGGCTTGCGCGCCGCGCGGTAGCGGGCTGGGTTGCGCATTACCTTGCGCCAGACTTGTGTTCAGGAATGCACTGTCCATATTGGAAAAGTTCCCGACGATCTTTTCTTCCGAAAAGAGCGACAGAACCGCCATAAGTCGCTGGTATTCCTCGTATTTCCAGATGGCAAGACCGCCCAGAACAATCGCCAAAACGGCCACGATCCTGACAATCCATTTGAACAGTGTTTTCATGATGATGTCCTTTTGCGGCGCAGGATGGCGTGTCGATCCAAGCTTTGCAATCAGTTGGCTTCTGCGCCTGCCCAGTCGATCCAGCGCCCGTGAAAATCCGCACGCCCCAGATCAATTGTCAGGTCGCCGGGCCACAGCCGCAGGGTCAGCGCGGCACCGCGCGCGCCGCCATCGTTTTCCATTGCAAACCACGCCAGCGGGTTTTGGTCAGTGGCTTTTTCGCCTGCCGCTGCAATCAACCTTGTGCCAAGCTGTTGCTTTTCTGACGGAAAATATTGCCATGCGATGGTGCTATAGATCAGGTGAAGCTGACCTGGAACATGATCCAGACGCGGGGCCAGCCAATCGACTGCGTCGCCCTGGGCAACCTTTGTGGTACTTGCCGCCATTGCCGCGCGTGTCAGTGCCATCCGGTCCGGTTGGTCGGGCCACAGGTAGGCTTGTAACCGCAATGCGTCATCACGATTTGCCGGGTCCAGCGGGTTCAGATCAACGCCCGCCCGCGAGATCACTTGCGCCGTTGCGTGGTGGGGCAGGGGGCCGGACCAGTCGGGGCTGAGCGTCAATGCGGGGTCTGCGGCGCCGAACACCTGCCCATTTGCCAGCATGCCGTATTGATCCCAATGCAGGTTTAACCCACCGCTCGCCCCGAGTTCTGTGACCCGGAGCGGAAGCGCGTAATGACCCGCCAACCAGTGGCCCAGGCTGATCAATGCAATTGATCTGCGCACCTCGTTGGTCTGGGGCGGGCTGTCGATCCAGTTGTCGATAAAATCGGATTGTGCGACCAGTGTGGTGCAAACAGCATCCCAAAGCGTGTCATCGCTTGCCTGCTGCGGTGGGTAGACCGCGGCCAGTGTCCTATCCCCTTGTAAATAAAGCGCATGCAGCGCCCCGGCCAGCCGCAATGGCACCGATTGGTCACGTGGCCCAATCGCGCCCGGCCAATTGAAAATCCGCGTTTTGATCGCCCCGTCCGGCCAATCCTGTGTGGCGCAAAGCCGCATCAATTGGCCCATGAAAGGCGAGCCTAAATCGTCACAGGCCTTGCCCTGAAATGCGAATGCGTCGGTGATTTTTTCTGGCGTCAACGGAACCTGTCCACCAGCTTTTGCATGGCGCTGCGTGTGTCTTCGACCGGGGCTGGTTCTTGCGTGCTGGGCTTTGGTTTGGGTTGGCTGGTGGAAGAGCGCGGCGGCGCGACCCGCAGGGCGATGGCGTTCAGGAACTTGCCCCCGTCCCCATCAATCAGATGGCCGATCCCGTCGCCGATGCCGCGCATTTCGTCATCGAGCCAGCCGGCATCCGCCTTGGGAAAATCGCGGAGCACATAGCCCGGCACCGCGTCCTTGTGCCCCGGATGGCCGACGCCAAGCCGCACGCGGTCATAGTCCGGCCCGATATGCCCGTGGATCGACCGCAGCCCATTATGGCCCGCATGTCCGCCCCCGGTTTTCAGCCGCACCTTGCCGGGCGCCAAGTCAATTTCATCATGAAAAACAATGACATCCTCGGGGGATAGCTTGAGATAACGCATCGCCTCGCCCACCGATTGGCCAGAGAGGTTCATGAAGGTTTCAGGCTTGAGCAGGGTTATTTTGGTTGACCCAATCCGCCCATCAGCAATCTGCCCCTGGAATTTGGAGCGCCACGGGCTGAACCCATGATCCGATGCGATCTGATCGACCGCCATGAAGCCGATATTGTGACGGTTGCGCGCGTATTTCGCGCCCGGATTACCAAGACCAACGATAAGTTTCATGACACCTTGATAGCTTATGCCGCAGTGCAGCGCCAGCCCGACAGGGTGCGAGACCGCGCAACGTTCGGTGCGGGTTCTGGGGCTGCGCAACAGGTGGTTGGTCTGGTGATGTC
Source organism: uncultured Paracoccaceae bacterium (assembly GCA_947495295.1). Lineage (GTDB taxonomy): Bacteria > Pseudomonadota > Alphaproteobacteria > Rhodobacterales > Rhodobacteraceae > Yoonia. The sequence goes on from CANLYJ010000001.1 coordinate 215,899, forward strand.
CGAATCGTCGTTAATTAAGGGGTTTTGGCCCAAAACCGCGGTCGGCAAAGCGTCGGCCAGACGTCGGCAAAACGTCGGACCCCTGCCGCGTGAATTGCCAGGTTAACGTGGCGTGCGCTGCAAAGGTGAATGCGGTGTTAAGGATTGACCGGCCGTGACAACAAGCCCCGCAGAATGATCATCGCGCCAAAGATTTGGGCGTGTTTGCCAAAAATTTAGAACGCAGCGGTTTTACGGCTCTTTGCACTGCTGTGAGGACAGACATGCTGTTCAAATAGTCTTCCTAGAACCCTGCCGATTGTGCTAATCATATTACCAACTCACCTCAACTTGAACGGGGTCTTTAGGCGTGGAACAGACGTCACACCCGAACTACCAGATGGAAGCCCGAAATCATGGCAGATAATTCCAGCGACAACCCGGCCACCGAAGGCAATCAGACGATCACGGGCAGCGGCGCCTCCGATCAGCTGTCAGGCGGGTTCGGAAACGATACGATCACAGGCGACACCGGTGATGATGTATTGCGTGGTGATGGGCCGATCAGCGGGTTTTGGCATTTCGAAACATTCGACTATAATTTTTCGACCGCAGCCGGACAGGCGTTTGATTTTGGTGATGACAGCAGTGAACGCACCGGATCGGGCTATGTCACCGATTTCAACGAAGGCCAGCTGACAAACTCTGTTCGTGGTACGGGCGGGAACCCCTCGGATTTCGGTGTGATCTATACCAGCACGTTGGAAGTGACTGCTGGCGGCACCTACACCTTTGCGACCCGATCGGATGATGGGTCGACCATTCAGATTTTTGATAGTCTGGGGAACCCGGTTGAGTTCACGCAAGGCGGATCGACTGCGGATTTCATGAATAATGATTTCCACCAAGGCCCGACGACCCGTTCCGGCGACGTCACGCTTGATAGCAACGAGACTTACACAATTCAGGTCCGGTATTGGGAAAACCAAGGCGGCGATTTTCTGGCGGTGACGGTCAACGGCCCCGATACTGGCGGTGCGACGACCAACATTAACGACAGTGGCATGATCGGCGTTCCGCCCGGTCCGGGTTATTCCACCACCGGTGAGTCGGCGGGTGTTGAGGGCGACGACATCATTGATGGTGGCGCGGGCAATGACGATATCGACGGCGAAGGCGGCAATGACACGCTAGACGGCGGTGCCGATGACGATACAATTGCTGGTGGTATCGGGGATGACACGATCACTGGCGGTACGGGTGACGATGTCATTTTCGGCGACGAGTCCGATGACCCCGGTGCCGGGAACGAATACTTCTATGCGGGCAATGCCTACGTCATTGGTGAGAATTACAACATTACCGGAACCGGTGATTTTGGTTTCGGCAATGTGTCCGCAATGGAGTTCACGACTGATCCGGTCGCGGTGCGTTTTCTGGATAACGACCAGACCCTTTCTGGCGACCTTTCCGGCGGTTCCAACGATATTTCGACCGACGCCACTCAGAGCATCGAAATCAATGGCGTCGAACATGATGCCTATATCGATTTTACGCAGACTTTCGAGGATGCCAGCGGCACTGTCTATACTTTTGCCGTCGTCGATGTTGATCTGAATGACAGCGATACCGGAGCCAATACGGCCGATTTGGAAGATGGTTACGTTCTGATCCAGATAGATGGCCCGTCGATCGCGCCGGGTACGACCCTGACCGCTCTTGGAGGCCCCACAGGCATTACGCCTTTTGACTACGACACCTTGATCGCCGGCCTTTCGTTTGATGACACGATTGATGGCGGCGACGGCAATGACACCATTCAGGGCGGGCGCGGTGAAGATGCCATTACTGTCGGCGTCGGCGACACCGCAACCGGTGGCGATGATGCTGACACGTTCACGCTGGATTTCGGGCAGACCAGCAGCGATGGATCGACTGTCATCAACATTGATGGTTCCAGCACCGAGACGGATGGCGTTGATAATGACACGCTTGATCTGACGGGTCTGAGCGCCTTTACACTGACCACAACCGTCGACGCCGATGGCGATTCCGTTAGTGGTACAGCTGTTTTTGACACGGGCCAGACCGTCAATTTTTCCGAGATTGAAGATCTGGTCGTGTGTTTCGCAGAGGGCACCCAGATTACTACAGAAGACGGCCCGCGCGCCATCGAAACGCTGGAGGTTGGCGACCGGCTGGTGACCCGTGACAATGGTTTGCAAACCATTCGCTGGATCGGCGCCCGTACCCTTGGGGCGGAAACACTGGCTGCCTTTCCAAAACTGTGCCCCATTCGTATCGAAGCCGGGGCATTGGGCGAGGGTATTCCATCTCGTGACCTGATTGTATCACCGCAACATCGCATTCTGGTGCGGTCCAAGATTGCGGTCCGCATGTTTGATGCCGAAGAGGTTCTGGTCCCTGCCAAACATCTACTTGGTTTGCCGGGCGTCGCGACGGCCGCAGAGCTGACCGAAGTCACCTATATCCACCTGTTATGCGACAATCATGAGATCATCGAGGCTGATGGTGCCCTGGCAGAGACCCTTTATACGGGGACGGAAGCGATGAAGGCGATGACGCCGGATGCCGCCGAAGAGATCGCGCTGATTTTTGGTGACACCCCTTTCATGAACCGCCCCTTGGCGCGTTTTGCCCCGCAGGGGCGGCGCGCATGCAAACTGGTAGAGCGCCATGTAAAGAACAATCGCGCGCTCTATTGCTGACCGGGGTTTGTCCTGATCTTTTGACAAAATAAGGAAGCAAGCAGCGGGCCACAAAAAAAGGCACCCGCAGGGGCGCCTTTTTGTTTGTCTTGAGCGAACTGCGCTTAGTCTTCGGCGGCTTCGTCGTCGTCGCCGGCTGTTGGCACTTCGTCGGCTGCGACGTCTTCGCCTTCTTCCTCATCATCGGCCAGAAGCGCACGCGGTGCGGCAACGTTTGCGATGACAAAGTCACGGTCTGTGATCGCAGGTGTCGCGCCTTCGGGCAATGTGACGTCGCTGATCGAAATCGTATCGCCGATTTCAACGCCAGCCAGATCAACCTCGATATGCTCGGGGATGTCACCGGCAAGCACGTCAAGTTCGACTTCGTTCCGTACAACCGTCAGCACACCGCCCTTTTTCACGCCGGGGCATGTATCCGCGTTGAGGAACTCCACAGGGATATAGATCTTTACCCGGCTTGTCCGCTTCAGGCGCATCAGGTCGATATGCGTTGGCAGGTCCTTGACCACGTCACGCTGGACGCCACGGCAGATCACCCGCACGTCTTCCTGTCCTTCGATCTTGAGGTTGTGCAGCGTGGACATGAACCCACCCTTGCGCAGCTTCGTCAGAAGGTAGTTGAATGGGATGCTGATGGATTGCGGGTCTGCGCCGCCACCATAAACAATGCCAGGTACGTCGCCATCACGGCGAGCTTGGCGGGCGGCCCCCTTGCCTGTCCCCGCGCGTACCTTGGCGTTCAGATCTGGGATCTTTCCAGCCATAGTATTTCTCCGATATGTAGGGGCCCGCCTCCAAGGGTGTCCGAGCCCGATGAAGCCGCCGCTATAGGGTGGAATCGTCTATTTGAAAAGCTCTATTTTGCCACCAGCAAATCGCAGGGCGGGTTCCGGATCAGCCGCGCTGTCAGCCCCCCGATCAGCAGCCGCCCAAGATTAGACCGGCTATGGATGCCCAATGCCAGCAGGTCGTACTTGTCCTGATCCATCAGATCCTGAATGGCATCATCAGGCGATGCTTCGACAAAGACCGGCTCTGGCGTGTTATCGGGCAGGGCGGCCACGGCTTTCCAGGTGTCGTAGTCGCGCTGTGATTCCTTCAGAAATGACACTTCGTGGGCGTGAAACAGGCTAAGCTTGGCATCTGGCGCGATCCGCCGCGCATGGCGCAAGGCTGCTTCGCAAGCCCGCGATAAATCCACCGCCCCCAGCACATTGGCGTAGTCCTGATCCGCCGCCCCGGTAACCAGCAGCACCGGTTGCCGACTGGCGCGGACCAGCCGCTCCATCGTGGTTTCCTTGATCTGGTCCAGAAACAGCCGTTTGCGGTGGATGCCAACCACCAGCAGGTCGGGGTTACTTTGGCGCAGGACCTGTGTGATTTCTTCGACGATATCACCGACCAGTACGTTGATCGTGTAATCAAGGCGGGTGTTTGGGGCGTAATCCCGGACCGTGTTTTCCAGCGCCGCCTGCGCCTGATGTTTGACGTCCTCGGCGATGCCAAGCGGCATGGCGCTGTCGACGACATGGTACACATCAAGCCGCACGCCCAGGCGTTCGGCCAGTCCAACCCCCCGTCGCAGGGCCTGTTCTGAACGGTCTGACAAGTCACTGGCGACGATGATATGTTCCACGGTGGTCCTCCTTTATTGGTTGGTTTTGACCTATGCAATCTGTGGCGCGGCGCAAGAACCTGCGACGGGATGTCCGCCGTAGACCGATCCGGCGTAACGATTGCGCAATCCTTTCGCGCTATGACGCGTTACGCGACTGAAGGGATTGTTGATGAAATACATCTGTCTGGGGTTTGTGATCTGCCTCAATCTGCTGCTGGCACCGGTTGCCTTGATCGCGGGCGCGCAGCCGCAATTGGGCGAACCATTGGTGGTTGTTGCCGCACCTTGGGCGGATGCAGCTGATGTGATTGCGAAGGCAGGTGGCCGGGTCATCGGCCCGGAACAGCCGGTTTTGGCCAATATCGCGATCTATGACGACCCGGCCTTTCTTGATCGGCTAGAGGCGCATGGTGCCCTTTTTGTGCTGAGTGCGGCGCGATTGGATGCAATCTGCAGCTACATTGGGGTGTCGTCATGACTGATGCGCAACAGCCCGCACCGCAGGAGAGGGCCGACGATATGCAGGTCCTGTCGTTTCGGATGGCCGTTGCGTTTACGCCGGTGCCGGTACTGGCGGCCGTGTTCACCGGTCACGCCCCCACCGTTTTCGTGATATTTGCCGCCCTGGTCCTTGCGGTGACCATTGCAGGGCGTGCGATTGGCGGCGATCTTGCACCTTACATCATGGGTGCGGTTCATGTTGCGCAGGCCAGCGCGTTCACTGCGGCATTCGCGGGTCACGGCTGGCAGATCGATAGCCATATGTATTTCTTTGTGGTTCTGGCGGTTGTGGCCACGCAGTATCATGTCGGTTCTCTTTTGCTGGCGACGGTGTTGATCGCCACACATCACCTTTCATTTTCGCTTTTGCTACCGTCATTGGTTTATCCCAGTTTCACCGCGGCCGAGAACCTGCCGCGCACGGCGATGCATGCAGTGATCGTGTTGATCGAAACCGCTGTTCTGATGTTGTCGATCCAAAGGAGCAATGCCGTTCTGGCGGCGCAGAAGTCGCAATCCGCTGCCTTGGAAGCCGCACAGGCAGAGGCAGAGCAGTTGCATGAACAGGAAGCCGCCGCATTCGCAAAAACCACAACCGTTGTTGACAGCCTGAGCGGGGCATTGCGGCGCATGTCCAAAAAGGATCTGACATGCGAACTTGATCAATCATTTGCGCCGGAATTTGAACAATTGCGTCATGATTTCAATGCGGTTGTGCGAAATCTACGCAGCGTTTTGACGGAAGCTTCGTCAACAACCGGGCAGTTTCGCGCAAGTTCCGAACAGCTTGCCGGGGTGGCAAAGGGTTTGGCCCAAAGTACGCAGAAACAGGTGCAGGCGCTGGGCGATGCATCCGGCACGATGCAATCGCTGAGCGGGGCGCTGAACGATATGGTTGGCAGCACCCGATCGGCAAATGACAAGGCGCGCGAGGCGAGCGAGGGTGCCCGCCGTGGCGGCGAAGTGGTGACCGAAGCGATGAATGCGATGTCGCGGATCGAAAGCTCTTCGGATGAAATCGCCGCGATTATCCGGGTGATTGAGGACATCGCCTTTCAAACCAATATGTTGTCGTTGAATGCAGCCGTCGAAGCTGCGCGCGCCGGATCTGCCGGTAAGGGCTTTGCCGTGGTCGCAGCTGAGGTGCAGTCACTGGCGCAGAACACCGCCAATGCGGCCAATGACGTCAAGGGCCTGATCGAAAAGAGCCAGACCCATGTCGCCGAGGGCGCATGTTTGGTGAACGCAACGGGCCAGTCGCTGTCGGAGATTGTTGAGATGGCATCCCACGCCGACACATTGGTCACCGAGATCAACGCCGCCATCAGCGCCCAGGCATCATCACTGGCAGACGTGTCGGATGTTGTGGCGCGCGTTGAACGTATGACCCGGGAGGATGCCTCCATGGGTGAGGATATGACATTGCTGGGCCAGCAGATAACCTCTGGCTCGGAGCATTTGACCGCACAGCTTTTGTCGTTCCGGCTGGGGCAGGGCGAAAATGACCTGCAGCGCCCTTATGTGGCGGCCTGAGCTGACTTAACGCGGATCCGCGCCTAGGGGTCGCAATCCGGATCGGTGCTTGCAACAGACATCCAAAAGCTTCAGGGATGTGTGATGTCGATCCGAAGTGCGCTTTTTCTATCCCGTCGTCCTGCCGCCGCTTTTGTTGTGGTCGGGTTTTTCTGGGGGTGTTTTGCGGCCCATGTGCCAGTGCTCAAGGCGCAATTGGGCGCGTCGGATGCGCTGTTCGGGCTTTTGCTGTTGGGGTCAGCGACTGGTCTGGTGTCTTCAATGTGGTTGGCACCGCGTGCGGATCGGTGGCTGGGCAGCCGCAGCATGCAGGTGGGGGCGGTTGCCCTTGGGCTGGCCTGGCTTTTGCCAGCCTTGATCACAGCCCCGCTGTTATTTGCGATGACAATGGGCCTGGTCGGTTTGGCATCGGGCCTTTTGGATGTGGTCATGAATGCCCGGGTCAGCGAGTTGGAAGCGCGCCATAACCGCCCGTTGATGAATGCCAACCATGCGATGTTTTCGATCGCTTATGCGGTGGCCGCTTTGGTGGTGAGCGTCACCCGAGAGCTGGGCGTGCCGCCGGTGATCGTCTTTGCCGGGTTCAGCATATGCGCAATCCTGCTGGTCCCGTTTATTCGTATGGACATCGCAGCGGTGCCCGAGGAGGACGGCTATACGGGCCACTACCCGTTTTGGCCGATCCTGCTATGTGGTGCGATCGTGTTGGTCGCGTTCATGTCGGAAGCGACAGTCGAAGCGTGGTCGGCGCTGCATGTGGAACGCACGCTAGGCGGCGGTGCCGCCGAGGGCGCGCTGGGCCCGGCCATGCTGGGCCTGACGATGGCCTTTGGCAGATTTTCGGGACAGGCTGTGGCCGAACGGTTTCGTGAGATCCCGGTTGTCATCGTGGCGTCGCTGATTTCCGCTAGCGGCGCCCTGATCGCGGCTTTCGCATCGTCACCGACCATAGCTTATGTGGGTTTTGGCATTCTGGGCCTTGGCGTATCCGTCATCGGGCCGATGGGTCTGGCCCTTGTTGGCAAGATGGTGCCAGCCCATCTGCGCACAGAAGCGATCAGCCGGGTTGCGGTGATCGGGTTTTCCGGCTTCTTTTTCGCGCCAATGCTGATGGGGCTGGTGTCAGAAATGTTCGGGCTGCGTCTGGCCTTTGCCGCCGTGGCCCTGTTGTTGATCACGGCGGTGCCTTTGGCCTTGTTGACATCGCGCCGCCTGATATCTGGCACAACGCAGCAAAAAGGGCCGGCATAGGCCGACCCTTAAATGCGTTTGATCAGCCTAAATGGCTATCTTTAGCGCTCAGCGGTTTCGATGACCTCTTCGACCGGTTCTTCCTCTGCCGGTGCGGCGGCGGGTTCGTCATCGTCGTCGTCATCATTGGCGTTGATGGCCGCAGCGATCAGCAGGGCTGCCAGAATACCGACGATGATATAGGTGGAGTTGACCGAGGATGCAGCGGGTGCAGCCATGTTGTCGTCCGCCACCTGCGGTCTTTCCATGATTTCGGGGGCAAGGCCGCCAGCCTGGGCGGTCGTTGTGGCGATCAGCAGCGATGTTGCCGCAATCAATGTTGACGTAATGCGCATAACAAAAAACTCCTTTGTAACGTCTGTGCACTCGCGACGCCGGGGAATAGCGCCCCCGGGGACATCATCACGTTCCGCAGAAATGGTGCGCAGGTCAACAAATTATTAACATAATTCGGTATTTACCGATGGAAATGCGCCGTTTTAGGCCCAGTTTCCTTCGAAGTTTTCGGGCACCAGCAGCACATCACGATCCAGATCCTGCACATGCCGTCGCCCGCAAAGGGCCATGGTGACGTCCAGTTCCTTGTGGATCACATCGAGCGCTGCGCTGACCCCTTTTTCACCCATCGCCCCCAGCCCATAGATATAGGCGCGCCCGATATAGACGCCCTTGGCCCCCAGCGCCAAAGCCTTCAGCACGTCCTGGCCGGAACGGATGCCACTATCCATATGGATTTCAATCTGGTCGCCTACCGCCTGCACGATCTGGGGCAGCATCCGGATGGCGGATAGGGCACCGTCAAGCTGCCGCCCGCCATGGTTGCTGACGATGATCGCATCCGCCCCGATTTCGACGGCTTTCCTGGCATCTGCGGGGTCGAGGATCCCCTTGAGGATCAGCTTGCCCCCCCATTTTTCCTTGAGCTTGGCAATCTTGTCCCAATCCAGCCGCAGATCGAATTGTTCTGCCGTCCAGGATGACAGGCTGGACGTGTCGCCCACGCCCTTTGCATGCCCGACGATGTTGCCGAATGACCGCCGTTTGGTTTGCAGCATGCCCAGACCCCATTGCCATTTCGTGGCGAGGTTGATCATCGTGGGGATGGTCAGTTTCGGCGGGGCGGTCAGCCCGTTTTTCAGGTCTTTGTGCCGTTGCCCCAGAATTTGCAGATCAAGTGTCAGGACCAGCGCCGAACAACCCGCGTTCTTGGCCCGGGCGATGATGTTATCGACGAATTCCTCGTCCTGCATGACGTAGAGCTGGAACCAGAACGGGTCCGTGGTGTTTTCGGCGACATCCTCGATCGAGCAGATCGACATAGTTGACAGGGTGAAGGGCACGCCGAATTTTTCGGCCGCTTTGGCGGCTTTGATTTCCCCATCGGCGCATTGCATTCCGGTCAGCCCAACGGGGGCCAAGGCCACGGGCATGGCCACATCCTGCCCGATCATCTGCGCCTTGGTACTGCGGTCGGACATGTCCACTGCCACCCGTTGCCGCAATCTGATCTGTTCGAAATCGGAGGTGTTTTCGCGGAATGTCTGTTCCGTCCAACTGCCGCTTTCGGCGTAATCATAAAACATCTTGGGTGCGCGGCGTTTGTGCATCCGCTTGAGATCATCAATCGTGGTGATGACGGGCATGGTCAAATCCTTCGAATTGGTAAGATGTTCATACCAATTCGGGGGAAAACTGTCAAAGGGATAAAGCGTGCCGCAGGAATGCGTAGCCTAATGCCAGTTCGCGTGCAGCTTCGGTCGTTTGCCCGCCGCCGCCATGCCCGCCCGCCCGGCTGTGGAACCGGACTGGCTGCCCCGCCTGTTCCAGCAGGGCTGCAAATCGCCGCGAATGGGATGGGTCCACCCGATCATCGGTTTCATTGGTGTCGATCAGGGCAGGGGGGTAGGCCCGGTCATCCTGCGCTACCACATTATGCACAGGTGAATAGGCCCGCAGCCAATCCCGCGCTTGCGGATCATCGGGGTCGCCATATTCGTCGATCCAACCCGCCCCAGCCGGGAACAGGTGATAACGCAGCTGGTCATAGACCCCGACCGTGGCCCAGACCGCCCCGAAATGTTCGGGGTAACGGGTAAGCATCACGCCGCAAAGTAGCCCGCCATTGCTGCCGCCATGGCAGGCGATCTGGTCAGCCGTGGTGTAGCCTCGTTGCACAAGGTCGCGCGCGATGGCTGCGAAATCGGCGAAGGCCAGTTTGCGCTTCTCGCCTTTGGCGGCCAGATGCCAGGCTGTGCCGAATTCCCCACCGCCGCGAATGTACCCTTGCACATAAGCCCCGCCGCGTGACAGCCATGCGGGCCCTTGTAGCCGCATGTAATACGGCCCCAGTGACACGCCAAACCCGCCATAGCCATATTGCAGCACCGGTATTCGGCCCATCTGGCTGGCATGATCCTTTGGCAGGATGATGTGATACGGCACCTTTGTCCCGTCATCGGATATGGCCATGTGCATGCGCACTTCCATCCCGGTTGCGTCAAAACTGGTCGTGCCTTTGATCAGCCGTTCCGCCGCGGCGGGTGTGCTGGTTTGGTCAAACACCCAAGTTTGGTTTGGTTCCAGAAATCCTGACGTAAACAGTTGCATCGGCCCGTCGGATGGCCCTTCTGCATCAAACCGGCCGATCCCGACCGATTGGGTATCGATGGGCAGCGGCAGCGTTTCAGGGCTGGCGTCAGGATCGCGCAGATCATAGCGGCGCAGCTGTGGGGTTAACGTGTCTTCCTCGACCCAGAACAGGTGATCGCGCCCAAAGACGGCATAAGCATCCTGCACCGCCCGCCGTTCGGATGGGGTGAAAAGGATCTTCTTGTCGCTACCGTCGATCCGGCGCAGTACCAAAGTCCCGGGCGCATCCGGCCCGTCATCGGCGGTGACATAGGCGTAATGCGTGTCGTTATGGGTGCAGGAGGTGTGGCTGGGTGCGTCCAGCGGGTGATCAGTGTCCCCTATTTGCAGGCGCTGCACGGTATCGCCAATATTGCGCACCCGTCCGAAACCAATGCCCCGGCTGCCATCGCGCAGGGGGAATGTGTAGCCATAGCCCAGCAGATCATCGTGATCGACCTCGAACACCGTCGGCGCGTCGGTCAAATCCGTGCCCCGCCGCAGTTTCACGACACGTCCTTGCCAGCCAGAGCGTGTAGCGCTGCCGGGCAGGGCAGCGGTGGCGAAAAGGAGTGTATTTTCGTCCAGCCAGTTTGCATCGGACCGGGCAGGGGGGATGTCAAAACCCCCGGACACGGCTGCGGCGGTGTCACAATCCCATTCAAGATGCCGGGTCAGGTCGGACCCTTTATGCGACAAATGCAACACCACGCGGCCCGGATCAGACCAGAGCGTCGCGGCGCCACGCCAATGCCAGTCATCCCCGTCCATTTCGCAAAAGGCATCAAGGTCAAACACGGTTTGCCAGGGGGCATCAGCGGTGATGGCTGTCCCGTCCTTCACACGCCGCCAGATTCCGCGCGGGTGATTGGCGTTGCGATGCCAGTTGAAAATCCAATTGCCGCGCCGGATGATACCGCCCAGATTGTCGGGATCTTCCAGGATCTTTGCGAACTGGGCGGCATCGGTTTCAAACTGGGCGTCGCAAAGCGCAGCCTCCGTGCGGCTGATATGTCGCTTGGAAAACGCTGCGATGGCGGCGGCATCCGTCTCCAGTGCCGGGAAGGCGATGTCATCAGTCATGGGCCGGAGTTAAGCCGCAATCTGTGGTTGATGACAAGTGCCGCACGGTGCCCGGCTGCGACCCTAGGCGCGATGCGCCCCGTCAGACAGGGATTTTACGAAATCCAGCACTTCGGTGACGGTTTCACCGGCGCCGATCCGCTCAACAATGGCTGATCCGACGACGGCCCCATCGGCGATCCGCGCGATGCTTTCTGCCGCTTCCGGTGTCTTGATCCCAAATCCCACGATGACGGGCAGGTCGGTTTGCGCCTTGATCCGCGCAACCTCGGGTGCGACCACATCCGCCTGTGCCGCAGCGGCCCCGGTTATCCCGGTGACTGAGACGTAATAGACAAACCCGGATGTGTTTTCGAGCACTTTGGGCAGGCGTTTGTCATCGGTGGTGGGCGTGGCCAACCGGATAAAGTTGATGCCTGCGGCCTGTGCCGGAATGCAAAGTTCGTCGTCTTCCTCTGGTGGCAGATCAACGATGATCAGCCCGTCGATGCCTGCGGATTTGGCGTCCGTCAGAAATGCATCGACCCCGCGCGAATAGATCGGGTTGTAATAGCCCATCATCACAATTGGTGTGCTGTCATCGGTTTCGCGCAAGGCGCGCGCGTAGGCGAGCGTTTTTTCCAGATCCTGCCCGGCTTCCAGCGCCCGCTGACCCGCCAGTTGGATCGTGGGTCCGTCAGCCATCGGATCAGTGAACGGCACCCCCAGTTCGATGATGTCAACGCCCGCAGCGGGCAGCCCTTTGACCACCTCAAGCCCGGTGTCGTAGTCGGGATCGCCGGCCATGACATAGGCCACAAACGCCTTTTTCCCAGATGTCTGAAGCCGCGCAAAGGTTGCGTCAATTCTGCTCATGATCGTCCCCGTTTCAAAACTTGCGCCGGTTTGGGCCAAGACGGGCGGAAAATCAATGGTCGAAACAGGATCATCGCCTTGCCAGCCTGCCTTTGCATCCCTAGAAGCGCGCCAGATACGAAGGAGTTTCGCCATGGGTTTCAAGATGGGTATCGTGGGTCTGCCGAATGTCGGCAAGTCGACCCTGTTCAACGCGCTGACCAAAACGGCTGCTGCACAGGCCGCAAATTTTCCGTTTTGCACGATTGAGCCCAATGTTGGTGAAGTGGCTGTGCCCGATGCCCGGTTGGACAAGCTGGCGGCGATTGCCGGGTCCAAGCAGATTATTCCGACCCGGATGACCTTTGTCGATATTGCGGGTCTGGTTAAAGGTGCCTCCAAGGGCGAAGGTCTGGGCAATCAGTTTCTGGCCAATATCCGCGAATGCGACGCTATCGCCCATGTGCTGCGTTGTTTTGAGGATGATGACATCACCCATGTTGACGGTCGCGTTGATCCGGTGGCGGACGCCGATGTGATCGAAACCGAACTGATGCTGGCCGATCTGGAAAGCATTGAAAAGCGGTTGCAGAATATCGTCCGTAAGGTACGCGGCGGCGATAAGGAAGCTGTCGTGCAGGAACGTTTGTTGAATGCAGCCCGCGCCGCATTGGAAGAGGGCAAGCCCGCCCGCACTGTCGATGTGGATGACGACGACGCCAAGGCGTGGAAGATGCTGCAACTTCTGACGACCAAGCCGATCCTGTATGTCTGCAATGTTGAGGAAGACAGCGCCGGTACTGGCAACAGTCAATCCGCCCGCGTTGTTGAAATGGCTGCCGCCCAAGGCAATGCCCATGTGGTGATCAGCGCTCGGATCGAGGAAGAGATCAGCCAGTTGGAGCCTGACGAGGCCGAGATGTTTCTGGGTGAAATGGGGCTGGAAGAGCCGGGGTTAGATCGGTTGATCCGCGCAGGTTATGAACTGCTGCATTTGCAGACCTATTTCACCGTCGGCCCGAAAGAAGCGCGCGCCTGGACCATCAAGGAGGGCACCAGCGCCCCGCAGGCCGCTGGCGTCATTCATGGTGATTTCGAGCGTGGTTTTATCCGGGCGGAAACGATTGCCTATGATGATTTCGTCGATCTTGGCGGCGAAGGGCCATCCAAGGAAGCCGGCAAGATGCGCGCCGAGGGTAAGGCCTATATCGTCAAGGATGGCGATGTGATGCATTTCCTGCATAACGGATAGTGGCGCCACGCGAGTGATTAAGGTTGGATATCTGCGCTGTCGAGGGCGCAGATCGGGACTGTTTTCTTGCGCATCTAAAAAGGGGCCGCGGCCAGCGCCCCAGTGGCGTTGGTTGTGGTGGCGTTTCGTGATCGCCTAAAAAGTGTTTTTGTGGATGCTGATGTCGTGGTATCGTCAGATCATTCTTAAGAAACAAACATTTTTTGACATCGGATATCACATGACTTTCAAGCTTTCTTTGATCTTCTCAAAGCGATTCTGGCTGGCTGTATTGGTGATCGGCGCCATTGCATTGTTCCTGTTGCTGCGCAGCACGAGCGTCCAGGCCTTGGTTGAGACGTTGACGCCGCCCGACTTGCCTGATCAGGACCTTCCGCAAAACCGCGAAGTGCTGGCCCAGAACTGGACCCCGGAGATGACGGAGCGCTTTCATTTCATCTCGCAAGGGACGGCGACTTTGCCGATCCCCTATGATTGGCTGATCGCGTTGGAACAGCCCGAGGCATCGCCCTGGGGTTTGTTGTGGCCGGGTGCAAATCCGCCATTTACGCAGCCCGATTACATCGCCCGCTATGGTTTTATCCCCAGTGCCCCGTCGGCGCATAACCCGGACGGTTTGCCCATCGGCTTTGCGCGCACCGACTACCAGAATATTGCCGGATATCCGACCACGACGACCGCTGTGGGGTTTAGCTGCGCAGCTTGCCACACTGGCCGGTTTGTTGATGGTGATACGGAGTATCTGGTTAATGGTGGCCCCGCCGTTACCGATTTGCAGGTATTCTCTGCCGGGTTGGCCGCGGCCCTGGGGCAGACCGTGCTTGCATCGAAACTGCCCCTGCCCAATCAACGCTTTGATCGTTTTGCCCAAGCAGTTTTGGGTGACACCTATTCGGCGGTCACCAAGCTTAAGCTCGCGGATGAACTGCAATCCGTGGCAGAGGCAGGTGCCGCACAGGCCGATACGATTGATGTGGTTGAGGGGTTTGGCCGATTGGATGCGTTGAACCGTATCGGCAATCAGGTGTTTTCCAAAAACACCGGCCGGACGCAGAATTACGCCCCGATCAATGCCCCTGTGAATTATCCGCATATCTGGACGGTCAGTTGGTTTGACTGGGTGCAATATGATGGATCGATCATGCAACCCCTGATCCGTAATGCGGGTGAGGCGCTGGGTGTGCATGCTGCCGTCAACCTGACCGCACCTGATGACGAGAGTCTGTTTTCCTCTGCCATCCCGGTGGACGATCTGGTCTGGATCGAACAGACGCTGGCCGGGTCCACGCCGCCGATGCAGGCGCGCGCCTTTGACGGGTTGCTGGCACCTGAATGGCCTGCTTCGCTTGGTCCGGTTGATGCCACTTTGGCAGCAACCGGCGCGGCCTTGTATCAGGACATGTGCAGCGGATGCCATATGCCCCCGTTGAACAGCAATGAAATCTGGAGCGATCGGTATTTCAAGCCCATTGTATGGGATAACTATAGTGGCACGCAGACCACTGAAAACGCGTTCTTGGCCCTGAATATCCTGCCGCTTGATGTGATTGGTACGGATCCTGCCCAGTCCCGTGTTCTGGCGCAGCGCACGATTGACACTGCTGCCAATACCAAAACGGGCGAGGCCGGATTGGGGATCAACACCACGATCTGCGTACCCCGGCCAAGGGCGACCGGCGTCGCCAATACCGAAAGCGGTTATGATGATACCGTGAACATGCGCGGTGGCGCGGCAGAGAATGCACTGGTCCCGCAACAGGTGCGCGATGGCCCGATGCTGAACTATGCCCATGCGTTGGGCGCGCTGGTGCAGGAAACCAATGATGCGTGGTTCAATGCCAATAACGTGCCGCAAGACATCCGCACCCGATTTACCGGTGAGCAGCCCAATTGCCTGCAAGCCGGGGCCGGGTACAAGGCCCGTCCGCTGAACGGTGTCTGGGCGACCGCCCCGTTCTTGCACAATGGGTCGGTGCCGACGCTGGATGATCTTTTGCGTCCAGCCGATCAACGCCCCCGTTTTGTGCGTTTGGGTGATCCTGCATTTGATGCTGCCAAGGTTGGGTTGGCCCAGCCTGTGTTGGATGGTGATAGGTATCTCGCTTATGTCGACGGGTATTTCATCATGGACACGGCATTGGATGGAAACCGCAATACCGGTCACGCCTTTGGCGAAGCGGCAGATGGTGACAAGACCGGTGTGATCGGCAGGGCGATAAGCGATGAAGAACGCGCAGCACTGATTGCGTTTCTTAAGACGTTGTAGCGATTGCGGTCATGGATGGCGTCATTGGTCGCCATCCTTTTGCTGGCGCAGCCGGTTCTGAATACGCTTTGCCCGCTCTGGCGGAAGGGTTGGCGCGGCATCGCGCATCTTTTGCACTTTCGCCTCTGCCCCCGCGATCAGGTCATGAATATGTTGCGCCTCTGGCAGGTTTTTCCAGTACTTCTTGGGCATCTCAGACGTCATCGCCTTTATCTTGACCCGCGCCGGGTTAAAGATGTTGCAGAAATAGGTCCCCCACAGCGCCTCTGCCCCGTCCTCTGGCAGGTCGGGTTTGGGTTGGCCGGGATGAAAGCTCAGGTTTCCATCGACGAATTGCGCGGTCACATCAGGCGTGGCGATCATCCAATCCATATCGGCAAAGCGCCGGGCAAAGAATGGGGCGGTCGGTTCGACAGTGTGATGGGTCGGTTCAAACCAGGCTGCAAAGCTGCGCCTGTCGCCGCCCTGGCGCAGATCACGAAAGCGGACAAAGGCTTTCATCTTGTGTTTGCACCGGTTCACACCCTTTTCCATCTGGCGCAGTTTGGCTAGGTGTTGATCCGCCCTGTCCTGCATCAGGCCGGTTTCATGCCGCAGCCGCCATAGCATGGCGTAAAGCCGTGCAAACCGTTGCGGGTCCTTGTGCCAGACCACGGTATCGGCCATCTGGACAAAGCTTTGCGGTGCTTTGATCCGGCGGCTGGGCGGCGGCAATGGGGTGGCTGTAGCGAAAAGTTCGCCCATCTCACCGCCAAAATCCCACAGCACGTCTTGGGGCGGGATGGCGGCCCCGATCAGCCGTTTGGCCGCGTCACGCCAGGCCAGATCAGTGCCGATGCGTGGCAGGGGGACGGTATACATCTAAAGCAGGCTCAACTGTTGTGGGGGTGGGGCAAAACGAGCGCGCAAATTGGCGCTATCGGTCAGAGCGCCGGGGGTCCAGTCGCGGGCGATGATGAATGGCTGCGCCTTCTTCACCGGCGCGCCCATCTGCAAAAGATCGCCATAGCGCAGGCCGCGATGCCTGCGCGTGGACAAAATCCGCCCCACCGTGCGGGTCCCGAAACCGGGCACCCGCAGCAGCATATCCTTGCTGGCCCGGTTCACATCCACCGGAAACAGCGCCCGGTTTTGCAGGGCCCATGCCAGTTTCGGGTCGATCTCCAGGTCCAGATTGCCATCGGGCCGGGCGGCGGTGATTTCATCCACGCCAAACCCATAAAACCGCAATAGCCAATCCGCCTGATAAAGCCGGTGTTCACGCACCAATGGCGGTTTGATCAATGGCAGTTGGGCTGTGGCATCAGGGATCGGCGAAAAGGCGGAATAGTAGACCCGGCGCAGTTGGTAGGCACCGTAAAGCCGGGTCGACTGCCCCAGGATCGTGGCATCTGTGGACCCATCCGCACCCACGATCATCTGGGTCGATTGACCCGCAGGGGCGAACCGCTTGCCCCGTTTGCCGGTATAGCTTTTCTCGGCCGCCACTTCCTTGCGCGACTTTACGTCGCCCATCGCCTTGCGGATGGTGACTGGATTTTTCTCGGGCGCGTAGGCTTTGACGCTGTTGTCGGTGGGCAATTCCACGTTGATAGACAGCCGGTCGGCATAAAGCCCCGCCTGTTCGATTAATTCAGGGGCGGCATCCGGGATCGTCTTGAGGTGAATATAGCCCCGGAAGTTTTCACCTTCGCGCAGCCGGCGGGCGATCTGCACCATATCGGACATGGTCGCATCAGGGGATCGGATGATGCCGGACGACAAAAACAGCCCTTCAATGTAATTCCGCCGGTAGAATTCGATGGTCAGCTGCACCACCTCATCCGGTGAAAACCGGGCACGCCGCACATGTGACGACACCCGGTTGATGCAATAGGCGCAGTCATAGATGCAGAAATTCGTCATCAGGATCTTGAGTAGACTGATGCAGCGCCCATCGGGGGCATAGGCATGGCAGATCCCCGACCCTTCGGTGGACCCAAGTCCCTTGCCATCCCGACTGTCACGCCGGGCCGTCCCGCTGGACGCGCAAGACGCATCGTAACGGGCCGCGTCACTGAGGATCGCGAGTTTGTCAGAGAGAGCCATGCGTGTCATATGTTCATGTTATGTTCTTTTTGACGGGCTGCGCAAGATGTTTGCCCGCGACATTTTGCATTGATTGCGGATAGGCGTCGTGTGGATGATGTTTGCGATGCCATTGGTTCGGCTGCTGTGTCCCCGAAACCTGTTTGCAGGCTGGCGTATCGCAGCGTTGCATTGATTGCACAGGTCAAGGTGATTTCACCCTTGCCCCCCTCTGCGCGCATCGCTAAACGGGTCAACGGAGACGTGGCCGAGTGGTCGAAGGCGCTCCCCTGCTAAGGGAGTAGGCGGGAAACCGTCTCGAGGGTTCGAATCCCTTCGTCTCCGCCACCCACACTTTTTATTTTTGTTTTACAGAATGCCGCTGCAAAACAAGGCTCTGTGTAACTCGCTTTGCGACAATACCCGACCGCGTTTGCGGTACGAAGCGAATGGAAAAAGCCTTATGCTGTTCGCGCGAGCTGGTCGCGTTTGTCCTGTCCGTCGAACATGTCAATGGTGACATGTATATCCTGCGCCCGGGCGGCGGCGACCAGTTGTGTCAGCGCCTGTTTGATATCCGCGTCAGCCCAGACCTGTTCGGTTTGTGGGATCAGACGGATCGAAAACGCAGCCTCAAACGCGCACCATTTGCTGATATGGGCCACGATGGCCTCCAACTCCGCAGATGTCAGCCGATCAACCCGGAGCACCAGATGCGAGATATTGGGCGACAGGTGATCCACCTCGGCCAAGCGCAGATCAGCCGTTTCAGTTGAGGGGCGTGCTCGGGTGTTGGACGGCACCTGCGACAGTGCCACCATGATCCCCCGGATCGATGCGGCATCCAGAAGTTGCGGGTTCGGTTCTGTTTTGCCCGCGGCGTCATGGCGCGCCTTGGTTGCCTGCGCCTCGGCCAGCAGATCGTCGTATCGCCGGAAATCGAAATGCAGCCGCAGCGGGTTGTTGCGCCCTTTGTCCTTGAGCGCCGCCCAGCCCCGTAATGCGCGTTCAACCATCCAGCGCCGGTGTTCAGCGCAGGCGACACGCCCCAGCCTTGTGTCGGTTGACAGGTTCGACAAGGCCGCGTCATTCAGCATCTGACCGACATAGGCCGCGTCGATATGCGGCAAGGCCCCGCTTTGCCGTCCCTTCCAGTCGAACCCCATTTCCCACAGCCGCACTGCCGCCTGCTGGGCAGAGGCCAGATTGGCCAGTCGCGCCTCGTTGGGCAGGTCCGCCCAGTCGGCCAGGTAGCGTTGTCGGGATTGCGCAAAAAAGGCCTCGATGGCTTGCCGTTCGGCGGGGTCGGTTGGCCCTTCATCCTCTTGCCAGGGCGGCGGACCATAGCGGTTGACTTGATCCTGATAGATCGCGTCTTCCTCGAGTGACTTGACCGTGCTTTGATAGACGGCATGGATGCTTTTGGCGACGTCGCGCCATTGATCATCAAATAGGCCAAGTGTCGGCACGACATCCTGCATCCCGCCGAATGGCGCCACCAGATGCAGTGGGTCACCTTGCCCGATCTGGCGTTTGTCGCCGTCACGAATATTGCCCTGCCATTGTCGCGGATAGATCGGCGCAGGCGGGCGCGAGCCGCGGCGCATCTCGGCCTCTAGTTGCATGGCAAGTGTGAGGTTTGTCGTGTCATCCCGGCAGGCCAGCACCCAGCCTGTCACCGGCACGTCGTCCCCCTCGGCCTGCTTGTCGCAAACCGCTTGAGCCGCGCATTTCACAAACCGAATGTCGGGCCGGTCGGCTGCGGGGATCGTGGCCTTGTCAAACAGCATGGGCATGGCGGCACGAAATTCAGCCTCGATCAGGTCGCAGTCGCGATCAATGACTGTGACCAGCGGCGGTCCCAGATCGGCAGAGCAGCCATGCTGCACCGCTTCGCGGGTGATGGCCATGCCAAGATCCCCCGCGCCGACCACGACGACATGCAGCCGAGTTTGCCCCAGACGCATGGCCCGTTCGGCAAGCCAACTACGTGCAAACAGGTAGCGTGCGGTTTCTTCGCGGATCGCAAAGCCGCTGTATTGCCGGTCCAGCTTGAGCCCCAATTCGCGGGTCAACAGCATCTGGCGGTGCATCTCGGTCGATGTGAAATGGGCGTAGACGATATCTTCGAGCGGTAAAGTGCGCGGCAGCAGAAAACCCAGCATTCCTGGCAGCAGATCCCGCAGCCGATCAATTCGCTTGACCCTTGCCGGGCTCATCCCCTGACGTCGCTTGGCCAATGCGCCGCTGATTTGCTGGGCGGTTTCCATCGTCAGGCTGTCGTCACCACAGGCCACGATAATCCGCCGGGCGCGATGCGGCATCAGCCCGGCAAATGCGTTGCCGCCGCGAATATCACGTTCCACCAGCACGGCCCGGTTTTGCGAGGCGAAATCCTTTGCTGCCCCATCGAAACTGCGTGCGACAATGGTCAGCGGTTTTGCCCAGCTTGCCCGTTCACGCGCGATTTCCTGGTTCAACGCGCCATAGCCCACAAGGATGTGCCTGTCCTCGGCAAAAAGGATCGCCTGCACCCGGATCTTGATATGCACCCAGAGCCGCGAAAACAGCAATCGGATGACTGCAAAGAAAATCAGGATCGCGGCAAGGAACCGGGCGATATCAAGGTTCAGCAGATGTTCGGCGGCACATTTGTCATCATAGTTCAGCGCAAAAAGCTGGATCGTCAGATAGATGACATCCGACCAGCCTTCGTCCGGCATGCACCCCTTGTACCCCAATGACCCCAGGATCAGCACTGCACATGTGCCAATCGGCGCGAACCCTTTGATCAGCGCGTTCCAGAGCCGGCGCGGTATTGTCCCACCCGGTCGTCTTTTTCTGGCTTGGCCTTGCACCTTAACCCGCCGTCATCAACACTGGCCTCACCTCTTGGGAAATCACGTAAATATGCAACCAGTGAACACCAGTTTTACAACCCGGCCTAGCGTTTTTTGTGCATGACGCGGATGCAGGCCTTCTTTGCAAAGCCTGGAACAGTGGCTGTCACGGGTCACCGCGCCAACCGGATCACAGCGGTCGCAGAGGCGCAGCTGGCCCAGATTTGCGCCGGGCTGTTCAAGGCGGCCCATCGGGAATGTGCATTGCTCAGCTGCCTGGCGTCTGGTGCGGATACGGTTGCGGCTGAAACCTGGCCGGAAGCCCACGAATTGCGCACGCTGTTGCCGGTTCCGGTGGCCGATTGGCGTAGCCTGATCAGGCCAGAGATGGCCGTGAGCCGGTTTGATCATCTGGTGAACCGCGCAGCACCAGAGATCCTTTGCCACGGCGCTGCGCCTGATTATGCAGCGTTGGCTGATGCGTTGCTTGATCGGTCCGACCGGCTTTTTGCCATTTGGGACGGTGCGACCGGACGTCCAGGAGGCACCGGGTCAGTGGTCGGCAAGGCGCGTGCGCGCGGCATGCCGGTTTTGCATCTGCGTTTCATCGAAACCGATTTTGTGTGGGAACACGCGTAGATCCAGATCGCCGCATCCATCATTGACTGCGTCGATCTAACCCAAGTCCCGGTTCAGCTTTCGGTTTACTTTGCGACCGAAAGTTGCTGTTCTGTTTGCATTGGTTATGGGTGGGGGACTCAATGGCATATGTCGCTGGGTTTGATTTTGATGTATTTGTTTCTTATGCGCGGATCGACGACGAAGCCGATTTTCCAGACGATACAAGATGGGTAACGACCTTTGTCGCGTATCTGACAACCGCATTGCGCAAACGGCTGGGCGGTACCGATGAGCTGAAGGTCTTCTTTGATCGCAGCACGCTTAATTCCAATAGCGAACTGGAAGAGCTGAAACGCTCTGCCGCCAAAAGTGCGCTGTTCCTATCCATCTGTTCGCGTAGTTACGCTGCCCGTAGCTGGACCATGCAAGAGCTTGAGGCATTTGTCGCCCAGCCCGACAGCTCCCCCCGGATTTTCGCCATTGAAATCATGCCCTTGGATCACGGCATGTCCTACCCTGATATTCTTGAGCAGCGCCATCGCGAGGCGTTTTTCATGCAGACAGAGAATATGCGCGGAACCACGGTGCCCTTGCCCCCGTCGGACCCTCGCTTTGGCCATTTGATCCACGATCTTGCCGAACAGATCAGAAATCAGCTTTTTGCGATGCGCGCGGTCAGCGATGTCAAAGCGATGACCGCGTCATTAGAGACAAATCGGACGCCAGCCGCCACTGCGCAAGACACCCAAGCCAGCGGGGCACGCGTCTTTGTCGGTCAGGCAACTGACGATCTTGGCTTTCAGGCAGACCAGATGCGCCGGTATCTGGACCAGTTTGACCATGTTGTGCTGCCCGTGGGTGATATTCGTCAGGATGCGGAGGGTTTCAAAGAGGACACCCGCAATCATCTGCAAGGGACCAGTCTGTTTGTGCAGCTTCTGGGGCCTTTTCCGGGCCGTAGCGCCCCGGATATGTCCCAGTCGTATTCCCAGACGCAATTCAATATCGCCACAGAAATGGGCATTCCCGTTCTTCAATGGCGGTCGATGAACGTCAATCTGGATGAAATTGGCGATCCCGCGCATCTTGAAACGCTTACGGGTCAAGGCGTCATCGTCAGTGGTTTTGAAACCTTCAAAGCCGAGGTCAAGGATCGTCTGGATCAGTTCAAGACATCCGAACCAAAGCGTAACCGATCACTTGATGATGGAAGCCTGCCGGTTGTGTTCATCAATGCCGACCGGTCCGATCTTGCATATGCCAGAAAGGTTCGGGACGAATTCGTCCGCAACGGTTTTCTTGCGTCCATTCCGCTGGACCGTGGCGATGAGACTGATTTGCAAAGCTACCTGCGCGAAAACCTTATCGAATGTGACGGTCTGGTGATGATCTATGGCGACACGTCGCCGGTCTGGGCCACCCGCAGCCTGCGTCATTTCAACAAGTTGCGGGCGAACCGGGATGCCCCGCCCAGATTGGTTGCCGTGATGGTGGGTCCGCCGGATGGCAAGGCGCGTGATCTGGGCGTTTCGATGCCGGGTCTGCGCGTCGTCGGATCGACCGATGAATGGCAAGAAAACACGGTTGAAGAGCTGATAGAGGCGTTTTCGGACTGATGGCACAGGATACCCGTTACCCTTACCCCGGATTGCGATCCTATGAGAGCGAAGAAAGCGACCTGTTCTTTGGTCGCGAGGGCTGCGTGGATGACATGCTGGCCGGATTGGCCGAGACCCGGTTTCTGGCGGTGCTGGGCACCTCGGGATCTGGAAAGTCCTCGTTGGTGCGCACCGGTCTTTTGGATGCGCTTGAACTTGGCTTCTTGCCGGGGCGTACAAGTGAATGGCATGTCGCTGATATGCATCCCGGTGGCCGCCCGATGCGCAATCTGGCGCGGGTTCTGGTTACCCTTGATGGCGCGGAGGCAGACGACATCGAACTGTCGCTGATGCAGTCTTTTGTCATGCGTGGTCCGCGCAGCATTATCCAATGGTGTGATGATCGGGGCCTGCGCGAGGATCAAAGCCTGCTGCTGATCGTCGACCAGTTCGAAGAGCTTTTCCGCTATCGCGACTATGCGGGCCGGGAAGAGGCGGAAGCCTTTGTCGCCCTGCTGTTGGAAAGTGCGCGGGCCGAT
Source organism: uncultured Paracoccaceae bacterium (assembly GCA_947495295.1). Lineage (GTDB taxonomy): Bacteria > Pseudomonadota > Alphaproteobacteria > Rhodobacterales > Rhodobacteraceae > Yoonia. The sequence goes on from CANLYJ010000001.1 coordinate 239,241, forward strand.
CCGCGCATCCATGTCGTGATTACGATGCGGTCTGAATTCCTGGGCGCCTGTGCGATGATGCCGGGGCTGGCTGAACAGATCAACTCAGGCCTGTATCTGACCCGCCGCATGACCCGCGGTGAATGCGAACAGGCCATTGAAGGCCCTGCGCATGTGATCGGTTTTGAGGTTGAACCACGGCTGACTTCGGAAATCCTCAACGATATGGCCAGCCTCGCCCCGTGGGACCGTGACGATGCCCTGACCAGTCTGGAGCAATTATCACGCCGGGCGGATCAGTTGCCACTGATGCAACATGTGCTCAACCGTCTTTACGAGCGCGCGCAGCAAGCAGGCGGTTCGGTTGTTCTGAAATTTGCCGATTATCAGCAGATCGGACGATTGCGTGGCGCAATCGATGCCCATGCAGCGGAAATCCTTGACAGTCTTGGCCCCGAAGTGGGGCAGGTCGCAGAACCGGTGTTTCGTGCCCTGGTCACAGGTACGAACCTGTCCAATGCCGTGCGCGAACCCCGGCGGTTTGGCGAATTGGTTGAGGTTGCAGGCGGCGATGCGGCTGCCGTTCGCCAGTTGGTTGACGCGTTCCGTGCGCAGGGCTGTAGCTTCCTGCGCCCCACGCCTTCTGTTGAGCTGGAGCCAGAGACGATTGTCGATCTGGGCCATGAAAGCCTTGTCCGGCAATGGACGCAGCTGGGTGACTGGTTGGTTCAGGAGGCGCGTGACGGGGCCACATGGAACCGGATCCTGAACGCCTATGAGGCCAAGGAACAGGGCGAAGGTGATCTGCTATCCGGTCTGGACCTCGCAAACGCACAATCCTGGTGGGTTACCGCCCAACCGACCGCCGCCTGGGCCCGCCGCCATGGCGGGAAATTTGCGGAGCTCAAGGCATTCTTGGATGATAGCACAAAGGTTGATGCCGCCCAGAAAGCCAGGATCGCCGAAGGTGAACGGCAGCGGGTGCGGCGTTTGCGCACGCGTGCCGCGATTTATCTGTCGCTCGCGATCATCTCGGTCGGTGCCGCCTTGTTTGGCTGGACGGCGCGCAATGAAGCCACGGTGGCCCAGGAAAAGGCGGAAGCCGCCTTTGCAAGTGCGGAAATCGCGCTGGGGGATGCGCAGGCGGCCAATGCGCTTGCAATTTCGGCCTCGGAGACGTTCCTGATCGATATGACCGAACGGCTGCGCAAGTCGTTTGGTGTCAAACCCGAAGATGTGGACGAGATGTTGGCCGAAGGCGCCCGGTATCTGGACCGGCTTGATGCGCAGATGCCAGACGATCCAAGCTTGCGCCGGGCCAGGGCGAAGCTGTTGCTGGAAAATGCATGGGTCGCGTATAACCGCAGCGACTATGCCGGATCACGGGCCTACCTGGACGATGCCCGGGTTTTGCTGTCTGCCGATGATCAGATGTCCCCGGAAGTAGCATTGGTGCTGATCGAGGTGGACGCGATCGACTCGGCCAATCTGCGGTCGCTTGGTCAAATTGAACAAGCGCTTGATGTGGCGGAAAATGCGGAGGTCCTGCTCGTTGCTTCAGGCCCGGCCATGTCAGAGGCGGATCGTGCCTTTGGCACCGCGCGTGTTTACGTGGCAATGGCTAATGCACTTGGTGAATTGGGACATATTGATCAGGCCAGAACCGCATCACAACACTGCCTTGATAAGACGGAAGGCTCCATATCAGACCGACGAGTCCTGTCGGAGCGCGCGATTTGTGCCGGGAGCAGGCTTTGGATTGAGAACATATCCGAAGAGGCGGCCCCCACTGCTGAATTGATTGCCGGCCTTGACGATATCGTAGAGGCCCTATCCAAAGATCGGCGCGACATACGTGATTGGCGTAATTGGACGTCATTTCAAAGCTATGTCGCCTACGCATACAACAACAGTGGTGATGTTTTAAGGGCGACGGACGCTTATGAAACCGCTGCTAAAGAACTGGATGTTCTGGTTACGCTGGCACCTTACAACGATTGGATCAGCTTTGATCGTGCCAAAGCCTACGCAAATCTGAATTACGCGTATTGGGCACAGGGCGATCCCGAAAGGGCCTTGGATGCCGGGCTGACGGGCATCGCGGAATTTGAAACGCTTGGTGAAAAGCTACGGTCGAACCAGTCATTCGCCGAAACCTATCTGAAAGAGTTGGGGGACACGTTGTCGGTTATTCGCGGCGTCAGTGGTTGGCGTCAGGATGTCGATAATCTTCAGTTAGCGGCCGATATCACCACAAAGTGGAATGATCACGCGCTTTACATGTACAAGACCGGGCTGGATATGTGCGCCGGATGCGCCTTCATTCCCGGAAAGTTTGTTTCTGAGGCTTTTGAAGGCAAGCTGGAAGCTGGCGAAGCCCAGGCAGCGGCCGAAATACTGCGTGTCTTTGACGAGGTCCGGGAGCTTCTGCAGTCGTTGGAAGCAGATGATCCCGAACGGACTGCCGTTGTGCAATCGCGCCGCTCATTGTTCTGGATTGCGACGGATTTGCCTTCAAATGCTCGGGATCGCGAGGCGTTCGAAAACCCAGCCGAAGCGATTTCGGTTTTTGAGGGGTCTGCAGAACGTCTCGAATACATGATCACGACCTATCCAGATGCCCGCGAGATGCGATTTAATGCGGCACAGGCGTATGCTGAACTGGCCCAGTTGTATCACGAGGCTGGGCGCCCTGTGGATGCGCAGAAAGCCATTCAGCGCGGCGTGGAATTGGAAGGTTTTGAGGCATTGAGCCGTTTGCTGTCATGGGCGGAGACTGGCGACGGCCCGCTGCCACAAGATACCCAACTTGCCTCCCAGATGTCGCAACAACTGGCGGCGCGGGATTGGAGCGGCCGGGAACTTGACGTTCTTGCTGACGAACTATGGACCGAGGGGGTCGAGAACAAAGTCAAAAAACTCTTTGTCCGGGATGTGCCGATTGGTGCCGGGTCAGCGTTGGATATAGCAATTGCAGAATCTGAAACCTTGAAAGGGTATCGGGTTTCTGAGGAGTCGATTGCCCGGCTGCGGGAGTGGGAGAGGCAAGCAGAGGCAAACAATGAAACCTTCCTGCGCTATGTATCCCGCGAGATTTTGGGCGACGGTACTGATGATCCCGCAGGTGCATTGGAGATCGAAGCCCGTTTGCGGCTGCATGCGGAAACCAACCAGATCTATGAGGCCGCTGTTGTTATTGCCCGTCAATATAACAACCCCTCGCTTCGTTTGGACCTAACCCAAGCTTTGGAAGTGCTGCTAAGCAACACGTCAGAAACCGGTTACGTGAACCTAATGAATTTCATGATTGAGGTCGGCTTGATGCTTGGGCGTAACGATGCTGAAGCGCAGGCCATAACCGTTTTTGACGCGATCATGGAGAATGCTGATGTGTTGTCGATTTCGCGGCAGGCTGCTGTCCTCAGACAACGCTCGCAATATTACGAGAAGACCGGAAATCCTGATGCCGCGCTGAGGGACGACCTTTTGGCGCTGGCGATGTTCCCCAACAATCATGAGATGTTGAATGATGTCGGGTATGAGCTGGCGGGTCAGGACAATATGCTGCCCATGGCTATTTCGTTGCTTGAACGCGCTGTTGCGGTGGAGCCTGCCGATTCAGGCAAACGTCAGTTTGCCATGGATAGTCTGGGTTGGGCCTATGTGCGTGCGGGCGAAATTGAACGCGGCCTTGATCTGATCAAAGAGGCATTCATCATCGGTGATGATGATCAGGCCGAGATCATGTTCCATGTCGGCGAAGCCCATCGCCGGTTGGGCGCAAATGATCATGCGGTGGCAGCCTATACGCTGGCGCGTGAATATATTGGATCGACCGAGGTGAAGGTTGGGATCGAGCAGGGCCTGAATCGTCTGGGTCACTTCCCCGATTTCACCCCGCAGGAAATTCAGCTGAAAACCGCCATTCATGCTGCGCGGTTGGCGTTGGAGCCTGGCCCGGAGATCGCTGTTGATGCATCCGGTGTTGCGGTCCGGGGTTTTGATACCGTGGCCCTGTTTTCGGATGGCGCACTGATCAAAGGGCACCCGCGCCATTGGAGCGTTTATGAGGATGCGATCTGGCTTTTTGCGACGGCCGAGAACAAGATGCTGTTCGATGCCGCCCCGGATAGATTTGTACCGGCGCATGGCGGGTTCTGCGCCTATTGCCTTGTGTCAGACAACAAGGTTCCGGGTGACCCGACCTACTGGACGCTGACCCAAGGCAAGCTTTACCTGCATTCATCTGCCAACAATGCCGAAAACTGGAGCGAAGCCGCCGAGGCGCTGGCTGTGCGCGCAGAAACCGGCTGGTCCCGGCTAAGACAGACACCGTCAGACCGGAGTAGCCCAAGCCATATTGCCGGGTTGCTGAATGCCATGGCCGTTGGTGCCGACATTCAGACCGGTGATCGGCATGTGACGTTTGCATCCCGCGACGGCGTGCAAGAGGCCCGGCAGGCATTGGCGGTTTTGAATGGAAAGGCGCCGCCTGTCCATATCAGCATTGATCGGGTCGGGGTGGCTGTCGGGGGCTATGACACCGTTGCCTATCATACTGCTGCTCAGGCGACCCGTGGATCACTGGCCTATTGGGCGGTCTGGAATGACGCGCTTTGGCTTTTTGAGAGCGCAGGTAACAGAGATCTGTTTGTTGCGACCCCGGAGCAATACGCCCCAGCGTTTGGTGGCTATTGCGCGTATTGTCTGGCTGGCGGGACAAAGGCCCATGGTGACCCGCGTTACTGGCTGGTCATTGATGGGCAGTTGACCCTTGCGACGACCGAAGCGAACCGTGCAAACTGGCGCGACAGTGGGGCGGATCGTGTGGCTATGGCCCGGCAGAACTGGACCGATCTGGCGACAGAGCCAGCAAAAGGCGATGGCAGACCTTCGCGATTTGTGGCCTTGATCGATGCGCTGCGGCGCGATGCAGAGGTCACCACGGTCGAGTGGTGACCCAAGGGCGCAAAGCCTATTGCAGGTCGCCGAAAGCGGATTGCAGCCGCGATACCGCATCTTCAACTTGCGCCCGCGGTGCCCCAAGGTTGAAACGCAGGAAGCTTTCCCCACCCGTCCCAAAGGTGGGTCCATGATTGGCGGCAATCTTGGCCGTTTGTTCGACGCGGGCGGTGAATTCTTCGCGGCTCATTCCTGTGTTCGTGAAATCAACCCATGCCAGGTAGGTTGCTTCCAGGTTCATTGACGCAAGGCCGGGGATTGCATTGACCCCGGCATCGAAAATCTGCCGGTTTTCGTTGATATAGGCTTTGACCTGATCCACCCATGCGGCCCCTTCGGGCGTGTAGGCAGCGGTGGCCATAAACAACCCGAAACTGTTGGGTGACATGCCCAATGCGGCCATCCGTGCGCCAAAGCGGGCGCGCAGATCGGGGTCTTCGATAATGACGTTGCCGGAATGGCTGCCAGCGATGTTGAAGGTCTTGGTCGTGGCCGTCATCATCACCAACCGGTCGGTGATCCCGTCGATATGGGCCATGGGGATGTGGCTGTGCCCGGGCATAGTCAGGTCATGATGGATTTCGTCACTTACCAGGATCAATTCATGCCGTTTGGCAAAAGCCGCAACCGCCTGCAATTCGGCCCGCGTCCAGACCCGCCCGCCGGGATTATGCGGCGAACACAGGATCACCATCCGTTCATTGCCCGTCATCTGGGCATCATAGGCGGTAAAGTCCATCTCGTACCGCCCGTCATTGTTCACCAGTTCACATTCAACCACCTGCCGTTCGGCGGCTTTGATGACCTTTGCAAAGGCATGGTAGACGGGGGTGAACAGGACGATCCCATCGCCGGGATTGGTAAAGGCATCGACGCACATGGCGGTGCCATTGACCAGCCCATGGGTGGTAAAGATCCATGCCGGATCGATATGCCAGCCATGCCGGTTTTCCATCCACCACTGGATTGCACCGCGATATTTGCTTTCATCACCGAAATAGCCATAGACCCCGTGATCGACCATGTCCTGCACGGCTTGTTGGATCGGCGGGGCGGCCTTGAATTCCATATCTGCCACCCACATGGAGATGCCTTCATCCGGGCTAACGCCATAGAGCTGCTCCATCGCATCCCATTTCACGCAGTGGGTGTTGCGGCGGTCGGGGGCGTGGTCGAATGACATGCGAACTCTCCTTTGATCAGCCCGCGCAGGCTACGCAGGCGGCGGCGGAGTGCAAGGTGGAAAATTCTGTGCGATTTACTGCCTGCGTTTGGGGTTACAACGCCATGGCCAGCGCGAACTGCGCTTGGGTTTGTGTGGCGGGAAGAGACTGCACGAATTGGGCGAAACCGTCATCGGATGCATCGACGTTGACCAACCGCAATTGTCCATTTGGTGCGGCGGCAATTGCGTGGTTGATAAGGGACGTGCCGATACCCTGCCTGCGCGCGTCGGGATGGACGCCGATTTGCAGCAGGCTGCCGGTATCGGGGACAAGGACGGCGTAGCCATTCAGGCGGTTGTCATCTTTCACGCAAAAGCAGCGGACGGCGTCCGCGACAGCCTTGATAGAATCGTTGCTGTTTTGCCAGGACGGCAACCAGTCCTGAAGGGCTTCGGTTTCCTGGGCAATATCAGACCAGCCGATCTCGCTGATCTGTGGCTTGCCCGGGGTGCCAGGTTTCGGCCCGGTGATGGCGTAGCAGGACAAATCCCTGTGCGTGTGCATGCCCAGCTTGAAATAGAGCCCGGCAGCAGTGGTGTTTTCGACAAGCACCTCGGTCTGGAAGGTTCCAATCCTGGCGCTGCGCAGGCTGGCAAGTGACGCCTTTGCAATCGCGGTGGCCAAGCCGCGCCCCCGGAACTTGGGAACTGTTCCGCTGGAGATCAGATAAGACCTACCGCCCCGGATCGACACGAGCCAGATCGCGGCGATCTGACCGTCCACTGTGGCAATGCGCGATGCGCCCCGGTCAAGCCCGCGTTGTTTCATCATAAAATTGAAGCTGGCCAGAGACAGGTTCAATGGTATCGCATAATCGGAAAATGCGTCACCCATGGCCCGGCAAAGTGCGGTGTTATCCATTCCGGTGGCGTCAGTGATCGTGGTGTTCATGCGTGTTTATTCCTGCTCATCTGGTAACTCAAACAGATCATGGACACTGCAATCAAGTTCTGCGGCCAAAGTCAGCGCAAGGATCGTGGACGGCGTGAAAACCCCGTTTTCGATCGTGTTGATTGTTTTGCGCGATACGCCAACAGCTGTCGCAAGTGCGGCCTGGGTCATGCCAGCATCCGTCCGATACGCACGCAAATGCACGATCAGCCTGCCGTTCATTCAGCGCGCCCGCGCATGATGGATGTCAGGTAATGGGCTGACGGGGCCATGCCCAACACCGGGCCAAGCCAATAGAAGGCATGTGCTGGGTCCATCCGGTCTGTCAGGCAAAATCCCAGAAAGATCAGGAATACCGCCAGCACGGCCCAGAAGCCAAAGATCAGGCTGTTGCGATGAGCATGGGTGTTTTGTTCGTCCCATGCCGCATCCGCGGCTTCCGGGTAGCGCAGATGCAGGATGACCGACAGGATCGCATAGCCGATGGCGATGCCCCCGATGATAAAGGCCCAGACCAACCCCGATGGCCCGACAGAAAATGCAGCGGCCAGAAAGGCCGCGCAGGTTGTGATGACGATACCGGCGCTGCCAATCAGGCGCGCCCGGCTGACCGGATTGTCTGGCATGGATGTTCCTTCCTGAAAGTAACCTTTGGGTTACATAACCCACGTCTAATGTAACGTCAAGGTTACTTCATCGGCCAGTTGCATTTTGTCGGTTTGGGGCCTAAATCAGCCGAATGGCATTGCGCAAGATATTGATCCACCCAGACCCGCGTCTGAAGAAAACCACCGATCCAGTCACGACGGTGAATGATGATTTGCGCCGTCTGGCGGATGACATGCTGGAAACCATGTATGACGCCCCCGGGATTGGCCTTGCCGCCCCGCAAGTTGCTGTAATGTCCCGCATGATCGTACTGGATTGCGAAAAGGAAGAGGATGCAACACCCAACCCGATGGTGTTGATCAACCCGGAGGTTGTTTGGTCGTCCGACGAACGCAACGTCTATGAAGAAGGTTGTCTGTCCATTCCAGAGCAATATGCCGAGGTCGAGCGCCCATCGGAAGTTGAGGTGCAGTGGATGGGTCTGGATGGCAAAACCATGCGCGAGAAGTTTGACGGGTTATGGGCCACGTGCGTACAGCACGAGATTGACCATCTGGATGGCAAGCTGTTCATCGACTACCTCAAACCGCTGAAACGTCAAATGATCACCCGCAAGATGCAAAAGCTGAAACGCGAAATGGCGCGTAGCTGATGGCGGTTCTGGATCTGCGCCTTGACGGTGATCCGATACTACAGCAGGTGGCTGATCCGGTGACCTATTTTGGTGATCCGCTGCCGACCCTGATCGCTGACCTGTTTGACACGATGTATGATGCAAAGGGCAGGGGGCTCGCCGCTCCGCAAGTTGGCGTGGCCACCCGCGTTTTCGTCACGGATACAACGTGGAAGGAAGGTGATAGGCAGCCCATCGCCTTTGTGAACCCTGAAATTGTTGATCAAGCCCCGTTCACCCAGCAGGGGCCAGAGGCGTGCCTATCCATTCCGGACCGCAGCTTTGATGTGGCGCGCCCGGTCTGGGTTGATCTGGCATGGGTCAGCCCTGCGGGCATCAAACAGACCGCCCGTTTTCATGGGTTTGGTGCGGTCTGCGTTTGTCACGAGCTTGATCACCTCAACGGCCTGCTGATCACCCAGACGGGGTCAGAGATTTGATGCATCGGCCCTATGTTGCCTGGCCGCACCCGGCGCTGCGCCGCCCTGCCGCGACTGTCGATGAAATCACGCCCGATATTCACGCGCTATGGGATGAGATGATCCGCGCCATGGACAGCATGCCCGGCGTCGGTCTGGCTGCCCCGCAACTTGGCGTCGGGCTTGCGTTGGCGGTTGTTGATGCCTCGACAGAGCGGGGGCAGGCGGTCCGCATGGCGAACCCACAAATTCTGCATGCCAGCGTGGAAGATCGCGAACATGAAGAAGGTTCTCCCAATTTGCCGGGGGTCTGGGCCAAGCTGAAGCGTCCCCGCGCCGTCACCATCCGTTTCATGAATGATCAGGGCATCTGGGATCGCCGTGACTTTGTCGGGCTTTGGGCGACATCCGTGCAGCATCAGATCGATCATTTGCAGGGCAAGATGTTCTTTGACCACCTGAGCCGCACGAAACGCGATATGCTGATCAAGAAATCCAAGAAACACGTCCAAAGCTAAAGGGAACAGCGGATGCGCATTGTCTTTATGGGGACGCCAGATTTTTCGGTTCCGGTTCTGGATGCGTTGGTGGCCGCAGGGCATGAGATTGCCGCCGTCTATTGCCAGCCGCCCCGTCCTGCGGGGCGCGGCAAGAAAGATCGTCCATCGCCTGTGCAGCGCCGGGCAGAGGCGTTGGGGCTGCCCGTTCGCTTTCCGGTATCTTTGAAAGACCCCGCAGCACAGGCCGAATTTGCGGCCTTGCAGGCTGATGTTGCGGTCGTTGTGGCCTATGGCCTGATCCTGCCGCAGCCGGTTCTGGATACCCCGACCCATGGCTGCCTGAATATCCATGCGTCGCTATTGCCACGTTGGCGTGGTGCGGCCCCGATCCATCGCGCGATCATGGCGGGGGACGCCGAAACCGGGGTGTGCATCATGCAGATGGAGGCGGGGTTGGATACTGGTCCGGTCCTTTTGCGCGAGGCAACTGATATCGGGCCAGAGGAGACAACCGGTGCCTTGCATGACCGCCTGTCGGCGATGGGCGCGCGGTTGGTGGCCCAGGCATTGGCGCAACTGCCGTCACTGACCCCCACGACCCAGCCAGAGGATGGCGTGACCTACGCCGCCAAGATCGACAAGGCAGAAGCGCGTGTCGATTGGACCCGCCCGGCCGTCGATGTGGATCGCCTGATCCGTGGCCTGTCCCCCTTCCCCGGCGCCTGGTGCGAGGTGCAGGGGGAGCGTGTCAAACTACTTGGCTCACATCTGGCAGAGGGTACGGGCACACCCGGTCAGGTGTTGGACGGGTTTACGATTGCTTGCGGTGATGGTGCCGTTACGGTCACCATGGTGCAACGCCCCGGCAAACGGGCGATGCTTGCGGCAGAGGCGCTGCGCGGGCTGGATTTGGGCGAAAGGATCGCGTGATGGAACAAAAACAGGCAGACACCCGCCCGCCTTTTACCCTTGTGGGGATCGATCACGTGGTCCTGTTGGTCGACGACATGGAAACGGCACTGGCGTTTTACTACGACGTGTTGGGGTGCGTGCATGGTTATTCCTACCCCGATCTGGGGATGGAACAGGTCTGGGCTGGGGCGGCATTGATCGTGCTCTGGGACACGACCCATCCGGGGGCCGCATCAGCCGCACCGCCGGTTGCGGGCGGTCGCAACATGGATCACTTATGCATTGCGACCTCGCCCTTTGCGCCCGATGACATGCGCGCCCATCTGGCCGCGCATGAGGTTCAGATCGACCGGGAGGCGGTACATGGCGGTGCGCGTGGGGTCGGCCATTCATTCTATATCTTTGATCCCTTCGGCAATAAGTTAGAGATCAAAGGGCCAGCAGAATATGCGGATGGGGCGGCAGGGTGATTGCCGGCTGACCCTGATCACCTCGCAAGATGAAAAGCGCCGCGCCAACGACCCTATCCACGGTATCAAGCCAGTTTATCGACGACTGGCTGGTTGCGTTGCGGTCGCTCTGCACCGACGCGCAGATGGCATCGCTGATGAAGCGGTCAGGTTTGGCTGCCGATCATGCGCATCCTTACAGCAGGATCACGCTTGATCAGATTGTGCGGCTTTATCAGCTGGCCGCAGTTGAAACCGGCGATGAGATGATGGGGCTATGGAGCAGGCCGATCCGGCCAAGGGCCTTGCAACATCTGCTGACATCTGTCCGCGAGGGGACCAGTCTGCCATCGGCCCTTTATCGGTTTGCAACGTTTTGGAACCTTTTACTGGATGAGTATCAATTCGATCTGACAGATATCGAAGACGCCTTGGTGTTGACGTTGAACCCGCAGAACGACGTACAGGCCAAGCCGTTTGGACATATGTTGATCCTTAAGCTTGCACATGGGTTGTTGTCCTGGCTTGCGGGTCACGAGGTGCCGGTGCAGGGCGTCGATTTCGCCTTTGAGCGTCCAGCGTTTGATCAGGATTATGCGATCATCTTTCCGGCCCCGTTACGGTTTGGCAGGCTTGCCACGGCAATCGCGTTTGATCCACGCATGCTGGGGCCGGTTCAGGCGCGGACCAGGTCCGATTTGAACCAGTTTCTACAAAACGCGCCGCGTGACTGGATATTCACTGACTCTCGCGAACATACGCAATCGCTGCGGGTCCGCACCTATCTGAGCCAGACAGATTGGGACAAGGCGACGCTGCGCGATACGGCACGCGCGATGAATATGACGCCGCGCACGCTGATCCGCAGGCTGGACGCGGATAGCACGTCGTTTCAGGCCATCAAGGACGCGTTGCGCCGGGATATCGCGATCCGTGATCTGCAAGCCGGGCACAAGAGCATTGAAGCCATCGCCCAGGATGTTGGGTTCTCGTCTGCTGCAAATTTTCACCGGGCCTTTCAGCGATGGACGGGAGCAACACCCAGTTCTTATCGCCGCAGATAATGGTGGGATTGTCACTTTTCGACAATGAGCTGTCAGTCGATGAGATGGGATCACGCGGATGGATCAACTATTTGCTTTGCAGATAAGCCTCTGAAGCAGATTTGCACATACTGACCGTGATCTGCTGGCCAGTCGAAACTGGCGTGTTCAGAGAATTCCCTGCTGCGAAAGGACCACATTATGACAGACAAGCTCTCTACCATACTGCAAGCCGCTCGGGATCATGCCGAACAGGTGATCACACCCAATGTCGACGCGTGGAACGCGGCGCGGAAATGGCCTCGTGATGCGTCCGACAAGGCCGGTGCTGCTGGCCTGGCCGGTCTATACGCTCCAGAGGAGTTCGGCGGCCAAGGTCTGCCCCTGTCCGAAGGCATTCAGGTTTATGAGCAATTGGGACTTGGTGACGGTGCTTATGCTTTTGCCTTGTCGATGCATAACATCTGCACCTTTGCGGGCTGTGGCTATGGCACGGACGCGTTCAAGGAAAAATGGGCGCGGGACCTGACATCGGGCCGCAAATTGGCGAATTTTGCCCTGACCGAACCGCAATCAGGGTCCGACCCGATGCAGATGTATTCCCGCGCCACGATCAACGGCGACGGCACATGGACGATCAGCGGGGCAAAGGCCTGGGTCAGCCTTGCGACAGAGGCCGACATTTATTTCACCGTGGTCAAGACCAGCGATGTGCCCGGCCACAAGGATATGGCGATGATCGCGATCCCTGCGGATGCCCCCGGCCTTAGCTTTGGGCCGATGTATGACACCCCGTCCTACAACTTCCTGCCCATGTCCGAGATGTATATGGACAAGGTTGTGGTCAGCGAGGACAACATCATCCTGCCCGTGGGGCAGGGGTTGCAAGGGTCGCTGATGGCGATTGACATTGCGCGCGTGTCGATTGCGTCAGGCTGTTGTGGATTGATGCAGGCGGCGTTGGATACAGCACTGTCCTATTCCAAGAACCGCAAGATGTTTGGTGGCAAGAACCTTGATCTGGATGGCATCCAATGGATGCTGGGGGAGGTTGCCACAGACCTTGAAGCGTCCCGCCTGCTATACCGCAAGGCCGCAGAGGCGCTTGGCACGCCAGAGGGGCCGCTGATGGCTGCGCATGCGAAACGGTTTGTACCGGATGCGGCTGTGAAGGCCGCAAATACCTGCACGCAAGTGTTGGGCGGTATGGGGCTGTTGCAGCCCTATGGTCTGGATCGCCTGTCGCGCCTGGCCCAAATGCTGCGGATCGTGGACGGCACAACAGAGATCAGCCGCGTGGTTATCGGGCGGGCGCTGCAAAAACGTGCGGCGACCCTGCCAGATTTGCCAGTCCCGAAAGGGTTTGGGGAAACCGAGCCCAAGGCAACGCAGGAAGTGGCCGGAGGCGAGACGCAAAAAAAACTGGCCGCCGATGCGCGGCCAGTTTTTGGGAACGGGTAAAGTTTAGGCTGCGGCGGTTTGCAGTTTCGCTGGCGTTTTGATGATGCCTCGCGCCTCCATCACCCAAGCGGCGACGATGGCAAAGATGATGTGACCCCAAAGCGCGACCCATGTGATGCCGCTGAACCCCAGGAAGGGTTTGTTGCCTGCAACCACATGCGCCATGACATAAAGGGCAAAGACCCACAGGACGACGCCATAGGCGGTAGCGGTCGCAATCCATGGCAAGGAAGGCATGATTTTCTGTTGCAACGGCCGTGCAACCAACAGATAGCCCAACGTGTAGGCGACCATGCCGGTAAAGACATGCAGCAGATGGGCAAGGCCGGATGGGCTGGCCCCGAACACGGTTTTGATGGTCTGGTTGGCCAGACCAACCGGCGCCAGTTTGGCATATCCCAAAAGCGGGCTGAGGCCTTGACCAAAGGCGTCAAAGGCGATTGTGGCGAATGCCCCGGCGGCGGCGATTGTGAAGACAGTGTTTTTCATTTGTGCGATCCTCGGATGAGAGTGTTTATGTGCTTGATTGCACGCTTTATGGGCGATCCGATTGGTTCTGTGCAGATACCTCACGCAGGGGTGACGATGCGCAACGGCTTTGAAACACAGACTGAAACAATTCCCGGTTGACGCTGATATCGCCGTGACATCCCGGTAATGATGTTACATTCAGCGCTTTGCGACCAATCTGTAACGGTTTGAAACATACGGGTTCAAATTGTGGAGAGCGGTGTTTTGCCCATAGCTGACAGAGTGTTAGGAAGGGATTCGCGCAACAAAGGTGTTATGATGACAACAACGACAATTCTGACCAGGCGGGCATTCGGGGCGATGATGCTTGCCACAACGGCGGCCTGCGCGCGTGGACCCGACCCGGTTGTATCCCCGCCCTTGCCCGAATTTGTCGAAGGTTATGGCCCGATTGATGATGCCGGATACAGTCTGCCGGGTATTCCCGACAAATATCTGCAAGGCGTCAACCGGCGGATGTCGGGCATTTATAACGGTGAACAAGGGCCAAATACGCTTGATGTCGATCCGTTTGCCAAGTTTTTGTACCATGTCCGCGCCGATGGCAGCACGACACGTTACCCCGTGGGGGTTGGGCGGGCTGGCCGGTCGATCCGGGGCGGTGCCACGATCAAACTGAAACGCAAATGGCCGGGCTGGACGCCGACGCAGAACATGCTGCGCACCGAACCCGAAGTTTATGGACCCTTCCGTCAGGGTATCCCCGGCGGGCTGCGCAGCCCATTGGGCGCGCGGGCGCTTTATCTTTATCGCGGCAGCCGCGACACGTTCTATCGCATCCATGGAACCAACGATCTGGAATCTATCGGAAATTCCGGCTCTGCTGGCTGCATTCGGATGTTCAATCATGATGCCATCCATCTTTATGACCAGATTGATGTGCCGATGAAGGTGCATATCCGGGCGCGCGAAGAATCGCTGCGCGTTGATCCTGAAAACTATGAACGCGGGATCGAGCTGCCACCCAAGATTATCAGCCCCGAAGAACTGCTTGGGCCAGAGGCAGAGGCGCTGGATCGTCCCCCGCAATTTGACGAGGCTGAAGTCTTTTAATTGCCATTTAATCGGGTCAAACTGGCGCCGAATGACGAGGTTCGATCTATGCGATCCAATTGAAAATTGGACCCATCGTGCATAGCTATCTGTAAAGACAGAATAAAAGAGGGATATTGAATGGCTGATTTTGAAACGCAGATCAAGGAATCGCAAAGCCAGGTGGCTGAAGCCCAGAGCAAGATTTCAGAATTGACCAGCCGTATTGAAACCGCGCGACAAAAAATGGCCGCTGGGACGGATGTTTCCGTCGATATTGAAAACGCGACATTGGATGATGTGCATCAACATACAGAGTTGATGAATGCCAATATTGCAGAACTGATCATGGGTCTGGATGACGTCACATCCGCCTTTTCCAAAGACTTCGACGAAATGCGATCAAAAACCGGCATGGAAAGCTTTATCGGCATTTTCAGCAAGGCCAAGGCCGACAGCATGCGTCAGGAACGGATGCGCACCGCGTCTGTCGATGACAAATTGCAGGACCTGATCAGCAAATCCGATGTCATCCTGAAACTGCTGGAAAGCCAGTTGGCCGTCCTGAATGAACAGAAATCCAGCGTCGAAAAGAACCTTGCCGGTACTTTGACCGAACGCGAAGAAACCGTTGCCACACTTGAAGGGTTGCGCGCGGATATTTTTGCGATGGACCCCAAGATTATCGAGCTTGAAGGCAAGATTTCAGTTGAACAGGATGCAGCCGCCCGCACGAAGCTGGAAACCGAATTGCAGGCCCTGAACGGCCAATACAATGAAATGGTACAGGATGAGCAGGTCCAGCTGGCCAAGTCGCAGACCCTGGAACGCTATATCGAGAAGGGCAAGACCTGGATCGATTCACTGCAAAACCAGGCGGCGACCCAGATGGTTCTGATCAACAAATTGCAGACAGACACCAAGCAGCGTGTTGTGCTTTACGATGCCCTGTCGAAATCGTTGAAAACCGCCCAGCAGCAGGATGTGGCCCACCAGATCAACGAGATCGGTGTGCAGACTGACCAAGAGGCGCAGACAGCCATGGCTGCGATTGGGTCCGCGACGAACGCCCGGATGGCGGATATGCTGGAGGCGCATGAAGACCATATGGTGTTCGCCCGTGAGGTGCTTGAACAGAAGGCGAAAGCGGATGAGCGGTTCGTGCGCCGGTTCCAGAAGATCGTCGAGAAGCATGACAGCAATCAATATGGGGATCAGGCTTGATTCTTTCGCGTCCCGGGCTTGCCCCGGGACCTCCACCTCAGATGGACCATGAGGTCCCGGGTCAAGCCCGGGACGGGGTCAATAAAGGGTGCTAGCTGTGGCACGAACTGACCTCCAATCCGATCATATGAAGTTGGAAGATACCCGCGTGACCCGCCGGTATTTTGGCAAGTTTTCCAAGATCACCGGTTACCTGACCAAGGTGGCCGCAACCATGGAGGCCGAAGGTCGCTTTTCCAGACATGATATCGAGGCTCTGGCCCGCTATCTGGTTGGGCTGAACTGGACCTTTACGGCGCTGTCGCACAAATACCATTTCTCGGGTCGCTTTGAACATGCGGGCGCGCTGACATTTGACCGTCGCGAAAGTGGGTTTCCTGTCTATCAGGAGCTTTTGGAGATGGCCAATGACGCCTTGCAGGCGGAACGGCATCTGGCCTCGCAGCCGTCGGTTGAAGACCTGAAGGATCAGATGGTCCGGGTCATTCTGTCCGAGCAGGAGATTCCGACCAAGCTGCAATATGCGTTGTCGCAGCGGCTTTATTATGAGGAGCTGTTGCGCGGTGACCAGTTCTGGGCGCGCAATGATCCGCAGGCGGTATGGGTTGAAAACAAGGATGACCGGCGTCTGTTTCAGATCCATTGGGCGGTCTACGACAGTCAGGTCAATCTGCCCACGATCTATCTGATGGATCTGGAGGATACCGGCCGCACCGGCCTGCCCAAGGATGAACGCCGCTGGCCCGAGGTGCAGGCCCATCTGATGGCGCAATCGGTGGCGCATCTGAAACTGTTGACCATCGCCAAGGGCTTTGACGAGGATTTCGATGATCTGCACCCCGTCCGGCTGCGCCGCTTTCATATTGGTCCGATGTATAGCCACGCCTTTACCCGCCAATCCGGCCCGTTGCGCGAAGTGTTGGATGCCGCCAAGGCGCCGGTCGGCGAAGACTGGGCGCTGGTCTGGACTGAGGAAGAACTGGTATCTGAACGGGTGGAACAGGTGAAATCCGGCTGGTTTGGATCGGTGGAGCGGCAGATTTTCGCGCTGGATCCGTTTGAGGGCGGCGGGGCCGAGACCGGCGCCACGCGCATGGAGCGATCATTGATCATGCCAGAGCGCCCCTATCAGGCGCTGGCCGAACGTAACCCGCCGGGGTTTCGTGACGTGCGCAAATTTGTCGTCAGCGATAGCGGGCGGGTGTTGAGTTACAGGTAGGATGGGTCAAGACCCATCTTACGCTTCGGGGTGAGAAGACGGTTTTTGTTGCAAGCGCCGGAGCCTCCGGCGGGAGTATTTTGAGCAAAATGATGAGGGTTTCATGAGCCAATCGAGTGACCAGATGGAACTGCGTGAAGAGGATATTCGCAAGCATTACGCAGCCGCCCTTGATCTGATTGACGGGTTTGATCATGCGCCGCGGATTGCGGCCGCGGCGGCTGCACCTGCGACCACGCAGGAACGATCACCGGGGATTGGCACCCGCCGCCGGTTTCGGTCAACCACGCCCGGCCTTGTAACCCGCCGGGTTGAGCGGCAGGAAGGTGTGCAGCTTGCGACCCGGGTTGAGGCGGTCGAAGGCGGCGATGGCCTGACCTCGCCCTTGCAGGCGACCGTGTTGCAGGGGCTGCGCCGGGCCGTGGCTGTGGCCCTCGCGATTGCCGAAAACTATGCTGAGCGTACCCCGTTGAAGGACCTCAAACGCGCCAATCTGGAAGGTTCACTGGCTGATGCGCAGCGCGCGGAGTTTTCGGAATACCTGACCGCCGAGGCGCTGATCACGCTTTATGTATTCGGCTCTGCCTACGCCTATTTCCTGGCCAGCCATGCCACCGAGGAGGTGGTTGAAGTTGGCGAGATTGATGAGGTGTTGGTCGATAATGGCCAACTGGCCTTGCATGGGGCCTTGTGGGAGCTGGACCAGGATATTGCGACCCATGCGGGGTCTGAACCCAAGCTGGTTGCCACCATTCTCGCCTTTGCCGAAAACCTGATGGAAAAGGTTGCCGCCCGCGCGGCGACGGCGGGGCGGTTAGAGCCGTTTAATACCGCAAGCTGGCGTGTGGATGCGGATGATTTTGTGGTGCAGGGGTTCAGCCCGGCGCGCAAGGCCAAGGGTTCTACCCTGACCATGAGCTTCAAGAAACCTAATGAGGTGGTGGGCAACCATATCGCCAAATATCAGGCAATGAAGCTGTCAAAGATGCTGATGGCCTATGATTTTGATCGCCGCCTGAACCCGTTTGCCGAATTGGGTGGTTTCATCTTTACATTCATGGGGGATGGCGCGCCGGGGACGGGCAAGACAACCCTGATCCAGATGATGGCCGGGATGATCAATGACTATTGTCAGACAGCGGGCTATGCGTTTCGCTATCAGAACCTGTCGACTGACAATATCGACAGCTATCAGGGGAAATCCGGTCAGAACGCCAAAGCCTTTATCAATAATGTGTTGGACCCGCATGTGATTGGTTTTGGTACGATTGATGACATCGATCAGCTGGCCGGCAAGCGGGGGGATCGTCAATCCTCTGCCGGGCAGTTGGAGATTACGGCCGTGCTGATGGAGAGCTTTGCCGGGGCGAATACGGTTGTGCGCGGCAATTGTACATTTGGCATGTTTTCGAACTATCCCGAGAATGTGGATGATGCCCTGCGCCAGCGCGCCGGAGCCCGGTTCCTTGTCGATGGGCCGCAGACGCGCGAGGATTATATCGATATCCTGTATCTGTTGATGGGCAAGAACCATGATATTCCGGTGGGCGAACATGAGGTGTTTTCGGCGCAAGAGATCAAGGCAGCGGTGGCCGCGTCCTTTGAAAGCCATGCCAAACCGCATGAAGAAGGGCTGATGCGCGTTTTTGATCGCGTGCATGGGCAGATCGGGGAACTGGATACGATTGCAAAGCTGGGCACCTATCTGAAAGGCATTCAGGAAGCCGATGAACGGTTCACGGGCCGGGCGATCAAGAACATCACTGACGCGGTGAAAGTGCGCGCGATGGATTTCGAACTACCAGATGAGTGGATGGAAGAACCTGATCTGTTCCTGTTCAAGGATTACGAGACCAAGAAGGGGATGATATCCGAGCTGCGCCAGCCCATTACGGTGGAGATGGTGATACAAGAGATCAACCGCTACGCCGATAGTGAATTCCGCTATGCCGATAAGTCGGATGAAGTGGCGATTGAGGCGATGGTGCGCGATTTTGGCCGTCAGGAAGAGGCAAAGAGGCGGTATCTGGAGGGCAAGGGGTGATGTTCGGGTGGAGCCGTCCCGGACTTGATCCGGGACCTCGTGGTCAACCACGGTTAGAGATCCCGGATCAGGTCCGGGATGGGGTTGTGCGCTAAGATGGGCAACGTCTTTTCTGAGAGCCTGTTCTTGCCGACACTTGTTCTGGCAATCCTTGCTTTCGTTGTCCCGCGCCTGTTAGGCCGCGTGTTGCCAGAAGGGGTCAAGCCGCTATTGCTGAACGCGTTCATATCGACGGTTTTGATGTTTTTGATCTCTGCCGGGTTCTTTTTCTGCCTTTACCTGTGGCAGGGTCTGACTGTGGCGCAAATCATGGAGCCGGGATGGGCGGCGAATATCGCCTTTTTTGGTAGGTTGGGCATGATAGCCGCGATGATCTGGGCGCCGATCATGCTTCTATCGGTGGCAGGGTTGCCACGTAGATGGGTGAAAGAAACGTGGTGATTTTATCGCAGCAAAGATGGGTGCCAGCACCCATCCTACGGAGGGTCGAATGCATCGCCTGATCGAAAAAGGCCTGATGTTTGGCAATCTGGTCCGGGTGGATAGCCTGGTTCTGGTGGAGCGGTATAATCGCGCGCTGCAGCATCTGACCGGTCGCCAGACGGCATTAACCGATTTTCACATCGATATTTCGGGCTACAGCCCCGAGATCGGGGATGAGTTGGGCGATGATCTTTATCTCAACCATCAGGGGGTCAATCGTCAGTTCATCCTTTTGACGACCGAACAGGCAGACGCGCCACTGCTGAACGCGAAGTTTTCGACGTCGCGCGGGATCCTCAAGCAGTTCATCGAAGATAACCGGCCCCAGCTTTTTGCCCTGACCGCCCGCGACGCGGTGGCGGGTGAGATGGTGAACTCGGTCTATGTGGCTGACAGCCCCGCACGTCTGTTTGATATCCGCCGGGTTCGGATCGAGGCGGACACAACCAGCGGCACCGTTGCCAATGCTGAAAAGCTGGGCCAGATGATCGACCGGTTCAAGACTGAGCCGGACGCCTGGCATGATGACGTGCTGATCGCCAAAATGATCGGGATGGCCAAACAGACCGGCGATGTGATGCGTAACCCTGTGCGCCTGCGGCACATGGAGTTCGGGCAGGAGAATTTCTGGACCGATCATTTCGGTGGCATTTACGTGTTTCGCGGTGTGGAACATCCCGCCGCCATTGTCGCAGGCAACAAAGGCAAAGTTGGCAAGCTGCCGATCCCCTATCTGTTTGATTTCAGTGAGCGTTCGGCAATTGCAAAATTCCTGAACCTCAACGACATGGTCGAGCCGATCACCGATGCACGCGGGATTGATGCCGCCGCGATCCTGCATCAAAAGATGGAATTCATTGTCATGGCTGTCGCCGCATCAATGAAGGAAGATCTGACCGGGGCCACCCGCCGCGACTTGCGCCGTCTGGGCCGCCAATACGCCAAATTGCTGCCTGAGGCATGGCAAGGGTTGGCTGCCCTTGTGCGCTGGGCGGAGGAAGACGGCCCCTGGCCCAAGATCACATCAGAACACCCCGCCTATTTCTACACGCTGCGCGCCAAACCGCATGCAGATGCTGATCTGGTGAACATGCTGCTCGCCGAGATGACCCCGCTGGATATCCGGCAGTTGTTTATCTGCCACAAGGAGGTGTTTTATCGGGCCTATGCCAAGTGGCCGGATGAAAAGAAGGCCTATGTCGTTGATTTTCTTGAACGCGAATACCAAGTCGATAAGGCGGGGACACGTGATGCGTTATTTGGTCACGAGGCCCCGATGGCGGAACCGCAGGCTGCGCGCCAGCCTGATCTGATTACCCGCGTGGGCCCGTGGGGTGCCGTCGGCAGGAGGAGCTGATGACGTTTGTAAGATTGGTTGTCTTTGGTTTTATCGCGCTGAGCGTGATCTATCTGTCGATTGCGGTCTATTCCCGATCGGTCCGCAAGGAATGGCTGGAAAATGAGTTTGACGAAAACCCACCCGAAGGGGCAGATGACGCGATGCGCGACGCCTATGTCGCTAAGGGGATGAAAGAGTATAACAACTCGATCCGCCCCAAGCTGATCGGTTTGGTTTACGTGGTGCCCATTGTTGTCGTGTCCGTCATCATTTTTGTGATCAATACCAACTGAGGATATCCGATGCGTAAGATCAAGATCACCCTGCGGGTATTGGCCCTGCTGATTGTTGGCACCGTCCTGCATTACGCCCTGCCACAGCATGACATTGTGCGGGTCGTGAACACCTATCAGGAACGTCAGGATTTGAATGACTGGACCAGCATCTTCTGGGCGCGCCCGGATGATCAGTCGGCCACACTGATCAATCGCGACGTCCAGTTTATCCAGACTGTCAAGAAAAAGACCATGCTTTTGGGCTTTATCCCCCGCGATACGACCGAAGTGATGGTTTACCGCAATGAAGACACGGGCTGGTCCTGGCCGTTTTATTTCAAATTCGATACCGCCAACTTGCAAACTGAGGCCGATGATCTGGTGTCGACCTCTGAAGCGCCCAAATGGGCGGTGATGACCCATTATGGCTGGCGAAATGAATATATCTCGGCCTTTCCCAACGCGATTGCCATCCGTCCGGTTGATGGGCCGAATGTGACGATTATCCCGTGGTTCAACATTGTCTTCTTTATTGGGCTGGCTGCCTTGCTGCTCTTTATCCGGGCTATGTGGCGTCAATTCCGCCAGAGATCTGTCGACCCGTTGCTGGACGCTGCGGGTGATCAGATAGACGAAGTTCAGGCTGGTGTGGCAGAGCGTAAGGGCCGTTTTTCACGCTGGTTGGGCACCTGGCGCAAGAAGGACAACGCCCGCCTGCCGCCAGAATGACGGCTGCGCCGACGACATGATTGGATGGGGGTATCGCCATTGTTTCTCGGACCAATGGCGTTCCAATGTCGATCCCCCGTCCCGTGCCGGGACGCCCCCAGAGTATTTCCGGCAATCGAGCCGTGAAAAACGCTCGAGGAGCGTTTTTAGGTGAAGATGATATCATCCTCGGCGGGCCTTATTCGCCGTATGGAATCCAGATGTTTTTGACTTCTGTAGCGGCTTGCAGATAGCTATGCGTGTCGGGTGACAGCGCCTTGCCGTTGTTCACCCAGGTTCGTTTGAGGTTCCCTGCGCTGGCCTTTTCGATGGTTGCGCTGACATCGCTTGAGGAGAAGGACCAGACCGCATCCACGTCCAGATGTTTGGCCAGGGTCGGGGCCAGTTCGGTGTGACTGCCCGTCAGGATGTTGACCACGCCGGCGGGCAGGTCGGATGTTTCCAGCACCTGGTAGAAATCGGTCGCCGCCAGCGGGAAGGGTTCGCTGGCCCCCATGATCACCCGGTTGCCCATGGCGATGGCCGGGGCCATGGCTTCGATCATTCCGGCCAGTGGTTTGGCGTCGTCGCAAAGGATGCCGATGGTTCCAACCGGTTCTTTCATCGCCAATGCGACACCCCGGATCGGCACGCCATGCGCCTGCCCATCGTATTTGTCCGCCCAGGCGGCGTAGGTGAAAAGCGTGCGGATGCTGGTTTCGACCTCATCCGCGCCTGCACGCCCACCGGTCATATTGTTGATGCGGGTTGCAAATTCGTCTGCGCGGGCCGACAGGTTTTCGGCGATATAATAGAGGATTTGTGCCCGCAGGTGCCCGGTGGTTCTGGACCAGCCTTTGGCGGCATTGCACGCCTCGACGGCGTTGCGGATATCCTTGCGATTGGCCGTTGAGACATGGCCCAGCAGTTTGCCCTTGGGGCTGTAGACAGGCGTGGAGTACCCGCCATCGGGCCGCGCCTGTTTGCCACCGATATAAAGCTTGGCTGTTCGGTCAAGCGGGTCTGCAGGGTGGCCATCTTCCGTCGTGTAAGGGTCGATTTTCTTGAGTGGTTTGGTGGTTCCTTTGGGCTTTGTATAGCCCGACAAGCCTTCCCAGCCGCCTTCACGCCCGAAGCCGGATTCCCGTACCCCGCCGAAACCGGCGGCGGCATCCATCATGTTGGTGCCGTTCACCCAAACGATGCCGGCGGCCAGCTTGGGCGCGATATCAAGGGCGAGGTTGATGTTTTCGGACCAGACAGAGGCTGCCAACCCGTAGCGCGTGTTATTGGCGATTTCGACCGCCTCGGATGGGGTCCGGAAGGTTGTTGCCGCCAGTACCGGGCCAAAGATTTCCTCTTGCATCAGGGTCGAAGCGGGCGACAGGCCAGTGATGAGTGTGGGCGGGTAAAAGCAGCCTTCGGGCGCTTTGGTCTGGTAGGTTTCGCCTTCGGTGTTGGCGTCGACCATTTTGCTGATTTGCGCATGTTGCACCGGATCCACGATGGCGCCGACGTCAATGCATTTGTCGAGCGGATCACCGATGCGCAGCCCATCCATGCGCGCCTTCAGCTTGGCATAAAACCGATCAGCGATGCCTTCCTGGACCAAGAGCCGTGAACCCGCACAACAGACCTGGCCCTGATTGAACCAGATCGCATCGACGAGGCCTTCGACCGCTGAGTCCATATCCGCGTCGTCGAACACGACGTAGGGGGATTTGCCGCCGAGTTCGAGGGAGAGCGCCTTGCCTGATCCGGCAGTCGCCTCCCGGATTTTGCGCCCCACTTCGGTGGAGCCGGTGAAGGCGATTTTGTCGACCTCAGCGTTCACAAGGGCAGCACCGGTTTCGCCGTCGCCGGTCACGATGTTGACGACGCCGGGGGGAACGCCTGCTTCGGTACAGATTTCGGCAAAGATCATCGCGGTCAGCGAGGTGTATTCGGCGGGTTTCAGGACGACCGTGTTCCCCATGGCCAGCGCGGGGGCGATTTTCCAGGCGAGCATCAGGAGCGGGAAGTTCCACGGGATGATTTGCCCGCAAACCCCCAATGCTTCACGGTCGGGCAGTTCGGTCCGCATCAGCTGGGCAAAACCGGCGTGGTGATAGAAATGCCGGATGGCGAGCGGCACGTCGATGTCACGGGATTCCCGGATCGGTTTGCCGTTGTCGAGCGTTTCCATGACGGCGAGCAGCCGGGAATGCTTCTGCATTAGGCGGGCGATGGCATAAAGGACGCGGGCGCGTTTGTGCCCCGACTTTGCCCATGCGGGTTGGGCCTTGCGGGCGGCTGCGACCGCCGTTTCGATTTCCTCTGCCGTGCCTTTGGTCACGCCGGCCAGCTTTTCGCCGGTGGCCGGGTTGTTCGAAGGGAAGTCGTCGCGGATCGGACCCCATTTGCCATTGATGTAATGGCCCGCGACGCCACCACGGTCAGCAAGCCATTGCTGCGCCTCGGACGCGCTTTCGGGGGCGGGGCCGTAATCCATAGTGTCGAAGATTTCTTTGATGGTCATTGCATTGCTACCAAAGTGCTTAGGGCGGCCCCGGACCGCGGGTGGGGGTGAAGCCCCCGCCCATGGGGGCGGTCGGGGGCTGCCCGGCATGCCGCCGGGCGAGACGGATATATGCTATCCAATTGCATGCCGCCACGAGGCCGAATAGGCGCCGGTGACGTGGTGTTCGAGTTGCCGTTCGATGTCCCCCAGAAGGGACGACGCGCCAAAGCGGAAAAGATCGGGTTGCAGCCAAGCGTCGCCAAGTTCGTCCTTGATCATCGCCAGATAGACCAGCGCATCTTTGGCCTTGCTGATCCCGCCTGCGGGTTTGTAGCCGACCTTGATCCCTGTCCGGTCCTGATAGTCACGGATCGCCCGGATCATCGTCAGGGTCACGGGCAGGGTCGCGTTGACGGGTTCCTTGCCGGTAGAGGTTTTGATGAAATCGGTCCCGGCCATCATGCAGACCAGCGAGGCACGGGCGACATTGCGCAGGGTGCCGAGTTCTCCGGTGGCGAGGATCGCTTTGACATGGGCTTCGCCACAAGCCGCGCGCATTTCCTTCATCTCATCATAAAGCGCCTGCCAGTTGCCGGTCAGGGCATGGCGACGGCTGATGACGATGTCGATCTCCTCGGCGCCTGCCGCGACGCTTTCCTTGATCTCTGCAATGCGCAGATGAAAGGGGGACAGGCCAGCCGGAAAGCCGGTGGACACGGCGGCGACGGGGATGCTTGAGCCTGCCAATGCGTCCACGGCGGTGGGCACCATGTCGTGATAGACGCAGATCGCACCGGTGGTCAGCCCGCCCATCCCCAGTGCCTCCAGGATGGGTTGGGCGACGGGCTGGCGCGCCTTGGCGCACAGGCGGCGCACGCGCCCTTCGCTGTCATCGCCCGACAGTGTGGTCAGGTCCATCAGGCTGATCGCCTTGCACAGCCACGCGGCCTGAAAATCCTTTTTGACGCTGCGCCGCCCCGGCAGGGTTTTGGCGCGTCGTTCAATGGCCGAGGTGTTCGCCTGCACGGCCATGACCCAATCAAGGTCCAATGGCATGCCTTCATTACGCTGGTGCTGCACTTGTGGCAGTTGCGTTGTGGTCATCGTGGGGGTTGCGGTTGTTTGCAAGGCGGCCTCCTGCGGTGCCGGTTTAGGGTGGCACTTTGGATCGGTATTGGCAAGTTTTGACCGTTTGGTCAAATACTATATGGGTTGCACGACGCCACGTTGGTATTTCTGACGATATTGCAGCGGGGTCAGCCCGTGGGCCTGCCGGAACAGTTTGTGAAAATGTGACATGTTGGGAATGCCGCAATCCGTGGCGATCTGGCTGACCGGCTCGCTATCGGTGGTCAGAGCGCGGGCGGCATATGTCATGCGAATGTGGTTGATATGGTCGGACGGGGTTTCGCCCAGATGTTTGCGCATCATCCGGCTGACATGGGGGTGGGCCTTGCCCGTCAGCGCGACCAGTCCGGCTGCGCCATCGCGAAAGACGGCGGGGTCTTTGGCGGCGATACAAGCGTCCGCCAACCATCTGGGCGTTGTTTCCGCATGCGTCTCCGCAATCAGGT
Source organism: uncultured Paracoccaceae bacterium (assembly GCA_947495295.1). Lineage (GTDB taxonomy): Bacteria > Pseudomonadota > Alphaproteobacteria > Rhodobacterales > Rhodobacteraceae > Yoonia. The sequence continues at coordinate 265,294 of CANLYJ010000001.1, forward strand.
CGGCGCATAGGGGGAGCAGAAATGCTTCGGCTGCCAAGGTGTCATTTGCGCTGCGCTCCAGCAGGACAGCGGCGTGATTAAGGGCCGCAAGCTGCCGGATGTCGCGGTGCCGTCGAACCGGGTCACCCGACGACCAGAACAGATGCCCCTTCAGCGATGGGTGCCGTTTGGCCAGTGCCTTGATGATCTGCGGATGAATACAAAGGGACACGACAAGCGCATGCTCGCCCTTGCCTTGCAAGGCATGGCCATGTCCGGGGCGCAGAAAGAATACGCAGCCTTCGGTCAGATTCATGCCCCCTTGTGGCAGATGATGCCGGACCGTGCCGTTCTGCACCCAGAACAGTTCGAAAAAGTCGTGATCATGCAGGTGTTTGGGCCGCGCGGGGGTCAGGGTCGCGCGGGTCAGATGGATCTGGGCATCGCCTTGCAGGATGTCCTTGTGATGCAGCGTTCTGGTCATGGGCGCAAACTAGCATATGTTTTTCTGCGCCGCAGCATGAAACTGAATTGCCCGTGACAATGGCGGATCGGCGCGGTATCTGCCGGATGAAATCTGCCAATGAGGTCCGCCGCGCATGTCCTTTGATCGTTCCATCAAGATCGCCCCATCCATCCTGTCCGCCGACTTTGCCAATTTTGGGGCAGAGTGCGAGGCGATCGAGGCGCAAGGCGCCGATTGGGTCCATGTCGATGTGATGGACGGCCATTTTGTGCCCAATATCACCTTTGGCCCGGCCACGTGCGCCGCCATCCGCCCGCATATCAAAGGCGTGATGGATGTACATCTGATGATTGCCCCGGTTGATCCTTATATCGAGGCATTCGCCAAGGCCGGTGCCGATGTCATTACCGCCCATGTGGAGGCTGGCCCGCATATCCATCGCACCGTGCAGACCATTCGCGGGGCCGGGGCCAAGGCCGGTGTCGCGCTAAACCCTGGGACGCCTGCGTCATCGGTGGAATATCTGCTGGACATGGTTGACCTGATTTGTGTGATGACGGTGAACCCCGGCTTTGGCGGGCAGAAATTCATTCATAGCCAGGTCGAAAAGGTGCGCGATTTGCGGGCCATGATCGGTGACCGGCCGATCCATATCGAAATCGACGGCGGCGTTGATCCAACAACCGCACCTTTGGTGGCAGCGGCTGGTGCAGATGTGCTTGTGGCGGGGTCAGCCGTGTTTCGGGGCGGATCGGTCAGCGATCCGGCGCCTTACGGCAACAACATCCGCGCCATTCGGGCGGCGGCGGAAACGTCTACCTGACAAAACAGGTTCTGGAACATGATGTCGAACGTTCGACATCATGCATCTGGGCGCAAAGATCACCGGGAACGCTTTGATGGGTTCAGTGCCGCGATGTGCGGCGCATGCAAACAGATCAAAGGAAAATCGGATGTTCACCTTAAACCAATGCAACCTGTCATGCGCCGCTGTTGCAGCGTTCTGTCTTGCCATCAGCCCTGCCAGCGCGGACATGACCCGCGAAAATGACGTCTGGATTACGCGGGCCGCGATGCAGACCGATACAGGCTATCAAATTCCCGCCGGGGCTTATGGCATCTTTGTCGTCAACCGCCCGCGCCAAGTCAGCTTGCTTGACCTGCGTGGCATGGCCGGTCGGGGCGATGTCATCCTGCGGGGTGACCAAAGTGGCGAATGCCTTGTGTTTCGGGCCCGTTTTGTCGCCGGTGATTTCGGGGGCGACGGTATCGGCGGCCATTTGGCGACCCCGATCAGGATCGTGTTGCAAAGCCGCCGGGTGGCCCGTGCCCTCGCACATGGACATGACGTGGTCAGCGATACATATCGGGTGACCGGGCAGGCGCATCACGATGCGGATATCGTATTAGGTGACGGTTTGGCCGACAGCTATGGGTTCGTGATCAACCCGGGGCGCAATGTCATGGACGAAATCTTTGGGGTGGCGCATCGGCGGATTACTTGCACACCGGTGTCATGAGCCGCGTAAACTGGCACGAAACTGAGATGGCGTCTGCCCGGTGACGCGCCGAAACTCGGTATTGAAGCTGGATTTCGACAGGAATCCAGCTTCGAACATCACCTCGGTGATTGGCAGGTCGGTATCCTGCAAGGCGCGCTGGGCATAGCGGATACGATGCCCGTTAATGAAGCGCGAGAAGTTTTCACCCGTCACCCGATTGGTGGCCGCTGATACATCGCGGACCGGTGCGGATAGGCGTCTGGCGACCCGCGACAAGGTCAGGTTGCTGTCCCTGTAAAGCTGCTTTTCTTCCATTAATGCATTCAGCGCGGCCATCAGGTTTTGATCGTTGTGGGTGGCCGTCTGCGGCTTGTCAGCAACGGCGCGCGGCGGGCCCAGGATCATCGGCGCCCCGATCAATGCCACAACAAAAATGAACCCCGCAAAAAGGCCGGATACCCCGGTCAACATGCCTACCATTTGCGGGTCCGTCGCAGCCAGACTGGCCATCACGATCACGCCGTCAGCCAGAACCATCAGCCCGATCAACGCAAGGGTCGCATAGATTGCCGCGCGCAGGATATGCACCGCATGTGGCGGCACCAGCGGTACATCATCTGCACCACGCCGCAGCAATGTGGCAATGCGCACCAGATAGATGCAGTTGATCGCAAGAATAAACATATCCGCCGATACAGGGATCGGGGCCAGCAGCCCTAAAAATGCCATCACGACAATCAAGGCATCAGGGCGCAACGTCTTGCGCCATTGCGGCCCCGTCTCGTGGCCAAGCGCCTTGAAACCCAAATAGGCCAATGGCGCGGCCGTGACCGCTACAAAGGGCTGCACCCGCCCGGGCCAAGCCAGATCAAAAGACAGCCGCAGCCCCAGCAAAAGCGCCACGGTGCCGAGGCTCAGCAGAAACCCGCAAAGCAGTATCCGCGCGTGCTGCGGAATGCGCGTGTTCCAGGCCAGCGTATAGGCGGCGATCAGCGTCAGGATACTGACGAGCCAGCTGATGGGAAAACTGCTCATGCCCTTGATGTAGTAACAAATGGAAGGCTTTGAACAGGCAGGGGCTGCACAAAAATTGCACATCTTTGCAGGCTGTGATGCACGACCCAACCCTATCCCTGTCCTTCAAAGCAAGATGAAGGGACAGGATATGGTTGTGCGTGGCGTGCCAAAAGGTTTGGCAAAAGATGCATGGTGGCTGGATGATGAACGGGCGATGCCGGGTTGGATGCTTGGGGTCATGTTGATCATCGGCGTTGGTTTGGCCGACCTGATGTTCTGGTCAGTGCGTCCTGGCCTGAGCTTCGTAATTTGGGTGCTGGCGATTGCCGCGGCCGTACATGTCACCCTCTGGTCGGATGTCGACCGGGTGCGGGGCTTGCGCGCATGGGGCGTTTTGCTGGTCACGCTGGTGCCGGCTATCGATCTTTTCCAGTTGATGTCATTTTTTATTGCGATGTTGGGGTTCCTGTTCTTTGCAACCCTGATGGTGCTGGGGCGCTGGGATATGCCCATGCTGCTGCGCGGTATGCGCCGGTTGCCATTTGCCGGGATCATTCTGGTTGTTGTGGATGCGCTACATCTGCGTGTGTCCGCCCCGTCCACAGGGGTCGTCAGACGGATCGCGCTTGATTGGGCGTTCCCGATCAGCGTTGGCCTGGTGTTTATCGTGCTGATCGCCGTCGCCAACCCGCTCATGGATCGCTGGCTGTTGCAATTGGCGCAAATGGAGCCAGGGATTGCTTTTGACGGCGCACGCGTGACGTTTTGGACCACAATCGCGGTGTGTCTCTGGCCCTTCCTGCGGCTCAGCAGGTTGGCCAAGACGCTTGGCCGTGCGCCGGCTGCGCGGGGGGCGATGTGGCGGTCGGGTCTGTTGAATGATCGATCAGTGCTGCGCGCGCTGGTGCTGTTCAACCTGATCTTTGCGGTGCAGACCATGATGGATCTTGGGTTTCTTTGGGGCGGCGTAGCCTTGCCCGAGGGGATGACCTATGCCGAATATGCGCATCGCGGAGCTTATCCTTTGCTTGTGACCGCCTTGTTGGCAGGCCTGTTCGCCCTGCTGTCGCAACCTTTTCTGGAGGCGCACCCCGCACTCCGCGGTCTGCTTTACCTTTGGATCGGGCAGAATGTGCTTTTGGTGATTTCTTCCATCCTGCGGCTGGATCTGTATGTCGATGTCTACGACCTGACCCGGCTGCGTTTTGCGGCATTTGTCTGGATGGTGTTGGTGGCACTGGGGCTGATCCTGATGATTATTCAGATGGTGCAGCGCGCGCCGGTCGGGTGGTTCATGTTGCGTGCGGCAGGGTTGGGGTTTCTGGCGATCTATCTTTGTGCGCTTGTGAATGTTGACGGGTTGATTGCCCGCACCAACCTGGCACAGCCGGACCCCGATATGTGGTATCTGTGTCGATTGAGCGAGGGGGCGGCGCCGGCCTTGGCCGCCGCCGACCGGTCCTGTTATGGCGCGCGACCAATTGTCAGCACACCCAAAGATTGGCGCGAATGGGGCTACCGGAATACCCGGCTGCGCCGTAGTTTGGCCGCAACGGAGGTAGCGCAATGATACTGGTTGCAGATGATGATACCCAGATCCGCGATGTCGTGCGGATCGCGCTAAGTCAGGCAGGCTTTGCCGTGGCCGAGGCGGCAGATGGTCAACAGGCGCTGGAGATGGCGCAAAGCCTGACGCCTGATCTGATCGTCCTTGATATCGGGATGCCGGAAATGGACGGGCTGGCGGTGTGTCGGGAGCTGCGCAAATCCTCTGATGTGCCCGTCGTGTTTCTGACAGCGCAGGGGGATGAGATTGACCGGGTTGTCGGGCTGGAGCTGGGGGCGGATGACTACATGCCCAAACCCTTCTCCCCGCGCGAACTGGTCGCGCGGGTCAAGGCGATCCTGAAAAGGTCGCATGTGGCGACGCCGACGCAATCGGTGTTGCGGCGGGGAATGGTCAGCGTCGATCCAGACCGGCATCTGTGCCATGTGCGGGATGTTGCAGTGACGCTGACGGCGCGTGAAATGGATTTGTTGGAACGGCTGATGGCGCGGCCTGACAACGTCATGTCACGCCCGCAACTGGTGGATGCGATCTATGGCACCAATGTACATGTGAGCGATCGGACGATGGATAGCCACCTGCGAAACCTGCGTGGAAAGCTGTCCCTGGCAGGGTGCGATGACGCGATTGAAACGGTGCATGGGGTCGGTATTCGGATGGGCGCATGTCGCGGCGGGTGATCCGAAAATGGCGACCGCCACTGGCATTCGTGTTGGGGGGCACATTAGCGACGGTGTTTTTCCTGCCGCTGGTGGGTATTGGCTATTTCCGGGTCGCGGGCGGCGTGTTGGGCTGGGCCGAAACATCCTGGATGATCGGCTGGATGGCTTTTGTGGCAACCGGCGTGCTGGGGTACTTGCTATGGCGGCTTGTGTTGCAGCCGGTCCGCGCGCTGACGACCTTTGCGCAAAGTGAAGGCGAGGCCCAGGTGCCAGCCCATTTCGGCACACCAGAGTTTTCCGATCTGGGAAAGGCGGTTATCGGGATGACATCGGCCTTGCGTGGGCGCGAGGCCGTGCTGCGGTCCTATGCCGATCATGTGACACATGAGTTGAAATCGCCACTGACCGCGATCCGGGGGGCGGCGGAGCTGCTAAACGATCCGGGGCTGGCAGATGCGGATCGGGCAAAGATGCTGGGCAATATAGGTGAGGCCGTGATCCGGATGGAGGCCTTGCTGGACAGCCAACGCGCCCTGGCCAGCGCGCAGGACCCGATGCCCCCGGGGGAATGTGTTTTGTCAGAGGTGTTGGCCGGTCAGGACGTGATTGTGGCGCGTGACGGAACGGTGCCTTTGCCGCGCGACGTGATGGATTTGGTGACAGCGCATCTTGTGGGGAATGCGCGTGCGCATGGGGCCGGGGTTGTGACCTTCACATTGCATGACGACCGTTTGGTGGTCAGCGACAACGGGCCGGGCATTTCCGATGGCAATCGGGACCGGGTTTTTGATCCGTTCTTCACAACCCGTCGAGAGTTGGGTGGAACTGGTATGGGGCTGCCTATCGTGCGCCGGATGCTGCAGGCGCAAGGGGCTGACATCACGTTGATCCCGGGACCAGGGGCTGTTTTTGAGATCAGGTTTTGATGCAATGTAAGATGGGTTTAAACCCATCTTACGACGCGGCTCCGTTGCGCTTGATTGCCGTCAATCAGACCGATAGGGCCAGCGCCCCATCATGGGTCAGATAAGCGAACCCGTTTTCAGGAAGGGTTAGGGAAAAGCCGTCAATATCGGCATGCTGAGGGCCGATAAGCGCGGCGTCGCCGTTTAGCGTGATGACCTGCGGTTCCTTGGACAGGTTAAAGATGCAGGTGATCTGTTCATTTCCGGTTTGGCGCCGAAACGCCAATAGTGGCTCAGGCAGATCAATGAATGTGGTCTGGCCAGCGCGTAGTGCTGGTTGCGCTTTGCGAAAGGCGATTGCTGTTTTGTAGAACTGCAGGATGCTGTCATCTGTGGCCTCTTGCGCGTCAACTGAACGTGCCGTCTGAGCGGCTTTCACGGGCAGCCAGGGCTGCCCGGTGCTGAAGCCTGCATTGGGTTTGTCCTGCTCCCACACCATTGGTGTGCGGCATCCGTCTCGCCCTTTGACGGCGGGCCAGAACCGCAATGCGGGCGGATCGGTCAGTTCGTCATAGGTCAGTTCGGTTTCTGTCTGGCCCAGTTCCTCGCCCTGATAAATGCCGATTGTGCCTTCAAACGACATCAGCATCGCACAGGCCAGCCGGGCCATGTGGTCGTCGCTGGCCGCGTGATCGCCCCAGCGCGTCACATGGCGCGGCACGTCATGGTTGCTGAACGACCATTTCGGGTGGCCATCCGGTGCGCCTTGCTGGAACCCTGCGATACAACTGCGGAAATGGTCCGCCGAAAAATCAGGCCCCAGCATGGCAAAGCTGTAAGCCATATGCAGGCGGTTGGACCCGGCTGTGTAATCGCCCATGATCTGGATCGATTTGCGCCCCATCTCACCCACTTCGCCGACCATCATGATATCGTCATAGTGATCCGTCAGCTTGCGGAGCTTTTCCAGAAAACCAAGGTTTTCGGGTCGCGTCTTGTTATAGATATTGTCTTGCATCCCATAAAGATCGGTTGCCATGACTTGCGGGCGGCTTTGCGCCGGGGGGTTTGATCGCAGTTGGGTGTCGTGAAAATAGTAATTCACGGTATCGAGCCGAAAGCCGTCAAGGCCCCGATCCAGCCAGAATTTGCAGGTTTCAAGAATTGCATCAACCACATCGGGATTGTGAAAGTTCAGGTCGGGTTGGGCGGCAAGGAAGTTGTGCAGATAGTATTGGCCGCGTTGTGGATCAAATTCCCAGGCTGGGCCGCCGAAATGGCTGTGCCAGTTTGTCGGGGGTGACCCATCAGGCAGCGGGTCGGCCCAGACATACCAGTCGGCTTTGTCATTGTCCCGGCTGGTGCGGGATTGACGAAACCACGGGTGTTGGTCGGATGTGTGCGACAGGACCTGATCGGTAATCACCTTCAGGCCCAGATCATGGGCGCGTGCGATCAGCGCGTCGAAATCTGCCAGTGTTCCAAATAGCGGGTCGATATCGGTGTAGTCTGACACGTCATAACCCATATCCTTTTGTGGTGACGTGAAAATGGGCGACAACCAGATGCAGTCGGCACCAAGGGCTGCGACATGTGGCAGCCGGCGTGTAATGCCCTGCAAATCACCAACGCCATCGCCGTTATCATCCTGAAAAGAACGTGGATAGATCTGATAAACGACTGCGTCACGCCACCATTCACGCATGGAGCTCTCCTTGTTTTCGTTACGACAGCGTTTCGAGAAAAGTTGATGCCTCCGGTTTTTCTCAAGACGCCGTCGTCAAAATAATTCTGTTCCCGGAAAAAGAGCGCAGGACGGACGGGGTCTTTCAAGCCCTTTTCATGGTTTGCGTTGAAAAAGAAATGTAAAGGCGCGCAGGTTTGAGGCGCAAAAACGCGGCTCATCCGTCACGTGCCTGTGCAGGAGACATCTACGCTTGTGGCAAAGCTGCACAGATCAGTCACCTGATCGCGGTGATCCTGTGCGCCAGAGCCGGGTCCGATGAGCCACAGGGGAGATGGGTTGAAACCCATCTTACGACCCGGCGCGGTACCACGCGATCAGTTTGGCCCGGTCCTGTTCTGACAGGTTGGTGATATTGGCCGGCGGCATGGCGTGGCTGACCCCGGCTTGCAGATAAATTTGCCGTGCATATCTGGCGATATCGCTTTCGGTTTCCAGAAAAACCCCCTTGGGTGCCCATCGCATGTTCCCCCAGACCGGTTCGCGCGCATGGCACATTGAACAGCGCCCAATGACGATGTCATGCGCATTTTCAAACCCATCTGCGGCGGCAAAACGCTGTTCATAAGGGGTAAGCGCACGGGCTTCGGCAGCGTCATAGCTGTCATGTCCGGGCTGGGTGGACAGCCATGCAATCACGATGAACAGGATGACTGTCACCGCCCATGTCCAATTGGGCCGTCCTTTGCGGGCATGCATGGAGTTGAAGTAATGCCGGATCGTGACCCCCATCAGGAAGACCAGCGCGGCAATGATCCAGGCATATTGCGTCCCAAAGGCCAGCGGATAATGGTTTGACAGCATCAGGAAGATGACCGGCAGTGTCAGGTAGTTGTTATGGGTCGAGCGCAGCTTGGCGATCTTGCCGTATTTGGGGTCGGGCGTGCGCCCGGCCTTGAGGTCGGCCACGACAATCCGCTGGTTGGGCATGATGATGAAGAACACATTTGCCGTCATGATCGTGGCTGTGAACGCCCCCAGATGCAGCAGGGCCGCCCGCCCGGTGAAGATCTGGTTGTACCCCCATGACATTGCCACCAGTAGGATGAAAAGCAGGACCATCAAGGTTGTTGGCTGTTCCCCCAAGGGCGATTTGCACAGAAGATCATAGATGATCCAGCCAACCGCCAGTGATGCGGCGGAGATCAGGATACCGGTAAAGATACCGATATCGGCCTTGTTGGGATCAATCAGATAAAGCTCTGCCCCGACCCAATAGACGACCGCCAGCATAGCCGCCCCCGACAGCCATGTTGCATAGCTTTCCCATTTGAACCATGTCAGATGCTCGGGCATCGCCTCGGGTGCCACCAGATATTTCTGGATATGGTAAAACCCACCGCCATGGACCTGCCATTCTTCGCCATCGGCGGGGCCGTCGATATCGCGGTTCAGCGACAGATCAAGGGCGATGAAGTAAAATGATGACCCGATCCAGGCGATCGCGGTGATCACATGCAGCCAACGCACTGCAAAAGCCAGCCAGTCCCAAAGAATTGCAATATCGTACATTCTGCGTCCCCTTTGCCGACCAGTGTAGTCAGTGCGCTAGTTTTCTTGTATTCCCTGATATTGCAAGGCTCTATCAAAAATTGGCGAAGAATGTCGTATCTTGAGAATATCCGTACCTTTGTCCGTGTCTATGAGTTGGGCTCGATGTCTGCCGCAGGTCGTGATCTGCGGATTTCGCCTGCTGTCACCTCCGCCCGGATTTCCCAGCTTGAGGATCACCTTTCTGTCCGTCTGTTCCAGCGGACAACCCGCAGTCTGACGCCCACGGCCCAAGGCAAGGCGTTTTATGGCGGCGCCTGTTCGGTGCTGGACGCGGTGGATTATGCAGAGGCGCAGGTCACTGATTTGACGGAAAACCCCAAAGGTCTGCTGCATGTGGCGGCCCCGCTGGGCGTCGGTCGCCGCTTGATCGCCCCGCATGTTCCGGCCTTTACCGCCGCATATCCATTAATCGATGTCCGTCTGCGTATGACCGACCGGAATGTGGACATGACGGCAGAGGGGCTTGATCTGGCCTTTCATCTGGGCCAACCCGCGGACAGCAATCTGCGGATCAGGAAAATCTCGGATGTGGCCCGGGTGCTGGTCGCCTCACCTGATTATGTGGCAACACGCGGCCATCCCGCCGATGGGGCCGCCTTGGTGCGCGACAAACACGAATGTCTGAACCTGCGCTTTCCCGGTGCTGCCGAATTTCAGTGGCAGTTGCAGACCGGCGACGGCCCGCAGCGGTTCCGCGTCGCTGGCCGGTTGGAAAGCGATGATGGCGATGTGCTGACCGATTGGGCCTTATGCGGGCAGGGGGTTGCGATGAAACCCCGCTTCGAAGTGGCCGAGCATCTGGCCAGCGGTGACCTGATCGCTGTGGCCGAAGCGACCCCGCCGATGCCGATCCAGATGGCCTGTTTATACACCCATCGGCGGCATCAGGACCCCAAGACCCGGCTTTTCATGGAGTTCATGGTCGAGAAGATTGCCGCAGCCATTCGGGCGGCGGAAACTCCTTCATGATTTATTTGAAAAACGCCGGGATTATTTCAGATTACCATGGCAATGAAGGGGAGAACGACATTGCAGCGATATCCACGTGACATGATTGGTTATGGGGCGACACCGCCCGACCCGCAATGGCCGGGTGATGCCCGGATCGCTGTTCAAATTGTCCTGAATTTTGAGGAAGGTGGCGAAAACAACGTCCTGCATGGTGATGCCGCATCCGAGGCGTTCCTGTCCGAGATCGTGGGCGCCACAGCCTGGCCCGATCAGCGCCACTGGAACATGGAAACCATCTATGAATATGGGGCGCGTGCGGGGTTCTGGCGGCTCCATCGGTTGATGGCCGATCTGCCGGTGACGGTTTACGGGGTTGCCACAGCGCTCGCCCGCGCCCCCGAACAGGTGGCGGCGATGAAGGACGCAGGCTGGGAAATCGCCAGTCACGGGCTGAAATGGATCGAATACAAAGACGCACCAGAGGATGTGGAGCGCGCCGATATGGCAGAGGCGATCCGCCTGCATACCGAAGTGACAGGTCAGCCACCACGCGGCTGGTACACCGGACGCTGTTCGATGAACACGGTACGGTTGGCCGCTGAGACCGGGCAGTTTGCCTATGTTGCTGACAGCTATGCCGATGATTTGCCCTATTGGGCGGAATTTGGACGACAGGACCAGCTGATCGTCCCCTATACGCTGGATGCGAACGATATGCGCTTTGCAACCCCGCAAGGGTTCAATGCAGGCGCGCAGTTTCTTGATTACCTCAAGGCCAGTTTTGACGCGCTTTACCGCGAAGGCGGGCGGATGATGTCCATCGGTCTGCATTGCCGCTTGATCGGGCGGCCGGGGCGGGCAGAGGCCTTGCGCGCGTTCATTGAATACGCGCAAGGCCATGATGGTGTCTGGTTCGCGACCCGCGAACAGATTGCGGATCATTGGGCTAAAACCCATCCGCATCAACGGTTTGACCGACCATCGCAAATGGACAAACCGACATTTATGCAAAACTTCGATCATGTGTTTGAACATTCGCCATGGGTCGAGGAACGCGCCTTTGATCTGGAACTGGGGCCAGCGCATGACACGGCTTTGGGCCTGCACAACGCCATGTGCCGGGCCTTTCGATCCGCGACGGAGGACGAACGGCTTGGCGTCCTGACGGCTCACCCGGATCTGGCGGGCAAGTTGGCCGCGGCAAAAAAGCTGACCGCAGAAAGCACGGTTGAGCAGGCATCAGCGGGCCTGGATGCCCTAACGGATGCAGAACGCGCCGCATTTACGACGCAAAACGCGACATATACCGCAAAATTCGGCTTTCCTTTCATCATTGCCGTGCGGGACCACGATAAGGCGTCGATCAAGGCTGCATTCCAGACGCGGTTGGAAAATGATCGGGCGACCGAATTTGCAGAGGCTTGTTATCAGGTCGAACGCATCGCCCTGCACCGGCTCAAGGACATGCTGCCCCGATGATCCGCGATATCAGTATATCCCCTCTCAGCGCGGAAAGCTTCGCGCCATATGGTGATGTGCTGAATTGCGACGGTGATCCCGACAGAATGATCAATGCGGGCCTTTGCGGGCGGTTTCACGACAGGGCGCAGGTCGATTGTGATGGCCGTGTCGGGATCAGCCTGTTCCGATCCGCATTGCGGCAATTGCCCTATACGTTTGACATGGTCGAACGGCACCCGTTGGGGTCACAGGCGTTTATTCCGATGAGCATGGATGCGTTTTTGGTCATCGTGGCGGATGTCGACCTTACGCCAAGCGCGTTCATCACCGCCCCGGGAGAGGGCATCAATTTCCATCGTGGGGTTTGGCATGGGGTGCTGACGCCCTTGTCCGGTCCCGGCCTGTTCGCTGTGGTCGACCGGGTCAGCGACGGACCAAACCTGGAGGAACACTATTTTACCACGCCTTACCGCGTGGTTTTCGACGAGTGACCGGCGCGTAAGATCGGCAACAACAGGGGACGACAAAATGACAACTTCATCTATCGGGACAGCAGAGCAACTGCGCGATCCCAATTATACACCGGCGCTTCACAAGGCGGTGCCGCTGGGCATCCAGCATGTGCTGGCAATGTTTGTATCCAACGTGACGCCGGCAATCATCGTGGCCGGGGCGGCAGGTTTTGGTTTCGGGTCGAACTCGCCCGACTTTCCCGAACTGCTGTATCTGATCCAGATGTCGATGTTGTTTGCGGGCGTGGCGACGCTGCTGCAAACCATCTCTATCGGGCCGGTCGGGGCAAAGCTGCCGATTGTGCAGGGGACATCCTTTGCCTTCATCCCGATCATGATCCCGCTTGTTGCGGGCAAGGGTGTTGATGGGCTGGCAGCTTTGTTCGGCGGCGTCATCATCGGCGGCCTGTTCCACGCTTTCCTGGCGCTGTTCATCGGGCGGATCCGGTTTGCACTGCCGCCGCTGGTCACGGGCCTTGTGGTGACAATGATCGGTCTGGCGCTGGTCAAGGTGGGAATCCAATATGCAGCGGGCGGCGTGCCTGCCATTGGCACCCCCGAATACGGGTCGTTGCTGAACTGGTCGGCGGCACTTGTGGTGATCATCGTCACGCTGGCGCTAAAGTTCTTTACCTCCGGCATGCTGTCAATCTCGGCGGTGCTGATCGGTCTGATCGTCGGGTATTTCTATGCGCTGGGCGTGGGCATTCTGGAATGGTCTGCGGTGACCGGGTCTTGGGAACGCTCCGCATCCTTTGCCCTGCCACAGCCGTTTAAATACGGGTTCGAATTCAGTGCGGCGGCAATCATCGGCTTCTGTCTGATGGCGTTCATTTCGGCCATTGAAACGGTCGGCGATGTGTCAGGGATCACCAAAGGTGGGGCGGGGCGCGAGGCGACGGATAAAGAGATTGAAGGTGCCACCTATGCTGACGGTTTCGGCACAGCCCTGGCTGGTGTTTTCGGTGGTTTTCCCAACACATCCTTCAGCCAGAACGTGGGCCTGATCGCCATGACCGGCGTGATGAGCCGGCATGTGGTGACCTGCGGGGCGATCTTTCTGATCATCTGCGGGCTGGTGCCCAAGGTCGGCGGCGTGATCCGCACGGTGCCGATTGAGGTGCTGGGCGGCGGTGTGATCGTGATGTTCGGTATGGTTGTGGCTGCTGGTATTTCGATGCTGTCAGACGTGAACTGGAACCGGCGCAACATGGTGATCTTTGCCATCGCCCTGTCCGTCGGGCTTGGCCTGCAACTGGAACCGGGTGCGGTGGCCGGGCTGAAGTTTGCACTGGCTGACGGGTCGAGCAATGACACGCTTTACATCCTGATGACATCAGGGCTGCTACCGGCCGCCTTCATCGCGATTGTGCTGAACCTGCTACTGCCAGAAGACCTGTCCGATGAGGCGACAGAAGAAGTCGCCGGCGGCCTGTCCGGTCATGGGCAGGGATCATTAAACGGGGAATAAGTTCCACCACCAGATACGAGAAAGCCCTCGCTTATGCGGGGGCTTTCTGACGTGGGCAGTTGGCCATGTCGCTCCCTCTATCATAGTTCTGCGGATGCAGCCTATAATTGGGATGGATTGAATCCAACGGCATAAACGTCCCGCAATGCCGCGGTTGGCCTGCTATTTTTTGGGCAGCTTGGGGGCTTTGCCGCGATAGAACTTGGTCAATGGGCGGGGGACCTCGCTGCCATCATACATGAAGGGCAGCACGCCTTTCAGCCCGGCCTTGCCCCGCATTTCGACGATGTCATCGTCCGATTTCGTCACCCGCTGTGACATCCGCCTGCCCCACTGGGCCAGATAGCCGTAAAGGCGGTCAATTTCTTCGGCATAGTCATCGGTCTTGCCCAGATCGATGAATTCTTCAGGGTCGTTTTGCAGATCAAACAGCATCGGGCGGAACCCGCCTTCGGCATGCATCATCTTCCAACGGCCATCGAATACCATGAACAGGCGGCAGTCGCGCGGTGCCAGACCCAGCTCTTCGGCAAGCGGCGTGGCGGAAAAGTCGAATTCGCTGATCAGAAAGTCGCGCCAATCCGGGCAGTCGCCATCAAGCCAGGGCTGCAATGAACGTCCTTCGATAATATGGGCGGGCACAGTGCCGCCTGCCGCCTCGACAAAGGTTGCTGCCAGATCAAGGCTTTCGACCAGCGCATCACATGTGGTGCCGCGTGTATCATTGGCGCGCTTGCGCGGATCATAGATGATCATCGGGATCTTGGCGGATTGGTCGTGGAACAGGGATTTTTCGCCCATCCAGTGATCGCCCAGATAATCGCCATGATCCGATGTCAGCACGATCATCGTATCTTTCATCGCGCCGGTGTCTTCCAGATGGTCCAGAATACGCCCCAGATGATCGTCGCATTGCTTGATCAGGCCCATATAGGCGGGGATCACCTTTTGACGAACCTCATCGCGTTGAAAGGCGGTGCCGACGCGGTTGTTCATATAGCCGTCAAAGACCGGGTGAGCGTCTTCGCGTTCAATATCGGCGCGCAGCGGGGCAGGGACATGCTGCGTGCCATACATCGCGTGGTAGGGGGCGGGCACGATATAGGGCCAGTGTGGTTTGATATAGCTGACATGGGCGCACCACGATCCCTTCGCCTGATCCATGAACTCAATCGTTTTGGTGGTCAGCCATGCGGTCTCGGAATCCGCTTCATGGATATTGGCGGGGCGGTCGGCGTTTTCATACATCCAGCCCGACGCCATCCGGTTGGGTTCCTTGACCCCCGCATTTGCATGATCATGCCATGGGTTTTCAGCCTCATAGCCCTTTGATTTCAAGTATTCATTATAGGGCGAACGCTTTTCGTCATAGAACCCTTTGGGGCCTTGGGCCCACAGCCCGTCATCGCGGATCCACACATCAAACCCGCATTCCGCCTGACGAGCGCCGATAACACTGTCAGGGTCCAGCCCAAGGCGGGCCATGCCTTCGGCGTCGGCATGCATATGGGTCTTGCCGATCAGCCAGCAATCCATGCCTGCCTTGCGCAGGTGATCACCCATGGTCTGTTCGCCAACACGCAAAGGATAGTTGTTCCATTGCGCGCCATGGCTGGAAGGGTAGCGACCGGTGTAAAACGACATACGGCTTGAACCGCAGATCGGCGATTGCACATAGGTATTGGTAAACCGGACCCCCTGGGCGGCGACACGGTCAAAATTGGGCGTGTGCAGATGGGGGTGGCCTGCACAGCTCAGGTAATCAAAGCGCAATTGGTCATACATGATGAAAAGGATGTTCATTGGAATAGTCCTGTTTTGGCAGACCTGAGTAATAGGCCTTATGGAAGGGATCAAATCAATCGGTGTCTGTGCAGAGGGTACGCATGGCTGTCAGTTTTTATTCCACATCCTTCGTTTGGTGCTGCCCCTACGGTTTGACGCAAAGCAAGCTGTGATATAGAACAAAAGATGAACATTAATCAGGATTCGGTGTATCGTGTATGGGGTCGCTTCGGGTGCAAAAACGTCTGGCAGGTCAGGTGCGCCAACCCGACCCGTTGACGCATACCCTGTCCGAAGTTTTCCCCGAAACTGCAACGGATGCGGCCGCCATTGGGTTTGTGCTGGCCCGTTTGCCCCGCACCGATGCCCCGATCCTGTGGGTGCAGGACAGGCTTTCCCGCAAGGAAGCAGGGCGGCCTTATTTGGCTGGGATCGGCACCAAACGGCCTGTGATCATGGTGGATCTGTCGCGCGCGGTCGACGTGCTTTGGGCGCTGGAAGACGGGTTGCGCTGCCGCAGTCTGTGCGGGGTGATCGGGGAAATATGGGGCGATCCGCCAGCACTGGATTTCACCGCGACCAAACGGTTGGCCCTGCGCGCAGAGGCGGCAGATGTGCCCTGCTGGCTGATCCGGCGCGCGGCCTCTGCGGATCTGAGTGCGGCGCGGGATCGTTGGCGGATCAGTGCGGTGCCCTCTGCCCCACATCCGCACGATGCACAGGCCCCCGGCACCCCGCGCTGGGCGCTCGATCTGTTTCGGTCGCGGCGCAGCAAACCGGGACAATGGGTGGCAACCTATGACCGGGCGCAGGATCGTCTCAATCTCGCTGTCCCAGTTCGCGATCGAACGTTGGCAACGGGTGATGGAACGGCAAGGGGGCGCGCCGCCGGATGATATTCCTATCGTGCTGGCGCGCGAAGGGCATCACGGGCCGGTCATCCATGCCGCCAATCGCACAGCACGGGTCAATGGGATATTGCCGGGATCGCGTGTCGTGGATATGCGCGCAATCTGCCCTGAATTGCAGGTGGAATTTGCGGATGAGGCCGAGGATCGGGCCGCCCTTGACCGGCTGGTGCTCTGGGCGCGCCGCTGGTGCCCATGGACGGTGCGCGATGGCGATGGCGGGCTGATCCTCGACACGACCGGTTCCGATCATCTGTTGGGCGGTGAGGCCGCGATGCTGGTTGAGATGGAGACGCAACTTTCCTTGATGGGCCTGACGGCCCGCTTGGCTGTGGCCCCCACATGGGGGGCTGCCTGGGCCTTGGCGCGGTTTGGGCCGGTCAGGTCGATCTGCGGGGCCGAGGAGATCAATTTCAAGCTGGGCGCATTGCCCGTCACCGGGTTGCGGCTGGATGATACGACGGTTCTGCTGTTGCGCCGTCTGGGGCTGAAAACCATTGGTGCCGTGATGGATGTGCCGCGTCTGTCGCTGACCCGGCGATTTATAAAAGCAGGGCTTGCGGCCAATCCCCTGCTGCGGTTGGATCAGGCGCTGGGTAAACTGGCCGAACCCGTGGCCAGTATGGATGCCAAACCCCGCTTTGCCGTGCAAAGCCGGTTGGCAGAGCCGATTTTCGATCCCACCCCATACCTGCCGGAGCTTTGTGAAAACCTGTGTGATACGCTCAAACAGGCCGGGATGGGTTGCCGCCGCCTGCATCTGACAGTCTATCGCACCGATGGCGATGTCAGCCATGTGGATGTGGCCACATCCGCCACCACCCGCGATCCGACCCATCTGCACGGGCTGTTCCGGGACAAGGTCGAACGGATCAATCCCGGCTTTGGCTTTGATCTGATCACGCTGGAGGCGGGCAGCGTCGAAGCGATGCAGGAAAAGCAGAACCGACTGGATGGCGGATCAGATGATGACCTGCACCTGACCCGGTTGGTGGATCGGCTGAGTGCGAAATTCGGCCCCCGTGCGATCACCCGACCTGTTTTGCGCGAAAGCCATATCCCCGAACGGGCAGAAGGGCAGGTGGCTGCCCTTGCCAACATCGCTGATCTAGGGGCTGTCACGACGCAGGACCGCCCCTTGCGCCTGTTTGATCACCCCGAAGAGGTCCGCGTGCTTTATGCTGTCCCCGAAGGGCCGCCTGCGCAGTTTGTCTGGCGTAGGCAGACCCACCGGGTGACCCGCTATGCCGGGCCGGAACGGATCGCGCCCGAATGGTGGAAGGACAGGCCGGGCACAAGGCTGCGCGATTATTTCAAGATCGAGGACCAATCGGGGCGGCGTATCTGGCTGTACCGCGAAGGGTTGCACGAGGATGGGCGCGGCGGTGATCCGCGTTGGTTTGTGCATGGGTGTTTCGCATGATGATCTGGCGGCCGCGCGGATGGTGGGTTTGGGATGCCTCCGGCGGGAGTATTTTTGGCAAAATGATAAAGCAGGTTCGAGGCTGGTCAGATGCCTGAAATGGACAATCAGCGCCCACGTCGTACCATCGAAGATGATGGTTTCAAATCAAACCCCAAGGCCGCTTATGTCGAACTTGGGCTTACCACCTGTTTTTCTTTCCTGCGGGGCGCGTCAGATGCGGTGGATCTTGCCACAACGGCCAACGCTTTGGGCTATGACAGATTGGGCTGTGCGGATCTCAACACCATGGCCGGAGTCGTGCGGTTACATGCCGAAGCGTTGAAAGCACGCATTACCCCGGTCATCGGTTGCCGGGTACAATTGGTGACGGGCGATGCATTCCTGGCCTATCCGCGCAACCGGGCGGGTTATGGGCGGCTTTGTACCCTGTTGTCCAAGGGCAAGATGCAAGACACCAATGGCGATTGGCAGGCCAAGGGTGTCTGCGACATCACCCTTGATGATCTGGCCCGGCATAGTGCGGAGGTTCAGTTGATTGCCATGCCCGGTGCCGATCTTGACCATTTCAGTGCCGGTTTACGGCGGCTGAAACGGGCGCTGCCGACCCTGAAACACGTTGCAGCCAGCTATCTTTATTACGGTGATGACCGCGCGCGGATCAACCGGTTGGATCAGCTGGCCCGCGCCAATGGGATGTCGATTCTGGCAACCAATGACGTGCATTACCACGCGCCCGAACAGCGCCCCTTGCAGGATGTCATGACCTGCATCCTGCATAAGACGACTATTCAGAAGGCCGGGTTCCTGCTGCAGGCCAATGCCGAACGGCATCTGAAATCACCTGCGCAAATGATCCAGCTATTTGCGGAATGGCCGCATGCGATCCGGGCGACACGGCAGGTCGCGGATGCCTGCGATTTCGACCTGCGTGAACTGGCCTATGAGTACCCCAAGGAAACTGTGCCCGAAGGGCGCACACCACAGGAATATCTGGAGGAGCTGACCTGGAAAGGGGCGGCCTGGCGCTATCCGGCTGGTGTGCCGGATACGTTGAAAACAACCCTGCGCAAGGAATTGGCGTTGATCGGCAAGCTGGAGATCGCGCAATATTTCCTGACCATTCAAAGGGTCGTGAATTACGCACGCTATGAATGCGAGCCGCCCATCCTGTGTCAGGGCAGGGGGTCGGCGGCCAATTCCGCTGTCTGCTATGTGCTGGGGGTCACCGCCGTGGACCCCGCCCAAAACGATCTTTTATTCGAACGGTTCATCAGCGAAGAACGTCGCGAACCCCCCGATATCGACGTCGATTTTGAACATGAACGCCGCGAAGAGGTGATCCAGCATATCTACAAGGAATATGGGCGTGACCGGGCGGCTCTTTGCGCGACTGTGATCCATTACCGCCCGCGCATGGCCGTGCGCGAGGTGGGCAAGGTCATGGGCCTTAGCGAAGATATCACCAGCGCGCTGGCCAAGACGATCTGGGGGTCATGGGGCCGCGAGGTCGGCGCGCGCGAGGCCGCAGAAGCCGGGATCGATCTGAATGATCCGTTGATGGCGCGCACGATCAAACTGGCTGATCAGATGATCGGCATGCCGCGTCATCTGGGCCAGCATGTGGGCGGGTTTATCCTGACCGAGAAAAAACTGATCGAGATGGTGCCCGTCGGCAACGGGGCAATGCCCGACCGGACATTCATCGAATGGGACAAGGATGATATCGACGAATTGCGCATCCTCAAGGTGGATGTGCTGGCCTTGGGTATGCTGACCTGCATCCGCAAGGCATTCGATTTGATCGACGCGCATTATGGGGAAAAACTGACCCTCGCCAGCATCGAAGAGGGTGATGAAGCCACCTATGACATGTTGTGCAAGGGCGACAGCCTTGGCGTGTTCCAGGTCGAAAGCCGGGCGCAGATGAACATGCTGCCCCGGCTGAAACCCCGCGAATTTTATGATCTGGTCATTCAGGTCGCCATCGTCCGCCCCGGCCCTATTCAGGGTGATATGGTGCATCCCTATCTGCGCCGGCGGGCAGGGAAAGAGCCTGAGGAATATCCAAGTCCTGCGCCCCCACATGACCCTGATGAGCTGCGCCACGTCCTGTCGCGCACAAAAGGTGTGCCGATTTTTCAGGAACAGGCCATGAAACTGGCCATGGTGGCCGCCGAATTCAGCCCTGATGAGGCGAACCAGCTGCGCAAGGCCATGGCGACCTTCCGATCCAAAGGCACCATTGGTGAATTGGAGGACAAGATGGTCAGCCGGATGATCAGGCGTGGTTACGAACCTGAATTTGCCCATCGCTGCTTTAACCAGATCAAGGGTTTCGGCGATTATGGCTTTCCCGAAAGCCACGCCGCCAGCTTTGCGCATCTGGTCTATGTGTCCAGCTGGATCAAATGCCACTATCCGGATGTGTTCTGCGCGGCCTTGCTGAATGCGCAGCCCATGGGGTTTTATGCCCCGGCGCAGATCGTGCGGGATGCCCGTGAACATGAGGTAATCGTGCGGGCGCCGGATGTGAATTATTCCGATTGGGACAGCACGTTGGAACCGGTTAGCCCGGGTATCTTTGCGGTCCGTCTGGGCCTGCGCCAGATAGATGGGGTGCGAGAAGAGATGGCCGCGCGAATCATGACAGCCCGCAGCCAGCCTTTTGCAGATCTGGCGGATTTGAAAAAACGCGCCGGGCTGGATGCAGGCACAATGCGTAAACTGGCTGTGGCCGATGCGATGCGGTCGATGGCGCTGGACCGGCGGCAGGCGCTCTGGGATGCGCGGGCGTTGCGGGACGCGCCGGATTTGCCGCTTTTTGCGGAAAAGGATGAGGGCGAAGAGGCCCGCTTTGATCTGCCCCGGATGCCTGTTTGCGAACATGTGGTGGCCGATTATCAGACGACACGGCTGTCGCTGAAGGCGCATCCGCTGTCATTCCTGCGCAAAAGCATGGTGAAACAAGGCTATGTCAGAACGGCCTCGCTGAGTGATATTGGTAACGGGCAGATGGTCAAATTGGCGGGGATCGTCCTGATCCGGCAGCGCCCCGGTAGCGCGAAGGGTGTGTGTTTCATCACGATCGAGGATGAAACCGGGGTGGCCAATCTGGTGGTCTGGCCCAAGATGATGGAGGCGTTTCGCAAGGTGATTATGCGCGCCCGGATTATTGATGTGCGCGGTATGGTCCAGCGCAGCGATGATGTGATCCATGTCGTGGCGCATCACCTTGTGGATCGCAGTGATGCGCTGGAACGGCTGTCAAATGACAGGATGGAGGTACCGCTGGCCCATGCCGATGAAGTCCGCAAGACCATCCCCCACGATCCGCGTGGCAGTCATCCGCGCGATATGCGGGTCATCCCCAAGTCGCGGGATTTTCATTGAGGCAATACGTTGCATCTTGCACCCAAAAAATCTGCGTTACGCAGATTTTTCCTGCCGTAGTGAAAAAGTGGTCTAATGCGCTTTCTCTTCAAAGATAACCCGGTCAGCCTCGGGCACATCCAGGGTCGACCAAGTATCATCACGCGGCGGCGTAGGCGGTTCGGGGCAGGATTGTTTGTGAATATTCACCTTGGCAATGAAATTGGCCGAGATCGGGGCCGTCACAAACAAAAACGCCATGATCAACAACTCATGGTAGGAATGTTCCCCAATCGCAAGCGAATGAAACACCGACGCAAGCAGTAGCGAGCCGACCCCCACGGTGCCCACCTTGGTCGGGGCGTGCAGCCGGGTCATGCTGTCGTCGAACTTCAAAAGGCCAATCGCGCCCACAAGCGTAAAGACAGCGCCAATCAGCAAGGCTATCGCGGTGGCAAATGTGGCGAGTAATGTAACGCTCATTCGATGATATCCCCCCGCAGCACAAACCGGGCATAGGCCACGGTTGAGACAAACCCAAGCATCGCGATGATTAACGAAACCTCGAAATAAATCTGCGCGCCTTGTGCGATGCCCATCAGGACGATCAGACCGATGGCATTGATCACCATGGTATCCAGCGCCAAGATACGGTCGCCGGTACTTGGCCCGATGACCAGCCGGACCATCGCCATCACCTGCGCAAGGATCACGACGCCAAAGGCGATGATCAAGGCCACATTCATCAGGTTCTCTGCAAAGCTCATGCGAAAATCTCCTTCAGGCGGCGTTCGTACCGGTGCTTGATCTCATCGCGCACCGCATCCGGGTCATCGGTATCCAGCGCATGGACCAAGAGGCTGTGCCCTTCATCTGACAGATCGGCAGAGACGGTGCCGGGGGTCAGTGTGATTGTGCCCGCAAGGATCGTAATCGCTTCGGGCTGGCGCAGATCAAGCGGGACAATCACCCAGGCCGGGCGCAGTTTTGAATTGGGCCGGGTCAGCACGATCCAGGCAACCTGCACATTGGCGACCATGATGTCCCACATCACGATCAGGCTATAGGTGAACATCTTGCCCAGTTTGAAGGATTTGGGCGTATCGGGCCACCAGATCGATGTGCTCCACGGAATGATGATCCCCAGGATAAGCCCAAAAACCACCATCCCGGCAGAGATGCCATTTTGCAGCAGGGTCCAAACAATCGTCAGGATCAACGTCAGAAACGGATGTGGCATAATCCAGCGCAGTGCAGCTGTCATATCAATGGTCCTCCGTCGTTGGTTTGCTGAGCTTGCCGGGCGTGTCCAGCACGGTGGATATATAATCATCCGGCGCAAATAGCTGCTCTGCCATTGTGGTGGTATAGCGATGCACTTGCCCGGCAAAGACCGTCAGCAGGATCAGCATAGCAACCAACCCGCCTACGGCTGCATATGACAATGCGGATGGGGCCGGGTGAGGTTCAGCCTCCGGGTCGGGCTCCACGCTTTGCGCTTTCCAGAACACGGTGCTGCCTGCGCGGGCGAACCCGACAACACTGACCAGGCTGGCCGACAGAATAATCGCCCAGGTCCAGATCGCCAGCGGCGTGGTAAAGGCGGCATCAAGGATCAGCAGTTTGCCCACGAAGCCAGACAAAGGCGGCAGGCCGGTCATCGCGATGGCCGCCACAAAGAACAGACCTGCGGTCAGCGCGGCCCCGGCCACGGGCGGGGTTGTTGTCAGTTCCAGATGCCCCCGGCTGGCGCGCACCAGATCGGTGATCAGGAACAGTGCGGCAGCGGCCAATGTGGAATGCAGGATGTAATACAGCGCGGCCGCGATCCCCAATTGCGAAAACAGTGCAATCGCCACCATCACCATGCCCATGGATCCAATGACGGCAAAGGCGACCAGCCTGTCCAGCTTCTTGGCTGCCAGCACACCGACCATCCCGATAGCGAGCGAGATGAGGGCCGCAGGCAACAGCCAAAGCCCATGCAAGCCTTCGGTCACCGCCAGATCAGGCGGGAAGACCAGCGTATAGACCCGGATGATCGCATAGGCGCCCACCTTGGTCATGATCGCAAACAAGGCGGCGACCGGGGCGGGGGCCTCTGCATAGCTGGAGGGTAGCCAGAAATGCAGCGGCACAACTGCCGCTTTGATGGCGAAGACCAGGATCAGCAGGACCGATGCGATACGAATGCCCACGGTCGCATCAGCATCAATCAGGGTGACCCGCTGCGCCAGATCGGCCATGTTCAGCGTACCCGTCTCTGCATAAATGGCCCCAAGGGCGAATAGAAACAGGGTCGATCCCAGCAGGTTGAACAACACATATTGGACACCCGCCCGCAGGCGCGCATTGCCACCCGCATGGATCATCAGCCCGTAGGATGCGATCAGCAGCACCTCAAAGAACACGAACAGGTTGAATAGGTCACCGGTCAGGAAGGCACCCATAATCCCCATCAGCTGAAACTGATACAGCGCATGGAAATGGCGCCCCCGTTCATCCCAGCCCGACCCGATGGCATAAAGCAGCACAAACAGCGACAGAACTGCCGTCAGCAGCACCATCATCGTCGATAACCGGTCAGCGACCACCACGATCCCAAACGGGGCGGCCCAGTCACCCAATTGATAAAGCGTGACAGTCCCGTCAGAGGCCTGCGATGCCAGCCCGGCAGTAATCGCAATCAAGGCGATGACGCCTGTGACCGACAGCACCCGCTGAATGCCAACATGATAGCGCGCGGCCAGCACGATAAACGGGGCGAGTATCGCCGGCAGGACAACAGGCAGGATAACCCAATGGCTCATATCAGGTCCTCCGGTTCTTCGGTCTCGATCTTGGGGTCATTCACATTGTCGTCGTTCGACCCCAGATAGGACCCAAGCGCGATCATCACCACCACGGCTGTCATACCAAAGGAAATTACGATGGCCGTCAGGACCAGCGCTTGCGGCAAAGGGTCGGTATAATTGGTGGCATCAGACAGGATCGGTGGCGCGCCGACCTTCAAACGGCCTGATGAAAACAGGAACACGTTCACCGCATAGGTCAGCAGTGAAACGCCGAGGATCACCGGAAATGTCCGCAAGCGCAGGACAAGATACAGCCCCGCTGCAGTCAGAATGCCAATGGCAGAGGCGACAAGTAATTCCATGTCACACACCCTCCTGATTCAGCTCGCGGGATGGATCAATATCCATCGGGTGATCGCTGTCTTCGACATGGGCGCGACGGGCCAGCCGCGAGAAGCTCTCCAGCGACAGCATCACCGCACCGACAACGGCCAGAAACACGCCAAGGTCGAACAGGGCAGCAGTCGCCAGTTCAAACTTTTCAAAGGGCGGGATGCGGACATAGGTGAAATCGGATGTGAGGAACGGCTTGGCCACAAACCACGACCCGATCCCGGTCAGTCCCGCAATCAGCACACCTGCGCCAATCACCCCATGATAGGGATAGCGTAACCGGGCAGAGGCCCAGCTGAACCCGCTGGCCATATATTGCATGACAACCGCAATCGACACGATCAGACCGGCAATAAAACCGCCGCCCGGCTCATTATGACCGCGCAGGAAGATATAGAAACCAACCATCAGCACTACGGGCATGATCACGCGGGTCAGCACCACCATCATCATTGGATGCATGTCGCCGGCGCGAGGCTGATCGGGCAACCGGTTCAACAGGCGGGCACGGACAGGACCGTTCAGCAATGTTTCGGTCAGGGCATAGATCAGCAATGCGGCAATCCCCAGCACGATAATCTCGCCATAGGTGTCAAAACCCCGAAAATCGACCAAGATGACATTCACCACATTGGTCCCACCGCCGCCTTTGTAGGAATTGGCCAGATGGAATTCCGAGATCGGCGTGGTGACCGCATCACGCAGCAGATAGTGATAGGCCATCGCCATCGTTGCCAGCCCGCCTGCAACGGCAACCCCACCATCGCGGACCCGGCGCAAGACGGTACTTTCGACCGGCGTCTGGTTGGGCAGAAAGTTCAGGGCCAGCAGCAGCAGAATGATGGTCACCACCTCGACGGTGATCTGCGTCATCGCCAGATCGGGCGCGCTGAAATAGACAAATGCCACCGATACCATCAGCCCGACAATCCCGATCAGGATCAGTGATAACAGGCGATTGCGATGCAAAAAGACCAGGCCGCAAGTTGCCACGACCAGCATCAGCCAACCGCCAATGGATACGGGATCGACCGGCTGTACCGTCCGGGTCGGGGCGGCAATCGTGCCAGTGGTCCAGGCGTGATAGCCCGCAGCCACAACAGCGATAGCGAAAATCGCGGCATAGCGGGAAAAGGCCCCGTTATGCACACCGTGAATGACGGCACGGGCGATGCCGACACATCCGGCGATCAAGGCGTCGAAAATCACCTTGGCTTCGGGGCGCGGCGTGGCATCCCATGCGCGCAGCAGCGGCTTGAACAGGGCCAGCACGATCAAACCGCCGACCACAGCGGCGACCGACATGTAAAGGGCGGGGACCAACCCGTGCCAGATTTTCAGGTAGTTCTTGGGCACCTCAGCCGCTGTTCCCAACACCGATCCGGTGACCATCTTGACGAAAGGTTCCGCCAGAAACGGGGCGCTGCCGATGACAACAACCAGCACGACCAGCAAGGCAGGCGGGCCCCACATGCCAAAGCCGGGATCATGCGGCGTGGCGGGATAATCGTCGCGCACGGGGCCAAGGAATGTGTGACCGATCAGGCGGAAACAATAGGCGGCAGAGAACAGCGCGCCAACCGTGGCCATGACAGGGACCAGC
The DNA here is from genome assembly GCA_947495295.1 of uncultured Paracoccaceae bacterium. Classification (GTDB taxonomy): domain Bacteria; phylum Pseudomonadota; class Alphaproteobacteria; order Rhodobacterales; family Rhodobacteraceae; genus Yoonia. Next base: position 291,364 of record CANLYJ010000001.1, read on the forward strand.
CACGGCGATCCAAACAGCGTTGTGTGCAACGCCTCTTCCAGCATCATTTCCTTGGACAGGAACCCGTTCAGGAACGGGATGCCCGCCATGGAAAGTGAGGCAAGGGTGGCAATGACAAAGGTCACCGGCATCAGCTTGCGCAAGCCACCAAGGCGCCGGATATCGCGGGTATGGGCCTCGTGATCAATAATGCCGGCCGACATGAAAAGTGCGGCCTTGAACGTGGCGTGGTTCAGAATGTGGAAAACAGCCGCCATCGCGCCAAAGGCCGTGCCAGTGCCCAAAAGCATGGTGATCAGGCCCAGATGACTGACCGTCGAGAAGGCCAGCAGCGCCTTCAGATCATGTTTGAACAACCCGATCACAGCGCCCAGCACCATGGTGATCAGACCGGCGGTTGTGACAATCACGAACCATTCCGTCGTACCGGACAACACCGGCCACATCCGGGCCATCAGGAAAATGCCCGCCTTCACCATGGTTGCGGAATGCAGATAGGCCGAAACCGGGGTCGGGGCGGCCATCGCGTGCGGCAGCCAGAAATGGAACGGGAACTGGGCAGATTTTGTGAAACAGCCCAACAGGATCAGGATCAGGGCAGGCAGGTAAAGCGGGCTCTCCTGGATCATCTCGCGGTTTTGCAAAATGACGCTCAGGTCATAGCTGCCAACGATCTGGCCCAGGATCAGCATACCACCGATCATCGCCAGCCCGCCCATACCGGTGACGGCCAGCGCCATACGCGCGCCCTGACGGCCTTCGGGCAGATGTTTCCAGTAGCCGATCAACAGGAAGGATGACAGCGACGTCAACTCCCAGAAAATCAGCAAAAGCAGGATGTTATCCGACAGGACAATCCCCACCATCGCGCCCTGGAACAGCAGCAGATAGGTGAAAAACTCGCCCATATTATCCTTGCGGGACAGATAATAGCGGGCATAGGTGATGATCAGCAGGCCGATGCCAAGGATCAGCAGGGCAAAGAAAAAGCCAAGCCCATCCAGCATCAGGTGAAAGTTCAGACCCAAAAGGGGCATCCAGTCCACACCTGTCTGCACCACCCCACCGGCGAATACGGTCGGGGCGTGGCTCAACAAGCCGATGAAGGCAGCAAGGCTAAAGGTGAAGGTCACACCGGCACATGCCGCGCGACCGGCTGAATTCATTAGCCCGGGCAACAGGGCGCCCAAAAAGGGCAAGGCGACGATAAGGAAGAGGGACACGCGAACTCCTGATCTAAAGGCCTGAAGGTTTTATACTTTCTGGGTCAAAATGCGCCCGGCCTCAAGCGAAACCGGCGATTTCACGTCGAAATAGGTCTGGTTTTGGCGATTGCCAGTACCTCAATCGCGGTTTCGGGTCGGTCGCGTCACCCACATCCCGGCGAGGATTAGGGCAACGCCAATGCTGCGGGCTAACGGGTTGCCTGGTGCGCCCAAAATGATGTCCAGTACCACGCCGGAAATCATCTGGCCCGCAATAATCAGCATCGCGGTTTGCGCCGCACCAATGCGGGCAATCAGCCAACTGCCTGCGGCGATAAAGATCACGCCGACCGGCCCACCCAGATAGGCCCACCATGGGGACGCCGCTGGTTCGCCTGCGAACAACCCTCCGAACGCCATCGCGGCCAACGTGATGAAAATCAAGCCAATCAAGTGATTCCAAAACGACGATTCCATTGCCGAAGTGGACAGCGCCAACCGGCCATTGATCTGGCGTGACAGACCCACCAGCACACCTGCCAGCACGGCAAGGGCGGCAAAACCGATCATGCTGCACCGCCAAAAAAGATAATGATCAAGCTGCCCGCGGTGATCAGGGCCAGCGACAGGTAATCGCGCGTCCCCGGCATCTTTTGCGGCAGACCAAAAAGCCCCCGGATATCGGCAAACAGGCTGAACAAAACCTGCCCCGCCAACCCCAGCGCGATCGTGCCCGACAGCGCCAGCGCGGTGTTCATCGTGGCCGATGTCAGCATCACGGTCAGCGCGCCTGACACCCCGCCCAGATATGTCCATAGCGGCGGACGCACCGTTGCCGCGCGTTTCGGGCGCAGGAAAAGCAGCAAAGCCAATGCCGCAACGCTGCCTGTCAGATGCGGCACCCAGGATGCGAAAAACAATGACCCATAGGCCGCCAATGTGCCATTGAACAACACCATCAGGCTCAGCAGGCCACCGGCACCAAATGCAGCGGCGAAATGATAAAAGCGGGGTGCGTCGGCGGCGTGGGTCATGGGCGCAGCCTTACAGGCAGCGACCCGGTGTCGTCCAGTGTCAGGCGGCCGCTTCTGGCGTGCGCCAAAGTGCGCCGAACAATGCCGCAACCGCAAGCAAATTGGCGCAGGCGATCCCGGCATAGATCCAGCCGGGCACATCACCCAAGGCCCAGATATTGCTGACCGCAAAGCTGGTCCCGATCAACAGCGCAACAAAGGCGATATAGGCCAGCCAGCGCCAGCCGCGCAGCAGCCCATAGGCGAAACCGGCATAAATCACAGCGACCGGCAGTAGCTGCACAGCCTCTGCGCTAAAGCGACTGATAAACAGTGCCAGAACGTAAAGCCCTGCGGAAAGTGCCACAAAATTTGCAGCCCAACGCATTGCACCTTTGGTTTTTGTCATCTCAGACCTCATTCATCATTCGCGCAAGGATAACCCGCAACACCCCAGGCAAGGACATCATCCACGTGTTCCTGCAAACTATAGGGCGCGGGTTCGCGCCCCCCGCCAGGGTTCCACGCCCAATGCAGGATCAGGTCGTGATCCAGATGGCTGGCGATTTCCTGAAAATCACGGCCACCATTGCGGTCAGGGTCGCGCAGCTGATTGCAGATCTCGACCATGGATTTGCCGAACCATTCCGCCTCTACTGGGGCCAACTGCCAGTTCATGGCGACCTGCGGGGCGGCATGTGGCCTGTCATTGGACCCTTCGCGATAGGCGTGGCAGGTGGCGCATTGCACATATTCGGCACCAATCCGGCTGTCGCCTGCATTCACGTTCATGCCATGCGGGCGCGATTTGCCATAGCTTGGGCCAGACCACATCGGGATGTTATCGGCCCCCACATGACAGTTGGAACAGCGCGGATGCGACGTGACCTCGTAAATGCGCTGCCACGCGGCCAGCCCATCTTCGCGGCTGACGGACCCATCGGCGGGGGGATTGATTGATACGTTTTCGCCCTCTGCAAAGGCCGTGATGGCAAAAGAACTGGCCGCAAGGCCGGCAACAAACCATTTCATCGCAACCACCCCTTAGACAAAATCGACGAATTTGTTGAACGGCATCTCGCGCAGGCGTTCACCCGTCAGATCAAAAATGGCGCTGGCCAATGCGGCGGCGGCAGGCGGGACAGGGGGTTCGCCAATGCCACGAATTTTCGCCGCATTCTCCAATCCGCGCACGATGATCTCGGGCGTTTGATAGATGCGCATGCCCTCGGCGGCATGGTAATTTGTCTGTTCCGCCATGCCATCGGCATAGGTGATCTCAGAATTGATGGCATGGCCCAGCGCCCAGATCACACCACCCTGCACCTGGTTTTCGAAATTGACCGGGTCAATCACCCGGCCCACATCGGCCACGACATAAACCTTGTCGATCTTGATGCCGTAATCTGTCATCGACACGTCAATCACCTCCGCCACCGGCACGCCGAAACTTTCGACCAGCGCCAAACCACGGCCCCGGTTCGGGCCAAGGTCGGTGCCCCAATCTGACATCTCGGCGACGGTTTCCAATACGGTGCGATGCACCGGGTGATTGACCAAGCGCAGGCGTTCCTCCATCGGGTCAGCACCCGCCGTGCGGATCAGTTCGTCCAAGGTATTCTCTGCAAAGAACCCGGCATGGCTGGCCCCGACAGAGCGCCATGAACTGACCGGCCCCAATTCAGGCACGCGGTAACCGCGCACCCGCAGATCGGGGATGTCATAGGGCATGTTCCAAGCGCCCGCGACGATCTGCATATCCGGCCCGGGCACGGATTGACCGATGCGCCCCATTTGCGAATTCATGACAGAGGGTGACGCGATATCCAGCGACAGCGCCTGCACCTGCCCATTGGCCACTACGCCCTGCGCACGCGACATCGCGATCTGGCGCGGGAAATCCTGCACGAAATCCTCTTCGCGGCTATAGGTCAGCTTGACTGGGGTGCCCGGCATTGTGACCGCAACCTCGGTCGCCTGCTTGATATGCTCAAACTCCAGCCGGTGGCCAAAGCTGCCGCCGGAAAACTGGTTGATGAACGTCACCTGATCGGCCTCAACCCCGGCAATACCCGCCACCTGCTGTTGCACGAAACGGGGCATCTGGTGGCCGGACCACACGGTGACGCCGTCATCCGTGACCAGCACGGTTGCGTTCAGCGGCTCCAACGGCTGGTGGGCCACATAAGGCGCGCGGTTTTCAACGGCGATCACCTCGGCACCATCAAGGGCGGCATCGACATCACCATCCGCGCGCCATTCCTGATCCAGACGGTCAGCAGTGAAACTGGAGGCAACCTCGTCCCAATGCCCGTCCATCTCTGCGGGGTAGGGGGCCGGGCCCCAATCGACCTCAATCGCATTGACGGCCTCAATCGCGCGCCAGGTATTATCAGCCACAACCGCAACACCGTTCTTGACCGGCACGATGGATTTCACACCGCGCATCGTCTCCGCCGCAGTTGCGTCAAAGCTATTCACCGGGCCACCCTTGCGCGGGTTCACCCGGACAGAGGCATGAACCATCCCGTCCATCGCGATATCGATGCCGAAATCCTGTGTGCCAGTGGATTTGGCATAGGTGTCGGTACGCATCATCGGCTTGCCGATTTTGGCCCAATTGGCAGGGTCGCGCAGGGCGACCTTTGTCACCGGGGCGATTTCGGCAGCGTCAGCAGCTAGATCAGCATAGGCAATTTTGGTCCCGTCAGGCAGTTCAACAGCACCATTTGCAGTCTTCAACTGCGCCACGGGAACACCCGTGCGCGCACTGGCCGCAGCTTTGATCGTTTCACGGGCTACGGCCCCAGCCATCCGCAGCTTTTCATATTGGTCGGGCATGGATGTAGACCCACCCGTCCCCTGAATGCCGATCAGCTTCAGCACACCGCCCGCCACATCGCGCATGGTTTCGGCCACGGCGCTATCGTCAAAGGACATGAACGGCACGCCCTCTTCGGCAAAGGCAGTGTTGTAATAGGCAGGCGACGGTTCGCCAAAGCTCAGCGTGGCTTGGTCAACCTCAATGTCCAGTTCCTCGGCGATCAGGACGGCCTGCGATGACTGCACGCCCTGGCCGATATCGGCATGGGGCACAATCAGGGTGATGCCATCCGATGTCAGTTTGACAAAGGGGTTAAAGGCGGCTTCGCCGTCGGCCAGCCCAGCAGCCAAAGGGTTGGCATGGGGGCGGGCGGCCATGAATGTGCCAAAGGCGACACCGCCCAGTATGGCAGTGGAGCCAATCAGAAATGTGCGGCGGCCAATTGTTCTCAGACGTCCCATCGATCAGGCCTCCTGCAATTTGGTTGCGGCGGTTTTGACGGCGGCGCGGATACGGGGATATGTGCCACAACGGCAGAGGTTGCCGCCCATCACGATATCAATGTCATCGTCCGTCGGTTCGGGGTTGGTCTCCAACAAGGATGCGGCCTGCATGATCTGGCCAGACTGGCAGTAACCGCATTGGGCGACCTGATGTTCGACCCAGGCCTCTTGCACCGCGTGCAGGGCGTCAGGGGAACCCAGCCCTTCAATCGTGACGACATCAGCGCCCTCTGCGCTGGCGGCGGCGACCTGACAGCTGCGGACGGCCACGCCATCCATATGCACGGTGCAGGCGCCACATTGGGCGATACCGCAGCCATATTTGGTGCCTTTCAGACCCAATTCATCCCGCAGAACCCACAAAAGCGGCATGTCGTCCTCGACATCCACCTCACGTTCTTCGCCATTCACCAGTAGTCGCATGTGATCGTTCCTCCGCTGATTGGACAAATTGGCATTTTTAGTCTAATTGACGTGTTTCCATCGACATGTCAAATGAAAACCATGACTGACAAGACCCATATGATCGTTTCAGCCGCCGCAAACATGTTTGCGCGCTATGGCTATTCCAAAACGACGATGGGCGATATCGCAAACGAGGCGGGGGTCGCCCGCCAAACCGTCTATAACGCATTTCCGGGCAAAGAAGAAATCTTGCGGGCAGTGGTGCGGCAGGCGGGGGATGAAACCTATAGCGCCGTCATGGCGTCATGGGCCGATACGGACAGTATTGACGACAAACTCTCTGCCTTTCACCAATACGGGCCGCTGAAATGGTTCGAGGCGATCTGCGCCGCCCCCGATCTGGCCGAACTGATGGACGGGCTGCACCGTGCCGCTTCCGAAGAAATGACCGCGCTTGATCTGAAATGGCGGGCCGCACTTACCGAAATGCTGCAGACCAGTCTGGCCGCGCGAGACGGTTTGCCAGCGTCTATCGATGACATCGTTGATTTCTTTTATTCGGCCAGCCTGAACGCCAAACACGGGGTGCAGGATCTGGCGCAATTGCGGTCACGGCTTGCAACGATCAAGCTGGCCACATTGGCGCTGCTCAAAGCGTAACGGTTACGGGTCAGGCCTCTGACCCGATGCGTTTCAACATGGTCATCAGGCGATCAAAATCCGCCTCTCCCAATGTGGCTTTGATCTCCGCCTCGACCTTCCGCTTTGCCTTCTGGGCATCGCGCTGGGCAGCCAGACCCTTTTCAGTGAACTGCACGATCTTGCCACGGCCATCATCAGGGTCGGGGTCACGGCGCAGAATGCCCGATTGTTCAAGATCGACAATCAGCTGCTGAACGGCCTGTTTGCTCAGCCCCATGCGGGCGACGATATCAGCCTGTTTCGTGCCCTGCAGACCGACATAGGGGACAACGCTGGACCGGGCCTCCTGATACCAGTCATGGCCCGCAGCGACCATTTCGGCGGCGAATTTCTCTTTCCAGACAGCGGCGGCATCCCACAGGCGCCAACCAATATGATCGATACGTATATCGTCAACCTTCTTGACCAAATTCATTCCTTATGATAGTCAGTTTACTTGACCATATAAATTCAGGGGCCACCCGTCAAATGACCACGGCTGAACCATGCAATACCTATGACGCGACGGCGGATGCCTATGCAAGATCGCATGCGCGTTGGCTGCGGCATGCCGGTGGGCAGGCGCAATGCGCATTCGAAGGGGCGGTCACGGCATTGTTGCGGCCCGGTACAAGACTGCTGGATGTGGCTTGTGGTACGGGGACCGTGGCGCGGCGTCTGATCCGTGAAACAATCGGAGAGATTGATCTGGTCCTTTTGGACGCCTCGCCACGAATGCTTGCGAAATGTGGCGATATCCGCGCCAGACGGGTGCTGGGCTGCATGAAGAACCTGCCTTTTGATGACAACGCGTTCGACGTGCTGACATGCGCGTGGGGGATCGAGACTTTGACAGATCCCAGACCGGCACTGGCCGAATTCATACGTGTGACACGAACGGGCGGCCAGATCTGTCTGGTCTTCTGCGCGGACCGGCCCGCGCAATCGCTGATCGGGCGGGCGCTGCGGCACAATATCACGGTAACGGGGCGGGGGCATTTTTTGCGCCACGACCGGCTGCGCATCCTCGCCACTGCTGCAGGCGCACGGCATGTCCAGACCCTGCACTGCGCCGGACCTGCCGCCGCAATGATCCTGCATATTTAGGCTTTGTGGGCAGCCCGCGTTTTCAACTGCCGTTGAATGGCCCCGAAATGCACCGGTTTATGGTCGGGGCGCGAGGTCTTGATATCCTGCAACTGGCGAATAACCGTTCGTTCCGGGCCGCGCAGACGTTGCAAGGCAACCCGCAGAACCCAGGGGCGGCATTGCTCAACCGCATAGGCATGTAGGACCACGCGCTGCTCAGCTGGGGTCAGGGCGTCGTAAGGCACGGTGCAATGCGCTTTGCGCATCAGGTCGACAGCCAGCAGCATCAGGCGTGGGGCCTGTGATTGATCAGGTGGGGCAACAAGCGCTGATTGATATGCAGTCGGTAACAAGTTGTGCAGGTTTCGCAACTTGCGTCGCACCACCTGGTGAATGGACAGCCACGCTGCCGCCACACTTATTAACAAAATACTAACAAACAAAGGCTTTATCTATCCATCTTGCTGCCCCGGGGCCTTGTTAGCGGGGGGGTATGTTTACAATTTGACGCAAACCGCACCTTATTTCGTCAACATCAAGGGTCCGGTGCCATCTTCGTTGACACGCGGCGAATCCTGTCTATAAGCCGCGCATTCATTGGTGTTGGTGGCCCCCGCAAGGGGAAACCTGTCGCCCCGGCAAAATCCGGGGAGGAGGACAACGCCCTTCACGCCCTTTCGGGGTTCTTTAAGAAGGAGATCAGCGTATGACCAAACGTACCGCTGCCAAGTACAAAATTGACCGCCGGATGGGCGAAAACATCTGGGGTCGCCCAAAATCACCCGTCAACCGTCGTGAATATGGCCCCGGCCAGCACGGTCAGCGCCGCAAGGGCAAACTGTCCGACTTCGGTATTCAGCTGCGCGCCAAGCAAAAGCTGAAAGGTTATTATGGCGATCTGACCGAGAAACAGTTCCGCCGTATCTATGCAGAGGCCGAGCGGGTCAAGGGCGACACTGGTGAAAACCTCATCGGTCTGCTGGAACGCCGGTTGGACGCAGTCGTTTACCGCGCAAAATTCGTACCAACCGTGTTTGCAGCCCGCCAGTTCGTGAACCACGGCCACGTGACAGTGAACGGCAAGAAAGTGAACATCCCATCCTACCGCGTCAAAGAAGGCGATGTGATCGAAGTGCGCCAGAAATCCAAGCAGTTGGAACTGGTGCTGGTCGCCGCCCAACTGCCAGAGCGTGACGTGCCAGACTACATGGAAGTCGACCATTCCAAAATGGCCGCGACTTTCACCCGGACACCAAGCTTGGGCGACGTGCCATACCCTGTCGCGATGGAACCAAACCTCGTGGTCGAATTCTACGCCAAAAACTAATCGGGAAACCGGTCATCCCGGACCTGATCCGGGATCTCATGATCAAAGCCGCGCAATTGCGCGGCTTTTTTCGTGGACTGTCTGGTTTGAGCCCGTTGCGCAAAATGCTGCGAGGTGACTCAATGTCTGCCATAGCTAAACAATTGCAACAGTCTTTGGAATTTTTTGGCCAAAAGAAAGTTCACTTGCCGATTGTATGAGCGCGTCAGCATCAATTCGAAAATGACGATACAGATCGGCGATGGTGCCCGTTTGCCCAAAATGCTCGACACCGTGTGGAATGGTCTGGTGACCAGCGACGCTGCCAAGCCAAGACAAGGTTGCAGGGTGGCCATCAATCACGGTGATAAGAACGCTATTGCGTGGCAGGTCACCCAGCAGTGCCTCAACATGCGCCTTGGCGCCCCGAACACCGTTGGATCGCGCCCGTTGCGCTGCTGTCCAGCCTGCGTTCAGCCGGTCGGCCGATGTCACGGCCAGCACGCCAACATCCCGCCTGCCCTGCGCGATATGGCCAGCGGCCTTGATGGCCTCTTGCGCGACTGCGCCCTGATAAGCGATCACGATCTCGCAATTTGGCCCCGGTTTGCGTAGCCAATAGGCGCCGTCAATGGCTCCTTGACGAAAATCGTCATCCACCCGTTTGCCGGTTTGTTCGATAGGGTTCGTGCTCAGGCGCAGATAGACCGATCCGCCAGTTTCATCGCGCAACCAGGTGCGCTCATCTGGATCACCTTCGCCGTCTTTTTGCAGATAGGCAAAGGCCCATTCCATGATTACAGCCAGTTCGTCTGCAAAGGCGGGTTCAAAGGCGGCCAACCCATCTTGCGACATTCCGATCAGCGGCGAGGCGATGGATTGGTGTGCGCCGCCCTCAGGGGCGAGCGTAACACCGGACGGCGTCCCAACAATCATGAACCGTGCATCCTGATAACAGGCATAGTTCAGCGCATCGAGGCCACGTGATACAAACGGATCATAGACCGTCCCGATCGGGATCAGTCTTTTGCCAAAGACCGAGTGTGACAATCCGGCAGCGGCCAGCAGCAGGAAGAGATTCATTTCTGCGATGCCGAGTTCGATGTGCTGACCGTCCGGTGTGAATTCCCACTTGGCGGTTGAGGGGATGTTTTCGGCCTTGAACGTGTCCTCCTGATGCGCGCGTGCAAATAATTTGCGGCGGTTGACCCAGGGACCAAGATTGGTTGTCCCTGTGACATCAGGCGAGGTGGTCATGATACGCTGTGCCAACAGGCTGTCGCCTTTCGACAGGTCATCCAGAATTTTGCCGAAGGCCATCTGGGTCGAGATTTCGCGATCCGGGGATAGTGTGACTTGCGGAACCTCAACAACATCGTCACTGAACCGGCGCGTCCCTTTGGCAAAAAATGGCGCTTTGTTCAGCATCGCTTCAAAGGCAACCGGGTCCGCTACAGTCGCAAACCTGTCCCACTCCTCGCCCTCTGCCACCCCCATATACTTTTGCCATGCCGCCATCTGGGTCCTGTTCATCAACCCGCCGTGATTGTCCTTGTGACCCGCGATTGGCGTGCCCCAGCCCTTGATCGTGTAGGCCAGAAAACAAACAGGGCGGTCGTGATCTACGGCAGCAAATGTGTCGGCCATTGTCGTGACACAGTTCCCGCCGAGGTTTTCCATCAGCGCGGCCAGTTCGTCATCGCTGCGCGCGCCGATCAGCGCGGATACATCGCCTTGATCGCCAAGGGCATCCATCAGCCGTTCGCGCCACACCGCACCGCCCATAAAGGTCAGGGCCGAATACAGCTGATTGGGGCAATCATCGATCCAACGACGCAGTTTGTCGCCCCCCGGCTCCGCAAATGCCGCACGTTGCAGCACGCCGTATTTGACCCGGACAACATCCCAGCCGAAGGCGTCGAATATCTTTTCGACCCTTTGAAACAGCCCTTCGCGCACAACACCATCCAACGATTGGCGGTTGTAATCGATGATCCACCAGCAATTGCGCAGATCGTTCTTCCACCCCTCTTGCAGGGCCTCGTAGATGTTGCCTTCGTCCAGTTCCGCATCGCCCACCAACGCAATCATCCGCCCAAGCTGTTGATCAGCGCCCCAGCTTTTGGCCTGGATGTAGTCCTGCACGAGAGAGGCGAAGGACGTGATCGCTACCCCCAGACCAACAGAACCGGTCGAGAAATCCACATCATCTATATCCTTGGTCCGGCTGGGATAGCTTTGCACACCGCCAAAGCCGCGAAAGTTCTCCATCTTTTCACGGGTTTGATTGCCCATCAGATACTGGATCGCGTGAAACACTGGCGATGCATGCGGTTTCACCGCCACACGGTCGGCAGGGCGCAGAGTTTGAAAAAATAGCGCCGTCATAATCGACACCATCGAGGCCGAAGATGCCTGATGCCCACCAACCTTGATCCCATCAACCTTGGGCCGGATGTGATTGGCGTGATGAATCATCCAATGCGACAGCCACAACAGACGTTGCTCAATAATTTTGAGGTCTTTGGACATATCAGACTTCCTTATGCTGCACGGCGTTTGGGTGGTTTGGGCAACGCCTGTTCGAGATCGTAGATCACGTCATCTAGTCCTTCGAGCCCTATGGATAGCCGCACCAACCCTTCGCTAATGCCATGTTTGGCGCGTTCTTCAGGCGTGTAAGTGGAATGGGTCATGCTGGCCGGGTGCTGCACAAGCGTTTCTGCGTCACCCAGCGACACGGCGCGTGCAATCATTTGCAATCTGTTCATCATCGCGCGCCCCGCCTCAAGCCCACCTTCCAGTTCAAACGCAATCATACCACCGAACTGCGCCATCTGCCGTCGGGCCACATCATGCTGCTCAAAACTCTCCAACCCCGGATACCAGACCTTTTGCACGCCATGAGATTGTTCAAGCATCTCGGCAACGGCCAAAGCACTGCTGCAATGACGATCCATGCGCAATTCCAGTGTTTTGAGGCCGCGGAGGATCAACATCGCATTAAACGGCGCCATGACGGCCCCGGTCATATCTTTCATGCCATAAAGGCGGATTTCGGAAACCAAAGCCTCGGCGCCAACCACAAGACCAGCGACAACATCGCCATGGCCTCCAAGGTATTTTGTGGCTGAGTGGAGGACGATGTCCGCGCCATGTTTGATCGGCTGGGTCAGGTACGGCGTTGCATAGGTGTTGTCGACCACAACATAGGCACCCTGCGCATGTGCAATGTCAGATATCGTCTGAATGTCGACAAGGCGCATGTTGGGATTTGCGGGCGTTTCAAAATACACAACCTTGGTTTTTCCGCTGATCGCGGCCGTCAGATTTTCTGGTGTCGTCAGATCCACATGGGTGACCTTTACGCCGAACTTGGCGAGCCCGTGCTGCATGAACGAAAAAGTGCAACCGTAGAGAGTCTTGTCCAAGATCACCTCGTCGCCGGGGGCCAGCAGGGTCCACATGGTAGCCGTTATCGCCCCCATACCCGACGCCAGTGCCAACCCGGCCTCGGCCCCTTCAAGCACCGCAACACGACGTTCCAGCAAATCGCAGGTCGGGTTGGAAATGCGCGAATAGGTATGCCCCGCGCGATCCCCGGCAAACATCTCAGCACCCGCTTCTGCGGTTTCAAAGGCAAAAGTTGATGTCAGATGCAACGGCGGCGTCAACGCGCCTTCGTTCTGCATCGGATCATAACCATGGTGGATGGCACGTGTGGAAAAGCTGTCAGGACGATTGCGCATTGGTGACTCCTTGTGTTTCTAGAAGCATAATGTCGCCAATATTCAGCTATTTTCTTGTTATTAATGCTTTTTTCTGAGAGGTTATTGGCATAATAGACCACCAATATGTCAAAAATGGATAACAAAGACCAACAGATCATCCGCGCCCTGCAGCGCAATGGCCGCATGACGAATCAAGATCTGGCGACCGAGGTGAATTTATCCCCGTCGCCCTGCCTCAGACGGCTCAGGTTGCTGGAACAAAGCGGCGTCATCACCGGCTATAGTGCCAATATCGATGCCGAGGCATATGGTTTGCCAGTAACTGTTTTTGTTCTGGTCAAATTGGAAAGCCATACCGAGGCAACGGTAAGGCAGTTTGAAACCGATATCGCGCGCGTCGATCAGGTGCTGGAATGTTTCGTCATGACCGGCACCTCCGACTACCTGCTTCGCGTTGTTGTGGCCGACCTTTCAGACTACGAAGATTTCGTTCGCCGAAGGCTGCACCCGATCGGCGGTATCGCCTCTATCGACAGCAGCTTTGTCTATGGAGTTGTAAAGCAAACCAACGTGTTTCCGCCAATTGGATAGCCAACGCCCTGCATGGCAAGTGCTGCCTAATAGCAGATATCGATATGACGGTAACGAACGTCGGCTTGGCTGCTTGTCCAAATGCTCAGCCGGATGCGCGCATGGTTGTAGTGCGGCACACTGTCTATGTCCGACCGCAGACAGCACGGTTCCCATGTGCTAAACAGGCGGAACGTCATTGAAACATCGCCCCAACAGCGCCCGAGGTGCCCCATGTATACAAAAACGCCACCCTTCACGCTTGGCATTGAGGAAGAGTACCTGCTGGTCGATCTCGAAACGCTGGATTTGACCGCCGCGCCCGAGGCGCTGATGAATGACGCAGCCGATGTGCTGGGCGAGAAAGTCAGCCCCGAATTCCTGCAATGCCAGATCGAGGTCGGCACCGGCGTGTGTGACACAATCGCGGACGCGCGGGCTGATCTGGCACATCTGCGCAAAACGGTGGCCGATCTGGCTGGCCGTCATGGGCTGGCCCCCATCGCGGCATCAACCCATCCCTTCGCAAAATGGCAGCAACAGGAATTTACCGACAAAGAACGGTATCGGACGCTGGAACGGGATCTGGCCGGGGTCGCCCGGCGCATGTTGATTTGCGGGATGCATGTGCATGTGGGGATCGACGATGATGACCTGCGCATGGATCTGATGCGGCAATTCACCTATTTCCTGCCGCATCTGCTGGCGCTGTCCACGTCATCCCCTTTCTGGGAAGGCGAAGAAACCGGTTTGCGATCCTACCGGCTGACCGTGTTTGACAATCTGCCGCGTACCGGCTTGCCGCCGACCTTCAACAGCCATGTGGAATATGAACGGGCGATCCAGACGATGGTCAAGACCGGCGTGATCGAGGATAGCACCAAGATCTGGTGGGACCTGCGGCCATCAGGGCGGTTCCCAACGCTCGAGTCCCGGATTTGCGATGTGTCGCCCTTGCTGGATGATACCATCGCCATTGCTGCCCTGATCCAAAGCATCTTTCTCATGCTGTTCGATCTGGGGATGAAGAACCAGCGCTGGCGGATCTATGATCGGTTCCTGATCGCCGAAAACCGGTGGCGGGCACAGCGTTATGGCGCATCCAAGGGCTTGATCGATTTCGGGTTAGGGCAGATCAAATCCTGCGAAGACCTGTTTGATGAATTGCTCGAAACCCTCGCCCCGCATGCCGCCGCGCTTGGTTGCACCAAAGAGGTGATGCACACAAAAACGATCCTCAAAAACGGGACAAGCGCCGAACGACAGACAAAAATCTACCACGATGCGATGGCAGACGGGGCCAGCGCGGATGACGCTTTGCGGGATGTCGTGCGCGGATTGGTCAAGGAATTTTCGGTTGGGCTCTAATTCTTAACAACCCTTTGCGCACGCTGCATTAAAGGGACAATTCGGTGCATCGGGGTCCGACGTTTTGCCGACGTCTCGCCGACGCTCTGCCGACAGATGATTTCACCAGAAAAACCAGCATTAACATATGATTCGTCAAAACCTGGCGTTGCACCGGCCCCGGCGCACCGTGCGGTACTGTGACAACTGCCACCGCGCGCTACCTTGGTACTGGTCACTGCCGGGGCAGGGCGATAGAACGGGCGAAACGACAGGGAACCGACCACATGGGCAAGGCCATTCAACCGCAGCCGGGCATCTTGGATATCGCGCTTTATCAAGGCGGGGCATCACATCTGGACGGGATGAGCAATGTGCTCAAGCTCTCATCCAACGAAAATCCGCTGGGGCCCAGCGATGCCGCCAAAGAGGCGATGATCAGGGCCAGCCACGACCTGCACCGTTACCCCCCAACGGACCATGGCGCCCTGCGTCAGGCGATCGCGGATGTATGGGATGTGGATGCGGGTCGGGTGTTCTGCGGGGTGGGTTCGGGCGACGTTCTGAAACTGCTGGCAGAGGCTTACGCAGGCCCCGGTGATGAGGTTGTGTTTACCGAACACGGGTTTTCCATGTACCCGATCTATGCGCATGCCTGCGGGGCCACACCAGTGGTTGTGGCCGAAAATGAAAGGGTCGTTGATGTTGATACGATCCTGAAGGCTTGCAGCCCCAAGACGCGGTTGGTCTTTATCGCCAACCCCGCCAACCCGACAGGCACGATGATCGGCAGCGCCGAAGTGACGCGACTGGCCGAAGGGTTGCCGCCGCAAGCCCTGCTGGTACTTGATGGGGCCTATGCGGAATTTGTCGATGGGTTCGACGCGGGCAAAGCCTTGGTTGAGGCGCGCGAAAACGTCTTTATGTCGCGGACATTCTCCAAGATTTATGGGCTGGGCGGCATGCGCGTCGGCTGGGGCTACGGACCACAGGCCATCATCGACGTGCTCAACCGGATCCGGGGGCCATTCAACCTGTCCGCCCCCGCATTGGCCGCGGCAGAGGCGGCGGTACGCGATACCGAACATACCGAGAAATGCCGCGCTGAAAACGCGAAATGGCGCGACTGGCTGGCCAATGCATTGGCCGAGCTTGGCGTGCCATCAGACACCTCAACCGCCAATTTCATCCTCGCCCGTTTTGCTGATGAAACAGAGGCAAATGCCTGTGACGATCACCTGCGCAGCGCCGGGATTATCGTGCGCAAAGTGGCCGGTTATGGATTGCCCCATTGTTTGCGGATCACGGTTGGCGACGAAAGCGCATGCCGCCGCGTTGCCCATGCGGTGGCGCAATTCAAGGGGACGGATTGATGGCGCAAATCTATGAACGCGTGGCACTGATCGGGCTGGGGCTGATCGCGGGGTCAATGGCCTATGCCATGCGCCGTGATGGTCTGGCAGGCGAGGTTGTGGGCTATGCCAAATCGGCCGAAACCCGCACCATCGCACGCGAACTTGGCATGTGTGACCGGGTCGCGGAAAGTGCTGCAGAGGCCGCAAAAGATGCCGATCTGGTTGTGCTATGCGTCCCCGTCGGCGCGATGGAGGCTGTTGCGAAAGAAATCGGACCGGTCCTGAAACCCGGTGCGACCGTCAGTGATGTCGGTTCAGTCAAGCGCACAGTGGTCGAGGCGGTTGGACCGTATATCCCTGATAATGTACATTTTATCCCCGCACACCCGCTTGCCGGGACAGAACATTCCGGGCCGCGATCCGGCTTTGCAGAGCTTTTTGAAGGGCGCTACACGATCATCGTGCCTGTTGACGGCAGCGATCCTGACGCGGTGCAACGATTGACGATGCTTTGGCAAGGCATGGGCGCGCTGGTCGAGGAAATGGACCCCGAACACCATGACCTTGTGCTGGCGGTGACCAGCCACACACCGCACCTGATCGCCTATACGATGGTTGGCGTGGCCGATGATCTGCGCCGGGTTACTGACAGCGAAGTGATCAAATATTCCGCCGCCGGTTTCCGGGATTTCACCCGGATTGCGGCCTCTGATCCGGTGATGTGGCGCGATGTCTTTTTGAACAATAAAGAAGCGACGCTAGAAATTCTGGGCCGGTTCACCGAAGAATTATTCGCACTGCAACGGGCGATCCGGCAGGGTGATGGTGATCATCTGCATGACTATTTCACCCGGACCCGCGCGATCCGGCGCGGCATTATCGAGGCGGGACAGGATACCGATGCCCCCGATTTCGGGCGTGTGAAAGCGCGCAAGGGGTGATGCGTTGGGCGGGTTTGCTGGCCTGTCTTCTGACGGCCCCGGTGCTTGCACAGGACGTGCGGCCATTGGCCCGGGGGCAAGCGGCGCAGACTGCCGAGCAACCATCTGTCCGACCCATTGCACGCGGTTCAGG
Source organism: uncultured Paracoccaceae bacterium (assembly GCA_947495295.1). Lineage (GTDB taxonomy): Bacteria > Pseudomonadota > Alphaproteobacteria > Rhodobacterales > Rhodobacteraceae > Yoonia. The sequence goes on from CANLYJ010000001.1 coordinate 308,467, forward strand.
TGCCGCGGAACTGGCAGCCGATATCATCCGTCCGCGCGCGCGACCTTACGCAAGACCTGATATGGCCGCAGGGGCGCAAACGCGCCCGATCTTTCGGGCAGAACAAGATCTGTTCGCATTCAGCCCCAACGCGGTTGCGCAATCGCAACGCCCCGCAATCCGGCCCACATCAATAGAGGCCGCAGCCGAAGAACGGCGCTTGGCGCGCCTGCGCGGCCAGGTTTGCGGCGACCCTGATATTCAAGGTACAGCACTGGGCCGCGTTGATGGTCGTGGCGCTTGCGGGATCACATCGGCGGTCAAGGTGCGATCAGTCGCAGGCGTCGCGCTGAGCCCGCGCGCGACGATTGATTGTCGCACGGCTGCGGCCTTGAAAACATGGGTCGAACGGGGGGTTGTGCCCGCCGTGGGCAGCGAAGGTGGGGGCGTGTCATCGCTGCGCGTTGTGTCGCATTACGCCTGCCGGAACCGCAATAATCAGGCCGGGGGGCGCTTGTCGGAACATGCGTTTGGGCGGGCAATTGATATTGCGGGGATCCGGCTGCGCGACGGGACCGAAATGACCGTGCTGACCGACTGGAATTCATCTGACGACGGGGCCCAATTGCGGCAGATGTGGCGGGCCGCCTGCGGTCCTTTTGGCACCGTTCTGGGGCCAGAGGCGAACCGGTTTCACCGCGATCATTTCCATTTTGATACAGCCCGTTATCGCAGCGGGTCATATTGCCGTTAACACTTTGCAATTTCGCCCTAGATACAGGGGCAACCAGCAAAGGAACATGACGATGGAAGCACTGGCCCAGGACCTTGCAACAATGGTGCGCACGCCACTGCATGCGTCGCATGTCGCGGCGATGCGCGAACTGGGCGTGGTGCGGGAACTGCCCGAAGGCGCCGTGTTGCAAAAGGCAGGCGGTCCCAATGCCGAATTTCACTATGTGATCGACGGTGCGGTCGTTGCCACTGATCCACGCACAGGCGGTCAGTATGGCACCGGCCATTTAGGGCCGTCCCAGTTTTTTGGCGAGATTAGTTTTCTGGCCGGTGGCAAGGCCATGCTGGGCGCGGTTTGTCTGAAACCGTCCACCATCCTTACTTTGCAACGGGATGATCTGCTGCGCCTGATGCGCCAAATTCCGGAAATGTCGGATATCATCATCACCGTTTTTGCCGCCCGACGTCGCAGGTTGATCGAAAGTGGTGAGGCGAGTTTGACCCTGATCGGTGCAGAGGTTGACCGCGCGGTCCGGCAGATCGCTGCCTTTGCAGGGCGCAACCGGATCCCGTTTCGCAGCCTGACCTTGGGCGAACACGCGGCAGAGGCGGTTGCACATTCCTGCAATATCGGCAGCGCTGAACCGGCCGTTATCTTTGGCAAACATCTGGTCGTCGAAGACCCGACACCAGCCAAAATCGCAAGGATACTGGGCCTTGATATCGCGGTTGAAGAGGACAAGCTGTTTGATGTGCTGATCGTTGGTGGCGGCCCTGCAGGCGTGGCTGCGGGTGTTTACGCGGGATCAGAGGGGCTTGATGCCGTTGTGGTCGAAGATTTGACCATCGGTGGGCAGGCTGGCACCTCCTCACGGATCGAGAATTATATGGGTTTCCCCACCGGCATTTCCGGCGCCGACCTTGTGTGGCGGGGCGAAGTGCAGGCGATGAAATTTGGCACGCAATTTGCCGTGCCGCGCAGGGTCGGTGCCGTCGCACATCGCACAGATGGCAGTTTTTGTGCAACGCTGGATGATGGCGCAGAGGTTTGCGCCAAGGCCATTGTCGTCGCAACCGGCGTGCAATACCGCCGCCTGCCCATTCCCCGGTTGGAAGATTTCGAAGGGGTCGGCGTGTATTACGCGGCGACCGAGGTCGAGGCGCGCTATTGCCGACAGAGCGAGGTGATCGTGGTTGGTGGCGGCAATTCGGCCGGTCAGGCGGCGATGTTCCTGTGCCGGTCGGCGTCCCATGTGCATGTGCTGGTGCGCGGGCCAAGCCTGGCAGCGTCCATGTCGGATTACCTGTTATCCCGGTTGGAGGCAGACCCCTGCATCACGATCCACTATCAGGCCGAAATTGAAGCGCTGGATGGGGACAGCCAGTTGCAACGGGTCACCGTGCATCACAAGGCGGCTGATACAAAACAGGTTATTGATGCCCGGGCCGCGTTCATCATGGTTGGGGCCGCGCCCAATACCGGGTGGCTTGCAGGGTTGGTCGCACTTGATGACAAGGGATTTGTGAAAACCGGGCAATCGGTGGGCAAACAGACACCTTACGAGACATCGTATCCCGGGATATTCGCCGTGGGCGATGTGCGCGCCGGATCGGTCAAACGCGTCGCGTCAGCTGTCGGCGAAGGGTCGGTGGCGATTTCGAAAGTGTGGGATTTCGTGAACGGTTGAGCAGCGTCAAAGCGCCTTGCGGGCGTTCAGCGCCGCAGTGATCGTGCCATCGTCCAGATAGTCCAGTTCGCCCCCGACAGGGACACCTTGCGCCAGTGATGTAACGGTCACACCGGGCAGTTGATCAGCGATGTAATGCGCCGTCGTTTGGCCGTCGATGGTCGCACCAAGGGCAAGGATCACCTCGGTCACCTCTTCGCTGATGATCCGGTCCAACAATTTGGGGATGCGCAACTCTTCGGGACCAATGGCATCTAGTGCGGACAGGGTGCCGCCCAGCACATGATAGCGCCCTTTGAAAACGGCACTACGTTCCATCGCCCACAGATCGGCCACGTCTTCGACAATGCAAATCTGGCCGGTGGCGCGTTTTTCTGATTGGCAGATATCACAGATATCGGCGGTGCAGACATTGCCGCAATTCAGGCATTCGCGCACCGTTGATCCGACCCGGTGCATCGCCTCAGCCAGCGGGATCAGTTGCAGGCTGCGTTTCTTGATCAGGTGCAAAACCGCACGCCGGGCCGAACGCGGGCCAAGCCCGGGCAGTTTGGCCATCAGCGCGATCAGGTGATCAAGATCTTCTGTGCTATTGCTCATGAGGTTTCCGCTGGCGGGCGAAAAAAATTCGTACGAATTTTTTTCCCGACACCACGAATTTTGTACAAAATTCGTGTGCCGTTGCACCTAGAATGGCAGCTTCATTCCGGGCGGCAGGCCCAACCCTTCGGTCATTTTTGCCATTTCTTCTTGTGCGCGGTCATTGGCCTTGCCTTGCGCATCCTTGATTGCGGCAAGGATCAGGTCTTCGACCACTTCCTTATCGTCGCCATTAAAGATCGACGGATCGATATCAAGCCCTTTGAGCTCGCCCTTGGCTGTGGCCGTCGCCTTGACCAATCCAGCGCCGCTTTCGCCGGTGACCAGGACATTCTCCAGATCTTCCTGCATCTGGGCCATCTTGCCCTGCATTTCCTGCGCCTGTTTCATCATCTTGGCCATATCGCCAAGCCCGCCAAGTCCTTTGAGCATTTGCATTCTCCCATCCAAAGTTGGATCAGAGATAGGCGTTTGGCCGCCATCCCGCAAGCGTCCGCTTGGGGATTGAACCGGCCCCTCGTTCAGTCGGGCCGTTTCGGCATTGGCGCAGTATAAAGCACGACGCCGACACATATTGCCGCCACAAGGCCGATGAACAAAGTCGGTGATCCCGCACAGCCTTCTGCGATTGCAGCACCCCTTATGTCGGACGTTGTCATCAACATGGTATAACTGCTCCACCCCACGACAACTGCCAGCCCGAGCCATTGATGTCGCAACCGGAGCGTCAGCGCAGTCGTCAGGATCAAAAACAGCGCCAATGGGGTTTGAAGTAACGCCAGCATTTCAGACCAGGCCGATACCGGTAAACCATCCCAATTGGGGCGCTGCTTGTCGCACACCTCCGCCCAGGCGCCGTTTGGAACACCCAGGAGGCCGACCCAGATCAATCGTCGTCGAATGGATCCCATTCCTCATCAACCTCGGGCAGAGCGTCTTCCAAAGCATCTTGCGCTTTGTCATCCAGGGTTCGGATATCGGTGATCCGTGCCTTGGGGAAGGCGGCGATTACGGCTTGGACCAGCGGATGCGCCGCTGCTTCGGCTTTGATGGCGTTGGCCGCGGCATCGCGGACCTCTGCTATTGTTGGCGCACCGCCTTCGGCGATACTGATTGCCCAGCGATTGCCTGTCCAGGCCTGCAACCTTGCCCCCAGCCTTTGGGTCAGGTCCGGGGCTGCCTCCGCCGTTGGTTCCACTTCGATCCGGCCTGGCTTGTAGCTGACAAGCCGCAATCCGGTTTCAACCTCCACCAGTAGTTTCACATCGCGATGCGCGCGGATCAGCGCGACAACATCTTCAAACCGGGCATAGTGGTGCAGCGCGTCACTGGCCAAAGCGACAGCCGCCTGCCCGACTGATGCAGAAGGCCCCGCCGTGCCGCCATGTGTGGGGGCTGGCGTGTTTGACATGGCCTGCGCACTGCCACCTTGTGGTGCGGGCCTGCCACCTGATGGGCCACCGGCGGGCGGCGGGGTTGTGTCCTGCAGTTTCCTGACCAGCTCTTCGGGGCTGGGCAGGTCAGCCACATGGGTCAGGCGGATCACGGCCATCTCGGCGGCCATCATCGCGTTGGGCGCAAGGCTCACCTCTTCCAGCGCTTTCAGCAGCATCTGCCACATGCGTGAAAGCACCCGCATCGGCAGCGTTTCCGCCATGGCCTGCCCACGCGACCGCTCATCAGGGCTGATCGTGGGGTCCTCTGCCGCGTCCGGCGTGATCTTGACGACGCTGACCCAATGGCAAACCTCGGCCAGATCGCGCAAAACGGCCATCGGATCAGCCCCATCGGCATATTGGGCGGATAATTCGGTCAGGGCTGTGGCGGCTTCGCCCTTCAGGATCAGATCGAACAGATCAAGGACACGGCCCCGATCCGCCAGCCCCAACATGGCGCGCACCTGTTCGGCGGTTGTTTCGCCGGCCCCGTGGCTGATCGCTTGATCGAGCAGGGATTGAGCGTCGCGGGCGGATCCTTCGGCGGCACGGGTGATCAGGGCCAATGCCTCATCAGTGATCTCTGCCCCCTCGGCAGTTGCGATCTTGCGCAAAAGGCCAATCTGCGCCTCCGGTTCGATCCGGCGCAGATCGAAACGCTGGCAGCGGGACAGGACGGTGACGGGCACCTGTCGGATTTCGGTGGTCGCAAAGATGAATTTGACGTGCTCGGGCGGCTCTTCCAGCGTCTTCAAAAGCGCATTAAAGGCGTTTTTGGACAGCATATGCACTTCGTCGATAATGTAGATCTTGTACCGGGCAGAGGCTGCCCGGTAGTGCACGCTATCAATAATTTCGCGTATATCGCCAACACCGGTGCGTGATGCGGCATCCATTTCCATGACATCCACATGGCGGCCTTCCATGATCGCCACACAGTGTTCGCATTCACCACACGGATCGGTGGTTGGCCCACCATGTCCATCCGGGCCAATACAGTTCATGCCCTTGGCGATGATCCGGGCGGTTGTGGTTTTGCCTGTGCCGCGAATGCCGGTCATCATAAAGGCCTGGGCGATACGGTCCGCGGCAAAGGCGTTGCGCAAGGTCCTCACCATTGCGTCCTGGCCCACCAGATCGGCAAAGGTCTCTGGCCGGTATTTACGGGCAAGCACTTGGTATTGGGGTTGGTCGGTCATAACACGCCTTGGAATCGGATATCGTTGGAGCCTAAGCGCGACAGATTGAATGGTCCACCGGGTTGCGGTCAGCGTGGGCAAATCCTTTGAAAAGGATTTGGTTCAGACTTTTATATAAAAGTCTGTGGCCGCGATCGTGGCAACTGTATCACCGATCAGCGGCCGCCTCTGCCAGAACCCATTTGCGAAACGCCACGATTTTGAGATTGTGCCGCCTGCTTTCTGGATAAACGAGCCAATAGCTTTTGCCATCCGTGCTGACCTGATCAAACGGCTGGATCAACCGCCCGGTTTCCAACTCCGTGCGAAAGAAAGCGGGGTTCAGAAACGCCACGCCGTGACCAGCGATTGCTGCCGCCGCCTCTCCGGTCTGCGCCCCGATCATGATCTGGGCATTCGCTTTGGCCGGGCGGTCACTGATGCCTGCCTCATCAAGCCAATATGCGATGTTGCGGTCCGCGGGGTCGATGAAGGGCAGGCGCATCAGGTCTGCGGGGCTGCAAAGTGGCCCATATTGCTCCAGCAAGGTCGGGCTGATCATCGGGGTAAAGGCAACCGGCATTACCTCATGCGCGCGCAGGCCCGGCCATTGCCCGTCGCCATAGCGGATCGCGACATCGAATTCCTCTGATTTGAAATCGACGCTATGCGCCTCGGTCGACATGCGCACCGCGATCCGGGGATGGGACATCTGGAACCTGCCGATCCTCGGGGCCAGCCAGTTTGATGCCAGCGTCACGAGGGTGCTGATCGTGAGTGTCATGTCATCATCCGGGGCGGTGTATGCATCGCGTAGCAGATCAAATGCCTCTGTGGTTGGGCCAGCCAATCGTCGCCCGGCACGTGTCAGCGTAACGCGGCGGTTCTGGCGTAGGAAAACCGGTGTCCCCAACACATCTTCCAACAGCTTGATCTGATAGCTGATGGCGGCCTGGGTCATGCCCAGCTCCATTGCGGCCTTGGTGAAATTGGCATGGCGTGCCGCAGCTTCGAATGCCCGGATTGCGGCCAGTGGTGGAAGAGACATTGATAAACCCAGCTTATGAATGGATGCGGATCACTTGTTGGTAACGCAGCAACAGATTGCGCATATCGATAATGTAAACATGAGGTATCGACATGACACAAGCCTGTATCGCCCGCGAAACAAAAACCCCTCTCAGCTTATGGAAGCGCGTCAAATCATTATGGGTAACCCCCACCCCCAAGAAGCCGGAAAAACTTGATGTGGCCAGGCTGCATCCGCGCATGCAACGCGACATTGGCCTGATCGATGTTGAGGCATCACGACCCATCGCACCACAACGGCCGGGCCCTTACGCCTGACAAACCGCGTTGTCAGCGGTCTGGGATTGCGCTATCAAACTGGGGCCGTGTTGGGCGGCACCCAGGTTCGCGGACAGCGTGATGCACCCAATGACGACCCTGAAATGACCCTTTATCGGTCTTTCTCATTTGCCCGGATCAGCGAACCGGCGGGCTATTGTCATGAGGAAGCCAATGACAGATACGCTTGACGGCCTGCGCAGGCAGGCAAAAACCCTTCAAAAGCAATATCAGGGCGGGGATCGCAACGCGATCATGCGGATTGATGCGATCAAACCGCGCGATGCCGGGCCGCTGAAACGGGCCGATTTTCTACATGTGATTGCGCGCGAGAATAACTTTGCCAGTTGGCCACAGCTGAAACTGGCGGTTGAAACGCAAGGCATGGACCGGGCTGCGCGGCAGCAGCGGCTGAAAATGGCGATTTTCCATGGGCAAGTGCAGGTCGTGCAACAACTGATCTGGGACATGCCCGATCTGGCTGATGGTGCCTTTGGCCTGCAGGTGGCGCTTTTTGATCTGGCGGCTGTGCGCCAGGTGCTGGTCGATGATCCGCAAGCCGCCAAACGCAAGCTGGGCCCGCGTCGCCCGATCCTGCATCTGGCCTTTTCCAAAATGCTGAAAATCTGGCCCGAGAAAGAGGCTGATATGATCGCAATTGCAGAGCTTCTGGTTGCAAATGGGGCGGATGTGAATGACGGGTTTCCGCCGCATCCGGGCAGTGATCACCAATTGTCGGCCCTTTATGGGGCAATTGGCCATGCGGGCAATCTGCCCTTGGGCCGTTGGTTGCTGGAAAATGGGGCCAATCCCAACGACAATGAAAGCCTTTATCACGCGACGGAGCTGGGGCACAGGGACGGGCTGAAGCTGCTGCTTGCCCACGGCGCTGATCCCAAAGGAACCAATGCACTGCTGCGCGCGATGGATTTTCACGATGTGTCCGCTGTGCAGATGTTGCTTGATGCCGGGGCGGACCCCAACGAATTCTCCGGCGGCCAGATCGGGGGTGAAGACCCCTGGGTCGTGCCTGCCCTGTTTCAGGCGGCGCGCCGTCATGCCAGCGCAGAAATGATTGACTTGCTGCTGAGCGCAGGTGCCGATCCCACGCAGACATGGCGGGGGGCTGGCGCTTATGCAGCGGCTTGTGTCTATGGCAACGATGTTTTGCGGGCTCGACTTGAGGCGCGCGGTGATGTGCCGCAACTGACGAAGGTCGAGCAGATCCTTGCTGATTGTGCCCGTGGTCATGTGGTGGATGGCTGCTGGATCGATACCGACAAGCTGCCGCCGGTGTTCAAGGATGTACTGCGCGAGGTGCTGTGGCTACCGGGACGACGCGCCCATGTAGAGGCGCTGGTGGCTGCCGGCATGCCCTGGGACGCGCCTGATAATGAAGGTTTGACGCCCGTTCAGGTAGCAGGCTGGGAAGGGCTGCCAGAGATGGTGGATTACTTCCTGCGGCTCGGGCCGGACCTGAGCCATATTAACGGGTTCGGGGGTACATTGCTGAGTACAATTATCCACGGTTCCGAAAACTGCCCCGCGCGGGCAGAGCGTGATCACCTGGCCTGTCTGAAACTGGTGCTGGAACATGGCGTGGCCTTGCCAAAACGCGCCGTGGAACTGGCCGGGGAGCCGGATGTAGCGGATTTCCTTGCCGATTGGGCAGGTGCCCATCCGGGGCAGGTGGTGGAGCATGGGATTGCCTGAATTCGTGATCCATAGCTTGCCCGTTGGCGGCGGGGTATTGGGCATCAGCCCGATCCCCGGTCGCACACGACACTATTACGCTGACTGGCTGCGGTTGATGGATTGGGGGCCGTCGCTCGTCATTTCGATGACCGAGCAGGCAGAGTTGAACCGTAAAGGGGCTGGATCGCTCGGGCGGGATCTGGCGAATGCAGGGATCAGCTGGCTGCATCTGCCAGTGCCGGATTTCGGGGTGCCGACGGATTTGAACTGGCCCATGGTCTGTGACAGGGCACTTGGTGAACTTAGGGGTGCGAAACGGGTGCTGGTTCATTGCTTTGGTGGCTGTGGGCGGTCGGGGATGATGTGTTTGCGGCTGATGATTGCCGCAGGAGAAAAGCCCGATGCGGCGCTTACGCGGCTTCGCAAGGTACGGCCTTGCGCGGTTGAAACAGACGCTCAGATGGGTTGGGCGCGGCACGTTGACCCAACGTAAGATGGGTTTAAACCCATCTTACTTTCTGCAAACTTGCGATCAGCCTTAGCGTTTCCTTTTGTTTTGGGCATTTTTTACCATTTTACCGAATTTTTTATACCGGTCGCGCGCCTGCGCGATGGTTTCGGTTGCATATTGGTTTTCGCGCTTCAGCTTCTTGAAACGCTTCAGACGGTCCGGGTCAATCTCACCAGTTTCAATCGCGGCCTGCACGGCGCAACCCGGTTCGGTTTCGTGTTCGCAATCACGGAATTTGCACTGATCGGCCAGTTCTGAGATTTCGGGGAAGGTGGCATCGATACCGTATTCCACCTCAGCTACTCCCAACCCGCGCATGCCGGGTGTATCGATCAGCCAGCCGCCTGCCGGGATCTGGTGCAGCGACCGTCCTGTCGTCGTGTGCCGTCCGCGCGCATCGTCTTCGCGGATGTCCTGCGTGGCCGCGTTTCCGCCTGTGAGTGCGTTGGCAACAGTGGTCTTGCCCACACCGGAGGACCCGGTCAAGGCCACGGTCTGCCCTTTGCTGCACCAAAGCGCGAGCTGCCCGCTCACGTCATCCGATTTGGCGTTAATGGCCAGCACATCCAGCGCCCGGCCCAGTTTGCGCGCCTTGTCCACATAGGCATCGGGGTCTTCAGCCTCATCTGCCTTGGTGATCAGGATCACCGGCGTGATCAGGGCGTCATGCGCCAGTGCCAGATAGCGTTCCAGCCGCGCGGGGTTAAAGTCGTTATTGCAGGATGTCGTGATAAACAGCGTGTCGATATTGGCCGCAATCAGCTGTTTGTCACCCGTGTGATATTCGGTCCCGCGCCCCAGTTCGGTTTTCCGGTCAAGCACCCGCACCAGGCGATGTTGGGCGGGGTTACACAGCACCCAGTCGCCCACCGCCACGGCGGCCGTTGTGATCCCGGGATCAAGTGTCAGTTCAAGTGGTCCGATCTCGGATAGTGCGTTCACCCGGTCACGGTGGACCATGGCGATACGGGCAGGGGTGAGGGTTTCCAGCTCTGCGATATCAAGCTGAGACATGTAGAAGGGCGACCAGCCAAGGGCGTCGCGTGTCAGTTCTGTCAATGGAGTGTCCTCGTCAAAGGAAATACGTTGGCTGGTGGATCAAACCTACCAGCGGGAGCCGGACGAGGGAACGGAAATAGCTTCAGCGCACCCGGACCGGGAGGGACGTTCGCACAATCATATTTGTCCTCCTTTTTCGAAGTTGCTGTGCCCAGTTTGCCACCTTTCGGGAGCGGGTGCAACAACGGGGCGCGCAACGTTCGGTGGGGGTGAAGGTCGGGCGCAACACCCGGCCTTTCACGAATCGCTGCAAAACCCGTTGACGCAGGGATTTGTAGCCATATGGGCGGTCGGCAAAACGTCGGCATCGCGTCGGACCCTTTTGGGGCATTTGACCGCATGAATGGTCCGCGCGGTGGATATGTGAATGCGGTGTTAAGGATTGCAGAGATGTGATTGGTTTTCATCAGAGGTGCGCATGAATGCGCACCCTACGTTGATGTCGTCACACTTTGTTGAACGTCATGTTTCATTAACCAATGGCCGGCAATGTTTGTCGGATGTCGCGTTATCGTCGCCTGCACCGACCGGGTGCCACCATATTCTTTACGGTCAATCTGGCGCATCGCGGATCAGATTTGTTGGTGCGTGAGATAGAGACCTTGCGCGCAGCGGTCAGAACAACACGCCGAGAGTGCCCGTTCCAGATAGATGCATGGGTGGTCTTGCCTGACCACATGCATTGCATCTGGAGCTTACCTGCCGGAGATGCGGCTTATTCCAAACGATGGGGCGTGATTAAAGCGCGGTTTTCAATGCAATTGGATGGCGGTGGGCGGCGCCAAAGCCATATCAAACGGCGTGAGAAAGGTATATGGCAGCGCAGGTTCTGGGAGCATCACATCCGGGATGAAGATGATTTTGCGGCGCATGTGAATTATTGTTGGATCAACCCGGTCAAACATGGATTGGTCAATGAGGCACGTGATTGGCCATATTCGTCATACCACCGCGACAACCTATAGTGCGTGAGTGCGTGCGCATGAATGCGCACCCTACGCTTGCTGACCCGTGCCAGAACAGATGGGTCACCGTGCCAACCAGCCGCTCCGCGACGGTCGCGAGGGGCCATGCGACCGGCTCAAGATGCAACTCATACCCCATGAACGGCCGCAGCCCTTGCGTTTCACCGCCGTATTTCGCGCCATCCTGCGTCATCTGCACCGACACCCAGTACCGGCTGGGGAAGGCCGTGTCGGGGTCATTGTCAAAAGCGGGCAGCATGGCGTCGGCGTATTCGGTGAACTCCGCCCAGTCGCAGAGCCGCTCGCTTGATACCCAGTAGCCGCCCAGCGGCACCCCAAGATCGCCAAATTTGCGCGCCAGCAGATGTACGGCCGCCGCCGCCATCACCACCTCCCCAAACCCGTCGCCGGGATGGGCGCAGGTGATGATCAGCTTGGCCCGGTGGGCGGCGATCATCGGTTCGAACGCTTCGCCCCCGGGGTTCGAAAACGCCTTGGCGAAATCCCGCAGCGCCATCGGTTCGGGCACCGACACAACGGTGAATTTCATGTCGTCGAAGGTGATTTGCAGAGATTTGCCGCCGTTCTTGACGGCGTGCAGTTTTGCCTTTGCCGATACGAGGAACGAGGCGATGACCGCTGCGGCCATCGTCTGGTCAAAGGATAGCGGGCTTTCCAGCAAAACCATAGCCATCAATGCTGCGGTCATTCTTTGCTCCGGCTCTTGGTTTGGGTTCCGGTCCATCTATCGGTCAGGACATGCCGGGATGCAATCGGGGCGGGTTGGCTGTGTTCGTCATACCACCGAAATAACCCACAGAGCGTGCGCATGAATGCGCACCCTACGCGAGCTTGCCAAACGATGTCACTCTGGGGGTGCGATATGCTGCCGATTCTGCCAAATCATTTGGGTGAGAGGCTGACAACGACCCAAGCGGGGCTCGTTATGGCTGCTTCCTTCCGGACCTGACCAGGTTGGCGAGGCGCCTGCCCGCGCCAACCTCTCACCCCGTCATATAGGGCGCGCGTTCCATCTGTGCAAGTGATTCAGAATGTCAGGCGATACCGGTCAAACCCGTCCGTACCCGGACCGATATGGCTGATCCCTTCGGTCAGATACCGCTGTGCAGCCGGGGCGGATTGAAAGACCGCACTTGTGTCCGGGTGATTGGTGAATTGCACCGGATGCCGGCATGTCAGTGCGTCGGGGCCGCTGTGTCGCAGGTGATTGATCAGGATATCGCGGGTTGTTTCGGTTGAGGTGAACAGGATGTCTGCCGGATCTGTGCTGCCAAAACCGCCGCCCCCGTTTGTGCGGTAACTGTTTGTTGCGACGATAAAGCAGTCATCATCGCCAACCGGCCTGTCACCGCAAGACAGATGGGTCACACGGGCCGCGTTTCCATCCGAGAGCACGCCGTTGGGCGTAAACCGCGCGGGCTGCGACAGATCAAACCGATAGCGCAGCCCATAGATCGTATCGCTGTTATAAGGCGCGCTATGAGGGTTAAAGAGCGACTGGTCATGCTGACCCGGCGTGATGGTCGCAAAATGCGAGGCAGCGCGTTCCAGCCAGAGCCGCAACTGGCGACCGGTGCAGCGAACGGCACATAACACATTGGCAAACGGATAGATTGCCGCAGCATCGCGCAGGGTCAGCGGCCCCGGTGGAATGTCGATATAATGCGCGGGGCCGGTCCGACCCCCGACCCGAAACGGGGCGGTCGCCGCCAGAACAGGCAGGTCATCATGCCCAAGGCCGACCATCGCCTCGGTGATGAATTTCTTTTGCGCCTTTGCCAGCAGATGCTGGGCCATATCTGGCCCGATATTAGCGAAATAGCTGTGGATCGGCACATTGGTCTGTGCAATTGGCTGCCGGATATGGCGCAGCGTGGCCGCATGTGCATCGCCGACCTGTGCGCTTAGCTGCTGCTGGATCGGCGATTGCGTCTTGGGTTTGGTCCCGCTTTGCAGCCGTGCCTGTGCGCCTTGCATCTGCCATCCGCCATGCCGCCAGGCGAGGCGCATATCAACCACCCCCAGAAGACTGCCATAGAACCCGGCCATCACCGCAGGCTTGCCATGTAGCGTTCCGGCAAGCGGATCAATGGCGGCGGAGGCCATGACACTGTTCCCCGGAAAGACGTCATGCGTGTGGCCCGTCAGGACCACGTCAATGTCGGGGATCGCCGCCAGCGGCACGGCGGCGTTTTCCATGCGCTGGCTATGTTCGGTCGCCCCGATCCCGGAATGACATAGGGCGACGACGATATCCGCGCCTGCCGCTTTTATTTGCGGGACGATATCGGTGGCCGCTGCGATGATATCTTCGGTGCTGATCTGATCCAGCAGCGCCGCCTTGTCCCATTCGGTGATCTGGGGCGGCAGAAAGCCTGTCACCCCGATTTTGACCGGGCGGACGACCCCGTCATCACATTGCAATGTGCGGTCCAGGATCAGGAAAGGTTCAGCCAGCGCATCCCCTGTCAAATGGGTGATGTTGGCGCATGTCACCGGGAATTGGGCGTCTTTCAGGATCCTTTGCAGAAATTCCAGCCCATAGTTGAACTCGTGATTGCCCAGGGTCACCGCATCATAGGCCAGTGTATTCAGGGCGGTGATCATCGGATGTGCGCCACTTTCGATGCCGTGACTGGCAACATAATCGGCCAGCGGGTTGCCCTGAATGAAATCGCCATTGTCGAAGAGCAGCGATGTCACCCCGTCTTCGGCGCGCAAATCTTCGATAATGGCTGCAAGGTTTATCAGGCCGGTGCTTACCTCTGCCCGATCCGAGAAATAGTCATAGTCCAGAATTTGCATGTGCAAATCCGTCGTCTCCATAATCCGGAGCCGCGCAGTTGGGATATCCCCCTGCTCTTTGATGGAGCCAATTTCGGGCGATTCCATATTCATCGTGCAACTATAGGGTGAATTGATGCAATTGGTAGGCGCAGGATGCGGAAAAATTTGAACTTGTGCAAACGCCGTGGCATTGCGTCCCGATGAAAATTGCAGAAACAGTGACCTTTGGCGGCTCGGGCCTTGATCGTGCGGCGGAATGCCGGGGCGAAGCGCGGGCTTTGCAGGCCCATCCCAATGCGCGCAGCATCGTGCTTTGGCGGGGTAAACCGATGTTGAAAGGGGACGCGATTATGCATGTCCCTTTGGATCATGCCATTCTGCGCGACGCAAGCGATGGCCTGATTTTATTGGGCCGTGACGAGGGTGTCCCGATTTTCGCGGCGGACCTTTCGGAATGGGTGCCCGATGATATCGACACGGTTCAGTTGGACAGTTTTCTGGATCAGTCCGCGCAGCATCACCCCGCCATGCCCGCCGACGTGACCTTTGTTGAATTGCGCGCGGCCATGGTCCGGCTGACACCGCGTGATGCGGAATTGGCCGCCACCGCCAAGGCAATTTTTGGCTGGCACCGGTCGCATCGGTTTTGTGCGCTTTGCGGGGAACAAAGCGTGATGGCCATGGCCGGGTGGCAGCGCGATTGCCCGTCTTGTGGCGGGCACCATTTTCCGCGCACCGATCCGGTTGTGATCATGCTGATTACGCATGGGAACTCTGTTCTGCTGGGCCGGTCACCCGGTTGGCCGGAAGGCATGTATTCCTGCCTTGCAGGGTTTGTCGAACCCGGCGAAACGATCGAGGCCGCCGTGCGCCGCGAAGTGTTTGAAGAGGCGGGGGTGCGGGTTGGTGCCGTGCGTTACCTATCCAGCCAGCCCTGGCCGTTCCCATCCTCGCTGATGTTCGGCTGTCAGGGCGATGCGCTGGATACTGCGCTGACAATTGATCCGGTTGAGATTGAGGATGCGCGCTGGGTCAGCCGCGAAGACATCGCGCGGGCCTTTGCGGGTGATCACCCCGACATATTGCCTGCCCGAAAAGGGGCCATCGCGCATTTCTTGCTGGAAAACTGGCTTGCAGATAGGCTTGATGAGGAATGATGACCGGTAATCTGGGGCAAACCCTATGAAGTTCAGTACGCGCGAAGATATCGAAGCCCCGATCGATCACGTTTTTGCCGAGATGAGCGATTTTGATGCCTTCCAGCGACGCGCCATGCGCCATGGCGGACAGGTGGAGCGGCTGGATGACGGCCCGATCAAACAAGGCTCCCATTGGGACATTGCATTTTCATACCGGGGCAGGGATCGCCGGATGCAGGCCGAGTTGACCGAGATCGAGCCGCCGCATCATTATGTCGTCGTGGCCACATCCGACGGCATGACCATCGCGACAGAGGTTGAACTGGTCGCCTTGTCCCGGGGCCGTACACGGATTGCCATCGGGATGGATCTGCGGGCCAAGTCACTGACCGCGCGTTTGTTGTTGCAGTCGATGAAACTGGCAAAGGGCAAGCTGACCAAACGGTTCAAGGCCCGGATCGTCGAACATGCCGAAGACATCGAAGACGCTTATCGCAAAAGCGTATAGGGCGCGCTGACCTAAATAAACATGACATAGCCTCCGGAAAGGATCGCAACCCGTCGGCCCCGCGCGAGTAAAATATGTTGATATAAAAAATATCATAGATTTTTGAATCTGTATTATGATACTGCTATCCGCAGAGATCATGAGGTGATTCAAAATGCCATCAGAAGCCGGAGAGCCGCTTTATTCACTTGCGCATCTCACGCTTATCAATGCCACCGCGCCAGAGCTGATCTATATCGCGGCCCGCGCAGGCTATGACGCCGTATCCCCACGCTTTATCCAGATGAACGTGCCCGGTGAATTCCGTGAAAGCCCGATTGACAAGGCAATGGTGTCGGCCACCAAAACCGCCTTGAAGACAACCGGGCTGCAGGTGTTGGATGTCGAACTGGCGCGGATTACCGAAGATTGTGACCCCCGCAGCTTTGAGCCCGCCTGCGAACTGGGCGGCGAACTCGGCGCGACCCGGATGATCATGTCGGCATGGACGCCGACCCGTGATGACCGCAATTTCATCGTCGATTGCTATGCTGAAACCTGCGAAATTGCCGCCCCCTATGGCCTGTCCGTCGACCTTGAATTTCCTAGCTTCAGTCGCTTGCGCACATTGGACGAAACGCTGGATATCGTCCGCGCTGCCGATCAGCCCAATGGCGGTATTCTGGTCGATACGCTATATCTGCACCTGTCCCGTGTTGATCTGGCCGAACTTTTGCATGTGCCCGGTGCGCTGCTGAATTTCCTGCATATTTCGGACGCGCTGCCCGGTATTGCCGATACCCGCGAAGGCATGATCCAGCTGGCCCGCGATGCCCGGCTTTATCCCGGTGAAGGCTGCATCGATTTTGCGGGCATCATCGAACGAATGCCCCCTGTGGATTACTCCATCGAACTGCCCAACCAATCCCGCGTTACCGAACTGGGCTTTGAAGAACACGCCCGGCGCTGTTTGCAGCATGCCAAACGCACGTTTGGACATGTCCGCAGCCAGCGCCGCAATCACCCCATCCCCCCACAAGAAAGCATGATGACAGATGGCCAAAGAGCTTACTGAACAAGACCGGCAATTGGCGGCAGACATGATCGCACGCGCCCGCGCTGCAATGGCCGCAATCGAAGACTGGTCGCAGGATGACCTTGACCGCCTGGCCCAGGCCATCGCCTGGTATGCGGGCAATGAAAAGACATTCACCCGGCTGGCGCATCAGGGCGTTGATGAAAGCGGCATTGGCGACCGTGAAGGCCGCCCCGCCAAGCGATTCAAGATCCAGATGGTGCTGCGCGATGTGCTGCGCACCCCATCCACCGGCGTGGTCGAGGTGGATGAGGCCAAGGGGCTGGTCAAATATGCCAAGCCAGCTGGCGTCATCGCATCCCTGATCCCGATGACCAACCCCGCCATGACGCCGCCGGTCACTGGTGTGTCGGCGGCCAATGCGCGCAATGCGGTGATCTTTTCGCCCCATCCACGCACGGCCCAGACGACATGGGACATGACGCAAGTCATGCGCGCGGCCTGCCGGGCCGTGGGCGCGCCCGAAGACCTGTTTCAATGTGTGCGCCACCCGTCCATCCCGCTGACCCAGCACCTGATGGAGCAATGCGATCTGACGCTGGCCACCGGGGGTAAACCCATGGTCAAGGCCGCCTATTCCTCTGGCCGCCCGGCTTACGGGGTCGGGGCTGGCAATTCCTCTATCGTTATCGACGAGACGGCGGATATCGCGATTGCGGCACAGAATACCCGCATCTCAAAAACCTCTGACTTTGGGTCCGGTTGTTCGGCGGATGGCAATATCATCATCCAGCGCAGCATCTATGACCAGATGGTTGTGGCGTTGGAGGCCGAAGGCGGCTATCTGTGCAGCGATGCGGAAAAGGCCCTGCTGGAGGCGGCGATGTGGGACGAGAAGGGCAACCGCACCTTCCCCACCATCGCCTGCAAACCCCAGCAGACCGCGGATGTGGCCGGGTTCAGCATCCCCGCGGATCGAAAGTTCCTGATGGTTGAAAATCAGGGCCAAATCGGCCCGGACCACAAGTTCAGCAAGGAGAAGCTGACCACGGTCATGGCGCTCTATCACTTTGAGACGTTCGACGATGCGCTGGAGACTGTCCGCGCCATTTACGACACCGGCGGCAAAGGCCATTCCTGCGGCATCTACAGCCATAATGATGATAATATCGACGCGCTCGCCCGGGTCGCGCCGGTCAGCCGCATGATGGTGCGCCAGCCGCAATCCAAGGCCAATGCAGGCGCGTGGACCAACGGCATGCCCATGACCTCCAGCCTTGGGTGCGGCATCTGGGGCGGCAACATCACCAATGAAAACGTCACCATGAAACACATGATGAACTACACATGGGTCGCCCGACCCATCGCCGAAGACCGCCCGTCAGAGGCAGACCTATTCGGTGAGTTCTACGGACAGGAGATCGCATAATGGACGGCAGTAAATTAGACGGCAAAACCGTGGCCGAACATATCGTTGATTTCCTGCAAAGGCGCGACTTGGAACATGTGTTTGGTCTTTGCGGCCACACCAATATCGCCGTTCTGGCAGCGCTGGCCGACAGCCCCATCGACTTCATCACCGTCCGCCATGAACAAATCGCGAGCCATGCGGCTGACGCCTATGCACGGGTCACCGGGCGTGCATCCGTTGTCCTCAGTCATCTGTCGCCTGGGCTGACCAATTGCGCAACAGGCGTCGCGAACGCCGCGCTCGATTGCATCCCGATGGTGGTGATCGCGGGCGATATCCCCACCCATTATTACGGCAAACACCCGCATCAAGAGGTCAACCTGCATGCGGACGCCGCCCAATGGGAAATCTATCGCCCCTTCGTGAAACGGGCCTGGCGGGTGGACCGGGCTGATCTGATGGCGGAAATCCTGGAAAAGGCGTTCCATCTGGCCGAAAGCGGCCAACCCGGCCCGGTGCTGGTCAATGTGCCGATGGATATCTTCAGCGCGGTCATCCCCTCTGACACGTTCGACCGGGTGGCGAAGAACACACGCACCCTGTCCAAGCCCAGCATCGACGATGAAACGGCACGGGCGATTGTGAAAAAGCTGGCAGAGGCAGAGAAACCCGTGGCCTATGTGGGCGGTGGCATCCTGCTGGCGCAGGCGTCCGACGAACTGGATGCTTTCGCCAGCCATATGGGTCTGCCCGTCGCCCATTCACTGATGGGCAAGGGCGCGCTGCGCGACGATCACCCGCTGGTCATGGGGATGACCGGGTTCTGGGGCACGTCGCTGGTCAACCAAACCTGTCTGAAGGCCGATGTGGTCTTTGCCGTTGGGACCCGGTTCAAAGAGGCGGATTGTTCCAGCTGGTATCCCGGTTACACGTTCAATATCGGGGCGGAAGGCAATGACACAAAGGTCATCCATATCGACATCGAACCGCAGGAGATTGGGCGGAACTATCCAACCGAAATCGGGGTCGTGGCAGATGCCAAAGCTGCGTTGCGGGTTCTGACCCGCGTGGCCAAAGAGATGTATCCGGACGGGTTCGCCCGGATTGCAAAAAAGGCGGAGATTGCGCAGTTCCGCGACAGTTTCAAAGCCTCAAACAGTGACATGCAAAGCGCGGCCGCTTTCCCGATGATGCCTGAACGTATTCTGGCCGATACGCGCAAGGCATTGCCCGATAACGCGATCATCACCACGGATGTGGGCTGGAACAAGAACGGGGTGGGGCAGCAATTCGACATCCTGACGCCGGGGTCGATCCTGACCCCGGGCGGGTTTGCGACCATGGGTTTCGGACCACCGGCGGCCATCGGGGCGAAACTGGCCGCCCCTGACCGGGTGGTTCTCAGCCTGGTCGGCGATGGCGGCTTCGGGCAGAACCCGTCAATGCTGGCCACGGCGGTTGAGCTGAACCTTGGGATCATCTGGCTGGTGATGAATAACAATGCGTTTGGCACCATCGCCGGGCTGCAAAAGGCGCATTACGGGCTGACCTATGGGACAACCTTCCCCGGCAGTGCAGCCGCCCCCACGAACGGGCCGGGCTATGCCGAGATTGCCCGCGCCTACGGGGCCGAAGGAATCCGGATCACATCCGCCGATGAATTGCTGCCCGCCTTGCAAACCGCCATTGCCAGCGGCAAGCCAACGGTGTTGGATGTGCCCATGATCAACAACCCGACACCAACAACGGGGCATTGGAATATCCTTGATATCTATTCACCTGACAAGGATGTCAGCCACGTGTCTACCTAGAAAGCAACCATGATGCAGAACCCCAAAAACCGTTTCAAAGAAGCGCTGCGTGCAGGCAGGCAGCAATTGGGGATCTGGAATTCGATTGGCGGGCATTCGGTGCCCGAGCTGTTGGGCGGTGCCGGCTTTGACTGGGTGCTGGTCGATTGTGAACATTCGGCGATTGAGACAATCGATGTGTTGCCTGCATTGCAGGCAATCGGGCAGCACCCGGAAACGGCAGCACTCGTGCGGCCCGCAACCAATGATCCGACGCTTTTCAAACGCATTCTGGATATGGGGGCGCAGACCCTGCTTGTGCCTTACGTACAAAACGCGAGGGAAGCTGCCGCCGCCGTCCACGCCATGCGTTATGGACCGCAAGGCATGCGCGGGATGGCGGGCATGACCCGGGCCACGCGCTATGGCAAGGTCGATAACTATTTTACCAGTGCATCGGATGAGCTTTGCCTGATCGTGCAGGTCGAAACCGTTGAGGCGCTGAATAACCTTGAGGCGATTGCCAAGACCGATGGGGTCGATGGGGTTTTTATCGGGCCCGCTGATCTGAGCGCTAGTATGGGGTTTCCCGGGCAGATGACCCATCCAGATGTCGATGCGGCGGTTAGCGACACCATTACCCGTCTGGTTGCAATGGGGGTGCCCGCAGGTGTGATGTCGTTGGATGTGAAGACGGCGCAACGGTACATTGATCTTGGCGCGTCATTTGTGGCCGTTGCTGTGGACCTAGTGCTGCTGGCGCGTGCCGTTGCGGATATTCAGGGTCAGTTTCGGACGTCCTGATTGCAACCTCATCTGCGCCGTTGTCGTGAAAAAATCTGTGCAACAGATTTTTTCGGCACCCTTGTGCTAATATTAGCCGCTGCGCCCGGAAACAAAAAATCTGTGTCACAGATTTTTTCCTGACCCGCTAATGCCATGACGCTTTAGTAAGGATGCGCGCGCCCGTCCCAGGTTTCAAAACACCCTGTGGTCGCCAGTGACAGCGCATCAAACCGTGCCACCAATCCCGCGGCACTCGCTTCCGCGTCGATCTCGGCTGCTGTGCCGCCCATATCGGTTTGCACCCAGCCGGGATGGTAAATCCCTACCGCTATCCCTTCACCCGCCAGATCAGTGGCCAGATTACGGCCAAAGTTCAGGACGGCCGCCTTACTGGCCCGGTAGATATAGCTGCCTCCGGGTGCCCGGTTCTGTGATGCCATCTGGGATGAGATGACCGCGATCTTTGCATCATCTGCCCGGCGCAGATGCGGCAACATATGCTGTACCGTCAAAAACACACCGGTCACATTGGCCGCAAAACTATCCGCCCACATCGCAGCCGGATAACCGGTATCGAGCGCTTGCCCTTTGTCATGATAAACACCGGCGTTGCAGACCAGCAGATCAATGGGCGCATCGCCCAGTTCAGCGGCCAATGCGGCATGTGCGGCGGGGTCGGTCACGTCCAGTTGCAGCATCCGGCCAGCGCTGGGCTGCCGATGGGTGCCCCAGACCGTTTCACCCCGACCATCATATTTGTCAAACAGCGCCTGGCCAATGCCGCGACTGGCCCCGGTGATCAGCACATTCATCGGTTCAATTCGTCTTCTTGCGGGGGATAAAGGGCAATGGCATCACCGGAATGCCATCATCCACCAGCTTCTTGGCCTCTTGCAGGTTCGCCTCGCCATAGATCGGGCGTTCGGGCTTGGTGCCGTCATGTATCTCGCGGGCCTCGGTTGCAAAGTCGCTTCCGACATATTCGGAATTTGCCTCCACCTTCTTTTTCAGCTCCGCTAGGGCGGCATCGGTCTGTTTCGGCGCGGTGATGCTGTTTGACGTATTCACCGCCGGGGCCATGATCATTTTTGTCACATCGGTTGATCCGCATGTGGTGCAATTGATCATGCCTGCCGCAACCAGCTTGTCAAAGGCCGCACCGGATTGGAACCAGCTTTCAAACTGGTGATCCTGATCACATTTGAGATGAAATTTTATCATGCGGCTCTGACGTTAAGGGCTGAGCGGTTAAATAGGCGTTTTGATGCATTGCGCAACCCTGATGTATTCACCGGGCGTTGCCCCGGTTCACTGCTTTGGCGGTGGATCGGGTGGGGTAAACCGGGCGACGATCCGCTTCAGTTCCGGCTCCTCCAATCGCTTGGCGGCCTTTTTCGGGCTGAACCATTTGCGCCGCCGCTGTGTTTTTTCCGGCCATTTGGCATGCACCTTTGTCACCCGCATCGGATAGACGATGGCCACCGCCGGGGCGGTCCCTTCTTTCAACGGTTTGACGTAAGTATAAATACCCAACGACTGGTTGCTGACCTGCCCGCTGACCCCCGCCTCTTCGTAAGCTTCCTGGGCTGCGGCATCTGCGGGCGTTTGTTTGTGCATGGGCCAGCCTTTGGGAATGATCCAGCGTTTGCGGGTCCGGCTAGTCACCAGACAGACCTGTACCTTGCCATCCTTGATCCGCCAGCACAGCGCGGCGAACTGGGCGCGTATATCGGTCTTGCGCCCGGTCGTGAATTTCAGCGGAAGCTGGTCAGGAGATGAATTCACCATGGCTCTGATCCGAAATTGGGTTACATCCCTGACATGTCAGCCATTATTCATGCCACGCCTGCTGCGGCAACCCCTTGCCCGCGATTTATCGGGTCAGAGATTTATCGCCATTCCAGCTATGGTGCGTGGCATCCATTGCGCATCCCCCGTGTGTCCACAGTGATGGACCTGACCCGTGCGATGGGGTGGCTGTCAGCGGCACAATTTATCACGTCGCCACGGGCGAAACCCGCCGCGCTGGCGGGGTTCCACACGCATGAATATCTGACGGCATTGCAAGCAGCAGAGGCTACCCAGTCTGTCACCGACCAGATGCGCGACCGACATGGGATCGGCACCCCGTCCAACCCGGTTTTCCCCGAAATGTATCGCCGGCCCGCCACATCAGCGGGTGCATCGTTATTGGCGGGTGAACTGCTGCGCGATGGTGGCGTGATCTATTCCCCCGCAGGTGGCACGCATCATGGCATGCCGGACAGGGCGAACGGGTTTTGTTACCTCAACGACCCCGTGCTGGCGATACAGTCGCTGCGGCGCAATGGCGCGGCACGGATCGCATATGTTGATATCGACGCCCATCACCCTGACGGGGTTGAGGCCGCGTTTGTGCATGATCCCAACACATTGCTGATTTCGGTACATGAGGAAAACCGCTGGCCCCGCACGGGTCAACTGACGGATCGGGGGCTGGGCCAGGTATTTAACCTGCCGGTCCCTGCGGGCTTGCATGATGATGATATGGCGCTGATCCGCGATCATGTGATCCTGCCGCTGGTCGCGGATTTCCGGCCTGATGCGATTGTCCTGCAATGCGGCGCCGATGCAGTGGCCGAGGATCCGCAATCGCGCCTGACCTTGTCCAATAACGCGCATTGGGCGGTGGTGGCCGCGCTTGCTCCGCTCAGCCTGCGCTATCTGGTTCTGGGCGGCGGTGGATATAATCCGTGGTCTGTCGGTCGGCTTTGGGCCGGGGTCTGGGCCACGCTATGCGGCGCCGAGGTGCCGGATGTTTTGCCGCCGAAAGCGCAGGATGTCCTGCGGGCGCTGGACTGGAAGATGCCGATGCGGACCCGCCATGCCGAACCGCACTGGATCAGCACCCTGCGGGATGCGTCGCGTTATGGGTCGATCAAGGATGATGTGCGGCAACGCGCCGATGTCCTGATCGCGCGGTCAAAGGCGTGGGTCTGACCCTTGCCATGCCTGCGGAACCGCCGGATAGTCGCGCCATGATGTTGCGTGTTTTTTGCCTGATCCTTGCCTTGTTGACTGCCCCCGTTTTGCGGGCCGAAACGCTTGTTTTTGCGGCGGCCAGCCTGAAAGAACCACTTGATGAACTGGCAGATGCCTTTGGCGATGTCACTGTGTCTTATGGGGGCAGCAGCACGTTGGCCCGGCAGGTCAGCTTTGGCGCGCCTGCGGATCTGGTTTTGCTGGCCAATGTCGATTGGATTGATGTGTTGCGGGATGACGGGTTCGTGCAACCGGACACGGTTGCCGATTTCGCCAGTAACGCATTGGTGCTGATCGGCCCGGCAGAGGCGGGCGATGTTCTGCTGCACGGCTATGGGATGGCGTCTGCACTGGGTGACGGACGGTTGGCCATCGGCCTGACAGAGGCGGTGCCCGCAGGTATTTATGCCAAGGCCGCGCTGGAGCATCTGAACCTGTGGGAGCCGCTGTCGTGGCGGCTGGCAGAGGTCGATAATGTCCGGTCCGCCATGGCACTGGTGGCCCGCAAACAGGCCCCGCTGGGCATTGTTTATGCCACCGATGCCGGGGTCAGTGATGATGTGCGGGTGGTCGCCCGTTTCCCGGCTGAGGCGCATCCGCCGATCCGCTATGTAGGGGCATTAACGATGCAGGCAGATGCGCAGGCCGCTGCATTCTGGGACTTCGTCAAGGGTCCTGACGGGCAAGCCGTTTTGCAGGATGTCGGGTTTTTGCCACCACAGCAGGGCGGCAAATGATGGATGCGCTTGGCCCTGCGGAATGGGCGGCGATCTGGCTGTCGCTGCGGGTCGCCATTGCGGCCACGATCTGTGCGCTGCCTGTTGCAATTGCCATCGCCTACCTTTTGGCGCGCAAGGAATTTCCGGGGCGGCAATTTTTGAACGGGCTGGTGCATCTGCCGCTGGTCATGCCACCCGTTGTGACCGGTTATCTGCTATTGGTCGTCTTTGGGCGGCAAGGGGCCGTTGGTGCGTTTCTATACGATGTCTTCGGCATCACGCTGGCGTTTCGCTGGACCGGGGCCGCCTTGGCGGCAGCGATCATGGCGTTTCCGCTGATGGTCCGCGCGATCCGGTTGGCGATTGAGGCGGTCGATCCGGGGTTGGAAGACGCTGCAGCCACATTGGGCGCGTCCCGATGGCGGATTTTCGGTACGTTGACCTTGCCCCTGATCGCCCCCGGCGTGCTGGCGGGTGCTGTGCTTGGCTTTGCCAAGGCGCTGGGTGAATTCGGGGCCACAATCACCTTTGTTGCGGCGATCCCGGGACAGACCCAAACCATTCCGTCGGCGATTTATGGGCTGTTGCAGGTTCCGGGCGAGGAACCGGCGGTATTGGGTCTTGTCATCGTGTCGATCATTCTGGCCATGGGCGCATTGCTGTTGTCGGAATGGTTAGGCCGGGTCATGGCACGCCGGGTGGGCCGCTGATGTTGCAGGTGGCTATTCAGAAAAGCCTGGGTGATTTCCAGCTTGATGTCAGCTTTGACGCGCCGTCCGGGGTCACCGCGATTTTCGGGCGCTCTGGCAGTGGCAAGACATCGCTGGTCAATGCCGTTGCGGGGTTGCTGCACCCGGATGCGGGGCGCATCGCCCTTGGGGATCAGGTGCTGTTTGATGATGGCGCAGGTATACACCGCGCCCCGCAACAGCGCCGTGTCGGATATGTGTTTCAGGATGCCCGCCTGTTTCCGCATATGAGCGTGGAGCGCAACCTGCGCTATGGCGGGGACCACGATGCCGACCGGGTGATTGACGTGCTGGGCCTTGGTGATCTGCTGACCCGTCGTCCGGCGGGGCTGTCGGGCGGGGAAAAGCAGCGGGTCGCTTTGGGCCGTGCGCTGATGTCGGACCCGCAGATATTGCTGCTGGATGAACCGCTGGCCGCCCTTGATGCCCCCCGCAAGGCCGAGATCATGCCTTATATCGAGCGGCTGCGCGACGATGTGCAGGTGCCAATGCTTTATGTCAGCCATGACGTGTCAGAGGTGGCGCGGCTGGCCACAACGCTGGTCATTCTGGATGCCGGATCGGTCGTGGCTGCAGGCCCGGTGGGCGAGGTTCTGTCGCGCCCGGCGGCGGTGCCCTTGCTGGGCGTGCGCGATGCTGGCGCGGTTATTGTCACCAAGGTTGCCGGGCGGCTCTTGGATGATGGGCTGACCGAATTGGTATTTTCTGGCGGGCGCATCATGTTGCCCGGTATCCTTGGGGTTTTGGGGCAGACGGTGCGCCTGCGCATTCCGGCGCAGGATGTGATCTTGGCGCGAACCGTCCCTGAGGGGATCAGTGCGCTGAACGTGTTGCCCGTGACCATCACCGCATTGGAACAGGGGCGCGGGCCGGGCGTTGCTGTGGGGCTGAAGGCCGGAGATGATGCGCTGTTGGCGCGCGTGACCCGGCGTAGTGCGCAGCGAATGGAATTGGCCGTGGGTCAGCAGGTATTCGCGATTATCAAGGCGACGGCTGTTGGGCCGGAGGATGTCGGTTAGTCAACCGGACCCGTCACGCGCAACGTTGATCAACTGCGAGGCAGTAGGTTCGCGCCCGGCCCCGAGGGCGGGGGTGTTTGGAGTACTGCCAGATCAAAAGACGCATAACTTACAGCATATTGCGTCGTTGCAGTTTCGCACCCGCCCTGGGGGGCGGGGTCGGGCGCGAACCGGATCGCAGGCGATCCGGGGGACGGTTCAATGCGGCTTAGAGTGCCTTTTCGATCGCGGCGAGCGTCCGCAACACGCCGCCAGCATGGTCGTCGTAAAAGGCAGTGATCTGCGCTTCTGTCACTTTTGGCGGTGACTGGACGGTCATTTGCAGTGCATCGGGGGTGTCGACGAGGGTACAAACACCCGCCGCAATCGCCTCTGTCGCGGGGTATTCGATGGTCCAGATATGCGGGCCCACGATCACCGGTTTGCGCAACGCCAAAGGTTCAATCACATTATGCGCACCTTTGGGGACAAAGCCGCCCCCAACGATGGCCTGATCACATAGCCCCAGATAAAAATACATCTCGCCCATGCTATCGCCCAATAGCACGTTGATATCGGGCAGGGGTGTTGTGGCAGAAAGGTTTTGATCCAGCAGCTCAGATCGGCGCGCAAAATTGACACCTGCAGCGCGCAGCATCTCGGCCACCTCATCAAACCGTTCGGGCGCGCGGGGGACGTAGATAAAGCATGCATCAGGGCAGTTGCGGATCACGTCGATATAAATCGCGTCTTCGCCTTCGACCACGCTGGTCAGGGTGAAGGTGGGGCGGTTTTGGGTCAGGGCAGGGCGCAGGTCGGCAGCTGCCGCAAGATGGTGCTGTGGGATCGGTTGATCAAAGCGCAATTCGCCGGTGATGGCGATATTGCGCATGCCCGCATCGGCGAAGCGGTCCTTTTGCCCCTGCGATTTGACAAAACCACCCGCGAACCCGGCGAGCAAACCGGCGCGCAGCCCGCCCTTGTCTTTGTCATAGCTTTTCTTGGGGTATTGGGCGTTGCACATGAACAGGGGCGTGCCGTGTTTGCGGCAGGCCATGATCATACGTGGCCAGATCTCAATCTCCATCACCAGCCCGTATTTGGGGGCAAAGGCATTCAGAAAGCGCCGATAGGCAAATTCGTACTCAAAGGGCACCCAGATGCTGCGGACCGTGCCCGCCGCAATCTCGGCCCCGAATTCGCGCGTCGCCTCGCGCCGCCCTGCGGGCGTGAAATGGGTGGTGACCACATGTTCGCCCCGCGCCAGAAGTTCCCGGATCAGGGGGGTCGCGGATCGCATTTCACCAAGGGACACCGCATGGACCCAGACAGCACCCTTGCGCGCATCCGCGTAACGTCCGAACCGTTCCACCAGATGTTGGATATAATCCGGGTCCTTGCGCCCCCGCCGCCACAGATAGATCAGGATCACCGGCAGCATGATCCACCACAGGATCGTGTAGCCGATTAATGCGATCCGTAATTTGGGGGATGGGAAATTATCGGCCATCTGTGCCCTTTAGCAGGTCGATGAGCTGCTGCGCCAGATCGTCGGTGCGGCGTGCGGCGGTCGTGATGGCCGACTCGGCGTTTTGGGCTAGTGTCGCGGGCCTTTCAGACTGCAACAGGTTGGCGAGCGCGGCGGGTGTTGCGACCTGCTCTGCCGCACCGGCGGTGTCGAGCGCGGCAAAGTCATCGGCAAAATTCGCGATGCGGGGCCCATGGACGATAGCTGCCCCCAGAATAGCCGCCTCCCACGGATTGTGGCCTTCGATATCACTGAATGTGCCGCCGACCAGCACCAGTTTGGCCAGCCGGTAGACCAGACCCAGTTCGCCGAATGTGTCGCAAATCCAGATCGGGTCTTCGGCGGCTGGCAGTTCTACCTTGCTGCGGCGTTTTGCGTTTTCTGCGATGTCGTTACGGTTGGGAAAGCGGGGTGCGATGATCAGCAACGCGGTTGGATCGGTTTCGCGCAACAGCGCGTGAGCCTCGCAGGCCACGGCTTCATCCTCGACATGGGACGGGGCTGTGGCCCAAACCGTGCGACCCGCCAATGCGGTTTCCAATGTGGCAAGGCTGTTCGGGTCATGGGACAGCGCGGGGGCGGCAGGTTTCAAGGAGCCAGTCACAGGTACGTCGCGCCCGCTTAATGCGTTCAGATGCTTTGCGGCGATGGCATCCTGTGCTGTGATGACCCGCATTGGACGATAGGTATCACGGTAAAGCGCGCTGAATTTTTGACGGTTTTGCAGGGCTTTGGCGTCCATCCTTGCGGCAATGACCGCTTGTGGGACGTTACGCTTAGCCAGGTCGCTTACAAAACCCGGCCAGATATCCTGTTCCGCCCAGATGCATAGATCAGGGCGGAAATGTTGCAGAAACCTGTGTCGATAGCCGGGGGCATCGATGGGCAGGAATTGGTGGATTGTCCGGGGCGGCAGGTTTTTGGCGAACACATCGGCAGAGGCTGCGGTGGTTGAGGTGACCAGAAATTGTACCTGCGGGTGCAATGCGGCCATCCGTGTGATCAGGCCGCGCAGCGACATGACCTCGCCCAGCCCCACTGCATTGAGCCAGATCAGCGGGCCGTCAGGGCGCGGAACCAGCGATTGCCCCAGCTTCTCCGGCCATCTGTCGGGATGTTCCTTGCCGCGCTTCAGCCGCTTGCGCAGCAGGGCAGGAGCGATCAGTGGAAAGCCATGCGTTAGCAACAGATAAAGACGCAAAAGCGGCCCGCGTTGCATCCTAGTCATGGAAGGTTTTTTGCAGGCTGGCATCCCAGAAAGCATCGGATTGCAACACATCGACAAACCGCTGTGCCGCGCTGCCGCCGCCAAAGGCGCTGTGGCGCGGATAGGATTTGCCCCATTGGGCGGTCAGGAAATCACTGATCTTGCCCGCCTCCTGCGCATCGGCAAAAAACACCGACGGGGCCTTGGCGCGGTTGGTCTGGCGGGTGCCGATATCCAGTGAGGCCAGCCCGATAAACGGGGCCTCGCGCACACCGGCGGAGGAATTGCCGACCATGACGGCCGCGTTTTTCATCAGTTCCGAAAAATGGGCAAACCGCATGGATGGCAACACGCGGAACCTGTCAGTCGGCAACTGGTCGATCTGATCAAAGATCGCCGTTGATCCGGGGTCGTTATTGGGCGCAATCAGCACGAAATGACGGCCTGACCCGGTCAGCGTATTGAATAGCGCCTTGGCCTGTGCGCCGATTGTGTCCGCCTCTGACGTGACGGGGTGAAACACGCAGATCCCATAGTCGTCAAAGGGTATGTCATAGCGCGCCTTGACCGCATCAATGCTGACGCCGGTCGGGCTTGCGTGAAAATCCAGCTCGGGCGATCCGATGGCGTGGATATGGCTTGCCGCCTCGCCCAATGACTGCACCCGGCGGGCGGCGTCATCGGAGGACACAAAATGATGGCTGGCCAGCTTGCTGTTGCAGTGGCGGTAAATCTCGTCAATCGTGCCCGAGACTTCGCCGCCTTCGATATGGGCGCAGCGGATGTAATTTGTCGCACAGACCAGCGCACAGGCCAGCGCCTCGACCCGGTCGCCATGGATCACCACCAGGTCTGGCCCGTGTTCCCGCACGAAATCGGAAAACCCCATCACCGTTTTGGCCAGGATCATATCCTGCGGGTCGCCCGGGCGCTGGTTGAGGAATTCATGCACCTGCACGTCCGGCACGCGCTGCACCTCTAGCTTGGTCAGCCCGTAGCGGGCCAGCATATGCATCCCGGTGACAAAGAATGACACGTTAAACCCTGCTTTGACGGCCGCATGTGCAAGCGGTTCAAGCTTGCCAAAATCGGCACGGGTGCCTGTCACGAAAAGGATGGATTGTTTCATGCCCACCGGGATAAAGCCGCCATTCCCAAGCCGCAAGGCCCGTCAGGGGCGCTGCGCCTGCGCGCGGTATTCGCGTTTCATGGTGTTGCGCGCGATTTTGCATTGCGCGGCATGGGCGCGTTTGGACCATGACAGGATCGGGATAACGGTGCGTTCGCCCAACCCATCCACCAACGTCAGCCGGTATCCGCCTGTCGCATCGCCTGTCACGACCACATTGCGCAGGGCAGGGTCGGAGACGACGGCCCGAAATTCGGTGATCTCATCCCAAAGCTGATCAATCGCGGTCTCGATGCCCGGTTCAACCGGGTTGTTGCGCGCATGTTTCTTTAGCGTTGGGGCAAGGGCACCGTCAGCACCCCTGATTGCCTCATACATTGCACCGGGGCCCTGATTGGTGGCGATAAACCCCAGGAATTGCGAGGCAAATCGTGGCACATCGCCTGTTCGGGCCACGATTTCGGCGAAGGCGTCAATTTCGACAAAGGAATTCAGCAACGCTCCGAAACGCCGTCTTTTGGGCCGTAGCAATGTGCGCAGCCATTGCAACGGTTTGTCATTGAGCGGTTTATGCAGCTTGATGATGATCCCGGGATTGTCAGGGTGGGCATGGATGTTGCGCCCGCCGCCTTTGGACAACAGCGTGTTTGATGACAATGTAATCTTGGGTCGGGTCATGGTCATATGGCCTTGGGTCCAGCAGCGTTTCGCCACACCGTTGCGTTACTGCGCGCGTCAGAGTAGCTAACAGGACGCATTAACCAATACAGAAGCCAGAGCAAAGATGAACAGACCCAACAAAGTCGTTGTGACATTCGGAACATTTGATGTGTTTCATATTGGCCACCTGAACATCCTCAAGAGAGCGGCTGCCTATGGTGATCAGCTTTATGTTGGCGTTTCATCTGACCGTTTGAACATGGAAAAGAAAGGCCGCGCGCCGATCTATGCAGAGCCTGAGCGGTTGGCGATTGTCCAGCATATGAAACCTGTTACGGATGTTTTTGTGGAGGATAGTCTGGACCTGAAGGCCCAATATCTGCGCGACCATAATGCGGATGTTCTGGTGATGGGCAATGATTGGGAAGGCAAGTTCGACCATCTCAAGGATATTTGCGAGGTGGTCTATCTGCCCCGGACCGAAGGCATTTCGACCACCGAAACGATCTATAAGATCAAGAAATACGAGTAATCGACCTGCGGGTCGGGTTTTACATACGCAATGCGTTTCAGGCGGCACATCTTGCGCCGCTGTTTCGCGCCATTCCAGATGCGACATGGCTGTTGCGGTCAGCCGCTGACGCGGAGGCTTTTGGCATTGGTGGTGCGCCGTTTGCCAGCAGTCGCTTTTTCATGCCCAATCTGATGCGCCGTTTTGATGCGGTTGTGTCCCATGCCGGACCGCCCGGTGGCAAGGTGCTGCGCGGCACCGCGCTGATCATGGTGCAATATGGCTATGCCAAAGAGCCCTATAATTTCGGTGACTGGCGCAAACAGGCGCAGGCGATTTGCGCCTATGGTGATTATGCCGCGACCCGCTTTGCCCCCCATGCCCCGGCCTTTACCATTGGCAATCCCCGCTGGGATGACTGGACCAAACCGGGTTTTGTCGATGCTGCCCGTGCGGCATTGCCCGAATTAGCCGCCGACCGGCCCGTGCTGCTCTATGCCCCGACCTGGGGCGAGCTGAGCAGTCTGCCGCATTGGTTGGATCAGATTGCCAGACTGGCGCAAGATCAGACCGTGCTGATCAAGGCGCATCACAACGCGGTCAGGGATGGTCATCTTGGCGATATCGCCGGTCACCCGCATATCCACGATATCAGTCATATCGACCTGATGCAGGCGCTGGCAGTGTCGGATGTTTTACTGTCCGACTATAGCGGTGCAATTTTTGATGGCATCATGTGTGACCGGCCTGTCGTGCTGCTTGATCTGCCCGATATTGATGCCCGGTTTGGCAAGAAGCTGGATGCCAGCAGTATCGAGATGGCGCGCCGCGATGAACTGGGTCTGCGGGTGGGGCAACACGATGAGCTACCCGATGCAGTTCGGCAGGCGTTGCGGGATGGTCCGCAAGTTGGCGCGGCTTTGCGCGATGCCTTGTTTTTCAAACCGCCATCGGTGGCAGAGGCGTTTGTGGACGCCCTGCCAAAGATGATTGGGCAATGACCGCAGAGATCGCAATGGATGTCAGGTACGGCCGATAGGCCGGACAGCGCCCTAGCCGCTTAGATCATCCCATTTCAACTGGGTATTGCGCGTGACGGCCCGGTTCAGGGTCTTGCCCACGACCTTATCAAAGTCATAGCCCGCAATTTCGCCCGAACCGGGACGGCGCGCCCAGATGTCGGCTTCGGTGATCACATGGCCGGCGGGCAGATCCTTGTCGGCCACGACGGAGGCGCGGGCAAAGCGGTACACGTCTTCTTCTGCGCTGGTGCGCTGTTTGGGGTTCATCAATGCGGTGTGGATCTCGCGGGATCGGTCGATGATATGGCGCAGCTCGGCAGGGTCCATGGAATTGATGATATCGGGGCCCTTGCGATAGCGGGTATCGGTGTAGTGCCGTTCCAGGATGCAGGCCCCAAGCGCGACAGAGGCGAGGGCCATATCGGGACCAATCGAATGATCCGAGAAGCCAACGACCGCATTTGGGAACGCCGCCTTCAGATCGGTCACACCTTGCAGCGACACAATTTCGGGCGGGGAGGGGTAGAGGTTGGTGCATTCCATCAAGGCGAAATCGATCCCCGCCTGATCAAGGATATCAACCGAGGCGCGGATCGTTTCGATGCTTTGCATCCCCGTGGACATGATCACCGGTTTACCCATCCGCGCGATATGGCGGATCAGGGGCAGGTTATCGGCCTCGCCCGAGCCGATCTTGAATGCAGGCACATCCAGATCATGCAGGAAATCGGCCGCCGCCCGGCTGAACGGTGTCGAAATCCAGATCATGCCGAGGCTTTCGGTATAGCGTTTCAGCTCTGCCTCATCCTCTTGCGACAGGGCGCAGGCGGCCATCACATCCCAGATCGACACATCCGCATTGGGCGGAAAGATCTGTTTGGCCTCCTCTGTCATCTCGTCTTCGATGATGTGGGTCTGATGCTTGATCATTTCGCACCCGGCACCCGCGGCCAGCCGCACCATTTCCTTGGCAACTGATAGATCGCCGCCGTGATTAATCCCGATCTCGGCAATCACAAGCGGGGGGTAGGTTGGTCCAATCTCGCGGCCTGCGATCTTCATGGGGCGGCTCCTGCAACGTGTTTATGGTGCTTGTCTACGTGGTTTGAATGGCAGGGGCAAACCGGGCATTGCAATAACACGCATGATGGGCCAAGTGATTGCGGGTAACCGCGCGCGCAGGCTGAGATGATCCGCAAACTGTCAGAATACCTTGAAAAGAAGGAACACGATTGGCGCAAGTCATTCGGGCATGACATCGTTGATCCTGTGGAGCGGCGGAAATCGCTGTGGCATCTGCGCTGGCTGGATCACGGTATTTTCCGCACCTTCTGGCACAATTTTGAGGCTATTGCTCCGGGCGTCTACCGCTCCAATCAGCCGGATCCCAAACGGTTCAAGGCCTATGCCGCCATAGGCATCAAGACGGTGCTGAACCTGCGGGGTGAGGCCTTGCAACCCCATTACCTCTTTACCGAGGAAAGCTGTGCGGCTTACGGAATGACCCTGGTCCCCGTCAAACTCTCCGCTCGCCGCGCGCCCAAGCGCGAGCGGCTTTTGATGGTGCTGGATGCCTTTGACACAATGGAGCGCCCCTTTCTGATGCATTGCAAATCAGGGGCGGACCGCACCGGGCTTGTTGCAGCGATTTATCTGCTGATCCATGAAGGGGCGTCTATTGATGAGGCGCGCAAGCAACTCAGCTTTCGT
Source organism: uncultured Paracoccaceae bacterium (assembly GCA_947495295.1). Taxonomy (GTDB): domain Bacteria; phylum Pseudomonadota; class Alphaproteobacteria; order Rhodobacterales; family Rhodobacteraceae; genus Yoonia. Next base: position 342,371 of record CANLYJ010000001.1, read on the forward strand.
TATCTGCATATCCGCAAGAGTACGACGGGCATTCTGGATCATTTTCTGGATGTTTATGCGGAACGGTACGCGCAATCGCCCATTCCCATCGATGAATGGATCAGGACGGAATATGATGCGGACGCGTTGACCCGCAGCTATGACGCTAAGAAGAAGTCAGAGCCTTTTTGGCAAGGGTGGCGTTAGGCGGGGTCACGCACTCCATCTGCGATCTGTTTGCCTAGCAGGTATTCAATCACATCCCAGTCAAACGGGCTGTCTACGTCCAGCCCACGTTCATTGGGCACGATCAGCGGGATCACATGCCCTTCAAAGAGGCTCTGGGCGCTGCGCAGATAGGCGGGTTTGACCACATAGACCAGGCCCACATGGTCATAGACCATTGGCGCCTGTTGGCGCGCCACAACCCCGTGAGGCAGGGGTTTTGACACATGCAGCCCGCCTGCTTCATCGGTTTCGAGCATATTGAAATAGGGGTTCTTGCGGCTTTCACAGCAGGACATCACCATGTCCGGTGCGTCACTGGCATAAAGGTCCAGCCCTGCTTCGATATCCTGCGGCAGCCGCAGGGGCGATGTGCAGTCCAGATCAAGGAAAGCCGTCGCCGGTCCTGTCTGTTTCTCGGTCTCACCCAAGGCATGTTGCCAGACATGCCATTTCGCCGCCGTGTCCGTTGCCAGTTCAGCGGGGCGCAGCCCGATATCGAGGCATCCCCGGCTGAGCGCATGTTCATAAATCGGGACGGAGTCGGTGGACACAACCACATGATCAACCCGGTCACAGGCAAATAGCTGATCCAGCGACCAGTCGATCAGGTGTTTGCCATGCAGCATGCGGAAATTCTTGTTCGGCACGCCCTTGCTGCCCGCCCGCGCCCCGATATGCCCGATGATCATGCTGTTATCCTTCGTTCTGTGTTGCTGGTTTGGCCGATCAGCGGGTGTTGGTCAATCTGTCTGCTGGCCGACCTTGTCCAGAACGAAGGTCAGGCGATTTTCTACGGTCGTTTTGGGCAGCAGGACACTCTTGTGCCCCAACCGGTCCAACGCATTGTGCAACCGTTCGTATTCTGCCTTTGCCTGCGCGAAATCATGTTGCCGTTCCGCGTCATTACAAAACAGCTCCGGCCATGGCGGGGCAAGGAAGACCGGATCAGTGTAGTGTTTGATCTGGCCCAGTACCGTCTCAATAGGGATGGCGGTTGCATGTTCCAGCGCCACCGCCGCATCGATCAGCCCCCGATCGAAGAACACCAAGCCGGGGGCAGACGCGACGCTATCCAGATCGGATTTTGCCATGTCGATGGCGCATCGCGCGAATGCTGCAAGATCGACCCAAGGAAGTGTTGTATCATCGCGGGCGGCTTGTGCTGCGCGGACAATCCGGCGCCCAGGTTCCGCGACAACCCGATGCCCGGCCGATTTGAGCGCAGCAAGAAGTGTTGATTTCCCACCGCCAGAGCAACCAGAGATCAGAATGCGTTTTTGCATGACAAGGTTTTAGCAGAATGCAGGGGCCAGACATACCAAAGGCCCGCGTTTGCGGGCCTTTGGTGTATTTATTTGATGCCGCGCTTAGCTTGCTGCTTCGACAGCCCTTTTAGTGTTCACGCTGACAAGATGCGCGCGATACGCCCCCGAACCATGCAGATCGGCGATCATCCCGTCGGCATCTACCGTCAGCCCATCCAGCGCACTGGCCGAGAAGTCCGCGGAAAATGCTGCTTCGGCCTCTGCCCAGCGGAACACACCGTTTTCGGATGCGCCAGTGACGGCCACCCGGACCCCGTCGGCATATTTGGCCACAAACACGCCGACCAGCGCAAAGCGGGAAGCTGGTTGCAGGAATTTCTGGTAATTGGCCGCCTGCGGGACGGGGAAGCGTACCTCTGTGATCACTTCGCCTTCGTCCAGTGCGGTGGCGAACATGCCCTGAAAGTAATCGTCAGCCGCAATCTCGCGATTATTGGTCACGATGGTTGCGCCCGATGCCAGGGCCGCAGCGGGGTAGCAGGCGGCGGGGTCATTATTGGCAAGTGACCCGCCGATCGTACCCCGGTTACGCACTGCAGGGTCGCCGATATGGCTGGCCAGTGCGGCAAGACCCGGGTAGTGAGCGGCGGCTTCGCGGGAAACAGTGGCATGGGTGGTGGCCCCGCCAATGCAAACCGCCCCGTCATCGCCGACGCAGACCCCCTGCATCTCACCGATGCCTGACAGACTGACCAGCTTGGATGGGGCGGCCAGCCGCTGTTTCAGCGTGGGGATCAGGGTTTGCCCACCCCCCAGCGCCTGCGCATCTTCGCCCTGCAATGCCGTGACCGCATCCGCGATTGTGGAAGGCCGTTCGATATCAAAAGCATACATGTCTGTTTCCTCCCTTACGCGTTATTCATCGCATCCCAGACGCGGGACGGCGTCAGGGGCATGTCGATATGGGTGACATTCTTGCCCCCCGATTGCAGCGCATCAACCACCGCATTGACCACCGATGGGGGGGAGCCGATAGCCCCCGCCTCACCACAGCCTTTCACCCCAAGCGGGTTATGGGTGCAAGGTGTCTGGCAGGAATGGTCCACCGTGTAGAACGGCAAATCATCGGCCCGTGGCATGGCGTAATCCATGTAGGACGCGCTGATCAGCTGGCCGTCTTCGTCATAGGCACAGTTTTCCAGCAGGGCCTGTCCGACCCCTTGGGCAATCCCGCCATGGACCTGCCCTGACACGATCATCGGGTTGATCACATTGCCGAAATCATCCGCCGCGCTGAACCGTTCGATGGTCACCTTGCCGGTATCGGGGTCAACTTCGACCTCGCAGGCATAGGCGCCGGCGGGATAGGTGAAGTTGGCGGGGTCATAAAACGCCGTCTCCTCCAGCCCCGGTTCGATATCCTCCAGCGGATAGTTATGCGGCACATAGGCGGCCAGTGTCACATCGCCCCAGGCCACCGATTTGTCGGTGCCAGCCACGCTGAACTGGCCATCCTTCAGCTCGATATCCGCGTCAGAGGCTTCGAGCAGGTGGGCCGCAATCTTTTTGGCCTTGTTGATCACCTTTTCGGCGGCGCGCACCATGGCAGAGCCACAGACCGCCAGCGAACGTGACCCATAGGTCCCCATCCCGAAGGGGATCTTGGACGTGTCGCCATGCACGATATCAATCTGATCCTCTGGGATGCCGATCATCTCGGAAATCACCTGCGGGAAGGATGTTTCGTGCCCCTGTCCGTGGCTATGTGCGCCAACCATTACGCTGATGGAACCGGTGGCATTGACCCGCACGGTGGCCGCATCATAAAGCCCGGCACGCGCGCCCAGCTGCCCCACAAGGTTTGACGGCGCGATGCCGCAGGCCTCGATATAGCAGTTCACGCCAAGACCGCGCAGCTTGCCATTCTTTTCGCTTTCGGTGCGGCGGGCGGCAAAGCCACCGATATCGGCGATCTCTTCCAGCTTGGCCATCGTCGCCTCATAATCGCCTGTGTCATATTCCACGGCCACAGGGGTGGCATAGGGGAATTCGGTGACAAAGTTCTGGCGACGCAGGGCGATCGGATCGACGCCACGTTCGCGGGCGGCCTTGTCGATAACGCGTTCCAGCTGGAACGTGGCCTCGGGGCGACCGGCACCACGATAGGCGTCCACTGGCACCGTATTGGTGAACATCGCCTTGACGTTCACATAGATCAGCGGGGTCTTGTAATTGCCCGCCATCAACGTGCCATGCAGCCAGGTCGGGACCGATGATGCAAAGGTCGACAGATAGGCGCCCATATTGGCATAGGTTTCGGTGCGCAACGCGGTGAAGTTATTGTCGGCATCCATCGCCAGTTCGATCTTGGTCACATGGTCGCGGCCATGGGCGTCTGACATGAATGCCTCTGACCGGGTGGAGGTCCATTTGACCGGGCGGTTCACCGCCTTGGCGGCGAAGGTGCAGAACGCTTCCTCGGCATAGTGGAAGATTTTGGTGCCAAAGCCGCCACCGACATCAGGGGCGACAACGCGCAGCTTATGTTCCGGAATGCCGAGCACGAAGGCCCCCATCAGAAGCCGGATCACATGCGGGTTCTGGGATGTGGTGTGCAGCGTGTGCATGTCGTCGGAGCGGGAATATTCGCCCACTGCAACCCGTGGTTCCATCGGGTTGGCGACCAGACGGTTATTGACCAGTTCCAGTGTGGTGACATGGGCGGCGTCCTTGATCGCCTGATCCACCGCATCGCGGTTTTCTTCGACAAAGCCCCAGTCATAGCAGATGTTGGAGGTCAGATCGTCATGCACCTTTGTGCTGCCATCAGCGGCGGCGGCTTTCATGTCGATGACGGCGGGCTTTTCGGTCAGGTCCAGGACGATGGCCTCTGCGGCATCGCGGGCCTGTTCCAGGGTTTCACCGACAACAGCAGCGACAATCTCGCCGACATGGCGGATCGTGCCATGGGCAATGACCGGGTGTTTGGGTTCCTGCATCGGTTCGCCAAAGCGGTCGGTGACCTGCCAGCCGCAGGGAATACCACCCACAGCCTCAAAATCAGCGCCGGTAAAGATATGCACAACGCCGGGCATTGCTGCGGCAGCGGATGTGTCGATGCTGTTGATCGTCGCATGGGCCACGTCGGCACGCAGAAAATGTACGTAAGTCTGGCCGTGAATATTGATATCGTCCGTATATTTACCGGCACCGGTCAAAAACCGCAGGTCCTCGCGCCGCTTCGGGCTGGCCCCAATTCCACTGTCTTTTGGCATTACTTTTCCTCCCAGAGCGATGGGTTAAAACCCATCTTACATTCCAACAGCGTAAGATGGGTCTTGACCCATCCCGCATTAAACATCACTCGGCCGCAATCGCAGCCACATCCTGACCAGACGCTGCCATGATCGCCTTGACGATATTATGGTAGCCCGTGCAGCGGCAGATATTGCCTTCCAGATATTCCCGCACTTCTGTTTCGGTCGGCTTGGGGTTTTCCTTGAGCAAGGCCGCTGCCGACATCACCATGCCCGGTGTGCAGAACCCGCATTGCAGCCCATGATGATCCTGAAACGCCTGCTGAATGACCGATAGCGACCCATCGGCATTCGCCTCGCCTTCAATCGTGGCCACCTCGGCCCCGTCAGCCTCTACCGCAAACATCGTGCAGGCCTTCACAGCTTCGCCATTCACATGCACAACACAGGCACCGCATTGTGATGTGTCACAGCCAACATGCGTCCCCGTCAAACGTAAGTCATCGCGCAAAAACGATGACAACAACATCCGACCCTCAACATCGCCAGATACTTCCCGGCCGTTTACGGTCATTGATACTGAAGCCATTTCTTCCTCCCTTTCGAAATTGATGTTGTTGGTTCAAGCGCCTCTGAGCTTGCTGAACCAGCCCTTTTTCTTTGTCTCTTCGGTGTCGTTTTCGGCCCCGTCATCTTCGCCGGGCGGCTCCACGGCCTCCTGAAAATTGGTAAAGAACTGATCGGCCATCTTCTTGGCAAAGCCATCAATGATCCTTGAGCCAAGCTGCGCGATCTTGCCGCCAACCTTCGCTTCAACGTCGTAATGCAGGACCGTTGCATCGCCTTCGGTTTCCAGCCTGACATCGGCCCCGCCCTTGGCAAAACCGGCCGGTCCGCCCTTGCCTTCGCCGCTGATGGTCAGGCTTTCATGTTCAACGCGGTCGCTGATCGTCACCGCCCCTTTGAATGTGGCTTTGACCGGTCCGACTTTTTGAACCACTGTCGCCTCGAACCCGTCATCTGCCGACCCTGACATTTCGGTGCAGCCCGGCACACAGGCCTTGAGCACCTCAGGATCCAGCAGTCCGGCCCAAACCGTGTTGATATCTGCATTGATTGTGCGACTTCCGGTCAGGTTCATTTTGACTTCCGTTTCGTTACAAATGATAGAGTATGATCCCGCGCCGCTGAACGATATGCGACCAAGGGCGTAGTTATAGGTTTACCGGTCGGGGGCCTGAAAGCTGAGACCATAGTTTGCATAGACTTCCGCGATCCGACCGTCCTGTAAAGCGAAATTGACAGCATCATCGACCGCATAGGATAGCGGGCGATAGCGAAAATTGACCGCCACCCCCAATGTCCATGTGCTCACGGCAAAGCCCGCAAGCGGTGGTTGATGCACCCCGGTTTTGTCTGATAGCCCGTTTTCCAATTGCCCCAAAGGCCCCATGACGGCCATGATCTGCCCTGCATTCAGCGCCTCCATCGCTGCCCCGGTGGTGGGAAAGTGCTGCACATTGCCCGCCAGTTGCCCACCTGCAAAGGAAGACAGGTAGAAATCCGCAATCGAATCATTTTCCACGCCGACACTGTCAAAACGGAAATAGGCGGGGACAGGTTTTTCGTCGGGGTAGCTGGCCTTGTCATAGGCAATCGCAATCGATTCGGCGCCGTATTGTCCGGTGAAAACCACCTGTTCGACCCGGCATTTGAAGGCCGAATCATAGGGCACGCGCATCATTACATTGGCTACCCGCCCGCCGATCAGCGGCCCTTTCCAGATGTTGTTGCGCAGGTCGGCTTCGAGGTTTTCGGCGGCATCAATGAAATTGAACCGGGCCTCGACACCCAGATCGGCGGCGATGATACGCGCAATATCGATATCAACCCCCTTGGCCTGCCCGCCATCCTGCCATGAATAGGGTGGAAAGCTGTCATAGACAGCGAACAGCATGTGGCCTTGTTCCTGAATCTGGTCGAGCTCCTGACCCACGATGTCGCGCCCCACATTCTGGGGGCGCTGCTGTGGTGTGTAATCGGCGCAAGGGTCGTCGGCAAAGGCCGGGCCAGCAATCGCCAGGCTGAGGGCTGCGAGAACAGTTCTTATGATCACGGGCGATCCTTTATTGTGCAGCAGACAACCCGATCGTAAGCGTTTCAGCCGCTGCCGCATAGGCATCTGGCGTGCCGTCGATCAGATTGGCGGCACGGAAAGCCACGCTATCGGCCACGGGTGCGCCGGACACTGTCGGAATTTCATCGGCGATTTCGGTCAGGCGCGCCTTAAGCGCATCGGGGTCGGCATTGCTGCTATCACTGGCATAAGTCGCCAACTGGTCACGGAGGTTGCCCAGCTCATTGACAAACCCTTCCATCACCTCGCCATCGGGGCGTGTTTCGATATAGGTGCGGATCGCCCATGCCGCCTCTTGCCCCAGCAACTCCCCGAAGGCAGGCATCTTGGTTGTGCCATTCTGGGTGTAGCCGGTGCGGAACCGTTCCACATACCATTCATCATCGTAATCGGTGGCTTCAAGCAGCCGCAGATCCGGTGCCAACCCGCCAGAGACGACTTCCAGCCCATGGCAGCGCGCACAATTCTGGTTATATCCCGATGCGCCAATTTCCACCGCTTTCAGCCAAACCTCTTCACCGGCTGTTTCGGCGCGGTAGGGGTTTTCGGCCAGCCATTCTTCCTCCAGTGCAGGCAGGCCGGTTGTATCGACGGCTTGTGGCTGCACATCCCCATGGGCATTGACCAAACTGGCCGCACCAAGCAGGGCGGCACATGCCAAGCTGTTTGTGAATGACGGTTTCATCATTTTTCCCCTCCCAAAAGGCAGTGTCTTGTCTGTCACGCTGTTTTTTTGCCAGCAGTTTCTTCTGATTGGTATAGGACCTTGGTGCGGACTAGACGAAGGTCCTATTCGACCGCCTGCCAGCCCTTTGTTAGCGTTTGAGCCATGGGGAAAGATTTAGCTTACAGCGTCATTGCCGGCCTGATGATCGCCGCAGCCGCACAGGCAGAGGTGGCGCTGCATGTGGGCTATCTATCAGTCTACGAGGACCTGCCGCCGACCCTGTCCAATCTGGACCCGGAGCCTGACGATATCGGCATCGCCGGTGCGATGACCGGCCTTGAGGACAATAGCACGACGGGTCGCTTTCTTGGCCATAGCTACACGCTGACGACCGCCATTTTGGAAGAAGGCGACGATCATTTGGCAGCGGCTGCGGCATTGCTGGGTGAAACCCCGTTTGTCATCATTGATGCCCCGGCGGGTGATCTGCTGGCTATTGCTGATCTGCCTCAGGCCGCAGACGCGCTGTTGTTCAATGCCGCAGCGGATGATGTGCCGCTGCGCGACGATGCCTGCCGGGTCAATATCCTGCACACGATGCCGTCGGTCGCGATGCGCACCGATGCACTGGCGCAGGTGTTTTTGAAGCGACGCTGGGATGATCTGGTGATGATCGCAGGCACGCATCCACAGGACACAGCCTATGCTGATGCCATGCGCCGCAGCCTGACGAAATTCGGGCTGGAACTGGCGGCGGAAAAAACCTGGGCCTTTGATGCCGACATGCGCCGGGCCGCTGCACAGGAAGTGCCGCTGTTTACGCAGGATTTTGGCGATTACGACGTTATGGTGATCGCTGACGAGTTACAGGACTTTGGGCGCTATGTGCTTTATAATACATGGGAACCGCGCCCGGTGGCCGGGTCCGAAGGGCTGACGGCTGTCACATGGTCGCCCGTCATCGAACAATGGGGTGCTGCCCAGTTGCAAAGCCGTTTTGAGGATCAGCACGCCCGCGACATGACTGGTCAGGATTACGCCGCATGGGCCGCGATGCGCAGCTTGGGCGAGGCGGTGACGCGCACAGATGCCGCTGATGTTGATACGCTGCGTGCTTATATCCTGTCGGACGCTTTTGAGCTGGCCGGGTTCAAGGGCCGCCCGCTGACCTATCGCGATTGGAACGGGCAATTGCGCCAGCCGATTGCACTGGCCCATCCGCGCGCGCTGGTGGCTCAGGCCCCGCTAGAGGGGTTCTTGCACCAGACCAATGAACTCGACACACTTGGGCTGGACCGGCCCGAAAGCAATTGTGAGGCATTTGAATGATCCGATCTGCGTTTGCCCTGTCCTGTTTTATGGCATCGCCGGCCGTGGCGGGCGAAATTTGGGTGACCAATGAAAAGGATGACACTGTATCGGTGATTTCGACCGAAACGCTGGAGGTGATCCAGACCTATCCCACGGGCGAACGCCCGCGCGGCATCACCTTTTCCAAGGATTTCTCACGTGTCTATATCTGTGCCTCTGACAGCGATGCGGTGCAGGTAATGGACCCGAATACCGGCGAGATTTTGCATGATCTGCCTTCGGGCGAGGACCCCGAACAATTTGTGCTGCACCCCAATGACCGTCATCTTTACATCGCCAATGAGGACGATGCGATCACCACCGTTGTTGATACCGAAACCCGCAAGGTGATCGCCCAGATCGATGTGGGAGTTGAGCCCGAGGGCATGGCCGTGTCCCCCGACGGGGCCATCGCGATTACCACGTCAGAGACGACCAATATGGCCCATTGGATCGATACCGAAACACAGGAACTGTTCGCCAACACCCTTGTCGATAGCCGCCCCCGCCATGCGGAGTTTGTGGCCGGTGGCACCCAGCTTTGGGTGAGTTCCGAAATCGGCGGGACGATCACGGTGTTTGACGTCGCTGATCAGTCGGAAATCGGCAAGATCGGGTTCGAGGTGCAGGGCGTGCATCCCGACCGGGTGCAGCCTGTGGGCTTTGAATTTACGGCGGATGAAAAGACCGCTTTCGTTGCCCTTGGTCCGTCAAATCATATCGCCGTCGTCAATGCTGAAACCCTTGAAGTTGAAGACTATATCCTTGTCGGCCGCCGCGTTTGGCATATGGATTTCAACGGCGACAAAAGCCAATTGTTCACGACCAATGGCGTGTCGGGCGATGTGACTGTGATTGACGTCGCATCCCGCACCGCAGTCAAATCAATCAAGGTCGGCCGCTTCCCTTGGGGTGCGGCCTACCGCCCCACAGAATAAGGGTTATACGCTATGAAATTCCTGACGACGATGCTGATGTTGGTGCTGGCCAATGCAGGTTTGGCTGATGATGACAACAGGCCATCCTTTGGGGCCGCTGGCCTGTTGTCGGGGAAGAACAAGCAAGATTTGCCGCCGATTATTTTGTCTGCGGGTGAACCGATTTCATCCGCGCCATGGGTGCTGAAATCTGGCACCTATTACGAGTTTGAAATTCAAGGCGATGGCAGTCAGGAACTGGCGCTTGTTGGGCCCGAATTCTTTCGCGCGATCTGGATTGACGAGATTGTGGTTGAAGGGTTGGAAATCCGCCCGCTTGGCCTTGATAGTGTCGAATTTGACGAAGCGGGCGAGATGGAGATCGGCTTTATCGCGATCAAGCCTGGCGCCTATTACATGAAAATCCCGGGCACAACGGGTGAGACGCAACGGGTTGAAATCACGATCGAATGACCGGCATCCGCGTCGCAGACCTGACCTATCGGTATGGTGCAATAGCGGCGCTTGATGCTGTGCGATTTGAGGTTGACGAGGGGGCGTTTTGTGCCCTTCTGGGGCCAAATGGTGCAGGTAAATCCACCCTATTCAATCTGTTGACCCGACTGTTTGTCCCTCAAGCTGGACGGATTGAGATTGCAGGGCATGACTTGCAGGCTAACCCACGGGCTGCATTGGCAAAACTGGGGATCGTGTTTCAACAAACCACGCTTGATCTGGACCTGACCGTGCGCCAGAACCTGACATATTTCGCAGCCCTTCACGGGCTTTCAGGCCGCGACCGCGCCCGCCGCGTGGACATGGTGTTGGAGCGGTTGGATATTGTTGACCGGGCCAAGCAAAAGGCGCGGACGCTGAATGGTGGCCACAAGCGCCGGACGGAGATTGCGCGCGCCTTGCTGCATGACCCGGCGGTGTTGTTGCTGGACGAGCCAACCGTGGGTCTGGATGCCGCTGCGCGTGCGGGTATCACCGACCACGTACATGGGCTGGCAGATGAGGGGGTAACCGTGCTCTGGGCCACGCATCTGGCGGATGAGGTCCGCCCCGATGACCGGTTGATTGTGCTGCATCAGGCGACAGTGCTGGCCGATGGATATGCCAATGAAATCAGCGGTGTAAAGCCGCTGCAACAGGCGTTTCTGGATCTCACAGGCGCGGATGCATGACTGGATATCTGACCGCCCTGACCGCGATTGTCACCCGAGAGGCGCTGCGGTTCATTCATCAGCGGGAACGGTTTGTGGCGGCACTGGTGCGGCCTTTGGTCTGGCTTTTGGTTTTTGCCGCCGGTTTTCGGGCGGCGCTGGGTCTGTCGATTATCCCGCCTTATCAGACCTATATCACTTACGAGACCTATATCGTGCCGGGGCTGTGCGGGATGATCCTGTTGTTTAACGGGATGCAATCGTCGCTTTCGCTGATTTACGACCGCGAGATGGGGTCAATGAAGCTGCTGTTGACCAGCCCCTTGCCGCGCTGGTGGCTGTTGATGAGCAAGCTTTTGGGCGCCACCACGATTTCGATTTTGCAGGTCTATGCCTTTCTGGCGATTGCCGCTGCTTTTGGCATCGTGATGCCGCCGCTGGGTTATCTGACGGTGTTGCCTGCCTTGGTTGTATCGGGCCTGATGCTGGGCGCGCTGGGTTTGTTTTTGTCAAGCTTTATCAAACAGTTGGAAAACTTTGCAGGGGTGATGAATTTCGTTATTTTTCCGATGTTTTTCATGTCATCGGCGCTTTACCCTTTATGGAAAATGGCAGAGTCATCAGAGCTGTTGCATGATATCTGTGCTGTCAATCCGTTCACCCATGCGGTCGAATTGATCCGCTTTGCGCTATACGCATCGTTCAATCCCGCCGCCCTTGGCTGGACGGTTTTGGCCGCTGTTTTGTTCACGGGTCTCGCACTTTGGGGGTATAGCCCGGAGGGGTCGGGGATACGTCGCAGGGGCTGACCTTTTCTATGACCATTGCATTGCTGATTTTGCCGCATAGACCTGTTATTACAGAGGTATGAGACATTTATTGATCCCGCTTTGTATCTGTGCAGCGCCCGTTCTGGCCGATGATGTGTCAGACTATGGCACGCTGAACCCTGATGAAATGACTTGGCAATCCTATGTCCAAAGGGCCGAGGATGGTGAGACGGGGATGGTGATTTGTTCGATGGGCTATGCGCTGACCAAATCGGGCGATCATACATCCGCCCGCACATTGTTTCAGAACTGTGCTGATGATGGCTATACCGGGGCCATGACCTGGATGTCCCAGTTGGATAACAATGGGTTAGGGGCTGACTACAGCCCCGACGCCGCCGCCGCATGGGACCGCCGCGCCGCCGAGGCGGGCGACCCGGTGGGCAAGTTTAACCACGGCATCAACCTGATGCGCGGCCATGGTGTTGCGCAGGATGAGGCGCTGGGCCGTCAGATGGTGGCGGAAGCGGCAGAGGACGGTTTGCCGATTGCCCGCCGTTTGCAGGCGGCCGGTTATGATCTGGATGAGGTCACGCCGGATGCCGATAACTGGAAATACGCCCCGCTTTTCTGACCCCGCACGCAACGTTCGGTGGGGTGTCGGGCACGGGATTGCCCCGGTTTTTACCGAATCATGGTTAATGGCCTGCTTTTGCGGGATTTGGACCGGTCTGCAAAGCGTCGGCGACACGTCGGCAAAACGTCGGACCCCTTGGCGCGCCCTGCCATGTTTAACCCGCCGTGCGGTGTAAGTCTGAAGACGGTGTTAACCTTTCAACAGCCCCGGCCTGACATGCCTGTACGGTCGTTCGACCGCAGCTGTGACTGAGACCGCAATCATCGTTAAGCGTCTGTTATTGGATTAATTATATTTGGACTAAAAACGTTTCGTATCCTTATTCCAAACAATGCCGGTCAGACTATCCGGCAATTGTGGTGTGATGTGCAAAATACATGTGTTAAAAGTTGATAGATCACGTTGCTGATCGACAGGCCGGATTTGAATATCGGCACCATGGCTGCGATACGTTTTTGCAAATTTTGAGATTTCGTTTGGAGATTGGTTATGCAGATGTGTCAACGTCATGCGGTTACGACATATGGCACAGGACGCCGCGTTCTGGTCTTGGCGCATGGATATGGTTGCGACAAGAATATGTGGCAGCGGTTTATCCCCCTTCTTGCCGATCATTATCGTATCATCTGCTATGATCTTATGGGATGTGGCGGGTCAGATCTGTCGTATTATGACCGGACGAGATACGATACATTGGATGGCCATGCGGACGACCTGATCGCCATTCTGGATGAAATGGAAATCCAGAATGCGGTTCTTGTCGGGCATTCGGTCAGCGCGATGACAGTGGCTTTGGTTGCCAATAAACGCCCGGACCTTGTTGAATCTCTGGTGATGATTTGCCCATCGCCGAGCTTTATCAATGCGGGTGACTATGTCGGGGGGTTTGAACGCGCTGACATCGACAATCTACTGGAGACGCTGGACGCCAACTATCTGGGTTGGTCCAGCGAAATGGCGCCTGCGATCATGGGAACCCCTCATATGCCGGAAATGGGCGAAACGCTGACCAACAGTTTCTGTCAGGCCGATCCTGATATTGCCCGCCATTTTGCACATGTCACGTTCCTTGCAGATCACAGGTACGATGTTAAAAAGGTGTCGCAGGAAACACTCGTCCTGCAATGTCGCGACGATGTTATTGTGCCACCTGAAGTTGGCGATTGGATGAAGACCAATATGACAAATGCCGATCTGGTTGTGTTGAATGCGATGGGTCATTGTCCTCATATCAGTTATCCTGCCGAAACGGCCGCAGCCCTAGAAGCGTTTCTATCTGCCGCATGACGGACGCCTCATATAGGGCAAGTGATCTTGATCAGTATCCTGTTGGCCTTGTCGATTGTGATGCGGTGGGGCGAATAACCTATATGAATGCACAGATGCGCGACTGGGTGCCCGCCGCATCGGGGGAAAGCCTGTTGGGCAAGCCGTTTTATGGATTGCTGAGCCCTGCGGGTCGCATCTATTTTGAGACACATCTGCGCCCGATGCTGATGATCGAAGGGGTTATCAGCGAGATTTCCCTTGAACTGTCAGCGCCCGCCGGACAGCGCAAGTGCATTTACCTGAGCGGACGCACGAAGTTGGATGCTGATGGTCAGATCATATCGCTGCATCTTGTGTGTTTTTCCGGAGACGACCGCCGCCGATACGAAGAAGAGCTTTTGCTGCGCCGCCGCAAAGCCGAAGCCTATGAGGCGATGGTGGCAGCTTCCCCTGATGCAATCATCAATGTTGATACGCAACAGAGGATACAGAGCTGGAATGATGCGGCTGAACGTTTGCTTGGCTATTGTGTCGAAGAGGCGCTGGGCCAGCAGCTTTACCCGTTTATTATCGCCGATGACCGTCGTGTCGAAAACGAAGAACAGATGCAGGCGGTCGCCAATGGTGAGGCTGTGACAGTCGACACAGCAAGGTTGCACAAGGATGGTTCATCCGTTCCGGTTGAGGCCAGTATTGCAGGCATCAATGATGAAAAGGGCACCCATATTGGCGCGATTTCGATCCTGCGGGACATCACCGAGCGCCAGCGCAACGAAGCGACCATTCAAACGCTGAACCGGGAAGTCGTCCATCGTTCAAAGAACCTGTTAGCTGTCGTGAATGGTATCGCCTCCATGACTTTGCGATCAACGCCGCAGGACGCCTTTGCCGAGGTCTTTCAAAATCGTCTTGCGAGCCTGGGCAAAAGTCTGAACCTGCTTGTGGAACGCAGTTGGGGCAACATCGCATTGGACGTCCTGATTGCGCGTCAGCTTGATCATTTGGGTGAGAAGGCCCTTTCGCAAGTGCGGGTTGACGGCCCGAAGGTTGAAATAGAACCGTATAAGGCTGAAGCGATTGGCATGGCCATTTTTGAGCTATCGACGAATGCGATCAAATATGGCGCGCTTTCAAATCCTGACGGACGCATTGAAATAAGCTGGCAACAGGATATCGATGATCAAAGCATTGTCATGCAATGGTGCGAACAGACTGATGCCGGATGCACCCCGCCCACCCGCGAAGGCTTTGGCTCGAAACTGACCGGTGTGTTGCTGGAGCGCGCTGTCATGGGGCAGGTTATGGCCGATTATACCCCAGAGGGCTTGCACTGGCAGTGCAAATTCATCCCCGATTAGCGCCGCATTCGTTTGCTGCACGGTCATCACAGTTATACGGCATCGCGCATGAGGTCCCGGATCAGGTCCGGGACGGGGCGGTATTGTCGCCCATGATGGTGGCCGGATCGCCGGCCAGTGTGACGATTCTGTTGGCCAGTTTTTCCGCCTCTGTCATGACATGGGTGACCAGTACTGTCGTGACCTGATGGCTGTCGCGCAGCCGTGTGAAAAGCCGCATCATATCGTCCGCAATCGCTGCATCAAGCGAGACGAAGGGTTCGTCCATCAGCAGGAGTGCGGGTTCGACCGCGAAGGCCCGCGCCAGTGACAGCCGCCGTTGCTGCCCCAGTGACAGCCGGTTGGGGTAGCTGTCGGCCCGGTCGGCCAGCCCGACATCGGCCAGCGCGGTGTTGGCCTGTTCGGGGCTTACCCCGGTTGCGATGGTGATGTTGTCGCGCAGGTTGCGCCAGGGCAGCAGGGTTGGTTCCTGAAACACCATCGCCGTCCTGCCATGGACCTTGCAGGACCCGTCATAGCGCCTTTCCAACCCTGCAAAGATCCGCAGCAGTGATGATTTGCCGATCCCCGATGGCCCGACAAGAGCGACCGTCTGCCCGGTGGGCACGCTCAGGTGAATGTTGCGCAGGATCGGCTTGCCATCAAAGCTGAGATGGTTAAGCGCCAAAGCCAAAACCGGCGCATCTGCACCGGTTTCGACGTCAGGGTTGGCCTGTGGCATCTAGCTGCCGTTTTGCAGGAATGTTCCGTCGGGCAGGGCAGTGGCCTGACCCAAAAGCTCTGCACCGCCCAGCTCATACATCAGTTCCAGCATCCGTCCGGCGGCGTCTTCGTCCGTGGGGCCGGGCGCAGGGATGCCTGCCCGGAACCCGGCCACGAGGGCTGCAAACTGCGCGTCATCATCGGCATTCATACGTGGCCGCAACCTGTCCCATTCGGCGTCATCGCTGCCCAGAATATCCTTGGCCCCGCGTGATGCCGCCGCAAGTCCGGCCACAAGGTCGGGATTGTCGCGCAGCATCTCGCCCTTGACGACATAGCCCAGAAGCGGGGTTTCGGGATCAAGCCCCAGATCGGCGGACGCCTCTGCCACATCGATCAGTGTGCGCATCCCGACCGCGTTCATCTTGGCCCCGAAATGCCAGAAATTGATGGCGGCATCGACCTCGCCCGAGCGGGCCGCGCCAAAGATCAGAGGCGGTGCTCCAAAGACCTGTTCGGTTGATCCGGCCAGATCCATATCGTGGTTCTTGGCCGCATAGGCTTGCAGGATGAGCCAGCTTTTGTCCAAAGGCCCGCCCGCAATCCCGATTTTCTGCCCGGCCAGATCGGTCAGGTCCTGTGCTGTGCTGTCGCCCGGCACCATGATCCCGCCGACCGCCTTGGAATAAGGGATGAACACAAAATCATTGCCCGCCGCCCGTTGCCGCGCCACCCAAAGCCAGTCGGATACGATCACATCCGCCTCGCCCCCTTGAAAGGCGACTTTGGCGGCTGATCCCCCCGCCATCCCCTGCACATCAAGGGTAAAGCCATTGGCCTGATCCAGCCCATGATGTTTGATTGTGTCCAGTTCCCAGTTCACGGTGCCGAATTTCAGCACGGCAGCGCGCAGTGTTGGTGTATCTGCCAGGCTGGCCGTGGCCAGACAGAGGCTGATTGCCGCTGTTGTGATTGATTTCATGAATGTCATTGCACCCTCCCTGTTGCGGGCAGACTAGCAGCATTCCCAAAGGCCGGAATACGACCAAAGGCGGGGTCATTCGATGATCAGCCGGGGCAGCCAGTGCCCATCCGGGTCACTTTCATGCAGGTCCTGCGCGCGTAGCGGTCGCAACTCTCCCGCCGGGGGTGGGGCCGAAAGCAGATCCATGTCCATTTCCATCAGCGCGCCGGTCAGTGTGCCATCGGTTTGTGTCAGCCGGTAATAGACCCCGTTCCACATGTTGATCCCGTATTCATCGGCGTCTTTCCAGACGAACATCAGATCATATTCAAGATCGGTCAGATCCGCCGAAATGTTCCGTTTGATGTCATAGGGGTAGGGGACGTGGCACCAGTGTTTGCCCGGTCCTTCAAGGCATTTGAAAGGCCGCATCGACAGGAAATGATCGCTGAACGCCGCATCAATCATGTCGATCCGGTAGCTTTGATCATCCGCGATGGTCACTGTGGCGATGGCGATCCGATCGTCGTTGCCATCGGTCGCATAGACAGTTCGCGTGTCCGCTGTTGCGGCGGTGGCAAGCATTGCCAGAACAATCCCGAAAGCGCGTTGCATGGTCGTCCCCCTCTGCCGCTGACCCTAGCAAAATATGGGTCGAGTCGCAGCAGGACAAAGGTCATGGTCGCCCGTGGTCAACCACAGAAAGGTCGTATGACCAAGGTTCTATATCCCCTGACAGACCTTTTGACGAATACTGTTCGTGGATTGGTCTGCACGGTTTTGCGGATCACGAGGACAGTCTGACTGGGAATGGGAGGAGCCATCAATGAAACGGTTTGTATTGGCCGTGGCCGCAGCAATCGCAACCGCAGGTGTTGCGCAGGCGCAGGTCACCGAAGAGATGCTTTTGAATGACACCGCGTCCACCGGGGATGTGTTGACCAATGGGATGGGCCGCCATTTGCAGCGCTATTCCCCACTGGATACGCTGAACCGCGACAATGTCGAAAATCTGGTTCCCGCATGGGCATTTTCACTGGGCGGCGAAAAGCAGCGCGGTCAGGAAACCCAGCCGATTGTCCATGATGGGGTGATGTATATCACCGGTTCTTACAGCCGCCTTTATGCCATTGATGTCAAAACCGGTCGCGAAATCTGGCAATATGATGCCCGTCTGCCAGAAGGTATCTTGCCTTGCTGTGATGTCGTCAATCGCGGTGCTGCCATCTTTGGCGACAATATCTATTTCGGGACATTGGATGCCCGGATCGTGGCCTTGAACAAGGACACCGGCGATGTCGTCTGGAACAAGAAGATTGCCGATTACAAGGCCGGTTACAGCTATACCGCCGCCCCGTTGATCGTGAATGGCCTTGTCATCACCGGCAACTCGGGTGGTGAGTTTGGTATTGTCGGTGAGGTACAGGCCCGGGATGCCGAGACCGGCGATCTGGTCTGGACCCGTCCGGTGATCGAGGGCCATATGGGTACGCTGAACGGTGAAGAAAGCACCATGACGGGTGAGCTGAACGCCACATGGCCCGGCGATATGTGGAAGACGGGTGGCGGTGCCACCTGGCTGGGCGGCTCCTACGATGCCGATACGGATACGCTGGTCTTTGGCACGGGTAACCCTGCCCCGTGGAACAGCCATTTGCGCAATGCCGGTCAGCCGACGGACGGCAATGCTGGTGACAATCTTTATGCGGCGTCCCGTCTGGGCATTGATCCCGCCACTGGCGAAATCAAGTGGCATTATCAGACCACCCCACGCGAAGGCTGGGATTATGACGGCGTCAATGAGGTCGTGGCCTATACCGACCGTGACGGCAATGATCGCTTTGCGACCGCCGACCGGAACGGGTTCTTTTATGTGCTCAACCGCGAAGATGGCGCCTTTGTTTCCGCCACCCCGTTTGTGAAGGATATCAGCTGGGCCGAGGGGATTGATGAAAACGGACGTCCGATTTTTGTTGAAGAAAACCGGCCCGGTGATCCCGCCGAGGCTGCGGATGGAAACAGAGGTGAGGTTGTCTTTGCCTCCCCATCCTTCCTGGGGGGCAAGAACTGGATGCCGATGGCCCATTCGCCCGATACCGGTCTGTTCTACGTCCCATCCAATGAATGGGGCATGGATATCTGGAACGAGCCGATCACCTATAAGCAGGGTGCTGCCTATCTGGGGTCCGGCTTTACCATCAAGCCGAATTATGAAGACCATATCGGCAGCCTGAAGGCGATTGATCCTGATACCGGCGATGTGGTTTGGGAATACAAGAACGATGCGCCGTTGTGGGGTGGTGTGATGACCACGGCTGGTGGTCTGGTCTTCACCGGAACGCCAGAGGGTGAGTTTGTCGCCTTCAATGATGAAACCGGCGAGGTACTTTGGTCATTCCAGACCGGGTCAGGCATTGTTGGCCAGCCGATCACCTGGGAACAAGATGGTGAGCAATATATCACTGTCATTTCCGGCTGGGGTGGTGCGGTGCCGCTTTGGGGTGGTGAGGTGGCCAAGAAGGTCAATTACCTCAACCAAGGTGGCTTGCTTTGGACGTTCCGCCTGCCACGACAGTTTGCGGCCAACTAGGTCAAATAGATGATTGCAGAAGGCGCATCCCTTTTGGGGTGCGCCTTTGCGTTTGCGGATCGTCACTGCACCGAAAGATCAGCCGAGCGACGTAAGAAAAAATCTGTTGCACAGATTTTTTGGGATCAGACTGTTGCTGGCCTCGGGGTGGGGTGCTGAAAAATCTGTGGACACAGATTTTTCCTGCCTTGCACAGTTTGAAACGTTTCCAACAGGTGTTCATTAGACCTTTGGCGAACTGGTTGCGTTGCCGTGATCGCGTTATAAGCGAACCATGATGACCGCCACGCAGATATCAACCAATGACGATACATCAGTGCGCGCCAAAGGCTGGGCATTGATCATTGACGATCACCCGCTGTTTTGTGACGCGCTGGAACTGACATTGCAGGCGCTGGGTCAGTTTAGTGACGTCAAGACTGCGGATTGTATGCAGGCCGGGTTGCAACTGCTGGATGGTGCGCCTGCCCCGGCCTTGATCCTGCTGGATCTGAACCTGCCGGATGTCAGCGGGCTGGACGGGTTGATCCGTATCAAGCGTTGCGCTGAAAAATCGCCCGTCGTGATCGTGTCATCGATGACCGATAACGCGGTGATCAACGGGGCCATTGCAGCGGGTGCATCTGGATTTGTGCCCAAGCATTCCGGGCGCGCCGTGTTCAAAGAGGCGTTGGCGGCTATTGCCGATGACACGGTTTACAAACCCACAGGCTTTGTCGAGCCGGATGAGGAAAACGGTCAGGCGCAGGCCCTTGCCCGCCTGTCATCGCTGACCAACCAGCAAGGCCGCATCCTTGAGCTGATTTGCGAGGGCAAGCTGAACAAGCAGATCGCCTATGATCTGTCGATTGCCGAAGGCACCGTAAAGGCGCATGTCACTGCCATTATGCGCAAATTGGGGGTGCAGCGCCGGACCCAGGCCGTTCTTGTAGCGCAGGAAGCCCGCTATTTTAATACCTTGCCAAGTTCAAACTGACCGCCTTATCCTTTTGATCGGGGAGGGTCAGCTTGCATGACCACGGCGTTTGCGTCGCGTGATAGCCTGCTTTGCCGGGCACAGGTGCGTTGTTCGACGACAGCACCGGTTGCTGCTTTACGCGCGCAGCTTGGCGAGGCGCCTCTGGATCTTTTGATCCTTTTCGTGACCTCGCAGACCGGTTTTGCAGAGGTCGTGGCCGAAGCCGAGGCGCTTTATCCCGATACTGATGTCATTGCCTGCACAACGGCGGGCGAGATTGGTGCCGGGGGATATGAGGAAGGCCAGATTGTTGCAGTGGGTTTCCCCCAATCGGATTTCGCTGCAACAGCACTGGCCATCGCTGATCTGGAGAATTTTCAGGCCGATGCCGAAATGGACCGGATCGCGCAGGAGCGTGTTGCCCTGCAGGATCGCAGCCCGGAGATGGAAACCGGTTTTGCCTTTCTGATCGTTGACGGCTTGTCGCTGCGCGAGGATGTGCTGACGGCATCCTTGTCACCTGCGCTGCGTGACATGCCGCTTTTTGGTGCCTCTGCCGGGGATGGCACCGCGTTTCGCGAAACGCTTGTATCGCTGAATGGTAAGGTGCTGGAAAACGCCGCTGTGTTGAGCCTTGTGCGCTCCAATCATCAGACCCGGGTTTTCAGCCTGAACCATCTTGTGCCCACCGAAACGCAGATGGTGGTCACCGGGGCAGACCCGGAACGCCGCATTGTCAAATCCATAAATGCCGAACCCGCGGCGCGTGAATATGCCCGCATCGTGGGCAAGGACCCCTATCAGCTGGATCGTTTCACCTTTGCCTCGCACCCTGTTGTGGTGCGGATCGGTGATGATCACCATGTGCGCGCGATCCAGCAGGTCAATGATGATGGGGAACTGGTGTTCTTTTCCGCCATAGATGAGGGCATGGTGCTGACCGTGGCAGAGCCCACCAATATGGCCCAGCATCTGCGGCGCAAGATGGGTGAGTTGTCACAGGATCACGGCCTGAGCGATGTGATCTGCTGCGATTGTATCCTGCGCCGGATCGAGGCCGAGCAGACCCAGATGACCCGCGAATTGTCTGATATTCTGGCCGAACATAATGTCACGGGCCTGTCCACATATGGTGAACAGATCGGCCCCTTGCATGTCAATCAGACCATGACCGGCGTTGCTTTTTACCGCAAGGAGGCTGCGACCTGATGTCGATCATCAATCCGCAGGACCCGATTGAGCGGCAGAATGAAAAGCTGTTGCAGATAGCCCAATCCCTGATGCGCCGGGTTGAGCAGAAGAACGATCAGTCGGGCTTGGCCTATCAGCAGTTTGAACGCGCGGCGATGCTGGAAACACAGGTTCGCCAGCGCACCAAGGAACTGGAACGCACGCTTGATCTGTTGCAGGAATCCAACGCGCAGCTGGAACAGGCCAATGTTGAAACCGAACGCGCCCGGTCCAACATCACGGAGGCGATCGAGGCCATTGACGAAGGCTTTGCCTTGTTTGATGAAAATGAACACCTGGTTTTGTTCAACAGTCGTTTTTGCCGGGATATCGCCGATATTCGCGGACAGCTTTCTGCCGGTCTGTCCTTTGCCGATTATGTTGCCCTTGTGTCGCGCAGTGAACATCTTGCCCTGCCTGATGGGCAGACACCGGCAGACTGGGCGTCCCGCCGTTTATCCCGCCATAGCCGCGACCATGTGGTGTTTAATGTCAGCCTGATGTGGAACCGTTGGTTGCAGATCAGCGAACATCGCACAGCGCAGGGCGGTACGGTGATTTTGCAGACCGATGTCACCGACATGATGCGATCCGAGCGTCAGCAGCGTGACCGGATGCTGGACCAGCAGGCCAAAATTCTGCAGGCGACCCTTGATCATCTCAATCAGGGTGTCTGCATCTTTGACCCAGACAATACGCTGGTCGGCTGGAACAAGACCATGAGCCGCATGTTGGCCTTGCCCCCCCGCCGCCCGATCCATGGTTTGGCTTTTGCTGATTTGCTGCAAATGCTTGAAAATGATCTGACCTTTCATGGCGATTTTGATAGTGATCGTCTGGCCCGTTGGGCCGAACGCCGGTCCCGGCGCGGGTCCATCGCGTTTGAGATTACCCGCAGCGATACCCATGTCCTAAGCGTCTTTGCCCAGGAAATGCCGGACCGCGGCTTTGTCATCAGTTTCACCGATGTCACATCAGAACGCGAAGCCGCCCGCGCCATGGCCGAGATGAACGAGACGTTGGAGCGTGGTGTGATCGCCCGCACCGAAGAACTGGGCGAGGCGCTGGCCGAAGCGGAGCGCGCCAATGCGTCGAAATCCCGCTTTGTCGCGGCGGCCAGTCATGACCTGTTGCAGCCATTGTCAGCGGCCAAGCTGTTCATGTCGTCACTGTCGGATCAACTGGTTGAACCGGGCGCCCGCACCATATTGGGCAAGGCCGAAAATGCATTGTTGGGTGTTGAGAACATTATCGAGGCACTGCTCGACATCTCGAAACTGGATGCGGGTAAGGCGGTGTTTGAAATTCAGGCTGTTCCCTTATCCGCCATTCTGTCGCCGTTGCGTGATGAGTTGACCCCGATGGCATTGGCCAAGGGTCTGGATCTGACCATCATTGACAGCAGTCTGGTTGTGGTCAGCGACCCCGGATATCTGCGCCGCATCATGCAGAACCTGATCAGCAATGCGATCAAATATACCCGGTCGGGTCGCGTTATTGTGGGTGTCCGCAGCAATGGTGGCTCTGCCCGGTTAGAAGTGTGGGACACGGGTGCCGGTATCGCCGAGAGTGCCCGCCAGACCATTTTCAAGGAATTTGAACGGCTGGATCAGCAAGACGGCAATGATGGTCTGGGCCTTGGTCTGGCGATTGTGGAACGCGCAGCCAAGGGGCTGGGGCACGACCTGAGCCTGTGGTCGGCTGTCGGTCAGGGAAGCTGTTTTTCGTTGAACATGCAGATTGCCCAAAAGCCCCGCCGTGCCCGCCCCAGCCGTCCGCGGCGCAGTGCCAACTGGCAAAACGCTTTGGATGGTATGATTGTCCTGTTGGTCGAAAATGACATCCGTCTGGCCCATGCGATGACCCATATGATCGAACAGCATGGCGCAGAGGTATTGCTGGCCGAAACGGCGTCCGAAGCTGTTGCACTTTTGGGAGAAATCCAACTGGTCCCGGATGTGATGCTGCTGGACTATCAATTGGGGTCAGGCGCGTCGGGTCTGGAGCTATATGAACAGATCAAGCAGCGCTTTGGGGCTGTGCCGGCCGCTATCATCTCGGCCAATCGCAGCAGGGATTTGCAAACCGGCTGTGCCGCATTGGGATTGCGCCTGCTGCCCAAGCCGATTGATCGCGAGACGTTGTTGCAGTTTCTTGTGGCGACACGGGATGCGGAAACCGGCCAGTTATGCGCGTTGTAAACCACGCCCTTTCCACAATAAACGGAGGGTAGCCCCCGCCCCGGAGCGGCAGTCGGGCGCGGCTGTGGAGCGGCAGATACGACGACCGGTAGCTTGCCTTGTGTTGCTAATCTGGCAACACTGCGTCAGCGTTGGGCAAAAGGAGACAGCCATGAAAGTTGACGGCACGCATTATCGGTCGCTTTGGTGGGACGCGGACAAGGGCGCGTTGCAAATCATCGACCAGCGCTGGCTGCCACATGACTTTCGGGTCCAATCCGTGACCACGATGGAGGACTTCGCCGCGGCCATTGTCGAAATGCGGGTCAGGGGCGCCCCGTTGATCGGTGCCACGGCGGCTTATGGTTTGGCGCTGGCCATGGCGCAGGACCCCAGTGATGCCAATATGGATGCGGCCTGGACATATCTGAACGCAACCCGGCCCACAGCGATCAATCTGCGCTGGGCGCTGGATCGCTGCCGTGCCGCCCTGCGCCCGTTGCCCATGGCTGATCGTGCCGCTGCTGCATTGACGCTGGCGCATGAGATTGCCGATGAGGATGTCGAGATTAACCGCAATATCGGCCTTAACGGGCTGGAACTGATCAAGCAGATTGCGGCGGAGAAGCCTGCGGGCGAACCGGTGCGCCTGCTGACCCATTGCAATGCGGGCTGGATTGCGACCGTAGACTGGGGCACGGCCACCAGCCCGATGTATCACGCCCATGATGCCGGTATTGCGCTGCATGTCTGGGTCGATGAGACCCGCCCGCGCAATCAGGGTGCCCTGACATCATGGGAATTGGGCAGCCATGGCATTCCGCATACTTACATCACCGATAATGCCGGTGGCCATCTGATGCAGCATGGGCAGGTCGATATGGTGATCACCGGCACCGACCGCACAACGCGCCGTGGCGATGTGTGCAACAAGATCGGCACCTATCTGAAGGCGCTGGCCGCCAAGGATAATGGCGTGCCATTCTATGTGGCCTTGCCATCCCCGACGATTGACTGGACCGTCACTGACGGTGTGGCCGAGATCCCGATCGAAGAACGCGATGCCCGCGAAACAACCCATATTCAGGGCCGCACCGAAGCGGGCGAGATTGGCGTCGTACAGGTGACCCCGGATGGCACGCCGGGCGGCAACCCCGCCTTTGATGTGACCCCCAATCATCTGGTGACTGGCTTGATCACTGAACGCGGAGTTTGTGACGCCAGTGCCGATGGTCTGGCGCAGTTATTCCCTGAAATGGCCAAGGCGGCGGGATAGCTCGATGGTAGAGGCTGTTTATCCCGACGACACCGCCACGCGCCAGTCGATTATTGATGCCTGTTTGTGGATGGGTGACGTTGGTATCAATCAGGGAACGTCTGGCAATATCTCGGTCCGGGTGCCGGACGGCATGTTGATTACCCCGTCTGCGGTGCCCTATGCCCGGATGACCCCCGATATGATTTGCAAGCTGTCCCTGACAGAGCCGCCCGCACCGGATGCCCGCAAACCATCCACCGAATGGCAGTTTCATCAGGCGATCCTGCGTGCCCGCCCGGATGTGGGTGCGGTGGTTCATGCCCATCCCGCCCATGCCACGGCCATTGCCATTCAGCGCCGTCCGATCCCCGCAGTGCATTACATGGTCGCCGCTTTCGGCGGGATTGACGTGCCGGTGACCGGATATGCGTTATTTGGTGGCAAGGCGCTGGCCGATATGGCGGTGGATGCCCTGACCGACCGCCATGGCTGTCTGTTGGCCAATCACGGGGCGATTACCGTGGCCCCTACGCTGGACCGTGCGCTGTGGCGGATGGAAGAGCTGGAGAACCTGGCCCGTGTCGATACGCTTGCCCGGACGGGTGGCGAGCCGGTGTTGCTAACAGAGGCGGAGATTGCCGACGTGTTGGTGTCATTTGATGATTACGGCAGGCAATAATACCCGCGCGCCTTTAAAAATTATATATTTTTCAATACGTTAATAGCATTTTTGGTTTCCGGCCCGCCCCCCCCCTGAATTGAGTAACCCGTCTTGGTGATATCGCCAGCGGTCATCTGCGTCGAAGCTGAGATCAGCGCAGGCCTTGACTGCGCGTCCTGATCACGTCCGACAACGGAGGCCTGACATGTCTTACAGATACGCTGATTTTGAAGATTATGCAGAAGACGATTTCGACTATGATGGCGATTTCGAAGATTACGATGACTATGACGACGAAGACGATCTCTTCGACGATGACGGTTTTGATGACGACTTCGACGATGATGACGAAGATGATTTCGTCGATTACCTTGATGATGACGACGATTTTGATGATGACTTCGACGCCGAAGGCGATGAATTCTTTCGCAAGCTGTGGCGCAAGGTCAAGAAAGGCGCCAAGAAAGTCGCCGGTCGTCTTGCCCGGGTTGCCAAGAAACATGCCGGTAAGATTGGTACCGTGATCGGTGGTGCCGTTGGTGGCCCGGCTGGTGCTGCGATTGGTGGTCGTATTGGCGGTATCGTCAAGAACCTTGAAGACGAAGATGACGGGTTCGATAGCGAAGACGAAATGAACGCCACGATCCGCATCCCCACGACGGATTCAGATATGGCCGAGGCGATGGCTGCGGCAGCGTCCAAATCCCGCCCATCAGATGCCCAGGCATTGGGTGGTGCGCTGACCATTACCATCATGTCCCGCACGCCGATGAAGGTGAAATCGGTGGCCCCGGCCGTGGCCAGTGCCGCAGGTCGCGTGGCCAAGGTGATGGCGTCTGATCCCAAGGCCAAGCCCTTGATCAAGACACTGCCATCCATCGTGGAAGCCACGACGGCATCGCTGAAGCGCAAATCCGACAAGGGCAAGAAGATCACCAACCGCACTGCGGGCCGGGTGATGACCAAGCAGGCCAAACGCATCCTGCGGTCCAGACCGCGCCTGGCCAAGGCGCTTGCCAAGAACACCGTGAAGCGTCGCCGTCTGAACAAAAAGGCGATTGCCCGGGCCGAAAAATATTACTAGGTCCGACCGCTTTGCCCCGGTCACGTATGGCCGGGGCAGGCATCCCCCCTCTCTTTCTTCCTGACGCATTATTTCCCTATTGATCCCGGAGAGTTTCGATGACCGATCGCATCAATGAACCCGACGACATCGATCACGACGACTGGCAAGATGCCGATGATGACGACCTGCTGGATTTTACCGTAGATGAATTTGATGGCGATATGATTGCCGCGGCCAGTCTGATGCCCGATCATGTCACCCCCGACGATGACACAGACATCCTGCATGATGATTTCGATGCGATGGAGGATGACCAGTTCGACGATTTTGATGAAGAGGTCGCTCGCCCCAAGCGCCGCCCACAGCAAAACCGTCGCAAGCCGGCACCCTTGTCCCCGAACCGTCGCCAAGCGTTGCGCGCCGAAATGGCCCGCGTCTTTGGCAAGCGCCGCGCAGAACCGGCCACTGATGCCTTTATGAATATTCTGGCCCGCCTGCGCCGTCAGAGCGCCGATGAACCCGATTTGCAGCAGCTGGTCGCTGCGGCGACCCGCCGACTGGCCCGCCGCACGACAGGGCTGCGCGATGCTGATGTGCAGACCCTGGCCCGTCGTATCCATGCTGTTTTCCAGCCTGCGCCATCCAAGCCCCCTGCGTTACAACCGACCATGGATGCCGATCTGCGCACCGCCAAGAATGCCCTGCGTCAGGCCGCCCGTTATCTGCTGCGCGTCGAACGCCGTATCGCTGACCGTCAGGCGGGGCAGGGATGAGCGCTGTCTGCCATAGCTGCGCGCAGGAAAGCGACCGCACCCCTTTGCCGCCGCCGGATCGGTTGATTCCGGTGGTGCGCGGACGGTCGCGCCGGGCCGCCCTGCTTTATACCCCGCGCTGGTTTGTCAAACGGCAGGTCCTGAATGCCGCCCGCTATGTTGAAGGGCTGGCTGCGGTCCAACCGTCAGAGTTTCGCAATCAGGCCACTGCTCCAAGTGGCGGCCATATCAAGGCGGCGAATGCATTGCTGGATGAGTTGAAGCAGGTGCTGAAACAGGATGTGGCCCGGTTTGCCGCCGCTGGTGATGCCCTGACAAAATCATCCAGGTCCGGTGGCTTTGGTGAATTTCTGGAGTTGAAGGACCGGATTTACGCCCAATCCAAAGAGGCCGAGCGCCTGTTGGCGTTTTATCGCGGCATCTTTCAATATCGCATCGGGCGCTTTGGTGCCCAGTTGCAGGCGATGGATCGGATTGCGCTGGATTGCTATCAGGCGGTCTGGCTTGGTCTGGGCAAGGCCCGCAGCATTCCCGCCCCGGCACCCTTTGCCTATGTCGAGGATGGGCGTGGCCCTGCCACCTATCGCCGTGGCGTGAAGCTGAGCAAGCTGGGCCGTCGCCCGAACCCGTTTCCCCTAGTCAAGATCCCCCAGCACCGGCTGCATAACCCATGGACGCTGGGCGCTGTGCCGCATGAGGTCGCCCATAATCTGCAAAACGATCTGGGGCTGTGGAATGTGCTGCCAAAACGCATTCAGGCTGGCATGCAGGGCCGGTTGCCCGAAGAGGCGATCCGCATCTGGATGCGCCTGCACAAGGAAAGCTATGCCGATTTTGCGGGCACACTGCTGATTGGACCGGCCTATGTGACGTCGTTGATCGATGTTGTGGGAAAACGCCCGGAGGCGGCGGCCGCGTTTAACCCCGAAGGCGTGCATCCCACGCCGATTATTCGGGTGCCGATGAATTGCGCCCTGCTGCGCCGGATGGGTTTTGTCGCGGAGGCGCAGGCGTTTGAAGACACGTGGCGCCGTGTCTATCCTGATCATCTGCTCAACAGCCTGCCTGCCGCCTATCGCAAATCCCTGAAGACAGGGATGGAAGCGATGGTCGAGATCTGCTGTTACACCAAGGAGCCTGCCTATGGTGGGCGTGCCTTGTCAGAGGTGATCCGGTTTTCCCATCGCGATGTTGGGTTGGTCCGCGAAGCCGCCGACCGTTTGCTGAACGGCGAGACAACGGGCGTGTTGCCCGAGCGTTTCCTGATCGCCGCTGCCCAGGTTGCGGTCCGCACCCGGCGGGCGACCCCGCGACAGGTGGCAAAGAATTTCTACCAGGCTTTGGGGAGGACGTGATATGGTGGACGTATCCAAAGACCGTATTTTGGTACTGCTGGACCGGCTGGAAACGCAATTGCAGGCGACGGCTGATCGTCTGGAAACCATGGCTGGATTGGGGGTTGAGGCTGGGCAGGCCCGGTCGCTTGAGCTGTTATCCTCTGGCGTTGATGTGGCTTTGCAAAATTTCGCCCCCTTGCCCAAAGCCGTCGCTGGTGACGACCGCGACCGCGCATTGAAGCTGGCCCGCGATCTGATGGCCCATGTCAGCAAGGACATCGCCCGTCCTCAGATCCTGAATGATCTGGATGATGTGATCGCCGAGGCCAGCGAAGAAGAACAGAACCGTGTCGGCCGCCACCGTAATCCGGTCAAGGCCTTTATCGCCGATGCGAAGGCGCTGGAAGGCGATATCGCCCTGATCACCGCCACGGCGACACGCGCTGCAAATGACATTATCGCATGGGCGCGCCCCGCCCCGAAAGAGGAGACTGATATGGCTCATGATGGTGAAAATCTGAAGGCGATTGAAACCGCCATTCAGCAGGTGGGTCGGCAATTGTCGTTCCTTTCCACCCGAAGTGGTCGGTCTGGTGCCGATCAGGCATCGCCCGGGTCGGGCGCGTTCAAGAACGTGACGGCGCAAATGGCTGCCACGCTCGATTCCCTGGGTATGCCGCATCGTGGCGTCCAGTTTGCCAGTGCTGACAATCAGGACATGGCCCGCGATACGTTGATCGAAAGCCTGATGGCCGAGTTCACCGAGACCAAGCGCAACGGCAACACGGTCTTTGCCTTGGGCGAAGGCAAGCGCCGGATGACCAGCCCCGAGGATGGTCGTCTGCTGGCCGGTGCTGCGAAATCTGCGGCCCGCCGGGTGCGCGCCGAGGCCGACAATATTCTGGATATTCTGGACCGTCTGCCTGATATGGCCCGGTTCCAGACTGGCCGCGATGTGGTCCATGTGGATGACGCCCGGATGGAGGTCGAAAACCGGTTTGTTGATCTGGATGAGGTGATGGCCGATCCTTATGGCATCAACATTGCCCGTGCGTTTTTCGCCATTCGCCGGATTGTGAAAGGCCTCTTGGATTACTTCGACTACGCCAATCTGGAGCCTGAATTCACGGCAGCCATGCTGGAATTGCAGTTGGATGATCTGATCCCGGAGGGCCTGTTGCCTGCCACGGATATTGATGAAGTATCGCAGCGCCGCAGCCCGACCTTGTCCGAGGAACTGAAGTTCGAAATCGGCGAATTGGTGCAGGCCTTTGGCGAGATGGTGGGCGATATTCTGGCCCCATTGACCAATACACGCGGCAATGCGGCCGCAAGGTTGGAACTGGCCTTGACCAGTGCCTGGGGATCGGCCCGTGATATGCGCGATATTCTGGTGCGCACGGGTACGAACCTTGCCGAACAGGACCTGATTGCCTTTACCACGCAGGTCCGGGCCCAGGTCACGCGACCAACTGGCCGCGAGGTCAGATCGGTTTCCGTTTCGGCGGCATTTGATCTGAGCATCGGACAGGTCATGGATTGGATTTTGGAAGTGACAGAGCCGTTCACCGGCGCCAGCTTCCGCGCCAATGTCCGTGAACAGGGTAGTCTGGCGATCCTGGCGGGCGAATTGCAGGCCCAGACCGCCGCCCTTGACGGTCTGATCGCGAGCGCGGGTGAATTCGGCTTTGCGATCAGCCTGCCGGGCCCGATGCGCCAGTTGGAAGAGTTGAAATTCCTGATTGAAACAGCAGCAGATCAGGCGGCCATTCTGGCCCGCCCGGATCAGGCGGACGCAGGATAAGGAGGGCCATAAAGTGACGGATGAACGTATCGACACAATAGGCGAGTTGAACGGGGTCCTTGGACGCCTGCAACAACTCAGGAGTTTGATGGTCTCGGATGCCCGTGATGAGCTGACCGAGAAACCCGGACAGGCGGAACTGATCAATCAGTATATCGCAGAAGCTGAACGCGCCGTGATGGATGCGTTGAAGCCGAAAGCCGGTGATCCCAAGACCGATGGCGGTCTGGCCGATATGATCGGTCTGGGCGACACGATTGCGGGTGTCCCCGGTGCTGCGGCCTCTTCCCCGCTGGTGCCTGATTATGATGATCAGGTCAGCCGGGAACGCAATTCGGCGATTGCCGATCTGTATTATCTTTATCAGATGGAGGCGGTCGGCACGTTCCGCAGTGTGCAAAAGCTGCAACAGCTGTTCAAATCGGGTGAAGTCCGCCTGTCGGATGGTCCCGGTGCCATGGCCCTGTTCCAGTTCGACCGCAAGCGCGTGCTGCGCTACACCCTTTCGGACCGTCGCGCGGCCTATCGCAAGGTGTTTGGTTACACCGACACAACCCCGCCGGATGGTGCGCTGCCCAATGACGCCTTCCATGTGCTGATGACGAATTTCTGTCGCCATGTTTCGGCGTTCTTTCAGGACAAGCGTGTGTCCGAGGTCGTCAAATCCGACAATACCCGCGAGAATTTCGGGTCTATGTCGGTGGTGCGTCGGGCTGGTCTGGACCTGCGTCATAACCTCAAGCAGGTGTCATACGGCCATATCGCCGTGCTGCGGTCCGAGGTCATGGTGCTGTTGCGCGATGCGTTTGATATCCTCAATTCTGATGACATCAAACGGATCTTTGGTGCCACCACGGGGTGGGAGGTCATGGAGGATGTGCTGAAACAACATCTGCGTGAACAGCCGCTGACATCGCAACGTCATCGCATGGCGGTCACAGGTCGCGATACGATCCGTTGGCTGGGTGAGGATTACATCCTGACGGATGTGCGCACCGACTTTGAGGCATTGCTGGAGGCGATTGTCGATGGTTGTGACGATTGGCTGACAAGTGCAGAGTCCCTTGGACTGCGCAAACGTGCTATGGGTAGCGGGGGTGCGCGAGTCATCGACTTTCGCCCCGCCAAGAAGCGACGAACCGGCTGATTATTTCGTCAGCCGGGAAAAGACACGATTTTCAAATAATGACCTTATTTTAGGGAGAAGAAGTGATGCTGGCGCAGCGAATTGTTCTGGATGTACCGAGTATTTCAGCCACTCAGAAGCCTGAACCCCAGGCCGGTCTGACCACAGAGCTGGATTTGTTAACAACACGGGAACTGGAAATTGCACGACTGGTGGCCAAGGGATTTTCCAACAAGGAAGTGGGACAGGTCCTTGATATCAGCCACTGGACGGTTGCCGCCCATCTGAAATCGACCTTTTTGAAGTTCGGCATCAATCGCCGGGCCGAACTGGTCTATTTTATGCGCGATGTGATCTAGCCCGGCTGGAAGCATATCGGCAGCATCTGAAACGGCCTGTCATGAAACGCCCCTGGGCGGCAGGTGATATGCGCCATCACGAAAGGGAAACATATGGATATCGATCTTGAAGATATGCTGGATGAGCTTGATGCCGTGGCCGAAGTTTCGACCAACAAGTTTGAGGCGGATCTGTTCATGACAAGCAGCCGCGCAGCAGTTGTCACCAAACGGGTGGCTGCCAAATTGCGTGCCCGCTTTGCATCGGGCAAGACCAGCCGCTGGAAGTTTGTGCGTGACAGCCTTTACCGTGAACAGATTCTGGACCGGCTGGTCGCATCGGAAGTCCGCCGGCTTTACAAGGCATTTCATGCCCGCAGCCCGGACGTGAAAAACCCCAAACCGTCCCGCAAGCTGGTGGCCGAACTGGCGCGCGCTTACCGCAAGAAGGCGCGCGGGTTCTTATCCATCCTGCGGTTGTTGAAGGCCGGGTTTGGCCTGGTCTTTGAAGATGAGGAAGACTGGGATCGTGAATACGCTTATTGACGATGCGCCGATTGTGTAACGAAGGCACCGCAATGGCGGTGCCTTTCGTTTTCGCGGAAATTGATTGATCAGCTACAGCTGATGTAACTGCCAATGCCCAGCAAGCCGGTCGCTTTTCGTGATGCGCGCAGATCATAGGTGCCCGGCATACAGAACCGCACATGCATGTGGTTGTTGTGATCATTGTCGCCGTCCACGTTGGACAGGTCGATACGTTTGTTCACCATGATAAGATGCGCGTTGAGCACTGTGTTGGCCCGGATCACATCGACGAGTTCTTGTGTCAGTGCCTTGTCGAAAAAGCGTTTCTGGCTTTTGATCAACGGGTTGACCGCCCGCATTTTGCCATCCGTCCGCATGAAGCGGATATCGACATCAATGCCCATCCGGTGTGAGCCATGCGGGGCAAGCTTTCCGCCGCCCCGCCTGCTGATATCCGAAATCTGAATCTTGGGGCCTGTGGGGTGGCTTTTGTGCCAAGTGGCCCCGATGCTGGTGAGCGCGGCGATGGTTTCGGGCAGGCCATATTGCTTGCTTTGCGCCTTGGTCGGGTGGAGGCCATCGCTGGTGCGCGGTAGGGGTGTGTTGACGATGCTCAACGGCCCTGATTTGCCACCTGCACCGCGCAACATTTTTCTGGCAGCGGCGTGAAACCCTTTCCACTGTTTGACGAGTGCGGCGGCGTCGGCTTCGGTTGACGAAATCGCCCGCCCAAGCCGCCAGGGATGATGCATGAAAAAGGCAAGATCGGCGAGCTTTGCCGGATCCTTCACCCCGCCCTTGATTGCGGCCTCTATCGCCTGACGCCAGAAACGCGCGCCAAGCGCCACGAGGTTTCGGACGGCGGGTGGAAACAGATAGACCCAAAACGGTGTTTCTGCGTCCATTCCATCTGCAATCGCGTCAAGCGGATCCATCCTCATGGGGCACCTCCAATCCTGCCCCATCATGCTGCGGGCCGATCGGTTTTTGGGCAATTGCACCAGTAAGCTAGCTGGTGTTGCGTCATGTATCGCCAAATCATCTGGTCTCGTGATGCGTTCCGACTTAGGGTTGACCCTGTTGCGCCATGGGAGCGGCGGAATAAGGGGGAGGGGTTTCTTGGATATACTGGTTTCGGTGGTGCTGCCACTTGGGTTGGCCTTCATCATGTTTTCGCTGGGGGTTGGTCTGACACCAGCGGATTTTCTGCGCGTCGGGCAGCGGCCATTGGCGTTTCTGGTGGGTGCGTTTCATCAGGTTTTGCTATTGCCCGTCGTTGCATTTGCCTGCGTGATCGGTTTTGGCATCACGGCAGAGCTGGCCGTTGGTTTCATGATCCTGGCCGCCTGTCCCGGCGGGGTGACGAGCAATGTGATTTCCAAATGGGCCAAGGGCGATGTCGCCCTGTCGGTGTCGCTGACGGCGGTGATCAGCCTTGCCAGCGTGGTGAGCGTCCCGATCATTCTGAGCTTTGCGATGGATCGCTTCATGGGCGCGAATGCGCCGGAGATTAACATCACCTCAACCGCCCTGACCATGTTTGCGCTGACGGTTGTGCCAATCTGTCTGGGTCTGACGCTGCGTGCCATGTTCCCGGCACGGATGATTGCCGCAGAACCGGTCATCAGCCGTGTTGCGACCGTCCTTTTTGCGGTGATCATCGCTGCCGCATTGGTCGCCAACAGGGATTTGTTTTTCGAAAACCTGCCCGTGCTGGGACCTGCATTGCTGGCATTACTGGTCGTGCTGACGGTGCTTGGTTTTGCCGTGCCCCGACTTTTGGGTCGAACCGCCCATGAGGCCAAGACGATTTCGGTCGAAACCGGCGTGCAGAATGGCACATTGGGGATCGCCATCGCTGCCATTATTGTGGGTGGCGCGGATGGCCTGAACGTCTATGCTTTGCCTTCGGCGTTGTATGGTATCGTTATGTATTTGATCATCCTGCCCGTGATTTTCGTTTACCGGCGGATCCCGTAACGGAGCGTGTTTCATGGACCAATGTGATGTCATTGTTGTTGGTGCCGGTCTTGCCGGTCTAGTTGCTGCCGCAGAGCTGGCGGATCGGGGCAAGCAGGTCACGATTATAGATCAGGAGCCAGAGACCTTTTTGGGCGGACAAGCCTTTTGGTCACTGGGTGGTTTGATGTTGATCGACACGCCCGAACAGCGTCGCATGGGTATTCGCGACAGTCGGGACCTTGCCTTGGGCGATTGGATGGGCAGCGCCCAGTTTGACCGCCCCGAAGATCACTGGCCCCGCAAATGGGCCGAAGCCTATGTTGATTTCGCCGCAGGCGAGATGCGCGACTGGTTGTACAAGATGGGCATGCGCTGGTTTCCCATTGTTGGCTGGGCTGAACGCGGTGGCGGTTTCGGGTCCGGCCATGGCAATTCGGTGCCGCGGTTCCATCTGACCTGGGGTGTTGGCCCCGGCACGCAAGAACCTTTTGTGGCGCGCGTTCGTGCCCATGCCGATGCCGGGCGCATCACCTTGAAATTCCGCCACCGCTGTTCCCAGATCATCATGGAAAACGGTGCCGCCAAGGGCGTGGCGGGTGAGGTGCTGGCTCCCGATGACAGCCCGCGCGGCCAGTCGACCAACCGTGATGTGGTGGATGATTTTGAGCTGCGTGCCTCATCGGTGCTGGTCAGTTCTGGCGGGATTGGCGGCAATTTCGATCTGGTGCGGCAGTCCTGGCCGACAGACCGGCTGGGCCCCGCCCCTAAAAACATGATTGCCGGTGTGCCCGCCCATGTTGATGGGCGGATGGTGGGCATCAGCGAAAAGGCGGGCGGTCATGTCATCAATAACGACCGGATGTGGCATTATACGGAAGGGGTCAAAAACTGGGATCCGATCTGGCCCGCCCATGGTATCCGCATTCTGCCCGGCCCGTCATCCATGTGGTTCGACGCTGTTGGAAACCGGTTCCCGCCACCGGCCTTGCCCGGTTTTGACAGCCTTGGCACCCTGAAACTGATCCTTGGCACGGGCTATGATTATTCATGGTTCATCACCACGCAGAAAGTGGTGAAAAAAGAATTTGCCCTGTCCGGGTCAGAGCAGAACCCTGATTTTGAACAGAAATCCTGGAAGGAAGTGCTGCGCCAGCGCATCCTGAACAAGGCCGCCACCCCGGCGGTGGAGGCGTTCAAGGAACATGGCGAGGATTTTGTTGTTGCAGATACCCTGCCGGAACTTTTGGCCAAGATGAACGCGCTGACTGGCACTGATCTGCTGCCGCTGGACAAGATTGATGCTGAAATTCGTGCCCGCGATGCGCAGGTCGATAATCCGTTTACCAAGGATGCCCAGATCATGGCGATCCATGCCGCCCGCAACTATCGGGGTGACAAGTTTCAGCGCACGGCCAAGCTGCACAAGTTCCTTGATCCGGACAATGGTCCGCTGATCGGGGTCCGTCTGAATATCATCACCCGCAAGACATTGGGCGGGTTGGAAACCAATCTGGATAGTCAGATGCTGCGCGCGGGCGGTGATCCGATCCCGGGATTGTTTGCCGCTGGCGAGGTCGCGGGTTTTGGCGGTGGCGGATATCACGGCTATAATGCGCTGGAGGGGACGTTTCTGGGCGGTTGTATCTTTTCTGGCCGTCAGGCGGGCCGTGCCGATAGCATAGGATAGCAATGTGACAGCAAAGCGGGTCTTTATCAGCGGGGCAGGGGCCGGTTTGGGGCAAGCGCTCGCCCGTCTGTTGGCGGCGGAGGGCGCGCAGGTCTGTGTGGCAGATATTGATGCCGCCGCCGGGCAGGCCACGGCGGATGAGATCGGCGGGACCTTTGTCCCATGTGATGTGCGCAGCGTCGATGATTTCACCCGTGCCGCTGCATGGTTGCAGGACAGTTGGGGTGGCGTTGATCTGGTGATCAACAATGCCGGTGTGGCCCAGATGGGCCCAATGGAAAAGACCACCATTGATGACTGGCAGTGGATCGTGGATATCAATCTGATGGGTATTGTGCGCGCCGCGCAGGTCTTTACCCCGCTGTTTCGCGCGCAGGGCCATGGCACCTATCTGAATATCGCATCGATGGCGGGTTTTCTGTATCTGCCCAATGCGGCAGCTTACAATGCCACGAAGGCGGCGGTGGTCGCCTTGTCCGAAACGATGATGCTGGAGTTGGAAGACGCGGGGATTGTCACCCATGTGGCCTGCCCCAGTTTCTTTCGCACTGATCTGGCCAAGAATATGCGCGCCAGTGATGCCGATACCGAACGTGTGACCAAACGGCTGGTGGAACGGTCCCGATTGGGTGCCGATGATGTCGCCAAGGCTGTGCTGGACGGGTTGGCCCGTGGCGACCGCCATATCCTGACCCATCCGCAATCGCGCAAGGCCTGGCGGATGAAGCGCTGGCTGCCGTTTGATCGTTACCTGGCCATGATGCGCAAGGAGATCGCCAAGATGGACGCCCGCATGGCGCAGCGGCCCAAGAATTTATGAAGCCTGTCGCGGGTCGCCCAGATTGGACCGGCTTTCCAGCAACTCCGCCAAAATCGGGTTTGGAAACCGACGGGTGATCGTGACGGCGTAGAAGGTTTCGCCAATATCGGGCAGGCGCCCCGCCTCTTGCAGTCGCCCTGATGTCAATTCGTCCTGCACAACGATCGGTGGCAGCACCGCCAGCCCGACCCCTTGGCGGGCCAGAAGACGCATCATGGCCATATCGTCCACCTCTGCCCCGATCTGCGGGCGGATGCCGAGCCGGTCGATCCATGCGTCGAACCCGATCCGAATGCCAGTGTCCGCCGTTGGCAGGATGACGGGCTGCCTTGCCACCAGTTCGGCCAGATCGGATTTGCCGCGCAGCCGTTCCGGAGTGCCAACCAGGCTGACGGGTTGTTCAGACAGACGGTGCGAGATGAAAGGCGTGACCGCATCGCGTGATGGCGGTGTATTGATCAGGACGACATCAAGGTTCAGCGCCTCCAACCCTTGCAGCAGCGCCGCACTGGTGCCCGAACGCAGGATGATTTCCACATCCGGCCTGTCCAGAATGGGCCGCAGGAATTCCATCTGAAAGTTTCGCGAAAGCGTGGCCAATGACCCGATACGGATCGCCTGACGGCTGCGCCCTTTTTCCTGCAACGTCCCCAGTAATTCACGGCCCGCCGCAAAGATCGCATCGGCATGATCAAGGGCAATGCGCCCCGCCTCTGTCAGGATCAGCTGCCGCCCGCGCCGTTCAAACAGTGCGTGGCCCAGCGACGCCTCCAGCTGTTTGATCTGCACCGATATCGCCGATTGCGACAGGTTCAGCCGCTCTGCCGTGCGGGTCAGGTTCCCGTCATGGGCAACGGCCCAGAAATAGCGCAGGTGGTGGTAATTGAACTCGCTCATCATTCTATTAAACAGAACGATTACCGATAAACAATGAATTTTTATAGATTAAGCACAGCTGTTATCGCTGCGACCAATTGTCATCCAACAAGAACGGAGAGACACGCCATGTCTTTTGCCATCCTGCTATTTCTTGCCCCGCTGGCCCTGATTGCTGCTGCCGTGCTGGCCTTTCGCGGGCCGCAGATGCGTCCGGCCCATGTGCTGCGCTGGGCCGAGCAGTTGACGCTTGCCGCCATTGCCATCGCGGTTTTGTCCACCATCGCTTTGCTGGCCGAGGGTCCGGCAACAAGCGGCCTGATGGGGTTTGCAGGCCTTGGCATCGCTGCGCGGCTGGATGCCGTCAGCGTTGTAATGCTGCTGTTGGTCAGTTTTGTGGGTTGGGTCGTTATCCGCTATGCCACGACCTACATGGATGGGGAGACGCGGCAGGGGCCGTTCACGGGATGGCTTTGCGCCACATTGGCGGCGGTGATGCTGTTGGTGACGGCGGGTAATATCGTGCAACTGGTCCTGGCCTGGATCGCGACCAGCCTGTTCTTGCACAAGCTGTTATTGTATTATCCGGGCCGGGTGGCCGCACAGCGCGCGGCGCGCAAGAAATGGATCACAGCGCGGATCGGTGATGCGGCATTGCTGGTCGCGGCTGTCCTGACTTATGCCCAATATGGCACTGGCGACATTGCTACGGTTCTGACCGCGGCACAGGCAGGTCAAGGGCAGGGTGCAGCATGGATTGCCGCCGCATTGGCGCTGGCCGCGCTCCTGAAATCGGCGCAGTTCCCGACCCATGGCTGGCTGACCGAGGTGATGGAGACGCCAACCCCGGTTTCGGCCTTGCTGCATGCGGGCGTGATCAATGCAGGCGGTTTTCTGTTGATCCGCTTTGCCGATGTGATGTTGCTGGCCCCCGGTGTACTGGCCTTCCTTGTGATGCTGGGCGGGTTCACCGCACTTTATGGCGGGCTGGTGATGTTGACTCAATCGGCGGTCAAGACCTCGCTGGCATGGTCAACCGTGGCCCAGATGGGGTTCATGATCCTGCAATGTGGTCTGGCGCTGTTCCCGCTGGCTTTGCTGCATATCGTGGCGCATTCGCTTTACAAAGCGCATGCATTCCTGGCCTCCGGCATGGCTGTTGATAATGTGGCGGCGATCCGCAGGCCGGGACCGGTGGCCATCCCCAATGGGCTGGCCGTGCTGCGCGCCTTTGCCATTGCGCTGGTGATCTATGCCGGTGTGGCCTTCGCCTTTGGGATTTCCACCAAATCGCCGCAAGCCATCGCATTGGGCGCGATCCTGATCTTTGGTGTGGCTT
Organism: uncultured Paracoccaceae bacterium; assembly: GCA_947495295.1. Classification (GTDB taxonomy): domain Bacteria; phylum Pseudomonadota; class Alphaproteobacteria; order Rhodobacterales; family Rhodobacteraceae; genus Yoonia. The sequence goes on from CANLYJ010000001.1 coordinate 381,570, forward strand.
ATCTGCTGGCGCAGGGGCTTGCCGATGCGGCGCCGCGTGTGCTGACCCAACGCATGGCAGCCTATTCGGTGGCGGCAGCGGTGGGATATTTTGCCCTGCAAACGGCCGCCGCTTGGCTGATGGCAGGCACTTTGCCCGCCACGCCTGCACCCGGCCCGCTGGAATGGGTGTTGATCCTGCTTGCCCTGTTCAGCTTTGGTCTGGTCGCGTTGGCGCAGGCACTGTTCCCGCTATGGGCCTATCACCCGGCGGCGGCCGGCCTGCGGGTTCACCTGTCCAACGGGCTTTATGCCAATGCCGTTTTTGACAAGCTGCTGCGCGGCTGGTCGGTCAAGAACCTGTCCTGATTGATGCAAAGGAATATCCTGATGACGACACCCAAAAAGCTTTCAAACAAGGCATTGCTTGCTGCGACAGATACTGCCGTGCGGGCCATTCCACCGGTCTGGCCGCTTGCCTCATCAGTTGCAGTGAACCCGTTTCTGGGCCAGACAGACCAAGATCTGGCACAGGTTGCCGCAAGGTTGGGCCGCATTGGTGGCGTGCCTGTGACCATGCCCCGCGACTGGTATGACGCCAGGATCAAGGATGGCACGATCACCGATGCCGATCTGCTGGCCGCGCTGGGCGGTCGGACAGACATTCATCTGGCCGCGCTCAAGCAAATGGCCGCGACCAATGTGGATGCGCCCGCACCGCAGCCAACGGTGGCTGATCTGGCCGCTGATGCCTCTGGCATTGATTGGCCGGGCATTGTCGCCGATCGTTTTGGCAGTTGGGCGGCGGGATATTTTGATCAGGGTCAGGCGTTGTGGGCCGCGCCGCGCAGGCGGGGGGCCTATGACGCATGGCGGCAATATGCGACCCATGATCTGACGCCTGAAATCGCGGGCTTGGGCGGTTTTGCCCAGTTTGTCAGCGAAACGCCTGATGCGTCAGATGCGGCAACCGCCCGCGCGGCAAAACGGTTGGGCCTGTCAGCAGATGCATTGCAGACCTATTTCCATCAGCTGTTGTTTTCACTGGGGGGCTGGGCGCAGGTGGCCCGTTATCATCTGTGGCAGGCTGAACTGGCCGAGGGCACCGACCAGACGATCACCGATCTGTTGGCCATCCGGCTGTTGTGGGAAGAGGCGTTGCTGATCCAGTATGAGGATCAGATTGGCGCGCAATGGCAGGCGGTGAAGGCTGTCCATGCTGCCCCTGTCACCCCGGATGCCGACATGCAAGCCAATGCGATCCTGCAAGAAGCATGGGAACGCGCCGAGCAGCGCAAACTGGCAGATGACCTGTCCGCTGATCCCGCAGAGCGGACCACTGAGCGGCCAGCGATGCAGGCCGCATTCTGCATTGATGTCCGGTCAGAGGTGTTCCGCCGCGCGTTGGAATCTGTTGATCCCGGTATCCAGACTCTTGGTTTTGCGGGCTTCTTTGGCTTGACCGCATCACATAAGGGGTTCGCCTCTGATGTTGAGGAATTGCGCCTGCCGGTGCTGCTGAACCCCGGTGTCAGTTCCACCGCGCAGGGCGATGATTTGCATGTGGATCAGAACGCCCGGTTCAGGGCGCGTGCCAGCCGGGCCTGGGGACGGTTCAAGCTGGCGGCTGTGTCGTCATTCGCGTTTGTAGAGGCGATGGGCCCGGTTTATGTGGGTAAATTGCTGCGCGATGCGCTGAACCTTGCGCCCAATGATGTGCCAAACGGGCCTGCGCCCCGGCTTGACCCAGCGCTGGATCTGGATGCCCAGATCGACGCGGCTGAGACGATCCTGCGCGCCATGTCATTCACCGACAATTTCGCCCGGCTGGTTGTGCTGGCAGGGCATGGGGCCAATGTCGTCAACAACCCCTTTGCCAGTGGTCTGCATTGCGGTGCTTGTGGCGGTTATTCCGGTGAAGTGAATGCCCGCCTGTTGGCTGGTTTGTTGAATGGGCCGGATGTGCGCAAGGGGTTGGCCGACAGGGGCATCGTGATCCCCGATGACACGTTGTTTGTGGCCGGGTTGCATGACACGACAACTGATGCGGTCACCCTGTATGACCCCGACGTGCCGACAGCCGCCCATGTTGCTGATCTGGGCCGGGCGAAGGCCTGGTTCGCCTCTGCCGGTGCGGTGACCCGGGGCGAGCGTGCCTTGCGTTTGCCGCGTGCCGCTGGTGATACTGACATCCCGCTGCGCAGTCGCGACTGGGCCGAAACCCGGCCTGAATGGGCGCTGGCGGGCTGCAAGGCTTTCATCGCCGCCCCCCGCCACCGCACGGCGGGCAAAAGCATGGAAGGCCGCGCCTTTCTGCATGATTATGATTGGCAGAATGACAAGGCGTTCGGCGTTCTTGAATTGATCATGACCGCCCCTGTGGTTGTGGCCAGCTGGATCAGCCTGCAATATTACGGATCGACCGTGGCCCCGGACACGTTTGGGTCGGGCAACAAGCTGCTGCACAACGTCACCGGCGGGATTGGCGTGATCGAAGGCAATGGCGGCACGTTGCGCGCTGGCCTGCCATGGCAGTCGGTGCATGAGGGCGAGGGGTATGCCCATGATCCGCTGCGCCTTTCTGTCTGTATCGAAGCACCACGTGAAGCGATGAGTGATGTTTTGCGGCGGCATGACGGGGTGCGCGCCTTGTTTGATAACCGCTGGCTGCATCTGTTTGCGCTGGATGAGAACGGCCAGATGGCGTGGCGTTACGAGGGCGATCTGGAATGGTCTGCCGTGGCAGACGTACCGAAGGCCTATCCTGAGTTGAAGGCAGCGAGCTAGGGTCAGGACCCTAGTCACCCGGAATCTTAAGTTTGCCGCTTTGAATAGTCCCCGGATCGTCTGCGATCCGGTTCGCAGTTGATCAATGTTGCGCATGACGGTTCCGGGTGAGCTGGGCCTGCCCCAACCCCGGTCTATTCATCGACAATCCCCCGGAAAATGACTGTCATGAGAACGTCACTTGATTTAATTCCATGATGGAATGAAAATGATGTGGTCATTTGGAGGGACACATCATGAAATCGATTCGTATTGCTTTGGGGGCAATGGTGCTGGGCGCGGGTATGGCGCAGGCGCAGGATACGACACTGACCTTTATGTCGTGGGACCCCGACCAGTTGGAGGTCGAAAAGGAGGCGATTGCCGCTTTTGAGGCCGCCAATCCAGGCGTCACCGTTGAGGCAACCGCCATGCCGCCCAAGGATTACTGGCCGCGCCTGTCAGCGCTTGCCGCGTCCGGGGATTTGCCCGATGTCTTTATGATGTCGTCGGGTTTCGTCAAGGAATGGGCGGCGGCTGGCAACCTTAAGGACCTGTCTGGCGTTGTTTCGGACGACCAATTGGCGGGCTACTATGAAGGCGCCGCATCGGTTGGTGTGATCAACGATCAGCGTGTGGCGTTCCCGCAAAACTGGGTCGCACCGGTCCTGTATTACAATATTGATATGTTCGAGGCCGCAGGGGTCGAGACCCCGCAACCGGATTGGACATGGGATGATTTCCTGAATGCTGCCAAGGCGCTGACCATTGATGAGGATGGTGACGGTGATGCCGAAACCTATGGTATGTCGCTTTATGGTCGTTACGCCCATATCGAACCTTGGGTGTTCCGCAATGGTGGCCGTTACCTGAATGCCGATGAAACCGCGCTGGAGCTTAATGACGAAGCCGTCAATGCGCTGCAATTCCTGACCGATCTGGTGAATGTCCATGGGGTGGCCCCGCAGCCGCAGGAAATGGAAGGCGTGCGCCAGCAGGATATCATGCCGCTGGGCATGGCCGCGATGTGGGTCGATGGGTCCTGGAACATTGCCAATACACGATCCATTGTCGGCGATGATTTCCGTTGGGGGATTGCGCAGGTGCCGCTGGGCCCGGATGCGACGCCGGACAATGCTGCCGCCTATGCCTGGGCGGATATGCTGTCGGTTGGTGCGGGCAGCGATAACCCGGACCTCGCCTGGGCCTTTATCCAGCATATGGTGGGTGAAGGGCGGCAAGCCTCTGATTTCCTTGGTGGCAAGGTGCCTGCCTATATCGATATTGCCACGTCAGAGGCTTGGCTGGAGACTGATCAGATGCCCACAAACAAGGGTCTGCTTCTCGATATCGGGGCGCAGAATGTCTATACCGGGTTTTCCAAGAATTGGAGCGGGTGGCGCGGATACGATTCCACCGGATCATCGGGTATGAATGGTGAGTTGGATGAGGTGCTGAACGGGCGCAAGTCACTGGATGATGCCATTGAGGCGCTTGTCATCTACGGCAACGACATCCTGTCACGCTAAGCTGTCCCAGAGGTGGGCCGGGTGCGTCATGATTTGCCCCGGCCCGCCATTTAACCGCCGATAAGGCCGCCCCACCATGCGCAGTAATCGCAAAATCCGGATCACGGCGCTGTTGTTTCTCGCGCCGACCATCATTGGTCTGTTGGTGTTCCGGCTGATCCCGATCGGCTGGTCCTTTGCCCTGTCATTTTATGACTGGAAGATTTTTGACACCCCGCAATTCGTGGGGCTGGGCAATTATGCGCATATCTTTACCTCGCCCACGGCGCATAAAGTGTTCCTGAATTCGGCATATTTTTCAGCGATCTATGTGCCTGGGTCCATCGCATTGGCGCTGGTTCTGGCGGTGTTGTTGAATAACGGGCTGCGGAGTTCGGCGTTTTTCCGGGGCGCGTTCTTTTTGCCCTATATCACCTCGACCGTGGCAGTCACCCTGGCCTGGCGCTGGATTTTCTCGACCAAGTTCGGGCTGTTGAACAATGCGTTGGACTGGGTTGGCGTGGACAATCCGCCCGCTTGGCTGGCAGATCCGATGTGGGCCTTGCCTGCCGTCGCGCTGGTGTCGATCTGGAAGGATGTGGGGTTTTACATGATCCTGTTGTTAGCTGGATTGCAAACCATTGATCCCACCCTGTACGAGGCCGCACGGGTGGACGGGGCCAAACCGGTGCAGCGGTTTTTCAAGATCACCGTGCCGATGCTGTCGCGCAGCCTGTTTTTCGTGCTGATCCTGGCCCTTGTCCGTTCCACCCAGACATTTGAAATCACCTATGCGCTGACCAATGGCGGCCCGAACCGGGCATCCACCACATTGGCGTTTTACGTTTATCAAAACGCTTTTGTTGAGTTCGAGATGGGCTATGCCGCAGCCCTGTCATACATCATGTGTTTCATTCTGGGCCTGCTGACGCTGACAAATTTCTATTTCCGCAAGAGGTGGGTGCATGAAGACTGATATCCACCCAAACAGAGGCACTGGCCGCGGCACATTATTCGCCCTTTACGCGGTACTGATCGCCTATGCGCTGATCACGCTGATGCCGTTCATCTGGATGCTGGTCACCAGCTTCAAAGAGGCGCGCGATGTTTTCAAACTGCCCCCCAGCTTTGTGCCGACAAAGCTGTTTACCGATGAACCTTTTGCGAATTACACCGAAATCTGGACCCAGCGGGATTTTGTGATCTTCTTTCGCAACTCTGCCTTCGTGTCCTTTATGGCTGCTATCGGGCAGGTGTTTGCCACCTCGCTGGCCGGTTACGCCTTTGCCCGGTTGGACCTACCGGGCAAGAACTGGTTGTTTGCCTTGGTGCTGGTCACCGCCTTTGTGCCGGTTGAGGTCACCATCATCCCCGAATTTCTGATCATGCGTGGCCTGGGCTGGATTGATACGTTCCTGCCCCTGATCGTACCGTCCTTTCTGGTGGGGGCCTTTGGCACCTTCATGCTGCGCGAATATTTCGGCAGCTTGCCCAAGGATTATGGCGATGCGGCTTATGTCGACGGGGCGACGCCGTTTCAGATCTTCTGGAAGGTCTATCTGCCGCTGGCGCAGCCCGCGCTGGTGTCGATCTTTGTCATCGCTTTCATCAATAACTGGGACGAGTTATTGCGCCCCTTACTGTTCCTGAACTCGGATGAATTGAAAACCGTTCCCTTGGGCCTGATGTCATTTGTCAGCCAGTATGAGGCGTCATGGACATTGTTGATGGCGGGTTCTGTCATTTCGACATTGCCGTTGATCGTGATCTATATGCTGACCCAACGCTATGTCCTGCAAGGCTTTGTTGGCGGTGGGGTAAAGGGGTGATGCTGATGCAAACACCGCCTGCGATGACGGATAACCAGCGCGCTGTTCTGGGCGCGGTTTTGGCCGTGCCGGATCAGCAACGGCTGGAATTGAGCATCGGATTGGGCCTGTCTGCCCAGACGATCATGCGTGCAGTGCTGCCGTTGATCGACAGTGGCGTGTTGTTGGAACGGACGGAACCCGCCGCAGGGCGGGGCAAACCTGCGCGCAGTTTGCGTTTCGCCCCCGGTACCCTTGCGACATTGGGGATCAGTGTTGCGTCTGACCATATACGGGTCAGTTGCAGCGATCTGGCCGGCGCGAAGCTGTTGACCGCCAAGCGCGCCCGCGCTTACGAGACCGCTGCCGCGCAACTGGACGATCTGGATGAGCTGGTTGCGGCAGTGATGGCAGGTTTGCCTGACGGTGCCATTCTGGTGGGTGCAGGCGTTTCGGTGCAGGGTTATCTGCTGGATGGTGGCAGGCGCATTCTGGCGCGTGTCGATCCGGCAGGTTGGGCCGCTGTTGATCTGGCCGCCCGGTTGCGGGACCAGTTGGGCCTGCCCGTGCATCTGATGAATGACGGGAAAACGCTGGCCTCCAGCCTGATCCGCACCGCACCCGAGCCGAATTTTCTATGCGTGCATCTGGGCACCGGGGTTGGCGGTGGTTTGGTCAGCAATGGCACGCTTATCGTCGGGGCCAATGGGAATGCGGGCGAGATTGGCCAGTTCTTTCCCCATGGCCCTGATCGGCCGATTGAACAGACCTTCCAACGCGCGGCTGGTTTGAAAGATTGGTCCGGCTGGAACGGTATTGCCGCCTTGCCTGCCGCAGATCAGGATCGTTTGACTGCAAGGTTGGAAAGTGCCGGTGCGATGATCGGTGATGTTCTGGCACAGGCGCTTGCCTTGCTTGATTTCCAGGCCGCTTACATCTGTTCGCGCATGCCTGCTGACTTGTTGCAGGCGCTGGTCGCGCAGATTGCTGTCATGCCGTTGGGCCAAGACCTTGCCGGTGCCGGGCCGGATCAGACCAACCCGCCCCCCGCCGTGCATGCCTGCCATGTCCCCAATCATGCCAACCTTGCCTGCCGTATGGCAGCCGAGGCGTTTCTGTCGCCGACTGCCCCTTGCTGAAAGACTGCCCATGGCCACGCTAGAGCTGAACAAAATCACGAAATCTTTTGGCCAGACCGAGGTGTTGCATGATATTTCGCTGGCTGTGAAAGACGGCGAATTCATCGTCTTTGTTGGCCCGTCCGGTTGCGGCAAATCCACCTTGCTGCGGATTATTGCGGGGCTGGATGACCAGACAACCGGCCAGTTGCATATTGATGGGGATGAGGTCACGGGCCGCGAACCGATTGAACGCGGTGTGGCGATGGTTTTTCAGTCCTACGCGCTTTACCCACACCTGACCGTGTTCGAAAACATTGCGTTTCCTTTGCGCCTGCAAAAGCTGCCAAAGCCAGAGGTCAACAGCCGCGTGCAAGCAGCGGCGCAAACACTGGATCTGATGGACCGGCTGCAACATAAGCCAAGCCAGTTATCGGGCGGGCAGCGCCAGCGGGTGGCCATTGGCCGTGCCATCGTGCGTGATCCGAAGCTGTTTTTGTTTGATGAACCCTTGTCCAATCTTGACGCATCCTTGCGCGGCGCGATGCGGGTCGAATTGTCGGAACTGCATCAGAAACTGCGCACGACCATGGTCTATGTCACCCATGATCAGGTCGAGGCGATGACCATGGCCAACCGGATTGTCGTGCTCAATGGCGGCGTTTTGGAGCAGTTTGGCACACCAATGGAACTGTATCACAAGCCGCGCACACGGTTTGTAGCGGGCTTTATCGGGCAGCCGGGCATGAATTTTTTGAGGGCGGCACTGTCAGAGGTCACCGATACCGGTGTCACGGCCATCGCGTCTGATCAGACCAATCTGACCGCTCATGTTGATGGTGCTGGTCAGAGTGCTGGTGCGGTGGTGGAACTCGGCATCCGGCCTGATGACCTGCAACTCAGCACGACTGGCGACGGGCTACAGGTGGCGGTCCGCGTCATCGAACGGCTGGGCGCCAGCACGATCATGTATGGCAACCTGCATGATGGCACGGCGATTTGTGCCGCCTTGGACGGGCTTGCCCGCCTATCACCCGGCGATACCGTGCATCTGACCGTTGATCCGGACACCGTCCATGTTTTTGACGCCGCCGGTCTGGCCCTGCCACGCCGCACCGCCCCCGATCTGTAGGAGAGCATCATGCGGGTCGCCGTTGCAGGAGTAGGCAAGCGAAGTATCAAGGTATTGGCGTATCTGCGTGCGGCCATGCCGGAGATGCAGATTGTGGGATATGTCGACCCCAGCCCGCGCCTTGTGCCTGCGTTGGAAGAGCCGGACCCGATCCCCGCCTATGACAGTGTGGACAAGATGCTGGCAGAGACAAAGGCCGGGCTTTTGTTTGTGGGCAGCCCCAATCATTTGCATCTGGATCATATCGCGGCTGGTTTGCGGGCGGGTGTTCGCGTGTTTTCAGAGAAACCGATTGTCACAACCCATGATCAAACATGGGCGCTTGCAGATCTTTTGGCTGAATACGGCACTGACCGGCTGATCATCGGGCTTGTCCTGCGCTATGCCCCGCAGATGAAAGACCTGCGTTGCGCGCTGGATGCGGGCCAATTGGGCAAGATCGTGTCGCTTGAGGCGAATGAACATATTGAGCCGCAGCACGGTGGTTTTTTCATGCGCGACTGGCGGCGCTATACGGCGTATTCCGGCGGCTTCATGCTGGAAAAATGCTGTCACGATATAGATCTGTTTCATATGATCACCGGGTCCCGCCCACAAAGGGTGGCCAGTTTTGGCGGCAGGCGCACCTTTACCCCCGAAAACGCGCCAACCCGCAACTCGGATATGGCGTTGTTTCACCAGACCCCGTCACTCTGGGAAACTGCGGATGATCCGTTCCGCTCGGATGCCGATATTATTGACCACCAGACAGCTATCCTGTCGTTTGAAAACGGCGTGACGATGAGCTTTCATACAAATATCAACACCCCCGACCAAAGCCGCCATTTTTGTGTGATCGGGACGCGCGGCATGGCCGAAGGTGATCTGCATCGGGGCTATCTGCGGGTGACAGAGGCACGGACGGCGGAACGATTATTGGATGTTGATTATACACAGGACCCGGATTTGCAGATCGACCATTACGGATCTGACCGGCAGATGACCCGTGAATTGGCTGATTATCTGCGCGGCGCTATCACAGACCTGCCTGTGTCGGTTGTCGATGGGATCGAGGCTGGTTTGTCTGCCATGGCGCTGGATCAGGCGCGCACCACCGGACAGATCGTTGACCTCACGCAGATATGGGCGCGGCTTGACGCCTACGGCCTGCGTAACCTGGCCCCCGCCCATGCAGTTTGAGGCGTTTTCCCATCCCAAGGCGCGCGACTTATCCGTGCCGGCCGACGATGTCCTGTTGCATATTCCGGGTCGCGTGACGGCGGTTTTCGATGGGGCGACGGATACACATGGGCGTTGCAAGAATGGCGTGCCAATGGGGCGCTTGGCGGCCCTGACCGCCGCACAGGCCTTGGCGGGGTTGCCCGCCGCTGCCGCCAACTGGGATGCAAAGGATATCTTGCAACGGCTGACTGCCGCGATAGCTGCGGCTGCCCCGCATGACGGGGTTGGCCGCCCTGCATCGACGACCGCAATGATCGTGTTTGAGACCTCGGACGCGCTGCGAATTGTCGGACTTGGCGATACCGGATACCGGGTCAATGCAGGCGCCGCCAGGATCACTGAACTGGCCCCGGATGATGTGACAATCCCGGCGCGCGTGGCCTTGTTCAAGATGTTGCAAGCCGCAGGTCTGTCCACCGATCAGTGCGAAATCCGGGCTGGCAGCGTGGTTGGGGGCGGTTTGGATGCGGCGCTGGCGCGTGGTGACATCAACCCAGATCAGGCCGACGCAATTCTGGAGGTGGCCATCGCGGCACGACCTGACGCCGCGCAAGAGGTTGAGGCATTCCTGCGCAGCGGTCTGCAGCATCAGCATCGGTTTGCCAATATGTCGGATCATCCGCTTGGTTATGGGGTTTTGGACGGGTCCGCACCTGATCCGGCTTTCATCGTGGATGCACAGATCGTGCGCGACGGCCTGAGGTCGCTGGAGTTGTTCTCCGACGGCTACATGGTCATGCCCACGGCACCAACCATCGCCGCATGGGAGGCCAGCCATGCGCAGACCGAGGTTGCCGACCCCCATAGGATCGGGGTCGCTCCTGCCGTCAAAGGGTCCACGGAGCGTGCGTTTTTTGATGACAGGACCGTTGTTATCCTGCGGGCTTAGCCTGCTTGACGTTCGCGCCGTTTGGGGTGCCCGGGATAAACGCCCATGATATGCAGCATATCGGTGAAATAGCCCAATTCCTCTAATGCCAGCTGCACATTGTGGTCATCGGGGTGGCCTTCGATCTCGGCATAAAATTGTGTGGCGCTGAATGATCCGCCGATCATGTAGCTTTCCAGCTTGGTCATGTTGACCCCATTGGTCGCAAAACCGCCCATCGCCTTGTAAAGGGCGGCAGGAATGTTGCGGACCCGAAAGACGAAGCTGGTCATCATCCCGTGATCGCCACGTCTGCGATAGTCAGGTTCAGAGGCCATCACAAGGAACCGGGTCGTGTTGTTGCTGGCATCTTCGATATTGCGCGCAAGAATATCGAGCCCATAGATTTCGGCGGCCAGTTCTGATGCCAGTGCCCCGACTGTCATATCCTGACCTTCGGCCACATCGCGGGCCGCTTTGGCATTGTCGGAACTGACGCGCCCGGTGATGGCGTGTTCGCGCAGGAACCCTGCGCATTGCGGCAGGATCACAACATGGCCGAACGCCTGTTTCATATCGGCCAGCTGCGCGCCTTTTTTGGCCAGCAGGTTGATATGGACCCGCACGAAGGCCTCATCAATGATATGCAACCCGCTTTCGGGCAAAAGCGAATGCACGTCGGCCACACGTCCATAGGTCGAGTTTTCGACGGCGATCATGCCAAGATCGGCGTCGCCCTTGCGCACGGCTTCGATCGCGGCGGTAAAGGTGGGGCAGGGCAGGGGGTCATAATCTGGCCGGGTGTCGGCGCAGGCCTGGTGACCATAGGCGCCCAATTCCCCCTGAAAGGCGATTTTTTGCGACATGATACGTGGCCTCCCTACTGCATAAGACAGATTTGCGCGTTTCGTCGCGGCTCTACACCTTGCAACCGGGGGTGGGAAGCGGATAGATAGCCGCAAAACCGAAGAACTGAATGGAACGCGACATGTTCGACACAATGACGATGACCAAGGTGCTGGGTGGCCTGTGCGGCACATGGCTTGTTTACTTGCTGGGTGGCTGGGCGGCTGAAACCATCTATCATGGCGGCGGTGGCCATGGCGATGATCATGCTCAGGCTTATGTCATCGAGGTCGCGGATGAGGGCGGCGCGGAAGAAGCCGCCAAGGAAGAAGTCGACTTTGCCGTGGTGATGGCATCGGCCAGCGTTGAGGATGGCGAGGCGCTGTGGCGCAACTGCCGGTCCTGTCACGCGCTGGAGGCTGGCAATCACGGTACTGGCCCTGCGCTGCATGGTGTTGTGAACCGGCAGGTCGCATTTTACGATGACTTCAATTATTCCGGCGCATTGGCGGCGGTTGCCGAAACATGGACGCCTGAAAACCTGAACCTGTTTTTGGAAAACCCCAAGGGTTACGCGCCCGGCACGGCCATGGGATATAACGGAATGCGCAAGATCGAGGATCGGGCAAACCTGATCGCGTATCTTGAAAGCGTCGGCGGTTAATCGCAACTGTTAACGACACGTGAATGGGCCGCCCGGTTTGGGTGGCCTTTTTTCATGATTGTTACAGTTTCATCACCGGTGGATCACGCATTCTCAACTTGAATGTTTGCCATCGTGTCCCGTAGCTTCATGTATGAGTAATATCGTGACGTCCAAACCGGAGAGAATGATGCAAAATCGCCGCCCGTCCAAATCCAATACTGTGCAAGATGTTCGTGATCATGGACGGCACAGGATGTGGATGGCTGGCGTGTTTCTTGGGCTGGCAGCGATCTGGGCCGCCGATGATGTGGCTGCCGACGGGCATGACATCATCAAAAGTCACGGTTTCAACGAATACGGCGATTTGAAATATCCGGCAGATTTTCCGCATCTGGATTATGTGAACCCTGACGCGCCATTGGGCGGCGAAATTTCGATCTCGGCCAATGGCACGTTTGACAGTATGAACCCTTACGCGACGTTGTCGGGTTCGCCCGGTGCGCTGTCATCGTCAATTTGGGAAACCATTTTGACGGCGACATCTGACGAAGTTGGGTCAGCATATTGTTTGCTTTGCACCTCACTTGAATACCCGCAGGATAAATCCTGGGTTATCTACAATATGCGCGATGATGTTCGGTTTTCCGACGGCACGCCCATGACCGTTGAAGATGTTATTTTCACCATCGAATTGTTTATCGAGCAGGGCACCCCTTCGCTGGCCGCGTCTCTCAAGGTGTTGATCGAGGATATCGAAAAGGTTGGCGACAACGCGATGAAGGTGACCTTCTCGGACGAATACCCTGTCCGCGGGCGGATCGGACAAATCGGTGGCTTCCCGGTCATGTCCAAGGCCTGGTTTGAAGAAACGGGCGCCAGGCTGGATGAACCAAGTCTAGAGACGTCACCGGGGACTGGCGAATATACGGTTGGAAAAGTCGATGTTGGACGGTCAATCGTCTATGAACGCAACCCGGACTATTGGGGCAAGGATGTGCCCATCAATGTCGGGCGCGGAAATTTTGACAGCATGCGTATCGAGTATTTCGCCGATAGCTCTGCCGCTTTTGAGGCCTTTAAGGCAGGTGAGTTTACCTTCCGCCGGGAAAACAGTTCGATCAATTGGGCGACAGCATATGATTTTCCCGCGCTCGAACGGGAATGGGTCGTTCGGAGAGAGTTGGACGATGGCACGATGCCAGCCGCCTCTGGTTTTACCTTCAATATGAACCGCGAAAAGTTTGCTGACCGCCGGGTGCGCCGGGCGATTGGCTTGCTCTATAATTTCACGTGGACAAATGAGAACCTGCAATATGGCCTGTTCCAACAACGTGAGAGTTTCTGGCAAAATGATCGGTTAAAGGCAGTTGGGGTGCCGCAGGGGCGCGAACTGGAAATCTTGGAAGGTTTGCGCGGTCTGATCGCTGACGAGATATTTACCCAAGAGCCCGTTATGCCGCACGTATCAGGTGCCCGCCCTATTGATCGTGGCAACCTGCGTCAGGCGCTGGCACTGATGGAAGAGGCGGGCTGGACGACCAGTGATGATGGGCTGCTGCGCAACGCGGATGGTCAGACATTTGATGTAGAGTTTCTTGAAACACGCCAGTCGTTTGATCGTATCATCAATCCCTACATCGAGAACCTCAAGCGGCTGGGTGTGAACATCACCTATAACCGTGTTGACCCGTCGCAGTATCAGGCCCGTCGACAGGCGAAAAACTATGATATGATCTATGGCAGTTACCGCAACGGATTGCAGGAAGGCACCGGTTTTTCGCAACGCTTTGGTTGTGAAGACAAGGAAGACGTCTTCAATCCTGCGGCATATTGCTCTGAGGCGATCGATAGATTGGGAGAGCAAATTCCCGACGCTGAGACCTATGATGAAATGGCCGCGATGGTGATGGCCGCAGATCGTATCCTGCGGCACGAATATTTCATGGTTCCCGCATGGTATCTGGGCAAGAACTGGGTGGCGTATTTCGACATGTTTGAACACCCTGAAAACCTGCCTGAATTTGGTTTGGGCCATCTGGACTATTGGTGGTTCAATCAGGAGAAATACGACGCTCTGCGGGCCGCTGGCGCGTTTCAGTAGGTCACGTTTATGGGCGCCTATATACTCCGACGATTGTTGCTGGTCATCCCGACCCTGCTGGGGATCATGATCATCAACTTCGCGCTGACGCAGTTTGTCCCCGGCGGGCCGATTGAACAGATCCTTGCCCAGTTGGAAGGGCAGGGTGACGTGTTCGAAGGGATTGCTGGCGGCGGCGGCGACGTCGATATCGGGAGCGAGAGCGACAGTGATTATGTCGGTGGACGTGGTCTGCCGCCGGAATTCATTGCCGAGCTGGAGCGCGAGTTCGGTTTTGACAAACCCCCATTGGAACGCTTTCTGAATATGATGTGGAATTATATCCGCTTTGATTTCGGGGAAAGCTATTTCCGCTCTATCAGCGTCTTTGATCTGGTTGCCGAAAAGATGCCAGTGTCGGTCACACTAGGCCTTTGGTCCACGTTAATCGCTTATCTGGTGTCGATCCCGCTGGGTATCCGTAAGGCTGTCAGGGATGGCTCCCCCTTTGACACTTGGACGTCAGGCGCGATTATCGTGGGCTACGCGATCCCCGGTTTTTTGTTCGCCATTCTGCTGATCGTCCTGTTTGCGGGCGGGTCTTATTGGCGCATTTTCCCGCTGCGCGGGCTGACCTCAACCAATTTTGAGGATTTGAGCATGATCGGCAAAGTGCTGGATTATTTCTGGCATATTGCGCTGCCGGTTCTGGCCTCGACCATTTCGGCCTTTGCCACGCTGACATTGCTGACCAAGAACAGCTTTCTTGATGAGATCAAAAAGCAATATGTGATTACGGCCAAGGCGAAGGGCCTGTCGGAATCCAAGGTGCTTTATGGCCATGTGTTCCGCAACGCGATGCTGATCGTCATCTCGGGCTTCCCGGCGCTGTTTATCGGTGTGTTCTTTGGCGGGTCGCTGATCATTGAGACCTTGTTTTCACTGGACGGGCTGGGGCGGCTTGGGTTCGAGGCCGCCGTCGCCCGCGACTACCCGGTGGTCTTTGGCACGCTATTCGCATTCTCGCTGATCGGGCTGGTTGTCGGGATCCTGACCGACCTGACCTATGTTTTCATCGATCCGCGTATCGATTTTGAGGCGCGCGGCTGATGCGTTTATCCCCCCTGAACCAGCGCCGCTGGCGCAATTTCCGCCGCAACAGGCGCGCATGGTGGTCGCTGATCATCTTTAGTTTGCTGTTTGGCCTGTCGCTTTTTGCGGAGTTCATCGCCAATGACAAACCCATCGCCGTCAGCTACCGCGGTGAAATTCGCATGCCGATCTTCAGCTTCTATTCAGAGCGGGATTTTGGCGGGGATTTCCCGACAGAGGCCGGATATGGCGAGGTCGAGGTTGATTGCCTGATCATCACCGGTGGGCTGGAAAGCTGTTTTGACACCCCGGAGGAGTTGATCGCAGCGGCCAAGGCAGGTGAGGTGCTGGACGGGGATTTCCAAAAGGGCTGGATGCTGTGGCCGATCATCCCCTATTCCTACAACACTATCGTCGATGTGCGCGGCGTCGCCCCATCACCGCCTTCAGCCGATAACTGGTTGGGTACCGATGACACCAAACGCGACGTGCTGGCGCGGGTGATCTATGGGTTCCGATTATCGGTCACCTTTGCACTGACGGTCACTGTGGCCGCATCAATCATCGGCATCATGGCGGGCGCCGTGCAGGGTTACTTCGGCGGTTGGACCGATCTGATCTTTCAACGGTTTATCGAGATTTGGACCGGCATGCCGTCACTTTACGTGATCATCATTGTCTTTGCGATCTTGGGGCGCAGTTACTGGCTGCTTGTCTTCCTGACAGTGCTGTTCGGCTGGCCCGCGCTTGTAGGGGTGGTCAGGGCCGAGTTTCTGCGTGCCCGCAACCTCGAGTATGTCCGCGCGGCCAAGGCGCTGGGCGTGCGCGACCGGACCATCATGTTCCGCCATATGCTGCCCAATGCGATGGTCGCAACCCTGACCATGCTGCCGTTCCTGGTTACAGGGGCGATTGGCGGTTTGGCCTCGCTTGATTTTCTGGGCTTTGGTTTACCGTCCTCCGCCCCATCGCTGGGCGAGATGACATTGCAGGCCAAGCAGAACCTGCAAGCGCCATGGCTTGGTTTCACCGCCTTCTTTACCTTTGCGATCATGCTGTCGCTGCTTGTTTTTGTGTTTGAAGGGGTGCGCGATGCGTTCGATCCGCGCAAGACTTTTGTGGCTGATGGCGACGCAACAGTTGTGGACGCAGATGTGCTGACGAGCCAGAAGGCGGTGACGAAATGAGTGCGCTGTTGCAAGTACGCCATCTGCGCGTCGCCTTTCGGCAGGATGGGGAAACCACCCATGCCGTGCGCGGGGTGTCGTTTGAGGTTGGCAAAGGCGAAACCGTTGCGCTGGTTGGGGAAAGCGGCTCTGGCAAATCGGTGACGGCTCTGTCGACTGTGCAGCTATTGGGCGATAGTGCTGCGATGTCAGGGTCGATCCGCTATGATGGTGCTGAAATGGTCGGCGCGGACGAGGCAGAGCTGCGCCGGGTGCGGGGCAATGATATCAGTTTCATCTTTCAGGAGCCGATGACATCGCTGAACCCGCTGCACACGCTGGAAAAGCAGCTGGCCGAAAGCATTGAATTGCATCAGGGGTTGCGCGGGCCGGACGTCCGTAAGCGGATCATTCAACTGCTGGATCGGGTGGGGATCAGAAACCCCGAAGGGCGCCTTGGATCTTACCCTCATGAATTGTCAGGTGGACAACGGCAACGTGTTATGATCGCGATGGCGCTGGCAAACGGGCCTGAACTGTTGATAGCGGATGAGCCGACGACTGCTTTGGACGTCACCATTCAGGCGCAGATACTGGATCTGCTGGCCGATCTGAAACGCGATGAGGGCATGTCGATGCTGTTCATCACCCATGACCTGACCATCGTGCGCAAGATTGCCGACCGGGTCTGCGTGATGAAGGATGGGAATATCGTTGAGACAGGACCAACGGTGGAGATTTTTGGCAATCCCCAGCACCCTTATACCCAGATGCTGCTGGCCGCTGAATCGACCGGTGTGCCTGCCCCCGTGCCAGATGAGGCACCGGTTATCCTGCAAACGGAGAAGGCCAAGATTTGGTTCCCGATCCGCCGCGGCCTGTTGAAACGCACGGTTAGCCATATCAAGGCGGTCAATCAGGCCACGTTGACGGTGCGTGCGGGGGAAACACTGGGTGTTGTGGGGGAGAGCGGCTCTGGCAAGACGACGCTTGCCCTTGCGGTGATGCGGTTGATCCAGTCGGAGGGCCGGATCGTGTTTCAGGGCAGCGATATTCACAAGCTGAACCAACGCCAGATGCGCCCCTTGCGCAGTGACATGCAGATCGTGTTTCAGGATCCCTACGGTTCACTTTCGCCGCGCATGACAGTGGCCGAGATCATTGCCGAAGGTCTGGGCGTGCATGGGGTCGAAAAAGGCCGCAATCGCCGGGACATGGTGAGCGAGATCATGGGCGAGGTGGGCCTTGATCCATCGCTGATGGACCGCTACCCGCATGAGTTTTCGGGTGGCCAGCGGCAGCGCATCGCGATTGCGCGGGCGATGATATTGCGTCCGAAACTGCTGATCCTGGATGAACCGACTTCGGCCCTGGATATGACCGTGCAGGTGCAGATCGTGCAGTTGCTGCGAGAGTTGCAACAAAAGCATGGGCTGGCCTATCTGTTCATCAGTCATGATCTGAAGGTCGTGCGCGCCTTGTCGCATAAGGTCATGGTGATGAAACAGGGTGATGTCGTGGAGGCTGCGGATGCGGATACGATTTTTGACGCACCTCAGACCGACTATACCCGAGCACTAATGGCAGCGGCCTTTGAGGGCAAGGTCGCCTGAGGCGCCAGAAAATTACAAATTTTCTGACCAAATTCCTGTGTCAGGAATTTGCATCCGGCAAGGTTTCGCACAACCGACGTATCAGCTTGCGACGTCAACCACGTCAATTGCGTTGGTCAACCATACCGCAATTCCATCAACAGACGGCTCCAACCTGACGACGTCAGGGCCCACAAAAGCATGAAAGGCGTCCAGGTTCAGGGCATTGACCCCAACCAGAACTGGAATGTCTTTCGCGATGGCATCGGCGATCACGCTGCGAAAGCCGCGTCCGTCAGCCTCGTGCTTTCCGAACTTGTTCACGATCAACAGGTCGGCACCGCGTTCAAGCTGCGCAGAGACCAGACCAACAGCGGTCTCAAGCGCCGCTGGATCCAGCCTGCACCCCTTGGACGCGCGCCCAAGGCTTTGCGATATGCGCAAGGCCGGACCATCGGGCAGGATTTGCACATCCATATCGCAAGGGCCGTCGGCGCAGCCATCGGTGTTGATCTGAACAGTGCCAGTGCTGCGGAACCCGGCGGCGGCCATATGGTGTGCAACCTGCTGCAATAGCAGGTCGGTATCACCGCGACCGGGCGCCATGGTGTAGGCAATTTTCATGTCGGATGTTCCTTTCATCTTACGAAACCGGGTGCAGATCCGTGCCACTGATCTCTGCATTGGATACCAACCCATCGATAAACCGGCGTGATGCTTTGGCCCAGGCCGCTTTTTCCATGGCTTCCGTGATCTTTTGGCGGACCGCGTCAAATGGCAGAACGTCACCGGGCGCCAGCGCGTCCATGCGGATGATGTGCCAGCCGTGGCGTGTCAGAACCGGTGCTTGCGTCATCTCACCGGCACTCAATTCGCGCAATGCGGCCTCGAATTCCGGCACGGTGTCGCCCGGTCCAAGTTGGCCAAGCGCGCCGCCCGATGATCTGGACCCGCAATCGCTTTCCTTGGCGGCAAGAGTACCAAAGCTTTTCGGATCCTGCGCGACCATGGCAGACAGCGTCACCGCCCGGCGCTGTGCTTTACGGGTGGCTTCTGCGTCCCTTTGGTCGCAGGCACATAGGATATGGGACACCTCCCACAAAGGGGGCGCGCGGAAACGGCCCGGATCCCTTTGCCACTCAGCGTGAATAGCCGCATCATCTGGTTTATCGGCTGTCACGGCCTGATCCAGAAGCGCCCGGATCAGGGCCTCCTCTTGCGTTTCAAAGCGCCCGGGCGCGACCTCTTCTGGTTCGGTCGTCAGCGACCGCGCCTGGGCCTCTTGCAATAGCAGGGTGCGAATGGCGACCGCATTGGCCGCCTTGCGCCATGCGATACCGGGTTTGCCTGCTGGGGCATCGTGGTTCTGGGTTTCGGCGGCCACGATTTTGTGGGGCACCTGTTCGCCATTCACGACCAGATCGGGGAAAAGTGCTGCGTTCATGGGGCTACTCCGCCGGTGTGGATTTGGGATCGCGCTTGGGCAATGGGTCTTGCCGGCGCGACCGGACGATCTGGTAACCCGGGCGCAGCAGATACCGGAACGGTGCTGCAAAACCTGACACCATGTGAACCAGTCTGGTGAACGGGAAGAACGCTGTGATGATCAGCCCAAGAAAGATATGCAGCTTGTAAAGCCAATGCACGTCAATGACGGTGACCCATGCGTTCAGGTTCCATGTCACGATGCTTTGTGACCAGGTCATGAAACGCACCATCTCGGACCCGTCCATATGCTGGAGCGTCTGCGTGATTGTCAGCAGCCCAATGGCCAATTGCAGCCAGATCAGCACCATGATGGTGATGTCTGACCAGCTGGAGATCGCGCGGATCCGTGGATCGGTCAGGCGTCGATGCAAAAGCAATGTGCCCCCGATCAATGCGGCGATCCCGGCAGGGCCACCGATAATCACGGCCATCCATTGTTTGAGCACATAAGGCACGCCAAGCGCATCCAGCACCCAGACCGGGGTGAAAAGCCCGACCAGATGCCCAAAAAAGATCGTGATGATCCCGACATGGAACAGGATCGATCCCCAGATCAGTTGCTTGCGACGCAACAACTGGCTGGATGAACTTTTCCACGTGTATTGGTCGCGGTCATAGCGGGCGATGGAACCGACCACCAGAATGGTCAGCGCCGCATATGGCATGATGCCAAAGATGATGAAGTTGATATCGAAATTTGCAAACATGTCGTGTCTCCCTATTCAGCCGCATGTCGCGGTGTGGGGTTAACCGGGCTATCCATCCGGGCGAGCATATCGCGCACCTGCGGACAGCCAGCATTCGGGTCAGGGCCGAAAAGGACCTCGCTTTCTTCCCAGACCTCATCCAGCGCTTCCAGATCGGTCGGGTCGTCATCTGGTTGTTCGAGCATGTTTGCCACAGCTGTGGCATCCACCTTCGCCTTTGATAACTGCAAAAGAGCGGCGAACACGGCACCATAGGGGCTTTCCCGCCGACCCAGCCTTTCGGTCAGCGCTTGAAAGATATGGGCCGCATCCGCCAGTATATCCTGCGCCACCACAGGGGATTGGGTGGACAGGAATTCGAGCAGGACCGGCAGGTGATCGGGCAGCTCTGACGTGACCGGGTCAAAACCGGCCTCGCGGTAGGTTTCAACCAGTGACACCATCGCACCACCACGGTCACGGCTTTCGCCATGAACATGTTCAAACAGGTTCAGCGACAATGTGCGCGATCGGTCGAAAAGCAGCACATACTGCTCTTCCAGGTCATAAATGTCGCGCCTGCTGATCTCTTCGATCAGCGGGCGCAACGCCCGGCGCGCTGTTACTGTCAATCGCGTGTCCGAGGCCAGAACGCCCCCGATCTCGGACATGGCATGCTGCAACCCGCGCGTCGGGTAACTGAGGAGGAGTGAAAATGATTTGAGTGTGCGGTCCATGGTTCAGACCTCCGTTGGCATTTTGAGGGGTTTCTTGGAGCCGCCGAAAAGTGACCCCTTGGACGATCCGCCACCGCATCCATTGGTATCGGTAAATCCGCAGCCGCCGCGCAGGTCGTAAGCCTCTTCGACCTGTTCGCGGTGCGTGGTCGGGATGACGAAACGGTCTTCGTAATCGGCCAGGGCCATGATTTTATACATGTCCTCGATCACCCGCCCCGACAGGCCGACGCGCGCAGCGATACCTTCGTCGATGACCCCTTCCACGGTTTTCGACCGCATATAGGATCGCATCGCCAGCATCCGTTCGAGCGCGGTGACCACCGGCGCCTCGTCCCCGGCTGTCAGCATATTGGCCAGATACCGGACCGGGATGCGCAGGTTTTTGACATCAGGCATGCCTGCATCGGTGCCGATGGCGCCTGCCTCTGCGGCGTTCTGGATCGGGGAAAGGGGCGGGATATACCACACCATGGGCAGCGTCCGGTATTCGGGATGCAGTGGAAAGGCGACCTTCCATTCCATCGCCATTTTCCAGATTGGGCTTTCCTGCGCGGCTTTGATCCAATCCTCTGGAATGCCGTCAGCGCGCGCGGTTTCGATCACAACAGGGTCATTGGGGTCGAGAAACACGCCCAGTTGCGCATCATAAAGGTCCTGCTCATCCTCCATATTCGCCGCATCTTCGATCTTGTCGGCATCATAAAGCATGACCCCCAGATACCGGATGCGGCCCACGCAGGTTTCGGAACAAACTGTTGGGTTGCCGGATTCGATCCGGGGATAGCACAGGGTGCATTTCTCGGATTTGCCGGATTCCCAGTTGTAGTAGATCTTCTTGTAGGGGCAGCCCGACACACACATTCGCCAACCCCGGCATTTTTCCTGATCGATCAAGACAATGCCGTCTTCCTCGCGCTTATAGATCGCACCGGATGGGCAGGACGACGCACAGGCCGGGTTCAGGCAGTGTTCGCAAAGCCGGGGCAGATACATCATGAAGGTATTTTCGTATTCGCCGTAAATCTCCTTCTGAATGCCCTCGAAATTGTAATCCTCCGACCGTTTGGCGAACTCACCGCCAAGGATTTCATCCCAGTTCGGGCCTTTTTCGATCTTCTCGATCCGCTCGCCGGTGATCTTGGAGCGGGGACGGGCGGTTGGGAACGCCTCCATCTCGGGTGCGGATTTCAGGTGGTCATAGTCGAAATCGAACGGCTCATAATAATCGTCAATCTCGGGCATGGACGGGTTGGCAAAGATGTTCGACAAGATACGCCATTTGCTGCCCTGTTTGGGTTGCAACTTGCCGGATTTTGTCCTTTCCCAGCCGCCTTTCCAACGCGCCTGATTTTCCCAGTCGGTAGGATAGCCGGTGCCGGGTTTCGTTTCGACATTGTTGAACCATGCGTATTCAACACCGTCGCGGCTGGTCCAGACGTTCTTGCAAGTGACAGAACAGGTGTGGCACCCGATGCATTTATCAAGGTTCAGCACCATGCCGATTTGTGCGCGGATTCTCATTCTGCGGCCTCCTTGTTGGTCGCTTCGTTGTCGAGCCAGTCGACCTTTTTCATTTTTCTGACGACGACGAATTCGTCCCGATTGCAGCCCACGGTGCCGTAATAGTTGAAGCCGTAGGATTGCTGGGCATAGCCGCCGATCATATGGGTTGGTTTCAGCACAGCGCGGGTGACCGAATTGTGGATGCCGCCCCTATGTCC
Organism: uncultured Paracoccaceae bacterium; assembly: GCA_947495295.1. Taxonomy (GTDB): domain Bacteria; phylum Pseudomonadota; class Alphaproteobacteria; order Rhodobacterales; family Rhodobacteraceae; genus Yoonia. The sequence goes on from CANLYJ010000001.1 coordinate 404,026, forward strand.
GGTCTTTTCAGACCCGGGCGTATTCACGATCTTTTCCTGTGCGTGATACATGAAGGTCGTGCCTTCCTTGATCCGCTGGGACACAACCGCCCGCGCCGTCAGGGCACCATTGGTGTTGTAAAGCTCCACCCAATCGTTATCGACGATGCCCGCTGATTTCGCATCCACCTCCGATATCCAGATCACTGGCCCGCCCCGGTTGAGTGTCAGCATCAACAGGTTATCAGAATAGGTCGAATGGATGCCCCATTTCTGGTGGGGTGTGATGAAGTTCAGCACAAGGTTGTCGCCGTCATCCTGCACGTCCTCCGTGATCGTTTTCAGATCAACCGGGGGCCGGTAGGACATGAAGCCTTCACCGAATGCGCGCATCCACAAATGGTCCTGATACAGTTGTTGTCGCCCCGTCAGGGTGCGCCAAGGGATCAGTTCATGCACATTGGTGTAGCCCGCATTATAGCTGACCTTCTCGCTTTCGATCCCCGACCATGTGGGGCTTGAGATGATCTTGCGCGGCTGTGCGGCGATATCGTGGAACCGGATTTTCTGGTGATGTTCACCTTCGGCCAGATGGGCATGTTTGCGGCCCGTGGCCTTTCCCAGTGCCTCCCATGCTTTCACGGCAACATTACCGTTGGTTTCCGGGGCCAGCATCAGGATGACCTCGCAAGCGTCAATCGCGCTATCGATCTTGGGCCGCCCTGAGGCGCTGCCATCAAGCTGCACGCCGTTAAGGTCGGACAGGTTGTTCACCTCTTCCTGCGTGTCCCAGGCGATGCCTTTGCCGCCATTGCCCAGCTTGTCCATCAGCGGGCCAAGGGCGGTGAACCGGTCATAGATTGCCGTATAATCACGTTCGACCGCGACATAGGCAGGCGCGGTTTTTCCTGGGATCAGATCACATTCGCCTTTCTTCCAGTCCTTGACCTGATCCTGCGCAATCTCTGCCGGGGTGTCGTGCAGGATTGGCAGGGCGACGATATCGGTTTCCTTTTCCAGATAGCCGGGCGTGATCTCTTGGAATTTCTTCGCGATGGATTTGAAGATGTCCCAGTCGGATTTGGATTCGTAGGCCGGGTCAACCGCCGCCTGAAGCGGGTGGATGAACGGGTGCATGTCCGACGTGTTCATGTCGTCCTTTTCGTACCAAGAGGCCGTTGGCAGAACGATGTCGGAATAGACGGCGGTGGTGGACATGCGGAAGTCGATGGTGACCAACAGGTCCAGTTTGCCGCGTGGCGCTTCATCATGCCACTTGGCTTCTTTGGGCAGTTGCGCGCCGTCTTCGCCCAGATCCTTGCCCATCACACCGTGATCGGTGCCCAGCAGGTGCTTGAGGAAGTATTCATGCCCCTTGCCAGATGACCCCAGCAGGTTGGACCGCCAGACAAACAGGTTGCGTGGCCAGTTGGCGGGATCATCCGGATCCTCACAGGCCATTTCCAGATCGCCGGATTTCAGGTTCTCGGCCACATAAGCCGGGATTTCCTTGCCAGCTTCTTTCGCGGCCTTCGCAACCTCCAGCGGGTTCGTCTTCAACTGCGGCGCTGATGGCAACCAGCCCATGCGTTCGGCCCGGATGTTGTAGTCAATCAGGCTTGCGTCCCAATCACCTTCGGGTGCTGTTGGTGACAGGATTTCATCCGCTGTCAGCGTCTCATAGCGCCACTGATCCGTGTGGGCATACCAGGCGGAGGTTGAATTCATGTGCCGTGGCGGACGGTTCCAATCCAGCGCAAAGGCGAGCGGTTGCCAGCCGGTCTGTGGCCGCAGCTTTTCCTGCCCCACATAATGCGCCCAGCCGCCGCCGGATTGGCCAACGCAGCCACACATCACCAACATGTTGATGACACCGCGATAATTCATATCCATGTGGAACCAGTGGTTCATCGCCGCCCCGATGATGATCATCGACTTGCCTTTGGTTTTCTCCGCATTATCAGCAAATTCGCGGGCGACATGGGCGATTTTATCGGCAGAGACGCCCGTGATTTTTTCCGCCCAGGCGGGGGTGCCGGGCATATCGTCAGCGTAATCGGAAGTGACCCAATCGCCACCCAATCCACGATCCAGACCGTAATTGGCGCAGAACAGGTCAAACACGGTCGCAACAGCAATCTCACCTTCTGCCGTCTTGATCTTCTTGACGGGGATATTGCGGGTCAGAACATCAGGATGGTCCGCGTCGGTGGCAAACTGGCCGTAAGCCTCGCCTCCGAAATAGGGGAAATCGACGCCGAGGACATCATCATGATCCTCTTCCAGAACGAATGACATCTTGAGGTTGGTATCAGCGGCGTTCGCCTTTTCCTCCAGGTTCCATTCGCCATCTTCGCCCCAGCGATAACCGATGGACCCGTTTGGCGCGACAAGGCCCTTGGACGTGTCATCATAGGCGACGGTTTTCCATTCGGGGTTGTTATCCTCACCCAATTTACCGTCCAGATCATCGGCGCGGAGGAAGCGACCGGGGATCATTTTGCCGTCTTTTTCATCCAGCTTCACCAGCATGGGGAAGTCGGAATATTTCCGGGTATATTCCTCGAAATAAGGGGTTTGGCGATCAAGGTGGAATTCGCGCAGAATGACGTGACCAAAGGCCATGGCGAGTGCGGCATCAGTCCCCTGCTTGGCGTTGAGCCAGACATCGCCAAATTTCGCAGCCTCCGAATAGTCAGGGCAGATGACAGCGGATTTGGTGCCTTTGTAGCGCGCTTCGGTATAGAAATGCGCATCCGGCGTCCGCGTCTGCGGCACGTTTGAGCCCCAAAGCAGCAGGTAACCTGCGTTATACCAATCGGCACTTTCCGGCACGTCGGTCTGTTCGCCCCATGTCATCGGGGAGGCCGGGGGCAGGTCGCAATACCAATCGTAGAACGACATGCAGACGCCGCCCATCAGCGACAAGTAACGCGAGCCTGCGGCGTAGCTGACCATGGACATCGCCGGGATGGGCGAGAAGCCAAAGACGCGGTCAGGGCCATATGTTTTGGCGGTATAGGCGTTGGCGGCAGCGGTAATCTCGGTCGCTTCATCCCATGTGGCGCGCACGAAACCGCCCTTGCCGCGTGTTTCCACGTAAGAGGCGCGCAGGATTGGATCGGCCTGCAGCTTGGTCCAGGCGTCGATCGGCTCCATCGTCTCGCGCATCTTGCGCCAGACCTTCATCAACCGGCCACGCACCAGCGGGTTTTTTACCCGGTTGGCGGAATACAGATACCAGCTATAGCTTGCCCCACGCGCACAGCCGCGCGGTTCGTGGTTGGGCAGGTCAGGTCGGGTGCGCGGGTAATCAGTTTGCTGGGTTTCCCATGTCACGATCCCCGATTTGACGTAGATCTTCCAGCTGCAAGACCCCGTGCAATTCACACCATGGGTGGAACGCACAACTTTGTCGTGCCGCCAGCGATTGCGATAGGTATCTTCCCAGTCGCGGTTTTCACGGGTCACTTGCCCATGGCCGTTTGCGAACTGCTCCAGTTCTTTGGACTGCAAGAAGTTCAATCTGTCGAGCAAGTGGCTCATATCATTCTCTCCTGTTTGGGTGACCCGCCCCGGCAGGCTGCCGGGACGGGCGTGCCTGAGGCTTAGGGGTTCTGGACGTAGGCGCCGGGGCGCAGGTAGAACCACCAGTTGATTGCGATGCAGACCGCGTAGAAGACGGCGAAGCCGTAAAGCGCGTATTCGGGGTGTCCCGCGCCCAGCTGTTCACCGAACACTTTGGGGATGATGAACGCGCCATAGGCGGCGACAGCAGCGGTCCAGCCCAAGGCAGGGCCCGCCTGTTCCTTGTTGAACACCACAGCGATTGTGCGGAAGGTCGACCCGTTGCCGATACCGGTGGCAGCAAACAGGATCAGGAACAGACCCAGGAAGGGGTAGAAATACTGTTCCGGCGTGGCCGAGGCATAAGCCGCCTGAATGAAGTACGCGACACCAAGCGCAGAGGCGACCATGACAATGGAAATCCACTGCGTTACCCGTGCGCCGCCCAGCTTGTCAGCCATCATGCCGCCAATGGGGCGGATCAAGGCACCGATAAACGGCCCCATCCAGGCAAACATCAGGGCTGATGGGCCGTTGGGGTTGACGGTGTCATGGGTCATCACGCCGCCGACATCGATATGGCTAAAGCCGAACACAACCTTGATTGTCAGGGCAAGCGCGGCGGAATAACCGATGAACGACCCGAATGTCATCGTGTAGATAACGGTCATCGCCCAGGTATGTTTGTTGCCAAAGATCTTGTACTGACGGCTAAGGTTCTGACCCACGGCACCGGGGATCATTTTCAGGCCCAGCACGGTCAGCGCGATCACGATGGGCAGCACGATCCACTTGGATAGGCCGATGCCGGATGTCGGCAACCCAGCCTCTGTCCCCGGCAGCAGCAGCCACAGGCCAATGGCCGCAGTGGCAAAGCCGATCAGCAACATGCCGGTGATGGTGGCAAAGGCGCCGATTGGGTTGGGGATATTGGGCGAGACATGTTCGTCACGGATATTGTTCATCCCGAACCAGCCGATGATCGCCAGCGGGATCAGGAAGACCAGCCAGATCAGGCCCGCGTTCTGGATGTAGGTTTCAGTACCCGCAGGGATCTTGCCGATCAGCGTGCCGGATGTGTTGACCAATGTGCGGCTTTCGCCCCCGAACAGGCCAAATGTCATCACCAGCGGGATCAGGATCTGCATGGTGGTCACACCAAAGTTGCCCAGACCTGCATTCATCCCCAGCGCATAACCCTGGATTTTTTTGGGATAAAAGAAGCTGATATTGGACATGGAGGACGAGAAGTTCCCGCCACCGATCCCCGACAGAAACGCCAGTATCTGGAAATACCAAAGCGGCGTGTCAGGATCCTGCAATGCAAGCCCGGCACCCGCGGCGGGGATGATCAGCAAGGCGGTTGTAAAGACGATCGTGTTACGCCCACCCGCGATACGGATAAAGAAGGTGGACGGAATGCGCAGGGTCGCCCCGGTCAGGCCGGCAATCGCACCAAGGGTAAAGAGATCGGATTTTGCGAACTCAAACCCGAGGTTGAGCATCTGCACCGTGATGATGCCCCAATACAGCCAGACCGCAAAGCCACACAGCAGCGACGGGATCGAAATCCACAAGTTGCGGGTGGCAATCGCCTTGCCCGTGGAGGACCAGTAACTTTCATCCTCAATGTTCCAGTTTCTAAGATCTTGTCCCACTTGTTTTCTCCAAGTTGAGGGGTGGGACGGGCCATGATCTGGCCCGCCTTATTCAGTGATTATTCCGCTGGCTGTGCGCCGTCTTCCTTGCGGGCGATGGCGCTCAGACCTTCTTCCAGTGCGGCGTTGGCCTTTTCGGCGCGGGCGCGCAGCGTATCGATATTGGCGGCGGCGAAATTAGCACGCTCTTCATCCTCTTGCCGGGTTGAGAACCGGACAAAGAAAGCCAGGAACGATGCGCAGGTGACAACGATACCAAGGATGAAAAACGCCTCTGACCAGTCGATCACGTTCTTGAACAGGAAGCCTGCCAAAACCGCACCCGCGTTCCCGCCAGCGCCGACAACCCCAGCCACGGCACCCAGCGCTTTCTTGTTGATGAAAGGAACGACCGAATAGGTGGCGCCTTCGGCCATTTGGGTGAACAGCGAAAAGACGATCAGCGCGGGCAGGGCCAGAAACAGCACATGCATCTGGCTGAACACCATCAGCGCGCAACCTTCAAAGAACAGGCAAATGAACAGCCAGAATGCGCGTCCCTTCAGCCCCCAGAGAGATCCAAAATTATCGCCAAACAAACCGCCCAAAGTTCGGGCAAACAAGTTCATCAGACCAAAGCAGGCAGCCACAAGACCGGCAGTGACCAAAGTCAGGTCAAAGTAGTCCATGAAATAAAGCGCGGCGACGTTATTGACCGTCAGTTCAATCCCGAAACAGGCGCCGTAGATCACGAAGAGCACCCAGACACGCGGGTCCTTCAGCGCCTGCACGTAGTTGCCGGTGACTTTCTTCTTCTCTTCCATCTTTCCCTGCGCGCGCAGGTCATCGAAATTGCCGTCAGGGGCATCCTGGGTCAGGAAATAATAGGCGATACCGGTCAAGAAGATGATGAGGCCCACCACGACCATCGACAAGCGCCAACCCACAGCCTCGGAAAAGCCAAAACCGATGACCATGACCGAGAAGAGAAGCGGCATGACAAATTGTGTGACACCGCCGCCAAGGTTGCCCCAACCGGCGGATGTGGCGTTCGCTTGCCCTACGACATTGGGCGCGAACATGACGGATGTATGATATTGGGTGATGACAAAGGCCGCACCGATCCCGCCGATCAGGACGCGGAACAGCAGGAATGTCTCAAAACTTTGCGCAAGGCCGATCCCCATCACGGGCAGCGACCCGATCAGCAGCAACCAAGTGTAGGATTTGCGCGGCCCGATCCGGTCACACAGCCAGCCGATGAACAACCGGGCAAAGATTGTCATTGAGACAGAGCCGATGATGGCCCAACCGATCTGATTGGGTGTCAGGCCCAGTTCGTCGCGCACGACGCTCATCAAAGGTGCGATGCCAAACCAAGCAAAGAAACACGAAAAGAATGCGAACCACGTCATGTGGAACGTCCTGATCTGCACCATCTTTACGTTGAAAAAATTCGACCACAGGGCAGTGGCCTTGTTTTGTAGTTCCATCAGATGTCCCCTCTGGTATCTTGCGCGGCCTTTTGGACGGCTTTTGCGCTTTGCGGGTATGATCGTGCCGCTGGCCAAGTCGGGGGTTGATGTGGATCAAGAAATGACGATTTATGTAGCAAAATAAACGACTTAGGTAAATTTGTCATGCGCTGCGATGGGGGTAATCAAGGGGCGCGCGCGCAGGTATCAACCGGACGCTTGACATTCATCAAGCAAGCCGTTGATTGTTGTTAAAGGAGGACACCCACGTGATCGCAGGCATGCCCGACTCGGACCACCCGGACATTCGGGGTCTGCATCTTTTTGCGCAGATGTCGGATGAACGATTTCTTGCGCTGATGCGGGGATCCTATGTGCAGAACTTCCCCCCGCAGGTCGATCTGATCACCGAAGGCGACCCCAGCGATTTCCTGCATGTGATCCTCAGCGGGGTGGTCGAACTGACATCCGCCTGGAACGGGCGCGAAACCACGATGGCCACGGTCAGGCCGGTATCAACCTTTATTCTGGCCGCAACGATCAAGGATGCGCCTTATCTGATGTCGGCAAAGACGCTGGAACGTAGCCGGATCGCCCTGATCCCCAGTCAGGATGTCCGCAATGTGTTTGATACGGATTCCGAATTTGCACGGGCCATCGTGACGGAGCTCGCCCAATGCTATCGGTCCGTTGTGAAGGCGCAGAAGGATCTGAAACTGCGCACCTCGCTGGAACGGCTGGCGAATTACCTGTTGCGCCAACAGATGCTAACCGGCGAGGGCAGCCAATTCGCACTGCAACTTGAAAAGCGCAAGCTGGCGTCATTTCTGGGCATGACACCAGAAAATCTCAGCCGGGCTTTCAAGGGTTTGCAGCCTTATGGCGTTGCGGTGAACGGCAATCAGATCACTGTCACGGATCGCGATGAGCTATTGCAATTTGCCCGGCCAACACCGCTGATAGACGATTTTTCGATCTGACGGGGGTTTGTCTGACGGCCTACCCGTCAGACCCGATCATGAAACAAGTGGTGCCGCGCGCTTGCAACCGGCGGCAGGCCAGATCAGCCCCTTCGCGGGTCAACCCCATGAAATTGGCATCAAACCCGCCAGAGCGTTGCACGACACGGCGCAATGATCCGTCAAGCGTGCTCATCTCGTTCAATGCGACCCGTAACAGCACGCGTTCGGCGTCATAGCGTGAATTGTAGCGGCCGACATTAACCCCCCAATGGCGTCCGCCAGAGGTCGAGATGCGCGTGACAACCTCAGGCGTGGCTTGCGCTGCGGGAGCAGGGGCAGCAGCGGCCATGACGACCTGATCCGATGCGGCTGGGCGCGATTGCGGGGTAACGGTTGGTGTTGCGGAAGCCACAGCGACAGGGGCGCTTGGTTCTTCGATAACGTCAACCAGGGCTTCGGCCACTGCGGCGTTCACCGCGTCAGCCACAACCGAATTGATGATATCGGGGTCCACGGCGGCGACCAGCGCCTCGGGCGCAGCCGGTGCCGCTTGTGGCAATGGCCGGGCAATTGGGCGCAGGCTGGTGGTGACCAACCCGCTCACACGGATTGTTTTGCCCGCATTGCCGCGCTGGCCGTTTTGCGGGTTCTGTGCGGCGCTTAGCATTGCGGCAGGTGGATTGGGTTGGCGAATACGGGCGCGCGATGGTGCCCGGTTAAAGCCCATATCCATCAACTCTGTGATCCGCGCATTCCGCGCAGCCGTAGAAGAGCCGCCAAAAACCGTGGCGATCACACGTTCCTGACCGCGCTGGGCGGATGCAACCAGATTGAAACCAGCCGCACGGGTATAGCCCGTCTTGATGCCGTCACCACCCCGATAGCTGTTCAACCAACGGCGGTTGGTGTGGCGCACCGTGGCCACGCCCGCATCGGCGCTGCGCCGCGAAAACAGGTTATAGTATTGTGGAAAGTCGTAAATCACATGCCGGCCCAGGATCGACATATCGCGGGCAGTCGACAAATGGCCCGACTGCGTCAGCCCATGCGCATTGCGAAATGTCGTGTTGCGCATGCCCATGGCGGTGGCCGTGCGGTTCATGCGTGTGGCAAACGCCTCTTCCGATCCTGAAATTGCTTCTCCAATGGCGGTGGCGGCGTCATTGGCGGATTTCACGGCGGCGGCGCGCAACAGGAAACGCAGCCTGATCTGCTGGCCGCTACGTAGCCCCAGTTTGGACGGCGGCTCACTCGCGGCGTTGCGCGATATGGTTACCGGCGTGTCGAGCGAGATTTCGCCCCGCTCAATCGCCTGAAACGCGATGTAAAGCGTCATCATCTTGGTCAGGGATGCCGGATGCAACCGTGTGTCGGCATTGCGCGAATGCAGCACCTCACCCGTGCGGGCATCCATCACCATTGCGGCGTAAGGGGCCGCTTCTCCGCGCTGCGGCGCGAAAATCATTGCGATCAAAAAAACGAATAGAAAAAGCCCAGATAGGGCCAATTGTCCCGGACGACTTGCCACGTCGCTTGCCTCTTTTTTTCTGCCTCTGACCCCGGATTTTTCCGGTGGTCTTATTGTTATGACGCAACGCTAGCATAGGTTCGATTTTCATAAAATACCCTAAATTCAAAGACTTTTCAGCCGTTGATCATGTCATCTTTGCAAGATGTAGTGGCTCGTTCTCGGCGTTCCGCTAGATGAACCAAAATCCGGCATCTTAAGCGCGATTCTGCCGCTGCATTCTGGGTCTTTTCACGGCCGACATGTGCCTTATATATAACGCTTATGAAACGGGACCGACTGATGCTGGCAGAGCTGACAATGATGGCTGACAAAAAGGACGATGATGACGGTGACGTCGGTGTCGTGCTTGAGACCAAGCCAAAGATAAAACGCCCTCCGCTTTATAAGGTGCTGATTTTGAACGATGATTTCACGCCGATGGAATTTGTCGTTCACGTCTTGGAGCGGTTTTTTGGTCTGTCCCACGCGCAAGCGTTTGAGCTGATGCTGACCGTTCACAAGAAGGGCGTTGCCGTGGTCGGCGTGTTCAGCCACGAAATCGCCGAAACAAAAGTGGCGCAGGTCATGGACTTTGCACAGCGCCACCAGCACCCGTTGCAATGCACGATGGAGAAAGAATAACGGGCCGCCGTTATTCCCCATAATGTCCACATCCCGATTATCCACGGCCCTTGATGATGGCCTGATCACGTTGCAAGGCGGCAACATCGCCGTCATGCGCCCCACGGCCAGCTACGACCTGTCATCCTTGCCACGCGAGGCGGTGCAGGTCGTGCATGGGTCCTATCCTGACTACACCGCATTCGCCCAAGCAGGCTATGCCGTGTCGCAGGATATGCCTGCCTGCCGTACGGCCATTGTGGTTGTGCCCCGGTCCAAGGCACTGGCGCGGGCGATGGTTGCGGCGGCCTGTGCGGTGGCCGAGCTTGTGATCGTCGACGGGCAAAAGACCGACGGGGTGGATAGCCTTTACAAGAGCTGCCGCAAGGTGTTGGGCGACGTACCATCGCTGACAAAAGGGCATGGGCGCATCTTCTGGTTTCCGGCCAGTGATGTATTTGCTGACTGGAAAGCTGTACAACCGGTACAGGGCGATCATGGGTTCTATACTCAGGCTGGCGTCTATGCTGACGGCAAGATCGACAAAGGCTCTGCACTTCTGGCTGATGCGTTGCCCGCGAAACTACCTGCGCGCATGGCCGATCTGGGTGCGGGTTGGGGTTACCTTTCAGCGGCGGTTCTGGCGCGGGATGGCGTCACATCGCTTGACCTGATCGAGGCCGAAGCGCTGTCGCTGGAATGCGCCCGTCTGAACGTGACCGACACGCGGGCGCAGTTTCATTGGGCCGATGCGCTCCAGTTCAGACCAGACACGGGTTATGACGGGATCGTCATGAACCCACCTTTTCACGCCAGCCGCGCGGCTGATCCGGGGCTGGGGCGCAGTTTTATTCAGGCAGCCGCACGCCTGTTGGGCAGCCACGGCAAACTGTGGATGGTCGCCAACCGGCACTTGCCTTATGAAACAACATTGTCCGAGTGTTTCCGCAATGTGGACATGATTGCCGGCAACGGTGCATTCAAAGTGATCCACGCCAATCGGCCCAATCGCTAGATAACGGGCCAGGGAGAACGTCGATGTCATTTTCAATTACAGGCAAAACCGCCATCGTGACCGGGGCGGCCAATGGGGTCGGCCTCGCCATTGGGCGGCATTTCGTCAAGATGGGTGCAAATGTGGTTTTTGCCGATATGGACGAAAAGACGTTGTGCCACGAAATGGGCGATGCGGCGAAGATGGAAGAGAATGTGCGCATCTTCTCGGGCGATCTGCGGAAGAAACTGACGATTGCTAATTTGCTTTCGGCCACCGTGGATGCCTTCGAACGGATCGATATTCTTGTCAACGCAACCCGGCAGGTGATGACAACCGATCCGCTTGACCCTGATGACAACTCTGTCGAAGAACTGTTGCAGCAAAACACGCTGACCGCCCTGCGGATGAGCCAGGCGGTCGCCCGGCGGATGATCAAGCAGGCCGATGGCGATGACGAAAACAACTCGCATGGCTCGATTGTGAATATCAGTTCCATCTCTGCCCGCCGGACCCATCCTGATCTGCTGGGCTATTCGGTCAGTAATGCTGCCCTTGACCAGATGACACGATCACTGGCCGTCGCCTTGGCCCCGAGCCGAATCAGGGTCAATGCCGTCGCCTTTGGCAGTGTGATGAGCGCGAGCCTGAAAGGATCGTTGAAAGAGCAGGAAGGCACGCGCGAGACCATCGTCGAAAACACGCCGCTGCAACGGATTGCCAGCCCGGGCGAAGTGTCAGACGCCGTGCAATATCTTGCCTCGGATGCGGCGGGGTTTGTGACGGGGCAGATCATCACCGTTGACGGTGGCCGGACCCTGATCGATCCGGCGGATGTTTCTGCCCACTAGTCACCCGAATCTGAATTACGCCGCATCGAGCAACCCCCGGATCGCTTTCGATCCGGTTCGCCGTTGTTCGATGCTGCGTATTACGATTGCGGATGACGAGGTCGCATTACTCCGGGTTTGACCGGATGCATTGCAATACCGCTTGATCAGATGCGGCCTTGGCTTGCGCCTGCCGTTCCAGCAGCGATTCCAGCTTTGCCTGTTCCGCATTCAAATCAATCGCCACTGGGCGGGTTGTGGTGAACGTCTCTGTCTCGTCACAGGGGAAACGGAATGTCGATCCGTCCTCGTTCTTGCCCCGACATGTGCGGCGCAATGTGCGGACTTCTTTGTTTTCCTCAATTGCATAGCCGCGTGACAGATTGCCCTGCGTCTCGGCGATCAGACTGTTCAGGATTCGCAGGTCGCGGGTGACATCGCCGATACATTGTTCGCGTGGGGTGGCGCAGGCGGCAAGGGCTGCAAGAGGCAGGATAAAGAGGGCGGGGCGCATTGGTCTCTCCGGATTATGTGATCGCAAGGGATTGATCTGGATCATCGTATCATCATTGCTATGCTGCAAAGAAACTAACATAGAATGCTATTCAATATCAGGGTGTAAGGGGCAGGTATGTCAGACGGGTTTGAGGCTGAAAAGGCCAAGGCATCGGCGTGGTTCCGCACCTTGCGCGATGAGATCGTGGCGGCATTTGAAGGGTTGGAAGATAGCGACCAGAACCAGGGTCCGGCTGGCCGGTTCGAGGTAACGGAAACCACACGGAATGCCGATGACGGGTCTGATGCAGGCGGTGGTCTGATGTCCGTCATGCGCGGTGGGCGGGTCTTTGAAAAGGTCGGTGTCAACGTCTCTACCGTTTACGGCCAGTTGGGCGATGCCGCGCAAAAGGCGATGGCCGCACGCGGCGTGCCCGGCATGGCCGATGATCCGCGGTTCTGGGCCTCTGGTATTTCGCTGGTCGCCCATATGCAAAACCCGCATGCGCCTGCCGTGCATATGAACACCCGCATGTTCTGGACCCCGCATGCCTGGTGGTTTGGCGGCGGGTCTGACTTGAACCCATGTATCGAGTATGATGACGATACCGCCCATTTCCATGCCACCCAAAAGGCGCATCTGGACCCGCACGGGACCGATCACTACCCCAAGCTGAAAGCATGGGCAGATGAATACTTCTACATCCCGCATCGCAACCGGGCACGGGGTGTCGGTGGTATCTTTATGGATGATTATTGCACCGGTGATTGGGCAGCGGATTTCGCCCTGACACAGGATATCGGCCGCGCATTTCTGCCCGCCTATGTCCCGCTGGTGAAAAAACGCCGCGAGACCGAATGGACCGATGCCGACAAAGACACACAACTTGTGCATCGCGGACTTTATGCCGAATACAACCTTGTCTACGACCGGGGCACAAAATTTGGGCTGACCACGGGGCATGATGCCAACGCGGTGTTGATGAGCCTGCCACCGCTGGCCAAATGGGTCTAGTTGTCGGTCCTTAGGAACTTTGCACCACCTACCTGACGTGCAGGTGCTTGATCAGGTTCGGGCGGCGCCACCACAACACGTTCAAACGCTTCTTTGCGCTGTACCGGCCCTGCCGCCAGATCGCGTAGCAGCATCCCTGCCAATTGCGGAGAAATCTCACCGTTGGAGGCGCGGCTAAGCATCCTTGCAGCACGGTCCGGCGCAAAATGCACCAATGCGCGGGCCATGCGCATCTGCGGCAGGCCAACGGGCCGTTCCTGCCCGATACCCGCACCTAGGGCGGCGCGTTCCTGCGGGGTGGCCGGGATAAAGACCAGCCAGGCGATGAGGGCGACCAACAGGCCGGTCATCCCAGCCCGAAAGCCGTGGTAAGCAATGCGTAGTGTCAGTGGCAAGCGCATGCGTGCGGCTCCGTTCTCATGGCGCAAGCCAACCATGGCAATGTGGAAATCTTATGGCATCGCCTGCGTCAGCTGCGGACGGTATCGATCATCAGTTGCACGTTTTCGGGGTCAGCATCCGGCGTAATCCCATGGCCGAGGTTGAAGATATGCGGCCCCTTGGCGAAACTTTCGCGAATACGCAGGGTTTCATCGACCAAAGCCTGACCGCCCGTGACCATATGCGACGAGGCCAAATTGCCCTGCACGCAACCATCGGTCTGCACATGTTCGGCGGCCCAGGCCGCATCAACGCCATCATCAACTGCGACACAATCTGCACCCGTGGCCTGATGCACGCCCGCAAATTTGTGATCTGCACCACGTGGGAAGACGATAACAGGTGTGCCGGGGTGCCTGTCTTTGATCGCCTTGGTGATGCGCTGCATCGGGTGGATCGAAAACTCCGTGAAGTCATCGCCCGCCAATGATCCCGCCCAACTGTCGAAGATTTTGACAACCTCGGCCCCGGCCTGAATCTGCATGGACAGATATTCGATTGTCGCCTCGGTTATGCGGTGAATAATCCCTTCAAAAACGGGGCGGTTTTCAGCCTTCAGCAGGTGGGCAGGCCCCTGATCCGGGGTGCCCTGACCGGCGATCATATAGGTCGCAACGGTCCATGGCGCGCCAGCAAAGCCGATCAGCGTGGTTTCATCCGGCAATTCACGCGACAGGATCTGCACCGTTTCATAGATCGGGCGCAATGTGTCGTGGATATCGTCAACAGGTTTCAGCCTATCAAAATCATCTGCTGTGGTGATGGTGGACAGGCGCGGGCCTTCGCCGGTCACAAACCATAAATCCGCGCCAAGCGCTTGTGGGATCAACAAAATATCGGCAAAAAGGATCGCGGCATCAAAGCCGTAGCGCCGGATTGGTTGCAGCGTGACCTCTGCCGCCAGATCAGGATTGTAGCACAGTGACAGGAAATCCCCGGCTTGCGCCCGCGTCGCCTTATACTCCGGCAGGTACCGCCCTGCCTGACGCATCATCCAGATCGGCGGGGTGGGCAATGTTTCGCCGCGAAGGGCGCGAAGGATTGTCTTGTTTTGCGTCATGGCCTGTCCTTTTTTCCTATCCCTAGGTCCCAATTGCGCTTGGTGTTGTCAAGCTAGGTTGACAGGTCTAACACTTGCAACATGACAATGACCAAACCGACCCCCGCCGCACCTTTCAACATCGGTACACGCGGTTCTCCGCTCGCACTCGCACAGGCGCATGAGACACGGGACCGTCTGATGGCGGCCCATGATTTGCCGCAGGATGCGTTCCGCATTTGCGTGATCAAGGTGACGGGTGATCAGATCCTCGACAAGCCCCTGCGCGAGATTGATGGCAAGGGCTTGTTCACCCGCGAAATCGAAGAGGCGCTGTTGGCCGGGTCGATTGATATTGCCGTGCATTCCACCAAGGATATGCCGGTTGAACAGCCTGCCGGGCTGATCATGGACACTTATTTGCCGCGCGAAGATGTGCGCGATGCGTTTGTGTCGCTGAACTACAGAAGCCTGGCAGATTTGCCCGATGGGGCGGTGGTCGGCACGTCATCCACCCGGCGGCGGGCCCAACTGGCTGCGGGTTTTCCCCAGCTGAACGTGGTTGAATTCCGGGGCAATGTGCAGACCCGGCTGAAAAAGCTGGGTGACGGTGTGGCGGATGCCACGTTTCTTGCGACCGCCGGTTTGCGGCGTCTGGGGATGGATGATGTGCCTTACCACCCTATCGACCCTGACGATATGTTACCTGCCATCGCCCAAGGGGCGATTGGCATTGAACGGCGTGGTGATGATAACCGGGCGGCGGATTTTCTTTCGGCGATCCATGACGGCCCGACCGGGCAACGTCTGGCCGCAGAACGGACGCTGTTGGCAGGGCTTGATGGGTCCTGCGAAACGCCAATCGGCGGGCTGGCCGAGATTGTGGATGGCGATCTGCGCCTGCGCGGCGAAATCCTGCGGCAGGATGGCAGTGAGGTTCTGACAGACGATATGCGCGGGCCTATCGCAGATGGGCCTGCCATGGGGCGGGAAATGGCAGCGCGGCTGCTTGCGCAGGCCGGTGCGGGTTTCTTCGGCTAAGGCGCAGGAATCACCTTTCCGGGATTGAGGATTCCCTTGGGGTCGAGCGCGGCCTTGATCGCCCGCATCGCATCAAGCGCAACAGGATCCTTGCGGCGTCGCATTGTTTCCAGCTTGGACACGCCAATCCCGTGTTCGGCGCTGAACGACCCGCCCAATTCCTGCACGACATCTTCGACCGCTTCAACCATGGCGTCCATCACCGCCGGATCATTCCGGCTGACATAGCTGGTGTGATGGATATTCCCGTCACCCAGATGTGCGACGATCACCTCGGTCGCATCGGGGTCAATTGCTTTCAGGCGCGGGGTCAGCATCGTTTCAAAATCCGCAATTCGGTCCAGCGGCAGGGCGACATCGGTGTTTACATAGGTCCCGCCGAAAAACGCGACATGGCCGGCATCCTCGCGGCGCTTCCACATCGCGCTGCGCTGCGCCTCATTCTGGGCGATGACGGCATCCAGAAGGCGGCCTTCTTCCAGATATGTGGCCAGTGTCGCCTCCAGATGGTCAACGACCGGGGTTTTGCCACTGTCATTTGGAACAGCGTCACGGTTCATCACCGCAGCCACTTCGATCAGGATGTTGACGTCGTGGGGCTCCTCAAACGGGGGGCGGGCATCAGGGAAAAGGCGCAGATGCGTGTCGATATAGCTGCGTGGCATGTATTCGAATGCCTCAACCCCGCCGCCGGTTTCATCCTGCAATCTGTGCAGCAAATCCAGCGCATCACCCAGGCTGGGCACGGCAACCATGGCCGTGGCATAGGCCTGCGGTTTTGGGCGTAGTTTCAGCACAGCAGCGGTGATGATCCCCAGCGTGCCTTCGGCCCCGATCATCAGATTGCGCAGATCAAGCCCCGAATTGTCTTTATGCAAGGCCGACATCAGGTTCATGATCTGACCATCGGCCAGCACGACCTCCAACCCCAGACACAGGCCCCGTGTGCTGCCGTAGCGGATAACGTTGGATCCGCCCGCATTGGTGGATAACAGCCCGCCGATCATCGCTGATCCGCGCGCGCCAAGGGTGAGGGGGAAGATCAGATTATGCGCCTCTGCTGCGTCATGCAGGTTGGACAGGATGACACCGGCACCAACGGTGGCGGTGCGGCCTGCGACGTTGATCTCACTGATGGTATTGAGGCGATCCACCGACAACATCAAGGCGTCTTCAGCCAACGTGGCCCCGGTCAGGCCGGTCTGACCGGAGACTGGCACCACGGCTGTGCCGGTTGCATTGGCAATCTTCAGGATTTCGGCAACCTCTTGCGCCGTTCCGGGGCGCAAGACGGCGCGTGGGGTGCAGGAATAGGCACCGGTCCAATCCGTGCTATAGGGGGCTGCGGCCGCGCCGGTCAGGACCCGGTCTTGTCCGATAACAGCTGCGATTTTCTCCAGTTCAGACATGACCCCTCCGGTTTTTGCTCGTTGTGGTCAAGCTAGCAGAATGCGACCTTGGCGAAAGGTTTCTTTCAACGGCTGTCAGGGTGAGAATGGTGGCGCGGGGGAGACTTGAACTCCCGACCTCGCGATTATGAGTCGCGCGCTCTAACCAGCTGAGCTACCGCGCCGCACCACGCACGCCGATTACGCAAAGGGGCGAACGCTGTCAAACCGATTCTGCGCTGATCGCGGCGTTCCAACCACGTAAGATGGGTTTAAACCCATCTTACGGTGCGGCATCTGTCAGTCATAACGCAGTTCGGTCGCTTTACCCCGGAAGATCGTGTAGGCGAGCACCGTGTAGGCCATGATCGTCGGCAACACGATGCAGGTCCCGATCAGAATGATGAACAGGCTTTCCGGGGCGCTGGCCGCGTCATAGATCGTCAGCTTTTCAGGCACGACATAGGGATAGAAACTGTAGGCCATCCCGCCAAAGGCCATCACCCAAAGGGCTGTTGCCGCAGCAAAGGGCAGCCATGACCGGCGGTCACCATAAAACGGCATTCGCCGCAGCATCCACCAGAGCCAGACAACCAATATACCCGACAGAATGGGCAGCGGCGACAGGTAGAGAAATGATGGCCAGCTGAACCATTTATCAAAGATCCGGTCACTGACATACGGTGTCGCTAGCGAAATGGCAGCGATCCCCAGTACCAGCCCCCAGATGCCACCCTTGGCCCAGTCGACCGCCTTGCGCTGCAAGTATTCATCTGTTTTGTGGATCACCCATGTCGCCCCGATGAAGCTGTAACCCACGGTGAGGAACACCGCCGTTAACAGGCCAAATCCGGCATGTGCCCAGCTCCATTCCAGACCCATGATATACATACCCAGCATGAAACCCTGCGACAGCGATGTCATCAGCGACCCTGCAAAAAACGCAGTGTTCCATGCGTCTTTATGCGGGGCGGGTGCCTTGGCCCGAAATTCAAAGGCAACCCCCCGCAGGATCAAACCGATCAGCATGATCGTCACAGGCAGATAAAGCGCTGTCAGGATTTCGCCATGTGCCGCCGGGAACGCCACCAGCAGCAGCCCGACCGCCAGGACGAGCCACGTTTCATTGGCATCCCAGAACGGCCCGATTGAGGCAATCATCCGGTCCTTTTCGCTGTCATCGGCAAAGGGAAACAGAATGCCGACGCCCAGGTCGAACCCATCCAGAACCACGTAGATCAGGATCGACACGCCCATGAGCGCGGCAAAGACGAAGGGAAGCCAGACGGTTGGGTCACCAAATGTGTTCATCTTACCTACTCCGCTGGTACGGCGCGTGCGACCGCCGCTTCGGATTGTGGGGTTCTCGGGTCGATCCGCTCACCCCGTGACATGCGCCGCGCCAGATAGAAAATGACCGAGATATAGGCCACCATCAGCACGGCATAGACAGCCAGATAAGCGATCAAGGTGGACAAGACCATCGGGGCGGGCACGTCTGCCACGGCTTCCTTGGTGCTCATCACACCTTGGACCAGCCAGGGTTGGCGACCAATCTCGGTTGTGTACCAACCCGCGAGGGTGGCGACCCAGCCGCTAAAGCTCATGCCCACGAGCACATAAAGCACCGGCCTGGGCAACCCTTCGACCCCGCGTGATTTACGTAGCATCATCGCGGATGCCCCCCAGCTGACCAGCAACATTAGCAGCCCAGTGCCGACCATCACCCGGAAGGACCAGAAGACAGGATTGACCGGCGGGTGCAAAACCTCACCATTTTCGCCGATGAAGTCATTCAAACCCTTCACCTCACCATTCCAGTCATGGGTCAGGATGAATGATGCCAATTTGGGAATCGCGATTTCAAAGCGGTTCTCGCGCGCTTCTTCGTCCGGCAGGGCAAAGAGGACCAGCGGCACGCCGGTATCCGTTTCCCAATTGCCTTCCATCGCAGCGACTTTGGCGGGCTGATATTCCTTGGTGTTCAGCCCGTGAAAATCACCCAGCAGAATTTGCAGCGGGATCAGCAAGGCGGCAGCATAGACAGCCGTTTTCAAGGCCACCCGCACACCTTCAGTGCGCCCGCCGATCAACCAGCGGAAGGCACTGATCCCCGCGATGAGGAAGCTGACGGTCAGGAAGCTCGCCAGAACCATATGGGCAAAACGGTAAGGCATCGATGGGTTAAAGATAATCGCCCACCAGTCGGTCGCGTGGGCCACGCCGTCAATCATCTCAAACCCTTGGGGGGTGTGCATCCAGGAGTTCAACACGATGATCCAGAAGGCCGACATCATGGTGCCGAATGCCACAAGGAAGGTGGCCGTTGTGTGCAACCAGTTGGGCACGCGTGAAAAACCGAACAGCATGATACCCAAGAACACGGCCTCAAGGAAAAATGCCGTCATGATTTCATAGGCCAGCAGCGGCCCGGCGATATTGCCCACTTTTTCCATGAATCCGGGCCAGTTGGTACCAAATTGGAAGGACATGGTGATGCCCGACACAACGCCAAGCGCAAAGGAAAGGGCAAAGATTTTTACCCAGAACCGATAGGCATCCATCCAGCGTTCCTGCCGGGTCTGGTTATACCGGATCTTGAAAAACAACAGCACCCAGCCGAGTGCGATGGTAATCGTCGGAAACAGGATGTGGAATGAAATATTCGCCGCAAATTGAATGCGCGATAGCAGCAGGGTTTCCATGTGTCCTCGACTCCTTTTTGGCCGTATTCGCCGTTGGTTCTCATATAGCTGTTAACGGGCTGTGATCAGGGGGGGTGCGACAGCACAGCGCGGTTCTTTGGAATTATTCTAAAAAGCACGAAACGATTGGAAAGTTGCGTGACATCCCGCGCAATTTCCGAAACGATTATAGCAATGAGGGAGGACAGTTTGACAGGATATTTAACAACACATGTGCTGGACACGGCCAGTGGTCTGCCTGCGGCAGGCATGACCGTCGATTTGTACCAGTTGGACGGCGATACCCGGACCCATCTGGTCAAGATGATCACCAATGATGACGGGCGCACCGATAGCCCGATCTTGCCGCAAAGCGATTTTGCCGTGGGGCGGTATGAACTGGTGTTTCAGGCCGGGGCCTATTTCGGGCGCGACGATGATCCGGCGTTTCTGGATGACATCCCGATCCGGTTCGGGATCAATGATCCCACATCGCATTACCATGTGCCGCTGCTTGTCTCGCCCTTCAGCTTTTCGACTTATCGGGGCAGTTGATGAAGCGGACGACGCTTTTGAACCGCGAGGTCAGCGCGCTGGTGGCGTCCCTTGGTCATATGGATGAGATTGTGGTTGGAGATGCGGGTCTGCCGGTTCCCTCAGAGGTGCCGGTGATTGATTTGGCGGTTATGGCCGGGGTGCCGAGGTTTTGGGATGTGTTGACCGCACTGCAATCCGAAATGGTGATCGAAGGGGCGCATCACGCGGCAGAGGCATCACCGGAATTGCAAGCGCGGTTCAATACGGTCTGCGACGATTGGGCGGCAGCACAGGGCAAACCAATCGCCATGGATCATATGCCACATGATGCGTTCAAGGCGCGCATAGCGCAGGCCCGCGCTGTTATTCGCACCGGGGAATGCACACCCTATTGTAACCTGATCCTTATCAGCGGCGTGCCGTTTTAGGGTTTCGTGAAGGTCCATTGAGTGACCTGCTGATAGGTCTCGCCCGCATCCACCATGATTGACGGAAAACGCGGGTTGTTCGGCGCATCCGGCCAACCCTGCGCCTCTATCGCCAACCCTTCATAACGATCACGGTCGGGGCGTCGTGCATCGCGGGCATCATAGATTTGGACGCCGGGTTCGGTTGTTGCCATTTGCATCGTCAAGCCGCTGCTGCCGCGTAATTCCAACACATCACGCAAAGGCCCGCGCGCATCTGAAACGCAGAAATTATTGTCGAATGGGGGCGCGTTCACGCTGAGGGGGCGAAGCGCGCGGAAATCCATGTCGGTTCCGGTCACATCAACAATTTCGCCGGTTGGAAAATGATCATCGGTTCCGGGCAGATAACGATCCGCCGCAACCTGCAACTGATGCCCGTCAAAAATCGTGGTGCCGTCAAGGTTCCAGTAACTGTGATTGGCAAAGTTCATCGGCGTCCGGGCATCGGTGGTGCCGGTGATGGTCAGCGTCATTGTCCCAGGCGCGCTGAGCACATATTTTGCCGTCACCACCCGATTGCCCGGCAAACCGCAGGTGCCGTCAGGCAATGACAGGCGCAATGTGGTGCTGTCCGAGGTCGTTTCCAACACATCCCACACTTGCAAATGGCTGGCCTGCGCGCCGGAATGCAGATGGATGCGCCCGTCCTGATTGCGCTCCAGTTCATACATCATCCCGTCAAGACGGATGCGGGCATTGCTGATCCGATTGACGATGGGGCCAATCAGGCTGCCATGATAGCGCATGGCACCTTCGTAATCTGACAGATTGTCAGAGCCGAGGGTCAGCGCATGGTCAACCCCGCGCAACCTGACATCCTGCAAAACCGCGCCCCATGTCAGCAGGCTGATGGTCAGATCACCAGCGGACAGGGTGATCTTGTGAACCTCCTGCCCCTTGGCGGTGGTGCCAAACGGGGTCATAGCGGCTCCCAATGCACGCCCGCGGGCGGGATTATGATATCGTTCCAGGCCTGCGCCTTGGGGGCATAGTTGAAGACAAAGCGATGCGTGGAAGTGTCGCGAATACGCAGCCCTTGGGGCAACGCATAGGTCGTCAGGTCAAGCGTATCGCATAGCCCGCCGATGATGGCGTCAAACGTCGCGTCATCTGGCCAGCCCGCAAGGTAGCGCAGGTGATCGCCCCCCATGATCGCCGGTTGGCCTGCTGTCGTGCTCAGATGCACAGGCGCGTTGCCTTCCAGATGTTCAAACCAATGCCAGAACCGGCCCCCGCCTTGCAACTTGACCCGGCAATCGGGCGGCATGCTTTCCGACAGGGCGACGGTGATGTCAGTATCAGGCAGGTTGGGGCCAAGCGGGGTTGTGATGCTCAGTTCATCGGTCTTTGTATCTGAGCGTGGGCCGATCAGGGCGATGCCTTTGAATGTGGCCAATGCGGCCTGCAACGGGTCTGAAAGGTGCATGATCCCCGGTGCCAGCACCAGTTTGTATCCGGATAGGTCATCTGTGTCGGGGGGTAGAATATCAATATTCAACCCCGCCCGACGCATTGCCCGATAGGCATAGAACGCCAGCCGGAACATGTCGAAATCCGCACCTTGCGGCTGCGCATCCCAGGCCCAGGCGCTGTCATAGTCAAAGATCAGGGCGGCTTGCGCCGGGGCGGTGTCGACGTCCGGCAAAACGCCGATTTCGTCTGCTACCTGCCGCGCCTCAGCTAGCGCCGGGGCGGGTGCGCTATCAGGCCGTAGCAGTCCCGCATGCATCTGTTCCTGTGCAAAAGGGGCCTGCCGCCAGCGGAAATAGCAAACGGTTTCGGCACCATGGGCAAAGGCCTCCCACGCCCAAAGCCGGGCCATGCCGGGTAAGGGGGCAGGATTGTAAGGGGCCCAGTTTACGGGGCCGGGCTGTTGTTCCATCACCCAAAGGCGGCCCTTGCCCACGGCCCGGTAGAGGTCATGATGGAAGGCTTGAAAATCCGGGTGCCCTTGCCGCAGGAATTTTTTCTTTTCTTTTGAAGAGCCTTCAAGCCGATCTGAAAGGAAGCCAATTGGGTAACTATCCCAAGAGGCGATATCAAGATCGGCCCCGACCTTCCAATGATCGAATGTCGTGATCCGGCCCATATAGTTATGGATCAGCGGTGCGTCGGTGTGGCGGCGCAACGCGTTGGCCTGCACCTTGTTGAAGGCCACGACCTGATCGGAACTATAGCGCCGAAAGGCCAGTTGATGCGGGTGGTTGGGTTCGGTGACGGTCAGGTTGGGCAGGTCGATCTGATCAAACGTATCATATTCCATCGACCAGAACACATTGCCCCAAGCTCGGTTCAGCGCATCGGTGGATTGGTATTTCTGCGCCAGCCAATCCTGAAAACCGCTTCGGGCGGCGTCCGAATAACTCAACGTTGTGTCGTGGCAATCATATTCATTGTCGATCTGCCAGGCCGCGATATGGGGGTTCTTGCCATAGCGCTCGCCCATCAGGCGCGCGATGCGTTTGCATTCGTCGCGATAGCCAAGATGACTGAAATCATAGTGGCGGCGTGACCCAAATTTGCGCGGGCGGCCTTCGACATCGACGGCCAGCATGTCGGGGTATTTGTCGATCATCCATCGGGGCGGGGTGGCAGTGGGCGTCCCAAGAATGATTTTCAACCCGGCATCGCCCAAAACCGCAATCGCCCGGTCCAGCCAATCCCATGTGAATGTGCCGGGGCTGGGTTCCATCCGGCTCCACCCGAATTCCCCTATGCGCACCCATGACAGGCCGGTTGCGACCATGCGGGCCGCGTCTTCGGCCCATTGATCCTCGGGCCAGTGTTCAGGGTAATAACAGACGCCAAGCGTGCGTTTCATAGTCCGGGACCTTTTGAGTATTTTTGGCAAAATGATAATGCGGTCGGGTTACACGATCACGCGATTTTCTTTCTGGCCAGCCGTTGTTGTTGGGGTTGAAAACGTTTTGCCGTCATCGTCGCCTGTAAGTCCAACAGCGGCAGAGGTGCAATAGAGCGTCTGCAAATCCGGCCCGCCAAAGGCCGGGCAGGAGGTTTGCTTGGCCGCGAAAGAATGCGCTGCGATGAACCTGCCGTCGGGCCGATACCCCGCCACCCGCGACGTGCCCCATTGCGCATTCCACAGGTTACCGGCCGCATCCACAACCGCGCCATCGGGGCGGAAATCAGTGCCTGTCAGATCGATATGCAGGACCGGATCGCCATCTGGCCAGCCATCGGCATCAAGGGCGACGCGCATGATCTGCTGTGTTGGGGTGTCGGTGAAATAGGCGGCCTTGCCATCGGGTGCAAAGCAGATCGCATTGCTGATCGTGACCGCGGCAAAGAGCTGGCGCAGCTCGCCCTTGTAATAGCGATAGATGGCACCTGCACCATCTTCTGCTGCAATCCCCATCGTGCCAATCCAGAACCCACCTTGCGGATCAGCGCGCCCATCATTGGACCGAGTGACGGGGTTGTCGGCCTCCAGCGGGCAAATCTCAGTATGAGCGCCAGTGTCGATATCAAACCGGTGCAGCGCCCGGGCAGAGGCAACCAGCAGCGTATCCCGGTCAACCCAGCCCGCCGCGCTGACATAGGTGTCAAATTGCCAATGCCGGCCCTTTGTATGCAACCTGTGCCCAAGAATATCGAACCAGAATAATTGCTGGCGTTCAGGGTGCCATAACGGCCCTTCGCCCAACTGACATTGGGTATCGTCAAAGATCATTTCGCCGCCTCGTCATAGGCGGCGACCATCTCCCTTGCGCGGGCGGTGACATCGGCGACGGACAGTCCGGGTTTGTACAAGGCTGATCCGATGCCGAACCCATCCGCACTGGCGGCCATCCATGCAGCGAAATTATCTGCGCCAGCACCGCCGACAGCATAGACCTGCGTGCCTTTGGGCAGGATCGCCCGGATCGCCTTGATCCCATCAGGGCCCAGCAGGCTGGCGGGGAAGATCTTGAGCCCATCAGCGCCTGCTTTCAGGGCTGTGAAACACTCGGTCGGGGTCATGACCCCCGGCCAGCTTTGCATGCCCGCAGTCTTGGTGGCGACAATCACGCGTTGGTCGCAGTTGGGCGACACGATCAGCTTGCCGCCCGCCTGAGCAACCCGGCCTACATCATCGGTGGACAGAACCGTGCCTGCCCCGATCAGGGCATCGGAGCCGTGGGCATCAACCATCGCCTTGATACTGTCAAACGGATCGGGGGAGTTTAGCGGCACCTCGATCCGGGTGATCCCGGTATCAATCAGGGCAGTGCAGATTGGCACGGCCTCGTCAGGGGTGATCCCGCGCAGAATGGCGATCAGGGGGCGTGACATAGGCTATCCTTTCAGGCGGCGATAGGCGGCGGTAAGGCCCGCGATCGTGATGGCATCGCCTTGCACTTGGGTGGCGGGGGCGTGCTGCGCAGCAAGGGCGTCAACATATAGCTTTGACAACCCACCAGCACCAATCACGGCAATCTGCTGACCTAGCCAATAAGGCTTGGCGGCGGCCAGTTCGGCACCAATCAGCAATCCTGACAAACGTGCGCGGGCGGCGGGACCGGGCAGATCATTCAGCAACCCTTCCGCCCGTAGCGAAAACAGCCGCGCGGCGAGCCGCTCAGGGCGCGCCATTGCGTCATCCACAGCCGTGGCAAAGGCGGCGTCATCCCACCCCTCGGTCGCCATAGAATGGCGCAGAACGGTGTGTTCGCTGAGCGTGGCAAACAGTTCACCCGTCATAAAAGTCTGGAAACTCACGACCTCATCGGCGCTGACATGGACCCATTTTGTATGGGTGCCGGGCAGGCAGATGACACCGTCCCAATTCGGATTGCGTGCCAGAAATCCAGCGATCTGCGTTTCCTCGCCGCGCATCACATCGGCGGGGGTCATCTGTTTGATGCCGGGGATGACATGGACTTGCAGGTCAGGGTTTGTGGCGGTTGCGCGCGCAAAACCGTCAGATAAGGCCGGGCAGGGGACGGTGGTATAAGGCGCCTCTACCCAGCCTTGGCGGGACCCGACCATGCCGCAGGCAATGATCGTTGTGGGGCCATCGATCCAGTCACCGACGGTGCGCAGCAATTCCGGCTCGAATGCATCGCGGGCCAGTTCGCCCATGCCTTTATCGGACCGGGCCTCGGCCAGCACGCCGCCGGAACCTGACATTGCCCAGGCGCGCATATTGGACGTCCCCCAATCCACCGCGATCCAGTCTGCCTTCACATCGCTCATCCTGCGTGTACCACCCCTGCGTCAATCACCATGACCTGCCCTGTCATCATGGCCGAAGCGGAAGACGCAAGAAAGAGGGTGCCGCCAACCATATCTTGCGGTTGGATAAACGCCTTCAGGCATTGTTTTTCCAAAAAGGCGGCTTTCGCCTCGGGCGTGGCCCACATCGTTTCCTGTTTTTCGGTAAAGACCCAGCCAGGGGCAATCGCATTGACCCGAATGCCCTTTGGCCCCCATTCGCGGGCCAGCGCACGGGTCATTCCGGTGATGCCTGCATTGGCACTGACATAAGGGACCATGCCCGCCGCACCCATCAGATAGGTGATAGAGGAAAAATTGATGATTGATCCTTTGGGCGCCATCAACGCCGCAGCCTTCTGACAGGCAAAGAAATAGGCTTTGAAATTCACCGCCTGACTGTCATCCCAGACCTCTGGTGTGATCTCCATCGCATCATGGCGCATATCATTGGCGGCATTGTTGATCAGTGCGGTGAAGGCGCCATGGACGCCTGCGGCCTGTTCCATCGCGGCCTGCAATGCAGACGTGTCGGTAATGTCGCATTGGATAAATAGCGGCCGGTTGCCATAGGCCCTGTCCATCGCATCGACAAATGCGCTGGCATCAGAGCGTCCGACAAAAGCGACCTTTGCGCCCTGCGCCAGAAACCCTTCGGTCAATGCAGCCCCGATGCCATTGCCGCCACCGGTGATAAAGATGGACGCATCTTTCAGATCATGGAAACTGGCGTTCATAGGCGCTCTCCTTCCAACACCCACATGCGTTCGGGAAACGACCATGGCAATGTCACGCCGTGGCGCATCAGATAGGTGCCGGTGACCTCAATTGCCTGCGATTTCAGGATCGGATTGCCGCGCGACAGACGCGGCGCGCTGTCGCGGTTGATCAGGCGCACGCGATAAGTTGCGTCAGGGTCAAGTGCCGTCAGGCGCAGTGGGCGTGGTGCGATCTGCGCGCTGGTCGCAGCCTTGCCCGCAAAAACGACAAAGCGGTTCTTGTCGCGGGCCAGTTGCTGTTCGGCCATTACGGCGGGGTCGGCGCTGTCCAGCCGCAGGATATCGGCGTGGTGCAACCAGTGGCGATGATGTTTCCACCAGCTTGTGACCTCTTTCAGGACGGCCTCCTCGCGTTCGTCCAATTCGCGCGGGTCCATTTCGAACCCCATATGGCGCTGGGCAGCGACCCAGGCACGAAAACTGATATCGAGCGTACGACCAGACGTGTGGCAGACGCGCGGGCCAACATGGGACCCCGTCACTGCCAGCGGCAGGAACAGCGCCGCGTCATGCTGGATGCGTAACCGCTCCAGCGCGTCGTTGCTGTCCGACAGCCAGACCCGCTGGGTCCGTTCCAGAATGCCGAAATCGATACGCCCGCCGCCCGACGCGCAGCTTTCTATTTCCACATGTGGGAAATCGGCGCGTAGCCGGTCAATCAGGGTATAGGACCCGCGGGTCTGCGCCGCATCCGGCATCGGCAAGACCCGGTTATGATCCCATTTGATATAATCAATCTTGTGATCGCGCAGGATCGCCGACATCCGGTCATACAGGAAATCGCGCACCTCTGGCAGCGCCATGTTCAGCGCCTTTTGCTGGCGGCCCAGCGTCTGATCCTCGGCACCAAACACCCAATCAGGATGGGCGCGGTGGATGTCGCTGTCTTCGTTGATCATCTCAGGCTCGAACCAGATGCCAAATGTCATATCAAGCGAATGCACATGATCGATCAGCGGGTGCAGCCCATCGGGATATTTGCGCGGATCAACCTCCCAATCCGACAAGGACCGCGTGTCATCATCGCGATTGCCGAACCAGCCATCATCCAGCACGAACCGCTCTGCCCCCAGTTCCGCGGCCTTGTCGGCGATGTCCTGCAACACGGGTAGCTTGTGGTCGAAATAGACGGCTTCCCAGCAATTGTAATGCACCGGGCGCGGCGCGCTTGGTTTAGGCCATGTGACAATCCGGTCGCGCAGGTGACGCTGAAAGGCGACAGCACATCCGTTCAGCCCCCGGTCCGAATAGGCGATATACAAGGGCGCGGTTTTGAACTGCGTCGCCGCCTCGGTTTCCATGCGGGCCGCATGACCCCATTGGATCTGGCGGCGACCATCCTGCAATTCCTCGGCGATCATCTTGTGGCCACCGGACCAACCGTAATGAAAGGCGTAAGCCTCGCCTTCAGTATTGGTGGCGCCCCGGCAAGGCACAATCAGGCCAGGAAAATGTTCATGGCCGGTGCGGCCGGTGCGGTTTTCGCGATAACGCATGCCGGGGGCCCAGGCGGTGCGGGATAGTTGGAATTCGCCACACCAGCGGCCAGAGACATCAATCATCTCGTCCGATTGCTGGGGGCCAGGCAGGACCGGGGCAGCCAGCCAGTGCAGATGCACAGGGCGGGTTGCGTCCAGCGTGGTCTGGCACGTAATGATCCGGGTTTCATGGTCGGACACGAAACTGACGGTCAGTGTCAGGCCATTGGCCTTGTCGGCATAGATCAGCTCCAGCGTGCCGTTCTGTTCGACGCTTTCGAAACAGAACTTCGGCAGCAGGGGTGTTCCATCGGTGTCACGCAAGATCAGGCCCGGCTGACCAGGAAAGCTGCGGGTCGCCTCGGGACAGATCGAAAGATCGGGGTTTTCGTCCAGCATCCCGCCCGTGACGTCAATCGTATGGGCGGCGTGCAACGTGTCCAGGTCCTCGCCATCCGGCAGGACGGCGCCCCAATACACCACCTCGGGCAGGCGGTCATTTCTGGCCGCCAGAACAAGTGTCTGGCGGCCATCGTCGATACGATACGTGCGGTTCATGTGATCTTACTTTACGGCCCCGAGGGTCAGACCCGCGATAAAGTGTTTCTGCATCAGAAAGAACATCGCAACGGGGGGAAGGGCGGCAACAATGGAACCTGCGCTCATCAAATGATAGGCGGCGCGGAACTGCGAATTGAACTCTGTAATCCCGGCGGTGACCGGCTGGGCATCGGGGCCTTGGGTCAGGACCACCGCCCAGAAGTAATCATTCCAGATGAAGGTAAAGATCAGGACAGCCAAGGCGGCCAAGGCAGGCTTCATCAGGGGCAAAACGACATAGAGGAAGATGCGCCACTCGGCGACGCCTTCCACGCGGGCGGCCTCGATCAGGGGAAACGGCAAGGCACGGATGAAGTTGCGCATGAACAGCGTGCAGAAGCCTGTCTGGAACGCCACATGGAACAGAACCAACCCCAGCTTGGTGTCATAAAGGTTCATGCTGACGGTCAGATCGCGCACCGGCACCATCAGGATCTGGAACGGGACAAAGTTGCCTGCGATGAAGATGAAAAAGATCAGCAGGTTGCCTTTGAACTTGTAAACCCCCAAGGCGAAGCCAGCCATACAAGACAGGGCCACGGCACCAATCACGGTGGGAATAGTGATCAGAAGCGAGTTCAGCAAATAGCGCGGCATGTTCGATTCAAAGAACACTTTGCCGTAATTGGTGAAGGCCTCAAAACTGCTGGGAACGCCCCAATAGTTGCCATTGGTGAAATCGGCATCCGGCTTGATCGAGAAGAGGGCAACAGCCAGCAGCGGCAATAACCACAGGATCAGGGCAAAGGGCAGGAACGCCTGATAGGTGATCTGGGCGGAACGCGGGCGTTTTTCAATCGGTGTTGGAAACATCTCAGACCTCCGCCGTCCCGGGCTTGACCCGGGATCTCATGTTGGCATTGACGTGGAGGTCCCGGGTCAGGCCCGGGACGGGTGCGACATTTGCCATCAGCGCGCTCCCTTTTCATCTTGGTACATGGACCACAGGAAGTAGACGATAAAGCCCAGCATGATGAAGAACAGGACCACGGCAATGGCCGCCCCGTATCCCATGCGGAACCCGAATTCGGATAGCGATTCCTCAAACATGTAGAATGACAGAACCCGTGTGGACCCGAACGGCCCGCCATTGGTCATCACGCTGATAAGATCGAAGGACCGCAACGCGCCGATGATCGTCACCACAAAGGCGATGAAGGTGGCGGGCTTCAATTGCGGCAGGATCACATACCATAGCATCTTGCGGCCCTTGGCACCGTCGAGGCGCGCGGCCTCGACCTGTTCGGGGTCGACTGCGTTCAAGCCTGTCAGGTACAGGATCATGCAATAGGCTGTCTGTGGCCAAAGGCCAGCGGCGATGATGCCGTAGGTGGCTGTGTTGGGGTTGCCCAGAACGCCGCCGCTGACATCAATACCGAACCAGCCGGTGATGACGTCGAACAGCCCGTCATTGGGCAGGTAGAACCATGAAAACACCAGACCGACAACAACCTGTGAAATTACGAAAGGAAAGAAGAACAGCGACTTGTAAAGGCGAATGCCAAAAACTGTCTGGTTCAGGAACAGAGCAATGAACAGGCCCGCCGGGATCGCCAGCAGATAAAGAACCAGCCAACGCAGATTGTTCCAGAATGACACCTCGAACTTGCGGTCAACATTCTGATCACCGATGCCAAGAAGGCGTTCGTAATTGGCCGTCCCCACCCAGGTCTTGTCGCCCAACCCGTCCCATTGATGGAACGAAATCCAGAAGGATTGGCCGATCGGGATAATCACATAAACTGCGAAAAACAGCATGGCGGGTAGCAGAAACAGCCATGGCGTGATGGCAATCTCGTTGCGTTTATACCAGCCGCGATTGGTATCTGCTGAGGACATGTCTTTGGTTCCCTTCGGATCAACACATGCGAAAAGCCATTAGGCCTTGCGGATGGGTTGGTGGTTGCATCCGTCTTTTGGCAAGACGGATGCAATGGCGTAAGATGGGTTTAAACCCATCTTACCTGTTTACTGATAGATGCGCTGACGGGTCTCTTCCAGACGCGCCAGGATATCTTCCAGATTGTCCGGGAACACCATGAACTCTTGCAGACCTTCCATGCCAACCGATGCCATCTCGGCCGAGAAGTCACGGTCAAAGAACTGCATGATGCCGCCATTTGCATTGCTCGACAGCATCTCAAACCCCTGCTCCAGGAACTTGTCATTGTCGATGGATGCATTGGCATTCACAGGCAGCTGACCCAGCGCTTCACCGCCGTTGATTTCGGTCTGAACCTCAGCCGAGGTGACAAAGCGCAGGAATTCCTTGGCCGCGTCAACGTTCTGGGCACCGGATGCGATGTGGAACGTGTCGGTGGGCGCATCTTCGGCGTAATCGACATCAGGGTTGATGACCGGGAACTGATAAAAGTCCAGTTGATCATCAGTCAAACCACCATCACGCATCGCGGCAACCGCAAAGTTACCCATCAGGTAAGACGCCGCTTCGCCATTCAGCATGAAGGGCAAGGCTTCCTGCCAGCTGAAGTTCTGGTGATCGTCGATAAAGGCACCCATATCGATCAGCTGACGCCAATTGGCGAATGTTTGACGGACGCGGTCGTCGGTCCATTCAATCTCGCCACGGGCCAGGGCAATGTGGAAATCATAGCCGTTGGTGCGCGAGTTGATGTAGTCGAACCAGCCACCAGCGGTCCACAGAAACTTGGTCCCGATGGTGTAGCACTTCACGCCATTATCCAGCAGTGTCTGGCAATTGGCGACTTCTTCTTCCCATGTGGTGGGCTCAGACAGACCATATTGATCAAAGATGTCTTTGCGGTAGTAAACGCCCCATTGGTAGTAGGTATAGGGCACGCCCCACTGCTTATCGTCCAGGGTCATCGCACCTTTCGTGGATGCCAATGCCTCGAATTCAGGCTCCGCCCACAGGTCAGAGATGTCTGCAAACAGGCCGGCATCCACATAAGGACGCATCCGGTTGGCAGCATACCAGTTCACCACGTCGGGCGGGTTTGCACCCAGCGCGTTACGGATCTGGGTTTTCCAGGCCTCGCGGTCAACGATTGTCAGGTCGATCTCCAACTCGGGGTGCAGCGCACCGAAATCTTCAACCAGACCTTCCATCACAGCACGGGGCGCCGGGTTTGACATGTCCGAGATGATCTTGAGTTCGCCAGAGAGCGCGTGCCCGTCAGCGAAAGCGGATGATGCTGTCACGCCAGCAGCAACCAACGTCGCAAGCGACGTCTTGAGAATGGAATGCATGGTGTCCTCCCAGTATGCTTCCTTCATGAAAACCTTGTTCCATTATTTGAAACTTGGTTTTGGATATTGATACTAAACCGCGACTCGGCTAGCCTTGTCAACAGTCCAAGGCTGCACCGATGAGGAGATTGGTGTCAAAACCCGCGATGGACAGGGAGGAAACATGGGACATGTGACCGGTGACGGCACAGTCGGTAAAGCACTCGCCGTGCTGGATCAGGTGGCCGCATTCGGACGCCCGGTGCGGTTCAGCGAATTGCTTGCCCAGTCGGATTTCCCCAAACCCACGCTTTACCGTTTTGTGCAGACACTGACCAATCAGCAGATGCTGGCCTATGACCCTGACAGGCAAACCTATGCGCCCGGCGTCAGGCTGGTGCGGCTGGCCCATGCGGCCTGGGAACAATCGACCCTGGCCCCGGTGGCGCGGCCACATGTGGATGCGCTTAGCAAGGCCGTTGGCGAAACGGTGCATCTGGCGCAGCTTGATAATGCGCAGGTGCTTTACATTGATAAACGCAACGCGGCCAATCCTGTGCAGATGTACAGTCAGGCGGGCAAGGTCGGCCCGGCCTATTGCACCGGCGTGGGCAAGGTCATGCTGGCCTTTCTGGATGATGCAGCGACCGAAAAGGTGATTGCCCAGCAGTCCTTTCACGTCTTTACCGAATACACGCTGGCAGACGCAGATGCGCTGCGCCACGAACTCGACGAAATCCGCGCCCATGGCTACGGGTTCGACCGGGAAGAACATGAACCGGGGATCATCTGTATCGCCATGCCGATCCTGTCCGAAGGCGGGCGGGTCCTGGGCGCGCTTTCGGTGACCAGCACAACAAATCGCACCAATCTCGCGGGGTTGGAGGCTTACGAGCCAGTCCTGCGCGAGACGGCTGCAAAAATCGCAAGGGATGCCCAGAATTGGAGCTTCCCGGATTACGAAACAAAAGAAGCAACGGGGATATAAGCCATGTCAGGTGTTACGCTGAACAAAGTGATCAAGCGCTACGGCGATGTGCAGGTCATCCACGGGATTGATCTGGAAATCAACGATGGCGAGTTCTGCGTCTTCGTGGGGCCGTCAGGTTGCGGCAAATCCACGCTGCTGCGGATGGTAGCTGGGCTTGAGGAAACCACCGATGGTCAGATCAATATCGGCACCCGTGATGTGACCCGGATGGACCCGTCCGAACGGGGTGTGGCCATGGTGTTCCAGACCTACGCGCTCTACCCGCATATGACGGTGAAAGATAATATGGGGTTTGGCCTGAAAATGAACGGGCACCCCAAGGCAGAGATTGAAAAGAAAGTCGCCGAAGCGACCCGGATCCTGAAACTGGAAGAATATCTGGATCGCAAACCCTCTGCCCTGTCAGGCGGACAGCGCCAGCGGGTCTCCATCGGGCGGGCCATTGTGCGCGGCCCCGAGGTGTTTTTGTTTGACGAACCACTGTCGAACCTCGACGCGGAGTTGCGGGTCGAGATGCGCGTGGAAATCGCACGCCTGCACAAGGAAATCGGCGCGACGATGATCTATGTCACCCATGATCAGGTCGAGGCGATGACGCTGGCTGACAAGATCGTGGTGCTGCGTCTGGGCAATATCGAACAGGTTGGTGCGCCGATGGACCTTTACCGTGACCCCGACAACAAATTCGTGGCGGGCTTCATCGGATCGCCCGCGATGAACTTTGTGGATGGGGTTGCCAATGGCGGCAATGTCAGCGCGCCGGGGCTGGGGGCCAGTTTCGACGGGCTGATCAGCACAGCCTATAACGGTAAGGCGGTGAGCGTCGGCGCACGCCCTGAACACATCACCATCGATCCCAATGGCGATACGCATATTGTCGAAATGACCGAAAGCCTTGGCGGGGTGTCCTTTGCCTATCTGGCCAGCGATACCGGCGAACGCGTGATCGTGGAAGAACGGGGCGATGAAAGGTCTGCCGAAGGGGCGAAAGTGGGTATTCACATCGATGCGTCGCGCATCTATCTCTTTGATGCAGAAACAGAAGCGCGCATTCGCAGCTAGGGCGCCAGAATTATTTAAAAATTCTGAATAAAATTCTTTGAAAGAATTTTGGCCCGGGCCGCACCGGCGCACCATAAAAGGAAGTGCCGGTGACATTGCAAGCTGATGATATTCGCGCGGCCTATGCGGCGATCAGATCGGCCACGATCCGCACGCCGACTGTGCCTGCCACCCGCTTGTCGCATCATCTTGGGATCGACCTTTACCTTAAGCTGGAAAACCTCCAGCACACCAATGCCTTCAAGGCGCGGGGCGCGCTGGCCAAGTTGTTGACGCTGTCGGATGAGGCCCGTGATCATGGTGTCATCGCCTGTAGTGCGGGCAATCATGCACAAGGTGTCGCCTTTCACGCAACACGTCTGAGCATCCCGTCCACCATCATCATGCCCGAGGGCACACCATTCAACAAAATCCAGCGCACCAGCGATCTGGGCGCCGAAGTTGTCATTCACGGGCAAGGCTTTGACGACAGTGTGCAATTCACCCTTGATCTGGCGGCAGAGCGGGGGATGACCTTTATCCACCCGTTTGATGACCCTCTGGTGGCTGCCGGGCAAGGCACTGTCGCGCTGGAGATGCTGGAACAGCAACCTGATCTTGATTGCATCGTGATCCCCGTCGGCGGTGGTGGGCTGATCGCGGGTATGGCGGTTGCGGCCAAATCCGTGAAACCGGGGATCGAGCTTATCGGCGCACAAGCCCATATCTTTGACGCGGCCAAGGCGCATTTTGACGACGCTGCCCCCAATTTTGCCGGGGCAACACTGGCCGAGGGGATTGCCGTCCGCAAGCCTGCGCCCGCCAATCTGGATATCATCAGAAAGCTGGTGGACCGCCTGGATAGTGCGACCGAAGCCGAAATTGAGCAGGCGGTTTTTGATCTGCTATCCTACGAGAAACTTGTCGCCGAGGGGGCGGCAGGTGCGGGGCTGGCGGTCATCAAGAAACATCTTGACCAGTTTAAGGGCGAAAAGGTCGGGCTGGTGATCTGCGGCGGCAATATCGACTCGCGCCTGCTATCAACGCTGATTGTACGCGGTTTGATGCGGGACGGGCGGATCACCCGGCTTGTATTCGAGATTGACGATACACCTGGTCAGCTATCCACGATCTCGGGCATCATTGGCGATGCCGGGGCCAATGTCATCGAAGTGATCCACCAGCGGATGATGCAAAGCGTGTCGCTGAAACAGGCCGAGTTGGAAATCGTGATCGAGGCGCGTGATCAGGCCCATGTGGATAGCATTCTGGCCGTGCTGCGTGACGCTGGGCTGAAAGTCAGGGTGCCGCAGGATCTGTAAATGGCGCAGAGAGGCCCCGGATCAGGCCCGGGGCGCGTGTTTCACTGCGGCGTGTCCCGGACTTGATCCGGGACCTCAGCGTTTCCCGTAATATAGCCCCACGACGTGTTCGGCCTGCGCAAAGAACAGCCAACGCAAGGCCAGCACGCCCGCGATATGGCTGATCACGGCAAGCGCTGCGATCAGATGGTTCGACGCCAAAAGCAGTAGCGCTACCGGAAGGACAAAAGCCAACCCAATCGTGATGATCCGCAATTGGCCAGCGTGTTTGCGGCCGACCACATGGATGAATTCGCGCATCAGGTAATTTGTGCCTGTATGCGGCGGCTCAAACGCGCGGACCTTGCCGATATGGCCCAGCCCCGTGGCGCTTTCCATATCGGTGCCAGCTTCCACAAAACGCCGGTCGCCGGTGCCCCATGCAAACATCTGCAGAACCCCGCCAATGATCAGCAGAACCGCTGCAATCTTGATCTGTCCTGCCAGCAACGCGCCACCGCTAAGCGACAAGATCAGATACATCGCCGGGGTCGTCCAATGCCGCCAGCGCGGCACGGTTTTCATCTGGGCATAGATCATCGATGTGGTGAAGACGACACCCAGCGACGCCAGCCCGCCGATCACCCCAAAAAACCCCAGCCGGGTGCCCGCAAAGACCAACCCGGCCCCATAGATTGCCATGGTGATCAGGGCGAATACCGCGCAGACCCCTTCGCGGCTCAGCCAGCTTGTCTTCCACTGGCTGAATGCCTTGATGGCTCGTTCCGGGTGGCCAAGGTGGAATGTGGACGCGATCAACCCACCGACGGCAAAGATATAAGCGATGGCAAACCAGATGAACGCGGCCCAGCCCGTGGGCACCAGAACACCCATGCCAAGCCAGAACAACAGGCCAAAGCCAAGGCCCGAAAACGTATTGAAAATGATAACACTCGGTGCGGGATGCATTATTTTGGTCCTCCGGGCAGGGCAGACAGTGCTTTGTCCAGCCAATGGGCGAAACCGGCACCGTCTTGCGCAACAGGCTCCAGATAAGGGGCCAGAATATCGATTTCGGGTTCCACATCCTTGGGGCGCGGTGGCAGGTATTTGTTCACCGGCTTGGTGCCTTGTTCGGGCATCAGGTCAAACCCGCCGCGTTCAGCAACCAGTTTCGAGACGTCACTTTCTGCATCGCCCAGATCACCAAAATGCCGGGCCCCGGCGGGGCAGGTGCGCACGCAGGCGGGCTGGCGGTCTTCTTCGGGCAGGTTTTCGTTATAGATCCGATCCACGCAAAGGGTGCATTTTTTCATCACCCCTTCCTTGGCGTCCAACTCCCGCGCGCCATAAGGGCAGGCCCAGGCACATAGCCCGCAACCGATACAGTCACTTTCATTGACCAGCACGATCCCGTCCTCGGCCCGTTTATAGCTCGCCCCGGTCGGGCAGACGGTGACGCAAGGGGCGTCTTCGCAATGCAGGCAGGATTTCGGGAAATGGATCAGTTGGGCGGCACCCTGTTCGGGCTGCACCTCGTAGGAATGGACACGGTTCAGGAAGGTCCCGGAAGCCGCACCCGAATAGGCGTTTTGATCCGATAAGGGCGCGCCGTAGTTTTCGGTGTTCCAGCCTTTGCAGGATACCACACAGGCGTGACAGCCCACACAAGTATCCAGGTCGATCACAAGGCCCAGTTTCTTGGTGGATGGCGGGGGGAGTTGGGTCATGTTGTGGCCCTTTCTTGAAACGCCGGAGCCTCCGGCGGGAGTATTTTTGGCAAAATGATGGATGCAGGCTGGGCTGATGCATTGCGGGTGTCCCAGGTGGCGACATACCAGACAAAGCTGCCGACCGTCAGGACAAGGAAACCGGCAATCAGTAGAAGAACTTGGCCGTTGCTCATGACCCCACCTTCCAGTCCAGCTCATCCGGCCCTTTGCCCACGGGTGATTTGATCGCAGGCATGGCTGGCTGCGCCTCGTTTGGCACGGCGGATTTTTCGATCTTGACCCGCAGGTCGAACCACGCGGCCTGTCCGGTGATCGGGTCGGAATTGGCCCAGCGTAATCCATCCCCTTTGGGTGGCAGCAATTCATGGATCAGGTGGTTGAGCAGGAAGCCCTTGGTCGCCTCGGATGCATCATCATCCAGCGCCCAGGCCCCTTTGCGTTTGCCAATCGCGTTCCACGTCCAGATCGTATTTTCGTTCAGGCTGGCCTGATGGGCGACGGGCACAACAATGGACCCATGCGCCGATGTGACCTTGGCCCAATCACCTTCGGCAAATCCGTTCGCCTCCCAGATCTTGGTCGGGACATAAAGCGGGTTATGTCCGTGGATCTGGCGCAGCCAGGCATTCTGCGTGCCCCATGAATGATACATCGCCATCGGGCGTTGGGTCAGGGCGTGAACCGGGTATTCATCCGTATTCACATGGCTGTCTTCAAAGGGCGCATACCAGATTGGCAGCGGGTCCATTGTGCGTTTGATCTGGTCGCGCAGATGGTCGGGTGGCTGGCGGGTGCCAATCCCTTCGGCTGCGGCCTGAAACTTGCGCAGCGGTTCGACATACAGTTGGAAAATATAGGGCTGTTCTACGTCATAGAATCCCATCTTGACCGCCCAATCCTGATATTCTTGGCTGAACGGTTTATAGAAGGCCGCGTTTTCCGGGACGTGTTCCAGCCAGAACCCACCATTGTCGATATAGGTCTGCAATTGGTCCGGGTTCACATCGCCACGGCCTTTGCCATCACCCTCGGCACCGCGGAAACCGGCCAACGGGCCAACACCGGGGCGGCGAATGTGGTTGGTGATATAGTCGGCGTAATCGGCGTATTTCTGGCTGCCATCGTCGTTCACAAACCCCGGCAGCTTCAACATCGCGCCCAATTCACAAAGGACCGACTGAAAGCCGCGCACGTCGCGATCCGGCTCCACAACCGGCCAGCGGATTGCGTCGGCGACCCCGTCCGCCTCGCAGATCGGGCGATCCAGCAGCGAAATACAATCATGCCGTTCCAGATAGGTCGTGTCGGGCAGGATCAGGTCGGCATAGGCGACCATTTCGGAACTATAGGCATCGGAATAGATGATATGCGGGATCACGTAGTCGCCGTTTTCATCCTTATCCGTCAGCATCTTATGCACACCGCCGACATTCATCGACGAATTCCACGACATGTTGGCCATATACATGAACAGCGTGTCGATCTTGTAGGGCACGCCCGCATGGGCGTTGGAAATCACCATATGCATCAGCCCGTGGGCGGACATCGGGTTTTCCCAGCTATAGGCTTTGTCGATGCGGGTCGGATTGCCCGCGTCATCCAGCAACAGGTCTTCTGGTCCATGGGTATAGCCCAGATGCGGGCCATCCAGCGCGGCACCCGGCGTGACCTTGCCATGTGGTTTGGGATGGGCGGTGGCAGGCTTGGGGTAGGGCGGTTTGAACCGCATGCCGCCGGGGACTTCGACCGACCCAAGGATGATCTGCAACACATGCAGGGCGCGGCAGGTCTGGAACCCGTTGGAATGGGCAGAAATCCCGCGCATGGAATGGAAGGACACAGGGCGGCCGACCATCTTGGCATGTTTCTTGCCGCGGAAATCGGTCCAGGGGCGGTCCAGCTCAATCGCTTCGTCAAAGGCGACGCGGGCCAGATCAGCAGCAATGGCGCGGATACGTCCGGCGGGGATACCGCAGCTTTCGGCGACAGCTTCGGGGG
This sequence comes from uncultured Paracoccaceae bacterium, assembly GCA_947495295.1. GTDB lineage: Bacteria > Pseudomonadota > Alphaproteobacteria > Rhodobacterales > Rhodobacteraceae > Yoonia. Next base: position 443,056 of record CANLYJ010000001.1, read on the forward strand.
CATATTCATCTGACAGATATTTGTCCGCCATCAAGTGGAACACCGGGCGATGAGTGACGCCAGCATCGCGGTAGGTCGCGGACAGGTCAGGCTCAACCCCTTCCCCATTCCACGGGGCCAACTGCCCGGTATTGCGGTCAATCACCTGCGGCTGGCCATCCGCATCACGCAGGAACAAGCCGTATTGGTCCGAATTGGGGTCTTCGTTCACCAGGACAGAGGCATTGGTAAACCGGCCGAGATAGTCCAGATCGACCTTGCCCGCCTTCATCAGGCAATGGATCATCGCCAGAATGAACTGGCCATCGGTGCCGGGGGTGATGCCGACCCAGTCATCGGCGACGGCATTGTAACCGGTGCGGATCGGGTTCACCCCGATCATCCGCGCGCCACGTTTCTTTAGCTTGCCGATGCCGATCTTGATCGGGTTGCTGTCATGATCCTCGGCCACGCCAAACAGCATGAACAGCTTTGTGCGGTCCCAATCGGGCTGACCAAATTCCCAGAACGCACCGCCCATCGTATAGATGCCAGCCGCGGCCATATTGACTGAACAGAACCCGCCATGGGCGGCATAGTTCGGGGTGCCAAAACCCTGGGCCCAGAAGCTGGTGAAAGACTGCGACTGATCGCGACCGGTGAAAAACGCGAGCTTCTCCGGATGTTTCTCGCGTACCGGTTTCAGCCACTCCACCGCCTGTTTCAGGGCGGCTTCCCACGAAATCTCGACAAATTCGCCAGACCCACGCTCGCCCACACGCATTAGCGGGGCACGCAGACGCGACGGGGCGTTATGCTGCATGATACCAGCCGAACCCTTGGCGCAAAGCACACCCTGATTGACAGGGTGGTCCTTGTTGCCTTCGATATAGGCGACCTTGCCATCCTTCATATGTACATTGATGCCGCAGCGGCAGGCGCACATGTAACAGGTCGTCTTGCGCACCTCGTCCGAGACTTTGGGCGAGGTATCAAGCTGTGGCTGATCAAGTGACATGAGGCAAACCTTTCAAGTAAGCGTGGTACGGATCAGGCCCGTGCCTGCCAAAGCGCATAGCAGCGCAAGGCAGAATGGCCGATAGTATTGGGCAAGCGCAGGTATAAACATCTTTTGCCCCAGATATACGCCGAGCAGCGTTGGCAGCGCAAAGACAAGCCCGCGTGTGATGCCCGAGAAATCCATGACGCCAAAGGCAAGCAATGTGATCATGGACGTGAGTGAGCCGAGAAACAGGAACAGGACAAGCGAACCGCGCATTTGCCGGGCAGGCGCGTCACTGGCCAGCACGTAAAGTGCGACAACCATGCCGCCCACATGGGCCAGCCCACTGGCGATCCCGGCGATGATGCCAGTTCCATAAAGTCCTGGTTTTGTGGCAAGAAATGACAGCTTCAGTTTTGCCAGCTGCGACAGCGCAAGGATGATGATGATCGAAAGCGCGACAAGTTTCGACGTCGCAACAGGCAGGCTCAGCGTCAGCCAAAGCCCCAATGGCCAGCCTGCGGTGGACCCGATGACCAATCCAATGGCGGTCCCCCGATCGGCATCCGCCCAACCGCTGCGGAGCATCATCAGGGATGCGCTCATCTCCAGCCACCACAGCATCGGGATCAGCTCAATCGGTGGCAGGATCAGAACGGCGGTTGCCATGATCATTGCAGACAGGGCAAAGCCCGAAAAGCCACGCACCATGCCGGCCAACACAACGATGACGGCCAGAATGGAAAACTCCTGCCCGGTCAGATTGGCTGCGCCTAGCAAGGTTTCCACCATCTCAGCGCCCCTCTGCCATCAGGGCCAAGGCGTCACGGGCGATTTGTTTTTCTTCATCGGCCATGATCACATGCACCGGCAGATCACCAAAACAAGCCAGCAGTTCCATGATTCGGTCGCGGATCGGGGCGGCGTTTTCACCGATCCCGCCAGTAAAGGCCACGGCATCAACCCCGCCCATCGCAACAATGGCAGACCCGGCATGGCGGGCCGCCCAATAGCAGAAATGTTCCACCGCGAAACGGGCGGCGTCATCATCACGCTCCAGCAGGGTCTTCATGTTATTGTCACCCGCCAGCGCCTGCAGACCGGAGTTCTTGTTGAGCATCCGGTCGGTTTCATCCTCGCCCAGCGATTTTGACATGCGCAGGACAGCGGCCCCGTCAATATCACCCGAACGGGTGCCCATGGTCAGGCCGGATAGCGGCGAATACCCCATCGACGTCGCTATCGACAGCCCATCATGGATGGCGCACAGGCTGGTGCCATTGCCCAGATGCAAGGCGAGCAACCTGTCGGGCAGTGCGTCACCGAAATCCGATACCATATTGGCGTAAGACAACCCGTGAAAACCATAGCGCCGGATACCCGCATCATGATGGGTCTGCGGGATGGCATAGCGCACAGCGATATCGGAATTGGTGGCATGAAAGGCGGTCCCGAAACTGCAATATTGCGGCATGTCGGGTGCGGTTTCCTGCAGGGCATAGATGCCCGCCAGGTTATTGGGGTTATGCAAGGGTGCCAGCGGGATCACGCTTTCGATGGCTTTGATCACGGGTGGGGTCAGGCGTGCAGGTTGGGTCAGGATCGTACCGCCATGCACCACGCGGTGGGCGGCGGCGGCGAATGCGGTCAGCGGATAGCCCGCGGCACCCAGTGCCGCCAGCATCCGGGCCAGCGCATCAGCATGATCGCGGGTCTCAACCTCGGTTGTGTTCTCGCCCAGCTTCAGCTCACCTATTGTCCCAAGGTTCGTCACACGCCCCGAAATGAGAGAGCCGAGGCTTTCATCAAACACCTCGATCTTGAGCGAGGATGAACCGGCGTTGAGCACAAGGATCATCAGCAGACCACCCCAAGGTGGAGGCCCCGGATCAAGTCCGGGGCAGGTGACATCAGGATAACCCCGTCCCGGGCTTGACCCGGGACCTCATGATGAATCCGCGAGATCACTTCGGCAACCCGCATTTGATCGACGCCAATGCCGCCGACGCAATCCGCGCCGCAGGCGGGTCCGCCCGTGATGTCAGCAAAATCGGCACTTTCGCACCCGTGACAACGCCTGCCGCACAGCCGCCCGTCAGATAGACAAAAGCCTTAAACAGGGCGTTTCCCGACACGATATCCGGCACGATGATCGCATCAGCTTGTCCCGCGACGGGATTATCGGTCAGCTTTTTGGTAGCCACAGCCTTGGGCGACATGATCAGATCAAAGGCCAGTGGGCCAGACACATCAATACCCTCCACATTCTGCTGTGCCCAGTCGGCCAATGCCTGCCCGTCCATCGAAGAAGGGACAGACGGAATGGCGCTTTCGGTCGCAGATAGGATCGCGATTTTGGGCCGGTCAGTGCCCAGCCGGTTCAGCAGATCCTTGACCTCGACAATCGATGATTGGCGTGTCGCCAGATCAGGGGCGACGTTCACGGCGGCATCCGAGATCAGCACCGGACGGCCCCCATCAGGATGGGTGATATGAAAGATATGAACAAAACGCTGACCCGTGCGCAGCCCCGCATCACGCGACACGGCGGATTTCATGAACACATCTGTATGGAGCTGACCTTTCATCAACACATCTGCCTCACCCGCACCACATAGGGCGGCAGCGGTTTTACCCGCCTCAGCCTCACCAGTGGTGTCATGCAGGGCATAGCCCGAGATATCCCAATCCAGCTTGTCAGCCTCGGCGCGGATCATATCCGCCTCGCCCACAAAAACCGGGACCATGATGCCCGCCTTGGTCGCATCCTCAGCGGCTTCCATGGGCAAAGGCGCACCGGCGCGGGCGATGGCCACCCGTGGCGCGCCAAACTGCTTGGCCCGGTCGATCAGCTCTTGCGGGGTAACGGCCTCGCGGGTGGAAAGAAACGGTGATGTCATGTCAAATCCTCATCATGGCCCGCAGCAGTCCCAGCAGGGAAAGCGTCAACAGCAGCATCACTGCAAAACGGCGGAATGTCGAAGGGGAAGCGGCCAGAAACTGACGGCCACCCAGCCAGACGCCGACCCCAAGCAATGGAAAGGCCAGCCCGACGCCAATTGCGGTTTCCCAGGTGACTAATCCTCCGGCCCATAAAAGCGGCATGGTGATCAGGTCCAGCCCCGTCAGGTAGATGATCATCGTGGCGCGAAACCGGGCGGCCGGCATCGGTTGTGCGGCCATGAACGCGGCCACGGGCAAGCCGCCGACACCGGCAGAGTTGCACAGGCCGGACACCATGCCGACGCTCACATGCCCCGGTGTGCGGATCGGGCGGTGCAAGGTCCAGCCGGACAGCAACACCAGCGACATCACCAAAACGATGCCCGACACGGCCAATCGCACCGTGCTTTCGCCCAATGACAGAATGAACCACACGGACAGGGGCAAGACCACGGCGGCCCCGGCCAGCAACGCAAATACCCGACGCCAGTCCACTTCCCCGCGAATGCCGCGGGCCTGAAAGACTGTCATGAGCATTTCGCATGAAAATACCACCGGGATCAGGGGAAGCGGGTTTGTGATCAGGGCCACAAAGGCGATGAAAATCGCCGAAAACCCAAAACCCGAATAGCCCCGGACAAAGGCCGCCCCAAACAATGCAATTGCCAGGGCGGCCACCTGTCCGAGGCCTAAGTCAAATGGCAAACCTACTCGGCAGCCATGTCAGATGCGCTGATGCCAGCAACCTTGACGGGCTTCTTCATCGCGTCACGGCGGAACGGCTCGCCCAGTTCCTGGTTCAGGATGACCTCGATCAGGGTGGTTGTGTTATTTTCCATCTGATCAATGATCGCCTGTTTCAGAGCGGCGGTGGTTTCTTCCATGGTCCGGGTCTGCACACCTTTCAGACCACAGGCATTGGCGATACCGGCATAAGACACTTTCATGTCCAACTCGGTGCCGACAAAGTTGTCGTCGAACCACAGGGTCGAATTACGCTTTTCAGCGCCCCACTGGTAGTTGCGGAATACGATCTGTGTGATGGCAGGCCATTCGTCGCGGCCAATTGCGGTCAGTTCGTTGACCGAGATCCCAAAGGCACCATCACCCGCAAAACCAATCACTGGCGTATCTTTCTGGCCAATCTTCGCGCCAATGATTGATGGCAGACCGTAACCGCAAGGGCCAAACAGGCCGGGGGCCAGGTACTTGCGACCGGTTGGGAAGCTTGGGTACGCGTTCCCGATGGCACAGTTATTGCCGATATCGGATGAAATGATCGCATCTTCCGGCATTGCGGACTGGATCGCGCGCCATGCCATGCGTGGGGACATCCAGTCAGGGCGGGCCGCGCGGGCACGTTCGTTCCATGTGGTGCCCGGATCATCCTGCTCGTGATCAAGCGATGTCAGTTCCTGGGCCCAGGCGGATTTAGTTGTGGCGATCAGGTTCTTGCGATCTTCGCGACCTGCGTCACCGGCTGTGTCTGCCAGCTGTTCTGTGATGCCGGTTGCAACTTTCGTTGCATCGCCAACGATGCCGACTGTGACCTTCTTGGTCAGACCGATGCGGTCAGGGTTGATATCAACCTGAATGATCTTGGCATCTGTGGGCCAGTAATCAATGCCGTAACCGGGCAGGGTCGAGAATGGGTTAAGGCGTGTGCCAAGGGCCAGCACAACGTCAGCCTTGCTGATCAGTTCCATACCAGCTTTGGAACCGTTATAGCCCAGTGGGCCAGCAAATAGCGGGTGATTGCCGGGGAAGGCATCATTGTGCTGATAGCCAACGCAGACGGGCGCATCCAGCTTTTCGGCCAACACGCGGGACGCTTCGATGCCGCCTTCGGCCAGCACAACGCCAGCGCCGTTCAGGATAACCGGGAACTTGGCTGTGGACAGCAGTTCAGCTGCCTTTGCGATGCTGTCGGATCCGCCAGGGGATACTTCAAAATTGATCGGCTCCGGGATTTCGATATCAACCACTTGGGTCCAGAAATCGCGGGGGATGTTGATCTGGGCGGGGCCGGACAGGCGGTGGGCCTTGGAGATCACGCGGGCCAGCACTTCGCAAATGCGGGTCGGGTCGCGGACTTCTTCCTGATAGGCGACACAGTCAGCGAACAGGTTCATCTGTTCCATTTCCTGGAAACCGCCCTGACCGATGGTCTTGTTGGCGGCCTGCGGGGTGACCAGCAGACATGGGGTGTGGTTCCAATAGGCGGTTTTGACAGAGGTCACAAAGTTGGTGATGCCGGGGCCGTTCTGGGCGATCATCATCGACATCTCGCCAGTGGCGCGGGTATAGCCGTCAGCCATCATGCCGGCTGTCATTTCATGGGCGCAGTCCCAGAATGTGATGCCAGCAGCCGGAAAGATATCAGAAATCGGCATCATGGCCGATCCGATGATCCCGAAGGCGTGGCGGATGCCATGGGCTTGCAGCGTTTTGACGAATGCTTCTTCGGTGGTCATCTTCATGACAATGGGTCCTTCCCCTGTTAGGATCACTTGATCACGCGGCGCAAACGCCCCGTCTCTCAGGCGCGACACTACGGTCTGTAACGACGTTACGTTAGGTCCAATTGGATATGTGCGCTAAGTCCAACAGCGTTTTTGTTGAGACAAAGTGTCTCAATAAACCACAGAATGGGATCAGCAGAATGCGCGCATTTTATGCGCGGCCACGGTAGCGCCTGTCACTCAGAACCCGCCGCCGGGTCATCAGGAACGAATTCCAGAATATCGCCGGGCTGGCACTCCAGATAGTCGCAGATCGCATTCAGCGTGTTGAAACGGACGCCCTTCACCTTGCCCGATTTGATCAGGGACAGGTTGGTCTCTGTCAGACCAATCGCTGCGGCCAGTTCCCGGGATGACACTTTTTTCTTCACCAGCATCAGGTCAAGATTGATGACAATGGCCATGCCTTAACCCTTACAAAAAATGATCAATTTCGGTCTGCACCTCATGTGCGCGGCGCAAGGGGTCGGTTATGGCCCATAGGGCAATGCCCAGAATAAATAGAATAACCTCGTCGCCAAAGGGAATGTAATCCACCACGTCCCAGGTGAAATCAGGAACATTCCACATCACCAAGGGCGGCATCACATAAAACACAATGCACATCGCAAACCAGTAAATCAGGATACCGGTCGCCACGCGCCCTATATTGAACGCGATCCGCTCAAAGTTTCGCAAAACGGCCTGGCGCAGCAGTTGATGCACACCCCAAAACGCACGGCCAAGCCCGTATAGGCCGATGCCGAAAAACAGGCTCAACAGCAGCAGCGACCATATGGGTAGGCTATCCGTTTCATGCGGCAAATCAAGGATATCAAAAAGAAACTCGGTATCCCCTGCAAAGGCAAGCACGACAGTCGCGCCTAAAAACAGGCCAAGCATGGTCAGGCTCAGCACCATCACAATGCGTACAATCATTGGCATGTCATGCTCCGTCGGATGTCGTTGGCCACTGGTTTACGCGCGACGGATCACAGCGTCAATATTGTCGATAAGATTACATAGTTTTTCGTAAAACATAAAACTTTAGTCTTGACGCATAAATATCTCTCTTCTAGATAGCCCCTCGCAAACAACAAAAGGACGCGACAGATGCGCTTGATCATGATGGTACTTGCCGGAACAACACTTGTGGCTTGCGGGCCACCACCCGTCGAACGGGCTTTAACCTTTGATGGGCCGCGCACGCCGCAGCTCGCTCAGGACGAAAAGGAATGCCGCAACATCGCCCGCAGCTATGACAACGGAAACACCCGGTGGGAGGCAGGATCAGGTGCAATCCTGGGCGGGCTTGTAGGCGCACTGGAATCTGACACGGATGACACAGATGACATTGGCGCTGGGCTGATTGCGGGCGCTGCGGTTGGTGCCGCAACCGGTGCGGCGGGCGCCAAAATCGATAACCTTGATGACCGGCGGGTGGCGCTCATCCGCTGCATGCAAGGGCGCGGATACTCTGTCCTGGGGTAATGCGCGTGCGCCACAAGGGATTGCCTCTCTCTTGTGGCGCTTTTTTTACCCAGCTGACGTGCCAGCGGCGCGGGCGATCAACCTGACGCCTTCGGGGATGCTGGCAGTTGGGATTGATGAATAGGCAAGTCGAAAATATTCCTTGGGCGGGTCGTCACCCGCGAAAAACGGGGCACCCGGTTCGATCAAGACGCCATCAGCGCGCAACCGTTCGGCCAACAGGGTCGCGTCAACCCCGGCGGGCGCACGCAGCCAGACCGACGATCCGCCAAATGTCCCCTCACCGGCCACAACCAGATTATGTTCCTGCAATGCGGCATCCAGCACGATGCGGCGTTCATGATAGGCGCGGCTCATCCGGCGGACCAATGCATCATAATGACCCAGCGACAGGTAATAGCTGACCGTGCGCTGAATATGGCCGGGTGGGTGGCGCAGCACGGTGGCACGCAGCGCACGCGCCTCGCGGATGAACGGGGCAGGGCCAACCAGATAGCCCAGGCGCAGTCCCGGAAACAGCGATTTGGAAAATGACCCGACATAGATAACCCGGCCATTCTGATCGAGCGATTTGAGCGATGGCGACGGGGCGGCCAGAAACGACATCTCGAATTCGTAATCATCCTCGACAATCACAAAATCCTCATCCTCCGCCTTTTGCAGCAGGGCCTTGCGGCGGTGCAGCGGCATCGTGGCGGTGGTCGGGCATTGGTGGCTGGGCGTGGTAAAGACAACATCGGTGTCGGGCGGCAGATCGTCGGGTGGCAGACCATCGGTATCAACTGGGACAGTGTTCAACATGCAGCGGGACTGGGTCAGGATATTGCGCAGCGCCGGGTAACACGGATCCTCGAGCACGGCGCGCCGGCGATTGTTCAGCAAAACCTGTGCCGCCAGCCACAGCGCGTTTTGCGCGCCCATCGTGACCAGAATCTCATCAGTATTGGCCAGAATACCACGGCGGGGCAGGGTCTGGCGGGCAATGAATTCGATCAGCTTGGGATCATCGGCATCAAAGTAATCTGATGTCAGCGCCGCAAAATCACGCATCCCCAAGGCCTGCAATGCACAAAGGCGCCAATTGGCAGCATCAAACAGGGTCTTGTCAGCCTGCCCATAGATGAACGGGTAACGATAACTGGCCCAATCGGTGGGCTTGTCCATGCTCAGGCCGGGGGTAAAGCGCTGGCCAATCGTTCGATTCCAATCCACCGTGCCGGTGCCAAAGCGTTGGGCGGGAAAGGCAGGCGGCTCTGGCGCGTTCTCTGATACGTAATACCCCGACCGCCCGCGCGAACTCAAATAATCATCGGCGACCAATTCGGTATAGGCCAGTGTCACGGTGATCCGGCTGACCCCCAGATGTGCGGCCATCTTGCGCGATGATGGCAGACGCTCACCGGGGCGAAACCGACCATCCAGAATGCCCTGCGCAACCATCTGCTGAATGCGGGCCTGCAACGTGCCTTCAGCGGCAGGTTTCAGGAAAAAGGTTTCAACGGATATCGACATGCACTGGCCTTAGGTTGGACGCAGACTGGACCTATCAATAGCCCAAGGCAAGAGGGTGCGTTAACCATATGGTCACAAAACCGGCCTGATCAGGGTTGGAATTAGGGATTTGTTAAGCCACGCGATGCGACCAAAGGGGCCGGTGGGTGCGGAAACAAAGGGGTCAGAATGATTTCTCCAATTTTGCCGCAAGGGCCCTATGCCGGGCCCGCGGCCAATGATGTGCAACCGGGTAGCGGGACACAAACACAGACAATCGCGGCACCGCCGCCGCCAGAGCCGACGAATACCGATAACCGCCCCGGCGGAAATGACGCGGGCCGTGAAAACGGTTTGCAACAGTCCGACCGGGCTGACCGGATGGCCGACGAACGCGGGCCGCGCGATGCTGCAAGCGATGCCAGCCCGGCGCGCGCCGCCGTCGAAGGCCAGATGCTGTCGCGTGATCAGGAAGTCATGCTGTCGCGGGCGGCGGCTGACGCGGTCAAGGATGCCGCCGATCAGCGCAACGAAGACGCCAGAAACGCGGCCAAGGCGGAAGCGGCTTTCGCCCAGACCCGCGAGATTGAGCGCCAGCAACAGGAAAAGGCGGCAACGCTGATGCGCGAACGGATGTAGCTGGGCGCGGCACCTATTTTTAGAAAACAGCGACGGAAATTCCGGGCTCCCCCGTATCAGTCACATGACAGATCGGGATATGCCCATGAAACCTACCCAGCTTTTTTTGGTGATCGCGATGGCGGTGGCGAGCGTTGCAGCCATCCTCACTTCCGACACGCTGCAAGGCCACGAAAACGTACAGCTTACCGAACTCCAACCAGACCGTATGCTGCGTTAAACAGGGGGCACCGTGCGGTGGGGTCCGACGTTTTGCCGACGTCTGGCCGACGCTTTGCCGACAACAAAAAACGGGCCATATTGGCCCGTTTACTTTTGAAGTGCGCAGAGGGGGTTTTAACCCAGAACGCGGGTAATCGCCTGATCCACAGCATCGGTAATCTGATCCAGATCATCCTTGGTGGCGATCAGGGCTGGGGCAAACAACAACGTGTTGTTAAAGCCCGGCAATGACCGGTTGGTTGCGCCGATGATGACACCCTGCGCCATGCAATCAGCGACAATTGCCATGACCTTGGCCTCGTCCACCGGTTCCTTGCTGTCGCGGTCAGTGACCAATTCTGCCCCTGCAAACAAGCCCTTACCGCGGATATCGCCAATCCATTTATGCTTGTCCATCAGGCCCGCCAGATTGCCCATCAGATGCTCACCCATCGCGGCAGAGTTGCCCAGAAGGTCCTCTTCTTCGATGATTTTCATGTTCTCAATCGCCGCCGCAGGACCGCCCGTGCAGCCGCCAAAGGTCGAAATATCGCGGAAATAGGACATCTTGTCCGTATCATCCTTGAACATCTCAAACACGGCGTTGGTCGTGACACAGCACGAAATCGCGGCATAGCCAGATGCCACACCCTTGGCCATCGTCACGATATCAGGCTGAACGCCAAACTGTTGATAGCCAAACCATGTGCCGGTGCGGCCCAACCCGCAAACAACCTCGTCGATATGCAGCAAGATATTGTATTTCTTGCAGATTTCTTGCACGCGATCCCAATACCCTTTGGGGGGGACAATGATGCCGCCACCGGCCGTGATCGGTTCAAGACAAAGCGCACCAACAGTATCCGGCCCTTCAGCAAGGATCACATCCTCAATCGCCTGGGCGGCCTTCGCGCCATACTCTTCGCCAGACGATCCGTCCTGTGAACGGTACTCCAGACAGTGGGGAACGCGGACAAAACCCGGCGTGTAAGGGCCGTACTGTGCGTTACGTTCATCCTGACCACCGGCTGATAAAGCTGCAATTGTAGTGCCGTGATAATCCCGCTCGCGGTATAGAATCTTGTTCTTTTTGCCGCCGTAATGCTTGTGGCTGATCTGGCGGACCATCTTGAACGCCTTCTCATTGGCCTCGGAACCAGAGTTGGCATAATATACCCGATCCAGCCCCGGCATCTTGTCGGTCAACATTTCAGAGAATTGTGCGCCGGGGATGGTGCCCGCCGTGCCCCCGAAAAAGCACATCTTGGTCACCGCGTCAGAAATCGCCTGCCCGATGCGGGCGCGACCATAACCAACATTGACCGTCCAGACCCCGCCCGAGACAGAATCAATATGTTCCTTGCCCTTGATATCCCAGACCCGCATGCCCTTGCCTTCGACAATGATGCGGGGATCCACAGTTTCATAAGGCTTGTGCTGTGACAGGTGATGCCAGACATGGGCGCGGTCCGCTTCGACCACATGTTCAGGATCATTTGAGAAAGAATGCGTATCCATGTCCATTGCTCCGTTCATTTACAGGGGGATGCGCCGGTCGAATCCGATTTGGACGCCGCGCAGACCATCATCAGTTGACTCCAGAGTTTGCCGGGCCGCTAGGTCCAGATGCGGCGCAAGGGTATATCCAAATCTGAATGTCCGGTGCGAAGCCCCTTGACCTTCCCGTGACTGGAACCTCTATGTGATGATGCACAGACCAAAGGTGCAGCATGTCCGAGATCAGATTTACCCTTGATGGGCTCCATTGCGGGTCCTGCGTTGGCAGGGCAGAACATGCCTTGACACAGGTCGATGGGGTACGGGCGGCGCGCGTCAATCTGGCCGATGCATCAGCAACTGTTGAACTCGCGGATAATGCTGCTGCCCCAACCGTTGTCGCGGCCTTGGACGATGCGGGCTATCCTGCGGTGCCACAGCATATCAGCCTTTCGATAGACGGGATGCATTGCGCCTCGTGCGTAGCCCGGGTCGAGGCGGCGTTGCGCGACACCCCCGGCGTTTTGTCCAGCAATGTCAATCTGCTGGAAGGCCGGGCGGAGGTGGCCACGCTAGGGCAGATCGCAGACCTGCAAAAGGGGATCACTGATCTGGGTTTTGTGGCAAATCTACGCGACAACGCGCCACAGGATGACAGGCATGCCGTTGAAGCAAAACAACAATTTCACAACTTTCTGATAGCGGCGATTTTAACCTTACCGGTCTTCGTCCTTGAAATGGGTGGCCACCTGTTGCCACCCTTTCATCAGTGGATCATGCAGACAATCGGACTACCCACCAGTTGGACAATCCAGTTTGTTTTGGCCACGCTGGTCCTGATCTGGCCAGGACGGGGGTTCTTCACCATAGGTCTGCCTGCCCTGTGGCGCATGGCCCCTGATATGAATGCGCTCGTCGTTCTGGGCACCGGTGCCGCTTGGGCTTTTTCGACGGTCGCCCTGTTTGCGCCAAATCTGCTGCCCACAGGTACCCGCGCCGTTTATTTTGAGGCTGCCGCCGTGATCATCACGTTGATCCTTTTGGGCCGTTGGCTGGAAGCGCGGGCAAAAAGCCAGACAGGGACCGCGATCAAGGCGCTGATTGGCCTGCAACCACACTCGGCGCGTGTTCTGCGCGATGGTAAGCAACAGGATATCCCTATCGCACAGGTGATCGCAGGTGATGTTCTGATCATTCGCCCCGGTGAACGGGTCCCGACAGACGGGATCATCCGGTCGGGCACCTCCTTTGTGGATGAAAGCATGGTGACAGGCGAACCGATTGCTGTGGAAAAAGGCGTCGATGACCGACTGGTCGGCGGGACGATCAACGGCAACGGCGCGTTGAAAATGACGGCCACGGCAGTTGGCGCGGACACGGTTCTGGCGCGGATCGTGGCCATGGTGCAGGACGCACAAGGCGCGCGCTTGCCAGTGCAAGATCTGGTCAATCAGGTGACACGCTGGTTCGTGCCTGCGGTAATGGGCATTGCATTTGTAACCGTTTTGGTCTGGCTGTTGTTTGGGCCGTCACCTGTTGTATCCTACGCGCTGGTGGCCGGGGTATCAGTGCTGATCGTGGCCTGCCCCTGTGCCATGGGGCTGGCCACACCCACAGCGATCATGGTGGGCACCGGACGGGCCGCAGCGCTGGGCGTGCTGTTTCGGCGAGGGGATGCATTGCAGGCCTTGCAGGGGGTGCAGGCTGTTGCGTTTGACAAGACCGGGACATTGACACTGGGCAAGCCGGTGGTGATGAAAGTGACCTGTTTGCAAGGGGATGCAGATGCGATGCTGCGCGACGCAGCGGCGGTCGAGGCACAGTCGGAACATCCGTTGGCAAAGGCAATTGTGGCCGCCGCGAATGGGCCCTTGCCCGATGTCGATGGATTTGCGGCGATCCCCGGCCACGGGCTGCGCGGCATGGTGGCAGGGCGCAGGGTACTGGTCGGGGCAGAACGGCTGATGCGGGCCGAAGGCATCGACGGCGCTGCATTTGACGGCCCGGTGCGGACCCTGGGGCAGGCAGGGCAAACGCCGGTTCTGGTCGCCATTGATGGGGTCGCCGCAGGCGTGATCGGTCTGGCCGATACCGTGCGTCCGGGTGCGGAAAAAGTCGTGAAAGCCCTGCAAGAACAGGGGGTGCGCGTGGTGATGATCACCGGCGATACGCCAGAAACCGGGGCCGCCATTGGGGCGGAGCTGGGGATCACGGATGTGGTGGCGGGCGTTGTTCCGGAAGGCAAGGTTGCGGCGTTGCGTGATCTGCAAGGGCAAGGGCTCAAGCTGGCTTTTGTCGGGGATGGGATCAACGACGCGCCTGCACTTGCCGCTGCCGATGTGGGTGTGGCCATCGGGACCGGCACCGATGTGGCCGTCGAAAGCGCCGATGTGGTGCTGATGTCAGGCGATCCGCAGGGCGTGCTGAATGCGATCACCATGAGCCGGGCAACGATGCGAAACATCAAACAAAACCTGTTCTGGGCATTCGGCTATAACATCGCGCTGATCCCGGTTGCGGCAGGCATCCTGTTCCCGATCTGGGGGGTGCTGCTATCGCCCGCACTGGCCGCGGGCGCGATGGCCCTGTCCAGCGTTCTGGTGGTCAGCAACGCACTGCGTCTGCGCAATATCAAAGGGGCTGCATGAATATCGGAGAGGTCGCCGCGCAAACCGGATTGCCCGCAAAAACAATCCGTTACTACGAAGATATCGGGCTGGTGACAGCTGGGCGCGGGGCCAATGGCTACCGCGTGTTTCAGAATACCGATGCGCATAAGCTGACCTTTCTGGGGCGTGCGCGGGCATTGGGATTTTCGATTGAGCATTGTCGCGAATTGCTGGCGCTGTGGGAGGATCGGGGCCGCGCCAGCGCTGATGTGCGGGCCGTCGCACTTGGGCATCTGGATGATATCGAAGCCAAGATCAGCGCCTTGGCCGCCATGCGCGACACGCTGTCCGAGCTGGTGCAGAACTGTGCGGGTGACGGCCGACCTGATTGTCCGATCCTGAAAGGGCTGGAAGGGCCATAGAATCGTCCCGATCTTGCCTTGAGAGCGCAACTTTGTGGTGTGAAGACCGGAAGTTCATTCAGACGGGTGCCGCGCATGCGACTATTGAAATGGCTGATTATGGGTCTGCTTGTGGCGATGGTGATCTGCGCTGTTGTCCTGCCAGAGGATGCGGAAAAAGCCCGTATCATCGACGGGATCGGCAAGGCGATTTTTGGCAGTTTCGGATTGCTGATGCTGGGCTATCTGTTGCGTCTGCAACGCTGGCTGCGGCGCAAGCCTGCGGCTGCTGTGCCCCTCGCACCAACCGGGCGTCAGGTTGTGGTTGACGGGTCCAACGTCATGCATTGGTCGGGGGAACCGTCGTTAATTGTGCTGTCCCGGGTGCTGTCAGAGCTGCGGCGACGGGGTATGGAACCGCTGGTCTATTTTGACGCCAATGTGGGTTACAAACTGTTCGACCGGCATGTGAAAGCGGCGGAACTGGCGCGTAAGCTCGACCTGCCGCCGGCACAGGTCACCTTTGCCCCCAGCCGCACCCCGGCAGATCAGGTGCTGCTGGAACGGGCCACCGCCGATGGGTTGCGGGTGGTTACAAATGACCGCTTCCGCGATTGGAAAACCCGGTTCCCCAAAGTGGCCGAGAAAGGTTTCCTGATCAAAGGCATGTGGAAAGAAGGCAGCGTTATTTTGCTTGGGCTTGGGAGGGCCTGAACCCAACGATTTACAAAGGTTTCTGCTGCCGGTGTCGCAAAACCGTAGGGGAGCGCTTGGACCGAGGGTGTGAA
This sequence comes from uncultured Paracoccaceae bacterium, assembly GCA_947495295.1. Lineage (GTDB taxonomy): Bacteria > Pseudomonadota > Alphaproteobacteria > Rhodobacterales > Rhodobacteraceae > Yoonia. The sequence continues at coordinate 458,599 of CANLYJ010000001.1, forward strand.
GCGTTTGGCCGGTGTTTTGCACAACATCAGGGGAGTGCCTGGACCTCGGGGTGGGTGCGAAGCGCCCTCCCCATGGGGGAGGTCCGGGCGCTGCCCGACGAGGCCGGGCAGGCGATTATTTTTCTACATCGTCCGACGAGGAGAGGAAACGGCTCTGAAACCCTTTAAATGACCAGCCACCCTTTTCGTTGATGTACTCAAGTACCCGAGTTCGAGCATCTGCCAAATCAGTGCTGTGAAGATGATGCGAAAGGATTGGCACCACAATATAATCAGGCTTTAGATTTGAGTTTGGTGGGCGGCCTGTTCGTGAATAATCGAACAAGTGAATTATCATCGCTCGAATGGTTAGCCAGTCAATTGCGGAATTTGCCAACTGGCGTGGTATCGTCTCCAAGTTCTCGTCGAATAGTGTGCTTTCAAGCCGTGATGTTTCCAACTGCCAGTGGGCCAGAATTAAGGACAGCCACGCTTGTGTTGGTGGGTCAGCAGCCTCAATGCACTCCCGAATTTGTTGGATGTCCTCGCTTGGTATTCGCAAATTCTGAAATCGCTGCAATGCCTCTTCGCGGGGACCGTTTCGAAGTTCCGGAACGTCGAGTACAGTCTCAAAACCACTTTCAGTTAACTTGTGCAGGCGAGAGAGCGAAAGAGGTAGGACGGACCTAGCCGCGATATGTTTTCGTTCCACCAATTCTCTTTGTTTGTCGAGGTTCAGTAAAACCCCTCCAATTGCAATTGCAGACGCAAGCAGGCTTACCAAGACAGTTAGCGCGTATGTCCCATACTTAACTGCCTGCTCGTGCCATCCAGAGCCAATTATTGCAAAAAACGCCATCCCGATCAGACAGCCTAGAAATGCAGCAAAAGCGATATTTTTTGTATAAAAGCCAATCTTGTTCATGCGAAATGGTACTCCAAAACAGATGGCATATTGCTTGGGCTCCGCCCCTCGCTTGGCGAAATGATCCCCCGGATCATTTCCGGGAAGCCAAGCGAGCCCACAAATCATACTCCCCTGCCTCTTCGACCTCGACCTTCACTACATCCCCAACGGCCAACCCCTCAGCCCCTTCATCAATAAACAGGTTCCCGTCGATCTCTGGCGCGTCTGCCCATGTCCGGCAGGTGGCGATGCCGTCTTCGTCGATGTCGTCCACGATCACTTCCAGCGTCTTGCCGACCTTCGCCGCCAGCTTCGCTTCGGAGATGGCTTGCGCCTTGGCCATGAAGCGTTCCCACCGGTCCTGTTTGACCTCTTTGGCCACATGGTCGGGCAGGGCGTTGGACCGTGCCCCGTCCACGTTTTCGTATTGAAAGCAGCCCACCCGATCCAGTTGCGCCTCGTCCAGCCAATCAAGCAGGTGCTGGAACTCGGCTTCCGTCTCGCCCGGATATCCCACGATAAACGTCGACCGCAGGGTGATGTCCGGGCAGTCGGCCCGCCAGCGGGCGATTTCGTCCAGCGTTTTGGCCCCGGCGGCGGGGCGCGCCATGCGCCGCAACACGTCGGGGTGTGAATGCTGGAAGGGGATGTCGAGATAGGGCAACACGCCGTTTGCCGGGTCCGCCATGATCGGGATCAGGTCGCGCACATGGGGGTAGGGGTAGACGTAATGCAGCCGCACCCAGGCACCAAGGCTGCCCAATTCGCGGGTCAGGTCGGTGATGTGGCTGCGCACCTCGCCGCCCTTCCAAGGGTTCACATCGTATTTCCGGTCAAGCCCATAGGCAGACGTGTCCTGGCTGATCACCAGCAGTTCCTTGACCCCGGCCTGCACCAGCTTTTCCGCCTCGCGCAGTACGGCATGGGCCGGGCGTGATGCCAGTTTGCCGCGCATATCCGGGATGATGCAGAACTTGCATTTGTGGTTACAGCCTTCGGAAATCTTCAGATAGCTGTAGTGGCGCGGGGTCAGGCTGACGCCACTGCTGGGCAGCAGGTCGATGAACGGGTCGGGTGCGGGGGGCACATTGGCATGCACCGCATCGAGTACCTGTTCATATTGGTGTGGCCCTGTGACGGCGAGGATCTGCGGGTGATGTTCGCGGATATAATCGGGTTCGGCCCCCAGACAGCCGGTGACGATGACCTTGCCGTTTTCGGTCAGCGCCTCGCCAATGGCATCAAGGCTTTCGGCCTTGGCACTGTCCAGAAACCCGCATGTGTTGACGATGACGGCCTCTGCCCCTGCATAGTCGGGTGAGATGGCATAGCCCTCGGCCCGCAGCCGGGTCAGGATACGCTCACTATCAACCAGCGCCTTTGGGCAGCCAAGAGAGACCATGCCGATGGTCGGCTGGCCGTCGCGTTTGGGTTCGGTGATCTGCGGTTTTGGCGCGAGGTCGGGGCGAAGATTTGGCGGGTTCTGGGTCATGCGCGGGGTGTAGCGGATGGGCGCGGCATTTGGAATGGGCGTTTGGCTTGGTGCAATTCCGGAGGACAGGGTCAATTCCCAAGGGGAAGGGCCGCCATTCAAACGACGGCCCCGTCAGTGTTCGATCGCCTCACTTTGGGACTAGCCCGCCAGCGTCTGACGCGCGCGCAGGGCGCGGTACAGACCGTTCTTGCGGGCCATAAGGTCTGCGGGCGTCCCGTCTTCGACAATCCGGCCCTGATCAAAGACCAAGATGCGGTCCATTCGCTCCACAGTCGCCAACCGGTGCGCGATAACCAATGTCGTGCGGCCCTCCATCAGCCTCTCTGCGGCTTGTGCCACCTTTGCCTCGGCCTCGGAATCGAGCGACGACGTGGCCTCATCCATGACCAGGACAGGGGCATCCGACAGAAATGCCCGCGCGATGGCGACCCGCTGACGCTCACCGCCGGACAGTTTGACGCCCCTTTCGCCCACTTCAGTGCCAAACCCTTTGGGCAGGCGCTTGATGAAGTCGGCAGCCCCGGCGCGCGCCGCTGCGGCGCAGATATCCTGCATTGTTGCATCGGGGCGGGCATAGGCGATGTTTTCAGCAAGGGAACGATGAAACAGAACCGGTTCCTGCGGAACCAGCGCGATATGCCGGCGCAATGCGTGCAGTGGAACGCGGGCAATATCCACACCGCCCAGGGTGATTGCGCCGTCGGTCACCTCGTGAATCCGCTGGATCAGTTTCACGAATGTGGTTTTGCCCGACCCGGAACGGCCAACCAGCCCCACCTTCTGACCCGCCGGAATAGTGACATCCAAACCGGTGAAAAGCGGTGTGGCCGCCCCGGCATATCCATAGTGCACATGGTCAAATGCAAGTGCTGCAGCACGGGGCGGCAGGCCTGTTTCTGGCTGTCTGGCGACGGATTGCTCGCGGGGATCTGACATCAGATCGACCAGTTCCTCGGCATCGTTGACCGCCTTTTGCAAGCCGCGCACATGGTTTCCCATCTGGCGCAAATACCCGTCCAGCATACCAAGCGCCGAAACCACAAATGCGATCTCGCCCGCATCGGCCAGATCGCGGGTATAGGCAAGCAGCGCGCCACCCAGAACCGCAGCCCGCAGCCCCCAGATTGTCATGTCCTGCGACAGGCCCGACCATGTCCCGCGCCGCCATGTGCGGCGCGTGCGGTGTGCCCATTTCGTCAGGACACCCGTCAGCCGCGCATCCTCGCGCAACTCGCCTGCATGGGCGCGCACGACGCCGTTGGATGTGATGGCGTCGGCCAATGCACCCGATACCCGGCTGTCCTGCGCGTTGGCCAAGCGGGCCGCCGGGGCCACCCAGAACAAAGTCAACGATAGGGAGAGTGCGAGAAAGACCACGGCACCGGCACCCGCGACAAGCCCGACCTCCCAGCGAAACGCCGTCAATGTTCCGATGGTCCCCAAAAGGATCAGCACAGAAGGCAACAGCGCCAGCAAAAGCAGATCACCCATATCGTCCAGGGCCCAGGCCCCGCGCGTGATCTTGCGCACGGTTGATCCGGCAAAGGCATTTGCGTGCCAATCGGCAGGAAGGCGTTGCACATGTGCAAAAGCCTCGGCCTCGGCTGAACGCATAGTGGGAATGGTCAGATCAATGATGAAAAAGTAGCTCAGGATCTTGGCTGCAATGGACAAGACCCCAAACGCCAATAGCGCAGCAAAGGCGCGCCAAGGCGTGTTTGCACCGGCGACCGCATCAACAAGCTGGCCCGTGATGACAGGCACAGCGATATCAGCAGCCGTTGAGATCAGGACCAGTGCCAAGATGATGGCAACTTTGCCGCTTTGGCGCATCCAGAGACGGAAAGTGAACGCAAAAACGCGCGCAAATGCGCCGTTTGTGGAAAAATGGGACATGACAGTTTCGCAACCGGGTCGGCTGCGCCTTGCAACTAGTTGGAAAGGAGGTCCAGCACGGACCAGGGGATCTGAAATTCGGGCGCGGGACGCCGCAGAATTGTCAGGTCAGGGCGGCTCCGAAACGGGAACGGCCCAAGAGGAGGCGATAAGCGATTGTCATGTACGTCCTCCTGGCAAGCTGTGTCATTGGAGTTGTCATAGTTGGCGGGCATATGGTCAGTCAAGAACAACTTGAATGGACGAGCAACCAAAGAAGCGCGCCATGGGGCCGGGGCGATGAGTGGCTTCCGTTCTGACCGGCGTCGGGATGCGCGGTACCCGGTGGTTGATCGCCCTTTGACGTTTCCCTGTTTGGGGCGCAAAACGACTCAGGGTTGAAAGATTTCAATGAAGAATCCCGGCGATCAGACTGGCCGCAAGACAGCCTTTGGCTGGCTGTTTGGATCATGCAGTATCGATTCATTTTCAGCTCCGGTTCTGCCGTCAAAATCATCTCATCCGTTAAACTGAATGTTAAGTATCAGAATTTTATATGAAAAATATAAAGTCAGATTCTTGAATAAAGCCGTGGACATGTCTGGGTTCCCCTCGCATTATTAACGCAGGTGACAAGTTTCACAGGCAGCGCAGATAATGCCTGTTGGTAGTTGGCAGCACCGAAATCGTTCAATCTAAAATACTTAAGGTTGCACCATAGGGGGAATCCCGACATGCCGTCTCCAATCCAAAACAACGTAGAATGGTGGCTGAATGACCAGACACCGGACAATCCATTTGGCAAGAGCGAGGACTACGACGCCTTCCTTGACTATCTGGGGGCCTTGCCCCGCAGCTTGACGCCAGAGATCGCGACAGAACCGCTGGTGATCAACGTTTCTGAACTGGCAAATCATCCCGATTATCTGGCCGCAGCAATTGGCGCATTGCAAATGTGGGCCTCAGTCACGCCGCTTGAATTCGAAATCGTCGATGACGTGCCATTCGATCCTGACCTGCATTGGATGCAGGTGGTCAGCCCGGAAATTGGCGAACCAAGCGATGGCAGCGCCTTTTCAAGCAATCGCTATGTCAGTGTTGGTCAACGGTTCCACGACACTGAACCCAATCTGACGGATATTGGCGGCTATGTGTTCGACACTTTCGTCCACGAATTTGGTCATGAATTTGGCCTGAACCACCCCGGCCTTTATAACTACAGCGGCCCCGGCGGTGTGCAGATCAACTATCTGAACAACGCGACCTGGACATATGATCGCCAGCAATACAGCGTCATGTCCTATTTTGACGGGATTGATGTGGGTGAAGGCAGCCGTTGGTCCGCCGCGACGCCGATGATCGGCGATATAGAGGCAACCATTCGGCTCTATTTTTCGACTGTGGATGATGATGGTGTGCGGACCTATGAAACCATCAATCTGAACACCGGCGACAATGTCTATGGGTTCAACAGTACGGAATATGGGTATGAGCTGACATCAACCGGTATGCAGCGCGATATCGGCTTTGTCATCCACGATACTGGCGGCACCGACACTGTCGACTTTTCCGGCTCTACGGCGGGCACAATCCTGGACCTGCGTGCCGGTCAGTTTTCCAGCGTCAATGGCCACAACAACAATGTGTCGATCTTTGCCGGGCATAACACTGATCAAACCGAGTACTACATCGAAAACGGTATCGGCAGCGGCCATGATGACGTCCTGATCGGCAATGACGGTAACAACGTTCTGGATGGTCGTGCTGGCGGTGACCGGATGGCCGGTTATGGCGGTGATGATGTCTATTTTGTCGATTCCATCGACGATATCGTGCGTGAAGAAGCCGATGGCGGAAACGACACGGTGATCGTGCTGAACCGCGATCTCGATATTGGAGAGATCGAAAATGTCGAAAACATCATCTACGCTGATGGAACGATTTCCGCGCCAGACAACGGCGGCAGTGAAGCCCCACCCAGTGCGGGTGACAACACCCTGACCAGCATCATTTTCGGCGATGACACCAGCGAAGTGCTTGATGGCGGTGCCGGTGACGACACGATCTTTGGTCTGGGCGGTGATGACCTGATCATCGGTGGTCGTGATTCACTTGCCAGCCGCGACATCAACAACACAATCGCTATCGCCGATCTTGAGGACCAGACAGAAAGCGATGATGGCAATGACACGCTTTATGGTGGTGATGGCAACGACACCATCCTTGGCGGTCAGGGGAATGATATCCTCGACGGTGGCAATGGTGATGACGTGATGAGCGGTCAGGACGGGGCTGATGTGTTTCGTGGCGGTGCCGGTAGCGATACGGTCGATTATAGCCGCGAAAGCCCGTTCCAACTGCTGGTCAATCTGGAAACCAACGTCGCCAGTGGCGGTACAGCTTCGGGTGATACGTTTTACAGCATCGAGAACCTGATCGGATCCGACGACCGGATTGACCGCTTTGTCGGTAACGCTTCGGACAATCATTTCTGGGGCCAGGGTGGTGGTGATTATTTCACCGGCGGTGCTGGAAACGATATGCTGGACGGCGGTCGTGACGGTGACATTCTTTATGGCGAAGACGGCGATGACACGATCATCGGCGGTGCTGGTCAGGATTACATGAATGGTGGTGATGGGATCGACACGGTTGTGTACGCTGGCAGCAATAGCGGCGTGACCGTCTATCTGGTCAATGGCACCGCCAGTGGCGGCGATGCGACTGGTCCGGCACAGATCGTCGGGCGCGGCACCGTCATCCGCAACGACATTCTGGCCGAAATCGAAAACGTGGTTGGATCGTTGCATGACGACCGGCTGATCGGTGACGATCAGGTCAATGAACTGTCCGGTGGCGGGGGCGATGACACGCTGACCGGTGGTGGCGGCGGCGATATCCTGAATGGTGGTGCAGGCAGCGACACCGCAGATTACGCCGATGCCACCAGCGGGGTCCGGCTGAACCTGCGACGTGATGGGTCCGAGGGCGATACCTATATCTCAATCGAAAACCTGTCTGGGTCTGGCTTTGATGATCGCATAAAAGGCGACCGGGCCGCCAATGTACTGATTGGGCAGGGCGGTGACGACGTGCTGCGTGGAGGCAGGGGTGATGACACCCTGCTTGGGGATTTTGTTGATCAGGGCGATACCCCGCCAGCACCGGGTATGGGCACGGGCTATGCCACGCTTGGACCCGATGCGACGAATAATGCGATTGCGACCGCATTCGACATCTCCAATAACTTCTCGCTGACCGAAGACCCGGATATCTTTGATTCCACAACGGTCCTGCACACTACGGTCAACGCCACCGGTAATGGTTTGGGCGGGTATTACAGTATCGATCTGGCAGCCGGGACGGTCATTTCGATCGATATCGACGGGATCGCCGACCCCAATGTCCATGACAGCTGGGTCAGGCTGCTTGACAGCAATGGTGACATTGTGGCCGAAAATGATGATGGCGGCGGCGATCCCGGGTCAACCAGCAACCGGGATTCCAGTACGGTCTTCGTCGTCGAGGAGACCGGCACCTACTACATTCTGGAGGGCAGTTGGACGCCAGAATCGACCGAAGGTGGCTGGACGGAAGCCATTCCAGAAGGTTCAACCTACAAGCTGAACGTATCGGTAGAGTTCCCACCGGCACCGGCCCAGCCGGGTGAGGCTGGCGAAGACCGACTGTTTGGTGGCCGGGGCAGCGACCTTTTGGATGGTGGTCTGGCAGCCGATATACTGACGGGTGGGGCTGGCGAAGATTCGTTCCGCTTTTCCACAGCGCTGGGTGACGGTAACGTGGACCGGATCAGGGATTTTGATGTCGATGATGATTTGATCCTGCTCGACAACCTCATCTTTACCGAGCTGGGCGGCGAGGGTGTTCTGTCTTTTGGCGCGTTCCACATGAGCGCGCGGGGCGAAAGCTTTGATGCGAATGATCGCATCATCTACGACACCGATGATGGCGTTCTGTCCTACGACCTGGACGGTTCGGGTGAGGCTGCGGCCGTTCAATTTGCCCAATTGGACATCGGTCTTGATCTGTCGGCGGATGATTTCGTTATCGTTTGATGCCGGTCTGCAGGGAGGCTTCCGAGCCTCCCTTTCCAGATATTTGTGATCAGTCGGCATGCGATGCCGACAAGCGAAACATCAAAACAGAGGAGATCTGCTGATGAAAAAACCCATACTGGCAATGGCAGCCGCCGCCTTCCTGGCCCCCGCTGCGGCCCCGGCACAATCAACGGAAATTCGCGGTGAAGTCGTTTTCGAAGACGGCAGCGCCATCCCAAAAGGACAAATCGAGATATATCTGGAGGATGCGGCGGTGCAACATGACGCGCAGTCTCATCCCGCGAAAACCCATGTCAAAAGCGACGGTGGTTCCAAGATGATGGTCTTTTCGATTTCGTCGGATGGCCATCAGGACCTGACCGCATCGACATTGCAGGTTATCGCGCGCCTTGAGCGGGCAGATGGCTGGATGCTCGCGCGGGGCAGTGCAAAGCCTGAACCTGGCTCCACAATCCGCATCACCCTCAACAGGGTGATGTATTGAACGTGTGGGTCCTGACCTTAGATGATTTGCAACGCAAACGAGATCGCGTAAATGCTGACGAAACACAATCACATCTTGGGTTTCCACGCCAGAGGGTCATCTTAATTCCGATCCACCGGATGCAAGGACTGAACACTCGGCCACGCCGTGATCCAATACCGTGCCTTGTCGGTGATACCCGTTAGAAATCGACCGCGATAGCGACGCCTTTCTGGACAGCCAGGTCAACGATGGATGATGCAACTGCGAGGTCCTGCAACCCAACGCCAGTACCGTCAAAAAGCGTGATCTCATCATCGCGGGTCCGGCCGGGATGCTTACCATTGATGACCGCACCGATCTCGTGGATATCCTCGCGGCGTTTCAGACCTGCCCCAACGGCATGCTGCGCCTCGCCAAGTGTCACGGATTGGGCCACCTCATCGGTGAACACGGTCGCATTGACCACCAGGTCTGTTTCACATTCCTGTTTGCCGATAGTGTCGGTGCCCATGCAGGCCACGTGGGTGCCTGGGCTGATATGGGCCGCCCCGAAAATGGGTGAAAAAACCGAGGTGATCGAGATCACAACATCCGCCGCGACCATCCCATCCAGGCTGACTTCTTCGAACGGCACGCCCGCTTCCTGCGCAACCTCGGCCAGACCGGGCAGCATTTCGGGGTGGTAGTTCCAGCCAATGACCTTTTCAAACTGATGGGTTTCCAAGGCGGCCCGCAACTGGAACTTCGCCTGATGGCCCGCGCCGATCATGCCCATGACTTTTGCGTCCTTGCGGGCCAGGTGTTTGATCGACACGGATGAGGCGGCGGCGGTGCGCAAGGCCGTCAGTAAGTTGCCCCCGACCATGGCCGCAACTTTGCCGGTGTCTGGGTCAAACAGAAACACGGTGGATTGGTGGTTGATCAGCCCGCGCCGCTCCATGTTATGCGGCCAATACCCGCCTGCCTTCAGGCCCAGTGACATGCCCTTGCCATCAAACCCGCCTTTGAAACCATAAAGCGCCTCTTCACGGCCAATCGCCTCGCGGATGACCGGGAAGTTATAGGCATTACCGGCGGACATGGCGGCAAAGACCTGTTCGACGGCGGTAAAGGCGTCGGCGCGTGTCAAAATATCCGCAATCGCGGCTTCGGGGACGATGATCATGATAGGTCTTTCGGTGTTAACTGCAACGCGTCCCGGGCTTGACCCGGGACCTCGTGGTTGACGTGGAGGCCCCGGGTCAAGCCCGGGGCGGGTTCACATTAATAGGCTTTGCCGCGCGCCGAGACGGGCCAAAGTGTTTCGACTTTGCCATTTCGCACGCCGACATACCAATCATGCACGTTACATGTCGGGTCGCAGTGGCCCGGCACCAGTTTCAGCTTGTCATTGACTGACAGCACGCCACCCGGGTCCGCCACCACGCCATGCTCATCCGAACATTTGACATATTCAACATCGGTGCGACCATAGATCGTGGGCAGGCCGCTATCGACCGATTGCGCCTTGAGGCCCGCATCAACGATGGCCTTGTCCGCTTTGGCGTGGCTCATCACGCTGGTCAGGATAAACAGCGCATTTTCCCACTCGTTTTCATCAATGCGCTTGCCGTCCTTATCCAGAATACGGCCATAGTCGGCATCCATGAACGCGTAGGACCCGCATTGCAGTTCGTTGAACACACCCGAGTTGCTTTCAAAATAATAGGACCCTGTGCCGCCGCCACCAACGATGTCAGATTCGATCCCTTCGGCCTTGAGCAGATCAAGGCTCTCGCGGACCTGATCAATGGCGACTTGGGTCTTACCCTGGCGTTCTTCATATGAATCAAGGTGTTGCATGGCCCCCTGATAAGCCTGAATGCCTGCATATTTCAGGCCGGGGGCGGCGTCGATCGCCTTGGCCAGATCAACGACGGGCTGGCCATATTGTACGCCGCAGCGGCCCGCGCCCACGTCGATTTCCACAAGGCATTCGATCTGCGTGCCATGCTTTTGTGCCGCCGCTGAGAGGTCTGCCACATTGGCCACATCGTCCACACAACAGATGGTGCGCGCGCCCAGCTTGGGCATCCGTGCCAAGCGGTCGATCTTTTGCGGATCGCGGACCTGATTGGACACCAGCACATCCTTGATCCCGCCACGAGCGAACACTTCTGCCTCGCTCACTTTCTGGCAACAGACCCCAACGGATCCGCCCAGCTTTTCCTGCAAAAGGGCCACATCGACCGATTTATGCATCTTGCCATGGACCCGGTGGCGCATGCCGTGAGATTTGGCGTAATCGCCCATCTTTTTGATGTTGCGTTCCAGCGCATCCAGATCCAGCACAAGACAGGGGGTCTGAATGTCGGCGGCGTCCATGCCGGGCAAGGCGGGGACGTCATAGCCGACTTCGAGGTTCTTTAAGTTGCTCATATCATTCATGGTTTTCTCCTCAGCCCTGCATCCAGGGCAGTTTATCCAAATCAACATTGCCGCCGGTGATCACAACACCGACACGCTTGCCTGCGAAAAAGTCACGGTTCTTGATGATCGTAGCCAGCGGCACCGCACAGCTGGGCTCCATCACGATCTTCATGCGCTGCCAGGTCAGCTTCATCGCGTCGATGATTTCCTGCTCGGAGGCGGTGAAAATCTCCGACACATGGTTGCTGACGAAATGCCAGGTCAGTTCTTTCAGCGGCACCTTCAGCCCATCTGCAATGGTCACCGGTGCATCATCGGCGATGATATGCCCGGCCTTGAAACTGCGATAGGCATCGTCAGCCTGCTCCGGCTCGGATGCGATGATCTGCACCTCGGGCGCGATGTTCAACAGGGTCAGGCAGGTGCCTGAAATCATGCCGCCGCCACCGATGGGGGCCACGACCATGTCCAGCCCGTCGGTCTGCTCCATCAGCTCCCGACTGCAAGTGCCCTGACCCGCGATAACCCGTGGGTCACTATACGGGTGGACGAAATCTCCCCCCGTTTCAGCCTGAACACCAGCAAACACCGCCTCGCGAGAGGTTGTGGATGGATCGCATTCGGTGATGATACCGCCATAACCGCGCACCGCATCTTTCTTGGCCTGTGGTGCGGTGCGCGGCATAACGACATTGCAGGGGATGCCCCTGCGGCCCGCTGCATAAGACAACGACAGCGCGTGATTGCCTGATGAATGGGTGCAAACCCCTTTATTGGCGGCGTCGTCCGACAGGCCGAACACCGCATTGGACGCGCCGCGTACCTTGAATGCACCGGCCTTCTGAAAGTTCTCGCATTTAAAGAACAGCTCCGCCCCTGTCAGATCATTAAGATAGCTGGAGGTCAGAACCGGCGTTTGATGGATGTAGGGTTTGATCCGTGCGTGGGCCGCAACAACGTCATCATATGTTGGTATATACATGTCTGCGAGGTCTTTCATCATGCTGCATCCTTGAGGGTTTCCGCTGTATGGCCGCGATAGTAATCCTGTGCGGCGGCGACGCCGGAGCCGAGCTCGATATCCAGTCCCAGATCAACCATGCACATTTCCGCCGTGGCGATGCCGGACAGGGCCATGACGTCGGTCATGCTGCCTAAATGCCCGATACGGAACACCTTCCCGGCCACTTCACCCAACCCCGTGCCAAAGGCGACGCCGTATTTTTCGGCCGCATGGCCGACGATGTCAGAGGCGTTGAACCCTTCCGGCGTCACAATAGCACTGACCGTGTCCGATTGCACATCAGGGGTTGCGGCACACAGATCCAGCCCCCAGGCACCTGTCGCCGCGCGCACGCCTGATGCGATACGGGTGTGGCGGGCAAAGACGTGATCTAGCCCTTCTTTCAACAGTGTTTCCGTCGCAAGCAACAACCCGTTCATCAGGCCAACAGCGGGTGTGTAGGGATAGGCGTTGGCGGCATAACTCGCCGTCATGTCATTGATATCAAAGAATGTCCGATGCAGCTTCGCCGTCTTGGTTGCATCCAGCGCCCGCGCGCTGAAGCCGACAATGGCAAGACCCGCAGGCAGCATGAAGCCCTTTTGCGACCCTGTCACAGCAACATCAACGCCCCATTCATCGAACCGAAAATCCATCGACCCGATCGAGCTGACCCCGTCGACAAATAACATCGCCGGGTGGTCAGCGGCATCCATGGCGTTGCGGATGGCGCGGATGTCGGATTTCACGCCCGTCGCCGTTTCATTATGGGTGGCAAGGACCGCTTTGATCTGCTGGTCGTTATCAGCCATCAGCGCCTCTGCCATCTGACCAGCGGGGATGCCATGGCCCCAAGGGGTTTCGATGATCTGCACGTCCAACCCATGGCGCTGGCACATGTCGATCCATTTGTGACTGAACATCCCGTTGCGGCAGGCCAGCACCTTGTCACCGGGTGACAGCGTGTTGGTCAGGGCCGTTTCCCAACCACCGGTGCCCGTGGAGGGAAAGATGAAAATCTCTGCATTTTCAGATTTCAGGATCTGCTGCACATTCGCCCGCACCGGGTGCAGTATCTGGCCGAAAAGCGGCGACCGATGATCAATCGTGGGCATGTCGCAGGCTTTGCGGATCGCCTCTGGCATATTGGTCGGGCCGGGGATGAATACAGGGTTCTGAAAGCTCATCGGTCTCTCCTCCACTTGGGTTGAGTGTGTTTTGTCAGATGCCCCGGCGTCACTCAATTTTTTTGAAATTGAATTTCAGAAATAGGTTATTCTGAAAAACTGTTTATTGTCAGATGGTTGTATTTTTCATAATGTGAAATCGTTTTTCAGGTTAAGGAAGAGAATCGTGGAAGATGACAGCAAACGCACCCGTGGCCGCCCCAAATCCTGGGGTGACAAAGGTCAGCAGAACACAATCAAATCGCTTGATCGGGCGCTGGAAGTGCTGGTTGCTTTGGGCGATATGGGGGGCGGCACGCTCTCCGAAATCGCAGGTGCGCTGGATCAGTCCCCCGCCACGGTTTACCGCGTGCTGACCACATTTCAGGGCCGTGGCTTTGCCGATTTCGATGAACAGTCGCAGGTCTGGAATATCGGAGCTGCGGCCTTTCTGACCGGTTCACAATTCCTGCGCCGTACTTCATTGGCTGAACGGGCGCGCCCGATCATGCGTGATCTGATGGAGGCGACGGGCGAAACAGCCAATCTGGGGATCGAACGCGATGGCAAGGTTTTGTTCCTTGGGCAGGTTGAAACCAATGCCACGATCCGCGCCTTCTTTCCCCCCGGCACGGCGTCGGCCATGCATTCATCGGGCATCGGCAAGGCGCTTTTGTCCCGCATGGATGACACACGGCAAAGGCAGGTGCTGGCGGCGGGGAAATTGGAACAGTTCACCCCGCATACATTGACGGATCCCGAGGCGATGATCGCCGATCTACATACCACAAAGGCGCGCGGCTATGCGATTGACGGGGAAGAACGCAACCTTGGCATGCGCTGCATCGCCGCCCCGGTTTACGATGTTTATGGGGAGGCCGTGGCGGGCATTTCCGTTTCTGGCCCGACCACGCGGATCACGCAGGACCGCATTCCCGAACTCGCGCATTCGGTGATGAATGCGGCGGAGCAGCTGACGCGGGCGATTGGTGGAAACGGACGACCGGCGGGGTGACGCGCAACGTACGGTGGGGTGCGTACGGTACTGATCGACACCGCGTGGCCGATTTTGGACGAATCATGTGTTAAAGCGGGCTTTGCAGGGAACACCGCCTGTCGGCAGAGCGTCGGGCATACGTCGGCAAAACGTCGGACCCCTGCGCGCGGTGGGGCGGGATTAAGGGGCCGTACGGTGGATGTGTTAACTGGGGTTAACGCAATGATCGCACACCCCGCGCGCCCGGATCACAGCTTCAGATCAGTGATTTTGCCGAACGCCGCTATGGCTGGCTAGGGAGAGAACATTTCTTAATTGCGCAGCATAGTTAGGGGGCCGGGCAAACGCTCACAAACCCAACCGGTTTGAAAGATGATCTAGCACGTGACGCAGCACCACCGGATCGTCCTTGGCAACAACCACCGCATCGCTCAAGGTAATTTTCTCGCTCTCGGGAAGGTCGGCTGTTTGAATGAGGGCAACCACCTTTTCTGCATCGAACCCATCCACTGTCAGCAGATCGTCCGCCATTGCCGCCAGATCAGGCGTGCTGGTTTCGCCGGTGTCATCTGCGGTTTTATTGGCAGATGCGAGCGCTGATCCTGCCCCCTCTTCTTCAAGGCAGGGGATATCAAGGGACATGCCAATTGCGAGATTGCCCTGATCACTGCCGATCACGTCGATATTGGCCTCGTAAATCTTGTCATAGTGCTGCGACGTGCCGTAGGCCCATTCAGAGATATTTGTAAGGCTGTCTGCCTTCTCAACGACATAGGTCGTGCCGCACACGATTTCGTCCGAATGGGCATGGAGTGACGATGCAAAACATGCCCCGGCAATCGCTAATCCAAACTTCGTCATCATGGGTTTTTTCATACGTGGACTCATTAATTTTCTATGTGAGATTGTTCGTTCGGAAAACTGGCCAAACTATGACAAGCTAGGGGTGTTGTTGCAACGTGAATGTCAACACGACCTAGGACGGCAATGTCAGAACCGATGTAAGCACAGCCGTGGTCAGAAGAATGAGGACAACTACGATCCATTCTATCGATATTGACCTGGCCAGTTGTGCGGCTGCCATCTGATCACCTGCTGACAATCCTGGGACAAAACGGAACTTGTTTGCAGCCGCAAGCCCGAGAAGCACGGCGACAAGCAGTATCTTTATGATCAGCGTTTGACCATATCCGCTGCCAAAAAGTGCTGCGAACGAACCGATCAGATGATACCCGATGTAGCCGCCCGCCAGGATCAGCAATGGGACGAAGACCGCGGCCATCACGCCAAAACGATGGCCCACGGCCGCTGCTTGCGCGAGTGACTGTGGATCGCGCGCCAGCCGCTGCAAAGGGAACAACACACCAATCCAGACGGAAATAGCCAGCAGGTGAAACAACAAGAGCGAATTAAGAACAATGCTGTCCCGATCGGGAACATGTCCGATTTGCATGAAAGACCAGATGGCGATCAGCCCGCCGATAACCGAACACAGTAAGCCAATACGCCCCATGAAAAGTCCGGCGATGACGATAGTCAATCCGATCAGGCGCAAAGCGAAGGCCGTGCCCACCGGTGTTGACCACAACAGGCCAAGCATCTCGGCATCGGTCATGCCGGTCACATCACCGGTCAGGGCCGCACCCCGCAACGAAAACCCGATGACTGTGGCCATCAGACCGAGAACCGCAAGGCTGATCACGAAGCGCCGATCAATTCTTAGCCCCATGATCACGGCGACAAATACGCTGCCCACCGGCACCAATACACCGATATAGAGAGCAAGTTTCGCCGCGATTGACGCGGCACCCCAAAAATCAGGCAATG
Organism: uncultured Paracoccaceae bacterium; assembly: GCA_947495295.1. Classification (GTDB taxonomy): domain Bacteria; phylum Pseudomonadota; class Alphaproteobacteria; order Rhodobacterales; family Rhodobacteraceae; genus Yoonia. The sequence continues at coordinate 474,802 of CANLYJ010000001.1, forward strand.
CTATTCAACCGTAAAACTGAATGATCCGTGCATGGCGTGACCATCATCCCCAAGTCCCCGCCATTCGATGATATATACCCCTGGTCCCATGGGTTGCATCGGGATGGCGTAATCAGAGATGAAACCGCTAAATCCATCCAGATCAAGATCCGCGCTTGGATCATCAGCATGTGTCATGCTGACCCGGGTCAGGCGGATATTGCCGTTGAAACCCATGATGATCTCTTCCGGCATCTCGGCTACGGAGGCCTCATGCGCTGGTATCGTTGTTTCAAGCGGGGAATGTGCAAAAGCCGCTGTTGCCAGGATCGCTATCGCTGCTGCGTAAATGGGTCTTTTCATCGTTTTACCTTTAGGGTCGCTGCGTGATTCCCCAGACACGCCACCGACACAGCTTATACCGTATCCGGCAGGATGTCTTCATCCGTGGCGGCTTGACCCAATCCCAGCTTTATCTGCCGTTGCATTTTGGTGCTACGGGGCGGGTCAGGCCGTAAAGGCCAAACCATCTGACATAGGTCCGCATTGCATTAAGGTTTTGACCTCGCTGGGGAATTATCGCTAGGCTGCGGCAAAATGGGGGACCTTACATGCATCTTGGCTTGACCGATGAACAAGAGATGATCGTATCGACGGTCCGGTCATTCGTGGAAAATGAGATTTATCCCCATGAGGATATGGTCGAACGGATGGGTGAGGTGCCCGAGGAAGTGGCCGCCGCGATCAAGGCCAAGACCAGGGAACTGGGGTTCTACGCCTGCAACTTCCCTGAAAGCGTGGGTGGCGCGGGCCTGTCCCATCTGGAATTTGCACTGGTGGAACGCGAGTTGGGCCGGGGATCAATGGCGCTGACCCATTTCTTTGGCCGCCCCCAGAATATCCTGATGGCTTGCGAAGGCGATCAGGTGGAGCGTTACCTGACCCCCGCTGTGCAGGGCGACAAGATGGATGCGCTGGCCATGACTGAACCCGATGCCGGGTCCGATGTGCGCGGCATGAAATGCACGGCCCGCCGCGAGGGTGGTGATTGGGTGGTCAATGGGACCAAGCATTTCATCTCTGGCGCGGATCACGCCGATTTCTTTATCGTCTTTGTCGCGACGGGGGAGGATGACACCCCGCGCGGTCCCAAGAAACGCATCACCACATTTCTGGTTGATCGCGGCACGCCGGGTTTCACGGTGCGCGACGGCTACAAGTCGGTCAGCCATCGCGGTTACAAGAACATGATCCTCGAATTTGACGATTGCCGTCTGCCGGATGCCCAGGTGCTGGGGGCCGTTGATGGTGGCTTTGCGGTGATGAATGAATGGCTTTATGCCACCCGGATTACAGTGGCCACGATGTGCGTGGGCCGCGCCCGCCGTTGTTTTGATCTGGCGCTGAACTATGCCGCCGAACGTAAACAGTTTGGCCAGCAGATCGGCAAGTTTCAGGGGGTCAGTTTCCAGATCGCCGATATGGTGACCGAGATTGATGCCGCTGATTACCTGACGCTGGCAGCGGCCTGGCGGCTGGATCAGGGCCTGCCAGCCAACCGCGAGATTGCCAGCGCCAAGGTTTACGCATCCGAGATGTTGGCAAAGGTCACCGACACCACGTTACAGATTTTTGGGGGGATGGGTTTGATGGATGATTTTCCGGTGGAACGGTTTTGGCGCGATGCGCGGGTCGAACGGATCTGGGATGGGACGTCTGAAATTCAACGCCACATTATCAGCCGCGAATTACTGCGGCCTTTGGGCGCGTAATGGAACGGCTGTTGCGCCCATCCTCCATTGCCGTGGTCGGCGGCGGGGCATGGTGCGAGGCGGTCATCGCGCAGAACCGCAAGATCGGCTTTGATGGACCGGTCTGGCATGTGCATCCCAGCAAGGACGGCACCTATGCATCTGTGACCGACCTGCCCGGTATGCCGGATGCCGTGTTTATCGGCGTCAATCGCGATGCCACGATTGAGGTTGTGGGTGCCCTTGCCGCGATGGGCGCGGGCGGCGCGGTGTGTTTTGCCAGTGGGTTTGAGGAGGCGGCGGATGGTGCCGAACGCAACGCCGCGTTATTGCGCGCGGCGGGTGATATGCCGATCCTTGGGCCCAATTGCTATGGTCTGATCAACGGGGTGGATTCCGTGGCGCTCTGGCCCGATCAGCATGGTGTTGTGCCTGTTAAGTCGGGTGTCGCGATCATCGCCCAATCATCCAATATCGCCATCAACCTGACCATGCAGCAGCGTGGCTTGCCAATCGCCTATGTGGTCACACCGGGAAATCAGGCGCAGCAGGGCATCGCCCGGATCGCCATGCAGCTATTGCGCGATGACCGGGTGACCGCCCTTGGCCTTTACATCGAAAGCTTTGGCGATGTGGCGGCGTTTGAGGCGTTGGCGCAGCTATCGGCGGAACTGGACAAGCCGATTGTTGCGCTGAAAGTCGGCCAGTCAGAGGCCGCGCAGCGTGCCACGGTCACCCATACCGCATCGCTTGCGGGCGGTGCGGTTGGTGCGCGGTTATTGCTGGAGCGCTTGGGCATTGCAGCGGTGACGTCCTTGCCGGTGATGCTGGAGACGCTGAAGCTGTTCCACTGTTTTGGTCGCTTGCCCGGCACGGCGATTGCCAGCCTGAGCTGTTCGGGTGGCGAGGCGGGTGTCATGGCCGATACCGCCGCCCGCCATGACCTGACATTCCCTGACCTGACCGCCGAACAAGAGGCGGCGATGGCCCCGCATCTGGGCCCTTTGGTCACGCTGTCCAACCCGCTGGATTACCATACCGGTATCTGGCGCGATCAACCGGCGATGACGGCTGTGTTTGCGGCGATGACCGGCGATGATATCGATTTGACCGTGATCGTGCTGGATTTCCCGGATCGGGCCAAATGCGACGATGCCGACTGGATGATCGCGGTTGCCGCGATTGAGGCGGCGGCCAAGGGCGGTGCCCGGTTTGGCGTTCTGGCCTCGTTGGGGGAAAATATGCCCGCTGATGTGGCCCACCGTCTGTTGTCGGCTGGCATCGTGCCGTTCAGCGATTTTGACCATGGATGTGCCGCGATCAAGGCGGCGGCGGTTGCCGGGCCGGTGGAGGGCGCGCCGGTGCTGGCGGCCCCCGACCTGCCGCGCACGGAAACCCTGTCAGAAGGCAATGCCAAGAAACTGCTGTCAGAGGCGGGGCTGGACGTGCCGCGCAACGTGGCGGGCATCCCCCGGGCGGTGTTGCCCGCGCAGGCGATGGCTGTGGGTTTTCCCGTGGCGCTGAAGGCCGAAGGAACGGCCCATAAATCAGAAGAGGGGGGCGTTGTCCTTGGCCTTGGCGATGTCATGCAGGTGCTGGAAGCCGCCCGCGAAATGCAGGCAGAGACATTCCTGATCGAAGAGATGATCCCCGGCGGCGTCGCCGAATTGCTGGTGGGTGTTGTGGCCGACCCTGCACATGGCTTTGTGCTGACCCTTGGCGCTGGGGGCGTCATGACCGAGTTGATGCAGGACACACAATCATTGCTGATCCCCGCCACGCAGGATCAGATATTGCACGCGCTGGCCCGGTTGCGCATTGCCGATCTGCTGCGTGGCTATCGCGGAAAACCCGGCGCCTATATCCCGGCGATCATGCAGGCGATATTGCGGTTGCAGAGTTTTGTTGTGGAAAATGCCAGTGATCTGGCGGAGGTTGAGGTGAACCCGCTGATCTGCACCGAAAACCGGGCCGTTGTGGCCGATGCGCTGATTGTAAGAGGACGCCGATGACCAACCCGATCAAGACCCGCCGCGATGGTGGTATCCTCGAAGTCACACTGGACCGCCCCAAGGCCAATGCCATTGATCTGGCGACCAGCCGGATCATGGGCGATGTCTTTGCCGATTTTCGCGATGACCCTGATTTGCGGGTCGCCATTGTCACTGGCGCGGGGGAAAAGTTTTTCTGCCCCGGCTGGGACCTGAAAGCTGCTGCCGACGGGGATGCGGTGGATGGCAATTACGGTGTTGGCGGCTTTGGCGGCTTGCAGGAATTGCGTGATATGAACAAACCGGTGATTGCCGCCGTGAACGGGATTTGTTGCGGTGGCGGGCTGGAGCTGGCCTTGTCCGCCGATATCATTCTGGCGGCGGATCATGCGTCATTTGCGCTGCCCGAAATCCGGTCTGGCACGGTGGCCGATGCCGCGTCGATCAAGCTGCCCAAGCGCATCCCTTATCACATCGCGATGGAGATGCTGCTGACGGGCCGCTGGCTGGATGCCGCAGAGGCGCATCGCTGGGGTTTTGTGAACCAGATCCATGCCGGTGACGCGCTGATGGATCAGGCGTGGGAGATGGCGCGCTTGCTCGCCTCTGGCCCCCCGCTTGTCTATGCCGCGATCAAGGAAGTTGTGCGCGATGCCGAGGATAGCAAGTTTCAGGATGCGTTGAACCGGATCACCGGGCGGCAGTTGCGGTCGGTCGATGTGCTGTACGGGTCGGAAGATAATCTGGAAGGTGCCCGCGCCTTTGCCGAAAAGCGTGAACCGGTTTGGAAGGGCAAGTAGGCCGCTAATGATTGCCAGCCTGATGATGTATCAGCGGCCCGAGCTGGCGGGCGCGCATGATCGGTTCTGGGCGCTGATCCGGCGGCGGCTGGCGGATGCGCCTGAACACCTGTCGCAGGATGCGGACCCTTTTGATGTGTGGAATGCCCCCGATCTGGTGCTGAGCCAGACTTGCGGGATGCCTTATCGGCTGTGGTTGCATGAAAAGGTGCAGCTGGTTGGGACGCCGGATTATGGCGTGCAAGATTGCCCGCCCGGATATTATCGCAGCGCGCTGGTGGTGCGGGCGGATGATCCGCGTGCGGGGGTGGTGGATTTCCGCGACGCGGTTTTTGCCTATAACGAGGCCATTTCACAATCGGGTTATGCGGCCCCTTATGCCCATTTGCAGCCCTTCGGGTTCTGGTTTGAAAACCGCGTTCAGAGCCATGCCCATCTGCAATCGGCCAAGGCCGTGGCCGAGGGCTCTGCGGATATCGCGTCGCTTGATGCGGTATCATGGCGGTTGATGCGGGCGCATGAACCCTTTGCCGGGGCGTTGCGGGTCTTGGACTGGACAGCGCCGACGCCGGGGTTGCCCCTGATCACTGGCAAAGATCAGGACCGCGAGGCGATATTTGATGCTGTGGCGGCGGCGATTGATGATTTGCAGACCGATGACCGCACCTTGTTGGGGTTGCGCGGGCTGGTGGCCATCCCCAAGGCGGATTATCTGGCGGTTCCAAACCCCGATGAGGGGGAATTATGAGCCATCCCGAACGCATCACAATCGATACCGAAATCCAGTTCAGCGATCCGCTGCCGCAAGAGGTCGATGTCGTGGTCATTGGCGGCGGGGTGATTGGTGTTTTCACCGCGCTCAATCTGGTAGAGGCGGGCCACCGCGTGCTTTTGTGCGAAAAAGGCCGGATCGCGGGTGAACAATCGTCGCGTAATTGGGGCTGGATTCGCCAGCAGGGGCGCGATGAGGGCGAATTGCCGATTGCCATGCAATCCGTGCAGCTTTGGCGTGATATCGATCGCCGCTTGAATGGGGCCTGTGGTGTCAGCGAAAACGGGGTCGCCTATCTGACCACGAAAAAATCGGAACTGGCCGGATTTGAGCGGTGGGTCGAGACCGCCCGCCGCCATGGGCTGCATTCCGAAATGATGACGCCTGCGCAGATCGCAGACAGCTTTTCCGGTCAATCCGCGCATGGGTGGATTGGTGGTGTCAGGACCCCCAGTGATTGCAAGGGTGAACCTTGGCAGGCGGTGCCCGCGGTTGCCCGCCACGCCCACGCCCTTGGGGTTGCGATGATCGAAAACTGCGCTGTGCGCGGGTTGGATATGCAGGTGGGCAAGGTCGCGGGTGTCGTGACCGAGCGGGGCCGCGTCGTCTGCGATCAGGTGGTTCTGGCCGGTGGGGCGTGGTCGCGCCTGTTTCTGGGCGCGCATGGGGTGAAGATTCCGCAGCTTTCGGTGTTGGCGACGGCAGCGCGTACTGGTCCGTTGCCTGATTTTGCCAAGATGAACAGCGTGGATGAAAAGCTTGCCATACGTCGCCGCGACGATGGCGGCTATACGCTGGCCATGGCGGACCGGCATCTGTTTCATCTGGGGCCGGACGGTTTTGCCAGCCTGAGGCAGTGGTTGCCGGAATTGCGGCGGCAATGGCGGCATACCGGTTTCCGGCTGGGTGCGCCCAAAGGGTTCCCTGACGGGTGGCGCACAAAGCGGAACTGGGGGCCGGATCAGGTGACCCCGTTTGAGCAGATGCGCGTGCTGGAGCCTGCGCCAATGCCAGGTGCGGTGGGGCGTATGGCGTCGCGGTTTGTCGGCCTGTTTGGGCAAGTCGGACGCCCGGATATTCCAGAGGCGTGGTCAGGCATGATTGATGCCATGCCCGATATCGTGCCGATTGTGGATGCGGTGCCGCAACTGCCCGGCCTGACGCTGGCTGCGGGGATGAGCGGGCATGGTTTTGGCATCGGCCCCGGATTTGGCCGGGCGATTGCGCGCCGGTTACTGGGACAACCTGATGAGCACGACCTGTCCCGGTTTCGGTTTGACCGATTTACGGATGGATCGGTTTTGAAGCAGGGGCCTGCGCTTTAGTGGTTGTTCCGCCCGGTCGATAGACCGGGGGGCTGCACTCAACGCTTTTTCGTTTTCTGCAGCACCAGAAATGTCATCATGCCCAAGGGCGGCAATGTCTTTTGTTCCTCGATCTCAAGGCTTGGCTCTTTCAACACGGTCTCAATCTCGAAATCCGAATGCCAACCGATCGTGTTGGCCAAGGGGGCGGTGATCCGCTCCAGAAAGGCCAGCGCGCCCTTTTCGCGTTTGAAGTGGTTGGTGATCACCACCCGGCCACCGGGTTTGAGCACGCGGGCAATCTCGGCCATGACCCGTTCCGGCTCGGGGACAACGGACAGGACATGCATGGCGGCGACGTTGTCAAAGGCGTTATCGGGAAAGTCCAATTCGCGCGCATCCATCTGGCGCAGGGCGACCACATGATCCAGTTGCAGCCGGTCGACCTTGTCTTGTGCCTTGGCCAGCATTTCTTCGCTGAAATCCATCCCGGTGACACGCAAGTCCGATTTGTAATGTTGGAGCGACAAACCTGTGCCAACCCCAACCTCCAACACGCTGCCGGACAGGGTGTTCAGATAGGTCACCGCCCGGCGCCTGCCGACATTTGTGATCGCCCCGAATGTCCTGTCATAGACGGGCGCCCAACGGGCGTATGAGGTTTGTACCGCTTCGATATCCAACTCAGGTCTCCTTATCGGGATGTGTGGGGGATTTGCTGAAAAGGTGCCACAGGACCATGCCGATATAGCCCAGACATAGCACCACAAGAGTGACCCATGCATAGGTCAGCACCGCTGCCCCGAAGATGGCAAACCCCAGCAGAAAGAATTTTACGTTCTCGCGCGAAATGCGCAGGTTCTTGAATGACCATGTCGGGATCTTGCTGATCATCAGCAGCCCGACCAGGATCATATTGGCACTGATCACGACGGCGGGCAGCAAGGGCGTGTCGGCAAAGGCGAAGGAAATGAACATTGGGAGCATCACCAAAAGTGCGCCAAAGGGTGACGGCACGCCGACGAAATGATTGTTTGGCCCGTCATCATCGGCCCGGCTGCTGATATTGAACCGGGCCAGCCGCATCGCGCAGCAGACCGCAAAGATCAGCACCGAGATCCATCCCGCGCTGCGCATATCCTGCAAGGCCCAGAAATAGACGACAAGCGGGGCCGCGACCCCGAAATTCACGAAATCGGCGAGTGAATCAAGTTCTGCGCCCAGGTCACTGTCGCTGTTCAGCAAGCGCGCCAGCCGCCCGTCCAGCCCGTCCAGCACGCAGGCCGCCAGAATGAACTGGGCTGCCAATGTGTAATCGCCATGCACCCCGAACCGGATCGCCGACAACCCTGCGCAAAGCCCCGCAATGGTCAGCATATTGGGGATCAGCTGGATCAGCGAAAATTCGGCCGTTGGCTTGGTCACGTCGCTGTCTCATCGGCAAGCTGCGCCAGCACGGTTTCGCCCGCAACCATGGTCTGGCCGACACTGACCAGCGGCTTCACGCCGGGGGGCAAATACACATCCAGCCGGGATCCGAACCGGATCAGTCCGAACCGTTCACCCGTTTGCAACATGTCGCCAGTTTTGACGAAACAAACGATCCGCCGCGCGACCAGCCCGGCGATCTGTACCACGGCCAGTTCCTGCCCGGACGTCAGCCGCAGCCGCAGGCTGTTGCGTTCATTGTCGACGCTGGCCTTGTCCAGTGAGGCGTTGAAAAACTTGCCCGGGCGATAGGACACGGCCAGAATCTCGCCGGTGATCGGGGTCCGGTTCACATGGCAGTTGAACACATTCATAAACACGCTGACGCGGGTCAGCGCGGTGTCATCCATCCCCAGCTCTGCCGGGGGCACTGCCGGTTCGATCAGCGACACGATCCCATCCGCGGGGCTGACGATCAGCCCATCGCGGTCGGGCGGGAACCGTTCAGGATCGCGAAAGAAATAATAGCACCAGATGGTCAGCCCGACCCCGATCCAACCCAGTAGCGGTGTGATCAGGAACAGCCCAACGGTGACAGCCGCAAAGATGGCAACGAACTTGATGCCCTCCGGGTGCATCGGCTTGATAAAGGTTCCAAGCATGGACATGTGCGGCTTCCCCCGAGGTCAACTTAAGGCACACTCATAAGGTGATGGGTGCTGGTGACAAGGGCATTCTGGGTGGCAGACAAGAAGGCGCGGGGCGTGAGAAGACGAAAGACCAGATGATTTGATCTTTCCGTCACATCATTGAATAGGCAATCAGCAAACCCGACCTTTGTGCCCATTGCAGAGAAGGGGGCGAAGGAGCCCAACCTGTGAATCCGGATTTTTCGCTGCGTGCGCACGCAGCGTGAAAACCGCTGCATGAGCGAAATATCCTATGCCGCAAAGCAGCTGAAGTAGCAGCCATTGATGCAAAACGCAGCGTAGAAATCGATGGCAAGGAACAGGATGCGGGACGAAACGGCCATTGATCCAACGTGCACAGTGTCCGCTTAGCACATCATTGCGAAATTCGGCTTCCTCGACCAAGATTGCGTGGACCGAAAGCACCACAAAGGAAGCGACGATGAAAGTCACCAAAATCAGCGTCTTCCAAAAGGATCTACCCTACGGTGCTGGAGGGCTGGCCGTTGGTGATTTGAGCGAGGAACGCACGAGGAAGTTCGATACGTTTAACAGCACTGTTCTGGTCGTGGAAACTGATGCTGGGCTTAGTGGCTGTGGTGAGTCTTGCCCTTGGGGTCCAACCGACGCCGGAACGATGCGAGCCATCCCAATTCTTGCGAACGCCCTGTTGGGTCAAGACCCGCGTGAGCCTCACGACATTGATGCACATATGGATGCGGCAATCGAAGGGCACACCTATGCAAAGAGCGCCATCAATATCGCATGTTGGGACATCCTTGGAAAAAGCAACGACGCCCCTGTCTACGACCTGTTGGGTGGCAAGCTAACCGACGGCGCACCTCTTTATCGTTGCGTCATGGAGCAAGAGAACGACAAGATACAAGCTGAGATGGAACAGTACAGCGCCGCTGGCTACAAATACCTTAAGCTCAGGGTCGGTATCCAACCGGAAGCAGATATCGAACTTATTCGTTTTGCAGCCGAAATCGCTAAACCCGAAGAGATCGTTTACGCGGACGCAAATTGCCGATGGACGCTTCCGGAAGCAATGAAAGTTGCACAGGCGATTGAAGATCTTGACGTCATGATCGAACAACCGTGCCTTAGCTATGACGACTGCCTACACGTGCGTACAAATACGAACCAGTCGATGAAACTTGATGAGTTGGTGACTGATCAGTTTATTGCTGAGCGGATAATTCGTGATAGGGCCGCTGACGTTGCCTGCGTGAAGATGGCGCGCGTTGGTGGACTAACAAAGGCCCGCAGAATACGCGATATTTTCGTCGATCAAGGCGTAAAGGTCGTCACCGAATGCATGATGGGCGGCGAGATTGTATCTGCGGCGGTATCGCATTTTGCGGCGTCCACGCCTGCGGACCTTTTGTTCAACACAACGGATCTGCATGCCTACAATACGGAATCGACCGGTTCACCAGCGCCACCAACTTCCGACGGTCGATTGTATTGCCACGACACACCGGGACTTGGTGTCGAGCCTGATTTCGACAGTCTTGGTGACCCTGTGGTTGTCTATGAGTTATGAGAGCAGCAGATTTGGCTTGTGGGTGCGCGCATCCATATGCACCGGGAAGCTGTCATTGGCTGCAATGCGGCAGATCGGAAATTTGGACTCGGAGCGGCCGGATGCGCGCTCGGCAACTGCACGTTCAGTAAGCTCTCAATAGCCGACCTTGTCTCTTGCTGGTATGATCGTGCGGTCAGCACGGTGCTGATGACTGGGCACGGAGGGAGGATCGGAGGGCATATCATGCCAAGAGTCCAACTTCCTGCAACCACCCCAAAACGCAGAGCCTGGAACAAGGGGCGGATCATAGGTCAGAAACGACCTTTGCTGCCAAAACAAGTCTGGGCGATCCGGGCACGGCTCGAACTTGCGAACAATCGACGAGATTTAACTTTGTTCAATGTCGCTATCGACAGCAAGTTGCGCGGCTGCGATCTGGTCAAACTCGCGGTGTTAGATCTGGTCAAAGATGACCGCGTGCGTGAGCGGGTATCGGTGATTCAAACCAAGACAAAGCGACCCGTTCAGTTCGAACTAACGGAAAACACACGCGAAACTGTCCTAAGTTGGATCAAAGCGCCGGAGATGTTTTCTTGCCGGTTTATGTTTCCAAGTCGGTTCCACGACCGCCCACACATTTCGACGCGTCAATACGGTCGAATTGTCCGCGATTGGGTGACGGCAATCGGGTTAGAGCCGAGTGGTTACGGCACGCATTCCTTGCGCCGGACGAAAGCAGCGGAAATTTACCGCAAGACCGGCAACCTCCGCGCCGTCCAACTGCTGCTTGGTCACACCAAAGTGGACAGCACCGTTCGATACTTGGGAGTTGAGCTTGAAGATGCTCTTAGCATTGCAGAGCGCATAGACATCTGACCTGCCTTGGCGAGCGGCTCTGCCGTTCGCCACTTCGAAGGGGTTGTTTGTCTTTCGCGCGGCGGTGGGTGGTATTGAGCCCACCCTGTGAGTTCACAGGGCAAGAACCTCAATCTTAGAACGAATTTCGCCAAATTGGCCGTTCGTTTACTTTGGTCGAGACTCAGCGCCGCCGAAGCCCTAAGGTCTCCATCTGAAGCGATGTGATCGTGCCTCTTTCAAAGTACTTTCATGCATCGCTCAATCCCGCAGGGAGCCAATTCATCACAAGTCTCATTCAGATCGTTTATGCGTCACAGCCGTTTGGATACGATGAGCCGACACTGGCAGGCATTTTGCTCGATGCCAGACGCTGTAATAAACGGGATGACGTGACCGGCGCGCTGGTTTGTCGACATGACATCTACCTTCAACTATTGGAAGGTCCGGAAGATGCAGTGCGCGCGGCCTATGCAAGGATCGGTCGCGATGATCGCCATGCCGGGGTCAAAGAACTCCTGAATTGCAAGATACAAGGTCGATTGTTTGCAAGTTGGGCGATGCTTCATGATCCTGCAAAGACTTGGATTTGGACGGAAGAAGAGATCGCAAATGCAGCACTTGATCGCGCGGAGCCCGCCGAAATCATAAAAGTATTCAAAGACCTATCGGATCTATCCGGGATACCGGCTGTGCATTGATGCAGATCCTTCTCGCATCGATGCAGACGCGAACTAAGACCTGTAAATGGTGGGCGGCATGACGGGTGTGCACTCAGTGCCCGATGCGTTCACGACGTGGGAATGTGAACGCATCGTTGCGGCAATCGCCAAAATGCCCACCGATGACGCGCTGCTTGTAGGCCGCAAGCGGTATCACAATCTGCGTAATGCGGAACTCGTTTGGATGGACGATGTCGGAGACCTCAGTTGGGTGATGACTCGGTTGATTGAGCTTGTCAGTCATTCCAATAACCAAAGGTTTAATTTCGACGTGCGGGAATTTGCGGAAAGTCCGCAAATTGCCAGTTATGATGCGGCCAAAGAGGGACATTTCGCATGGCATTCTGACATTGGTCATGGTCCCGCTGCCGGTAAAAGAAAGCTCACACTTGTGCTGCAATTGAGCAATCCTGACACCTACGACGGGGGCGACCTGGAAATCAGGCCAAGTGCTCAGGTCCTCTTAGCCAACCGGGCGCAGGGATCTGTAAGCGTGTTTCCGAGTTTTGCACTACATCAGGTGACGCCGATCAAGCGGGGCATCCGGCGCTCGTTGACCGTCTGGGCGCATGGCCCCGCGTTTCGCTGAAATCGGCTCAAAGAGGTCAAGAGCTAGAAAACACCGGCTTTGTTTGCAAAAGGGTCACATCAGCTAGCATTGTAAATTAGGTTCTGGGCGACTACATAAGAATTACAAAGTTGTGGTCTTCTTCGGCAAAGGTGCATCGCCTGCCAGAGCCAACTGCAATCATCTATCACTAAAATTCGACTGTCGCGTGCCTTTACAGGGACTTGACGCCTGGGACGGTTGCCGACTGATGGCGCTCGACCGCATCGCCCATGCGCCATCTTGTTCCGACTTCGCGACCGGACGTACCACCGATTTGCGCGCGGTCACTGACTGCGCGCCTTCGATCGAACGATCACGATGCCGCTCTGACAAAATGTTTTGTCAGCGCAAAAACAGCGTGGCGGCGCTTTCTCCGTCAAAGGATCAAAAATGACTTTTCCTGAATGGACGAAACCCGGCATCTACGGTGCTTTGGGTGGCGCGATTGCGGTTTCTATCTTGGGCTTCTCATGGGGGGGCTGGACAACAAGCGGCAGTGCCCAAACCATGGCACAGGACTTGGCTGCTGAAGAGGTGACTTTGGCGATGGTGCCGGTCTGCCTCAATATGTCAGCTGCTGATCCGGAACGCACAGAGAAGCTCGCAACTCTTCAGGATCTCTCTAGTTTTGGCCGCCGCAATGCAATGATGGAAACGGGCTGGGCCACGCGCCCCGGTACAGATACGCCTGATCGTGACCTAGCAGCTGCTTGCCTCGCGGGGCTTGAGTTGGATGGATCATAATTTGAAAATACCGCCGCAATCGTCAGAGACAGTTTGCGGGACATCGATGTTGGCGGACGCTCGGCTACTTTGGGCCGTTTTCATGGGCCCAATCTTTGTTCTGCTACTCCTTGTAATGCCCGCCATGGCCCAGACCATGCCAGAAAACGCCAGCGCAAAGAGCTATGGCGACGGTTGGGAATGCAATATCGGGTATCGGCTCACGGACGAAACTTGTGCAGCTATTTTGGTCCCCGAAAACGCCTATGCGACAAACCGAAGCTACGGTTCCGGATGGGAATGTCATCACGGCTTTCGCAAGGTTGACGAGGTGGCCTGCGTTGCAGTGATTGTCCCCGATGGTGGCTTTCTAGACCCCTCTGGCGAACGCTGGCGCTGCCTACGCGGCTTTCTCAAGATCAACGATACCTGCCAAGAGGTCATCGTGCCTGAAAATGCCTATCTGGTGGATGGGTCCCTTGGGTCCACGTGGGAATGTAGACGCGGGTTTGAGAAGGCGGAAGACAGTTGCGCGGCAATCACGGTTCCGATCAACGGATATCTGAACGGTTCACGCTACGGTCAGCCTTGGTCATGTGAACGTGGGTTTTTCGAACAGGACGGTCTGTGCGAGGCCGTGATCATCCCTGAGTTCGCATATTTCGACGATGCGTCTTACGGTGAGGGGTGGAAATGCCAGCGGGGATATGCCGCTTCCGGTGCAGGCTGCCAAGTAATCGAAATCCCCGCAAACGCCCATCTCGACAGGTCTGGCAACCGTTGGGAATGCAATCGGAACTTTCAAAAATCCAAGGGTCTGTGCGTTCTAAATAACTAAGTGCATGACGCCAAGAGGTCCGCCTCAACACCTCGTCGAACGACAGTCGCAACATCAAAAGGAAGACAAGATGAAAACCGAAATCCAGACGGTAGATACCGTTCGCCGCCCCGTCGGGGGCGCTCAGGCGCCGCCTATGATACGTGACACACAGGCACAATCATCTTCGCTCACCCAGATCCCCACAGCGGTTATCTATTGCGAGGGCAACTTTGCCAAAATTGATGGGAAGACGGCCAACGGCCTCGTGCGTCATTCAGAGGCCTACAAGATCATCTCGGTCATCGACAGCGCTCGCGGTGGCGAGAACAGCGGGCAGGTTCTTAATGACGTGGTCAACAACGTACCAATTCTCAAAGACCTAGATGCCGCCGTCGCCCATGCAACCGCCCAACCTGATACCTTTATCTATGGGATGGCCCCCTCAACAGGGCGACTTTCGCTCGCTGATCGTGGGGTCGTACTGGATGCGATTGGGCGCGGCATGAACATCGTCAGCGGCTTGCATGAATATCTCAGTGACGATCCCGAAATTGCGCAAGCCGCATCGGACAGACAGGTCACCATTCGCGACATCCGCAAACCCAAAGCCAGCAAAGACATGCGCTTGTTCGACGGCAGCGTCGCGAACGTCCATGCGCTACGCATCGCTGTTCTAGGAACCGATTGCGCGATCGGAAAACGGACCACTGCGACGGTCTTGGCACGCGCCCTCAACGCAAAGCGCATCAAGACTGTACTGGTTGGCACCGGTCAGACGGGCCTGATGCAGGGGGCGAAATATGGCGTGGCAATGGATGCGATCCCGCCCCAATTCTGCTGTGGTGAACTGGAAGGCGCGATTGTTGCGGCCTCAGAGGCAGAGCAACCTGATGTCATTTTGATCGAGGGTCAAGGCGCACTCAGCCATCCTGCGTTCTGCACATCGGCCTTTATCCTGCGCGGCAGCCAACCCGACGCAGTCATCCTGCAGCATGCCCCAAAACGCAGCCATCGCTGCGATTTTCCCAATATGCCAATGCCCACCACGGCAAGCGAGATTACTTTGATTGAGGCGTTTGCCGATACCAAGGTCATTGGTGTCACGCTCAATCACGAGGGTATGTCCGAAGCCGAGATAACAAATACGATCACAGCCCAAGGCGAAAAACTGGGGCTGCCCGTAACCGATGCGCTGAGCCGACCAGCGGCACACTTGCTGGCCATGATTGTTGCTGCCTATCCCGGCCTGCAGCAAGGAACTCCCAAGGTCGCGGTTTGAGGTGCCCGCGCATAGAAGTTGATCTGCGCAAGATACGCCACAACACCCATACGATGGCTGAACGGTTGAAGAGACGTGGCATCCGTGTGACGGCAGTGACCAAAGCCGTGTGTGGGCATCCGGCCATCGCCCGGGCCATGCTCGACGGCGGCGCTGCGGGCTTGGCTGAAGCGCGTTTGAGCAATGTAAAGCGGTTACGTCAAGCTGGTGTGACTTGTCCGATCACGTTGATCCGAACACCAATGCTGAGTCAGGTCGATGACGTCGCGCAAGCCTGTGAGGCGAGCTACAACACAGAGATACCTGTGATCGCAGCATTGGCCGCTGCTGCACTCCGACAAAACAAGGTTCACGACATTATCCTGATGGTCGAAATGGGTGATCTGCGCGACGGGATCATGCCACAAGACCTTGGCGACATAGGACAGCAAGTGGTGGACATGCCCGGTGTGACGTTGAAGGGCATTGGGGCCAACTTTGCTTGTCTGAGCGGCATGGCCCCGACGGCGGCAAAGATGCGAGCATTGTCTGTGCTAGCGAATGATGTGGAGGGGCGGTGTAGCCCATTCATTGAGACCGTATCTGGCGGTAACTCTGCAAACCTGCCTTGGGCGTTTGGCGCGTGCGCCACAGGACGGGTCAACGATCTGCGCATTGGCGAAGCCATACTACTTGGCGTCGATCCAATCACAGGGGATCAAATTGGTGGCATGTATCGGGACGCCTTTACGCTTGTCGCCGAAGTGATCGTGACGGATGCCAAGTCTGTGCACCCGCTTGTGGGCAACTCCGATCACACCTTGGCAAGAATTCGACTTGTTCCTGACATTTCAAAAATCACGCGGATTATTCTTGCCATCGGGTATCAGGATACGGACGCAGCAGGGCTTTCAATGCCTCCCGGAAACACACTTATTGGCGCAACAAGCGATCATCTGGTCATTGGCACGAAAGACGCGGCGTTCTGCGTTGGATCGGAAATACGGTTTCAGATGAGTTATCGCGCTTTGATGCGCGCCATGGCCGCCCCGGATATTCAGATAAATCTGCGCAATGACAGACCCGCGACAAACGCACACAAGGTTCATGGTCCAAGCAAACACCTGACATTAGTCTGAACAGTCCTGTTCAGACACCCTGGGTGAAATCAAAAAGGAGATTGCCACTTGGCAAAGCTGACAAAAACAAGCGTATTCAAAGCGCAAGGCTCCAAGGCGGAAACACCATTGGACAAGACAACCCGTGTCGTTCGGAAAATGGTCGAAGAAGAGGCCGAGCGGCGACAAACCAAGATGAACCGTCTCCGCAGCGCGCGCCTTGAACGAGAAGCCAACACTCCGACAAAGCCGTCGCGCTAGGGCATAGGGTAGCTTCAACCGAGGCGGCCGCAGCGGAACAACTTACTTTTCGTCTCCGTCTTTCAATCCAGCGGAGTAATCGGACATAATTGAAAGAACTACTCATGACGTACTCAGACGAGAGTACAACAAACGTTCACTATATCTGTCAGACATATGTGGAACAGAAGCCTGGGCGTGACGAGCAAACGAGCCTGAAGATTGGTAAACAGTTTCAATATTCAACAGCAGCAGAAGCTCAGAACAGAGCGGAACGGGAAGCCCAGTCCGAGGATTGTGCCGGTGCGGATGCCTATATGATTAGTGAAGACCCGGAAAGTGGTGAGATCGGATCACCCAGCTTCCTTGTCAGGCTCGGGAATGTCCCAGACACTGATGATTTCTAGAACTCCGCTTCTGGAAAAGTGCCTCCCAAAAGAAGTTCCACCACCATGGGCCGAGTTCCTTGAAAAGCAGCTAATGGCGCAGCCGCAGCGAAAGGTAAGGTGTCGTCTCGCCCAATATCGAAGGTTGGAATGACGGCTTCGATGATGTCTGCTGCGTTGCCGCGACAACTATGGCGTGACTGCGAAGCAATGCTGCGTAAGCAATAGCCGCAACCGCACAAGTCCGGTTTGTCCCGCGCCTCACCAGTTCATGCCCGGCGCAGCGAACGGCTTCGTTTTTGGGAGCTGTCATTCGTCGATCACGCGGTGAGGGAGCCTGAAGAGCCCAGCCTTCAAGAAGGCTGTGTCGCTGCGAAGGTCTGCTTCGTTGCCTGAATGCAGCAACGGGCATCAGTACCCGCTGAATTGTTCAAACCGAATGTTGTCTTTCTTGACGCCCGCCGCAGCCAGTAATGCGTTCATTGCTGACACGAACGCTTGTGGACCGACACAATAGTAGATCGGGCTTGTGAGATCGGTCAGATACCTGAGCAGCATCTGCTCATCGATCCAGCCTGTCTCTCCATCCCAATCGCTGGCGTCGTCCACTTCCGACATCGTGGCCACAAGTCGGAAACCCGCTTCGCTTGCGCTCAGGCCTTGCAGTTCTTGCAACATCGCCGCATCGGCAGGGCTGCGGTTGGAATAGAACAGTGTCGTCTTGTCCAAACGGCTGGAGTGACTGGCATCTCGGATCATCGAAAGAAACGGTGTTATGCCGATCCCACCTGCCAGAAAAACGGTTGGGCGGTTCTGGTCCTCATCTTTCGTGAAGCTGCCCAGCGGCCCGGATAGTTGCAATTCCGCACTATCCGGCATCCCTTTCAGGGCCTGCTTAAAGGAGCTGCTATCACGAACACGCGTTATGACCGTCATGTCATCCTCATGAGGGGCGCTCGCGATTGAAAGAACACGCGCCTCCCCGGCGCCGACTGGTGCGCCAGCGGGGATGGTCAGCCGGATCGCCTGACCCGGTTCGAAGGTGAAACCGGTGGGTTTCGCTAGGCGGAGTGAAAGGGTGTCTGTCGCAACAATCTCCCGTCCGAGGATCTTTACAGACGTTGTCCGGCTGTTTCGCCCTGTTAGGCGGGTACCATCCCGCATGTTCAGGCCCATCAGCGTCAGGTTGGTTGCCCCTGCGATCAGCTCTACCCCCTGCAGCACATAAAACAACGTATCGAATGTGCCCGCTGCGGCCTTTGCCTCAAGAACGAATGCCATTGGCAGCAAGATCAGAAGCCCGTTGGCCGCGATGATCGGCATCCGCTTTTTCTTCGCAGACACCAGTTTTTCTGAGCGGCCAGCGCCCAATGACATCCCGGAGCCGCCAACAACGGCCATGGCAGGGATCAGTATGAACATCCCATAGAGGATCCATCCCTTTACCGTTGCGATGGTTTCATATGATCCGAAGAGCTCGGACAGAACCGTCGACGTCCAAAATGTCAGGATCATGAGCAAACCGATTGCACCGGCAATGGCGTGAACGCGGGTTTTCATGGTGCTATCCTTTTCTGCACTGGTTTCGGTGATCAGGCGTCAGACCTTGATCGCGATGCAGCCGAAGACTGCAGCGGCCCAGCCAAATCCAATCCGAAAGTAGTGAATGGTAAGCCATTGGTTCAGCTTTGCGGCCCCGGTCGCTTCGCCCATTGTTCCACTCGCGAACGCCGTGTTGGTCGGAACAAAGAATGCAAAGGTCAGGACAGCCACAACGAAGATACATGCCGCGCTCAACAGCCAGTACCTGAGCTCTGCACTGCCCCAAGACAGCCAGACAGATCCAATCAACCCGATCAGGGTCGGCATGAAGATCAGCGGAATTGATCGGGACACGAAATGGTTGTTGGTGGAGAACCAATCAAGGAACTCTTGAGTCGGGAGGCTGCGCCAGTAGCCGCCCAGCGTCACGCCGATGCTCAGCATGACCCCGGCAAACCCGGCAGCCCCGCAGATGGTCAGAATATTGAAAACTGCCTTGAGCATGATCAGGCCCCTTTGTTCCTTGAGCCGAACCACATGCGCCAGATCAGCCCGTCCCGTTTGATGAAGTGATGGTAAAGAGTGGCACCAGCATGGAGCGCGAACAGTGCCAACATCAGTCTTGCGCCAAGCCCGTGCGGTCCGCGTGGCAGGAACTGCGAGAAGTCGGGTAACGGATCTGCGTTCGCGCCAAACAAAATGCTCCCCGCGCCCGAGAGCGCCATGATACCAATCCCGCTCGCTGCCATCCCCAGGATGACAACGTAGAAAAGTACGTGGATCGCCTTCGCTGAGAAGGTCTGCCACGCTGGATCGCCGGACACCGGGGCAGGTTTCTGGTCGACGCGCCACCACCAAAAGAGGCGAAAGAGCGTCAATAGCAGGATCAGGACGCCGAGCGGCACATGGACCATCAAGATCGCTTGCTTGGCGGCGCTATCCGTCATTGATGCAGCGCGGAAACCGGACCCAAGCATTGTAAGAATAGCGATAGCGCTGAGCCAATGGATGGTGACAGCAATCGATCCATACTGGGTTGGGGTGCTTTTCATGCGACCTGCCTCCTTTTTCAGATGAACCTTGCTTACTGACCAGTGATTGCCGCGCGATAGGCGAGGTTGATGACGTAGCCATTGAGAAACTCATCGCGTGTCAGGAACGCATCGTCGTTGGTATCGGCGCGCCGGAAGTCCGTAATCATTGACTTGTGGTATTCTGTTCGGCCGATCTCGCCGTCAGCGTCATGATCCCAGAATGCAAAGAGGATTTTCTGCGCTGTCTCATAGGCACGTTGTTGACCTTCGTCTTCGGCGATGAAGTTGAAGCCAAAGTCCCAATCCCTGAACTCCTTGAGATCAACCGACCCGCTTTCGTCGTAGTCCATGGAGACGAAGATATCTTGGCCGAAGTTGACGAATTCCCCCATATCGGCTGCGCCTTCCGGGGTGTCTTCAATGGACCCGTAAATCAGTTCTGCCAGATCGCGCCCCGGTGTCGGTTCGTCGGATTGGGCCAATGCCGCACCCGAAAGAGCCAGAATTAGCGCACCAGTTGCTGTCAGCATTTTCATGTCGGTATCCTCTCTGATTCGTATTACATAGCAAGCTATATACTATTACATAGTTTGCTATGCAATGATATGTGTGAACCATGGAATTTGATCGCATGAACTCCGCTGGATACCTCGTGAACAACTTGGCCCGCCTGCTTGTCGAAGTGCTACGCAAGCGCATCGCACCACTTGGCATTGTTCCGGGACAGTTTCCGGCACTTCTGGCCCTTTGGGAGAAGGACGGCCTTACCCAAAAGGAGCTTTTGGCCATGCTCGATATCGAGCAGGCGACACTTGCCAATACGCTGACGCGGATGGAACGGGATGGCCTGATTATCCGTAAGGAACATCCCGCAGATGCGCGGGCGCGTACGATCCATCTGACCGAGCAGGGTCGCTCCATACGCGATGCGGCCTATCAAACGGCGATGCACATCAACCAGGATATCCTCGCTGATCTATCAGAGGAGGAAACGCAGGCGTTTCTGGACTACATGCGGCGCGTCATTCGCAAAGTTAAAGACGCAGAGCACGCTCCTGAGCGGATGCCGTAGGATCAGAAAGATGGTGTATCGCGGCGGCTGCGATTTCGGCTGCTGTGATTGGATTGCAGTGCCTTCATTTATGCTGATGTGATCGGGGTCATCCTGGCCTTGAGCCTTAAGGAAGGAATGGCGATATGACTTATTTTGTGGGTTTGGATGTATCGGTTCAAGAGACAGCAGTCTGCGTTGTCGATGAGATGGGCAAGGTGATCTGCGAGAGCAAAGTCCCAACTGAGCCAAATGACGTAGCTGCTCTGCTGGCCACAATCGGTAGCGATTTTGTCCGGGTTGGGATTGAGGCAGGACCATTGTCGCAATGGCTGGTAAATGGGCTGAGTGAGGCGAATCTGCCAGTGATATGCGTCGAAACCCGGCACATGAAGGCGCTTCTCAAGGCCCAGCAGATCAACAAGAGTGATCGCAATGATGCCCGCGGGATTGCCCAGATGATGCGCGTTGGCTTGTTCAAGACGGTGCATGTCAAGACGCTGGCGGCTCAGGAACAACGCATGCTGCTGACCAGCCGCAAGTTGCTCCAGCGTAAATTGCTCGACATCGAGAGCGACATGCGCGGCACACTGCGCAACTTTGGTCTGAAAGTCGGTGTTGTCAGCACGCAAAACTACGAAGCACGTATCCGCGAACTGGTTGATAGCTTTCCCAAACTGGCGGAAATTGTCGATCCTTTGCTGACGGTCCGGCAAGTGATGCGTCAGCAGCTGGCAACTCTTCACAAGATGCTGCTTAATATCGTGCGCGACGATCCGGTATGTCGGCGGTTCATGACAATGCCAGGGGTCGGCCCGGTCGTTGCTCTGACTTATCGTGCGTCGGTTGATCAACCGCACCGCTTTGTCCATTCTCGTGATGTCGGTGCGCATGCTGGCCTGACGCCAAAGCGATATCAGTCCGGCGAGATCGACTATGACGGTGGTATCTCCAAATGCGGCGACGCGATGCTGCGGACCATGCTATATGAGGCGGCACAATCTATGCTCACCCATTCCAAGAAATGGTCATGGCTCAAGTCTTGGGCGATGCGGGTCGCACAGCGACGTGGCATGCGCCGCGCGACAGTCGCACTGGCCCGGCGCATTGCCGTCATTCTCCACCGCATGTGGATCGATGGCACCGACTTCCGCTTCAGCAACAGTGCTGCAAAGGCAGCCTGACAAACAGGTTCTGATCCTGAGATCTGCTTCGGCAGAACGATGTCCTCACGGGGACGACGGGTGACGTGAGTTCGTAATGTCTGCAGATCCTGCTGTGCTTGCAGCAAGGGCGCCCGAAAGATTGAACCATGCCATCCTTTTTACCCCATCAGGAGGCGGCCAAACGCCGACCTCGAAGAGAAGCACGAACTCCGTGACGGCACATCTGCATCGCAGATCGATAACTGAAGGAACATTATATGACCCTATGAACCACTCTTGACATGGGCCGCGATAGAGAAGCTGACATTGACCTTGCTGAGGTCCAGGTCCGCTTTGTCCCGCCTTGCAGCCGCTGACCCCACGGGTGTCGACGCTCCGGCGTAGGTCAGGGGTATCTGACATTTTAGCCCGTGTTGCGCTGTGCCAAGGCGCAGATAATGCTGAAATCAGATACATCGCGTCAAACGTCGGCCCCTTGCGTGTTGAAGGGTGTTGCACGATGCAGATCTGATGGAAATTCCGTAAATCACATCATCTGATAGCTATGCGGCACATAGTGGTAACCGCCTTCGCCACGTGGGGCGATATAGCCCATGCCGGGGAAAGGCATGTGATAACCGATCAGCGGGAACTTGTCGGCGGCGGCCATATCCATCAGGCGCTTGCGGCTGGCCGCAGCGGCGGCTTTGTCCATGTCAAACCGGACTTCCCAATCAGGGTACGCCACTGACCAGACATAGTGATTGGCCAGATCGGCCATCAAAAACAACTGCTTGCCCCCGCTTTCCAACATATAGCCCATATGGCCGGGGGTGTGGCCAAATGCATCAACCGCTGTGATCCCGGACCGGACATCATCGCCGGGCTGAATAAAGCTCATCTTTTCGGCCAGGGGGCGCACCTTCGCGTCAAACCCGTCATTGCTTGCGGCGGCCCAGGCGTCATATTCGACCTGACCGGTGACATAGGCCGCATTGCTAAATGTCTCGGTGCCCGCATCATTGGCCAGCCCGCCAATATGGTCGCCATGCATATGGGTAATGACGACATGGGTGATCTGATCGGCGGTGTAACCTGCGGCTTCCAGCGCCTTGGTGGTGCCAACAGGGTTCAGGCCGGTATCAAACAGGATCACCTCCGCCCCGGTATTGACCACGGTGGGGGTAAAGAAAAACTGCGCGGCGTCGGTGCTCAGGAAATTGGCGGCGCTGACCTCTTCAAATTCGGCGGCCTCCACATTCAGGCCAAAGATCTGGTGCGGGTTCTCCACGCTGCGGCTGCCGGCAAGCAGGGTGGTGACCTTGAAATCGCCGAGGGTGAAATCGCGATGGGTGGGCATCGATGTGGCAGCGTGACCATCGGCCAGTGCGACAGAAGGGGCTGCGGCCAATGGCAAGGCGGCACCGGATAGCAGGGTTTGGCGGCGGGTCAGCTTCATCGGGATCATCCTCATCTGTTGGTCTTGTGTTTAGAATACTAGAGTGACACCGGGGCGGGGCAAGCAACAGCTTTGTGATCATCCGCCCCGACCCCAACCCAAACTGGACATCCGCAGCGCGCCATGGTCAAAGCCTGCCACAGCAGGAGAGTGCCCATGACCACGACCAGATTCGCCCCATCACCCACCGGCTGGCTGCATATCGGCAACCTGCGGGCGGCCCTGTTCAACTATGCCATTGCCCGGCAGGCCGGTGGCACATTTGTCCTGCGGATCGACGATACCGATCAGGAACGGTCAACAGACGAATATATTCAGGGCATCAAGGATGACCTGACCTGGCTGGGGATCAGCTGGGACCGGATTGAATATCAGTCCAGGCGGATGGACCGCTATGACGCGGCCAAGCAGCGGCTGATCGATATGGGGCGGCTTTACGAATGTTTCGAAACCCCGACCGAGCTGGAACTGAAGCGTAAAAAGCAGCTGAACATGGGCAAACCGCCGGTCTATGACCGGGCGGCGCTGGACCTGTCGGCGGCGGAAAAAGACGCATTGCGGGCCGAACGCGGGTCGCATTGGCGGTTCAAGCTGGATCAGGAACGGATCGAATGGGCGGATGGGATCATCGGGGATATCTCCATTGATGCGGCCTCGGTCAGCGATCCCGTCCTGTTCAAGAATGATGGACAAATCCTGTATACGCTGGCCTCCGTCGTGGATGATACCGAAATGGGGATCACTGATGTTGTGCGCGGGTCGGACCATGTGACCAACACGGCGACACAAATCCAGATCATTCAGGCGCTTGGCGGCGACGTGCCCCGGTTTGCGCATCATTCCTTGCTGACCGGCCCACAGGGCGAGGCGCTGTCGAAACGGCTGGGCACACTGGCACTGAAGGACCTGCGCGCGGGCGGGATTGCGCCACAGGCGATCCTGTCATTGATGGCGCGGCTCGGCTCGTCTGACCCGGTCGAATTGCGCGCCAGTATCGATGAGGTTGTTGGGGGCTTCGACATCTCCAAATTCGGCTCGGCACCGACAAAGTTTGATGCAGAGGACCTCAAACCATTGACTGCGCGCTATCTGGGGACACTCAGCAGCCAAGACGTGGCCGATGTTTTAACATCGGCTGGCGTGCCGGATGATCTGGCGGATGCGTTCTGGAATGTGGTGCGCGACAATATCAACACGCTGGATGATGTGGCCGCCTGGTGGGTGCTGTTCCGGGACGGGGCGACGCCGCTGATCGCGGATGAGGACAAGGATTTCGTCGCGCAGGCTTTCTTCCTGCTCGATAACCCGCCTTATACGGCGGATACCTGGGCCAATTGGACCGCTGCGGTGAAGGCAGAGACGGGGCGCAAGGGCAAGGGGTTGTTCATGCCACTACGCAAGGCTGTCACCGGGCGCGAACGTGGGCCGGAAATGGCCGATGTCATGCAATTGTTGCAGACCAAGCCACAGATTTGAACGCTTGGCCCGGCGGCGGAACGCGGCTAGGCTGATCCTCATGTAGTTTCATGGGGCCTGTTTGAGCATGGCGGATACACAGGCGAAATTTACCCAAGGCAACCTGTTCCGCCATATCTCGATCATGTCCTTCACGGCCTCGGTTGGGCTGATCGCGATCTTTGTGGTCGATCTGGTCGACATGATCTTCATCTCCATGCTGGGCAAGGCGGAATTGGCCGCGGCGGTGGGGTATGCCGGCGCGATCCTGTTTTTCACCACCTCCTTCGGGATTGGCATGGCGATTGCGGCAGGGGCATTGGTGGCGCGCGCCTTGGGGGCAGGGGATGAGGATGAGGCGCGCAGGCGTGCGACCAATTCACTGATCTACGGTGTTGTTTTTGGGGCGATCTTTGCAGCGCTTGTCTGGCTGAACCTGCGGTTTTTCGTGACCCTTCTGGGCGCGTCGGATGAAACGCTGGACCTTGCCGTGCATTATTTGCAGATCATCGTGCCATCGCTGCCCTTCCTGATGGTGGGCATGATCGGTGGGGCGATCCTGCGGGCACATGGAGATGCGCGCCGGGCGATGATGGCAACCATCTGGGGCGGGTTGGTGAACGCCGTGCTGGACCCGATCCTGATCTTCGGGCTCGACCTTGAACTGACCGGTGCGGCATTGGCCAGTGTTTGCGCGCGGATCACCATCGCATGGGTGGCCATGTTGCCCTTGATCCGCAGCCATGGTGGTCTGGACCGACCTTCCCTGCAAAGCTTGCATCTGGACCTGCGCCCCATTCTGGCCATTGCGATCCCCGCGATCCTGACACAGTTGGCCACGCCGATAGGCCAGGCCTATGTCACCCGCGCCATGGCCGCCTATGGCGAAGAGGCGGTTGCTGGCATGGCCATTGTGGGTCGGATTACACCAGTGGGATTTGGGATCATCTTTGCCCTGTCAGGGGCGATTGGGCCGATCATCGGGCAAAATGCCGGTGCCGGGTTGCACGACCGGGTCAGGGGGGCATTCCGCGATGGGATGATCTTTACGGCCATGGTTGTGGTTGTTGTATCCAGCCTGTTTTTTCTGGCCCGTCCATTGCTGGCGGCGGTTTTCGAACTGGACGGGATCGCGCTGACCCTGGTGTTCCTTTTTGCCGGGCCGCTCTCGTTGATGTTCTTTTTTAACGGAGTGCTTTTCGTCTCTAATGCCGCCTTCAACAATCTGGGTCACCCGTTCTATTCCACCACCGTCAATTGGGGACGGCACACGCTTGGTACGATCCCGTTTGTCATCGTGGGGGCCAGTATGTTCGGCGCGCCCGGCGTCTTGATCGGGCAATATCTGGGTGGGGCCGTGTTCGCGGCGATTGCCTATCTGTTGGCGCTGCGGGTCATCGGGGCTGCGGATCAACCGCCCCCCGCCAAAGAACCGTTCCAGCGGCAGGCCCGGCTGATGAGCCTATTTCACCACCGCCGCTAGGCAGGTATCCACCAGCGATTTTTCATCCACTGTCAGGGTTTGATGCCGGGGGTAAAGCGGGGCCGCGCGGTCGTCATAAATACCGACATCCCAACCGGTGGTGGTGGCAAAGAAATCAGTCACCCCTTTATGGCCGTAAACCTGCAAATACCCCTGCACAACGACATCCAGATAGCTCAGCAAAATGGGGTGCGCGCCATCCGCATTATGTTCCGGCTTGACCTGATACACGGCCGTTGGCGCTTTGGGCCCATTGTGATGCACAACCGGGGTCACATCATGGCGTTGATACGCCGCCTCGCGCTGGTCAAGCGCGGCCCAGTCGGCGCCGGGGACCCGGGCGACCAGCCCATGCAACGTGCTGTCATTGGCAGGCTCTACCGACAAGAATGCGGCATCCCGCAACCGGGTCGCACGCCAGACCCGCCGCCAGCCGCGCAGCGCGGCCGGCCGCGGGTCGGCGTAGTCATGGGTGGCCAGATTGACCAGACTGCCATAGCCAAAAAATGCCGGATCGCTCATTCACGGGCCCTTAGCACTTGTGCCGGTTTCGCGGCAAGCGGACGCCAGGCAAACGCCAGCCCGGCCAGCATGGAGGCCATAACACCGCCCCCCACGATCAGCAACGCGTTTGACCAGATCACGGTATAGTCGGTTTCCATGACAAATGTGGCCACGGCCCAACCGCCCAATATGCCCGCACCAAGTGCCACAATCCCGGCGGCCAGTCCCAACAGGGCCGACCGCAAGGCAAAGCTGGTCATGATCCGGCGGCGTGACGCCCCGATGGTTTTCAGCACCGCCGCCTCAAACGTGCGGGACCTTTCGCCTGCCGCCGCCGCCCCGATCAGCACCAGAAAACCGGTGATCAGGGTGATCAGCGCGCCATAGCGTGTCGCCGCCGAAATCCCGCCCACCAGCTCAATCACCTGATCAATCGCGTCACGGATGCGGATCGCGGTGATGTTGGGATAGGCGGTGGCCAGATCGCGCAGGATTGCGGCTTCGGCGTCTTCCTCGGCATAGACGGTGGAAATCCAGCTATGCGGTGCCCCGGCTAACGCACTGTCATTCATGGCCAGCACAAAGCCGATCCCGGCATCTTCCCAACTGACATTGCGGAAACTGGTGATCTCGCCTGTAATGTCGCGGCCCAGCACATTCGCTGTCATGCTGTCACCCAGTTGCAGACCCATTTCGATGGCCTCTTCCTCGGCAAAGCTGATCTGCGGCGGGCCGCTGTAGTCAGGCCCCCACCATGCGCCTTGGGTCACTTCGGTCCCTTTGGGCTGTGCGCCGGCATAGGTGATCCCCCGATCCCCTTGCAGCACCCAGTGATCGCCCGCCGTCTCATTGGCGGGCCGTCCGTTGATCTGGGTGATGATGCCGCGCAGCATGGGGGCCGTATCGACCCTGCTGACGGCTGCGTCACTGTCCAGCCGCGCCTGAAACCCGTCGATCTGATCAGGTTGGATATCAACAAAGAAGTAGCTGGGCGCGACCTCTGGCAGGTCATTGCTAAAGGAATTGCGCAGGTTGCCGTCGATCTGTCCAACAGCGGCCAATACCGTCAGCCCAAGGCCAAGCGACAGCACCACCGACGTCGCCTCACCGCCCCGCGCGCCGATGGAGCCGAAGGCAAGCCGCAGGGCGGGCCGTCCGCGTGTCGGGCGGCGCAAACGGCGGGCGACCCAGCGGATCATCCATGCAGCCAGGACCAGAATGAACAGCGATGCCGCAATACCCCCGGCGGTCCATAGTGTCAGGAACATCGTGCCGGAAAACCAGATTGCCGCTCCGATCAGTGCGCCCAGCAACAGGGCAATGGCGATCAGGTATTTGATTGCAGGCAGGCGGGCAGAGGTTGCGAAAGCGTCGCGAAACAAGGTGGCGGCGCGGATATCCTCGGTCTTGGCCAGCGGCCAAAGGGTAAAGACAAGTGCGGCCAGCACGCCATAAACCGCCGCCTCTATCAGCGGGCCGGGATAGATGGCAAAGGCGGCAGGGATCGGCAATCGCGCCTCGATCAATGGTGCAAACAGCACCGGTAACCCGGCGCCCAGAATTAGCCCGATCAATACACCCAACACGGTCAGCACGCCGACTTGGATGAAATAGGTCTGGAATATCGTCGCCCGTGTCGCCCCCAGCGTTTTCAACGTGGCAATCACCCCGGTTTTGCCCGCCAGATAGGCGCGCACGGCGGCAGAGACACCAACGCCACCCACCGCCAGACCAGAAAGACCCACAAGGATCAGGAACGCGCCGATCCGGTCCACGAATGCCGCAACGCCGCCAGCACCCCGGCGGCTGTCACGCCAGCGCAAGCCGCTGTCGCGAAACTGCGCCTCTGCCTGATCTTCCAGCGCTTGCAGGTTGGCACCGGCGGGCAGATCAAGCCGGTATTGCGTGGAAAACAACGTGCCTTCGGCGATCAGGCCGGAATTGGCAAGATCACCGGTCAGCACAATCGTGCGCGGCCCAAGGCCAAAGCCCCCGGCAGCGTTATCGGGATAGCGATCAAGAATGGCGCGCAGGGTGAAAGCCTGTTCACCCAACCGGAACGCATCACCGGGGGCCAGACCCAGCCGATCCGCCAATACCCGCTCCATGACGCCGCCATAATCGGCAAGTGCCGCATCAAGCGGCATATCCGGGTCAAGCTGGACTTGCCCCACCAGCGGATAGGCATCATCAACCGCCCTGATCTGGGTCAGCCCGCGTTCGGTTGTGCCGTCCCTGTCCACCACCGCCATGGACCGGAAGTCAACGGTTTCAGAGATGTCATCGGCGATCGTCTCTAGCCAAGCCAGTTCATCGTCGCGGGCAAAGCGATAGGTGAACTCCACCTCCGCATCGCCACCCAGCAGGGCAGCGCCATCGCGTTTCAACCCTTCCTCGATTCCCGCCCTTACCGTGCCAACGGCAGCAATGGCCGCGACCCCAAGGGCCAGGCAGGCCAGAAACACGCGAAAGCCGCGCAAACCGCCGCGCAATTCGCGGGCGGCGAAACGGGATGCAACAGCGATGCTCATTCAGCGGCCTTTGCCATGGCATCATCAATCCGGCCATCGCGCAGGCGCACAACCCGATCACACCGCCCCGCCAATTCATTCGAATGGGTGACCATGATCAGGGTTGCCCCATGCCGGTCGCGCAGATCAAACAGCAGATCGATAATCGCCTGCCCGTTGGTTTCATCCAGATTGCCGGTGGGTTCATCCGCCAACAATAACCGGGGGCGCGGGGCAGAGGCGCGGGCAAGGGCCACGCGCTGCTGTTCGCCACCCGACATCTGGCTGGGGTAATGGTCGATCCGGTCGGCCAGTCCAACGCTGCGCAATTCCGCCTCTGCCCGGTCAAACGCATCCTTCGCGCCAGCCAGTTCCAGCGGGGTTGCCACGTTTTCCAACGCGGTCATCGTCGGGATCAGGTGGAAAGATTGGAAAACCACCCCCATATTATCCCTGCGAAAGAGGGCAAGCTGGTCTTCACTCATCGCGGTCAGATCCTGCCCAAGGGCGGTGATCTTGCCAGATGTGGCCTGTTCCAGCCCGCCCATCAGCATAAGGAGCGATGATTTGCCCGATCCACTTGGCCCGACAAGGCCCAATGTCTCCCCGCCCGCGACGGTTAGTGCGATATCGTGCAGGATGTCCACCCGGCCTGCATTGCCGTCAAGCGACAGGTTGGCGTCTGTGATGGTCAGAACGGGGTCGGTCATTGCGCGCGCCTCTAAACAGATCGTTTCAGTTTCATATGGGGTGGCTGGCCCTGTCAGCAAGCTCGTTACAGCGGTTTTGATAACAACTGGTGTGGCACAGGCGGAAACTGTGACCGTGGCGGCCTTGGGCGACAGCCTGACCGCCGGCTACGGTTTGCCGCAAGGCGACGGCTTTGTGCCGCAGTTGCAGGCATGGCTGGTGGATCAGGGTGCTGACGTGACCGTGATGAATGCGGGCGTGTCCGGGGATACGACCGCAGGGGGCCTGAGCCGGGCGGCATGGACCCTGACGCCAGAGGTGGACGCGATGATCGTCACCCTTGGCGGCAATGATTACCTGCGCGGTATTGATCCTGCGGTCAGCCGCGCCAATCTGGATGGGATTTTGGCGGCAGGGCAGGACGCCGGGGTTGATATGCTACTGGTTGGTCTGTCCGTGGGGGGCAATTACGGGGCGGATTACAAGGCCGCGTTTGAAGGCATGTATGCTGATCTGGCCGCGAAATACGATATCCCGCTTTATCCTGATTTTGCGGCAGGCCTGCGCGCGGTCGCCGGAACGGTTGATGGGATGCAGGCCCTGATGCAGCCTGACGGGATCCACCCCAATGCCGAAGGTGTGGAGGTGATTGTCGACGCGATCGGGCCTGTCGTCTTTGACCTGGTCCAGGCCGTGGAATAGTGCCGGGGCGGTTTTTCCTGACGCGGCCTGTCGCGGGGATCAGCGATCCGCCGCGCATGAACATCGCGCCCGGGCAAGAGGTGATCACCCTGACTGCGGATGGGGCGCAGCATATGCGTTGGGGGCTGATCCCGGTGGGCCGGGTCAATGCGCGGGGCCGCCCGGTGATGGAAACGATTGTGAATGCGCGGTCTGAAACCGTGTTCGACAAATCCGCCTTTGCCGACGTGAAACGGGCAGTGGTTCCGGTGGATGGCTGGTATGAATGGACGGGCGAGAAACGGCGCAAACAGCCATGGCGGATCACGCGCAAGGATGGCGGGCTGCTTTATTTCGCGGCGATCTACGACATCTGGAACGGGCCGGGCGGGGTGCAGGTGCATCAGGTGGCGACAATCACCTGCGAACCGTCAGCGGATGTGCGCGACATCCATCACAGGATGGGGGTGATCCTTGACGAAAACCAGCTGGACCAATGGCTCCATTGCGATGAAGAGGTGGCCAAAGCCATGATGCAACCCTACCCGGACGGGACGCTGGCGGTGGCAAAGGCCGATGACGTGGACTGGGACGGCGCCTGACGTTAGGGTTGAGGTCTTAACAGAGTGGAGGAAAGCTATCATGTCAGTCGCAAAAGTCACCGAAATCATCGCGTCATCGTCCAAATCCTTTGATGATGCGGTCGAAAACGGGATCAAGAAGGCGTCAAAGACGCTCAAAGGGATCACCGGGGCCTGGGTGGCCGATCAGAAAGTCACCGTCAAAGACGGCAAGGTTGAAGAATACCGGGTTGCCATGAAGGTGACATTCGTCTTGCAGGATTAAACCTGTTGGCTTACCGCGATCTACGTAACAACTGCGGTAAGCCAAAACACCCCTGACAGTTTCACAACCAGATTAACGAGGCGATCATGTCGTTTGCGCAAAACCTTCTTGAAGTCAACGGTTTGAAGTTGATTGCGGCCGGGCGGCGTTTGATGGCACCGAAAGGCAGCCTGTTTGACGGCGATGACAGCCTGTTCAAGAAAGTCGCCGGCGGCGCGAAATCCTACGCTGAATATGGCTGCGGGGCGAGCACGATCTGGATGGCCGAAAACAGCACGGCAAAGATGCTGGCGGTGGATACAAGCGGGGACTGGGTCAAAAAGATGCATGATACCGTCGGGACGGACCGGGCCGACATTCGGTGGATCGATTGCGGGCCGCTGCGCAAATGGGGTGTTCCGCTGGGATATGAACGGCGTGAAAACTTCAAAACCTATGCCGAGGCACCATGGGCGGACGGGCGATCCAATGATGTGGTGCTGGTGGACGGGCGGTTTCGGGTGTCGTGCTTTCTCGCGTCGCTGGCCCATGCCGAGACGGGCACAAAGATATTCTTTGACGACTACACCGACCGGCCACATTACCATATTGTTGAGGAACTGGTCCCCCGGCAGGAGGTTTGCGGCCGCCAATGTCTTTTCGAAGTGCCCGACAAATCCAAAATGGATCTGGAGAAAGTGAATTTTCTGCGGGACAGATTTGAATATGTGATGGACTAGCCGCGCATCGCGCCATCCAATCCAGAAAGCAAAAGGGCGCCCTAGCAGGGCGCCCTTTTCGCAGCGTCGTGGGCTGATTTAGTCAGCCAGAGTCAGGTTGATCGCGCTTTCGCGGCCATCACGTCCTGCTTCAATGTCAAAGTTGACCTTCTGGTCATCCTTGAGGCCAGTGAGGCCAGACCGCTCAACTGCGGAAATATGAACGAACACGTCCTTTGATCCGCCATCAGGTGCGATAAAGCCGTAGCCCTTTGTGGTGTTGAACCATTTGACAGTGCCTGAAGCCATGTCTTGTCTTCCTTACGTTTTTCCGCTCGCGGGACTGCAGCGGCTCGGCTCGGTCAAACTTGGATCGAGAGACTGGGCCGAAAAGGAGACAGTGGTCGATAGATTAACTTCGCCCCTGCAGCATGGCAGTTACGGCAACAAAATCAAGAAAATTACAGAATTGTAATGGAATCAGCGAACAAATGCCGCCGGTTGACCGCGCATAGAATGCCACGCGCGGTCCATTCGCGTGCCTGTCGCTTATGCGAGGGCGAGGTTCACAGCCGATTCGCGACCATCACGGCCAGCTTCGATGTCGAATGTGACCTTCTGGTCATCAGCAAGACCGGTCAGGCCTGAACGCTCAACAGCGGAGATATGAACGAAAACGTCCTTCGCGCCGCCATCAGGTGCGATAAAGCCGAAGCCTTTAGTTGAGTTGAACCATTTCACGGTGCCAGTAGCCATCGTGTTTTCCTTTATCATGCGCTGCCCACGGTATTGCGGCAGCCCGGCTTAGTCAGTGCAAGTTCGAAAGACTGTGGCCGAAAGGAGAACAGTGGGTCGAGTTGGATAACGTCTGCAAACCTCATGTGGGGCCACATCGGTCAAAAAGCAAGGTAAATCGTGATTTCGGTGGGTTTCGGCAACAAAACCGCAGGAAATGAGGCTCCTACCAATGCGGCGGGCGTTGATCTGCAAGGGGAACGGTGCCGCCCGCATCCAGTTCACGGGTGGCTTCACGCTCCATCAACATCGCCAATCGGCGAGTGACCTGGGCCAGTTCTGTTTCCTGACGGGCAACAATATCCGACAATTCCTCGACCGTGCGGGTCAGGTGGGCGATTTGTTCTTCCAGTGTGGTGTTATCAGCCATGACACCTCTTAGCTGGCTTCCTTCGCTTCGAAAAGGGCGGGCAGATCGCCCATCGCTTTTGCCTGATCGATCAGCGCACCGAAATCTGCATCCAGCATCGCGGCGAGTTGATCAAAACTGTCGATCACAAAATAGGTCGGTTGCACGATGTCGATCCGGTAGGGGGTGCGGAATACGGTCAAAAGGTCGAAATCCTGCATCAATGCGGTTGCTGCGGTGGCGTTTTCAGCCTCGGCCGGGGAGGACACGATGCCCGCACCGTAAGCGCGCAGCCCGTCCGCGGTCCGGATCATCCCGAATTCAACGGTGAACCAGAACAGCCGGAACATGTGCCAGCTATAACCCTTGCCCAGTGATTTTGCCCGTTTGCCGAACCCTTCGATGAAATCGCAATAGGCCGGGTTGGTGAGCATCGGGCAATGGCCGAACACCTCGTGAAACAGGTCGGGTTCCTCAATATAATCCATATGTTCGCGGCGACGCAGGAAGGTGGCGACCGGAAATTTGCGCTGGCTCAGCAAGTCGTAGAACTGCGAAGGCGGGATAATCGCGGGCACGCCCTCGGCGCCAGCACCCGTCAATGCGTGCAGGCGGGCGTCAATCTCTTTGACCTGCGGGGTTTTTTTCGCATTCAGGCCAAGCTTGGCGACACCGTCCAGATATTCCGGTGCAACCTTGCCGGGCAGGAAAGCCATCTGGCGGGTGAACAGCTCTCCCCAGACCGCGTCGTCATCAGCGCTGTAGGGAAAATGGCCGTCAGCATCAGGGTGAAGTGAGGTGTAAGTCGTGTCTTTGGGCATGGGGAAGGCTCCTTTTCACCATGTTCTTTCATATCGAGCGAAATTCTATTCCGCTTCTGTTGAATTTTGAGTATTTTTGGCAAAATGATGTTGGAAGTTGCCTGATAATGAAATTTTCTGATCAAGAGGCGGCGTTGCTGCGGGTTTTGCAGAGCGATGCGGGCCTGTCCCTGTCTGATCTGGCCGAACAGGCGGGCATGGCGACATCAACCGCGTGGCGCAAGGTACAGGAGTTTGAGAAGCTGGGGCTGATCCGAGGCCGCGTTGCCTTGCTGGACCCGGCGAAGGCGGATGTCCGGCTTTGTGTTTTTGCAACCGTGCGGTTGGCGGATCATGCAGAAGCATCGATTGCCGGTTTTGCCACCGTCATCCGCGCCCATCCCGAGATTATGGAGGCGCATGCGATTTCCGGCACCGCCGACTATATCCTGAAAATCCGCTGCCGGGATGTTGAGACCTATGAGACCTTCATGACCCATACATTGCTGCGCTCACCTTTTGTGAAATCAGTGGTTTCGTCCTTCAGCCTGAAAGAGCTGAAATACACGACCGCATTGCCCCTGTGACATTGGCACGGTAAACGGCCCCCGAACGCAAGCGACGGGACCAAAGTGATGGCCAAGCAAAAGAAGCAACCCCGCCCCAAGGCGCAGACGCCAAAGGGGTTTCGTGATTATTTCGGCGCAGAGGTGACCGCCCGCGCCGACATGCTGCGCAAGATCGCCGGGGTCTATCATCGCTATGGGTTTGACGCGCTGGAAACATCCGCCGTGGAGACGGTGGAGGCGCTGGGCAAGTTTCTGCCCGACGTGGACCGCCCGAATGAAGGCGTGTTTGCCTGGGAAGAAGACAGCGACTGGCTCGCCCTGCGTTATGATATGACGGCCCCATTGGCCCGCGTCGCCGCGCAATATCGCAATGATTTGCCGTCACCCTATCGCCGCTACACGATGGGACCGGTCTGGCGGAATGAAAAGCCAGGGCCAGGCCGGTTTCGCCAGTTTTATCAATGTGATGCGGATACGGTTGGTTCCGGGAGTGTGGCTGCGGATGCCGAGATTTGCGCGATGCTGGCCGACACGCTGGAAGAGGTCGGCATCCCGCGCGGCGACTATGTGATCCGGGTGAATAACCGCAAGGTGTTGAACGGCGTGATGGAGGTCGCGGGCCTTTCCGGTGACGATAAAGAGGCCGAGCGTGGGATCGTGCTGCGCGCGATTGATAAGCTGGATCGGTTGGGGCCGGATGGCGTACGGGCGTTGCTGGGCGAAGGGCGCAAGGATGAGAGCGGGGACTTCACGAGGGGTGCTGGGCTTAATGAGGCGCAAGTTGATGTGGTGATGAAATTTGTTCTGGCTAACGAAGAAATCGACAAAAGGCTCGCAAATGTCAAAAAGATGGAAGACAACCCGGCAAGTTCCTTTTCGCCAAAAGCGGGACCGGCACTGGATGCCGCTGATTTCTCCGCTGCTGAGGCAAAAAACGTCTTTGCCGCTGAGCAGCGAAACAAGTTTGTTTGCCACTATCTTGAGCAACTTGTTGGTGACTCCGAAGTTGGGTCAGATGGCATTAAAGAGTTGAAAGTCATTGAAGGGTTACTTTCAGCGGCCAACTACTCTGCGGCCAGAATAAAGATAGACCCCTCGGTCGTCCGTGGTCTCGGTTACTACACCGGTCCGGTCTATGAGGCTGAACTGACCTTTGAAATCAAAGATGAAAAGGGCCGTCCTCGTAATTTCGGCTCTGTCGCAGGCGGTGGTCGTTATGATGACCTCGTGAAGCGGTTTACCGGGCAGGAAGTGCCTGCCACGGGTGTCTCTATCGGGGTGGATCGTTTGCTGGCTGCGCTGCATGCGAAAGGCCGTATCGACACCTCCGCCCAAGGTCCCGTCATCGTCACCGTCATGGATCGTGATCGGATGGCGGATTATCAAAAGATGGTCGCAGACTTGCGCAAACCTAAGGATGGCGGCGAACCAATCCGGGCAGAGGTCTATCTGGGCAACCCCAAGAACTTTGGCAACCAACTGAAATATGCGGATAAACGCAACTCTCCCGTTGCGATCATCGCAGGCGGGGATGAGTTCGACAAAGGCGTCGTGCAGATCAAGGACCTGATCCTGGGGGCTGAGATTGCCAAGAACGCGACTCTGGAAGAATGGAAAGACCGGCCCAGCCAATATGAAGTGCTCCGCGACCAGATGGTCGCAAAGGTGCGGGCGATTTTGGACGGGCGAAACCATGATTGAACTACTCCTTGCACTCTTTAGTAGCCTTTTGGAGTTTTTGATCGTTAACGCTTGGCGATCACTTATGATTGTCATCGGTTGCGCTGTCGCCCTTGTTAGCTTTCTTCTCGGCAACCTTCTGTGGACCGCTATTGGCCTGCTTAGTGGGTTTGCTGGTGTCTTAGCGATCATTTTTCGGAAAACAACCTAGTGTCCCCAAGCCCCAAAACCCTCACCGAAGCCCGCCGCCTGCGCGACCACTTTGCCGCCAATGGTGCGCAGGTGGTCAAGGCGGATGTGCTGCAATCGGCGGACACGCTGCTGGACCTTTATGGCGAAGATATCCGCGCCCGCGCCTATCTGACCTCTGACCCGTTGCGCGGCGAAATGGTCTTGCGCCCGGATTTCACCGTGCCGGTGGTGCAGATGCATATGGAAAGCCGGGCCGATCCGGCCCGCTACACCTATTCCGGCAAAGTGTTCCGCAAGCAGGAAAATGACGAAGCCCGCGCCAATGAATATGTGCAGGTGGGGTACGAGGTGTTTGACGGCCAGAACCCTGCCGGCGCAGATGCCGAGGTGTTTGCCGTGATTGCCGATGCGCTGTCCGGCTTGCCGGTACGGCCGGCCAGCGGCGATATCGGTATCCTGACGGCGGCGGTGCGGGGGCTGCAAACGACGGATGCGCGCAAGGCGGCCCTGTTGCGCCATATCTGGCGGCCGGGGCGGTTCAAGGCGCTGCTGAAACGCTATGGCGGGGCAGAGATGCCCGCCAGCCGCGCGGCATTGCTGGCCGCTGATGATCCTTTTGCCGAGGCTGGCCCGGATATCGGGCGGCGCAGCCGGGAAGAGGTCGCAGCCCGGATCGACGCGCTGCGCGCCGATGCGGCAGCGGCCCCCATCGCGGGCGAGGAAATCGGGCTGATCGATGCGATCCTGTCCTTGCGTGAAACCTGCCCCAATGTGCTAAGCGCCTTGCGCGATATCGCGGTGGATATGCCTGCGGTGCGCGACGCGGTCGGGCGGATGTCGGCGCGGCTGGATGCGCTGGCTGCACGCGGGATCGACGTGGACGCATTGGAATTTGAAGGCAGCTATGGCCGCACCTCGCTGGAATATTACGACGGGTTTGTCTTTGGGTTCTATGCCAGCGACCGGCCCGACCTGCCGCCTGTGGCCACCGGCGGGCGTTATGACGCGCTGACCGCCCGGCTGGGGCAGGGGCGGGCCGTGCCCGCAGTGGGGGGCGTGATCCGGCCTGATCTGGTGATGGGGTTGTCATGCTGAAACTGGGGGTGCCGTCCAAGGGGCGGCTGATGGACAAGACGTTTCAATGGTTCGGGCAGCGCGGAGTGACCTTGCGCAAATCGGGATCAGACCGGGAATATGCAGGGGCTGTTGACGGGATCGACGGGGTCGAACTGGTGCTGCTATCGGCGGGTGAAATCCCGCGCGAACTGGCATCGGGGAATATCCATCTGGGGGTCACCGGGTCGGACCTGGTGCGCGAAAAACTGGCCAATTGGGATAGCCGGGTGGCGGAACTGGCGCCAATGGGCTT
Source organism: uncultured Paracoccaceae bacterium (assembly GCA_947495295.1). GTDB lineage: Bacteria > Pseudomonadota > Alphaproteobacteria > Rhodobacterales > Rhodobacteraceae > Yoonia. The sequence goes on from CANLYJ010000001.1 coordinate 512,631, forward strand.
TGGCGGGGCGGACCTGATCATCGCGGTGCCCCAGGCCTGGGTTGATGTGGATACGCTGGATGATCTGGATGCGGCGGCGGCTGCATTCCGGGCGCAGCACGGGTTCCGGCTGCGGATAGCGACCAAATATCACCGGTTGGTGCGTGAATTCATGCGTGATCACGGGGTGGCCGATTATCAGTTGATCGACAGCCAGGGGGCGACCGAAGGCACGGTCAAAAACGAAACCGCAGAGGCGATTGCCGATATCACCTCAACCGGGGAAACGCTGCGGGCGAACGGTTTGAAAATTCTGGATGACGGGCTGATCCATGCCAGTCAGGCGACCCTGTTCCGGGGACGGCGGGCTGGATGGACCGACGCGCAACGCCAGAAACTCAAGGCGCTGCAACTGGTGCTGGGGATTTAGTCACCCGAAATCGTAATGCGCAGTATCGATCCAATGTGGGGCGGCAGGTTCGCGCGCGAACCTGTGTTGTGCCGGACAGGCCGGTGAACCACCAAGCCCGCGGCGACGGTGGCGCGTGGCTATCCCGCAACCTTGCGCATCAGGGCTTCAACGGGGCCGCGTTTGAACCATCTTGACCACAGCAATGCATAGATCGTGGCCGCAATGCAGAAGGCCATAGATGCAAAAACCGCTTGTGCGATGGTTTGCCCGCCAAGCATGCCCAATGCCTCTAACGTGCCCATCCCAACCAGAATATGCGCAATGTAAAGCGTCAGCGTCTGCCGCCCCGCCGGAACCACTAGACGCAGCAAACCGAATGCAGCAAGCTGATTTGAGATCAACAAACATAAGCCGATCACCATGCAGGCCGCGCCAATGCCCGCCAACATGTAAAGCGGCATGGGCGGAACCGGGGCGGTTGTCACAAGTGCTGCAAGCTCAGGATCAATCGCCGCAAACGGTGCTGTCAGCAATGTACTGACGCCTTCAGCTATGCCAAAAGCGACGGCACCACCGACGATCAACTTGATCACAGTCGCGCGTTCCGAAAGGGCAGCGCGGCTTAGGATAATGCCGAAAAGTAGAAAGCCCAACCAAGGGATCACAGGGTGCCAGCCATTAAAGAACAGGTTGCGGATAAAACCTGTCGGTGTCCAGAACCCTGCATATGTGTAGTCATCCCAGTTCCAGCCTGCATCATAGTTCAACGTCAGGATCATGATGGTGAAAGCGACATTCAGACCGATCAGAACAGCGAACAGCGCGCGGTTGTTCAAAGGAAGTAACAACACCCCAAACAGGAAGTAGAACGCATAATAATGCAGGATATCGGCATCAAAGATGGTCATATTCAGCAGACCAATCACCAACAGGAACACAGCTCGCTTGATCGTGACAGAAATCGTTTGATCCAGCCCTTTGGTACTGGTCAGACCCAAACCAATGCCAGCCAGCACCACAAATGTTGCGGCAGCACGTCCTTCCAGCGCGGAGGTCAGGAAAGCCAGCGGGCCACTGCCACCCTCTGCGCCCATGGCGATTTTGAAATTGACGATCACCATGCCGACAAAGGCAAGAAACCGCGCCAGATCAAGACCCTCAAGCCGGTTTCGGGGGCGTGTTTGGGTCGCTTTGCCTGTCATCCTGCCTGCCTTCTTGGGACGTTTTATTCACGTGGCTGCGCTCGCAGGTTTCAATCCTGATGTGTCCGACGCCACGTGTTCGTGATGTAATAACGCGGGCGCCTGTTACAACTTGTGATGTAAAATTCAAAGCGGTTGCTGGTCCGGTGTTGGTCTTAACCCGGCCTTCACCTTTCGACCGTCCGCACCGTTAACCCGGCCAAACCGGATAACTGGGTCCGACGCAAGTCCGACGTTTGGCCGACGTTCTGCCGACCGCTGTTTTGGGCCAAAACCCCAGTGTTAACGGATGATTCGCGCAAATCGGGCAACACCGCGCGGTGCCCTCTGACGCAACACCCACCGTGCGTTGCTACCCCGCCTTTGCCATCTGGTCGCGCAACAATCGCCGCAGGATCTTGCCAGAGGCGGATTTGGGGATGTCATCCACAAAATGCACCTGATGGACTTGCTTGTAATGGGCCAGTTGGTCGTTCAGATGCGCCTTGACCGCCGCTTCATCCGGGGCGGGGTCGCCCGCGATGACAAACGCGATGGGCAATTCGCCTGCCTCATCATCGGGGATACCGATTACGGCGGCATCGGTGATGCCCTCCATGGCGACCAGTGTCGCCTCCAACTCGGCTGGGGCGACCTGGAACCCTTTGTACTTAATCAGTTCTTTTAACCTGTCGGTGATGAACATATAGCCATCTGCGTCGATCCGGGCGATGTCACCGGTGCGCAGCCAGCCATCATCGGTGATCGTCTCGGCGGTGGCCTTTGCATTGTTCAGGTAGCCCTGCATGACCTGCGGCCCTTTGATCCACAGCTCCCCTTCCTGATCAGGACCCAGATCAGCGCCGCTGTCGATATCAACGATGCGGCATTGCGTGTTGGGCACTGCCTGACCAGAGGCACCAGGCCGGTTTGCGCCGCCCGGTGTGACGTGGGACACGGGCGCAAGCTCGGTCATGCCGTAGCCTTGCAACGAAATACAATCGAGCCGCGCACCAACCGCATTGGACAGTTCTGCCCCCAGCGGTGCCGCCCCGGAAAACACCTGCGCGACACTGGCCAGATCATAGTCATCGATCAGCGGATGCTTGGCCAAAGCCAGCGCAACAGGGGGCACAATCCACATCCGCCGCGCCTTAAACTCCTGACATATCTGTAAAAAAAGTGGCAGGTCAAAACGGGGCATTGTCACGACCGCCCCACCGCCTGCCAGGTGGCAATTCATCAAAACGGTCATGCCATAGATGTGAAAAAATGGCAGGAACCCGGCAGCCGTTTCGCCCGGTTGCAGGTCGGCTGCTGCGATAATCTGGTCCACGTTGACCACAAGGTTGCGGTGCGACAGCATCACGCCCTTGGGCAGGCCAGTGGTGCCAGATGAATAGGGCAAGACAACCGTATGCGTATCCAGATCGACAGGCACCTGCGCCATGATCGGATCCCCCAGAAGTGCGCTAAATGCCTCACTGCCGATGGCGATCACGGGAACGTCGCCAGCACCTTCCTGTGCGGTTTCCATGAAGTCGGGAATGGTGATCAACAGCTCTGCGCTTGCATCCTTGATCTGATGCGCGACCTCATGCGCGGTGTAAGTCGGGTTGAGCGTGGTGATCGTGCCGCCGGCCCAAGCAACCGCATGAAAGATAACGCAATATTCCGGTATATTTGGGGCCATGATGGCCACCGTATGACCGGCCCCGTAACCGGCGGCCGTTAGTCCGCCAGCCAGTTGCATGACCTGATCCATAAAAGCCTGTGCCGTCAGCCCGCGCCCCGTTGGCCCATCGGTCAGTACCACCTCATCGGGGCGGTGTTTCAAGCCGGCAAACACCCGCTGCGTAATCGATTGATCGGTCACGGGAATATCGGCAAACGGGCTGGCAAAAATGGTCATTCAGGATCCTCCTGCAAAGGATCATGGCACAAGGATTTGATTTGGGCGAGAGCCTTGCCGCCCCGCACCGGTCATGGCTTACTGCGCCCATGACACATGATGAATTACTGGAATGGTCGCGGCGGGCGGCAGAATGGGCGCTGGATTATCACAAAGGCCTGCGTGATCGACCGGTGCGGGCGCAGGTGAGCTATGGTGAAACCGGAGCGCAACTGCCTGTAATCGCGCCAGAAACACCCGCACCGATGGAGGCGATATTCGCCGATTTCGAGGCCATTGTGCCCGACGCCATGACCCATTGGCAGCACCCGCGTTTCTTCGCATATTTCGCGGCAAATGCGTCACCCGCGTCAATGCTGGCCGAGCAATTGGCCAATGCAATCGCGGCGCAGGCAATGCTTTGGCAGACCTCGCCCGCAGCGACCGAGATCGAGCAGGTGATGATCGGCTGGCTGCGCGATGCGCTGGGGCTTGATACCGGTTTCACCGGGACGATCCATGACAGTGCGACAACAGCCACGCTTTGCGCAGTGCTGACGATGCGGGACCGGGCGCTGGGCTGGCGGTCGGTTGAGGAAGGGTTATGCGACGGGCCACGCTTGCGTATCTATGCATCGGCGCAGACCCATTCATCCGTGGATAAGGCCGTGCGACTGGCGGGGATCGGGCAAGCAAATCTGGTGAAAATCCCGACCCGGGACGATCACGGTATGGACCCGGCGGCATTGGATGCCGCGATCCGTGCTGATCTGGTGGCAGGCTACAAACCGGCAGGCGTTGTCATCTGTTCTGGGGGCACGTCGATTGGCGCGTTTGATCCGGTTGCGGATTGCGTGGCGGTCGCCAAAGCCCATGACCTTTATACCCATGTGGATGCCGCCTGGGCCGGGTCGGCGATGATCTGTCCGGAGTTTCGCAAGCTGTGGGATGGTGTCGATGACGCCGATAGCGTTGTGTTCAATCCACATAAGTGGCTGGGTGTGCAGTTTGACTGTGCTGTGCAGTTTTTGCGTGACCCCGCGCCGCAGATCCGGTCGCTGGGCCTGCGCCCGGATTATCTGCAGACATTGGGGCAGGATGAGATCGTGAATTTCAACGAGTGGACTGTGCCGCTGGGCCGCCGGTTCCGGGCTTTGAAAATCTGGTTTGTGCTCCGGGCCTACGGGTTGGAGGGGTTGCGTGTGCGCATCCGCAACCATGTGCGCTGGGCCGAAGAACTGGCAGATGCAATTTCCGGGATGGACGGGTTTGAGATTGTGACACCGCCTGCCTTGTCGCTGTTTACTTTCCGCTATCGTGATGATGCTGCGACTGAGGATTTATTGGCGAAAGTGAATGATGATGGGCGTATCTACTTGACCCAGACCCGCCATGGTGGCGATTTCGTGATCCGGGTACAGGTGGGGCAGTTCGACTGTACGCGGGATGATGTGATGATGGTCGCTGAGGTACTTACAAAAATTTCGTCACGAAATTTTTGACGTTCGACAGAATTTTGGCCAAAATTCTGTTTAGCGCACGCCGATATCGGCCAATGCTTTGGTGAGTTCAGGTGGAAGTGCCTCTTCGGTTTGGCGCCCTTGTGGTAGGTCGCGCGGTGCATCGGCAACAGCTAGGTAACGCCAGCCTTGAAACGCCCGTTTTGGCGTCGCTTCGACCCGGATCAATCCCGGCTTACAGGTGATGGCGCAGCGGCGAATACCATCGGCTGATAGATATTCATCCAGTCTCAGGATCGGTTGGCGACAAAGGATCACGCCCTTGATCACCCAGTAGATCGATCCGCCGTTCAGGATTTCCGCCCCGCGTTTAGGCCACATACGGGTGATGTGGCGGGGCAGGCCGTCATCGGACTGGGCGCGTTTGGTGGATTGCCATGCCTCAAGCCCGGCGACGTCTTCGGTGCCCACGGACAGCTTTAGCATATGCACGGTTTTGGTCATCTATCCCCCCCGGGATGTTATCAATTACCTAAGGCGCGGTGGCGTGGCTTCAATAGGTGCCCAAAATTTGGTTTATGTGGTGTCACGCTTGAGATCAACCACCATATGTGGTATTGGTAGTCGTCTAAAATCACCGTTTCCAAGTATCATCGAACCCCGTAAGATGCAGACCTTGCCTGCTGCCCATAAGGAGATTCCCTCAAATGACCGCGTTTTCTGCCCCTATTGCCGAACAAATCTGGGACATGAAGTATCGGTTCAAAGAGGCGGATGGAACACCGATCGACGAAACGGTCGAGGATACCTGGCATCGGATCGCCACGGCGCTCGCGGCCGTCGAAGATGACCCAACGGCGTGGGAAAGCCGATTTTACGATGCGCTAGCTGATTTCAAATACCTCCCAGCAGGGCGGATCACCGCCGGGGCGGGCACCGCCCGGTCTGTCACCCTTTTCAACTGCTTTGTCATGGGCACCGTACCTGACAGCATGGGCGGTATTTTCGATATGTTGAAGGAGGCCGCCCTGACCATGCAGCAGGGCGGCGGCATTGGCTATGATTTCTCGACCATTCGCCCCAAGGGAGCGGGTGTGAAAGGGGTCGCGGCGGATGCATCCGGCCCGCTATCGTTCATGGATGTCTGGGACGCGATGTGCCGCACAATCATGTCCGCAGGATCGCGCCGTGGGGCGATGATGGCGACCATGCGCTGCGATCACCCTGATGTAGAAGCGTTCATTACCGCGAAATCCGACCCCGCCCGGCTGCGCATGTTCAACATGTCCGTGTTGGTAACCGATCCATTCATGGAAGCCGTCAAGTCAGATGCGTCCTGGGATCTGGTATTTGGCGGTGAGGTTTATCGCACCGTGCAAGCCCGCGATCTGTGGGATGCGATCATGAAATCGACCTATGATTATGCCGAACCCGGCGTGATCTTCATCGACCGCATCAATCAGATGAATAACCTGAACTATTGTGAGACGATTGCGGCGACGAACCCTTGCGGGGAACAACCTTTGCCCCCTTATGGCGCCTGTCTGCTGGGGTCGATCAACATGGCCCGGTTGGTGCGTGATCCATTTGAGGATGCTGCCGCTCTGGACGAGGCGGCATTGTCTGATCTGGTCGCGACGGCTGTGCGGATGATGGATAATGTGGTCGATGTCTCACGCTTTCCTCTGGAGGCCCAGCAGGCTGAGGCGCAGGCAAAGCGGCGGATCGGGTTGGGGGTTACCGGATTGGCAGATGCGCTGCTGATGGTTGGCCTGCGCTACGGGTCCGAGGAGGCTGCGGCCCAGACCGACAAATGGATGCATCAGATCGCGCGCGCGGCTTATCTGGCATCCGTGGACCTGGCGAAAGAAAAGGGGGCGTTTCCGCTATTTGATGCGGAAAAGTTCCTTACCTCTGGTGCAATGCAGGACATGGATAAAGACGTCAGAGATGCAATAAGTCAAAATGGCATACGAAATGCACTATTGACCTCGATTGCGCCAACCGGAACGATCAGCCTTTATGCGGGCAATGTGTCATCTGGGATCGAGCCGGTCTTCGCCTATGCCTACACGCGCAAGGTCTTGCAAAAAGATGGATCGCGGACCGAAGAAGAGGTCGTCGATTACGCTGTGCAGCTTTGGCGCGATCTGAAAGGGGACGCGCCTTTGCCTGACTATTTTGTCAACGCGCAAACACTGGCCCCGCTGGATCATGTGCGGATGCAGGCGGCAGCACAGAAATGGATCGATTCATCGATCTCCAAAACGATCAATTGTCCCGAGGATATCGGCTTTGACGCTTTCAAAGAGGTCTATATGGCCGCTTGGGATCAAGGCTGCAAAGGCTGCACCACCTACCGACCCAACGATGTGACAGGGTCTGTGTTGTCGGTATCAGAGGAGGCATCCCCGTCAGAGGTCCCGGATCAGGTCCGGGACGGGGACACAGGCGCCGAAGTGGTCTATATGTCCGAGCCGCTCGACCGGCCGCAGGAATTGGAAGGGGCGACCTACAAGCTGAAATGGCCTGATAGTGAGCATGCGATTTACATCACGGTGAACGATTTGGTCATTGCGGGGCATCGCCGCCCGTTTGAAGTGTTCATCAACTCCAAGAATATGGAGCATTTTGCCTGGACAGTTGCCCTGACCCGGATGATTTCAGCCGTGTTCCGACGCGGCGGGGACGTGTCTTTTGTCGTGGAAGAGCTGAAGGCGGTGTTTGATCCGCGTGGTGGCGCGTGGATGCAGGGAAAATACGTACCATCGATCCTGGCCGCCATCGGAGGGGTGATCGAAAAACACATGATCTCAATCGGTTTTCTCGCGGGTGAGGGGATGGGGCTGAAAGCTGACCCGCAAGCCGATGTGGTGGCAATCAATGGCGGCCCGCGGGGTAAGGCGTGTTCGTCCTGCGGATCATATGAGTTGCGTATGATCGAGGGGTGCATGACATGTGGATCATGCGGATATTCGAAATGTGGGTGACATATCTTTGTGTAACTGTGGACGTACTGTGAAGTGACCCATAGATTGCCCATTTCGTTCTAACTTGGGTCCACTATCTACACATAGTTTGTACATTGAGCGGCTTCACAACGATGCTTTCGGGGTGAAGCCGTCTCTATTTTGAGTATGGGGCTTGAGTAGATTTTGGACGCGAAAATCTTGCTTCGGTCACATCCAAAGTCGTACAAGTCCTTTGTTGGTTGCGTGATTAGTAAACAAAATCAGATATTTAAATCCGTTCACCCGGTGGTACGGCCTTAATGACGGCTTCGAAAAAGTGTTCCGCAGGAACATCGAGCGCCCGCGCAATGATCACCAATTCTGGCACATCAATACGCCGCTGACCCGACTCGATCCTCGCAACGAACGATTGATGACACCTTAACCGCTCCGCCAAGGCTGCTTGTAAGAGATTTTGGGATTTACGGGCTGAAATGAGCGCTTCAATGAGCGCCAAGTGTCCGTCGGTGTGAAGTGTTTTGGTCAATTGAGTGTCCGTAAGATGCTTCGGACACTTCCAGTAATCTCATTTTCAGATTATCTAAAAATCAGATTATACATGTAAGGTGGGTAGTGATGCCAAATATACATATAACCCTTGCGGACCTGTATTGCGCTTTGGGCGTTTCGCAAAGCTCTCTGGATTCAGCTGCCATCGACGACATACAGGTTGGGTGTTGAGATGACAGGCGTGAAAGCAGGCGATGTCTCAAACACCAAGGAAGCTATCCTATCGAAGTTTGCACCGGTACTGGCGCTAAAGTCGACAGCACTGCAGCCCACTTCTAGTTTGCAAACATTGAAAATACAGGAGCTACATCAGGCATGGGCTGTCTTTACGGACGTATTGCCATCAATCCTTGCTCAGTGTTCCGGCCTTTCAACGCATCCAAAGAGTGGGGAGGGTCCGTTTTCCGAGCTCCTTTGGGATTTTCTAAATGGGCGTGAAATTTGCATTTCCTTGAACAAGTTTGGCGGTTTCGATCTAAGCATCAATGCCGAAAAAGTGCAGTGGATGGAGACACAATTGCCGCTGGAACTGCTCTTTCTGAAATTACTGGCCCTCGACTACACCCCTGAGGAATTTAGGGCTCTGGCGGGCTGACCGAGCCGAGAGAACACACAATGACAATCTGGTATACGGCTGATACGCATTTCGGCCACGAAAACATCATGCGGTTTTGCAACCGCCCCTTCATGTCGGCATCGCAGATGGACGCGGCACTGTTGGAAAACATGTGGAAGGTGGTCGGCCCGGAGGACCAACTTTGGATTCTGGGTGATTTCGCTTTTGGCTCCAAGGCCAAGGACAGCGCTTATGTTGAGCAGATATTCAATCAGTTGCCGGGCGCTGAGCGTCATTTGGTCGTTGGCAATCATGATCTCAAGCCAACACTGGAACTACCCTGGGACTCCATCGCGCACTTCGTAGAATTGCAGGATGGTCCCCAAAACCTGCCCAACACATTGTGCCACTACCCAATGGTTACCTGGAACCATGCTCGCAAAGGTGCACTACAGCTCTTCGGTCATGTTCACGACAATTGGCGCGGGTCTCGCAATTCTGTGAATGTCGGCGTTGATGTGTGGGACTTTATGCCGGTTACCTTTGCCGATATTGCGCGCCGGGCAAAGAAGTTGCCGCTAAACAAGCATTGGGGCGATGTTGAGCATAGGGCGAAACTCAACACTTAGACCGCTACGAGGGCAAGATTTGAAGGCCTTTTCAACGACCCAATTGAGACGCAACACGTCTGAAATCCTGGAGGCGGTTCAATGTGAACCCGTTATGATCACTAGGTACAGGAAATCTCTCTTTGCGATGATATCACGCGAACACTTCGATGCCATGCAACGCGCGCTAAACTCCGCCACCTTGGGTAAGGAGACAGAGCATACACGGTGAAGGGCGGAAGGTGTGAATTCGCCGCGTTCGCAAATAGCCCAATACGCTGCCTGCAAAGCTGCCTTTCGCTACATAATCAGAATGATGCTCCACCCTGTTGGAAGATGAAATATCTACTCGGATTGCATTGTCACAAATTTGCGCGCATCAAATTCAGCTAGTTTATTCGCTTCGAATCCTCAACCCCTTGCAGAAGAACTGCCTCAAGCTCTTCTAGAGTATATCGAAGATCAGATATCACCTCTCGAATTTCACCGTGTGTATCGTTTTGGTCTTTTCCATTTTCCTTATCGTATACCACAACCCTCAAGACATTTAGAAAACGTGTTTCTGCATCTGGATCGGCAATTTCGGCAATCTCAGCAAGCTGGTCTTGGCCGAGATCTAGTTCTGCCACGACTTCCCTAACCAACATGGAAGCCAAACTTGCAGCATGGTGCTTCAGTTTTCTGGCCAAGCTGATTTTATCCTCATTGGGACCATTTGGCGGTTCGAATGGCGTCCGGATTTGGAACACTGGATCACCAGTAGATAGCTGAAACTCCATGGCAGAAAGTGCTTTTTCATATCGTTGCATTGGATCTCTGCCAGGGTAGTGGCGTCGTTCCCGCCAAAGCTTCAAAATCAGATCAGCAGTTTCCTGTTTGAGTGTTGCATCTTCCTCAGAGGCGATCATCTGCTCCGACAAGTAAGCAGCCATCCACTTTGCTGTTATGTCACGGTCATCCAGTTCACTGATGAGCTTGCGCCCAAGCTCCTCTATTGCCTGATCTCGTTTCATATGTTCCGTCGCGACAGAGCCGGATGACTTCGACCCTTTTTTGTGCGACTCTTTTTCTTCTGTTTTGGCCATAGTCGCTCCCAATTGAACGTTCAAAATTCACAGTTGCTATTAAATCGCATTCAAGTTCATCCATGCACTTTCGAAGGCTATGTTTGGTGATGCACAATCGATATCCGTCGATAAAGGAATATGATCTATGTCGCATAGACCTTTCGCTGTCGCTCGGAGTAGTGCTCCAAGTACGGTAGCGCAAATCTGTGGTCCCATTTTCTGCAACACCCCACGACGGAGATGACAAAGCGCCAGCTGAAATTTGAAGGGCACCCAAAAGAGCGCTTGAAGGAGCAGCTTGAATACTCCGTGCTTCAAAGCGGCGTGGGTCTTTTTCGTCTACTCCGGAATCACGATTGCCCATTGGGCGCTGGATGGCTGGAATTGTACTGAAATCTCGATTCTTTGGTTTGTCCTCGTCAAACTCGTCAAGGTCAGGAATGAAAACATCATAATAGTCTTCGGTGGCTGCGTAAGCACGCAAAAGCGCGGGAGCCGTCTTGCTTGGAACGAAAGCAGCTTTACTACGAACTTCTCCATGGGCTGCCTGACTTCCATACTCATACACCCCGTGCTCGCGATATTGACAAAGGACCAGGCTACCGTCTTCCGCAATTAGCTCTGCCAGCGGATCAACTGCATCCACTTCGCCAACCCATTCCTCTCGATCAGGTTCAAGTTGTTCCCAGTATCTGTTCAAAAGTGGCAACGCTTCTAGAAGGTCCGATATCCAGATCGTTGGATAGGTCGTGTCATCGCGCTCCAACCAACTTTCAAAAGTGTCATAGTGATCGTCATCAGCTCCCACCAAAGGGCGTGTTTTCATCAGTTCGCCAACCGCCATGTGCAAGCCGTGCCATTGCAAATAGACCGAGTGTCGATGGATGGTCGGTCGTGACCCATGCCCCGCCGAATAAAGTCCGTAGTCGTCATCTTTCAAACGGCTCTTTCTCGGCTCATTCACCCAATGACTGGTCTCTTTGTGGCCATCCCAGCGATCCACGATCCATTCCTCGGCAACTTGGATCAACTCACTGGATGACAAATCTGCAAACATCCGGCATGCGGGAGAGTACCAATATGGTATGATGTCCATGCTGTCGAAGCTAAATCTCGAGCCTGGGTCGGCGTGACTATCGAAAGCACGGGAATGGCGATCTTTCAATCTCGGTGCCCTCGTCGAAGCTGCGCCGTTCATTGAGGCCAGGTTTGTTTCATCCACCTCTATGTTCGCTCCGCATTGTCGTGCCTGATCAAGCGCTCTCGCTAGGAAATGTCCGATCAGAATGTGCGGTTGGTGCTTGGCCCATAGCTTCAAGATTGCGGCTTCATGGTTCTCAATAATAGCCGGATGATGAGATGACACTCGAGCCAACACCATCGACAATTGTTGGGCAGCGTTCATTTCTTGAAACGGGCAGTCGGCGAAAGTGTAGTGGCAATTGAACTGCCCAGTAGCATGATCCAAAACACCTTTTATCAAGTCTGCTAGGCCTAACTGCACGGAAGTCAAAAGTGCGTGAGAAGCCTGCCAACGCACTCTTGAATCAATATCGCCCAAATACCTGTAAATCAGAGCTGAGACGATCTCGCTTTGAGTTGAGGGTAGGTTTTGTGGCTCAAATAGGTACCGATTACGCACGTCGTCATCAATGTTTAGGCGAACTTCTGTGCGGTCGATCAGCCGAACCAATAGTTCATCCGCTGTTTCCAGTTCCAGGTTGCTCACGTACTCGGCAAGAAGCTTCAGAAGACTCGCTGCACCCAGCTTCGAGGCATTCTGTTCAACCAAGTCTAAAACAACTTGACGTCGGCCTTCTGGAGGTAGCCCAGATCGGGTCTGGAGTTCAGTGAACTGTTCTCCATGATACCAACTATAGCCCATCGTTCTGCCGCCAAGGCCCACAGTCAGCTTAGGAAGTTCGCTTGCGCACCACTCGCTTGTAGCCCTTCCTGGCCAGTCGTCCAAAGCAGCAAAGATCGCTTCTATTTCATTGTCGGGCCATCTAGATGTCCGTGCGCATTGAGCGAGTGTATTGAGGTGCTTTATCTGATCTGCAAACCGAACTCGCGTCCGCAACTCAAGCAGACGCTCTTTGTAGTCGAAAATTCTTGCATTTCGATCTGCTTCTTGAGCGTCAGCGATTGTATCAGCAGACAGCGGATCAACGGAGGACCAATTGGCTTCACCTTTATCCGTCTGAATTTCCTTATTTGGTTCGGACCGCATCGGATCGGCTTTTTCGCTATAAGGTTTTTGCGGCGACGAAGCCATTGATTTGAAATGCCTGATCTGTTCAAGCCGGGACCAAGCTGCCGCTGCGGATTTCGTGGATCGACACATCTCTTCCAGATTGTCGGGAAGATGGGCATCAGAGTAGGGTGTTGTTTCCAAAATCTTTCGCTGAACGAGATGATTCAACAAACCACCCCCTACGTCCTCAGAAACTTTGCCCAAGTCATTCAGAATTCTGTCTTCAACCGATGGCGGCACATCTCCCAGGACCTGGGCAAGCGAATATCCATCGGGTGCGCTAAGCCAACCTGTGTCGAGCGTAGCTTTTAGGAACAGCGATATCTCGTTACAGCGCGTAGTGAACCCTTCATCTCCCCAACGAGAAGCGGTCATTGCGCCAACAGGTGGGTTCGATATGGAGATCGCCTCCAAGGCCTCTTCCAAAGGAAACCCATCTTCCGAATCTAGCAATTCGCCGGCATGCCGTACAACCCTCGCAAACGCGCCCAAGAGTTCTCTCGTTTCCGATGTATCTGGGCGCTCCCGCCTCACGACGCGGCAGAAAGCATGTAACACGTCTAACGCTTCGAGATCGACTTCCTCTGCAATCTTCAGCGCGTCCGAAAAAATCACCGATGCATGGTCTTTAGAGAAGTCCATGAATACGCGCGCTATTGAAAGCAGATACTCAGATTTTTCGGTTGCTCGGACGTGAAGCTTCCGAACTTCCTCCGACTTTCGCTCCAACGTTTCGGCAACTACAGCTTGCAGTGAGGGATCGTGCAAAGTGATCGCACACAGTTCAGCGTCTTGGTCAGAAAAGCCTTCGCCTTTGGCCAGCGAGGAATTCAAGAAGGTGACTTTGGTTGGTCGGTCCAACCCTGACGAAAGCAGTAGATCGGTCGCTCTGAGGCGCAGAATACTCCTCATGTAAGAAAAGTGATAACTCCTGCTACTTGTGTTACCCAGGTTGGTTATTTTCTGATCCAACTGCTTAGCGGCGGTACTTGTCCTGCTGCCTAACAAAGATGCGTATGCTTTATATGCTGGGAGCAACCCGCAGATCTCATCATACCGCTCTTTTGCGAGCTTGAATTCCCTTTCGCTTTCCTCAGCCTGTTCTTCTTCTCTAGGCCTTTCCGGTTCAGTGAAGACAGCTTTGAGGTCTGGTTCCTCACCGTTTGAATGCGACGTTAAAATGGCTGTGCGCAGTGCAAAGTCTATGCGGTAAGGATAGGTTAGATGAAGCCCTTGGAAATTTCGCGGCCAGTCATTTCGCAGTATATTCAAGATTAACTTCGGAGTTTCCTGTGCAATTTCTCCAGTTGGCACTAACCCCTCGAGAAAGAACAGTATTTCATCCCTTATTTCGGCTGTTAGCGACGGTCCGGATCCAAATCCGTCATCTTCCGCAAGCATCTCAAAATCGAATTTGGAGAGGCCGATGAGGGCATTTTTCAGCTGTTCGGGTGAGGGAGTAACGCCGGCTCGACGCAAAGCATTGACTGCCAGGAAATGGTAGCGAAAGTTCATCTCCTCCAAGATATTAGCGATCACGCTAGGGCCGCACTCGATCACAATCTTCGCGATTATCCATTTGCGCAAAGCTACACAGAAAGAGGCATTCGTCCATCGATCGCAATCTTGTTCGACCAACGGCCATCCGCGAAGGGCATAAAACGTCAATAATCTTGTTACGACATCACGCTGTTGTGTGTTCCAGCTATGATGCCGGTTTTCATCATTAAAGGTTTGGTGCATCCACTCTTCGGCGGCCTGCAGATTTAGGCGGCTTTCAAAGGGTTTGCCTTGCCTCGCTTTTTCTCGTGCAAGGTTGAATAATACCGAGCCTTGCTTGCTTCGTTTCTCGGGGTCATTGAGGACGAGAAGGCCAACTGTTTCCTCTAGGAAAGGGGCCGATAAATCAGAGTTCTCCAAAATTAGGTTGTCAACTTTGCCGGAGGCTCGCATCGCTTCGGCTCCGACAAACATTGTCTCTCCAACGGCTATTTCGTCTTGATCATTTGATGCGATGTGGAGTGCGGCTCGCAGACGTGAAAGATCCACTCTTCGCCTAACAATCGGATCCGAAATCGCGGCAGTGCCGTCCCTTTCTCCGAGGAAACTACCCATCTCAGATTTTCTGCCGCAAGCTATCAGCGCGTCAAACAAATGCGAGGCTGCATAACCTGAATTTAGTCTCTCAGATACAAGAACATCGGCAATCGCCGAACGCACCGTGTCCTTTGCCTCTTGGGCAGTGGCCTCCGAGTACTCTTCAAAGTCCTCGTTAGAAAACTCAATGCCCCGATCACCTAACCGCAGGTTCGGTGCAAGGTCGTTCACTATGTCTTCAGTGACTTCTTCGTTAAGTTTGCAAACGCGAGACAATACACCAATAGGTATCGGGGCTGAAAGTTCGTCCAAAGCTGCACACCAATGGCTACGCCGTATGTTAACTCCACTACGGTCAAAAGCCTCGCGAACCTTTGCATCGAAGAGATCATTCAACGACTTTCCATTAGGGCGTAGAAAGTCGATCGCATCTGACAACGATTTTGCTCCGGCCAACGCACTTGTTTGAACGCGAGGAATACAACGCGAGAGAGCATGAAAATCGGTGATCTCAGTTTCGCTTCCTTCCAAACCACGAAGCGTGACCATTGCGCTTGTTTCACTCAGAGAAAACTCGGGGCATGGGATTTTTTTTGACCCCTCAGGGAGGTTCATTTTTGACAGTCTAGAGGTGCGGCAGGTGACAACAATACGAACGTTGGAGGGTAAATCTGTGAAGGCAATCAACTGATCCACAAAGCACATCTGTGGCGGAGTTTGTGAAGCTGCGTGAGTTGTGATGTTATCCGCAGCGTCGATTACAATGACCAGCAGTGAACCAGGATTCTCTCGACCAAAAATCTCAGCCGCCGTTTCTAACTTTTGGCGGAACGACGGCGCCATGTCTTCCCGTTCTTTGTAAGGAAAGAACAGCGGAGTTTTGGTCAACCTCGCTAGTTCATTAGATAATTGAGTGAACCCTTGCCACGAACTATGCCTTGGCCTTGACGGGTCACGATAGCTGCCTGCGCCGTAGCAGTCGTAAACTATGGTTCTTGAGCCAGGTGGCAACGCGGTCTCTAGACTTCTAGCTGTCGTTGTTTTTCCACAGCCCCCTTTTCCATGCAGCACTACCGGTGAATGCTTTTGAACCTCGCTGGCTAGAGTTTCAGTTATGGTTCTCGGGATCACTTCGGAAAGGGGCTCAAGCTGTGGTTCGCAAGGGAACAGCCCTTGCCCTCTACCAAGGTTAAACCAACTCAACACCGTATCGCGCTTGACAGCGCGATTCCCCTCCGGGCCAAGCAGTTCCTGAATACGCACACGCAGATTGTCGGCCATGTCCTTGACTGGGCTCAGAATAAGTTCTGCGATTGCATTTGTATTCTGTTCACGGAGCTCAGCTCTGGCGTTTTCACCGCCTTCAAGCGAAAGCAAATCGCAAAATTGGATTAGTTGGTTTTTCCCGAGACCAGTTGCTCGTTTCAGCGTGTCGTAATCGTCTCCCTGCAACTCGCTGCTTTTTGCCTTATCTATAGTGTTCTGCAGGCTTTTTGCTATTGGCTGGTTCGTTACCAGCTTAATGCCCAGCGATGCCTTCACCTGGCCAGTATTTTTCCCCTTAATCGCACCCCGAAATGCGTCTGCGAGTCTCCGCGCCACGGAGTTATTGCCTGTCTTCTTTGTCGATGCGCAAAAACGAGCAAGCGTCCAACTATTGTTCTGGCCAGTCACCGAGTACTTTAGCTGAACGAGTTCAACGCGTGAGTTTTCATGATTCTCATTGTCGTCGAAGTATAATGCGCAGTCCACACCGTCCCAATTTGCGTCGTCCCTAGTTTCTGCAGCCTCCCTAACACCCTCGACTGTTAGCTCCGTAAGGCCTGTAGCCGGGTCCAGCAGTTTTAGGGCGTTTCCGAGTGCCCAGGCTTCATGAAATTCATCTCCGGCGTTAGATGCGGGTGCGCCAAGTACGTCTAAAGATCTGCTCAATACTTCATCTTTTCAATGCGATAGTTAGTGACAAGTCTCCAACGATGTTCACATCGATTGCCCTACGATTCAAGGCCTTGGCAAGGCTATCGGTCGCCATAGGGCATACACCAGCGTCGAACGACAGTTCTGGGCCGTTCGTGCCTAGCTTAGTTCTTGAATGGAATGACGTTTGACCCGCCATTGGCAAATGCCACTGCACCTTCTCTGCGAATGGTGGTGACGGCTTCCTCTAGCGCAGACCGGTCGTCGTCAAAGAGATCGTCCCAGACGATGGATGTCCCGTTTTCGGTCACAACCTCCAGCGACCATCCGTCCCCGCCTTCGAGTTTGTAGATGTCTACCTTGAATGGCAGCCCATCCTCAACGATGCGCTGCGAGGCGCTAGAAATGACAAGGTTGGGTTCGCGTTCCATCTAAATACCTCTTTGATCTTCAGTGGATGATAGAGGCACTGATCACGAAAGCCAATGTCCGCAAAGCTGGCTAGGTTTGCAGTAACCTGACTGGTCGGTGAATGGCCGTTGTGGGCCGTCATGCGCTTCAAAAGCAGTGCCAGACGTACTTGATATGCCGTGAGTCGAATTGTCGCACTTACGAGTGATTTAACATCACTAAGGCCGAATTTCATACATGAAGCGTTTGAAATTCGATACGTGTGCGCTCCGACCCCAATTTAACGTTAGAACGCCCTTCGGATCTTGAACAATTAGGTTTCATTGGCGATTTCTGATTTTCCCTAAGTTAATTATTAAGTCTACCCTTAAGAAAGCTGTGAAGGCACTGAATAAAAACAGCTTTTCTGAATAAGCAGCTCCATGTCTGCCACGTGGGGAAATCGTGCCTGTATGACGATTCGAAACTCTTGCCAGCCGAGAATCACCCGCATAGAGATCGGTATGAAGTCATACTACATCTAGCGGTTTGGTGTCGAAGCGATGCAAAAAGAAGTGGCCTTGAGAGAAAGCCTGAAATACCGAATTCGGCTGCTCGGACATAGCTTCAGTAGCATAGCCGCGGAGCTTAAGATTAGTACCGGGGCCGTCTCAAATTGCTGTTCGGGTGTTATAAAAAGCAAGCGAATTCAGAGCGCTATCGCCGCTAAGCTTGGTGAGGATCCGGCCGCCATATGGCCGTCGCGATATTCTGACCACCCAGATCAATCACAAAACGAAAACCAGCAAAAGGAGGTTCAGAACGACAAAGTTTCTGGGGTTCCGTAAGAGGCAAAGGCCGAAGCGTTGGAGCGCTCCGACCTTTGTAAGCTGTGTGAAAAATCTGGCAGATCCATCACACCGCTTTCATCCCTCTTTTAACGCCAAAAGTCAAGTTAACGCAGCACCGCTTGGGGCAGCGACAGATGGCTTTTGGTCAATTTCATCAAAAGAAGGGAGACAGCATGTCTTCAAATGTTACTACCCATGGCTTTCCTCAACCCGTTTTCCTACCGGGAGCGAGAGCTATCAATCGGCGAACAAAAGGACACGGTACAAGCAACGTGGTGCTACCAAACGAGGGCTCCGGTCCAAACCACGTTGTTTCGGTTGAGGCTATTTTGGAGCGAAAAGGGCTTCAGCATTACCTGTCTCAACCAGGCATTGTTAAAGTTACTGGGCAGGCTGGCCCAGTTGGATACGTGGATGTTGACGGTAACCAGAAGAAGCACACTTTCGATTTACTTGCCCATCGTTCAGATGGTTACAAGATCTTGGTGGCCGTCAAACCATTTGAAACAGCTGTACGAGACCGGCTTGATCTCACCCTCCAGCAAATCGCTGCCTGCGTCCCTGCAGGATTTGCAAACGAAGTCGCATTGTTCACGGACCGCACGATTTCGCGTCAACAACAGGTCAACAACTCGCGGTACCATGCCATCCGGAGGATTGCCGACCAGGAAGCGGAGTTAGCAGTTGAGCGGGAAATACGCCGACTGAATGGGAGTACAACAATCAGCGACCTAATTGACGCTGTAGGGCTCGCAGGAAGAGCCTACGGGGCGATCCTAAATTCCATCTACCGTGGCGTCCTGCATCAAGTCTCAGCTGGACTGATCGACTACGGCACAGTTGTCCGCGTGGGGGCACTGTCATGAGTTTTATCAATCATAACTTCTGGAACTACTGCACCGGCGACAAATTTGTAATCGACGAGACCGCTTATAGATTTGTCAGACAAGACGCCAAGTGCGTCATGCTTGAAACGGTGACTGAACCACGCGTAGTTGAGACATTTTCACACGAAGAAATCTACGAACTCGGCCAGTCCGAGCGGTTGGTCTATAAGCGGGACGATTACAGTCTTCGCAAATCTCGGAAACCGCGTGTCGATGATGGCCTGCAGTTTGCAGACCTCCCCGAAGACGAGCGCAAAGATGTGTTTTGGAAAAAGCTCTTTTGCGATGAATTACACCGCGCGTTTGAACTGAAGGAGGCTGTTCGAACAGATGTCTCAATCGCAGGGCTTCTGCCGAGTATCACGGCATCGGTGACAAAGAAGTGGAAAGCTTTCCAGCGTAACGGCAAGAACAAGCGGGCTGGAAAGGTATGCGAGGTTCCGGATGAACCAGGGGCTCGCACTTTGCTCCGATGGTATTGGGACTATGAAGATGCGGGATTTCGCATTGAAGGTCTGAGAAGCCGCATTGGCGAGTCAGGAAACTATACACAGCGGTTTGAACCCGGAGTGGTGGCGTTGCTGACAAAATGTGTTCAGGAGTACGCGACACGTCGCAGAAAGAGCCAAAAGAAAATAGCGGAAGAGACCGAAGAGGCGTTTACTAAGGTCAATGCTGAACGCCGTGAAGCAGGCCTGCACGAATGGAAGATCCCAAAACTCAGCGCCGTGCGGCGGGCTATCCTTAAAATGGATGCATTTTTTGTATACTGCCAGCGTCGGGGCCTCGATGCCGCTCGCAAGAAATATGCTCTGTTTGAAAGAGGGATTCCTCTTCAGTTTCCAGGTGAGCATGTAGAGATCGACGAAGGCAAAATCGACTTGATGACACTGGCAACGACAACCTTCATTTGGGAGCAACTGACAGAAGAGCAACGCAAGAAAATCCCAAAGCAACGGCGCTGGATGTATGTTGCGATCTGCGCGACGACCAAGTGCATTTTGGCGATCCATATATGCAAAAACCCATCCGGCGCAGAAGCTGTTAAATGCTTATCGCTGGCTACGAGAGATAAAACAGACATTGCAATCGCAGCCGGTGCGCAAGACCGCTGGGATAAATATTGCGGGCTGTCTTTCGTATCGACGGACCAGGGTACGGCTTTTCTATCGTATCAGTTTGCGGAAGCTCTGGCCGCGTTAGGCGCCACGCACGATACACCTGCAGGGGCAACTCCATGGCTGCGCCCGTTCATCGAAAGGGTGTTCGGAACATTCAATACGGATTTGTTCCAAGAGGCCAATGGCAGGGTATTTTCAAACCCTGCCGAGAAGGGAGATTTCGACTCCGAGGGTACGGCGACGTTAACTGATGACATGCTCGCGATGATGTTGGTGCGTTTTGTTGTCGATGTTTACCACAATCGACCACATGAGGGCTTGAATGGCGAAACGCCAAACAACGCATGGGACCGATTGAGCCGGCGGTATCCGATGTGTCCGCCGCCGCTGCCAAAGGATCGCCGCGCTATTTTCGGTCTGAATGTGCGCCGAAAGGTGCGCGGGAACGGCGTTCTGGTGTGCGGTATTCAATATCGATGCGACCAACTTGACCAGTTATTCCTTCGTCGACCAGACGATGAACACAATGTCAAAGTGCGGATTAATCCCGAAAACATTGGAACTGTTGACGTGCTGATCGACGGGATGTGGTTTCCTGCCAAGGCTGTCGGGGGTGGGTTTGATGGTATTCGAATGGATCTTTGGATCGCTAAGGTGAGGGCCATTCGTCAATACAATCATGATCAATCCCTACTGAAGCGACACGTCGTTCTGGAGGCGCTGGCAGATATTCGAGCGATGAATAACGAACCATTCCTGTTGATGGACATGACCCCGTTCGGTTGCACGGCGAAGCAGATAAACCGGGCTGAGAAATCTGTCTTCCTAGGGCTTGAAGCCGAAGCTTTGTCCTCGGCGGAGATGGAGAAACACTTCGTCGCCACCTCGTTCAAGGTGAGTTCTGCTGTGTCAGAGGCAGCAGCTCCTGAAGCCCGCAAGGTCGTTCAGCAACCGGAATGTCCAGCCATAGACGACGAAGCCATTGTTGAGGCAAGTGGTTTGGTTTTTCATGGGACAGGCCATAATGGATGATTTTAACAGTGCAATGCGGGTCTCGAAAGAGACCCGCAAACTCAACGACATCTTTGTTGAAAACCAACTTCATAAAGACTTCTCAAGGGCGTTCACATCCATTTTGGCTGACTTAAGGTTGGATATCGAGATCGCTGCCCCAAAACGCCGGAAATGCGAGGGCATTGTTCTTTTCGGCAATTCGGGCTCCGGAAAAAGTACCGTCATCGATTATGTGCTGGATCACCATCCGCATCTTCAGCCGAAGCGTGTTGTCAGGCGTGGCGTGGAGCGGATAACCAAAACTGACGTATGTGCAATCAAAGCATCTTCTCCTGCGACGCTGAAATCCGTTGGACAAAATATCTTAGCTGAACTGGGGTACAAAAGCGATGTTGACCCCCTCAATCTCAACAACAAGGAAGCCCATTACATCTGGAATCTTGTGCGGCAGTATTTAAAGAAATCGGGGGTTCTGGTGTTATTCATTGATGAAGCGCAGGACTTTATCATCAATCAGAACCGCATTGAGATCACTAAAGTGATCAATACTCTTAAATCCCTTTTGCAGGACAAAGAATGGCCAGTATGCGTGGTTCTTGCCGGCATGCCCGAGCTCAACACATTGGTTCAGCGCGATGATCAACTGGTGAACCGAACGACGAGAATTTCATGTTCAAAACTGGTGGCCGAAACGCACAAATCGGACGTGATGTCGATCGTCTCGCACTATGCTTCAGTGGTCGATGTTGACCTGCACCCGGATCTGAGAAAAGTGAGTTTCGTCCGGAGACTGCTTCATGCATCCAGCGGTGATTTCGGTAAGACCATTCAGGAAATAATTCGAGGTCTGACCGCTGCAATTAAAAACCAAGCCAAGGAGGTTACCGTCGCTGACTTCGCTGCGGGATTCCAGGAGAAGTACAAACTGGTTGACGCCGCCAACCCGTATATCGTTCCAGATTACCTCAATATCGTAGTCCCAAGTTCAGGTGCAAACGTAAACGTCAACCTCGACGGAGAGAGTTGAAATGCCATTGCCGTTCCTGATCGACCTACAGCCGTTTGAGACACAGACCTCATTTGGGTCACGTTTGGCTGCGGCAAACTTAGCAGAGTACGCCCAATACTTTTACACTGACGTGAAGATTGCTTTTCCTGCACTGGTCCGTGGTGAAACAGCCCAGCTTAATCGCCTCTCAGAGCTTGGCGATGTTGATCGCGAGATGCTTCAGTCAAATGCGGTCCGCAGCGGTACCGGTGAAGGGCACACGATTGGAGGCCAGTTCTTCGAGAAACGTACCTTGCTACGTTCTACCCAACGCGTATGCCCGGCCTGCATCATCGCTGACATCGAAACAGGAGGCGAGTTTGGTGCCTATGGCCGGAGTTACTGGCATATGGCAAGCGTGAGAACCTGTGTTGCCCATTCTAGGCCGTTGCTAGGCCTCGACGCCCTGAAGAGCCCTCGCAATGCCCATGACTTTCATGGACGCATTGTTGATGACTTCGAAATCATCTCCAGTGCTGACGCAGCAAGCGCCAGAAGATCCCCTACGGATTTGGAAAGCTACCTAATCGCCAGGTTCCAAAGACGTGTCGAGTACAATTGGCTCAATAAGTTCAGCATTCAAGTTGCGAGCAAAACCTGTGAAATGCTCGGAGCGGTTATGATGCGCGGCCCAACGGCAAATCTGGCGGCATTCCAAGCAGAGGATTGGCTGGCAGCGGGATCGGCTGGATTCTCTGTCGCGTCGCAAGGCGAAGAAGCGTTTCGCGCCGTGCTTACAGATCTTCAGCGCCGCCCAGGTGTCCCGTCAGGCGGACCGCAGGCTCACTGGGGACGTTTCTACCAGTGGTTGGCATTCAGCGGAAAGCCACAGTCGTACAACAAAATGTTGGGCATCGTTCGTGACCACATCATTTCAAATTATCCGATCGCTGCAGACGAAACTGTTCTTGGAAAGAAATGCCTAAGGCGACGAGTTCACTCGCTGGCATCTGCTCAAAGAGAGACAGGATTGCATCCAAAGCGTTTGAGGACATTGCTGATTGAAGAGAAGTTTCTACCAGCTGACGATGGACAGATCCAACATGGTGCGATGGGTTTCTTTGACGCAATTGCAGCCGACGACTTCTTAAGAGAGACGTCCGCTTCCGTTGCTCAACCCCAGGCCCAGAAGGTGTTCAATATGTCGCGCAGCCAGTTTGATGTCATGCGGAAGTGGGGTTTCATTGTACCTGTCACAGGTAGAGCCCGTGCTAAGCCACGATATTCGCTCATCGCATTGAAGGAGTTTCGACATCGTTTAATAAGGCAGGCGGTTCCCGTCAGGTATCTGGGTCGAACGCATGCCGATATTCAGACAGCAGCAAGAAAGGCTGTTTGCAGTACTGGTGAGATCGTAACCCTCATCATCGAAAGCCAACTGGATTGGGTCGGTTTTACCAACGGTCAGCGGACATATCGAAACCTTGTTGTTGATGTGGATGAGGTCATGTCAAAGTTGCACACTGCGGTCGTTGAAGGCCTCACAAAGAAAGAACTCAAAAGCCTTCTTGGGGTCAATGATTGCGTCATCAAATGGCTATGCGACAGTGGTTATCTGCCGCTTCGAAAGAGCAGGTCACCAATTTCCCGGAAATCTCAGTCCGTGGTGCGTCAGGAAGATCTAGACAACTTCAATAGGCGCTACGTGACACTTAGAAATCTGGCGCGACAAAGCAAGTTCAATTCGCAAAGACTTAAATCCATGCTGAAAAAGGCGTCGGTTGAACCGCTTGATCGCTCTAACGAGAATGGTCGGAATGTCTATCGTCGCAGGGACGTCGAACATGCTCTGAACATGGTACCATCTGAAGCCGCGTTGGCTAACGAGGATACTAATGTTTTTTGACGAATGCGGCGGTTCGCTTCAATCTGCGTCTCTTAACATATCGAGAATTCCGCGACGAAGGCTATCTCTCGCGTCACATACGGTGCGAAGCGCGTGCTCAAATTTTTGCTCATCTCCGCTGTGAAACGCGTCTTTGATGAGTTCAAACTGTGCGTCCATGTCGCCAGCAAAGGCATATTCTCTTTCAAAGTCAGTGATCGGATTTTCCTTCCTTTTAATCTGTACTCGGAGCAACGAGTTGAAGCGGTTTGCTTGGTCGCTTCCTTAAAATGGGAACCGATAGAGCGAAGGAGGTGGTTGTTCAACCTCCGGCGGAAGGCCGACATCCTTCCTCAGGTGAGCCGGTAACTCGGCTCTTCTGCGCAGAACAGCCCGTTCCTCGCTGGGTCGCCGGGCAAGTAGTGCCGCTAGCCGCACCAAAACTCTCGCGTACATTGCTGGCGGCCAAATGCCGCTTCAGATTTTCGCGGCTGCTGCGAACTTTTCAGGCTGGTGAGTGTTGAAGCACTAGGTCGCTAGGTCCTATACAGATAGGGGGCGTCTAGGGGGTGAAATTTTAGATTTAGAACAGTACGCTAAGTTAAAAACAATCATGGTTGGCATTGATGGCAAGTTCAGCTTTTTTCTTTACGGGTAAGGATCCAATACGCTTAGCTGAGGCCGAGCTAAAAGAGTACTATCGTTCTAGGCTTGCGGTCATTGAAGTCGCTCCGGATGGCAGTTGTAGGGTTCACTTTTGGGTGCCAAAGAGTGCTTTGGGACCCAAATGGTATACCTACGGGCCGGTAAGTATTTGCTTCTTATCAAATCAAACGGGCCAAAGGATTCTTGATGCAGGCGAAGCTATCCATATTATTGATGAAAGCACCAAAAAAACAGCCTTTGTTGACGTAAGCTCAAATGATCTAGGAGTTTCATTCGTCACGATGGGACTTTCGGCCATGGATTATCGTGCGCTGGTTGACCATCTTGGCAATCACCATGCTTTGGAGGCTTTACTCGCAGTTAACGACATCATTTCATTGAAAGAATATCGGCCAAATAACCCAGAAATCAAAAATCACCGCCTTAGGAAGAGAGTGCTAAAGTCCCTGATTAGGCGGACTGAACAATCGTTTCTTTTAGAAAATGGCATCGAAATACTAAAGGAAAACGAGCGTGCGTCGATTGACGCTGCACGCCCCGAGTTTAGGTGTGGATTCCGGTTACGGGACGGTAGGGAATATTCATTTGATTTTAGATTCGGTTTGACTACGGATCTGGGGCAGCGGATTGCAGTTCTAATCGGGAAGAATGGTTCAGGGAAAACTCAAACTTTACGGCATATCGCCAAAATGGCGCTAGGTGCTCTTTCGAACGACTGGCGCGGAAATTTTATACCAAGCAGAATTATTGGTTTTTACTCAGGTTATAGGGTCTCAAAGGTTTTCCCACCGCAGACACTAAAGCGAATGGTATCTGGGTATAAGATATACAATATGGCTGATGAGGCCGGGCGATCGTCAGCCAGCCTAATTGATACTTTATTGGAAATGATTGGTTCGGACGCTAGGGTAGCTGACACAACTCGGTTTGAAATATTACTTGATAGTCTGGACCAAGCTCGAAAGAAACGCCCTATCTCCATTTTCCATGAAATACATGGCCCGATTGATGTGTCGAAAATTCGTCCAGCACACATGGGTGATGGTAACGCTGTTTTCTTCACGCGAACCGATGGTCAAGTCCAAGAAGATATCTCTGATTTTCAGGAATCAATAGATCGTTCAAAGGGCGTGTTCGGCCGGGAACCAAACGATCTAAGTTCCGGTGAAGAAGCCTATATACGGTTTTGCATCTTTTCCTCCGCTTATACCGAAAATGGATCTTTAATTTTGCTGGATGAGCCAGAAGTGTTTTTGCATCCTCAATTTATCGATGCATTGATGGGTTCTCTGCACAGAGTCTTAGAATTGACGGGATCAGTTGCCGTAGTTGCCACCCACTCGGCCTATGTTGTCCGTTGTGTGCAAGAAGAGATGGTTCATATCATTAGGGACGGCGCAGAAAGTGTTGTTGGCGGTAGAGTGGGCGTCCAAAAAACAAGGATGAAGACGTTCGGAGCCGATGTCGGCTTAATTTCTCTTTTTGTTTTTGGCGAAGACGAAATGGAAACTACCGAAAACCGTGCTCTCAGTCACATTTCAAGAACCGGTCAGGACGTCTCATCTCTTAAGTCGCTCGTATCAGAAGATTTGATTTCTAAGATTGTAAACAAAAATGAAGAAGATTGATAAGCCGCATGACAGCGGCTCGGCCAGTCTATGTGCGGCCAGTAGAAACAAGCAACTAAGAAAAACGTACCCAAATCTTCTCAGACTCGGATTGCGTGCGGGGCGCCTGGCTCAGCACTACGATGCTGCGGGTGGAGACCCGAACATTGTAAGGTCTACTCGCATTTCTGCTAAAGAGAAACGGGCCGTTCTTGACCTGTATGAATCGCCTCCCAAAGGAATGGGCTACATTGGAGAGCTTCGGGATTCACTTGCCGGGGAAACGTGCCCAATGTGCGGGGGATATAATCCAACCGAACTTGACCATTATTTAACGAAAAAAAAGTACCCAGAGTACGCATGCGTTTCATATAATCTTGTACCAGCTTGCTCCTGCAATCGAATGCGTGGTGAGAGATTATTTGATCAGGTAACTCATGCAAGGGTCCTTCATCCCTACTACGATGATTGCATGGTAGAGCCTTTGATCGATCTAAAATTTAACCCGAACGACACTCCACCGCTTTTTACGATCAACTATACGATTGCAGCCTCCAATCCAAATTACAACAACGTCAAATTTCATGTAGACAACATAGTTCTTAGGACCAACTTCTTAACGCATATTGGAAAGAGATGGGGACGCTTGAAGGCTCAACCCGATGCGATTCTTCCTAAGCATAGGGACTACCGGGCTAGCAGCGACGAATTTCACTCATACTTGATTGAGCTTAGTGATGGGAAATCTGCTGAGACAGGCCCAAATTCTTGGGCAGCGATTTTCTTTCGCTCAATCTCGAGGCGAAGTGTTTCAGACTGGATCTTTGATAACTGCTAGGCCTTTAGATCAATTTAGGGTGGTAGAGAACATCTGCCTGTGTTGCGAGGAAGAAAACACTATGCTGAATACCTCACAACAACTGGTCTTTGATTTCCATAGATGCAAGAGGACAAATTCGTGGGCCGTGAGGCATTAGAATAGCCCTCAGCGCAAGCCTAGGGCTCAATTTGCGATAAGAAACCAACTTGTACTGAATGTACGTGCTATGTGTATTTTATGGGCGCCAAAGAGTAATATTCAAATATGAGCTGCAACAAAAACAACGAGTTACACGAGATCAAATGGGCAAACTATGGGTCATTTCACACGTACCCATAGTCTTGCCATTTTGACCCCAGGGACTGCCATTCTGGTCTTATAAAATTGCCATTGGCTTATTTTCCTTGATCAAATCGAATTTGAAAGAGGGACCGATGGTGCTCCAACGAAAAGGGGTGCTACAGTTTGCGGATTCCGGACATCCGCTGCGAGTGCGACATACAAGCATTAACTCCGTTATAGCCGACCTTCGAATGTCGTAGCTTCAACTTTCGATTGTGCGGCTTCTTTGTTCGGTGCATTTTAACCCAAAAGACTTTGCTTAAAGAATGGTACCATCATGTCATCGAAGATCCTCAAGCTGACGATTAACAAGTTTCGAGGTATTCAAGAGCTTAAATGGTACCCCTCCAAAGGAACGAATTTTATCTTAGGGGGCGGCGATACAGGAAAGACAACGGTGCTCGAGGCCGTAGACCTTCTGTTCTCGCCATCCACTTCATTCAACGTTTCAGAGACTGATTACTGGATGCGCGACACGGCAACCATTTTTGCCATCGAGGCCGTTGTTCGTCTGGGAGGCGAGGTCGATATCAACACTCTGCCAAATATGGCCTACCCGTGGCATTGGGATGGTAAGGAAGCTGTTGTGCCTGACAACAACGAAGAGAAGGGCGAAAACGACGAGGTTTACAGAGTCCGGTTCACAGCGAATGAACAGCAAGAAACCTTGTGGGAAATCGTTCAGCCAGATGAAAGCACAATCCGGTTTTCTGTAGGCCTCAGACGGCAGATCGGATTGGTTTCGCTTCCAAGCGATGAACGAAACGACAGGGACCTGAGATTGGTCTACGGGTCTGCTCTGGACCGCCACATAGGTGATCCGTCCTTGCGTTCCCGTATCGGGAAACAGGTTGCCAGTATAAATCTTCAGGACGAATTATCAGAAGAGGCAAAGGCGGCCCTTACGTTACTTGACGCCAAGTTTGGAGACAAAGCTCTCCCCGGAGGTGTGTCGATTGGGTTGACGAGCTCCAAGGGCGTCTCGATCGGTGCGCTTGTTGGTTTATTGGCTCAGAAGAACGCGGATACGCAACTTCCGCTATCGAGCTGGCGAGTCGGAACTAGGCGTTTGGCCAGCCTTGAAATCGGAGCTGCTAATAGTAATGCACCCTCTTTCATCACCGTGGATGAAATCGAACGCGGGCTTGAGCCATACCGGCTAAGGCAGTTCCTTGCCGATCTTACTGGGCAAGACAGTCAGAAATTCGTTACGACACACAGCCCAATTGCGATAGCCGCAGCGCCAGAAGCACACTTGTGGTACATGGACAGCTCGGGTCGCCTTGGCTCACTTCCGTCTGAGTTGGTCGGCAAACAGCAAAAAAATGATCCTGAGACGTTCTTATCCCGTGTCGCGGTGATAGCTGAAGGCGTAACTGAAGTAGGCTTTCTCAGTTATCTCCTAGAATTGGCGCTGGGGTGTGCTCCCTTGGATCACGGAATTCGGGTCTGCAACGGACAAGGTAACGATCACACAGGAAAACTGCTAAAAGCTCTTGATGAGGCCGGTCTCAAGTTTGCCGGCCTGGCCGACAATGAAGGCGTAAAGGTGGGGAACTGGGCAGCGTTGAAGGAACTGAGGTTCCCCTAGATTTGTAGACGCTTTGCTCCCTAACTTTGAGGCGAGGAGGCCGACATGGGGACAAGCAATTACAGCGACGAGTTCAAGCGCGATGCGGTGCATCAGATCACGGTGCGGGGGTATCCGGTTCGGGAGGTTTCCCGGCGGTTGGGCGTGAGCACGCATTCTCTGTACAAGTGGATGAAGCTGTTCGGCGATCCTGTGCCGAAGCAGCCCGGCGTGGATCATGAAGCTGAGAACCGCCGGTTGAAGCGCGAGCTGGCCAGGGTGACCGAGGAGCGTGATATCCTAAAAAAGGCAACGGTGTACTTCGCGCGAGGGTCCCAATGAACTACGCCTTCATCCGGGCGCATCGCGGAGAGTTCGGCATCCGGGCCATGCCCGCTACTGATCCTTGGCGACGATGTTCACCTGGACCGGCTGATTGCCACCAGCGGCGGTCACAATGCCCCAAATCCAGGCCCCCATTCGCGTGCGGGTGCGCGACATCTGCTGTCAAGTTTGCCGCGAGAAGGGTGTCGATATTATCCGGGGTGTGCTGTCCGACGACCATCTCCACATGTTCGAGCCGGTTCCGCCGAAGCTGGCGATTAGCAACTTGGTGCGGCTGATGAAGGGGCGCTCCTCCCACAAGGCCCAGCGCGAATTCCCGCAGATCAAAAAACGGTATTGGGGTCGCCGGTTTTGGGGGGCGTGGGTACTTTTCAACCACCAACGATGCCATCACGGAAGATACGTACTTCAGTACTTGGCGCAGCACATCGCAAGTCCTACCGACGCCAGTTGGTAGTGGTTTAGTTCCAACTTCTGAGCCTAGGCTGAGCCTAAACTCCTTCTGATCGGCACGTCGCGTCTGTTAAGTCATTGAAATCAAATGGAGGCGAGTACCGGAATCGAACCGGTGTACACGGATTTGCAATCCGCTGCGTCACCACTCCGCCAACTCGCC
Organism: uncultured Paracoccaceae bacterium; assembly: GCA_947495295.1. Taxonomy (GTDB): domain Bacteria; phylum Pseudomonadota; class Alphaproteobacteria; order Rhodobacterales; family Rhodobacteraceae; genus Yoonia. The sequence continues at coordinate 542,676 of CANLYJ010000001.1, forward strand.
GACCAGGGTGCTCGCGCCGAATATACCATGGTCTCCTGACGCGCAAGATGCTCTGGCGGCCTTATCAGCCGTTGCCGCCACATCGCTTCTGTGGCATGAAACATTGAAACCTCTCAACCAGTGAGTTCCGCCCGTGAGTGACTATGCCGCCCGCCGCACCATGATGGTCGACACCCAGATACGTCCGTCCGATGTAACGAAATTCCCGATTATTGACGCGATGCTTGATGTGCCGCGGGAAGCGTTTGTGCCTGCCAATCTGCGTGAAGCTGCCTATGTCGGTGAAAATCTGGAAATTGGCGGCGGGCGCACCTTGCTGGAGCCGCGCAGCCTGGCCAAGATGCTGGATGCGCTTGAGGTGCAACCGCATCATGTTGCACTCGATCTGGGCTGTGGGTTGGGATATTCCACGGCCGTTTTGGCGCGGATGTGTGACTTTGTCGTTGGTCTGGAAGATGATGAGGCGCGGACCGACGAAGCCCAGACGCTGCTATCTGAACAGGGCGTGGATAATGCCGCTGTCATGGCCGCCGATCTGACCGAAGGGGCCGCCAAATCAGGACCCTATGATATCATTCTGATCCAGGGCGCGGTTGAATTTGTGCCGGATGCTTTGCTCGCCCAGTTGCGCGAGGGTGGCCGGATTGCATGCATCTTTGCCGAAGGGGCATTGGGTGTGGTCCGGATTGGGCACAAGATTGACGGCAATGTGAACTGGCGCTTTGCCTTCAACGCAGGTGCGCCGGTGTTGCCCGGGTTCTACAAGCCGCCTGCATTCGCACTTTAGGATTGGTCATTGGGCGCGGTTGCTGTATCTTTTGAAAAAAAGCATAAAGTTAGAGGCGCAGGATCATGATTAAGCGGGTAAAAATTGCCACGTGGGCCGCCGTTTTTGCGGTTGTTTCGGGTGGCGCGGCCACGGGTGAAACGCTCGCCGATGCGTTGACATCGGCCTATAATAACTCGGGTTTGCTGGAACAGAACCGCGCCTTGTTGCGCGCCGCCGATGAAGATCTTGCGCAGTCTGTCGCGTCGACTTTACCAGTAATCAGCTGGTCGGCACAGGCCACCAACACAAGTCCACGCCCCATACCTGGATCTGACTTGCTGCAGGCATCTGCGCGGATATCCGCCTCTTTGACACTTTATGATGGTGGGGCCAACCGACTGGCGGTGGAGTCCCAGAAAGAGACGATTTTGGGGACGCGACAAGCCTTGCGCTCTGTTGAACAGGATGTCCTGCTGCGCGCGGTGCAAGCCTATATGCAAGTGCGTAGCGATACCGAATTTGTATCGCTTCGTCAGAACAACGTGCGGGTTCTGACCCAAGAATTCCGGGCCGCGCAGGACCGTTTTGAAGTCGGCGAGGTGACCCGTACGGATGTTGCGCTGGCCGAGGCTCGCCTTGCTGCTGCGCGTAGCTTGCTGGCGGCAGCCGAGGGCGAGTTGGCAAGGTCTATCGAAGAATATCGCGCAGCTGTTGGCCGTGCGCCACAGCAATTGCGCCCCGTTTCAGCAGCGCCACTGTCGCGCGACATTCAGGACGCCAAGAACTTTGCCGTTCGCAACCACCCCGACATCAGGCAGGCCCAGCATGCCGTCAGTGCAGCAGAGTTGAATATTCGCCGGGCCGAGGCTGCATTGGGGCCAACGATTTCGCTTGAAGGTTTTGTTGCCGTTGATCCCGATGGCGACGAGTCGCGCCAGATTGGCATTCAGGCGGGTGGACCAATCTATAGTGGTGGCCGGTTGTCCAGCCAGATCAGACAATTCATGTCGCGTCGTGACGCCGCGCGTGCAGGTCTGCTGGTGACGACGCAGGGGATCGCCCAGCAGGTCGGTAATGCCTATTCTTTCTTGCGGGTTGCCCGTGCATCGCGGGGCGCATCGGATCAACAGATACGCGCGGCGCGTGTCGCATTCGAAGGCGTGCGTGAAGAAGCAACGCTTGGCTCTCGCACCACACTTGATGTGTTGAACGCAGAGCAAGAGCTGCTTGACGCGCAGGCCAACCTGATTTCTGCCCAAGCAGAAGAAGTGATTGCATCCTACTCTGTTCTGGCCGCCATGGGATTGTTGAATGCCGATCATCTGCGCCTTCCTGTGCAGCAATATGATCCGTCGCAATATTACAATCTGGCAAAGGATGCCCCGATTGCGATGTCGCCGCAGGGCGAAGCCCTTGACCGGGTTTTGCGCGCGATCGGCGACTAACCACAAAGTGACGTTCATCTTTGTTGTTTGCGTTCCGACTATGCGCTAAGTTGTGCGAGGCGGGGCGCAACGTCGGGATGAGTTATGTCCAACACTCCTAATCCAAATGAAATTGACGAGGTCATGTCGTCGGTTCGTAAACTGGTGTCGCGTGGCGAGCGATCGCCTGACGCCACAACTGACGGGGATGCGCTGTCTGAAGCTGCGACTGCCTCGGAAAAACTGATACTGACGCCTGCCTTGCGGGTTGATGAGCCTGATGCGCAGGATGCAGAACCGCCCGCAACATCCGACGGAAATCGCGCCAATGTCTTGGTGCTGGACCCCGAGAAGCATGCGGAACCCGGGCCCCATGACGCGACGATTGCGCAACTTGCGGCGGCGGTTGCGGGACCTGTTGAGGATTGGCAACCCGAAGAGACGGAAACCTTTGACGAAGCTGATTGGGCTGTCAGCGCGATGGGCGCATCGGATGAACCGGAATTTTTTGACGCTACAGAAGAACCGGAGAGGCAAGAAGAGCATGCGGATGTGTCATCGGACCCAGATGATGAGCTTGCTGCGTTTCTGCCGCAGGAACCCGCCATCGACCCTGCTATGTTACGCGAGATGATTGCGCAGATTGTTCGCGAAGAGCTGGCCGGCGACACAGGTGAGCGGATCACCCGCAATGTCCGCAAACTGGTCCGGCGCGAGATCAATTTGATACTGGCGTCCCGTGATCTGCGTTAGTCAGGCCGGTGGAGCGATGCAAATTTCTTACAAAGAAATTTGTCAAAATCCTTCATAGGATTTTGTTGCCCTCTAAGTTTCGTCCGTGATTGCAAGGAACTGATCGATATCGAGATGGCTCTCGACATGCGTGGCCAGCGCGTCGAGCGTGTTCTCTACGCCTGCTGCATAATCATAACGGGACAGCGGCAAGCGGCATTGTTCAAAAAAGGCGGATCTGAACTGATCTGCTGCAAATAGCCCGTGCAAATAGCATCCCGTGACCCGACCGTCAGGGGATGCCGCCCCTTCACCGCGCCCATCCAGTGCAAGCCAGGCCCTGTCACAATCCGGCCCGGTGGTATTCCCAATATGGATTTCATAGCCCGCCACGGTATCGCCAGTCGGCAGATAGATGGCAGTTGACCGGGCCAGCCGTTTCTGCGGCTTCATGACGGTCCGCACATCAAGAAGGCCAAGTCCCTTGACCCGCGATGGTGGCCCTTCAATCCCATCTTCATCAATGATCTCGTGCCCCAGCATTTGATAGCCGCCACAGATCCCCAAAACGCGCCCACCGCGCCGTACATGCGCCTCTAGATCGATATCCCAACCCTGGGCGCGAAAATGTGCCAGATCGGCAATTGTCGATTTTGAGCCAGGGATGATGATCAGGTCTGCATCGCCGGGCAGCGCGCGCCCAGCCTCGACAATCTGGACGCTGATGCCGGGCGTGGCCGCGAGCGGGTCAAGATCATCGAAATTGGCGATCCGGTTCAGGCGGGGAACGATGATCTTGAGATCGCCGCCTTTGCTGCTGGCCACATCCATCACGTCTTCGGCGGGCAGTTTCCACGCATCAGCGAACCACGGCAGAATGCCCAGCCCGGCCCAACCGGTCTGATCGGCAATGATCCGCATCCCGTCTTCAAACAGGGTTGGGTCGCCCCGGAATTTGTTGATCGCAAAGGCGCGGATCAGGGCGCGGTCTTGGGCTGGCAGCACCGCATGGGTGCCCACCAATTGCGCGATCACACCGCCGCGATCAATATCGCCGATCAGAACAACCGGGACACCCGCAGCGGTGGCAAAGCCCATATTGGCAATATCGCCGCTGCGCAGATTGACCTCTGCCGGGCTGCCCGCACCTTCGACCAGCACAAGATCATGGGCCTTGCTCAGCCGGTTGAAGCTTTCCAAGACCGGGGGCAGCAGTTTCGATTTTTGTTTGCCGTAGTCGCGGGCTTTCATCGTGGCAAAGCGTTTGCCTTGCACGATCACCTGCGCGCCAGTATCCGTTTCGGGCTTTAGCAGTACCGGGTTCATGTCGATCATCGGCTCCAGCCCGCAGGCTAACGCCTGCAGGGCTTGCGCGCGGCCAATCTCGCCCCCATCGGCGGTCACGGCGGCGTTGTTGGACATGTTTTGCGGCTTGAACGGCGCGACGGACAGCCCGCGACGGGTGCAAGCCCGTGCAAGCCCGGCCACCAGCATGGATTTACCCACGTTGGAACCGGCCCCCTGGATCATGATTGCACTGGTCATCGCGCCTCCCTCCGATAGGTTCATAGGGGTGCATAAGGCGCAGGGAAAGAGCATGAATACACCCGCACATATGATTTTTGGCCTGACGGTCTTTGCCAAGGCGGGGAGGCCAACCGTCACTGCTGCTGCGCTTGCCGGGGCACTGATCCCCGACTTGTCGCTGTACCTGATGTCGGGTTGGCATCTGCAAGTCCTGGGCACTTCGCCCCAGGTGGTATTTGGGCAGCTATACTTTTCGGATGCATGGCAAAGCATCTTTCGGATCGACAATTCAATGATCCTTTGGGGGATCGCCCTGACATTTGGCCTGATGTTCCGCATGCCGGTGATGATCGCCTTGTGCGGGGCAGCAATGCTGCATCTGGTCGGGGATTTTCTGTTACATCACGATGATGGGCGGGCGCATTTCTGGCCGATCAGCAACTGGATTTTTCAAAGCCCCGTCAGCTATTGGGACCCGGCACATTATGGCACGATTTTTGGTGCAATCGAAATTGGGGCATCACTGTTATGCTGTGCGGTGTTATGGCGACGGTTCAGCGGGTTGGTGATGCGCGGGTTGATCATATTCTTGGGGCTGCTGGAATTCGCCCCGTTCATCCTGTTTGCGATCATGTTTTCGGGGCCATAAAAAAGAAAAGCGGCCCCCGCAGGAACCGCATTTTCAATCGCAAAGCGCGTGCAGGATCAGGCGGCTTTCGCTTCCTGTTCAGCTGCATTGCGCCGTTCGCTTTCTTCGCGGGACAATGCAACAGATGTACGCACACCCTTGCCCACGAATTCCATCAGGCCTTCCACAACCCGCTCATTGGGGTCGATGCCAGCGCATGACAACACTTCGCGGCCATCGCGTGAACGTGCCCAACGTGCAATCTGTTCTGGCCCATTGCCATATTTCTTGTCATCCGCAATTGCATCATCCAGCGCAGCCAGAACGACAGCGGCGAACAATTTACGGGCACGGTTGCCTTGTTCATTGTTGAACGCTGTACCGTCGACGAAATCTCTCATCTATAGTTCCCTATTTTTGTTCTTGTACTTCCGCGTGAGCGCCAATATGCCCATTTGAGTCCGATTCGGGGGCGCTCATTTGGAATGGCAGCTATGCGTTTAATGCATAGCTACGTGCAGCCGCACCGCTTCTTTCTCATGACCTTGTCAGACATCCATCGCCCAGATATAGGCGGTAAAACCCTCGTTTCAACCTTTTGTTAACTACCAAACACGAAGTGACCCATGCCCAAAATCAACGGTAACGAAATTCGCCCCGGTAACGTGCTGGAACATGATGGTGGCCTTTGGGGCGCTGTCAAAGTGGATCATGTCAAACCCGGCAAGGGTGGTGCATTTGCACAGGTTGAGCTGAAAAACCTGCGCGACGGGCGCAAGTTGAATGAACGGTTCCGTTCCGCCGACAAGGTTGAACGTGTACGTCTGGACCAGAAGGATCAGCAGTTTCTGTTTGAAGATGGCGACATGCTGACATTCATGGATAGCGAAACCTATGAACAGATCGCCTTGCCATCGGACATCCTGGGCGACCGCCGCCCGTTCCTGCAGGATGGGATGATTGTCCAGATCGAGTATTACGGCGAAGAGGCGTTGAATGTCAGCCTGCCGCAGAAAGTGGTCTGTAAGGTTGTCGAAACCGAGCCTGTGGTAAAGGGTCAGACCGCTGCAAACAGCTTTAAGCCCGCGACGCTGGATAATGGCATCCGGGTCATGATCCCACCATTTGTCGGCCAGGACGAAGATATCGTGGTTAATACAGAGACATTTGAATACGCCGAACGCGCCTGAACAAGAGACGCCGGTTCAGGGCTAGTCTATGCGGGTAAGGCTGGCTTGCCCCGCCTGCATAACGCCCGTTGCCCGATCAAACCGCAAAAATGCGATCCCTTCGTTCCCGCTGATCGTATGCAGCGTGCCCGCTGGTTTCCCATCTGTTGTAATTTCATCACCGGTTCGGGCCTGCCCATCTATCCTGACGCGCGCCAGCCCTTTTTTCAGCGTGGTCTTATGCTTCATCCGGGCCACAATTTCCTGCCCCACGAAGCATCCCTTTTTGAAATCCACGCCGTTCAAGGCCTCAAAACCGCATTCGAGAATATAGGCGTCTGGTGTCAGCTCAATACCGGTTTCCGGGATCAGATGTGCCACACGCAAAGCATCCCAATCGGTGTTGTCGCTTTCATCCGTTTCACTGTAAAGCCGCCAACCCAGGGCGGGATGCCGCGGGTCCGCGATGGCACCATCAGGCGCAGGCCCGGTGCCGCGCGACACGATCAGGTCCAGCTCGGCGATCTGCACATCGGCGCGAAGCCGGTACATGGTCAGCCGCTGCGCCAGCGCCGGGGCGATTGCACTTGCCACATCAATCACCATCTGGTCGGCCTGCCGCAGCACAAAGAAATCGGCGATGAACTTACCCTGTGGCGTCAGCAGGGCCGTGTAAATCAACGTACCTTCCGGCTTGGCGATGTCATTGGTGACAAGCCCTTGCAGGAAATCATCCCGGTCTGACCCGGTAATCGCAATAAGCGTGCGTTCAGTCATCTTTTTCAGCCTCTGATTGAGAGAACTGCAATCGATGCAAATCGGCATAGATACCGCCTCGCGCCAGCAGTTCATCATGCGAGCCTTGATCGACAACGCGCCCGTGATCCATCACCACGATGGAATGCGCATTGCGCACAGTTGAAAGCCTATGCGCAATAACCAGTGTCGTCCGGCCTGTGGACAGCTGGTCCAGCGCCTGCTGCACCATGGCTTCTGATTTGGTGTCCAGCGCGCTTGTCGCCTCGTCCAGCAGCAGGATGGGCGTGTTGCGCAGAAGTGCCCGTGCGATGGCGACACGCTGTCGTTGCCCGCCTGATAAGCTAGAGCCGCGCGGCCCAACGGGTGTATCAAGCCCATTGGCCAGTTTCGGCAGAAAGTCACTGACAAAGGCCGCGTCGATTGCCTCTTGCAGTTGCGCATCGGTCACGTCCTCGCGTCCCAACAGGATATTGTCGCGCAGGGTTTCATCAAACAGGGTAGAATCCTGCGACACGACGGAAAACATGCCGCGCAGATCCATCAGGCCCATCTGCTGGACCGGGATGCCGCCCACGGTGACAACCCCGGTTTGCGGATCGACAAGCCGGGTCAGCACGTTGAACACCGTACTTTTGCCTGCGCCGGATGCACCGACAAGGGCGGTCGTCTTGCCTGCCTCGGCGGTGAATGTGGTGCCGCGCAGCACGGGCAGTTCGTCATAGTTCAGTTCGACCGCATCCAGCTGGATGGCGGGTGCGTCCTTTGGCGCAGGCAGCGGCTTGGCAGGCGACAGGATCGTGGGTTTGATCCCAAGCACCCATTGCACCCGTTCGATACTGGCGGCTGCACGCTGCAAGGATCCGCTTAGCGCCCCAAGACGGCGGATCGGATCAAAAGCAAGCGAAATAGCCGTAAAGAAGGCCATGAATTCGCCATTGGTTTTGTTGCCCGCGATAATCTCGGACCCACCATAAACAAGCACACCAAAGAACCCGATCCCTGTCATGATATCGATCAAGGCAGGCACGGCTGACGTTCCATAGGACGTTTTCACGGCGGCATCGATCGCTTCTTTCAGCACCTTGAGATAGCTTTTGGTGCGATAAGCCTCCAGCGTGTTCAGCTTGATCGGGCTGATCCCATGAAACACTTCATCCAACTGGGTTGAGATATTGGCAGATAGTTCGCGCTGGATATGCGCGCGTCGGCGGATATAGCGTTGAACCAGCAGCGACGGCAGCGCCAGAAGCGGCAAACCGATAATGGCAATCAGGGTCCACACCCAATCGATCCAAAGCGCAACAGACAAAAGCCCGATCAAAGAGACGAGATCGCGGCCCAAAGCGATCATCAGCCCGCTCCAGATCCGGTTGATGGATGCGACATCGCCTTGCACCCGTGTAATCAGCTGCCCTGGCGAATTGGTCTGAAAGAAACTGCTATCAAGCGTCAGCATATGGGTCAGCATATGCTCACGCATCCCCTCAGCCGTGCGTTGATTGATCAGCGTCATCAGGATACTGCGCGCGGTCGACGTGAAGGCCCGCATTATAAAGATACCCATGACGATGAACCCGACCATGTATAGCGCCTGGGTGTCACCATTAGTGAATACATCATCGAACATCGGCTGCACCATCCGGCTGAACAGCGCGAGCGTGGATCCTTCCAATGACATCAAAAACAAGGCGCAAACCAATAGCCATTTCTGCGGACGCAGGTAATCACGCCACAGCCAGTAGATCATCGGAACGACTGATTTCTGCTTCTCATTTTTAGCGGGAGTTTCGGCCGAGGACATGGATTGCCTTCATCAAAATGGGTTGTCTTCGTCTATGCGCAAATGGGGGGGCAGGGCAAGTTGTGCAAGCTTGACCTTGCCGGATGGCGTATTACTGTCGCGCCAAATCGTCACCTGAAAGTCCCTCTTATGTCTTTGTCCCAAGGCCGCGCTTATCTTGCCATTCCTGGCCCTTCCGTGATGCCCGATGCCGTCTTGCAGGCGATGCATCGCGCCTCCCCCAATATTTATGAGGGCGAGTTGCATGACCTGACCCACAGTCTGATCCCCGATCTGAAGGCAGTGGCAATGACCGATCAGAACGTTGCCATCTATATCGGCAATGGTCACGCGGCATGGGAGGCCGCGCTATCAAACGTGTTGTCGCGCGGGGATACGGTGTTGGTGCTGGCCACCGGGCGTTTCGGCATTGGCTGGGGCGAAATGGCGGCAGGCATGGGTGTGCAGCTTGAAACGATTGATCATGGCAGCCAGTCTCCGATTGATCTGGACCGGGTCGCGGATTACCTGGCCGCCGACACTGCAGGTCGCATCAAGGCGGTGCTGGCCGTCCATGTGGATACATCGACCAGCGTCAAAAGTGATATTGCCGGGTTACGGGCTGTGATGGACGAGGTGGGTCACCCAGCCCTACTGATGGCTGATTGCATCGCCTCACTGGGTTGCGATCGGTTCGAGATGGACGCATGGGGCGTCGATGTCATGGTCTCGGCCTGCCAAAAGGGGTTGATGACGCCTGCAGGCATCAGCTTTGTCTGGTTTAACGAAAATGCGGACGCGGCACGTGGCGATTGCGTGACCAGCTATTGGGATTGGCGCCCGCGCACGAACCCGGATGGGTATTACCAGTTCTTCGCAGGCACTGCGCCGACGCATCACCTTTACGGGTTGCGTACGGCACTTGATCTGATCAAGGCAGAAGGGCTGGAGGCCGTGTTTGCCCGCCATGAAACGCTGGCGCGGACGATCTGGGCGGCGTTTGACCGCTGGTCGGCGGATGGCCCGATGCAGCTCAATATCGCCGATCCTGCGCAAAGGTCGCATGCCGTGACATCGGTTGAAATCGGGTCGCCGCATGGTGATGCGTTGCGCCACTGGTGTGAACATCAATGTGGTTTGACGCTTGGCATTGGGCTTGGCCGCGATCCTGCCGATGCCTATTTCAGGATCGGGCATATGGGGCATGTGAATGCCCATATGATCATGGGGGTTCTGGGGACGATTGACGCTGGGTTGAAGGCGCTGGACATCCCGCATGGCACAGGTGCCTTGGAAGCGGCGGCGCTGTCGATTGCAAATGGTGGCACGATGCCCGCCCAACCGCCAAAAGCGGTCACCGCTGCAGCTTGTTGTGGATGAGCCTATCCGGCACGCAGTCGTCCGACCCATTTAAACAGGTGATCGACCACATAGGCGGTGATAGCGACCCACGCATAGCCCAATGCGGCCGCGATCATCCAGAACACCATGAACAGGAACACCCCAAGGGTCGTCAGGAAGGCATCTGTGTAATCCTCAACACGCTGGATGGGCGGACGGTGCGACATGGGGTCTCCTGCAGGTTATGGTAAGAGCCTAACGCCGTGAAGTTGAAAATCACCCCAAATTTTCGTGTATGGCACGGGCAAGCGCCTTTGGCAGGGCATTCCGGAACGCGTCCAGCTGCGGAGCTGTGCCGCAACTGACCCGGATGCATCGATCCTGCGGGGCCACGAAGGGCATGCGCACGAAAACGCCCTCATCGATCAGCCCGGCAAGCACGGCCTTGGCGAATGCGCCATCCTTGCCGCAATCAATGGCCACGAAATTCGTGGCAGAAGGCAGCGGGGTAAGCCCGTTTTCCCCGGCGATCGCGGCAATGGTGTCGCGGGCGGTGCCGACCTCTGCATGGATATGGCGCAGCCAGTCTTTGTCCTGCAAGGCGGCGAGCGCACCGGCCTGTCCGATCCGGGACATGCCGAAATGGTTGCGCACCTTGTTGAACCCGATAATCACATCTGCCGCGCCAATCGCGTACCCAACCCGCGCGCCCGCAAGCCCATGCGCCTTGGAAAATGTCCGCATGCGCAGGACATTGGGGGCGGTCGTGTCGATAGCAGGCGCCGTCCCGTTTGGCGCAAGCTCGATATAGGCCTCATCAAAGATCAGCATGCATCCGTCTGGCAGTGCGTCGATCATCGCTTGCATCCGAGCGGCGTCATGCCAGCTGCCCATGGGGTTATCCGGATTGGCGATATAGATCAGCTTGGCATCGACCTCTGTCGCCTTGGCGATCAGGGCGTTGGGGTCTTCGTGGTCGTTCTTGTAAGGCACCATATGCAACGCGCCACCGAACCCTGTCACATGGTAGTTGAAGGTGGGGTAGGCCCCGGCGGATGTGACCACGGCATCACCCGCACCTACATAAAGGCGGACAACAAGCCCCAGAAGCCCGTCAATGCCTTCGCCAACCATGATGTTTTCGGGTGCAACACGGTGATGCTGCGCCAGCGCATGGCGCAAATCGTGACTTTCGGGGTCGCCATACATCCACGCCTCTGGCGCGGCTTGCTGCATAGCAGCGATGGCGTTCGGCGAGGGGCCAAAAGTGCTTTCATTCGCGCCCAGACGGGCAGTAAAGGATTGGCCGCGTTGCCTTTCTTGCGCTTCGGGTCCGACAAAGGGAACTGAGGCAGGTAAGCTGGCGGCGAGTGGGGTGAGTTGGGGTTTGGTCATGGTGCGAGTTAACCGGGGTCTTGAACTGGGCGCAAGCGTCCCTATATGAGAATGGTTCGCAAGTAAGGCGCAAAGGGGTAGCCCCATGAAGATCAGTAGACGCGGATTTTTAATCAGTTCCGGGGCTGCCCTGTCGATACGGTCTGTTCCGCAGATTGCCGCCCGCAGCAGTGGTCGCCGTATTCTGGCACTGGTTTACGACAAGGCGGCAGGTGCAATGCGCGCGGTGGAGCGTGTTGTACGATAACGGGTGACGCGCGTCTGCGACGACGCCCCACCCGCCATCCCGTAATTTATCCCAGCTCCTGCAGCCGCGCGATGGCTGCCTTGATTTCTGCCTCTTCGCCTTCCCGCAGACGCAGGTTTTCGCGGGCTTCGGCGACAACCTCATCCGGGGCGGAGGCCACGAATTTGGGGTTGTTCAACCGCCCACGCAATCCGCCCAATTCCTTGCCCAGTTTCTGCATTGTCTTTTCAAGCCGCGCAATCTCGGACGCGACATCAATCAGCCCTTCCAGCGGAATGCCGAAGGTGCCCCCATCCATCGGGATGGTTACGCAGCCTTTGGGGAAGGCATCAACATGGGACAGGCTTTCGATCCGGGCAAGGCGCTGGATCAGTGTTGCATTGTTGTCCCAAGCTGATTGCCCTTTGGCATCGAGTCCGGTCACCAGCAATGGCACTTTCGCCCCTGCCGGCACATGGACCTGCGCGCGGGCGGAGCGGGTGTTTTCGATCAGGGCGATGACCCAGTTCATTTCGCGATCCGCCTCTGCGTCCACCATTTCGGCCCCGTAATTCGGCCAATCAGCATGCACGAGCATTTTGCCGCGGTTGTCGGCGAGGCCCCATAGTTCCTCTGTGATGAACGGCATGATCGGGTGCAGCATGATCAGGCATTGGTCCAGCACCCAACGCAGGGTCTGTTCCGTCTCGGCCTTGGCCGCCGCATCATCGCCTTGCAGGATGGGTTTGGAAAACTCCAGATACCAGTCGCAGACTTTGCCCCAGGTGAAGGCATAAAGTGCGTCAGCCACGTCGTTGAACCGGTAACTTTCCATGCTGGCATCAACCGCCTCACGCACCTTGCCGGTTTCACCGATGATCCATTTGTTCAGCGTCTGCGTGGCCTCTGGCCGGGGCGCATCGCCGGGATAGGGGATCTCGTAATGATCGGCAAAGCTGAACGCGTTCCAGAGTTTGGTGCCGAAGTTCCGGTAGCCCTTGATCCGATCCTCGCTGATTTTCAGCACGCCCCCCAAGGCCGCCATCTGCGCGTTGGAAAAGCGTAGGGCGTCCGCCCCGTAAGCGTCGATCATGTCGAGTGGGTCGATGACATTGCCGCGCGTCTTTGACATCTTTTCACCCTTCGCATCGCGGACGAGTTGGTGGAGATAGACGGTGTGGAAGGGTTCCTTATCCAGGATCGCCTCTGACATCATCATCATACGGGCGACCCAGAAGAACAGGATGTCCTGCCCGGTGACAAGGACGTCGCCGGGGAAGTATTTCATGGCGTCGTCTTCGGCAGGCCAGCCGAGCGTGCCGAAGGGCCAGAGGCCGGAGGAGAACCAAGTGTCGAGGACGTCGGGATCGCGGTAAGCCACCATGTGGGCGTACTCTTCCGTTGTTCCGAAATTGGCGTTCGTCATAAACGCATCAATGAAGTTGTTGTCAGCGAGACTGAAGTCAGAAGGAATCTGACGAACGTCAGCCACACCAAATTTCTCAGCTACGATGTGTTGGACTTCAGCAAAGTTTGCAGCGCAAATGGCAAAGGGTTCTGCTGACCCACCCCCTGGGTCACAGGCTGAACCGTCTGCATTGCGCCCGGGCAAATACCAAACTGGGATCTGATGCCCCCACCACAGCTGGCGCGAGATGCACCAAGGTTCGATGTTTTCCAACCAGTGGTAGAACACCTTTTCGCCGCTCTCGGGCATGATCTTGACCCGGCCTTCGCGCACGGAATCGAGTGCGGGGCCGACGATTTTCGCTGAATCAACGAACCATTGATCTGTCAGCATCGGCTCGATCACCACCTTGGAGCGGTCGCCGAAGGGCTGCATGATTTTTTTGGCTTCGACGAAGGGGATCATAGGAGGAGGCCCCGGCTCGGGGGCCGGGACGGGTTGCGTTTCGTTGTACCCGTCCCGGGCCTGACCCGGGACTTCACCTTCGGCCAATGCCGGGTTGGCGATCATGACCGCGTTGCCCTCTGCCGTGATGTCGGCGACGACCTGTTTACGTGCCTCGAACCGGTCCAGTCCGCGATAGGCGTCGGGGACGAGGTTCATCGCAGCGATCATGTTTTCGTCGAAATCCTGTTCGCCGTTCGCGATGCGCTGGGCGACTGCCGCCTCTTCCGCGTAAGGCTTGCCATCCGCCCGCATCCCCCCTTTGGTATCCATCAGGTTATACATCGGGACGTTGCCACGCTTGGCGACTTCGTAGTCATTGAAGTCATGCGCGCCGGTGATCTTGACCGCGCCTGAGCCGAAGTCGGGGTCAGGGTAGGGGTCGGTGATGATCGGGATCAGGCGGCGGTGTTCCTTGGGCCCTACCGGAATTTCACAGAGCTTGCCGACGATGGGGGCGTAGCGTTCATCTTTGGGGTTCACTGCAACCGCACCGTCGCCCAGCATCGTTTCGGGCCGAGTTGTGGCGATGGAGATATAATCCCGTGTCTCGCGCAGGGTGACGTTGCCGTCTTCGTCTTTCTCGACATATTCATAGGTTTCGCCACCGGCGAGCGGGTATTTGAAGTGCCACATATGGCCATCAACTTCGATATTCTCGACCTCAAGATCGGAAATCGCCGTTTCGAAATGCGGGTCCCAGTTGACCAACCGCTTACCGCGATAGATCAGCCCGTCATTATACATCTGGACAAAGACCTTGAGCACGGCGTCATGGAAATTGCCGGGCTTTTCGGTCGCAGGGGCGCTTTCCGCCCCGGACATGGTGAAAGCAGAGCGCGACCAATCCATGCTGTCGCCCAGACGTTTGGCCTGCTCTTCAATCACGCCGCCTTTGTCGGCCTTCCAGTCCCAGACTTTGGCGATAAATTCGTCTCGGGGCATTTCCGACCGTTTGCGGTTTTCACCGTCTGCGGCCATCTGTTTTTCCACCATCAGCTGGGTGGCGATGCCCGCATGGTCCAGTCCCGGCTGCCAAAGCGTGTCATAGCCCTGCATCCGCTTCCAGCGGGTCAGCATATCCATCAGCGTGTGGTTGAACGCGTGGCCCACATGCAGGTGGCCCGTCACATTGGGGGGCGGCAGCTGGATACAGAAGGTTTCATCGCGGGAGGCGTTGGCACCTGCTTTGAAAGCGCCCGCATCTTCCCACATCTTGTAGATGCGTGGTTCGGCTTCGGCGGCGTTGAATGTCTTTTCCATCGGCATGATCGGCTGTCCCATTAGGTTTGGGGTCAGATAGCGGAGGGCGGCGCGAAGGAAAAGGGTTTGCGGGTTTTGAACAGGCTTCTAAAGTTCCTCGTGTCTGGCAATAGGCAAGAATGTGACGAAAGAAGTCCCTCCAAAACATCACCGAACCGGGCCAAGATCCTGGATGTCCTTGTTTTGGGCCAATGGTGGCGTGATCAGTGCCGTAGCGGCTGTTGTTTCGGTTGGTCTGACTATCGCGAGTGTTTTGGTCTATCAGTCCGCTGCGCGATTTGACCGGGTGGGTGTGGTGACGGAGGCGGAGGTTATCGCGCGTCGCGTCGACACCAGAGGTGACGATGATGATTACTACATCACCTTCCAGTTTAATGCTGATGCTCGGACTGTGACCCGCGAACGCGAAGTTTCGCGTCGTTATCATCGCGATGTGACGCCAGGTGATGCGGTTGATATCCGCTATTTGCCGCATGATCCGCGAGAGTTCGAGGCGTATATTGGTGAAAAGCGGAACAATGCCATTTGGGCGCAGGTCATTGCGGGCCTTGCGGGTCTGATTTTATTGGCGATGTTGTGGTTGATGGGGAGGAAAGTTAATCGGGCTGTTCTGGCTCGCCGCCTCGGCTATCGGACGGTGGCGAAGGTTATACAGGTGGTTGAAACCAAGGACTCTGGTCGGCCGTCTGGCGGCGGTTATATGATATGGCAGACGGGCGATGACATTCGCGGTGAAAGTCTGATGCATCCGATTGGCAAATTGCGCGCGATTGGTTCCGGTGCAGAGATCAATGTGTATGTGCGTAAAGTTCACAGTGTGTGGGACGGTGATGTGGGGCCACGCATTGTGCCTGATAGTCGTGTGCCCAAAGTCAGGCGGCGATAGGTTGTCGCAGCACAAAGGGCCTGCGCCCAGATGCGCACAGACCCTTCGTTCCTGGGGGAGGAATGCAAACCGGGTGATCAGGGGCGGGCGAGGTGCCAGTTGCCGCCGACGCCGTCACCTGTGATGTCGCCGGGCTGTCGGTCATTGACCCACAGGTAGAGCGGCTGACCATCATAGGCCCATTGCTTGGTCCCGTCATCGCGGGTGATGGCCGTGAATTTGCCGCCTTCGTCAGCGTCAGCCGGGGCCGCGAGTGGTGGCCAGTTGGCCGCACAGCCGCCATTGCAGGCAGATGATGTGGCCGTGTCAGGATCAAAAGTATAAAGGCTCATGCCGTTTGTATCGACGAGGATGCCGTTGGACTGGGCAACGGGGGCCGTGGCGTGGCCGCCTGCATAAGCATCACATGCTGCAAGACCAGCGACGAGGGAAAGGGCGATCAGGGAAAGTTTCATGGCGTAGCTCCGTAGTTTTCTGCTGTGTGCTGGCGGCTCATCCGTCAGTTACAAGGGTTACGCAGGGGGGCAGTGGTTTATTCCCGTAGCATCCGAACTTTTTCAAAAAATATTTGTAGCACACTGAAATAGAAGGATTATTTTCCTGAAATATTCACCAGTGGTACACGGATCCCGGGCCTGGTGACCGCTGGATCATATGGGGTACGGGCGAAAACTTCTTCTACCCGTGCCACAAAATGCGCAAGCGGCAGGGTGTCATATGCCGGGTCAAAGGCGCATTGGTCCCAGCGTTCGCAGAAACTTGCACAATCCTCGAAATAAGGGTCGTCGCGATATGCGTCCCGCTTGTGCGGATTGGCCCCAACATGTTCACCATAATAGATCAGTTGAAAATCACCATGTTTCTCGACCACCCATGTCACCTGTTCCCGTACAAATGGTCGCAGGATCGCCGCGGCATATTCATCGTGATTGTAAGGGGCGTAGATATCCCCGATATCGTGTAGCAAGGCCCCAACGATCCAGTCGGTGTCGGCCCCGTCGCGTTCTGCCCTTGTGGCGGATTGCAGGGAATGCCCAAGCCGGGTGATCTGGTAGCCCGAAAGCCCCTCGTCCATGCTAACCATCGCGTCAAGCAGGCGCGCGGCCGTACCCTTGGTGTACGCCACTTCATGTTTGGTCAGGAAGTCATAATCTTCCTTGTCCCCGTCCTTCATTGCTGTGAATTTTACGTGATCCATATATATGATCCCCGGTCGGCATTTTGTTATTGTGGGGCAGCATTAGCGACATGTCTTGCCCAGCACCGACCTTTCCAATGCGCAATTGCCGGATCACGCTGGACAAGGGTAAGTCTACCGCTAGGGTCTGGCCAACACAGCGCATGAGGGCAGCATGGAAAAGTTCGGCAAAAGCCAATCGGTGAAACGGGTGGAGGATTTGCGGTTCCTCACCGGGCATGGACGTTATGTCGATGACGTTGTGCCAGAAGGCGCGTTGCATGCCTATTTCCTGCGCAGCAACGTGGCCCATGGCGCGATTACCGAACTGGATGTGGTCGATGCCCGCGATATGCCTGGTGTGCATTTGGTTGTGACTGCGGATGATCTGATTGCTGCGGGCGTCAAAATCGGGATGCAGGGGGTCACGGTCAAGAACCGGGACGGGTCCAAAGGGGCGGCACCGGTGCGTCCGATTCTTGCCCATGGCAGGGTTCGTCATGTGGGCGAGGCCGTTGCGATGATCGTCGCCAATGATCTGTTGGCGGCGAAAGACGCGGCAGAGATGATCATGCTCGATATCGACGATCTGCCGGTGCATGTAGACTTGGCCGTTGGCGGCGATGCCATTCACCCCGAAGCCCCTGAAAACCGCGCCTTTGACTGGGGGATGGGGGATGAAGCTGCGACACAGGCGGCGATCACCAGTGCCGCCCATGTTGTAACGACAGAGTTGTTTGATAACCGGGTGATTGTCAACTCCATGGAACCGCGCGGCTGTTACGCCGAGGTGACCGACGGGCGTTTGCATGTGGCCTGCAACGGGCAGGGGGTCTGGGCGACCAAGGCCGACCTTGCCTATCAATTTGATATGCCCGCCGATCAAATCCGGGTCACCACCCCCGATGTGGGCGGTGGGTTCGGGATGAAGGCCATGCGCTATGCCGAACCGTTTTGTGCAGCCCACGCGGCCCGGGTTTTGGGCCGCCCAGTACGGTGGATGTCCGAACGGACAGAGGCGATGCTGTCTGACAATGCCGGCCGTGATCTAACGACGACGGCAACACTTGCCTTTGATGCTAACTATCGGATCGCCGCTTATCATATTGATACGGTTGCAAATATGGGGGCCTATAATTCGCAATTTGCGCAGGCCATTCAGACTGACCTGTTTTCCAAGGTACTGATGGGCACCTATGATGTGCAGACCGCATATATGCGCACGCGCGGAATCTATACCAACACAACACCAGTTGATGCCTATCGCGGGGCCGGGCGGCCAGAGGCGATTTTTGTGCTGGAGCGGATCATGGATGAGGCGGCGCGACAATTGGGCGTTGATCCTTGGCAGTTGCGGGAAAAGAACTTCATCACCCCTTCACAGTTTCCTTATACAACTGTCAGCGGGGTGACGTATGACGTTGGTGATTTCATGCAAGTGCTGAACAGCGCCGGACGAGAAGCAGATCGACCCGGCTTTGCCGCGCGCAAGGCCGCATCTCACGCGGCGGGCAAATTGCGCGGGCAGGGGCTTTGCTACTATATCGAAAGCATCCTTGGTGACCCGGCTGAAACGACGACCGTGGAATTCACTGCTGATGGCGCCCTGATCTATGTCGGGACCCAATCAAACGGGCAGGGGCATGAAACGGTTTATGCGCAGTTCCTTTCGGACCAAACCGGTATTCCGGCTGACCAAATCGCGGTTGTGCAAGGTGACAGTGACCGGATCGCAACCGGCGGGGGTACGGGCGGATCACGATCGGTCACCGTGCAAAATACCGCGACATTGGCCACGGTTCAGGTGATGGTTGACGCGTTCACCGCGTTTCTGGCCGACGCTGAAGGGGTGGATGCATCCGCCGTTAGCTTTGATGATGAACGGTTCCGCATTGCGGGGTCCAACCTGACGCCCACAATGCTAGACGTGGCGGATATGGCCCGCGATGCAGGGCGTGATGACCTGCTGACGCATGCGGCGCGGATCAAGCTGGACAATCGCAGCTTTCCCAACGGGGCGCATGTGGCCGAGGTTGAGATTGATCCAGAAACCGGTGTTGTCACTGTTGACCGCTACACTGTGGTTGATGACTTTGGGAACCTGATCAACCCGATGCTGGCCGAGGGGCAGGTTCATGGCGGGGTCGCGCAGGGGATCGGGCAGGCGCTGACCGAACAGGTGGTGTTCGATGAGGACGGTCAACTGCTCACCGCATCGTTTATGGACTATGGGATGCCGCGTGCGGATGATATTCCCATGATCGATTTTTCGACAGAATGCACACCGTCGCTTTATAATCCGATGGGAATGAAAGGCTGCGGTGAGGCGGGGACAGTCGGCGCATTGGCCGCCGTCAGCAACGCGGTGATCGACGCGCTTTGGGAAACCGGGGTGCGCAAGGTGGATATGCCGTTCACGCCACATCGGATCTGGCAGGCAATAGAATTGGCGAAGGGTGACAGTGCAACTGCGTGATTGGTTCTTTGGACTTTTTAGACGGCGCGCTCGATCCGAAGAGGGCGGGCTCAGGCGGCGCGGACCTGCCACCCATGTGATCATTCTGGACGGCACCATGTCGTCGCTTGAACCAGGATGGGAAACCAATGCAGGCCTGACATTCAAACTGCTGTCAGAGGCGAGCAGCCGCGAAAATCTGACAATCCATTACGAGGCCGGGATCCAATGGCGCGACTGGGCAGGGACCTGGGGCGTGATGACCGGCAAAGGCATCAACCGGCAGATTGAACGGGCTTACGGGGTTGTCGCATCCCGCTACCGGCCCGGCGATGACATCATTCTTGTCGGCTACTCGCGCGGCGCCTATGCGGTGCGATCCTTGGCGGGTGTCATTGATCTGGTCGGGCTGGTGCGGGCAGATTGCGCAACAGTCCGGGCGATCCGACAGGCATACCGGCACTATCGCACCGGTGCGCGCGGCCCGGTCGCGCTCAAATTCCGCGAACTTTATTGTCACAAGGATGTGCAGGTCGAAGCCGTCGCCGTCTGGGATACGGTCAAGGCGCTGGGACTGCGCCTGCCCATCGTCTGGCGCTGGGCGCAGGCGCAGCATGATTTTCACAACCACACATTGGGTGGCCATGTGCGCAACGGGTTTCATGCGCTGGCACTTGATGAACGGCGCGAGGCTTACGCGCCGGTGCTGTGGGCCTGCCCGCCCGGCTGGACGGGCAATATCGAACAGGTCTGGTTTCGGGGCAATCACGGTGATGTTGGTGGGCAGGTGGGTGTTCACCCCCAAGCGCGGCCTTTGGCCAATATCCCGCTTGTCTGGATGCTCAGCCGGTTGGAAATGTGCGGGGTGACCCTGCCCGATGGTTGGCAGAACCGGTTTGAAGAAAACGTCTACGCCCCCTCCATTGGCAATTGGCGGGGCTGGTCCAAGATTTTTCTGTCACGCAGGCGGCGGATCATTGGGCGTGATGTGTCGGAAAGTATCCACGAAAGCGTGACGGATGAACTGGAACGGGCCTCAGCCGTCGGCGATCTTCATGATCAGGCAAGTGGTTGACCCAGTGGCGTAAAGCCTGCCATCGGTGGCACCCCTGATTTCACCATGGGCGATACCAGTGCTGCGGCCCGCATGATCAATCTCGCCCACGGCCAGAATTTCTGTCCCCAGCGGGATCGCGCGGGTCAGATTCACCTTATATTCCAACGTGGTATAGACGGACCCTTTTGGAACCATCGTCATCACGGCGCAGGCCATGCAGCTATCCAGCAATGTGCCATACCAGCCGCCATGCACGCCACCTAGCGGGTTGGTGTGCCCGAATTCTGGCGTGCCGCGAAACGTGACTTTACCCGGTGCGACCTGTTCCAGTGAATAGTTCAACAGATCAGAAATCGGCGGGCGTGCAATCTCGCCACGCAGAATGGCTTGCATGAATTCCAGGCCCGATAGCGACCGAACGGTGGTCTGGTCGGGCAGTTCTTCTAATGTGGTGGCGGTGAACATCAGGCCTCGGGTGGTTTTTCCCAAGGCTGGCGGTTCAGGCGACGTTTTGCAACCGCAGTTTTGGCGTCACGCCAAGCGCATGGCACACGTCACGCGTCAGTTCGGGACGGTTGAGCGTGTAGAAATGCAGGTGATCAACGCCGCCCTGGATCAGATCATCGCACAGCTCTGTCGCCAATGCAGTGGCCAGCAGGTCGGTCGTGCCATCGCGGGTCGCATTTGTAAAAGCGTCCGAAACAACCTGCGGGACAGATGTGCCGCAGCTTTCGGCGAATTTCCGCGCGCCGTTCCAGTTTTCGATGGGCAAGATGCCGGGGATGATCGGGGCGTCGATCCCGGCCTTGGCACAAGCATCGCGAAACCGGAAAAATGTCTCTGCCTCGAAAAAGAACTGGGTGATGGCTGATGTCGCGCCGGCATCCAGCTTGCGTTTCAGAAAGGTGATATCTGCCGCCTGATCGACCGCGTCTGGGTGTTTTTCAGGATAGGCGCCAACCCGGATGTTGAAATCACCAGTTTCGGCCAGGGCTGCAATCAGGTCCACGGAACTGCCAAAACCATCTGGATGTGCCGCGAATTTTGCAGCACCTTTTGGCGCGTCGCCGCGCAAGGCGACAATATCGGTTACGCCAGACGCAGCATAGCCCGCCGCAATCTCTAGCGTTTCTGCCTTGGTGGCATCCACGCAAGTTAGATGTGCCGCCACATTCAACCCGCTGGTGCGATGGATTGTCGTCACCGCCTCATGGGTCAGCTTGCGGGTTGTCCCGCCTGCGCCATAGGTGACCGAGACGAATTTGGGGTCAAGCGGAGCCAGCGTGTTCACGCAATCCCACAGCCGGAATGACGCCTCAAGCGATTTGGGTGGAAAGAATTCAAAGGAAACAGCTGGTGCGGACATGGGGCAGACCTCTCTCTTGCGCTGACCTTTTCGCACCTTTATGAACTTGAAGCTAATTCATAACCTTCAAAACAATTATGAAGGCGGCTCACAGATGCATATCGAATTCCGACATTTAAGGACGATCAAGGCGATCCACGACACCGGCGGTTTGGCGCGGGCCGCGGATCAGCTGAACATCACGCAAAGCGCGCTCAGCCATCAGATCAAGGGGATCGAAGATCAGGCCGGCGTGGAACTTTTCGTGCGTCGCTCCAAACCGTTGAAACTGTCAGCCGCAGGCATGAAAATGCTGGCTGCGGCAGAGGCGATCCTGCCCCGCGTCGCGGCGTTGGAGGCCGAGTTTTCCGGCCTTATCGCTGGCAGCGCTGGCCGGTTGCATATCGCGATTGAATGCCATGCCTGTTTCGAATGGTTGTTTCCGGTTCTGGAACAATTCCGCCGTGCCTGGCCAGAGGTCGATGTCGATATCCGCCCCGGCCTGGCCTTTGATGCGCTGCCCGCCCTGCGTAAGGAAGAGGTGGATTTGGTCGTGTCATCCGATCCGGAGGACCTGCCAGAAACCGATTTCACACCGCTTTTTGATTATGAACCTGTCTTTGTCGCCTCTGCATCACATCCGCTGGCAGCCAAAACGGTTATCGAGGCAGAGGATTTCCGGGGCGAAACACTGATCACCTACCCGGTCGACCGGGCGCGTCTGGATGTATTTTCGCAACTTCTGACACCGGCAAAGGTGGAACCGGCCACGGTGCGGCAGGTCGAATTAACGGCAGTTATCCTGCTGCTGGTAGCATCAAACCGGGGTGTGGCGGTTTTGCCCGATTGGGTGGTGCGGCAGGTGCGCTATAATTCGGACTATATCACACGCCCGCTGACCCATGGAGGTATCACCCGCAGGCTTTATGCCGCGACCAGGTCCGATGATACGGCGCGACCTTACATGGCCCATCTGATCCGGCTGGCAAAACAGGAAGCGGTCAAGATGCAAGTGGCGTAGACCCGCCGGGCCTTATGCGGCGTTATCCTGCTTGGCCTTCGCAATCGTCGCAGCCGTATCGCCGACCGCCAGCCGCAGTAGCGTTTCGGAAAATGGCATCGCTGCCCCGAAATAGTGACCTTGGACAATCTGGCAACCCAGCCCGCGCAGCAGCTCAAGCTGTTGTTTGCGCTCGACACCTTCGGCAATAACCTGAACCCCCAGACCTTCACCAATTGTCAGGAACCCATCAATCAGCACCGTTGCTGCAGGGTCCACCCCCAGATCATGTACAAAGGTGGTATCAAGCTTCAATTCGTCGAATTCCAACTCGCGCAGATGCTGGAACGATGCGAACCCGGTGCCAAAATCATCAAGCGATATGCGAATGCCCGCACTGCGGAAGATCTTGATTGATTGCTGGATGATATCTGCAGATCGGGTAATGAAAATGTCTTCGGTAATCTCGAAGGTCAGGTGATGCCTGATGGTCGGATACTGCGCCACGAGGCCCATCAACTCATCCCGGCCTGAAAGGGTGGCCAACGTCACCTCTGACAGGTTGATCGACACTTGGCCTGGGTCAAACCCTTCTGCCTTCCATTGTGAAATATCCTCCAGAACGCGCCGCGCCGTGTGGATCATGAATTCACCCTGCAACGACAAATCGTTGATAACAGGGATAAAACTTGCCGGGAAAAGTAGACCGCGTTCGGGGTTCTGCCAGCGGGACAACGCCTCAAACCCCATGATCTTGCCGGTCTCGATACAGGTTTTTGGTTGATAGAACGGGGATATCTCGTTGTTGCGCATGGCGGTCAAAAGGATCTCACGATCCTCCAGGCTGGGGCGAACAGGAAAGGCGTCTTTTTTGTAAATGACGGCATCAGTATCCGGCTGATCCTTCGCCACGAACATCGCCTGATCAGCCCCTGATAGCAGGTCAGCGGGGGCCATGATGCCCTGGCTTTGCATGGCGATCCCGACACTTGCCCCAATCGTCAGCGTCTTTTGTTCAAACGTAATTGGCCTGTTCAACGCGACCGCGATTGTACTGCCAAAGGCACGTGCCTGTTCAGCGTCAGAGATATTATGCCGCATGATCGCGAATTCATCACCGCCCAGGCGGGCCGCCTTGCCGCCATATTGGCGGGCAAGCTGGCGCAACCGATCGGCAGTTTCGATAAGAACGGCGTCGCCTGCGGTGTGGCTATAGCTGTCATTGATGGGCTTGAAACCATCCAGATCAATCAAAAAAACAGTGACACCCAGCTTTTCACGCGACTCAGTCATCTGTTGTTGCAACGTCTCGTCAAAGGCGCGGCGGTTCATCAGATCGGTCAGGCTGTCATAGCGCGACAGATGCTCCAACTCGGCTAATCGTGCGTTCGCTTCCTTGCGCGCGCGGCTCAACGCATTGTGGGTGTCTTTCTGACGCATCATCGTATCGAATGTATTGACGACGTAAACCACCATCAGCGCCAATGCGATGCCCCATTCAATGGATGGGGCGTCGTAGACGGGGTTTTGCGACAGGTTCCATAGCATCCAGAATATGGTCACAAAAGCCGGCGCCATCTGTGTCCAGTTGTAAAAGGGCAGCAGGCCGAACGCATTGGTAACATGCACAAAAACGCCAAAGGCCCAGATATATCCGGCCAGCACGAATGGCATGGAGTCACTTTGCGACAATATGACGGCGAACGCCATATAGGGCACCATCGACACCCAATTTAGCAGAAAGATCGGGATGGCTGCCGTCAGGCCGATGGGTCGGTCAAACTGTGCGGCACGTTTGTTTAGCGGAAGGACGATCAACTCTAGCAGCACAATGGACGCGCAGACCATCAGTGTGCGATCCTGAAACCCAGCATATACGCAGACCAGCGCGATCATGGCACCCGTGGACAATCGTTTGGCCACGTCGCGGCCGGAAATCAGCCCCGCGATTTGTGTTTGGTGCAAAAACTGGTCAATCAAATTGCGGCGCATATCGGTTGGCTGGCCTCCTTGCGCCCTTATGGACAAATCTGCACAACAACAGGTTAATCCCGCTGCCTTAATCTCTGCATAGTTAAGAAGCTCTTGCCCCTTGTTCCCCGTGGGTCTTGGGCCTATATGCCCGCCTTGTCCGCATGAAGGAGGCCAAGATGGCTGGCAGCGCAAATCTGAACGTAATGATGAAAACCGCCCGCAAGGCGGGCCGGGCGCTGCTAAAGGATTTTGGCGAGGTCGAGAACCTGCAGGTCAGCAGCAAGGGACCGGGCGACTTTGTCAGCCGCGCCGATAAGGCAGCCGAGGCAACGATCAGGGAAGAACTGATGCATGCCCGGCCCACCTATGGGTTTCTGGGCGAAGAAGGCAAGGAAATCGACGGTGATGATCCGACCCGCCGCTGGATCGTTGATCCGCTGGATGGGACGACGAATTTCCTGCATGGATTACCCCATTGGGCCGTGTCCATCGCGCTGGAACATAAGGGCCAGATTGTCGCTGGGGTGATCTATGACCCCGTCAAGGACGAGATGTTCTATGCCGAAAAAGGCGGCGGCGCATGGCTGAACGAAAGCCGCCTGCGCGTGTCCGGGCGGCACCGGCTGATCGAAAGCATCTTTGCAACCGGCCTGCCCTTTGCGGGCCGCGCGGATCTGCCGCAAACTATGCAGGATCTGGCGCGCCTGTTGCCCGCCTGCGCCGGTGTGCGCCGGTTCGGGGCGGCAGCACTTGATTTGGCCTATGTCGCAGCGGGCCGCTATGACGGGTTCTGGGAACGTGGTTTGCAGGCCTGGGACCTCGCCGCCGGGATCGTGATCGTACGCGAGGCCGGTGGTATCGTTGAGCCGCTGCAACCGGATGGCGATGTTTTGGCTGATGGTCAGATCATCTGCGCCAACGAGCCGATTTTCGAAACCTTTTCCAAGGTCATTCGCAAGGCTTAGGCCGCAGCAACTGAATCCAGACTGCGGCGCATTGCACAGCCCGTTGATCGCCTGCGAACCTACAGTTGGGCTGTTGTTCAATGTTGTGAATTGCCGATCGGGGTGACTAACGGCGTCGCACAATCGGTATGCTGCTTCGGCCATAGGTTGCTTCGGGATGGTCAGGATGGCCGTGGGTGCGCTGCCAGAACCGCGTGCCGCCCTGTCGCAACCAGACTGGTAGTGTTAGGATAAATCCGATCACAAACCCACCCGCATGGGCCCAATAGGCGACACCGCCGCCAGTGACATCTGCACCGACCCCATTGAACAATTGCAATCCAAACCAAAGCCCCAGCATGATCCAGGCAGGTATTGGAAAGATGCGAAAGAACACGATGAAAAAAATGAAAACATCGACGCGCGCCTTGGGAAATAACAGCAGATAGCCACCCATGACGCCAGCAATTGCGCCTGATGCGCCTACTGTGGGCACGACGGACCCCGGATCGGTGGCATATTGCGCAAGGCTGGCCCCGATGCCACAGAACAGATAGAAAATCAGGAATGGAACGTGGCCCATCTTTTCTTCCAGATTGTCGCCGAATATCCATAAAAACAACATGTTACCGGCCAGATGCATAAAACCTGCATGCAGAAAGACTGATGTCACCAGCCCGGTATAGCCTTCACCCTCTGACAGGCGGGCGGGGATCATGGCGTAATCAAAATAAAGCTGCATCAACGCCTGATCGGTCTGATGCGCGGCCAATCCGTAAAGATAGACCGCGATATTCAGCCCGATCAGCGTGAACGTGACATAAGGCACCCGTTCAGATGGGTTATGATCGCGGATCGGAAACATGCGCCGACGGTCCCCGATCTGACCTGCGGGGTCAAGCGCTTTGGCCTGCCACCTCTGCCAGCAAGGCCGCGTTGCCACCAGCGGCGGTGGTATCGATGCAGACATGGCGTTCATGCATGACATGCGCGATATCGGGTTGGCCGGTCACCAACGCTGTGATGGGGCCGCTGCGGCGGGCCAATGCCGCCTCAATCGCGCGCCCGGTTTCTGCATCGCCCCACCAGATCACACCAGCTAGCGGCGCAAGATTGGTTAGCTTGTCGGGGTCCACCATACCGGCGGCGGGAATGGCCGCACCGCCAAGCGCGCGCACGGCTTCCACCTGCTCCTGGGCTGCCTGCGCACCCGGACCCATACACAGGATCGGACCGCGCGGATGCAGGCTGTGCCGGTTGGATTCGCCAGTGGGCCCGGGCATGTCGGTTGGGGTTTTGGCGACCTCTGGCATTGGAATGGCCAGTCGCCGGGTCAGTGCCGCCAAATCGGCAGGCTTGGCCCATGCGGCCTGAGTTGTGGCTACAGGCTGGGCGGTAAAGCGGGGCAGATAATGCGGTCCACCCGCCTTGGGGCCAGTCCCCGACATGCCTTCGCCGCCAAAGGGCTGGCTGCCCACAACAGCACCAATCTGGTCACGATTGACATAGATATTTCCCGCCGCGACCCGTTCCACGATGGTCTGCACCCGGTCATCGATCCGGGTATGCAGGCCAAAGGTCAGGCCAAAACCGGTTGCGTTGATCGCATCGATTACCGCATCCAATTCGCGCGCCTTGAACGTGGCGACGTGCAGGACGGGGCCAAAAATCTCCCGTTCCATCTGGGCAATGCCATTCACGCGGATCACGGTCGGGGCGATGAAATGACCTGTCTCAGGTGCTGCAATTTCATGCAGCACACGGCCTTCAGCGCGGGCAGCGGCAATGTAATCGGCAATACCCTGATGGGCGGTTTGGTCAATGACCGGCCCCAGATCGGTGGACAGGTGCCAAGGGTCACCAACCGTCAGCTCATCCATGGCACCGATCAGCATTTTCAACAGATTGTCGGCGATATCTTCCTGCACGTACAGGCAGCGCAAGGCCGAACAGCGCTGCCCGGCAGACCGGAATGCGCCATTGACGATATCGCGCACAGCATGTTCGGGCAGGGCGGTGCTGTCCGCGATCATCGCGTTCAACCCGCCGGTTTCGGCGATCAGCGGCGTGCCGGGAGCACAATGGGTCGCCATGTTCTGACGGATTTTCAACGCCGTGGCGGTGGACCCGGTAAAGGCAACACCATTGATCCGGGCATCAGCGGTAAGGGCAGCACCGACCGCCCCGTCCCCAGGCAATAATTGCAACACCTCACGCGGAACGCCCGCCTGATGCAGCAACTGCACGGCGCGGGTGGCAATCAACGGGGTCTGCTCGGCGGGTTTGGCCAGCACGGCATTCCCCGCGGCAAGGGCGGCGGCAATCTGGCCTGAAAAAATCGCCAAGGGGAAGTTCCATGGGCTGATACAGGTCCAAACACCGCGTGGGGCCATGCCTTCTTTAGCTTGTGCCGCATAATAACGCAGAAAATCGACGGCCTCACGCAGCTCTGCCACGACATCGGGCATTGCCTTGCCTGCTTCGCGGGTCAGAATGGCAAATAGCTCGGCGGCATGGGTCTCATAGGCATCAGCGGCGGCATTCAGAATGCGCGCGCGGTCGGTAAGGGATGCCGTCCAAGGGCGGGCGGTATCCAACGCTGCGGCAACATCGGCTGGGGTCGCACTGCGGGCGCTGCCAACAACATCAGTCGGTCGGGCCGGGTTCATCACCTCATGCGCCGGGCCGTCAACAACGGCACCAGCCAAAAGCGGTCCACCATCCCAGCGCGCCGTCAGAAACGGATCACGCGCATCCGCAATCCCGGCGAGCACAGGGCCATGGGTCAGGTCCCAGCCCTGAGAATTGATCCGCTCTGGCTGAAATAATTCGGGGCCTGTCGGTAAACCAACCCCCGGACCCACTTCATCAAACGGACAAGCAGCAACGACTTCAGCGGGCACATCCTCATCCACGATCTGGTTGACGAAGCTGGAGTTGGCGCCGTTTTCCAACAGACGGCGGACCAGATAAGCCAGCAAATCCTCATGGGCACCCACGGGGGCATAGATACGGCAGTGGGTTTTTTCGGCGCGCAGAACAATGGTGTGCAATGTCTCACCCATGCCATGCAGACGCTGGAATTCGTAATCATCCGGCGTGCGGTTCATATCGTCCGCCATCTCTAGAATGGCGGCAACGGTATGGGCGTTATGGGTGGCAAATTGCGGATAGATGCGATCCGTCAGACCCAGCAATTTGCGGGCATTGGCGATATAGCTGATGTCGGTATGGGGCTTCGCGGTGAACACCGGAAAACCATCAATACCTTCGACCTGGGCGCGCTTGATCTCAGCATCCCAATAGGCGCCTTTTACAAGGCGGACCATAATCTTGCGATCCAGCCTTGTGGCCATGTCATGCAGATGATCGATGACCAACGGGGCACGCTGGCCATAGGCCTGCACAACCACACCAAAACCATCCCAGCCAGCCAATGCAGGTTCGGCCAGGACAGCCTCAATCACATCCAGAGACAAAGACAGGCGATCCGCTTCTTCGGCGTCGATATTGAAACCCATGCCCGCCGATTTGGCCAACATGGCCAGCGACCGAACGCGGGGGACCAACTGATCCATGACTCGGGCGGTCTGGGCGACCTCATAACGGGGATGTAGGGCAGACAGCTTGACCGAAATACCGGGGTTCTGGGCCACGCTATCATGGGTGCAATGGTCGGCGATGGCACTGATCGCCCGGGAGTAGGACAGGTGATAACCACGGGCGTCGGCATCGGTGCGGGCAGCCTCGCCAAGCATATCATAGCTATAGGTAAAGCCCTTGGCCTGCATGCCGCTCGCGCGGTCCATGGCCTTGACGATGGTCTCACCCAACACGAACTGACGGCCCATTTCGCGCATGGCCCGCGCAACGGCAGTGCGGATCACAGGTTCCCCCAGACGTTTGATGGCCCCGCGCAAATGGCCGGTAATGCCGGGGCGATCATCATCCAGCACGCGACCGGTCAACATCAACGCCCAAGTTGACGCGTTGACCAGTGAGGACGCAGAATGACCCAAATGCCGGCCCCAGTCCGATGGGGCGATCTTATCCTCAATCAGGGCATCAATCGTGTCGGCATCGGGCACGCGCAGCAGCGCCTCGGCCAAACACATCAGGGCGATGCCTTCATCCGTGGATAGACCATATTCAGCTAGAAACACCTCCATCAAACCGAGTTCGGTGCTGGAGCGGATCTGGCGGACCAGATCGGCAGCGCGGGCGGTGATGCGTGACCGGTCAGTATCAGACAGGGTAGCCATACGGGTCAGGGCGGCAACGGCAGCGCCTTCGTCGCTATACATGGCCAAATCAATCTGATGGGTCGGGTGCGCGTGGTCGCGGGGCATGACATACTCCTTCCAATGATGACCTATCATACCGCATTGATCGCAGGCGATTTGCCTCCTATTGTAGAAAACATCAGGCCAATCGCGCAAAAAAGGACTCGATCATGACCGAAATATATTCCGATCTTGATGGGTTTGACCGCAAGATTCTCAACGTGCTTGCGGTCGAAGGGCGGATCAACGTCACGGAACTCGCACGGCGGATCGGATTGTCGAAGTCACCAACGCAGGCACGGCTGAAACGGCTAGAAGAAAACGGGGTCATCCGGGGCTACCGGGCGCTGTATGACCCGATCCGGCTGGGGCGGGATCACATCGCCTTTGTCGAGGTTAAGCTATCAGACACGCGGGAGGCCGCACTGGCGGCCTTTGCCAAAGCCGTGATGCAAATCTCCGAGGTTGAACAATGCCACCTGATTGCTGGGGCATTTGATTATCTGCTCAAGGTGCGGACCTCGGGGATGACAGGATACCGCGCTGTGCTGGCTGAAAAAATCTCAACCCTGCCGCATGTCTCCAACACGTCCACCTATGTCGCCATGCAGGCAATAAAGGAGGAGGGATTGTCACCGATCACCCCGGGCACCGGCCCCATGACTTGACGCGCAGGCATCGCGGCGCAGATCATGAGGCATGAAATGGATACTGCCGCTTTGCCTGCTCGCCCCGCCCGCCCTTGCCGAAACCTGTCCGGCTGTGGCTGATCACGCTGACAGGTTAGACCGGATCATCACCCAATTGGGCGCTTCTGGCGGAGAAGCAGTAGCCCAACAACTGTCACGCCAATTGTGGGAAATTTGGCTGGATGCACCTGACAGCAAGGCCCAGGAACTGCTCGACAAAGGCATGCGCCAACGCACCGAATATGACCTCTTGGGCGCACGGGACACGCTGGATGCATTGATCGAATATTGCCCTGCCTATGCCGAAGGTTATAACCAGCGTGCCTTCGCCAGCTTTCTGCGTCAGGATTATGATGCGGCATTGGTTGATCTGGATGCAGCCTTGGCGATCATGCCAAACCATGTGGCGGCTTTGGCGGGCAAGGCGCTCACATTATTCGGGCTGGGAAGGGACGCCGAAGGGCAAGAGGTCCTGCGCGCCGCACTCAAGCTGAACCCATGGCTGCAGGAACGGGCACTTCTGCGCGAACCAATGGGCACTGAGCTGTGATCATGGCTTGCCCAACTTCGCTGGTCATCTTAGGAAGGTGACGTGCCTGCTTGGTGGAATGGTGGACGCTGGACACTTAAAACCCCGCCATGCCTTCGGCCTTGCATATTGTTATCAACGCCTTACGGGCCTATGGAGTTTTCGGGCCCGAAATCGGCCTGACACGCGGCCCGCGTGGTGGAATGGTAGACACGGGAGACTTAAAATCCTTGTGTCTGTGAAGCATTATGCATACGGAACAAGGCATTGCGACGAAGAGACTGCTTTCAGGCCCAAAATAGGCCCGATGGTGAAAATTGAAGACAGCGCCGGATGCGGGCGTGATGGAATGGTAGACATACCAGACTTAAAATCTGAGGGGCGTATGCCCGTGTGGGTTCGAGTCCCACCGCCCGCACCACATTGACTGACTTCGCAGTGTGACTTTGACTTTTTGGAAATCTGCCGAAGTCGCTAGTCTAGTCTTATGATTTTGCCTCTTACCTCAGAAAAGTCCGAAGGCGATGTTGAGGTGCAGGTGGTTGTGCCACTGCTGAGCAATGCCGAAACGCTAGGTGTTTTATCTCAAACCTACTGAAGCTCCTCCAGCCGCTACTCCCCGACTCGTTTCGTCTCAAACGTCAGCCCGAAGGCGCTCCGTGGTCGGAACCCTTCCCAATATGTGTGTTCATCGGTGGGGTTTCCGTTTTCGTCGACGGCCCAGACGGCATCGTTCCCGGACGGCACCAGTTCGAAGTAGCTGGCTTTGTCGTTATCCCCTTTCAGGTGCAGGTCCATGAAGCCGGTAATGAAATGCTGGCTGACATTGTTCATTTTCGTCGTGTCCCAGACCGCGTCTGAGTAGTGCCCGAACGGAAACCAGCCATCGGCGGCGGGCAGGTCATAGCTTTCCACAGGTGCCGGCATGGGGGCGCCTGCGTTGTGGTTGGCGTTTTCGAAGGTCAGCAGGTGCCTTGTGGTGTTGACGGTGTCGTCGAACATCCCCCGGATCGCGTCATACATTGACACATCATCGACGCTGCCCGCGATCAGCATCAGCGGTTTTTCGATCCCCGCCCATCCATCCGCATCCCAGAACCCGGTATTGTTCCCCCAAGGCCCGAAAGCGACAAAGGCTTTGACGCGCGCGTCGGCAAGCCCCGCATGGCTATCTGCGCCCATCATATTGCGTTCCAGCAGGCCCTGCGGTGCCCCCCATTCATATTCCGTGCTGGCCTTGGTCACACCCGCACCGGCATAGATCAGCGCGCCGTAACCCCCCATGGAATAGCCGATGATGGCGACGTTATCGCCTTGGATGATCGCGCCCAGATCGCCCTCCAGCGCGCCCATCTGGTCGATCACAAACCGCTGATCCCATGGCCGGTTCACGAGGGTCGATCCAAATGCCGTCTGGTCGTCATAGGTGCTGTCAGGGTGATCGATAGAGGCGACGACATAGCCCTTTGAGGCAAGGTTTTCGGCCAAGGGTGACATCAGGAACCGGTTGCCCGGATAGCCGTGAGAGACGATCACAAGCGGGAAGGTGTTCCCGCTGTCGGGCGTTGCATCGCGGGCGGCCTGACCGGTGAGCGTGGCTTGGGTGATCCCGTCGCGCACCAACGCCGTCAGCGTGCCGCCCGGTGTTGTGTCGGCAGCGGCCGGGTACCAGATTTCGACCGTCAGGGCCCGGTCATAGGTTGGGATGTCCCCTGTTGGTCCGGTATTGACCACGTCGATCTGGTCGGGGTTGGTGAAGGTCATTGTGGTGACCCCGATCTTGTGATCGCCATAGGCGGCCAATGCGGGGGCGTCGGGGCGCACCACATCGATCCGGTTTTCGGCACCTGCTGCGGTTGCAGCGAGAAGGGTGAGGGCTGTTGGGAAAGCGCGCATTGAAATCTCCTGAGGGTCGGGACCTGTTTATGATGCACGATCCGGGATTGTTTCACAAAGTATCAGTTACACCGGCCGGTCGATGGACAAGGCGGCCCCCGACTGCCCCCACCCGCGGTCGGGACCTGCCCTTTGTGTTGATCCAGCGGGCCGCAGGGCAATGTCGGAGCGGTTGGTCAGAGGCGCAGTTCGGCAACTGGATGCCGCTTGTCCGATCCTACCGCATCCAGAAACCGGCTGACTTGATCTTGTTGCGCAAGGCCCTTTCCCGGCGCGGCAGGTTGTTCTGATCGAAAAGTGCGCGCACCTTATGGCCGCGCTTTTGATAGATCATCCGCTTGAAAGGGTCATATTGCTTGAGCCATTTCTTGATCTTGTTGGGGCCGGCCACGGATTCCAGCATCGCAATGGTTGCGTCGCTTTCGCGGGCATAGAACATTGGCAACACCCTGTAATGGCAGGTGACATCGCCATCCAGCCCGTCCAGTTCTGCCCCCGGACGCCCGCCGCCCAATCTATGAATGACCAATGGCAAAACCACCTGATCAAGCCATGGGTCCAGCGGCTGGATCACCAGTTCCGGGGGCGGGTTGTCGCGTACTGACACGGCGTATTCGGTGAAGAGCCTGCCAAATTCCGCAGGGTCGGCCCCAAAGAACCAGCCTGCGTTGAAGTAAAGGTAGCGTTCCCAATATTCATCCGGCTGGCCCAAATCCAGCGAGCTTTCGAAATCCAGTTCAAACCGGTCATAAAGTGATTTCCAGATTGCGGTGTAGCCGGGCCAGTACAATTCCTCGACCGGCCATGTGCCGCTGCGCTGCATGGATGCCGCGGGGCGAGAAAAGTCGAACGCCACTTGGCCAAGGTCGCCGGTGATCAGCGTGTCGGTGTCAAAAAAGACAAAGGGTTCTTGCGGCGGCAGGGCGCTGAGCGCTTCGATCTTGTTGCCGTGCGGATAGGATTGCCCGAAATGCGCGCTGGCAAAGGGCCGGATTTCGGCCCCGTTTTCAACCAGCACCGCCTTGATGGCATCCGACATGCGCGGGTCATTGTCCCAAAGCGGGCCGGGCTGCGGTTCGGCCACAATCAGGCGACCGGTGAAATCCGGCGCGTTCTGGCGCAGCGACACCGTGAACAAAAGCGCCTCATATTGCAGGCGACCGCCTTGTCCGACGATCAGTATGTTGAAGGGCTGCCCTGTCCCTTTGGCCATATTTGCATTTACCCCTTGGTGTCTTATCCTGCTGTAGCGTCGGGCGGGATATGTGACAACATCTGTTCGGCAATAGGACACGCTGCGGCGTCAGGCGAGCAAAGGCGAAAGATTGCACAGCGATACCGGCCACGGCTTTGATTTTCAGGAAATTTTTGCGTTAACGACGGCGCCTCAGGCTATTCTTGATGCCCGTTTCAAGGTGCTTTTGGTCAATGACGCCTATTGCGACATGCTTGGTGTCAGGCAATCGGATCTTGTCGGTCACGAATTGCTGGCGTTGTTTCCCGAAAACGAAGAACGCCATGCCCTGGTGGCGGCGGCTTTTCGTCAGGCATTGGCCGGGCAAGCGGCCAGCCTGCCGGAACTGCATTACCCGATTGCCGATCCGAATAGGCCTGATGCGCCTGTGCAGGACAGATGGTGGTCGCTGGGCTGCGTCCCGATGCCAGAGGACCCGGCGCATGGGCCGGTTTTTTTGTTACAGGCGAATGATATCACGACGCAGGTTGTTGCCAGACAGCGCCGCGATGAGTTTGCTGCCGAATTGCAGCACCGGATCGGTAATGTGCTGACCCTTGTGCAGATCATCGCGCGCAAGACCGGCCAAAATTCGGCTGATTTGGATGCGTTCCTGCGCACCTATGAAAACAGGATCAGGGCGCTGGGCAAGACCCATGCCTTCCTGTCGGGGGTGAATTGGGACGGCATGACCGTACGCCAGATCATCGAACAGCAGATTCTGGCGGAAAACGTTGATCGGCTTGGGTCGATTCGTATTGATGGTCCTGACTGGCGGCTCTCTGTGCTGCATGCGCAGACATTTGCGATGGCTGTTCACGAACTGATCTCCAATGCTACAGCCTATGGCGCGCTGTCTGTCCCCGGTGGCGAGGTGCGAGTCAGTTGGGATCATCCGCGCGATGGTAGCTATAATTTCATCTGGAAAGAAAGCGGTTTGACCGATCTGACAGCGCCCGAGAAGACGGGTTTCGGTATGCAGATGGTTGGCAGGCTTTTGCCGGGCCAGCTGGGTGGCAAGGCGATTTCTACCTTTGAACCAACCGGGTTTCACTACATGCTGATTGTGCCTGAAAACGTGGCCGTTCCCGTAGGGTAGGCCATTCCCTGAGCCGGTGCGCCGATCTTGTCCCGGGGTGGTGAAACGGGCATCAAGGGGCATGGCATTTCGCAGCTACATGGATATCGCAATGGCCGAAGCCCGCGCCGCCGGCGCGCGCGGTGAGGTGCCGGTTGGTGCAGTTGTTGCCGGGCCAGACGGGGTCATCGCGCAGGCGGGCAACCAGACCCGGGCATTGAATGACCCGACCGCTCATGCCGAAATGCTGGTGATCCGGCAAGCTGCTACCGTGCTAGGTCAGGAAAGGCTGACCGGTTTGGACCTTTACGTCACGCTGGAGCCTTGTCCGATGTGTGCTGCCGCGATCAGCAATGCCCGCATCGCCCGATTGTATTACGGCGCCGCAGACCCCAAATCTGGCGGGGTCGGGCAGGGGCCGCGTATTTTCAGCCATCCGCAATGCCATCATGTGCCCGAGATTTACGACGGGATTGATGTGGCATCCTCAGAGGCCCTGCTGAAACAGTTTTTTGCTGCGCGGCGGTGACAATTCCTGGCACAGGAATTGTTTCAAACTTTCTGTGAAAGTTTGGGCTCAGATATCGATCACATCCATTACCTCGGGTGTCAGGACGTTCACATCCGGCAGTGCATCGACAAGCGGTTGCGCCGATTGCGCCAGAAGCGGGAATGTCTTGTAATGGCAGGGGATGATCGTTTTGAAATCGAAGTATTTTCTGGCAGCAAAAGCCGCCCCTTCCATCCCCATCGTGTAATGTCCGCCGCAGCAGAGTATGCCGATATCGGGTTGATAGAATTCACCCATCCAGCCCATATCCGCCATGATATCGGTATCGCCCGAGACATAGACCATGTGGCCGTCACCCTTGATCATATATCCCGCCTCTGTCCCGGCATAACCCGCCCCAACGGATGAGGAATGCGTTGCCTGCACCATGGAAACGTGCGCCCCATTCAGATCGACTGTGCCGCCCTTGTTAAACTCGATGGTTTCGCCCGCATCAAAGAGCGCGCAAAGCTCTGGTATGCCCACAACCGTAGCCCCGGTTTCTTTGGCAATGGCATCAACCTCTGATGTGTGATCGAAATGCCCGTGGGTCAGCAGGATATGCGTGGCGCCTGCCAGTGCCACCGCCCGACTGTCATCGGGGAAAGACGGGTTGCCCGCCAACCAAGGGTCGATCAGAAGGACCGCATCCGCGACCTCCATCCGGAAACTCGCATGACCTAGCCAGGTAATTTTCATTTTGCCCTCCATCGCTGTAATGGCAGGATAGCCAAGGGTAGGAAGGACACAAGATGGACTGGTTCGAGCAAGTGGACGGCTATTGCGAGCGCACGGATCTATCCTATTGGTCCGAGCCGTTGAATGCTGTCACGAACCTGGCCTTCATTATTGCCGCCATCATCATGTGGCGGCGCAGTGCGGGCGTGCCGGGCGCGCGGGTCCTCTGTGTGATCCTGTTCAGTATTGGTGTCGGCAGCTATCTGTTTCACACCCATGCGACGCTTTGGGCGGCCATGGCCGACGTTGTGCCGATTGGCGTTTTTATCCTGACATATCTATTCCTGACCAACCGCGATATCGTTGGCTTGCCGTCGTGGGCGGCATTGTTCGCGACCGCGCTGTTTGTGCCATATGCTTATGTCATGGTGCCGCTGCTGGACCGGATGCCCTTCTTCCAGATCTCGGATTTCTACTGGACGGTGCCGCTTCTCTTGCTGGTTTATGCGGCTTTTCTACGGGACACTGTGGGGCTGGGATTTCTGATTGGTGCTGCCGTCCTGTGCCTGTCGATCACGCTGCGTTCCGTTGACGAAATCTGGTGCGCGCATTGGCCAATTGGCACGCATATCTTCTGGCATTGCCTGAATGGTGTCATGTTGGGCTGGATGATCCATGTTTACGCGCGGCATATGCTTGCGGGCCATCGCGCGGGGCGCTAAACGCGAACCCGACCAAACATGCGGAGACATTCATGTCCATCGACACAGAAACCGCCCGCCGCGTGGCCAAACTGGCCCGGATCAAGGTGGAAGACGATCAATTGCCCGCGCTGGCATCAGAGTTCAGCGCGATCCTCGGCTTTATCGAACAGCTTAATGAGGTGGATGTTGAGGGCGTGGAGCCGATGACATCCGTGACCCCGCAGCGCCTGAAACGCCGCGACGATGTTGTCACCGATGGCAGCCAGCAGGAAGCTGTGTTGAAGAATGCCCCGGATGCCCGCGAAGGGTTCTTTGCCGTGCCGAAGGTGGTGGAATAATGACTGACCTGACCAAACTGACCATTGCCCAGGCTCGCGATGCGATCCGCA
The DNA here is from genome assembly GCA_947495295.1 of uncultured Paracoccaceae bacterium. Classification (GTDB taxonomy): domain Bacteria; phylum Pseudomonadota; class Alphaproteobacteria; order Rhodobacterales; family Rhodobacteraceae; genus Yoonia. The sequence continues at coordinate 580,469 of CANLYJ010000001.1, forward strand.
AGGGCGACACAACCAGCGCCGAGATCACCAATGCCTGCCTGTCGGCGATTGAAGGCGCCGGTGCATTGGGTGCGTTTGTGCATCACACGCCCGAGATCGCCGCCAATCAGGCCAAGGCTGCTGATGCCCGCATCAAGGCAGGTGATGCCCCCGCCATGTGCGGCATCCCACTGGGTATCAAGGATCTGTTCTGCACCAAAGGCGTGCCGTCGCAGGCCGCATCGGGCATTCTGGAAGGCTTCAAGCCCGAATACGAATCCACCGTCACAACCCAGCTGTTTGACGCCGGTGCTGTGATGCTGGGCAAGCTGAACATGGATGAGTTTGCCATGGGGTCGTCGAACGAGACCTCAGTTTACGGCAATGCCGTCAACCCGTGGCGCCGTGGCAATGAGGATACCGCGCTGACCCCCGGCGGGTCCTCCGGAGGGTCGGCCAGCGCTGTTGCGGCTGACCTGTGCCTTGGGGCCACCGGCACCGATACGGGCGGGTCCATCCGCCAGCCTGCGGCTTTCGTCGGTATCACCGGGTTGAAACCGACTTATGGCCGCGTATCGCGCTGGGGCATTGTTGCTTTTGCCTCCTCCCTCGATCAGGCGGGACCGATGACCAAGGACGTGCGCGATAGTGCGATCATGTTGCAGGCCATGTGTGGTCATGATCCCATGGACAGCACCAGCGCCGATCTGGCCGTGCCGGATTTTGAGGCGGCCCTGACCGGCGATATCAAAGGCAAAACCATTGGCATCCCCAAGGAATACCGTATGGACGGGATGCCCGAAGAGATCGAAAAGCTTTGGGCCGATGGCACTGCGATGCTGAAAGATGCGGGCGCTAAGATCGCTGATATCACGCTTCCGCATACGAAATACGCGCTGCCTGCCTATTACGTGATTGCCCCTGCGGAGGCATCATCGAACCTGGCCCGTTATGATGGTGTCCGCTTTGGCCACCGTGCCAAGCTCGCGCAGGGTGATGGCATCACGGAGATGTATGAAAAGACCCGCGCCGAGGGGTTCGGTCCTGAAGTTCAGCGCCGCGTGATGATCGGGACATATGTGCTGTCGGCTGGTTTCTACGACGCCTATTATAACCGGGCGCGTAAGGTGCGTGCGCTGATCAAGCGCGATTTTGATCAGGTGTTTGCAGATGGCGTTGACGCGATCCTGACGCCTGCCACCCCATCTGCCGCTTTTGGGCTGGGCGAGAATATGGACCCGATCCAGATGTATCTGAATGACGTGTTTACCGTCACGGTGAACCTTGCAGGTCTACCGGGCATTTCGGTGCCTGCGGGTCTGGACAGTCAGGGTCTGCCGCTGGGGCTGCAACTGATCGGGCGTCCCTGGGAAGAGGCAGAACTGCTCAATACCGCCTACGCATTGGAGCAGGCTGCAGGTTTTGTAGCCAAACCGACCAAGTGGTGGTAACTTCCACAAAAGAAAACGCAGTGTGACAGGTGATACCCATGAAAACGGGTTTAGTGATTTTGGCATCAATGGTGGCCTTGGCCGCATGCGGATCAAGCCAGCCGCCCCAACGGGGTGTCGGTTTTAACGACTACGCCGATTTTGAGCTGGAGCGCGCCCGGCGTGAGGCCGCATTGTCTGCACCGCGGGGGGGTATCGTGCCGCCGCCGCAGGTCACGACCATCCCTGGCCGGTCATCGCCGGTTCGACAGCCTGCCGGTGCTATCCCGTCAAGCGATCTGGCAGCCGCAGGAATTGGCCAGACCGCGACTCAGCCGGTTCAACCGCCCGCGAATACGGGCAATGATCCGGCCCGCACGCAGGGTCTGGATGCATCGCCGACCAATGCCGCACCGCGCATCGCCAATAATCCGGGTGGTATTTCGGACGAGCAGAGCTTTGACGCCGTATCGGGTCGCGAGACGATTGAAAGCGATGCGCAACGTCGTGCCGCGCAGGCTGCTGCCCGTGTGGAGGTTGTGCCCTCTGCCGTCCCGCAGCGTCCCAGCTCCACGGGGCCGAATATCGTGGAATACGCCATCAATGCGCCCAATGTGAAAGGGCAGGAATGGTATAGCCGGTCGCTTTTGTCCGGGCAGGGCCGGTTCCAGCGCAATTGCGCGGCCTATTCCAGCGCGGATGAGGCGCAGCGTGATTTTCTTGCCCGCGGTGGTCCGGAGCGTGACCGTCGTGGTATTGATCCCGATGGTGACGGGTTTGCCTGTGGTTGGGACCCAGCGCCGTTTAAGCGTGCCGCAGGACAATAAAGACTCAGATGCGGTGTCTCTGCCGCCCGGCTATCGTCTGATTGGCGGTTGGGACGACGGGGAGCCGGGACCGCGTAAATCACCAAATTTCGGACCGCGTCGGGATGGCGCGCGGCCGGATATGGTGGTCATTCATTATACAGCAATGAAAAGCGCCTACGCGGCTTGCGAGGTGTTGTGCAATCCTGAATCAGAGGTGTCAGCACATTACCTGATAGATGAAAGCGGGCATGTTGTCGCGTTGGTTCCAGAGGAGTTGCGCGCCTGGCATGCGGGAGCAGGGCGCTGGGGGGCGGTCACGGATGTGAACAGCCATTCCATCGGGATCGAACTGGCCAATGACGGGTTCAGCCCCTTTGCCGCCGCGCAGATGGATGCGTTGACTGATCTGCTGAAAGGCATTCGCGCACGCTGGGATATCCGGCCAGAGCGGGTCATTGGCCATTCAGATATGGCACCGGGGCGCAAGATTGATCCCGGTCGGCGCTTTGACTGGCGCAGGTTCGCGTTGGAGGGGCTGGTGGTCTGGCCGGATGCTGCCGCGGGCGATGTGGCCCGGTTTGCGCAGAATATGCACGCCTTTGGGTATACTGCCAGTGTTGATCCTGATCTGCTGTTGCAGGTGTTTCGGTTGCGGTTCCGCCCCTATGCCAGCGGCCCGTTGGATGCGGTTGATGCGGGCATGATTGCGGATCTCGCGCGCCGTTTCCCCGTTGACGTAAACGCCGCTTGGGCCTAACCCGGCCCTTGCGCGGATGGTCGGATGATCGCGGGCTGCAAGGTCCGAGGAAAGTCCGGACTCCAAAAAGCACGGTGCCGGGTAACGCCCGGCGGGGGTAACCCCAGGGAAAGCGCCACAGAGAACAGACGGCCACGCATGCGTGGTCACGGTGAAACGGTGGGGTAAGAGCCCACCGCGCGACTGGCAACAGGAGCGGCACGGCAAGCCCCACCGGGAGCAATGCCAAATAGGGACCGCGCGTCGCAAGACAGGGCTGCTTGAGCCCGAGCAGGTCCGGGTTGGCAGCTAGAGGGCGTCTGGCAACAGGCGCTTTAGATGAATGGTCATCTCGGGCGGTGTAACGCCGCCTAGACAGAATCCGGCTTACAGGCCATCCGCGCGCGTTTTATTGTTGATCGATTGTGAGACGCTTTTCTACTTTAAATTTATTGATGCATTATCTTGAACAGCTTCAAGTTGCATATCCCTGAACCTCCACTGAAAAACCGAGGCGAGTATGGGAATTTTTACTCGCCTTCACTTTACCGAGTCATCCTCTGGCGCTACCTGTATCCGGCGGAGGGACAGATATGAGTGTTGCTGAGGATACGGATGTTTTTGAGGTTCTGGGTGATGATGCACCGGGATTTACCCTAGCCTATCTGCGCGGCAGCTCCGATTGCGTCAAGCTGTTGAACGCTGCGGGCCGTATCACCTTCATGAGCGAAAACGGTCTTTGCGCGATGGAGATCGGCGACCCTGCTGACGTGGTTGGCAAAACATGGTGGAGCATGTGGCCCGATGCGCAGCAGTCAATCTTGAAGTCTAATTTTGACCGCGGCATGGCCGGTGAGATTTGCCACTTTCAAGGGAGTTGCCCGACGGCAGAAGGCAATGAACGAGAGTGGGACGTGACAATCTCGCCGATCCGGAATGATGACGGGGCGGTGACCTCTGTGCTTGCGGTTTCCCGCGACGTGACGCCAGTTTCCTGATTTATCGCCTTTGCGGTTGACTCGCGCTGGCGCGGCGGTAAAAGGCAGCTTCTATCAGATTCATGCGATGTGCCGATGCAGGCCCGCAACCAGGAGAGATGAGACATGGCGAAGCCGACCACCATCAAGATCCGCCTGAACTCCACCGCGGGGACCGGGCATTTCTACGTCACCAAAAAGAACGCCCGCACCATGACCGAAAAGATGGTCGTGCGGAAATATGACCCCGTCGTGCGCAAGCATGTGGAGTATAAAGAAGGCAAGATCAAATAAACGATCAGCCCACTGGACAAGTGATGAGGCCGTGCAATCAGCGCGGCCTTTTTTTGTTGTGGGATAGTTTTCAGGACAAAGCAGGGCGCGACGCGGCCCTTCTGCGCTATTGTTCGATCAGTTTTGACAAAAGGCTAGTAGGGTGACGTCGCCGGTTTCCCACCCAGGGTTTCAAACTGGCGGGTGTCGGTTTCCCGATTGTGACGCAAAACACGATCATGATCAGGATAGGTGACCACGTCCGACAATGCGCGCGTGCCCACCACCAGATAAGTTGCATCGGCATCGCTGGCATTCTGCAGATAGTGACCCACGGGCGTACCGGCCTTGAAACAGGCCGCGTCCCCGGGATGCAGAGGCGTTTGCATATCACCTTCGTGTACGATGACATTGCCAGACAGCATATAGATGAATTCATCCTCATTGGCGTGCCAATGACGCAGCGAAGACATGGCACCAGGCGGCAATGTTTCAGTGAACGCGCCAAACTGTGCCAGGCCACCAGTGTCGCTAAACAGCCGAGCGGTATAGTGGCCCAAAACAGGGTGTGGGTCATCTGAACGGTCCAGTTTTGCGTCCTCGCTGCGGATAACGGGCATGTCGCGGTGCTTTCCGATCAGGTGAGCGTTATAAACAGCAACATAATCAAAAGGCCTGCTTGCGCCAACAGCGTCAGGAACATCCCAGATAGGCGCAGCCGCCAGTTTGTGCCATGTACCGCAAAATATATCCCATGCAGCAGCCGCCCGATGCTGAAAATCGTCGCAAGCACGGCAAGAATAGCAGAACCGCCGTCTTGTATTTCGACCAGCCCGATCAGGATCAGGGCCACCGGGATCTGTTCGGATGCGTTTGCCTGCCCCCGGATCGCCTTGGTCATCACCCTGTCGTCATTGTCGCCCAGCACGATCCCGTCGCGACGGCGGATCATGATGACCCGCACCGTCAGTGCAAGCAATAATGCCCCGTTGAAAAACGCGGTCAGGCTGGTCAGAGGCAAGGCGATATCAGGCATCTGGTGGTTTCCCTAAAAGGCAGAGTTGATGGTGAATCCAACCGACAGGTTACTGCGGGTAAAACGGCCCACATTGCTTTCGGTATCCGATCCGGTGATCGTCATGGCAGGGGTGAAACCGGCATATTCAACACCCGGCAAGCCCAGATTGATCCCGTAAAAATAGCCTTCATCCTGGCGGCCGTCTGCTGAAAGCGGATAAAACTCATAATCTGATTTCTTGATCCCGGCGTTCAGGCTTAATGATACCGGACCAATTGGTTCCGCAAAGCTGTATCCTAGCTCAAAACTCCATTCCTCGTAGGTCTGGTTGCTGATGTCACCATCGCTGAGAACATGGCCGATCGTGCCCGATAGCCTATCGCCCCCCTCAAACTGATATGACAGCCCGGCGCGCACATTGGTACGCATTGTCTCGCCAATATTCTCATTGTCAAAGTCCTGCCATTCGCGGCGGACAGAACCAAACAGCAACAGTGGATCCGATAGCGGGATCGTCCGGCTCAATGATAGACGACGGAAATCATAGTAGGGGTCGCCGCCATAATCGAAGGATCCTGCCGCGATGCCGACGCCCAATATGCCATTTTGCAAAACGCGGTCATAATTCAGCGATACCTGCATGTAATCAGAGGAATAATCATCCGAGTCGAGTTCGACCGGATCACCCGTTCTGGGGTCTTCAGCCGTCTCATCCCGCAGACGGACACGCGCACCCTGATAGTAAACCCCGACGGTCGCCCGGTCACGCTCTGACTGATAAAACCGGTATTTTGTGCCGAAATTCAGCGTGGCGCGCACACCTTCCAATGCCAATGCGTCCGCAGACAGGTTGCCGGACAGATTACCAAGATCATCCACTTCGTTTTCATCCGCCCCGCCATTCACATTGTTGGACGGCACAATCGAAAACCCGAAGGTCGTGGACCAGGGGTTCGCCCGGCGCAGGGCGCCCGCATCGCGCAGGGTGCGCGCGCGCTCTTCCTCGTTGGGGGCCACGGTCAAGGCACGGCGCAGCCAGAAGGTGGCTAGCGTGAACCGTTCCTCATTACTGGCGGCAAGGGCGGTCAGCCGCGCAGCCTCGTATCGTTGGGCATCGTTTTGCGACAGGGCATGGGCGCGCGCACCAGCCTGCCGCCCTTCGGCTGCTTCACCAACACGCGGGGCACCGGCGGCAACCACCAGCAGGGCGGCCCGATCATCGGGATCAATCGCCAGCAGGCTGCGTGCGATTTGCAATGCCAGCTCTGTTTCGCCTGCAAACAAGGCGCGGGTTGCGATCACGCGCGCCTCTTCGACGGGGATATCAACGGATGTTTGGGCTGCCGCCCCGGACCCGCACAGGATCAGGGCACAGGCCAAGGCTTTGACGGTTTTATAGATTTGGTGCATCTGCAATTGGGGGTGCCTAATACTGGTTTCTACGAATTGCGGTTGCACGCCTGTCGCGCATAGCAACGGCGCGCACAAACGGCAACTGTCTTGCCAACGTGTCAGTGGGGTTTTGCCCATCTCGCCCATTCCCTATAGTGCCTCAGACTCACATACGCTGCCGGAGAAGCACATGCCCATCACCCCAGACCAACAGGCCGAAATCGACGCATTACGCGCCAATCCGCAACCGACGTTACGCACGGTCGCCCCGGGGATGGAGCAGCACCTCTACCATGTGTATAACGTTCTGGATCACGGTTTTATTCGCGTGATTGATTATATGGGTGACGATGCCGCGATTTGTCAGGCGGCCCGGGTGTCCTATGGCAAGGGGACCAAGTCGGTGTCCAATGATGCCGGGCTGATCCGTTACCTGATGCGCCACTGGCATTCGACCCCGTTCGAGATGTGCGAGATCAAGCTGCATGTCAAACTGCCCGTCTTTGTCGCCCGGCAATGGATCCGGCACCGGACCGCCAATGTGAATGAATATTCGGCACGCTATTCGATCCTGGACCGGGAGTTCTATATCCCCGAACCCGACAAGCTTGCCGCGCAATCGGTGATCAATAACCAGGGCCGGGGGGAGGCGCTGACGGGCGACGAAGCCGCCCGCGTGCTGGAATACCTCAAAGGCGACGCCGCGCGTTGCTATGACCATTATGCAGAGATGATTTCGGATGAAGGTCAGCAGGGTCTTGCCCGCGAGCTTGCCCGCATGAACCTGCCCGCCAATATCTACACCCAATGGTACTGGAAGGTGGACCTACACAACCTGTTCCACTTCCTGCGGCTGCGGGCAGATGACCATGCGCAATACGAAATCCGGGTCTATGCGGACGAGATTTGCAAAGTCGTCGCCGACTGGGTGCCTGCGGCCTACGGAGCCTTCGAGGATTACCGGATGGGCGGCGCGACACTCTCGGCGAAGGCTCTGGATTGCTTGCGGCGGATGCTGAAGGGGGAAGAGGTGACGCAGGAGACCTCTGGGATGAGCAAGGGGGAATGGCGGGAGTTTGAGGGGGTTATTGGGTGAGTGACGAGCAGAATAAGAACTGCGTTGAATGCTCATCTGAAATTCCTATTTCGGCAGTTAAGTGTACGAGTTGCTCTTCCTATCAAGACTGGAGACGACATCTCGGGACTTTTTCATCTACACTTGCTTTACCTATCGCGATACTGGCCGTGGTTGGTGCATTTTGGGATCAAATCGCACACGTCAAATCGACATTCTTTTCCACTTTGCCGCCTGACACTTCAGTTCTCGTTACAGATATCTCCCTGAATTCGGTGTCCATATTGGTGACTAACAGGGGTTCATCAGCTCTGGTTTTTGATGGTCCAAGATGCATGCTTGCCTTGCCTCGTGAGATTACTGATTTGTTTGAGGACAACGGAACTGTACGATGGCCCAACCCTGACGAAGTTTTTGAAACCGTCTATGTCTATTTCATTGGCGACTCGCCCACTATCTTGGCGAGTGAAAAACAAGCATCGCTAACTTACTTCGCGCCCAGTTTGCAGCCAGCAAATATTGCAATTGATGAACGCACTGAACCGGTTAGAAGCTTTTGTACTTTGCTCTTTTCGGACGAATTTGGAAATGAAGTACTGCCACAGGCAGTATTACTGACGCCTCCAGATCTCTTATTGTTTGATCTCAAGACTACGATTGAGCGGATTAGCTATGCACCTGATCAATTGGATAGGCAGAATAGCTTGCTATTGGAAATAGCGGAGTAATTCCCGCCCGGCATCGCCGGGCAGCGCCCGGACCTCCCCCACGGGGAGGGCGCTTCTGCAACGTCACACCCAGCACTACCGCCGCATCTGAATTGACCGGCCTGCCACGCACACATGTCGGCGCGCCATCCCCGAGGTCCGGGCGCTGCCCTCCCGTTGCGAACCACACTAGCCACAGCATTCTTTGCAACCCAATGCTTCCGCTGCGCGGAAGCGCGCCCTCGACGGGGCTCCGCCCGTTTGAACCTAATATGGTCCCCCGGACCTTTTCAGCCGACAACCCCATCGCATTATCCCGAACCCACATTTGAACGATGATTGATGCTTGTTCTGCGCGCTTCCCCCCGTCATCTGCGATACTCTGGCGGTTTACGCTTGTGCTGCTGATCTTTCTGGCGGTCTACGTGACCCTTTGGGGCTTCTTCGTGGGGATATTCATCAAGTGGCGTGAAGCGCAGGCCGACAGCGATGCCAATCGTCCCAAGATGCAGCGCATGTCAGCCGACGAGCTGCGCGAGATGGTGCGTAGCCGGATGCCTGCCCGCAAGTATTGACCAGCGCTTGTGCCCCACTAAGCTGGGCCGATGCAGACACCCACCGATACCTGCGCGCCCGTCTTGCGGCCCTCGAAGATGAAGACACGGCCGGGCAGGCGGGCCAGAAGACCGTGATTCTGGATCAGCAGGCGGTGGGGCGATTGTCGCGCATGGATGCGTTGCAAAACCAGGCCATGGCGCAGGCCACTGCCCGCCGTCGCGCGGCAGAGCGGCTGCGGATCAAGGCCGCGTTGGATCGGATCACGGCAGATGAATATGGCTATTGCACCGCGTGCGGCGAAGATATCGCACCTGCGCGCCTTGCAGCTGACCCGGCGATTGCACTTTGCGCCGACTGCATGCGTGGCCGTTAATCGGGGCCGCACCGGTCCAGATTTAACGATTCGTAAAGATGTTTCCAGCAGTCTCTACTTATCAGTGCCGCCCGTTTGATATTGTGACGCAGGGGCATTTCATGCCTTTCAGCGTCAAAATCACCGTGATTGCACGACCGTTTCCTTGTGACCCCACGTTATCGGGGGAAATGTCACGTAAGGTTCCCCTCGGGTATTGAGGGCGTTTCCAGTAAAACTTTTACGGAATTCGAGAACTGGGGATAGCAATGAATACGATCAAGAACACGGGTCTTATCAAAGACGACACCAAGCGGCGCGCCTTCTCGCCGATCCAGATTGACTTGCTTGAGCGGTTGAACCGCGAGGCGGAAACACGTACCGGCAGCAACCCAACCGTTGCGGCGGATCGCCCCGTCACCAAAAGCCGTATGGCCGCCTAACCTGCCGTTGCCAGATTGCCTGCCATTTTGCGCCCATCCCGGCCTTCGATCAGGTCAAAAGTGACCTTTTGATCATCTGCCAGACCGGTCATCCCAGACTGTTCTACAGCAGAGATATGTACAAAAATATCGCTGCCCCCATCATCGGGTGCGATAAATCCGTAACCTTTCGTTGTATTGAACCATTTTACGGTGCCACTTGGCATTTTTCGTCTCCTTCTTGTCGTGCCCGGACGGGACAGGGCCTAATCTGAGCCCCGACACAACTATCTTCCCTTGGCCTTGCACCTTTAGACTTAAGTGTTTTATGCAAAAGGCAAATGATATGACGTCGCAGGCCCATATCCCCGGCAAAGTTTCGCACAAAGGACATCCAAAAATGCGTTTTTTCGGCTTAAAATCATGCGATACATGCCGCAAGGCGCGCAAGGCGCTGGCCGATGCGGGTCATGATCCAGTTGTCATTGATGTGCGCGCTGACGGGATGACGGCTGCCGACCGGGCCACGATCATTGCAGAATTTGGCGATCAGGCGATCAATAAAGCCTCGACCACATGGCGTGGGCTGGATGAGGCGGACAAAGCCGGCGATCCGGCGGCGCTATTGGCCGAACATCCGACATTGATGAAGCGGCCCGTTATTGAACATGACGGGCGCTGGACAATCGGGTGGAAACCGGACGTTCAGGCGCAGTATTTATCGTAACACATTGGGGTAAGTTGGGTTTGCACCCACCCTACGTCTGCTATCCGCGTTGATCTGGCGGTGTGGCGTCATGCGCCAGTTCGCTCACGATATCTGACAGGGCGAGCACGGATGTCCGGTTTTCTCCCAACCGCCGCAGGGTCACCGTTTTTTCCGCCACTTCGCGTGCGCCAAGCGCCAGGATGATTGGCACTTTGCCGACGGAGTGTTCGCGGACCTTATAGTTGATCTTTTCATTGCGCGTGTCGGCCTCTGCCCGCACACCGGCGGCTTGCAGGGCTGCCACGACCTCTTGCGCGTAATCATCGGCATCAGACACGATGGTCGCCACGACCACCTGACGCGGGGCCAGCCAGAACGGCAACTTGCCCGCGTGTTCTTCGATCAGGATGCCGACGAACCGTTCAAATGATCCCAGCGTCGCGCGGTGCAGCATATAGGGGCGGTGCTTGTTGCCATCTTCGCCAATATAGTTGGCACCCAGCCGTTCGGGCAGGTTCGGGTCCACCTGGAACGTGCCGCATTGCCATGTCCGCCCAATCGCGTCGGTCAGGTAAAAATCAAGCTTTGGCCCGTAGAACGCCCCGTCGCCTTCTTCCAGCCGGAAATCGCGTCCTGTGGATTTGATCGCAGCTTCCAGCGCGCCTTCGACATGGTCCCAGCTTTCGTCTGATCCAACCCGTTTTTCGGGCCTTGTGGCAAAGGCAATTTCGAATTTCTCGAACCCCAGATCCTTGTAGATGCTGGCAAGGAAATCGATGAATTTGGCGCATTCACCCTCGATCTGATCTTCGGTGCAGAAGATGTGGCCGTCATCCTGGGTAAAGCCGCGCACCCGCATGATCCCGTGCAACGCGCCGGAGGGTTCATAGCGGCTGCATGACCCAAACTCGGCCAGCCGCAAGGGCAGGTCGCGATAGGATTTCAGACCCTGATTGAACACCTGCACGTGGCAGGGGCAATTCATCGGTTTGAGCGCATTGATCGCCTTTTCCTTGGCGTGTTCTTCCTCGACCTCAACGACAAACATATGCTCCTGATATTTGTCCCAGTGGCCCGAGGCCTCCCACAATTTGCGGTCAACGACCTGCGGTGTGTTGATTTCCTGATAACCACCCGCGCGCTGTTTGCGGCGCATATAGTCCTGCAGGGTTGTGTAGACCGTCCAGCCATTGGGGTGCCAGAACACCTGTCCGGGGGCTTCCTCTTGCATATGGAACAGGTCCATTTCGCGGCCCAGCTTGCGGTGGTCGCGTTTGGCGGCCTCTTCCAGCCGGTGCAGATGCGATTTGAGGTCTTCCTTGTTGCGGAAGGCCGCGCCGTAGATCCGTTGCAGCATGGGGCGATTGCTGTCACCCCGCCAATAGGCTCCCGCGATGGACATGAGTTTGAACGCGTCCGCAGGCACCTGCCCGGTATGTTGCAGATGCGGGCCGCGGCACAGATCCTGCCAGTCGCCATGCCAATACATGCGCAGCGGTTCATCACCCGGGATGCTTTCGATCAGTTCGACCTTATAGGGCTCGTTCCGGTACTGATAATACTGGATCGCTTTCGGACGGTCCCAGATTTCTGTGCGCACCTCATCGCGTTTGTTGATGATTTCCTTCATCTTCTTTTCGATCAGGGCGAGGTCTTCGGGCACGAAAGGTTCCGCCCGGTCAAAGTCGTAATACCAGCCATCCTGAATGACGGGGCCAATGGTGACCTGCGTTTCGGGCCAGATTTCCTGCACCGCGCGGGCCATGATATGGGCCAGATCGTGGCGCACCAGTTCAAGTGCTGGAGCTTCATCCTTCATCGTGTTGATGGCGATGGATGCATCCGCGTCGATGGGCCATTGCAGGTCCCAATGCTGGTCGTTGACGGTGGCTGAGATAGCCTTTTTGCGAAGGCTGGATGAGATGTCAGCAGCCACATCGGCGGGGGTGATGCCCGCCTCGTAAGAACGGCTGTTACCATCAGGAAATATCAGGGAAATCTGGCTCATAGCCGATGCTCCTCGTCAGTTTGGCGCCCACGGAACGCCCGGTTGCGGGTTATGTGTAGGGCCTAGATGCCGCCAAGCGCCACCGGGGTCAAGACCGGATAATGTGTGAACATTGGTATGCCCAGATATACGTTGACTGCGACATGTTCGGCCTTAAATACGACATCAAGCCGAACGCGAACCCCACATTCTGAGGATTTGATATGCCAAGCTACAACAGACAGTTTGATCTAAGCATTGCCGATGTTGATCTGATCGAGGAGGCTTTGCGTGCCCGTGGCCGTGAATTGTGTCGTATGCGGCGCGCCTTGTCAGAGGAAAATCCGGCCCATCTGGAATCGATCCAAGTGATTGAACAGGATCAGCGCGCGGGTGAAGAGCTGTTGGGCCGGCTGCATGATCAAAAGATCTTTTACCGGCCCAGTGCGCAGGTTTATGTTGGCGGCTGAACCCGCCTACATCCGGGCTGCAAATACCGCATATGCCATGATCAGGCAGCAGATCCATCCGGCAGTGAAAATGATCGGGCGCAAGGGCAGGCGGGCCTTTCCGCTAATGTAGCCAACCGCATGCGCCACCCTGAGCCAGAAAAACGCAATCGCCGTCCAGTAGGTCAGGGCGGATAACCCGTCGAACCGATCCACCAGTATTACCAGAATGGCGAACGGCACAAGCTGTTCAAGCAGGTTAAGATGTGCGCGATGTGCCCGATGGATCCATTCCGGCAAGAGATGTGGGTTGGCGGGGCGGATGAAACCGTCAGGCATGCCGTCGGCCTCTGGAACCTGGGCCACCCCAATCACATAAGGTAGCCACATTGATGCGGCAAAAATGGCAAGGCATGTCAGAATGCCCAGTTCGGTTGGGAAGCTTTCCATGATCGTTCTCCTTACATTGCCGCTTTGAGGCCGGTGCCGGTTTCGAGATAGCTTTTGAGCGATGCAGCAAGCCGCGCCCAACCTTCGGCGAAACCTTCCTGACCCGGTGCCATGTCATAATGTTCGATCGTCAGCTTGCACTGATCGCCCTGTGCCTCGATCAGATAGACCATGTGGCTGGCAGGTGCGTCTGGCCCCATGAAAAGCGGTTCAAACGTCATGGCGATCCGGGTTTTTGGATCAAGTGCCGTGGTTACCTGCCGCAACATCGCGTCGCCATTGGGCAGGATGAAGGCGGTTGCCTGATCCACGGCTGGATTGCCTTGCACCGTGTTACAGGCGAAATGATAGGCGGCCATCTGGTCGGCCTCTGTCAGTGCCGCCCAAAGCGCGTCTTGTGTGCAGCGGATAAAGGTCTGCATCATGAAATCGGGTTTTCCCATATGTGTGTCTTTCTCTAGTTTCGTTTTCAACTCTGTCAGTGCGCGGGCTTGTCTTTGAAGAAAGGGGGCGGCCCATCTATCCATCACCTCCTGCAGGGGCAGGGGGTTGAGGTAGTGATATTTGAACCGGCCATCCTTACGCGTGACGATCAAATTGGCCTCTTCGAGGATTTTCAGATGCTTCATCACCCCAAAGCGCGACATGTCCAGCACCTGCTGCAAATCGCTTAGCGATTGACCATCGCGTCGCCGCAAACTGTCGAGCAGGTCGCGCCGGGCGGGGTCGTTGAGGGCTTTGAAGATTGCATCCATGGGTTTCTTATACGTGACTATCTAGTCACGTGACAAGATGGTCACCTTATTAAACTTGCATCACTTCTTGGCTTGTGATGCTGTAAGCCCATGGAAAATAATGCTGAAACGCCGATATTTGTGACGCCGCAGGGTCGTCATATTGCCTATCATTTGACCCAAGGTGCTGGCCCAACGATCGTTTTTCTGGGCGGATTCAAGTCTGATATGGGCGGTACAAAGGCCGTATTTCTGGAAAAATGGGCGGCCGATTCGGGCCGTGCCTTTCTAAGGTTTGACTATTCCGGCCATGGCGAAAGCAGCGAAGATTTCACCGATGGCTGTATTGGCGACTGGTTTGAAGATGCCTGTGCCGCATTAGACCTGATCACCGGCCCGGTCATTCTAGTCGGGTCGAGCATGGGCGGATGGATTTCCCTTTTGGTCGCCCGCCAGATGCCGGACCGCGTGGCGGGTATAGTCACCGTTGCCGCTGCCCCGGATTTCACCGAAGACAGCATGTGGGCCGGGTTTTCGGATGCGCAACGGGCGGAGCTGGAGACGGCGGGGCAGGTGGCGCTGCCTTCGGATTATGGTGACCCTTACATCATCACCAAGCATCTGATCGCGGACGGGCGCACCCGGCTGGTGTTGCGCGATCCGTTGCCTTTGCCATTTCCGGTCAGGTTTTTGCAAGGCACGGCGGATGCTGATGTGGATATGGCTGTCGCCTTGCGCCTGCTGGACCATGCCGATGGTCCCGATATGCGCCTGACCCTTGTGGATGGGGCCGATCACCGCTTTTCGGATGACACCTCTCTGGACCTGATTGCCGCCTCGGTCGCGGAAGTTCTCGCACGGGGGATGGGTTAAAACCCATCTTACGCAACGTCGCTGTTCTGCATGACCGCTGATGTCGCGTAACCTGCCCGAAATCCTTGGGAGGGGACCGCATGGCATTATCAATGGGACAAAAAGCAGGTTGGGGTTTGGCCGATCTGGGTGTCGTTGTCTTTGTGATGATCAAGCAGCTGTTGATCGTTGCATACCTGACTTCTTTTCTGGGTATTCCGGTTGCATTGGCCGGGTTGGTGACAACAGTTGTTCTGGTTTTCGACATGGTGACCGACCCGTTGATCGGGTATTTGAGTGACCGGACCAAGAGCCGTTTTGGCCGCCGCGCCCCGTGGATGTTTATTGGCGTGCTGGTCATGGTGGCCGGTATTCTGGGTCTGTTTTCCGCGCCTGTAGACGCTGCCGTCAGTGCCAAGCTGGCCTGGGTTGTGGCCGCATTTATTCTGGCCACGGTCGGCTTTACCATGATTGCGATCCCTTACGGCGCGCAGGCGGGTGAGATTACCCAGGACCCGCGTGAACGGTCCACCATGACAGGCTGGCGCATGGGGTTTGCCACGGTGGGTATTCTGGTCGGCGGTGCCGTGATCCCCGGGCTGGCCAGCCAGTTTGGCTATCCGCGCGCTGCCCTATATGTCAGTCCGTTGATTATTGGCACAGTCTGGCTGTCGTTATGGGCCACGCGCAAGGCCCCCCGTGTCGCCGACCCGGTGCGCACCGGTTTTGCTGAGACCTATCGGCTGGTTTTCGGTAACCGGACATTTGTGGTTCTGGCGCTGTGCTATGGGGTGATGACGCTGGCGGTGGCCCTGATCACGGCAGGCCTGCCCTTTGCGGCGACCTATCTGGTGGTAGATCAGGGTGACACCGCCTTGTCGGGGGCAGTTGGCGCGTTGGGCGTGTTGAGCGTTCTGTTCGCGGCATTCTTTGTAGGATCAATCCTGAGCCAGGTTATGTGGGTGCTGTTGTCGCACCGGCTGGGCAAGCTTAGCACGTTGGTGCTGGGCCTGTCGGCATATGTCGTGTTGCTTTACGCCTTGGCGCAGGCTTTGCCATCGGTGAATATGAGTTTGATTGCCGGGCTTTTCGTGATCGCGGGGGTGACCAACGGGGCCTACCAACAAATCCCCTGGGCGATGTATCCTGACCTGATGGATGTGACACGCCGTGAAACCGGTGCAGCGATTGAAGGCGCGTTTTCGGCGGTTTGGTTGTTTGGTCAGAAATTGGCCAACGCCCTGGCACCGGCGGTGTTGGGTCTGGTCCTGGGGCGCGCGGGCTGGCAGGAAACTACCGATGGGGTTGCACCGCAAAGCGACGCGGCCCTTGCGGCGCTGCAAATGTCCATTACGATGATACCTGCGGGCATTCTGGTGGTTGCCGTGCTGGGGCTGGTGATGGTGTACAGACCGATGGTGGTGCGTGAAATTGTTTGATGTGATGGATATTGATGCCGCTTTAGCCCGGGCCGAGGCTGAGGTGCCCAATTTGCGGCCTGGCTGTGCCAAACATGTGATCTGGGCCGATCAGCCGGGGCAAAGAACGGCAGTTTGCCTTTTATATATCCATGGGTTTTCAGCCTCGCCCGAGGAATTGCGCCCGCTGCCCGACATGATTGCCAAGGAAATTGGTGCCAATATCCATTTCACCCGGCTGACCGGACATGGGCAGGATGGCCCGGCGATGGCCACGGCGACCTATGATGCCTGGCGCAATGATGTGGCGGAGGCTGTCGACGTCGCCCGGACGATTGGTGACCAGATTATCCTGATGGGCTGTTCGACCGGCTGCACATTGGCCGCGCTTGCGCTGGCAGATGGGGTGGCGGCGAAGGCGGCGATTTTTGTGTCACCCAATTTTGGTCTGCGCAACCGGTTGGCGCAGTTTGTGTTGGATGCCCCCGGCTCGCGTCATTGGGGGCGCTATGTCGCCGGGGCAACCCGCAGTTTTGAACCAATCAATGATCGCCACACGGCCTATTGGACGACATCCTATCCGATTGAGGCGGTCCACCCGATGGGGGAGGCCGTACGTGCCGTGCGCAAGGCCGATTTGTCCCGGGTCATGGTGCCTGCCTTTTTCAGCTTTAACGAGGCTGACACCGTTGTGCATCCAAAGGATATTCGCCAGGTGGCGGGGCGGTGGGGCGGTCCTGTGACGCTTGACCTGATTATTCCCGGGACGGGCGATGATGAAAGTGGCCATGTCATGGCCGGTGATGTGTTCAGCCCCGGGCAGACCGGCCTTATGGCTGAGCGGATTTTGGCTTGGTTGAAAGGGCTTTAGGTCCCGGCTGCCCTTGCGGTGCCTCTGTCGGGCAGGCAAAATAGCAGCAGTTATCCGATCCTGCAGGGGGCCAGACAGCAATGCCAAGCGAGACTCTGGTGATGATCCCGCCATTGATGTGCGATGCGCGGGTGTTCAGCCATCAGATTCGGGAATTGGGCAATGAGCATGCCGTTATGTTTGCCCCCGTCACCCGGGGTGAGCGGATGGAGGAGGTCGCAAGCCAGATCCTGACATGGGCGCCTGCAAAATTCGCCCTGATGGGGATGGGGCTGGGGGGGATGGTGGCGATGGAGCTGATGCGTCGTGCCGCTGACCGGATCACGCGCATTGCCTTGATCGATACCAGTGCGCAGGCTGACACGCCGGAAACGGCCGCCGCCCGCGAAACGCAGATTATTGCCGCCCGGTCGGGCCGTATGGATGATGTGCTGCAGCATGAGATGAATTCGACATGGCTTGCCCCGCATTCAGACAAAGCCTTTGTGATCAACCTACTGCGTGAGATGGGGCAGGGGCTGGGGCCGGAGGTTTATGTCCGGCAGGCCCGTGCGTTGCAGCGACGCAAGGATCAGCAAGCCACATTGCGGCAAATCCGGCAACCTGCCGTTGTGTTATGTGGCCGGTTTAATGGGCAGTTTCCGCTGAAGCGGCAGGAATTCATGGCCGAGATGATCCCCCATGGTACATTGGAAGTGATCGAACAGGGGGGCTATCTGAGTAGTCTGGAGGCGCCGGAAGCGGTAACAGACGCTTTGCGACGTTGGATGGCAATGCCGCTGATGTTGCGCCCATGAGATGCCGCCACCAATTCCTGACACAGGAATTGGATCCAAATCCTCGAAGAGGATTTGCGTTCAGACTTTCCAAGAAAGTCTGGTTTGACGCTGCTGCCGTTACTTGAGAGCGACAACCTTCGCAGAGGTCTTTTTGGGCGCACCTGCATTTGAATCAATGAAATCCAGCACCAGGGGGCGGATATTGTTGCGCCAGCTGCGTCCGGCAAAGATGCCGTAATGGCCGGCACCTGGTTCCAGATGCGACGCTTTCTTCTCGTCCGGCAACCCGGTTAGCAGATCGAGCGCTGCGAGGCATTGACCGGGGGCAGAGATATCATCCTCTTCTCCTTCGACGATCTTGACCGCAACGCTGGTCACTTTGCTGAAATCAACCTTATGCCCGGCAACGATGAAATCATTGCGCGCAATCTCGCGCCCTTTGAAAATTCGCTCGACCGTGGACAGGTAGAATTCGGCTGTCATATCCATTACTGCCAGGTATTCGTCATAAAACGCGTTATGGCGATCATGTTCGGACGCTTCATCCTTGGCCACGCGAATAATCTCGTCGCGGAAAGAATTGGCGTGTGTTTCGGCATTCATCGAAATGAACGAAGCGAGTTGTAAAAGTCCCGGATAAACCATGCGGCCCACGCCGGAATATTTGAACCCGACCCGCCGAATCATCGTTTCTTCCAGCTGGCCCATCGTCACGGAACGGCCAAAATCAGTGACTTCTGTATGGTTCGCCTCTGGATCGACCGGTCCGCCGATCAGGGTCAGCGACCGCGGCTGCGCGTTCGGATCCTGTTCTGCCAGATAGGCGGTGGCGGCCAGGGTCAGCGGTACCGGCTGACAGACAGCAATCACATGGATATCCGATCCCAACTCGCGCATGAAATCGACCAGATAAAGGGTGTAATCCTCGATGTCGAATTTGCCCGCGCTGACGGGGATATCCCGCGCATTGTGCCAATCTGTGATATAGACATCGGCGTCCGGCAGCAGGCTGATCACGGTTTTGCGCAGCAATGTCGCGTAGTGGCCGGACATCGGTGCCACCAACAGCACCCGTCGTTTGCTGGGCTTGCGGCCGGGCATGGTGAAATGGATCAGATCGCCAAACGGCTTTTCAACCACAGTTTCGATGACAACAGGGTAGTCCTTGCCCTTGTCACCGGCGACGGGGGGGATGTTCCAGTCAGGTTTGACCACCATGCGGGCAAAGGTACGTTCTGTCACCTCGCCCCATGCTTTCAGCCAATCCATTGCCGGATTGGCCCCCCATGACATCATGGGATAGCTTGCAAATGCCCGCGCGGTTGCCCCCAGCCACTGATTCGTGTTCCGCGCGCTTTCCATCAGGTCATAGGTCATCATATACTTCATTAACTCGTCTCCGATAGCGCGCAGGGAATGCTGCACATGCAGCATAGGCACAGGAATGTTAATATGACAACTAACGATTTGGATGATCTGGCGGGAAGCAGCCAGAATGTTGCAAAACTCGAAGCCAACCTGGCCCGTGTCGAGGAATTGACCCAGCGATTACTGAAGGTGATGGGCCATGGGCGGCCTGTGCGGCCTGATTTGCAGGGGCCAGGGCAGGACTTATACGTCAAGGCGGCGACGGCCTATATGACTGAAATGATGAACAATCCCGCTAAATTGATTGAACATCAGCTCGAATTCTGGGGCAAATCGGTCAAACATTATGTCGAAGCACAACATATTTTGATGCAGGGCAAGATGGAGCCCGCAACTGACGAAACGACATCAGATCGCCGGTTCGCGCATGAGTTGTGGCAGACGAATCCCTATTTCAACTTCATCAAACAGCAATATCTGATGAACGCCTCTGCAGTGCAGCAAGCGGTGGATGATATCGAAACGCTTGATTCTGAGGAAAAGAAGCGGCTGCAATATTTCAGCCAGCAGATGGTCGATATGATCAGCCCGACCAATTTTCTGCCCACCAACCCCGAAGCGCTTGCGCTGGCGGCAGAAACTGAAGGCGAAAGCCTCGTGGCTGGATTGGAAAACCTGATTGCCGATCTGGAGGCGAATGACGGCGATCTGGTGGTCACGCTGGCCGATAAGAAAGCGTTCAAACTGGGCGATAATCTGGCCACAACCCCCGGGTCGGTGGTGTTCCGCAACCATATGTTTGAGCTGATCCAATATGCGCCCAGCACCGAAAAGGTTTACAGCACCCCGCTGATCATCTTTCCGCCCTGGATCAACAAATTCTATATTCTGGACCTGAAACCGCAAAACAGCCTGATCCAATGGGCAGTGGATCAGGGTTATACCGTGTTTGTCGTGTCTTGGGTGAACCCGGACGCGGGATATCGCGATACCAGCATGTCGGATTACGTTGAAGACGGCTATCTGACCGCGATCAATGAGGTCAAACAGATCTGCGGCGTCAAGAAAGTCAACGCGGTGGGCTATTGTATCGCGGGGACGACATTGTCGCTGACGCTGGCCCTGATGAAGCAACGCAAGGATACCTCCATCAACAGTGCGACCTTCTTTACGACCCTGACCGATTTTTCCGACAGGGGAGAGGTGGGTGTGTTTCTTGACGATGATTTTGTGGATGGGATCGCCGCCGAGGTTGAAGAACACGGGGTGCTTGATTCATTCTTCATGTCGCGCACGTTCTCCTATCTGCGGTCCAATGACCTGATCTATGGGCCGGCGATCAAAAGCTACATGATGGGCAAGGCGCCACCCGCCTTTGATCTGCTGTACTGGAATGGGGATGGCACCAACCTGCCCGCCAGCATGGCGATGGAATATTTGCGCGGCCTGTGTCAGGACGACAAATTCGCGACCGCAGGGTTTGAGGTGTGCGGCACCACGGTCCAGATCAAGGATGTCACCGTGCCGCTTTGCGCCATCGCCTGCGAAACCGATCATATCGCCGCTTGGAAAAGCAGCTATCAGGGTATTCAGAAGATGGGGTCAAAGGACAAGACATTCATCCTGTCTGAATCCGGCCATATCGCGGGCATCATCAACCCGCCCAGCAAAAAGAAATATGGGCATTACACAAACCCCGAACTGGGGCTGACGGTGGATGACTGGTATGATGCGGCCGATAAACACGAAGGGTCCTGGTGGCCGCGCTGGGACACATGGTTGTCACAAAAATCGGGTAAAAAAGTCAGCGCAAGACAACCGGGAAGTGAAAAGAATCCGGTTCTCGCCCCTGCGCCGGGCACTTATGTGGTTGCTAAGTAGCCGATAATTATAACAAATTCTCACACACAGAAAAATATGCTGCAGTGCAGAAAAAATACTTGAAATGCTGCGCTGCAGCATGCATATTGGTGTCACGAGATAGAACGCGGAGGGGGCTCCGCACCGACAATGAAAGAGATGACCAATGGCTAAGACACAAGACTTCACAGCGATCTTCAAAGACATGATGGGCGCATTCCCTGTCGACACAAAGGCGATGGAAGAAACATTCAAGAACCAGACAACTCTGGCTGAAAAGATGTCCGGCGTTGCAATCGACGCAGCTGGCAAATCTGCTGAGCTGTCTGCAAAGTGGACACAGGACACACTGGCCAAAGTTGAAGCCATGTCCAAAGCAAAGGCAGAGCCTGCTGATTACGCAAAAGCAATGACAGACTTCGCATCTGCACAGGCTGAATCAGCTGCAGAGCACATGTCTGCTTTCGCTGAAATCGCGAAAAAAGTGCAGACACAGACCATGGAACTGGTTCTGGCCGCTGGCAAAGACATGTCCGAAGACATGACTGCTGCTGCCAAGAAAGCAACAAACGAAGTGACAGCCGCTGCCAAGAAGGCAACTGCTGCTGCCAAGTAAGCGAACGTAAAATCGCCCTTACCTCCCTGAGGGTTTGATTTTCACAAAGACGGTCCGCATCGCGGGCCGTCTTTTTTGTTTATCGCGGTGTGTCTGCAAATGGCTCTGCGACGATCTGATAATCATCCTCGTAAACCACATATCCGATCCTGTTGCTGCGCAACGTGTCAATCGGGATGTCATTCAATGTCAGCAGTCCAACCAGCGCAAAAGCCCGGTCAATATGATCGACAGCTTCGGGTTTGAACCAGCTCAGCCCCTTTGTTTCTCGGTGCCAGGCCCCTTTTGATTTGGATCGGTTAAACCTGTCCGGCAGCGCCAGATTGTTCTCAAACCAGTTGAGATGCCCGATCAGTTCGCGTTGGGACCATTCATCCAACCTGGTGCTGCGGCTCAGAACATAGGCCGCCGCCAAAAACCCCTGGCGTGCGTCCAACCCGTCAACCGGCGCAGTATGAACAAATCGCAGATACATGGCCGCTTGCATACTGACCGGTGTCACTTGATCAAGCCTCTTTCTTTTTGCGCAGGCGCGGCATAGGCTTCTCTGCACCGCAACATGTCTTGGGAGGGACGGGCCGTGGCCGAGACCAATAAACCACTGCTGATCAAGCGATATGCCAGCCGGCGTCTCTATAATACCGAGACGAGCGATTATGTGACGCTTGAAGATATCGCCGTCTTTATCCGCGAAGGCCGTGAAGTGCAGATTGTCGATCTGAAATCGGGTGATGATCTGACCCGCCAATATCTGTTGCAAATTATCGCAGAGCATGAAAGCCGCGGCGAAAATGTGTTGCCTGTTGATGTGCTGACGGATCTGGTGCGCAGCTATACCAGCCAGGCGGCCTCTGTCGTGCCGCAGTTCCTGCAAGCCAGTTTCGAGATGCTGCGCGAAGGCCAATCCAAGGCGATGGAAAATATGGGCAAGGCAAACCCGATGGCCAATATGCCCGGGTTCGAGGCGATGCGCGCCCAGCAGGAAGCGTTCTTCAAGGCGATGACTGGCGGCATGATGCCCGGCACCAGTGCCCCGGCCAAAGAAGACAGCGATGATCTGGATGATATCAAGGATCAGTTGAGCGCCTTGCAGGAGAAGCTTTCGAAGATGGGAAAGTAGGGTGTGATGACCCAAAGTATCATCTGATTATCTGG
The DNA here is from genome assembly GCA_947495295.1 of uncultured Paracoccaceae bacterium. Lineage (GTDB taxonomy): Bacteria > Pseudomonadota > Alphaproteobacteria > Rhodobacterales > Rhodobacteraceae > Yoonia. Next base: position 603,445 of record CANLYJ010000001.1, read on the forward strand.
CGAACCTCGTACCCGTCATAAAGGGCAGCCCCCTCCCATGGGGACGGTCGGGGGCTGCCCGGCCTTGTCGCCGGGGCGGGATCGCAATCTGGTTCCAATCACAAGCCTGTTTCGAACGCTGCCAAATGCATGTGGCGATTACCGCCTGATTGCGCGATATTACCCACATGAGTCTGCCCCCCGGTTTCCTTGATGAACTGCGTTCCCGTCTGTCCCTTGGGCAGGTTGTCGGGCGCAAGGTCATGTGGGACAGCCGCAAATCCAATCAGGGCAAGGGCGATCTTTGGGCGCCATGCCCGTTCCATCAGGAAAAGACCGCCAGCTTTCATGTCGATGACCGCAAGGGGTTCTATTACTGCTTTGGCTGTCACGCGAAGGGTGATGCCATCTCCTTCGTCCGTGAAACCGAAAACGTGGATTTCATGGAGGCGGTCAAAATCCTTGCCGGCGAGGCAGGTATGCCGATGCCTGAACGTGACCCGCAAGCCCAGCAAAAGGCAGACAAACGGACGCAGCTGATTGAGGTGATGGAACAGGCCGTCCAATATCATCGGTTGCAATTGCAGACCGCTGCCGCATCTGATGCACGCGATTATCTGGCCCGACGGGGCCTTGACCCTGACGCACAGACGCGGTGGGAAATCGGCTTTGCCCCCGCACATGGCGGGGCCATGGCACATCTGACGGGCAAGGGTGTCGATCAGAAACTGGTGATGGAGGCGGGGATCGCCGCCGAAAGTGACCGGGGCGGGGCACCTTATGACCGGTTCCGGGGGCGGATCATGTTCCCGATCCGCGATGCGCGGGGCCGCGCCATTGGCTTTGGTGGCCGGGCGATGGACCCCAACCACCCGGCCAAATATTATAATTCGCCTGAAACGCCCCTTTTTGACAAAGGGCGCAGCCTTTACAATCACGGTCCTGCGCGCGAGGCGGCGGGCAAGGGCAAACCGCTGATCGTCGCCGAAGGCTATATGGATGTGATCGCCCTGTCAGAGGCCGGGTTCACCGCCACCGTCGCCCCGCTGGGTACGGCCGTTACCGAAAATCAGTTGCAGCTTTTGTGGCGTATGGCGCCAGAGCCGATTATTGCATTGGATGGCGACACGGCCGGATTGCGGGCGGCCATGCGGGTGATCGATATCGCCCTGCCACTGTTACAGGCCGGCCAATCGTTGCGCTTTGCCTTGATGCCCGACGGCATGGACCCCGACGATCTGCTGAAAACCCAGGGGGCGGGGGCCATGCAAAAGCTGCTGGATGCCGCAATCCCGATGGTGCAACTGCTGTGGCAGCGTGAAACAGACGGCAAGAATTTCGATAGCCCCGAACGCAAGGCCGCGCTGGACAAGGCCCTGCGCGAAAAGACAGCCTTGATTGCCGATCAGACGATCCGGGGGCACTATGATCAAGCGCTAAGAGATTTGCGTTGGGGGTTGTTTAATCAGCGCAAGACCGGGCAAGGCAGTGGCCCCAAACGCCAATGGGCTGGACGGAATGAGGCGCGTTGGAAACGCGATATCAGCCCGGTTGTGTCGGCCAAGAATTCTGCCCTTGGGACCGGTGCCGCGAACGAAGATCACCTGCGTGAGGCAGTGATCCTGGCCACGCTAATCGCCACACCTGCCGTGGCGGTTGAGTTTGAAACGGCGCTGGAACAGATGGAATGCCGCGACCCCGGACACCGCGATTTGCAGTCCAGTCTGCTGCGGCATCTTGGCGCGGATGATCTGACGGCGGTTATTGTCGGTGATCTGGGGCAGGGTGCCCTTGAAAAACTGGTGACGCAGAACCATGTCGCAATCAGCCCCGGCCTGCGACGCGCGGGCGATGCAGAGGTTGCACGGCTTTGCCTTGCAGAAGAATTCGCCAAGCTGGCTGCGCGCAAAGGCCATGCCCGCGAGATCGAAGATGCGGTCGAGGACCTGAGTGGCGTTGCAGATGAAGGTGTTACATGGCGGCTTGCACAGGCGACCGCCGCGATGGACAAGGCAGGGCGCGGCGATGACGATGACCATGCCGAATATGAGACAGGGCCGAATGGAGCCCGAATCAAGAAAGACGAACGGAACGCCTTTGACCAGCTTCTTGATCAGATTGGCTTTGCCAAAGGGCGACCCGGCCCTAAGTAGCGTAAGACGCAACATCACCTAGAAAACAAGGCGCACCGCCTTGCGAATCATCCGAAAGACGGATTGATTCGATTTTAACCGAATCATGCGAATCATCCCGTTGTGATTCGTAACCAAATTGACCAGTGCGAGAGGCCTCCCGATGGCGAAAGACAACGACGATCGTAAGGACGGTGACCAGGACGGCGATATCAGCCTTGATATGAGCCAGGCTGCGGTCAAGAAGATGATCGCCGATGCGCGTGAACGCGGCTATATCACCTATGACCAGCTGAACGCGGTTTTGCCGCCGGAACAGGTGTCATCCGACCAAATCGAAGATGTGATGTCGATGCTGTCCGAAATGGGCATTCAGGTCACCGAAGAAGAAGAAAGCGAAGAGGCCGAAGACGACAACAAGGGCGGAACCGAAGTCGCCACTGTGGCCGGTTCGCGTGAGGTGACCCTTGGCGGCGCGGAAGCTGAAAAGCTTGACCGCACCGATGACCCCGTCCGTATGTATCTGCGCGAAATGGGATCGGTTGAACTGCTGTCCCGCGAAGGCGAAATTGCCATCGCCAAACGGATCGAGGCTGGCCGCAACACGATGATCCTGGGGCTGTGCGAAAGCCCGCTGACGTTCCAGGCGATCACAATCTGGCGCGACGAATTGCTGTCAGAGGATATTCTGCTGCGCGACGTGATCGACCTTGAAACCACATTCGGCAACCAGCTTGGCGAGGATGGCGAGGAAGAAACCGTTGTGGCAGCACCCGCTGCCGCGCCCGGCGCGCCCGCCGAAAAGAAGGAAGAGGCGCAAGAGCTTGACGCCGATGGCAACCCGATTGCCAAAGACGATGATGATGACGACGACGATCAGGCCAATATGTCATTGGCCGCGATGGAAGCCGCGCTAAAGCCGCGCGTGCTGGAAACGCTCGAAATCATCGCCCGCGATTTCGCTGATCTGTCCGATATGCAGGACGCCCGTATGTCGGCGACCCTGAACGAGGATTCGTCGTTCAGCGATAAGCAGGAAGGCAAATACCAGCAGCTGCGATCCGAAATCGTGGAACTGGTGAATTCGCTGCACCTGCATAACAACCGGATCGAAGCACTGATTGACCAGCTTTACGGCATCAACAGGCGGATCATGTCGATTGATTCCGCGATGGTGAAACTTGCCGATCAGGCGCGCATCAACCGCCGTGAATTTATCGATGCCTATCGGGGCCGCGAATTGGACCCCAACTGGCTGGAAGACATGTCCCAGAAATCCGGGCGCGGCTGGCAGATGATGATGGAGAAATCTACCGCCAAGATCGAAGAATTGCGCGGCGATATGGCCCAGGTCGGCCAATATGTCGGCGTCGACATCACTGAATTCCGCCGCATCGTCCAGCAGGTCCAGAAGGGCGAAAAAGAGGCGCGGCAGGCCAAGAAAGAAATGGTCGAGGCGAACCTGCGCCTCGTGATTTCCATCGCCAAGAAATACACGAACCGTGGCCTGCAATTCCTTGATCTGATCCAGGAAGGGAATATTGGCCTGATGAAGGCGGTCGACAAGTTCGAATATCGCCGTGGCTATAAATTCAGCACCTACGCGACATGGTGGATCCGACAGGCGATCACCCGGTCCATCGCTGACCAGGCCCGCACGATCCGTATCCCGGTCCATATGATCGAAACGATCAACAAACTGGTGCGCACCGGTCGCCAGATGTTGCACGAGATTGGTCGCGAACCCACGCCAGAGGAATTGGCAGAAAAGCTGCAAATGCCTTTGGAAAAAGTCCGCAAGGTGATGAAGATCGCCAAGGAGCCGATTTCGCTGGAAACCCCCATCGGGGACGAGGAAGACAGCCAGCTTGGCGATTTCATCGAGGACAAGAATGCGATCTTGCCTTTGGACAGCGCCATTCAGGAAAACCTGAAAGAGACGACAACACGCGTACTTGCCTCGCTCACCCCGCGTGAAGAACGTGTGCTGCGCATGCGTTTTGGCATCGGCATGAACACCGACCACACGCTGGAAGAGGTGGGGCAACAGTTCAGCGTGACCCGCGAACGGATTCGCCAGATCGAGGCAAAGGCGCTGCGCAAGCTCAAGCACCCCAGCCGGTCACGGAAGCTGCGGTCGTTCCTGGATCAGTGATCGACACCATCGTTTGGAAAACCCTCAGCGCTTGACTTAACGTCAAGCGCTTTTCTATAGTTCTGCGTTATTGATAGTTTTTAACCAGTACTGGGGGTTCCACGATGAAACGATTTGCGATTATTGCGGCGATTTTTCTGGCCGGATGCGAAGCACAACCAACTGACACAATGGCCGAGATGCGTCTTTCGACGGCAGATGACTTTGCGCCGATCCTCGGCAAAAAGCTGATTTTCGGCGATGCCGATTTTGTCATGATCAATGCCGACGGGACCTTGAGTGGCGATTTTGGCGGCGTGGATACGCGCGGTACCTGGGCGCTGAAAGACGGCTATTTCTGTCGCGTCCTGACTGCCGGACCGCGTGGTGCCTCGCCCGAAGACTGCCAGCTTGTCGTGCGCAAGGGCGATGTGCTGTCGATCACGCGTGAACGCGGGACCGGAGCGTCGTTCGACTATACCATCGCCTAAATCCGCGAGGCCGTCGCAGCCAGATTACATGCAGTTGCGATTTTGCCTTCTATGATGAATGCTGTGCCATAATGCCCGGGGCGGTTCTGTGCCGGGCTGCGGATTTGAATGCGAAAGGGCCGTCTGCATGTCACTTCTTTCCCGCCTCTTTGGCGGCGGCGCTAAGGCAGAAGCTGCGCCGCAGTTTGAAACCTACAAAGACATGCGCATCTACCCGCAGCCGCAGCGTGAGGGCAAAGACTACCGGCTTTGCGCCAGGATCGAACAGGATGTGGATGGGCAGACGCGTGAACATCTCGTGATCCGCGCTGACACATTCACCAGTGCCGATGACGCGATCAACGCCTCTATTGCCAAGGCAAAACAGGTCATTGATGAACAGGGGGCCGGGCTGTTCTCCTGACCCTCTCGTTGGCTCCCGCTGCCCGATGGTGCCCACCGGGCGGGGGATTTGCCATATGTCGTTTCAGATCTTCAGGACGATGCCCTAGCTGCTCTGATTACAAGTGGTCATGGCAGCCATGCTCACGCCAAGCTGTTCAAACAATGTGGCCTCATCAACATTGGCGCGGGTGGCAAGCGCTTCCCAATCGGGTTCATGATCCTGCGGCTTATCCGCCATTTCAACAACCGCCGTCATCACCACAGCAGGGGCAGTCAAATCATCTGCGTAGGTTTTGGCAACCTCGGCGGCGATGCAGGCACAGCCGTTTGCGTCGCTTCGCCCTGACGAAAACTCCTGATCATTGCTGCTCAGCGCGCTGCGGCATGACTTTGCGAAATCTTCGCCTGCCTCGGTTAGTTGGTAGCGTTCTGTTGCAGCTGCAACATTGCGTGCGTCATTGACCAAAACAAAAATGCCGGCCCCCGCAACAACGACAAGGCTGCCAACCAACTTGATTTTCTGTAACACGTCGCATTCTCCATAATTTTTTGCGATTATGTGACTGCGGTATTCATGGATAACGACCAAAAAGCGGCACCATGGTGACGACTACCCGTCATAGTTGATAACGCGAAGGCACCTTTGATCCGGCGCGCATTTCAAACATGTCAAAGGTGACGCTAGGGTCAGGACCCATTAATTCCGCTCCGCTGGTTTGACAGATTTTTCGTGTGACGAGGCGCATCTGCGCAGGAACTCTGCTTGAATTTCAAGCAGTTGCAACGCAGCTCACGCGGAAAATCCGGCAAATCCTGCGGACGTCAAAACCGCTTCATCTCAGCGGCGTGAGCCATTTGCGAATAACCCGTTATTCGCTGCATGCCTCAAACCCCTGATATTTTGCGGTTTTGGCGCCAGCGGAGCGGAATTAATGGGTCCTGACCCTAAGCATGAAACATCCCATCACGCGCCATCATATGCGTTTACGAACATGTGACATGCGGTTTCAGCATGTTGAAAATGTTCCGGCACGGGCGCATCTAAAGGATCGAAAGGATGACCCCATGACCCGCCTGTCCATTGCCCTTGCCGCTGCATCATTGACCATCTCGCTGGCACCTGCCGCCAACGCCTATGGCACCGAACCCACCTTCACCATCATGGATGCCTCCGTCAGCATGCCGACGGCTGATGAGGTCTGCATCCCAACGATCAGCGACGCCCTGGCCAAAGCGCTGGCACTTCCCAAAACCACATCCGAGGCGCGGCTGGCGCAACTTGCCTGCGCGACCGGGGAATAAATTCACACTCTGTGCGTTCTGACACGGAAATGCCCCTGCCATTTATGCTTCATTAACCTTGTGATGAGTTTTCGGCCCACTTTTCGGACAAATCGACTATTCTTTTGTTCAGTTAAGTTGGGTTTTTGATCTTCATTTGCGAGATCAGCAGGTAAGGGTGAAGTTATGTTACGAGTATCCGGTTTTGTCACAGTATTTTGTGTGACTTTGTCTTTTGCGCAGACGGCCAGTGCCTATGGCACACAGCCCGATGATGCCGTGAAAGAAGAGCGCGGGCAGAACATGCAACTTGCTGATGCATGTCTGCCCCGCCTCAGCCCGCAAATGGCCGCTGCCTTTGGCCTGCCCACCATGCAGGGTTGCACAAGCAGCTGAACCCGCCCAATGATGGGCCATGCAGACACAATTCGCGATTTCGACCGCTGGCCCCGGCCTTTATGAATTTACCCGTGATGTCGCCGCTTGGGTGCAAGGCACCGGCCTGCTGACCCTGTTCATCCAGCACACATCGGCCAGCCTGATCATTCAGGAAAATGCCGACCCCGAGGTTCAGACCGATCTGCAAAACTTCTTTGCCCGGCTGGTGCCGCCCAGCACTGACCCTTCCATGGCTTATCTGACACATACCTACGAAGGCCCAGATGATATGCCTGCCCATATCAAGGCCGCCCTGCTGCCCACCCATCTGACCATCCCTGTGACAGAGGGCAAGTTGGCTTTGGGCACATGGCAGGGCATCTATCTGTTTGAACATCGTGACCGCCCGCATCACAGATCTGTGATCGGACATTTTGCCTGAACACCCTGTCTTCACGAACTGACGTGCCTATCTGTGCAAGGACACAGGGGGCAGCATGCTGGACAAAGCAATGGCGCTTGCAAAGGCAGGGCGCATCGCCGAGGCGGACGCGCTTTTTGCGAAACTGCTGGGTAAAACACCCGTGCGGGTCAAAACCTTGCAGGCCGCCATTCATTTCCAGAACCGCTATAGCAGGCGCACCCGTCGCGCGGTGCCCTTGGTTGTGGCCTTGTTGAAAGCCCGGCCTGATGCCGCACAAACCCATGCGCTTGCCGCTGAAACCTACAGCAATTGCAGCCGCTTCCCCTTGGCCAAACACCACGCGGCCAAGGCGGCCGCACTGGCCCCGGATGACCCTGACACATTGTTCATCGCCGCTTATGCCTATCTGCAAGCCGGTGATTTCGGGCCCGCCTTGGATCACATCGATCACGCGCTTGAATTGCAGCCAGATCATCGGCAGGCGCGCTTGCAAAAGGGCCGGGCGCTGCTGGGTTTGGGCGATACCGATGGCGCCGTCAGTATGGCCCGCGCGCTGTGGGCTGGCCAAAAAGACGATATGAACGCCATCGGCTTATTTATTGATGCCGCCAAACTGCAGAGTGATGATCCGATCCTGACCCATATGCGCGACACTATGTTGCCCGCCTATGCCGACATTGGCGGCGCGCCTTTGGCCCATCTGTTGAAACTGCTGGGCAAGGCGCATAATGATTTTGGCGATTATCACGCGGCCCTTGATTACTTTGATCAGGCCAAGGCTGCGCAACCCCTGCAATATGATGCCAAACGCTATGCCGGTTTTGTTGATGCACAATGCAAGGCGATTTCGCGGGCCGATTATTTCGGCAAAGGTACGGATCATGACAGCCCGGTCCTGATCGTCGGGATGCCGCGTAGCGGGTCAACATTACTGGAACAGATCCTGACGGCGCATCCGCAAATTGCCAGCGCGGGTGAAAGCCCTAGCCTGAATGTCATCGTGCAAGAGGTTGGCGTGCGCACCCATCACGGCGGCGACATCACCCGCGCGATCAAGCAAATCCCGCCAGAGGCGGCCCGGCGTTTCGCACTTCGCTATCTGGATGAAACGCGGCAGGGCGATGAACGGCTGACCATCGACAAGTCCTTGCACAATTTCGAATTGCTGGGGGTCTTTGCAACGATATTCCCCAAGGCGCGCATTCTGCATATGATGCGCGACCCGATGGATACATGCGTGTCCTGCTACATGCAGAACCTGTCGGCCTGGCATCGCTATACCCAAAGCCTTGATACGTTGGGCCAGTCTTACGTGCAGTATCGCCGGTTGATGGATCATTGGGCGATGGCGCTGCCCAATCCGATGTTGACTGTGTGCTACGAGGATTTGGTGACCGATACCGCGGCGCAGGCGCGCGCGGTGATTGAATTTCTGGGGCTTGACTGGGACCCGGCCTGCCTTGATTTTCAAAACAATGCCAATCGCAGTCTGACACTGTCTGCGCGGCAGGTTCGTGAACCGCTTTACACGACATCCATGCAGCGCTGGCGACGGTATGAGCCGCATCTGGAACCGCTGAAACAACATCTTGGCCTGTTCTACCCTGACGGTCTGTCAGCAAAAGAAGAAGGGGATTGATATGCGTTGCCTGATCATGGTTCCTGCAATTTCGGCAGGAACAGCCGCTGCAGAATGCACCACAGTGAGTCCCCGCTGCCACGGTTTGTCATCCCTCATCTAGCGGCGCGATTTGACCACTACCCAAAACTTATCCGTCTTCCTATAGTGCCTGTGGATAACAGGGGCGTCGATACAAGGCGTAGACCCCGAAGATAGCGACAAGGACCGGATATGCGTTGCCCCTTTTGCGGAAATGTTGACACACAGGTAAAGGATTCACGACCCGCCGAGGATCACGTGGCGATCCGGCGCAGACGGTTCTGCCCGGCATGTGGCGGGCGCTTCACCACCTATGAACGCGTGCAACTGCGCGACCTTGTGGTGATCAAATCAAACGGACGGCGCGAGGATTTCGACCGACCCAAGCTGGAACGCTCGATCCGGATTGCCTTGCAGAAACGCCCCGTTGAACCGGAACGGATGGATCAGATGATCAGTGGGATCGTTAGGCGGTTGGAAAGCATGGGCGAAACCGACATCCCTAGCCAGACCATTGGTGAGATTGTGATGGAAAGCCTCGCCCGGATCGATACCGTCGCTTATGTGCGTTTTGCCAGTGTTTACAAGAATTTCCAAGCCGCAGATGACTTTGACAAATTTGTCAGTGAATTGCGCCCAGATGCCCCCAAAGACGAAGAGTGACAGGCGCAACTGACGCCCGTTTCATGGCGCTTGCCCTCAGTCTGGGGCGGCGCGGACTGGGGCGGGTCTGGCCCAATCCGGCTGTGGGCTGCGTGATCGTCAAGGATGGTCAGATCGTCGGGCGTGGATGGACCGCCGACGGGGGCAGGCCGCATGCCGAAACCGTGGCGCTCGCGCAGGCCGGCGCGGCGGCAAAGGGGGCGGTGGCCTATGTCACGCTCGAACCTTGTGCCCATCACGGACAGACGCCACCTTGCGCGCAGGCCTTGATCGATGCTCAAGTCGCCCGGGTTGTGATCGCCACGGGTGATCCTGACGGACGGGTCGCAGGGCGCGGCATTGCGATGCTGCGTGACGCAGGCATCGCAGTTGAAACTGGCGTTTTGGAGGATCAGGCGCGCCGGGATCACGCAGGCTTTCTGTTGCGCACAACACAGCGGCGCCCTTTCCTGACGTTGAAACTGGCAGGCACGCTGGACGGTCGCATTGCGACCGGTTCAGGCGAAAGCCAGTGGATCACAGGACCCCAGGCGCGGCGGGCTGTGCATATGATGCGCGCACGTCATGATGCGGTGATGGTGGGGGCCGGCACGGTGCGTGCCGATGATCCGTCACTGACGGTGCGCGGGCTGGGCGTGACCCGGCAGCCGGTGCGTGTTGTGGTGTCACGCGCCGCGAAAATTCCGGCCAGGGGCCAGCTGGCCAAAACGGCCAAGACGGTGCCCGTCTGGTTCTGCCACGGCATTGGCGCGGATATGACCGCCTGGACGGAAAAAGGGGCGATGGGCCTGCCATGTGCGATCGCCGCCGGCCAGGTCGACCCGCTCAACGCGATGAATGCATTGGCGGATCAGGGGATTTCGCGGGTTTTTTGCGAAGGCGGCGCTATGCTGGCCGCATCCCTGTTATCCGCTGATCTGGTGGATGAACTGGTCGTCTTCACAGCAGGCATGGTCATCGGTGCGGAAGGCATACCATCATTGGCGGCAATGGGGATCGATCGGTTGGCTACTGCGCCGCGCTACCAGCTTGACCATGTCACGTCAGTTGGTGGTGATATCATGCATCATTGGGTCAGGACGCCAAAGTCTCTCAGAGACTTTGACCACAAATTTTCTTAGAAAATTTGGCGTCTTACCGCCACAGATGGGCGTAGCTGGCAAACAACCCCTGAAGCTTGGCCAGCCCCCGGTTAAACCGTCCGGCTGTCGGAATATCGTTATTTTCCAACCGGTCCACGATCACTTCGGGGGGGCAGGCCATCCCTGTCACCGGATCAAAATAGCGCGGATAGGCGATCAATGTGGCATGGACCAGCCCGATCAGATCAACCCTGCTGGTGCGGCGCGTTACCGGCATGGCACGGTCATCGGTCAAGCCCCAGCCTGCATAAAATGGTGTGCCCAGACAGGTGACCTGCTTGCCGCGCAGCAAAGCCTCGAACCCCAAAAGCGATGTCATGGTCCAGACCTCATCAACGGCCATAATAGCTGCGATCGGGCTGGTTCGGGTCAACACCACATCTGCAATCTGGTCGGCATGTGGTACGATACCGGGCCGCAACCCGGCCTCGACATCCGGGTGCGGCTTGTAAATAACAATGGCCGCAGGATTGGCCTCGCGCACGGTGGTCAACAGCGCCTGATTGCTGGCCACATCCGTTGTGCCCAGACGGATTGATGCGTCGTCTTCCACCTGACCGGGGACCAGAATGCGCCGGCCACGCGGCAGTTCAGCCAATGCGGTTGACGCGGCAAGATTGTATTTTGACAGGCCCGCATCGGTGATGCGCGTTATCAGCGCCTCGGCCCTTTGCCGGGCCCCTGCATCAAGACCGGCGGCCGCATTGATCAGCGCTTCCAACCGGCTGGGTCGGGTTGCGTCATAATAGATGCCCGTATCATCCAGAACCAGGCTCAGCGGTGGGATCAGGTCGGCACCCAATCCGCGCGACCGCAGGAAACCATCCTCGACCAGCACAGCATCATCGCGGCCGGTGCTGGCCCATGCCATCAGACGCCGCTCCGTGGCCTTTGCCTTGGCGAAGGCGCCGTCACCCGCCGCGAACACAACCCGGCGCGGTTTGCCAAACACTTTCTGCAAGGGTGCGCGTTTCCACAGGCGCATGTCGGCGGCCACCCAGCCGCGATAATCATCGCGAGCAGCGCGGGACAGCGCGGTCATGCTTGCTGCGGCCTCTTCAAACGAACACAGGCGGTCATGATAGGGATCGTACCAGTGCGGATAAAGGATCATCGCAGCAGCAAAAAGCTGCGCGCGGGTCAGCACCCGCTGCCTGCGTTGCACTGGTTTGCGATCATCGGTGAGACCCCAACCGGCATAAAAGGGCTGCCCAAACACGACCGGTTTATGATCCGCCAGGATCGCCTCAAACCCCATTTGCGAACTGACCGTATAGACGGCAATCGCACCCTCCAGCACCGCCCAGGGGGAGACAGGTTGATCACATAAGCTGATCCGGTCGGTCACATCAGTTGGTCCAAAATACCCCGTCCGGTGGCCCGCCACTGTTTCAGGATGGGTCTTGATCAGGATGCGGGCATTTGGATGTTCGGTCTGCGCATAATACAGCATCTCACGAAATGTGTTGCTGTCGGCCCCGCTGGCCTTGATAGATGCATCCTTGCGCGTTTGGTCAATAACCAGAACATAACCGGGCTCCGGCACGGGCAGGCCGGGGTCAAAGGCGTTATATTTCGACAGATGTGCGGATTTCATCGCCGCAATCCCTGCCCGCGCCCGGTCCAGCAGGGCGGTGTCGTCCAACGGGTCTTCGGCCAGCAGGATCTCCAGATCAGACGGCGTCGATGGGTCAAAATGCACGCCGCGCCGGTCGATATGCAGGCCAATCGGGACATCGCCGTCGCGCCCCAACCCGACGGAGCGCAGGAACGCATCCTCAACCCGGATCACCGGGGCATCACGGCGGGCGGCCACGGCTTCACCCCGCGGGGCGGTCGGGCTTTGCCCCCAGACGCCCACCGCATCATCGGGGCCTGGGGCGCCAAGCCGAATATCGTAACCGGCCAGATCCAGAATGCGCCTGATACGCGGCTGGGTCAGGAAGCCACCATTATAGACATAAAGCTGCGTGCGGGGCCCCGTCACCGGATCAGGTCACAATTTGCAGGGCAGGGCGGGTCGGCTGGGCCAGCAAGGCGTCATAAGGATCAGGCTCTGCCAGTATCATATCCACCACTTCGCGCAGCAATTGCCGGCGCCCGCGTGAGGAGTAAAACCCGCCCGGTACCTGACTGGTTTCCAAAAGAAACCGGCGATAGTCGCGGTAGGCACTGGCATTGGGACGGCGCGGATCGGCAAAGAAATCGGCAATGGGCTGATCGGATACAAATTCAGGCTTTGCAAAAACCGCGGTGCCAAAGACGCGTAAGGGAATGCCTCGCCACAGCGCCTGCTGGGCAGCGGTTGAATTGACAGTGACCGCGGACCGGGCCTGATCCAGCAACGGGGCCAGCTTACCACCGCGCAGATAGATCACACGGTCGGCAATGCCGTATTCAAGGGCAAGGTTGGCGATGATGCGCCGCAGGGGCAGGCGGCCAATCTCCAGCGGGTGCGCCTTGAAAACCAGATGATGATGTGGTGGGGCGCCCTTGGCAAAGCCGGCAACCACCAGACGCAGGAATTCCTCCATCTTTTCAAAGGGGGAATGGGCCTGAAAGCTGGCATCGTGTTCAAGTTGCAGCAAAGCAAGGTGATAGGGAAAGCCACCCAGACGGACGCGGCGTTGTGCGATGCGGCGTGACAGGGCAGTGACAGGCATGGTCAGCAGACGCTTTGTATAAAGCAGCGCCTCGCGCCCAACGGGCAAAGCACGGTGGCGGGTAAAGTTGGGGTAGCGCTGGTTTCGGAACAGCACAAACCAATGATAAAGCGCGCCGTAGAACACATGTTGGCGCATATCGCCCCAGACAGCGGGCGGCGGATGCATATCATGATCCGAGGCGGCCAATGCATCGGCCATCTGTGGCACTGACATATCCATCAGGCGGGAATGGCCGTTGGATCCGTCACGTTCGTAAGTGACCCAATAAGGGCGCAAGTACCCTTCTTCAAACACATGGATTCTCAGCCCCTTGGCGCGCGCGACACGGATCGCATCAGCATGGATCGGGCGGATATCGCCATAAAGAACGACATCGGTGATCTGGTGGTCGGCGATCAAACGGGTAAATACATCGGGCCAATCGTCAGGCTTGCCATGAAACGGAATGTAATGCGGACCGCGAAACCAAAACGCCTGATCGCCCGCATTGAACCCCACACGCCAGACCTGGCCGCCGGCCCGACGCAGCATGCGGGCCAAGCGGGCAAAGAACGGTCCATGCGGTCCTTGCAGGAACAGAAAATGTCTGGTGCTCTTCTGGGTCACGTGGGGCAGGGTATCCGAAATTCGTTTCCAACTGATTATGCCATAACTTGCAGGTGGATACAGGGGGAAAGCTGCGGCTTGCCTGCCCCTGGATGACGGGCTAGGTCTGTGGCGCAGTCAAAAAGGGATCAAACCATGTTCACAGGGATCATCACCGATCAAGGCCGTGTGCTGGAATTGGAAAAACGCGGTGATCTGCGGGCGCGGATCGGCACGCATTATGATGTGGATGGGATTGATATCGGGGCCTCGATCGCCTGTGACGGGGTTTGCCTGACTGTGATCGCGTTGGGCCGGGACCCTGAAAACTGGTTCGACGTTGAAATCTCTGCCGAAACTGTGGGGGCGACCAATCTGGGGGGCTGGACGGTTGGGCATATCGCCAATCTGGAACGGGCGCTGAAGGTCGGGGACGAATTGGGTGGGCATATTGTGTCAGGCCATGTGGACGGGACAGCCGAGGTGGTCGGCGTCAGGGATGAAGGCGACAGCACCCGCGTCACATTTCGCGCGCCGGATGATCTGGCCCGGTTTATCGCACCAAAAGGGTCCGTGGCGCTGAACGGGACATCACTGACCGTGAACGAGGTGAATGGCGCGGATTTTGGGATCAACTTCATCCCGCATACGAAATCCGAAACCACCTGGGGGCAGGTGAAGCTGGGTGATTTGATCAATCTGGAGATCGACACGATGGCGCGCTACGTCGCGCGGCTGCGGGAATACGGTTAGGTTTGCCACCAGTCACCGGGCTTGCGGCGCTGGCCGTGGTTTTTGGTCAAACGCAAGGCCAGCTTGCGCAGCGGGCTCAGCGCCAGTTTTAGCCATAACCGATTATACCATGCCATATAATCACGATTGAACGGGCAGACGCGCATGCAGATCGCGCAATCCGATGCCAGCTTGGCCCAGAAGCCAAAACATTTCTCCGCGTCCGAGGTCCATTTGCGCACACCCTTGATGGCTGAAATATTGGCCGTGTCGGTTGTTGGCGGGCCATAGGGCAGCGCCTTGACCGGGCAGGCATCGGCACATTTGGTGCAGATATCGCAAAAGGCGCGCACCCCTTTTGGCTTTGGAATATCATGGGTCAGGGGCAGATTGGTGAATATCTTGGAAAACCGCAGGCGCGGCCCGAATTCAGGGGTGATCACCATCTGGTTGCGGGCATATTCGCCCAGACCTGCCTTGACCGCATAGGGGATGACGAGGGCAGTGTCATTCATCGACGGTACGGCCTCGTAACCCAGATTGCGGATATAGGCGGCGGTCTGCATGACGATGGCTGCTTCGTGGCTATATTCGCGGCCCGTGGCGGCACCGGCCAGAGCGGAGGGGTAAGTGGCGACCAGATCCTCTGCCATTTCATGCCCCAGCACGATCACCGATTGCAGCCCCTCTGGCAGATCATGGGGGGCGTCAGACATATCGCGGGTATCGACGCGGGCGCTGTAGATCCACCGTTCATCCAGATCGGTGATGCCGCATAGGTCAGCGCCAAAGAATGTGGCAACCCGTTTGATTTCGGCGGCCATCTTGGCGGGGTCGTCGACGTCCAGCTTATCGGGTGCAACAGGTGTGTCGGATTGAATGGGGGCCTGGAACCCTTCGCGCATGCCCGTCGCAGCGCCGCGGTTCGATACAATGTCTGACACCAGCCAGGCAGCGTTGCGCAGGGCAAAGTCGCGCTGCGAAAAACCGTCACCCCGGCGGGGTGCGGCCTCCATCCGGTAGGAGGCAAAGAATTTTTCGGTGTGTCTTGATTTGACGCGGTCATCCCAAAAGGCGCGGGTGAAAATATCGTTGCGCTGGGCAAATGGGGTGAAGTCGTCGGTCACCTCGATCCCGGCGGCCTTATCGTCATCGCGTTGGGGTGGGGTGTTGCGTGGCCAGACCATTTGCAAACCCTATGGGAGGCAAACGATTGTTGCAATTGTTCCGGGCCGGACATGAAGAGTGTTACAGCATTTGACAAGATCAGCAACGCGCGCAACCTTATAGGCACTCACAGAAAACGGGCGAGGATGAGATGACGGCGGGTATCGGACATAATTCAGGCCGCGTTACTGAGCCGGGCCATAGCTGGCGCAAGCATGTCTGGACCAAGGCCCGCAAGGACCTGATGCCCACATTGCCGGTTGAAGTTGTCCGGCTGCGCGTAAAACGGGCGACGCAATTGGGCCTGCCTTACAAAACCTATGCCGGGATCCGGGCCAGCACCGGGCATGATCTGATTGGCTTCATGTTTTCCAGCAACGCCTTGCATGTGCTGCGGGACGGGCAGGGGATGCCAGCCGACCGGTCCGCCAAACTGGACGCGCTGATCAGCACAGCCAGGGCCGGGCTGGGGCACCGGCCTGTGACGTCCACCCATCTGGCGGCGCTTCCCGGGATCGACCGTGCTTTTGCCGCGCCGCGGTTCGCCGATAGCTGGGCGGATATGCGTGATCGGATGCGCGAGATTGTCATCGCGATGGGCCAGCCCGCCGACCGGTTTGTGATGATCGGCGACACGGCGTTTGAACGGGAATGGGCGGAGGCGGCGCAGATGGCCGGTTATCTGAACGAGGCGCAGTTTTTCCGTCAGGGGTGATGGGTCAAGACCCATCTTACGATATTTGAATGTGGCGTTCATCCCGCCACCCTGCGGTTCGTTTCGCCCGATTGGGGTCCGACGTTGTGCCGACGCTTTGTCGACACGCGGTTTCAGGACAATATGGGGACTAACCGTCACGTCACCGCGCGCGCGGCATCGCATGTCCGACACCCACCGAACGTTGCGTGCCCGGCCCTTTCCGAATCCACCTGTCTCGGCTATCTGCCACAGGGAATAAGCGGTGAGGACGCGTATGAACCAGAATTTCGAAACCCCCGGCCCGGTTGAACGGGATTGGTCCGATGCGATCAGCAAGATCGATGACATCATCGAAGACGCCCGCAATGGCCGTATGTTCATCCTTGTCGATCATGAGGATCGCGAGAATGAAGGCGATCTGGTGATCCCCGCCCAAATGGCCACACCTGATGCGATCAACTTCATGGCCAAACACGGCAGGGGTTTGATTTGTTTGACACTTCCCGGTGACCGGATTGATGCGCTGGGCCTGCCACTGATGGCCTCGCATAATTCATCGCGCCACGAAACCGCCTTTACGGTCAGTATTGAGGCGCGCGAGGGCGTGAGCACGGGCATCTCGGCGCATGATCGTGCGCTGACTGTTGCGACCGCCATTGATGCCAGCAAAGGCGCCGCCGATATCGCAACCCCCGGCCATGTCTTTCCGCTGCGCGCCCGTGAGGGTGGTGTGTTGGTCCGGGCTGGCCATACCGAGGCGGCCACCGATATCAGCCGTCTTGCGGGGTTGAACCCTGCCGGTGTGATCTGTGAAATCATGAAGGAAGACGGCGAGATGGCGCGCCTGCCTGACCTGATCGCCTTTGCCCAGTTGCACGGTCTGAAGATCGGGACGATCAGTGATTTGATCGCCTACAGGCGCCGTCACGACAACCTTGTGCGTGTCCGTGAAACAAGCAGGATCCAGTCAGAGTTCGGCGGTGACTGGGAGATGCGGATTTACACCGATGAAACCCAAGGTGCCGAACATATCGCATTGATAAAAGGCGATATTTCGACGCCGGAACCTGTTCTGGTGCGGATGCATGCGTTGGATCCGATGTTGGATGTTGTGGGCGTGGGGCCCAAGGGACGCCGGGACGAATTTGGTGATGCGATGAAGCTGATCGCCAAAGAAGGGCGCGGTGCGCTGGTGCTGCTGCGCGATGTGCATATGAAGCTGGAAACAGACGAAGAAACCTCGCCCCAGACGCTGCGGCAATATGGGTTGGGTGCGCAGATCCTCAGCTCGCTTGGCATCCACGAATTGGAACTTCTGACCAACTCGCCACAGCCCAAGGTCGTGGGTCTGGATGCTTACGGGCTTGAAATTGTCGGCACCCGCAAAATCTCGGAGATCGGATAATGGCCGGACCATCACATCACATCATGCCGCTGCCGGAATTTGAGAAACCGGTGAAGATCCTGATCGTCGCCTCGCCCTATTACAAGGATATCAGCGACAACCAAATCGCCGGTGCCAAGGCCGAGATTGAGAAGGCAGGTGCCACATGGCAGATCGTTGAAGTACCCGGCGCGCTGGAAATCCCCACCGCCATTGGCATCGCCGAACGCATGTCCAATTTCGACGGCTATGTCGCGCTGGGCTGTGTGATCCGGGGCGAGACGACCCATTATGATACGGTCTGCAATGATAGCAGCCGGGCTGTGCAACTGCTTGGTTTACAAGGGCTTTGTATCGGTAACGGCATCCTGACGGTTGAGAATTACGAACAGGCGGCGATACGTGCCGACCCTGGGCAGATGAACAAAGGTGGCGGGGCTGCAACTGCAGCCTTGCACCTGATCGCGCTCGCCCGTAAGTGGGGCAACACGACCAAAGGGGTCGGCTTTACCAAGGAAATTCTGCTGGCCGGTGACGCGGACGGCAAGACGACAGCATGACAATTTCGAACAACCAGCGCCGCAAGATGAAATCCGCCGCCCGGCTTTATGCCGTGCAGGCGCTGTTCCAGATGGAAGCCACCGGTCAGACGGTTGATGCGATCGCCCGAGAGTTTGAAGATCATCGTTTTGGTGCCAGCTATGACGAAGGCGAGATGGCAGAAGGCGATATCGACACATTTCGTTTGCTGATGGAAAAAGCCGTGGATCAACAGGCGGTTATTGATCAGATGACGGATCGGGCGCTGGTCGCCAAATGGCCGATTGCCCGGATTGATCCGACTTGGCGTGCCCTGTTTCGGGCCGCAGGTGCGGAGTTGATTGACAAGCAAACGCCGCCCAAAGTGGTGATCAGCGAGTTTGTCAGCGTGGCCGAAGCGTTTTCGAGCGACGGCAAGGAGCCGAAATTCGTAAACGCCGTGCTGGATCATATGGCGCGCGAAGCACGGCCAGAGGCGTTTTAACCGCATTGGCTGTGGTCGCCTTTCGCGCTATAATAGCGAGAGAGGGGTAAACCGATGAAACCATCAAATGAACCCGATCTGATGCGCCTGTATCTGCGTCACTGCGCGGTAGGTTTCGGCCTGTCAGCTGTTTTTGTCGCCGGACTGCTTTGGTTTGATATCGCCCGCATTGGCACGCTGATTGCGGGATCTGATATCGGTTGGTTGGCTGTTTTCCTGCTATGGTTCTTTCACGGCACGGTCTTTGGCAGCGTTCAGTTCGCCGTGACCATCATGTTGAATGCCGATGATGATGACGACGAACCGCGCGGCGGCATGATGATACCGGTACGGGCTGCGGCCCCGGCAAGGGCCACAGACAGGCGCGTCTAGACCATCGCGAAAATGCGCGCGGGTCCGCCGGACCCACCTTGGTGTTTTGGCGCGCCGATCACCAGTGTCGCACCTGATGCGGGCACCTGATCCAGATTGGCCAGACATTCGATCCCGAAGCGGCCCGCGGGAAGCCACGCGTAGTGCGTTGCGAAATCAGCAGAAATTCCGTGATCCAATGACAAGGTGTCAACAGCGATCGAGGCAGCACCCGTTTGTTCAAGAAGCATCTGGGTTGCTTCGATATGGAAACCGGGGAAATGTTGTGCGGTTCCGTCGAAGTTGCGGAAACCATCGCTATCAACCTTGCCTGCCCAGCCGGAATGCATGGCCACACAGGCCCCATCAGGGATATCGCCATGATCGGCGATCCAGGCGCGCAGATCGTCAGGTGTGACTTGGGTATCGGCATCCTCTGCCGCGCGTGTGGCGATATCAATGACGCAAAGCGGTGCGATCAGCTGTGAAATCGGGATTTCATTAACCGCGGCACCGTCCGCAGCGAAGTGCAAGGGCGCGTCGATATGCGTGCCTGTATGTTCAACAATCATCAGGCGATTATTGTTGAACCCGTCGGTTGCAAATGTGGCAGTCATTTCCATCTCGAACCCCGAAACGCCGAAATAGGTCGGGAAATTGGGGTGCAGTGTATGGGTCATGTCAGTGACCGCGCCATGGCCATCGGCAAGGGCAGGGGTGGCCGCAGCGGTCATCCCCAATGCCGTTCCTGTTGCCAGCGATCCTTTGAAAAACTGACGCCGTGACAGCATCTTAGCCTTCACACTATTCATCACGCAGATATCACACATTCGATCTCTCCCCATTTTTGATGGGATCAAACTGCCCGGTTGAACAAAATATTCAAAGTATTTGTTTGCAATTTGCCGACAATAGCAGAGATTTTCGGGGGCTATGCGGAATGGGGCATCAATTTGTCGTTCTGGGGCAACGTTTAGGAAAAGCGTCACTGTGAGGTCATTCCGACGCCGCAATGTATTTGTTAACTATTATGCAAGACATCGCTGATTCCCGCGCGAATTGGCCGATTGCCTGGCTGAATGATCGAAAAAAGCGGTTTCGATTTCAGCTTCAGGCCAGCCTGAACAGCAGGTGCCATGCGCGGTGTAGGCGTATCACGCTCGATAAGGACGCAGGTTTTGTTATGCTGAAAGACCGGTTTGAACCAATTGACCCCGATAGCCTGAGCCTGAAGGCTGAGGATTTGAGTTGCAAGAATGATGTTCTTGTGGGGCTGGAAGATGACGAAGACCTGACGTTGTCTCAGGAAGATCAAGGCGATGCGGCACCGACATGGAAGTTACGCATCGCGCAGGTCCTGCCCGTGGTCAAGGCGCTGACCCATAGCGACAAGTGAAGGTGGCGGGTACCGCAACGGCCGTAAAGGTATCTAACCCCGAGGACCTGTGTATACAGGTGGGCGCCAGGTAATCAGACCAGGATCCGAACAGAGCCAGCTCCCTCGGATTTGCTTAAGGCCACTGGATTTGTACCTTTAAGTTACGAGAAGCGCAGAGACCCGCCGTGAATACACCTAGGGGGCAATGCGGTGCAGAACAAGATGTCTGTGGTTTATTCTTCGATATCAGACTTGATTAGCCAGCCATTTGGCCCAACCATCTCAAGCGGTGCATAAGCAAGCAGGGCGCGTTCGATCAGTCCGACAGTTAGCAGTGTCATGCAAACTTCAAAAAAGGTGATATCGGCAAAAACGGACATGGTACTCTCCTCACTTCTTGCCACCCTTTTTGACAGTGAAACCAGACGAAAACATGACCTCGCCGTGGTTTTGCCCACTGTGTCCTTACGTAAACCGCCCTATTCGCGTCACATTGTTGGACGGTTTCGATGAACGGGTGATTGGCAAAAATCCGCTTATGCATTGATAAGTAAGAAAAATCAGCCGAATTGAAGGTGAACAGCCAGTTTTTCAATAGTTTGGGCAGCTTTCGGGCGATGCCAGATGGCGACCTTCGTCGCTACCGTGATGTGTGATAGGCGATTCTTTGCGTGTCCGGACGAGGCTCGTTCACAGGTGCAAGGCAGTTTCCATCAAAATTCAGAATTGATTTTTGTTCACCTATTGTTCATGTTTGGAGGCATGCCAGATAATCTGACCCAGCCCAGTTTGATGCCCGGCCAGTTGCTGGCGCGTGGCGTGTGCCGTCATCTGCGTAGCCACGATTTTGTGAGTGTTGAGGAATTGGTGCCGACACCGGGATTGCGTGTTGATGTCATGGCCCTTGGCCCCAAGGGCGAGATCTGGATTATCGAATGTAAATCCAGCCGCGCGGATTTTCAGGCAGATCATAAATGGCAGGGATATCTGGAATGGGGTGATCGGTTCTTCTGGGCCGTTGATAGTGACTTCCCGACAGAGCTTTTGCCGGATGATACGGGTTTGATGTTGGCGGATAGCTATGACGCCGAGATTATCCGTATGGGGCGGGAGACGAAACTGGCGCCCGCGCGCCGTAAGGTGATGGTGCAGAAATTTGCCCGCCATGCTGCCATCAGGGCACAGGTCGCGCGTGACCCCGGACACTTGCCCGAAAGTATCTATTAAAATCCTGAACCAAGATTTTGTAAAAACTTTTTGTAAAAGTTTTGGCGGCCCTATCGTGTTTTGACCGCCCGTGCTGCAATAGCAGCAGCGCGGATTTCTTCGGCGATTTCATCAGCCTCGCCTGGATCAAAATCCATCGGAATTTCTATACCATCAGCCTCAATAAAAATCCGCACCATGCCCTGATCTGTTGGACCGATTTGCATATTGGCCTCAATGTCGCGTTCGCTGTTAATACCCATGGCGATCCTCTTGATCTGTTGTCTTTGTCCTACAGGCGATAACGCTTGAATGGCAAGGGGCGGGTTGGCAGGCTACGCGTATGAGATTTGCTATCCGCCCTTTTGCCGCCAGTGATGCGGCCTGGTTGGTCAGCCAGCATGCCGATCACTACGCTCGGGTTGAAGGGTTTGATGACAGTTTTGCGGTGCTGGTAGATCAGATCGTCACGGCCTTTCTGGCCGATCACGACCCCGCATATGAGGCTGGCTGGATCGCCCATGATGGTGCGGCCCGCCTTGGGCATATCTTTTGCGTGCGCATTGATGAACAGAAAGCGAAGCTGCGCCTGTTTTATGTGGTGGACCCGGCCCGCGGCACCGGGGTCGCGCAGGCTCTGCTGGATACTTGCCTGCAATTCGCCAAGGACGCGGGATATGAGGGGATGACTCTTTGGACCCATGAAAGCCACATCGCCGCAGGCCGGATCTATCGCCGCAATGGCTTTGCCCGCATCGCGTCCAAACCTGTTCATTCCTTTGGTGTTGATCTTGTAGAAGAGACATGGGCGATTACCTTTTGAAGGTCTTGCAATCAATGTCTCTTGGGGCTAAATCCCGATCCAGTGCCGCCTTAGCTCAGTTGGTTAGAGCGCTTGATTGTGGATCAAGAGGTCCCTGGTTCGAGACCAGGAGGTGGTACCACCGCAAAATTTCAAAGAAATTTCGCGGCACGCGGGGAAACGTTTGGCGCAGCCAAAGGTGGCCGCGCTCAGTTGCCCTTTTGAGCGCGAGACCGACATGACCACCATCACTTTTCAAATCGGTCCCAACCCACCACCGCGCCTTGATAAGGCGCTTGGCCGTGACGTCCCCCCGGATGCCGCACTCAGCCGGTCACGCCTTGCAAAACTGATCGCGGATGGCGCTGTCTGCGTTAATAGCGCAGTGATCACCGACCCACGCTTTCGTATCACAGAAGGGGCGCAGGTTTCGGTGACGGTGGCCATGGCCGAAGAAAGTCACATTCTTGGTCAGAGCATCCCCCTTGATGTTGTGTTCGAAGATGATGACCTGATCGTAGTGAACAAGCCAGCCGGGATGGTTGTGCATCCCGCACCAGGCACGCCCGATGGAACGCTGGTCAATGCGTTGATTCATCATTGCGGTGAAAGCCTGTCCGGTGTGGGGGGCCAGAGGCGCCCTGGTATCGTGCATCGGATTGACAAGGAAACCTCAGGCCTGCTGGTCGCCGCAAAAACCGACCGGGCGCATCACCATCTGGCGGATCAGTTTGCGGCCCATACAGTTGAACGCCGTTATCTGGCGCTGTGCTATGGTGTACCTGATGCCAATGATCCCCGGCTGCGCGGGATCAAAGGTACGTCTTTTGAGGTGGGCAATATCTTGCGAATCCAGACCTTTCTGGGTCGCCACAAGACCGACAGGCAACGACAGGCGGTGTCATTCACCGCGGGGCGGCACGCGGTGACGCGGGCGCGAATTCTAACGGCACTTGGCACGCCAGCCTGTGCGGCCCTAATCGAATGTTGGCTTGAAACCGGGCGGACCCATCAGATCAGGGTGCACATGGCCCATTGCGGGCACGCGCTGATTGGTGACCCGGTTTATGGTGGGCGACGCAAACTGTCTGCCAAGGCGGTGGGCGATGCGGGTGTCACAGCGGTCGCAGGATTCTCTCGGCAGGCGCTTCATGCGGCGACACTGGGGTTTGAACACCCCATCACAGGTGAAAACCTGAGTTTCGAAGCGGCATTACCCGCCGATATGCGCGGATTATTGCGCGCACTTGGGGGTGAGGGCTGAAATAATCGATCCCATGTGCGTGAGTGCACGTAAAGGGCGCTTTTCAAACTAAACCGCTTAGTTCATATTCAGTTTTACGGAAAATTAACGTCGAGACTTGAAACGTCGCGTCAATGTCACCATATCCATGTTAAGCCTTTAAACATTAGGAGGGCACGACAGTGAGCAATTATAAGAATTTACCCGCCCCGTCACCAGAACAGGGTCTGAACCGTTACATGCAGGAAATCCGCAAGTTCCCGATGCTGGAGCCTGAACAGGAATATATGCTGGCCAAGCGTTGGGTCGACCATGAAGATACTGACGCCGCGCATCAGATGGTCACGTCGCACCTGCGTCTGGCGGCCAAAATTGCCATGGGCTATCGCGGCTATGGGCTGCCACAGGCTGAGGTCATTTCAGAGGCCAATGTTGGCCTGATGCAGGCGGTCAAGCGGTTTGATCCTGAAAAGGGTTTCCGTCTGGCGACCTATGCGATGTGGTGGATCCGCGCCTCGATCCAGGAATATATCCTGCGGTCATGGTCGCTTGTGAAGCTTGGCACGACATCGGCCCAGAAGAAGCTGTTCTTTAACCTACGCAAAGCGAAATCCCGTATTGGCGCGTTGGAAGATGGCGATCTGCGCCCTGAAAACGTCAAGCGGATTGCAACCGATCTGGGCGTGACTGAGGATGAGGTCATTTCCATGAACCGGCGTTTGTCCGGCGGTGATGCATCGCTGAACGCGCAGGTCGGGTCCGATGGCGAAGGGTCGATGCAGTGGCAGGACTGGCTTGAGGATGAAAGCGCCAATACGGCTGCCGATTACGAAGCCAGTGATGAACTGGATGCCCGTCGCGAGCTTCTGGCAGAGGCGATGGAGGTGCTGAATGATCGTGAAAAGGACATTCTGGTCCAGCGTCGTCTGGCCGAAGAAACCATCACGCTTGAAGATCTGAGCGGTCAATATGATGTCAGCCGCGAACGTATTCGTCAGATCGAAGTCCGCGCCTTTGAGAAACTGCAAAAGAAGATGCAGGAACTGGCGCGTCAGAAGGGTATGTTGGCCACGGCTTAAACCCATCCCCGTCGATTGCATTTCCATATCCCTGCAGGCCCGTCCTGCGGGGATTTTTTGTGAACGCCGGACCCGATCAGCGTTCCCTTACGGCAATGTTGGCGCTAACGTGCCGGGAAAGAGGAGACCGCGATGACACCGATCCGTTGGGGTATTTTGGGGGCGGCAGAATTTGCCCGGAAACATATGGCGCCCGCCATTCATGCAGCCCGCGGGGCCGCGTTGACGGCCCTTGCCACATCTGACCCGGCCAAGGCACAGGGTTTTCAGGCTTTCGCCCCGCAATTGCGTGTTCTCAATGATTATGATGCGCTTTTGGCCGACCCGGATATTGATGCGATCTATATCCCCTTGCCTAATCACCTGCATGTCGACTGGACGATCAAGGCATTGCAGGCGGGCAAACATGTGCTGTGTGAAAAGCCGATGACGCTGAAAGAAGCGGAATTCGATCAGATTGTCGCCGCACGGGATGCGTCGGGCAAACTGGCGGCAGAGGCTTACATGATCGTGCATCATCCGCAGTTTATCCGCGCCAAGGCGCTGCTGGCGGAAGGCGCGATTGGGCAACTGACCCATGTGGACACCGTATTCAGCTTTAACAATGCCGCTGACACGGACAATATCCGCAACAAGCCTGATACTGGTGGCGGTGGCCTGCGCGATATCGGTGTTTATACATTCGGTGCTGCGCGGTTTGTCACAGGGCAGGAACCGGTCGCTGTCCCGCATGCCAAGCTGCGCTTTGAAAACGATGTAGATGTCTTTGCCCAGGTCGCGGCAGAGTTTCCCGATTTCACCTATTCCGCCGTCGTATCCATGCGCATGTTCACCCGGCAATATATTGCCTTTCATGGTGATCAGGGCGTGCTGACGCTGACCTGCCCGTTCAATGCAAATGTGTTTGATATTGCGTCACTGCGGTTAGAGAATGACGATCAAACGGTGCTGACGGAACGGTGGCCTGCAACCAACCAATATGTGCTGCAGGTTGAAAATTTCTGTAACGCGGCCCGAAATGGGGCATCATATCCTTGCCCGCTAGAGTTTTCGCGTGGCACACAACGCATGATGGATATGGTGTTTGCTGCGGGGGCCAAGGATGACTGAGGACGAAAATATGCCCAAAGATCACGAAACAGCCGAAGCAGATTCGGATTTCGAAAACATCTGGATGCGCCTTGTGAATATGGTGATCATCGCGGTGTTGATGAGCATGGCGAGCAGCCTTTTGGGTATTCTGACGGTGGCCCAATTCCTGATCATGCTGTTCAACAAGCGTGAACCGAATGAACAATTGGCTGAGATCGGGACAACCATGGGTGTCTGGATGGCCAAGGCCGCGCGCTATCAGGCGGCGGCCAGCGAGGTGAAGCCCTGGCCTTGGACGGAACTGGATTAAAAAAAATCTGTCACAGATTTTTTGTTCCAGTGGCGAACTGTGATGTCCGTCTTTGCATCCTAAAATCTGCCTCCGCAGATTTTGATGTGGCTATGGGGTGAGAGGGTGTGGGGCTTATGCGGTCGCAAGATCCAGACGCATGATCTGTTCCGGTCCCGAGCGGCCAACGCGCCCCGGCCCATCGACAACCCAGCCGGATTTCGCGTAACAGCCGATGGCCCGGGTGTTCGCCTCGTCTACCGATAGCCAGATCTCGGGCAGTGTGGGATAGGTTTTGCGCAGATAGGAGGGCAAGCTGCCGAGCAGGGCCGATCCATATCCAAGCCCCTGATATTGGCCGCCGATCAGCAAGCCCCGAAACCCGAATGTTCCTTCGGGCAGTCGTTCAATGACCCGCGAAAAGTCGTGATCGACCTTGAAGAACCCGATATAGGTGTCGCCTCGCAGGCCCACGTGAAAATCGGTTTGCGGGTCCTTTTCTGCCGTCAGTTCCTTGATCTCGCCGACAAACGGGTATTGCGGCTCTGTCAGGATCAGATGGGCAACCCGGTCAACCTGTGACCGGGGCAGGGCGGCGAGGGTGATCACGCTTCCATCGCCTCCAATTCATCAATGAAGCCTTCGATCATCGACAGGCCTTTGTCCCAGAATTTGGGGTCGGAAGCATCAAGGCCAAACGGCGCCAGCAATTCCTTGTGATGTTTAGAGCCACCGGCACGCAACATGTCGAAATATTTGGCGCGGAAGTCGGGATCGCCTTCCTGATAGACCGCGTAAAGCGCGTTCACCAGCCCGTCGCCGAACGCATAGGCATAGACATAGAAGGGTGAATGCACGAAATGCGGGATATAGGCCCAGAAGGTTTCATAGCCATCCGCGAAGTCAAACACAGGCCCAAGGCTTTCGGCCTGCACCGACATCCACAGCGCGTTGATATCGTCGGGGGTCAACTCGCCCTCTGCCCGGGCGGCGTGCAGTTTGCATTCGAAGTCATAGAACGCGATCTGGCGGACGACCGTGTTAATCATGTCCTCGACCTTATTGGCCAGCAGGACCTTGCGCTCTGCCTGATCTTTTGCCCCGTCCAGCATCTTGCGGAATGTCAGCATCTCGCCGAAGACGGATGCGGTTTCAGCCAATGTCAGGGGGGTCGATGACAGCAACTCGCCTTGTTCTGCGGCCAGCACCTGATGCACGCCGTGCCCCAGCTCATGCGCCAAAGTCATGACATCGCGGGGTTTTCCAAGATAGTTCAGCATCACGTAAGGATGCACTGGCGTGACCGTTGGGTGGGCAAATGCGCCGGGTGCCTTGCCAGGTTTGACGCCTGCATCGATCCAGCCATCAGTAAAGAACGGCTTGGCGATATCGGCCATTTTGGGGTCAAATTCACCATAGGCGGTCATGACCGTGTCGCGTGCTTCGTTCCAGTCCACGACCCGGTCGCTTTCCATCGGCAGGGGCGCATTACGGTCCCAGACCTGCATCCGGTCCAGACCTAACCATTTGGCTTTCAATGCATAATAACGGTGCGACAGGCGCGGGTAGGCCGCAACAACGGCGTTGCGCAGCGCCTCAACCACCTCCGGTTCGACATGGTTGGCCAGATGCCGAGCTGTTTGCGGCGTGGGCATCTTGCGCCAGCGATCCTCGATCTCTTTTTCCTTGGCAAGCGTGTTATGGACCCGCGAAAAAAGTTTGAGGTTGTCGTTGAATACGGCGGCAAGCGCGTGGGTCGCGGCCTCTCGTTTGGTTCGGTCCTGTTCGGTCAGTTGGTTCAGCGTCGCCTCTAGGTTCAGCACCTCGCCGTTTACATCAAATTCCAGCCCGGCCATCGTTTCATCAAATAGACGGTTCCACGCGGCGGCACCCACGGTGGATTGGTCATGCAGGAATTTCTCAAGCTCGTCGGAGAGCTGGTAAGGCTTCATCGCCCGCATACGGTCAAAAACGGGTTTGTAACGGGCGAGGTCGGTATTCGCGGCTAAAAGCGTCGTCAGGTGATCATCGTCCAGCCGGTTGAATTCCAGACCGTAGAACACCAGTGGCGTCGTGAAATTGGTGATCTGATCTTGGCAATCGGCCATGAATTTTGCGCGGTCACTGTCGGTTGTAATCTGGTAGTAGCGCAGGCCGGCAAAGGACATGATGCGCCCGGCGATGACATCGATCTGTTCATAGCGCTGCACGGCTTTCAGTAACCCAGCGGAGTCAAGATCGGCCAGCTTGCCCTCGTAAGTCTTTGCGAAATCGGCACATTCCTGTTCCAACCATTCCAGATCCCGTTTGAGTTCCGGGGCGTTGGTGGCGGGGTAAAGATCGCTCAGGTCCCATTCTGGCAGATCGCCAAGCGCCTTGCCGCCAGCGACATTTGCATCAAAAACACGGGTAGAATTCATCATCCAAAACCTCTTTTGAGTGGCCGCGTCATAAATAGGACGCCTGATCGGGCCTTTTAAGGCCTCTGGTTTGGGTTAGCCATAGGTGGCAAGCATTTCCTTGAGATCATCAAGCGTGTTCGCTTCGTTCACTGGTTTGTCGCGACGCCAGCGCGCCATGCGTGGAAACCGCAAGGCCACGCCCGATTTA
This sequence comes from uncultured Paracoccaceae bacterium, assembly GCA_947495295.1. Taxonomy (GTDB): domain Bacteria; phylum Pseudomonadota; class Alphaproteobacteria; order Rhodobacterales; family Rhodobacteraceae; genus Yoonia. Next base: position 632,418 of record CANLYJ010000001.1, read on the forward strand.
TGGCGGGGGCTGGCTTGGATCCCTTCGAATGCGATTTCGAACACATGGATTGGAGGAACCTGCCGGACCGGGCCGAATTTTTGCAATGTGTTTTTGCGTACCCAAGCCGTGATCTCGCGAAATTCTGCATCGGTCAGGCCAGAGTAAGCCTTTGTAAACGGGACCAGATCATTACCTTGGCGCACGGCGAATGTGTAGTCGGTGAAAAGGTTGGCGCGCCTGCCATGCCCGGCTTGGGCGTAGATCATGACGGCGTCGATGGTCAGCGGATCAATCTTCCATTTCCACCAGTCGCCACGTTTGCGCCCCGACAGATAGGGGCTGTCGAGGCGTTTGAGCATCAGCCCTTCGGCCCCAATGTCACGCGACTGATCACGCGCTTTGGACAGATCATCCCATGTCGTGAATGTGATCGCCGATGACAAGCGGATCGGGCTGCTACCCGGAGTTTGATCGATCAGAGTTTTCAAATGGTTCCGTCGGTCGCGCAGGGGTTGGCCGCGGATATCCCGCCCCGCATGTTCCAGAAGATCATAGGCCATCAGGATCACCGGCGCCTCAGTCAGCAGTTTTTTCGGTACAGTCTTGCGCCCAATCCGTTTTTGCAAGACGTTGAAGGATAAAGGTTTTTCATTTTGAAATGCCAGAACTTCGCCGTCGATCACTGTGCCGTCGGGCAGGTAATCGCGCAACTGCGCCAGCTCCGGGAAGCGGCCGGTCATCAAATCCTCACCGCGTGACCATAAATGATGCTCGCCGCCACGGATGATCAATTGTCCGCGGATGCCGTCCCATTTGCGCTCGGCGTTCCAATCCGCAGGTGCGCCCAGGTCGTCAGTGCTATCCATCTGATATGCAAGGTAAAACGGGTAAGGGCGCGACAGGTCGGCGGTGGGGTCATCTGCCACGATCAGACTGTCCCATGTGGCCGTGTCGGGTGTCCAGTTGCCCATCAGCTTATGCGTCAGCGCCGGCTCTGGCTGCCCTGTGGCCTGCGCTAGCGCGCGGGTGATCAGTTTTGCGCTGACACCGATCCGAAACCCGCCCGTCAGTAGTTTTGTGAACAGAAAACGCTGTGTTGTGGGCAGGCTGTTCCAGGCGTTCAGGATGCCAGCCTTGCGCGCATCCTCTTCCAGCGTAGAAAGCGTTTTAATCTTATTGATCCAATGCGTTAGGGATTGGTTATCCTCTTGTTCGGCAGGTGGTAGAACCAGTGCAATGGTTTCGGCCAGATCGCCGACGATACTGTAGGATTCCTCGAACAGCCAATCGGGCAGGCCCGCCACCTCTGCCGCCCATTCGCGCAAACGGGTTGCGGTGATGGTTCGTTTGGGGCGCCGCCCGGTGAACAGGGCGATGGTCCACAGCTTGTCACGATCATCAGCAGTTCGAAAATAATCCGCGAGCGCGGCGGTTTTGACGGATGTTTTGGTGGTCTCGTCGATCCGGATAAAGAGGGCTGCGAAGTCTTTCATGCTTCGATTTCCTCTGTCGTTTCAAGGCTTTCGCCTTTGTAGTCGGTGCTGACGATATGGGCGTCATAGCCCTGTTCGGTCAGCCAGCGCTGAAAGGATGAGGTGTAGCCATGGGTTGTGAATATCGTGGTGGCGCCGGTGGCCTTGATCGCGTCGTTCAGCCCGTCCCAATCGGCATGGTCCGACACCACGAACCCCCGGTCCGCCGCCCGCCGCCGCCGCACGCCCCGCAAAGCCATCCAGCCACTGGCAAAAGCGGTGGAGGCCGGGCCGAACCGTTTGGCCCATGTCGTTCCCAGCGCGCTGGGTGGTGCCAGAATCAATGCACCGGGGTGGGTTTTGGCGTTTACCTCGGCCGTCGCATACGTGGTTTGGGGCAGGGTAATATCCTGATCTCGCATGATTTCATTGGTTTTCTCAATCGCACCATGCGTCAGGATCGGGCCGATATCGGCGTTGACCGTTGCCAGCAGCCGCTGCGCCTTTCCCAGCGCGTAGGCCCCCAGGATGGAGCCGCGCCCGGCGGCGGCGTTGGCGGCCCACCAATCGTTGATTTGCTGGGTCAGAACATCCTCTGGCGTCCATTTGAAAATCGGCAGGCCAAAGGTGCATTCGGTGATGAAAGCATGGCATTTGACCGGCTCGAACGGCTCAGAAAGCCCGTCGGCGACGGTTTTGTAGTCACCAGAGGCGACCCAGACCTGGCCCTTTACAGCGACCCTGATCTGGGCTGAGCCAGGGACGTGACCGGCGGGATGAAAGGAGACCGTTGCGTCACCAATTTTGGTTTCCTGGCCGTAGCTTACGGTTTGAACGTCGATCTGCCCAAGGCGATGCTGCATCACGGCAGCGGTGCGGGCTGTGGCCAGATAATGGCCCATGCCGGGGCGCGCATGGTCGCTATGGGCATGGGTGATGACGGCCCGATCGACCGGTTTCCAAGGGTCGATATAAAAATCGCCCGCAGGACAATAAATGCCCCGGTCGGTGAAGGTGAGAAGGTCAGCCATGATCCAGAGTATAGCGCAGCGAATGGCCGGGTCACGCGGTGGGTTTTATGCCAGAATCAGCTGTCGGCAAACGGTCGGCAAAGCGTCGGCCCGACGTCGGACCGCAAAACTGATCCTAAAGATGCGCGTCGAAATGGGCGGTGGTCTGGTCGATCATCGTGTTGCGCATCTTGGGCGTGTCCATCAGCATTTCATGCTGGCCACCCGCGATAGTGTGCAGCGCGCCGCCCGTCCAATGCCGCATCCGGTCTTGAATGCGCACAGGATCGACGATCATTTCCTTGCTGCCCAAGAAGGTGATGCAAGGGACAGTGGGGGCTGGCCGCGTGCTGAGGTCGTGCATTTCGCGCAAAGATGTGTGCAGCCAGCGCAAGGATGGACCGCCAAGCGCCAAATCGGGATGGCTTTGCAGTTGCTGACGCAGGGTGCAGAACATGTCCAGATCGTTGGTCAGGGCGTTGCCTTCGAAATCTGCCCGCAGCACATAGGATTGTTCAAACTGCCCCGGCGCAAGATTATGGTCAAAGCCAAGTGGACGGCTGACCGCCGACAGGCCCCATGCCATAGGACGCAGGGCCGGTGCCATTTGGATGCCCCACATTGGCGCAGAGAACATCGCCGCCTGCACATCCAGCCCGTCCATCAGGGAACGCAAACCGATGCATCCGCCCATGGAATGCCCGATCAGGAAATAGGGGCGGGGCAGATCAAGTGATCTTGCATGGGCGATGACGGCGTCGACGTCTTTTTGGTAATCGGTAAAATCGCCGACATGACCAATGGCCCGGTTGGGTAACATGCGGTCCGCAATGCCCTGACCGCGCCAATCGATCACAAGGCTGGCATAGCCGCGATCATGCAGTGCCTTTGCCGTGTGCCCGTATTTTTCGATAAATTCGGTACGGCCGGGAAAAATCAGTACGGTGCCCTTGGCATCGTCCTTGGTCCAATGGCCCACGCGAATACGCAGGCCATCAGCGGTTTTCAACCAGTTGGCGTGCCCCCCATTCGGAGCATCGGCGATATCGTCGTAAAGGGGGGCGTCCAGCATGGTCAGCTAAGGACGCCAGATAGTTTCATGGCCTGACCCATATCGCCATCAACTGACAGTTTACCTGTCATGAATGCAGTGGTTGGGTTCTGTTCACCATCAAGGATCGCCTTGAAAACCTCGGTCGTCGCGGTCAGCGTGACATCGGCGTCGTCGTCGCCTGCACGGGCACCATCGCCATCAATCATGATCGCGCCTTCGTCTTCGATCACGAATTTTGCAGTGCCATCAAAGCCCTCGCCACCCATTTTGGCATTCAGTGCAGCTACGGCCTCGGTTACAACGTCGCTCATGTTTTTCGTCCTTTGTCATTGATGTGACTGCCGACCCTCTGGTGTTGGCCGCACAGTGCGCTACATTACTGTTATGGTCACGCACACACATCGCTTCAAATATATCGTTGCGGCACTTTTTTTAGGAGTGGGGTTTTCCTTACCTCTGTCGGCGCAAGAAGGCGCCTTGGATAAGCTGTATCAAGAGTTGTTGAACGCCGACGATACAAGCTATGCCCGGATCGAACAGCAGATTATTGCCCAATGGGAAAAAAGCGGCTCACCGGCGATGGATCTGTTGCTGCGCCGCGGGCAGGACGCGCTGAACGAGGGCGCGCCGGATGTGGCAGTGGAGCATTTTTCGGCTTTGGTCGATCACGCTCCTGATTTTTCCGAAGGATATTTTGGCCGCGCGACGTCCTATTTTCTGTTGGGGATGATGGGTCCGGCGTTAGAGGATATTCAGACGACCTTGCGCCTAAACCCCCGCCATTTCGAGGCGATGCGCGGTCTGGCTGCGATCATGCAGGAGTTGGAACGTCCCGCCGATGCGCTTGAGCTTTATGAATTAATCCTGGCGATCAATCCGAAGTCTGAAGAAGCCCGTCAATCTGTTGAAGCACTGAAACTACAGCTAGAGGGTCAGACGCTATAAGCGATCTGGTCCCTGATCGGGGAATGACATGGCAGCGTCCCGGATTACGGCCGTGCTTGGCCCGACCAACACGGGTAAAACCCACTACGCCATTGAACGGATGCTGTCCTATCGCACCGGTGTGATTGGTCTGCCGCTGCGCCTTTTGGCGCGCGAAGTTTATGACCGGATTGTTGCGGTGCGCGGCCCATCTGTCGTTGCTTTGGTCACGGGCGAGGAACGGATTGTTCCCCCACGCGCCGCCTATTGGGTTTGCACCGTCGAGGCGATGCCAGAAGGCATGGGGTGCGACTTTCTGGCGGTGGACGAGATCCAGCTATGCGCTGACCCTGAGCGGGGCCATGTGTTTACCGACCGGTTACTGCATGCCCGTGGCCTGCATGAAACCCTGTTTCTGGGTGCTGATACGATGCGCAGCGCGATTGCCGCCATGGTCCCCGAGGTGCAATTCATGCGTCGCGACCGGATGTCCCAATTGACCTATTCAGGTTCGAAAAAGATAAGCCGCATGCCTGCGAAATCCGCCATTGTCGGATTTTCGGTTGAAAATGTCTATGCGATTGCAGAACTGCTGCGCCGCACAAAAGGCGGGGCAGCGGTTGTTATGGGCGCGCTATCCCCCCGGACCCGTAACGCCCAGGTCGAGATGTATCAGAACGGCGATGTCGATTATCTGGTCGCAACCGACGCCATTGGTATGGGGCTGAACCTTGATATCAGCCACGTCGCGTTTTCATCCCTGACCAAGTTTGACGGCCGCAGGATGCGCCATTTGCAGCCGGATGAGCTGGCCCAGATAGCGGGCCGTGCCGGTCGCCATGTTGAGAACGGCACATTTGGCGTAACGGGTGAGGCCCCGCCGCTGGATGAGGCTGTGGCAGAGGCGATTTGCGATCACAGGTTTCAGCCTGTCAAGAAATTGCAATGGCGCAACAGTGATCTGCAATTTGGATCTGTCCGCCGCTTGATCAGTAATCTGGAGGCGCGCACCGACGATATCTGGCTGACCCGCGTGCGCGAAAGCGATGATCTGCGCGCGCTCAAAACGCTGGCCGCAGATGCGGAGGTGGCGGCCCGTGCCACGGATGGACCATCGGTGAAACTGTTATGGGATGTCTGCCGTGTACCTGATTTTCGGGGCATTTCAGCGGGTGAACATGCTGGTCTGCTGACCCAGATTTTCACCGATCTGCACCAGCTTGGGCATGTTGATGCCAATTGGTTTGCCTTGCAGGTGAAACGGATTGACCGCAGCGATGGTGACATTGATACGCTGTCCAAAAGGCTGGCCTATATCCGCACTTGGACATATGTCGCGCAACGCAAGGGTTGGCTGATTGACGAATCTCATTGGCGCGACGAGACCCGCGCGGTAGAAGACCGACTATCGGATGCACTTCATGGTGCATTGACGCAAAGATTTGTGGACCGGCGGACCAGCATTCTGCTTCGCCGGCTCAAACAGAAGGAGAGCCTTGTGGCTGAGGTGAACGACAAGGGTGAAGTGACCGTCGAGGGCGAATTCGTCGGACGGTTGGAAGGGTTCCGTTTCCGGATGGATAAGGCGGGCAGCCCCGATGAGGCCAAGACATTGCGTCAGGCTTCGGTCGCGGCACTGGTGCCGCAGTTCCATCTGCGTGCTGACCGGTTTTATAATGCCCCCGATCCCGAGATTGATTTCACCGAACAGGGTGGATTGATGTGGGGCGATCAGGCGGTGGGCAAGCTGACCGCAGGTGCCGACCCGTTCAAGCCGGGTGTCGAGGCGTTTGCCGATGATGAGGCAGGCCCGGATGTCGCCGCCAAGGTGCAGCGCCGTTTGCAGCATTTCATCGACCGCAAGATTGCTGCTGGTTTTGAGGGCCTGCTGGCGCTGAAGAATGACGAGACGTTGACCGGTGCCGCCAAAGGCTTTGCCTACCGTATGGCGGAAGGGTTTGGCATTCTGCCCCGTGGCGAGGTTGCCGAAGAGGTCAAGGCGCTGGATCAGGATGCCCGTGGGTCCTTGCGCAAACATGGTGTTCGTTTTGGCCAGTTCACGATATTCCAGCCCTTGCTGCTAAAACCCGCGCCCACCCGTTTGCGTCTGGTGTTATGGTCACTGACCAAAGGATTGCAGGAATTCCCCGAAAGCCCGCCCCCCGGCTTGGTCACTGTCCCGGCTTCCAAAGATGCAACACCGGGCTATTACGCCATGGCTGGGTATCGCGCTGCGGGCGATAGGGCGATCCGTATCGATATGCTGGAACGTCTGGCTGACATGCTGCGTGATCAGGACAGCCGTGGTGGGTTTGAGGCCAATCCCGATATGTTGTCGATTACCGGTATGACCCTCGACCAGTTTTCCGATCTGATGACCGGTCTGGGGTATAAGGCCGAAAAAGGTGAGCGGGAAAAGGTGAAGGCGGTTGCGACCGAAGCTGTTGCCGCGCCTACGGGTCAGAATGGTGATCCTGCGCCATCGACCCTACCGGCTGAAGTGCCTGGTGACACACCGGTCGAAGCGCCCGTTGATGTTCCCCAAGAGGCGCCAGCCGAAACCCCCGTGGAGGTGCCACCGACAACCGATGAGGTGCCCGCCGATACCACGCTTGAGGTTGTTGATACCGGCCCCGAGATGGAGGTGTTTTACACCTTCACATGGGGCGGTCGCGCGCCCCGGCAGGCCCGTCCACAAGGCGACCGACCGCGCGGGAAAGGCAAGCCGAAGGGTAAAGGTAAGCCCGGTGGTGGTAATCACAAACCGCAAAGCTTTCAGGCCAAGCCGAAAAAGGACAAGGCGATTGATCCCGACAATCCCTTTGCTGCCGCATTGGCGGGGTTCAAGAAGGATTGACCGATCCGCGCCCGACCATCCGGCTGGATAAATGGCTGTGGCAGGCGCGGTTCTTTAAATCGCGTAGCCTGGCCGCCGGGGTGGTCAGCGCGGGCAAGGTCAGGGTAGATAGCCAACCTGTCAGCAAACCCGCCCGCGCCGTGGGTCCGGGCGATGTGCTGACATTCGTACAGGCGCGCGAAACCAAGGTTGTGCGCATTCTGGCCTGCGGCGAAAGACGCGGCCCCGCACCCGAGGCGCAAGCCCTGTACGAAGATCTGACCCCCGCACCGAGAGAACGCCCGGCAGAGGCGCGCGGCGCCAACCCCAAATACGAAAAGGGTGGCCGCCCGACGAAAAAGGACCGGCGGGATATGGGGCTGGATCAGCAGTAGCTAGCGGCCCATCGCCCGGAAAATCTCTCTACCCTCCAACAGCCCCTCTGAATTCTCGCATTAGACGAAACCCTAAGTTGTCGCGTCTGCGTGTTTCGAACGGTCCGTGTCGCGAAGCTGGGCGAAGATTATCCATTGCAGCATTAAATGATCCGCCTTTGCTAACGCGGTTACATGGGTTCTGCGAATCCCCGATTGCCAGATATGCGCTGGCAGTGGACAGGCCCAGATGTTCGGCTGACCAGCAAGATTGGGTCCATTCATAAACATTTCCGGACATGTGACGCAGACCCCACGCGTTTGCCGCGTCCAGATCATCGACCGGCACCGGGATACGCCTGTTGACGAGCAAAGGCATCTCAACACCTCTCAGACGTTCAGTCACATGACGCGAAAAATTGGCTTGGTCTGCCGTCAGGTCATCACCCTGAGCAAACCGGGTTTCAGTCCCGGCGCGTGCCGCGTATTCCCATTCCGCTTCCGTTGGCAATCGGTATACGTCGTTGCCCAGTTTGGCATTCAGCCAATCAGCGTATTCCAACGCATCCAGATAAGAAACGTTGATCACCGGATGGTTGGGGCCAAGCGGTGTATTCCTGTTAGGCGCGGCAACGGAATGATCGGGCACGTGGCTGCACCCTCCATCCGCGACGCATGTCATCCATTCATGATGCGTGACCTCATTGCGAGCTACGGCGAAAGGGATGTCCATTTCGACCGGGTGGCGCGGATGCTCAAACGGTATGATGTTTATTTCATCCGGGCCGCGCACACGCCCTGTCGCGTTTTCCCTGTGAACATCACGAGGGTTGCGGGACTCGCCCTCTATCGCCCCCATCATGAACGATCCCGGCGGCATCACGATCATTTCCGGGCATTGGTCGCATTCGCGGAAACTGTCGAGGGGTTCCACGGTGCGCCCATCCGTCAGTGTAAATGAAACGCGGTCGTCGGGCAGCCCAGCCGATGGCAAGAACAGGCCGCAGATCGCCAGGGCGATACGTAATTTCATAGAATGTGAATGCATCTGTTTCTGACCTTAAAGAGCTTGCCGGCTTTACGGGCCGACTGCCGACGCTTCTTTCGGTAAGGACGATGTCAGGTCATTCGGGCACAAGTTTGACGTTGCGCTGATCCTAAGGCGTTTTGTCGAGCTTTGTTATGCCGATCTGCGCCATTGCGATGCTCATTTCATCGCTGAGTATGTCGAACAGCCGGGTCAGCCCGTCTGCCCCGGCCGCCGCAATGGCGAATTGCAGGATGCGTCCGAAGAACGTGAAATCGGCACCCGCCTGCAATGCTTTCAGCGCGTCTTCGCCAGATCGCAAGCCGCTGTCGAAGAATAGCGGAAAATCCGACCCGACCGCATCGCGGATCGTGGGGATCATGGCGAATGGTGCTGGCGCGCTTTCCAATTGTCGTGCCCCGTGGCTCGAGACCTGGATCGCGTCCACCCCTTCGGATTTCAGTTGGCGGGCGTCTTCGGCATCCAGCACGCCCTTGACGACAAGGTTGCCATCCCACATGTCGCGCAGTTGTTTCAGCGTGTCCCATGTGGCGCGTGCCCGGCTTTCGGTGCGGTCAAAATCATAGCCATCCATGTCGAAATTGGCCATTTGCGGCTTGCCCGCTGCCAGTGAGGTCAGTGACCAGCGTGGATGTAGCGCGAAATCGATGAACTGCCTTGGCCCGATTTTGAAGGGCATCTTGAACCCGTGGCGCAATTCGCGTGGGCGCCGCCCGACCTCTGGCACGTCCACGGTCAGGACCAGCGTTTCATAGCCCGCCGCCTTGGCCCGTTCGACCAGTTTGAATGTGCCGCTGCCATCACCGCTGAAGTAAAGCTGGAACCATGCATTGCCTTCGGCCACTTCGATGATCTTTTCCATCGGGGTGGAGGCGACTGTGGACACGCCGTGCGGGATTTTATGGCGTGCGGCGAGCCGGGCCAGCATCAGATCAGCCCCCGGCGCGGATAGGTTGCACATCCCCATTGGCGCAATCCCAAACGGGCGCCCCGCCGTTTTCCCAAACAGTGGCAGGGCCAACGACCGCTGGCTGGTGTCGCGCAGGATGCGTGGCCGCAGCGTGGCGGCATCAAGGGCGGCCCGATTGCGCGCCGCCCCTGTTTCGGCCCCGGCAGAGCCATCAATATAGTCAAATATCATCCATGGCAGACGCCGTTTCGCCAATCGGCGTGCGTCATCCGCGCTATGGATGGCATTCGCGCCCATCAGGCTTTGACGGCTTCCATGAACCGGTGCCGGATCACGACCGGGTCCAATGTGATGACGGGCAGTTTGATATTGCCGCTGTCACATTTGCACACGATGATCGTCATCTCATCACTGTCGATGGCCGATTGCAGGACAGGGCCGAGGTCCTTGTCCTGTACTTCGATCACGTTTTCACAGCCGCAGGCCGTGGCCACGGCAGCCAGCGATGTCTTTTGCCCGGCATAGGTCGGCTGGTCCCCGGTGGACCCGTAGGACCCGTTATCGATGATCAGCAGCGTATAGTTGCCTGTCGCGTTATTGGCGATGGTGGGCAGGGTGCCCAAATTGGTCAGAACCGACCCGTCCCCATCGATCGAGATGACAGGTTTGTCTTGCGCCAGCGCCAGGCCGAACCCGATGGAGGATGACAGCCCCATGGTGCCGAGCATGTAGAAGTTACGCTCATTATCGTCGATCATGTGCAGCTCTTGGCTGGGCAGACCGATGTTACACACCACCAGATGCGGGTTCAGGATTGGGGCGATTTCTTTCAGGATTTCAGAACGGATCATTGGTCGCCATAGCCTCCCCAGAAGTTGGCGTCGGTCAGGATCGCCACGGGTTTGTTGCACATGAAAGTGTATTTCAGGATGTTGTCGAATTCCTCGACATCTTTTTGCCAGTGGAAATGGTAGGTGGGGATGTTCAACTGGGCCAGCAGGGCCTTTGTATGAACGGCCATTTCAACCTGACAGGCGACCGGTTCGCGCAATTCACCCCGGTAGGAGATGATCATCGGCAGTGGCATCCGGTAGAATTGGGTCAATGTGGCCAGCGTGTTGATTGTCACCCCGATGGCGGTGTTCTGCATGATGATCGCAGGCCGCTTGCCGCCCATGAAGGCCCCGGCGCAAAGCCCCATACCTTCGTCTTCTTTGTTGGATGGGATGTGGAAAATATCGTCGCGTTGGTCAATCTCTTCGATGACACCGGCCAGCTGTTTGCAGGGCACGGTGGTCACGAATGAGACATCGTTGGCGACAAGATCATCAGCGATCTTTTTGTCGATGTTCATCAGGGTTTGCCTTTCTTTCATGCGCCAATGCGCGTTTTGCGGATTAGGAAGAACGGTGAACATGCACCGCGCAGGGTGCGTGCCGCACAACCCGTGCGGCCGTGGACCCCAGCAAATAGTCGCTGAGCCCCGGTTTGTGAGAGCCGATCACGATACAGTCCACGCCCTGTTCAGCGGCGAAGTCGATGATCGTCCGATAGGTGTGTCCCTTGATCAGGACCGCATCGATCCCGTCGATCCCGGCCAGTTTGTCGTGCATCAATTTGCGCGCCTTTTCAAAACCTTCTTCGATCACATCTGCGTCCAGATAGGCCAGAACAGAGCCTTGTGGCGCTTCGTGGACATGCAGGGCGATCACCTTACCGCTGCCGCCCGAGAGGGCCTTTGCGATCTCAAGCGTCTGCGCGGATATGCCGTGATCAAGTGCCATGGGGACAAGTATTTTCGCGTACATCTTCGATCTCCTGTTCAGGGGCTTAGCCCCACGGGTTCAACACAATCTTGGGCGCGGCGACTTTGCCCGCCCGCAGGTCCTGAAACGCCCCGAACCCATCGGCCAGGCTGCGCTGTTCGCACCAGTCCAATGCGCCCAACCGCCCGTCAAAGATTGCAGCGGCGGTATCACGGAAATCCTGCGCGGTGTAGGTATAGGTCCCGATGAAGGTGATTTCCTGCAAGGTCATCCGGCGAATATCCAGCCCGCCCAGATCCTCGCCCAGCCCGACATGCGCGATCACACCCCCGGAGGCCGCAAGGGCAGAGGCGGTTTCGCGGGTTGCGGCATAGCCGACCGCGTCAATGACGATGGGAAAGCTGCCTTCGGGTTTTGCCACTGCGTTCTGGCCGCAATGATCGATCAGAAAGCTGCGCCGTGTCTCATTTGGTTCGGCCACGGTGATATCGGTGACCCCCATTGCATGCAGCGCGAGGCTGGCCGCAAGCCCGATGGCCCCGCCGCCAAGAACCAGCGCGCGCCGATCCATGGATGGATGCAAGGCGTCCAGTGCCAGCTTGGCGGCGTGCCAGCTAACGGCGATGGGTTCGGCCAGCGCGGCTTTGTCGAACGGCACATCTTCGGGCACTTCGACAAGGTTTGTTGCAGGCATGGAAATGAACTGCGCAAACGCCCCTTCGCGTGGCGGCATAGAAATGATCTGGCGGTCGGGGCAGAGGTTTTCGCGCCCCGCCTTGCAGGCCGCGCAAGTCCCGCACGTCACCAGCGGGTTCACGGTGACACGTTTGCCATCCATTGGGCCGCCTTGGACGGTCCCTGCCGCCTCATGCCCCAGGATCAGTGGGGCAGGGCGGCGCGCGTCATGCCCCAGATAGGCATGCATGTCAGAACCGCAAATTCCCACAGCCTCAACCCGGATCAGGTGTTCGCCCGTTGCGGGGGCAGGGTCGGGGGCGTCCCGATAGCCAAGGGTTTCGACCCCATCGTAAACAAGCGCCTTCATTTTGCGGTAAATCCCCCATCAACCATCAAAACCTGCCCGGTCACATATGACGATGCGTCCGAGCATAAGAACAGAACCGGCCCGTCGATATCCTGCAACGTGCCGTTGCGCCCCAGACATGTCTGATCGGCATTGCGCTGGGCGCGGGCCGGGTCGTCAAACACCGCCGCTGTCAGTTCGGTCGGGAAAAACCCCGGCCCAATGGCGTTGGCGGTGATCCCATGCGGTGACCATGCTTCGGCCATGGCGCGGGTCAGCTGCGCGATGCCGCCTTTGGTGGCCCCATAGGCGATGCCACCGGGGAAGGCGCGAGTCGTTTGCAGGCTGGCGAAATTCACGATCCGCCCCCAGCCTTTGGCCTTCATCGCGGGCACCAGTGCTTGTGACAGGAAAAATGGCGCAGAAAGGTTGATCGCCAGCGTCTGATCCCATCCTTCATCGGTGACATCATCCGCAACCTCGCGGGTGTTCAACCCTGCCGCATGGATGATGATATCGGGTGCGCCAAAGGGTGCGGCGATGTCCGTTGCCAATTGGGTGATGCCGGGCCGGTCCGTGATATCGGCAGCCACGGCGGCGGCGTTGTCGCCGATTTCATCACGCATCTGTTGCAGCGCCTCTGCGCGTCGCGCGACCCCCACGACCTGCGCGCCCGCCGCAGCCAAAGCCACGGCGGCACGTCGTCCAAGGCCAGAGCTTGCGCCAGTGACGCAAGCGACCTTGCCCGTCAGGTCAAAAAGGGTGCGTGGATCAGCCATCAGCCTTCTGCGGACAGATCGAAGTTTTCACCGGGGAAGTATTTGGCCAGCCGTACATCGGCAGCGCGCGCGTGCCCTTCCATGCCTTCCAGCCGCGAAATCCGCGCGGTGGCTTCGGCCACGCGCTTCGATGCGTCGCGCGTGGTGCGCTGCCAGGTGACGATCTTCATGTATTTATGCACCGACAACCCGCCGGTATAGCTGGCCGCGCCCGACGTCGGCAGCACATGGTTGGTGCCGGTTGCCTTGTCGCCATAAGACACGGTGGTTTCTTCGCCCAGGAAAAGCGAGCCATAGCAGGTCAAACGGTTCAGCCACCAATCAAGGTCAGCGGCCTGCACTGTCAGGTGTTCGGGCGCGTATTCGTCGGAACAGGCGGCCATATCTTCGCGGTCGGCGCAGATGATAACCTCTGCATAATCGCGCCATGCGGCTGCGGCGTTATCGCGGTTCAGTTCCGGCAGATCGGCGATCAGGTCGGGGACCATATCCATCACCTTTTCGGCCAGTGCGCGATCATCGGTGACCAGCCAGACGGGCGAATTATACCCATGTTCGGCCTGACTGACGAGGTCGGTTGCCACGACATGTGCATCAGCATCCTTATCGGCAAGGATCAGGCTGTCGGTTGGCCCTGCGATCATGTCGATGCCGACACGGCCAAACAGGATGCGCTTCGCCTCTGCCACAAACTGGTTGCCGGGTCCGACGAGGATGTTGGCCTTGGGCAGACCAAACAGGCCAAATGTCATGGCCGCAACACCCTGCACACCGCCCATCGCCATAATCTTGTCCGCGCCGCAGATATAGGCGGCATAAACAATGGCCGGGGCCACGCCGGTTTCGGGACGGGGGGGCGAACAGGCGGTGATGTGGCGGCAACCGGCAACCTTGGCCGTTGTCACTGTCATGATGGCAGAGGCGATGTGGCTATAGCGCCCGCCGGGCACATAACAGCCAGCGGCATCCACCGGGATCGCCTTTTGACCTGCGATGAAACCGGGCTCAATCTCCATCTCGACATCTGTCAGGGTGGATTTTTGGGTTTCGGCAAAGCGCCGCACATTGTCATGGGCGAAACGGATATCAGCCTTGAGCTTTTTGGGCACCAGATCGCAAGCCGCCTTGATCTCGTCCTCTGTCATGATGACATTGCCATCATATTGGTCGAACTTGGCGGCGTATTCCATCGCCTTGGCGTCGCCGCCCTCTTCGATATCAGACAGGATGCCCTGCACGATATCATGGGTTTTGGAGGCGTCCGACTTTGCTGTCAGCGTCGCTTTTTTCAGGTATTCACGCGTCATTTTTGAACTTCCTACTTGTAGATATCTGGCAGCAGCGTTGTTGAGATTGCTGGCACATAGGCAATCAGCAGCACGACAACAAACATGCACAGAACAAAGGGCACGGCGCGGGCCGCGATTTTCAGTATGCTTTCGCCGGTGATCCCCGACACGACGAACAGGTTCAGCCCCAATGGTGGCGTGATGAAACCAACCCCAAGGGCGGTGATCATCATGATGCAGAACTGGATTTCGTTCATGCCGATATTGTCGGCCAGTGGTTTCAGGATGGGCGCAAGGATCACGATATTGGGCGTGGTTTCCATCACGCAGCCAGCTGCGATCAGGATGCCGATCATCAGCAGGATCAGGATCCATGGTTCATCCGTCAGCCCGGTGATCGAGGTCACGAAGCCTTGGGGTACGCCCATGATTGCCAGTGCTTCGGCCAGTGGGACCGAAAAGGCGATGATGGGCAGAATCACCCCGTTCACCTTGGCGGAACTGACCAGCATGGCCGGAAAGTCTGCCAGTGACAGCGTGCGCAGGATGAACCCCATCATGATGGTGACGATCACGGCTGTCGCCCCTGCCTCTGTCGGGGTCAACCGCCCCGAGAAGATGCCGTAAAAGATGATGCCGGGCACGATAAACGCATACCAACCGGATTTCAGCGACCGGCCCAGATTGCCGAACCATTCGCCCGCCGTCATCATCCCACCGCCTTCGTAATTGTAGATGCGGTTGACGATCAGATTGGTGATCAGGATTGAAAACAGGATCGCCAGACCGGGGATCAGGGCTGCCAAGAACAGCGTCGAGGCGGATATGCCCAGCACAAGGCCAATGATGATGTAAGCGATGGAAGGCGGGATCAGGATGCCGGTACAGGCCCCTGCGGCCACCAACGCGCAGGCATAGGGCCGGGGATAACCGCTTTCGACCAGCCGGTCGATTGTCATGCGCCCCACCGCCGCAGCACCCGCCGCGTCAGAACCGGAGATCGCGGCGAACATGCCGCAGACAAGCACAGTGGCAGAGCCAAAACCACCCTTGGCAAAGCATGTCAGCGCCTCGGCCACATCCAGAAATTTTCGGGACAGTCCGGTTCGGACCAACACATCACCCGTCAGGATAAAGAGCGGTACAGCCGTCAGCGCAAAGGCATCAATGCCAGTAAACAGCCGTTCACCCACAAGGCTGAGCGGCAGGTCACCCGACATCACCAGCATTAGGATAGCGGATGTACCGATGGCGGCCCAGACAGGCACGGCCAATGCGATAAGAAGGACGAAAAGGATCACCGGAACGTAAAAGTCCCACCCCAGTTCGACCGTTTGATTAAGCGTATTCCAAAGCATATCGGTCCCGCCCCTAGTCGAACAGTTTGTCGCCTTCGTAGACGGGTGTACCGTCGCGAAGCGATTTGAAATCACGAATGAAAGATTGGATCAGCCTGACCATCATCAGCCCAAACCCAAGTGGCACAGCCATCAGGAACCAGACTTTTGACACCCGCAACCCGTCGGTGACCGATCCGAATTTGGCCGAGACATGCACAGTTTCGATGGACCAGTAGAGTGCGATGATCGCAACGCCGAACATCACCAGGTCGCCAAAGATGTATAGGACCGCCTTGGCGCGTGGCCCGATGTAATGCATCAGCACATCAATACGGATATGCGCCCGTTCCTTGACTGCGGCAGCCGCCCCGACCCAGGCCAGGTAAATGAAGGAATAGCGTACGATCTCTTCGCCCCAGATGGAGGAGTAAGAGAAAATCTCGCGCCGCAGCACCTCAATCGCCATGGTGATTACCAGCATGACGTAGAAGACCAGAAGCAGCCAACGTTCGGCGTCCCTGTCTATCCTTTGCAATAGTCCCATCTTGTCGCTCCGTGAAACGGCCGCACGGTACTATTTGGCCAAAGGCTGGCCAGCGATCCCGTGCTGCATTGTGAGGAGATGCCGGACGCCTGATATGGCGTCCGGCGGGTCGGTTTAGGCGTCGTGGACGTAGTATTTGCCTTGCGTGCCAGCAGCTTCTTCCATCTTAGCGAAAGCGTCCATGGAACCGGCAAGCTCTGTCTTGAACTCGTCCCATTCGGAGCGTTGGAAGCCGCCTGCTTCTTTCCATTCGCCCAGTTGATCGTCGCTGAGGCTGTGGAATTCGACCCCGGCCTTGGCCAACTCGGCCATGGCATAGGCGCGGGCGGATGGCACTTTGGACAGGTTCTGGTGCGCGGTCATCTCCGCCCCCCACATGATCCCTTCCTGCACGTCTGCCGGCATGGAGTTGAACCATTCGAGGTTACACGAATAAACTTGGCTATCCGGCACTGCCTGGGTGAAAGTCACGTGGGACAGGATATCCTTGAAACCAAAGACAAAAAGCGCGCCCACAGATGGGTCGAGCGCATCTGCCACACCCTGTTTGATCGCAGACGGTGTTTCACCCCATGCAACAGGTGTCGGGTTGGCGCCAACCATGCGGTAATACTGTTGCAGCATTTTGGAGCCGGGGACCCGGAACTTGACGCCGGACAGATCGGATGGCGACAGAACGGCACCTGCGCCGCCCTTGCGCACCGCAATCACGCGGGGGTCAATGTTGACGTAGAACAGCGCCTTGAAACCGGCGGCTTCAACTTTGGGGTGGACTTCGGTGTTCCAGAAGTCGGAATTCACAAGGTTTGTGAAACGCTGGTTGGAACCACACAGGTAAGGCATATTGATCAAATCAACCGTGGACGCAAATGGCGCGAAGTTTGACAGCGAATGCTGTGCGGCCTGAATGGTGCCACCCTGAACCGCCTGTACCAGCGCACCGCCTGCGCCAAGCTGCCCACCCGGGGCCAGTTTGACATAGACCTTGCCATTGGTGGCGTTCTGGATGTTTTCCTTGAGGTCCAGTTGCATGATCGGATAGCTGCGCGAGGCGCCCAGCACATAGGCCGTGGCGATTGTCATGACATGATCGGCAGCATTTTCGCGGTCGCGTTCTTCATTGGCGGTCTGGGCCACAGCAGCCGATGACCACAGCATGCCACCAGCACCTGCCACCATCGCAGCAGTAAAACCGCCAGTTGCCGTCAATTTCAGAAAATTCCGGCGCTCGGCTGAGGCCAGCGCGCGTTTATCATTATCCATTCGGTATCCTCCCCTGGGGTGTTCAGCTGCCATTCTTGTTTTTGCGGGCAGCTTCTTTCTGCAGAATCGCAACGACGAAAAGTACCGTCGCCACAAAGAGAACCAACATTTCGCCCACGTCTCCCAGAAAGGCATTATTTGCTAGCGCGCCCAACACAACGTTTGCGAAATACACAACAAAAACGATGATGGATGCTGCTAGAAACATGGACCAGACCCTCCGTGGTGCGTCGATTCCGTGACCAAACGTAACCGCTTACATTTCTTTCTGCAAGCCCTTACATTTTACAGTTGCGGTTTTACGTTTATACCAGCGCGATGTGTATGACGCCGCGCCATGCGGGGACTGACAGACGGAAAGAAGCCATGCCCGATACGACAACCGCACCCACGATTGACGATGTTGCCCGCGAGGCGGGTGTTTCAACAGCGACGGTGTCCCGGGTTATCAATGATCCCGACTTGGTGACGGTCAAGACCCGCGAACGTGTACAGGCCGCGATTGAGACCTTGGGGTACACCCCCAATTTTGCTGCCCGTTTCATGGCCGCAAAGCGGACATTTACCATTGGTGCGATCATTCCGACAATGGAAAACGCGATCTTTGCGCGCGGTTTGCAGGCCTTTCAGGAAGAATTGCACAGGCGGGGTTATACGCTGCTTGTGTCCAGTTCGGCCTATAAATCAAAGGTCGAAGAAGAACAGATCAGAAATCTTGTTGCGCGTGGCGCTGATGGGCTTTTGCTGATCGGGCATGATCGTGATCAGGCGATATATGACTACCTAGACCGACAGCATGTGCCGGTTCTGGTGGCGTGGTCCTATGATACCAACGCGCATGCCCCCTGTATCGGGTTTGACAACCGGGCCGCGATGCAGGCCTTGACCGAGGATGTCATCAAGATGGGTCATCGGCGTCTTGCCATGATTTCTGGTGTAAGCGAACAGAATGACCGCGCCCGGTTGCGTATCGCGGGTGTCCGGGACGCCATGGCGGCACAAGGTCTTGATCCTGCATCGCTTGACCCGATTGAAGTGCCTTACAACATTGCCGACGGGCAGGCGGCGTTTGTGGAACTGATCGCGCGCGAAACAAAGCCCAGCGTCGTGTTGTGCGGCAATGATGTTCTGGCCGCCGGTGCGATCCGCGGGGCAGAACAGTTAAACATGAAAGTGCCCGATGACGTGTCGATCACCGGATTTGATGACATCGAACTGGCCCAGGTTGTGCGCCCCGAACTGACCACCATGCATGTGCCGCATCGGGCCATGGGACAGATGGCGGCACAGGAACTGGTGGGGATGATTGAAGAGAAGCGCAAAGGCGTGTCGCAGAACCTGAAAGCCAGCATCGTGCGCCGGGCATCGGTGCGTGCGCTTTAGCTGCGGCACTTACGTCACTGTGACCCTTTCGTTCTTGAATGCACTCGCGGTCTGTCATAGCTAACGCCCGTTAGTTAACCGGATGACCACATGACCTACATCGTCAATGACAACTGTATCGCCTGCAAATACACCGACTGCGTCGAGGTATGCCCCGTAGATTGCTTTTACGAGGGTGAGAATATGCTGGTGATCCATCCTGACGAATGTATCGATTGTGGGGTGTGCGAACCCGAATGCCCCGCCGATGCGATCCGCCCGGATACGGAGCCGGACATGGAAAAATGGGTCGAGTTCAACCGCAAGTATTCCGAGATGTGGCCGGTGATCATAACTAAGAAGGATCCGCTGCCCACTGCCGACGAAATGGACGGCAAGGAAGGCAAGATGGAACTGTTTTCCGAAGCCGCGGGTGAGGGCGGTTGATTCGACGCCTTGGACGGCGCCCAAAAGCCTTGTTTTATTGACGCAACGCCCCGCTTTCGGAAAGCGCTTTTTTGTGGTATACTGATGCCAATGTTGCGAACAAGTTGATCTGTACAATGCAAAGATATGCCCGACGGTGATGTCATGTCGCCGCCGGTTTTTTGTCGCTTGCAGGTACGGGATTGTCAGGAAAGGACGATCATGAGTAAGAAAAAAAACGAATTCAGCCCCGAGCAGTTTGTCGTCTATCCCGCCCATGGCGTGGGTAAGATTGTGTCTGTCGAAACCCAGGAAGTTGCCGGTTTCGAATTGGAAATGTTTGTCATCGCTTTTGAAAAGGACAAGATGACACTGCGTGTCCCGACCCATAAGGCGACCGAAGTGGGCATGCGTGCCCTCGCGACCCCTGATGTGGTGTCCCATGCGATGAAAACCCTGCGCGGCAAGGCCAAGGTGAAGAAAGCCATGTGGTCCCGCCGTGCGCAGGAATATGAGCAAAAGATCAACTCTGGTGATTTGATTGCCATCGCCGAAGTGGTTCGTGACCTGCACCGTCAGGACGACCAACGCGAACAAAGCTATTCAGAGCGTCAGCTTTATGAAGCCGCATTGGAACGTCTGACCCGTGAGATTGCCGCCGTTGCTGGCAATGACGAAAACGCCGCCGCTGCCGAGATCGATTCAGTTCTGGTCAGCCGCGCAGCCTGATCAAACGCAAGGATATAGCCCGCCCAGCCGATAGGCCGGGCGGGCTTTTTATTGGTTTAGGGTCTTTTCCATCGCGCCGATCACCCCATCCAGATAGGCGTCAAAACCCGCATCTGGTTGTCGCAGTGGAAAGACGTCGCCAAACGGGTCCGGGGCGCTGATCTGGCTGCCGGACATGACTTCCAGCACTCTATGGGCGCAGAAGGGCACGTAGGTTTCGGAATAGCCGCCCTCATGCACCATCAATAATCTGCCGTCACAGATGTCGCCTGCCAAATCCATCACCTGTTTTGTCATTTGTCCAAACGTATCCGCCGTGGCCAACATCCGGCCCAGGGGGTCATTGGCACCTGCATCATAACCGCAGGCGATGATCAGCACGTCAGGGGCAAAGGCGCGAATGGCGGGCAGGGCAAGACGATCCATCGCGGCCAGATAACCCTGATGTCCGGTGCCGGGGGGCAGGGGGATGTTCAGGTTGTAACCGGTGCCAGCCCCGCGCCCGCGATCCGCAAAACCGCCCGTATCCATCGGATAGTTGCGGTCCTGATGGAGCGACACGGTCAGCACATCGTCGCGGTCATAAAACACCGCCTCTGTCCCATTGCCGTGATGCACATCCCAATCCAGCACGGCGAAACGCGGGGCCAGGCCAGCATCCCGCGCAGCCTCAATCGCGATGCTGATATTGTTCAGCAGGCAGAACCCGTTGGGATAGTCCGGCAGGCAATGATGGCCGGGCGGGCGGGACAGGGCATAGGCGTTTGTCACCTCGCCCTTTAATACCGCAGCCAAACTGGCCTTGGCCAGCCCGGCGGACAGGGTCGCGATCTCATACCCGCCGGGACCAAAGGGGGTGCGACGCCCAAGCTCACCCCCGCCTGCATCCGACAGGGATTTGAATTCATCCAGATAATGCGCCGGGTGGACGCGCAGCAGATCATCACGGGTCGCCATATCGGCGCCGCGCAGATCCAGCTCGCGGGCAAGGCCGGTCACCTCGATCAGGTTTTTCAACCGGCGCTTGGTCTCGGGGCTTTCGGGCAGGCCACCATCCAAAGGCTGCACCAGCCCGCCAACTGGCAACATCCCGGCGTAATTCCCGCCGCCATGCCAAAAACAGCGTTCATCCCAGAAGAACCCGGTGGTCATGGGCTAGCCTTTCTTCAGCTGATAAATGCCTTCGGGCAGATCTAGGGCGGCCTGCAGATCGCGCAGCTGGCTCATCGACAGGGTGATCTGCACCATCATATCGGTACGCGGATCGACCTGCGACACGGTGATACAATCGTCAAATGCGTTGATGATTACGTCGTCCAGCAAAGGGGCTTTGCCTTCATCCACAAGGGTGACAACCGTCGCGTCATATTCATGTTCGATGGTAAACATATGGGCGAACCTAGCAACAGGGCAGGCCGATGCAAGTGACATCGCATTTTGGGGACTGGTCGTCGGGGGGCGACGTGATATTCTGCCCTGAACCAGGACTTGGGAGACAAGAATGCGTTTTTTACCGATTGCCCTGATTGCGGCGCTGGCGGCCTGCGAACCCGTGGTCGAGGATGCGCCGCGATCAGCACCTGCTGTGCAACAGACGCCTGTCGGGCCAAAGCTGTCGACACGGGCCGCATTGCGGAACTTTTCGGCTGTTGTTGACCGGGTGGAACCTGTGGCGGAACGGGTTTGTCGGCAGCGGACACGTGACCTGAACTGCGATTTTCGTATTGTCATCGATGATCGGCCCGGCCAGCCCGCCAATGCCTATCAGACACTGGATCGCAACGGGCGTCCGATCATCGCCTTTACCGTGCCACTGATTGCCGAAGCACGTAATCGCGATGAGCTGGCATTTGTCATGTCGCATGAGGCCGCACACCATATTCGCGGCCATATCGCCCGGCAGCAACGCAATGCAACAGTTGGGGCTTTGGTGTTTGGGCAGCTTGCAGGGGCCCTGGGTGCGCCCAACTCGGTCGAGACGGCGCAGCAGATCGGGGCCAGTGTCGGCGCGCGCAGCTATTCCAAGGAGTTCGAGCTTGAGGCCGATGCGCTGGGCACGCGCATCACCGCAGCCGCAGGGTTCAGCCCGTTGAAAGGGGCGGAGTTCTTTTTCCGAATCCCCGATCCGGGCAATAAGTTTCTGGGTACACATCCGGCCAATGCGGATCGGTTGCGGACAGTACAACGGGTGGCGGCCAGCCTGTGAAAACAGCAATCCCGGTCAAGCGCTGGTTTGACTGATCTGGCATGGTCGCCCCTGTAAACGCAAAACAGAGAGCGCGAATGTCACTGATTGCCAAGATCATTTGGCAGGTCGAAATGCAGTTGCAACGACCCACATCGCTGGATGATCTGGCAGATCGTTGTGCCGTCAGTCCATTTCATATGGCGCGGGTGTTTCGCATGGCGACGGGCCATGCCCCGATGACATATCTGCGCGCGCGACGCCTGTCACATGCAGCGCGGCTGCTGGCGCAAGGGGACCGCGAGGTGCTACAGATCGCGTTTGATCTGCAATACGGCTCTCATGCGGCGTTTACCCGTGCCTTTGTCAGCTATTTTGGGGTGAACCCTCGGGATGTGCGCAAGGCGCGGTCCACCGAAAACCTGCAAATGATGGAGCCTTTGAAGATGGACAATACAGCGTTTGTTGACGTATCGCCGCCGAAACTGACCAACATGGATGCAATGCGTGTTATCGGGGTCAGCGCCCAATGCACGTTCGAGAATGCGTCGGCCATTCCCGGTCTTTGGCAGCAATTCAATGCCCGCGAGGATGAAGTGGCAGCAGCACCCGGCCCGGCATTTGGTGTATGTTGTGACGCTGATGGCGCGGGGCGGTTTCGCTACGTTGCCGGGATGCAGGCGGATCGGGACCAATCAGTGCCCAAAGGCATGGATGAGATTCAAATTCCCGCAGGCCAATATGCCGTGTTTCAGCATGTCGGTCATGTCGCGGATATGCCAAAGACCGTTCATGCGATTTGGAACAAGGCTTTACCGGAAAGCGGGCTGTCGCTTCGGCCCGCCCCGGATTTTGAACGCTATGACCAGCGGTTTGATGTGGAAACCGGACGCGGAACGGTCGAGATCTGGATCCCTGTCATGGGATCAGAGGCGCCCGGTTGATTAGCATAAAAAAGGACATCCGCCTGCGTGGGACGACGCAGGCGGATGAAAATGGCAATAGCCGAAATGCCGATCCAAAAAATCTGGATCATGGCCGATGCAAGGTTGAACGAGGACATAAGTCCAACCAATACCATACTGGCCGCGGCACCATTTATCGCAAAATATGCGATGTGATCCGACCGAACCCGTCTTACGGTAAGCAGGGTGTAGTTCAGGACATAAAGCCCAAAACCGGCCACCCCAATCGCGTCGAACAGACCCGGTGGAAGGGTTTCAAAATAAACACTCATCAAAAATACACTCGTACTTAAAAACTTGTGCCGGGCTAAAACACACGCCCTGGCATACTCTTAATCGCTAACACCCTCACCGTATGTGTCGCAGCGCACAGTGTCAGGTCAGGCATTCCTTACCCCTGTGTCAGCTTCGGTGTCAGCAGAGATGCACCCTGCGGCTGTCCAGCTGTTGTTTGCCTGTTTGGCGCGCCCTATCATCAGCCGGAAACGAATAAGGAAGTATCTTAATGGCGATCACAGGCACCTGCCATTGCGGCGCAGTCAGCTATGAATTCCGGCATCAACCGAGCAAGACAACCTCTTGCAACTGTTCCGTTTGTCGCCGGTTGTCGGCATTATGGATTTATGCGCCTGTTGATGATGTCACGATAACAGGATCGACCGATCATTATGCCTATGGTGAGAAATCACTCGCGTTTCACCGATGTAGAACCTGCGGCTGCACCACCCATTGGGAAAATCTCAAGCCTGACGGTGATGATGTCTATATGGCGGTCAATCTACGGCTGGCTGACCCGGATGTGGTGGCACAGGTTCCCGTGCGCCATTTTGACGGTGCTGACACGTGGACCTTTCTGGATTAGGTCATGCTCGCTGCGCCCAATGCGATGGCCGCAAAGAAACAGGCGGAGGCCACAACGACAAAGCCGTGCCAGATGGCAACGGAGTACTTTGTGTTTTCGGCGGCATAAAACACCACACCAGAGGTATAAAGCAGCCCACCCAGACAGATGAGGGCCATGCCCAAGCCCGGCATGATCGGCCATAGCGACCAGATCAACCCGACGCTGAGCCAGCCCATGATCAGGTATAGTGCGGGGCCAAACCGGCCCGGGGTGCGCCAGAAAAACAGTTTCAGCACCATGCCAATCACGGCCAGGGCCCAGACAATCCCCAGCACGACATAGGCAAACCCAGTACCAATCATCACGACAAGCGGTGTATATGTGCCTGCAATCTTGAGGTAGATGGCGGCATGATCGACCCGGCGCAGCGCCGGGCGCAGGCTTTCCCAAGGGGTCATGTGATACATGGCAGATGCCGTGAAGGTCGCAATCAACGTGGCGCCATAGATCGCGATGGCGGCAAGCGAACCGGCGCTGGCAATCCCCGTGGCCCAGACAATCAGCAGGGTGGCCCCGCTGATAGCCCCGATCACCCCAATGGCATGCATCGCACCATCAGCAATGCGTTCGGATCGGGCATAAGTTGGGTACATCACAATTCCTCGTTCACTCACTGGTTCAAGCCTATGGGCCACACCGTACCGGTCAATTGTTCCGTAGGGTCACATCACAGACTTGGCATTGCGATCATGATCGCCCAGTTTGGTCAAAATTCAGTGACGATAGGGGGATTATCCCATGTGGCAGCAAATCATGCGGATACGGCAGCGGGCGATCTGGTCGTGGGAGGGCTTCGCCCATGTGGCCCGGACCGAAGGGTCGTTGATGCAATGGATCGTGGCCAATCTCGCGTTTTGTATCCTGGCCTTCGTCTTGCCGCTGTCGGGGGCAGAGCGGGGATTTCTTTTGATGGGAGGAATCATGGTGATGGCCGCAGAATGCATGAACACAGCCATTGAACGGGTCGTCGACGACATCAGCACCGAGCACCGGCCAGCCGCGAAACAGGCAAAGGACGCCGGATCGGCAGCCGTGGCGGTGACGGCGATCGGGGTCGGGGTCGGTTGGGTTTGCGTCTTGGTGGGGCTGGTCTGGTAAGTGACGCGCCCTTTGCGGACAGGCCAAACGCGCTATGTCAGGGCGTGACACCGATTAAGGAGACCGCCATGCGCCTGCCCGTCCTCACGCTTGCCTTGTTGCCTGTTGCCGCTCACGCGGCCGGTGACTTTGAACCAACGCCGCCGAAACCCTCCGAAACCACAACTGTTTGTGCCGAAGGGCTGGTCTGGGATCTGGCGACGCAAAGCTGCATGGCACCCGAGGATAGCAGCAATGACGACAACGCGCGGCTGAATGATATCCGGGAATTGGCCTATGCGGGGCAGTACAGCGCGGCGCTTGATGTGCTGGACACGCTGGATAACCTAGATGCGTCGCTGGCGCTAACATATTACGGGTTCGCCCATCGCAAGGCGGGGCGGGGCGATTTGGGGATGGAATACTATCAAACGGCATTGGCGGTTGATCCGGGTAACCTGTTGGCGCGGTCCTATATGGGGCAGGGGCATCTGGCATCCGGACAAAAGGGGTTGGCACTGGCGCAATTGACTGAAATTCGGATGCGCGGGGGCCGGGGCAGCTGGCCAGAGGCGGCGCTGGCGACCGCAATCAGAACGGGAACCGCCAGTAATTATTAAATACTTGATCTAAGGCAACGACGGCGGGGATGGTTTGTGTTATAGTGCCGCATCATCACCGGAGAGATCGCATGCGCACGGCAAAAGTTAACCGAATCCATTACTGGCGGGCCATTGGCATGTCAGGCGTGGCGCGCGACGATCAGGGCCTGCCGATTTTTGGGATTCCAAACGGAACCGACCCCCGTGATGGGGAGATAGCAAATCACGGGCGACGGGCCAGCGACCGCAAGGCAAACACGCCGGACGCGCCAGGGAAAAACCTCACACCGGCCTGACGCGGAACCCCATAAACAATCGCTTGAGTCCCAGGGTTGTTCAGCCCTGGGATTTGACGCGACGTGTGTCAGGATGCAGCGCGGTTCCTAGGATATGGTCGGCGCGGTGGATCACCTTTTGGGCATTGCTCACAATCTCTGGCTCCGGGGCTATAGCGATCTCAGGATCCTTGCCGGGATAATCCAGGGTCGACAGGAAATGACGCATGCAATTCAGGCGGGCGCGTTTCTTGTCATTTGATTTCACCACGGTCCAGGGGGCGTCGGCAGTATCGGTATAGAAAAACATCGCCTCCTTGGCCTCGGTATAGTCGTCCCATTTGTCCAGGCTGGCTTTGTCAATCGGCGACAATTTCCACTGTTTCAGCGGATCGGTGGCACGGCTGTCAAAGCGGCGCTTCTGTTCGTCCTGCGTGACCGAGAACCAGTATTTATACATGCGAATACCCGACCGGGTCAGCATGCGTTCCAATTCAGGCGTCTGGCGCATGAATTCCAGATATTCGGCAGGCTCACAAAAGCCCATGACACGTTCAACACCGGCCCGATTATACCAACTACGGTCATATAGGACCATTTCACCCGAACTGGGCAGATGGTCGATATAGCGCTGAAAATACCATTGGCCGCGTTCTTCATCTGTTGGCTTGTTCAGCGCAACAACCCGGGCCGCACGGGGGTTCAGGTGTTCGGTAAACCGCTTGATCGTGCCGCCCTTACCAGCCGCATCGCGGCCTTCGAACAGTAACACAAACCGCTGTCCGGTCTCCTGCGCCCAAAGCTGGACTTTCAGCAACTCGGCCTGCAACTGCGCCTTTTCCGCCTCGTAGGGGCGGCGGGCCAGTTTCGGCAGGCCAGCCGGTTTGCGGCGGCGTGGGGTGGCTTTCGGTTTCGCGGCTGTGGCGCTGTCTTGCATGGCACTCTCCCTCTTGTTGGAGCGCAGATTATCAACCGCTCACCGACATTGCCTTGATTTGGGTCAAGGGCTGCGACATCGGGGTATTTTGATTTTTGGGCGAGGCGGGCTATGATTTAACCAAGCGTAACCAGCAGGAGGAATATCATGCGTCTCACCGTATTTGCCCTGACGATGCTGCCCATGGGCGCATTCGCCCAAGAAACCACATTGCCCGCCCCGACAGAGCCTGTCGCGCAAAGCCAAACCTGTGCGGTTGGAACGACATGGGATGCCACAGCGCAAACCTGTGTCGAAGCGACTGAAACAGCATCCCCGCTCAAAGGCCTGCCCGGACACGGCGGCTGCAACTACGGGGCAGCGCGCGAAGTCACCTCCTAAGGGGTGGCGAACCCCACGAAAACCCGTCCGGGACATGATCCGGGACCTCTGACCGACCTGCCGAATAAGTCGCGCTCGACCGTCCCAACTGGGGGCTTCCTTCTAGCAATCTGACGTAGCCGCAATATCTCTTTGGGCGCTATCGTCGCCAATTATTAGCTGTCTTCTGATTTAAACCAATCGAGCAGCTGATCGACTGCTTTGACCAACCAAGAGAGCCTTTCATGGCCCTTCTTGGTTCGATCTATCCAAATAGCAATTGTCGTGACGTAGTTCGTGAACCGTGCGCGAAGCCATTTGGGAATAACGCCACCAGCTGCGATTTCGCGAGCGTCTGTTTGGATCACTTCCCGCGCCTCTTCGTCAGTTTCCTCAGTGACTATGTTGGCTAGCTCCAACACATCCGGCTGGTCCGGAATCACAGCCGATTCAGAAACGGCCAAGGATGCCAGCCGCGCGCAACGCTTCCGGGCATCTGGGCTCAATTCACAAATCTCCTCCGCAGTCGCATAAAGCGCATTCTTTAAGTTAATGAGCGAAGTGTCCTCCGGGTATGACGCACCTATATTGGATGCGAAAGACAGGCTTGCGTCGTAGAAGGCCGTCGCCAAAAGACTGGCATTGCCTGGATGCCGCTCCAGAGCCAATCTGATCGCTATTGTTTCGTATGATCCATCATGCAGGCCATTTCCGGAGGACGCGGACAGCGCATTTTGTAAAGCCATCGCAATACGCTCCCGCGCAAAAACCATGACCTCTGATGGCAGCGTATCTTCATCTGCAATGACAAAGACACGTTGTTCTTGATCCAAAATGAGTGGTGGGGCAACGGAAGTTCTGGCATTTCTTTCGATGCGCCTGATCTTCTCAGCAATCCACTCTGGTCCTTTGTCCCAGTCCTTATTTGGCAACATTGCAATAGCCAGTTGCACTTCCCAGTTGACAGGGTTGCCACCTAAGAACCCTTCATACCAACGCTTCCAGAATCCCCACACGGCCAAGTCCATTGAAAGAAATGCATTGAGTTTTTGTAAGCACCTATGCAAATCCAAAGGCAATTCTGGTTGAGGCCAAAGCATCTGATCAAAAATAGCAGTCAGGTTCAGCGCGCCATTTTTGTATATTACTTCCTTGAAAGACAGCATTTCCGTAGTTGGATCAGGAAATCCGACAAGCGAGAACCGTGCTAGAGTTTGAACTGACCCGTGGCTACCCCACTCAGGCAAGCCCTCAGGCCCACACAAGAACGCTGTCACAGCTCTTGAAGCCTCCTCTGCTGATCGAACCGCATCATGCGCTTTACTGCCTTCTTGAGCCTCTCCCACAAAAACCAAGGCATCCTGGGACGCGTAGGCGGCACGCGTTGCCGCCACGCTTTCATTGGATAGATTTGTATCGGAAAAACGCGCATAAACCGTCGTAACCAGCAACGCCCGAAGTACATTTAGCGCGTGGTTGTTTAAGACTAAATGTGACGCGTCCCCAAGATAAGGTAGGCGGCGCAGTGCATTCCATGCGGCAAAGCAGATCGCCGTTTCTGGCTCCTGATCTTCGAGCCAGGCTTTAACTTGTTCGAAATCCGAAATCTCCACGATCCCTACCTTACAATCAACCCGCGTCCTAACGCCTCAGCCCCGCGACCTTACACCACCAATCCCCTTGCAAAACCCCGGTTCTCGCGCCATTGACAGGCACCAACCTCGCATAGGCCGCCTGAACCGCATGACAGACCTTTCGCATATCCGCAATTTCTCCATCGTCGCACATATCGACCATGGGAAATCGACGCTCGCTGACCGCCTGATCCAGTCCACCAATACCGTGGCTGACCGGGATATGAAGGCGCAGTTGCTTGACAGTATGGACATCGAACGCGAACGCGGGATCACCATCAAGGCCAACACCGTGCGCATCGATTACAAGGCCGATGATGGGGAGCAATATGTGCTCAACCTGATCGACACGCCCGGCCATGTCGATTTCGCCTATGAGGTATCGCGGTCCATGCGCGCCGTCGAAGGGTCCTTGCTGGTCGTCGACAGCACCCAGGGTGTGGAGGCGCAGACGCTGGCCAATGTCTATCAGGCCATTGATGCGGATCATGAAATCGTGCCCGTCCTGAACAAGATCGACCTGCCCGCCAGCGAATGCGACCGGGTGGCCGAACAGATCGAGGATGTGATCGGGATCGACGCATCCGGCGCTATTCAGGTCAGCGCGAAAACCGGCATCGGCATCCATGAAACGCTGGAAGCCATCGTCAACCTGCTGCCCGCACCAGAGGGCAACCGCGATGCCCCGCTCAAAGCGATGCTGGTGGACAGCTGGTATGACAGCTACCTCGGCGTCATCGTCCTTGTCCGCATCATCGACGGGGTCATGAAAAAGGGCGACCGCGTCAAATTCATGTCCAACAACACCGTGCACGGGATCGACAAGATCGGGGTGTTCCGGCCGCAGATGCAGGATGTGGCCGAACTGGGACCGGGCGAGATCGGGTTCATCACAGCCTCCATCAAACAGGTGCGCGACACGCGGGTGGGGGACACGATCACGTCAGAACGCAAAGGGACCGAAACAGCACTTGACGGGTTCAAACCGGCACAGCCGGTGGTCTTTTGCGGGCTCTTCCCCGTGGATAGTTCCGAATTCGAAGACCTGCGCGATGCCATCGAAAAACTGGCACTGAACGACGCGTCTTTCAGCCACGAGATGGAGACATCCGCCGCCCTCGGCTTCGGTTTCCGTTGCGGGTTTTTGGGGCTGCTGCACCTTGAAGTCATCCGCGACCGGATCGAGCGGGAATATAATATCGAATTGATCACCACCGCACCTTCGGTGGTCTACCACGTCTATATGCGTGATGGAGAGATGATTGAGCTGCACAACCCCGCCGATATGCCTGACCTGACCCATGTGGATCATCTGGAGGAGCCGCGGATCAAGGCGACGATTCTGGTGCCCGACGAATATCTGGGCGATGTGCTGAAACTGTGCCAGGACCGGCGCGGCGTGCAGCTGGACCTGACCTATGCAGGGTCGCGTGCGATGGTTGTTTACGACCTCCCCCTCAACGAAGTTGTGTTTGATTTTTACGACCGGCTGAAATCGGTGACCAAGGGCTATGCGTCGTTCGACTATCAGATGACCGGTTACCAAACCGATAACCTCGTCAAAATGTCCGTGCTGGTGAATGACGAACCGGTCGATGCGCTGTCGATGATGGTGCATCGGGACCGGGCGGAAATGCGCGGGCGGGCGATGGTTGAAAAACTCAAAGACCTGATCCCGCGCCACATGTTCAAAATCCCGATCCAGGCGGCCATCGGCGGCAAGGTCATCGCGCGCGAGACGCTGTCAGCGCTGCGCAAAGACGTGACGGCGAAATGCTACGGCGGCGACGCCACGCGGAAACGCAAGCTGCTGGACAAGCAGAAGGCCGGGAAAAAGAAGATGAGACAATTCGGTAAAGTTGATATACCACAGGAGGCATTCATCTCTGCGTTGAAAATGGACGGATAAAAATTGAGTAAGATTGGTTTACGACCCTATTTGTTGCAGGTCTTCGACAAAACGCATCATAGCTTAGTACCTTTAGCCGAAGTTGGGGTCGGTTCAGAACTTCATTCTGTGGTGCCGCAGTTTGAACAGGCATTCAGGCAAGGAAAAGCCAATAGGACCGACAGTCGGTCACTTTACCTGGAACCTAGTTTGATAAGCGGACGGTCATTTCATGGACTTATGCACTACGGTTCCTTTGGCGTGGATAGCACAATAGAAGATGGCGCGACAGGAAAGGAATTGTTAAAACGCAAAGCTGACGACGTCGAGGTGTTCCCTTTATATTACCGTTTCTGGATTCCAAAGGTTGGTCAGTCGGCGTTAGCAGTATTCCAGTCTTATGAAAACCGATCTTGCGCGCAGCAGGCCTTGACACTCTTTCGCGAGTACTTTGAATTCAAACACCCTGGCCTGAGGCTAGTGCCACAAAAACTGATGCCGCAACCGAAAGCGGTGGCGAAGTTGCCAACAAAAAAACTAAAATTCTACCAGAAATACGTGAATCCAGATGCGATCCAGAACTTGGATCTGGCAACAACGGATCCCGTACACGTCGAGTTGATTGTCCACGCGATGAAAAACCGTGACTTGGGAAAATTTCAGTTTTACCGCAAGTCGGTTAGTAACGGTTTGTTGGCGTTAGACGGTATAGAGTTTGAACAGGTTAGCGCAGATGTGAAGATCGGAGACGAAACACGGAGTGTTGGACTACTGAATGTTTCAAGCAAGTCTGGGGTTGTCGATGTGTCAGCCGATCTGGATTTAAAAGACGGTCATCCAACTTTTGACTCGATTGCAGAGGAAGCAAGGAGACTAATAAAGGACCTCAGAAAGGAATATGGCCTCAATTGAAGTTCAGTATTCGCCAAATAGTCGCTGACCACTATGCCACCCTAAAGGACGCTTCAACAAATCGTATCTCGCTGGATGACATAGTTTGGTTCTTTTTCTCACCAGCTCTACCAGCGATAGCGGTGGCCTACGTCAAACCGACAATCGAGGACGTTTTCTATACAACATTCATTGCTGCATTGTCGGTTTTTTCTGCGTTATTGGTGAGTTCGCAGTTCTCAATCTTTGCACTGATTACGAAGCCGCGACGACGTTCCGACGACGACATAATTGACGAGGAGCTACGGGACGAGAAGACGCGAGAGATTAGTGCCTTAAAAGAAGTAAATGCTACAATATCTTACTTAATCGCTATAGGTTCAATCTCATTGGTTTGTGGGTTGTTTTTGTTGATTATTGAATTTGATCGGGTTCTAGAGGCGGCGATTTGCGTGTACGTAGCAGTTCACTTCCTTTTAACCCTTTTGATGGTTGTGAAACGAATTCACATACTTTTATCACGGAATGCCTTAGACCAGTCGTAACTGATCGTTGCAATAAATTCTTCGAAGAAGCTTGATACTTGCTAGTTGAGGCGACATCCCGCCCGGTCGATAGACCGGGCAGCGCCCGACCCTCCCCACGGGAGGGCGCTTCGCACCATCCCAGGGTCGGGCACTGCCCTCCATTTTGATGTGCTGGGCTTGCCGTTGGGGTTTGGTGCGCATGAATGCGCACCCTACGCTTGACCCATATCAAGGCATCCTGCCGCTGAAACCGCCATCCTCCCATCCAAAAGGAGGTCACCCAATGGACACCCAGACCCAAAAACAACGCCTGCTGGCCCGCCGCTCGGATATCACCGGGGATTTGCAGGAGATCGAACAGCAACTGGACGAAACCCCCTCGCAGGATTGGGAGGACCGCTCTGTCGAGCGGCAGGGGGATGAGGTGTTGGAGGCGTTGGGCCATCAGGAGTTGAACGAGTTGAAACGCATCGATGCGGCCTTGGCTCGGATTGAAGACGGCACCTATGGGGACTGCGTGAAATGTGGTGAGCCGATTTCAGACGCGAGGTTGGAATTGCTGGCGGACGCAGCACTCTGCAAAAACTGCGCGGTTTAAGCATTCCGAAATTGACATGTGTCAAGGACGCCGGCGTCGCCCCGGTGATAGCATCAGCCCGGCAGCATAAACCGGAGGGCCGATGATGTTTCGTCTTGCAACCATGCTCTATGCACTGATCGCGACCACGCTGGCGGGTAGCCTTGTCATTGCCGCGTTGTCGGCGGGGTATGACACGTTGATCCCCATCGTTGTTGCGGGGGGCATCGGGGCGGTCGTGGCGGTGCCGGTCAGCTACTACGTCGCCCGGGCGATCCTATCCGGTATAAGGTAGCTGAACGCACCGCCCGTTGGGGTCCGACGCTTTGCCGACGTGATGCCGACGCTTTGCCGACAGGGGTTTTTAGCGCCTAAAGCTGGTTGTCGACAGCTTGTCCTGCATTGGTGATGTCACGCCCGACGCCTTTGACGGTTTCGCAGGCGGACAGGCCAAGGATGGCAAGGATCAGGGCAACGCGGATCATGGGAACCTCTTTAGATTTGAACGGCTTGGGCGCAGGTTAGCGGGCTGTTGGGCTTCGGGCAAGGTGGCTTAGGCCATCTGCAGGAAGGTGGCGACTGCCGCTTCAAACTCCCGTGGCTTTTCCGCGTGGACCCAGTGGCCCGCACCAGGGATCTTGGCGAATTTGGCATCGGGAAAAAGCTGTTTTATTTCAGGGCGGTAGTCGGATTTGACGTAGTCAGAATTGCCGCCGGAAAGGAACAATGTTGGCCCGTTGAACTGGCCGGTGATGGCCGGAAACCCGATGATCTTGTCCATTTCGGCCGACAGCACGTCAAGGTTCAATCGCCAGCGTTTCTCTTTCATATCAAGGCTTTGCAGCAGGAAATCGGGAACGCCCGGTTCCAGATCACCCAGCTGGGCTTTGGCATCTGCGCGGGATGTGATGTGCTCCAGATCAACCCGCCGCATGGCCTCAATCGGGCCCATTTGGGTGTGCGAATAGGTGACGGGCGCGATATCAGCGATGATTAAGCGATTGACTTTATTAGGGTTTTGCAAGGCCAACACCATCGCCGCCTTGCCGCCCATGGAATGGCCCAGTACATCCATCGGTCTATCCATCACAGCCGCCAGATCATCGGCCATGTCGTGATAGGATTGCGTATCGTACCAAGGGCTTAGCCCATGGTTGCGCATATCCACTGCAATCACGGGCCGGATTTCGGACAGCCGTTTTGCGATCACCCCCCAATTCCGGGCAGACCCGAACAGCCCATGTGCAATCAGCAAAGGAGTGGCGTCGGGCCCGTCGTATGAAACCGTGTTCAACATGCATCTGTTCTAACCCTTTCCACAGGCTGCGCGCCAGAAGGATTGAGCGTTGATGCGAAGAAGATTACCCGGGCTTTTATGGCGCAGGAATTGGCACAGAAAATCGCGGAAATCCGGGGGCTGCTGGAAAAGCAGATGCGCGTGAAGGGGCGTGATTTGCGTCAGCAAATGCGCCGTGCCGGGCGCCGGTTGCCGCGCCGGCAGCGCCGTGATCTGGCGTATCTCATCGAGACAGAGACGATCGCCCAGAACCCGAAATTGGGTCGCATGGTGAACGATGAAAAAGTCGCCAAGGCACATGCAAATCTGGTGCGTTATCTGGAAGGTTTGAACCCACGCGAGGCGATGTGGAACAGCATCCTGAACATCACAGCCTCAATCGCGCTGGCGCTCATCGTGACCTTCGCTATCGTGGTCTATGTGCTTGTCCAACGCGGATATGTGTAGGGTGGGTAAAACCCACCCTGACGCAACTTAAAGGTTGGGATAGAGAGGAAAGCGGTCGCACATGGCTTCGACTTCTGCGCGCACCTTGGCCTCGACCGCACCGTTGTCGTCCACGCCATTCGCGGCCAACCCTTCGGTCACTTCGACGATCCAATCCGCGATCTGACGGAACTCTGCTTCTGCAAAGCCGCGGGTCGTGCCTGCGGGTGAGCCAAGCCGAATGCCAGATGTCACCATCGGCTTTTCTGGGTCAAAAGGAATGCCGTTTTTGTTGCAAGTGATGTGGGCGTGCCCAAGGGACACCTCGGTCGCGTTGCCTTTCACGCCTTTGGGGCGCAGATCGACCAGCATCAGGTGGCTGTCTGTCCCGCCCGACACGATGTCGAGTCCGCCTTTCATCAGCTGATCGGCCAGCGCTTGCGCGTTTTTGACGACCTGCTCCTGATAAGTTTTGAATTCGGGCCGCAATGCTTCACCAAAGGCCGCAGCCTTGCCAGCAATCACATGCATCAGCGGGCCGCCTTGGATGCCGGGGAAAATGGCAGAGTTACATTTCTTGGCAATCGCCTCGTCATTGGTGACGATCATACCGCCGCGAGGGCCGCGCAGGGTTTTGTGGGTCGTCGTTGTGGCCACATGCGCATGCGGGAAAGGCGACGGGTAGAGGCCAGCGGCGACAAGCCCCGCGAAATGGGCCATGTCGACCAACAGATAGGCACCAACGGTGTCTGCGATTTCACGCATCTTGGCGAAGTCGATGATGCGTGGGATGGCGGAGCCGCCGGCGATGATCATCTTGGGTTTATGTTCGGCGGTCAGGCGCGCCACCTCTTCATAATCCAGCAGGCTGTCCCGACGGCGCACGCCGTATTGAACGGCGTTGAACCATTTGCCCGACTGGTTGGGTTTTGCGCCATGGGTCAGGTGGCCGCCCGCATCCAACGACATGCCCAGGATTGTGTCGCCGGGTTGCAGAAGCGCCTGAAACACGCCTTGGTTGGCCTGGCTGCCAGAGTTGGGCTGCACATTGGCAAAGTCACAGCCGAATAGTTGCTTTGCCCGATCGATGGCCAGATTTTCGGCCACATCCACATATTGGCAACCGCCGTAGTAACGCCGCCCCGGATAGCCTTCGGCGTATTTGTTGGTCAGCACACTGCCTTGTGCCTGCATGACGGCAGCAGAGACGATGTTTTCAGAGGCGATCAGCTCAATCTCCTTGCGCTGACGGCCCAGTTCGGCCTGCATGGCGGCGAAAAGTTCGGGGTCGCGGGTATCCAGTGTTTCGGTGAAAAAGCCGTTATCGCGGACAGTGACGTTCATGGGTGCATCTCCCCCTCAAGGTGCCAGAAATTCTATAAAACTTGCGCTTTCATAACCGAGGAATGATGTAGTCTAAAGCATCAATGCGACCATGATCTTTATGAGTGCGTCACACACGTTGCGCATCGGTTGCTTGCGTTTCGGATACGATCACCGCACAACATGTCGGAACTGAAAGGTTTTTTGTCATGCCGCGCCCCAAGATCGCCTTTGTCGCCAGTCCTGTGCCGATTGCGCAATCCGCGCGCGTGGCATTGGCCGAGACTTATGGCGATGTGCCGCCTGCCGATGCCGATGTGATTGTGGCGCTAGGTGGTGACGGGTTCATGCTGCAGACGATGCACAGCACCCAAGGGCTGGACGTTCCCGTGTACGGGATGAACCGGGGGACGGTCGGGTTCTTGATGAATGAATTCAGCGCCGAGGATTTGCGCCGGCGGCTTGATGATGCCGAGGAAGAGGTCATCAACCCATTGGCCATGACCGCCTTGACTGTTGACGGGGCAATGCATGAGGCGCTGGCGATCAATGAGGTGAGCCTGCTGCGCGCCGGTCCGCAGGCGGCGAAGCTGCGGATTACGGTTGATGGCAAGCTGCGCATGAATGAGCTGGTATGCGACGGGGCGCTGGTGGCGACACCGGCGGGATCGACAGCCTATAACTATTCCGCCCACGGGCCGATCCTGCCGATTGGATCGGACGTTCTGGCCCTGACGGCGATGGCCGCCTTTCGTCCGCGCCGTTGGCGCGGTGCGCTTCTGCCCAAACGTGCGGTTGTAAGGTTTGACGTGAACGATCCGGTCAAACGACCCGTTATGGCGGATGCGGATGGCAAGTCGGTCCGCGATGTTGTCAGTGTCGAGATCCGCTCAGAACCTGCGGTGGGCCACCGGATCCTGTTTGACCCGGGTCACGGGTTGGAAGAACGGCTGATCCGCGAACAGTTCGCCTGAGTACCCGAGCTTCTGCTTTTTTAGGGGGGGCCGCCGCGTTGCGTCGGCAAAGCGCGGACCTCGACAGGCTGCGTCGCAAGATTATGGCAAGCTCCTAAGGTGTCTGAGGATTGGTGAAGGTTTTGTATTGCAACGCGCGCGGTCCGTCGGAGTCTGAATGATGGCAGAGAGCCCAGCGCAACCGATGCTGCAAAGCACCTCGAAGGTCCCCATTCGGTGGAACACAAAACAAAAACCTATGTGGCGTCATGTTGAAGCTCGTAGCCTAATTGGCAACCGCCCTTGGAATTTACATCATTCATTT
This sequence comes from uncultured Paracoccaceae bacterium, assembly GCA_947495295.1. GTDB lineage: Bacteria > Pseudomonadota > Alphaproteobacteria > Rhodobacterales > Rhodobacteraceae > Yoonia. The sequence goes on from CANLYJ010000001.1 coordinate 669,696, forward strand.
ACAATGCTCGCCGGGGCGCAATCTATCCATTCGCGCGCGGCTCCATTCAAAAACTGGGCTGCACGTCTGGAAACGAATGTAAGCATATTTGCTTGAAAAAAATCTAAGTCAGGCAACTTGTCACCAAAAATCGAACGTGTACCAATCTTCTGCAACCCTTCAATCGGTGAGGCAATCAATGCAGACAGTTTTGGCATAGAAGCGGCTAAAGACGGGACGTGCTTTCTTCGTAAAATATAGTTCTCTGGTTCGCCGCCCGAAGGGTATTTCTGGGGTTCTTCGGCGGACAGATCCCAACTTCGCCAGTCGATACGCACGATCTTAGAATAAGGGACGTCACGAAAAGATAGCCCCGAGAACTCCATGGATTTCAATTGAGCACGAAATTCCTCGGTCACCAATATTGTGCCAAATGGAAAACTGATTGGCGGAACAAATGGTCCCGCTCGCTCGACGGATAGTTCTCTAAATTCACTAGGGCCAGGAGTTCTAGTCGTCATGCCGTTCAGGAGTATATCACCATAGTCACCCCACGGCGGTTCACTACCACTTAACCTGAAGACGTCTGCGCTCATATCTGCATCTCTCCGAATCTCGTCATATTTCTGGCATGGACATACCTATCAGGTCGACAAAAAGGTCAGATTGCTTGGTGAAACATCCCAAAGAGGCCATTGACGCGAACGCAGTGAAAGTCGGAAAAGTCCCGCCAGGCAGACAAAGCGCCGTTCTTATTAGCTTGCGTATCCCAGCGGCTCTAGCGCTGCTTTGATCTCGTCCAGAATTGCCGGGTCGTCGATGGTGGCTGGCATTTTGAAGTCCGCCCCGTCGGCGATTTTGACCATTGTGCCCCGCAGGATTTTGCCGGACCGTGTCTTGGGCAGCCGGTCCACGACCGTCACAAGTTTGAAGGCTGCGACCGGTCCGATCTTGTCCCGCACCGATTTTACGACCTCTTTGCAGATCTCGGCATGGGGGCGGTCGCAACCTGCATTCAGGCAGACAAAACCCAGAGGCAATTGCCCTTTGAGCGTGTCGGTCACCCCGATCACGGCGCATTCACCAACATCCGGATGCGCGGAGAGGACTTCTTCCATCGCACCGGTGGATAGCCGGTGCCCCGCTACGTTGATCACGTCATCGGTGCGCGCCATGATGTAAAGGTAGCCATCCTCATCAATCATCCCTGCATCCCCGGTTTCATAATAGCCGGGGAAGGTGGTCAGGTAGGATTTGACGAACCGGTCTTCCGCATTCCAGAGCGTCGGCAATGTGCCGGGGGGCAGGGGAAGCTTGACCGCGATAGCGCCGAGTTCACCGGGTTGCATCGCGTTTCCACCCTCATCAAGGATCTGCACGTCATAGCCGGGCATGGCGACGGTGGGCGAGCCGATTTTGACCGGCAGCGCCTCGATCCCTGCGGGGTTGCCCACGATGGTATAGCCGGTTTCGGTCTGCCACCAGTGGTCGTAGACCGGTACGCCCATGATCCGCTGTGCCCATTCGATTGTGTCCGGGTCGGCCCGTTCACCCGCAAGATAAAGCGCGCGCAGGCCGGAAATGTCGTACTTCTTAATCATCTCACCGGTGGGATCTTCGCGTTTGATCGCGCGAAAGGCGGTGGGGGCGGTGAAGAAGGATTTGACGTTATGTTCTTCGATCACCCGCCAGAACGTGCCTGCGTCGGGGGTGCCGACGGGCTTGCCCTCGAACACGACCGTTGTGTTGCCGTGGATCAGCGGGGCGTAGCAGATGTAGGAATGCCCCACGACCCAGCCCACATCGGACGCCGCCCAGAACACATCGCCCGGGTCCACATCATAGATGGCTTTCATGGTCCAGTTGAGTGCCACCAGATGGCCAGCGGTCGGGCGCACAACCCCTTTGGGTGCGCCGGTGGTCCCGGAGGTGTACAGGATATAGGCCGGGTGGTCGCCCTTGACCGGGACGCATTCGGCGGGTTCCACGCCCGCCTGAAAGGCGTGCCAATCGTGATCGCGCCCGGGGATCAGTTCTGCAACCTCTTGTTCACGTTGGAAAATAACGCAGAAATCTGGTTTATGCGCCGCCAGTTCGATCGCGCCGTCAAGCAGAGGTTTGTAATGCACAACGCGGCCCGGTTCGACCCCGCAGGACCCGGCGATAATCGCCTTGGGGGTCGCGTCATCAATCCGCACCGCCAATTCATTGGCGGCAAACCCGCCAAATACAACCGAATGGATCGCACCCAACCGGGCGCAGGCCAACATCGCCTCTAACGCTTCGGGGATCATTGGCATATAGATGATGACCCGGTCGCCCTTTTCGACGCCCTTGGCCCGCAACGCACCGGCGAGCGAAGCAACCCGCGTTTGCAGATCGGCGTAGGTTATCGTGCGCTTTGTGTCAGTGATCGGGCTGTCATAGATGATTGCCGCCTGATCACCACGGCCGTTTTCAACATGTCTGTCGACGGCGTTGTAGCAGGTGTTGACCTCTGCATCTGTGAACCAGCGATAGAGCGGGGCCGTCGTTTCATCCAAGGCGCGGGTCGGTGGGGTGACCCAGTCGATGGCCTTGGCCTGTTCCATCCAAAACCCCTCGGGGTCGTTCTGCCATGCGGCGTAAACGTCAGCGTATCCCATTTATCCCTCCGAACACTGTCTTGGGAATGTGTTACGCCCCAAGATTTCCTGCGACAAGCGGCCTGTGCGTTTCAAATCGCAGGATTGTAAATTCGTTGACTCAGGGGGCTTAACCGTAATGCGCGACCGGTGTGCCTGCGACAGCGGACATGTTTAGCAGGCCGCGTGCCGTGATCGATGGGGTGACGATATGACAGCGATTGCCCATCCCCATCAGGATTGGCCCAACCTCTAGCCCGCCGCCTTTCATCTTCAGGATGTTGCGCACGCCGGATGCCGCATCGGTGTTAGCAAAGATCAGTGTGTTGGCGGCCCCGTCCAAATGCGCGTCTGGAAAGACTCGGTTGCGCAGTTCGACATCCAGCGCAGAGTCGATATGCATCTCGCCCTCATAGGCAAAGTCACGCGGTTTGCTGTCAAGGATCGCCATGGCAGCCCGCATCCGCCGCCCGCTTTCGCTGTCCAGATTGCCGAATTGGCTGTGTGAGCAGAGCGCGATTTTGGGCTCCACCCCGAAGCGGCGGACATGGCGCGCGGCCCCGACGACCGTTTCGGCAATCTGTTCTGGTGAGGGCTCGGAATGCACCTGTGTGTCGGCCACAAATAACGGCCCATCCTCAAGGATCATCAGCGACATCGCCGCGACGGGGTGGCAGATATCCGTGCCCAGGATTTGACTGACGTAGTTGAGGTGCCAAAGATACTGCCCGAATGTGCCGCAGATCAGGCTGTCAGCCTCTCCCCTGTGGACCATCACCGCCCCGATGGCAGTTGTGTTGGTGCGCATGATCGCTTTGGCCAGATCGGGGGTGACCCCCTTGCGGGCCATCAGATCGTGATAGGTGCCCCAATAATCGCGGTAGCGTGGGTCATTTTCGGGGTTCACGATGCTGAAATCAACGCCGGGCCGGATTTTGAGCCCAGCACGTTCGCAGCGCCGTTCGATCACCTCTGGCCGCCCGATCAGGATCGGGGTGTCGGTGGTTTCTTCCATGATGGCCTGAGAGGCGCGCAGCACACGTTCATCTTCGCCCTCGGCAAAGACAATTTTGCGTTCTGCCGTGCGGGCGGCCTCGAATACCGGGCGCATGATCATCGCGGATTTGAAAACCGATCCGTCAAGGTTGGCCTTGTAAGCCTTCATATCCGCGATGGGGCGTGTGGCGACGCCGGTTTCGCAGGCGGCCCCGGCGACAGCGCTGGCCACAACCCCCATAAGCCGTGGATCGAATGGTTTCGGGATCAGGTAATCCGCCCCGAAGGTGAGTTGTTCGCCCCGGTAAGCCGCTGCCGCCTCTGCGCTTGTGGTTTCGCGGGCAAGTGCTGCGATCCCTTCGACACAGGCGATTTTCATTTCGTCATTGATCGTGGTGGCCCCGACATCAAGCGCGCCGCGAAAGATGAATGGAAAGCACAGGACGTTGTTGACCTGATTGGGAAAATCACTGCGGCCTGTGGCGATGATGGCATCGGGGTTTACTGCACGCGCCGCGCCGGGGTCGATTTCGGGTGTGGGGTTCGCCAGTGCAAAGATAATCGGGCGGTCGGCCATTTTTGCGACCATGTCGGGTTTCAGCACGCCGGGGCCGGAGAGGCCAAGGAACAGGTCCGCATCCGCGATCACATCACCCAGCGTCGCCGCTGTTGTGCCTTGTGCATATTCTGCCTTTTGCGGGGTCATGTCTTTTTCGCGGCCGTTATAGACCAGACCTTCAATATCGCAGAGCCAGACGTTTTCGCGTTTCACGCCCAGTTTCAGCAACATGTTCAGGCAAGCGATCCCGGCGGCCCCGCCGCCCGTACTGACGATTTTGACGTCTTCGAATTTTTTGCCTGCAACATGCAGGGCGTTGGTGGCCGCGGCCCCGACAACGATGGCGGTGCCGTGCTGGTCGTCGTGAAAGACCGGGATATTCATCCGTTCCCGGCACAGTTTTTCAACGATAAAGCAATCGGGTGCTTTGATGTCTTCGAGATTGATTGCGCCGAATGTGGGTTCAAGCGCGCAGACGATATCGGCCAATTTTTCAGGGTCGGGTTGGTCCAGTTCGATATCAAAACAGTCGATATTGGCGAATTTTTTAAACAGGACAGCCTTGCCTTCCATCACCGGTTTTGACGCCAACGCGCCGATGTTACCAAGACCAAGAACGGCAGACCCGTTGGTGACCACAGCCACCAGATTGCCGCGCGCGGTATAGTCGCGCGCGGTTGCTGCATCCTCTTTAATCTCCAGACACGCCTCTGCCACCCCGGGGGAATAGGCACGGGCAAGGTCGCGCCCATTGGCCAGTGGTTTGGTTGCCCTGATTTCGAGTTTTCCGGGTTTGGGGAACCGATGATAATCAAGAGCTGCCTGTTTCAGGCTTTGTTTTGCGTCATCAGGCATCCGGGCCTCCCAATATAGTTTAATATTAAACCATTTTAATCCCACGGGGGAAGTGTCGTTTGGTTAAACACCGAATATCCGGCCCTTGCAAATCATTCCAGCCAGCGACAGGGTGCAGATCATGACCGAGAAATATGAGATACGGGCCGAAATCTGCTTGCCCACAACCGATTTGCGCGCTGATTTGGGGTTCTTTGGCAAGGTGCTGCAGATGCGCCTTGATATGATTTACCCTGCCGATGATCCATCGGTGGCCGTCTATTCCGGCCACGGTTTGCGTGTTCGTTTGGAGCAGAAAGCCGGGGAAAACCCGGGTCTGCGCATTCTGACGGATGATCCGACATTTGCGGATGGGGCCAACACGTTGATGTCGCCCGGCGGGACGCCTGTTGAGATACATCCGCTTGATCCGCCGTTGATACTGCCCGAAACCGATCATGCCTTTGTTGTGCGTCGCTTGGCCGATCAGGCCCCTTGGGTCATTGGCCGCGCAGGTATGCAGTATCGCGATCTGATACCCAACCGCCTTGGCGGGTCGATCATCGCCAGCCATATTCGCATACCCGATGGTGGCCCGGTCCCCGACATGGTGCATTTCCACAAGGTCGGATTTCAGCTGATCTTTTGCTATCGCGGCTGGGTCGATGTGGTTTACGAGGATCAGGGACCCCCGATCCGCCTGACTGCTGGTGATTGTTTTACCCAACCGCCCGAAATCCGGCACCGCGTGCTGGAAGCTTCTGACGGGATCGAGGTGATCGAGATTGGCGTTCCCGCTGAACATATCACCGAGATTGATCATGAGATGGAATTGCCAACCCCGCATCTGCGCCCGGATCGTGAATGGCAGGGGCAACGTTTTGTGTTTAATCAGGCGAAGGCTGCCGATTGGCAACCATCGCGCCTGCCGGGTTTTGTGGCCCGCGATACGACCATTGCAGCGAATACCAAAGATGTCGCCGGTGTGCAGGTTTTTAGGCGCGGGCAGGGTGACCCGGTATGGGCGACCCATGACGCCGATATCCATTTCACCTTCGTCATGGCGGGGCAGATGACGTTGGAGGGCGAAGGCAAAGACCCTTACACGCTGGCCCCCGGCGATGCCTTTGTGATCCCGCCGGGTATGGCCACACGCTATGCTGATCCGTCGGATGACATCGAATTGCTTGAAGTCAGCTTGCCCGGTGCTTTCAAAACCGATCAGAGGTTCTGAGCGTCGTTAAGATGCTCCCGTAACGCTTCGATACGCTGCAAGGCTTGGGCTTGGGTCAATGACGCATCAAAAGGCTCGCTCGCGTTTTCGCAAAGCGCCCGCAGAATGTCTGCCTGATCGCCTGTCATTGGCGCATCAGGGTCGTGCGGCGTTGACGCATCGGGATCGTCAAGAATGGTTTTGGGTGGCGTTGCCATGCTGTTTCTCCTTCTTAGGGTGAACGCATAAGCGGCTGATCAGTTCCTCTTGCATCCGGGTCCGTCCGGGATCAACCTGTCCGAATCTAGAAGTGGAGCCCCTTATGTCCCTGATCGATGCTGCCCGAAAGGTGCGTGAAAACGCCCATGCACCTTATTCGAAATTCAAGGTCGGTGCGGCGCTGCGCGCGAGGTCGGGGACGGTCTATACCGGATGTAATGTGGAAAATGTGGCTTATCCGGAAGGCACCTGTGCTGAGGCGGGCGCGATTGCCGCAATGGTGGCGGGAGGCGACACTGAGATAGCCGAGATCGCGGTTATTGCCGACAGCCCCAAACCTGTCAGCCCTTGTGGTGGCTGCCGTCAGAAGATTGCGGAATTTGCCAATACGGATGTTGTCGTGACGCTGGCCACAACGGATGGGACTGTTGAAAAGACAACGATATCTGCCCTTTTGCCAGGTAGCTTTGATGCAGATTACATGAGCAGGACCTGACATGGATGCGCGCGCGATCATCGCTGACATCCGGTCCAGAAAGACGCCGTCGCGCGCGGCCCTGACATGGTTCGCCAGTGGGTTGGCCAATGGTGCGGTCAGTGATGCGCAGGCGGGTGCCTTTGCTATGGCTGTTTGTCTGAACGGGTTAAGCGATGAAGGTCGCGTGGCCCTGACCCAAGGCATGCGTGATAGTGGCGACGTGCTGGCATGGGATTTGCCCGGCCCGGTGTTAGACAAGCATTCCACCGGCGGTGTTGGTGATTGCGTGTCCTTGATCCTTGCCCCGGCCTTGGCAGCTTGTGGCGTCTATGTGCCGATGGTTTCGGGCAGGGGGCTTGGCCATACAGGCGGCACCCTTGATAAGCTGGAGGCGATCCCCGGATTGTCGGTTGATGTGTCCGAACCTCGCCTGCGCCAGATCACAAGGGATATCGGCTGCGCGATTGTCAGTGCCACTGGTCAGATTGCCCCGGCTGATAAGCGTTTATATGCCATTCGTGATGTCACGGCGACGATTGAAAGCGTTGATTTGATCACCGCCTCGATCCTCTCCAAGAAACTGGCCGCTGGGCTGGAGGGGCTGGTGATGGATGTGAAGGTCGGCAGCGGCGCATTCATGAAGACCCAGCAGGAGGCACAGACATTGGCGCGCGCGCTGGTCGATGCGGCCAATGGGGCGGAGTGCAAAACAGCGGCCTTGATCACGGATATGAACCAGCCATTGGCCCCTGCATTGGGCAATGCGCTGGAAGTTGCCATTTGCATGGAAGTGCTGTCCGGCAATCGTGCTGCGGCCCCGCATCTGCATGATCTGACGATTGATCTTGGCGCCTGCCTGATGGCCTTGCAAGGTGGCACTGAAGATCAAGCCGCAAAGCGGTTGGGTGACGCCATCAGCTCTGGTCAGGCGATGGCCCGGTTTGCGGCGATGATCGCAGCCTTGGGCGGCCCGCCAGATATGGCAGAGGATTGGCACACGCATTTGCCGCGCGCACCCATCGTGGGCGATGTGACCGCACCGCAGGCCGGCTATATCAATGTAATTGACGGGCAGGCTTTGGGCCTTGCTGTGGTTGGATTGGGTGGTGGCCGGCAGGTGGAAACGGACCGGATTGATCCGGCGGTTGGGCTGACGGATGTGGTGCGTCTTGGTGACAAGGTAAGCGTTGGTCAGCCGCTTTGTACGTTGCACGCGGCCTCCGAGGATGATGCAGAAATCGCGGCCCAGGCCGTTCGGTCCGCAATCACAATCGGGCCTGCCCCCGATCAGGGCCCGCTGATCATTGAAAGGATCACATGATGGCACGCGCATTTCTTGTTGTGATTGACAGTGTGGGGATCGGTGGTGCCCCGGATGCTGACCAGTTTTTCAACGGCACATTGCCGGACACGGGTGCGAACACCGTTGGTCATATTGCCAAGGCGGTTGGTCTGAATGTGCCTGTATTGGATGGGCTGGGATTGGGTGCGGCAGTCACGCTTGCCTCTGGTATGGTGGTGCCGGGTTTGGACGCCACGCCAGTGGGCGCTTGGGGGGCGGCCACCGAGATTTCGCGCGGGAAAGACACCCCATCGGGCCATTGGGAATTGGCGGGCGTGCCGGTGCCGTGGGATTGGCGTGTGTTTCCCGAACAAACACCGGCCTTTCCCGATGATCTGACCGCGCAAATCTGTGCGGCTGCGGGCACCGACGGGATATTGGCCAATTGCCATGCCTCTGGTACGGCTATCATCGCGAAACACGGTGTTGAGCATATCAAAACCGGCTGGCCGATCTGTTATACTTCTGCGGACTCAGTGTTGCAGATCGCCGCCCATGAAGAGGCATTTGGGCTGGAACGGCTGCACAAACTTTGCGCCGATATCGCGCCAATACTGCATGACATGAAAGTGGGGCGCGTTATTGCGCGGCCCTTTATTGGCGAGACGGAAAAGAACTTTGCCCGTACTGCAAATCGCAAGGATTTTGCGATTGATCCACCATCGCCGACGATCTGTGATTATGCGCATGACGCCGGGCGGAAGGTTTATGCAGTGGGCAAGATCGGCGATATTTTTTCGATGCGTGGGATTGATGATCTACGTAAAGGGCGTGATGCCGCATTGATGGAACATCTGGGCGCACTGGTTGATGAGGCCGATGATGGCGCGCTGGTTTTCGCCAATTTTGTCGAGTTCGACAGCGAATATGGGCATCGCCGTGATCCGCAGGGCTATGCCAATCATCTGAACTGGTTTGATGCAGCGCTCGGCGCGCTTTTGCCGAAACTGCGGGCAGACGACCTGTTGATAGTGACGGCTGACCATGGCAATGACCCAACATGGCAGGGCACGGATCACACGCGTGAGAGAGTACCTGTTCTCGTACATGGTCTGGGGCCGCGGTCCTTGGGCCAGCTGGCGTTCACGGATATCGCCGCATCCGTCGCTGCACATCTGAACATTCCTTACGCTGGCGAAGGACAAAGCTTTCTATGAATTTCAACGAGATCCCCAAGATTGAATTGCACACGCATCTGGAAGGTTGCGCACCACCTGCATTTATCCGTGGGCTGGCGGCAGAAAAGAACATTGATATCAGCGGAATCTTTGATGCCGATGGCGGCTATGCGTTTCGCGACTTTGACCATTTCCTGTCGGTTTACGAGGCTGCCTGCACAACACTGACCACGCCCGAAGACTTTCGTCGCCTGACTATGGCCGTTTTGGAAGAAACAGCGGCGCATGGCGTTGTTTACATGGAGACGTTTGTTTCGCCTGACTTTTGCGGCGGCGGCGATCTGGCAGCGTGGAAAGACTACCTTGCCGCGATTGAGGATGCTGCGAACGAGGCTGAAGAGACGCTTGGCATCACAATGAAGGGTATCGTCACCGGTATTCGCCATTTTGGGCCAGAGGCCTGCATACCTGCCGCAAAATGCGCGGCTGAGACATTTGGCAGTTTCATCACTGGTTACGGCATGGCGGGTGGCGAGATGATGGGGCGCCCCGGTGACTACGCCTATAGCTTTGATATGGCGCGGGAGGCCGGGATACCGTTGACCTGTCATGCAGGCGAATGGGGTGGCCCATCAATGGTGGCCGAAACCATCCGTGATCTGAAAGTCGCCCGGATCGGCCACGGGATTGGTGCTATTGAGGATGCCAATCTGGTCGCTGAAATCGCCGATAAGGGGATCGTGCTGGAGGTTTGTCCCGGTTCCAATGTGGTCCTGAAGGCCGTGAATGGCTGGGCTGATCATCCGATCCTTAAGCTGCGCGATGCTGGCGTGAAGGTTACCGTATCAACTGATGACCCGCCGTTTTTCCACACAACGATGACGGCCGAATATGAGATGCTGCATAAGACATTCGGCTGCGATGCGGCCGATTTCAAAGCGATGAACGACGCCGCATTGGCTGCCGCATTCTGTGATGATAAAACGCGCGCCCGCGTGGCCAAACGATTGGAGCCTGCCGCATGACCGAACATGTCACCCACGTCACCCACCCGCTGGTGCAGCACAAGCTGACTTTGATGCGCGATCAGAACACCTCAACCGCCGTATTCAGGCAGTTGTTGCGTGAAATCAGCCAGTTGTTGGCCTATGAGGTGACCCGCGAGCTACCGATGACCACCAAGCGGATCGACACACCGTTGGAGCCGATGGACGCACCCACGTTGGACGGTAAAAAGCTGGCGCTGGTGTCGATCCTGCGCGCCGGGAACGGGTTGCTGGATGGTATTCTTGAACTGATCCCATCGGCCCGCGTGGGTTTTGTGGGGCTTTACCGCGATGAAGAGACACTGAAACCGGTGCAGTATTACTTCAAGGTCCCGACCGAGATGGAGGATCGTCTGGTCATCGCTGTTGATCCGATGCTGGCGACAGGCAATTCGTCGGTCGCGGCAATCGACCTGCTGAAACAAGCTGGTGCCCGTAATATCAGGTTCCTTTGCCTGCTTGCGGCGCCCGAAGGGATCGCGCGGATGAAAGAAGCGCATCCTGACGTCCCGATTGTGACGGCAGCTATCGATAGCAACCTGAACGAGAAGGGTTATATCGTGCCTGGGCTTGGCGATGCGGGCGACCGGATGTTTGGCACGAAATAGCTAGTTGCAGATATTCTGCAGGCTGACCCAATCGGCATCATTCAGGATAGGTGGTACTGCTTTCCCCGCCATCGGGTCTGGTTGCAGATCGACCCCGGTGATGGCCGCATAGGGGGTTGTTGGAACTTGCGATGCCGCGAACACTGGTAAAAGGGTATTTGCATCCGGGTCCTGCCACGGCGCTGCGACGGCGAGCTTGCCAAAAACGGCCAGCGTTTCCTCTGGCAGATCACCCGTTGTCAGCAATCCAAAGGTGGTGCGCAGCCCAGCCTGATCCAGCACTGCTTCCAACGGGTCCAGTTCTTGCGCTGCCGCATATCCTGCCAAGACATGCCCCGCAGCCACAGCCGGATCATCGGCGGCTTGCAGCGATCCATGGTCAAGCAGAATGATCCCACCCGGGATCGCAAGAGACCCGCGCGCCAGCATTGGCACAACAACAATCTTTTCGTCGGCTTGGGCACCAAAAAGCCTGTCGGACAGCCGATCTGCCGCCGCCATCGCATTGGGTGAGCGGCAAATGGTGCCGGTTTCCCGCTGCATATGTCCAAGGATCGTGGCGCCGATTTCGGCCCTTTTGGGCATCGGCACCACCGCCAGCGTTTGCCGCATCAACGCGTCGGGGAGCCAGAAGACAGCCAAGGCCAACGATCCGGCAATCAAACCCCCGGTGATCCATTGGCGTAACTGGCCCGGTTTTGGCCGCGCCTTGATCAGGGCTTTGCTGATCTCTTCGATGGCGTCGATCATCGTGTCTTCTGCCACCTCGACCGCTTCGCCGTCACCATCATCGTCAGGTGTATAGACCGCTGGGCGCATGCCCGGGTTTTGCCGCGTCACAGCGGGCAAAGACCAATGGCTTAGCGGGCGACCGGTCTTGTCCGAGATGACAAGTGTCGCATCCCCAAATGAGATCACAACATCCTTACGCTGGGCGTCAGGTCCGGCACGCCAGATCCCACCACTTTCCAGTCGCACATATCGGTCAAGTGCTGTCATTCGCCCGTACTGCCCAGTTTTGCAATCGTTGATACCGTGCAGACCGGGCATTGTCATGTCGGAAACAGGCTTGACCGGTTCTGTATTCGGCTGCCCAACTGTGGGAAGGCACATTCGAGCGGAGCAGATCATGTTAAACGACCCCATCCTGCAGCCTTTTCAGCTAAGGCATCTGACCTTGCGCAACCGGGTGATGACAACAAGCCATGAACCGGCTTATCCAGAAGATGGAATGCCCAAAGAACGGTATGCTGCCTACCATGCCGAACGGGCCAAGGCGGGCGTGGCGCTGACTATGACGGCTGGTTCAGCGGTGGTATCGCGCGACAGCCCGCCATCTTTCAACAATGTGCTGGCCTATAAGGATGAGGTTGTCCCATGGATCAGGCAATTGACTGACGCGTGCCACGATCATGGCTGCGCAGTCATGATCCAGTTGACCCATCTTGGGCGCAGGACGGGTTGGAACAAGGGGCATTGGCTGCCGTCGCTCTCATCCGGTCCGCACCGCGAACCGGCCCATAAGGCCTTTGCCAAGGTTGTTGAGGGATGGGATATCGCCCGCATCATCCGTGACTTTGCCGATGCCGCTGAGCGTATGAAAGAGGGTGGCATGGATGGCGTCGAGATTGAAGCCTATGGTCATTTGATTGATCAGTTCTGGTCACCCCTCACCAATGATCTGGATGGGCCATATGGAAACGCGACACTGCAGACCCAGATGCAGTTCGGACTTGATGTGCTGGATGCGATCCGTGACCGTGTGGGGCACGATTTCATCGTTGGTATCCGCTATACCGCTGATGAGGCAGAGAAGGGTGGCATTACCCCTCAGGTCGGGCTGGAGATGGCCCAAATCCTGAAAGACAGCGGCAAGATTGACTTTTTCAATATCATTCGGGGGCGGGTCCATAGCGACCCCGCGCTGACCGCTGTCATACCGCTGCAAGGCATGGCGTCTGCCCCGCATCTGGATTTTGCAGGTTCCGTGCGCGCGGCCACCGGGTTGCCCACCTTCCATGCCGCCCGCATCCCGGATGTGGCAACGGCACGGCATGCGATCTCGTCGGGTTTGCTGGATATGGTTGGTATGACCCGGGCGCATATGGCCGACCCGCATATTGTGCGCAAAGTCATGGAAGGGCGTGAGGATGATATCCGCCCTTGCGTGGGCGCCACCTATTGCCTTGACCGAATTTATCAGGGGGGCGAGGCGCTTTGCATCCATAACCCGGCCACAGGTCGAGAGTTGAGCATGCCGCATGTGATTGAACCTGCCACGGCATCGCGAAAAGTGGTCATCGTTGGGGCCGGACCCGGCGGATTAGAGGCCGCTCGCGTTTGTGCAGAACGCGGGCATGACGTGACTGTTTTTGAGGCGGCAGATCGGCCGGGCGGGCAAATCCGGCTCACAACACAGACCCCGCGCAAGCGCGAGATGATCGGGATTATTGATTGGCGGATGGCGCAATGTGCTGCCCGGGATGTGCGGTTCCAATTTAACACATTTGCGGAAGCAACAGATGTCACAACGATGAACCCCGACATTGTGATCATCGCAACAGGTGGGCTGCCGAACCTCGAACTTTTTGAACAGCGAGGGGACGCCGCAAATGTGATCAGCACATGGGATATTCTGTCTGGTGATGTGAAACCGGCGGGGCATGTGCTGGTCTATGATGAAAGTGGCGACAATCCGGCCATGCAAGCTGCCGAAATGGCGGTGGAGGCGGGCGCGGAGGTTGAGGTGATGACGCCCGACCGAAGCATTGCTCCTGATGTAATGGGCATGAACCTGACGCCCTACCTGCGCAGTTTGCAAAAGCATGGGGTGCGGCTGACCGTGGCGGAGCGTCTGCTTGGCGTGACCCGCGATGGCAATCGGTTATGTGCGACGATTGGCACGGATTACAGCGATTTCAAGCGGGAGGCGCATTACGATCAGGTTGTGGTCAATTACGGCACACGGCCGCTGGACGATCTGTATTTTGACCTGCGCGATGGGTCGTCAAATCGCGGCGAGTTAGACCATGATGCGTTCATTGCTGGAAAACCGCAGGGGTTGCATACGAACCCGCAAGGAGCCTACCAGCTTTTCCGGATTGGTGACGCGGTGTCTTCGCGCAACACGCATGCCGCGATCTATGACGCGCTGCGGCTTTGCCATGTGATGTGATCAGCGTGACGGCAAACAGACTTTCATCGAAAGTCTGTATCCAAATCCTCTGTGAGGATTTGTTACCAATTTCTTTGAAAGAAATTGGCGCCGTTGAGATGTGTCATCCCATGCCTTTTGCCAGTTTCCGCAGCTCAAATTTCTGTATTTTGCCCGTCGATGTCTTTGGCAATTCCTGAAACACGACCCGTTTCGGCGTTTTGAAACCGGCCAACCGTTCGCGTGTAAAGGCGATGATTTCATCCTCTTCCGCTTCGGCCCCATCCTTCAACTCAATAAAGGCACAAGGCACTTCGCCCCATTTATCGTCCGGTTTTGCGACAACCGCGCAGAGGTTGACCGCCGGGTGGTGCATCAATGCCCCTTCCACTTCGACAGAGCTGATATTTTCGCCGCCGGATATGATGATGTCCTTCGCTCTGTCCGAAATCTGGATCGACCCATCGGGATGTTGCACTGCCAGATCCTCAGAATGGAAGTATCCCCCCGCAAAGGCTTTCTCTGTTGCGTCGGGGTTCTTAAGATAACCTTTCATCACTGCGTTCCCACGCATCACAATCTCGCCCTGTGTTGCCCCATCCATTGTCACTTGCGCCATTTGCGGATCAACAACGGTGGTGTCCTCCATCATAGGAAAGGCAACACCTTGGCGTGCCTTGATCGCGGCTTGTTCGTCTTCGGGCAGGGCATCCCATGCGCTGTCCCAGATGCATTCGGTGACATGTCCGTAGGTTTCTGTCAGCCCATAGACCTGTTTGACGTTGAAGCCCAGCTTGCCGATGGCGGCCAGTGTGGCGGGCGCAGGGGGCGCACCCGCCGTAAACACCTCAACAACATGATCAAAGCTGCGCCTTTCGCCATCCTTTGCGTTGACAATCATGTTCAGCACAATTGGGGCGCCGCCAAAATGTGTCACCCGTTCATCGCCAATCGCATCGTAAATCGCCTTGGCCGAAATGTCGCGGCAGCATATCACAGTGCCGCCAAGCGATGGCATCATCCAAGTATGGTTCCACCCGTTGCAATGAAAAAGCGGTACGATCTGCAGGTAACGCATGAAGAGCGGCAGTTCCCAGGAAATCGGCGTGCCCATCGTCATCAGATACGCGCCCCGGTGGTGGTAGACGACGCCTTTGGGTCGACCGGTGGTGCCGGATGTATAGTTGAGCGCAAGGCTCTCCCATTCATCCTCTGGCATGATCCACTTGAAACCGGCGTCGCCGGTGGCCAGAAAATCCTCATAGTCCTGCTGTTCGCCCATTGCACGCACCCCCGCCTGATCGTCGGGGACTTCGATGATCAGCGGTGCGGATCCCTCCATCAGGTCGACAGCGGCCATCGCGAGGGGCAGGAATTGGCTGTCGACCAGGGCGACCTTTGCTTCGCCGTGATCGAAGATATAGGCAACAGTGTCCACGTCCAGCCGTGTGTTGATCGTGTTGAGAACGGCACCGCAGGCGGGTACGGCAAATGATGCCTCTGACTGAGCGGGTATGTTGGGAAGGATCGTGGCAACCACATCGCCGGGTTTCACGCCCACTTTGGTCAGCGCCGAGGCCAATTGCGAGACACGGGCATGGTATTCTGCATAGCTTCGCCGAATGTGACCGTAGACCAATGCTTCGCGATCCGCAAAAACCCGTGCCGCCCGTTGCAAATGCGACAATGGGGTCAGCGGCACATAGTTCGCTGCCCGTTTCCCCAACCCTTCTTCATCCCGCATCCAGCCCATTCGTGATCCTCCCTTGGTTCACGCATAAAACAGGAGAAAGTGCCACGATGACAAGACTCAATTGTCTGACATTTAAGAGACGCGGGGTGGTTTCTGCAAAAAGGCGAGCAAATGGATCGCCCGCCTTTTGCATTCTGATGTCGTCTTCTCTAGGCCGCTTTGGCGTCTTGTTCGAAGCGTCTGTAGAATGACTGACCCTTGTCAGCCATCTCCCGCAGAAGATCGGGCGTCTTGAAACGCTGGCCAAACGCCGCCGTCAACTGATCGCAACGCTCTGCCGCATATGGCGCGCCGATAATGTCGAGCCAGCTGAACGGACCGCCCGACCAAGGTGCAAAACCCCAGCCCAGGATCGCGCCAACGTCACCTTCGCGAATGTCTTCCAACACGCCTTCTTCCAGCGCGCGGACCGCTTCAAGGACCTGCGCAAACAGCAGGCGATGCTGCACGGTTGTCAGGTCAGGCTGGTCGTCCGCCACAGGATATTGGGCGGTCAAGCCGTCCCACAGCCCCTGACGTTTGCCTTTTTCATCATAGGCATAAAAGCCCGCATTCGACTTGCGGCCCAGACGTTCCTGATCGAACATCCAGAACAGCACCTCGTCCACCTCGCCATCAGAGTAGGCATCGCCCATGGCGGCTTTGGTCGCCTTGGCGATCTTTACGCCCAGATCGACAGAGGTTTCGTCGACCAGTTGCAGTGGGCCGAGTGGCATCCCAACCAGCTTGGCCGCATTTTCGATCAACGCCGGTTCCACCCCTTCCTTCACCATCCGAATACCTTCGTTGATGTAAGGAATGATGCAGCGGTTCGCGTAGAAGAACCGTTCGTCATTGACCACAATCGGCGTCTTCTTGATCTGGCGGACATAGTCCAGCGCCTTGGCAACGGCGACCGGACCGGTTTCCTTGCCTTTGATGATCTCGACAAGCAGCATCTTGTCGACGGGGCTGAAGAAGTGGATGCCGATGAATTTTTCTGGATCAGCGGATGCTTTTGCCAGTTCTGTGATCGGCAAGGTGGATGTGTTTGTGGCAAAGATGCAATCGGGGCTGGTGACGGCTTGTACGTTCTTTGTCACCTCTGCTTTAACGCCCACATCTTCGAACACCGCCTCAACAATCAGGTCGCAGCCTTCAAGCGCGGCATAGTCGGTTGTGGCGTTGATCAGGCCCAGCACGGCCTCCTTTTTCTCTTCCGTCACCTTCTTGCGGGCGATGCCCTTGTCCAGATGCGCAGTCGTGTACGACTTGCCCTTGTCGGCGGCTTCCTGTGTGCTGTCGATCAGGACAACCTGAATGCCGGCCAATGCGGAAACCAGTGCGATGCCTGCGCCCATCATGCCTGCACCGATCACGCCGACCTTTTTGACCTTCTGGTCGGGGGCTTCGGGGCGGTTTGCACCCTTTTCCAGCGCTTCTTTGTTGATGAACAGGCTGCGGATCATGGCAGATGAGCTTGGGTTCATCAACACGTTGGTGAACCAGCGCGCCTCGATCTTCAGCGCCTGATCAAAGGGCACCAGCGCGCCTTCGTAAACGGCCGAGAGCAGCGCCTTGGCAGCCGGGTAGACGCCTTGGGTCTTGCCATTGACCATTGCTGACGCGCCCACGAAGGTCATGAAGCCTGCGGGGTGGTAAGGCGCGCCGCCGGGCATTTTGTAGCCCTTTTCATCCCATGGCTTAACGATTTTGGGTTCGGACAGAACCCATTCTTTCGCCTTTGCCAGCAATTCACCGGCTGGAACCACCTCGTCGATAACGCCCGCTGCCTTCGCCTTTTGCGGGTTGTTCAATTTACCTTCCAGCAACAACGGCGACGCGGCCATCGCACCCAATTTGCGCACCAGACGGGTTGTGCCACCCGCGCCGGGGAAGATGCCGACCATAATTTCAGGCAGGCCGATCTTGGCTTTGGGGTTGTCGGCGGCAAAGATGCGATGACAGGCAAGCGGGACTTCCAGCCCAATGCCCAAGGCGGTGCCGGGCAGGGCGGCCGCGATCGGTTTGCCACCTTTGTTGGTTTTAGGATCCATGCCGGCACGTTCGACTTTGCGCAGCATGTGGTGCCCAGCCATGGTAAAATCGAAAAGACCCTGCGCCGGATTATCGCCGCTTTCCTCGCGGATGCTGGCAAGCACGTTCAGGTCCATTCCGCCTGCAAATGTATCCTTGCCCGATGTGATGATGATGCCTTTGACCGCATCATCGGCAAGCGCATCATCAATCAGATCGCTGAGAAGAGCCATGGACTCGCGGCTCATCACGTTCATTGATTTTCCGACTGTGTCCCATGTGATTGTGGCCACACCATCGGCGTCTGTTTTCATTGTAAAATCAGTCATTTCTGTTCTCTTTCTGATCGAGAGGCGGCAGGTCAGGGATATGAGGAGCATCCGCGATGCGCGGCATCAATACGTCGAACTGTGCGTTCGTGATGGCGTTTGCCGCAACTGTTTCCAGCCATTCTCCGTTGATCTGCTCCAACCGCAACCGGTTTGGATAAGGTTTCACAAGGCGCTTGCCGCCTTGCAGGATATGCGTGACATGATTGCCTTCGATAACCGTCTCTGACTTGAACGCCGCTTCGGTCGCGATCCGGACGTAATCGGTGGTCCCATGAGACTTGAGCATGTGGTGAAGGCCGTGGAAATAAGACTCCAGTTCGTCCCGCGTTTCGATAAGATGCTCTGCCCGTTCCTGCAGGATCATATGCGGCAGCTCGATACGATCCGCGAAAGCACCGAAATCCCGATCCATCATTGCAGCAGACAGGGCATCAACATGCGCCTGATAAATCTGCAATGCATTGTTTGTATCGGATTTCATGAGGCTCTCACGTTCCAGTGTCAGGCAATTCTCAGACACGTTCGATAATCGTTGCAGCCCCCATGCCGGACGCGATGCACAAGGTCGCCAGACCTGTGCCTTTTCCGGTGCGCTCCAACTCATCCAGCAGGGTGCCGATGATGATTGCGCCGGTTGCGCCCAATGGGTGACCCATGGCGATAGAACCGCCATTGACGTTGACCACACTGTCATCGACATCAAACGCTTGCATGAAGCGCAGGACGACGGATGCGAAGGCCTCGTTGACTTCGAACAGGTCGATGTCACCAATGCTCATGCCGCTATCGGCCATGATCTTTTCGGTCACAGGAACTGGGCCCGTCAGCATGATGGTTGGGTCAGTGCCGATCTTGGCGGTTGCCTTGATCCGCGCGCGGGGTTTGATGCCCATGGCCTCGCCCCATTCTTTTGACGCAACCAGAACACCAGCCGCACCATCCACGATACCCGAAGAGTTCCCGGCGTGGTGGATATGGTTGATCCGTTCCAGGTGCGGGTATTTCATCAGTGCGACCTTATCAAAGCCGGGCATCACCTCGCCCATCGCCTGAAAGGCGGGGTTGAGCCCACCAAGACTTTGCATATCCGTGCCGGGGCGCATGTATTCGTCATGATCAAGGATCGGCAGGCCGTTCACGTCCCGCACGGTGATGATGGATTTGTCGAACCGCTTGTCATCCCAGGCCGCTTTGGCCCGTTTCTGGCTTTCCATTGCCAGTTTGTCCGCGTCATGGCGGCTGAACCCATATTCGGTCGCGATGATATCGGCGCTGATCCCTTGCGGCACGAAATAAGTGTCCATGGCGATGGACGGGTCAACGGCAATCGCCGCCCCGTCGCTACCCATGGCCACACGGCCCATCATTTCGACACCACCAGCGATATAGGCCTGACCGGCCCCGCCTTTGACCTGGTTGGCGGCCAGGTTCACGGCTTCCATGCCTGATGCACAGAACCGGTTGATGGCCAGACCGGGAATGGATTGATCAAGGTCAGACGCCAGCACCGCCGTCCTTGCAAGGCAGCCGCCCTGTTCGCCGACCTGGGTGACATTGCCCCAGATCACATCCTCAACGGCGTGGCCTTCGAGGTTGTTGCGTGCCTTCAATTCGTTCAGCACACCGGCAGACAGGCGCGCGGATGTCACCTCGTGCAGGCTGCCGTCCTTGCGGCCTTTGCCGCGCGGGGTGCGCACGGCGTCATAGATATAGGCTTCGGTCATGAGGTCCTCCGTTATGGCCGGGCTACCCGAGGGCGCGCGGCATCAGATCATAGGGGTGTTTCCAGCCGGGTGTGGCCGCGATGCGGTCGAGCCAGGCGTTGATATTGGGGTATTGGGTACGGTCGAAGGTGAAGTCTTCAGTGTAGAACAAGTAACCACAGCAGGCGATGTCGGCGATTGTGATCTCGTCACTGGCCAGCCAGTCGCGTCCATCCAGATGCATTTCCATCACCTTGAGCGCAGAGGCAAGGCGCATTGCCATAAAGGCGTTCACATCCGCATTGCGCTTTTCTTCGGGCAGGAAGTTCATGTTGAACCGTAGCGGGCCAGCGACGCCGGACACTTTGTGGTTGTCGAAAAACATCCAGCGCAGCACGTCGCGCCGTTCGGCGGCAGATTTGCCGCCCAGTTTACCCGTTTTGGAGCTGATGTAATCCTGAATGACACCGGATTGGGTCAGGACAGTATCGCCATCTTCCAGCACCGGGACTTCGCCCATCACGTTCAACGCGCGGAATTCGGGGGACCGTGTGGCACCTTTGAAGAAGTCGACAAAAACAGGCTCCCAAGCCTCTTCGGCGAGGGTCAAGGTCAGTGCGGCCTTATAGGCGTTTCCGCTTTCGGCAAAGCAATGCAGTTTCATGGACATATGAAAGGCCTCCCAACCCAATCAATGACGCCGTCCAGCGTCGAAAGAGGGCGCGAGTCTCGCGCCCTCTGATCAGCTTAGAAGTTTGCCGCGTCCAGCGCCATCACAGTATCGGCACCGGTGTTGATCCGGGCCAGATGCATGGATGTGGCGGGCAGTTGGCGCGCCATATAGTAGCGCCCGGTCGCGATCTTGGTCTCGTAGAATTCGGTGTCCGATGCACCACCTTCGAGCGCTTCCATCGCGGCTTTGGCCATCCGTGCCCACATCAGGCCAAGGCAGACATGGCCCATCATATGCATGAAGTCATATGACCCCGACAGCGCGTTATTCGGCTTGGTCGCGTTCTGCATGAAATACATGCCAGCGGCTTGCAGGTCCTTTGATGCGGCTTTCAGCGGCTCAAGGAAGTCGGCTTTCAACGCTTCGTTGCCTTCATTTTCCTTGATGAAGGTTTTCACCATCTCAAAGAACGCCATAACATGTTTGCCGCCGTCCTGGGCCAGCTTGCGGCCCACTAGATCAAGCGCCTGCACGCCGTTCGCCCCTTCGTAGATCATGGCGATCCGGGCATCACGGGCGAATTGGGACATGCCCCATTCCTCGATATAGCCGTGGCCGCCATAGACCTGCTGCGCTGCAGTCGCGTATTCGAAGCCCTTGTCGGTCAGGAAGCCTTTGATAACCGGGGTCATCAGGGAGATCAGGCCATCAGCATCTGCGTCACTATTCTTATGCGCCCGGTCAATCAGGTAGGCCCCCCAGAATGTGAAGGCGCGCGCACCTTCGACAAATGATTTCTGGTCCATCAGGTTACGACGAATGTCAGGATGGACGATCAACGGGTCGGCAGGGCCGTCAGGGTTCTTTGCACCTGTGACATCGCGCCCTTGCAGGCGGTCATTGGCATAGGCGACTGCGTTCTGATAAGCGCTTTCGGCTTGGGCATAGCCTTGCAGGCCAACGCCCAGACGCGCCTCGTTCATCATAGTGAACATGGCGCGCATGCCTTTGTGTTCGTCGCCAACCAAGAAACCGGTTGCTTCGTCATAGTTCATCACACAGGTCGAATTCCCGTGGATGCCCATCTTTTCCTCGATGCTGCCAACGGATACGCCATTGCGCTGCCCCAATGATCCATCATCATTGACCATGAATTTGGGCACGATGAAGAGCGACACACCCTTGATGCCGTCGGGCCCGCCTTCAATTTTGGCAAGCACGAGGTGGATAATGTTGTCGGCCATGTCGTGTTCCCCAGCCGAGATAAAGATTTTCTGGCCGGAGATTTTGTAAGACCCATCCGCCTGCGGGGCGGCCTTGGTGCGCATCAGGCCCAGATCGGTGCCGCAATGCGGTTCCGTCAGGTTCATGGTGCCGGTCCATTCGCACGACACCATCTTGGGCAGATATTTCTGTTTCTGCTCTTCGGACCCGTGGGCATGGATTGCCGAATAGGCGCCGTGGGTCAGGCCCTGATACATGTTGAACGCCATGTTGGCGGACACGAAAGGTTCCTGCGCCGCAGTATGCATCACGTAAGGCAGGCCTTGCCCGCCATATTCAGGATCGCAATCCATGGCGGTCCAGCCGCCTTCTTTCATCTGCTCGAAAGCGTCCTTGAAACCGGTTGGTGTACGCACGACACCATTTTCAAGTACGCAGCCCTCGGTATCGCCCACAACATTCAGTGGATGCAGCACTTCGGATGCAATCCGCCCGGCCTCTTCAACAACGGCACTTGTGAAATCACGGTCAAGATCATCAAAACCTTCGATATCCTGTTCGCTGACCTTCAGAAGGTCGTGCAAAACGAACTGGATGTCTTTCGTTGGTGCGTTGTAGATTGGCATGTGGTGTCTCTCCTCAGGTCGTAAGTGGTCGTCGCGGAGGGTTAGGCCGCGACTGATTTATCTTTATTCAGCTGGTTGAGCTTTTCAGCGCCCCAGACCATCTGTTCTTTCAACTCGCCAATCGCTTCGTCGAGTTCAGCTTTCTGTGCTTCCATGTCAGCCAGGTGACGCTGGGCCAGTTCATAGGTCTTTGACAGCTGCGCCTCTTGCCCGTCATCCATGTGATACAGATCCAGCAGCTGGCGGATTTCTTCCAGGCTGAAGCCAAAGCGCTTACCGCGCAGGATCAGTTTTAGGCGGGCCCGATCGCGTTTTGTGAACAGACGCTTTTGACCTTCACGGATTGGGAACAGCAGTTCCTTGGCTTCGTAGAACCGAAGCGTCCGGGGGGTCACATCAAAAGCATCACACATTTCGCGGATATTCATTGTCTCAATCGTCATCAATTCATTCCTCATGCGGGGTTTCAATGCCTCGCACTTGCGGAGTCGTGGATCACCATACAAGCAAAGCTGACGTTAACGTAAACGGAACGTGGCGTCATTTGCCGGTTGACGAAAGGTCAGCAAAAGTGACGCAGGGGCAGGCGCAATTAAAAAACTGGGAAAAACCGGACGGATTTCCCCGTAAACCTTAAAAATAAGGATATTGGTGCACTGCTGAAGCAGGGCACTCGGCCATTTGGAATCGTTATTGCTGTTTTTAAGATGACTTATGGGACCGTTTTTCACCGTATTGTGAGCATCCCTTACCGATCTAGGTCACTCATAGCTAATGAACGCCCGTCGCCCGTCAGACAGATACAGACGCCAACCTTCTTCGATCTGTTCAACCTGATCAAGCCAGCTGTAGTGGCTCACGGTCTGCGGCATGTCCTCGGGGCGCATCAGGTCGGATAGCACGAGATGTCGTACACCGCCCCCGGTATCGTCCTGCCAGTATACAGTTGCGACGGTTTGGTCCGGGTCCTGCGACCCGATCAGATTGCCGCCGGGGCCAAGGACAAGCATTGATTGATTGGATGGCGCCACCCAATACCACCGTGCCCAAACAGGGATTGTCCATTCCGCAAAGCTGTTATCGTCCACCGGCGATATTGTCGTGGTGCCCGCAGTGACATTGCCACGGATCACCGCGCCCTTGATGGTGGTTTCGAAATCGGTTGGTGGCGCAAGCGGCGTATCTGCCAGGGCGGGCGCCGCCAGAAGACAGAACAGCAGGGCGGCGCGGATCATCCCAAGGATTTGACCGTATCGTCGCGTAGTGATTGCAATTCAGCCATGGTTTCTTCCAGCTGTTTCTTCTGCTCGGCCAGTTCCACCATTTGCTTGTCAGCCAGCGTGATCCATTCGCGCATCTGGACTTCGGTACCTTCGTTTTCGTAGATCATCAGCCATTGTCTGATATCCTCAAGCGCGAAGCCAAATCGTCGTCCCCGCAAGATAAGCGTCATCCGGGCGAGTTCTTTGGGACCGTAGAAGCGTGATCGGCCCTCCTTTTCAGGTGTCAGTAACTCGATATATTCGTAGTAACGCAGCGTGCGCGGCGTGACGTCGAATTCTGCGCACATCTCTTTGAATGTCAGTTGTTTTTCGGACATCGCGATCTCCCTACCCGTACCGTAGCGTTAAGACTTCTGCGGTTCAACGATGGAAACAACCTGCGAATGAATACGCCGTGCCTAGGAATGGGGTTGCGGTCAGGGCCTGACATGACAAGTTGTGCCTGCATCGCCACGAAAGGAAAATCGAGCCTATGCCAGAGCAGCAAAATCAACGTCGCGAGATGCTGGCGCGTCAGTTTATTGAGGCGATACCGCATGCTCGCGCCTTGGGCATGGCTTTGACCGAGGTCGGCGATGGCCACGCAGAGATTACGATGGATTACGATGCGCGTTTCATCGGTGACCCGGAAACCGGTGTTATTCATGGCGGCGCTGTTTCGGCCCTGATGGACACTTGCGGTGGTGCAGCCGTGATGGCGCATCCGGCTGCGACAATATCGACGGCCACCTTGGGTTTGCGCATTGATTACATGCGTGCCGCCACACCGGGGCAGCGCATAACGGCGCGGGCGGAGTGTTATCATGTCACCCGTTCGGTTGCATTTGTACGCGCAACAGCGGTGGATGAAGATGCGGACCACCCGGTGGCCACGGCGACCGGCACTTTCACAATCGAAAGGCCGAAGGCATGAATAATCGGCCCGAACCCGTGCAGGTGATCAAGCAACGCCGCGACGCGACACTGCAAAAGCTGGTGGCCGGCGTCCCCTATATGCAGTTTCTGGGCATTCATATTGACAGGCGTGGGGACGAGTTGACAGCGATTCTGCCTTTTGATGACGCTCTGATTGGCAATCCGATGCTGCCTGCGATCCATGGCGGTGTCACAGCCGCCTTCCTGGAAGTAACCGCGATTATGGAACTGAGCTGGGCGATGATCTGGGAAGATATGGAGGCCGGTAAGGTGACAGAGGATGCCCCTAGGATCTTGTTGCCCAAGACAATTGATTTCACCTTGGATTATCTGCGCACCGGTTTGCCGCGTGATGCCTATGCCCGCGCAAGGGTGAACCGGTCAGGCCGTCGGTATGCATCGGTCCATGTAGAGGCGTGGCAGGATAATCGCAGCCGTCTGTTTGCGCAGGCGACCGGGCATTTCCTGATGCCCGCACGTGATGGATAATGCCGCGTCGCTGACCCATCGCCGCGTTCTGGCGATTGCCACGCCAATTGTGATCTCAAATGCCACCGTGCCGATCCTTGGGATCGTCGATACCGGTGTAGTCGGGCAGTTGGGTGAGGCTGCCCCTATTGGTGCCGTTGGCATCGGTGCGGTGATCCTTTCGGCGATCTATTGGATATTCGGGTTCTTGCGGATGGGCACAACGGGCCTGACCTCCCAAGCGAGCGGCGCCCGCGATACCGACGAGGTTGAGGCGCTGCTGTCGCGCGCCTTGCTGATTGGGTTTGCCGCTGGGGTCGTCATAATCCTAAGTCAGGTTTTGCTGTTTCGCGGTGCGTTCCTCATCTCACCCGCCAGTGCAGAGGTTGAGGGGCTGGCCCGCGATTATATGGCGATCCGCGTGTGGTCTGCCCCGGCCACAATTGCCCTTTACGGGATTACCGGGTGGTTGATCGCGCTGGAACGTACCAAGGCGGTTCTGGCCATTCAGGTGCTGATGAATGGTGCCAATATCATCCTCGACCTTGTGTTTGTGCTGGGCTTTGATTGGGGGGTGCAGGGCGTGGCATGGGCCACATGCATCGCTGAATGGTCCGGTGCGGGGCTTGGCCTTTGGCTGTGCCGTGATGCGTTTCAAGGGCAGGCCTGGCGCAGCCCGCTGCTGGTGTTCGATATGGCCCGGATCAAGCATATGGCGGTGGTGAACACGGACATCCTGATCCGGTCGGTTCTGCTGCAAGCGATTTTTGTCAGCTTCCTGTTCTACGGGGCGGATTTTGGTGATGTTCAATTGGCAGCCAATCAAATCCTGCTGCAATTCCTGCATGTCACGGCCTATGCGCTGGACGGTTTCGCCTTTGCCGCAGAGGCGCTGGTCGGGCAGGCCATGGGATCACGGGCAAGACAGGTTTTGCGTCGTGCTGCACTGCTGTCAAGCGTTTGGGGTGGGGCGACTTGCATCG
Source organism: uncultured Paracoccaceae bacterium (assembly GCA_947495295.1). Lineage (GTDB taxonomy): Bacteria > Pseudomonadota > Alphaproteobacteria > Rhodobacterales > Rhodobacteraceae > Yoonia. The sequence goes on from CANLYJ010000001.1 coordinate 695,842, forward strand.
TGTTGGCGATGTGTTTTGCGTTGTTTGGTCCGCTGGTGATCGACCTTATGGCCAAATCAGCAGAGGTGCAGTCCGTCGCGCGGATCTATCTGCCCTATATGGTGGCCGCCCCTATTGTTGGTGTGGCGGCATGGATGCTGGATGGCATATTCATCGGGGCCACGCGGACGCAAGATATGCGTAACATGATGATCCTGTCCGCGATCGTCTATTTCGCCTCGGTGATCCCGCTGATGGCCTATTTCGGCAATCACGGTCTGTGGCTGGGGCTGTTGGTCAGCTTTGTGGCGCGTGGGGCAAGTTTGGCGTGGAAATATCCCGCGCTTGAGGCGCAGGCGGATCAAAAACGATCAGGTCCAGTCACCGCGCCTTGATCCGACCGCATCAGCAACTGTGGCGAAACCATCGCGGGTCAGCAATGCATCAAGTCCCTTTGCAATATCGGTCGCCAGGGAAACCCCGCGAAAGACGAGCGCCGTGTAAAGCTGCACCGCAGAGGCCCCGGCGCAAATCTTGGCATAGGCCTGTTCTGCGCTGCCAACCCCGCCGACCCCGATGATGGGCAGGTCGGTTAGTCCGGCCAGTTGCGCCAACACCTGCGTCGATTTTTCAAACAAGGGTTGGCCGGACAGGCCGCCAGCCTCAGTCTGATGTGGGCCATGTAGCCCATCACGGTCCAATGTTGTGTTCGTGGCGATAATCGCGGCGATGCCAGAGCTGTTGGCGACCTCGGCCAGTTCTGCAATTTCGTCAGTGCTCAGATCGGGCGCGATTTTTAGAAAAACGGGGATCGGTTTGTGCAAACCATCCCGCGCCTCCATCACGCCGGTCAAAAGCGAGGATAGCGCGGCCCTGCCTTGTAGATCGCGCAGTTTTTCGGTGTTGGGTGACGAGACATTGACTGTGGCAAAATCCACAAATGGTCCACAGCGCGTCAGCACGGTTGCAAAATCCTGCGCCTTGTCGGTGCTGTCCTTGTTGGCCCCCAGGTTCAGACCTGTCACGCGGCCAGTGGGACGCTGTGTCAGACGATCCGCAATCGCGTCCATACCATCATTATTGAACCCGAAACGGTTAATCGCGGCCTGATCCTGTGTGAGGCGGAACAGTCGTGGTTTGGGATTTCCGGGTTGCGGTCGGGGGGTTGCGGCGCCGACTTCCAGAAAGCCGAATCCGGTTCGGCTGAGCGCCGCGAGTGCGGTTGCGTTCTTGTCGAAACCAGCGGCCAGCCCAACGGGGTTGGGCAGGTCCAGACCCGCAACCTGCGTGCGCAGGCGATCTGTCGTGAAGGGGTCGCTGCTGGGTCCAAGCCCTGCGTTTAACGCACGTAAAGCGAGCCCATGCGCCTTTTCGGGATCAACCCGATGCAGTGCCGCCAGCCCAAGCTTTTCCAGCATGTTCATCCCAGATCAGGAAATTGATGTGCGCCGTCAATGATGGGCAGTGGCTTGTGCCATGCCACATCCGCCATGCGCAATTGACGATAAAGATGCGGAAAAAGGGTGCCGCCACGGGATGCTTCCCATTTCAGGTCGCTTAGTCCATCAGTCTCCACCGCGACCAAAACAAGATCGTGTTCATCCTGAAAGTAAAGCGATGCAGTTTTCTGCACTGTGTCAGCGCCAGAGAAATGGACATAGCCGTCAGCCACATCTATGGGCGCGCCATCTGTTGCCCCGTTAGTCTGCAATGTGGCCCATTCGGAGGCGCGGAATATCTTGTAGATCAGCATAGCCATCTCATGACCCCTGCAAAAAAAATGGTCAACTGCCTGTGGCGTGCAAAGTTTGCGTAAGGTCAGCTTTTAGCTGTTTGACTCTGCGCAGGGGCAACGCCAAGCTATCGCCATAGCAACAGGGGGAATCCAAATGATTTCGCGAATTCTGACCACAACCTGCGCCTTGGCGCTTGCGGCAGGAACGGCATCTGCCGAGTATTCTTTGACAATTCTGCACACCAATGACTTCCACGCGCGGTTTGAACCGATCAGCAAATATGACGGTCCATGCTCTGCTGAGGATAATGATGCGGGCGAATGTTTCGGCGGGACGGCCCGTTTGATCACGGCCGTGGAAGAGGCCCGCGCGCGCAGCAATAATAGCATCCTTGTCGATGGCGGGGACCAGTTTCAGGGCACCCTGTTCTACACCTATTACAAGGGGGCGATGGCGGCTGAGTTCATGAACCAGCTGGGTTATGATGGTATGACCGTGGGCAACCACGAATTCGACGATGGTCCCGAGGTTCTACGCGGCTTCATGGATGCGGTTGAATTCCCGGTCCTGATGTCGAACGCCGATGTCTCAGGTGAGCCGCTGCTGGCTGACGTGCTGATGAAATCGACCGTGATCGAACGCGGCGGTGAAAAGATCGGCATGATCGGTCTGACGCCGCAAGATACAGATGAACTGGCAAGCCCCGGCGACAACATCACCTTTACTGACCCGTCAGGTGCGGTGCAGTCAGAGGTCGATAAGCTGACAGCTGACGGCGTGAACAAGATCATCGTTCTGTCGCATTCCGGCTATGGCGTCGATCAAGCGGTTGCTGCAAACACCACAGGAGTTGACGTTATTGTTGGTGGCCATTCGAACACGCTGCTGGGTGACAGTGACCGTGCATCCGGCCCTTATCCGACCATGGTGGGCGACACAGCCATCGTGCAGGCTTACGCTTATGGCAAATTTCTGGGCGAGTTGAATATCACTTTCGATGATGCTGGTGTCATTACCGAAGCCAACGGCGCACCGATCCTGATTGACGGTGCAGTGGGCGAGAACGAGGGTGCTAAAGCCCGCATCGCCGAACTGGCCGCCCCGCTGGACGAGATTCGTAACAAGGTCGTGGCCGAAACCGCATCCGAGATTGTTGGCGTCCGCGAGGAATGCCGGGCCGTGGAATGTGCCATGGGGAACTTGATCGCCGATGCGATGCTGGAGCGGGTCAAGGATCAGGGCATCCAGGTTGCAATCCAAAACGGTGGCGGTATCCGGGCGTCGATTGACGCGGGCGAAGTGACGATGGGCGAAGTCTATACCGTGCTGCCTTTCCAAAACACGCTGTCTACATTCGAAGTCACCGGTGACGTTCTGCTGGCTGCGCTGGAAAACGGCGTCAGCCAGATTGAAGAGGGCGCAGGTCGTTTCCCGCAGGTGGCTGGCATGACCTTTACGGTTGATCCGGCGGCAGAGGCTGGTTCGCGGATTTCGGATGTGAAAATCGGCGGCGCCGATCTTGATCCGGCAGCGACCTATGGCGTCGTCTCCAACAACTATGTCCGCAATGGCGGTGATGGCTACGCGATGTTCAAAGACGCCGCCAACGCCTATGACTTTGGTCCGGATCTGGCTGATGTGACGGCAGAGTTTATCGCCGCCAGCAGCCCGTTCACGCCGTATAAGGATGGCCGGATCACAGTGAAGTAGGCTGGTTTACTATTGAGGGCGCGCTGCGGGATGTCGCGGCGCGCTTTTTTGTGGGCATTCGCACGACCTGTGTAGTCTCCCCCGACTCGAAAACACTGGGCGGGGTTTCCATTGGCCGGCGTTAAATCTGCTTTGACATGGACATGTTCCATGGAGTTTGACTTAATACTTTTACAAAATCGTTGTCTTTGACGTCATATCGATCATCCAGAGAAGGAAAACTCATGAAATATTCGTTGGTCTCATCGTTTGTTGTTGCGTCGTTGTTCACGGCCCATACAGCGCAGGCTGAAACGCTTAGATTGCTGACATGGGGCGGCTACGCACCCGAAGAGGTCATCGCCAAGTTCGAGGCTGAAACCGGCCACACTGTCGAAGTTACAACATCCAACAACGAAGAAATGATCGCAAAACTGCGCGCGACCAATGGCGGGGGTTTTGATCTGGCCCAGCCCAGCCAGGACCGGATCACCAGCGCGCAGGAAGAATTCGGGATCTACAAGCCGATTGACATGTCGCGGGTGAATGCCGATCTGTTCATCCCGTCGATGCTGAGTGCAACTGCCGGAAACACCACTTTTGACGGTGATGTTTATGGCCTGCCGCATGTCTGGGGCACCAGCGGTCTTGTTGTGAATACGGCCATGGCAGGTGACGTGCAGGATTACACCGATCTTTGTGATGCGTCGGTGGCTGGTAAAGTGTCCTATCGCCTGAAGCGTCCGACATTGATCGGGTTTGCCTATTCCATGGGTCTTGACCCGTTCGCAGCCTATGGCGACGCTGATGCCTATCAGGGCATTCTGGACCAGGTCGAAGCCAAGCTGACCGAGTGCAAACCCAATGTGAAAACCTATTGGGGTGGCGGTGACGAGATCAAGAACCTGCTGCGGTCGGGTGAGGTTGTCGCCTCTATGGCCTGGGATACGGGCGGCTGGCAGTTGAATGCGGACAATCCCGACATCACCTTCGTCGCACCCGAGGCTGGGGCGCTGGGCTGGATTGATACATTCGTGTTGCCTGCGCGCGGCCGTGCAGATGACGCGGCTTATGACTGGATCAACTTTGTCATGCAGCCAGAGATTGCAGCGATGATTACGAACACTGCTGGCAACTTCACGGCGGCCGTTGACGGTGATGCCGGTGTCAGCGCTGATTTGAAGGCCCGTTATCAGGGTAGTTTTGATCAGGACGCCATCGACAATATCAAATGGTATCCGCCGGTGCCTGCCGGGTTGGAAGCGCTGGAAGGCGCGACCTTGGACCGGATCAACGCCGCCAACTAAGGCGCCAAACATTCCTGAAAGGGGCACCGCAGGGTGCCCTTTTTCATCTTATGAGGTTGTAATTTGACCCACCCCAATCCTGACCTTGAATGCCGTGATCTGACCAAGGATTTTGACGCATTCCGTGCTGTCGATCATATCAGCTTTGATGTACCGCAAGGCTCTTTCTTTTCTATCCTGGGGCCGTCTGGCTGCGGTAAGACAACCCTGTTGCGAATGATTGCAGGCTTTCAGTCGCCGACGAGCGGTGATCTGCGGATCAAAGGCAAATCGATGATCGGTGTCCCCCCGAACAAGCGCCCGGTGTCGATGGTGTTCCAACACCTAGCGCTGTTTCCGACGATGAATATCGGCGACAATGTTGGTTTTGGCTTGCGTCAACGCGGTGTCAGCAAGGCGGAGATCAAAACGCGGGTGGAACAGGTGCTGGAGCGTGTCGGCCTGCCGCATGTGTCCGAACGCCGGGTTGATCAGCTGTCCGGTGGTCAAAAACAGCGCGTGGCGATTGCCCGTTGCATGGTGCTGGAACCCGATGTGCTGTTGTTGGATGAACCGCTGGGTGCGCTTGATTTGAAACTGCGCGAGCATATGAAGATCGAGTTAAAATCGCTGCAACATGCGTTCAACACGACCTTCGTCTACATCACTCACGACCAGTCAGAGGCGTTGGTGATGAGCGACAATATCGCGGTGATGAATAATGGCCGGTTTGAACAGATCGGGTCGCCGCATGACGTCTATCACCGCCCAGATACAGCCTTCGTCGCAGGGTTTGTGGGGGACGCTAATAAGATCGACGCGAAGGTCACGGATGTGAATGGCGCGATGCTGACATTGGCCACCGATACGGGCAGCGAAATGAAGGTTGAAGCAGCAGGAACAGGCCTGACCGTCGGGCAACGCGCGCAGGTTTTCTTGCGGCCGGAAGCGATTGCGTTGGGCGTGCCGGATGCGGGAACCGAGGGCGGCGCGAATATCAGCCGGGGCACTGTCGAAACTGTGTTTTTCAACGGGGCCAATAGCACGGTGACTGTCAAAGATAGGGCAGGGCATCTGGTGAAGGTCGCGATGCCGCAGACCGGTGATTTCGCGACCTTGCAACGGGGCGATGCGATCAGCACCCGGTGGCACCCAAAACAGGCGCGATGCTATGCGGTTTCGGGGGGTGCGTGATGGGTTCTGATAGGTCCCGATTGGGGTTTTACCTGTTATTGGCGCCGATCCTGTTGTGGTTGGTCGTGCTGATCATCCTGCCGCATATTGGCCTGTTTCTGGTGTCGATCAGCGAAAAGATCGGCCCAAGGGAGTATGAAACCGGGTTCGACAACTATGCGGCTTTCTTTACCGAACCGCTTTATTGGCGGACATTTGCGCGAACCGCGATCATGTCGATCATGGCGACGGCATTGACCCTGATCCTTGGCTTTCCGATTGCCTATTATATCGCGAAACTAACGCGTGGACGCACCAAAACCACGCTGTTTTTGATGTGCATGATCCCGTTTTGGGTATCGGAACTGGTGCGCACATTCGGCTGGATGATCCTGCTGCGCGAAACCGGGGTCATTTCGAATGTATTGCAGTATCTGGGGCTGGTGAATGGCCCGGTTGAGATGCTTTATAACGACGCCGCGATCATGGTCGGGCTTGTTTATACCTCGATCCTGTTCATGGTTGTGCCACTGGTCACTACGTTGGATAGCCTTGATGATAGCCTGATCGAGGCGGGGTATGATCTGGGCGGAACAAGCACCTCGATCATGCGCGAAATTGTCATACCGCACGCGATGCCGGGCATCGTGTCGGGTTGTATTGTGGTTTTCATGCTGTCGCTGGGCAATTACCTGACGCCGATCCTGCTGGGAGGCAAGGACAGCCTGTGGTTCACCGGGATGATCTATACCCAGTTCATTACGCGATTTAACTGGGAGCTTGGGTCAGCCTTTGGCTTTTTGCTTTTGGCGCTGTCGTCGCTGGTGGTGTTCCTTGGACTGAAGTTTTCAGGGCAATCCCTGTCTGAAACGATGGGGCGCCCATGATCCCGACCGTTCCCCAGCCCGCCTTCGCCAAGTGGTGCTATCGCGCCTATGTAACAGCGTTCTTTATCTATCTCGCGCTGCCACTGACCGTTGTCTGCGTCTTTGCCTTCAACAACAGCGTCTTTCCATCCTTGCCGTGGGAAGGTTTCACGCTCGCGTGGTTCTTTGGAACCGAGGCGCCGTTTATTGGTGTTTTCAATGAGCGGTCGATCATGCGGTCGATTGGCACATCGGCCTTTGTGGCATTCTGGGTATCCGCTTTTGCGGTCACCGTCGGGACATGTAATGCGTTCCTGTTTGTGCGGCATGACTTCCGGGGCAAAGCGCTGCTTTACATGCTTATGTTACTACCGCTGATCATTCCGGGGGTGATCTTGGGCATTTCGATCTTGGTCTTCTCAAGCTCTGTTGCGAACACTTTGGAGGATGCGACAGGGCTGTGGTTCGACGGGCTGCGCCCGGGTTTGATCCTGGTCATCCTAGGGCAGTTTTCATTTATCACTACCTTTGCGACCTTGGTCATCTCCGCCCGATTGCAAAAATTCGACCCCAGTTTGGAAGAGGCGGCACTGAACCTAGGGGCCAGCAAGATCGGCGCGATCCGCCAAATCACGCTGCCGTTTCTGCTTCCGGCTATCGTGGCCTCGGCAGTTGTATCGGTCCTGATGAGCTTTGAGAATTTCAACACAACACTCATGCTGGTCGGATCCGACTCGCCGCTGACAATCACGATGTTTGACAAGCTCAAGCAGGGGTCGACGCCTGTCCTGAACGCCGTATCGCTTTTGCTGATCATTATCTCGGCTGCCCTTGGGCTTCTATCGCTGCTGTTCCAGAACGCAAAACGGTGACTGGAGCAGAAGCAGATCAAGATAGCGAGGGTTACGCGTAAACCGGTGCGGGGTGTCACTAGTTTCAAGCTGAACGGATGGTGCTGTGAGAGAGGATTGAACTCTCGACCTCACCCTTACCAAGGGTGTGCTCTGCCACTGAGCTACCACAGCATCCGTGAGGCGGGGAACTAGCTGTAATTGTCGATTGTTGCAAGCCCTCTCTGGACGCTTTTTGCCCTTATTGCTAACAGGGACAATATGAGTGACAGGCAAGAAAAAAGCAGCACGCACAAATCAAAACCAAGCCGCGATGATCGGTTGAAAGCCGCATTGAAGGCGAACATGGCCAAGCGCAAGGCCCAGAAAAAAGCCCGCAGCGATGCAGGCGATAAAAAAGAGAAAGAATAGCCAGGCATGGATTCGATCGTGGTAAAGGGCGGCACAGCCCTGCAAGGAAAGATAAAAATCGCAGGGGCCAAGAACGCGGCACTGACCCTGATGCCCGCCACGTTGCTGTCTGAAGAGCCGCTGACGCTGACCAATGCACCGCGCCTGTCTGACATTCAGACCATGACCGCCCTTTTGCAGTCATTGGGCGTCGAAGTGACATCGATGCAGGATGGCAAGGTGCAAGTGTTGTCATCCCATGCGATGACATCGACCACCGCTGACTATGAAATCGTGCGCAAGATGCGCGCCTCCAACCTTGTGTTGGGGCCGTTACTGGCCCGTCATCATCAGGCAATTGTTTCATTGCCCGGCGGCTGCGCCATTGGGGCCCGTCCAATGGATATCCATGTGACTGCACTTGAGGCGATGGGGGCCGAGATTGAGTTGAAAGATGGTTACCTGCATGCCGCGGCCAAAGGTGGGTTGAGAGGCGCGCGCGTGCCGTTGCGTTTTGCCTCGGTCGGGGCCACTGAAAACGTGCTAATGGCGGCCACATTGGCCAAAGGTACAACGATCATCGAAAACGCAGCGCGTGAGCCAGAAATTGTTGATCTTGCCCATTGTTTGCGTCGCATGGGCGCACAGATCGAAGGGGAAGGAACGGCAACCATCACCATCGAAGGGGTGGACCGTCTGGGGGCTGCAACGCACCCGGTTGTGACCGACCGGATCGAGTTGGGCACCTATATGCTGGCCCCTGTCTTTGCCGGTGGAGAGGTCGAATGCATCGGTGGTCGCCTTGATCTGGTCCAATCATTTGCTGAAAAACTGGATGCTGCGGGCGTCGCCGTGACTGAGACCGCCGATGGCCTGAAGGTGGCGCGCAAGAACGGGCGCCCGACCGCAGTGGATGTCACCACCGAAGTGTTTCCCGGATTTCCAACGGACTTGCAGGCCCAAATGATGGCCATGCTTTGCACTGCAAAAGGCACATCGGTTCTGGAAGAGAAAATCTTTGAAAACCGATTCATGCATGCCCCCGAACTGATCCGCATGGGCGCCGATATTGAGGTGCAGGGCGGCACGGCCACAGTTCACGGTGTGGAACGGTTAAAAGGGGCGCCAGTGATGGCCACGGATTTGCGCGCCTCTGTTTCCTTGATCCTTGCCGGTTTGGCCGCCGAGGGTGAGACGGTTGTTAGCCGTGTCTACCATCTTGATCGCGGCTATGAGCATGTCGAAGAAAAACTAAGCGCAGTTGGCGCCAAGATTGAGCGGGTGGCCGGATCATGACCGATGATGCCCGATTTGAGGATGGTGCGGAGGCCCCGCTGCGGCTGAAGGCACTTGATGCCGATGATTTGGCAGTGCTGTCATCCTTGACGCAAGACGCCGTGTTTCCGGCCGCTGAACTGCGCTGGGACCGCAAAGCGCGTCGTTTTGCCATGCTGTTGAACAGGTTCCGGTGGGAAATCGGGGCCAAAGCGGCACAAAAGGAACGCGTGCAGGCAGTACTCGCCTTCGAAGATGTGATGCGTGTCCAAAGTCAGGGTGTCGATAAAGCCGATCCTGAAATGGTTTATTCGCTGCTATCCATCGCCTATCAACCTGCCGATGACGGGGCAGGGCGGTTCGAGTTGACACTCGCCGGGGATGGCGCGATTGCGTTAGATGTTGAGGCGTTGGAAGTCGTTTTGCGCGACGTCACACGGCCATATGTCGCCCCCTCCGGCAAAACTCCATCCCATCCTGACTGATCAACGTGCCCCGGCATTGATGCCACCCCAGTGCCCCGCTATGTGGGGGCCTGAAGGAGTGTTCCATGCCACAGTTTCTATCGACAGCCGAACCTGATTTCGAAGCCCGGTTTTCTGCGCTGCTGACCGCCAAGCGCGAGGACAGCCCGGATGTCGATCATGTGGTTGCTGAGATTATCGCCGATGTGCGCGCGCGCGGTGATCAAGCCGTACTGGAACTGACCCAAAAATTTGACCGTCTGAGTCTAACGGCAGACACCATGCGCTTCACAAAGGACGAAATTGACGCTGAATGCGCGAAAGTTAGTGTGGAGGACGAAGCGGCGCTAAGGCTCGCCGCTGATCGGATTCGCGACTATCATTCCCGCCAGATGCCAGCCGACCAGTCTTGGGTTGAGGCTGAAACAGGTGCGACGCTTGGATGGCGTTGGACGCCGGTATCTGCTGCGGGGCTTTATGTACCGGGCGGTCTTGCATCCTATCCATCATCCGTCCTGATGAATGCGATCCCCGCCAAGACAGCTGGGGTTGGTCGCCTGGCCATGGTGGTTCCAACGCCGGATGGGGTGACGAACCCACTTGTCTTGATGGCGGCAAAGATTGCGGGCGTTGATGAGGTTTATCGCATTGGTGGCGCGCAAGCTGTTGCAGCCTTGGCGTATGGCACCGCAACAATTGCGCCAGTGGACAAGATTACCGGCCCGGGCAACGCATTTGTTGCCGCTGCCAAGCGTCGGGTTTTTGGAAAGGTGGGTATCGACATGATCGCGGGGCCATCCGAAATCCTTGTGATCGCGGATAAGGATAACAACCCCGATTGGATCGCGCTGGATTTGCTAAGCCAGGCCGAACATGACGAAAGCGCGCAATCACTGCTGATCACTGATGATGCGGGCTTTGGTCAGGCCGTGGCTGACGCGGTCACCGCCCGTCTGCAAACCCTGCAACGGCGCGATATCGCAGCCGCCAGTTGGCGCGATTTTGGAGCCGTTATCACCGTGGCTGATCTGGACGAGGCGGTTGCCCTGTCTGACCGGATCGCGCCCGAACATCTTGAGATCTGCACGGGTGATGCCGACAGTTTGGTCACCAAGATCACCCATGCCGGGGCAATCTTTATCGGGGGTTGGACACCCGAGGCGATTGGTGACTACATTGGTGGTCCAAATCATGTCTTGCCGACCGCGCGGTCGGCGCGGTTTTCAAGCGGATTGTCAGTGATGGACTTTATCAAGCGCACCACCCTGTCGCGGATGACACCCGAGGCACTGGCCACCATCGGCCCAGCCGCCGAAAAGCTGGCCCAATCCGAAGGGCTTGAAGCACATGGCCTTTCGGTGCGCGCGCGTCTGGATCAGCTGAATAGTGGCGGATGACATGAGCAAGATCACCCATATCAGTATCGATGACCGCAACCTGCCGCCGCCCACGCCGGAGATTGATCAGGAGCGCAAGGTCGCGATGTTTGACCTGCTTGAAGATAACAGCTTTGCCATCCCGGTGCGGGACGGTCGGGAGGTGCCACCCGGCCCCTATCGGTTGGGGTTGTCGATCAAGGAACGGCGACTGGTTTTTGACATCCAACAGGAAGATGAAAGCCCGGCCGGCGAGTTTCATCTGTCGCTTGGCCCGTTCCGGCAAGTCGTCAAAGACTATTTCCAAATCTGCGAAAGCTATTTCAACGCCGTCAAGACGCTGCCACCCAGCCAAATCGAAACAATCGATATGGCCCGCCGGGGGATCCACAATGAAGGTGCCCGCGTCCTGCAAGAACGGCTGGAAGGTAAGGCCGATGTGGATATCGACACGGCCCGTCGCCTTTTCACATTGATCTGTGTTCTGCATTTCGGGGGGTAACGTGGCAGACGGTAGCGCATATCAGCAACTTCCCCAATCAGTGCTGTTTTGTTGCGATCATAATTCCGTTCGGTCCCCCATGGCCGAAGGGATCATGAAAAAGCTTTATGGAACAGAATGTTACATTCAGTCCGCTGGTGTGAAAAGTGATCTCGAAATCGACGGGTTTGCCATAACGGTCTGTGCCGAAATCGGGGTAGAACTGTCACGGCACCGGTCCCGATCCTTTGACGAGATGGAAGACTGGGGCGATGACCTGTCATCCTTTGATCTTGTGTTGGCGTTGTCGCCAGCCAGTCAGCGTCGGGCGCTTGATCTGACTCAGTTCTATCATATTGATGTTGAATACTGGCCTATTCTGGACCCAACCGGGTTGGGTGACGCGCGCGATACGCGGCTCACCGCCTATCGCCAGACGCGCGATCAGATCACACAGCGCCTGACAGAGCGTTTTGGACCAGCGCAAACGGAATAAGCCCTGTTTCGGACTCTGACAGTCAGCCCAACGCGTCATTTGTGATGTATATGCGGGTTAGGACTTGATATTTCGCCCGTAGACGCTCATTTAAGCGGCGCGCAAAGGATTGCGCTGATTACGTGTAGGAGAACACATGGCCAAGGAAGAACTGCTCGAATTCCCCGGTGTCGTGAAGGAACTTCTGCCTAATGCGACGTTTCGGGTCGAGCTGGAAAACGGCCATGAGATCATCGCACATACGGCAGGCAAGATGCGCAAGAACCGCATCCGGGTTCTGGCAGGCGACAAGGTGCAGGTTGAGATGACCCCTTATGATCTGACCAAGGGTCGGATTAATTATCGCTTCAAGTAAGGCGCAAGACGTGTTGCGCGTTGTCCAAGCAGGCGTCTGGCGCATCAGTCGATGCGTCCGGCACCCGGTCTATCCATGACAGCCAATGCGCCTGACCCTGGCTTGAAACTGATCCTTGGCTCCGGTTCGCCGCGCAGGCTGGAACTGCTGATGCAGATCGGTGTAACACCCACCGCTATCCGCCCGCCCGATATTGATGAGGACGTTGGCAAAGGCGAACTTCCCCGCGACTATGTCAATCGGGTTGCCCGCGAAAAGGCCGAAGCGTCGGTGATCGCGGATGATGAGGTCGTTCTTTGCGCCGATACAACGGTCGCTTTGGGGCGGCGCATCATGGCCAAGCCCGCCGATGCACAAGAGGCCGCAGCCTTTCTGCGCGCGCTGTCCGGGCGTCGCCACAAAGTCATCACCGCTATTGCCGTCAAACGCGCAGGCCAAATCTGGCAGAAAGACGTGCAAACGACCGTCGCCTTCAAACGTATGACGGATCAGGATGTGACCTGGTATCTGGCGACGGGTGACTGGCAGGGCAAGGCTGGAGGCTACGGCATCCAAGGACCGGCAAGCGCATTTGTGACCTGGCTCAACGGGTCTTTCCACGCTGTTATGGGCTTGCCGTTACCTGAAACCATCGGCCTGCTGACGGCGGCAGGTTACCCGGTTCGTGGAGATATCAAATGAAAGGTCGCCTGATCCTGCTCGACCATATCGGCACGGTTGAGGCCGCTTGCATCTTGGTCGATGGCAAGTTGGATGATTTGCTGATCGACACCAGCGATGTGCCCCGTCCGGGGGCGATCTTCCGCGGCATCTGTGACCGCCCTATCAAAGGGCAAGGTGGCATGATGCTGCGCTTGCCCGGTGGCGAAACCGGATTTCTGCGGCACGGTAAAGGGTTGCGACCTGGCCAGCCGTTGCTCGTACAGGTCACGGGATATGCCGAAGGTGGCAAAGCAGTCCCTGTCACGGACCGGGTCCTGTTCAAAAGCCGCTATGCCATTGTCACACCGGGAAAACCCGGCACCAATATTTCGCGTCAGATCACCGATGACGACGCGCGCGATACGCTGTTGGCCATCGCGCACGAGGCTTATGACGGGCCGCATGGGCTGATTTTGCGGTCATCCTGTGCCGGGGCTGACGCGGCAGAGATTGCGGATGATATCGCGGCCATGGCCGCTTTGGCCGACGCCGTTCTGGCCGATGCTGAAGGAACCCAACCCGAGGCCCTGACCGAAGGTGATGGTCCGCATGCGCTTGCCTGGCGCGATTGGCATCGGTCGGCACAGGTGGTGACCGATGCGGGTTGTCTTGAAGATCATGGCGTGCTGGACCAGATTGGTGATCTGGCCAATGCGCTGGTGCCCTTGGGCGAGGCCAACATGTATGTCGAACCGACCCGCGCATTGGTCGCCATCGATGTGAACACAGGCAACGATACATCACCTGCGGCGGCCCTGAAGGCCAATCTGGCCGCCTGCCGGGCTCTGCCGCGCGCCTTGCGGTTACGCGGGTTGGGCGGGCAGGTCACCGTCGATTTCGTGTCCATGTCCAAGGCGCATCGCAAACAGGTCGAACAATCACTGCGCGCGGCGTTCAAGGCTGACGCGATCGAGACTTCGCTGGTTGGTTGGACCCCAATGGGACTGTTCGAATTGCAGCGCAAACGCGAACGGCGCCCATATTCTGCTGAAATGTTGGGGGGCATCTAATGGTCTGCCCAATCTGTAAAAAGCCAACAAATCCTGACATTCGGCCCTTTTGCTCAAAGCGATGCGCGGATGTGGACCTGGGCAAGTGGTTGACCGGCGGTTACGCCATTCCCGCCGCTGACCTCGACGAAAGCGACGCGCCTGAAAAAGCTGGTCGCGACGCGGGATCCGCGAAACCACATTAGGTCCGCATTTCGGGCTGGACAGCCCTCGCGACCACGTCTAGAACGCGCGTACCCAACGGCAGATGCCGTCCCGATGCCCGGGTAGCTCAGGGGTAGAGCAGTGGATTGAAAATCCTCGTGTCGGTGGTTCGATTCCGCCCCCGGGCACCATAATATCTGATTTTATTGAATTTTTTCTGCCCAGAGGGGGCATTTGAGGGGGCGAATCATTCTCGGTTCACTCTCGACCAGCCAAATTCTACGCGATTAAAACGCAAAACGTTTAGTAGGAGTCAGTCCGGTAGTTTTGGTAGCCCCAGCTCTTCAAGGAATTTATTGTGACGTTGCCTAGCCTCTTTGGCCTTTGACGAAGACGTAACCAGTCGTTCATGGACTTTAGCTAGGTCGATTTTCTTCTCTGGCTTAGCGGTGCTCACGTATCTGGAGATATTAAGGTTGTAGCCATTCTTTTCGATTTCATCCATCGAGACCCGCCGCGCATAGCGCTCTATCTTTTCGGGCCTGTCTCGATAGGTCGTCAAAATCTCTTCTATGTCGTCAGTGTTTTCATCTTGCCTCAGGTAGTTTTGCTTCTTGCCTTTGCCGTAACGCTCGCTGGCATTGATAAACAGCACGTCATCTGGCTGCTTACACTTCTTGAGAACCAAGATGCACACCGGGATTCCTGTCGAGTAGAACAGGTTTGAAGGAAGCCCAATGACAGTGTCGATATGTCCATCTTGTAGAAGTTTGCGGCGAATGCCTTCCTCTACACCGCTTCGGAATAGCACCCCATGCGGTAGGATGATCGCCATAGTTCCTTCGTCTTTAAGAAAATGAAATCCATGTAGAAGGAATGCAAAGTCCGCTGCTGATTTCGGAGCAAGGCCACCATAGCTCTTGAAGCGAAAGTCTTCCTTCAAAGCGTCAGTGTGATCCCAGCGAAGGCTAAAAGGCGGGTTCGCTACCACGGCGTCGAAAGACATTTTTTTCGCTGGGTTCGCTTCGCTCAGCATGTCCCAATCATTTTTTAGAGTGTCTCCGTGGAAAATCTCGAACTCGCTGTCGCTCATACCATGTAGCAACATGTTCATCCGCGCGAGGTTGTAGGTCGTAATGTTGCTTTCTTGACCGTAAATTTTGCCAATCCCCCGGTCGCCCATCTTACTGCGAACATTGAGCAGCAGCGAGCCTGACCCACAGGCCATGTCCAAGACGCTGGCAAGGTAGCTCTTCTTTCCAGAAGCTGGATTCTGACTATCCAAGGAGACGATGCCAGAGAGGATGTCAGACACTGATTGAGGCGTATAGAACTCACCGGCCTTCTTACCTGACCCAGCAGCGAATTCACCGATCAGGTATTCGTACGCATCGCCAATCGTGTCCTGATCTCGGGAGAAATCCGGCATTGCCTCAGCGATCTTTCCCACAATCGCGCAAAGCTTGTCATTGCGTGCATTGTAGTCTTTCCCCAGCTTCTCGGAGCTCAAGTTGATTTCAGAGAAAAGGCCTTGGAAGACGCTCTCGAAGCTCTCTTCCTCAATATGTTTGAAGCTCTGCTGTAGCGTATCGAGTAGGTCGCCGTCCTGTGTCCGCGCAAGTTCAGCAATACTGTCCCAGAGGAACGTAGGTTTGATGACGTAGTGCATGCGACGACGCATAACGCTTTCAAACTCGTCTGCATCTTCTTGGTTCTGATCGTACCAAATCTGCAGCGGGATTGTCTTGAGTTTGTCCGCGTCAGTCTCTTCGGGCGGCGTCGGATAGTCCGAGCCCAACTCGTCCTGAACTGCTCTAACGTAGTTATCGGAAAGGTACTTAAGGAAAAGGAAGGAAAGCATGTAATCCCGGAAATCGTCCGCGTTCATTTGCCCGCGCAACTGGTCTGCAATAGCCCACAGGACTTTGCCGAGTTCTTTTTGTTGTGCTTCGGTCATGCTTCGGCCTCCTCGGCCTTTAATATATCAGGTAGCGCGAATTCGTATCGCTCAAGGAACTTTGCCAACAGGTCCCGGAAGAGTTCCTTGTTGTCTTCGCCCATCTGACGAGGGTCGTAAATTGAATATTTGCCGTGGCTCATGAGTTGAACTGCGCGCTCGTAAAGCGCTTCGTTCTCGATACCCTGAATGCACGTTTGGAACTTGTCCTGCCCAAAGAAAACAGCGGTCTTTTCCATGATGCTGCGGAGGACGTTGAAGTGATAGGTATAAATATCGCCTGTAGTTACGGCCTGTTTGAGTTCCGCAAGCTGGGCAACGTGATTGAAGAAAGGCGTGTCGTCCGTCCATCGCAGGGTATAGGTCGTCGTGTTTTGGGAACGGTGATAGAAGTAGGTCTTCCGCTTCAGTTTTCGGTTCTTGATCTCATTCCAAAAAACGTTGTGAAACAGCGTATGGTGAGTTGAGACAACCGCACCGATTTTCTCCTTCCCACGCTCCACCAACTGCGCGAGATCGACGGCAACGGCTATCGCGTTGTTATCGTCTAGGGACGAAACAGGATCGTCGATATAGACGTTTTTCACCCAGTCGTAGGAAGCATGACCGTCGATTGCTAACTCATAGATTGCAAGGAACATACACCAGACAAAGATATTCTCCTCACCGCGCGAAACTTTGATATTCTCTTGTTCACCGCGACTAAATGAGATTTTCCAGTCGTCGTAGTCGATGCGAAAGTCGAAGCTGGCGTACTTCTCAAGGAAGGCGAAAATCTTCTCCTCAAGGGCTAACTCCTTGAAACCTTCAAAAAAGGCTGAGTCCGAGTTGATTTGAAGGTGCCGCTCTGAGTCACCGTCTAGGTCATTGTCCCACCAAAACAGGTCTTCAGTAAATGCATTGAAGTAGAGAGTGTTTCGTCCGTCTTTCTTCTTTGCTTCTTCCTTGAAATCCATTGATAGCCGCGTTTTGCCCGTTCCGTTGTGGGCAAACAGGAGAATACATTCCTGATCTTTCAAGTCATCCCTTAGATGCGTAACGACCTTTTGCAACTCAGGATATTGAAATATCTTGGACGTTGTAGACACTAGGCGGTCCCCACCGGCGACGGAAGAAGTGCCTGAGTGACGCCAAGTCGCTTGTCGGACAAGGCGTAGATGAGTTTCTTCTTCGCCGATATAAGTTCATCAAGAGAGGACAAACAGTCCGATATGACTTCCTGCTCATCAATTTCAGGCACAAGAATTTGACCTGTAAGGACGTCGGAATTCTTTACTTTCATATCGTTCTTCGCACCCTTGTTTACCAAGGGTTGGAGATAAGAGTTTAGGTTAAAAGCATTTGAGAAATAGTGGTCGAGATAGCTTGGATGCGACAACCCCGTAGAACGATAAACCGCGTAAAGGGTCGAAACGATACCCGCTTCGCCTTTGTTTTCCTTGATTATTCCAAACGGACTACTCTTGAGGGGGCTCTTGGTATAAACAATATCACTGGTCTCAACGACATGGTAGTTTTCCACGGAGGCTCCAGCATATGATCGCCCCAAATGCTCAATTTGATTGACGCAGCCGTATTCCCCGGAAACTGACAGAACATGCTCTTTTCCGTACCTACCGTCCCGATTTCTAGTTTTAGTTTCAGCAAGCAAGTCACTTAGCTTTGTGGTTTTGAAAGGCTTACGATTTTGAAATTTCGGGAAACGATTTTCTGGTAGTTCCGATTTACCATAAGGCATGAGCCTTTGTAGCAGTGCCTGCTTGTGTTCTCGCAAGCCGTCCAGACTACAATCTTCGAAATCAATCAAGTCATCAATTGACCCGATAGCTCTCGATATCTTTCTCTGCTCCTCCAAGGTTGGCGGAACCAAAATCGGCATCTCGAAGAAGATCTCAGGCTGTATGCGTTTCGCCTTCCGCCCGCCGTCCGCGATTTCGCCAAATAGCTTGAAAAACGCTTCCCTTTGAACGTACTTGAGCAGGTATAGCGGTTCAATTTCGCCTTTAAAGTCGAAGCATGGCAGATCAACGGTGCTCTCGTAGCCATCCAAGTCGTCTGGGATTAGGCCGAAAGCGCCGTTCAGAAAGTCCAGTTTGCTGTAAATTAGCTGGCCGCTTGATCTGCGGTAATATTGGGTGTTCACACTACCCAGCTGTTTTTCCTGCTTTTCAGCAACGCCACGGCCCCACAGCTTCACAGTCAGCTTTCTTGCAACGTTTCCTGCGCTGCCCTTCAGACGGCTTTCTTCTAAGAACTCGCCAATTTTTCGTGGCTTCCAAAAACATGTGTCTTGAAACTCGGGAAATCGCGAAGTTGGAACCGTTTTTTTCAAATCGATGCTAGACATCGTCGTAGACCTCTAGCCCGGAGATTTCACGTTCGTTTGCCATCTTTCTAAGTAGAGGCCCAAGTGCTTCCATAACGGCGAGTTTCTTCTTCGTACGATCTTTCCAGCCAAGCCCTAGAGGCTTCAACAATTCCGTAAGTTCGGCGTCATCAAAAATGTAGCGACGAATTATTTGGTCCGTAAATGCCTGAAGCGCATCTCGATCAATGCCAGTTTCCTTGGCGATAGCGTTCAATTCATTCTGGTTCTTTTTCGACTTGAAGGTGATGAATCCCTCTCGGATTTCCTTTTCGTCAAGGGCTACGCCAGCTTCCAAGCTGTTGATGTAGGCCTCAATATCCTCGCGGTCGCCGATAAACTTAGCGTCCGATGCAATCAGGCCAATCAACCGCTGACGTGACATTTCTCGCTTCTCGGGGGACGTCCGGGTGTAGTCTGAAACCAAGCCCATGATGTAGTCGTAGTCGATGATCTCCGACGCGAAGAGGACGAACTCGAAGTCGAGTTGTTCGACCTCAGGCGGCACATCGTCACCACCTTTGTTCTGGATGTCTCGTAAGCGTTTGGCTGTCTCAATGTAGACGCCCTTGTAGCCCTGTAGATCGTCATTTGGGATCACATCGGCGATTTTCGCCTTCTGCTCCTCGTCAAGGTCGGTGTATTGGTCCAGTTGCGTCTTGAGCTTCTGAACGTTCTTGAACAGGTTGATGAACTGGCTGCGCGCCGCGTCCCCTTTGAGTTTGGGAATTTCGCTCGGCGCTGCCTCCAGACCTTGAGACTGCAGGAAGGCGTCAAGCTGACGCTTTGCTTCGTCCAGTTTGTCGATAACCTTCGGAGCCTCGTCAACAAGCCAAATCTCGCTTGCTCTTTCTTGCTCACCCTCGCCAGAGAACAGCTTGATCGCTTCTTGCACCTGATCTTGCTGCCCACGGAAATCGATGATGTTTCCGTAGGGTTTACTATCGTTCAGAACCCGGTTTGTCCGGGAGAACGCTTGGATCAAGCCGTGAAACTTAAGGTTTTTGTCCACGTACAATGTGTTCAGATATCTGCTGTCGAACCCAGTCAGTAGCATGTCGACGACGATAGTTACGTCGATCTTTTCGGCGTGCGGCAGGTTATGCTTGGGATACTGCTGATCTTTGATCCGCTTCTGCACATCTTGGTAGTACAAGTCGAATTCGCTGATCTTGTGATTGGTCCCGTACTGTTTGTTGTAGCTGTCCAGTATCTTGATCAGGGCTTTCTTTTTCTTCTCAGGCTCCTGCTTATTGTCGTGTTGCTCTTGAGGAAGGTCTTCTTGGATTTGCTTGACGTCTTTGTTGCCCTCAGCAGGAGGAGAGAAGACGCAGGCCACGTTTAGGGACCGAAACTCCGGGTCCTGCGCTCTTTCGGTCTGAATCTCCTTGAAGAGATCAAAATACTCAATGGCGTCTGTGATCTTGGCGGTGGCGAGAATTGCATTGAACTTCCTACCAGCCGTCGCAGCGTCATGCTTCTCAAGAATTGCCTCGACGACAGCCCGTTTGGCCAACACTTCGCCGGGCTTCACCTTGTTTTTGCTGTCTGGCTTAAAGTAGTCGACGTGGAAGCGCAGGACGTTCTTGTCCTCAATCGCGTGCGTGATTGTGTACTCATGGAGTGACTGGTCGAACAAGCTTTCTGTTGTCTTGTAGCTGGCTTCCGTTCCCTCGATTTGATGGTAATTCGAGTTCTTGTCGAAGATCGGCGTTCCCGTGAAGCCAAACAACTGTGCGTTTGGAAAGAACTCTTTGATCGCTTTATGGTTATCGCCGAACTGTGAGCGATGACACTCATCAAATATGAAGACGAAGCGTTTGTCTTTGAGTGGTTCCAACCGAGATTTGTAGTCTTTCTTGTTGGCTCCATCTAACGCCAAACCAAGCTTCTGGATGGTTGTAACAATGACCTTGTCGGCGTAGTTGTCTGACAACAGACGACGAACGAGAGTGCCCGTGTCGGTGTTGCTCTCGACACAACCCTCTTGGAACCTGTTGAACTCCTCTCGCGTTTGCCGATCCAAGTCTTTCCTGTCGACAACAAACAGGCACTTATCCACTTCGGGGTTGTCTTTCAGCAAGATAGACGCCTTGAAAGAGGTTAGGGTCTTCCCGCTACCGGTCGTATGCCAGATATACCCGTTGCCACACCTTTGTCGGATGCAATCAACAATAGATTTGACGGCGTAGACTTGGTAGGGCCGCATCATGAGCATTTTCTTCTCGCTCGCGACCAGAACCATGTATCGGCTTATCGTCTCCGCCAGCGTACATTTGGCCAAGAATGATTCTGAGAACTTGTGGAGTTCGTTGACCTTTTCGTTGTCGCGGGTCGCATGTTGGTAAATTGGCAAGAAGCGCTGGTCAGCGTCGAAATTGAAATGTTGCGAATTGTTGTTGGCAAAATACCATGTTTCGGACTTGTTGCTGACGATGAACATCTGGAGGAAACACATAAGTGTGTTGCCATAACCGTTGCCTCTATCATTTTTATAGCCAACGATTTGTTGCATCGCTTTGTATGGCGATACTTGCAAATTCTTGAGTTCGATCTGAACCACAGGAACGCCGTTTATCAATAGAATAACGTCATAAATATGATGGCTGGAGGAGGTGTTAATTCGAAGCTGTGAAATTACCTCGAAGGAATTTTTGCACCATTCTTTGATATTAACCAAAGCGAAGTTAAGCGGAGTGCCGTCATCTCGCTCAAAGGAAGTGCGACTCCTCAAGAGATCGGCGCAAGAAAACACATCGGAAGAGACGATCCGCTCCAGCAAACGTTCAAATTCGCTCTCGGTCAGTCTGACTTGATTCAGCGCTTCAAATTTCTTTCGGAAATTCGCCTCTAGCGCGTCTAGGTCTGTAATATCTTGCCGGTGAGTATATTTGAGATCAACCAGCTTCTGAATGAACTCACGCTCAATATCCTTTTCCCGCATCACGCCCCTCGAAATAGTCTCAACTCGGCAGTCTCGTGACGCTTGCTAGGTCCTTGAATGCTCCACTTGGCGGGATTTCCCGGTTCGTTGAAACCGAACTGCTCTTGCATCGCTTTTGCCACATCGCATAGGCATTGTCACTGTTTACTGGGCCGCAGCATGCCTATGACAAATTACATGCCTCGCGGCATTGTGCGCTTACGTCTCACCAACCGGGGTTAGTCAACTTTTCTGGTCGTCGTTTACATCTAAGCTCATAAAATAAAATGAAAAAGGTGCTTGACGTGACCCTTGCGACCGAGACGACTTGGTTCGGATTTGCTACACTCTCAGCTAAGAAACTCCGATTTGAGACGAGCATATGAGCACTATCACAAGACAACACATTGCTGCTGTGACAGGCAGAAAACACGACTACCTCACGTCACTGCTACGAACCCTTCCATTCACTGTACGCCCGTCAGGGCGTCGCGGTGCGCAAACGCGATACTACAACCTTGGCGATGTCATAGTTGCCATGAAGCGCAAGAAGCGCGCCAAGCCTTCGGACGCGGAAATTTGCGCTTTGGTTGATCTGGCGATGATGCAGGACAAAAATAATGAACAGTGAATACGAACGTGCAACCAATTTTCGCGCAACACTGACCAACTCAGAACGTGATCGCGTAGCGGACATTGAAACCAACGTGCGTGTTGCGCTTGCTGAGCTTTACGGTCAGCGCCTTGCTGACATGACCAAAAACATGATGGTGCACACATGCGTTTTGCAGCCCGATATTATGGTTGCTCTGCATGGTGGTCGTAAGCCCGCGTCAGCGGGCGAGTGGCGTGAGATTGTCGGTGGCGCTTGCGAGCGTGAGCCTATTGTCGTGGCGAACCTGCAAGCTTCTGACGCGCAACTGCGCACTGAGTTGGAACAGAAGGTCTACAATGACACCGACCCTCATCGCCGCATTGCACTTCGTCGTAGCGGGGAATGGGATGCATTCCGTGATGACGAAGTTGATCGTCGTCTCGAAGAGCGTCTGCGAGGTTCGAACTAACAGAATGCCGTGCTGTGGGCCGCACTCCTGAGGTTTCATGGTACGAATGCGGGCTGAGGGTCCAGTACGCTCCTTTCTCCGGGGGCAAGTACCACTGGATCAAGTGGGCGGCAATGTGAACACTTTGGCCGTCCACATCCTCACCGTCTTGCGAATTCCCTTGCACCAAGGCGCAGCGTGCTTGGGACCCGATTTATGCGCCACAACTTCCTAGTCCCGACCAAAGGAGCAAACACTACGGATTACTGAAATGAGCTATATCCCAATTGATCCACTGCACTCCCCCTTTCTGGATGAAGCGTTGACAAACCATCGCGCAGTTCTGGTAGAAATTCTTGTTGCGGCTGACGCGTTGCAAGAAGTTGTCTTCCAAACTGGCGAAGAAGGCGCGGAATTGCCGATAGAAGCATTTGAATGCGAACTTGGTTGCGGCAGTGACGCGGCAATAGTTTCTGCGCAACTTGCTGGCTTCACACAGGCTGACGACGGGCGTTGGTACACTTCGCTTGAAGGTGACTGCCCGCTTTTGGACCTCCCCAAGGGCTTCGTCGCGCAGCAATTCAAGGCGTATGCAGAAGCAATCTGACAATCCAAAAGTAGGTCATGACCCGTTACCTATTAAGCGGTAACCCGACCTGTGCTAAATGAAAAGCAGGGCAACGCATCAGACGTGCAGCCCTGCTAATCCTTCAACGAAGTGCGCGGAAATTATGACCCGTTTTCGTTTAATTTTCAATCACCTAGGGGTCATTGGCACGCTATTTCTGCGCGCCATGCCTCGCAACATAACGAAGTACAATATGACTACAAAATCCGATCAGGTTACGCGCCTGACAATACAGCAACCTCTGCTGAAAGGTATTCCGACCGATCCTAGCGAACTTGAAATCCTTGAGTTCATACGTTCGAAAATCAAGAATAGCATCGACGCTGTAGAAAAGAGCAAAACCATAGAAGCACTTGCTCAAAACACTGCTTTGGGGAAGCGCGAAATCCAGAAGCTCTGGAAGGCAGAAACACTTTCTCAAAATGTGCCAAAAGGTTTCGGGCACTTTTGTCCCACTACGGATGACAATTTTGATGAATTGATCGAATACGCATGCAAACGCGTTGCCGATACCAACACGCCAAATCCTTACATTTTCCATCGTGGAGGAGAATTGGTCGGGGTCATGCGCGACGAAGAAGGCCGTGCAGCAATTGTTCTGATGAACAAGGCGTTGTTCAAGCATCATCTGAACAACGTCACCAAATTCAAAACCTCTAAAACCGTCGGTGATACGGTAATTGAGCGTCTGGTTTCAATTCCGGAAGAAGTGGTCGACTACGTCTACAACGGACCGCGTGATACTTATCCGCCGCTGCGCCGCTTGGTGACAGTACCGACGTTCACTCATGGAAAAGCGTTGACGAAACCCGGATATCAGGACGGTATTCTCTATGATTCAGCAAAAGGAATTTGCATAGATGCTGTGCCCAGCGCGCCTGATGATGCTCTGGTGAAGCAGTCCCTCGCGGCATTCGTCGACTTGTTCGGCGACATGTCGTTGGACGGTATGACCCGTGATAAATTCGAGGAAGCCATCGAAACCGGCGCGGCGACGCCATCCTTTGCGCACTTGCTTTCATACATGCTCTCGTCGATTGCTCGCGAAATGATCCAAGGACCATGTCCGGGCCATCTAATGCGCAAAGATCGCCCGAGATCGGGCGCAACACTTTTGGCGACATCGGCTGAGCGTATTGCCACTCTTCAACCGCCAGCGCCGATGGTGCTGCCACTGAAAGAAGATGAAGTTCAGAAGACCTTGATCAGCGCGCTTCTCGAAGGCGGTAGCTACATTTGCTTCGACAACATTGGCAGCAAGGGTGAGGTGGATTCAGATTCACTCGCAGCAGCTATGACCGCCTATCCGCGTTACAAAGGCCGCTTCCTTGGTGCAAGCAAGGTGGTGTCTGCGCCTGCGACCGCAGTATGGGGCTTTACCGGAAACCGCTCTGCGCTATCTCCTCAGTTGGCCGAACGCATGCTACTCGTCGAAGTCGATCCTCGTGTCGAAAACCCGGGAGCGCGACCTCCCAGCCAGTTCAAGCACAATATTCCTACTGAGATCGAAAATAACGGCGCATATTACTTCTGGTGCCTGCTTGTCATAGTTCAGAACTGGATTGCCAAAGGGTGTCCGGAATGGACGGGAACACCGCTCGGTGGATTCGAGCGCCATGCTGCCGTCGTCGGCGGAATGCTCGAAGCAGCAGGGGTCAAAGGCTTCATGGAAAATCGCGAGAAGCTCGCATCACTCGTAAAGACCGAAGACCCGGTCAACGACTTTCTGGATGCTTTGATCGCTAAACATGAGGCCGACAATTCGACGGTCTTTAAAGCCGGCGTGCCGCAAGTTGAAACTGGGCACCAAGTGCTTTCGTTCCGAGAGGTCCTCGAAGAAGCCGGTATCGCTATGAATGGGTTCGGATACAAAATCGGACCTGATGGCGAAACGTTCTACCCAGTTGCTGCCGACAAGAAGATTGCTCAGCACATCAAGAAGTATGTCGGAACCGTCCGAGAGGCCGACGGGACCAACTATCGCCTAGTCGAAGTTGAAGGCACGTCGCGAAAGACGGGTAAACTCTACAAGCTTGAAGCCGCGAAGACTCAATTGACCGATACGGCTGAGCGCAAATCCTCTGCTACTTTTGACCCCACACGCCAACGCCGTCGCTCCAAAGTGAGCTTTGCTTGAACGAAATTGATTGAGCTGAATTCGCGTTCACAAGAATGGGCCCACACGGGCCCCTTTTTGTTTCGATTGGTAGCAGCATCAAGATGGCGCAGGCCTGCACCCATCCTGCGGCGTACCTGCTCTTTCCCCAAACATACTGCTTTGTTGAAGTATTCAATGAATATCGGTGGCAGGTTAGCAGGTTTCTGTTTAGCTATTTCCAATCAGAATAGGTTTTTCGGAAAGACGGATTTTAGAGAATACAGTATCCGGCAAACAGGCGGTACGTTGCCCTGCAACCCTCCACCCTGCTTCCAATACTTGTGCACAGAAGGCACAGGAACGAATGCCAATACATTCAGCAGGCACGACTTGACCACCGATGACGTTTGCTCAGCATTCTTGCAGGGAAAACCCGCTGATTGGCTTAAATCAGCGGCGGAGAACAAAAAGCTGGTCAATGCTGACTAGGTTGATCTTTTCTTAATTTCCCTTCCGTGCCGATGGAAATTGAGTGTTTCCAAAAAATCATTGCATTTCAGTAGGTAATGAAGCTTGGGTGGTGTATAAACTGGCCTAACGACCGTTACGTCAGTTTATAAATCGCGAGGCGCTAATGAAGATTGTTTCCTACATCCGAGTCAGCAGTGAAAAGCAGGGGCGAAGTGGCCTTGGACTGGAAGCCCAACAATCGGCAATCGATGCGTATGCCGCCGCTAACGCGGCTGAGCTCGTTGCATCTTTCGTTGAAGTTGAATCTGGTCGACGGAACGATAGGCCACAACTTAGCGCGGCTTTAAAGCAGGCGAAGCTAACTGGCAGCCGATTGGTGATTGCCAAATTGGATCGCCTCAGTAGGAACGCTGCATTTCTGCTGAATCTCCAAGAGGCGAAGGTTGACTTCGTCGCATGTGACAACGCAAACGCAACACCCCTAACAATCGGCATTCTGGCTCTGGTGGCACAAGAAGAAGCAAAGGCCATAAGTGAACGTACAAAGGCGGCTCTCGCGGCGTGCAAGGCTCGCGGCGTACGGCTTGGCAATCCAAACGGCACTGCCGCCATCAAACGTGCGAATAAAGGCAATTCTGCATCGTGCGCGCGTCAGCGCGAGAGAGCCAACGAACGAGCAATTGAGTTGGAGGAGGTTCTTTCCGATCTTCGGAATAGCGGGATCACAACGCTATCTGCCCAAGCAAGCGAGCTGAACCGAAGAGGGATCAAAACGGTTCGTGGAGGACTCTGGCACCCCAAAACGGTTGCGAACGTGCAAAAGAGGTTGGATGCGTCAATGGTGTGAACTGACCTACGCAGTTACCTGAGGTCGCGCCGACTTTGGATCAAACTGTATGCAGAGCCGAACGACACTGATCCCAAAATTTTCTGGGACCCAGACAGGGAAGGTAGCCTGATTTTCTCAGGCCGGGAGGGCGCTGCCTGTGCGAAGCTGGGTAAACGGACGTTTGACTTCGCAACAAGGGGACCCAGCCGTCAAATTCACCCCCCCCAAATTTTCAAATTTCCGCCCCTCAAAAATTTTGAAAATTCTACACGTCAGGTTGACGGCTCCAAGCGATATCTTTGGCCATACGCTCATCATGCTCTGCGGCTTCGGCTTGCTCGACACTGTCCTCGCGAAGCCACTCCATCACTTCACGTTCGGTGCGTCGTTGCCCTTTGGCATCCGCCCGTTCGTGAGGTTGATCCAATCGTTCGTTGAGTTCCTTTTGTTTGCGCGCTTTTTGAAGCTGTGCATCTTCTAGGCTCGTGACGAAATCTGCCCATTCTTGCATTACTTTCAAACGCTGGGGCAAAAGTTTCGAACGTAGATACGCTGCGTCTTCGGGCTTTTCGACAACATGCTGGATGCATCTTTTTTGCATATCAATGTCGCAGACCTGATTGTCCCCGCACCATGTCCCAAAGGTCGCTCTGAACCCGTGTGGCACGGCGTGCCGTCCGTCGTTGGCATTCCATTTGTTGTCCTCAAGCCAATCGCCCCAAGTATTGGCTGATATAACCCCGTGCTTTCGAGCCGCTGGCGATGGGAAGACAAAGTCGTTGTCTGCCTTGAAACTCTCCTTGGCGAACTTGAGCAACTCAATCGACTGTCGCGCTAGGGGCGCTGAAAAACCGATGTCGCCTTTCATTCTGCTAGGCGGGATATCCCAGACCTTCTTTTTCCAATCCACTTCTGACCACGTCATCTTTGTTACGTTGGATGTTCTTGGAAGGTTCAAGAGATAAAACTTAAAGCCGGTGTAAACGACTGAGTCGCCGAGAGAGACCCAGAGTTTTGGCATGAGTTCCCAATCCAGCGAGGGATGATTGGTGTTGGTTCTTCTAACGTGTGGGAGCATGTGCTTGATGCTCTTCTTAACGTCTGCGACGTCATGGAGAACATCTGGGGTTCTCGCCTTTGCATTGGTCATGATCTGGGACAAGCGGTCGTGTGCTTTGCGCCCTGTGTCTGTCTTCCAAATTGGTTTCAACACATCGACCAAGTCGTCTAACGTGAGTTGCGCCACCGGCTTATCGCCGATCTTGGGAATAATGTGGGTGTTGATCGGACTCAGCCACCGGCCTGCCAGTCCGCCTCCCTTCAAGCCTTCGCTCTTCAACTCAAAATACTTGTCGGTCGCCTCCCGAAATGTCTCCGGCCTCAAAACCTGTTTGCGCTCGGTACGAGGGTCTATCCCTTGCGCTACCAGCTTCCGGCAACGCTCGTGCTCAATGCGCGCTTCCGCCAACGAAATCGTGGGATAGGAACCAAGCCCCATTTTGGGTCGCGGGGTATCTCCCGGTGGCGAGGACCACCGATATTTCCAACTCTTCGTGCCTGTCTTTGTGACGTCCAAAAATAGCCCACCACCGTCGCCGTGCTCACCGTACTTGGCGTTTCTGCATCGAGCATCTGACAGTAAGTGGCGAGGCAAAGTGAGAACTCCGGATAGTGTTTCAGAGGGGGCAGATAAGGGGGCAGTTTTTGACTGATACCCCAAGAATTCGCCAATTGTATGGCAGCTAACATGTTGCTTTTAAGCTATTTTGTAAACTGTAGCGAATTCTGATAAGGGTGTAAAATGGTGCCACCTCCGGGTACCAATTAACAATATGATATGATTGCATTTTCCACTCATGACTGATCCTCGTTTCAGTCAGGTTTGACGCCTTTCTGCGAAGGTTTGACACTTTCGGCCCGCCTTCGGTTCTCTTCCTCCAAAGTCGCCATGGTCTCGCGGTTCTTGTCGGGAAAGTTAGCAGACCGCGAATAGTGCCGCGCCATCGACGGTGTTTTCTGCCCCAGAAGGTCCGCGACCCGACTTGAACCAGTTGTCAGAGAAACAGACCTTCGACCTAGTGAATCCTGCGCTTTCGGTTGCGTAGGCCTTGACCGCGTTGGTCAGGTCTTCGGTACTGACGCCTTCGTGCAGCGCCGCCCTTATGCGCTTCAGACAGTCAGCCTTCCCTCGCAGAGGGGGCCGCAATGAGGGCTGTCCAACGGTAGACGGTTGAAGTAAGAAAAACCGAACGTGCTGATCCCACGGAGGTTTGAAACCTTTGCCTAAACAGCTTGGGCTGATGGGCTGAATGCCGAAGGGTGCATGCGTTGAAGGAAGGAAGAAGAAGTGAACATTGAGCAAGCTAAAGAAATCGTCATTGGTGTGGTCAGCGAGGCTTTGGATGGCAAGGCCACGCTAACCGAGGACATGCAGTTGATCGGTGGCGAGTCCCTGCTGGACTCGATGAAGCTCGTTGAGGTCTGTCTTGCGCTCGAAGATCTGGCTGATGAGCATGGTTTTGAATTTGATTGGACCTCCGACGCGGCGATGTCAAAGTCGCGTAGCATGTTCCGCAGCATAGGCACCCTTGCGACAGAGTTTGCCAGCCAATCGGAGGCTTGATTTGATTATTGTCACTGGAGCGAGCAGAGGTTTAGGAAAAGCCATTACGGAACGCCTCATTGAAAAAGGCGAGAAGGTAATCGGCTTGGCCAGGTCGAAAGACAGCATGGACGTCGAAGGCATTGAATGTGATGTAAGTGACTACGCATCCGTGAAAGATGCCGCTCGTCAAGTGAAGCGCATGAAGCAGCCAGTCAAAGCATTCATCAATGCTGCTGGTGTTGCATCGATGAATATGGCCGTCACGACAGACGAATCGACTGTTCAAAAAGTTATCCAGACTAATCTTGTCGGAACTATATATTGCTGCCAGCTGTTTGCGCCGATAATGCTGAGGCAGAAGCACGGCGCGTTTATTAATTTTTCTACGATAGCGGTTGCTTTGGCGTTGAAAGGGGAGTCCGTTTACGCAGCTTCCAAGGCCGGGGTTGAGACATTTTCAAGAACGTTTGCGAGGGAAGTGGCTGATTTCAATGTGCGAGTGAATTGCATTGCACCGGGTCCCATTCGTACCGATTTATTGCGCGGTATTACGGATGCCCAAATCGAAAAAATAACATCACAGCAGGTTATCCCTAAGCAGTTTGAAAAAGCAGATGTCTGCGACTTGGTGGAACTCCTTATTGATGAAAGGGCTTCATCGCTTAGTGGGCAAGTCCTTAATCTGGGAGGTGTCTGATGGATATCCTCGATCAACTTAAGGAACGGTGGGCTGGCGCTGACAATCCATTTCTTATCCACCCAAAGGGTGATCTGCGGTTTAGTGAGATAGCAGAACAAGAGTCGGTTGATTTATCTGATGTAGAAGGTGGCGACGTTGTTGCATTAATTGGCGATTTTGATCCCACGTCGATTCTGACGCTTCTAAAGCTGATTGACAGGAATGTTATTCTTGTGCCTCTTACAATCGATACGCGCGCGCAGCACGAATACTTTTTTGAATCAGCATTGGTTGATGTGGTTGTCGAAGGTGATGCTGTCAGGCGCATTGAACATAATCAAAAACATGCGTTAATTGACAGGTTGAGAGATCAGGATCATGCCGGATTGGTCCTATTTTCTACCGGTACCACGGGCCGCCCAAAAGCAATTCTGCATGACCTGACGTTGTTCATGAAAAGGTTTGAGACGCCACGCCCAACACTCAAAACAATAAATTTCTTGCTGTTTGATCATATTGGCGGATTAAATACATTGCTTCACACCCTTTTTAACAAAGGCACTGTTGTGGCACCGACGTCTCGCAGCGTGGAGGATATACTGGCTACATGTGCAGAACATCGCATTCAGGTTTTACCAACGACGCCGACCTTTCTGCGGATGATGTTGATGAGCGGTCTGATCCCAGACCGGGTACCGGATTCGTTGCGTATCATCACATACGGAACAGAGAGAATGGATCAACCCACTCTTGATACGTTTTGTGAATTACTTCCGGACGTTGAGTTTAGGCAGACATTTGGCATGTCAGAGCTGGGTATCGTGCGTGTCAAAAGTGAAGCGCGAAATAGCCTGTTTATGAAAATTGGCGGAGAAGGGGTGGAAACCAGAGTAGTCGATGACGTTCTGGAAATACGTTCGGAAACGCGAATGCTTGGCTACCTTAATGCGGATAGCCCTTTTGATGATGAAGGTTGGTATAATACCAAGGACATTGTTGAAATGCGGGACGGTTACTACAAGGTGACCGGGCGAACCTCCGAGATAATAAATGTTGGTGGGTTAAAGTTTATGGCATCGGAAGTGGAGCGCGTCGCCCTACAATTTGACGGTATAGAACTTGCGAAAGCAGAGGGAAGGTCAAACCCAATAACAGGTCAGCATGTTGAACTAACCGTCCAGTCGGCAGAAGGAAAGCAAATCAACAAGACAGAATTGAAGGGCTTTCTAAATGACAACCTTGCAGGTCACATGGTTCCAAAGCGATTGAAGATCGCGAACGTGGCTGTCGGGCACAGGTTCAAAAGGGCCTAGTAAATGATCAATTTCAGAGAGGTAGAGCTAGGCGATGCCAAGAAGATACTGGATTGGCGCACGTCGGAGCGGGTAACCAACTTTATGAATTCTGACATAAAGTATGATCTTGCGGGACAGGAAGATTGGTTATCTTCAAACTTTAATAGGCCAGATTATTATCATTGGATCATACAGCATGCGGGCGAGGATGTTGGACTATTGAACTTCATCGACTGGGATGCTGAAGCTAAGACAACATCGTGGGGGTTTTACATAGGGGAAGAGTCGGCTTTGGGTGTTGGCGGCCTCGTGCCTCCCTACTTTTACAACTTTGCTTTTGGTGTTCTTGGCGTCGATGTAGTCAATGCAGAGGTGTTTTACGACAATACCAGTGTGATCAATCTTCATCTAAAGCAGGGTTCTCATTTCGATCCGGACAGGGATCACGTGATTCAGAAGAATGACAAAGAGATCCTTATGATATGCATGCGTCTGAAAAAGGAGCAGTTCATGGCTTCAAAATTTGCACGCCTTAGAAAAGAGCTTCCAATCGAAAAATGGGCTGCAAACCCTTTGTGAACGTGCCGGTTCGATACCGTTCTCGGCGGTAGTGTCTCATCACTGGACAAACGGTACGGCCGCGCTCGAAATTCCAGACGTATCCTGACCCTGCCGGACTTGGCTTCAAAGCCGCTCGAACCAGTCAGCGCCATGCCCCGGGATTTAATGGCTTCGGTAACGTGCCATGCCACATCATCGGTCAGTTTCGTGTTCAAATTGCCAGAGATTTTCGATTACGCAGGCACAACCCGTCATGGCAGATGACAGAGATGCCTCTGCGGGCCTATGCTGCGGCTGATTGCCCGGCTTGCGGCTGATCATCGAGAGGGACTATAGAATACCGTGCTAGAAAATCTGCCCAGGTCAAGGAAGCAGGCCGTCTATCTTGTGTTTGATGCGACGATGGTGCCCATCGCGTTCTTCTTGGCATATTGTCTCCGCTTCAGCACGCTGACCCCATTTGACTATGTCAAGGATGCTTTGCCGCTGATCATCGCGTTGTCGTTCGCTGCGCCGCTTGTGATCCTTGTGGCGGGCTTGCCGAAGATCAAACTCTCTGCCTTGGACATGCGCGGCACGGCCCGTGTGGGGATGACCGCGGCGATCCTGGGTGTGGTAGCCATCGTGCTAAGCTACATCATGGGGGTTTGGACCCCCCGATCCATTCCGATCATTTTCGGGATCGTCTTTTTTGTGCTGTCCGTGATCGGACGCATGACAGGGTTGTTTTTGTTGAACAAACCATGGGAGACGGGCGAGGGCATCCCGGTCGCGATCCATGGGGCAGGGGCTGCGGGGATCCAACTGGCGTCTGCTTTGCGGCAAAGCCCGGAATTCCGGCCCGTTATCTTTACGGATGATAACCCGAACCTGCATGGCCTGCTGATTTCCGATTTGCGCGTCGCACCGCGCGAACGGCTCAAGCAGCTGGCCGCACAAGGCGAAATCAAGCAGGTCTTGCTGGCGATCCCATCCCTGACTGAAACAGAGCGGGAAAATATGCTCAGAAGCTTCGCGGAACTGCCGCTCGAAGTGCGTGTCTTGCCATCTTATGTCGAACTGATCGAAAAAAGTAACACCGAACTGCGGACCGTCTCACCCGATGAATTGCTGAGCCGGGACAAGGTCGATCTTGATATCCCTGAAATCGCCAAAGCCTATGCCGGTCGCGTCGTTTTCATCACTGGTGCCGGCGGGTCGATTGGTTCGGAGCTTGCCAGACAGGTTCTTAACTGTCGTCCGTCCCATATCGTCTTGTTCGAACAAAACGAATTCGCGATGTACGAGATTGACCGCGAAATGCGCATGAAGGCGGGCGAATTGGGTATCCGGGTCACGTCGCGTCTCGGATCGGTCACTGATCAAAGCAGACTTTCTGATATCATGACAGAAACCGGCGTGGAAATCGTGTTGCATGCCGCTGCTTACAAACATGTGCCTATCGTGGAAGAAAACGAGCTTGAGGGCGCGCGCAACAACGTGTTGGGCACGCAAGTTGTGGCCATGGCCGCACGGGCAGCAAATGTTGAACGGTTTATTTTGGTATCAACGGACAAGGCCGTGCGTCCCGCCAACGTGATGGGGGCCACAAAGCGCATGGCGGAAATGGTTGTTCAGGACATCCAGACGCGGACGGACGCCACCCGGTTTTCCATGGTGCGCTTTGGCAATGTGCTTGGATCCTCCGGGTCTGTTCTGCCGCTGTTTCAGGCACAAATCCGTGCTGGTGGTCCGGTCACGGTCACCCATCCCGAGGTAACGCGATATTTCATGACCATCCCAGAGGCCGCCCGCCTCGTCCTTGTCGCCGGGGCCTTTGCCGAAGGCGGCGACGTGTTCGTGTTGGACATGGGACAACCGGTCAAGATCATCGATATCGCACATCGGATGATCAAAATGGCCGGCGCCAAGACAAAAAGCGCAGAGAACCCCAAAGGGCTTGAGATTGAAATCGTTGGGCTGCGCAAAGGGGAAAAGCTTTACGAAGAGCTATTGATCGACCGCAAGAACCTTGTCGAAACGCCGCATGAGAAAATCCTGCGCGCCTCAGAAACGCGGCTGAGCGAGATTGAAGTGGCCAGCATGCTGCGAGAAATCGGGGCCGCGATCGAGAATAACGACGCGGCAGCCCTGCGCAACACGCTGCTGACCTTTGTCGAAGGCTACCATAACGGGAGTGACATATCTGAGACAAAACCAGAGGTAATTGCATAAAGACGCTATGCGTCAGCTTCGGAAATTGCCAAGTTGAGCCATAGCAGTAGAAGGCGTAGCAAAAATGCGTCCCATCGTTTTAGCAAGTATTGTGTCCCTCGGGGCATTGTTTGGGTGCGGTACGGCATATATCAGCCCGTCTGTTCCCGATGACGATCCAAACGTGAACGTGTTGGTTTTGACCAATGATGTCATCCAACAGGCCAATAAATCCCCCTATATGCCCAAACCACTGCCCGCTGCATTCTTTCGGACAGCGACCAGTGATAACGTCTCATCGCGCATACCAGACATACCCGAGCCGGTTTTTGGCCGTCCTGCGCAATCGCCACCTGTTGTCACAAGGGTGCCCCCCTCTGCGCCGATTGCACCTTACCGTATTGGGGTGGGCGACGTTGTCTTGCTGGCCACGGCGACCACTGGCAACACGGTGGAAGAACTTGCAGGCCTTCTTGCATCGCAAAATCAACGCCAAGGCTATACCGTGCAGGATGATGGGGCGATTGCCCTTGCCAGTGTTGGCCCGGTTGTTTTGGGTGGTTTGACGTTGCAGGAAGCACAAGACGCGGTTTTCAACGCCCTTGTCTCAAACCAGATTGATCCGTCCTTCACGCTGGAGATTACGCAGTTCAACGCGCAACGTGTTTCGGTCGGTGGTGCGGTTGCGGCACCCAGGGCGGTTTCGATCACGCTGCGCCCGCTGACGCTTGAGGATGCGTTGGTCAGCGCGGGCGGTATTCAGGTTCAGGATCAGCAAGCGGCAAGTATTCGTATCTACCGAAACGGTGAGTTGTTTCAGATACCGCTCCGCATCTATCTTGAACGGCCGGATGTTCAGAAAATCCGCCTTGCTGCCGATGACAGCATCTTTGTGGATGAGCAATTTGAGCTGACCCGGGCCGAAGCCTATTTCCGCGAACAAATCGCGCTGGCCCAGATTACACAATCGACCAGGGCGCAGGCACTTGCCGAGCTTGAGGTCGAACTGACCCAACGGCGTGCGCAATTGAATGAAGCGCGCGACAGCTTTACCGCGCGGCTTGCCGCTGATGCGGTTGACCGTGACTATGTCTATTTGGCGGGCGAGGTGAACAACCCGGGCCGTTTCCCGATGCCCTTTGCGCGCAAAGCAACGCTGGCAGATGCGCTATTTGGCGAAGGCGGGTTAAGCACAGAGACATCGAACCCAAGCCAAGTTTATCTGTTGCGCGGGCAGGATGGCACGGGGCAGACGACAGCTTATAACCTTGATTTCCGTAATGCGGCCAATCTTGTGATGGCAACCAGACTGGAACTGCGCCCCAATGATGTGATCTTTGCGACCGAACAGCCGGTCACACGTTGGAGCCGGGTGGTACAACAGATTACACCAAGCTTGATCACCTCGGGTGCTGCCGCAGCAAATTAGGGCAGGGGATGCACCGATGGGCGTTTCCACCGCCATCGGTGGCATTGTATCGCGTAAGAACTGGCAACTTGCTGCGAAAAAACCTAGTGCTGGCTTGGTGGGCAAGCCAAGGGGTGCTGCATGTTCAGAATGATCCGGTCGATGTTGCGGGCAGACAAAAGCCCCTTTGTCCCGTCGCAACCAGTGATCGCCCCGGATGAACCGTTCTTTGCGATTGGTGACATCCACGGTTGCCTGCCGCAGATGCAGACCCTGTTGGCGCAGCTTGACGGTCCGGGGCCGCGCATTTTTCTTGGCGATTATGTTGATCGTGGACCGCAATCTGCACAGGTGCTGTCGGAGCTTTTTATCCTGCAAATGGAAAACCCTGATGACGTCGTTTGTCTGAAAGGAAATCACGAGGTCATGTTGCTGGACTTTATTGATGATCCGCTGGGGCGCGGCGCGCGGTGGCTTAAATTCGGTGGTCTGGATACACTGGCGAGCTTTGGCATTGCTGCTGACGCTATGGCCGATGATGGGCTGGATGCCGCATTGGCGTTAGAGCGAGCGCTGCCAGACGGGATGTTGCAATGGTTGCGCGCATTGCCGCTGCGTTGGAGCAGCGGCAATATGCATTGTGTGCATGCATCGATGAACCCCGATAAGCCACCACATAAACAAAGTGAAAATGCCCTGCTTTGGGGGCATCCGGATTTCTTTGCAAAGCGACGCAGTGACGGCCAATGCGTCATTCATGGCCATACGATTGTGCCCCAAGGGACTGTTTGTGACGATCGTATTTCGGTTGATACCGGGGCCTATCAGGGCGGGCTGCTGACCGCCGTTGCGGTGCGCGATGGCAAGGCCAGCTTTATCAGCGTGTAAGATGCTGGGCGGGGCGCGTACCCCGTGGCTATTGAACCATTCCCCCATTCTGCTACACGACGATAAGCCCGAAGCAATGAGGCAAAGCTTGGACGCTGTTAATAATCTCGCCCAGATGTGCGTTCGCCCCCCTGTACAAACTAGCGTAAACTGGTGCGTCGAAACGGGTCAGCAGACAGGCTCAATGGTCTGGGCCAACCATTCATGAATGCCATTTTAAGCGAATATCGTGGGATTGTTCCTGTTGCGGCCGCGCGGGTCGGAAACCTGTTTGTCGGGTTCTGTCTGATCCTTGTCGTCTCGACCCTGTATTCGCCAATTGAACAAGGGGTTTTCTATACATTCCTCAGCCTTGTGACGGCGCATTACTTCTTTGATCTGGGGGTGGGTTTTACGCTGGGCAATCTGGCGGCGCGGCGTATGGCAAGCGCGGAGTTGCAAAATCAGAACGATCCCGTTCAGGCGCTGGGCGGTATCCTGCGTTTCGCCTGTATCTGGTCAGTGCTGGCCGGGTTGGTCATGATTGCGGTGATTGGGTCAATTGGCCTGCTGACCTTCGCCCAGAGCACGTTCGACATCCCGCATCTGGCGCTGATCTGGCTGTCTTACTGCGCCTGTTCAAGCGTCCTGATGATCGTCAACATCTATCTGCGCATTCTGGATGGGCTGGGGCATGTACAGGCGGCCGCTTATCTGCGCCTGTTTGTTAGCGCATTGAATGTCTTGCTGATTGGCGTTCTGGCCTATGCCGGCTTCGGCCTTGCTGCATTGCCAGTCGCCCTTGGTGTCACATTGTGTCTTGCCATCGGCTTGGCCCATTGGACGGTGTCAGAGGTACGGCTGACATTCTCTGCCGCGATCTGGCGGGTGCCGTCCGATTTGAACTGGCGGGTGGATATCTGGCCGTTTCAACGGGGCGTTGCCGTGACATGGTTGTCGGCATACGTGTTTTTTCAGGCCCCGATCCCGATCCTTTTCTGGCTGCAAGGGGCCGAAGCGGCGGGTCGTTTTGGCATGTGCGTGCAGATATTTCTGGCGATCAATAGCAGCGCGAATATCTTTCTTACCTATAAGGTCCGGCCATGGACCCAACTGGCTGTGTCCCACGCGTTTGACCGGCTTAGGGCCGATTTCTGGCGGGTGTGTTTTTTGACCGCAGGCCTGACCCTTTTGGGGGCGGTTGCGGTCTTGCTGGGCTTTTTCATTCTGGCGCAGCTTGGCTCTGACATCCCCAACCGGGCATCGGCCCCTCTGGTTCTGGTGTTCTATGCCTGCGCCATCGTGTTGAACCAATTCTACTTCGCCGCGTCCTTTTACTTTCGGGCGCAGGAACGTGAACGGGTTTGGAAAGTCACGCTGGTCGCGGCGATCTGTACGGTTTTGACACCGCTCATCGCGCCTGCCCGTTTTGACGAAACCCTCGCAGGGTTTGCGTTCTTGCTGATCAGCGTGGTTGTTGTGTTCGGTGGCACCTTGCTGCTGGCCAAGCGCGAGGGGTTGATGGGGAGCGCTTCCTAGTCAATTCTGCTGTTGCCAATACAACATGCATGATCTGGAATGGGCCGCGCGGTAGTATTGGGTTGCGAATTCAGCTGCCGGGATGTTCAAGTAACCAGAACGCGCAATTTGGGACATGCTGACCGCCGCCATGAATTTCTGGGTTATCCATGCGCAAGAAAATCCCGCGGCCCCGCGCGCGCAGAAAAACCGTCGGGAGTGGCGGTCTAACACTTTATGCGAACATCTTGCGGATCGGGGGCACCATGTTGTCCGCTGGCGGTCGTCGTTCAGCCATCAGGCCAAGCGACAGATCAGCGATGGGTCGGTGATGGAGCCGGTCGATAACTACTTTCATCAATTCGTCGCAAGCCCGGACTATCAACGCCATATCGGCCCGGCGCGTATTCGCAACCACATGAAACTGGGCGAAAATTTCTTGAAAGTCGCGCCGCAGACGACCACGCAGCCTGACCTGATCCATGTGGGGAATGTGCCTATTGCCCTATGCTATGCGGCTGTGAAATACGCGAAGTCGCACGATATTCCTGTGGTGATTGATGTCCGCGACTTGTGGCCGGATATCTATGTTGATCTTTTGCCGAAAGCTTTGGGTTTCATGCGCGGGCCGGTATTGTCATTGCTGCATCTGACATCCCTGCGACTGAACTGGGCGTTTCGCAATGCGACGGCCATCGCCGGGCTGACCCAGTCTTATCTGGATTGGGGTTTGGAAAGGGCAAGGCGCGCGCAGCAATCGCAGGATGCTGTGTTTCCCATGGCTTACCCGAAAAAAGACGCCGCACCAACGCCCGATAGCATCACTGCCATACGCAAAAGATTGGGCGTCAGCCCGGATGATGTGTTGGCCGTTTATGCGGGCAATATCGGCTATCAATCTGATTTTGATACGCTTATTGCGGGAACCGAACAGATTGCCCAGACATATCCACGGTTCAAATGCGTGATCGCAGGCAGCGGCCCACGCGAGGCTGCGCTGAAGGAATTGGCCGCCCGCAACGATCATGTCATCTTTCCCGGATGGCTGGAGGGGGATGAGATTTACGCATTGCTAGCCATCTCTTCCTTCGGTCTTGTCGCCTATAATCCGGTGCCCAATTATTTGCGCAACATCCCCAACAAATTCTCAGAATATCTGGCAGGTGGGCTGGCAATTGCCTGCGGGTTGGATGGTGAAATGGGGCAGCTGACCACGCAAACCGGCTGTGGCTTTACCTATCCGCCGGGTGATGCTGCAGCGTTGGCCAAGGGTATCGGTGACCTGATCGACCGGCCTGACGCATTGGCGGAAATGAAACGCGCCGCGATCCGGTTGCACAAGGACCGGTTCGATGCCGCGATGATCTATCCTGCGATGTCCGACCACCTTGAGGCGATAGCGCAGGCGTCAATCGCACGAAAAGAGGTTGCAGCATGATCGGGAAACTCCGCTTTGTCTTTCAGATTTTGCGCCAACGTGGGTTGATATTTTTCTGGATCTATTTCCGGGAAAGCGTCTGGTTCGACCTGCGGAACGGGACCCAGACCAGCAGCCGGGTGCCCAAGAATGAACAGCAGATTTTATCGGCCGGGGATGAACAGGATGACGGGTTGCTTTATGTGGCCTCCTTCACCTCTGTCACCCGTGACACGACCCGGATCGCCCATGATTTGCTGGGCCGGGATCGGTTTGCCGATGCGCAGTTCTTTGATCTTGGATGTGGCAAGGGCAAGGTGCTGTTTGTCTACGCGCAGCTGCATAAGGGCAAGTTCAAACATCCTGCGATTGGTATCGAATATGATCCGGGGCTAGCCGAACTAGCCAAGGCCAATCTGGCCAAAACCGGGCTGCAGGATGACATCACGATTGTGGCCGACAGTGCGACAAATCTGAAATCCTATCTGACCTCGGATTGCGGGATCATCTATCTTTACAACTCTTTTCAGGGCGAAACGCTGCGCACTGTTCTGGAACTTTTGCGGGATGTGCCGCATGTGCTGATCTATGTCGATCCCGCGGAAAAGCGGATGCTGGACGATTTTGGCTATCAGATCAGGGCGTCGCACACCGGGCGCTATAATGGCGATACCTGGCTTGTCGCAACTGCCGGTCTGGATGGGCATGACGCAGGCTGACGAAATCATCGTCGGCTCCAGTCCGCTGATGTTGGTCCATGCGCTTGACCGGGTCAGGAGGGGCCATCGCGTTTGCCTCGTGGATCGGACGGACAACTGGGGCGGGACGTGGCAATTGGCGCATCTGGACACTGGCGAGAATGTCGAGATTGCCTGTCATGTGATCGAGGTGTTTCCGGGCATTTATGAATTGCTGGAACAGGCCGCTGGCGTGCCTTTTACGGTGCTGGATGCGCAGCCGATCCGGGTCCACCGGTCTGGATTCAAGATCCCCTATTTCAACCGGCTTTTGATGGTCGCGTCGGGGCTACGGCTGTTGGTGGGTTACGCCAAAGCCCGGCTATATGTGCTGATCAAAGGCACCGTTTATCGCAATGAGCTGATTAATTTCCAGACCAAGCTGCGCAGCTATATCCGGCACCAGTTGGGATCGTTCTTTGCCTCGCAAAAGATGCGCGGCCCGCGTGACGGCTACGCCGATTTTCTTGAAAAACTGACTGGTGCCTGCCGTGATGCCGGGGTGGAATTTGCAGTGATGGATGTCGCTGCCTTGCGCCGTGACGCTGACCGTTGGGTGCTGAAAGGCGCGGACGGCAAAACCCGCATGGCACAGCGGGTTTTCCTGACAACGGCGACAAATCTGCGCCCCCTATCGGATACCGCATATGAAGCGACCCCGCCACAATTCGCACAGCGTCATGCAGCTGTCGTGCAAGTGATGCGCGCGGATATCATCACCAGCCATACCTATGTGGCCTTCTGGCGTGATCCTCAGGTCGCCCGTATCTCGCGCGTGGATATGCCGGGGGCCGATCCGGGTTCAGAGCGCTTTCTTGTGGAATTCCATCGTGCGCCCACAATCGATCAGGATGCGCTTTTGGTGCTGATCGAAAACCGTCTGACCAAGGCGGGCATCCTGAAATCGGGGCGGCCTTTCGATTTCGTGGGTGCGGTCACTTGCGAATTTACGCAATATGTTGATCTTCTGCCATCAGGTTTGCTTGCCCCCGGCCTTTGGGCGCTTCATTCTTCGGGTAATCTGGCGGCTGGGCTTGCCGCGTGGCAGACCGTGCGTAACGATATGTATGTGAAAGAGGCATGATGCCGCAGAAACGTAAAATTTGGTTTAAGGGGCAGATCATGCCTGCCGAGGACGCGCAGATCAGCGTTCTCTCACCGACTGCCCAGTTCGGTTTGAACGTTTTTGAAGGCATTCGGGGCTATTGGAACGCGGAGAGCGAAGATGTTTTTCTGTTCCGTCTGGATGACCATCTGGACCGCTTGTTCGCCTCTTGCCGGTTGATCGGGCTGGATTGCCCTTATGCCCCGGATGAGATCCGGCAGGCGATCATCCAGGTCATTCACGAAAATGACTATCGCGCCGATCTGGCTGTGCGCGCCACCTTGTTTGTCGATGGCGAAGGCACATGGCATAGCAGCACACCGGTGGAGATGTTCGTCGCCCCGATTGCCAAGCCGCGCCGCGATGTCACCAATGATGCCGGGCTGCGCGCCTGCGTATCCACATGGCGGCGCATTGATGATCTGAGCATGCCGCCGCGCGTCAAGGCCGGGGCAAACTACATTAATGGGCGCTATGCGCATCTGGAGGCGAAGGCGGCAGGTTATGATCTGCCGATCCTGCTGGATGGCGAGGGCAAGGTCAGCGAAGGTGCCGGATCTTGCGTGATGTTGGTGCGGGATGGCGTGCTGATCACGCCGCCGACCAGCGGGTCGATTCTGGAAAGCATCACACGCGATACGCTTTTGCAACTGGTCCAAGCCACTGACATGCCAACGGAAGTTCGCATTGTGGATCGCAGTGAGCTATACCTTGCGGATGAGATTTTCCTGTGTGGTAGCGCGGCAGAACTGACCCCAATCACCGGGATCGACCGGTTTATGGTTGGAGATGGGCGCATGGGGCCGGTGACCCGTGCATTGCTGGCCGCCTATCTGGATATTGCAGATGGCACAGACCCGGCGCACCCCGAATGGCGCAGGGGTGTCTGGCAAGCAGAAAGTGACACATGATCAAACGGTTGATGGATATCACCGGGGCACTTGTCGGATTGGTCGTCTTTGGTCTGCCGATGGTCCTGATCGCCCTGTGGATCAAGCGCGACAGTAAGGGCGACGTGTTCTTTGTGCAGGAACGTCTGGGCCGCGATATCGTGCCCTATAAGATGTATAAATTCCGCACGATGGTTGAAAACGCCGAACAGATGGGCACCGGTTTGTTCAGCTATGATGATGATGACCGGATCACCCGGGTCGGGCATTTCCTGCGCAAGACCAGCCTTGATGAGCTGCCGCAGTTTTTCAACATCTTGAACGGCTCCATGGCCTTGGTCGGCCCGCGCCCGCCGGTGACCTATGAGCTGGGCGATATCGCCGATTTCACGCCTGAGATGAAACGCCGGTTCCGCATGAAGCCGGGGGTGACCGGGCTGGCACAGGTGTCTGGCCGGAATGAACTGGATTGGCCGCAAAAGATCGTTTTTGACAACCGCTATATCGACCTGTTTGCCCGGTGGGGTGTGCTGATTGATCTGCGGATTATCCTGCAAACCATCTGGGTCGTGGTGAGCCGCAAAAGCACCATTGAAAAGCGCAGGCAGGAGCAGCCATGACACTTGATTGGGCAGCGGCGCAGGGTTTGGCCGCAGAACATGGGCGGTCGTTTTTCCTGCTGGATGCTGCGCGGTTCCGTAGCAATTTCAGTGCCTTGCTGGGCGCGTTTGAAGATCACTACCCGGACGTCAACATCGGCTATTCCTACAAGACCAACTACACCCCCCAGCTTTGCCGGATCGTGCATGAAATGGGCGGCTTTGCCGAGGTTGTTTCATCCATGGAATATGATCTGGCGCGCCGTCTGGGTGTGCCGGGGTCGCGGATCATTTTTAACGGGCCTTACAAGGGGGCGGCGGCGTTCAGGGATGCCGCCCTGTCGGGTGCGACCCTGAACCTTGATAGTGCGCGCGATCTGGCCATGTTGCAGCAGATTGCGCCGGGGGCGGACGGGCCGGTCAACGTGGTTTTGCGCTGCAACTTTGCCTTGAATGATGACGAAATCTCGCGCTTTGGGCTGGATGTGGATGGGCCGGAATTTGCGGCGATGCTGGAGGGGGTCGTCCAGCTGCAAGGCGTTGTTCTGAAAGGGTTGCATTGCCATTTTCCAGACCGTGATCTGGACAGTTTCGGACGGCGGGCGGACCGCCTGATTGAGCTGGTGAACCGCCTGTTCCCGGAT
This sequence comes from uncultured Paracoccaceae bacterium, assembly GCA_947495295.1. Lineage (GTDB taxonomy): Bacteria > Pseudomonadota > Alphaproteobacteria > Rhodobacterales > Rhodobacteraceae > Yoonia. The sequence goes on from CANLYJ010000001.1 coordinate 738,947, forward strand.
CAATTGCCCGATATCCTGAATATCGGAGGCGGCTATTTTGGCAATATGCCGGAAAGCCTGCGCCAGTCCTTTACATCGCCGCCAGCCAGCTTTGCCGATTATGGCGCGCTGATTGGTGCGCGGTTGACTAAGGGATTGGCAGGGCGTGGAAAATTACCTGCGTTGTTTTTGGAACCTGGCACCGCGTTGGTGGCGGATACGCAGCAGTTTTATACGCAGATCGTATCGACCAAGTCAGTGAGAGGGCGCAATTTTGCGACTGTTGCCGGCAGTGGTTTTGACATCAGCCCAACGGCCCGGTCGCGCAACTTGCCGGTGACGCCGGTGTTGCAGGAACCGCGTAGGGATGACGGCGAAGCCTTTGATATTGTAGGTTATACCTGCATCGAAAAGGACATCCTGTCAGAGGCTGTGCAGGCCCCGCTGCGGGTGGATGACTTCGTTTGTTATGACAATGTCGGGTCCTATTCCGTTGTGATGCGCCCGCCATTTATCCTGCCCGCCAATCCGGTTTTAGTGCGCGATGGTAGTGACTTACGGCTGATCAAGACGCGCCAGACAATGGATGAGGTTTTCCAGAATTTCCGGTTTGACTGATATGAAATTCATCTACATCGAGGTGGACCCGGAACGTGCCGCAGCGGTTGACGCTGCGGGCGTGGACCGGGTGATGGTTGACCTTGAAATCAACGGCAAGGAAGCCCGCCAGCCGCATATGAACACCGTCATTTCGCGCCATACGCTGGACGATGTGACGGCTGTGCGCGGTGCGCTTTCGACGGCGGAATTGCTGGTCCGGGTGAACCCCTTGTTTGAGCGCACGCGCGCCGAGATTGACGCCGTGATTGCCCGTGGTGCTGATCGGCTGATGCTGCCGATGTTCACCCACCCTGATGAAGTGCGCGCCTTTCGTGATATCGTGGCGGGGCGGGTTCCGGTTACCTATCTGGCCGAAACGCCTGCCGCGTTGGCCCGGCTGCCTGCGATTGCGGCACTGGATGGTGTTGACGATATTTTGTTGGGTTTGAATGACTTACACCTTGGGTTTGGGCTTGATTTCATGTTCGAACTGGTCGCTGACGGGGTGATTGAACACGCTGCGGGCATCCTGCGCGATCATGATGTGCCTTTTGGTTTCGGCGGCATTGCCCGGCTGGGCCATGGGCGTTTGCCTGCGGAACTGGTTCTGTCAGAGCATTTGCGGTTGGGGTCCACGCGGACGATCCTGTCGCGTGATTTTCGGCAAATTCCAGATCAAACCGGGTTTGCCGAAGAGATGAAGAAACTGCGCGCGTATCTGGCCGGGCCGATGGATCATGCGGCCAATCAGGCGGAACTGGTCAGGATCACCCGCGCTATTGCGGACGATATCCGCGCGCGCAAAGGCGGCACCTAAGCAACGTTCGGTGGGGTGCGTGACGGTGCCTTTGACACGCGTTCTCGCGGTTTTGCCGAATCGTCAGTTAACGCTGGGGATTGGTGCCAAAATCACCGGTCTGCAAAGCGTCGGCGACACGTCGGCAAAACGTCGGACCCCTTTTTTCCCAATTCCCTGTTTAAGGCACCGCGCGGTCCAATTCTAAACGCCCTGTTAACCTTTTGCGATTTCTTGCGAATTATTATCAATAGCATTTACAGTTGCGAATAATTCTCATATGCAAAACAAAAGGAACCCCGCTTTCGTGAAAGGCCTCTATCGATGAGACTGACAAAGACATTTCTTGCGTTGATCTGTGCCGCTGGTCTGGCAAATGGTGCTGCTGCGGACGATGACAAGTTCAAGGCGGTGACGACCTTTACCGTGATTGCCGATATGGCGCGCAATGTGGCGGGTGATGCTGCCGTGGTGGAAAGTATCACCAAGGCGGGTGCCGAAATTCATGGTTATCAGCCCACCCCACGCGACATCATTCGCGCGCAGGATGCCGATCTGATCCTGTGGAACGGGCTGAACCTTGAATTGTGGTTTGCCCAGTTCTTTTCCAACCTGTCCGATGTGCCCAGCGTGACCCTGACTGACGGGATTGCCCCGATGAGCATCGCGGAAGGCGAGTATGACGGTAAGCCCAACCCCCATGCCTGGATGAGCCTGTCTGGAGCGCTGGTCTATGTGGATAATATACGCGATGCATTCATAGCGCATGATCCAGAGAATGCTGGGACCTACACCGCCAATGCGGAGGCGTATAAGGCCGAAATCACCGCTGCCATCACTCCGCTGCGTGAGGCGATCCTTGCTGTCCCTGCCGATCAGCGCTGGCTTGTATCCTGTGAAGGTGCGTTCAGCTATCTGGTACGTGATTTTGAGATGCAGGAACTGTACCTGTGGCCGATCAACGCCGATGCCCAGGGCACCCCGCAGCAGGTCCGCAAGGTGATTGATGGGGTCCGCGCCAATGACATCCCGGCGGTGTTTTGTGAAAGCACCGTGTCGCAAGCCCCGGCAGAGCAGGTGGCCCGCGAAACTGGTGCGGTCTATGGTGGTGTGCTTTATGTGGACAGCCTGACAGAAGCGGATGGCCCGGTGCCCACCTATCTGGACCTGCTGCGCGTGACGACCGAAACCATCGCGGAAGGATTGACCAAGTGACCGAAACCCAAGGCATCGTTGCCCGCGATGTGACCGTCACCTATCGCAATGGTCATACCGCCCTGCGCGATGCCGGTTTTGAAATTCCCACCGGCACGATTACTGCCCTTGTTGGCGTCAACGGTGCCGGCAAATCGACCCTGTTCAAGGCGATCATGGGTTTTGTCCCCGCCGCCCGTGGTGAGATTGAGGTTATGGGGCTGACGGTCAAAGAGGCCTTGCGCCGCAATATCGTGGCCTATGTTCCGCAATCGGAAGAGGTCGATTGGACCTTCCCGGTGCTGGTCGAGGATGTGGTGATGATGGGCCGCTATGGCCATATGGGGTTCCTGCGTCGCCCGTCGCAGGCCGATCATCAGGCGGTCACCGCCGCGCTGGGCCGGGTGAATATGGTTGATTACCGTCATCGCCAGATTGGTGAATTGTCTGGTGGTCAGCGCAAGCGGGTGTTCCTGGCCCGTGCCTTGGCCCAAGAAGGGCGGGTGATCCTGCTGGATGAGCCGTTTACCGGGGTCGATGTGCAGACCGAAGAATCCATCATCGCCCTGCTGCGCGAAATGCGTGATGAAGGGCGGGTGATGTTGGTGTCGACCCATAACCTCGGCTCTGTCCCCGAATTCTGCGACCGCACTGTGTTGGTGAAGGAAACCGTGCTGGCCTATGGCCTGACGGAGGCCGTGTTTACCCGCGAAAATCTGGAACACGCTTTCGGCGGCGTGCTGCGCCACTTTGTTCTGGGCGGGTCGGACCTGCATGATGATGATGACAGCCGCCAGATCCGGGTGATCACCGATGATGAACGCCCATTTGTCGTTTATGGCGACGAGGCAGGCAAATGATCGCCACGCTGCTGGAACCTTTCGCCTATACCTACATGTTCAACGCGATGTGGGTCAGCGCCTTGGTCGGGGCCGTTTGTGCGTTTCTATCCGCCTATCTGATGCTGAAAGGCTGGTCGCTGATCGGTGACGCGCTGAGCCATTCCATCGTGCCGGGTGTTGCCGGTGCCTATATGCTGGGTCTGCCTTTTGCGTTGGGCGCTTTTGCCGCCGGTGGGCTGGCGGCGGGGGCGATGCTGTTTCTGAACCAGCGGTCCGGGTTGAAGGAGGATACGATCATTGGCCTGATCTTTACCTCCTTCTTTGGGCTGGGTCTGTTCATGGTGTCGCTATCGCCGACATCTGTCAGCGTGCAGACGATCACCATGGGCAATATTCTGGCAATTACGCCTGCTGATACGTTGCAGCTGGCGATTATCGGCTTTGTCACGCTGGCCGTGCTGCTGGCCAAGTGGAAAGACCTGATGGTCACGTTTTTTGATGAGAACCATGCGCGGTCCATCGGGTTGCGCCCGGATGTGCTGCGGGTTGTTTTCTTTACGCTTTTGTCGGCGTCTTGTGTGGCTGCGTTGCAGACGGTCGGTGCGTTTTTGGTGATTGCCATGGTCGTGACGCCGGGGGCGACCGCCTATCTGTTGACGGACCGGTTTCCGCGGTTGCTGGTGCTAAGCGTGGCGATTGGGGCTGGGACCAGCTTTGTTGGCGCTTATCTGAGCTATTTTCTGGATGGGGCGACCGGGGGGCTGATCGTGTCATTGCAGACGCTGATCTTTCTCGCGGCTTTCTTTCTTGCCCCCAAACACGGCTATCTGGCCGCCCGCCGCAAGGCCGCCATGGCGTTGGAGCGGGGCTGATGGAAACGCTGTTCTTCCCGTTTCAGTTTGCGTTCATGAACAACGCCTTTGTGATGATGCTGATCATCGCTGTGCCGACCAGCCTGCTGTCTTGCTATCTGGTGCTGAAAGGTTGGTCGCTGATGGGCGACGCGATCAGTCATGCGGTGTTGCCGGGGGTTGTTGTCGCCTATCTGCTGAATATTCCGCTGATCATCGGGGCGTTTTGTGCGGGCATGGTCTGTGCCCTGTCCACCGGGTTTCTGGCTGAAAACAGCCGGGTGAAACAGGATACCGTCATGGGGATCGTGTTTTCGGGGATGTTTGGGTTTGGCATCGTCCTTTACACCAAGATCACGACCGATGTGCATCTGGATCATATCCTGTTTGGCAATATGCTGGGTGTGTCTGCGGCCGATCTCTGGACGGCCGGGGTGATTGCCGCGTTTGTTGCGCTTGCGGTGCTGGCCAAGCGGCGCGACCTGATGTTGCATGCCTTCGATCCGATACAGGCGCAGGCTGTGGGGTTACCCGTGCGTTGGCTGCATTACGGGCTGTTATCGCTGATATCACTGACCATCGTGGCGACCCTGTCGGCGGTGGGGATCATCCTGTCGATTGGGTTGCTGATCGCACCGGGCGCGATTGCGTTTTTGGTGACCCGCCGCTTTGCTTTGATGTTGCCGATTGCGGTGGGTGTGACGGCGGTGTCGGGGTTTCTGGGTGTTTATCTGAGCTTTTTCATTGATAGCGCGCCTGCACCGACGGTGATCCTGGTGCTGACCGTGATCTTTATCGCGGCCTTTGTGCGGGCGAACTTGCGCGCCCGCGCTACGGCGTGAAGCCTGCGGCCTGATAATAGCGGCTGATGCAGCGGGTGATGTGGTTTTGGATCAACTGATCGGGGTCGGTCGGGATGTCGCCGAATGAGAGCCCCATGAAGGCTTGAGAGATCATGGTTTCGGGGATGTCAGCCTGATGCAGGTTCCGGATCAGCGTTTTGAACGCCGCGCCGACATGTGGGTCGTTCCAGTAATACCTGATCCGGTCGCTATAGCTGTAGATGCGCTGTGTTGCGATTTCTGACTGGGTGCCGTGGTAATAGTCTTGCCAGTTGCCGGGGTTTTGCGTCATCTGTTGGTCCAGCACGGCGCGGATGTTTGAAGGGTTGGCGCAGGTCTGTTGTTCAAGACCGGCGAGCGCCCAGACCGCTTCGCGAAAGCGGAAGGTCAGTTCGGGGCCGACTTTCAGGAAGAAAAAATGCTGTTTGACCAGATCGGCCAAGGCGGCGGTGGATTGGTAATCGGTTGAATGTGCCTCGAACGTCAGGCCGTCATGGTTGAGGATCGCGTCACTGAGCGGCTGCGCCTTTGCAGGTATGAAGGGGTAGATGGAGCTGTGACCAAAATCGACGCCGGGTTGGGTGACGACTGACACCACGCGGCCCCACGCATCTGTCAGCCCGCGCGCGGCAAATGCATCGTGATGCGTGCTGATCGTGTCGGCCAAGCGGGCAGGGGAGGTCACGTCGAGTGCTGCGGGTTCTTCGGTTTCGCCGCCGGGGATCGGTACTTCGGTCCCGATGATATAGGCTAGTTTGCCGGGGTCAGGCGCGTGGGTTTCGGCCACGGCACACAGGTCGGCCGCCCGTTCAGCGATTTGCGCGAAACTGGGATTGGGTTCGCCGCCGCAGGCCATGCTGGCATCAAGATGGATTTTGGTGAAACCGGCGCTGACGTAATCCTTTACCATCGCGCGCGCCTTGGTCATCGCCTGATCCAGTGGTTCGGATTTCCATGGGTTGGGCCCAAGGTGGTCGCCGCCAAGGATCAGGTTTTCCATCGGCATTCCGGCATCTTGCGCCATGCCTTTCAACCAATCCACGAAATCAGCAGGGGTCATGCCGGTATAGCCGCCATCCTGATTAACCTGATTGCATGTCGCCTCTATCACGGCAGGGAAATTATGGGTGGATGCATAGGCCAGTACCGCGCGCAGCACTTGTTCATTTGCGGTACAAAAGCAAGGGAGGCCAATGGCATTGCCGGTGCGGTTTTGAGAGATCAGATCGTGGGCAAGGGCCATTATGCTTCCTTCATTTGTTATTGCCTTTGGTGTTGACCGCAGCCGATTGGCTTGCCTACAGTCGATCAAAAAATATCGCGCGTAAAGATTTGGATAGTACCCCGGTGGCGTAATTTGGTTTGCGATGGCAAGGTGGCACGGGGGCGCAGAAACGATCAAGTAGGTACCGCATGGGTGAACGTAAAATCAAGAATATGGAAGAGTTTGCGGAGGTTAGCGGAATCTCGCGCCCGACCGTTTCGAAGTATTTCCATGACCCTAGCAGCGTGCGCAAATCCACCCGTGGCAAGATCGAGGCGGCGCTGGAGGAATATGATTACCGGCCGAATTTCTATGCGGTTAATCAAAACCGCAAGCTGACAAAAACCATTGGCGTTGTTGTGCCCAACCTCGCTGACCCGTTTTTCGCGGAAATTGCCCGGAATATCGAACGGCGCTGCATGGACGCAGGATATGCGCCAACCCTGTTCGGGTCACATGGTGAACCGGAACTGGAATCAGAGATTTTGGATAACCTGCGCCTGCTGAAACCGGCGGGTGTATTGATCGCCCCGCTGGGCCGGGCGACCGATAAAAAGGTGCTGGCGGCGTTCTGCCGTGATGTGCCAACTGTCCTTTTTGATAGTAATTTAGAGGGTTTGGGCGATTATTTCGTTGGGTCCGACAATTATAGCTTTGTTGCTCAGACGGTCACTTACCTATGTCGTTCTGGCCAGCCCCCATGTTTTTTTGAGATGAAGACCCCGGCCAACCCGAATGCCAACAAACGTCGTCAGGCCTATATTGATATTATGACGCAGCTGGGTCATGAGCCGAAATTTGTGCAGATACCGGGCGAAGGCTGGGGCTTTGAAGAGATCGGGCGGCTGGGAGGCCTATGGGCCATCGAGAACCAGATTCTGACTGGTGACACGGTGTTGTGCAGTAATGATCGCCTTGCCATTGGGTTTCTGTCTGCATGCTATGAAAAGGGTTTGCGGATTGGCAGTGGTGCTGGTTGTGCGTTGCGCGTCGCGTCGCATGATGACCACCCTTATTCCCGATTTACCTGCCCATCACTGACAACAGCCGCCCATGATTATGATTCGGTTTCCAGCGAAAGTGTCGAAGCCCTGATGCGTGCGATGGATTCTGAGGTTCGCGGCGCCGGCCGGGATGAGGTTCTATACCCAGCAAAGCTTATACTGCGCGCATCTGCCTGACCTCAAATTTTACGCGAGTAAAATTTTTTATTGACTTTACGTCAGATCAGCCGCAATCTCGTTCCCAAGTAATCCAAGCATACTGGGAGGAGACTGGATGAAACTTCGTAACGCACTTTTTGCGGCATCTGCATTAGTGTCTGTCACGGCCACGGCGGCCCTGGCGGATGGTCATGCAACCACGCTGACAATCGCCACAGTGAACAATGGCGATATGATCCGCATGCAGGGTCTGACAGATGACTTTACCGAAAAGACCGGTCACACGGTCGAATGGGTCACGCTGGAAGAAAACGTATTGCGCCAGCGCGTCACCACCGACATCACCACCAATGGTGGTGCTTTCGACATCATGACAATCGGCATGTATGAAACACCCATCTGGGGCGCCAATGACTGGCTTGTCCCACTGGATGATCTTTCCGACGACTATAATGTCGATGATATTCTGCCAGCGATGCGGGCCGGGTTGAGCTATGAAGGTACGCTTTATGCGGCCCCATTCTATGGCGAAAGCTCTATGATTATGTATCGCACTGACCTGATGGAAGCTGCCGGGATGGAAATGCCCGATGCGCCAACGTGGCAGTTCATCCGCGAGGCTGCGGCGGCCATGACCGACCGCGACAATGAGATCAACGGCATCTGCCTGCGCGGCAAAGCTGGTTGGGGTGAGGGCGGTGCCTTTATCACAGTGACGGCAAACTCTTTCGGTGCGCGCTGGTTTGACGAAGACTGGAATGCCCAGTTTGATCAGCCACAATGGGCTGAAGCGTTGAATTTCTATGTTGGCATGATGGAAGAATCCGGTCCTCCGGGCTATGCGACAAACGGGTTTAATGAAAACCTGTCGCTGTTCCAGCAGGGTAAGTGCGGCATGTGGATCGATGCGACTGTTGCGGCATCTTTCGTGACCAACCCGGACGATTCAACCGTTGCTGACAGCGTGGGCTTTGCCCTTGCGCCAAACAGCGAAGGTATCGAGAAGAAGTCGAACTGGCTTTGGGCCTGGGCGCTGGCGATCCCTGCGGGTACGCAGAAAGCTGACGCTGCCAAAGAGTTCATCGAATGGGCAACCTCGACCGACTACATTGAGCTGGTTGCTGAAAACGAAGGTTGGGCCAATGTTCCACCGGGTGCGCGCATCTCGCTTTATGAGAACGCAAACTACAAGGACATTCCTTTCGCCCAGAAGACCCTGGATTCGATCCTGGCGGCTGATCCGACCGATCCGACCGTTGACCCAGTGCCTTACGTTGGTATCCAGTTTGTCGCGATCCCGGAATTTGCTGGCATTGCAACCGAGGTGAGCCAGGAGTTCTCGGCCGCTTACGCAGGTCAGCAGACGGTGGAAGAAGCGCTTGAAAAGGCGCAGGCTATCACCAATGAAGCCATGGAGGCTGCAGGCTACCGTTAAGCCCGCAAGCCCTGCCAGAGGGCGGCATGCTCGCCCTCTGGTTCTTGAAAATCTTTCCATTCGCATGTTTGAATCCCGGTGGTCCTGCGTGGCCGCCAACAGAGGAGATGTGTCATGGCGACCCAACATTCCCGATCTGCCGCCCGACTGATGATGGCCCCGGCCGTGATCCTGCTTCTGGGCTGGATGCTGGTCCCTTTGATTATGACCTTGTGGTTTTCGTTCCGGAAATATCTGCCGCTGCGTGGCGGTGACCAAGGTTGGGTCGGGCTTGAGAACTATGCCAGGTTCATCAGTTCCAGTTCGTTTTGGCCCGCCGTGCAAACTACCCTGATTATTGTTGGTGGCGTTCTGATCATCACTGTCGCGTTTGGGATTGTTCTGGCCTTGTTGCTGGATCAGCCGATGTGGGGGCAGGGGGTTGTTCGTATCCTTGTGATTGCCCCGTTCTTTGTGATGCCGACCGTGTCCGCGCTGGTCTGGAAGAACATGTTCATGGACCCGGTGAATGGGATCCTTGCCCATCTTTGGAAATTCTTTGGCGCAGAGCCGGTGCAATGGCTTAGTCAGGAATCCTTGCAATCAATTGTCATGATTGTCAGTTGGCAATGGCTGCCCTTTGCAACATTGATCCTGTTGACCGCCGTTCAATCGCTGGACAGTGAACAGCTGGAAGCCGCCGAGATGGATGGCGCCCCGTTCCTCAAGCGGTTCTGGTTTATCATCCTGCCGCATCTGAGCCGGGCCATCACGATTGTGATCCTGATCCAGACGATTTTCCTGCTGTCCATTTTCGCCGAGATTTTCGTCACAACCGGTGGTGCCTTTGGAACCCGCACACTGACCTATCTGATCTTCCAGCGGGTGTTGGAAAGCCAGAATGTCGGCCTGGGGTCTGCGGGCGGTGTCTATGCCATCATCCTTGCCAATATCGTTGCGCTGTTTCTGATGCGCATCGTTGGCAAGAACCTGGATACATAAGGGAGGCTGACCATGGCACGTGCTGTTACAACACAACGCAAGGCGCTGAATACTGCGATCGCCTGGGCGATTGGTTTGCTGATCTTTTTCCCGATCCTGTGGACCATTCTGACCAGCTTCAAGACCGAAGCGCAGGCCATCGCCGATCCGCCCGTCTTTCTATTCTTTGACTGGACGCTGGAAAACTATGCCGTCGTGCAGGAACGATCCAACTATATGCGGTTCCTGTGGAATTCGGTCTTTATCGCCGGTGGCTCCACCATTCTGGGCATTATCATTGCGGTCCCTGCCGCCTGGTCGATGGCTTTTGTCCCGTCCAAGCGCACCAAGGATATCCTGCTTTGGATGCTGTCCACCAAGATGCTGCCAGCGGTGGGTGTTTTGTACCCGATCTATCTGATCTTCATCAAACTGGGTATTTTGGATAGCCGCCTTGGCCTGACTGTGGTGCTGATGCTGATCAACCTGCCGATCATCGTGTGGATGTTGTATACATATTTCAAGGAAATCCCCGGTGAGATCCTTGAGGCGGCCCGGATGGATGGTGCGTCATTGCGCAATGAGATCCTGTACGTTCTGACCCCCATGGCCATTCCCGGCATCGCATCCACGCTGCTGTTGAATTTCATCCTGGCCTGGAACGAGGCGTTCTGGACCCTGAACCTGACAGCGGCCCAAGCCGCCCCGCTGACCGCCTTTATCGCCAGCTATTCCAGCCCTGAAGGTTTGTTCTTTGCCAAGCTCAGCGCGGCCTCGACCATGGCGATTGCACCAATTCTGATCCTTGGCTGGTTCAGCCAGAAACAACTTGTCCGGGGCTTGACCTTCGGCGCAGTGAAGTAAGGAAAACGCACATGGGACGTATCCAACTGAATCAAGTTCAAAAGAAGTTCGGTGATGTGGAGGTTATTCCGCCGCTGGACCTTGAGATCAACGATGGTGAGTTTGTGGTTTTTGTCGGCCCCTCGGGCTGCGGTAAATCAACGCTGCTGCGCCTGATCGCCGGGCTGGAGGACACAACCGCCGGTCATATCGAGATCGACGGCGATGATGCCACGATGCTGCCGCCTGCCAAGCGCGGCCTGGCGATGGTGTTTCAAAGCTATGCGCTTTATCCGCATATGTCGGTGCGCAAGAATATCGCCTTTCCGATGCGCATGGCCAAAATCCCGCAGGACGAACAGGACCGTCGCATCAGTTCGGCTGCAAAGGCGTTGAACCTGACCGACTATCTGGATCGCCGTCCGGGTCAGTTGTCGGGTGGTCAGCGCCAGCGTGTCGCCATTGGCCGTGCCATTGTACGCGAACCTGCGGCCTTTTTGTTTGATGAACCGCTGTCAAACCTTGATGCGGCCTTGCGCGTGGGCATGCGCATGGAAATCTCTGAACTGCATAAGAAACTGGCGACGACCATGGTCTATGTCACCCATGATCAGGTTGAGGCGATGACCATGGCCGACAAGATTGTCGTCCTGCATGCTGGTGTGATTGAACAGGTTGGCAGCCCGCTTGAGCTTTACCGTAATCCCCGCAACCTGTTTGTGGCGGGCTTTATCGGGTCGCCAAAGATGAATTTTGTCGAAGGGTCTGAGGCTGCCAAGCACAATGCCCAGACGATTGGCATTCGTCCCGAACATATCGATGTGTCCACCACCGAAGGCGCGTGGCAAGGCACCGTTGGCGTGGCTGAACACTTGGGGTCGGATACGTTTATTCATATTCACGGCATTCCGGGCTGTGATCCGATGACTGTCCGCGCCAGTGGCGATGTGATGGTCAACCATGGCGACACGGTTTATCTGACCCCGCATGAAGAGCATATCCACAAATTTGATGCGCAGGGACTTCGGATTGGATGATTTCGGTGGTGAGGGAATGCGTTATGATGACCCGTCAGTTGGACGCGTTGATGTGAGGCTTTCAGACCCGACATTGCAGGATCTGCCGTCGGCAGTGCAGCGACCAAATTATGACCGGTCGGCACTGACACCTGGGATCGTGCATATCGGGCTGGGGAATTTTCATCGCGCCCATCAGGCCTGGTATCTGCATCGCTTGATGCAGCAAGGCCAGGCGCTGGACTGGGCCATCATCGGCGCGGGCGTTCGCCCCAATGATGAACAGCAGCGTGAAAGGCTGGCCGCACAGGATTACCTGACGACCCTGATAGAACTTGATCCTGCCGGTCGCGCGGCAGAGGTGATTGGGCCTATGATCGGGTTTGTCCCGGTGCAGGAGGGCAACGCCCCCCTGATCGCCCAAATGGCTGACCCCGCCATCCGCATTGTAGCCCTGACGGTTACCGAAGGCGGCTATTACATCGACCCGGTGACCAAAGGGTTTGATGCCGCCCATCCTGATATCGTTCATGATGCGGCCAATCCGGATGTTCCGCGCACCGCCTTTGGCGCGATGATTGCGGCGTTGAGACAGCGCCGTAACGCCGGTGCTGGCCCTTTTACCGGCCAAAGCTGTGACAACTTGCAGGGCAATGGGGCGATCCTGCGACAGACCGTCGTATCGCTTGCCCGTTTGTCCGATCCTGATCTGGCAGACTGGATTGATTATAACTGCAGTTTTCCCAATGCCATGGTCGATTGCATCGTGCCTGCCACTGGCGCCAAGGAACTGGCGCTTGCCCATCAGATGGGCATCGCCGATGCCGCCCCTGTCACCCATGAGAACTTTCGCCAATGGGTGATCGAGGATGATTTCTGCGCCGGTCGTCCCGATTGGGACAAGGTTGGTGCCACCTTTACCCCCGATGTCCATGCCTATGAGGCAATGAAAATCCGCATGCTGAATGGCGGTCACCAGCTGATCGCGGATGCGGGTGATATACTGGGTGTGGATACGATTGCTGATTGCATGGCCCATCCATTGATTGGCCCGTTTTTTCGCCGCGTGGCAGAGGTTGAAATTGCCCCCCATGTCGCCCCGGTGCCCGGGATGACACCACGGGCCTATGTTGATCTGGTCGAGCGCAGATTTGCCAACCCCGAGATTGTCGACACCGTCCGCCGGGTGGCATTTGACGGGTCGTCACGGCATCCGGGCTTTATCCTGCCGGTTTTGCGCGCGGCTTTGGCGGGCGGGATGCCGATTGATGGGCTGGCCCTGTCACAGGCCCTGTGGGCGCGGATGTGCGAAGGCACCCGCGAGGATGGATCAACCATCGCCCCCAACGACCCGATCTGGGCTGATCTGACGGCGGCGGCCAACGCTGCGCGGACGGATCCGGTCGCATGGCTGGATCAGCGCATGTTTTATGGTGATTTGGCTGATGATGCGCGGTTCCGTGAAAGTTTTGTCCGTTGGATGGGCGTAATCCAGCAGGCTGGAACCGAGGCCGCGCTGCGCGCCTATTTGGCAGCTTAGCCCGCCCTACATTGTGTGCATGGGCTGGTTCTGTTAGCGATCCTGTCATACGGAACGGCGCAATCAACGAGGCAGATATGGCAGTCACCAAGGTCGCCACCTGTTGTTATTGCGGCATGAAGGCTGCGTTGGTGTTGCGTGGCAAGACCCGTCATGAGTTGAGTTGTAGCCAATGCGGTGCGCCGTTGCGCGCGTTGAAGATGTTACCGATTGCGCCCGGCGGGGTGACTGCGCCTGCGGCGACACCCACCCGCCCGGACCATCGGCCAGCGCCCAAAAAGGGCCGTTCCGCAAAGCCAAAGAAGTACCGAAAGCAAAAGAAAACCAAAGGTTTATTTCGCAAAGTTCTGGAAGAGGTCTGGGACGAGCTGGAAGATATCTTTGATTAACATGTTTGGTCACCTTTGCTCACGCCTTGGCGAGGTGGGGTTTGCGTTGCGTGCTTTGTCCCGCATCTAGGATGGACAAGAGCCCTATCTGATCATTCGGAGCCATCTTTGGCATGCTGACCCGCCGCGCCGCCATTTGTTCGATTTTTGCCGCCTCTTTGCTGGCCAATGCCGCATTGGCTGGGATGCGTCGTGTTTACGCAGTGGATGGTTGGGCCATTGAGGGGATCGATCCGGTGGCCTATTTCCGTGATCATGCGGCGGTTCCGGGATTGCGTACACAAGCCGTCGGGTGGCGCGGTGCGCATTGGTGTTTTAAGTCGGCCGCCAATCGTGAGGCGTTTGAGCGTGATCCGCATGCATTTGCCCCACGCTATGGCGGTTATTGCGCGCTGGCGCTGGTGCAGGGTGTGTTGACCCCGTCCGACCCGCAGGCCTGGACCATTGAAGGTGGTGCATTGTTCCTGAATTCTTCGATTGCTGACCGGGCGGCGTGGCTGTCAGATCCGGCAAGGCATATCGCGCAGGCTGATGCGCATTGGGCCCGAATGATGAATGCCTGATCTCACAGCGTATTCACAATTCCATGACCGTGCCTTTTTGAGCCATCCGCCGTTACCTAGTTAATAAAGCAGAGATGCATGTCTGGAACACACGCATTTCGTTCACTGTCCCTCGTTCCATAACTGGCGCCCGGAATTTTCCGGGCGCTTTTTTATGTGTGCTGTTATAGGGTTAGATCATGAACTACTCTGATGATTTTTTACGCCGTATTCTGAAACGCACCCGGAGCGCTGCCGTTGTTGGTGTGTCGGCCAATCCGGTGCGTCCCAGCTATTTTGTGGCCCGGTATCTGAGCCTGAAAGGGTTTCGCGTGATCCCGGTCAACCCTGGGCTGGCGGGCCAGACATTGCTGGGTGAGACGGTTTATGGCGATTTGGCCGATATCCCTGATGATGTGGATATGGTGGATATCTTTCGCCGGTCTGATGCCGTTCCCCCGATTGTGGATGCGGCATTGGCGCGCTGGCCCGCATTGCAGACGATCTGGATGCAGATTGGCGTTGAACACCCGGAGGCCGCCGCAAAGGCGGTGGCGCGCGGTGTTGATGTTATTCAGAATCGCTGTCCCAAGATCGAATACCAGCGCCTGTTTGGTGAATTGCGCATGGGTGGTTTTGCCACCGGGGTGATTTCGTCAAAGCTTTAACGGCTTGCCTTTTCGGCGATACCGGATGTGCCTTGCCGTTTGCCCAGTTCGGTCAACAAGTCGTCAAGACTGACGTCGCAGGCCGTCAGCATCACCAGCAGGTGATAAAGCACATCTGCCGCCTCTGAAGTCAGGCCCGCCTTGTCGCCTTTGACGGCTTCGATGATCGCTTCTATCGCCTCTTCCCCGAATTTTTCGGCGCATTTTTCTGGTCCTTTGGCCAGCAATTGGGCGGTCCAGCTGCTGGATGGGTCGGCATCCTTACGCGATGCGATCAGGGTGGCAAGGTCATCAAGCGTCATAGGCGCACCGGAATCCCGGCGGCGGCCATGTGGGATTTTGCCTCGCCGATTGTGTAAGTGCCGAAATGGAAGATCGAGGCAGCAAGTACCGCAGACGCCCCGCCCATCGTCACGCCTTCGACGAGGTGATCAAGCGTGCCGACCCCACCCGAGGCGATCACCGGCACATTCACTGCGTCCGAAATGGCCTTTGTCAGTGGCAGGTTGAACCCGGCCTTGGTTCCATCCCTGTCCATCGAGGTCAGCAGGATTTCCCCGGCGCCTTTTTCCACGACGGTGCGCGCAAATTCCACCGCATCAATGCCGGTTTCCCGCCTGCCGCCATGGGTGAAGATCTCCCATTTTCCGGGCGCCACGGTTTTGGCGTCGATCGCCACGACGATGCATTGCGATCCAAATCGCATTGCCGCCTCTGCCACGACATCAGGATTGGCGACGGCGGCAGAATTGAAGCTGACTTTGTCTGCCCCGGCCAGCAACAGGTCGCGCACGTCATGATGGGTCCGTACACCGCCGCCGATGGTGAGCGGCATGAAACACTGTTCGGCCGTTCGCGTGGCCAGATCAAACATGGTGCCCCGGTTTTCCTGGGTCGCCATGATATCCAGAAAGCAAAGCTCGTCCGCGCCAGCCGCGTTATAGGCAATGGCGGCATCAACCGGATCGCCCGCATCAATCAGATCGACAAAATTCACGCCTTTGACGACCCGCCCTTCGGCGACATCAAGGCAAGGGATGATCCGTGTCTTCAACATGGCGTGATCCTTAGGCGGAATGGGGCGAAATGGGAAGGGGGCGGTGGTAGATGTCGGGCACTGGAAATGGGAGCATCTGATGAAACATGTGATCGCCGCGACCCTGATCGGGCTTTGCGCAACACCAATATTGGCAGAAGATATGATGAAAACATCACCGCTTTCCGTAAGCGAAACGATTGACGGGTTAGAGGCCGCAGTCACCGGGGCAGGGGCCACCGTCTTTGCACGGGTGGATCATGCCAAAGGGGCCGAGAGTGTCGGCAAGTCGATCCCGGAGGCGCAGTTGCTGATCTTTGGCAATCCGGCCCTGGGCACATTGGCGATGGAGGATGACATCCGCGCCGGGCTGGTTTTGCCCTTGCGTGTCTTGGCCTATCAGGATGCGGATGGTTACACGCAAATGACGTGGACCCCGGCGGAGGATCTGTTTGCGGGTCTTGATATTGCCGCCGATGCCGAAGTTGTGGGCAAGATCAATGGCGCCCTGAACATGCTGACGGATAAGGCGATGAGTGCAAATTAAGCCGCTGCAGCGACCCGGCTTAGCGCATTGCGCGCAATTGCGATGTGGAACGGCATGATCACTGCGAGATAAAGGCGCCCCCCGATATTGTGGGGGGCGACCCATGTGGCCAGGCAGATCCGGCCTTCATGCGACAGGACCGATACCCGGAAATCCAGATGCTTGTCGTCGAACCCGGCGATGATCTCGGTTTCGCTTTCCGCCTCAACCGGGAACGCTCCCAATTTGTCATCGGCAGCCGGTCCGTCATTATCAAGCCCGAAGGGGGCTGTGACGATGCGCCGGATCAGCAGCAGGAACTGCGCCCAACTGGGGAAATTGGTGATGATTTCGGCGGCGCGGCGCACGGGCATATCGGACGGGACGGCGTAGCAATCCAGAAAGTCGCCGGATTTTCGATATGCACGAAGCGCGCTGATATCGGGGAGGGTGATGGCCGTGACTTGTGGCATGGCTTATCCTTTCAATAGGGCCAACGCATCGCCCAGATCAATCGCCCCGTCATAAAGTGCTCGCCCCGAAATTGCGCCCGCGATAATGCCAGTCTCTTTCAGCGCGGTCAGGTCGCCCATGGAAGACACCCCGCCGGATGCGATGACGGGGATATCAACCGCGCGGGCGAGCGCGGCTGTGGCGTCGATATTCGGCCCTTTCATCGCCCCGTCGCGCAGGATGTCAGTGTAGATGATGGCGGCGATGCCCGCATCCTCGAACGATTTGGCAAGGTCGGTGACCATCACGTCGGTTTCCTCTGCCCAGCCGCGCGTGGCGACTTTGCCATTGCGGGCGTCCAGCCCAACGGCCACCTTGCCCGGAAAGGCCTTCGCGGCCTCGCGGACCAGATCGGGGTTTTCGACCGCGACCGTCCCAAGGATCACACGCGCGAGCCCCTTATCCAGCCAGCGTTCAATCGTTGCCATATCGCGAATCCCACCGCCAAGTTGGGCCGGAACAGAGCAGGCTTTCAGGATCGCCTCAACCGGGGCCGCATTCACCGGCTCGCCCGCAAAGGCGCCGTTCAGGTCCACCAGATGCAGCCATTCACACCCCGCATCCACAAAGGCGCGTGCCTGTGCCGCCGGGTCATCATTGAACACCGTCGTCTGATCCATGTCGCCATGCACCAGTCGCACGGCGTTGCCATCTTTGAGGTCAATCGCGGGATAGAGGATCATGGCGCGCCCTTTCGTTATCTATGCGCGTTTATGCATGCGGCTGGGCGGATTGCAACGCAGCGACCCCACGTCAGACTTGATCGGGGGCCGCAATGGCGCGCATGCTGTGGACAATTCTGAGGGAGGATATCAGACATGAAGAAAATCTTGATGACAGCCGTTGCCGCAATCGGTTTTGCCGGGGCCGCCTTTGCAGACCCGCTGGAGGGGATCTGGCAGACAGCCAAGGATGACAATGGGAATTTTGGCTTTGTTCAGGTTGCGCCCTGTGGTGCGGCGCTTTGCGGCACGCTGATCAAATCCTTTGACACCAATGGCAATGAGATTTCCTCCAACTTCACGGGGCGCAACATCATTTCGGAAACAGTGGCAGAAGGCGGCGGTTCCTATTCGGGCAAGATTTATTCGCCCGACCGCGATAAAACCTACACTTCAAGTCTGGAACTCAGTGGTGATCGGCTTGCCGTGTCCGGCTGCGTGTTTGGTATCTGCCGCAGCGGTGGCACTTGGTTGCGCGTGCAGTAACGCGATACTGCGAACGAAAGGGCCGACCCTGGCATCAGGGTCGGCCTTTTTAGTTGTAACACGGTTTGTCCCGGCTGTTTCTGGAACAGGGTCCTGACCCTAGCCGGGGCGCAACCCCGTCTCAACCAGCATGCCGCGCCGTTTCGCCTCGTAATAATAACCGCGCGCATACCAGCTGACGGCTGCGGCTTCATCCCCGTCGGAGATCAGCCAAGCCCCGCGCAGATAGCGTCCGGCATATTTCAGGTTGGTTTCGGCATCCAACAACCCTTCTGGCGTGCCCCGATACCCCATGGTGCGGGCGGTTTCGGGCAGGATTTGCATCAGCCCGTAATAGGGGCCGTTGCGCGCAGCCGGGTTATGTGTGCTTTCGCGGATGATGACCCGGTGCAGCAAGGTGACGGGGATGTCATGGATCGCGGCATATTTGTTGATCAACCTGCGCAGTTGCGGCGTTTCATTGGGGTAGAGTGGGATATCATTGCTGGCGCGTGACGGTGGGGTCTTTTCCCGGCGTCCACAAGCGGCCAATGCGGCAAGGCCAGTGATCATGACAAAGCGGCGGTGGTACATTTTCTGCTCCTGACTTTTTTGCTGACGGTAACTGTTCAGACACCGAAAAGCCACGCAGAGGTTGAGAGGCGGGCGTTTATCCTCTTAACCCTAGGCCAGGTCCAGGGCCCGTTTCGTGTCAGCCGCCCATTTCATGATCGTCGGATCAAAGGTCAGCGCCATCAAGGCCACGCAAATTTCCATGCCGCAATCCCCATCGTCAGCCCAATGACAGAGGCCAAGGGAGCCGCGATGGCGAGGACCGACATCGTTTCCATCGCGATTTTCCACTGCCCGAGCAGGGCGGTTCACACCATGGTGCCACGGCCAGAACTGCCAACCGCCAGGATAGTACCCGACGATTGCGGCAACCGCAGCAAGTGCCGTCCATGGGATTGGTCCAAAAAAGGGCCAGCGCCGTCTGCCAAAAAAGATGTTGCCGGATGCATCCAGCAACCATTGCAGCCCTTCCGTCAGGAACCGGGTCAGGGCCGGAAGGCCCGGATCAAGGCATCCGGGTTGGGCCCCCGACAGACGGGTCCCAGGCGTAACCATCGGCTTAGGCTGGGCATTTGAGGAATTCGCCCGGCCTGTCGGCTGCGGCAGAACCGGCGTTCACAACCACAAAGTCCATGCCCAATGCTTCAATCCCTTCCTGACCTTGGTTGAGCGGAGAAAATCGTTGCAGATGTCGTAAATGAGAATCTTCGGGTCCAATCTCAAAAAGTCATTCCACTGATTTTGCGCCAGATTAGTCGAAAGAGGATGTCGATAATGCGCTATTCGGGTTTCAAGGTTATCAAAGAAGCACTAACCGGCCATAAGGGCTGGACCCCGGCCTGGCGCGCGCCGGACCCGCAGCCGCAGTACGACATTGTGATCATTGGCGGCGGCGGGCACGGTTTGGCGACGGCTTATTATCTGGCCAAGCAGTATCAGCAGAAACGAATCGCTGTACTGGAAAAGGGCTGGATTGGCGGCGGCAATGTGGGTCGCAACACCACGATCATCCGTTCCAACTATTTGCTGGATGGTAATGAGCCGTTTTACGAGTTTTCTCTGAAGCTGTGGGAAGGGCTGGAGCAGGATTTCAATTACAATGCGATGATCTCGCAGCGCGGCATCCTGAACCTGATCCATTCGGACGCCCAGCGTGATGCGTTCATCCGCCGGGGCAATGCGATGATCCTGAACGGTGCCGATGCCGAAATGCTGACCACCGAACAGATCAAGGCCCGCTATCCGTTCCTGAACACCGATGATGCCCGTTTTCCGATCAAGGGTGGGCTGGCCCAGCATCGCGGCGGGACGGTGCGTCATGATGCGGTGGCCTGGGGTTATGCGCGTGGGGCGGATGGCCTTGGCGTCGATATCATTCAGAATTGCGAGGTCACGGGCTTTCGCATTGAGAACGGTAAATGCCTGGGGGTTGAAACCACCAAAGGGTTCATCGGCGCGGGCAAGGTGGGTTGCGCTGTTGCCGGGTCATCCAGCCGTTTGATGTCAAAGGCCGATATGCGGCTGCCGATGGAAAGTCATGTGTTGCAGGCCTTCGTATCCGAAGGGTTAAAGCCTGTGTTGCCCGGCGTCATCACCTTTGGCGCGGGCCATTTCTATTGCAGCCAGTCGGATAAAGGCGGGTTGGTTTTTGGCGGTGATATTGATGGCTACAACTCCTACGCCCAACGCGGCAATCTGCCGGTGGTCGAAGATGTCTGTGAAGGTGGGATGGCGATCTTTCCCGCCTTTGGAAGAGCCCGGCTGCTACGGATGTGGGGCGGGATCATGGATATGTCGATGGACGGCTCACCGATCATCGACCGCACCCATATTGACGGGCTCTATTTCAATGGTGGCTGGTGTTATGGCGGGTTCAAGGCGACGCCTGCATCGGGGTTTTGTTTTGCCCATTTACTGGCCACGGACGCCGCGCACCCAACGGCAACAGCCTATCGGTTTGACCGGTTCGAAAAGGGCCTGATGATTGATGAAAAAGGGATGGGCAATCAGCCCAATTTACACTGATGATTATTGATCACCCTCTTCTTGGTCCGCGTGACAGCGCCGAATTCACCTATATGGGTGACGCCCGATTGATCGACCGGCCCGACCCGGATGCCGAAACGGCGGCGCAGGATTTCTATGAATATGGCTATCTGCGCGACAATCCGGCGGGCTGGCATGATGAGTTGTGGTTTCACGAGGCCGGTGACCGGTCATGGTTGGTTGTCACCCGCAACACCCTGACGCATGAGATTTCCAAGGTGCAACTGGCCCGCGACGTGGCCCGCAGCCGGGGGCGCAGCAAATGACGCAAGTGAACCGGATTGGACGCGGGCAAGTCGATTTTACCAAGACGCTGAAATTCAGCTTTGATGGCAAATCCTATACCGGGCATCCCGGTGATACGCTGGCCTCTGCGCTTTTGGCGAATGGTGTGCGGCTGATGGGCCGGTCATTTAAGTATCACCGGCCACGCGGGCCTTTGTCGGCAGGGTCAGAGGAACCAAACGCACTGGTCGAGCTGCGCAGCGGTGCGCGGCAGGAACCGAACACGCGGGCGACCACGGCGGAATTGTTTGACGGGTTGTTTGCCAAAAGCCAGAACCGGCTGGGATCGTTGAAATTCGACCTTTTGTCGATCAATGACCGGTTTTCAAACTTCCTGACCGCGGGCTTTTATTACAAGACGTTCATGTGGCCCGCTGCGTTCTGGGAAAAGCTTTATGAACCGATCATCCGCAAGGCGGCTGGTCTGGGGGCACTGTCGCTAAAGGACGACCCGGACGTCTATGACAAGGGGTTTTTGCATTGTGATCTGCTGATCATTGGGGCGGGGCCAGCGGGCTTGTCTGCCGCGCTGACGGCGGGTCGTGCAGGTGCCGATGTGATCCTAGCGGATGAGGATTTCCGCATGGGCGGACGTCTGAACAGCGAAACCTTTGCCATTGGCGATGCGTCAGGCGCGGATTGGGCGGCGGCGTCTGTTGCTGAACTGGCCAGCCTGCCTAATGTGCGCCTAATGTCGCGCACAACCGTGATCGGGGCGTTTGATCATGGCATCTATGGCGCTGTTGAACGGGTCAGTGACCATATGCATACGCCCGATGCAGGTAAGCCGCGTCAGGTGCTGTGGCGCATCTATACCAAGCAAACGGTGCTGGCCGCCGGGGCGATTGAGCGACCCATCGCGTTTGAGAACAACGACCGGCCCGGGATTATGCTGGCCTCTGCCTTACGGACATATGCCAACCGTTTTGCGGTGGCTGCAGATAGGCGGGTGGCCATTTTCACCAATAACGACGACGGGCATCGTACAGCGACTGACCTATATGCGCGGGGGATCAAGATTGCGGCGGTCGTTGATCCGCGCCCTGATGCACCACGCAGCATGGACTACGAGGTTTTGCGGGGCGAAGTGATCGACACCAAGGGCCGCCTTGGTCTGACATTCGCTGAGGTAAAGCTCGTAGATGGCAGCATGCGCACGCTGGATTGCGGGGCGCTGGGCCTGTCGGGCGGGTGGAACCCGAATGTGCATCTGACCTGCCATCAGCGGGGCCGGCCGACATGGAACGCCGATCTTGCTGCCTTTGTGCCTGGTGCTGACCTGCCTGCGGGTATGACCGTCGCCGGGGCGGCGCAGGGTGATCTTTCCACGGCAGGCGCGTTGGCGGGCGGGGCCAAGGCCGCGCGTGCGGCGCTGGGCTTGAAAGGTCGGATGGCAGCATTGCCAGAGACTGAGGATGCCCCCGTCAACATCACGCCCTTTTGGTATGTCGAAGGTTGCGCGCGGGCGTGGCTTGATCAGCAGAACGACGTCACCGTCAAGGATGTGAAGCTGAGCCATCAGGAAGGGTTCCGATCCGTCGAGCATCTGAAACGCTATACCACGCTGGGCATGGCTACCGATCAGGGCAAAACATCTAATATGGGCGGTCTTGCGATCATGGCCGAACTGGCGGGCAAGACCATTCCAGAGGTCGGGACCACAATCTTTCGCCCGCCATATACACCGACCGCCATCGGTGTTCTGGCTGGGCGGCACCGGGAACAGGAGTTCCACCCCAAACGGCTGACCCCGTCGCATAAATGGGCCGAAGAACAGGGCGCTGTTTTTGTCGAGGTCGGCAATTGGCTGCGTGCGCAGTGGTTCCCACTGCCCGGCGAAACCACATGGCGCGAAAGCGTTGATCGCGAGGTTTTGGCGACCCGCAAATCCGTGGGCGTGTGTGATGTGACCACCTTGGGCAAGGTCGATGTGCAGGGCACCGACGCCGCCGCGTTCCTCAACAAGATCTACTGCAATGGTTTTGCCAAACTGGCCGTGGGCAAGACCCGCTATGGGCTGATGCTGCGCGAAGACGGGATTGCCATGGATGATGGTACAGCGGCGCGACTGGCCGAGGATCATTTTGTGGTCACCACCACCACGGCCAACGCCTTGCCCGTCTATCGCCATATGGAATTTGTGCGCCAATGCGTGTGCCCGGATATGGATGTGCAGCTGATCTCAACCACCGAAGCATGGGCGCAATACGCAGTTGCTGGCTCCAACAGCCGCAAGCTGCTGGAAAAGATCGTGGATCAGGATATCAGCAATGATGCGTTTCCGTTCATGGCATGCGCCAATATTACGATTTGCGGCGGGTTGCGGGCGCGGCTGTTCCGCATTTCGTTCAGCGGTGAACTGGCCTATGAAATTGCTGTGCCGACTGCCTATGGCGACGCGCTGATGCGCAAGATCATCGAGGTTGGTGCAGAGTTTGACGTGACACCTTACGGGACTGAGGCGCTGGGCGTCATGCGGATCGAAAAGGGGCATGCGGCTGGCAATGAATTGAACGGCACAACCACGGCCCAAAATCTTGGCATGGGTCGGATGATCAGCAAGTTGAAAGACAGTATCGGCAAGACATTGTCACAACGCGAAGGGCTGAATGCCGATGGCGATCTGCGGCAGGTGGGGATCAAACCGGTTGATCCGGGCGATCCCGTGCCTGCAGGCGCGCATCTGATGAACGCTGATGGCCCAATCGATGCAGCCCATGATCAAGGCTATGTCACATCGGCCTGTTATTC
This sequence comes from uncultured Paracoccaceae bacterium, assembly GCA_947495295.1. Lineage (GTDB taxonomy): Bacteria > Pseudomonadota > Alphaproteobacteria > Rhodobacterales > Rhodobacteraceae > Yoonia. The sequence goes on from CANLYJ010000001.1 coordinate 762,788, forward strand.
GCCCAATCTGGGCCACGCGATTGCACTGGGTTTCCTGAAAAACGGATCCGAACGGCTGGGTGAGCGGATGCAATTGGTCAGCCCGCTGACCAAGGTGCATGTCGATGTTGAAATCACCAGCGCCCATTTCATTGATCCAGAGGGGGACCGGCTTCGTGCATGATTTGATGCCCATCACCGCCTTGGGCGGGACCGAAGCGCGCATCGACGCCTTCGATCACGTCACCATTGCTGAGAATGACGGGCTTGCGCTGGCCTCTGTCGCGGCACGCACGGGCCATGAAAAACCCTGTCATGCGACTTTGAAAAAACTGCTTGGCGCTGTGCCTGGTCCGGGAAAGGCTGTTCTTCATGACCCCGAGGCCGGGTTCTGGATGGGGCCGGATCAATGGATGATCGGGGCGCCGCGCGACACCCATGAGCTTTTGGCGGATCAACTGACAACCCTGTTTGGTGAAACCGCATCTGTCACCGAGCAAAGCGGTGCCTGGGTTTGTTTCGATGTGACCGGCCCCGCCATGCAGGACCTTTGCGAACGGCTTTGCGCGGTGCCCATCCGCAGAATGGAGGCAGGTGATGCGCAGCGCACGATGATCCATCAATTGGGATGTTTTGTGATCCGCAGGCAGGATGCGGACCACATCCGTATCCTTGGGCCACGCGCATCGGCAGGGTCATTGCATCACGCGCTGATTACGGCTGCACATTCCACGGCTTAGGCCGACGGGACAATCGTGTTCTTGCGCACGCGGAACATGTTGACCTTGTTGCGGTCTTCCTTGGGGTGGATGCCAAAGACGTCGATGTAATTCTTGCTCATCGCGGATGAATTTGTGTAACCCACCGCGACCGAAACCTGCATCATCGTGTCCTTGGTATAAAGCAAAAGTTGGCGGGCTTTGTGCATCCGCAATGACTTGTAGTAGCCAAGGGGCGTGGTGCCCGTCGTCTTTTGAAACATCCGTTCCAACTGGCGGACAGAGACGTCAACCTCGCGCGCCACATCGGCAATATTGACCGGGTCTTCGATATGATCGGCAAAGATATCGACGGCCTTGCGCACCGTTGGCGGCAGCATGTCATGGGTGCTTTCGGCGGCAAAGGTTGGCTTGCGCTGGGTAACCCCTTGCCCGCGCACCAGCGGATGCTGGAACCAGCAGGCGACTTCGGTGGCGACATCTGCGCCCATTTCTTCCTCAATCAGATGCAATGACAGATCAAATGCGGCGGCAGCGCCGGAGGCGGTCAATCGGCGCTTGTCGATCGAGATCACGTCTTCGGTGGCGTCAAGCTGCGGGAACTCTGCCTTGAACGCGGCCTCGTAACACCAATGCACCGATGTTGTGAAACCAGTGAGCAGGCCGGTCCGGGCGAGTGGAAAGATACCGCCGCTGATCGCGCCCATCATGACACCATGGCGGGCAAGTTTGCGCAATTTGCCTTCGGAGGTTGTGGCATTCGCGAATTTTGACGACGGACCGCTGAGAACAATAAGCTGATCCAAACGATCACATGCCTCCAGCGCCATGTTGGGTTCGAACCAGACCTTCGCACTGGCCTCAACGCGCCCGCCATCCTCTGACACCAGTGACCAGCCGAACATATCCCGCCCTGCAATTTCATTGGCCGCCCGCAGGGGTTCGATCATCGAGGTCAGGCACGCCATCGGAAAGCCTGGGAAGATGAGGAAGCCGATTTGCATTTTTTCATTGCGGGTCATAATTTTATCCTAACAGGAAACTTTTGTGCTATGCCAGTACCGATGACACGAAATAAACAGCCGATGTCCTTGTCAGATGGCAGTAAAGCAGTAAAGCAATAAACACTCAAAAACTGGACATCGACATGGCCGCAAATATACTCTCGCAAAACCCGCACCGTGTGCGGGAAAACCGCGAAAACGTGTTGGAAGTTGCTATTGGCCGCGAGGTCCGCGCCTTTCGGCGCAAGCAGGAAATCACCGTTGCCGAGTTATCCGTGACCACTGGGCTGTCGATTGGCATGTTGTCCAAGATCGAGAACGGCCATACATCGCCATCACTGACGACATTGCAGACGCTGGCGAACGCCCTGTCTGTTCCAATGACGGCCTTCTTTCGTGGTTTTGAAGAAACGCGCATGGCCGTGCATACCAAGGCGGGCGAAGGGGTTGAGCTGGACCGTGAAGGCACCCGCGCCAATCATCAGTATAACCTGCTTGGTCATATCGGCGCGAATTCCAGTGGCGTGATTGTTGAGCCTTATTTGATTACCCTTTCGGACCAGGCTGACGTGTTTCCGACATTCCAACATGGCGGGATCGAAACGATCTATATGCTGGAAGGCGAAGTTGATTATCGGCACGGTGATGAGGTCTACGCACTTCAACCCGGCGATACGCTGTTCTTTGATGCCGACGCGCCGCATGGGCCAGAAAACCTGACGCAATTGCCTGCGCGCTACCTGTCGGTGATCAGCTATCCGCAAGAAAGCTAGTCGCCTGCTTCAAAAGTGCGCCGTATCGAAAAAGAGCCCCGGAGCGCCTGCGATCCGGTTCGTGCCCGACCCCGCCCTCAGGGCCGGCGCGAACCTGCCGCGCTGCAGTTGATGAATATCAACAGACCCTGGTCGGCCATCTGTCCAAACGGGGGCAGCGTCGGTTCACGCATCAGCTTGCGTTGCATCACGCGGGCATCATCCGGATAAGCGACCGCATATCAGGATGGTTCAGCGCCGTCGCAAGGCCATCAACCTGCTGGGCATATTCCGCAGCACTGGCAGAGCCCGAGACATCCAGCGCAGGAACCCAACGCCAAGCGACATGATTGCGCCTCTGCCACCTGAGCAAAGCCAAGGCTCAGGACCATGGCGCGCAGAATGAACCCGATGCGCGCCACGCGTTATCCGATCACTTTTGCAAGGCCGGTTCGGTTTCCAGATCAGGCCAGATGCCCGGCGATGTGGGCAGGCCATCGTCGAACTTTGACAGGTAGTCGAGCATCATCGGCCGGTTGTCGATAAAACCTTTGTAGGTTGCCAACTCTTCTGGCAGGTCCCGGATCACGCGGTGCAACCGGCGGCCCCATTTGGGTGCGGTCATCAGGTCCTGAAAGCTACACAGATAGCAGCGGATCGGGAACACCAGTGCATTGGATCGCGGCAGCCGAAAGAAGGTTTGCAATTCAACCCGCAGATGCTGTTTCGCGCCGATGTTCTCGGGCGTCAGCGTAGTTTTCTGGATGCCCCATTTGTGATAGTTTTCGGGTGAGGTATCCAGGAGTGGATTGACCGTCATCGTCCAGTTCAGCCGCCGCGCTGGCGCGCCTTGCTGGATGTTCAGCAGGAATTTCAGCGCCCTGACGAAGATCCCTTTTTCATGCGCTAGCGGCACCGGTGCGTGCCATTCGAAAAAGTTCATGCCGATGTCGAAATCAAGCGACCAGTCCGCCTGGGTCGTGACCATGCCCGCGTCCATCCACAGATTGTCGTCACGCTGATCCAGAACGCAGAAATCACCCTGCGCCTGCCGGGTTATATATTCCATCGGCCCATAGGGCAGGGTCGTTTCGTCTAGGAACGTGAAACTGTCGTCGATGCCCAGCGGTTTGTTGATCCAACGCCAGTTATTGCCATCGCGATGCAGCTCAAACAGGTCGGGGTAATCTTCGGATTTGCTGACCATGATCAGTTCCAGAAGGTCCCAACCGGCCAGCGTCATATGCGGCAGTGATTGACAGCGCAGCGGGTCATCCGCCAGGACCATTGCCCGGTCTTTCATTTCGGACACATAATGTTCGTCCACATCGAACCGTTTCTCGTAGACGCTGTCGACGGGGCCGCCCCGGTGTTGTTCCATGTTCACCGAATACATGTAGCTGTCTTCATGAAATGGGAAGGGGAACCGTTTGATCGCGCGCTCTGAATTGTAGAACGAATAATCGTCGCGGAAGGTTTCATCATTGAATTGAATGGTCATATCAGCGGTCCAGTACCAGTGTTTTGCCTTCAAAGCGGCTGACGCAGGGCATGATTTTTTCGCCGGATGCGTGTTCGTCGTCTTCCAGCCAATGATCGCGGTGGATGAAGTTGCCGGTGTAGTCGATCACTCGTGTTTCGCATTGCCCGCAGGCGCCGCCACGGCACAGATAAGGGGCATCGACGCCCTCGCGTTCCATCGCTTCCAGCAGGCTTTCGTTTTCGCCAACCGCAATCACCTTGTTGGAGATTGCGAGCTTTACCTCGAACGGTTTGCCGGGCTGCGGGGCGAGGAATTCTTCGTAATGGATCGCCTCCCGCGGCCAGCCTTCGGCCTCGGCGGTTTGACGTACCCAGTCGATCATGCCTTTGGGACCGCAGACATAGACATGCGTGCCCAAGGGTTGCCCATCAAGCAGGTTCACAAGGTCGATCCGTTGTTCTTGATCATCGTAGTAGATGTGGGTTTCATTGGGGTGGTGGTCGCGCAGTTCATCGACATATGACCCAAGGCTTTCGGACCGACAGGCATAGTGCAGTTCCCAATTGCCGTTGAAACGTTCCAGCTGTTTGATCTGGGCCAGGAATGGTGTGATCCCGATGCCGCCGGCCAGAAACAGGTGCTTTTTGGCGCGCAGGTCCAGACTGAACAGGTTGACAGGATAAGAGATTGTCATCTTATCCCCCACCTTTACATTTCGATGCATGAACAGCGACCCACCGCGTCCCTCATCATCGCGCCGGACAGAGATTGTATAGGCGGTCTGATCCATTGGGTCGGACATCAGCGAATAGGGGTTCAGCCGGGTGATATCGCCGGCGTGCATTTCGACGACCGTATGCGCGCCGCCCGAAAAAGTGGGCAGCAAACTGCCATCTGTTGGTTTGAATTCAAACCGCGTGACAAGATCGTTCAGCGGCACAATATCCGTCACGATGACGGCAATTTTTTCGGCCCCGCTCATTCATAAATCCCCTTTGGTGCGGGCACAGTGCCCGGGTCTTCGGCATCGATACAGACCCCTTGATAGGCCGCAAGACGGCGCGAATAATGGTCACGTACAAACAGGTTCAGCCCGCAATGGCTGCAAACGAACGGATCGGTTTCCACATCTTCGGTGATGCCTTTGCAATGCACGCATTGCATCCGCCGGGCCGTCGATCCGCGATGTTCTGTCTGGATGGCGGTATGCGGGACGCCTGCCTGCATAGCGGCGTTCTGGGCCTGACCGATTAACCCTTCGGTCCCTGTCAGATAGACCTGCAAACCCATCTTGGCGTCGGCCAGCGTTTTGTGAATGCGCTGTTCGGCTGCGCCATAAGACGGCCCCGCATAGAATGATGCAGGGTTCAGTGCGCGCAGCTGCACCTCATAATCGGTGCCTTTGGCGATATAGATGATATGACCTTTTGCCATAATCTCGGGCGTTGCCATTGCAATGATCGCTTCCGCGCCTTCGGCGTCAGCAATGAACAGATGGGCAGACCCCGCGCGTGGGGTCAGCGTGCCATAGACAGGGCGGCTGCGGATGCTTGGAGGAAACGTAAACTGCGACATATCAGTCCCTTGGAATGAAAAAGGCGCGGGTGGTCCCGCGCCTGTTCAGATCAGCCCTTTGCGGTACGGATCGACTTGTCTTTATCATAGAACGGCATTTCTTCGGCGGTTGCCGCCAATTCGGTGCCGTCGGGCTGTTTGACCACCAGTTTGGTGCCTGGTTTAGCGACCGAAGGATCAAGACGGGCAATCGCCACGCTGTATTTGTTCAGCTCTGACGACAGACCATAGGTGATGACCCCGACATCCTTGCCATCATGCAGGACACGGGCGTGCATTTCCATCTGGTCCATGCTGTCCGACAGTCGCACGCCGTAAATCTTGAACCGTTCCTTGCCTTCCATCGCATAGTGGTTTTCGGCCCCGATGAAGCCTTCCTTGCCGGGCGAGACGGTGAACTCAAGCCCCAGTTCCCACAGCGTGTCGCCGCACGGTTCATCATCAAACGGGAAGGTTTCAGAGTTATCGCCGGGATAGAACAGCAGATAGCTTTCGATGCGCAACATATCGAGGGTGCTGAATTGCGTGGGCCGCACGCCCATATCCTTGCCCGCCTCAAGAATGCTGTCCCACAGATGGACGGCATCCTTGGCGCGGCAGAAAATCTCATACCCGCGTTCGCCGGTATAGCCGGTGCGCGAAATCATCACGTCGCGACCATAAAGCCGGGTCTGCATCAGCCCAAAATAGGCCAGATCGCGGATCGCCGGAATCTCCTGCGCCAGCAGATCAACAGCGACCGGGCCTTGCAGCGACATATCATGCAGATCATCGTCAAACAGAATCTCGCAATTCTTGCCTGCAGCGACAGAGGCCAGCTGTTCCATCCCGGTGCCTGTGCCATGCACAACCATCCAGGAATTCACAGCGATGTGGTAGATGATGCAGTCATCAATGAACTTGCCTTCACTGTTCAGGATAGATGCATAGGTTGACCGACCCGGCGCGATCTTTTCAACATTGCGGGTTGTGACGCGATCGATGACATAGGCGGCATCAGCGCCGACAACATGCACTTTCTTCAGGCCGGACACATCCATCAGGCCTGCTTTGGTACGAATGGCCTCGTAATCGGCTTTGGCGCGTTCGGGTGTGTGGTCATAAAACCACGCCGTTCCCATGCCGTTCCAATCCTCCAACTCGCCGCCAATCTCTGCGTGGCGACGTGCAAGCGCAGAGGTTCTCCAAAGAATGGCCATAATCAGTTCCCCGTTGATCTGTGTTTTTAGTTGCCTGTGATTGAGACTCAGGATGGCATTAAAAGCAAGACTGTTATTCAAAAAAGTTTCCTACCAGGCAACAATTTGAGCCACGCTTCCCACCCGCAACCGCCCCGTTTCGGATTGAAAGAGTTGACAGGTCAGATTTCTTATGTCCGTATCTTAGGAAAAAAATATTACTGTCAGGCAAAATTTGTCCTGACGCCATCACAGGGGAGATCTGAAAGTGGATGGAAATCTCGACGCTCTGACGACCGTATTTACCGAGTTTTATTACTGGGTGACGGTTGTTTTCATGTTCCTGATTCATGTGGGGTTCTGCATGTATGAAGTGGGTGCCAGCCGCGCCCGGAACCACATGCACACATTAATGAAGAACATCATGATCATTCCGTTGGTCACAGTGACATTCTTCTTCTTTGGCTGGTGGATTTACTGGGCCTTCCCCGATTTTTGGGTGTTTGGCGGGTCCATTGATTTTGAAGCCGGGGCTGCCAACCTGCCATGGTCCGAAAACATGGCGACCAATCTGGATGACCGGATCACAGGTGTCTTCTGGGCGGCGTTCCTGCTGTTTTCCTGGACGGCAGCATCGATTGTTTCGGGATCGGTCATCGAACGCATTCGGTCCTCTGCGCTTTGGGTCCACGCGGTTCTGATCGGTTCCGTCTTCTGGATCATTGATGCAGCATGGGGCTGGCATTACGGCGGTTGGATGGTACAGAAACTGGGCTATCACGACGCCTATGCATCTGGTGTGATCCACGCGATTGCGGGTGGTTATGCGCTGGGCGTGATCATGGTGCTTGGTCCGCGGATCGGCAAGTTTGCCAAGGATGGCACCCCACGCGATATTCCACCGCATAACCCATGGATGCTGACCATCGGGATTTTTCTGATCTATACCGGCTTTTGGGGGTTTTATGCGGCCTGTAACGTGCCTGCGATTTCACCAGAGGCGATTGGCGGTCAGATCACCGGTACGACCTGGACAGCCACGAATATCTATCTGGCGCCAACATCCTTGTCCGCGATCACCTTCAACTTCCTGATGTCGCTGTCTGGCGGTCTGATGGCGGCCTATGTCGTGTCCAAGGGCGATGCGTTCTGGACATTCTCTGGCGGTCTGGCTGGGGTGATCACCGCCTCTGCGGGGAATGACCTTTATCATCCGATCCAGGCAATGATCATCGCCGCGATTGGTGTCGTGATCGTCTATAACCTGCACTACTGGGTTGAGCGTAAGTTCAAGCTGGATGATGCTGTGGGCGCTGTTGCGGTCCATGGTTATGCGGGCTTCGTCGGTCTGGTGATCTCTGGCTTTGTTCTTTGGGGCGCGCCAAGCTCGCCTTACGAAGGCTATGCTGCGATCAACCCGGTGGGTCAGTTCCTTGGGGCCGTGATCATGTTCTTCGTGTTGGGCTTTCTGCCGGGCTTCATTGTGGCGAAGCTTCAGTCGATGGCAGGCGTGTTGCGCATCCCTGAAGAGGTGGAACTGCAAGGCCTCGATTATGCGGAGCACCACGCCTATGAGGACGCAAAAGCCGCGATCATTGAAGCCGATAAAGCTGCACTTGCAGCCAAATCCTAAGAGAGGAGAGATACCAATGTCGACAATTGGATATGAAAGCTGGGCCGTTGATCTGGCCGATGTCAGCGCCATCTACCCCTTTCAGGGCTGGGAAATGCCGATGACCATCATCGGGGTCATCTTCTGGCTGGCATGGCACCGCATTCAGTTCGTGCGCGAGGGACAGCACCTCGAAGAGGCGCGAAAGATGGGTGAGAAAGAGAAGATCGACAAGATGCTCGAACGCTACTAACAGCCGTGGGGCGATCCCTTTAAGGGGGTCGTCCATAATTACCAGCAGGAAAATTTGTTTCCTGCTGGTTGAAGGCGGCTAATCTTTGCTGTTAGCCTGCGAATCAATAAGTTCTTTTCGGGAAAGGATAGCGCCGATGTGTGGAATCGTAGGGTTGTTTTTGAAAGATAGCGCGCTTGAACCGCAGCTTGGTGAGCTTCTGACCGCCATGCTGATCACGATGACAGACCGTGGCCCTGACAGCGCCGGCATCGCGATCTATGGGGACGAAACCCCCGGCCAGATGAAACTGACCGTGCAATCGGACACACCGGAAACCACATTCGCGGGGCTGGACGCCGCATTGGGCAAGGCGATGGGGACATCGGTCGCGATGTCGGTCAAAAGCACCCATGCGGTACTGACCATCCCGGCAGGCACACTGTCCTCGGCCCGCGCCGCCCTTGCAGAGATTGACCGCGGAATCCGCATCATGAGTCGCGGCGAAACGCTTGAAATCTATAAAGAAGTCGGCCTGCCCAAGGATGTTGCCGCCCGTTTCGACATCGCCAGGATGTCCGGCACCCATGGCATTGGGCACACACGTATGGCTACTGAATCTGCCGTGACGACCATGGGCGCGCACCCATTCAATACTGGCGATGATCAATGCCTTGTGCATAACGGGTCACTGTCCAACCACAATTCCCTACGCCGCAAACTGCGCCGCGAGGGCATTCATATCGAAACCGAAAACGACACCGAAGTCGGCGCGGCCTATCTGACATGGCAGATGCAGAACGGCGCCACGCTGGGGGAGGCATTGCAAAGCTCTTTGGATGATCTGGACGGGTTCTTTACCTTCGTGGTCGGCACCAAGGACGGGTTTGGCGTGGTCCGCGACCCGATTGCCTGCAAGCCAGCGGTGATGGCCGAAACCGATCAATATGTGGCCTTTGGCAGCGAATATCGCGCCCTTGTGGACCTGCCGGGGATTGAAAATGCCCGGGTCTGGGAACCAGAGCCTGCGACCGTTTATTTCTGGAGCCACGACAAGGCCCCAACATCCAAGAAAGCCGCCTAAGATGCAGACAATCGATCTGACAGAAATTGGTCTGCGCGAAACCAACAAGACGCTGCATGCGCAATCCGCAGATACCAACCAGACCGCGTGGGAAATCGTCAATCCGCGCGGATCGCACGCGATTGCCTGCGGACTGGATGCCCCGATTGAGGTGACGGTGAAGGGTTCAACAGGCTATTACTGCGCGGGCATGAACCAGCAAGCGACGGTGAATATCCACGGCTCTGCCGGGCCGGGGACGGGCGAAAACATCATGTCCGGTAAAATCGTGATCGAAGGCGATGCCAGCCAATATCTGGGGGCCACGGGCCATGGCGGGCTGATCGTTGTCAAAGGCAACGCATCCTCGCGCTGCGGCATTTCCATGAAGGGCGTCAATATCGTCGTGCAGGGCAGCGTTGGCCATATGTCGGCCTTTATGGGCCAGTCGGGTAATCTTGTGGTCTGCGGGGACGCGGGCGATGCGTTGGGCGATAGTTGCTATGAGGCGCGGTTTTTCGTGCGCGGCACGGTCAAATCCCTTGGCGCTGATTGCGAAAAGAAAGAGATGCGGCCAGAGCATATCGACATTCTGAAAGGGTTGCTGGACGAGGCGGGCATTGATGCTGACCCGTCCGAATTCACCCGCTATGGATCGGCCCGCAATTTATACAATTTCGACGTTGATAACGCTGGCGCATATTAAGGATACCATGATGAACAAACACGACGCCAAGGGTATCCCCCATACCACGCCACGCCAATCGGCCACCTTTACCCAAGATATCAACAGCGACATCCGGCGGGCCGCTGCGACCGGCATTTATGACATTCGGGGCGGTGGCGCGAAACGCAAGGTGCCATCCTTTGATGACCTTCTGTTCATGGGCGCGTCAATCTCGCGTTACCCGCTGGAGGGCTATCGCGAGAAATGCGAAACCAGCGTGACCATCGGCGGGTTGCACGCCGAAAACCCGATTGAGCTGGATATCCCGATCACCATTGCGGGCATGTCTTTTGGGGCCTTGTCGGGCCCGGCGAAAGAGGCGTTGGGGCGTGGCGCATCTGCGGCCGGGACTTCGACCACCACCGGTGACGGGGGCATGACGCCGGAAGAACGCGGCCATTCTGACAAGCTGGTCTATCAATATCTGCCCAGCCGTTACGGGATGAACCCCAATGACCTGCGCAAGGCGGATGCGATCGAGATTGTCGTCGGTCAGGGGGCCAAACCCGGCGGCGGTGGCATGTTGCTTGGGCAGAAGATCAGCGACCGCGTTGCCGAAATGCGTAACTTGCCAAAAGGGATCGACCAGCGTTCGGCCTGTCGTCACCCTGACTGGACCGGCCCCGATGATCTGGAAATCAAGATCCTTGAGCTGCGTGAAATCACCGGCTGGAAAGTCCCGATCTATGTAAAGGTCGCGGGCGCACGGCCCTATTACGACACCACGCTGGCGATCAAGGCGGGCGCAGATGCGGTTGTGCTGGACGGCATGCAAGGTGGCACGGCGGCAACCCAGGATGTGTTCATCGAGCATGTTGGTCAGCCGACGCTGGCGATTGTGCGCCCCGCCGTGCAGGCATTGCAGGATCTGGGCATGCACCGCAAGGTGCAACTGATCCTGTCGGGCGGTATCCGGTCGGGCGCGGATGTGGCCAAGGCCATGGCGCTGGGGGCGGATGCGGTGGCCATTGGCACGGCAGCCCTGATCGCACTCGGCGACAATGACCCGAAATGGGAGGCCGAATATAATAAGCTTGGCACCACTGCCGGCGCCTATGATGATTGGCATGAAGGGCAGGACCCTGCTGGGATCACCACGCAGGACCCTGAATTGATGGCGCGTTTTGATCCGATCGAAGGTGGGCGACGGTTGCGCAATTACCTTAAGGTGATGACGCTGGAAGCACAGACGATTGCGCGGGCTTGTGGCAAGAACCATCTGCATAATCTGGAGCCAGAGGATCTGGTGGCACTGACTATGGAAGCCGCCGCCATGGCCAAGGTGCCGCTGGCCGGAACTGATTGGTACCCCGGCAAACCAAACACATCATATTAATCGAAAACGAGGGCGCGGCTGGTTTCAGATCGCGCCCCATTCTTTCCAAAGACAGGGAAACAACAAAATGGCAACTGACCTCGCTAAATTCGCCAAGGATAATGGCGTCAAATACTTCATGATCTCCTTCACCGATCTGTTCGGGGGGCAACGGGCGAAACTGGTGCCCGCCCGTGCCATCGCTGATATGCAGGAAGAAGGGGCCGGTTTTGCGGGCTTCGCGACTTGGCTTGACCTGACACCGGCGCATCCCGATATGCTGGCAGTGCCTGACCCGGAAGCGGTGATCATCCTGCCTTGGAATAAGGAAATTGCATGGGTGCCCGCCGATTGCGTGATGGAGGGTGAACCGGTTGCTCAAGCCCCCCGCAATGTGCTGCGCCGTCTGATCGCGGAAGCTGCCGAAGAAGGGATGCATATCAAGACGGGCATCGAAGCCGAGTTCTTTTTGTTGACCCCCGATGGTGACCAGATCAGCGATCCGTTCGATACGGCGGCCAAGCCCTGTTACGATCAACAGGCATTCATGCGGCGGCTGGATGTGATCCGCGAGATCAGCGATCACATGCTGGAAATGGGCTGGAACCCCTATCAGAACGACCACGAAGACGCCAATGGACAGTGGGAAATGAACTGGGATTTCGATGATGCGCTGAAAACGGCGGACAAGCATTCGTTCTTCAAATTCATGGCCAAATGCGTCGCGGAAAAGCACGGGTTCCGCGCAACCTTTATGCCCAAACCTGTCGAAGGGCTGACAGGCAATGGCTGTCATGCCCATATCTCGGTCTGGGATGCGCCGGGTGCGAAGGCCAAAACCAATGTCTTTGCCGGCAAAGGCGAAGGGCAAACAGGTGAATTGGGTCTTTCGGAACGGGGTAAGCATTTCCTGGGCGGGATCATGAAACATGCCAGCGCCTTGGCTGCGATCACAAATCCAACGGTCAATAGCTACAAACGGATCAACGCCCCGCGCACCATGTCGGGGGCTACCTGGGCGCCCAATACGGTCACATGGACCGGCAATAACCGCACCCATATGGTGCGGGTGCCAGGCCCTGGCCGGTTTGAATTGCGCCTGCCGGATGGGGCGGCAAACCCATATCTGTTGCAGGCGGTCATCATTGCCGCGGGCCTGTCGGGCATCCGGTCAAAGGCTGATCCGGGTAAACGCCATGACATCGATATGTATGCCGAAGGCCACAAGGTCAAAGGTGCGCCGAAACTGCCGCTGAACATGCTTGATGCCTTGCGTGCCTACGATAAGGACAAGGGTTTGAAGGATGCGATGGGGGCTGAATTTTCGGCCGCTTATCTGAAGATGAAACATCAGGAATGGAATGATTTCGTGTCGCATTTCACTGAATGGGAAAGGGCGAATACGCTCGATATCTGATCTATCCAGCCGCGCCCGAAATGGCGCGGCTTTTGCGTTGGGCGCCCCGGCGCAGCAACAACAGTGGCCATGCAAGACGAGGACGGAAGACGGGCAATGACCAAATGTATCACTGTTATCCGGGCAGGGCCCTCTGGTCTGGCGCAACTGCGCGCGTTTCAGTCCGCGGCCGCAAAAAGGTGCGGTTATCCCGGAAATTGTCTGTTTTGAAAAGCAGTCCGAGTGGGGCGGCTTGTGGTACTGCACATGGCGAACCTGTTCACGGGTCGATGTGTCGTTACCTGTGATCACCGGCCTCTAGCGGGATCAGAACTGCCCCCGCCCGTCAACGGTGTAGCGCTCTGTTCCCGGCGGCAGCGAAAAAATCTGTGGTTTGATGATCGAACCGGGTTTCGGCGGCCCGGACGGCACCGTAGGGTGGTTGTCGAACGCGTGTTCCTCCTGCATGCTTGTTGTATGTACGGAATATTTGTTTAACCATAAGAATGCAGATGCAGAAACATACGGCAATAAATTCAATCGCATGCATAACCATAAGATCAACTTTATTGGCTGGATCCTGTTCGTGCTGTCTGCGATCGGGTTTTGCATCGCATCGATTGGCAGTTTCTGGGCTATGTTCGGGTCGATCTTCTTCTTGATCGCCTGCCTCGTCTTCCTCATTCCCTTTTTCCGCGACGACGAATGAATACGCTGGCACTTGGGCTGGTGGCCGCACTTTGTTGGGGGTTTCACGATATCTGCGTGCGGTTTCTCAGCCAGAAAACCCCGATCAACGCCTGCATCTTCATCGTCCTGCTGACAGGGCTGGTGTTTCACAGCGGGCTGATGACGGTCACGGGGCAGTTCACGCCGATTCCGGCCCGGGCTGTGTGGCTGTCACTGGTCGCAGGGGCGTTTTTTGTGATGGGAACCTATGGGCTTTATTATGCGTTCCAACGCGGGCCGGTGCGACTGGTCTCGCCACTGATCGCGGCCTATCCAATTCTGTCCGTTTCCTGGGCAGCAGCCAACGGAACCAGCATCTCTGCCCTGCAATGGGTGGCGGTCATTGCGATTGTGGTTGGGGTCGCGGTCGTCGCAGCATTGTCAGATGACAGCACTGATGAGGTGCCGCCAAAAGGGCCCACGATCCTGTTCTCCCTGATCTCGGCCGTCGGTTTCGCAGGGACATTTGCTTTCGGGCAACAAGCGGCGCAGATCAGTCACGAAATGCCGACAACGCTGGTGGCACGCCTGCTGACCGTCGGGGTTGTGATCGCTGTCGGGTTGTCGCTGAAACTACCGTTCTGGCCGGGCCGAAAGGCACTGCCATGGCTGGTGGCCATGGGCGTTGCCGATGGCGTGGCACTGCTTTGCGTTCTTTCGGCAGGCACATTGCCGGATCCGCAATATGCTGCTGTGACCTCCTCCATGTTTGGTCTGCTGACGATCCTGCTGGCCTGGACGTTTTTGAAAGAACGGATGACCCTGCCGCAATGGGGAGGCTGCCTGGTTGCGTTTGGCGGCGTCGGCTATCTGGCGATATAAGACGTCAGCCCCGGATATCCTTGGGCGACCCCATGACCATATAGCTTGTGATCGACCGCACATGCGGCACGGTCCCCAAGATATCGGTATGAAATGACTTATAAGCGGGCAGGTCGGCCACTTCGACCCGCAGCATATATTCAAAGGCACCAGCGACGTTATGGCATTCGGTCACCTGATCGGCGCGCTGCATGGCCCGTTCAAACCCCTCCTGCGCGGCTTTGGTATGTTCAGCCAGACCAACGGCGACATAGACTACATAGGCGCGGCCTGTCTGGGCGGGGTCCAGCCGCGCCCGGTAGCCTTTGATCACGCCTGTGCGTTCTAGCTCCTGCACCCGACGCAAACAGGCAGAGGGGGACAGCCCAATCTTGTCGGCCAAGGTCAGGTTGCTGATCCGTCCATCCCGGGAAAGTTCACGCAATATCGCGTCGTTCATACTGTCAATCTTCGTCATAGGTTGCGAGTTTAGCTGATATTTGCACAACTTGGCAATTTTATTGCGGGTCAAACGCCCTATCATTGCGCAATGAGTACAGAAATCCTGATCGCCCTTATTGGCTTTGCCTTTGCCAGTTCCATCACGCCGGGACCGAACAACCTGATGCTGATGGCATCGGGGGCCAATTACGGGCTGCGTCGGACGGTGCCGCATATGTTGGGCATTTCGCTCGGCCATGCCTTCATGGTTGTGATGGTGGGCGTGGTCCTTTTGAAAGTGTTCGATACCTACCCGGCTCTGAACATTGTGCTAAAGGTTCTGAGCGCGGCCTACATGACATGGCTGGCGTGGAAAATCGCCAACGCGGTGCCGCCAGAGGCGCAGAAGGTCGAAGGCAAACCCTTCACCTTCCTGCAAGCTGCGGGGTTTCAATGGGTGAACCCGAAAGCGTGGTTCATGGCAATCACAGCGATCAGCGCCTATGCACCACAGGACAAGGGGGTCTTGTTCGGATCACTGCTGGTCGCCGTCATTTTCTCGGCCACCAATCTACCATCGGTCACGGTCTGGGCGTGGATGGGGGTGCAGGTGCGGCGCTGGTTGGGCACGGCACGCAGGTTGCGGGTCTTCAACGTCACAATGGCGGTGCTGCTGGTGGGATCACTTTACCCGATGCTGTCACATTGAAGGCAACAAATTTTTTGTCCAAAAAATTTGTCAGACAGAAGATTTTTCGTCACGAAAAATCTTCGCGCCCTCAAAACGGTACGTCATCCGCCTGTGCGGCACTGACCACAAATTTGGCCACGACATGTTTGGCACCGGCCTTGTCGAATGCGATCTCCAGCTTGTCGCCCTCGATCCCCATCACCTCGCCATAGCCAAACTTCTGATGGAACACCCGGTCACCCATGGTAAAAGCGCTGACCGCATCCAGATCAATCGTCATGTTGCGGGCTTCACCGGGCTGCGACATGCCCCGCTGCTGGCTGCGGTTCTGCAACCGTTTCCAGCCGGGCGAATTATAAACGTCGGCCCGATGCGCCTTTTCATGCAGGTCTGATCCCATCATGCCCTGCACTGCGGGCGACGCTGCGGCGGCCCCGTACCCGCCACCATAAAGGCCGGGCGGGGTGAGCACCTCAACATGGTCTTCGGGCAGTTCGTCAATGAAGCGCGAAGGCATTTGCGATTGCCACTGGCCATAGACGCGCCGGTTCGCCGCGAAAGAGATCGTGCAGATATCCTCGGCCCGGGTGATGCCAACATAGGCCAGCCTGCGTTCCTCTTCGAGACCTTTCAGCCCACTTTCGTCCATTGACCGTTGCGACGGGAACAGCCCGTCTTCCCAACCCGGCAGAAACACGGCGGGAAACTCAAGGCCCTTGGCCGCGTGCAGGGTCATGACGCTGACCTTCTCGCCCGCCTCTTCGGTTTCGTTATCCATGATCAGGCTGACATGTTCGAGGAACCCTTGCAGGTTCTCGAAATTCTCCAGTGCCTTGACCAGTTCCTTGAGGTTTTCCAGCCGCCCCGGCGCCTCTGGCGTTTTGTCGTTCTGCCAGAACCCGGTATAGCCGGACTCGTCAAGTATCATCTCGGCCAATTCAACATGGGTGTCTGCTTCGGCCCGGACCTGCCCGTGCCAGCGGTCAAGCGCATCAATCAGAATGGTCAGTTCTTTCAGCCCCTTGCCGCCCAGCAATTTGCCCTGGCAGACCAGCCGTGCGCCTTCGACCAGCGATACACCGTTGCTGCGGGCGGTCCGTTGGATGGTTTGTACGGCCTTTTCGCCCAAGCCACGCTTGGGGGTGTTCACAATCCGCTCAAACGCCAGATCATCCTCCGGGGAGACGGCGAGCCGGAAATAGGCCATGGCATCCCGGATCTCCATCCGTTCGTAAAAGCGCGGGCCACCAATGACGCGGTAGGGCAGGCCGATGGTCAAGAAACGGTCTTCAAACGCGCGCATCTGGTGGCTGGCTCGGACAAGGATCGCCATGTGGTCAAGACCCACAGGGTCCATCCCCCGGGTGCCGCGCTGCATCGCCTCGACCTCTTCACCGATCCAGCGGGCCTCTTCCTCGCCATCCCAGTGGCCGATCAGGCGGACCTTTTCGCCATCCGTCCGAGAGGTGAAAAGCGTCTTGCCCAACCGCCCCTTATTGGCGGCAATCACACCAGAGGCTGCGGCCAGAATATGCGGGGTTGAACGATAGTTTTCTTCCAGCCGTACCACATGCGCGCCGGGAAAATCCTTTTCGAACCGCAGGATGTTGCCCACTTCTGCCCCCCGCCAGCCATAGATGGATTGGTCGTCGTCGCCGACACAGCAGATATTCTTGTGTTCCGCCGCCAACAGCCGCAGCCACATATATTGCGCGACGTTGGTATCCTGATATTCGTCGACAAGGATATAGCGGAACCAGCGCTGATATTGCTGTAGCACATCTGGATGGGTCTGAAAGATCGTGACCATATGCAGCAGGATATCGCCAAAATCGACGGCATTCAGATCGCGCAACCGGGCCTGATAGGCGGCATAAAGATCGACGCCCTTGTGATCAAACGCGCCACTCTCAGCCACGGGCACTTTTTCAGGCGTATAGGCCTTGTTTTTCCAGCTATCGATGATCCCCGACAACATACGCGGCGGCCAGCGCTTTTCGTCGATCCCGGCGGCCTGAATCAGCTGTTTCATCAGCCTGATCTGATCATCCGTGTCTAGAATGGTGAAACTGGATTTCAGGTTTACCAGTTCGGCATGCCGTCGCAGCAGCTTGGCGCAGACCGAATGGAAGGTGCCAAGCCATGGCATACCTTCCACCGCCTCACCCATATGGGCACCGATGCGGTGCTTCATTTCGCGCGCGGCTTTGTTGGTAAAGGTCACGGCCAGAATTTCATGCGGCCGCGCAGTGCCAGTGGCCAGCAAATGCGCGATGCGGCTGGTCAACGCCTTGGTTTTCCCAGTGCCAGCCCCGGCCAGCATCAACACCGGCCCTTGCAGGGTTTCAACCGCCTCGCGCTGGGCCGCGTTCAATTCGTCCAGATAGGGGGTCGCGCGCTGGGCCATCGCCCGCTGGCTTAGCGGGACGGCGGCCTCAAATGCGTCATCTTCGGAAAAACTGCTCATGCGCCAAAGGTAAACTGAATCGTCAGATAGGAAAACCCCTTGTTCTACTAATGTTCCGCACGTTGACACTGGTCACGGCGTCACTAACGTCGCGCCCATGAATTTGCACAGTCGCTATCCGGCCATATCCGACCTGAAGGCCCGCGCAGGGCGGCGGATTCCGCATTTCGTGTGGGAATATCTGGATAGCGCCACGGGGGTCGAAGCGACGCAGCGCCGTAACCGCAATGCGCTGGATCAGGTACTGTTTGATCCATCGATTCTGCATGGCGCGTTCACGCCGGACCTGACAACAACATTGCTGGGAAAAAGCTACCCGCTTCCCATTGGGATTGCCCCTGTTGGCATGTCGGGCCTGATCTGGCCGGGGGCCGAGCAGATGTTGGCCCGCATGGCGGCGAAAGAGGATATTCCCTACACCTTATCCACCGTCGCGACGCAACTGCCCGAGGATGTCGGACCGCATGCCGGGGATCATGGCTGGTTCCAACTTTATCCGCCCCGCGATCCGGGCATCCGGGACGATATCCTGAAACGCGCAAAATCATCTGGTTTCAAAACGTTGGTCCTGACAGTTGATGTACCTGTCGCGTCGCGCCGTGAACGGCAAACGCGCGGCGGGCTGACCAACCCGCCCAAGCTGACACCGCGATTGGCGGTTCAGGCCGCACGTTGCCCGGCCTGGCTGAACGGCATCCGCAAGACGGGTATGCCCCGGATGCGGTTGATGGATAGCTATTCGGATGTGAAAACCGCGCTGCCTTCGACCCAGCATATCGGCTATTTGCTGCGCACCTCGCCCGATTGGGATTACTTCAAATCTCTGCGTGACCTGTGGGACGGGCCGCTGATCGTCAAAGGGGTGGGGCGGGCCGATGATGCCGCCCGGCTGACCGATGAAGGGGCCGATGCGATCTGGGTCAGCAATCATGCCGGGCGGCAGTTTGACGGCGGGCCCGCGACCATTGAGACGCTACCCGCGATCCGGGCGGCCACAACCCAGCCTGTGATTTTCGACAGTGGTGTCGAAGGAGGGCTCGACGTGCTGCGCGCCATTGCTTTGGGTGCTGATTTCGTCATGTTGGGGCGTGCTTTCCATTACGGTTTGGCCGCATTGGGTGCAAAAGGTGCCGCCCATGTGATCGACATCCTGCGGCAGGATATGATCAGCAATATGGGGCAAATCGGGTCCCGATCATTGGGTGATCTGAAAAATAGCCTACGATCTACGCAGTAACACGTATGGACGATCCTGTTTTGGCACCTTACGAATGCTGCAACTGCGAAGGGGGACACCATGGCTGATTTTAAAAAGATCCTGATTGCCAACCGTGGCGAAATCGCAATCCGTATCATGCGGGCCGCGAACGAGATGGGCAAAAAGACCGTTGCGGTCTTTGCCGAAGAGGACAAATTGGGCCTGCACCGGTTCAAGGCGGACGAAGCATACCGCATTGGTGAAGGTATGGGGCCGGTCGCTGCCTATCTGAGTATTGACGAGATTATTCGCGTCGCCAAAATGTCCGGCGCAGATGCGATCCATCCCGGCTATGGCCTGCTGTCGGAAAATCCCGATTTTGTGGATGCCTGTACGGCCAACGGGATCACGTTTATCGGCCCCAAGGCGAAGACCATGCGCGAACTGGGCGACAAGGCCAGCGCGCGTCAGGTGGCGATTGCGGCTGACGTACCTGTCATCCCGGCCACGGATGTGCTGGGCGATGACATGGCCCTGATCAAAAAACAGGCGAAAGAGGTCGGATATCCCTTGATGCTCAAGGCGTCCTGGGGCGGCGGTGGCCGTGGTATGCGCCCGATCATGTCCGAAGATGAGTTGGAAGAAAAAGTGCTTGAAGGCCGGCGCGAGGCCGAAGCCGCCTTTGGCAATGGCGAAGGTTATCTGGAAAAGATGATCATTCGCGCGCGCCATGTCGAGGTGCAGATCCTTGGCGACACACATGGGCAGATGTATCATCTGTGGGAGCGCGATTGTTCGGTACAGCGGCGCAACCAAAAGGTGGTTGAGCGTGCGCCCGCGCCTTACCTGTCCGGCACGCAGCGCGAAAAGCTGTGTAATCTGGGCAAGAAAATCTGCCAGCATGTGAATTACGAATGTGCGGGCACAGTTGAATTCCTCATGGATATGGATTCCGGCGAGTTCTATTTCATCGAAGTGAACCCCCGCGTGCAGGTCGAACATACCGTGACCGAAGAGGTCACCGGCATTGATATCGTGCGCGCGCAAATCCTGATCGCCGAAGGCAAATCATTGGTCGAGGCGACAGGCTGCGCCTCGCAATATGACGTCAAGCTGGACGGCCACGCCATCCAGTGCCGGGTCACAACCGAAGACCCACAAAACAATTTCATCCCCGATTATGGACGTATCCAGACCTATCGGTCGGCCACCGGGCCGGGCATCCGGCTGGATGGTGGCACCGCCTATTCCGGGGCGGTGATCACGCGTTACTATGACAGTCTGCTGGAAAAGGTGACCGCCCGCGCACCAACGCCTGAAATGGCGATTGCCCGGATGGACCGCGCCTTGCGCGAATTCCGCATTCGGGGCGTATCGACGAACATCGCCTTTGTTGAAAACCTGCTGAAGCATCCGACATTCCTCAACAACGAATACCACACCAAGTTCATTGACCAGACGCCAGAGCTTTTTGATTTCAAACAGCGCCGCGACCGGGCCACCAAGATCCTGACCTATATCGCCGACATCACCGTGAACGGGCACCCCGAAACCGCCGGGCGTCAGCGCCCTGGCGCAGATGTCAAACCACCGCGCCCGCCGGTCAAGCCAACGACAGATATCGCCGCAGGCACCCGCAACATTCTGGATGAGTTCGGGCCAGAGGCTGTCGCCGACTGGATGCGCGACCAGAAACAGTTGCTGATCACCGACACCACCATGCGTGACGGGCACCAGTCCTTGCTGGCGACCCGGATGCGGTCCATCGACATGATCAATGCCGCCCCTGCCTATGCCGCCAAGATGAGCCAGCTATTCAGTGTCGAATGCTGGGGTGGGGCGACCTTTGATGTGGCGTATCGGTTCTTGCAGGAATGCCCATGGCAACGGCTGCGCGATATCCGGGCGGCGATGCCCAATATCATGACGCAGATGCTGCTGCGCGCGTCAAACGGGGTGGGTTATACAAATTACCCTGACAATGTGGTGCAAAGTTTTGTGGCACAGGCCGCCGTATCAGGGGTGGATGTGTTCCGCGTGTTTGACAGCCTGAACTGGGTTGAAAACATGCGCGTCGCCATGGATGCGGTGATCAAGGCGGAAAAGGTCTGCGAAGGCACAATCTGCTACACTGGCGATCTGCTGGACCCGGATCGGGCCAAATATGACCTGAAATACTATGTTGGCATGGCCAAGGAGCTGGAAGCCGCAGGCGCGCATGTGCTGGGCCTGAAAGACATGGCAGGTCTGCTGAAACCGGCGGCGGCAACCGCGCTGATCAAAGCGCTGAAAGAAGAGACGAAGCTGCCGATCCATTTTCACACACACGATACTTCCGGTGCGGCGATTGCCACGGTGCTTGCGGCCTCTGCTGCGGGGGTGGATTGCGTGGATGCGGCGATGGATGCGCTGTCGGGCAACACGTCACAGCCGACATTGGGATCGATTGTCGAGGCGCTGCGCGGTAACGCGCGCGAAACCGGGCTGGATATCGCCGCAATCCGCGAGATCAGCAATTATTTCGAACAGGTCCGCGCGCATTACAGTGCCTTCGAATCCGGGCTACAGGCGCCCGCGTCAGAGGTATATCTGCACGAAATGCCCGGCGGGCAGTTCACCAACCTCAAGGCGCAGGCGCGGTCACTGGGGCTGGAAGAACGCTGGCACGAAGTGGCGCAAACCTATGCCGATGTGAACCGGATGTTCGGTGATATCGTCAAGGTCACACCATCCTCCAAGGTTGTGGGCGACATGGCGTTAATGATGGTCAGCCAAGGGCTGACACGGGCGGATGTTGAGGACCCGAATGTGGACGTGGTGTTCCCGGACAGTGTTGTTGACATGATGAAAGGCAGCCTGGGGCAACCGCCCGGCGGCTGGCCCAAACCGATCCAGAAAAAGGTGCTGAAGGGCGACAAACCCTTCACCGACCGTCCCGGAAAATCGCTGCCTGCCGTTGATCTGGAAGCGGCACGCTCTGATCTGTCAAAACAGCTGGCCGATAAAACAATCGATGACGAAGATCTGAATGGCTATCTGATGTATCCCAAGGTTTTTCTGGATTACATGGGACGGCACGAGATTTACGGGCCGGTACGGACGCTGCCAACACAGACGTTCTTTTACGGAATGGAACCCGGCGAAGAGATCGTAGCCGAGATTGACCCAGGTAAAACGCTTGAAGTCCGGCTTCAGGCTGTGGCCGACATGAACGAAGATGGCGAGGTCAAAGTCTTTTTCGAACTCAACGGGCAACCCCGGACTATCCGTGTGATGAACCGTTTGGCAGCTGCAGAGAAAATCTCGCGGCCCAAGGCCGAGGATGGCAATGCAAACCATATCGGCGCGCCCATGCCCGGTGTCGTGGCCACCATTGCAGCGATTGCCGGTAAAGAGGTCAAGGAAGGTGATTTGCTTCTGACCATTGAGGCGATGAAAATGGAAACCGGGATCCACGCGGAACGGGACGCGGTCGTCAAAGCGGTGCATGTGCAGGCAGGCGGACAGATCGATGCCAAAGATCTTCTGGTTGAGTTTGAATAGAAGACGGCTTGCCGCAATAATAGGGGCCGCGCTGGGCGTGGCCCAGATCGCGCAGGCAGAAACGCCGCTCTGCTTCTCTCTTCCTCCGGCTCCGGGGCAGGCGGCTGCCGTCCGGGATAGCTGGCCATATGTGCTGCAAAATGCCTTTGACGAAAACGGCGCGGGTCATGCACATCTTAGCCTCAGGATGTTGATCGCCGTGTCGCGTGGTGATGCAGCGCCGTGTCTGGCCAGCTACACGGTTGAGAGCCTGCAGATGTCAGCAAGCGGGAAAATCACCGGAACGATCATCCCGACCAGCATGGATTACCCGGTCTTCTTTTTTGAAAAGGCGACCATCGACCCCGCGATGATCGTGGACTGGCGCTATGTGCCAAAGGGGTCTGAGCTGGCTTTTGGAGTGTATCGCATGCGTGAGGTTCTGACTGATCCGACCGAAGCAGAACTTTCCGGGCTTGGTCTGCAGCCATCTGCGATACCGCCTGATTGGAAATAATCACTTCTTAGCGCTGCGATAGGATGGTTTGAATGACTCAAAAATTGGCCCTGCTTTCAATCCTCGTGCCGGATTATGACGCGGGCATCGCATTTTTCGTGGGGCAAATGGGCTTTGACCTCTTGGAAGATAGCGATCTGGGCCAGGGCAAGCGCTGGGTGCGCGTCGCGCCAGCCGGGGCGCAAACCGCGTTCCTTTTGGCCAAGGCCGTTGGCGACCAGCAGGTTGACGCGATTGGCAGTCAAGGCGGCGGTCGGGTCTGGCTGTTCTTACAAACCGATGATTTTGAGGGCGACTATGCAAGGATGCAGGATAACGGCGTGGAATTCGAAGAAGCGCCACGCAATGAGCCCTACGGGAAAGTGGCGGTTTTTCGCGACCCGTTCGGCAATCGCTGGGATTTGATTGCATTTAGCGCGTGATTCTGATGCTTGCGCTGAATCTGCGATATGATTCCCATGATTGAAAAGCGAATTGTGGCATAATTGCGGCGGGGTACGCCGGTCTGGGGGCGCATTGTTGATCGGACACAAGCAATGCAGCTAAGATTAACGCTTTGTTAACCGGGGGTGATGCCGGACTTGCCGCGTGGATTTTTTTTACGTAACTTCAATATAGTAGAAGTGATCTTAGGAATTAAAGAGTGTTTGATCTTTTCAAAAAAAGCGCGGTAACCCTTGCTGCAATCGTCGGATTGTCGACGGCGGCACAAGCCGCGACAGTCACCGATACGACCTTATACAGCGAACTGACGTCGACGCTTACATATAGCTTTGATCTTGGTGCAGTGGATGAAGCCGCTGCATCGTCGCTCGATGTGACGTATGGCGGCTGGCAAGGGCTGATACCGCCATTCCCGCCCAGCGTCGCTGGTGATGTCTTCGTCAATTCCGTTTTCGTCGGGGTTTGGCAGGCCACGTCCGGGATCCTTTCGACACCGGTTACATCGACCTATAACACCACAGGTTTCCTGCGTGATGGGCTGAACTCTTTCTCATTCACGCCAACATTCTTTGCAGAGAATTATCAATCCTTTGCATTCAACTCGTTCACGTTGGATTTTGAACGGCCCGAGGTCACGGTCAGCACTGTGCCACTGCCCGCATCGGCGTTGCTGCTGTTGGCCGGATTGGCGGGCCTGGGCACGATGGGTGCCCGCCGCAAGACCGTCTGATTCACGCCACCTCATCTGTAATACCGCGCCGGGCATGACAATCATGTCCGGTGTTTTCATATGCGCGGCTGCGATTGGCCACCGCATACGGAAAACTGCAATCAAGGGTCATTTTTGCCTTGCAGAACCGATGAACTCTTTATAGATCAGCCATCACTAACGGATGCGGGCGTAGCTCAGGGGTAGAGCATAACCTTGCCAAGGTTAGGGTCGTGAGTTCGAATCTCATCGCCCGCTCCAAATAGACCAGCAAACCCAGCTGGTAAGACGATAAGAGCCACCTTCGGGTGGCCTTTCGTTTTTTAATTGTTGCATCCATGGTGAACTGTTCCGTTGGCTTCATGAACGGAGGTCTGCTGGCGCGGTTTTCCACGCCATCATGTTTTTCAGTCCCCTGACGACAAAAGAAAAAGACCAACCCGGTCGGATTGGTCTTTTAAATCGCCAAGCAGTATAGCGGCGTTTTTATAACGATCGCCCTTGGATCAGTTGTCCAGCTGCAGCATCGCCTGATCTGACAGATCGGCCAGCGCATCGCTGCGTGTCGGCATATCCGCGTAATAGCGGATTGGGGTGTATGTCTTCATCTCGGTTGGGAATGGCATGTCTGCAAATACCACCGTCGCGGGCATTTCCATGAACGGCAAATCGGCAAAGATGACCCGTGGTGTGTAAACCGGCATCTCTGCGGGGAATGGCATGTCGTTGACATAAGCCGGTGCAGGCTGCTCGACGACAGCGTCATCGGCTGTTGCTGCGGTGCTGATCGCACAAAGGGCAAACCCTGCTACCATCACGATTGATTTGGTCATTGTAATCTCCTTACCTATTAAGCGCTTGAATGGACCCTGACCTGGCCCGGTACGTCTGTGTTACTAGATGCAGTTTGAATCAAATCTGCGCTCAGATAAGGGCAGGGTGGCGTTCAAATTTTGACTGATGACAGGCGCAGTACAAACGCCAATAGAGACAGCTATTGTTGCGAATAACTGCCTCTATAATGCTGAAAAGGATCGGATTGGATCTATGCGCCGCCCAAAATTGGTATCAGTATTACTACTGAAGGGCTGAAATCATGCGGCAGGCGAATGCTGCACCTCAGCATCAGCGTCAAAATGTGGCAACTCCGCCTCATTCCGAAGGGTTGTCGCAGGAATTTCATCTCTCAACACATAGGGGTCAGCCCGGTCTGCGGCAAAAACGATTGCGTCAGGTAAAGCGGGTGCTGGGATTGTGTTTCCGGCTACCATTGGCAGGTTTTCACCCCCTTGCGGCAGGTCTGCGTCAAACGTCGGTAGCTGGGTGACGATGGCTGGTTGTGGCGTTGCGATCTTTTGCGCAGCAACCATTGGTTCGCGTAGCGCCTCGCGCATGTCACGCTCTGCCTCTTCAGCCAGCAGGGCATCGCGCGCCTCTTGTGCGGCGATAGCCTTGGCACGGTTTTGCTGAACGCGCGCTTCTGCCTCTTCATAGGTTTCAATTGATGATATCGCCAGTTTGGACAGCAGCGCAGTATCGCTTTCCATCCCGGCAATCGCATAAAGGCAGGGCAAGAGATCATAAAGCTCATCCACATCAGCCCCAACCCGGTCTGTCATCAGGATCGCGTTGACATAAGGGTTATGGCGTTCAGCAGATAGCGCGATGGAATGGGTCAATCGCCCATCAATCCGTTCATCCATTACCAGCAGATCGATGGTTTCGATCCGTAACAGGGCCCTGGCGATATGGCGGTTTTCGACACAAACGACCTGAAACCCCTTGTTCATCAGCACCTGCGCACAGGCAACGGCGGTTTCGGTATCATCACGCAAAATGAGCGCTTTCATCGGATTCTCCTGATAGTTGGCAGCGGTTGCGCCGACCATAGGGGCGCAACAATTAAATTTTGCTGAAAAGCCGCAACATTTCCGGCACAGGCTTGGCCCCCGACCCGGTTCCGCCTATAAGCCCGCACGAAGAAAAGGGGCGCATATCATGCGGACAGCGACGATCACACGCAAAACGGCTGAAACGGATATCTCTGTCACCATCGATCTGGATGGCACCGGTGTTTATGACAACCAGACCGGGGTTGGGTTCTTTGACCACATGTTGGACCAGCTATCGCGCCACGCCCTGATCGACATGACGATCCGGGCGCAGGGCGATCTGCATATTGATGATCATCACACGGTCGAGGATGTCGGTATTGCGCTGGGCCAGGCCCTGACAGAGGCGCTGGCCGATAAACGTGGCATTCGCCGCTATGGGTCCTGTCATCTGGCGATGGATGATGCCCAGGTGCGTTGTGCGCTGGATTTATCCGCCCGGCCGTATCTTATCTGCAATCTGGATCTGCCTTTTGGCAAGATCGGCACGTTTGACACCGAATTGGTGCGCGAGTTCTTTCAGGCGCTCAGCACCCATGGCGGTATCACCTTGCATATCGACAAGCTGCACGGATTCAACGCCCACCATATTGCAGAGGCTGCATTTAAATCGGTGGCTCGCGCGCTGCGCGAGGCTGTTGAAAAGGACCCGCGCAAGGCTGACGCCATCCCGTCAACCAAGGGCAGCCTATGACGACGGCACTGGTCGATTACGACAGCGGGAACCTGCATTCGGCACAGAAAGCCTTTGAACGGATGGCGGCGGAGATCGGGTGTGGCCCGATTGTCGTAACATCCGACCCCGATATGGTGGCGAAAGCCGACCGTATCGTGCTGCCGGGTGACGGGGCGTTCCCGCATTGCCGGGCAGAGCTGTTCGCCCGTACTGGTCTGGCAGAGGCGATCACAGAGGCGGTCACAACCCGTGCGCGCCCGTTCTTTGGAATTTGCGTCGGCATGCAGATGATGGCCACAACCGGCCATGAATACGAAGCCACACCGGGGTTCGACTGGGTCGCCGGGGATATCCGGCGGATCAACCCATCTGACCCGGCACTGAAAGTGCCGCATATGGGTTGGAACGATCTGGTGATCGACAACCCGCACCCGGTGCTGGACGGGATCAGCACCGGCGATCACGCCTATTTCGTGCATTCCTACGCGATGGATGTATCCCATGCCGCCGAACGGCTCGCCCATGTTGATTATGGCGGCGATGTTACGGCCATTATCGGGCGCGATACGATGATCGGAACCCAGTTCCACCCCGAGAAAAGCCAGGATGCTGGCTTGCGCATGATCGGCAATTTCCTACGCTGGACACCCTGACCGGGCAGGGCGCGCGACCAACATCAGGAAGGGCCAAATCATGCAATCGCTTGTTCTTGAAAAGAAGGATGTGTTGAACCTGCGCGACGTCCCGGAAATCGACCGGACAGAAGAGGTGCTTGGCGCCCGGGATGTGCGCATCAAACTGCACACGGTGGGTATCTGCGGGTCGGACCTGCATTATTATACCCACGGGCGGATTGGGCCATTTGTGGTGAATGCGCCGATGATCCTGGGCCATGAGGCGTCAGGAACGGTGATCGAGACCGGGGCAGACGTCACAACACTGCAAACCGGCGACCGGGTTTGCATGGAACCGGGCATCCCCGATCCCAATAGCAAAGCGACCCGGCTGGGCATGTATAATATAGACCCCGCCGTGCGATTCTGGGCGACCCCGCCTGTTCATGGCATCCTGCGCCCGACCTGTACCCACCCGGCGGCGTTCACATTCAAACTGCCAGACAATGTCAGCTTTGCCGAAGGGGCGATGGTTGAACCGCTGGCGGTTGGAGTGCATGCGGCGACCAAGGCGCGGATAAAACCGGGTGACAATGCGGTGGTGATGGGGGCAGGGCCGATTGGGCTGGTGACGGCGCTATCGGCGCTCGCGGCAGGATGCGCCAGGGTCTATGTAACCGATCT
The DNA here is from genome assembly GCA_947495295.1 of uncultured Paracoccaceae bacterium. GTDB lineage: Bacteria > Pseudomonadota > Alphaproteobacteria > Rhodobacterales > Rhodobacteraceae > Yoonia. The sequence goes on from CANLYJ010000001.1 coordinate 791,208, forward strand.
GGCCGATCAAAAGCTGGAAATCGCAGGCGCACTCAGCCCCGCAATCACACCTGTGAATGGGCAATCCGAAAACCTTGTGGATCTGGTCAAACGTGACACGGATGGCTGGGGCGTCAATGTGGTGTTCGAGGCGACAGGGAGCCCCCATGCGGCTAAAACGGTTTTTGAACCGCTTTGCCCGGGCGGTTGTGTGGTGATGATCGGCGGGCAGCCGGATCCGATCCAGTATGACGCAGGGGCGGCGATGATCCGCGAGGCGCGTGTCGAAAATATCTTTCGCTACGCGCATGTGTTTCCGCGCTGTGTGGGCATGCTCAGCTCCGGGGCGATTGATGTGAAACCGTTGATCACACGAACCTTTGGGTTTGCCGATAGCGTGGCGGCATTTGATGTGGCGGCCAGCGCACCGCCTGCGGATGTCAAAATGCAAATCGCTTTGCCGCAATAGGGGCAGACCCCAATCACACACAAACCCCGCGTTGGGATATGGAAGGCAGTTCATGACGTTTCTTGGTATTGATCTTGGCACCTCGGGCCTGCGGGCACTGCTGGTGGATGCAGATGGCACACCGATCGGTGCCACAGAACGTCACTATCAGGCCACGCAGCCGCATCCGGGTTGGTCGGAACAGGACCCGGCGGATTGGATCGCTGCACTTGATGCGGTGATGGGCGAAATGCGCGACAAATACCCGGGCTTTGCGGATCTGCGCGGGATCGGGGTCGCGGGGCATATGCATGGGGCAAACCTGTTGGATAAGGCAGGCGAAGTGCTGCGGCCTTGCATCTTGTGGAATGACCGGCGATCCCATGCTGAAGCGGCAGAACTGGACGCCATGGATGGGGTGCGGGCGCTATCGGGCAACATCGTGTTTCCGGGGTTCACGGCGCCCAAATTGGCATGGGTGCGCAATCATGAACCGGAGGTGTTTGATAAGGTGGCCAAGGTTTTGCTGCCAGCCGCCTACCTGAACTACTACCTGACAGGCGATTACGTGGCCGACATGTCTGACAGCGCGGGAACATCCTGGTTGGATGTGGGCGCGCGGGATTGGTCGGATCAGTTGTTGGACGCCAGCCATATGCGGCGCGATCAGATGCCCCGGCTTGTGGAAGGGTCCGAAGCGGCAGGCACGCTGCGGCGTGATCTGGCAGAAAGCTGGGGTTTGAAAAACAACGTGACCATCGCAGGCGGGGCGGGTGATAACGCAGCCGCCGCCTGTGGGATTGGTGCGCTGAACGAAGGGCAGGGGTTTGTGTCACTCGGCACCTCTGGCGTGTTGTTGGCAGCACGCGACGGATATCGGCCCGCACCGGAAACGGCTGTGCATACCTTCTGCCATGCCGTGCCGGGACGATGGTATCAAATGGGGGTCATGCTATCAGCCACCGATAGCCTGAACTGGCTGTCCCGGATCGCAGGCGCATCACCTGCGGACCTGACGGCGGCGCTGGGCAATAATATTCAGACACCGGGGCAGGTCCGTTTCCTGCCTTACCTGTCAGGCGAACGCACCCCGCATAATGACGCAGGCGCGCGGGGCAGCTTTACCGGGCTATCCACCGGAACCACGCAAGCGGACCTGACCCGGGCGGTATTGGAAGGCGTGGCATTCGGGCTGCGCGACAGCTTTGACGCGCTTGTCGCAACAGATGCGCGACTGGACAAGATCATCGCCATCGGTGGGGGCAGCGCATCGCGATATTGGCTGAAACTGATCGCAACGACCCTTGGGGTGCCGTTGCAACTGCCAGGATCAGGGGAATTCGGGGCGGCATTGGGGGCGGCCCGTTTGGGGATGCTGGCCGCTAGCGAGGCAACGCCAGATCGCCTGATCACAGCACCGGATATCCAGGATGAAATTCTGCCCGATGAAGACAAAGCCGCAGCATTCCAGGATGCGCATCAGGCCTTCCGGCGCGCCTATCCGGCGATCAGGGCGGTTCAGTAGGTCGATAATCCTGGTCGTCTGAATCGAAAACCCGACGCATCAAACAGCGCCCGGATCGCTTGGCGACCCGGTTCGCGCCCGACCCCGCCCCAAAGGCGGGCGCGAACCTATAGTTCCGCAGCGGATCAGTTTTGCGCATGACGGTTCCGAGAGACTGGGTCGTGTCGATATTGTCCTGCATGATAACCGCTGTGGCTTGACCGTCAGGTAACTCAGCGATCCATACGGGCCGATTGCACAAGGTCCTCGTTCACCGCGATACCCAGCCCCGGCCCCTCCGGCATGTTCACATACCCATCGACATGCCAGATAGGTCGATCAACAAGGTCCTGTTGGGCGGGGCCATAGACGGGCTGTAACTCAAGCAGATAGCAGGCGGGGCAGGCAAAACTTAGCGCCTGACTGGCAGCCCCGACAATCGCTGTGGAAAAGTTGTGGGCATTGGCCTGACGCCGGTTCAGGGCACAGATGTCGGCGGCCTTGCGGAACCCGGTAATCCCCTCAACCCGGCCGGGGTCAAGCCCCACAACATCCACCGTGCCGGTTTCCACAATCCGCTGAACACCACGGGCGTTCCATTCCCTTTCGCCATAGGCAATGCGTATCCCCGATGCGGCACGCAGGGCGGCATAACCTGCGGGGTCGTCATGGCCCAGCGGCTCTTCCAACCAGGCAACACCGCGTTCCTCAAACGCGCGGGCGCGGCGGATGGCCGTTGGAACATCCCAGAAATTCTTGACGCCAAGATCGATCATCAGGTCCTTGCCGGGGCCCATGGCGGCCTGCACCTTATCCACGAATGCCAGATCGCGGGTCTCATCAAAGCCCAGATCGGCATCACCAGCCTTGCCGAACCCGACCTTGGCCCCGTGCAGGCCAGTATCGGTATGGGCCGCGATTTCTTCGGCCATGGCATCAATGCTGGCTTTGGTGCCATGCAGGCTGGCAATCGCGGGCAATTGGTTCCGCACAGGGCCGCCCAACAGATCCAGAACGCTGGTCTGCAATTGCTTGCCCTTCAGGTCCCATAGGGCAATGTCGATACCCGATATGGCCAGCGAGGCTATGCCCGCACCGGTGCCATACCACCAGCTATGTTCCTTCAGCTTCAGCCAGATCGCCTCGGTATGCAGGGGGGTCTGGCCGATCACAATCGGGGCAAGACCTTCGACGATTTTGGTTACAGCCAGGGTGGCTTCGGGGAAATAGGCGCAAGCCTCCCCCCAGCCCACGCGGCCATCGCTATCGGTGATCTTGACCAGACAGACCGACCTGAACCGGTTATGATCCGTCGGTTCCTGATAGGCTACAGGGATCGCCTCGACGGTTTGGACTTTCATCTCTGATCACTCCTTCGCCTGTGCCGCATCTGCCATCATCGCGCGAAAGAAATCGTCACGCACGTCCAATATGACCTCATCCAGCTTACGGGCAGGCGGGGTGCAAAGCCACGCCATGATGCTGGCGGGCACCTCGGGTTTGACCAGATCACCCTGATCGATCTTGCTGATCGGGTTCAACCCGGCAGTGCGGATTTCGGCCTGCATTTCGGTATCTGTGGGGGGAATGCCGATGAAAAAGAATTGAACGCCGCTATCCTCAAGCTCCTTGGCGAACATCATGGTCATCATCCGGGCGGCAGCCTTTGAATTGCAATAGGCGGCCCAGCCTTCCATCGGGGTTGTGGCGGCACCGGTTCCGGCATTGACCACAACGCCTTTGGCGGCACGCAGCAAGGGCAAGGCGGCGCAGGACATACGGTGTAGCCCCAGCGCATTCACCTCATAAGCGCCGCGCAGGGATTCGGTGGGCAATGTGTCGACATGGCCAATCGGTGTGATCGCCCCGGCGTTATTGACCAGCGCATCCAGCGTCCCGGTCTCTGCCTTGATCTGGGTGATGACAGAGGCGACAGACCCCGCATCCGTGACGTTCAGGTCGACCTTGATACACCCGTCCAGATGATGCGCCGTTATCGGATCGGCGGGGCCGTAAACGCCTGCAAAAACACGCGCGCCTTTCTGCGCAAGCATCCCTGCAAGGGTCGCGCCAATGCCCCGACCGGCCCCTGTCACAAGGATGGTTTTGCCAGACAGGTCCGGCACATTGATGGGCGACAAGTCGAACATGGGATGGGAATTCCTTCTTGACTCATGTAAATTGGTATGACCAATTAATTGGTAATGTGACTTCGCTGATCTGTCAAACCAATCTGCGAGGTCACCGGGGGAGCGGCGATAGGCGGGCGAAAGCCGGAACTATCAGCCAACCAAAAGGGGGAGTTTGCGGGGATGAGCGTCAAGCGCTTTGGCATCAAGAAACCCACAGAGGATGACATCCGTCAGGGCGGTTTTTCAACGCCGTGGGATGCGCCCACGGTGCCGCCATTCCCTTTCGCCTTCCGCAACGCTGAAATTCTGACCGTCTATTGGCGCACCGATCCCGACGCGATGGCATTTCTGTTGCCGCCGCCATTGGAACCTGTTGGGGATGTGGTCTGCGCGCATATCTACAAGATGAATGATACCGATTGGATCGGGCCATATTGCGAGGCGAACGTGATGTTCGGCGCGCGGCTGGGCGACCGGGTTGGGGCTTATTCGCCTTATCTGGTGCTGTCATCTGATATCGGTGTGGCCCATGGTCGCGAGACCCACGGCCAGCCCAAGAAACTGGGCGAACCAACCTTGGATTTTCGCGGCGATCTGATCGTCGGCGGGGTCGCACGCAACGGGATCGACGTGATCACCGCTACGACACCTTACAAACAGCGCAGAGCGGATGCAGGTGATCTTACACCGCATTTCGATTTCGCAACCAATATCAACCTCAAAGCCATTGATCATATCGACGGGCGGCCCGCGATCCGGCAACTGACCAGCCGGAAACTTGCAGATCTGCAAGTTCACGAGGCATGGACCGGCCCCGCAACGGTTGAACTGCGGGCCAATGCCCAACTGCCCATCTTTCGCCTACCGGTTCTTGAACCGTTGGAGGCGGTATACTGGCGCGCCGATTTTACCCTCATCGCGGGTGAGATCATCCACGATTACCTGGAGACAAACCCATGAGCCAGAAAGTCGTCGTCACCGACTACACATTCCCGGCTCTGACTGCCGAAGAAGGGGCCGCAAAAGCCGCTGGTGCCGCGTTTGCCGCACATCAGTGCAAAACTGATGCGGAGGTTGCAGCAGCCGTCGCTGGGGCAGATGCTGTCGCCGTGCAATTCGCAAGTTTCGGGGCCAAAGCCGCAGCGGCGGTCAAACCCGGTGCAACCGTGATCCGCTATGGTGTGGGTTATGACAATATCGATCTGGATGCGGCCGGGCAGGCCGGGCTGAAAGTCGGCTATGTGCCGGATTACTGCGCTGATGAGGTTGCCGATCACACATCGGCGACAATACTGACATTGCTGCGCAAGCTTGTGCCGCTGGATGCGTCAGTGCGGGGTGGTGAATGGGCGGCCGTGAAGGTGGCAAAGCCGATGAAACCCTTCAACGATACAACCATCGGGTTTTTTGGCATGGGGCAAATCGGCTCTGCCGTCAGGCGGCGGTTGGACGGGTTCGGCTTCCGGTTCATCGTGTCTGATCCGGGGCTGTCAGCCGATCAGGCGCAGGCGGCGGGGGCGACGCTTGTGACAGCGGATGCATTGCTGTCACAGGCCGATCTGATCTCGCTCCACGCGCCCAGCACAGCCGCCACATCCGGCTTTTTCAACGCCGCACGTTTCGCGCAGATGCAACCCCACGCGATGATCGTCAACTCGGCACGGGGCCAGTTGATCAATGAAAACGACCTGGCCGCCGCCTTGTCTGCGGGCGCCATTGGCGGGGCAGCACTTGACGTGTTTCACACTGAACCGCTGCCTGATGACGCAGCGCTGCGAACGGCGCCCAACTGCCTGCTGTCACCCCATGCCGCCTGGTATTCCGAAGCCGCAATCGGCCGGTTGCAGGGGCTGGTGGCCGATGATCTGGCGCGCGCGCTGCGTGGCGATGACCCGCGCAAACCGGTGCCTGATACCTGAACACGCCAACAAATCGGAACCACTGAAACGATCGTGATTTTTGGAGGAGGAAACGATGAAATCAACGAAAACTCTTGGCCTTCTGGCCGCATTGATGATGAGCGGGGCAAGCCTTGCCAACGCGCAAACCGCATTGGAAGGCGGGCAAGAGGCCGATATGGTGCTGCTGCCGAAATTCCTGGGTATTCTGGTCTTTGATCAGGCCAATGAAGGCGCACAGGAAGCCCATGCAGAGCTGGGCAATCCCGGCGAATTGCTCTTTGTCGGGCCAACCCCGGAAAACTCCGTCGCTGGTCAGATCGAAATCATGACAACGGCTGCCACGCAAGGGCAGGGGGCCGTCATGCTGTCGAACAATGCTGGCGACCAGATCGCGCCGTCCGCCGTGGCCGCACAAGAGGCGGGGACACGCGTTGTGACATGGGACAGCCCAATCCCTGGCGGCGAAGGTGAAGACGTCTTTGTCGCACAGGTGGATTTCGGCTCCATCGGCACGGTGATGGCCGATATGGCCCATTCGATCCTTGGCGGTGAAGGGCAGATGGCGGTGCTGTCGGCCACACCTGATGCGGCCAACCAGAACGCGTGGATCGCATCCATGCAGGAGGCGTTGAAAGGCGATAAATACGCCAATATCGAACTGGTTGATATCGTCTATGGCGATGATCAGGCCGAGGTCAGCTATAATCGCGCCCTGTCATTGGTCGACCAATACCCCGACCTTGGGGTGATCATGTCGCCGACCACAGTGGGCATTCAGGCCTCTGCCAAGGCGATGCAGGATGAAGGGCTTTGCGATCAGGTGAAAGTCTCTGGTCTTGGGCTGCCATCCGAGATGGTGTCATACACCATGAATGGCTGCGCGCCGGAATTCGCCTTATGGGATTTCCGCGACCTTGGCTACCTGACCTATTACACCGCCTATGGCCTTGCGACGGGCCAACTGACCGGTGACATTGGCGAAAGCTTCAGCGCCGGACGGATGGGTGATTTCGCGATCGAGGAAGACCCCGGTCGCCCCGGCTCCAAACGCATCCTGATGGGGCCATTCACCGTCTACACAAGTGAAAACGTAGAAGCCGCGGCACAGTAAGTCGCCCCGGCCCTACCGGTCCGCGACAGCGTGTCCCAGTTGTTGCGGACCGATCAGGAGATCGAAATGGCTCAGCCAATCATGCAATTGCGCGGTGTGTCCAAATCCTTTGGGATGACCCATGCATTGACCGATTTGTCGCTCGACCTTTACCCGGGCGAGGTTCACGCCCTTGTCGGTGAAAATGGCGCTGGCAAGTCGACCATGATCAAGATCATGACCGGCGTTTACCAGCCAACTGCAGGCGACATCCATGTCGACGGGGGCGTCAGAAAGATACAGGGTCCACAAGCGGCGCGGGATCTGGGCGTGGCTGCGATCTATCAGGAACCCATGGTCTTTCCCGATCTGGATGTGACCGAAAACATCTTTATCAGTGCGCGGTCCGAAGGGTTATTTCGACGCCCTGCGCGTCAGGCGCGCAAGGCGCGTGATCTGATCGCACGGATCGGGATGGAGACGGATGTGGATCAGGTCGCCAGCGGCCTGACCTTGGCCGAACAGCAGGCCGTCGAAATTGCGCGCGCGCTGTCAGAGGATGTGCGGGTCCTGATCATGGATGAACCCACCGCATCGCTTTCCGCGCATGAGGCCACACGGCTGCGCGGGATTGCGCGGTCACTGGCCGCCGAAGGCGTCGCCGTTGTCTATATCTCCCACCGTCTGGAAGAGATTTTTGAGATTGCCGACCGCGTCACCGTGATCCGGGACGGCAGCCATATTTCAACGCGGGACATCGCAGAGGTCACGCCGGATGGCATGATCGCCGAAATGGTCGGGCGCGATGTCGGCAATTACCTCAACAAGGCACCCAGCACGGCACAGGACGAAGTCGCGCTGCAAATCACGAACCTGACCCAGTCGGGTGTTTTCGAAGATATCGATTTCACTTTGCACCGGGGCGAGGTGATCTGCATGGCGGGCCTTGTCGGGGCGCGGCGCACCGATGTTGCGCTGTCGATCTTTGGGGTGGAACCGGCGACGTCGGGAACCATTCGCGTATTTGGACAGGATCATCAGATCACACATCCGCGTCAGGCGATGGATGCCGGGATCGCCTATGTATCCGAAGACCGGCGCAAGCTTGGGCTGGCGATGCCGATGCCGATCCGGGCCAATATCAGCGTGGCCACACTGGGCGGCTTTCTGAACCGATGGGGCATCCTCAATCAGGATGCCGAACGTGAGGTGGCAGAGAACTACCGGACCCGGCTGAATATCCGCACGCCGGATGTCGAAATTCCGGTTGGGACACTATCGGGCGGCAACCAGCAAAAGGTGATGCTCGCCAAATGGCTGAACATGAACCCCGAGATCCTGATCTTTGACGAACCGACGCGGGGGATCGATGTGGGCGCAAAAGCCGAAGTGCATGACCTGATCCGGGAATTCGCAGCAGCCGGTGGGGCGGCCATCGTGATTTCGTCTGACCTGCCAGAGGTGCTGGCCCTTGGCGACCGCATTCTGGTGATGCGCGAGGGGCAGCAAATGGGGTTGCTTACGGCGCAGGAAGCAACACAAGAACGGATCATGGTCCTTGCCACAGGCCAGGCCGAAACGATGGAGGCGTCCTAGTGCTGCGCATCCTTGACAAGCTTAACCCGCAAGCCCTGCGTATCCTTGCGCTTCTGCTGGTTGTCGTGGCGGTTCTGGTCTTCTTTTCCTTGGTTGTGCCGAATTACCTGAACGGGCGGCTGTTCAACCGGATATCCAGCTCTGTTGCGATCATGGCGTTGCTGGCAACAGCGCAGACGCTTGTGATCATCACGCGCAATATCGACCTGTCGATTGGCTCTACCATCGGGTTCGTGGCCTTTGCCACGGGCAGTCTGATCACCAACAACCCGGACTTGGGGCCGGTCATTCTGGTGGCTTATGCCATGGGGCTGGGCGCGATGTTCGGGGCGATCAACGGGGCGCTGGTGGCTTTTGCGAAAGTGCCGTCGATCATTGTGACGCTGGGTACGTTGGCGCTGTTTCGGTCGGCCTTGGTCGAATATTCAGACTCAAAATCAATCTCGACCGCGAACTTGCCTGAATGGCTGGTCTCGTTTCCCAACACGGTGCTGTGGCAATGGGGGCAGATGCAATTCCGGGCGGCATTTGTGGCGGCTGTCCTTGTGGTCATTCTGGTCCATATCGCCCTGACCCGGCTGCGGGCGGCACGCAAGCTTTATGCCATCGGCTCAAACCCGGAAGCGGCAGAGATGGCCGGGATCAACACGCGCAAAACCGTGTTTGTGGCCTTCGTTCTGGCCGGGGCCTTGGCGGGCTTGGGTGGTTTCATGTTCCTGGCACGCTTTGGGACGATCACTGTGGTTGCAGGGCTGGGGCTAGAGCTGAAATCTGTTGCCGCATCCGTTGTGGGGGGCGTGAACATCTTTGGCGGGTCCGGCACTGTGATCGGGGCGCTGCTGGGTGCGGTCCTTGTTGATCTGATCGACACAAGTCTCGTGCGTTGGCAACTGGTCAGCGAATTCTGGCGCGAGGCGGTGCTGGGCGTGCTGATCCTGCTATCGGTCGCCACAGACGCGCTGTTGATGCGGCGGCTGATGGCCGCAAGACAGGCCCGCGAACACCGCAAAGCCGAAGCGAAGATCGCGCAGGAACTTGCGTCGACCAATAGGGGGGGCGCGGAATGAATATTCTGTCAAGGCTCAAAAGCTGGGAAGGATTCCTGGCGACGGCATTGATAGTGATCATCGTGGCAAACACGATGCTGTCCCCGCAATTCCTGACATTTTCCAACCAGATCAACCTGTTCCAACTGTCGATTGAAAAGATCATTGTGGCGCTGGTGATGACGCTGATCATCATCAACGGCGAAATTGATCTGTCGGTCGGATCCATGATGGGGCTTGCGGCCTGTAGCTTTGGGTTCCTTTTCGCCAATGGGGTGCCGGCCGGGCTGGCCTGCATGATCGTCATGGTGATCGGGGTGATCGGCGGGGCGCTGAACGGGTATTTCATTGCGCGTGTCGGTCTGCCATCATTGGTCGTGACACTGGCCACACTGATCGGATTTCGGGGGCTGGCACGGGTACTGGTCGAGGATCGGGGGATCACCGATTTCCCCGACTGGTTCGATGCGCTGGGCCAGCAAGGGCTGATCGGGCAACTGCCCCTATCGATCATCCTCTTCTTCCTGCTCTTCGGGCTGTTCTATGTGGTCCTGCAACGCAGCGGTTTCGGGCGCAAAACCTACCTGATCGGCAATAATCGCGACGTGGCGGATTTCGCCGGGATCGATACCGCACGCCACAAAATGGTGCTGTTCGTCGCATCAGGGGCAATCTCGGCCTTGGCGGGCCTACTTTTTGCGGCGCGGGTCGGGGCGGTGCGCGGGGATGTGGCCAGCGGGTTCGAACTAGACATTATTACAATGGTGCTGTTGGGTGGCGTCAGTATTTTCGGCGGCTCCGGCAGCCTTTGGGGCACCTTGCTGGCGGTGCTGATCGTGCTGAACCTGCGCAACGGCATGGCCTTGCTGAACATCACCGGGCATATCCAAACCGGGGTCATCGGCGTGTTGCTGATCGCCTCAGTGATTGCGCCCCGGATCAATCTTGGCGGGTTGCTTGCCGCAGTCACCCGCAGCGAAGGAAAAGGAACCTGACCATGGGAGCCAAACCATCGATTTTTCAGCAAGAGGCCCCAATCGCGCGGCAATCACTGGCCGAGATGGTGGCCAAGCGCATTCTGGAAATGGTGACATCTCGCGCCCTGCGCCCCGGCGATCAGCTGCCTCCCGAACGGGAACTGGCAGAAATGCTGGACGTGTCGCGCCCTTCGGTGCGCGAGGCGATCCGGGGGCTGGCGATCCTGGGCGTGGTCAATGTGCGTCAGGGCGGCGGGGCCTTTATCAGTCAGCTTGATGGCGATGCGCTGCTTGGCCCGATCCGGTTCTTTTTGTCGCTTGAAGACCTCAATCTGCGCGAACTTTACGACGCGCGGTCCCTGATCGAAGGCGACGTTGCGCGCAGGGCCGCCCAAAACATGTCAGACGATGAAATCGACGCGCTTGAACACATGTTGGACGCGCAGGTCGAAACCCTGTCGGACCCGCAGGCATTCCGCGTGGCCGACCTGCGCTTTCACGAGGCGATCTGGATCGGTTGCGGCAATGCCTTTTTGAAACGGATCGGCGAAAGCCTGAATTCACTGGGGCTGGAATTTCGCAGACGCGCCTCTGAAAACCCTAAGCTGCTGGAACAAAGCCTCAAGGATCACCGCAAACTGTTCGAGGCGCTAAAGGCCAGAGACCCGGCAGCAGCGGCCATGGCGGCGGAGGAGCATATGCAAAACGTCTATCGTTCAACCGTCGTGCAGGACACATCGGAGAACAAGACATGAGCGCACGCATAGGCGTTGTCGGCATCGGCTGGTGGGCGACAGTGAACCACATCCCTACCATCCGCGATTGCCCAGAGGCTGAGGTGGTAGCGATCTGCGATCTTGATGCAGAACGGCTGCGGCTTGCAGGCGAAAAATTCGGTATCGACGCGCAGTATCAAAATCTGGACGACATGCTGGCACGCGAAAACCTTGACGGTGTCATGGTATCGACACCGCACACGGCCCACACGGCCCCCACCATCGCAGCGCTGCAGGCGGGGTGTCATGTACTTGTCGAAAAACCAATGGCCACGACCGAGGCGGATGGGCGCGCCATCGCCACTGCTGCGGCCCAGGCCGGTAAGGAAGTGCTGGTGCCAACAGGCAGCAACTTCACCAGTTTCACCGCACAGGCCGCAGACTGGGTGCAGCAGGGCCGGATCGGCGAGGTGCGCCATGCGATCTGCCAGATGGGGTCGGCGCTAGAGGACCTTTTTGCAGGCGAACCGATGCTGGAAACCGAAGGCGAAATGTTCCGCCCTCCTGCCTCAACCTGGGCAGACCCACAAAAGGCAGGGGGGTATGGCTGGGGGCAGATGTCGCATTCACTGGCCTGGCTGATCCACGTCGCCGACCTGCGGTTTGACAGCGTCTACTGCATGGATGGCAAATCGAAATCCGGGGTGGATTACTATGATGCGGCCTGCGCGCGGACGACCAACGGGGCAACGGTGGCGCTGTCGGGGTCATCCACCACCCCGAAACACAAGGGGATGCATATGGATATCCGCATCTTTGGCACCGAAGGCATGATCATGTTCGATAATGAACGTGCGCGACTGACGCTCAGCCGGTTGGATGGGGCGGAAGAGGCATTCAATATCTCTGCCGCAGACGCGGAATATGACGGCACGCTGCCGGTGCGGGTCTTTGCGAAACTTTGCGCGGGTGAAAACGTGGTCAACGCATCCAACGCCGAATGCGGCGCGCGGGTGACCGAGGCGCTGGATGCGATGTACCGGTCTGCCGCCACCGGACAATTGGCCAAGATCGGAGGATAAGCAATGTATCTGTCACTCACCGCATGGTCGCTGCCATCCTGCACCTTGGCAGAGGCGGCAGGGATATCCAACGCGCTGGGTATCGGCGCGCTGGATGTCGGGCTGTTCTACCGCTCGGCCCTTGATAAGGCGCATATACTGGCGGATCCCAAAGGCGCGGCCGACCAGCTTGGCGATCTGGGCGTGCGCTTGCCCAACTACTACCACCTCTTCGGTGATGGGTTGGATGGGCGCAACCTAGCCCAACCCGGCACGCTGGATGACAATCTGGCCGATCTGGAACAGGTGCTGACCTTTGCCGATGCAGCGGGGATCGGCACCATTTTCATCCTGCCCGGCGTGGTCAACCCGGGGCAAAGCCGACAACAGGCCCAAGAGGTGTCCATCACATCGCTTCGCGAAATGGTGGCCCTGTCCAAATCCTACAAATCCCAGCTTTGCATCGAACCGCATGTGCATTCCTTTGCTGAATCGCCGGATATCGTCCTGCAACTGGTCGCGGAAACAGGGATCAAGCTCGCACTTGATTATTCGCATTTCGCCTGCCTCGGTTACCGGCAGGAGGAGATTGACCCGCTCGCACCCCACGCGGCGCATGTGCATCTGCGGCAGGCAAAGATGGGGGCGCTTCAGACCAAGTTCGCGCATGGAACGCTGAACTTCCCCGCCATGTTCGGAACGCTTCGTGATGCGGGCTATGACGCCGCACTGGCGATCGAGCCGGTGCATCAGGATTACATGAACACCCTGTTCGAGGATGTTCTGACCGAAATCATCGCCTTACGCGATTGCTTCAACAACTGGAAGGAGGGCGCGTAATGGCATCCTACGCTTGGGTTCTCGAAGTCCGTCCGGGATATGAGGAAGAATACAAGAAACGGCATGATGAGATCTGGCCAGAGATGCTGGAGACCCTGCGCAAGGCCGGTATCGCCAATTACAATATCTTTCGGCATGGGTTGACGCTGTTCGGATATTTCGAAACTGATGACCTTGAGGCAGCAAAGGCGCATTTGGCCGATTGCCCGGTAAACAAGAAATGGGGTGAATGGATGGGGCCGATCATGCGGATCGAAACCGACCCAACGACATCATTCCCCTATCTGCTGCCGCTGCAGTTTCAGATGAAATAGCGCCGGGTGCGCGACATGTCCCGATAGGGCAGAGTTCCGGGAAATCATGGAATCGATAGGTTGAACGAATCAAATAACAGGATTCGAAGCCATGATTGATGCTGAAAACAGTGTAGTGAACCCCTAAATCTCGGATCAAAGCCTGCCAATCCGAAAAAACTTGGGAATTTCTGGAACAGCTGCAAGGTGGCCCAGTTTTCACTACATGTTGTGCTCTGTAGGGCTAATATCGCTACAAATATGGCAGGTAAGGGCCTGCCAACCCAATATGTTGTTCCAGAGTGCCCGCAAAAACACCATGTAGTACCATGAATTCCCAAAAAACTGTTGATCGGTGACCCAACTGATGCCACAACAGTTGCACGGTAACGACGGACAGACTTCAAACGGGGCATCTTAAGAACCCCAACCGGCAAAAGCAGGTTTCATACAGGCTTCGTCATTACCCAACCAGATCCGGCGCGTGAGCGAGCAGACATCCCCCCAGGTGGCACGCGCGATCGGACTTTCCCCCAAAGAGGGGCGGAAGCGGCGGATTGATCAGTGGCAGCAGATCAATCCGCCGTTTTCATATCTGGCGTTTGGTTTTCATGGGGGCTTGAACAGGTAAGGACCGAGGGACAGTGGTTCTGAGTTTCACAGGCGAACACACCCAGCGGGTGGACGGCAAGGGACGCATGTCGATCCCGGCCGATTTTCGTCGTGTCCTCGAAGCAGGCGATCCGGAATGGACGCCCGGCCTGAACCCCCGCATGTATCTGCTGTACGGCGATCATCTGAAGAACGAGTTGCACGGCTATACCGTCGATGAATTCGGCAAGGTGATGGCGCAGATCAATGCCTTGCCGCGTGGTTCGGCCAACAAAAAGAAATTGCAGCGCCTGATCATCGGCCAATCCATCAAACTGGACGTGGACAAGGACGGGCGCACCGTCATGCCGCTCAAGCAGCGGCAAAAGCTGGGCATCACCGATGGTGACCTGGCCTTTAGCGGCATGGGCGACCATTTTGAGATCTGGAAGGCGGATGTCTTTGCCGAAGAGGTGGCAGAGGATATCAGCGGCTGGCTCGCTGAACATGAGGATGGCTTCGATCCGCTCATCCTGCTGGACGAGTAGACCCATGACTGACGCTGCCGCGCCTCACATCCCCGTTCTGGTCCGACCGCTCATCGCAGCGGTCTCTCCCGTTTCAGGGGTCTGGCTTGACGGGACCTTTGGCAATGGGGGGTATACCCGCGCGCTACTGGCCGCCGGGGCGGATCAGGTGATTGGGGTGGACCGTGACCCGCTGGCCTTCGATATGGCAGCGGAATGGGTCGGTGATTATGGCGACCGGATCGTCCTGAAACAGGGCGTATTCTCGAAGCTGGATGAATACGGGTCCGACCTCGATGGCGTCGTGCTGGACCTTGGGGTCAGTTCCATGCAACTCGATCTGGCTGAACGGGGCTTTTCCTTCATGCGGGACGGTCCGCTGGACATGCGCATGTCGCAGGACGGGCCATCGGCGGCTGATCTGTGCAATGACGCGGAAGAAAGCGAACTCGCCGACATCATCTATCTGTATGGTGAAGAACGGGCCTCGCGCCGCATCGCCAAGGCCATCGTCGCGGCACGCCCCCTGACGACAACCGGGGAACTGGCGCGCGTGGTCGAATCCTGCCTGCCGCGCGCCAAACCGGGGCAATCGCACCCTGCGACTCGGACCTTTCAGGCGCTGCGGATCGCGGTGAATAACGAATATGAGGAACTGGCTGAAGGGTTGATGGCCGCCGAACGCGCGCTCAGACCGGGCGGGCAACTGGCTGTTGTGACCTTCCACTCGGTCGAGGACCGGATGGTGAAACGGTTTATCCAGGCGCGGTCCGGCAACACGGCCAACGCCAATCGTTACGCGCCAGAGGCCGAACAGATCACCCCGGCCTTCACCGTCAAAAGCCGCAAAGCGATCGGACCCGACGATCAGGAACTGGCCGAAAACCCAAGGTCG
Organism: uncultured Paracoccaceae bacterium; assembly: GCA_947495295.1. Classification (GTDB taxonomy): domain Bacteria; phylum Pseudomonadota; class Alphaproteobacteria; order Rhodobacterales; family Rhodobacteraceae; genus Yoonia. The sequence goes on from CANLYJ010000001.1 coordinate 806,804, forward strand.
CGGTCATCCAAACTGCGGGTGGCGATCCGTACTGATGCGCCAGCCGAAAATATCGACCCGGGCGTGCTCGGCATGCCCATGAAAAAACAAAGGAGGGGCAGGTAATGCGTGGTATCTTATATGTTTTCGCCGCTCTCGCCGTGATGGGGCTGGCCTTTTGGGCCTATCAGGAAAACTACAAAACGCAGCAATCGATCAAGGATATGCGCATCCTGCATGCCCGCATTGGTGCGGCCCATGAACGGCTGGGCATGTTGCGGGCGGAATGGGCCTATCTGAACCGACCTGACAGGCTCGCCGATCTGGCGGAGTTGAATTTCGACCGACTGGGACTTCTGCCACTGATGCCTGACGCGTTTGGTGCGGTGGATCAGATCATCTATCCCATTCCGCCCATCGCGCCCATCATCAACCCGATTGAACTCTCCGCAGATGCGTTCGCCGATATCGAGAACCCGCTATGAGGACACCACTCCGCCCGCTCGCCCGTATTCTCAAGGCCCGCGCCCGCGGCGAAGATCCCGCCGTGATCGAAGCTGAAAACAAGCGCCGCCGTCACGAGGAAATGGCCGACAAGGCAAGGCAACGGGCCGAAGGGCGGTTGTTGGTCCTTGGGCTGGCCTTTTTCTGCGCCTTCATTGTCATCGGCGGGCGCATGGGCACGCTGGCATCGTCGGTACCGGAAGAACCGCGCGCAACCAGTGTGGGCAACCCCATTATCGGGCAACGCGCTGATATCGTTGACAGAAACGGGCGCATTCTGGCAACCAACCTGGAAACCCATTCGCTTTACGCCCACCCGCGCGACATGATCGACCCGGTCAATACGGCGACCGGTCTGGCAGATATTTTCCCCGAGCTGGACAAAGATGAGCTGATCAAGGATTTCACCGGCGACCGCAAATTCTTGTGGATCAGACGGCAGATCAGCCCCGAACAGATGCAGGCGGTGCATGACCTTGGCTCGCCCGGTCTGCTGTTTGGGCCGCGCGAAATGCGGCTCTATCCCAACGGGCCGATTGCGGCGCATATCCTTGGCGGGGCCAGCTATGGGCGCGAAGGGGTGGCCAGCGCCGAAGTCATCGGTGTGGCGGGTGTCGAACGCAAATTCGACGCCTTCCTGCGTGATCCGGCAAATGAAGGCGCGCCGCTGGAACTGTCACTTGACCTGACGGTGCAAGCCGCTGCCGAACAGGTACTGGCGGGCGGTATGTCCCTGATGAATGCCAAAGGGGCGGCATCGGTCCTGATGGATGTGCATACGGGCGAGATTATTTCGATGGTGTCCCTGCCTGATTTCGACCCCAATAACCGCCCGCGCGTCCTGACCACAGGCGACCAATCCGACAGCCCGCTGTTCAACCGAGCGGTGCAGGGTGTCTATGAACTGGGATCAGTCTTCAAAATCTTTGCCGTGGCGCAGGCGATGGAACTGGGGCTGGTCAACCCCAACACGTTGATCGATACGCAGGGGCCGCTGACCTGGGGGCGGTTTCGGATCAGGGATTTCCACGATTACGGACCGGAACTCAGCACAACGGATGTGATCGTTAAATCCTCCAACATCGGCACCGCACGGATCGCGATGATGATCGGGGCGGAACGGCAAAAGGCATTCCTTGGCTCGCTGGGGTTTCTGGAACCAACCCCGGTTGAGATGGTCGAAGGTCCCACAGGCAAACCGTTGCTGCCACGTAACTGGTCGGAAATCTCAACGATGACAATCTCTTACGGGCATGGGCTGTCATCCTCGCCACTGCATCTGGCCGCCGCCTATGCGACACTTGCCAATGGCGGCACGCAGGTCGAACCAACCCTGCTGCGCACCCCCGACGCGCCGACAGGCCCGCGGGTGATGCGCGAGGTGATCGCGCAACGCTCCGTTGCCATGCTGCGGCAGGTGGTCGAACGTGGCACCGCGTCATTTGGGGAAGTCCCCGGATATGCCGTTGGCGGCAAAACCGGCACGGCGGATAAACCCCGCACATCTGGCGCTGGGTATTATGACGACAAGGTCATCGCGACCTTCGCATCTGTGTTCCCGGCCAATGACCCGCAATATGTGCTGATTGTGACGCTGGATGAACCATCAGAAAACTCTGGCGACAAACCACGCCGCACCGCCGGTTGGACAGCTGTGCCCATCGCCGCCGAAATGATCCGGCGCATCGCCCCGCTGCTGGGCCTCAGACCACAAGTGGACATGCCGCAATCCATCGGTGTAACACTCACCTCGAACTGACAAACGGGGCAGGCGATGACATCTCTGGCGGAACTTGGATTACGGGCACAAGGCGGGGCAGAGGCGCAGATCACCGGCATCGCCGTTGACAGCCGCGAGGTGAAACCGGGGTTCCTGTTTGCTGCATTGCCCGGCGCGCGGGTCCATGGCGGCGAATTTATCCAATATGCCCTGCGGATGCAGGCGGCGGCGATCCTGACGGATGCCCAAGGGGCCAAAATCGCACAAGCGGAGCTGGCCGCATCCGATGCCGCCCTGATCATCGCACAAGACCCGCGTCAGGCGCTGGCGCAAACCGCGTCGCTTTGGTTCGGGGCACATCCGGGCACCGTTGTGGCGGTCACCGGGACAAACGGAAAAACCTCAATCTCCACCTTTTGTCGCCAAATCTGGGAAGAGATGGACATCGCCGGGGTCAATCTGGGCACCACCGGGGTCGAAGGCGCATGGACCCACCCGCTCAAACACACAACGCCCGAACCGATCACGCTGCACCGGGTGATGGCAGAGGCCGCGCAAAACGGCATCACCCATGTCGCGATGGAGGCATCATCGCATGGGCTCGACCAACGTCGCCTTGACGGGGTGCTGCTGGCGGCGGCGGGGTTTTCCAACTTCACGCAGGATCATCTTGACTACCACGAAACCTTCGCCGCCTATTTCGAGGCCAAGATGGGCCTTTTCAAACGGGTGCTGCCCGATGACGGGGTCGCCGTGATCAATCTGGACGATCCCCAAGGGGCAGAAGTCGCCGAAATATGCACCGCACGCGGGCAAGAGGTGATCGGCGTTGGACGATCCGCCGATGCCCGGCTGCGCCTGACCGGCCAGCGTTTCGATGCAACGGGGCAGGACCTGCTTTTCACCTGGCAGGACCGACCCTATCAGGCGCGGCTTGATCTGATTGGCGGTTTTCAGGCCGATAACGTGCTTTTGGCTGCCGGTCTGGTCATCGCCGCCGGGGGTGACCCGGCACAGGTCTTTGACACCCTGCCACATCTTGGCACGGTCCATGGCCGCATGGAACTGGCTGCCACCCGCGAAAACAGGGCAGCGGTGTTTGTGGATTACGCGCACACACCTGATGCGGTTGAAACCGCGCTCAAGGCGATGCGCCCACATGTGATGGGGCGGATCATTGTGATCGTGGGTGCAGGCGGCGACAGGGATGCGGGCAAACGGCCCTTAATGGGAGCCGCCGCCGCGCAAAACGCCGATATCGTCATCGTGACCGATGACAACCCACGCTCTGAGGACCCCGGCAGCATCCGGGCCGCGGTGATGGCCGGGGCGGTGAATGCAGCCGGTAGCAACAGCATCACCGAAGTGGGCGACCGTGCCGAAGCCATCCTGCGCGGCATCGACATGCTCGCCCCCGGCGACGCGTTGCTGATCGCAGGCAAAGGGCACGAGACAGGGCAGGTCGTGGGCGACAGTGTGCTGCCCTTTGACGATGTCGAACAGGCCAGCGTGGCTGTGGCCGCATTAGAGGGGCGGATATGACCCCGCTTTGGACGTCTGCCGATGCCGCCGCTGCAACCGGCGGACAGGTAACAACCGACTGGCAGGCGCACGGGGTGTCTATCGACACACGCACGATCCGGCCCGGCGATCTGTTTGTGGCGCTCAAGGATGTGCGCGACGGGCATGACTTTGTGGCACAAGCACTGGAAAAAGGGGCCGCTGCGGCGTTGGTTACGCACAGGCCTGATGATGTTGCGGGTGACGCGCCCCTGCTGATTGTCCCGGACGTGCTGGACGCGCTCGCCGATTTGGGCCGTGCGGCCCGCGCCCGGACCAAAGCGCGGATTGCGGCAATCACCGGCTCTGTTGGCAAAACCTCGACCAAGGAAATGCTGCTGACTGTGTTGGGACGGCAAGGCAAATGCCACGCGGCCGAAGCATCCTACAATAACCACTGGGGTGTGCCGCTGACATTGGCGCGGATGCCCGCAGATGCAGATTACGCGATCATCGAAATCGGGATGAGCAACCCTGGCGAAATCGCCCCACTATCCCAGATGACCCAGCCCCACGCAGTGATGATCACAACCGTGGCTGCGGCGCATCTGGCCGCCTTCGACGATCTGGCGGGGATTGCGCGCGAAAAGGCCGCGATCATCGACGGGCTGATCCCCGGTGGGGTGGCCATCCTGAACGCCGATATCGAAACCAGCCAGATCTTGCGCGACCACGCCAGCCAGCATAGCGCACAACAGGTGCTCTTTGGCGAAACAGGCGACGACTGGACGGTGCAGGATGTGCAGCTGTCGGGCGACGTGACGGTGATCCGGGCCAAGGGGCAGGGGCATGACTACCTGTTCAAGCTCTCCGTGCCAGGGCGACATTTCGCCATGAACGCGGTTGGGGTGCTGGCCGTGACTGACGCGCTCGGGGCCGATCCAGTCCGGGCCGCACTCGACATCGCGCAATGGGTGCCCCCCGCAGGGCGCGGCACGCGCGAGGTCATCGTGATCGACGGGGCAAATGAAAATGAAACCATCGACCTGATTGATGACGCCTTCAACGCCAACCCGACATCACTTGCCGCCTCTCTCGAAGTCATCGCGGCCAGCAAACCGCATGACAATGTCGGGCGGACCATCAAAGGACGGCGTGTGGCGATCCTGGGCGATATGCTGGAACTGGGACCGGATGAGGTCGCGATGCACCGGGCCATCGCAGGCAACAGCGACTTGCAAAAGCTCGACCTGATCCATTGTGCGGGGCCACTGATGCACCACCTGTGGCAATCCCTGCCTGACGGACAACGCGGGCATTGGGCCGAACGGGCCAGCGATCTGGTGCCAAAACTGTCGGGGCTGGTGGATGCAGGTGACGTGGTGCTGATCAAGGGCTCCAAGGGCAGCAAAGTCAGCCTGATCGTTGACGCCATCCGCAAATTGGGGCATCGGCGCCTCCAAGATCAATAAGGGTATTCCATGTTATACTGGCTCACAGCACTTTCTGACGGCGGCGACTTTTTCAACCTGTTCCGGTACATCACCTTCCGGGCAGGGGGGGCATTCATGACGGCGCTGCTCTTCGGGTTCATCTTCGGGCCACCGCTGATCAATGTGCTGCGACGCAAACAGGGCAAGGGGCAGCCGATCCGGTCCGACGGGCCGGAAGGGCATTTCGAAAAGGCGGGAACGCCGACCATGGGCGGGCTTTTGATCGTGGGGGCGTTGACCACATCCACCCTGCTTTGGGCGCGGCTGGACAACCCGTTTATCTGGATGGTGCTGTTTGTGACCCTGTCCTTTGCGATGATCGGCTTTGCGGATGATTATGCCAAAGTGTCAAAACAAAACACTGCCGGGGTGTCGGGCAAAATCCGCATCCTCCTGGGCATTCTGATCGCTGGCATCGCGGGCTATTGGGCGGCGGCCTACCACCCTGATGACCTCAGCAACCAACTGGCCCTGCCAATCTTCAAGGACACGCTGATCAATCTGGGCGTCATGTTCATCCCCTTTGCGATCATTGTGATCGTGGGCGCGGCCAACGCGGTCAACCTGACAGACGGGCTGGATGGGCTGGCGATCATGCCGGTGATGATTGCGGCGGCAACCTTTGGCATTATCGCCTACGCGGTCGGGCGGACCGATTTCACCGAATATCTGGACGTGCATTACGTGCCGCAAACCGGTGAAATCCTGATCTTTTCGGCAGGGCTGATCGGCGGGGGGCTTGGGTTCCTGTGGTATAACGCACCGCCCGCCGCAGTCTTCATGGGCGACACAGGATCACTGGCGCTGGGCGGCGGGCTTGGGGCCATTGCGGTCGCGACCAAGCACGAGATTGTGCTGGCCATCGTCGGCGGGCTTTTCGTGGTGGAGGCGCTTTCGGTCATCATCCAGGTCGCCTATTATAAACGGACCGGCAAACGGGTCTTCCTGATGGCGCCGATCCACCATCACTACGAGAAAAAGGGCTGGGCCGAACCGCAGATCGTGATCCGGTTCTGGATCATCTCGCTGATCCTGGCGATGATCGGGCTGGCGACACTCAAGGTACGATAACGCCATATCGTAGGGTGGGTGCAACCCACCTGCAACGCAGGTATCCCGTTTAGTATTCCGGCCCGGCACCGCCGGAAAGCGCCCGGACCTCCCCCATGGGGAGGGCGCTTCGCACCCACCCCGAGGTCCTGGCGATACCCTCCAAAGCGACGCAGTGGCGAATAAGGATGCGATTTGGCCGTGAGGGTGTCAGCGACCACATAAGCGCCAAAGACGGAGAGTGCTATGAAAGTCTGCAGTGAGCCTCATGCCGCAATAAAGATGCTTGGATTCTTGTCTTAAGAGGCGTCCATATGTCAGTGTCCGACTTCACTAGAGCCAACGGAGATAGGAACGGAATTTGACCTTTCAGTGGACGCCAGGTTTGGGACCCTCCTGTCAGGCATTGAGCGCAATGCGCAAGGCGACTAGCCAACCAAACGAGCTCATGGGCGAGGCGTGGTTCATGGGTGAGACGCGAAAAGTGTATCCCCAGCTCAAGCACGCTCTCGAAGCCACATCCACGAGTTATCTGCAGGAAGTCTTGGAAGCTATCGGGAGTGGAATCTCTGCATTTGGGCTTCTTGAAGAGTGGGAAGATTGGTTCCAGTACCTTCTGCCGAGGCTTATCCCGCGCTGCGATGAGAAGTATGTTTATTGGCTGCTTGAAGACCTTTGTACGGCCTTCCTTCAGGTTGATCTCGCTATCGCTGATCGTAATCATGCTTCTCTTGATTCTGAATTGGTACTTCAAACGCTGGGTCGAGTGATTATGAGCCCCGCCCGTTGGAAAGATGGACGAATAAACATCGGACGCATCTTACATCCCTCAAATAACAATCCAGCTGGGATTTGGGGATGGGCCAACGTCAGCGGCGACTTGGCAGCTTCACTGATCGTCTGTCTAAGGAAGGTCTCTGATGAGGATCTGGAAGCCTGGGTCGGCTCTATCTTCTCAATCGAATGCCCCTATTGGCGTGCGCAACTGCTTACTTGGTATGTGGGGGCTCAGCCTCTGTTAAACGGCAAGGCGAGGTTTCCAAACCAATTCGACAACTGGACACCCAAGATCGGATGGAGTTGGTCTCATGTCATTGGCGGCACGCAGGGAAATTCTATTGTTGCTAAGACTCTGTTTCCTACAGGACGAGTTGAAGCATTTAGGAGCGCTTTCGAAGGAAATTTAGCCGATGCCAAACTGAAAGACTGGAAGGATGAAATTCTAGAGATTGAGGCACTTCGGTCCGAAGTCGGCAACCTGGTCCAGAGCTTTGAACTGCACTAGCAGCGGCAGACGGTCTCCACCATTACAACGCTCCGGATCAAATCCAGTCACCACGCGGCCACCCTCCCCAAACCTTAACCCCACATTTACATTCCCGCCGCACGCCCCGTTAACCCGCCAAATCCACAAAATCGTGCCCGACGCTTTGCCGACGTCTCGCCGACGCTCTGCCGACTACCCATTTCAGCCAAAACCCCTGCGTTAACGGCTCCAACCGCGATTCGGCCCGACAAGGGTGTTGCGCCCGCACGCTCCTCCCACCGCACGTTGCGCAGCCCCATATTGCGCCCGCCCGAAAAATCCGCAATTTGGTTGCAGGATAAAGGGGTGTTCATGATACCGGTCAGTGGGTTTGAAGGTCAGACAGTGGCCATCTTGGGGTTGGGCCGCACAGGCCGGGCCGCAGCGGCGGCCTTGCAGGCCGGTGGGGCGCAGGTGATTGTCTGGGATGACAGCAGTGCCGCCCGCGACGCGGCCGCAGATGACGGGCTGGATGTTGTGGATTTGGGCAAACCGGACGCCATGGATGGTGTCGCTAGCCTGATCGTCAGCCCCGGCATCCCACATCTTTACCCCAATCCCAACCCGATTATCGCCGCCGCATGGGCCGCTGGCGTGCCGGTCGACAACGATATCGGTCTGTTCTTCCGGTCCTTCGCCACACGCGACTGGGACAGTTTCGATGTGGCCCCGCGCGTGATCGCGGTCACCGGATCAAACGGGAAATCAACGACATCGGCCCTGATCCACCATATCCTGATCGAAAACGGACGACCGGCCCAGCTTGCAGGGAATATCGGGCGGGGCGTGCTTGATATCGATCCGGCGCAAGATGGGGGGGTGGTGGTTCTCGAACTCTCCTCCTACCAGACTGAACTGGCACGGGCGCTAACCCCGGATGTCGCTGTTTTTACAAACCTTTCTGCCGATCATCTTGACCGGCACGCTGGGCTTGGCGGGTACTTTGCAGCCAAACGGCGGTTGCTGGCCGAAGGTGGGCCAGATCGGGCTGTGATCGGTGTAGATGAACCCGAAGGCCGGTTTCTCTGCAACCAACTGATCCAGGGGCCGCAGGATGATCGGGTGATCCGAATATCCTCCGGGCAAAAACTCATCGGACCGGGCTGGACCGTCTTTGCGCGCAAAGGATACCTGTCTGAATACCGCAAAGGACGGCAGGTGGGATCCATAGATTTAAGAGATATCAAAGGGTTACCGGGCGCACATAACCATCAAAATGCCTGTGCGGCCTATGCAGCCTGCCGGACGCTGGGCTTCGGCCCCAAGGGGATCGAGGCCGCGATGCGCAGCTATCCGGGCCTGCCACATCGTAGCCAACTGGTGACCGAACGGGACGGGGTCCGGTTCGTCAATGATAGCAAGGCGACCAATGTGGACAGTGCGGCCAAGGCGCTGCAAGCGTTCGACAAAATCCGCTGGATCTGCGGGGGATTGCAAAAAGATGGCGGATTGGACGGGGTGCTGCCGCATCTGAAACGCGTCGTCAAAGCCTATGTGATTGGTCGCGAGGCGGAAGATTTCGCCCGACAACTGGTTAATACGAAAGCAGAAATCTGCACCACCATGGATGTCGCCGTTGCGCGTGCCATGGCAGATGCACAGCCGGGCGAGGTCGTCTTGCTGGCCCCTGCGGCGGCGTCCTTTGACCAATACGACAATTTCGAAAAACGGGGTGACGATTTTGTAGCCCGCGTTACAGACGCCACAACGTAAGATGGGTTTAAACCCATCTTACGGCGCTTTGATCGCGCGCCCTGCCGCCCAACCCGATGACCAGGCCCATTGGAAGTTGTAGCCACCCAGCCAGCCAGTCACGTCAACGCATTCGCCAATGAAATATAGGCCGGGTACCGCCTTGGCCCGCATGGTTTTCGATGACAGCGCAGCGGTGTCAACACCGCCCAACGTCACCTCGGCCGTGCGATAACCTTCGCTGCCCGAGGGGCGCAGAACCCAGGCACCAAGCCGGTTGCAGATCGCTTGCAAGGCGGCATCACTTTGGTCGGCGGTATTGCCCGATAACGACAATTCCCCGCCCAGATGATCAACCAGACGTGAGGGCAGATACTGGCCCAGAACCGTGGTCAACGCCTTGCGCCCGTCACTTTGCCGTTGGTGTTGCAAGGCCTTCAGCAGATCGGCATCGGGGCTCAGGTTGACGATGATCGGCGTACCCTCTGCCCAATAGGACGAGGCCTGCAACACCGCAGGCCCAGACAGGCCGCGATGGGTGAACAGGATCGCCTCATCAAAACTGGTGCCACCGGCCGTCACCCGGGCAGGGGTGGCGACACCGGCCAGCGGTTTGAAGCGGTCATCGCCAAAGGTCAGGGGCACAAGCCCCGGGCGTGGCGCAATCACAGGCAGGCCGAACTGTGCCGCGATCTGATAGCCCAGCCCGGTTGCCCCCATCTTGGGGATCGATTTGCCGCCACTGGCCACAACCAGATTGCGGGGGGTGACTGCGATATCGCGGCCGTCACGGGTAAGTTGCACGTGAAACCGGTACCCGTCATGGCTGATCTGACCGACCTGTGTTTGCAACCAGAGCGCCGCACCGGCCCGGCCCATCTCGGCGCGTAACATGGCGATGATATCTTTGGCGCTGGTGTCGCAAAAGAGCTGGCCAAGGGTCTTTTCATGCCAGGGGATCTGGTGCCGGTCGACCAGATCAATGAAATCCCATTGGGTATAGCGGCCAAGGGCGGACTTGGCGAAATGCTTGTTCTGGCTGATAAAATTCTCAGGCCCAGTGTGCAAATTCGTAAAGTTACACCGACCGCCGCCAGAAATGCGGATCTTTTCACCCGGTGCCTTGGCGTGATCAACCAGCACAACACCGGGGCCTGCATGGGCGGCACACATCATACCCGCGGCACCGGCGCCGATGATCAGGGTTTCAACTTGCATCTGCGGCATGTGCCACGCACCGCGGCCAAGATCAATTCGCGCGCGACGACGTCCCCCCCGAATTTCAGTGGAATCGGGCCACAATGCCGGCTATGGTGCCTTCAGACCTGGAAAACCGGGCGAGCAGAGGCAATATTGGCGGTGATCCATGACAGAAATGGTGCATGGTGCGATCCCGGTTTCATCCGGTGATCCAATTCTTCCACGGTGGTGGCGGACGATTGATAAATGGACGATGTCCTGCATTCTGATCCTGTTCGGGATCGGGTTGCTTTTGGGGCTTGCGTCCTCGCCGCCATTGGCCGCCAAAAACGGGCTTGAGCCGTTCCACTACGTGACACGCCAGGCGATCTTTGGCGGCATGGCCATGGTGGTCATGTTCGTCGTGTCGATGATGTCACCCACCTTGGTACGACGTCTGGCAGTGCTGGGGTTTCTGGGGGCGTTCGCGGCCTTGGCCATGTTGCCGGTACTGGGCACGGATTTCGGCAAAGGGGCGGTGCGCTGGTATTCGCTGGGTTTTGCATCGCTGCAACCGTCTGAATTCCTCAAGCCCGGGTTCATCGTCATGGCAGCCTGGTTGCTGGCGGCGAGCCAGCAAATCGGCGGCCCGCCGGGCAAGACTTATTCGTTTGTCCTGACAATGGTCATCGTGTTGATGCTGGCCATGCAGCCCGACTTTGGGCAGGCGGCGCTGATCCTGTTTGCATGGGGGGTCATGTATTTCGTCGCCGGCGCGCCAATGCTGATCCTGATCAGCCTGGCCGGGTTAGTGATCTTTGCAGGCACAATTGCCTATTCCAATTCCGAACATTTTGCCCGCCGGATTGACGGGTTCCTGTCGCCTGATCTGGACCCCACAACACAGCTTGGCTATGCCACGAACGCAATCCGCGAAGGCGGGTTTTTTGGCGTTGGCGTGGGCGAGGGGCAAGTGAAATGGTCACTCCCTGACGCGCATACCGATTTCATCATCGCCGTCGCGGCCGAGGAATACGGGCTGATTTGTGTACTCGTGATCATCGCGCTTTACACGGTGATCGTGGTGCGATCCCTGCTGCGGCTGATGAAGGAACGCGACCCGTTCATTCGGCTTGCAGGCACCGGGCTGGCCTGCGCCTTTGGCGTACAGGCGATGATCAATATGGGCGTGGCCGTGCGACTGCTGCCCGCCAAGGGGATGACTTTGCCGTTCGTTAGCTATGGTGGCTCTTCGCTGATCGCAGGGGGCATCGCCGTTGGCATGCTGCTGGCCTTCACCCGAAGCCGTCCGCAGGGCGAGATGGAGGATATCCTGCTCCGCCGGGCAAACCGATGAGCGCGCCACTGATCATTATCGCCGCCGGTGGCACCGGTGGGCATATGTTCCCCGCGCAGGCCTTGGCAGAGGCGATGCTGGAAAAAGGCTGGCGGGTGCGATTGTCGACGGATGCGCGCGGCGCGCGCTATACCGGGGGTTTTCCCAAGGCGGTTGAAGTGACCGTTGTTGGCAGTGCGACTTTCGCTCGCGGCGGCATCCTCAAGAAACTCCTTGTCCCCTTCCGGATCCTTGGCGGGATCGCCGTTGCGAAATGGCGGATGCTGCGGGACCGGCCACAAATTGTTGTGGGTTTTGGCGGCTACCCCAGTATCCCGGCGATGACAGCCGCGTGGGCGCTGCGCATTCCACGCATGATCCATGAACAAAACGGGGTTCTGGGCCGGGTGAACCAGCTTTTCGCCAAACGGGTGAATGCGGTGGCTTGCGGGACATGGCCCACCGAACTGCCCAGCGGGGTTGAGGGCGTGCATACCGGGAACCCGGTACGCGCCGCCATTCTGGACCGGCACCAGGCCCCTTATATCCCGCCGGGCGATTATCCGATGTCGATCCTCGTGATGGGGGGCAGCCAGGGCGCGCGCATCCTGTCTGATATTGTGCCCCCCGCCATCGCATCACTGCCCGAAGAACTCCGGCGCAATATCCGGGTCAGCCAGCAGGCACGCGAAGAAGACCTGGAACGGGTCACCGACTATTACGAAAGCGAACTGATTACGGCGGATGTCCAGACATTCTTTACCGATGTGCCCGGGCGCATGGCGGATGCGCAGCTTGTCATCGCACGCTCTGGCGCGTCTACCGTGGCTGATGTCAGCATCATCGGGCGGCCCGCGATCTGGGTGCCGCTCGCCTCCGCGATCCGGGATGAACAAACAGCAAATGCACGGCAACTGGTCGAGGCCGGGGCGGCCATCCTGATGCCTGAAAGCATGTTTGAAGTGGACACATTGCGCGAACAGATTGCGCTGGTGCTTGGCAATGAAGAAGGGGCCATGCGGATGTGCCACGCCGCCTTGGCCTGCGGCATCCCCGACGCGACGGACCGGCTTGTGCAATTGGTCGAAAATCTGGCGGAGGGACGCGAAACATGATGGATGGGAACCCGGTGATGAATGCAGCAACCAAATTACCGCTTGATGTCGGTGCGATCCACTTTGTCGGGATCGGCGGCATTGGCATGTCGGGCATTGCCGAGGTGCTGTTGAACCATGGCTATCAGGTGCAGGGGTCTGACCTGAAAGCGTCGAAAATCACCGAACGGCTGAAATCGCTGGGGGCGGTCATCTTCGAAGGGCAGCGCGCCAAAAATCTCGACGGGGCCGAGGTGATCGTGATCTCATCGGCCATCAAACCCGGCAATCCCGAATTGGATGAGGCGCGGGCGCGCGGCCTGCCCGTTGTCCGCCGGGCCGAGATGCTGGCCGAACTGATGCGCCTGAAATCTAACGTCGCCGTGGCAGGCACCCATGGCAAGACGACAACCACGACCATGGTTGCGGCCTTGCTGGATGAAGGCGGGATCGACCCGACCGTGATCAATGGGGGGATCATCCATGCCTATGGCTCCAACGCCCGGATGGGGCAGGGCGAATGGATGGTGGTCGAGGCTGACGAAAGCGACGGCACCTTCAACCGCCTGCCCGCAACCATCGCCATCGTCACCAATATCGACCCCGAACATATGGAACATTGGGGCACGGAAGAGGCGCTGCACCGGGGCTTTTACGATTTTGTATCAAATATTCCGTTCTATGGGCTGGCGGTCTGCTGCACCGATGACCCGGATGTGCAATCCCTGGTGGGCAAAATCACCGACCGGCGGGTGACAACATTCGGTTTTAACGCCCAGGCCGACGTGCGGGCCGTTAACCTTTCGTATAGAAACGGGGTCGCGCATTTTGATGTGGCGTTGCAGGCAGAGGACGCGGTGATCGAAGGTTGTGAGCTGCCCATGCCGGGTGATCACAACGTTTCCAACGCACTGTCTGCCGTGGCCGTGGCCCGCCATCTGGGGATGAAAAAGGATGAAATCCGCGCCGCCCTCAAAGGGTTCGGCGGCGTCAACCGGCGCTTTACGCGGGTGGGAGAGGTCGATGGCGTCACCATCATCGACGACTACGGGCACCACCCGGTTGAGATTGCGGCGGTCCTGAAAGCCGCCCGGCAAGCGACCGAAGGCCGGGTCATCGCCGTCCACCAACCGCACCGGTTCACCCGGCTGCACCACCATTTCGACGAATTCTGCGCCTGTTTTAACGATGCCGACGTGGTGGGTATCTCCGAGGTTTTCGCCGCCGGCGAAGACCCCATCGCAGGCGCCAGCCACGCCGATCTGGTCGCCGGGCTGATCCGGCACGGGCACCGGCACGCACGGATCGTGGAGTCACAAGACGACCTAACAAGGATCGTGCGGGAACAGGCAAGACCCGGCGATATGGTGGTCTGCCTGGGGGCCGGGACGATCAGCGCCTGGGCGAATGAACTGCCGGAGAAGTTGAAAGGGTAGTTGGTTGGAGATTGATCAGGTTGTTGATCACGGGACGCTCAAGGATTACCTAGCCGACCTGCCTGATGACACACAGCGCGAAATCACCTTACGTGTCGCATATCACGCCGCGGCGCGCGTGATGCCGATGGCCGTTGTCGCCTTGTTGACGACTGATTGGGCGCGGAAACGTGATTTGACTCCAGTTGCGGTTTTCGGTGCTGTCTCACTCACCGGGGTTGCGGTCAAAACAGCAACCCCGGTGAGTGGTTCCGCCGCCTACGCCTACGCCGCCAACACCGACGCCGCCTTCGCCGCCGCCGAAGCCGCCGCCGACGCCGCCGACGCCGCCGACGCCTACGCCGCCGCCTACGCCGCCGACGCCGCCGCCTACGCCGCCGACGCCGCCGACAACAAATTCGATGTCTGGCAATGGGTTCGCCATGATCTGTCTACAGATGGTGCTGTGTGGCCAGATGGCCCGCCGCCCGCATTGCAACAATCCTGGTCTGATGCAGTTGCCGCGACGCAGGCGCATCCCGCCGACTGGTCGATCTGGATTCACTGGTACAATCGCATCCTGCAAGGCCGTGATTGGCACCCCGAAGCCATGGGCGAGGTGCTGCAAAAAATCACCCGCGACGATTGGGAAAAAGGCCCAGAGCATATCAACCCGATGTTTGATGAGGTGCTGGGACTGTATTTGGCAGAGGATGCGGCAGAACCTGACAGGCAGGCAGTAGACGATGCTACCAACCAGTTGATCGAAGCAACGCCATTGGCAGAGGACGTTGTTTTTGACCCCGCGCGCCAAGTGCTTACCTTGCAACCAAAAGATCGGGTGGACGAGGATTACCTGAGCGATGTGCGCGTGCAGATCGCGGGGGCCGGTGACATCTTCGATAACATCGCATCGCCGACAAACGCTGCAGGCGCATTGTCAGAAGAGATCAAAATCCTGCGCAGGGCGCTTGAACAGAACCCGGATCGTCCAGTGATCCTGCTACGCACAGTATCACGGGTTTTGAGCCGGTTGGATCACAAGGTTACTCAATGCGCGTGCCCCAGTCCGGAAGAGGATGCCAATGTCAATGATTTCAAGGATGTATTGACCAATGTGCAGTTGGATCTGATCGCGCTATCGCCCGAAGTGCGCAAATATCATGAGGCAACAAAGCCGCAGCTTTTGGAAGGCGTTGTTGTGACGGCAGTGCAAGCCGCGCAATCCGTGGCAGCCGTTAGCGATGCTGAATTGGCCGAGGTGTTAGAGCAGGAAAGCGACGTTTTGAGTGATCCCACACAGGATGAGATTGCGCAGCAAAACGCCCTTTACAGGCTGATGGGCCTTGTTGCGCGCGGATATCGCGCGGTTCGGACGACTGCGCAAGAAGGCGCTACGTTGGTTAAGAATACATCAATCATCGTTGCCGGTGTTACTGCGAGCGTAACCGGTATCGGATGGCTTTCTAGCCCGGCGTTCAAAGAAGTGTTGACCGCATTTTTGAAGTCCTTTGGTGGTTAGGAATTCACCCAAAACTGGGCTTGATAGTGAATCTCTTGCCCGGTCGACCGACCGGGCAGCGCCCGACCCTCCCCACGGGAGGGCGCTTCGCACCCACCCAGGGTCGGGCGCTGCCCTCGGTTCTTACATGTACGGTTCGGTGCTTTTGATACCGATGCCGTTGCCCCGCCCGCTTTCGGTGGTATTCTTGCCATGATTATGGATGACATTATCACATCATGACCTACTCGATTATTCTTGGCTGCCTTTGGGTGCTTGCCTCTACCATCGTGGCGTTGTTACCGATGCGGCATCAATATGTGCCCGGCGTCAGCCTGCTGATCGCGGCACCCATCCTGATCATCTGGGTCGGCTATGACCACGGCTGGTTCTGGTCTTTCCTATGTGTGGCGGCGTTTGTTTCCATGTTCCGCAACCCGCTGCTTTATTTCTACCGGCGCGCCCGGGGTGAGCAGCCGGAGATTCCGAAATGACCGTTCAGGTGACCGCTATTTGTCTTTGGCTTTTGCTGGCCTTCGTGATGGCCGCGATCCCGTCAAACGACAATCACTGGCGCCGCGCCTATATCCTGATGGCGATTGGTGCGCCGATGCTGATCTGGGTGATCTGGTCGGGGCATATCTGGGTTGCAGTATTGTTTGTGATGGTTGCCTGTCTGGTGTTTCGCTGGCCGCTGCGGTTTCTGTGGCGCTGGATGCGGCGCAAGGCCGGGGCGTAGCCGGTGACAGAGATTGGCATTCTGGGCCTGATGCTCATCGCGGCCATGTTGCCGTTTATTCTGATGGTGAAACTGGTGCGGAGCGGCAAGAACGGGCCGGCGCTGAGCCTGATGTCCATTGCAGGGGGCGTTTTTGTCGTTCTGATTTACGCAAGTGGGCGGCCGTTTGGGATTGATCCGGTCGGTGCGATGTCCGGGGCCATGTTGGTTTTTCTACCTGCTTTACTGGGCGGTGGGGCAGGGGCGCTGCTGGGCTGGATGCTGCGGCGCAGGGATGACCGAAGGCTGCAATAATCAGGATTGAAAGAAAATACTTGAACGGCGTTCATATATTTGCTAAGAAATGAACAATGTTCAAATATGGAGTAGAATCATGATCACCGAGGATATCCTTGTTTTCGTCGTCCCCGCCGTCGCTTTCGCTTTGACAGTCGCCGCGGGCTATTTCTCTGGCAAGGCGCGTAGTCTGGCCGCATCCGTGATGCTTGGCCTTGTCTGGACAGGGTTTACAGTGGCGATGTTTTTTGGAATGGAAAACGCGTCCGGCTGGGATGGCCTGGGATACCTGCTTGGCCTGCTGTTCATCAGCGCCCCGACAGGTCTGGGACTCAGCATCGGCAGTCTGGTCGGCTGGTTAAAGAATGGAACAATGAAGCATGCTTGATCTTCCCCCGGTGCGCGGCACGTTGACTGCGGACCGGCCATTGGCAGAACTGACATGGATGCGGGTCGGCGGACCCGCAGACGTGTTGTTTCAGCCTGCGGATCGCGATGATCTGTGCACCTTTCTGGCCGCACTTGATCCATCGGTCCCGGTCTTTCCCATGGGTGTCGGCAGCAACCTGATTGTGCGCGATGGCGGCATCGCGGGGGTCGTGATCCGCTTGGGGCGCGGGTTTAACAACATCGCGATTGAAGGCGACACGGTTGTCGCTGGCGCCGCCGCACTTGACGCCCATGTCGCCCGCAAATCGGCAGAGGCGGGGTTGGACCTGACCTTTCTGCGCACGATCCCCGGTACCATCGGTGGGGCTGTGCGGATGAATGCGGGCTGCTACGGCGCATATGTGGCCGATGTTTTAATATCGGCAACCCTTGTTTTGCGCGATGGCACCATCACCGAAATGGCCGCTGACGCCCTGCATCTGGCCTATCGGC
Source organism: uncultured Paracoccaceae bacterium (assembly GCA_947495295.1). Taxonomy (GTDB): domain Bacteria; phylum Pseudomonadota; class Alphaproteobacteria; order Rhodobacterales; family Rhodobacteraceae; genus Yoonia. The sequence goes on from CANLYJ010000001.1 coordinate 824,470, forward strand.
AAAGCACGATCCCGGATGGGGCCGTGATTATCGCTGCCAGATTTGCCGCCCCTGTCGCTGACGCCAAAGCGCTCGCAACCCGGATGCAGGATCAACTGGCCAAGCGCGATGAAACCCAACCGACCAAGGATCGCACTGCCGGGTCCACCTTTCGCAATCCCGCTGGGTTTTCATCTACCGGGCGGGCCGATGACATCCATGATCTGAAAGCCTGGAAGGTGATTGATCAGGCCGGAATGCGCGGGGCCACCCATGGCGGTGCCGTCATGAACACAAAACATTCCAACTTTCTGACCAATGCCGGAGGTGCCACCGCCGCCGATCTGGAGGATTTGGGCGAAGAGGTGCGGAAAAAGGTTTACGATTCGCAAGGGATTAAGCTAGAATGGGAAATCATGCGGGTCGGTCGCCGGGAAGGCGAAGAATCCGCACAATAACCGGCCAAAATGGCCTGATCTGGGGTTAAAAAACCTGGGATCGACAAAATTGACGGGTCGCCAAAGACCCGCGAACGAGGCGGTAGGGTATGTCGAGCAGGGCAAACCCGAAAGTTGTTGTCCTGATGGGCGGTCCATCGGCTGAAAGGGAGGTTTCCCTCAGCTCGGGCCGTGAGTGTGCGGCGGCTTTACGGGAAGCAGAATGCGAAGTGATCGAGGTCGATGCAGGCCCCGATATTGCTGCGCGCCTGCAGGATATCGCCCCTGATGTTGTGTTCAACGCGCTTCATGGCCGTTGGGGCGAAGATGGTGCCATTCAGGGTGTTCTGGAATGGTTGCAAATTCCTTATACCCATTCGGGCATCCTCGCCTCTGCGCTTACTTTGGACAAGCAGCGGACAAAGGACGTCTATCGCAATGTTGGCTTGCCCGTTGTGGACAGTGTTTTGGCCGCTGCTGATGATGTGCGCGCCGCCCATGTCATGTCACCGCCTTATGTCGTGAAGCCGTATAACGAAGGCTCCAGCGTCGGCATCTATATCGTTGACAAGGATGCAAATGGCCCGCCGCAACTGGCCGACGACATGCCTGATCAGGTCATGGTAGAGGCATTTGCCCCCGGTCGCGAACTGACCACGACGGTTATGGGCGACCGCGCGCTGACCGTTACGGATATCATCACCGATGGCTGGTATGACTATCACGCCAAATATGCACCGGGTGGGTCGCGCCATGTTCTGCCCGCCGATATTCCAACCGACATTTTCGATGCCTGCATGGATTATGCCCTGCGCGCGCACCAGGCCCTTGGCTGCCGTGGTGTGACCCGCACTGATTTCCGCTGGGATGAAACCCGCGGCATTGATGGCCTGATCCTGCTGGAAACCAATACCCAACCGGGTATGACGCCCACATCACTCACCCCCGAACAGGCGGCACATGTGGGCGTCACCTTTCCTCAGCTCTGCCGCTGGATGGTGGAGGACGCATCATGCGATCGCTGACCCGCCGCAAAGCCGCAGATGCACCCCATGATCCCGCACCTTCGCGTCTGGGCTACCGGTATCAGCGGTTATTGTTGACGCCAGGGTTCCGGGTTTTCGTGCGGGTTGGCGTGCCGATCATCCTGATCGCGATCATCGCAACCAGCTGGTTTTCGCATGAGGAAAACCGGGCGATGTTGCAGGCCCGGATCGACGATGCGCGGCAAGGTTTTCAAACCAGACCGCAATTCATGGTGCAATCCATGGCGATTACCGGCACCGATGCGGCGTTAGAGGCCGACGTCGCCGCCGTTTTGCCGATCATCTTTCCTGTCTCGTCCTTTGATCTGGACCTTGAGGCATTGCGCAAGCTGGTCGAGGATTTGCAAGCTGTCAAATCCGCGCGGGTCAAGGTGGGCGAGGCCGGGGCGTTGCAGGTCGCCGTGAACCCGCGGGTGCCCGTGGCGCTATGGCGTGACGGGACCATATTGCGCCTGATTGATGCCGAGGGGATCCAATCCGGGACGGTGATCGCGCGCTCTGACCGGCTTGATTTGCCGCTGATCGCTGGGGACGGGGCGGAACAGAATATTGTTGAGGCATTGGCGCTCCATGCCGGTGCCGGGCCTTTGCGCGACCGGGTGCGCGGGCTCGTGCGCATGGGTGAACGCCGCTGGGATATCGTGCTGGACCGTGATCAGCGCATCCTGCTGCCGGGTGAAGATTCGGTGGCGGCCTTTGACCGGATCATCGCACTGAACGAAGCGCAGGATATGTTGAAACGTGACGTGGTTGTTGTGGATATGCGCAACGCCAACCGGCCCACGCTGCGGATGAATGAAGAGGCGGCGCTGGCGCTGCGCCGGGTCAATGAAACAATACCAAATAGCGGGGCGGACGAGTAATGGGCGATCTCTATGACAGCCAACGGGCGATGCGACAAATGCGCAAAGCGGCGATGCAGCGCGGCGTTGTTGCCATTCTGGATGTCGGCACATCCAAGATTGCCTGCCTCGTGCTCCGCTTTGACGGGCCAGAGCAATTCCGCAGCGTTGATGGGGTTGGGTCCATGGCGGGCCAATCCCAGTTCCGCGTGATTGGTGCGGCGACCACCCGGTCGCGCGGCGTGCGTTTTGGTGAAGTCGATGCGATGCAGGAAACCGAACGCGCCATTCGGACTGCTGTGCAGGCGGCGCAGAAAATGGCCAATGTGCGCGTTGATCACGTGATTGCCTGCGTGTCGGGCGCGCGCCCCCGGTCCTACGGTCTGGACGGGTCGCTTGACGTGTCGGGCGGAATGATCACCGAACAGGACATCAGCCAGGTCATGGCCGATTGCGACGTGCCCGATTACGGGGCGGATCGTGAGGTGTTGCATGCCCAGCCGGTGAATTTTGCTCTTGATAATCGGTCTGGTCTTGCCGACCCGCGCGGTCAGATTGGTCACAGGTTGACCACCGATATGCATATGCTGACAGTGGATGCTGCTGCGATCCAAAACCTGTTTTACTGCATCAAACGCTGTGATCTGGAACTGGCCGGACTGGCATCATCTGCTTACGTGTCGGGCATGTCGTCGCTGGTCGAGGATGAACAGGAACTTGGTGCGGCCTGCATTGATCTGGGCGGCGGATCAACCGGCGTGTCGATCTTCATGAAAAAACACATGATCTATGCCGATGCGGTGCGCATGGGCGGGGAACATGTGACTTCGGACATTTCGATGGGGCTGCAAATCCCCACCGCAACTGCTGAGCGGATCAAGACATTCTATGGCGGCGTTGTCGCCACCGGTATGGATGACCGCGAGATGATCGAAATCGGCGGCGATACCGGCGACTGGGAACATGACAGGCGCACCGTCAGCCGGGCCGAACTGATCGGGATCATGCGACCCCGTGTTGAAGAAATCCTAGAAGAAGTGCGCCTGCGTCTGGATGCCGCCGGATTTGAACACCTGCCCAGCCAGCAAATTGTGCTCACCGGCGGCGGCAGCCAGATCCCCGGACTTGATGGTCTGGCCAGCAAAATTCTTGGCCAGCAAGTGCGCCTTGGTCGACCTTTGCGGGTTCAGGGCCTGCCGCAAGCCGCTATCGGACCTGCATTTTCCAGCGCAGTGGGACTGACATTATTTGCCGCGAATCCGCAGGACGAATGGTGGGATTTCGAAATTCCGGCAGATCGTTACCCCGCACGGTCGCTGAAACGCGCTGTGAAATGGTTTAAAGACAACTGGTAATACGCAACATCTTGCCGATCAGTCGAAATCAAGCGGAAAAGCAAAGTTTTTCGTCCAGATTTGGTGGCAATTTTGTGTTTTTAACGTGACCTTTCGGCATCACTCCGGTAGGGTGAGTCCCAATAAGCAGGCGCTCGTGGGCACGGGCATAAAAACAGGCGGATCGAGTATGACATTGAATTTATCCCTCCCGGGGCATGAAGAGTTGAAGCCACGTATCACCGTATTCGGTGTGGGTGGTGCGGGCGGCAATGCCGTCAACAACATGATCGAGAAAGAACTCGACGGGACAGAGTTTGTGGTCGCCAATACCGATGCGCAGGCGCTTCAGCAGGCACGCGCTGGCAACAAGATCCAGATGGGCCTTAAAGTCACCGAAGGTCTGGGTGCCGGGGCCCGGGCCACAGTGGGCGCTGCCGCCGCCGAGGAAAGCATCGAACAAATCGTCGATCATCTGGCGGGCGCGCATATGTGTTTCATCACTGCCGGTATGGGCGGGGGCACTGGTACTGGTGCCGCCCCGATCATCGCACAGGCCGCCCGCGAACTGGGTGTTCTGACCGTTGGTGTTGTCACCAAACCCTTCCAGTTTGAAGGCGCAAAGCGGATGAAGCAGGCCGAAGACGGGGTTGAGGCCCTGCAAAAGGTCGTTGATACGCTGATCATCATCCCCAACCAGAACCTGTTCCGGTTGGCCAATGAAAACACAACCTTTACCGAAGCTTTCGCACTTGCCGATGATGTCCTTTACCAGGGTGTCAAAGGCGTGACCGACCTGATGGTGCGCCCCGGCCTGATCAACCTCGACTTTGCTGACGTTCGTGCCGTGATGGATGAAATGGGCAAGGCGATGATGGGCACCGGCGAAGCAGATGGCGAAAACCGCGCCATTCAGGCCGCGGAAAAGGCGATTGCCAACCCGCTTCTGGACGAGATTTCGCTGGAAGGCGCAAAAGGCGTTTTGATCAATATTACAGGCGGTTACGACCTGACCTTGTTCGAACTGGACGAGGCCGCAAACAAGATCCGCGAAAAGGTAGACAGCGAAGCCAACATCATTGTCGGCTCCACGCTTGATACGGGCATGGAAGGTCGCATGCGCGTGTCTGTCGTCGCAACCGGCATCGACGCTGCTGTCAGTAATGCCGATACGCCGCTGCCACGCCGGTCTATGGCCGCCCCGCTTGCGCAGCCTGTGGCGGTTGAGGCGCCTGAACCCGCAGTGCAGGAAGTTCCCGCACCAGCGGCCGCCGTCGCGCACGAAGAGCAGCCAACATTTGCAGAACTGGACGTGCCAGCCGCAGCACCAGCGCCGGAACCACAGGCACAGCCTGCGGCGTTCCAACCACGTGTGGAGCCCGCTGCAGCAGCGCCACAGCCAGCCGCCGCAGACGATCTGCCGCCACCGGCCTACACACCGCGGCCCGCGCCACAGCTGACAGAGGCCGAAACATTCGTCGCCCCGCGCGCCACAGCACCCAACGCGGCACCTGGCACACCAACGCCCGAAGCGATGGCACGGCTGCAGGCCGCCGTTGCCCGCGCCCCGAGGCAGGCACCAGAACAACCTGCCGCACGCCCACAGGAACCGACGGCGTCAGAGGCGGAAAAGCCACGCTTTGGCATCAACTCTCTGATCAACCGTATGACAGGCGCGCAAGCCGAAGGTGGGGGCCAACAACCTGCACGGGCACAGCCACAGGTGACAGCGATCCATCAGGAGCCTGAAGCCAGCGAAGACCAGGATCGAATCGAAATTCCGGCCTTCCTGCGTCGCCAGGCCAACTAAACCGGGGTTCTTCGCCCATTTGAACGTGGCGTCACGTCATTGCAAAAGACCGCTTCTGGGCGGTCTTTTCTTTTTTATATCAACGGTTTATTGTCGCTGTCACATTGCTGCCATAGAAAAGCGCGTCGATGTTTCAGACCGTTAGAAAGAGTGAGTTGAGGGAAAACGTCCATCACCTTACTTCCTACATGTAGAAGAAATGTGACAAGGGCCTCACCCCCGTGCAAACGACCCTCCAGACCGACGTCGTGTTTGATGGAACCGGATTACATTCCGGTGTGCCTGTGCGCGTGGTTTTGCGCCCTGCTGCGGCGTCGACCGGGATTGTGTTCCGGCGGACCGACCTGTCGGATACACCACGACTGGCGGCGACATGGGACAATGTCATTGTATCGCCCCTGAATACCCGGCTGACAAATGCCGACGGTGTCACCGTTTCAACAATCGAACATCTTATGGCAGCCCTTGCCGGTTGTGGCGTGCATAACGCGCTGATCGACATTGACGGGCCCGAAGTGCCGATCCTCGACGGCAGTGCGGCCTTGTTCGTGCGCGGCATCGTCCGGGCCGGGGTCACACGTTTGTCGGCACCTTTGCGTGCGATTGAGATTATCAAAGACGTCACCGTGACCGAAGGTGGTGCAGTGGCCACGCTGTCACCCGCAACAACCCTGCAGATCGATTTCGCAATTGATTTTGCAGATGCGGCCATTGGACGGCAGCACAAGGTGCTGAACCTGGCGAACGGAACATTCGTGCGTGAGCTGTGCGATAGCCGGACGTTCTGTCGGTCGTCAGATGTGGACCATATGCGGGCCAACGGTCTGGCGCTGGGTGGGACCATGGAAAACGCCGTCGTTGTGGATGGTGATGCAGTCCTGACACCCGGCGGTTTGCGCCACCGGGATGAGGCCGTGCGGCACAAGATGCTGGATGCTTTGGGTGATCTATACACCGCTGGGGCGCCGATCCTCGGGCGGTATTCGGGCTCACGCTCTGGGCATGCGATGACAAACAAACTGCTCCGCGCGCTTTTCGCAGATCCGACAGCATGGCGTTGGGTCGATTGTGACGCAAAAATCGCCGCTCGTTTGCCCGGTGTCGGGGTCAGCGCGGCCGATCTTTATGCCGTTGCCTGACACTTCGCGCAGATAGTTGATCAGCAACCTGCGCAAAAGGCATTTTGCCCCCGATTTTTCTATGCTAGACCCAAAGCCAACCAAGGGCCAATGTGTCCAAAATTCGAGCGACCACAGGGTGGGGACATCAGCAATGTCAGGCGGGACAAGCAAAAGACGCGCAAATCTTGGCGCCGCCATGGCATTGGCGTTTCTGGCGGCTTGTGGCGGCCCATCAGAGCCTGCACTTGATGCGCTGACGGCACAGCAAATCTTTGAGCGTGGTGAACGGCAGTTGGAAACGGGCAAGCCCGATGATGCGGCGTTTTCCTTTGGTGAAATCGAACGGCTTTATCCGTATTCGGAATTTGCGCAGCGCGGTTTGATCATGCAAGCCTTTGCCTATCACCGTGACGAAGACTACCCCAATAGCCGGGCTGCGGCGCAGCGATACCTCGACTTCTACCCGGCAGAGGAAGACGCGCCATATGCGGCTTATCTGCTGGCGCTATCTTACTACGATCAGATCGACGAGATCGGCCGCGACCAAGGGCTGACCTTTCAGGCGCTGCAATCCTTGCGCCAGGTGATCGAACAATATCCTGATAGCGAATACGCCCGCACGTCCGTCCTGAAATTCGATCTTGCCTTTGACCATCTGGCGGCCAAGGAAATGGAAATCGGGCGTTATTACCTCAAGCGGGGCCATTATGGCGCGGCAGCAAGCCGATTCCGCATTGTGGTCGAAGATTTCCAAACGACGACTCATACGGCTGAGGCGCTGCACCGGCTTGTGGAAACCTATCTGGCATTGGGCCTTGTCGAAGAGGCGCAGACTGCGGGCGCAATACTGGGTCATAACTACCGCTCAAGCGACTGGTACGCCTCCAGCTTTGCGTTGCTGAACGGGCGTGATTTGCCAGCAGAGGCGCGCGGCGATAATTGGCTGGCTTCGATCTACCGGCAGGTGGTGCGCGGTGAATGGCTGTAAGCATGACGGGGTAAACCCGACCATGGGAGGCTGACATGCTGCGCGGCCTCGACATCCGAAACATGCTGATCATTGACCGTCTGGAACTGGCGTTTCAACCCGGCTTGAACGTGCTGACCGGCGAAACCGGGGCTGGTAAATCAATTCTGCTGGATGCGTTGGGTTTTGTGTTGGGCTGGCGCGGTCGGGCCGAACTGGTCCGCCAAGGTGCCGATCAGGGTGAGGTGACAGCATGGTTCGATCTGCCAACAGGGCATCCCGCCCTTGATGTGCTGGAGGACGCTGGCATCGCCTATGAGGGCGAATTGATCCTGCGCCGGATCAACACCCGCGATGGGCGCAAGACCGCGTGGATAAACGATCGTCGCGCAAGTGGCGAGGTGCTGCGCCGCCTGTCAGATACGCTGGTCGAATTGCATGGGCAGCATGATGACCGAGGGCTGCTGAACCCGCGTGGTCACTTGCAAATGCTGGATGCATTTGGCGGCTATGATGCCGCTGTGACCAAGACGCGCGTGGCTTGGCGTGCCCTTGGCATTGCCAAAAATGCGCTGGAAGCTGCGACGACGAAACTCTCCGAAGCTCAAGCGGAAGAAGACTACCTGCGGCACGCCGTGGCCGAGCTTGATGCGCTGTCACCAGAGGCAGGAGAAGAAGAAACGCTCGATACCCAGCGCCGCCTGATGCAGGCGGCAGAACGCATTCGTGAAGATATCACAAAGGCCCATGATGCATTGGGGCTACAGGGGGCAGAGGGGTTGGTCACCGACGCCTCGCGCTGGCTGCAGGGCGTGGCCGACAAGGCCGAGGGACAATTGGACGCCCCCCTGTCATCAATTGAACAGGCGATGCTGGCCCTTGATCAGGCCCAGCAAGGGATCACCAATTGCCTTGATGCGCTGTCCTTCAACACGTCCGAACTGGAAGAGGTCGAAGAACGGCTTTTCGCGATTCGCGGGCTGGCGCGCAAGCACGGTGTGTTGCCTGATGACCTGCGCAGTTTTGCCGATGATTTGCGGGCGCGGTTGACCATGCTGGACAATGGCGCCGGTGAGATAGCCGGGTTACAGTCGGCAGTGGATCAGGCGCAGTCGGATTATGAAACGGCGGCCCAGAAACTGACAGCCAAGCGGGGCAAGGCGGCCAAGGCACTCGATAAGGCAATGGCGACCGAACTGGCCCCGCTGAAAATGGAGCGCGCGGCATTTGCCACACAAATCAGCGCTGCCGAACCGGGACCGGATGGCCGCGATGGGGTGGCGTTTACCGTTGCCACCAACCCCGGCGCACCGGCCGGGCCGCTCAACAAAATTGCCTCTGGCGGGGAGCTGAGCCGGTTCCTATTGGCATTAAAAGTCTGCCTGACCAAATCGGACGACGGCCTGACAATGATCTTTGACGAGATTGACCGCGGGGTCGGCGGGGCCACGGCGGATGCGGTGGGTCGCAGACTGGCCGAACTGGCCGAAGGCGGGCAGGTACTCGTTGTGACCCACTCACCGCAGGTGGCTGCATTGGGTGGACATCACTGGCGGGTTGAAAAGCGTCAGCAGGCAAATATGACAACATCGACGGTTGTCGCGTTGGACAGCAAGGCAAGGGTAGATGAAATCGCGCGGATGTTATCAGGCGATACGGTGACAGATGCAGCGCGGGCGGCGGCGCGCGCATTGATCAAGACATAAAGCCAACGGCGATTTGTGTCGCGCAAAAGGACCGCGACATACCGAGTCCCTTTGTCTTTTTACGAAGTTGGGATGTCTACGAAGCATCGTCAGAAACGAATTGGGGGCGACGCCTGCGCTCTCAACGCTGCATCGCCCCCGGAACATACGGGTTACCCAACCCACTCGTAACATTGCACGTTTTGGCCACTCACCTCCGCCACGCACGTCTTTCAATAGTTCTCGAAAGGACCCGCAAACGTTTCCTTCCTTTAACACTGAGCGCGTTTCCGCCGATATGCGGACGCCGAACCCAGATACTCGTTAACCACCCAAGGTCTAACGCGACCCTGTACGAGATGATTAGCAGGTATTCGCCGACATGCTCAACCTGTCCCAAAGTATGTCATATATACTGACATAACTATCAGAAGTTGACTGAAATCGATAAATTCACGACCAGATTTCGACGCGATGAAGATGGAAATGAGCGTGATATATGAAAAAAAAGTCAATTTTTGTTATTTATTACAGTCGTTTCTGGGGTAAACCAAATGTTGTGGTGGTTTGAACGGCAGCTGTGAATAACGCGATATGGGTAACGCGCATAATCTCCCTGAGATTGAGTCGTATCACGTCACAACTTCACGCTGCGCTGCAGAAAAATGACGTTAGGTAATTTATGTTGCAATTTTACATCGGCAAAATGCCGCTCATAAATGATTACCTCTGCGGCATTAATAATTGATGCACTTTCGGCGCCTTCGAACGTCATCTATCGCGCCTGACGAACGCGCACCAGGGCTGACGTGATCGCATCCTGAACCATCTGATCAGATGGACGCATTGGCCAATGCCCGAATTCGTCTTTGCTAATTCTTTGAACAGCTTAGTGCCGTGCGAATCAAGGTTGGACGAAACTGCCTGATCGCCTAATAGTGTGCGTGCATGTGGTAGCGGGGCCAGAGGCCGGTCATTTGCCATGCATGTCGTGATGGTACCGCATTTGGTGCAAGGGTTGGCAAGATGAATGGCAAAGCGCTGATTTCATGGCTCACTCAATGGCTGATCAGCCTGAGAGTGGCATATACCAACGCATTGCACGTCATGAAAACCCGCGGGCCCAGCCAAATTCAGTTCTGGTTTATCGCATTGGCCATCGGCGTGATCTCGGGTTTGGCCGCCTTGCTGTTCCGGCTGGGGATCGAGGCGGCGCAATCTTGGCTATATGGCACGGATGATCCGACTTATCTGGCCAGTTTTGCCGCTGGCTTGGCCTGGTATCAGATCCTGATCATCCCAATCCTCGGTGGGCTTTGTGTTGGTATCATCCTTGACCGATTCACCGATGATGGCCGTGTCCGGTCGGTCGCTGACGTGATTGAAGGGGCAGCGCTGACAGAAGGCCGGGTTGAGGTGCGACGCGGGCTGGCATCGGCCGCCGCATCCTTGATCACCTTATCCTCTGGTGGGTCAAGCGGGCGCGAGGGGCCAGTGGTCCACCTGGCGTCCGTTGTGTCCACGGCTGTTTGTCGGTTGATCCGCGCCAATGGAATCACCGGGCGCGATCTGCTGGGCTGTGCTGTAGCAGCCGCCGTATCGGCCAGCTTTAATGCACCGATTGCCGGGGCGCTTTTCGCGTTAGAGGTGGTTTTGCGGCATTTCGCCGTTCATGCTTTCGCGCCCATCGTGATTGCCTCAGTTGCCGGAACCATCATCAACCGCCTGGCATTCGGGGATGTGACTGAATTTATGCTGACGGGCAAAAACGCCTTGGCCTTTTACGTCGAACTGCCCGCATTCCTCCTGCTCGGGGTGGTCTGCGGCCTGGTCGCGGTTGTGCTGATGAAAGCGATTTTCTGGGCGGAGGATTTTGCCAGTTTCATGCAAGACGCAACCGGGTTGCCGCGTTTCCTGCGGCCTGCCGTTGCGGGTGGATTGCTGGGGCTTTTGGCAATCTGGTGGCCGCATATCATTGGCGTTGGGTATGAAACGACATCGGCGGCGCTGACCGGCGAACTGCTTCTGCACGAGGCCGTTGCCTTCGTTATCCTCAAGGTCATCGCCGTAGCGATCACCATGGGCGGGCGCATGGGGGGCGGGGTGTTTTCACCGTCCTTGATGGTGGGGGCGCTGACCGGATTGGCCTTTGGGATCATCGCCACATCGGTTTTTCCAAACGTATCCGGTGAAGGCACGCTATATGCCTTGGCCGGAATGGGGGCTGTTGCCGCCGCTGTGCTGGGTGCGCCGATTTCGACAACGCTGATTGTCTTTGAACTGACCGGGGATTGGCAGACCGGGCTGGCGGTGATGGTATCGGTTTCGCTGTCCACCGCGCTGTCAACACGGCTGGTGGACCGGTCGTTCTTTTTAACGCAGCTGGAACGGCGCAATGTGCATCTGGCGGCAGGACCGCAAGCCTATCTGTTGGCGACGTTCAAGGTTGCCAACGTGATGCGCAGCAAAGACGCCGAAAAGGCTGCGCCAGAGGATCGGTGCTGGGAGCTGATCAGCGATGGGGTCTATATTGATGGGAACGCCACGCTAGAGCAGGCGATGCCGATCTTTGAACAATCAGGGCAGGCCTTTATCCCGGTTGTGACACTGGGCGGCGAAGGCAGCCCGCCCGAATTATGGGGCGCGCTGTTTCAGGTTGATGCGTTGAAAGCGATGAACCGGGCGCTGTCCGAAACAGCGGCCGAAGAACATTCCTAAACCTCTTCGACGGCCACTTTGGTTGTGTAGAATGCCAGATAACCCTTGATCCCTGCCACAGCATCAAGCGGATCTTCATACGACCAGACCGCATCCCTGATCAGCCCGCTTTTGGCGACGATGGAATAGTAAGTGGCCTTGCCTTTGTAAGGGCAGGTGGATGTGATGTCGCTGGGTTCCAGAAACGCCATCGCGATGTCGGAACGTGGGAAATAGATCACCGGGGGGTAGTCGCCTTCCTGCAACTCCAGTGCCGCAGTGCTTTCGCCCAGAACGGCGCCACCGGCGCGCACGGTCCAGTTTCCGGATGCGGGGCGAATGGTAATATGATCAGCCATGGCGGTTTCCTTTCGTTGTCACATCTAAGGTCCGCTTATGACAGTTCTGTATTACAGTGGTGCGCAGGCCTGCATCAGCCAGTCACGCACTGCATCATCCAATCGCGGTGCCAGAAGGGCGACTGTATCGGCATGATACTGATCAATCCAGTCCCGTTCTGCTTGCGTCAAAAGGGCGGGGTCGATCAGGCGGCGATCAAGCGGCACATAGGTCAATGTCTCGAAATTCAGCATGTCGCGATCGTCATCGCCAGGGATACGCGGGGCCTTTTGCGTGACAATCAGGTTTTCGATGCGAATACCAAAAGCACCTTCGCGGTAATAACCCGGCTCATTCGACAGGATCATACCGGGTTCAAGCGCCACTTCCGATCGGCGCGATATCCCTTGCGGCCCTTCATGCACACTCAGATAGCTGCCAACGCCGTGGCCGGTGCCATGGTCATAATCCATACCCGCCAGCCAAAGCGGCGCGCGCGCCAGCGCATCCAGATGCTGACCCCCGACCCCTTGTGGGAAACGGATGCGGCTGACAGCGATCATGCCTTGTAACACGCGGGTATAGCAGGCGCGATGTTCATCCGTCGGCGCACCAACGACGATGGTGCGGGTGATATCAGTGGTGCCGTCGACATATTGGCCGCCACTATCGACCAGCAATAGTTCACCGGGGTTCACAGGACGGTTGGTGTCGTCACTGACCCTGTAATGCACAATGGCCCCGTTCGGACCTGCACCGCTGATCGTCTCAAAACTGATATCACGCAGGGCGTTGGTCTGGGTGCGGAACCCTTCGAGCGTTTTGACCACGTCAATTTCGGTCAGCTGACCCTTTGGGGCTTCTGCGTCCAACCATGCCAGAAACCGTACCACGGCCACGCCGTCACGCGCATGGGCGGCTTTCGCTCCTGCAATCTCGACCGTGTTCTTGCGGGCCTTGGGCAGGATGCACGGATCGCGGCCGTGAACCACCTCAATCGCATTGTCTTTCAACGTGGTGGCCAACACATCGGGGCAGGATTTGGGATCAATCAACACCGGCCCCTTCAGCGCGGCCAGCCCGGGCAGAAACGCCACAATATCATGGACTTGCACATCGGAACCCAGATGATCCACCACATCGCGCGCCTTGCCGGGTCCGGCATATAGATCAACCTTGCCGCTATCATGCAGCACGGCAAAACCCTGTGGGACGGGGTTACGTTCGATATCCGTGCCACGAATATTCAACAGCCACGCGATGCTGTCGGGCAGGGTGATGATGGCGGCCTTGGCATCCAGATCGGCAGCTAGCCTGGCACGTTTGTCGCCATGCGCTTCGCCCGCATGTTCCAAAGGATGCACCGTGAAAGGGGCCGCAGGTGCGGCGGGTTGATCGTCCCAGATCGCATCGACCAGGTTGTCGATGGGGCGCAGGGTGAACCCTTTCAACTTCTTGCCCAGATCGGCCAGTTCCGAAACGGTATGCAGCCAAGGATCATAGGCCAGGACGCAGCCGTCAGGGCGTTGTTCCAGCAGCCAGTCTGCCAGCTTTATTTCGGGCCAATCAACTGGTGTGAAATCATCAGCAACCTGCGCCCGGACCTGCACGCGATAGCGGCCATCAACGAAAACCCCGGCAATATCCTGCAGCACGGCACAAAACCCGGCAGAGCCGGAAAATCCTGTCAGCCATTGCAAGCGCGCATCGCGTGGGGCGACATATTCGCCCTGATGAGCATCGGCGCGGGGGACCAGAAAACAATCAACCCCATGCTGGGCCATCAATTGGCGCAGCGCGGCCAGCCGGGGCGGGCCCTGATCGGGTGAAGATGACGCCTCAAATGTCTGAAACATTTATGAAATCCCTGGGTTAGCTGGCTTTGCGCATGCCCATGACACGCGCCCGTTTGCGCGGATCGCTGTCAAACAACGCGGCCAATTGTTCTGTCATGGCACCGGCCAGCTGTTCAACATCCGTGATGGTCACCGCGCGTTCGTAATAGCGTGTCACATCATGGCCGATCCCGATGGCGACCAGTTCAACGGCCTTGCGCTTTTCAACCATCGCAATCACATCGCGCAAGTGTTTTTCGAGGTAATTCGCGGGGTTAACGGACAAAGTTGAATCGTCCACTGGCGCGCCGTCGGAAATTACCATCAAGACTTTGCGCTGTTCCTGACGCGCGGCCATGCGACGATGCGCCCATTCCAGCGCCTCACCATCGATGTTTTCCTTCAGCAGACCCTCTTTCATCATCAGACCCAGATTGGGCCGGGTCCGCCGCCATGGGGCGTCAGCGGATTTATAGACGATATGGCGCAGATCATTCAGGCGACCGGGGGTGGCAGGCCGCCCATCGGCCAGCCATTTTTCGCGGGACTGGCCGCCTTTCCACGCCTTGGTGGTAAAGCCCAAAATCTCAACCTTCACGTCGCAACGTTCCAGCGTGCGGGCCATCACATCAGCACAGATCGCGGCAATCGAAATCGGGCGACCACGCATGGAGCCGGAATTATCCAACAGCAGGGTGACAATCGTATCGCGGAATTCGGTATCTTTTTCGACTTTGAACGATAGTGGGGTGGTGGGCGAGGCGACGATACGCGCCAGACGGCCCGCATCCAGAATACCCTCTTCGCGGTCAAACTCCCATGACCGGTTCTGCTGGGCCTGCAAGCGGCGCTGCAACTTGTTGGCCAGACGGGACACAGCCCCTTTCAACGGCTCCAACTGCTGATCCAGATAGGCGCGTAGCCGTTCCAGCTCGACAGGCTCGGCAAGGTCCTCTGCGCCGATCTCTTCGTCATACTCGGTGCTGAACACTTTATAGTCGGGGTCGGCATCCGAAATCGGCTGCGGGGCGGGTGGCTCTAACGGGGCCTCCCCATCAGGCATCTCCGTTTCTTCGCCCATCTCGGCATCAGCCTGATCATCCATGCTGACCTCGGCCTGCGATGCATCCTGTTGCTGTTCCTGGCTTTGCTCGGGCGACGCTTCGGCCTCATCGCCTTCGCTTTCGTCATCGCCGGTGCTGTCAGGCTCATCTTGGTTATCGTCCTGGCCTTCCTCGGCCTCGTCTTCCTGATCATCATCAAGGCTATCCGGGTCATCGCCCAGCTGATCACCATAGCCCAGATCGCTGATCAACTGGCGGGCAAATTTGGCAAAGGCTTGCTGGTCGTTCAGCATATCCTCAAGGCTATCCAACGTGCCGCCGCAATGATCCTCAATGAAGCCGCGCCACAGCTCCATGACGTTTTCGGCGCCTTTGGGCATGTCACGACCCGTGGCCAGATGGCGGATCAGATAGCCCGCAGCGGTGGCCAGCGGGGCATCAGCGGCTTGGGTGATCTGGTCATAGCCTTTGCGCATCGCCTCATTGCCGATCTTGGCATCGATATTGCCGGCGGTGCCCGGCATGTAGCGGGCGCCCACGGCCTCGATCCGGGCGGTTTCCATCGCCTCGTACAGATCCTGCGCCATCTGGCCTTGCGGCATGTAGCGGGCGGCAACTTTCGGGTCATGGAATTTGTGGCGCAGGGCAAATGCATCTGCGGTGCCACGGGCCAGCAACACCTCATCCTTGGTCATGCGGCGGCTGACCTGCGGCAGGCGAATGGTGTCCGCCGTCTGACCGGCAGGATCAACCGAATAGGTGACGGCCAGTTCCGGATCATCGGCCATGACCTTGGTCGCCTCGGCCAATGCCTTCTTGAACGGATCGGCAGGATTGTCAGTTGGTTTGTTCATCGCCCGGGGTCCTTTGCTTACCCGCAAACTAGAACCGGGACCGGGCAAAGGCCAGAGGGTGTGGCTTACTCTTCGCCGAAATCATCCATTTCAAAACTGATATTCATCTCGGGCGTGATGTCGAACGGGTCCGATACCATCTCGTGCAGATTCACAAGGTCAGCGGCACCGGGCAGAATACCGCCCGCCTCATCCACAAAAGCCATACGCGGGCGATAGGTTTTGCCACCCAGCTGAATCTCGCCCTCATCGAACAGATAGGCCAGTTCGGTCAAGATACCCTCGACATTGGCCTTGGCGATGTCCTCGCTCATGTTTTCGGCAAACAAGGGAAACAGCGCCTGCGCAATCAGCGCACCTGCGGTCTGGGCAAGATCCTCGTGGCTGACCACGTAATCAGCGGGCAGTTCTGTTCCAATCTTCATCTTCATGATCGGCTCCGATTTAGTCAATTTTTGACTACAATACTGACAAAGCGGACCGGATTATGACAAGCCTGTGGTTATTAAGGCATAAAACCCTCGGTAAATATGGCTTTTTTTGCTGCGGGCCTAGCTATTTAAGCGTGTTTGCCCCGACGGCCAGATCGGCCAGCACGTCAACATGCACATCCAATGCGTCAATCACCCGGTAGCCCGGATCATGACCGTCAAAGGCCAGATTAAGGTCCGTGCCGGCCAGAACAATTGCATCGGCGCCATGGTCTTTGATCATGCGCGCACCAGCTTCGACGAATACGGCGCGCTGCGCATCCGTGCAGTGACCGGCCACCGCTATGTCCAGATAATGCTGGCTCAATGTGTCGATCTCATCATCCAATACGACGGCTTTGGTCTTCTGAAGCTGGCCATAAAGGCCAGTGCGCATCACGACCCCTGTGCCCAAAAGACCAACCCTTGCAATGCCTTGTGCCGCAAAAAACCCATCCAGCGGGGTGACCGCCGAGACCAGTGGCAACGATGACAAAGGCACCGTCTTGTCGAAACAGAAATGCCCGCCAAGCGAGGTGATCGCGGCACAATCACAACCTGCTGCTTTTAACCGGTCAATCAACTGGGCATAGACCTTGGCCTGCGCCTGCCGATCATCTGCAAGGTTATTGCGGATCAGCTCCTGCACATCGGCATGCACAATGGTCAGGTCAAGCTGACCGCCGCGCGCAATCACAGCCGCCGTCAGCCTTTGATAATAAACAACCGTGGCCGCAACACCGATCCCACCGATGAGGCCGATATGCAGCCCCTTGTTCACCCCAGGCTCAGACTTGCCGCACTTTCCGGCAGTTCCTCGTCAAAGCAACGCTGGTAGAACTCAGCGACCGTCTGCCGCTCCAGCTCGTCACATTTGTTGAGGAAGGACAGGCGGAATGCGTAGCCGATATCGTTGAAGATCCGGGCGTTTTCGGCCCAGTTCAGCACGGTACGGGGCGACATGACGGTGCTCAGGTCACCATTCATAAACGCGGTCCGGGTCAGGTCAGCGACAGTGACCATTTGCGAAATGGTGCTGCGGCCCTTTTCGGTGTTGAAATGGGGCGACTTGGACAGGATGATCGCTGCCTCGGCATCATGTGACAGATAGTTCAGGGTCGCGACCAGTGACCAACGGTCCATCTGCGCCTGGTTGATCTGCTGGGTGCCGTGGTAAAGGCCGGTTGTATCACCCAGACCCACCGTGTTGGCCGTGGCAAAGAGGCGGAAATAGGGGTTCGGAGTGATGATCTCGTTCTGGTCCATCAGCGTCAGCTTACCGTCAGCCTCCAGCACCCGTTGGATCACGAACATCACGTCAGCACGGCCCGCATCATATTCGTCAAACACGATGGCAACGGGGTTGCGCAGCGCCCAAGGCAGGATGCCTTCGTGGAATTCGGTCACCTGCACACCATCGCGCAGTTTGATTGCGTCTTTGCCGATCAGGTCGATCCGGCTAATATGGCTGTCAAGGTTCACACGGACGGCGGGCCAGTTCAGCCGGGCGGCAACCTGTTCGATATGGGTCGATTTACCGGTGCCGTGATAGCCCTGGATCATGACGCGGCGGTTATAACCAAAGCCTGCAAGAATGGCCAAAGTCGTATCAGGATCGAACTTATAGGTGCTGTCAATCTCTGGCACGCGGTCAGACCGATCCGCAAACCCTTTGATCTTCATGTCACTGTCGATGCCAAACACATCGCGCACCGAAATCTCTTCTGTGGGTTTCGCTTGCATATCGGTTGTGCCGTCGGCCATGTCGGTTGCCTTTTCCACTGCGTCAAATCTGTTCATGCCGGGGATGCAACATAACGCAAGGCGCTGCAAGGGGAAGGGCGGCCCGGCAATCAGCTGACAGGGTGTTCACATGATCGTGGGTTGGCCCGGTTTTTCTATCCATGATGAAAATCCGGCTGCTAGAAAGACGCACGTTAATAGGAGTTAGCCTCGATGAACCGCCGTACCTTTACCTTGTCCATGCTCGCCGCTGCCACTGCGCCCGCCGCGTTGCAGGCGCAACGATTCGAGGTCACCCGCACAGATGCTGAATGGCGGGCGATGCTGACGGATTTGCAGTATCAGGTGATGCGACATGAGGCGACAGAACGATCGGGGACCTCACCGCTTGATAAAAACTACGCGGCAGGGACCTATTATTGCCGGGGCTGTGACCTTGCGCTGTATCCGTCAGATACGAAGTATGACAGCGGCACAGGCTGGCCCAGCTTCTGGGCAAGTCTGGACAATGCGATTGGCACCAAACCGGATCGCAAGCTGTTTAGTGTGCGCACAGAATGCCATTGCAGACGCTGTGGCAGCCATTTGGGGCACATCTTTGATGATGGGCCACAGCCAACAGGGAAACGGCATTGCCTGAATGGGGCCAGCCTGGTGTTCAAAGCTTAACGCGAAATTGGTGCATTTTCGGGCGTAAGCACCATCATTTCCGGCATGTTCTTGCCACAATCGCAATTGGATTCGGCATTTGGCAAGGGTTTGACCCGCAAGCCGGGCGGATCTGACGAACCCGCCGGTTTTTATCGAGTGGAAAAATATCAAGCATTTCGAGTGGCTTGGCGATGATGAGCGATTTTCCGCCGTTTTTCCATTGAGGGCATAAGCGGAATATGGCAAAAAGGGGGCATTAAAATGTGAGCGCCCTGTGACGTTTCGCACAGACCGAAGTTTAGGTTTCTGCAAAAAAGAGGTCGTTAACCAGTATCGGAGGTATGCGCAATGTTCGCGCGGCTATTTAACAAACTACATTTGACCCGCGGTCAGAAAGCCAATGCTTTGGCCTATGGCGCGGTTGTGGCGGTCGGTGCAGGAATTACCCTGATGATCATGTCCGCCATGGAAGGCGAAAACGCAATCCCGCCTGAACCAACACTCTTTGATAACTGGGTCATCATGGCCGGGGGCATCGCCGCCGGACTTGCATTGTTCCTGTCACGGAATTGGTTGGGCGGAAGCGGCGCGCTGGGGCTTGCGCGTGCGCTTGTAGCATCGGTTCTTGTAACCTTTGTGGCAGCACTGATCGCCGGAACGCTTGTGGCACCATTTTATGGCACTCTGGCGGCACCGTTCATCCTTCTCTCGCAATTCACTGCGGTCCCGCCTTTAGCGGTCGCATGGTTCGGGGTTCTTTTCGGGGCGCATGCCTTGATCGGGATTTGGCGGCATGAACGGAACTGGGGCCAGAGTGACAGTGCCGTATCGCAATTAAGCGACCTCTCACGGGCAAACTTTTACGGTAATACTTACCGGCACTAAGAACGAAACACTGTTGCTCTGTCTGGGGTCCGTTCTACGGGCCCCTCATCTTTTTCACGCAAATGACATGACATAGGCGGCGTAATTGTCGGCATTGACCCTTGCCAGTGCAGGCTTGCGGCGGGCCAGTCGTTTAATCAACCGGGTCCCATAGATCTCAGCATCTTTATGCGTCTCGGACACCGGGTCGAAAACCAGCTTTGACACACCGGCAAGATGCGCGATCTCGTGGGCGATGGTGATGCGCCGGGCTTCTGTCCACCAGCGTTTTCTGCGCTTGCCGCGCGGTTCTTTGAAAAAGCCGGGGCAAAGGGCGATCTTGTGCGGTGGCGGTTCTGGCGGGTTGCGCAATGGGCGATCCACATCAACACCAACTGATCGGAATGCCAGCCCAAGCGTTTCCTGCTCGTTACAACAAATAAACCGGGCGTCGATTGTGCGGTTCTCGCTATCCAGCAGGTTTTTGGCGCGATTGCCTTTTTGCTTCGCGGCCCTGCTCCAGCGTTTGACGGGATGCAGACCAAGCGGCGGCGGCAGTTCAGCATGTTTCTTGCAGATCTTTCGGGGTGGCGTATTGCAATCAAATGATTCGACCGTCAGCACATGCCGCCGGGCGGGTTTTCCAGCATGGGGTGGCGCATCTTTTCCATGCAAGATGCGATAGATACGGTTGGTAAATCGGCGGACTAGGCGAAACGGGGTTTGTTGACCGCCTGCCTCATATTTGCCGAACCAGATAACCTCGGGCCCCGCGTTCCACGCCGCGCGCCGTGCCGCTTCAGGCATCGCTGCCAACTTATTCATCCGACTGCGCGCCTTCGTACTGGCATGGAAGGACTGTTTGATCATTTTTTCGACGAAAGCATTTGTGTCGCCGCGCTTGTAGATGGGAACTGTTCTTTTCTTCCGTTTGCGTGGGATGGCAGTGAACAGCGATACATCGACACGACGGTTTTCGGCGCGGTTTGCGCGGGCGGCCTTGTCAGAGCGTTTGATCAGGTTTGGGACAACCGGGCGCTTGTTCCCGCGTGACCCGACATAAAGGGCGACAGCAACGCCTTTTTGCGGTTTGCAACGACGTCCATTCGACCCAATTTGCAACGCATCCTCAGACAGGGTTCTTGCGCTGATACCCTGCGCCTGCAACTGCGCGCTTAGTTCCTTGGCAACGGAATAAGCACGCGCCATCGCGTTTTTGAAGTAATCCTCTGTCTTCATATCGCGCCAGGTTGCGGCATGGCCGACCAGCCTGACACAGCGGATTGGGGCTGATCCGCGATGCGAGACCGCAATTTTCTGCGCAATTGTGCCAATCGTCTTGCGATGAAACGGCTGTAATTCTGTATCAAAAGCAGCAAAGCGGGCAAGCCGGTGCGCAACAGGTATCTCATCCGGCCCAATCAGATCAGCCGGATCAGACCCATGATACAGAACGGCCCGCGCGTATGACATGCTATTCCCCCAAGAAATCGCCTACTCAATCCATAGGGTTTCATCATGCGCCGGGGCGACCAATCGCTTGGTTAGGCTAGCTTTGGTGGCCTTAGTTCAGCGAACAATCAGAATCTGCACAAACCGCCACCAAAACATCTGCGCCATTTTGCAAAGCTGCGGTGACGACAAGTACCGGAGGACAGCTTGCCATTCCCAATCCCTACCACCCGCGCCGTGACCATTGGGTCGATGATGTCTATTGTTGGCGGGGTAACCGCCAGTGTCATGTTCTGGAGGTTCCGGGCAGATGGAAGCAATATTCTAGCGGGCGACGAATGGGCGGTCGTGGCCGTGGCCGTCATTGGTGCATTCCTCGCCGGGATCGTGGTGGCACCGGGCTTTGGCGGGGCAGGGTGGCGCGGTTGGGGTTTTGCCCTACTTGGGGCCATCGCAGCGACGGCATCAGGCGCATTTATAGGCGGACTGATCCTGTTTCAAACCCTGCAAGAGGCGATGATTTGTGTCTTCATGGTCGGAACAAGCATCGTGACATTCCCCATCACTGGCCTGTTTTGGCTGGCAATGATGGGAAGCGTTCAAAAACTGGCGCTAATCCTTGTCCCGAAAATTCCGGCTGACCTTGATCTGGTCCCAGGCCCAGACAACTTCTGACAGCTGATCTTCCTGACTACGGTCGCCGCCATTCATATCAGGGTGCAGGATTTTGATCAGGGCCTTATAGGCCTTGCGGATCTCGGGCTTGGACCAGTTATCCTTGGCTTCCAGAATCTCAATTGCGCGACGTTCGGTCGGGGGCAGTTTGCGGCCCGATGCCGCACCACGGCCGGGGTTCTGTGTGGCGTTGGCACCCAGCACCTGATGCGGATCATCGACACCCAACCGGGCCCATGCGCGTTCTTCCACGGTCCGTTTGAACGGTTTGGTGGGGCGTTCCCAGACGCGATCCTGATCCATCTGCGCGGCCAGTTCAGCCTCGGATGTGCTGTCGAAAAAGTTCCATTTCAGGTTATATTCGCGCACATGTTCCTGACAGAACCAGAAAAAGTCATCCAGAATATCGGGGGATTTGGGCGCGCGGTATTTGCCCGATTCCTGACAGCCTTCATGGTCGCAAACGCGGGTCGATGTCTCGGACGCGCCTGACATGCCACGCCGTCCACGCGGGTTCTTTTTCTTCGAACTCGACACGGACATGTCGAAACCAAATGGGTCATCTTTCTTCATTGCGCGTCTTCTCTTTCCGTCACGAGCAACACACTTTAAACCTCTGGGCGAGAGATTGAAGAGGGCAGGAGCAAAATAATGACTTTAGAGGCCGAAATTCGCGAAAACCTGCGCGCACTGTCACCGACACATTTGGACGTGATCAACGAAAGTGCCTTGCATCATGGGCACGCAGGCGATGACGGGTCCGGCGAAAGCCATTGGCGTGTCGTGATCGCAGCACCGCAGTTGGACGATTTGTCGCGGATCGCACGACACCGCGCGATCCATTCCGCCATTGGCAAGGACATTATCGGGCGCATCCACGCCTTGGCTATCGATATTCAGTAGTTATTCGGCCGCGACATCCGGCTTTTTGTCGGGCGTATTGACCCGGTCAGCCCTTAGCAGCTCTTCCTTCAACTCCGGCGTCAACCGTTCAGGGGCGGCCAAAGGGCGCGTGACTTGCTGCCCCGTCCGGCGCTTGGGCTGGTCAGGTTCAGCTGACAACGCCGGTTCCGGCTTGGTCACCGGCGGGTTGGCCGGGGCGGGGACAGGCTTTTCCGCGGCGATGGGGGCGGCGGCAGTCTGCGCCTTTGGCAAGGCACGCCGAAACACCAGCATATTCTGGTAAACGGTTGTCTTGCTCATCAGCCCTTCGCGCTGTTCACAAGGCAGGGTGTCTGTGCGCTGATATTCCCAGCCATCGGCGGCCTGATCATTCATCGCCGTTTCCAAGGCATTGGCAAACCGATCTTCAG
Source organism: uncultured Paracoccaceae bacterium (assembly GCA_947495295.1). Classification (GTDB taxonomy): domain Bacteria; phylum Pseudomonadota; class Alphaproteobacteria; order Rhodobacterales; family Rhodobacteraceae; genus Yoonia. The sequence continues at coordinate 847,648 of CANLYJ010000001.1, forward strand.
CGGTTTTGACACCTTTGGCTTTCAACCCGCGCGTCGGCGCTGGCACGACTTTGTATTCGTATGACATCACGTCACCCCTTTTTCCACCGGGCAGATATAGCAAAGCGCGCCCTCGAATCCAAGGATTCGGGTTCAGACAGCGTTAACACTTATGCCCGACGTTTTGCCGACGCTGCGCCGACGCTTTGCCGACAAGGGTTTTTCTAAAGGCCCAGCTTCGTCGTAACCAACCGATTGACCGCCGCTGGATTGGCCTTACCGCCAGTGGCTTTCATCACCTGACCGACAAACCAGCCCGCCAGTTTGGGGTTCTGTTTGGCCTTTTCGACCTGGGCTGGGTTGGCTGCAATAATTTCGTCCACTGCGGCCTCGATCGCGCCGGTATCGGTGACCTGTTTCATGCCTTCTGCTTCGACAATTTCAGTTGGCTCGCGGTCAGAACTATATGCGATTTCAAATACTTCCTTTGCGATCTTACCGTTGATGTCACCTGACTTGATCAATCCGACGATCTGCCCCAGACGGTCCGCTGAAATCGGGCTTTCGCCAATTTCCTTGTCGTCCTTTTTGAGGCGACCAAACAGTTCGTTGATCACCCAGTTTGCTGCCAGTTTCCCGTCACGACCATCGGCAACCTTTTCAAAGAACGCGGCATTCTCAGCCTCGACGGTCAGGACCGAAGCGTCATAGTCGGATAGTCCGAAGTCGCTGATAAAACGCGCCTTTTTGGCATCCGGCAGTTCCGGTAAAGCGGCTGCGATATCGTCAACCCAAGCCTGTTCAATCTCTAGTGGCAGCAGATCAGGATCAGGGAAATAGCGGTAATCATGTGCTTCTTCCTTGGACCGCATCGACCTGGTTTCATTCTTGTCCGGATCATAAAGGCGTGTTTCCTGCACCACCTCTTGGCCGTCTTCAACCAACGCAATCTGGCGGCGGGCCTCGACGTCAATCGCCATCTGGATGAAGCGCATGGAGTTCATGTTCTTGATCTCGCACCGCGTACCCAGATAGGAAAAATCCTGCGTTTCCTGATACTTCTCGTATGCGCCGGGTTTGCAGATCGATACGTTCACGTCGGCCCGCAGATTGCCGTTTTGCATGTTCCCATCGCAGGTGCCCAGGTAACGCAGGATCTGGCGCAGCTTGCCAACATAGGCGGCGGCCTCTTCGGGGCCGCGAATATCGGGGCGGCTGACGATTTCCATCAGCGCGACACCAGTGCGGTTCAGGTCCACGAATGACATGTTTGGGTCCATATCGTGAATTGATTTACCGGCATCCTGTTCCAGATGAATGCGTTCAATCCGCACATTGCGGGCCGTGCCGTTGCCCATTTCGACCAGCACTTCGCCTTCGCCGACGATGGGATGATACAGCTGCGAAATCTGGTAACCCTGCGGAAGGTCTGGATAAAAATAGTTCTTGCGATCGAAGGCAGAGGTCAGATTGATCTGCGCTTTCAGGCCCAAACCGGTGCGGACTGCAAGTTCAACACATCCTTCATTAATGACGGGCAACATGCCGGGCATGCCCGCGTCAACAAAGGCCACGTTGCTGTTGGGTTCGGCACCAAACTGGGTCGATGCGCCCGAAAACAGCTTGGCCTGTGTGGCGACCTGGGCGTGAACTTCCAGTCCGATCACAAGTTCCCAGTCATGTTGCGCGCCCGCAATCACTTTGGGGGCAGGGGTGTCATATGTCAGGTCAAGCATGGGGCACTTCCTTTGTCTTTCAACGGCTGTCTAAGAGAAGGCGGGAACGGCTTCAAGTCAGCATGGGCCGTCATGGTTCCGCCGATGCAAGAAACAACACTTGTTGGGTTTGGTCCTGCGGTGCAGATTGGCGTCATGAACTGGATCAGAACCATCGTGGGGGCGATGGCGGCGGTCGCGCTAACAACGCATGTCGCTGCCAACCCGCAACAGGACCGTCCCATATCGCGTCAGGATGCGCTGCATGCGCGTCTCGCCTCTGTCGCACCGCAGCCACGTCCGCCGCATATGTTGCGCTATCCGGTGCAGGTGGAAACCGGCAAACCCGATGTGCGACCCGTTGCGCGCAGCCGGTTTCAGCCACGTGCGCGTTGGGATTTCAAAGATGGCGGGCGGATATGGACCCGTGCTGCGATGTCGGCGATTTCGGATCATGCCGGGGCGCTGTTGGAAAATGTGCCGCGCGATATCGACGCATGGTGTCCGGCTTATGCCGATCATGGGCCTGAAATGCGTCGCGCTTTTTGGGTTGGCATGATGTCGGCCCTGTCAAAACACGAAAGCACCTATGACCCGCGCGCTGTGGGTGGGCCCAATCTATGGTACGGGCTTTTACAAATATATCCCGATACGGCAAGGCGTTACGGATGCCGCGCCCGCACTGGCGAGGCACTGAAAGACCCGGCAGAGAACCTCAGCTGTGCTGCCCGGATCATGGCTGTGACCGTCACGCGGGATAATGCCGTCGCTGTCTATGACGGGCGTTGGCGTGGGGTGGCAGCAGATTGGGGTCCGATGTCGAACAGACGCAAGATATCCGAGATGTCTGCATGGACCCGCGTGCAAAGCTATTGCACGCCCATCGACAATATCCGGCCCATTGCGCGGCCTAGTCAGCCTGTGGCGATCTCAACCATGACCGCGACGCCGCAACCAGATTAACGGAAGGGGCGTCCTTGCCGCCCAAGGCGAGCGTCGCCTTGCGCAGCATTGCGATCCCGTCTTCGGAATTACGCGGAAGCGCAGCAGCGGAGATTGGTTCGCCCACGGTGACGCGGTATGGCTGTTTGGCCTTGTTGAGCGTCTCATGAAACAAGGTGATATCGCGCAGAGTCGGGTGCAGCAGATCAAACAGATAGAACAACACAGAATTGCGCGCCTGAATGTTCACCGGCACCACCGGCAAGTCGAATTTGCGCGCCAACATCGCCGCTGATGGCATCCACGGCCTTTCAAACAGGCGCAAACCGCGCCGTTTTGCCAGACGGCCAGAGGGGAAAATCACGCCGAGCCTGCCAGCAGCCGTTGCATCATGCACAAATCGCAACGTGTCACGGGTTTTGGCATGGCTGCGCCGCTCCTTGCGCCACTCAACGGGGGCAATCATGCAATCCATCTGCGGAAACACCCGCAGTATATCGCGGTTGGCAAAGAAATAGGCATCGGGTCGCCCACCGGCAATCAGGTGATGCAGGATGATTCCATCTGCAATTCCAGTGGGGTGATTGGCCACGATAATGGCGGGACCATGAGCCGGTATATGGGTCAGCCCGCGGGCCTCAACAGATTTCGCCAGAAGGGATGCCATCGCACCCATGATGCGGTCAGCCGGTTGATTTTTAAGCGTTTTTGTGATACACAAGGTGGCATCATAGCCCAGCAGTTTATGCAGGTGACGCCGGGCAAGCCGCGCACCGGGGCGATCATCATAAAGCCAGGGCGCACGTTCGGCGATCAACGGGTCAATGCGATGTTCCATGCCGCATTCTTGCGCATGTCAGCGTAACGGTTCCACGACACACCGTGTGAAAACCCGGGACTGGCAAAGTGCTGCGCCAAATCGCGATGCGCGTCGGCGACCATCAGCCGAGCATGCGCGCGACCATTTCATTCAGATCATTGGACAGGTCCGGCTTTTGTGCGATCCGCTGCAAGCTGGTTCGCATTTTTTCCTGCCTGTCAGCATCATAGCGTGTCCAGGTCTGGAACGCTTTACTAAGCCCGGCTGCAATCTGCGGATTGACCCCATCCAGCGTGATCAGCCAGTCGGTCATCAGATCATATGCCGCACCGCTGGGATGATGAAAACCTGCCGCATGCCGCGCCAGACTGCCAAAGACAGCCCGCACGCGGTTGGGGTTTTGCGTTACAAAATCAGGATGTTGCGTCAGGTGCTGGGCTGTGCCCGCCGCTTTCTCGGGTGCGGCGCAGGCCACCTGCATGCCGAACCACTTATCCATGACAAGCCCATCATGGCTCCACTGCTTGGCGAATGCAGCAAGCTCATCCTCGCCTTTGCCTATCCGCAACAGCGCCGTCAGAGCGGCCTGTTGCAGGGTCATGTTATCTGCTGCGGCATATTGCTGTACCGCCTGTTTGCCCCCGTCCAGTTTTGTGATCAGCGACAGCGCTGCATTGCCCAAGGCCCGCTTGCCAGCGGGGCCGGCATCGGGTGTGTAGGACCCTGTGACAGCCATGCTGGCATAAAGCCGGGGCAGCATATCTTGCAGATGTTGCGCGGTTTGCAGGCGCAGGGCCTCATGCGCGTGATAGATTGCAGTGGGGTCGGGTGTTGTACCCGCCTCGACCAGGGTTTGCGCGGTGTCATCTTCGGATGGCAGGGCAAGCACAAGTGCCCGGAACGCCGGATCAAGGCTGTCATCGCGCAACACGGCAGCCAGCCCATCCAGATAAGCGCTGTCGGGTGTCGCCTCATCGCGCACCATGCGTTTGAGCACATCCTGCGCCAACGCGCGCCCGGCATCCCAACGGTTAAATGGATCCGTATCATGGGCCAGCAGGAACGCCCTTTCGGCATTTTCCTGTTCGCGCCGCAAAATCACAGGGGCAGAAAAATTGCGCAGGATCGATGGGATCGGTTTGCTGGGTAACCCCTTGAATTGAAAACTTTGTTCTGTTTTTGTCAATTCCAGCACTTCGGTGGCGTGGACCTCTGACCCGTCATCATTCAGCAACCCAACGGCAATCGGAATGACCAGCGGTGCCTTGTCGACCTGTCCGGGTGTTGGCGGTGTATGCTGTTTAAGATGCAGGCTATAGATGCCATCGGTGAAGTCATCCGTGATCGTCACCTCTGGCACGCCAGCTTGACTATACCAAAGGGCGAACTGGGTCAGATCGCGGCCAGTCGCATCTTCAAAGACCTTTAGCCAATCCTCAATCGTGGCGGCGTCGCCGTCATGCCGTTCAAAGTATAGATCCAGCGCCTTGTAGTAGTCCGCATCGCCCACCAGCGTCTTGAGCATGCCAATCAGCTCTGCCCCTTTTTCGTAGACGGTCACGGTGTAGAAGTTATTGATCTCAACAAAGCTCGCGGGCCTCACCGGGTGCGCCAGTGGCCCGCTATCTTCGCGGAATTGATGGGCACGCAGCACGACCGCATCATCGATCCGTTTGACAGCAGGGCTGCGCATATCGGCTGTGAATTGCTGGTCGCGAAATACGGTCAGACCTTCCTTGAGGCACAGTTGAAACCAGTCCCTGCAGGTGATCCGGTTGCCCGTCCAGTTATGAAAATATTCATGTGCGATAATCGCCTCGATCTGTTCGAAATTGGCGTCCGTGGCGGTTTCGGGCGAAGCGAGTACGGCGGAGGCATTGAAGATGTTTAGCCCCTTGTTTTCCATTGCGCCAGCATTGAAATCATCAACAGCGACAATGTTGAAAACGTCCAGATCATATGCGCGGCCATAGACGTCTTCGTCCCATGTCATGGCCTTTTTCAACGCATCCATCCCGAATGCACATTTATCTATGTCCGTGGGGCGCACCCAGATGTTCAGTTCAACGCACCTGCCGGATTTTGTGGTGAATTGGCCGGGGTGATTTACAAGATCGCCTGCAACAAGGGCAAACAAATAGGCCGGTTTTGGCCATGGGTCATGCCATTCCGCCCAGCCATCGCCCCGGTCGGTCGGATTGCCATTGGACAACAGCACCGGCAGGTCACTTTCGATCCGTACGGTGAATGTGGCCATCACGTCGGGCCGGTCGGGGTAATAGGTGATCCTGCGAAACCCTTCGGCCTCGCATTGGGTGCAATACATGCCCTTGGACATATAAAGCCCTTCGAGCGATGTATTTGCTGCTGGATCAATCACGACCTCTGCTTCAAAGGTGAAAGGCGCATCTGGCACTGCGCAGGTCAGGCCTGCTGGTGTGAGCGTCGGGTTGATCGTCGTCCCGTCGATACGGGCCGAGATCAGCTTAAGCCCCTCGCCATGTAAGAAAAAATCCTGCGATTGCACCTGTGGATTGGGCTTGAACCGGATGCGCGACAGGACGCGGGTTGCCTTTGCGTCAAGCTTGAAGGCGAGATGCACATCCTCAACCAGATAGGCAGGTGGTGTGTAGTCCTTCAAATAGATCGTCTGGGGCGTGGCGTCTTTCATTATGCGATCCTTTTTTGGCCTACGATTAGCCTAGGCGGAGAGTCAGGATTGTACCACCATGATCCGGATAGGGTGCGCAAAATCTGAAACAGATTTTGGTTCAAAATTTTTTGAAAAATTTTGCCGTCGCGATACCTAGATGGCTATGCCCAAGATGCGCCGGAAATCCGATCTGCCCCGGAAAATCTGTGCGAGCTGTGGCCGACCATTTGCGTGGCGCAAGAAATGGGAAAAGGTTTGGGATCAGGTCCGCTATTGTTCGAACCGGTGTCGCGACCAGCGCGCTAAATGAATCAGACCCCATTTGTTGCCTATCGGAAACTTCTGCTCTACCTCTCTGCTGGAACCGGGGCCGGTGTGCCGCTGTATGCATATTGATGAGGGAAAGTATCATGACCGATCGCATCGAAAAGAACGGGATTATGGTGGCAGCCGAACTGGCCAGTTTCGTTGATAACCATGCGTTACCCGGCACCGGGATATCGCCGGATTATTTTTGGTCAGGCTTTGCGGAGCTTGTGGAAAAGATGACACCGCGCAATCGCGCGTTGCTGCAAACCCGCGAGGACCTGCAGGCCCGTATTGATGAGTGGCATGTCAAACGGCGCGGGACCACGCATGACCGCACCGAATACGAGGCTTTCCTGCACGAGATCGAGTATCTGGTGGAAGAGGGAGAGGCGTTTGAGATTACAACCACAAATGTTGACCCAGAGATCGCGACCGTACCCGGACCGCAGCTGGTCGTGCCGATCACCAATGCCCGTTTTGCCCTGAATGCCGCCAATGCCCGATGGGGCAGTCTCTATGATGCGTTCTATGGCACCGATGCCATGGGCGTGCAGCCGCCCAAAGGGCCATATGATCGCGGCCATGGTGCCCGGGTTGTTGCCCGGTCGCGGGTCTTTCTGGATGAGGCTTTCCCAATCGAGGGCAGCAGCCATGCCGATGTGTCCCGTTATTACGTGCATGATGGCGCGCTGCTGATCGATGATAGCCCCTTGCGCCAGCCAGAAAAATTTGCGGGCTATCGCGGCAATCCCAAGGCGCCGGACAGCATCCTGTTGGTGAATAACGGTTTGCATGTCGAACTCGTTTTTGACCGCGCCCATCCGATTGGCAGCCGTGATCAGGCGCTTTTGGCTGATGTGCGTCTGGAAAGTGCCGTGACAGCAATTATGGATTGTGAAGACAGCGTTGCCTGCGTGGATGCTGAAGACAAGGTGTTGGCCTATCGCAACTGGTTGGGCCTGATGCGCGGTGATCTGACGTCTGAGTTCCAGAAGGGCGGTCAAACCCAGACCCGCCGTTTGTCGGATGATCTGACCTATGTCGCCCCCGATGGTAACCCGTTGACATTGAAGGGCCGCGCCTTGCTGTGGGTCCGCAATGTCGGTCACCTGATGACCAACCCGGCCATTCTGGATGCTGATGGCGAAGAGGTTTTCGAAGGGCTGATGGACGCCATGTTCACAGTGCTAATCGCCATGCATGACCTGAAACGCGAAGGCGGCAATTCGGCCTATGGCGCGGTCTACGTGGTCAAGCCCAAGATGCACGGGCCAGAGGAAGTGGCATTCACCAATGACATCTTTGCCATGGTTGAGGATGCGCTGGGGCTGCCACGCCACACCGTCAAGATCGGTATCATGGATGAGGAGCGCCGGACGACAGTGAACCTTAAGGCCTGTATTCGTGCCGCGAAGGATCGCGTCGCCTTCATCAATACCGGTTTTCTGGATCGGACCGGTGATGAAATCCATACCTCAATGGAGGCAGGACCGTTCAGCCGTAAAGATTTTATCAAGCGTAAACAATGGATTGGTGCCTATGAAGATCAGAATGTCGATATCGGGCTGGAATGCGGATTTTCCGGCAAGGCCCAGATCGGCAAGGGTATGTGGGCGATGCCCGACATGATGGCTGCCATGCTGGAACAAAAGATAGGCCATCCGCAATCAGGCGCAAACTGCGCCTGGGTGCCCAGCCCCACAGCAGCCACGCTACACGCACTGCATTATCATAAGGTTGATGTGATGGCGGTGCAGGACAAGCTGCGCAAGGGCGGGCGTCGTGCCTATGTGTCGTCCATTCTGGATATCCCGCTGGCCCAGTATCAGCGCTGGACCGACGCGCAAAAACGCAAGGAGATCGAGAATAACGCGCAAGGTATCCTGGGCTATGTCGTGCGCTGGATTGATCAGGGTGTTGGCTGTTCGAAGGTGCCTGACATCAATGATGTGGGACTGATGGAGGATCGTGCGACCTGCCGTATCTCTAGCCAGGCCTTGGCCAATTGGTTGCATCACGAGGTTGTTTCCGAGGCACAGGTCATGGATGCAATGCATAAGATGGCGGCTGTTGTTGACCAGCAGAATGCCAATGATCCGGCCTATCGCCCGATGGCACCGAATTTTGACGGGATCGCATTCCAAGCGGCCTGCGATCTGGTGTTCAAAGGGCGCATGCAACCGTCCGGTTACACCGAGCCCGTACTGCATCAGCGTCGGTTGGCGTTGAAGGCACAACGGAATTCTTGAAGGGTGATGGGTTGAAACCCATCTTACGGGAGACAAAAAATGGCAGAAATTTCAACGAATAAGGCCCGGACGATCATTCGCAAGGCGATGGCCAAAGGGGCCGAGATTGGCCTGAAACCACTATCGGTTGTGGTTCTGGATGCCGGTGGTCACGTCAAGGCGTTTGAGCGTGCTGACGGCGCCGCGCCGGGCCGGTTCGGGATCGCGCATGGCAAGGCCTATGGCTCTGTCATGCTGGGGATGGCTGGTACAGCACAGATGGCGCGGGCTGAACAGCAGGCCTATTTCATGGCCGCGGTGAACGGCGTTTATGGTGGGCAGGTTGTGCCTGTCCCTGGTGGCGTTCTTGTCCGCGACAAGCGCGGCAATGTCATTGGTGCCGTGGGTGTGACCGGAGATACGTCTGACAATGATGTGATTGCTGCGATGGCCGGTATCGAAGCCGCAGGGCTGTCTGGAGAAGCATAAATCTGACCCGTTAGTGAATATGATATCGCGCTGTGCAAAACTGTGCGCGCGGGTCTGCGGAATTGTTGCCTTTCACGATCCTGCATGACGGGTTACTAAGGTTGAAATCTGAAGGGATGTAATATGGATCGTCCGGTCATTGGCATTATCGGCAACAGCAATCTGATCAATGATGAATATCCGGTCCATGCGGTAGGCCATATGAACACACATGCGATTGCCGATGTGTCCCAGGCGATCCCGATGATTATCCCTTCCGACCCGGCTGTGGTCACGCCGGCAGAACTGATGTCGGTTTGTGATGGTTTTCTGTTCACTGGCGGGCGCCCCAATGTCCACCCCGAGGAATATGGCGAGACCCCGACCGAGGCCCATGGCGATTTTGATCGGAATCGTGATGGCATCGCCCTGCCATTGATCCGTGCTTGTGTCGCGGCGGGGCAGCCGATATTTGGAATCTGCCGCGGTTTTCAAGAGGTTAACGTGGCAATGGGTGGTACCTTATACCCTGAAATCCGTGATTTGCCGGGCCGTGATAACCATCGTATGCCCCCCGATGGCAGCCTGGCCGAGAAGTTTGAGCTGCGCCATGAGGTCACGTTTTCCGCCGATGGTCCGTTTCATCGGTTGCTGGGCGCGCAGACCGTTTTGACCAACACATTGCATGGTCAGGGCATCAAGGCCCCGGGTCCGCGTATTGTGGTTGACGGCTATGCTGATGATGGCACGCCGGAGGCGATTTACGTGGCTGACGCGCCCGGTTTTACTTTGTCTGTGCAGTGGCATCCGGAGTGGAATGCCAATGCTGATCCGGTGTCCCGCCCGCTGTTTGAGGCCTTTGGTGCGGCCTGTCGTGACTGGGCGGCCGGTGGTTTGCGCAAGACGGGCTAGGGCGCGCCGCATTCCACGAATCAAACGTAAACACTGCTGTTTCAGGGAGATTTGCCCGGTCGGCAGCGCGTCGGCGAAACGTCGGCCTTTTGTCGGACCCTTGCGCGCGGTACGCCGCGATTAAACCCCCGTATGCCATGTTAACGACTGATACAGATCAAGGCATTACACGGCATCATCTGCGAGACTTGCCCCCGAACACCAAAGGGGGATCCCGTCATGAAAATACTGATCGCTTATGCGTCGACCGAAGGGCAGACCCGCAAGATCGCAAGATTTTGCGCCGATCATCTGATTGATACCGGCCATTCTGTTGAATTGGCCCATGCCAGTGATGCCAAGGAGATTGCGTTTGACCGGTTTGATGCTGTCTTACTGGCCGGGTCGGTGCATGCCGGCCAATATCAGAAAGTACTGCGCAATCTGGCGATCCGCCAGCGTGATGCGCTGGCGGGGATGAAAGCTGCGTTTATGTCGGTTTCTCTTGCCGCAGCAGGGGACGACCCGGATGATTGGAAGGGGTTGCAGGGCTGTGTTGACCGGTTTGCGGCGAAAACCGGCTGGTCACCCGCAACGGTGATGCATGTAGCTGGTGCGTTCCGCTTCTCGGAATATGACTTTTTCAAGTCTTGGGCGATGCGTTGGATTGCTGCCCAGAAGAAACAATCCGTCGATCCGCATGAAGATAAGGAATACACCGATTGGGGCGCGCTGAAGCAAATACTTGATGACTGGTTGGCGATGGGTGATATCCCGGTCTGACTGTCACTTCGTCATATGTGTTCACCATATCTGTGGACCAGGGGAGCGGAGGATAAAACGGACCCGCTTAAACGAGGTTACGGCGTAGGCGGTTGCGATGATCCGTTCTTGTGCATTTGTTCTGCCGCCCTTTTGCCTATTGCTTACCGGACGATGTCAAGTCCCGTGCGGATGGTGTGCGGCCTGTGACTGTGGCGCGCTGTTGTCGGGATATCACCGACGACCGTGCAGGCCGCTATGATCAGATGGGTTGTTTCTGTTCATTTTGCGCCCGGTCGCTGCCGTGGCGATTGTTGAGCTGATTGATCAGCCCGGGGATTTTGTCCTTGAACCGAAAGAACCCGTGCGTGGCGTGTGGCCATGCAGCACCGTCATAAGGTCTGATGATCTGCGCGAGTTGCGTGCCTTTGAGCGCGTCGCGGGTTGGCCCGGTAGGCGTGTAGGATGTCACAATTTGTTGGATGTTGTTTTCTGCGGCCCATGTGCTGATCGTCTTGGGCGTCACACTGCTGATCGGCCCGCATTTGTTGCCAAACCGTGTCGTACATTCGGCGAGGGCCTGTTTGACAAATGTGGTGACATTGGCGGCCGTTGCCAGTGGGCTGCGGTGATCGGTTGTTTGGATCGTCGCCGTCGCAATTGGGTTGATCTGATCAAACAACCAGCCGGGCGACATGTCCTCTTCGCTGATCAAAAGCCCTGCGCGCAGCGATGTGTCGATGGGAGCGCTGATGGGCACAGGTCCGGGCGCTGGATGCGGCATCCCGTCAAGCGGTGCGGCATGCGTGGCCAGGCCTTGCGGGTGGAAACGCCCGTCCGTGTATCTGGCAATATTGTCGGGGCGGGCGAGGTAGGTTTTGCCGATGGTTTGCAGCCCCCCGACCCAGCGCCATGACAGCGTGTTGGACGCCGGATCGCCGTCAATGAGCTGCCGTAGGAAAAAATCCGCGCCGAGCGTCCAGGGCAGCCGGAGCGTGAAAATCCAGATCGAGGCGAACCACATCCGCGCGTGATTGTGCAGATAGCCGGTTTCGATCAGTTCCTGCGCCCAGTGGTCAAAACAGTCGATCCCGGTTTGGCCTTTGCAGGCGGCTTCCCATTCCTGCCGCAGGCCGCTTTCGGTTTGGACCCGGTTCAACGCTGATTGCAAATCCGTCTTGTAGGCAGTCCAAACGGACGGCCGCAGTTCCAGCCAGCCTTTCCAGTAGCTGCGCCAATAGACCTCTTGTATGAATTTCTCGGCCGCTTGTGGGCTGTGCCGGGCGCGCGTGGTGCGCAGCACCTGCTCTTCGGTGATGATCCGGTGCCGGATATAGGGCGACAGGGTCGAAACGCCCGCGAGGTCATCATAGTTGCGTTTGCTGGCGTAGTCGCGACCGGCCTTGGGTGCGAAATCGTGCAGGCGTTGCAGGGCGGCGGTGTAGGTCGGGTCAAACATGCGCTTGAGCTAACGCAGTGGCGCGGGGTTTCAACGACGTAAGATGGGTTTAAACCCATCTTACCGGATCATTCAGGCGTGAACCGGCGTTTTAGCTGTCGTGGCAAAACAACCCAGTACAATGTCCCACCCGTGCAGGTAGCTGGTGCTGACCGCGTCTGCCAGATCGCCCAGAATATCAAAGCCGCCATGGCATAGGTCACAGCGCGTCCCTGCCTCTGTCGCTTTGAAGCTGACTGTCACAACCGTTGCTTCATCCTCTGACTTGCCGGGATGCCATGTGAAGGCGAGGTATTTGCCCGGATCATAGGCCAGGATCGTACCCCAGATTTCTGTCTCGCCCTCATCGGTAATCTCGCTGATTTTGCCGCCTTTATGGGTGTCGAACCCGACTTTACGGGGTGATCTGTTTTTGGCTGCAGACACTGAATGGCTGGCGCCCGGCCACCATTTGTCGATCCCATCGGTAAAGAGCGCAAATGCCTCTGCCGGGGTCAATGGCACGGAGATGGTTTTGTTGATAGGGTCATTCATCCTGTTTTCCTTTGGCTTGTTCCTGGGCGGCGCGCGCAAATGCCGCAAGCGCGTCATCCCACAACCCGTCAAGATATTGCCGCAACGCGTCCACCCCATCAGGCGCAATGGCATAAAGCCGTCGATTGCCTGATGGTGTCACCGATAACAGCCCGGCATCTGACAACACGCGCAGGTGTTGGCTGACTGCGGGGCGGCTGACTGGCATGGTTTTCGCGATGGCCCCAACGGGCAGCGGCCCACCGCGTAACCGGTCGATGATATCCCGGCGTGTCGGGTCGGCCAGCGCGGTCATGGTTGCGGCTATTGCATCTTTGTGGTCCATGACTTACCGTAAGTCATCGCTTACCATTTGTCAATCATGACCTGCGACCCTTGAAGCCCCTGACACCGGCCACTAAGACTCTGTCAGGAATTTAGAAGTAGGACGAAGATCGTCCAAATATGAGGCAGATAATATGCAAGACCCGGTCGAGACCTATATGAACCTTGTCCCTATGGTGGTTGAACAAACTGCCCGGGGCGAACGCGCCTATGATATTTTTTCCCGTCTTTTGAAAGAGCGGATCATTTTCCTTAATGGCCCTGTCCATGATGGGATGAGCCAGTTGGTTGTCGCCCAGTTGCTGCACCTTGAGGCTGAGAACCCCAAGAAGGAAATCAGCATGTATATCAACAGCCCCGGTGGCGTTGTTACCTCGGGCCTGTCGATCTATGACACGATGCAATATATCCGCCCCAAAGTGTCCACCCTTGTGGTCGGTCAGGCCGCATCGATGGGATCGCTTTTGTTGACCGCAGGTCATTCGGGTATGCGGTTTTCGTTGCCCAATTCCCGTATCATGGTTCACCAGCCGTCCGGCGGCTACCAGGGCCAGGCCACTGACATCATGATCCACGCTCAGGAGACCCAGAAGTTGAAGGATCGCCTGAATGAGATTTACGTCAAACATACTGGCCAGACCCTGAAAAAAGTCGAAGCGGCGCTGGAGCGTGACAATTTCATGTCCCCGGAAGAGGCCAAGGATTGGGGTCTGATCGACGAGATCGTCGAGAACCGCGAGAAGTCCGAAGACTAACGCTTTGACCCCGCCGGTTTGAGTTAGGATTTGGTTAATCTTCCCTTGCTCAGACCGGTGCCGCAACACTTTGTTAACGTGACCGTGCGCATGGTCATTTTGACATTGTGGACCTTGGCGGGCTGTCCTAGAGTTGTGGCGGGGGCTGCCTGAATATTGTTTGAGCGGCCAATTGGCCAAGAGGTTAAAGATGGCGAATACATCCGGCGGCGACAGCAAAAATACGCTTTACTGCAGTTTTTGTGGCAAGAGCCAACACGAGGTGCGCAAGCTGATTGCAGGCCCGACCGTCTTCATCTGTGATGAATGCGTTGAGTTGTGCATGGATATCATTCGCGAGGAAACCAAATCCGCTGGCCTGAAGGCTGGCGATGGTGTGCCGACCCCAACCGAGATTTGTCAGGTGCTTGATGATTATGTCATCGGCCAGATGCACGCCAAGCGCGTGCTGTCGGTTGCCGTGCATAACCATTACAAGCGTCTGAACCACGCCGATAAATCCGATATTGAGTTGGCAAAATCCAACATCATGCTGATTGGTCCGACCGGTTGCGGTAAAACCCTGTTGGCCCAGACACTTGCACGTATTCTGGACGTTCCTTTTACAATGGCTGACGCCACCACCCTGACTGAGGCCGGCTATGTGGGTGAGGATGTTGAAAACATCATTCTGAAGCTTTTGCAGGCCTCTGAATACAATGTGGAACGTGCGCAGCGCGGCATCGTTTATATTGACGAGGTCGACAAGATTACCCGCAAGTCTGACAACCCATCGATCACCCGCGACGTGTCGGGCGAGGGGGTACAGCAGGCGCTGTTGAAGATCATGGAAGGGACTGTGGCTTCTGTTCCGCCGCAAGGTGGTCGCAAGCATCCGCAGCAGGAATTCCTTCAGGTGGATACAACGAATATTCTGTTCATTTGTGGCGGTGCGTTTGCGGGTCTCGACAAGATTATCGGCCAGCGCGGCAAAGGGTCCGGCATGGGCTTTGGTGCCGATGTGAAGGACAATGATGACCGTGGCATTGGCGAAGTGTTCCAGGATCTGGAGCCAGAGGACCTGCTGAAATACGGGTTGATCCCGGAATTTGTCGGCCGTTTGCCGGTGATCGCGACCTTGACCGATCTGGATGAGGATGCATTGATCACCATTCTGACCGCACCCAAGAATGCGCTGGTCAAACAGTATCAGCGTTTGTTTGAGCTGGAAGATACCAAGCTGACATTCACCGAAGACGCGCTGAGCGCCATTGCCAAACGTGCGATTGAGCGCAAGACCGGTGCCCGTGGATTGCGGTCCATCATGGAAGACATCCTGTTGAACACGATGTTCGATCTGCCCGGTATGGACACCGTGACCGAGGTTGTGGTGAACGAAGAGGCGGTGACATCTGAAGTGGCTCCGCTGATGATCCATGACAAGGGCAACAAGAAAGAGCCTGCGACGGCCAGCTAGGTCATGGCCGTCCGCCATATCACTACCGGGTCCCCGTTTGAAAAGCAGATCGGTTACAGCCGCGCGGTTGTTGCCGATGGTTGGGTGTTTGTTGCGGGCACCACCGGGTATGACTATGCAAACATGACCATGCCGGACAGTATTGTGGATCAGTGCCGCAATGCGCTGTCGACCATTGCAAAGGCATTGGAAGACGCGGGCAGTGGTGTCGATCATGTGGTGCGGGTGAACTACATTGTTCCGAATGCCGATGATTGGCCTGCTTGCTGGCCTGTCACCTCTGCTGTTTTTGCCCGCGCGTTGCCCGCCGCCACGATGATTTCGGCGGCTTTGCAGAACCCCGAAATGAAGATTGAGATTGAGGTGACCGCGCGACTGCCGCGCTGAGCCTACTGGACCTTTGATGCCCGTTGGTGCATGACAAGGGCAACGCAACCGGAGACGCGCAATGGGCCTTGGTCACAACATCAAACGCATTTTCACCTGGTGGGACGGCCAGTCTTTTGGCACGCAGCTATGGACCAGCCGTAATGGTCAAAAAGTTGGTGAGGATGCCGAGGGCAATGTGTTTTATCGCAACGCGGACGACAGCCGCCGTTGGGTGATTTACAACGGTGAGAATGAGGCATCGCGCGTCAGCCCGGAATGGCATGGCTGGCTGCACCGCACTTGGGACGAAGCCCCCAGTGAGGTGGCCCCCAAACGCAAGGATTGGGAAAAGCCGCATGTGGAGAACCTGACCGGCACGGCGGCTGCTTATGCGCCTGCCGGATCGATCCGCAAGGCTGCCCCGGCAGAGCGTTCCGATTATGAGGCGTGGTCGCCTGAATAGGGTGTGATGATGCGCATTATCCTAGCACTGGTCTTTTCGTTGTTAACGACCGTAGCGGCGGCGCAAGACCGTGACGCAACCCTGGCATCAGGCGGGGAATTGCGTGTGTTGGATAAGCTGACGGGCGCTGTCATCGATATGTCCTTGAATACCGGCGAAACCGGCGTGATCGGGTTTCTTGAAGTCACGCTGGTCCAATGCCGTTATCCGGCAGCAAACCCGTCTGGCGATGCCTATTCAGAAGTCGTCGTGTTCTACCGTGATCAGGACGCGCCGGTTTTTGCGGGCTGGATGTTCGCCTCTTCACCCGCTTTGAATGCGATGGATCATCCGCGCTATGACGTGTGGCCGTTGCGCTGTATGACCTCCTGAGGTGAGGGCATTGCCCCTGGCATTTCGAATGAGGCGTTTCCTGCGATAGCAATGGCCAGCTGTTTGCGATACGCGTTCCGGCTGATTTCAATCGCGCCCAGGCTTGCCAGATGCGGCGTAATAAACTGTGTATCGAATAGAGTGAAACCGCCCAGTTGCAATCTGTCCACCAGATAGGCCAGTGCCATCTTGGATGCATCCGTGACCCGGCTGAACATGCTTTCCCCAAAGAATGCGCTGCCGATACTGACACCGTAGACCCCGCCGACCAGGTTCGATCCTTCCCAGATTTCAACAGAATGTGCCTGTTTGCGGTGGAACAGAGATTGGTAGAGATCGAAGATCGTGTCGTTGATCCAAGTTTCATCCCGATCTGCGCAACCCGCAACGGTTTCCGCAAAAGCCGCATTCACGCTGGCCGTCAGGTGGCCGCGCCGCATGGTCTTGGCCAAGCTCCGCGATATCCGAAAACCATCCAAAGGGATCACACCCCGTCTTCTGGGATCAACCCAGAACACATCCGGGTCGTTCCGCCCTTCGGACATGGGGAAGACGCCGACCTGATAAGCCTGCAAAAGCAGGTCTGCCGTCAGGGTCGTATCGTCATCCCGCATCGGATTAGCTGAGGTTTTGTTCCAGCCAATGTTCCAGCCAATGGATGTTGTAGTTGCCGGTTTGCACGGCTTCTTCGGCCAGCAATGCATGGAACAATGGGATGGTTGTATCGACGCCATCAACGATCAATTCGCCAAGCGCACGGGCCAGTCGCGCCAACGCCTCAGGCCTGTCGCGCCCATGTACGATCAGTTTGCCGATCAGGCTGTCGTAATAGGGGGGGATCCGGTAGCCGTCATAAAGCGCGCTGTCCATCCGCACGCCTAGCCCGCCGGGCGCGTGGTACTGGGTGATTGTGCCGGGGCAGGGCGCGAAGTTGGGAAGCTTTTCTGCGTTGATCCGCACCTCAATCGCGTGGCCGTTAATTTGAAGGTCGTCCTGGGTGAACGACATAGGTTCGCCAGCTGCGACGCGCAGCTGTTCGCGGACCAAGTCGACGCCAAAGATGCCTTCGGTCACCGGGTGTTCGACCTGCAGGCGCGTATTCATTTCGATGAAGTAGAATTCATCATTTTCAAACAGGAACTCGATTGTGCCGGCGCCGATATAGTTGATCTTGGCGACAGCGTCCGCACAGACCTTACCGATCCGCGCGCGCAGTTCTGGGGTAATGCAGGGGCCCGGTGCCTCTTCAAACACTTTTTGGTGCCGTCGTTGCAGCGAACAGTCCCGTTCGCCCAGATGGACGGCGTTCCCCTTGCCATCGCCAAAGACCTGGATTTCGATGTGGCGCGGCGTGGTTAGGTATTTTTCGATATAGACTTCGTCATTGCCAAAGGCTGCCTTGCCCTCGGCCCGGGCGGAATGGAACGCCTGTTCCATGTCGGCTGCGGTCTTGGCGACTTTCATGCCGCGCCCGCCGCCACCGGCTGTTGCCTTGATGATGACCGGATAGCCGATTTCGTCACCGACCCGCTTTGCGTCCGCCAGTGTTGGCACGCCGCCATCAGAGCCAGGGACGCAGGGCACGCCGAGGTCTTTCATGGTGTCTTTGGCGGTGATCTTGTCGCCCATGACCCGGATATGTTCCGCCGTTGGGCCGATGAAGGTCAGGTCGTGATCCTGCACCGCCTGCACGAAAGCTGCGTTTTCAGACAGGAACCCGTATCCTGGGTGAATGGCCTGCGCGCCGGTGATTTCGCAGGCCGAGATGATGGCCGGGAATGACAGGTAGCTTTGTGTGGAGGAGGGCGGGCCGATGCAGATCGCCTCATCCGCCATACGGACATGCATGGCGTCAGCATCTGCGGTGGAATGGACCGCAACGGATTTGACGCTCATTTCGCGGCAAGCCCGGACGACACGCAATGCGATTTCGCCGCGGTTCGCGATAAGGATTTTGTCGAACATGAGGTGATCCTATTCGATGATCACGAGGGGTGCGCCAAATTCAACGGCGCCGCCGTCTTCGACCATGATCCGTTTGACGGTGCCTGCCTTTGGTGCAGGGATGTGGTTCATGGTTTTCATTGCTTCGATGATCAGCAATGTGTCGCCTTCCTTGACGCTGGCCCCGACGCTGACAAAGGCAGCAGCACCAGGTTCGGGAGCAAGATAAACGGTGCCGACCATGGGTGAGGTGACTGCACCTGGATGTGAGGCTGGATCAGAGGCCTGTTCAGCGGCTGGTGCGGCGGGCGGGGGCGCTGATGGTGCAGGGGCTGCAGGTGCCGCGGGGGCAGGGACGCTGGCCTGCACAACAGCGGCTTGCGTCTGTCGGCTGACCCGAACGTTCAAGCTGTCGTTTTCGGCATAATCTCGTTTGACCTGCAATTCGGTCAGATCGTTTTCGCGCAGCAGTTCAGCCAATGCCTGAATGAAACTGACATCGCTGTCGTGAGAGGTTTTGTTGCTCATATTTGTCCTCGGCCCCGTTGCCTGTCTTTGCAGCACGCACGACGTAGCGTCACATGCATTCTGCTCGCTTATAGGGCAAGGCTGCGGAGGTGGAAAGCGGGGGAGGATTGAAAAAAGAAGACTACATTTTGGTGTCGCCGGATTCTTCTGGCAGTTTTGCAGTTTCCTGCTGTCGTTCTGGCGCTGTTTCATTTCGCGCTGTGTCAGTCATTGCGTTTTCATCTACGCGATCAATAGTATCGCCAGCTGTTGTTTTTTTCGCCGGCTCAGTAGCTGCCCGCTCTTCAACTATTGCTTCTTCCTCTGTGTCTTTGTCGCTGGGTAACATTGGCGTGTCATAGGGCCGCAATGTGCGTTCTTCGGGCACAATCTCACCCGGATTTTCCGGGAAGGCTGTCCCAGACAGCCGTGCTGTGACGACCTGAGCCACGAATGGTTTTTCCGCAGGCAGGGTCGCGCTGGCGTCAAGCCCTTTCACGATGGGGACTTTCTTGTCAGATGGTGGCTGCTGCTCTGGCGCGTAGCTTGGCGCAGCGACTGCAGGTTTTGGGGCGAGGGCGAGCGTAGTGTCCATTGCAAAGCTCCGAAAAGCGAAAATCTGTCAATGGTAGGGTCGCAGCGTCACCTTACCAGAAGCTTAATGTCAGCCTCCAATTTCCGTCGTATTTAAATCGAACCGTGCTTATCAGATCGCCAGATACTGCGCGCGCAGTTCCTCGTTTTCGAGCACTTCGGCGGCTGATCCGTCAAAGACAACCGTGCCGGTGTCCAGAATGACTGCCCTGTCCGCAAGTTTGAGCGCGGCAATTGCGTTTTGTTCGACGATCACTGTGGTAATCCCCTGATCGCGGATGATGCCAAGGGTTTTGGCAATTTCCTGCACGATGACGGGTGCGAGCCCTTCGTAAGGTTCGTCAAGCAGCAGCACCTTGATGTCGCGGGCCAATGCCCTTGCGATGGCCAACATCTGCTGTTCCCCACCTGACAAAGTCACGCCTTCTTGTTTGCGCCGTTCGCCGAGGCGCGGAAAAAGATCGTATATCCGTTCGAGCGACCAGCCTTTTGGGGGTGCGATCTGGGCCAGTTGCAGGTTCTCTTCGACCGTCAGCCCGGGGATGATCCGCCGATCTTCGGGGACAAGCGCGATCCCGGCGCCTGCGGCCTCATAGCTTTTCATTTCGTGCAGTGGTTTGTGATCGAGCCAGATTTCACCATGTCGCAGTTCGGGATCATCAAGCCGCGCGATGGTGCGCAGGGTGGATGTCTTGCCCGCGCCGTTGCGGCCGAGCAAGGCCAGAATTTCGCCTTCATGGATGTTAAAGCTGATATTCTGGACGATATAGCTTTCGCCGTAATATGCCTCGATTTCCCAGATGCTGAGGTAAGCAGGGTGGGTTGCGGCGTTATTGGCGTGTTTGTTGAATGGTGCGTTCATTTGCGTCTCCGGGTGTCAAACTTTCGCAGAAAGTTTGGGGACAATTTTTGTGCCAAAAATTGGCGGCCTAGACCTGCGCCTCGCCAAGATAGGCTTCGCGGACTTTTGGGTGGCCTTTGATGTTATCGGGTATGTCTTCGACCAGTGGTGTGCCCTGGGCAAGAACCGTAATCCGTTCTGCCAATGAAAACACGACATTCATATCATGTTCGATAATCGCCATGGTGATCCCCCGTTTTTCACGGATTTCCTTGAGCAGGTTGATCGTGTTTTCCGTGTCGGCCCGTGCCATCCCTGCCGTTGGTTCATCCAGCAAGAGCAGGCGCGGATCCTGTACCAGACACATGGCCATTTCCAGCCGCCGTTTGTCGCCGCGTGACAGGCTGGAGGCGATCATGTTCTGCTTTTCCAGCATGTTCACATCGTCCAAGATCGCTTCGGCCTGCGCCCTGATGCCCTTTTCTGCGAAAACGCTTTCGATAGCATGCATTCTGAACGCGCCGTCCCGTTTGGCAAAGCAGGGGATCATGACGTTTTCCAACACGCTGAGATCGGTGAAAATCTCAGGCGTTTGGAACACCCGGCTGATCCCCATCTGGTTAATTTCATGCGGCTTGCGCCCCAGCACTGACTGGCCGTCAAACATGACTGATCCGCTATCGGGGATCAGCTTGCCCACCAGCACATTCAACAGGGTGGATTTGCCTGCCCCGTTGGGGCCGATGATGGCGTGCGTTGTGTTTTCGGTGACGCTGAGGTTCACATCGCCGAGCGCTTGCAGCCCGCCGAACCGTTTATTGATGCCTTTGACTTCAAGGATTCCCATCATCCGTCTCCTTATTCGGCGGGTTCGGTGGCGCTGCGTTTGGCGTCATCGGGTTTCTTGCGTTTGAAGGCGGCGGCGATTTTCTGGCCGCCCTGAACCAGCCCACCGGGCAGGAAGATCACGACCAGCATGAACAAGAGCCCCAGCGTGAGGTGCCAGCCTTTGCCGACGAAAGGATAGATCAGCGTGATCACGAAATCTTCCAGCCCATCGGGCAACCAGTAAAACCAGCCTTCCAGCGTCGTCTTGTTGATCTTGGATACGATGTTTTCAAAATACTTGATGAAACCCGCCCCGAGAACTGGCCCGATCAGCGTGCCCGCCCCGCCCAGAATCGTCATCAGGACGATTTCACCGGAGGCTGTCCAGAACATCCGTTCCGCCCCGGCTTGCGGGTCCATCGAGACCAGAAGCCCACCGGCTAGCCCTGCATACATGCCAGAGATCACAAAGGCCGCCAGCGTGTAGGGCCGGGCGTTCAGCCCCGTATAGCTCATCCTTGTCTGGTTTGATTTGATCGCCCGCAACATCATCCCGAATGGCGACCGGAAAATCCGGATCGAGACGTAGAAGGCGACAATCATCAAGACTGCGGCAAAGTAATAACCCGCATTGAAAGTGAAGACCCAGCTGCCAACTGACAGTTCAAGACTGTCACGCATGTCAAACAGGCCGAAGAAGCCCGGCGTGGCTGTTTCGCCTGGTGCCAAGGCACCGTCGAGGATGCGTGGATCGCCCGGTTTTGGCTGTAGGCCTGTTTCGCCACCGGTGAGTGGCGTCAGAACCGAATAAGCCAGCGCGTAGGACATTTGGGCGAAGGCCAATGTCAGGATTGAGAAGTAGATCCCGGAGCGCCGCAGCGATACATATCCGATGATCAGGGCAAAGACGCCCGCAATCACGACGCTGAGCAGGATGGCTGGTATCACATTCATGCTGAGCAGCTTGAACATCCAGACGGCGGCATAAGACCCTACCCCCAGAAATGCGGCGTGTCCAAAAGACAGATAGCCTGTGAGCCCAAAGAGAATGTTGAACCCGATCGCCAGAATGCCGAAGATCACAAAGCGCTGCATCAGGTCAGGGTAGCCTGCGTTGAATTGCGCCATGTCTGATCCTTCAGGGAAGGGGTTCAGGATGAACGGTGCCAGCATGGTCAGCGCCACGACGATCAGCAACAGCCGGAAGTCTTTCTTTTCTAGTCCGAGCATGGCTTATTCCTCCATCACGCCTTTGCGCCCCATCAGGCCGCGTGGTCGTGTCAATAAAATGATGATCGCGACGAGATAGATAATGATCTGATTGATTCCGGGCAGGAGGTTGATCACTGCCGACATTGAGGCAAAGCTTTCCAGAATGCCGAGCAGGAAGCCTGCGGCGACCGCGCCGGGCAGCGACCCCATGCCGCCCACAACAACCACCACAAAGCTAAGCACAAGGAAGTCCATCCCCATGTGGTAGTTAGGCGGGTTGATCGGCACATACATCACCCCGGCAAGTCCGGCCACGGCGGCCGCAATCCCGAACATCACGGTAAATCGTTTGTCGATATTGATTCCCAGCAGGCCCACCGTTTCGCGGTCGGCCATACCGGCCCGCACGACCATACCGAAGGTGGTGAATTGCAGGAAGGCAAAGACAGCCCCGATGACAAAGATCGAGAAGAAGAAATAGACCAACCGCCAGTAAGGGTAGATGATCGCGTTGGGGTCAAACCCAAATGCCACGCCGAAATCAAAGCTGCCCGTAAAGGCGCTGGGTGCCGGTGTCGGGATCGGGTTGGCGCCGTAGAAATACTTGATGATTTCCTGCATCACGATCGCAAGCCCGAAGGTCACGAGGATCTGGTCGGCATGCGGTCGTTTGTAGAAATACTTGATCAGCCCGCGTTCCATGATGAAGCCGATGGCGACCATGATCGGGATTGCAACGATGATGGATATAGGCACCGCCCAGTCGATGATTGCGTCACCGGCACTTTGTCCAAACCAGTCATAGAGGTAGGGGACATCGACCTGCAGCGGGTTTCCCAGGAAGTCTGTCCGCGACTCATCCACCACCTTGTGGCTGAGCGTCAGAACCTTGCTGACGGTCACGGCCACAAAGGCCCCCATCATAAAAAGCGCGCCGTGGGCGAAGTTCACCACGCCGAGCGTGCCGAAGATAAGCGTCAGCCCAAGGGCGATGAGAGCATAGGCGGAGCCTTTGTCCAAGCCGTTCAGGATTTGCAGGATTATCTGGTCCATGGTGACCTCTGATCTTGTGAAATAGCCCGACACGTCACCCGCAAGGGCGGGTGCGCGCGTGGCACGATGTCGAGAGAATTTGTGACGGGCCACCGCGTTTGGCGGTGGCCCGGATTTACTTATGCGCCTGGGTTACAGGTGCCCAGGTCACCACCGGCAAATTGCGGGTGATCAGGTGCGTATGTCACCTGTTCAACCGGTGTCACCTCAACGATTTCGAGAAGGTCGAATTCGTTTTCGGGGTTCTCTTTCCCTTTCACGACCAGCACGTCCTTGAAGCACTGGTGATCCGCGCCACGGTAGAGCGTCTTGCCATTGCCCAGCCCGTCGAATTCGAAATCTTCGAGTGCTTCGACAACTGCGCATGGGTTGAAGGAATTGGCCCGGGTCACGGCATCTGCATAAAGCAGGGTCTGCACATATGTCGTGTGTGCTGCCTGTGATGGCGGGAAGCCGTATTTTGTGCCGAAGGACTGCACGAATGCTTTGGATCCTTCGTCTTGCAGCGACCAGTGCCAGTTTGTCGAGCCGAAGATGCCTTTCACGTTGGCACCCGCACCCTTGGCCATCAGACGCGAATAGAGCGGCACGATGATTTCAAAGTTCTGGCCATTAGCCTGCGCTTCGCGCAAGCCGAACTGCACTGCGTTGGTCAGTGAGTTCACCATGTTCCCGCCGTAGTGGTTCAGAACCAGAACGTCGGCACCAGAGTTCAGAACAGGCGCAATATAGGATGAGAAGTCAGTTTGTGTCAGCGGTGTTTTGACCGCGTTGACGGTTTCCCAGCCCAGAGCCTCAGTCGAGGATTTCACGGCCTCTTCTGTGGTGTAGCCCCAGTTGTAGTCGGCTGTCAGGTGGTAGGCTTTACGGTCGGTGCCGTAGTTTGCTGCCAACACGGGCGCCAGTGCGGCACCGGACATGTAAGAGTTAAAGAAGTGGCGGAAGCCGTTGGCGCGCCGGTCTTTACCTGTTGTGTCGTTGGAGTGGGTCAGGCCCGCCATAAAGATGATGCCCGCCTCTTGGCAAAGCGCCTGCACGGCCACGGCCACACCGGAGGATGACCCACCGGTGATCATGATGGCGCCGTCTTTTTCGATCATCGAACGTGCGGATGCGCGCGCTGCGTCGGATTTCGTTTGTGTGTCGCCAGTCACATATTTGACTTCGCGGCCAAGGATACCTGTGCCGTCCAGTACCTTGGACGAGAAGGTGCTGAGCATACCGCCGTCGCCTCCGCCGTTGAGGTGTTCAACAGCAAGCTCGTATGCGCGCAGTTCATCTGCACCTTCGTCTGCATATGGTCCGGTTTGTGGTACGTTGAAGCCCAGAGTGACTTCGCTGTCGCCCGGTGCATTGGTAAAGCCGGTATGGCCGTCGGCGCGTAGATATGTCGGCAGCGCAAGGCCGGCACTCGCGATTGCGCCTGTCTTGAGCACGCGGCGACGCGAGAAATTCGAGTTGGTCATAGGTATCCTCCCTAAAGATAGTTGCCGCGTTGCGTCTCGCAGGTCGCGACAAAAGCCTTTCGGCCTGATCGGAGTGTGCAGAGGGTCGGCAAACCTGCCAACAAACCATTGTTGAGGCTGGACTTTCTTGTAAATTTTTCTACGGTTATTTCGTCAAATCTGTAAAACCGTTTTCCCGCACCCGCAGAAAGCGTTTGAAAAGGCAGGAGGAATCACTGGTGCCGCATCGTCGCTTGACCGGCTCTCGCATCCGCGAAAAACGATTGGACCAAGGTTTGCGTCAGTCAGCAGTGGCTGAGGCGGTGGGCATTTCACCGTCATATCTAAACCTGATTGAGCATAACCGCCGCAGAATCGCAGGAAAGCTGTTGCATGACCTTGCCCGGGTTCTGGGTGCTGATCCGTCGCATCTGACCGAGGGTGTCGATAGTGAGTTGCTGGATCAGATGCGTGCCGCCGCTGCCGCCTTTGGTGAAACTGCGGAGGTCGCCCGCGCTGAAGAAGTCGCTGCCCGCTTTCCCGGCTGGGCCGGTTTGATTGCCGCGCAGGCCCGTCGGTTATCGGTGTTGGAAGAACGGGTGCAGACGCTGGTGGATCGTATGGCTTATGATCCGCAACTTGCCTCTTCCTTGCATGAGGTTATTTCGGCGGTCACGGCGATCCGGTCTTCGGCGTCCATTTTGGTCGGTCAGGAAGAATTGGATGCTGATTGGCAGCGCCGTTTTCACGAGAACATTCATACGGACAGCCGCCGTTTGGCAGATAGTAGTGAGGCGTTGATCGCCTATCTGGAAGCCCCGCAAGCGGAAAGCGCGACTGCCACGTCGCCCATGGAAGATGTTGAAGCTTATTTTGAGGCGCGGGATGTTCATATCCCCGCACTTGAGGTGGCTGAGGCTGATCTGGATGCGGTTGTTGCAGAAGCCGGGTTGGTGGGGCCTGCAGCTAAACTGTTGCGCATCACGGCGACAACCTATCACCAGGACGCAATGGCATTGCCGCGTCAGGCATTCGAGGATGCCAGCGTTGCGCTGGGCTATGATCCCGTAGCCCTTGCCGCAAAGTTTTCAGTAGGTTTTGATGTGGTCCTGCGCCGTTTGGCGACATTATCGCGGGGCGATGGTCATCCCCCGATGGGACTGGCGGTTTGCGACGCATCCGGCACGCTGACCTTTCTTAAGCATGTTCCCGGTTTCACCCTGTCCCGGTTCGCTGGTGTCTGCCCACTTTGGCCGATCTTTCGCGCCATGGGGCAACCGATGCGTCCGGTCCGCGCTGATGTCGTGCTGCCGGGCGCCGTGCCGACCCAATTGCGCTGCTTTGCGGTGGCGCAGCCCGTAGGGCAGGTGCAGTTTGACGTGCCCCCCGCGATGCAGAGTACCATGCTGGTTCTACCAGACCCACCCGATGTTGTCCGCGATCCGCTGCCTGTCGGCGTCTCTTGCCGGATTTGTCCCCGGTCTGGGTGCAGCAGCCGTCGCGAGCCATCAATTGACGGCGACATGCTTCAGGCGCTTTGACAGTCCGCAATATTCTGTTGATAGTTGTTTGTAGTGCCGCTTGGGGAGGCGGCGCAACGAAGGGGAGGATGATGAGATGGGCAAACGTGTCCTTCTGATCGAGGATGAGCCGAATATTATCGAGGCGATCAGTTTTATTTTGTCCCGCGATGGCTGGACCGTACATACCCATGAAGATGGTGAAACAGCGATGGACAAGGTTCTGGCCTTTCCGCCTGACCTGATCATTCTGGATGTCATGCTGCCCGGGCGTAGCGGTTTTGATATTCTACGCGACGTGCGCGCGCATGCGCAGACCGGGCATATCCCTGTCATGATGCTAACCGCCCGTGGTCAGGATAAGGATCGTGAGCTTGCCGGTCGCCTTGGCGTTAATCATTTCATGACCAAGCCCTTTTCAAACACCGAGGTTCGCGATCATGTCCGCCATCTGATGGAGGCCTGAGATGGAGGGCCCGCCAAAGACCGCCCTGTTTCTGGCACGCGCGAGCTACCGCCAGCGCAGGTTGCGTGACGCGGCCCTGCTTGTCCCGGTTCTGGGTGTTATCTTGTGGATCGTTCCGCTTTTGTGGTCTGCCGCCCCTGATGGTGCCCCAACGGGCCGGTTTGCGATTGTGTATATCTTTGGCGCTTGGGTCTTGTTGATTATCCTGACGGCGTTCATTTCCAGATCTTTGCGCCAACCCGACGCATTGCATGATGCGGATGATGGCGGCTGATGTTGGCGTTCAATGCTCTTGTTGCTGCCGCATTGGGCTATGTCATCCTGCTTTTTCTGGTTGCTTTTTGGGCAGAGCGTCGTGCGGCGTCCGGGCATGTCCGTTGGTTGCAATCTCCGATCATCTATACACTTTCGCTCAGCATCTATTGCACCGCTTGGACCTTTTACGGTGCTGTTGGTTATGCTGTCCGTTCCGGCCTTGAATTTGTGACGATCTACCTTGGCCCGACCCTTGTCATGGTCGGGTGGTGGTGGATATTGCGCCGCCTTGTCCGCATCGGACGGTCCCAGCGGGTTACGTCGATCGCTGATCTGATTTCATCGCGTTTTGGTAAGTCGACTCAGCTTGGGGTGATTGTGACGGTGATCTGCATCATCGCGGCCACCCCTTATATTGCGCTGCAGTTGCAATCTGTCACACTGTCATTTGCGGTTTTTGCGCGCAATGGTGGCACGGTCTGGCAGCCTGCCGACTTGAATGCCGCCGCTGGTTGGGTCGCCTTTGGATTGGCTGTTTTTACGGTTCTTTTTGGTACTCGTAATCTGGATGCGAATGAGCGCCATCATGGTATTGTCATGGCCATTGCGGTTGAGGCGGTTGTCAAACTGATTGCCTTGATGGCGGTTGGCGTTTTTGTGGTTTGGGGTGTGGCCGGTGGCCCGGTCGCAATGCTTGACCGGATCGAGGCTTCGCCGATTGACGTCTGGGATCAGTCGGGTGGTCGTTGGGCCACCCTGATCTTCCTGTCGGCGGCCGCATTTTTATGCCTACCACGGATGTTTCAGGTTTTGGTTGTCGAAAACGCGAACGAGCCGCAACTGCGCGTCGCCAGTTGGGCGTTTCCTTTATACCTGTTCCTGATGAGCCTGTTTGTCGTTCCCATTGCCGTCGTGGGTTTCGACCTGCTGCCAGCGGGCAGTAACCCCGACCTTTTCGTGCTGACCTTACCATTGGCACAAGGGCAGGAGGGGCTGGCCGTTCTATCATTCCTGGGCGGTTTTTCATCGGCCACGTCGATGGTCATCGTCGCGACGATCGCCTTGGCGACGATGGTTTCGAACCATATTATCGTGCCGCTTTGGTTGCGGATGAATAACCAGCAAGGCGCTGTGATGTCGGGAGATGTGCGCAAGGTTATCCTGATCACCCGCCGTTTATGTATTGCTGCCGTCCTCGCGCTTGGCTTTGTTTATTATCGCCTGTCCGGTGGCGGGACGGCGCTTGCGGCTATTGGTCTGGTATCCTTCGTCGGCGCAGTTCAGATTTTGCCGTCCCTGATCGGTGGGATCTTCTGGCGCGGGGCGACGCGAATTGGCGCCGCACTTGGTTTGCTGACAGGGTTGGCAATTTGGCTTTGGACCCTGTTCCTGCCCAGCTTTGGTGAAGGTGCCGTGATCTCGCAAACGGTGATGGAAACCGGTCCGTTTGGCTGGGGCTGGCTGCGTCCGCAGGCCCTGTTCGGGATCGCTGGGTTGGATCCGTTGATCCACAGTATTCTTTGGTCGATTTTGTTTAATGCCGCGTCTTTCGTGATTGGGTCACTGATCAGTTTCCCGACGCCGCTGGAGCGGCTGCAAGGCGCACAGTTTGTTAACGTGCTTGATCACACAGCTGGTGCCCATGCCTGGACGACGGCCGCAGCAGGTGCTGAGGATCTGCTGATCATGGCGCAGCGGATCATGGGTAGCGCCGAGGCGCAATCAATTTTTCAACGCGAGGCCGCACAGCAGGGCAAGTCGGGATATCTGCCCGAAGTTACCCCTGCCTTCATTGAGCGGCTGGAGCGCGAATTGTCAGGCTCCGTCGGTGCCGCGACCGCCCATGCGATGATTGGTCAGTTGATAGGGGGCAGTGGTGTACTGGTCGAAGATCTGATGGCCGTGGCCGATGAAGCGGCCCAGATTTTGGAGTATTCCAATGAGTTGGAGGCGAAATCTGCTGAGCAGGAACGGACCGCGCGGGCCTTGCGCGACGCCAATGAAAAGCTGACCGCGCTGTCGATCCAGAAGGACGCGTTTCTCAGCCAGATCAGTCATGAGCTGCGTACCCCCATGACCTCGATCAGGTCATTTTCCGAGATTCTGGGTGATGGTGATCTGCAACCTCAGGCGCGGGAGCGTTATGCTGGCATTATTCATGACGAGGCAAAGCGTCTGACCCGCCTGCTGGACGATCTGCTTGATTTGTCGGTGCTTGAGAATGGGCAGGTCAGTCTGCATCGTCAAACTGGTCTGCTGCGCGATCTGCTGGATCGGTCGATCCGCGCCTCGGGCGTGAGTGAAACTGCGTTGAAAATCATACGCCAACCCAATGCAGAGGCGGTTGCATTGACGACTGATCTGGACCGATTGGCACAAGTTTTCATAAACCTGATCGTGAATGCCAAGAAATATTGTGATGCCCCGTCGCCCCGGTTGACGATTGCCGTGACTGAGGTCACTGACAGTTACCATGTTGATTTTGTGGATAACGGCAACGGGATTTCATTTGAGAACCATCAACTGATCTTTGAAAAATTCTCGCGCATTGCAGATCAGTCAGAGGCAGGCGGCGCGGGGCTTGGCCTTGCGATTTGCCGTGAGATTATGCGCCGCTTGGGCGGCGATATCAGCTATCTGCCGGGTCAGGATGGGGCGGCTTTCCGAGTGGTTGTTCCCAAAGCGGACCCAATTGCGGCACCTGTTAGGAGAACCGTAACCACTGCTGGTTAACCTGAGCGCTGATCCACCTGTGGCGGGCTGATGACCGACAGTATGCACTCAACAATCCTGCGCCGGATGACCGGCGGTCGGGCAAATGATGAAGCGGCAGAAACACCGCAAACATCGTCGCGTGCCCTGCGTCTGGCCTTGACGAAGGCGGCGAATGATACTGTTGGTTTGGTGTTGACCGTAACCAGCACGGCCGAAGATGTGCAGCAATTGGACGAAATGTTGGACGGTTTGGATCAGCAGTTGATGCTGATTGGCCTAAATCGTGCGGACAGGTTGGTCGGCCTTATGGCTGTCGACATGCAATTGCGCGCTGCCGTGATGGAGATGCAGACGGTGGGCCAGTTACTGTCCGCGCCCGCCGAAGACCGTGCCCCCACCGGGACCGATAAGATGATTTGCGATCCGGTCCTCAAGAAATTTCTGACAGCGTTGCCAGAGGCGATGACAGGTACGCGATTGCAAGGCTGGACCGATGATGCGTTGCTTGGGGAGCGGGTCAATAGCGCGAGGGCGGCAGGTTTGATCCTTGAAGATGACGCCTACCGCACCCTTCGCCTGAATGTTGATCTGGGTGTGGCTGATCGCCAAGGTCAGGTGCTGATCGCATTGCCCTTGTTACCTGAACCCGGATTGACACCAACGGTGAAAGAAGAAAAGCCGGATTGGACGACTTTGTTTCCGGCGGCTGTTCAGGCGGCCCCGGCAGAGCTTGATGCGCTACTTCATCAGTTTGACATGCCGATTGCGCAAGCACGCAGCTTGCAGGTGGGGCAGGTGATCCCGCTTTTGGGTTGTAGCGTGAATTCGGTGCGCTTGCTGGCGTCCGATGGCAAACACGTGGTGACGGCCAAACTGGGCCAGCTGGGTGGAAAGCGTGCGGTGCGCATCGAAGCGCCCCCCCTGCCACAGATGGGGGAACTGCCCAATGCGCCGTCTGGTGCCGTTGATAATACGTTGGGGTTGGTGCCCGCACCGGCGGTAACGGAGCCCGAAATCGCCGTGACACCACAAGAAGACCTGATCAGGTCGCCCGATTTGGCTTTGCCTGATGAAGGCGCTGCTGATGTTGGTGCGGAGGAGGAGCTTGGATTGGATGGTGGCGCAATGGCACCGATGGAGATTGATGCTTTGTCTGACGAAAGTATGTAACGTCGCAGTTGCGGCGGAACGTCGTTACTTGGCATTGTTGCTTGGCAACTGACCCACGGTTGATGCAAGCTGCTGGAGATCGGGCGCGAGCGATCCGGGCTTCGTTTTATGGCTGATGACGTCACCCCTTGGTACGGTGAGCTGAACGTCGCGAGCCTGTGGTCTTTGGCGCTGTCATTCACTTGAGACCTGCAAGATGTCTGACGTTAGTGCCTGGTCAGGCGGCGCGAGTTCACTGACGGTACAGCCGGCATGAGAACGGGGCCGGTGTTGTTGATCTAAACCCGAAATGGGTTTTGCCATTGCTGCCAGGGTCTGGACGATATGCCGTTAGTTGCGTGACTTGTCGGCGATCATATCCAGCTGCGGTCGCAACCCATCAAGACTATAGCCCGCGTCGGTTGTGGCGCGGATCAGGTCGTCGGCTGACATTTCGTCTGCCATGGCCAATGACCAAACGATTGAGGATCGGGTGCCGGACGCGCAATAGGCAAGAGTGGGGCCATCTGCATTGGATATGGCCTGTTTTTGAGCGGCAACCATATCCATGTTCAGCCCTTGATGGGTGACCGGGATTTCGACAAACGTGAGCCCTGCCGTCTGTGCAGCTGTTTTGATCGCGTTGGCCTGATGGCTCGGCGGCACTTCACCATCGGGCCGGTTGCAGATGATGGTGACGAATCCAGCCTCTGCGATGGCTGGAATATCCTCGACCGCGATTTGGGGCGAAACGGCGTAGTTCGGGCTGAGTGTTCGAATGTCCATATCGGCGTTCTAGACTGGTGCTGACTGTTGGTCCAGCCGCATCCGCAAGGCAGGGGCCAGGCGCATGCCCAGTAACATGGTGATGAGGAAGAGTGCGCCGCCCCAGCCGCCAAAACTGAGTGAAGCGACTGCCGGTCCCGGGCACAGCCCGACCAGCCCCCAACCCATGCCGAACAGGGTCGATCCGACAACCAGATTGCGCCCAAGCTTGGGGTCGGGCGGAGCCGGAAAATGATCCGCAAGTACGGGTTTGCGCCCGTTTGTCATTTGCCACGCAATAGCCATCGGCAGGATCGCGCCCCCCATCACGAAGGCCAGTGTTGGATCCCAATTGCCAAAGATATCCAGCCAGCCCTGAACCTTTGTGGTGTCAGTCATCCCAGAAATTAGCAGCCCGGCACCAAATAATCCGCCAACGACAAAGGAAATGAGGTTACGCATCAAATCACCCCCAGAACATGTTTGAACAAAACAACCGTCAATCCACCCGCGCCGATGTAGAACGCGGTGGCAACGATGCCGCGCAGCGATAGGCGTGAAATGCCGCAGACGCCGTGCCCGGACGTGCAACCATTGGCCAATCTTGTCCCAATGCCGACGAGTAGGCCGGCGATTGCGATGATGATGCCGTTTTCGGTCAGGTGGGTTTCCGATCCGCCGCTGAACGCGACCATTATTGCAGGTACTAGCAGCAGGCCACCGATCAATGCGGCCCGTTCTGTCCAGTCGTGCCGCCCTGAGCCGTCCACAAGACCGCCGATGATCCCCGACGCGCCCATGATGCGCCCATTTGTTAAAAGCAGGAGGGCCGCAGCCATCCCGATGAGCCCGCCCCCAATGAGGCCGAGCAACCAATCACTTTGCATGATTTGTCCTTTGAAGTAAGTGAGTTAGAGCCTGTTAATGGGCACTTTGAAGTAACTTTGCCCATTATCTTCGGGTTCGGGGAAATGCCCCGCCCGCATGTTTGTTTGCAGCGATGGCAGGATCAGCCTTGGCATTCCCAAGCCTGCATCACGTTCTGTCCGCATCGCCACAAATTCGTCCATTGGCCGTCCGGCACCGATATGGATGTTCAGCGCCTTTTGTTCGCCGACGGTGGTTTCCCAGGCGAAAGCGTCCCGCCCCGGCGCCTTGTAGTCATGCCCAACAAATATCCGGGTGTCGTCCGGAAGTTTCAGAATTTTCTGGATGGAGTTGTAGAGATCCTCGGCCGAGCCGCCCGGAAAATCGCATCGCGCCGTCCCGAAATCTGGCATGAACAGTGTATCGCCCACAAAAGCAGCATCGCCGATGACATAGGTCAGACAGGCAGGGGTATGCCCCGGCGTGTGCAGGACGTCCGCCCGCATCTGCCCGATATGGAAGCTGTCGCCGTCTTTGAACAGCGCCTCAAATTGGGATCCGTCACGTTGGAATGCGGTACCTTCGTTAAAGATTTTGCCGAATGTATCCTGAACGATTGTGATGTTGGCCCCGATGCCGATCTGCCCGCCGAGATGTTCCTGAAGGTAAGGGGCCGCAGACAGATGATCAGCGTGGACATGGCTTTCGAGTATCCATGCGACCTGCAAATCTTCGTCTTTGATCCATGTGATGATCTCATCCGCTGAACTGGTATCGGTACGTCCCGACGCCTGATCATAGTCAAGAACGCTATCGACAATGGCGCATGCGCGTCCCTGAGGTTCGCGCACCACGTAGGACACAGTATTTGTCGCGTTGTCGAAGAAGGCTTTTACAGATGGTGTCATTTGCGAATCTCCTTTGATATGAAGATAGAGCAAAACAAATACATTTCAATATTGGAATGTTTTGATTGAAATAAGGAGCCGCCATGCCTGCCGCAGCTGAAATTGAGACTGACGCCATGGATGCGGCTGCCGAAGAAGCAGCGGAGGTGCTTAAAGCGCTGTCGAATCCGGGCCGTTTGCGTATTTTGTGCGCTTTGGTTCCCGGCGAGCTTTCCGTTGGTGAGCTGGAGGCGGCCGTTGGTGCCAGCCAATCTTATGTGTCGGGCCAATTGCTGCGGTTGCGCCAAGAGGGGCTTGTTGCCGCCGAACGACAAGGCCGCAGTATGCGTTACAGCCTGTCCGACCCCCGTATCCGCCCGATTCTTGAGCGGATTTACGAGGTGTTTTGTCCGAGCACATAAGGGGCCAATTCGTTTCGGGCCACCTGCCTGCGATGCACGGCGTCTGGTCCATCTGCCAAGCGTAAGGTACGCAAGTGGGTCCATTGCCGCGCCAGAGGTGTGTCTTGCGATACCCCGGCTGCGCCGTGCATCTGGATTGCCATATCGGTGACCTTCAGCGCGACCTGCGGTGCCACGACCTTGATCTGGCTGATCCATGGTGCTGCCGCCTTTTTGTCGCCCTGGTCCATCATCCAAGCGGCTTTTAGACAGAGCAGGCGGGCTTGTTCAATCTCCATCCGGGCTTCGGCGATGAGGTCAAAGTTTTCGCCTAACTGCGCCAGGGGTTTGCCAAATGCCTGACGCGCTACTGACCTTTTGCACATCGCTTCCAGTGCGTTTTCCGCCTGTCCGATCGCCCGCATGCAATGGTGAATGCGGCCAGGCCCAAGCCGCCCTTGTGCGATTTCAAATCCTGCCCCTTCGCGCGCCAGTAGGTTTTCTGCAGCGATGCGCACATTTTCGAACCGGAAATGCATGTGCCCGTGCGGTGCATCGTCATGTCCGTACACCTCCATCGCGCGCAGTTTGGTGATACCGGGGGTATCAGCGGGCACCACGATCATGGAGTGTTGTTGATGTTTGGGTCCGTCATACCCGGTGCGCACCATCACGATATAAACGGCACAGCGCGGATCACCGGCCCCAGTGGCCCACCACTTTTCCCCGTTCAGGACATAGTGGTCGCCATCCTTTTCACATCGCATCGCAATGTTGGTCGCGTCCGAACTGGCCACATCGGGCTCTGTCATCAAATA
Organism: uncultured Paracoccaceae bacterium; assembly: GCA_947495295.1. Classification (GTDB taxonomy): domain Bacteria; phylum Pseudomonadota; class Alphaproteobacteria; order Rhodobacterales; family Rhodobacteraceae; genus Yoonia. Next base: position 882,414 of record CANLYJ010000001.1, read on the forward strand.
GGCCGACCGGATTGTCCCATCCATCAGCGGTTTGAGCCATTGGTCTTTCATGGCTTGCGTGCCGTAGCGGGCGAACACCTCCATATTGCCGGTGTCGGGCGCGTTGCAGTTGAACACCTCCGCACCCAGATGCGATTTACCCATCTCTTCGGCCAGATAGGCATATTCGACGGTGTTGAGTTGCGGCCCGTCCCGGAACGTATCCCAGAAATTCCAAAGGCCTTTGTCCTTCGCCTTTTGTTTCAACCCTTCAAGGATTTCGGTCTGGCGTTCGGTGTATGTCCAGCGGTCACCAATCCTAACCTCGGCCAGAAATTCATCATCAAGTGGGACGATTTCGTCGCTAACCATGGCTTTGACTGCGGCCAATACCGGTTTCAGCCGTTCGGTTTGTCCCAGATCCATTGATCGTCTCCCTCGTGATGTGAGGTCATCGTGCATTGGCGCGCACTGGTGTCAATCGAAGGGTTGCGATTTTTGCGTGGGTCAGCCCAAATGATGTCATGGATGAAGCTGCGATTGGTTTGGGCATCTCGCATGCGGCGCTGGGCGCGTATCTGGAAGATGCCATTGAAGGGTTCACGGCGCTTGGTACTGTGACGAAATTTGGCACGGGTCAGTCAAACCCCACTTACAAGCTGGAGGCTGCAAGCGGCACATATGTGCTGCGCAGCAAACCATCGGGCAAGCTGCTGCCCTCGGCCCACGCAGTTGATCGCGAGTTTCGCGTGATGCAGGCCTTGGCGGGCACAGATGTCCCGGTGCCACAGATGCTGCATCTTGCGGGGGATGATGTGTCGCCAAGTGGTCGTGCGTTTTTTGTGATGCGGTTCATGGATGGCAAGATTTATTGGGATCCGGCCTTGCCCGAAGTTGATCAACCGACCCGGACCGCGATGTATGACGCCATGAATGCGGCCCTTGCGGCGCTGCATGACGTGGATGTTGGCGCGGTTGGCCTTGCCGATTATGGCAAGCCGGGTAACTATTTTGCCAGGCAACTGGATCGCTGGGGAAAGCAGTATCTGGCGTCGGTTGATGCGCCTGATCCGCTGATGGCCGGGATCATGGATTGGTTGGCGGCAAGGATGCCCGCGGATGATGGGCAGATTGCGTTGGTCCATGGCGATTGGCGTCTGGATAACATCATGTTCAAGGCTGATACGCCCCAGATTGAGGGCGTTCTGGATTGGGAATTGTCAACGCTTGGCCACCCGATGGCAGATTTGGCCTATCAATGCATGCAATGGCGCCTGCCCAATCAAGGAGATATGCGCGGATTGGCGGGGATTGATCGCGCGGCGTTGGGCATCCCGACAGAGGCCGATTATGTTGCATCTTACGCCCAACGACGTGGACTGGGTGACGTGCAAGATTGGCCGTTTTATCTGGTCTTTGCCTTTTTCCGCTTAGCATCAATCCTGGCCGGTGTTGCCGCGCGGGCGGCTGCAGGCAATGCATCAAACCCCGAGATGGCGCGTAAATACGGTGCCGCCGTGCCCGCATTGGCAGCGATGGCAACCGCTGTAATGCAGGATGGTGCCTAGCTGAGCCAGACCCCGATGATAACGGCCATCAGTCCGATCATGGAAATGAACAGCGCGCCAAGGTTAATCGGGAGGATCATGCCCACCCGTGCGCGCAATTCTTCATCGCTGAGCCCGGCCTTTTTCGCGCGGCTGACGGCAACGATGCTATAGACAATCCCTGCAAGCCCCAATAGCGAAAGCGCAGTTCCGCCCCAGACGACAAACTCCATTTCAATCCCCTTTTGGCTTTTGCGTTGCGTTATCCTGCGCGCCTTCGTGGTGCAAGGGTTGCAGGTGCTTAGCGCTGCGGCTAGGGAGGGGCACGCCTGCGAGGAGAGCTTTGATGACCGATTCCGTGACCGATACGACAACGACCGTTGCAGCACAGGAGTTGCGCCAGTTTATTGAGCGTTTTGAGCGTCTTGAGGCAGAAAAGAAAGATATTGCCGACGCCCAGAAAGAGGTCATGGCAGAAGCCAAAGGCCGCGGTTACGACACAAAGGTGTTGCGCAAGGTTGTCGCGATCCGCAAACGCGACGCAAACGATCTGGCCGAAGAAGAAGCCGTGTTGGACATGTATAAAGCCGCACTTGGCATGTAGCCCTAGGTGAAGGGCAGCAGCAGCCGTACCCCGGCCATCTGGCCAATGTAATCGACGTCCTCGTCATACATTGCGGTCATCTGTGCGATCATGTCGGGGTCAAGTTCTGGCAAGTTGATTTCGTCCTCGATCTCTTCCTCCAGCGCATGGGTCTCCCAGATTTCGGCAATCATTTCGTGCCGTGCCGCGTTAGAGCTTGGTGGATTGGCAAGGAGTTGCTTGTTTAACAAAGCCATCCCTTCCTGCGATATGATTGAGGACAACATATCGAGCCCGCCAGCGATGTTTGTATAATGATCCACGCCAGAGATCTCGCGGATCAGTTGTTCCCATAGCAGGGGACTGTCCTCGTGACACCAGACCGTCAGCGGGATATCTGGAACGGCCATTTTCAGTCGGCGCACCATGTCCGACCATTTGATTTCTTGCGGCTGCATGATGCCAAGATATTCGGCGATTGAGGTCGTGCTGGACCGTTCGAAAGCCTCTTGCAGGAATGTTGCTGGATTACGGACCGCCAAAAACAGGGTGATGTCATCCCCTTCGAACAGGTTTGAAAGCGCCCGCGTTTTCGTGTCGACCTGACTGTAAAGCAGTCCATGATCAAAAATGCGGTTTGGCACGCAGATGAAATTGTCGTTGCTGAAAACGGCCCGTTCAATATCGTCATTTTCGATGATGGTATCGAGCAGGATGTCACGTACATCTGGCGCCGGTTTGGAGCCATCAAGTGCGCTAATGGCTTCGCGGATCAAGCTGCGATAGCGGCCGGGCCCCGGCACAGCGATCCCTTCAGCAAGCAGGCCATTAGCGTTCTTGAGGATCGATTTGAGAAGTCGGTCACTTGCTGTGCAGTTTGCGCCGATATGGAATGCGATCTGCATATGCGAAGAAGCCTTGGTTGCCTGCGTCATCGCATCATAGTTGGATTTCTGGACAGTTAAACTGGTTTCAGGTTGGTCAACGGATGTGGCGCGGCACGGTTGTCCCGTGCCAGCTGAGCCGCCAATATTGCCCCATAAACCTGGATTTGCCTATTTCAGGTCATCGTCAAAAACGAAATCATCTTCAACGGACGCCTCTGCTGGTGCGTCAGGCTCATCATCGTCACCGCCACCATCGCTGGATGCGACAACAGCACCCAAGATGACCAAAGCTGCAACTGGAAGGACCCATCCTGGCAGAGCGTTATCGGGCGTATCCTGGATTGTGACCGGCTGCCTTTCGACGATGACGTCAGCAAGCCCGCCTGCAATTGTGGTGTTTGGTAATATCGTGGCTGCAATCGCTGTCGCAGCAACTAATCTGTAATTTCTGTTGAACATGGTTTTTCCATTTGACTGATTAACGCCACTTCTTGTGGCGATTTGGTTGACGTGGTGTCAACTCACCGTTTTGGCCCTGGGGGCCGGCTTTGACTGGCGTCATTGGGCCGGCCAATTTGGTGTTATTCCGGGCCTCTCATTTTGTTTCGTATTGTCACGAAACCCGCTATTCGTAGGACTACGCGCCAGATTTCCCTTGGCTGAGGCAGTCTTAGCCCAAGGCCGATTCGTATTTTCGCCCAACGCGACGCTTCTGTTGTCTCCCTGCTTTCCAGTGTGCGGCTCTCTGTTTTCGTGCAACGAAGAAAGCGGATTAACTATTAATTTCTCGTTGAAAAAATTGATGTTTTTTTCGATTCTGGCAAGATTGTGGCGTTTGTGACACAATCCTTAGGTGATTAGTCTGTAGGTAGCACCCTTTTTACATGCATCATTAGATCCGTGCTGGAACTGCTATTATGACGATTTTAAGGCATAATTGGCGTGTAATTGGCAACATTTCGAGTCCTCAAGGGAATCCGATGCAGATAGGCGAACAATCGCTTACCTCTTTGTGAGTGGTGTTAACGTTGCATTCATGTTGCGACTTGACCGAATCAAATTCGCTGCCTTTAAGCGAGACACGGAATTGGGTTTTTCTGTGTCACAAGTGTATTGTTTGAACGAGTATCGGAGACCTTTTTGATCCGACAGATTAGTTACCAGACGTTAACCATAAGCACGCCATATGGTCGCATCGGTGCGGCGTTTTATTGCGCTCGCCGTCCAAGTTTTAATCACAGCAAGCGGCATCGACGAAAACCCCCACAAAACTTCCTTAACAGAACAAAACGCTGTCAGGCATCGATCAGTTTTTAGCGGGCCATAGCACCGTCACGAGGAGCCTTTTTATGACATATCAGAGATTTAGTTGGACCGCATTTACCGAGCACGATTTGCTGGATTCCGGGTCGGGTGGCGGCTCGATCTCGGTCGGTAGCTCGTTCCTGATGGGAAGCCAACCGTCGGTGACATTGTCCGTGCGCGATGATGATGACCGACTGAGCGGCGACCACGGCGAGACCGCCACAGATGGCGGTCAGCGAGCATATGTCGACGGCCATCAGATCCCGCACCGCGATATGTATGTCGAAAAAGTCTTCTCTGTTCGTGGCTCTGACGGGGTGACATATCAGCTCGCTGAAATTGAGATCGAGGGCTACAGCGCCCCTGGTAAGGGCGATGACTTTTTCTCGTTCGTTGGGGCGGTGCCGCCAGCGGGTGTGACATTGACAGTGATCGATTGCGTCAATGTGACGGGCCATGGCATCAAATATGCCGACCTGAGCGCGACGCCACCCGAAGATGGCGATACGCCGCCCGCGCCAGAGGTTTGCGTGCTGACCTTTAACGAATTGTCGCGCGGTGAGGTTGTCAGCGATCAATATGCTGATCTTGGTATCCATATTGAGGCGCAGCGGTCAGGCCAAAGCTTTGGCCAATCCCATAACGATGCGATGATCTTTGATACAAGTTCCCCAACGGGCGGTGATTGGGATCTGTCTTATCAAGGGCGCGGGAACGCGCTGATCATTTCCGAAGACAACGACTCGCACGATCCAGACGATAATTTGCACGGTGGCGGTATCAAGTTCCGATTTGATACCCCAACTGACATTGTCAGTCTTGTTGTTTTGGACGCAGAGCAGGGTGGGGCGATCTATACCCGCGTTAAGGGCGGCGCGTGGGAGCGCGTCACGATCCCCTGTGACAGCAACAACGGCGCGCAAACGATCCAAATCAACGCCGATGATGTGTCAGAGATGTATGTCTATCTTTGCGGAACCGGTGCGATTGATGATCTGAAATTTTTAAAACCTGTTGCGCTGGGCGCGCTGACCGGGCGGTATTTCCGCGATGAAAACAATGATGGTCTCGACAATGATGGCAGCAATAACGGGTATTCTGATATCTGTGTTGAACTTTTGGATGCTGCTGGCGACCCGACAGGCGCCATGACGACAACCGACGCAGCAGGCAATTACAGTTTCACGGGTCTGGTTGCTGGAACGTACGGTGTCCGATTTGTTGATGAGAAGTCTGGCCGGGCACTGATCGCGGCCAATGTTGGCAACGATGATCGTATCGACAGCGACGCGATAGCGATCAATCAGACCACCTCGCAGATTTCAGGTATTTCCGTGGTTTCCGGCCAGACGACCAAAGACAATGATGCCGGTGTGGCCTGCAAGCCATGTGAAGCACCCGGCGCAAAGAAGATTGATTTCAACGGCTTATCGGCCGGTGACGTTCCGACAAACGTAGATGATGTCGTCACGATTTCGGTACAACGCTTCACCAATCGCCATGATGATACCGGTGTTACAGGTGAGGCGATGGCATTTGACACCGAAGCGCCAACCGGCGGTGACGCTGATCTTGGTTACAACGGTCAGGGCAATGTCCTGATCATCTCTGAAGATGGCGACAGCAATGATCCTGATGACAATTGGGCTGGTGGTATTATTACCTTTGATTTCGCGGCACCATCGGACGTGTTTGACCTCAAGGTGATTGATACTGAAGAGGGCGGCAGCGTGTCCCTGTTTGACGCTGACGGGGGCTTGATCAAGACCGTTGATTTACCCAATCTGGGGAATGCCGAAGTGGCCCAGGTTCTGATTGATGCATCAGGTGTCAGCCAGATGGTTGTCACGCTGAACGGTTCGGGCGCGATTGACGATATTTGCTATGTGCCCCCGGTTATGACCGCATCGCTCGGCGGCCGGTATTTCATGGATGTGAATGACAATGATGTGCAGGATGCCGAGGATATGGCCGCTGCAGGCGCAACAGTTGTCTTGCGCAAGGATGGTGCTGTTGTCGCAAGAACGACAACCGATGAGGATGGGTTTTATCTGTTCGAAGGCCTGACGCCCGGTGATGGCTATCGGGTCCGCTTTATTGATACCGGCGAGGGCAAGTCGTTTGTTGCTGGCAATATCGGCGATGATGACACGATCGACAGCGATGTGGTCCGCGTTGGCGGTGCCGGGAACGGCAATACCGGTCGCATTTCACTGGCACCGGGCGAAGACAAGCGGAACGTGGATGCAGGTATCGAAGAGCTTGCCACGGCGTCATTGGGTGGTCGTGTTTTTGTTGATAGCAATGATGATGATCAGGATGACAATAACGGTGACGAGGCTGGTGTTGGCGATGTGACGGTGATCCTGCTGGATGCGGCGGGTGTTGAGGTTGCGACGCAGGTGACGGGCGCGGATGGGTCTTATCTGTTCACGGATTTGGCTGCGGGTGATTACCGTGTTGTGTTCCCCACGGATGTGGATGGCCGTGTGTTGGTGGGCCAGGATGTGGGGGCGGATGTCTCTGACAGTGATGCCGCTCAGGACAGTGGTGCGACGGATCTGATCGCGGTGGCGATTGGCGATGCGATCCGCGATGTGGATGCGGGGGTCGCCGATCCTGGCACGGCGTCATTGGCGGGCCGGATCTTTATGGATGGCAATGGCAATGATGTTGACGATGCCGAGATGGGTGTCGCGGATCAGCTTGTTGTGCTGCGTGATGAAACGGGTGCGGAGGTTGCGCGCACGACCACCGATGACAGCGGGGCCTATGGGTTCAGCGGTCTGGCTGCGGGTGATTATGTGGTTGTGTTCCCGACGGTGACGCCGGATGGCCAAGTGCTTGTGGCCCAGGATGTTGGCGCGGATGACACGATTGACAGCGATGCCGATCAGGGGACCGGTGCGACCGCCCCGATCAGCCTGGCGATTGGCGACGCCGTGACGGATGTGGATGCCGGGGTGGTTGATCCTGGTACGGCGTCATTGGCAGGCAGGTTCTTTGTTGATGAGAATCGCGATGATTTGGAGGATGCGGACGATACGGCAGTGTCCCAAGCGACCGTTCAGCTATTGCTGGCAGGGGTTGTGATTGCGACCACAACGACAAATGCGGCGGGCGCTTATCTGTTCACTGATTTGGATGCGGGTGAATATGAGGTACGGTTTATTAACCCGACGGCGCTGAGTTTTGTGACGCCCAATGTCGGCGATGACGAAAGGATCGACAGCGATGCAACTGACAATGGTGACGGCACCGCGACAACGGGCGCAATCACGCTCAGCGTTGGTGACGCGATCACGGATGTAGATGTTGGTGTTGCGGACTCTGGCACCGCATCGATTGGCGATACTGTTTTTGTTGATGTGAACCGCAATGGTGTTTTTGATGAGGGCGATACGACCGTATCGAATGCCGCTGTTCGCCTTTTTGATGATACGGGTGCGCAAATCGCTGAAACCGTGACAGATGATGACGGCAACTATCTGTTCGATGGGTTGTTGGCGGGCAACTATTCCGTTGGGTTTGACGCTGTCGACGGTTTCGATTTCACCGCGACCGATGCTGGTGACGATGACGCGATTGACAGCGATGCGGATGCCGGGACTGGACAGACGGGCCTAATCGCGCTTGGGATCGGTGAAAACAACGATACGGTTGATGCTGGTCTGACCATCGAATTGCCACCGGAGGCGGGCGATGACACGGGCGGCGTATGTGCGTTGGAAACGACAACGATTGATGTGCTGGCGAATGACAGCGATCCAGAGGGTGACACCGTGACGATCGCAACTGTCAACGGTGTTGCATTGCAGGTTGGCGAACAAACGACACTTGCCAGCGGCGCGGTGGTGACCCTGAACGCGGATGCAACGCTGGACTATGATAGCAGTGATGCTGTCTATGACGGTGTGCCTGCATCTGAGTTGCCAATCGGCACGACAGTTGTCGATAGCTTTGCCTACACCGTGACGGATGGTGATGGAGGTGTAGGGGAGGCGACTGTTTCGGTGGATGTGAAGGGAGCGTTGAACACGATTGAAACGATTATGGCGTCGCTTCCTGATGCGGCGGTTGTTGTCCAACGTGGTTTTGCCCCGGGCCTTGGCTATGCGTCGACCGTTGACGGGACAGGCGATGAACGCTTTGACGGCATATTTATCGAGGACGCTTATTGCATTGAGCGGACAGAAAAGTTCATCTCTGGCATAGACGTGACGATGGATGTCAGGGCCGGTGTGGCCAGCGAAGTTGACGACGGCATATTCACTAACAATGTTGTTGAGAACATTGATGCGATCAACTGGATGTTGAATCAGGATTTCACGTCGCAGAGTAACGGCGACACCACTGGCAATGGTGCTGGCCAGAACTATACCGAGGCTGAGATCCAGCACGCCATTTGGGGGTTGAGCGACGGCGACTCCGAGTTCAAGTTCCCGGAGGTTGCCAACAACACGTATAATGGCACGCAAGCGAATGTGGATGAGCTATTGGTCCTGGCTATCGCCGAGGGTGATGGCTTTGTTGCCAGTGAGGGTGATCTGATGACGCTGATCCTTGACCCGACCGAGGTGCAAGCAGGCTTTAGTGAGGCGGATGACTATGATCAGGCCTTCATCATTACGGTTGCCTATGATGATTTGTTGCAGGATTGCGTGTGCTGATCTGATAACATAACCATTGAAAGAGGGGCTGCGACTTCACAGCCCCTCTATTCTTTTGCGATGGTCTTACAGACTTTCCGTGAGGGTCTCGATCGGGTGGGGTTGGTTTTGAAGAGTTTCCTGATTGCTTCTTTAATGATGTCCGCGGCGACACTGGCGCGCGCGGAAGATTTGCCACGGCCATTGACCGATGCTGACTATGCACCTGTTCGTCTGGAAGAAGCGCGTCTGGGGCAATTGCTATTCTATGATCCCATTCTGTCTGGCAATCGCGAGGTATCATGTGCGACCTGCCACCATCCGGCATTTGGCACCAGCGACGGTCTTTCGTTGGGTATCGGTGATGGTGGACGCGGTCTGGGCCCGGATCGCATTGTTGATGCAAGAAATCCACCAGAACAGCGTATACCGCGCAATGCGCCGGCATTGTTCAATCTGAGTGCGTATGAATTTACGGTGTTGTTCCATGATGGTCGGACCGAAGTAGACCCGGACAGGCCCGGTGGTCTGCGGACCCCGCTGGATGCTGATATGGTGGCGGGCTTTGCGTCGCTTCTTTCTGCCCAAACGATGTTTCCTGTTCTCAGCCCGGATGAAATGGCCGGACATTACAGTGAGAATGACGTTTCGACTGCGGTGCGGCAGGGCAGGTTAACGGGGCAGGGTGGTGCATGGGATATCATTGCGCGTCGCGTTGCCGCCATTCCACAATATGCTGATGCGTTCAAAGGCGCCTACGACCATATCGAGACGGCTGATGCGATCACTTTTGCTGACGTTTCGAACGCTATCGCTGCGTTCATGGCGTTCGAATGGCGCTCTGATCAATCTCCATTTGATGCGATGTTGCGTGGGGAGCGTGTTTTGCCGCAGCCAGCGGCGGAAGGTATGGCGTTGTTCTACGGGAAGGCGGGGTGCGACGCCTGTCATGGCGGGCCATTCCTGACGGATCATGATTTCCATGTCACCGGCGTTCCGCAATTGGGGCCGGGCAAGGCAGCTCGTTTTGAAACACATGCCCGGGATGAGGGCCGTTTTCGCGTTACCGGTGACCCCGCGGACCGATATGCATTTCGTACGCCGAGTTTGCGGAATGTGGCGTTGACGGCCCCCTATGGCCATTCCGGTGCTTATGCGGAGCTGCGTGGGTTTGTTGAGGCGCATGTCGATCCGGTGACCGCATTGGAAAACTATGTTTTGTCAGAGGCCGTTTTGCCAATAATGGATGTGAACGATGCTGAGGGATTGGCCGAAAATCAGATTATCGCGCGTTATGTGACAGCCAAACCTGTCCCTTTGACTGCGACGGAATTGGATGCGCTGGTTGCATTTCTGGACACGTTGACTGATCCCGTCACCGTTGAGGGCCGTTTGGGTGTGCCGGATACTGTGCCAAGTGGTTTGCCTGTGGCGCAACCGCGCTAGCGCCGGTGGATATTCAATAGTTGATTGCCGTCTGCCTGTTGCATGGATGTGCTGCCGTCCGGCCATGTCACTGTGATAGACGCTGCTTCCGCATCGCCTAATCCGAAATGCAGGGGTAGCATTTGACCACCTGCGTGACCGCCGCCAACGGTGATTTGTTGGGTTTGACTATGGCCATTTGCGTTTACGGTGATTTTCGCGCCAACCGCATCACGATTTCCCCCGGGTTGGTTGAGTTTGACTTGCAGCCAATTCCCCGCGTCTTCTGTAACATTGCGATAAAGCTCCATCGCGGCGCGCCGGTTGACCACGATCAGGTCAAGCCGGCCATCGTTATCAAAATCGGCCAGCGCCGCACCGCGTGACCGTTCACTGGTCGCGATGCCTGCGCTGACACTTTTCTCCACAAACTGCCCGTCTGATTTCTGCATCAGCAGGTTGTTGGGGTCCCGCATAGCGTTGCCCGGCATTTGGTCCACATTGCCTTTGGCTATAAAGAGATCAGCGCGTCCGTCGTTATCGACATCGGCGAATTGCGCATGCCAACCGGTGGATGGCCTGCCATCGTCACCGGAATGTGGGCGTTGCGCGTAGGTGCCCAGATCAAACGGGGCAGGGCGGTATGTTCCGTCAGGTAGTGCAAGTTGCATCAGTTGGTCGCCCATCGACGTCAGCATCACCTCGTCACGGCCATCGCCATCGAGGTCACGACTGGCAATGCCCATGCCCCAGAGCGATACGTTCTTCCATCCGTCGTTTTCGTCCAGAAACCGCCCCTCGCTGATATCCCACATCTGTTCATAGCCGCCACGCACATAATAGTGCCGATCATTTGAGATACGCAGCGTAGGGCGCCCGCGCGCATCATCTGCGGCCAGCATTGATAGTGGGCAGAAACCGGGTGCGAGCGTGACTTCATCATATGTCAGCTCGTCCTTGCGTGGTTGCAGGATTTGATTGTCATCGCAGGCCTCAAACGGGCCGTCGGGATCGGATCGGTCCACATAGTTTCCAACTGCCATGTGGGGTGCGCCGTTTCCCGTCCACCAGGCCGTGAATGCGGTTGTCCAGCGATCCGCTTGCTGCGTCCCAAGGATTGCGCTGGCGTCTTCAAATGTGCAGTCGGGGCCACCACGTAGAAGGGTGTTTGCACCCACGCGCATGACAAACAGGTCCATGAACGCGTCGCCATCGATATTGAGAGGATAAGCCCCCGTTGCGCCCGTTATGGTGGCTACTGGTGTAGCTGCAAATTGGAAGTCACCCAAGTTGCGGAAGAGCGCGGCAGGGTTGCTACCGCCCGCCGCAAAGATGTCAGGTAATGTGTTGTTGTCACAGTCGAAAACAGCAACGCCACCACCCACGAAGTGTTCCCAGCCGCCATCATAGACATGTCCAACGAGCGCGTCAGATCGATCCTCAAAAAGTGGATCTGCGCTGGCACCATTGGCCAGAAAGGAGATTAACAACACATACCGCATTAGTGCCGATTGTCACCGAGTACGGCATCTGTCACGGCATCGAGCGCCAATGCTGTCGCCCCGCGTGCCCAAACCAGATCGCCCCAAGCATGGGTATCAACCCGGCAGGGACTGCGCCCTTCGTTCAGGGTCAACTTGTGCATTTCGGCCAGCACCTCCTCTGCATAAAGGTAGTCATACCGCATGCGTTCGCCCGACAGAATGATGAGTTCAGGGTCAAAAAGCTGAATTACATTCGCCAGACCCACGGATAGGTAGCGTCCGGCGCGCCTGAAAATGGTACGTGCCGCGTCATTGCCTGATTTTGCCTGCACGAACAGATCATCAAGCATTGCATTTGGGCTTTGCAGGTTGCGGGGATTGCGGTGCAGCGCAGTTGCAGCCTCGCGGGTCAGCGCATAGTCGGCAATGTAGGCTTCCAGGCAGCCGCGTTGCCCGCAACGACATAGCGCGCCATCCAGTTGGACCTTGGTATGCCCGAGTTCCAATCCCATTCCCCGGGACCCCCGAAACAACCGATTTTCTAGAACGAGCCCCATGCCGACACCTTGTTCGACGGTCACAACGGCAAAGTTTGCCATCTGCCGCCCCGCCCCAAACCACAGTTCCGCAAGCGTGAGCATGTTTGCATCATTGTCGACATGAAGCGGCACGCCAAAACGCTGTTTGAATGCTTGCGCAAGGTCGTTGTCGCGTGTCGTCAGAAGGGGTGACCAGGGCACAGTGCCGGTTTGATGATCGACAATTCCCGATAGACCGACACCAACTGCTGCAATGTCGGAAAGTTTTTTGCAGCATGGATCGAGGACAGCCTGGATCAGGGCACTGATTTCATCAAACAACGCGGGCAGTGTTCGTTGGGTGGGGGGGGTTGCCAGTGTGGCATCGGCGAGCGGGTTGCCCGCAAAATCGGTGAGCACTGCCGAGTGGCGTTCATCAGACAGTTTAATGCCGATGACATGGTGAACCTCTGGCACAACCTCAAGTGCGACAGGCGGGCGACCGCGGCCTACTTCGCGCGGCAAGCCTTCAACTTCTCGCAATAGGCCCGCACTGATCAGGTCCGCTGTCAGGGTTGTTGCTGATCCAGCGCTGATTTTCAGGGCGCGCGTCATGTCGGATCGCGCGGCCCTTCCAGCAGCCCGCACATGTTCAAATATTTGCTGGCGCAAAGGCTTCGCATCGGCGATGTTCGAAGGCAGCAGCGGCCCGAACCCTGCCGGATCGGTCGATTCGCCCTCTGCCTTTGTCAGCTCCTCGTACATATTTTAGCGCCTGAATTATTAATGAGCGAAACATGGCTGAATTCGTCATGCCTAATAAATTCTGCAAGATAATCGGCATTCCGTACAGCCTTTTTTTGACTTTGCCGTGCTTTTTATTTTGACAACTGAAATTAATATGGCATCTTAGTTGCCGTAGGGTCTCGCAGGCCCATACCCCAATCATTGGGCAAGCATCTTCTGGGAGGAATACATGCATAGATCCATTATCGCAGCGGCCATTGCCGTTGCTGGTTTTAATACCGCTGCTTTTGCCGATGGTCACGGCGTCACCGTTGGCGTCAGCTGGTCTGATTTTCAGGAAGAGCGTTGGAAAACCGACGAAGCCGCCATGTTGGGCGCGTTGGACGCCGCTGGCGCAAAGTACCTGTCGGCCGATGCGCAATCATCCGCGACCAAGCAATTGGCTGATGTTGAAAGTCTGATCACACAAGGCGTTGACGCGCTGATCATTCTTGCACAAGACGGTGCATCCATCGGGCCAGCACTTGATGCAGCCGAAGCTGCGGGCATCCCTGTGATCGGATACGATCGCCTGATCGAAGATGACCGCGCCTTTTATCTGACATTCGACAATGTCGAGGTGGGTCGGATGCAGGCCGCTGCTGTTTTTGAAGCGCAGCCTGAGGGCAATTACGTGATGATCAAGGGTTCGCCAACCGATCCGAACTCTGACTTCTTGCGCGGGGGTCAGCAGGAAGTGCTGCAGGCCGCAATCGATTCCGGTGCGATCACGATTGTCGGCGAGGCCTATACAGATGGCTGGCAGCCTTCCAACGCACAGCGGAACATGGAGCAGATCCTGACCCAGACCAACAACGAGGTCGATGCGGTTGTTGCGTCTAACGACGGTACGGCTGGTGGCGTTGTTGCTGCACTGGCGGCGCAGGGCATGGACGGCATTCCTGTGTCAGGTCAGGACGGTGACCATGCCGCACTGAACCGCGTTGCACTGGGTACGCAGACCGTTTCGGTCTGGAAAGACAGCCGCGAGTTGGGCCGCAATGCAGGCGAAATCGCCGTGGCATTGGCTGGCGGTACTGCGATGGCCGATATCGAAGGCGCGGCTACGTTCACGTCACCTGGTGGCGTTGATGTCAGTTCAATGCTGCTGGCGCCGCAGCCTGTCACGCAGGACAAGCTGAACCTTGTTCTGGATGCTGGCTGGATCCCCAAGGACGTGTTGTGCCAGGGTGTTACTGGCCTCGCCGTCTGCGAATAACCTAAATCAAAGAACTGAACCCCACCCGTTTACGCGGGTGGGGTTGCCGCAACGACTGACCCCGCGACAAGGGTCTAGGGGAGGGAACCTCATGTCCAACGGGCTTGGGAAAATTATCAAGACATTGCAGATCGATACGCGCCTTTTGGGGATGATCGGTGCGTTCATTGTAATCTCTGTCGTATTTCATATTGCGACGGGTGGCACGTTTCTGACCCCGCGCAACCTGTTCACGCTGACGCTGCAGACCGCTTCGGTGGCGGTCATGGCGACCGGCATGGTTTTTGTGATTGTGACGCGGAACATTGATCTGTCTATCGGGTCGCTTTTGGGTGTCGTCGGTATGATCATGGGCGTCATTCAGGTCCAGCTTTTGCCGAATATGCTTGGTTTTGGTAGTCCGGCGATCTGGATCATCACGCTGGTTCTGGGCGTTGCTCTTGGCGCTGGTATTGGTGCGTTTCAAGGATGGTTGGTTGGATATATGGTCATCCCTTCCTTTATTGTGACGCTCGGTGGTTTGCTGATCTGGCGCGGTGCGGCCTGGTGGGTGTCAAAGGGCACGACCATATCGCCGCTTGATCCGAACTTCGTCATGCTTGGTGGTGCAAGTGGCACGATTGGTGTCACGGCCAGTTGGATATTGGCCGCGGTTGGATCGGCGCTAACGGTTTGGTTTTTGATCAACACACGTCGCAAATATGTCTCTCATGGGTTTGCGGTAAAACCGCTATGGGCTGAATATGCGCTTGGCGCGATCCTTGTTGGGGCCATCTGTGGGATTACCGCGATCATCAACGCCTATATGATCCCAACGCGCATTTTGCAGCGGCGTTTCGCAGCCGAAGGGTTGGAGATGCCAGAGGGTTATACCGAGGCTTACGGTTTTCCGATTTCGGTTTTGATTGTCATCGCTGTCGCGATTGCCATGACGATCATCGCCAAGAAAACCCGATTTGGCCGTTATGTTTTTGCCATGGGTGGTAACCCGGATGCGGCGGAATTGTCGGGCGTGAACACGCGCCTGCTGACTGTGAAGGTTTTCGCCTTGATGGGTGCCCTGACCGCAATTGCTGCAGTCATTGCTTCGGCTCGTTTGGGCTCTGCCGGGTCATCATTGGGTGAATTGGACGAATTGCGCGTGATCGCGGCCGCCGTGATTGGCGGCACGGCTCTCGCCGGTGGTGTCGGGACGATATATGGTGCGATCCTTGGCGCGTTGATCATGCAGGCGCTGGTGTCCGGCATGGGCATGGTTGGCGTCGATTCCCCGCTACAAAATATGATTGTCGGTGGCGTTCTGATCTTCGCCGTGTGGGTGGATATCCTTTACCGTCGCAAAACAGGAGATAGCTGATGAGCACGCCACTTCTTGAAATGCGCAATATTTCGATCCATTTCGGCGGGATTAAAGCGGTTGATGATGTGTCCATCGATGTGATGCCGGGTGAAGTTGTCGGCCTGTTGGGCCATAACGGCGCGGGGAAATCGACACTGATCAAGATCCTGTCTGGCGCATATAAAAAGGATGCGGGCGAGATATTCATCGACGGCCAGAAGGTCGAGATTAACAGCCCCCGAGACGCCCGCGATCATAATATCGAGACGATTTATCAGACGCTGGCCCTGTCGGATAATCTTGATGCCGCATCAAACCTGTTTTTGGGTCGTGAGATTGTCACCAAATTTGGTCTGGTCGATGATACGGCGATGGAGGCGGAGTCGCGCAAGATCATGGCGCGGCTTAATCCGAATTTTCAACGATTTTCCGAACCCGTCCGTTCCTTGTCCGGTGGTCAGCGTCAGTCTGTTGCGATTGCCCGCGCGGTTTATTTCAATGCCCGTATCCTGATCATGGACGAACCCACCGCTGCTTTGGGTGTGCATGAGACGGCGATGGTGGCCGATTTGATCAAAGAGCTGAAGAACCAAGGGCTTGGTATCTTTTTGATTAGTCACGATACGCGCGAGATGATGGATCTATGTGATCGTGTTTCGGTGATGAAGAACGGGCAATTGATTGGGACCGAACGCGTCGAGGATGTGACAGAGGATGACATTCTGTCGATGATCATCATGGGCAAGAACCCCCGCGCGGCTGCTTGAGTCAAACGGGATGACACTGACCTTGTGACTTTGATGCAGTCTGCCTAACCTTCCGTCGCAAAGGGCAGGCGGGACAATTCGTGATCCGGACGATCTTCAAAACGCTGGGGCGACAATACATGGATGTGACCATCCGGTCCGGACCTGACTATCAGGTCCGGATTGTCGAACGCCCGGGGCGATGGATGGCGGTTGACGCGTTAAACGGGCTATCGCACGAATTGCGGCAGATCGCTGGGCGCACGCTTGATCGTGGCAAGCTGACCTATGGTGTCTTTTCCGGTGATCCCGAAGATTTGAAAGATGTGATCATCACCTTGGTTCGCCGAAGGGATGGCACGCCAATTGCCTTTAATGCGCTTGTGGTCATGAACGTGGACACCGCGCCGCGACCGCTGGATGTCCTTCACCTTGGCCTTGTGATGGTCGACCCGGATGAACGCTCAAAGAACCTGTCTTGGGTCCTTTATGGTCTGACATGTTTTCTGATCTTTTTCCGGCGGCAGTTTCGCCCCGTCTGGATTTCGAATGTCACGCAGGTCCCTGCAGTTGTTGGAATGGTGTCAGAGATGTTTTCGGATGTTTGGCCTGACCCACGTGGCGGGCGGCGCAGTTTGAACCATGTCTTGCTTGCGCGTCTGATCATGGCCAACCATCGGGCGGTTTTTGGCGTTGGTGAAGATGCGGTTTTTGACGAAGACCGCTTTGTCATTACAAATGCCTATACTGGTGGTTCTGACGATCTGAAAAAGACGTGGGACGACACACCAAAGCACAGGGATGTCCAATTCAACACGTTTTGTGCAGAGCAGTTGGACTATGGTCGCGGCGATGATGTGATCCAGCTCGGCAAAATGGACTTGGCTGCGATGCGTACTTATCTGGCTCGGGAGGTTCCAAAGTCGGCAGTTGTGGGGCTGCTAGTGACGGCGGGGCTTGTGGCCCTGCGCCGTGTTATTCTGCCCGTTGCACACTGGTCGGACAGTTCGGCGCAATGGTCCATCTTGCGTCCTGCGAAGGCCTGGCGAAAATGATTGCTGCCGCCAATGTCCTGATCTCGGGCTTTTTGTCGCTTGTCGCCCTGCTCGGGCTGCTCACATTACGCTGGGTATTGATCCGCCAAGGCGACAGGGACCCGATCAACCGGCGCTTTCTTTTTGGCGTGCGGGTCTTGATGCTGTTGTTCATTGGTCGCCTACTGCTGATCATGACTGGTGTAGTTGCATTTCGCATCTTCGTTCTTTTGGGTGCGGCGCTAATCCCGCTGGCGGTGTTATTACTGACCGAAGGTTTGCTGCGGCGTCACGCGCCACACTGGGCCAAAGCACTGATTGCGGGTGGCACAATTCTGTTTGCGACCTCCGCCTTCTGGTATTCCGGGACGATTGATCCGGTTCGGCTGACTGGTCTGCTTGGGTTTCAGATAACCGGTTTTTGCGTTTCTGGTTGGTTGATACTGCAGCGCGACCGCAGCTCACTTTCGTTTAGCGAGAACACGATGGTGGCCCGTTTGGCCCTGTCGTTATTGTTATTTATCCCGTTGGCAATCGGTGATTTCTTCGCGGATTATTTTGGCCTGCCGGTGCAGTTTTCGTCGCTTGGTGTGCTGGTTTTGTGCTGGTTGGCGATTGGATTGGCCAGGTCACAGATTGGTCATCGTGAGACATTGCTTATTTTGTTGGTCATGACCTGCGTGTCGGTGGTCTCAGGGGGATTGATTGGGTTGGTGGTTAATGTGGACGGTGTTGAAATGCTGATGATCGTGGCATTGATTTTTGCGGTCATCGTTCTTGCTGCCATCGTTCAGGATGCGCGCAGTCTTCTGTCGGAGGAGCGGAGCATTGGGCTGTTGCGTCATATGGCGACGGCCCGGACAGAGGATCCTGTTGCATTCTTGCGTGATTTGCGTGCGCATCCCCTTGTTGATGGTGCTGTCGTTGTGCATGAGGACAGCTTGCGCGGATTGGACCCAAAAACACTAGATGCGATTTTTGAGGCAGCACCGGTGTTACGCCGCGCCGCGCCGCCCGCGTTGGGACATGCCGCCGCGGATCACATTACGCATCTTTTTACACATTATAGTGCCACACATATTTTTTTGGCCCGTGATGCGCCACGCGTACTGATTGCGCTTTCGATGCCATCGCTTGGCCTGTCCCCGCATGCGGAGCTGGAATTGGAAGTTGTCCAGCGTATGGCGGCATTGATCGCGCGTCAGGATGCGAGCGCCCTATCAACCAGAGGAACGATGAATGGATGACCCCAGAATAGACTCCAGGCGTATCTTTGATGCTGGCGTGGCGGCCGCTGATCCTTATGCAGCGGTGCAGCGGCATCTGGATGCCGTTCATGATCCGTCATTGATTGTAGCGATTGGGAAGGCTGCAAGCCTGATGGCCAAAGCGGCAATGTCCTGGTTTCCCACAGTGCGCACAATTGTCGTGACGAATTACGAGAATGCAACCAAGCTGCCGGGGGCGGATGTATTTCCTGCGGGTCATCCTGTGCCGGATGAAAACGGGGTCGCAGCCGGTAAGGCCGTCATCGCAGCGTTGCGATCAGCCGATGGTCCGGTACTGGCCCTAATCTCGGGCGGGGGGTCAGCCTTGCTTCCTGCACCTGCCGGTGAGTTGACCCTTGCGCAGAAGGCACACGTAAACAGCCTGTTGTTGGGGTCAGGTCTGCCAATCGAAAAGATGAACCTGATCCGGCAACAATTGTCGGATCTGAAAGGGGGCGGTTTTCTACGTCATGCCGCCCCGCATCCGGTGACCGCACTCATATTGTCTGATGTGGTCGGTGACGATTTGTCAGTTATTGCCAGTGGTCCGACCTTGCCGCCAATTGGGACATCGGCTGATGCCATGGCGTTGTTACATCGTGCCAATCTGTGGGACCGTGTTTCTCAACCGGTTCGTGATCATCTGATGGCAGCATCCACCGGGGCCGCATTACCGCCTGCAAAGAATATTCTTGTTGGATCGAACACCCAAA
This sequence comes from uncultured Paracoccaceae bacterium, assembly GCA_947495295.1. Classification (GTDB taxonomy): domain Bacteria; phylum Pseudomonadota; class Alphaproteobacteria; order Rhodobacterales; family Rhodobacteraceae; genus Yoonia. Next base: position 901,896 of record CANLYJ010000001.1, read on the forward strand.
GTGTCGCCGCGATGTCGCAGGCGAGCCCAGCGGCGCAAGTGATTGCCGCACCTGTTGAAGGTGATGTGCGTGATGCGGCACGCCTTATCTGCGATCGGTCGGCGCCCGGCGTGACGATTTGGGGTGGCGAAACGACCGTCATCTTGAATGGCACGGGCCGTGGTGGGCGCAATCAGGAATTGGCTATGCGCATTGCAAAGGAGGCGGCATTGCGTGGTTGGCAAAAATGGACCTGCCTGCAAGCTGGCAGTGATGGTCGCGATGGACCGACGGACGCCGCAGGTGCCATTGTGGATCAGGGAACGATGGCGCGGATTGCAGAGGCGGGCGGGGATTTTGATGCGCTTTTGCACAATAATGATAGCTACGCCGCGCTTGAGATGGCGGGCGATCTGTTGCTCACTGGGGCCACTGGAACAAATGTTGCCGATCTTGGCGTTTTGATCCGCCGCCCCAGCTTTCGTTGACAACTGAACTTGTCCGCAAAGTGTGCCAGTGACGCGGCTTCTTGGTGACGCTTCTTACAACCGGACGCAGGATGCTGACGTGATCGTTGGCATCACATGTTATTTCGCCGGGCGACTGGCATCGTCGACAGCCAAGTCGCTGCCGTGATTGGCTTTGGGTCAGGACCCAAACAACAGAACCCCAGTTAAGACCGGTTTGCCGGTTTTGGCCTTAGTTGCCTTGCGTATTCGCCGATACGAAGATCAGACACTCGTCGCCTTCACAATCAACGTATTTGGCTGGTACATGCAGGTTGCCAGTTTCCGTTGCGATGATGTAAGCGTTTTGTCTGAACCCAGCAAATTCACCAATGATTTTCACATCCTGATCTTTCAGTGTCAGGGTTATTTCGTTGGCGCTTACCGCTGCTGGAACAAACACACCCAGCGTTGTTGTTGCTAAAATAGAAATTATAAAGGATTTTTTGAACATTTATTCACCCACAAGATACAAAAATAAGTCAACTAAGTCATAAATAAGGCCTCGCATTGGTGGGAGTCAATTGGATTCGGAATATTGGTTCTGGTCAGAAAATGCTGTGATAACCCCAATGGTGAAGGGCGTCCTGCCCCCTGTGATCCGATGGTGGCTCAAGGGTTGGCAACACGGCGAGGCTTCGCTACTCAAAGGCAGAACGTGACCCAGTTGGACCTATATGAAACCCGAAAAGCCGACCTTTGCGCCACCTGACGACGCCGAAGAGCGGCGCACGAAACCTGCTGTAATTTGTTATCCGACTGAGAGCTTAACGTCGCCAGATTTCGCGATGATGAATGCGCGCCGTGCGGATGCGGAGCATAGGACAAGATGTGTCGTGCCACCGCGCGACGCGCGCTGTACAACCGTATCCAAAGGCAGTTTTTTCCGTATTACCTGTTCCGAAGGGGCACAGGTCGGGGATCTGAACCTTTGGTCGGCTGCGGACCTGAATGAGCATTTCTATTCTGGAAAGACGCGCGCGCTGCATGGCACACATGTTTCAAGCGGTGACCGGCTATGGTCGCGGTTTCCTATGCTGCGTCCAATGGCGACCGTGTTCGAGGACACGCTGGACTGGTATGGTTGGGATGCAGATGGTGGTTCGGTACACGACGTGATTGGTACCCGCTGCGATCCATATACCGGGCGCCTGTTGTCCGGTTCGGACTATCATTACTGCTGTCATTCGAACCTGACGCGCGCGCTTGCGGATCATACCAAATTGCCGTTGGCGGAGGCTGAACCATTTGTACATGACGTGCTAAACGTCTTTATGTGTACGGGTTTCACTGCAGATACACATCAGTACTTTATGAAAGCCAGTCCCGTCCGGGCAGGCGACTATCTGGAGTTCTTTACAGAGATTGACCTTATTGTTGGCCTTTCAGCCTGTCCGGGCGGTGATTGTGCGGCAGAGCATACGTCTGATTTTGCTGCCTGCTATCCTTTGGTGATTGATGTGTTTGAAAATGGTCGTCCTTTCATCGAACCTGAGCCCAGCGGTTATGACGGCAGTCACGGTCGTTAGCTGTTGTAATTACGCGAACAAATGGTTGTCGAGTCTAGGGGGTGCGTCTGGTCTCACGAGGTTATGCTGGTCGTAATGTGAAGCGTTGCTTGTCGTCTAAGTGCGCTTCCGCTAACTCCGTGGGACAGCGATGTTTACCTCTTGTCCAACAAGTGACCTTGCGTAACCGTGTGCCGCCCATAAACTGCGCAGCTTTGAGACCGACCTACCTTTTTCGATGCCAGTAGAAAATCGCTTGCAAGTTCAACTTGATTCGAAGTTAGTATGTGCCAGCAAAGCGTGGGCAAACCACCGAAAGAACCAGTAGGGAGCCAATTTTGGCACAAACTCCAGAGGGCGAGGCGTTCGTTGAATTCGAGCGCGTGCAAAAAAGTTACGACGGTGAAACGCTCGTTGTGAAAGACCTGAACTTGCGGATGCCGAAAGGTGAGTTCTTAACAATGCTCGGGCCGTCAGGTTCAGGCAAAACAACATGCCTGATGATGCTGGCTGGATTTGAGACGGCGACGCATGGCGATATTCGTCTTGATGGCAAGTCGATCAATGACATCCCACCCCATAAGCGTGGGATTGGCATGGTGTTCCAGAACTATGCGCTGTTTCCGCATATGACGATTGGTGAAAACCTCGCCTTTCCGCTGGAAGTCCGCAAAATGGGCAAATCCGAGCGGGACGAGAAAGTGAAGCGCGCGTTGGATATGGTGGAGATGGGGGCATTTGGCAATCGCCGTCCTGCGCAGCTATCGGGTGGTCAGCAACAGCGTGTTGCGCTGGCCCGTGCGCTTGTGTTTGAGCCCGAGCTTGTCCTGATGGATGAACCTTTGGGCGCACTCGACAAGCAGTTGCGCGAAAAGATGCAGTTTGAAATTACCGATCTTGCGCATAACCTTGGCATTACAACCGTCTACGTCACACACGACCAAACCGAAGCGCTGACCATGTCCGACCGTGTCGCCGTGTTTGACGATGGCCGCATCCAGCAGCTTGCGCCACCGGATGAGTTGTACGAGGCACCGCAAAACAGCTTTGTGGCCCAGTTCATTGGTGAAAATAATACGTTGAGTGGGGTTGTGACGCAGATCACTGATGACAAGTGCCTTGTCAGGCTAGATAGTGGTGAAGAGATCGACGCGAAACCGGTGAATGTTTCCCAAGTTGGCGAACGTACGACGGTGTCAATCCGCCCGGAGCGGGTAGAGACGAACAAAGAGCGTCTGTCTGACGATGCACATACGCTAAAGGCTGAGGTGCTGGAGTTCATCTATATGGGTGATATCTTTCGAACCCGACTGCGTGTCGCCAATTCGGAAGAGTTCATTGTGAAGACCCGCAATGCACCTGACCAACCAAGGTTGCGTCCTGGAGAGCATATCGAAATTGGCTGGTTGCCAGAAGACTGCCGCGCCCTTGATGCCTGAACTAAACACGACTTCTAAGAGCTTGGGGGTACGCGGCCTAGTGTGTGCCACCTCATTGACCAAAGAAACTAGGTGAAAAACGGGAGAATACTATGAAATTCAACAAACCAATTCTAGCAACAATGGCGCTAGGCCTTTCGGCTGGCGCTGTTGGCGCGGATGGCCACATGGCGTCCGACATGACGCTTGTCAGCTGGGGGGGCGCGTACCAGCAATCCCAGATCAACGCCTATGCGGACCCTTATGTTGCCAATAACCCTGGTGTGACTGTCACCTGGGACGAAAGTTCGGCCGAGGCTGTGGCCAAGCTGCGCGCCATGAATGAAGCCGGTTCCATTACATGGGATGTGGTTGACGTTGTGGCCGCTGATGCGCTGCGCCTATGCGACGAAGGTCTGGCGCTGGAGATCGATGCCGATGAAATGCTGGCAGCTGCACCTGATGGCACATCTGCCTCGGACGACTTTGGTGATCTGCTGGTGGGTGACTGTTTTATCCCGCAGATCGTCTATTCGACCACATTCGGCTATCGCACCGATATGGTTCCGGATGGTGTTGATGCGCCAAGCAACATCTGCGACGTGTTCGACTTGGAGACATATCCGGGTATGCGCGCGCTTGAAAAACGCCCAATCAACAATGTTGAGTGGGCGCTTCTGTGTGACGGCGTTGCAAAGGAAGATGTCTATGATGTGCTGGCCACTGAAGAAGGTCAGGAACAGGCGCTTGCCAAGCTGGACACCATCCGTGACAGCGTGATTTGGTGGTCTGCCGGTGCTGATACCCCGCAGCTTTTGGCTGATGGCGAAATCTTTATGGGTTCCACCTATAATGGCCGTTTGTTCGCTGCCATTGAAGAGCAGGGGCAGCCGATTGGCATGATGTGGGACGCGCAGGTCTTTGACCTGGACGGTTGGATCATTCCTGAAGGTCTGTCCGAGGAGCGTCTGGCCCGTGCGTTGGACTTCGTAAAGTTTGCCACGGATACACAGCGCCTTGCAGATCAGGCGAAATACATCTCTTACGGTCCGGCACGTGTGTCCTCTGCGCCACTGGTGGGTAAGCACGCAACATTGGGTATCGATATGGCACAACATATGCCAACCGATCCAAACAATGCTGCGAACACCTTCCTCTATAACTACGAGTTCTGGGCAGATTATCGCGACGATATCGACGCGAAATTCCAAGCCTGGCTTGCGCAGTAAGTTAGTTTCAAGAAGGGGCGGTTACGCCCCTTCTTACCTTAATCAACCAAAGACCGATAAAGCGACGAACGATTGGGGACGATATGAGTGACACGACTGACTCGGGACCAATGCTCGCCGCTGATGGGACACCGCTGAAGGAAAGCCTGGGGCGAGCCTTGCGTCGCCAAAAGATCAGAGCGCTTGCACTGATCGCGCCACTTCTGCTTTTTGTCCTGCTGACATTTGTTATTCCTATCGTGTCGATGCTGGTGCGATCTGTGGAGAACCAGATCGTTTCCGATACGTTGCCCGGAACAATTGCCGCGCTTTCGGAATGGGATAGCACGCAGGGGGATGCCCCTTCTGAAGATGTTTTCCAGAATCTGTTTTTTGATATGTTCAATGCCGCTGAGGCCAAAGAACATACAAAACTGGGCACCCGCCTGAACTATGAGAATACGGGCCTCGCGTCACTTTTCCGGACTTCCGGCCGTTCGATGGATGACATCGGAGAGGTATTTCAGGATGCTATCGAAGATGCCGATGCGCGTTTCGAAGATGGTGCGTTCTGGTACGAAATGATGAGTGGGGCAGGCGGCGATACGTTGCTTGCCGACCGCCGCACCCGTTGGTCGGCGCTGACGGGTGACAACATGTCGGGCGATGTTGGCTTTGCGCCATCGCAAGATATTGCGGCACTGCTCCCTATAACGACGGCGGCCTATACTGATTTTGCGATCTGGACTGCGATTGAGGATGAGGACATTGTCGCCGAAGAAGACCCTTGGGAGGCTGTTTATGCAGCACTCGCGGTTGATTTGCGTGACCCATCACGGGTTGCGGCGATAGCCAGCTATAGTGGTGCAGGTGCTGACGCGTTGCAGGCACTAACTGCAACCGAAATGCCGGACTTGACATTCACCGAGGCGTTTGCCGATCTTGACGAAGACTGGGTGTCGCCCGACGTTTGGGAGACGGTCCAAGTCTATAGCCCCAACTACACACCAGGTTATTTCCTGAATTCGGTCGACCGTGAACTAACGATTGACGGCGTTGAGGCGCGCCCGGAGAATGAGCAGCTTTACATCAAACTGTTCGGCCGCACGCTGTGGATGTCGCTGATTATCACCTCAAGCTGTATTTTGTTGGGTTATCCAGTCGCTTGGCTGCTGGCAAACCTGCCTGTGCGCACGGCCAATGTCCTGATGATACTTGTTCTGCTGCCATTCTGGACGTCGCTTTTGGTGCGTACCTCTGCATGGAAAGTATTGCTGCAACAACAGGGCGTGATTAACGAATTGCTCGTCTGGCTGGGTTTCGTCGATGACGCGAACCGTTTGATCCTGATGAACAACTCGACTGGTACCATTATCGCGATGACGCATATCCTGCTGCCATTCATGATCCTGCCGCTTTATTCTGTGATGAAAACTATTCCGCCGACCTATCTGCGCGCTGCCAAGTCATTGGGAGCTACCAATTGGACGGCGTTCTGGCGGGTTTACTTCCCGCAATCTGTCCCCGGTATCGGGGCGGGCTCTATCCTCGTCTTCATCTTGGCGATTGGCTATTACATCACGCCGGAAATTGTTGGCGGCACCGATGGTGTCTTTATCTCCAACCGGATTGCCTATCACATTTCGCGTTCGCTGAACTGGGGTCTGGCTGCTGCCTTAGGGACGATCCTGCTGGTCCTCGTTTTGGCGCTGTACTGGGTCTATGACCAGATTGTCGGCATCGATAACGTGAAACTGGGAGGTTGAGATCATGAGCAAGATTGAAACGACATTGCCCCGTCCGGACCTCTTCCGTTTTACCATGCCGCTGACAGCCGCACTGGCGGCTATCTTCGGATTTGTTGGTGGGAACATGGTGGCCCAACCTTGGCTAGGCGCGGTGATTGGCGCTGTGGTTGGTTGTGCAATTGCGTGGGTTGCCGAAACCAACCTTGATAAGCGTACTGCCGTTCGGTGGGGTGTCATCGCCATTTTGGCATTGGCTGGGTTGGTCTTTGGCAATCTGGGTACAGCGGTTTCCGGCGCGCTGATTGGTGCTGTTCTGGGCTGGGCGGCCTACTGGTTGGCCAACAGTGACTACCGGTCATCTGTTCCGATCTATTACACGCCTGGACAGACCCTTTGGCACAACACGTTCAAATTCATCTGCGGATTGATTTTCTTTTTCCTTGTGGCCCCCCTGATCCCGGTCATGTGGTTGAGCTTCAACGCTGAGGATTTCTTTACCTTTACGCCTGAAATGCTGAATTTTCAGGCCGAGGGGTATAGTCTGAAGCATTATCGCGATTTTCTGGGCACTGATGAGTGGATGGTGCCACTGAAGAACTCGTTGATCATCGCGCCGATTGCGACGGTTATCTCTGTATCGCTTGGAACACTTGCCGCCATCGGATTGTCACAGAGCCATGTGCCCGGACGGCGCGCAATCATGGCGATCCTGATTTCGCCGATGATCGTACCGCTGATCATCTCTGCCACGGGTATGTTCTTTTTCTACGCGCCGCTGGGGAACTGGATGGAGGCCAACCTTGGTTTGTCGCAATCCTTTGTGGGGTTTGTGAAGGTGATCCTGGCCCATGCGGTCTTGGGTATTCCATTTGTGATTATCACCGTCACTGCAACGCTTGTTGGCTTTGACCGGTCGCTGACGCGGGCTGCGGCGTCTATGGGTGCCCCACCAGTGCGGACATTCTTTCAGGTGCAGATGCCTTTGATCCTGCCGGGGGTGATTTCGGGCGGCTTGTTTGCCTTTATCACGTCTTTTGATGAAGTTGTTGTTGTGCTGTTCGTCGGTTCTGCGCAGCAGCAGACGCTGCCGTGGCAGATGTTCACGGGGTTGCGCGAACAGATATCGCCAACGATCCTTGCCGCGGCATCAATTCTGGTGGCCGTGTCGATCATGTTGCTGGCAACGGTAGAGTTGCTGCGCCGCCGTTCAGAGCGTTTGCGCGGGTTGAGCCCGGCCTGAAAGCCGAGCAAACGGTGTTAATGGTGGAGCCGGTCCAATTTGGGCCGGCTTTGTCGTAAAAATGCTTGCCAAAAAGACGTGTTTTGGGCGAAGTAATAGTATGGGGAGGCGATGGCGTCGCCCGCATCTTTATGCGTAACCCCGCACATATCTTCCTGAACGCCGGGACTTCACTTTGCCGCTTGCGCGATAGAATGAGTCCGGCTCCTTCATAGCGCTAAGGCATGCCGACAAAGGAGCCATAGCTATGGATCGTCCAGAATTTTATCGTTTTCATCAGGGAGAGAAAACGCTCCCCTTTGCATCACAAGAGTATGATGACCGCCTGTCAGGCCTGCGTGCGGATATGCAGCGGGCAGGGGTTGATGCCTGCGTGTTCACGTCAATGCACAACATCGCCTATTACTCGGGCTTTCTGTATTGCGCTTTTGGGCGGCCTTATGCGCTTGTGGTCACCCCGACGGAATCCGTCACGATCAGTGCAGGTATTGATGCCGCCCAACCTTGGCGGCGCAGTCATGGTGATAACATCACCTATACTGACTGGCAGCGGAACAATTATTGGCGCGCCGTGCTGTCTGTCACTGGCAGCGGCAAGACCATCGGTTACGAAGGTGACCATCTGACACTGGCCCAATCGGACTTGCTGAAAAGCTTTCTGTCGCCGAAAGCCACAGTGGATGTTGCTGCGACGACAATGCGTCAACGCATGCATAAGTCTGCCGCCGAAATCGCCCTGATCCGGCAATGTGCGCAGGTGGCTGACGTGGGTGGCTATGCTATCAAGGAGGCTGTCAAAGCGGGTACGCGTGAGATTGACGTGGCTATGGCCGGGCGTGACGCCATGGAACTGGAAATTGCCAAACGGTTCCCCGATGCGGAGTATCGAGATACTTGGGTGTGGTTCCAGTCAGGGATCAACACGGATGGCGCGCATAATCCGGTGACGTCCCGCGCCTTGCAAGCTGGCGATATCCTCAGCCTGAACACCTTTCCGATGATCAGCGGCTACTATACGGCCCTGGAACGGACCATGTTTGTGGAAACCGTCGACCCCGCCAGCCTGAAGATCTGGGAGGCGAATGTCGCTGCCCATGAATACGGGATGAGCTTACTAAAGCCCGGGGTCAGCTGTGCCGAGGTTACTGAAAAGATCAACGTCTTCTTTCAGGAACGCGACTTGCTGCAATATCGTACATTTGGCTATGGCCACTCATTTGGTGTGCTATCGCACTATTATGGCCGCGAGGCAGGTCTGGAATTGCGTGAGGACATCGACACTGTGCTTGAGCCGGGCATGGTCATTTCGATGGAGCCGATGCTGACCGTCCCGGAAGGCACAGCCGGCGCAGGCGGGTATCGCGAGCATGATATTCTGGTGATCACGGAAGACGGCAATGAGGATATCACGGGTTACCCATATGGGCCGGATTTCAATATAATCGGTTAGCCACAAAAAAGGGGGCTTTCGCCCCCTTTCTCAAATGCGATGCAACGGACCTTAGAGGCCCCATTTTTCTGCTGTCGTTTCGAAAAAGCCTTTCGCCTGGTGTAGTTCGATCCAGCTATTGACGTAGTTGATCCAGACCTGATCATCCTGGGGCAAGAGCATTGCGATCGGCGTCGGTGCCCGTGCTTCGCTCACCTCGATCTGGCTCAGGTTTGGGAACTTTTCGAGAAGGGTCGATCCTTCGATGTTTGAGGTGATAAAGACGTCAGCACGCCCGGAAAGAACTTCCTGAAAGCCGCGGGCAGGGGCTTCGACAACCTTGATGTCAGCATCGGGGAACCATTCGCGCACGCTTTTCTCAAAGGTTGTGCCCAAGGTTGTGGCAACGGCGACATCTGACGCATTGATGGAATCCCAACCGCTGAAACGGTCAGCTTTATCGCTGGTGGTGAAGGGCAGGATTTCCACCGAGATGTAACTGCTGGAATAGCCCGCAGCCTTCAGGCGTGCTGGGCTGATCGATGCAGATCCGGTGATGTGATAGTTGCCGGCGACGACGCCGTTGACCAGTGTTTTCCAGTCAGTGGGGACGAATTCAAGTTCTACCCCCAGGTCCGCGGCGAGTTGTGTCATGATGTCGATGTCATATCCCACATAACTGTTCGTTGCCGGATCCCGGACAGACATCGGATTCCAGTCGCCGGTTGTGCCCACCTTGAGCACACCCGAACTGAGAATATCGTTCAGTGCCGATTGCGCAGTGGCCGGTGCGGCCAAGAGCGAAGTTGCAACGGCAAGTGCCGCTGTGATTTTTCTAAAGAGACGCATTGATTTTCCCTGTTGGTGTTTGAGTCGATGAGTGATTATGTCTATACGTTAGTGTTTTTGTATAGTTTTAAACGATTTTTTCGCTCATGATGTTCATGTCAGCAACCGGGAGGGTGACATGAACACTGCAGATCAGGCAATCAAAATACAAGGCCTGAACAAGTGGTATGGTGACTTTCAGGCCCTGAAAGATGTCAATCTCGAGGTCGCACATGGTGAACGCATCGTCATTTGCGGTCCTTCGGGGTCCGGTAAATCCACATTGATCCGATGCGTCAATTCATTGGAGACGCACGATGACGGTGACATCGTTGTTGATGGGATTGCGATGAAAGATGAAGCATCAATCAATGAAATCCTGTCTGAAGTCGGGATGGTTTTTCAGCAGTTCAACCTGTTCCCCCATCTGACAATTTTGCAAAATCTGACACTTGGTCCGATCAAGGCGCGCGGTATGGCCAAAGCTGCCGCAGAAGAGCGTGCAATGAAGTATCTGGAGCGTGTGCAGATCCCCGATCAGGCCCATAAGCGGCCTTCGGAATTGTCAGGTGGTCAACAACAACGCGTTGCTATCGCGCGGTCGCTTTGTATGGAGCCGAAAATCATGCTGTTTGATGAGCCGACCTCGGCCCTTGATCCAGAAATGATTTCGGAAGTGCTGGACGTTATCATTGATCTTGCTGAGTCAGGCATGACCATGATCTGCGTCACACATGAGATGGGATTTGCGCGCAAGGCGGCGGATCGCATGGTGTTCATGGATCAGGGCGAGATCATTGAGACGGGTACGCCTGAAGAGTTCTTCTCTGCGCCAAAAACGCAGCGGTGCCAGACGTTTCTCAACCAAATCTTGCAGCATTGAGGGCACTGATATGCGTTGGAAAACATTTCTTGCTGTCACTGCTGCTTTTCTTCTGACTGGATGTTCTGCGTCGGGTAACTGGGGTTGGTACGTGATCGATCCGACGACCCCGGCGGGACATACCAATATCAAGTTTCTGCTGTCTGGTTTTGGTGCCACGATCCTTGTGTCAATCATTGCTGCACTGCTTTCGATGACAATTGGCTTGATTGTCGCCTTGCCTGGCATGTCCCAAAACCGTCTGTTGCGGTGGCCATCGCGGGTTTATGTGGAGTTCGTACGAGCGATCCCATTGCTGCCGATGCTGTTTTGGGTGTTTTACGGTCTGCCCGTCGTTCTGAAATCCATTGGCATCAATGTCAGCATTGAAGCCTTCTGGGGCGCTATTATCACGCTGGCCATTTCAGACAGCGCCTTTACCGCGGAGATTTACCGGTCGGGCATCCAATCCATCGCAAAAGGGCAACGCGAGGCCGCGCGCACTATCGGTTTGAGCTATGGCCAGACCATGCGCTATGTGATCTTGCCGCAGGCCATAAAACGTATTCTGCCGCCGCTGGCTAACCAGTTTATCTATATCGTCAAGATGTCTGCTTTTGCTTCCGTCATTGGGATGCAGGAGCTGACCCGCCGCGCGAATGAACTGGTTGTGACAGAATACCGACCGCTGGAAATCTACACGTTGCTGATCTTTGAATATTTGGTGCTTGTGTTGATCATCAGCTTCTTCGTGCGTTGGTTGGAGCGCAAGATGGGTGCGGATGAAAGCCGCTAGTCAGCCTACAAAGGATCGGAAATCGGCGGCAATGCCATCTGTTGCCGCATCGATCAGTTGTTTGCCGTATTCCGGCTTGGCCAATCCGGAATGAGAACCGACCCGCCCATCGGGGAAATCCTTGCGATGTTGACGCGGCCCCGGATGTTTGTCACCTGCATGTTCCCGGATATAGGCGGGCGACAGTTTTCGGGGCGGCGGCAACCCATCGGTTGGGATCACGCGATGGGTGTGCTGAGTGATCGAAATCTCGGACGGTGTTGCATGCATACCTTCCCAGTCGTCAAAAAACGCGGATCGCAGCGCATTGACGGCGTCAAAATCCCACCAGCTTCGAATGCGGATAGGGGTTCTTCGTTGTCGGGACATTTCGGCCAGCGGCGCAAGATTGGCCCCATGACCGTTAAGGATGTAAATCCTGTCAAACCCGTGATGCGTCAGGCTATCGACAACCTGGCCAGCGAGCTGTGCGAACAGGTCGGGTGTGACCGATACCGTGCCGGGAAATTCCATGTTGAAATTGGCTGGGGCATAGGCAAGTTCGGGGGCTACGATGGCGTTGCATTTATCGGCCACACGTGATGCGATTTCACGTGCACAGATTGCATCAGTTCCAATCAGGCCAATGGGGCCATGTTGTTCAATTGACCCGGTGGGCAACAGAATGCCTGACCCTGTCTCAAGGTATTCCTGGACTTCCAACCAAGTCATTTCTTCAAGCTTCATATGCAATCAGTAGCCCGGCATGGGCATAGACGAAAGGGAACAAAGTGAGCTGGACATCATTTCTGAACGAAACAATGGGCCGTATTGGCGCGTTGCAAAAGGAGGCACCGGAGGCGCTCAAAGCGTTCAATCAGATGGGGGCCGTTGCCAAGAAAAGCGGTGCTTTGGATGAAAAGACCAAAGAGCTGATCGCTCTCGGTATTGCGGTTTCAACCCGTTGTGACAGTTGCATCGGTTTTCATGTGAAGTCGCTTGTCCGGCTCAAGACAACACGGGCGGAGCTTTGCGAAGCACTGGAGATGATCGCATATATGGGCGGCGGGCCGTCAATTGCCTACGGTGCAAAGGCGCTTGAGGCCTATGATGAGTTTACGCAGAGCCCGTCATAGTGCGCGCGGCTTCCGCATGCAGCCATACCCGGAATGCCTGAACAGGTTTCGTGTTAAGCGCCTCGTGCGAGCACACGAACCAATAGGCATGTTGCGACACAACCGGTTTGTCGAGCGGGTGAACCAATGTGCCGTTCCTGAGCGCGTCGGCCACCAAAGTTGACCGACCCATCGCAACACCCAGACCTTCAATAGCGGCCTGAATAACCATATTCGCCTGCGCAAAGGAACGTCTACGTCTGAAATCGGGGAGTGGTTCTCCGATTTCGCGCGCCCAGAAGTCCCAATTCGGTTCGAAGTCATGATCAACGGGTGCGTCGATCAGGGCAGTGACCTTTGAAAGATCTTGGATATTGGAGATCTGCGACGCGATTTGCGGCGCGCACACGGGGGCCATCGTTTCGGTGAGTAGCTGTTCAGCATGCATCCCGGGAAACCCACCGGCGCCATAGTGAATGATCACATCTGTTTCGGGGTTGGACACTTCGCGGGCCCATGCGTCGGTGGACATGGAGATGGGTATGTCGTGGTGGCGTTCATCAAAGCTGAGTAAACGGGGCAATAGCCAAATATATGCAAAACCGGCGGGTGCGGCGACAAGCAAACCGGGGCTTGAGGCTGGTCGATGACCGCGTAGTTCATCGCAGACTGTTTCAATCACGCCGAAACCTTCGGTTACCGCTGCGGCAAGTCGCATGCCTGCTTCGGTCGGGGCCGTCTTGCGCGCGCCACGAACCAGCAGCTTGTGACCTATCCATTCTTCAAGCGATTTGATGTGCTGGCTGACGGCACTTTGTGTGACATTGAGTTCTTCGGCGGCCCGCCCGAAACCCCTAAGACGCACCACCGCCTCCATCGTACGCAGGGCAGTAAAGGGAAGAATTCTCAGCATATAAATAGTACTAATGATGGCTGTTATGTATTGTAAATGCCCACTGTGCTGGAGCTAAATCCGAGTTGTCATCTTATAGGACTGATGGAAGTAAAGCTGCGCATAGGTAACCGGCGCGTCCGATAGCCAGGTCGTACGCTCGGCAGTCAGCAAGCTGGCGCCTTCTGGAAGGGACATCATCGCGGCGATTTCTTTGGTAGCGGATTTGGCCGAGAATGTGAGTTCAGCCTCGGTGAACGGCACATGATTGATCAACCATTCATTTGGCCCGATCTTTTCAAAACTCTCACTCTCGGCTTTTGGAACTGCGGACAGGTTGATCCAACGTGCCTCATACTGGAAGGGCGATTCATCGGCATAATGAATGCACTGAAGATGCAGGACTTGCGCAGTTGAAGGCAGCGCAAGACGACCGCAAAGCCATCGTGGAGCAGCCTGTTTTTGGCGATGAACCAGTGCGTAGCGGTAGTTTTTGCCAGCATTTTCTATTTCGAGCCGGATCAGTGGGATCGTGAACTTCGCTTGGCGCGTCGGAGCGATCTTTACACGGGTTCCAGACTTCCGCTTGCGGTCGATCACGCCTTCCTCGGCGAGTTCGCGCATCGCGCGATTGACCGTTGCCCTTGCGCATTGAAACTCCTCCGCCAGCTCAATCTCACCGGGCAAGAGTGTCCCTGGTGGCCAGACATTGTCACGAATACGTTGCAGCACATCGGTTTTGATCGCTTGATAGCTGGCCCTTTTCGCTGCTTGCGTCATAAAGATCCCATATCTTTTGTCTGGATTTAATTTCTATAGGTACAGATGAAAAGAAGACGTGCCAACATGCGTCCGTGATCTCTCGCGATGGGCTCAGTTCAGGCGTTGCCCAAGACTATCCATTGCTGTGCGATAAGCGGCTTCAATTTTGTCCTGCTGGACATGTCTGCCAGATCGAACTTGATGGCGGCCGGCGGACCAAAGATCAGTCATAACAGAGTCATTTGCGGCAAAGACCAACCCGTCCAAAAGTTGTTCATCTTTTAAACCACAAAGTCGTGGATGCGATCTGTCTATGGCGACCACGTCAGCCAGTACCCCCGGCGTGATCTTTCCGGCATTACGCGACAGCGCTTTTGCGCCTCCAGTTGCTGCGCTCAAGTAAAGCCGTTCACCGGTATGCCCACCCTCTGTCACCAGCACGTTGCGTTGCCGATCCCTGAGACGCTGGGAATACTCGAACATGCGCAACTCTTCAGTGAGTGAAATATTGATATTCGAGTCTGAGCCGACGCCAAACATCCCGCCATAACCCAAGAAGGCTGACCCGTTAAAAATGCCATCGCCCAGATTTGCTTCGGTTACCGGACATAAGCCTGCGATCGCCTTGCTTTGCGCCACTCGACGCGTTTCGTCATCGGTCATGTGGGTTGCGTGGATCAAGCACCACCTGTCGTCAACCGGGGCGTTGTCGAGCAGCCATTCAACTGGTCGCGCGCCGAGCTGCGCCTTGATATCGTCGACCTCTTGCGTTTGTTCCGCGATGTGAATGTGAATTGGGCCAGACCCGGCCAGTTGCAAGGCCGCAAGTAACTCCTCCGGCAGGGTAGCCCGCAAGGAATGCGGCGCGATACCAATTTCTGTGTCATGCGCGTGATGCTTGGCCGCTGCCCGACAATCCGCCAGAATTTTGGCATAGTTGTCGAGGTTGTTGCCGAACCGACGTTGTCCATCGGCCAAAGGCTGTCCGCCGGCCCCACCATAGCTGTAAAGTACAGGAAGGTGGGTCAACCCGATACCGGCGGTTGCTGCGGCTTCCATGATCCGCAGGGATAATTCTGCGGGGGCGTCATAAGGCGTGCCGTTTTCCTGATGGTGGACATAGTGAAATTCGCCGACCGAAGCATAACCGGCCAGTTGCATTTCCATGAAGGTCTGGCTGGCGAATGCACTGATATGTTCCGGTGATAGCTGGCTGGTAAATCGGTACATCAGATCGCGCCATGTCCAGAAACTGTCTTGTCCCCGTTCACGATACTCAGTCATCCCGGCCATTGCGCGTTGGAAACTGTGACTGTGCAAATTGGATAACGCCGGGAGCAGGGTATCGACACGCGTGTCGTCTGACTGCGGGGTCGTGTTTTTTTCGATCTTCGAGATGAGACCGCCGTCGATATATAACCTTGTGTCTTTGCCCCAACCGGTCGCGAGACGAATGTGCTTTGCAAAGATGTTCATCGAGGTGCTTTATTATGAATGGACATAATATTCTTAACATCATACAAAGACGCCTACAAGACATACTGAGCGGAGCCATTCTTTGACCGAAACTCTGATGGTAAATTGTGCGTGCGCGCGGATGGGCGTGGATCGCGCAGATTACGGACTTATCGCTGACGCCGCGATTGTCGTTGATGACGATAAAGTAGCTTTTGTTGGTCAATTTGGGGCGCTTCCGGCGCAGTATGGCGGCCTAACCCCATGGGACTTGCAGGGTCGGCTTGTGACCCCTGGATTGATCGACTGCCATACGCATCTTGTCTACGCGGGTAACCGGGCGCGCGAGTTTGAGATGCGGTTGAATGGTGCCTCTTATGAAGAGATTGCGATGGCTGGCGGTGGCATTGTTTCGACCGTAAGCGCGACCCGTGGCGCTTCTGAAGATACGTTATTGGCCGAGGCCCTGCCGCGCGTCGATGCATTGCTTGCCGAAGGTATCACCACGATTGAGGTCAAGTCTGGCTATGGGTTGAACCTTGAAACAGAGATGGCAATGCTGCGCGTGGCCCGTCGTATTGCGCAGCTACGTCCGGTTGCCGTCAGAACCAGCTATCTGGGGGCGCATGCCGTCCCGCCGGAATATGCTGGCCGTGCCGATGAGTATATTACAGAGATTTGCATCCCAACCTTGCGCGCAGCACATGCGGAAGGTTTGGTTGATGCGGTCGATGCCTTTTGTGAAGGCATCGCCTTTCAACCCGACCAAGTTGCGCGGGTGTTTGCGGTGGCACAACAGCTTGGGCTTCCGATCCGAATCCACGCAGAGCAATTGACGAACCTTGGCGGCACAAAACTGGCTGCCGATTTCGGTGCGGTGTCGGCTGATCACATCGAATATCTCGATGAGGATGGTGTGCAAGCCATGGCCGTGGCAGGAATGGCCGCTGTCATTCTGCCGGGTGCCTATTACACTTTACGCGAAACACAGGCCCCGCCGATTGATCTGCTGCGCAAGCATGGTGTGCCAATGGCGGTTTCAACCGATGCCAATCCGGGTTCATCGCCCATGACGTCACTCCTGCTGGCCATGAACATGGCCTGCACCTTGTTTCAGATGACCCCGCAGGAGGCCTTGGCGGGTGTAACATCTCATGCAGCGCGGGTGCTGGGATATCGCGACCGTGGTGCAATCGCTGTGGGTCAGCGTGCCGATCTGGCGATTTGGGATGTTAGCCACCCATCTGAGCTATCGTATAGGATCGGCTTCAACCCTCTGCACAAACGGATTTTTGGAGGCCAGTCATGAACGCGCTTCAGTTGATGCCCGGAGCGGTTACCCTGGATGAACTCGCCAGTATTTTCTGGGATGAGCGCGCCGCGTTGCTTGATCCGTCATGCAAGCCTGCGATTGAAAAGGCCGCGTGGCGTATTGAGGAAGCAGCGCAAGGCGATGCGCCAGTCTACGGCGTAAACACCGGCTTTGGTAAACTCGCCAGCATGAAGATTGCCAAGGAAGATACAGCAACTCTTCAGCGCAATCTGGTCCTGTCGCATTGTTGCGGCGTTGGTGCGCCGATCTCGCGACGCATGTCGCGGCTTGTGATGGCGTTAAAACTGATATCTTTGGGCCGCGGTGCCTCTGGCGTGCGGTGGTCCTTGATTGAGTTGCTCCAAGATATGCTGGCTCGGGGCGTCACACCGGTGATCCCAGCGCAGGGTTCTGTCGGCGCATCTGGCGACCTGGCCCCGCTAGCGCATATGACAGCCGTTCTGCTGGGAGAGGGCGCGGCAGAGTTCGAAGGTGATACCTTGCCCGGTGCAGATGCATTGGCCAAGGCAGGGCTGGCGCCGATCCCGCTTGGCCCGAAAGAAGGGCTGGCCTTTATCAATGGCACGCAATTCTCAACTGCATTCGCGTTGGCGGGGTTATTCAAGGCATGGCGTGCCGCGCAAACAGCCCTTGTGACATCTGCCGTCACAACCGATGCCATTATGGGATCGACGGCGCCGTTGCAGCCGGAGATACATAGTCTGCGCGGGCATCAGGGGCAGATTGAGGCGGCTGCCGCCATGCGCGCATTGCTTGCGGGGTCGGAAATCCGTGAGAGCCACCGCGACGGTGACACCCGTGTGCAGGATCCGTATTGCATACGGTGTCAGCCGCAGGTGACAGGTGCGGCCATTGATATCTTAAGGCAAGCGGCAATCACATTGCGGATTGAGGCAAACGCTGCCACCGATAACCCGCTTGTACTGGCTGACGCGGATATGATCGTTTCAGGCGGAAACTTTCATGCCGAACCTGTCGGCTTTGCGGCGGATATGATTGCGCTGGCGGTATCCGAAATTGGTGCGATTGCGCAGCGACGTGTGGCGCTGATGGTTGATCCGACATTGTCGTTTGATCTGCCGCCTTTTCTAACGCCTGCGCCCGGTCTGAATTCTGGCTATATGATTGCCGAGGTGACAACGGCGGCGTTGATGTCCGAAAACAAGCATCTCGCGAACCCATGTGTCACTGATTCAACACCGACCTCGGCTAATCAGGAGGATCATGTGTCAATGGCGGCGCATGGCGCGTTTCGATTGGGCCGGATGCTGGACAATCTGAACGCCATTCTTGGGGTCGAGCTGTTATGCGCCGCGCAGGGTGTCGAATTCCGCGCGCCACTTGAAACAAGTCCGCCGTTGCAGGCCTGTATCGGGCGACTGCGTCAGGATGTGCCTCGCCTTGAGGAGGATCGATATCTTGCGCCTGATATCGCGGTTGCGACTAAAATCATTGCAAGCGGCGATTTGCAAAAGGTCGCAGGTGTGACAGCCGCGGGGTTAAAATGATGGACGTTGTCACCGTATCCGAAGGGGCCGGCCCAATCATACTGGCGCAACCGCATGGCGGCACTTTTGTACCTGACGATTTGATGCGGCGGTTGAATACGCGAGGACAGGGGCTGGACGATACAGATTGGCATATCACCCGGCTCTATGATGGCCTTTTGGACGATGTGACGGTCGTGCGTTCCAATATCCACCGATATGTCATTGATGCGAACCGCGATCCTGCCGGGGTGTCGCTTTATCCTGGGCAAAATACAACCACGCTTTGCCCCACTACTGACTTCGACGGCCAAGATATCTGGTGTGCAGGTCAGGCACCCTCGACCGATGAAATAGAAACCCGTCGCCAGACTTATCACGCGCCCTATCATGCCGCTTTGGCGACGGAGCTTGCGCGGGTAAAAGTCGCCCATGGTTTTGCGGTGCTTTATGACTGCCATTCGATCCGGTCAAATATCCCTTTCCTTTTTGAAGGGCAGTTACCTGTCTTCAACATAGGAACCAATGGCGGCACGACCTGTGCAAGCGAGATCGAACAATCGGTTCATGCCATCTGTCAAGACAGCTTGCCGCAGAGCACCGTATTAAATGGCCGCTTTAAGGGCGGGTGGACGACCCGCCATTACGGGCGGCCAGCGAAGGGTCAACATGCGGTTCAGATGGAACTGGCACAACGTGCCTACATGGATGAGGTTTCGCCATGGGCCTATCGCACTGATGGCGCGGACCGGCTTCGCACATCCCTTCGCCAAATTCTTACAACACTGCATCATCTGGCCATGTCAGGTGAATTGAACGCCGCAAGAGGAACTGCACATGTCTGATCGCAAAAATACCCGCGATATCTATCCCCCGACTGGGTCCGAGCTGAATGCGAAAAGCTGGCTGACCGAAGCCCCATTGCGGATGTTGATGAATAATCTGCACCCGGATGTCGCTGAAAACCCGCATGAGCTGGTTGTCTATGGTGGCATCGGTCGCGCCGCACGCAGTTGGTCCGATTTTGATGCGATGGTTGCCACGCTGAAAGACCTCGACGCCGACGAAACGCTGATCGTGCAATCGGGTCGACCGGTTGCTGTGGTCAAAACCCATACGGACGCGCCGCGTGTCTTGATTGCCAACTCGAACCTTGTGCCACATTGGGCAACTTGGGACCATTTCAATACGCTCGATAAAAAGGGCCTGATGATGTACGGGCAGATGACGGCGGGCAGTTGGATATATATCGGCAGCCAAGGCATCGTGCAGGGCACTTATGAGACATTCGTTGAGGCGGGGCGCCAACACTATGACGGCGATCTGACAGGGAAATGGATACTGACCGGCGGACTGGGCGGCATGGGTGGCGCGCAACCGCTGGCGGCGGTGATGGCCGGCGCCTGTTGTCTGGCCGTCGAGTGCAACCCTGACAGCATCGATTTCCGTATGCGCACGAAATATGTCGACGAACGCGTTGATACGCTGAACGAGGCGCTAGCCCTGATTGACCGCTGGACGAAGGCCGGAGAGGCGAAATCTGTGGGACTTCTGGGCAATGCTGCCGATGTTTTCGCCGAACTGGTGGCGCGGGGTGTGCGGCCGGATTTGGTGACTGATCAGACATCTGCCCATGATCCGCTGAATGGGTATCTGCCGCAGGGCTGGAGCATGGCTGAATGGAAGGCCAAGCGCGAAACCGATCCCAAGGCGGTGGAACGTGCGGCCCGCGCATCCATGAAAGTGCATGTGAAGGCGATGGTCGATTTCTGGAACATGGGCGTTCCAACACTGGACTACGGAAACAACATTCGTCAGGTAGCACTAGAGGAAGGGTTGGAAGACGCCTTTGACTTCCCGGGGTTTGTGCCGGCTTACATTCGGCCCTTGTTTTGTAGGGGTGTTGGGCCGTTCCGCTGGTGCGCGCTGTCGGGTGACCCCGAAGATATCTACAAGACAGATGCCAAGGTAAAAGAAGTTCTGCCCGATAACAAACACCTACATAACTGGCTGGATATGGCGCGCGAGCGGATCAGTTTTCAGGGCTTGCCCGCCCGCATCTGTTGGGTGGGTCTCGGGGACCGCCACCGGCTTGGTCTTGCCTTCAATGAGATGGTCAAATCTGGCGAACTGTCGGCACCGATTGTCATCGGGCGCGATCATCTGGACAGTGGGTCCGTGGCCTCACCCAACCGCGAGACCGAGGCGATGAAGGATGGGTCTGATGCTGTATCCGATTGGCCGCTGTTGAATGCTTTGATCAACACCGCATCTGGGGCGACATGGGTGTCTTTACATCATGGCGGTGGTGTCGGCATGGGGTTTAGTCAACATGCGGGCATGGTTGTTTGTGCTGATGGTACCGAGGAGGCAGCGGCGCGACTGAATCGGGTCTTGTGGAATGACCCGGCCTCTGGCGTCTGGCGACATGCCGATGCGGGCTATGAAGACGCGGTAGCCTGCGCACGCGAAAAAGGGCTTCGCCTGCCAACAATTCTAGGCAATTGAGGTGATCCTCGCTGATAGCATGAAGCCCGGCCTGCGCTGTTTTGGCGCTCATAAGGACAACTAAAGCAAGCTATTATGCCTTATGGATAGTCGGGATAAAGAGACACAGCTACGGTGACTGCATAGAAGGGGAGACATCGATGTTTCTACGCAATTGCTGGTATGTCGCGGGGTGGAGCAAAGACTACGACCGACAACTGAAGCCGCAAATGATCCTTGGCGACAATATCGTGTTCTACCGTCAGGCTGATGGTACAGCAGTTGCGCTGGAAGATGCATGTCCGCATCGAAAACTGCCTTTGTCAGATGGGGCGCTGGACGGTGACAGGGTGGTCTGCGGGTATCATGGGCTGACGTTTGATTGCACAGGCACTTGCGTAGATGCGCCAACCCAACGCGACAACACACCCAAACGCGCAGTGGTCAAATCCTATCCTGTTGTTGATCGGTATCGCTTGCTGTGGATCTGGATGGGTGAACCTGAAAAAGCCAATCCTGACGATATCTTTGAAATCGAAAACTTTGATAATCCAGAATGGGGCTACACGGATGGTGGCGTGCTGCCGATTGCGTGTAATTACCTTTGGGTTGCCGATAACCTGTTGGACCCAAGTCATGTGGCATGGGTTCACGTCACATCCTTTGCCGGGGCGGGCACTGACGACCAACCGCTTGATCTGGAGCGAACGGAACATGGGGTTGTTGTGTCACGTTGGATCCACGACCAACCGCCTTCGCCTTACTACAAGGATCTGATCCGCTTTTCTGGCAATTGCGACAGATTGCAGCATTACGAGATGTGCTTTCCAGCTATTGCGCTGAACAAATCCATCTATACGCCCGTCGGAACGGGTGGCCCGGACAAGCCTCATGTTGCCAACACCTACGTAAACATCTCTTATAACTTCATGACCCCGGTTGATGAAAACAACACTCAGTATATTTGGTTTCAACATCGCAACACTGACCCGGATGACACAGAAATTTCCGATAAGATGAATGCAGGTGCGGTTGTGGCATTTAACGAGGATAAGACCATTCTTGAAGCCGTCCACAAAGGTATGGCCAACAAGGTCACGCCCAATATTGATCTTGGTCTGGATGCCGGCGCAAAACTGTTTCGGCTTCAGCTACAGCGCCTGATTGATGCAGAGAATGAGAGCGCAGGTACGTAGGTCTTAACCTTCATTGTCGCCACTGGGCTCTATTTCTGAATGACAGCATTTTCCCATTCAGCGACGAACCTGCGCCGCTTTAACGTATCGAGAAACGTCATCAGCGCGGGTTCAAGCGCGATGGTGGCGCGTTCAATCTCGTTTGGCTGCATATTCAGACGTGGCAATTGAATGGCGTCGTCGTTTCCCTGGGACTGCAGAGCGACAAGATGCCGGATGAAGGCGGCGGCGGGCTCTGGATTTGGCGCATCGGTTGACACCATTGCCGTTCGCATCATCGTCGTTGGAAAATCTGAGGGCAGGATAACCTCGAAAGTATCCCTGCTTTCGACACGGGCCTCCGCATAGCTTCCCAACACATTATAGGCCACAGCAATCCGGCCATCGACAAGATCGTCGATCATTGCACCCGAACAACAGTATAGTTTCACATTTAAGGCGCCTAGTACCTCCATCAAGCGCCAATAGGTTTCTGTGGCGCGCGCATCTTGCGTTGCGAACAGATAACCGACACCCGATTTGCGGATATCGTAGGTACCAACACGGCCGCTGAATATGTCGGGTCTTGCACGGATCGCCTCGATCAACTCCTGGCGGGTTTGTGGAATCTGGTAACCTGCAAACGCCGCTTTATTGATGACAATGGCAGCCGGTTCAGAGGTGAAGGCAAACAGGCTTTGCCGCCACTGCGCCCAAGAAGGATAAGAAATATCCGGCAAACGAAATGCCAGCCCATCATTGACCAGCTTGAGTTGAAGATCCATCGCGCTGGAAACAACCACGTCGAAGCCATCTGGGGCAGCACGGAAAATCTGGTCAATATCGGCGGTGCCAGTAACAAGGTATTCCACACCAGTATCGGGATTGTCGGATATGAAACCTTCGATGATGGGAGCGAACAGGGCAGTGTCAGTGCTTGAAATGATACGCAGCATCTGCCCGGACGCATCGGCGTTGAAAACCTGTTGATCTTCCCATTCCTGAGCAAAAACTACCTTCGAAAAGATCGAAAGAATTAAAGCAACAAAGTAGCGCATGCACCGCCCTCCGGTCGGTTCGACAGAACAAGATCACCGCCATGCGCCTTGGCCACGTCGATTGCGATTGTCAGACCTAGACCTGAGCCAATTGTCCCTTCTGAGTTTTTCCCCCGTTTGAAACGCGAAGCGAGCGTATCAACTTCTTCTGCGGGAAAGCCCGGCCCGGCGTCGCTCACTTTGATTTGGATATTTGGGGTAGCAGTGACTGTGATGTTCACAGCACTTTCGCTTGGCGCGTATTTCAAAGCATTGTCGATCAGGTTGCGCACAGCATTCTGAATAAGGATAGGATCGCCGGAATAGGTCACCGTTGCATCGCTGTGCAGGCATAGTTCGAGGTCCTTCATTTCGGCGATTGGCGTCAATCGGATGACAAGATCATTCACAAGCGCCACCAAATCGATGTCTTGTCGATCAAGGTGGTCAGCCCGAAAGGTGATCATTGCATGGTCAAGTAGCTGACCTGCGGCACGCGAACTTTCATCAATTGCGCGGACCATGGATCGCATCGCCTGGCGGTTTTCCTCTTTATCGACACGTTGCAATGTCGCCTCGGCGTAGGATCGCACCGTGGCGAGAGGGGTGCGAACCCTATGCGCTGCTTCGGCGATGAAATCCTCTGATTGGCTGAGCGATTGGTCCAGTCGTCCCATCAACGAGTTCAGTGAAATGACCAGCGGTGCCATTTCCGCTGGCACGGGCTTCCTGAAAGGGCTTAGGTCCTCTGGCCCACGTCTGGTGACCGAGTTTGTTAGCCGCTGTAGCTGTCCAATTGTCGTTGATGTCGCCCAAAAAGACAAAGTCGCGGCAAACGCAAAGAAACCCGCACCGAACAAGGCCGCGTTGCGCGAGATCTGCGTCAGTGTTCCAGACAGCGCGTCTTGGGTTTGCGCGAGCGCTACGCGGATCTGCGTGCGTTTGTCGATGCCGATCAGCGTGCGATTTGCTGTGACCAGTCTTACTATTTCACCGCGAAACCTGACTGTCTGGAAATCCTTGGCCTGATCGGAGCTAACCGTCAGTTCAGGATAGCCGGACAAAAAGGTATCGTCCTGATAGATTGCATAGAAAACTCTATCATCCGATGGCGTGCTTAGCATTGAAAATGACGCGTAGGGAATGTCGATTTCGACTTGTCCTTCGCGTATGGTCGCCGCGTCCAGAATTGACGCGATAGAGGCACCCAGAATGTTATCTTGTCCCTGTTGGGCAACCTGGGTCGCATAGTTCCGCACAGCGAAGAAAAGCAGAAGGGCAAGTATTGCAGCCCCGCCAATTAGCGTGACAACAAGTCGATTTCGGAGAGATCCCGAGACGGGTAGGCTAGGTGTCATATTCAAGCCGGTATCCAAGCCCGCGCAGTGTAACGATCCTCAAATCGGATTGTTCAAGATGTTTGCGCAGCCGCCCGATATAGACCTCAATCGCGTTTTCCGACGCATCGTCATCGTAAGAAAAAAGTCGGTCAGCCAGTTTCTGTTTGGAGAACACTTGCCCCGGCGCATTTATCAGAACCTCAAGAAGGCGCAGCTCTCGGTTGCGCAGTGTCACATTGGATCCGCGTACAGACATGGAACCTGCCACAGGGTCAAAAACGATACCCCCGCTTTCGAAAACAGTCTGGGCTTTTCCCGCTTTCCGGCGCAGGACGGCACGGCATCGCGCCTCAAGTTCGGCATGGTCGAAAGGTTTCGTAACGTAGTCATCGGCGCCCAGGTCCAAGGATCCGATTCGATCTGATACCTGACTTCGGGCGGTCAGAACGATCACCGGTGTGTCCAGATCGCTGGCCCGGTGCGTCTTGAGGAAGCTGCGCCCGTCACCATCCGGCAGCATGATATCGAGCAGGATCAGATCATAATCGCCAGTTTCAACATAGGCGGTCGCATCCCCTAAATTTGCTGCGTGATCAATGACATGCCCATCCAAACGCATGCGTGATGACACGGCATTGGCGAGCTCCTGATTGTCTTCGACAAGAAGAAATTTCATGCTTTTTAGATCACTGGTTTTTTGGTGACAGGTCGGTGTCAGGTTATCATGCTTTCATTCGTTCAACTGAGCCGCCAAGCGGACAGTTGTCAAATGGGAGGACAATATGATGATATTGAAACTGGGCCGTCGCGCCCTGATCGCAACTGCCGTAGCAGCACTTGGGTTTAGCACGCCCGCACTGGCCGATGGTCACAAGGTTTTGGACAGCATCCACTTTCTGATCCCCGGTGGCGCCGGTGGCGGGTGGGACGGCACCGCCCGTGGCACTGGTGAGGCGCTGACGGGCGCTGGACTTGTTGGCACGGCATCTTATGAAAACATGTCTGGCGGCGGCGGCGGCAAGGCCATTGGTTACCTGATTGAAAACGCTGATAGCAACCACGGCACACTCATGGTCAACTCGACCCCTATTGTGATCCGGTCGCTGACGGGGGTTTTTCCACATAACTTCCGTGATCTGACCTTGGTGTCGGGAACGATTGGCGATTACGCGGCGATGGTTGTCGGCAAAGATAGCCCAATCAACTCCATGGCTGATCTGATGGCTGCCTATGACGCAGATCCATCTGCAACGGCGATTGGTGGCGGCTCGGTGCCGGGCGGTATGGACCATCTGGTCGCTGCTATGGTGATGGAAGCGGCTGGCAAAGATGCGCTGGGCGTCAAATA
Organism: uncultured Paracoccaceae bacterium; assembly: GCA_947495295.1. GTDB lineage: Bacteria > Pseudomonadota > Alphaproteobacteria > Rhodobacterales > Rhodobacteraceae > Yoonia. The sequence goes on from CANLYJ010000001.1 coordinate 927,828, forward strand.
CATTCCCTATGATGCGGGCGGCAAAGCAATGGCTGCATTGCTGTCGGGCGAGATTGCAGCGCTTTCAACCGGGTTTTCTGAAGCGGTTGATCTGGCAAACGCCGGTGAGGTCAAGATCATCGGGGTTACATCTGACGAACGTGTCGGTGCTGCCCCCGACGCGATGACCATGAAGGAACAGGGAATCGATACATCCTTTGTTAACTGGCGCGGTTTCTTTGCCGCACCGGGCCTGCCCGATGACAAATTGGCCATGTATCAAGATGCGATTGCCAAGATGTATGAAACACCTGAATGGGAAGAAGTACGCGCCCGCAATGGATGGGTGAACATCCACAATTCCGGCGATGACTTTCAGGCGTTCCTTGAAGCGCAGGAAACAGTCATTGGTGATTTGATGAAGAAGCTCGGCTTCCTCTAAGGGTCATTCGAAAAGAACGCGAGGGGGCAGCTCCTCGCGTTTACGACGTTTTATCGTTTGGTCATCCGTTTTGTTGGCTTCACGAGGTTTTCGGGTACGGCTCGGCAAGTCAGACTTGCGGCCGATCTGCGGGTCCGTCATCGCTAGACAGGAGATTTCAATGGCTTTGGATCGCTGGATCGCACTCATCCTGCTGGGTATTTGCCTCGCTTATGGATATGCCGCATGGTTTACCATGGATGACGGCCTTGCCCCCTTCATGAAACGAAATCCAATCTGGCCAAGTACGTTCCCCAAGGTTCTGTCGGTACTCGGGATCATTGCTTGCAGTATCATCCTGTTGGGGTTCGAGAAGACGGAAGCCAAGGAAGCAGACATCGATTATCGACGTTTGGGAGAATACCACCTGGGTCAGGCATTGTTGCTACTGGCGTTAATGGCAATCTATGCACTATGCCTGCGGCCACTGGGTTTCCTCATTTCGACATCTGCATTTCTGATCTTGGGATCATACATTCTGGGCGAACGAAAATGGCATATCATGCTGCCTGTCGCGCTGATTGCTACGCTCGTCGTCTGGTATCTTGTGCAACAAGTTCTTGGGATCTACATGCGCCCATTGCCCGGCTTTTTAGGAGGCTGACATGCTTGAAGGACTGTTGATCGGCCTCCAAACGGCGTTTTCCATTCAAAACCTGCTGATGGTGATCGGCGGTTGCCTGATCGGGACATTCATCGGGATGTTGCCCGGGCTGGGACCGATGTCGATCATCGCCATTATGATCCCCGTTGCGATTTCGATGGGCGATCCCTCTGCTGCTCTTATTCTGCTCGCAGGCGTCTATTACGGAGCAATCTTTGGCGGCTCGACCTCATCTATCTTACTGAATGCGCCGGGGGTCGCTGGCACTGTCGCGTCCAGTTTCGACGGGTACCCCATGGCCCGGCAAGGCAAAGCGGGTAAGGCGCTGACTATTGCCGCGATTGCCAGCTTTGCTGGCGGAACCATCGGCGCGATCTTGTTGATGGTCTTTGCACCTGCCTTGTCATCGGTCGCACTTTTGTTTCATTCGGCTGAATACTTTGCCCTGATGGTTGTCGGGCTGTCTGCTATCGCGGCCTTTGCCGGTACGGGGCAAGTGGCCAAAGCGATGATCATGACAATTCTTGGTCTTATCATGGCAACAGTTGGCGAAGGCGCGTTGTTCAATCTGCCGCGTTTTACGATGGGGATCATGGACTTGCAGTCTGGCTTTGGCTTCATCACGCTCGCCATGGCGATGTTCGCCTTGCCAGAGGCATTGTTTCTTGTCCTCAAGCCGAAAGATCTAAAAGGAAGCGAGGGAGAAATCAAAGATCTGCGGATCACCGGGGCAGAGGCAAAGTCCATCGCACCGGTGATCGGGCGGCAATCGATCCAGGGGTTCTTTATTGGGGTGTTGCCGGGTGCAGGGGCGACGATTGCCAGCTTTCTTGGTTATGCGGTGGAACGCAACATCGCCCCCAAGGAAGAACAAGAGGAGTTTGGTAAAGGGTCAATCAAGGGGCTGGCGGCCCCGGAAACGGCAAATAACGCGGCATGTACAGGGTCTTTCGTACCGCTCTTGACGCTGGGTATTCCGGGTTCCGGCACCACGGCTATTTTGCTGGGTGCATTGATCGCACTCAACGTAACGCCCGGCCCCCGCCTGATGATTGATGAACCGCAGATCTTCTGGGCTGTTATCATGTCGATGTTTATCGGCAATCTGGTTCTGTTGATCCTGAACCTGCCGCTGATCCCCTACATCGCCAAGGTGTTGGCAGTCCCGCGCAACTACTTGATCCCTTTCATTCTGTTTTTCACATTGATGGGCGCCTATATCGGGCAGAACAATGCGACAGAACTTTTGCTGCTAGTAGGGTTTGGCATTTGTGCCACCGCATTGAAATTCGCGGATTACCCTTTGGCCCCGCTGCTGATCGGGTTCATTTTGGGCGGCATGATGGAAGACAACTTTGCCCGCTCAATGCAGCTTTACGATGGGATAGCATTCATCTGGGAGCGTCCCATGACGTTGGGCCTTCTGGTCATTGCGGCCATTTTGGTCGTTTTGCCCAGCTACCGGGCCCGCCGCGCAAAATATCGTGCGGATGGTGTTTCGGATGGGGATTGAAGACCGCTGGATCGTTTTGGCGCGCTTCAAACAAAGCGATCTAATAGGTGAAGTTGGACGATAGGCTCGCAATCGGGTCCTACCCTATTCGTCGGTCGGTGTTCTCTTTTCAGAATCAATGCATTGCAAGCATCCCAAACATTGTTTCTGAAATCGGATCAGATGGTTGTTATGGCTCTACACTGTTTTCAAATCGACTGCATTCATCGGCGGATTATCGTAGATTGGGTGGGTTTCCGCTCAAATTCCGAGCGGGGTTTGCGCCGATTGGCGGGTACGGGGCAGGGTTGGCAGGCGCTGCGGGGGCATGCGCGAACAAAATAATGATCGCGGGCTCCCTTGCGTTTAACCTCTTTGTGGTACCGGGCTGTCTGTGATCAAAACAGATGGACAGTGTCGTGAACAAAGCTTTTTTCGATCCCAGCATTGGCGCCCTGCAACTTGATACGATTGAAGCGGAGATCGTCCTCACCGGAACCGGTCTGGATGCGATCATTAAATCCGCCTTGCTTGACCCTGGCCTTAATCAATGGACGGACGATGTAGACATCATTGATGGTGCGACTGCGGCGGCGCAGATGAATGGGATTATCATTGAGGCCGTCGTCGCAACCGGTGCCGCCAACGATGGCAGTATCACCGCAGATGATGTCTATGCGATGTCAGACTGGATCGCCGAAAATCGCCTGTCGGTATGGACCGTTGCACATGGTGATGACGAGAATGACGTTGAAACCGGCTTTCACAAAATCCAGAGCGATGGCGGCATCTTGCATCAATTTGGTGACAGGCTGATCGATCAAGTCGCCGATGGTATTTACCACCTTGGATTTGGCTACAAAGACGGACGCCTGACCAACGAAGACGGAAATGCCAATGCCCGGGTTGAAGAGGTTGCCTATTGGCTGGATGAGCTTCTGGCAGAGGATCTTGCGGCAGGGTCGTTGCGAAACCCGGATGTGGCGGCGGAATTCGACGGCACAACAGGCACGGGGCTTGATGCCCTGATCGACATGATCAACGACGATCCGGGGCTGCAAAATCGCTTGCCAGCGGATGAGATCCGGACGGGTGCCGAAGCTGCCAACCAGATGAATGAAATCATCATCGAAGGCATTCAGGCGCTTGGGTTGGCCGATGACGGAACACTTGAACCATCGGAAATCTATGATCTTGCTGACTGGATCAGTGCCAACCGCCTGTCGCCTTGGCTGGTTGCTCACGGTGATGATGAGAATGACGAGGAAACCGGCTTTCATCTCGTGCAGAATGATGGTGGCGAAACCCGCGCATTTGGTCGCGCCGGGGTTAACACGATTGCCGACGCGATCTACCACCTTGGTTTTGGCTACAAGGGTGACCGCCTGATCAATGAAGACGGTGATCGTAACGAGCGGGTTGAGGATGTCACCTATTGGCTGAGTGAATTGCTAAGTGATGACTTGGAGTCCGGCGCACTTGTGTCGGGCAACAGCACCCCCATTGTTGGGACAACGGGCACTGGGTTGGACAAGTTGGTCAACCTCATCGGGACCGAAGATGAACTAAATCGCCGCTTGCCTGATCAGGAAATCCGCGATGGTGCTGCAGCCGCCGATCAGATGAACCAGATCATTGTGGATGGGATCAAGGCGACAGGTATCGCTAATGACGGTAAGATAACCCGGGCGGATATCAAGGACCTGTCTGACTGGATCGCATCAAATCATCTTGCGGCATGGGTTGCTGCCCATGGCGATGACGAGGATGATCAAGAAACCGGTTTCCACCTTGTTCAGAATGACGGCGCAGTTGACCGGTTTTACGATCAGAATGCTATTAATACGGTGGCAGATGGCCTGTACCACCTTGGTTTTGGCTACAACAACGGGCGCCTGACCAATGAAGACGGCAATGCCAATGCTACTTTGTCGGATGTTGCTTTCTGGTTGGAAGAGTTGCTGGCTGATGACCTGGCCTCTGGCGGCTTGCGCAATGATGACGTCGATCTTTATCCAAGGGGCTCCACCGGAACGGCGTTTGACCAGATTACACAGCTGATCACGGCGGATGAAGGTCTGACCAAGCGCTATTCGGCGACCGAGTTGAAAGAGATCGCGCAGGATGTTGACGCGCTCAATCGTATTCTTGTCGATGCTATTTTAGAAACTGGCGTCGCGAATGATGGGAGCCTGACAGCAGATGATCTGGCTGTTGTCGGCAGTTGGATCAAGGCGAATGCCGGTGCGGAATGGGCAGCCCTGCGCGGCGATCATGATGAAGAAGAAGGTATTTTGGGACTGATCTGTCGTGGTGCGGTTGGTGATCTGGGTAACACGAATGCCGTCAACAAGCTGGCAAACGCCATCTACAACCTTGGCTTTGGTACCAAATATGGCGGTATTCGAAACGAGGATGGTCATTGGGTTGCGGGGCTTGAGGACACGGCGGGCTGGTTGAATGTTTTGCTGGGCGGCGATTTGTCTGCGGGCACATTCTACAACGCAAATCAGGCACCGGTTGATCCAGACAGCTTTGCATCAGATGCCTTGGTCGCGCTCGACCCGGTCAATGTCACTGATGACGATAATTATGTCGTTGTCGGCCACCGAAATGATCTGCGGCTCGACGCAGGTACGATCGCCTTTTCTTTTGTGGCAGAGCAGGCCGAAGACGGGTTTCAGGTTCTGTTTTCCAAGGATGGGTCTGGTTCAAACGATGGGGATATGCGCGCTTATCTTTATGAGGGCACGTTCTACGTTAAACTTTCGATGGATGGCGATGATCACTATATGAAGATCGAAACGCCGGTTGAATCCGGGCAAGCCCACGATATCGCAATCACCTTTGGCGCCGATAGTGTCAGTCTTTGGTTGGACGGCATCCGCGAGGATTTTCGCGACGATTTCAGTTTCGATATGGGATCCAATGACTCTGATCTGATCGTCGGGGCCAACAACGGCTCGCAAGATGCCGGTGCGGCGGAAAAGATAACGTCTCACTTCCAGGGCGATATCGCGGGCTTCACCATTTTCGACCGCGTATTGGAGCAGGGCGAGATCAGCGGCCTGTCCAGTGGTGCGACGATCAATGGGACGCTCGCCAACGATGATCTTGCGGGCACACAGGGGCAGGATGCGATGCATGGCGGTTTAGGCCGTGATGTGATGCTTGCTGGCGATGGGGATGATTTCGTTGCGGGTGGCTACGGCGCCGATCATATTGATGGTGGCGCAGGCGATGACGTGATCGATGGTGGACATGGTCAGGACACAGTAAACGGTGGTGATGGCAATGACATCATCCTAAGCACATCAGATGGTCGCGAACCCGTCATCGGCCAGTTGGTTTATGGCTCGAACGGTCGCGTTCGCGAAGACGACGGATCTGTTGATCCCAACACGCTCACCATCTATCCCGATCAGCCCATTGCAGCCAATGACATCATGACCGGAGGGGCAGGGGCGGATACGTTCCGTTTCCAATGGATGATCAATGCCAAAGAGCACATCATTCTAAAACACGTGCGGTCGGACGGGTCGATTAACTGGCGCGGTGTCGCAGGTGAGAACGAGTATCTGCATGATCATTGGGTTGACACGATTGGTGATGACACCATCACTGACTACAGCAAAGCAGAAGGCGACCGGATCGAGGTTGCAGGCCACACGCTGACATTCAACGGGATTGAGTATCGCGACATTGATGACGACGGCACTGAAGAGTCGATCATTTCATATAAATCCAACCAGGGAAATGGTGGGGCGCACGATCAGGACCGGTTGGGCACCATCACCGTGTATGGCGACCGGGTCGAACAATCTGACATTACGCAAATCCCGTCTATGACTGTATTTTATGGCATTGTCGAAAACGTGTCTGATTTGGCAGAGGCGGTCACACCGCTTTCGATCGACGAAGGTACGGCACGCGATGTGCCGGCAGATTTGGAACCTACATTGGCGGACGGTCCGCGGGGTGATCCAAAGCAGGGCCCGGTAGCGGAAGCTGATGCACCTATTCAGGCTGCGACCCGGTCGAACACCGGCCTTGATACAATTTTGGACTGGATCGAAACCGATCCTGGATTGCAGAACCGGATCGACAGCGCTGAAATATCGCAGGGTAGTGCGGCTGCGGCTGCGATGAACGCGATTATCATCGATGCGATCAAGGCAACCGGTGCGGCCAATGACGGTACTATTGATGCCGGCGACGTCTATAGCTTGGCGACTTGGATCAAGGGCAACCGTTTATCGGAATGGCTTGTTCATCACGGGGATGACGAAAACAACGAAGAAACCGGCTTTCATCTCGTTCAAAATGATGGGGCTGCGCGTGATGCGTTTGGGCGTAACAGCATCAACACTGTGGCTGATGCGATCTATCACCTTGGTTTCGGCTTCCGGAAAGATCGCTTGATCAACGAAGACGGCGATACCAATGAACGCGTCGAATCCGTTGCGACTTGGTTGAACAAATTGCTGGCCGATGATCTTGCTGGCGATGCGCTCAAGAACCCGGACGCGCCTGCCCCGATTGTCGGCACAACAGGCACTGGTTTGGATCAATTGATTGATATCATTCAGGATGATGCAGAGCTAAACCGCCGCATCCCGGATGCAGAACAGCAACGTGGTGCAGAAGCGGCGAACACGATGAACGAAATCATCGTGGATGTGATCAAGAAGCTCGGCCTTGCCAATGATGGCACATTCACTGCCGCCGATGTCATGGCAATGGCGGATGAGATCAAGGCGAACCATTATGCCGCTTGGTATGTTGCACATGGCGATGATGAGGCAAACGAAGAAACCGGTTTCCATCTTGTGCAGAACGACGGCGCGACAGCGCAGTTGTTTGGGAATAATGCAGTCAATACAATTGCTGACGGTCTTTATCACCTTGGGTTCGGGTACAAGCACGGGCGTCTGATTAATGAGGACGGCAATGGGAATGCGTCTGTCGAATCCGTGGCGCATTGGCTGAACCAGCTACTGGTTGATGACATGTCCGATCTGGCCAACCCTGATGTGACCCCGGTCATTGCAGGAACAACCGGCACTGGTCTGGATGCGCTGGTCGACGTGATCACGGCCGACCCAGGTTTGACGAACCGGATTTCGTTGAACGAAATCAATGCGGGTGCTGCCGCCGCTGACACGATGAACAAAATCATCTTGCAGTCAATCAAGGCGAACGGTCTTGCCAATGACGGACGGATCACCGCCAGCGATGTCGCGACCCTCGCTGACTTTATCAAAGCCCATCATGGCAGTGTCTGGACCCAGGCGCATGGCGATGATGAGAATAACACCGAAACAGGGTTTCATCTGGTGCAGGGCGATGGCGGACAGACAAGGCTATATGCTGATGCGGCGGTCAACACCGTTGCGGATGGTCTGTATCATCTTGGCTTTGGACACAACAACGGCCGTCTGATTAATGAGGATGGCAACGGAAACGCATCCTTGTCCGATGTTGCGTTCTGGTTGGACGAACTCCTGCGTGACGACCTTGAGGCAGGCACGCTCTACAATCCCAATCACGGTCCATTTTCCAAAGGAACAACCGGAACCGGCCTTGATGCAATTGTCGAAATGGTCGCGACGGATGAGGGATTACTGGCCCGCTCAGACAGCGCAGATATCTCGGTCGCAGCGCAATCTGCTGACGGTTTGAACAAGATCCTGATAGAGGCGATCAAGGCGACCGCAGTTGCCAATGATGGCAAAATTGATGTTCACGATCTGAAACTGGTCGATGATTGGATCGCCGATAATCGTCTTGCCCAGATAAACGCGCTTAATGGCATCGAGACCAGCACAACACGTACAGGTTTTGAGTTGGCAGAGGTCTGGCATTCCACCAGTCCGCTTTTTGGTGAAAACGGGATCAACACCGTTGCCGACGCGATCTACAGTCTGGGGTATGGCATCGCATATAATGATGCGATCAAAACCCGCGACGGTCGATGGAATGAAAAGCTGGAAAATGTGGCCGACTGGTTGAACCAGTTATTGGCCAGTGATTTGGACAGCGGCGCGTTATACGCGGATAGCCAAGCCTATGCCGATCCGGCAAGCTTTGCCGATAGCATAGCCGTGCAGGCTCCCCGTGACATGATTGGCAACGGTAGCGGCGGTTACTTCAATATCAGCCATACGGGCGCGCAGGCCCTACGAACTGCTACCGTGACTTTCAACTTCACTGCGAATGAGATTCCGACCACCGGCTCAGCCACCCTGTTCACAAAGGATGCGAAGGGTTACGGCAACGGCGGTCATACATCTCTCTACTTCTACGAAGGCGATTTGTTTGTTCGGATGCAAAGCAAAAGCAAATCGCACTACGTTAAAGTGGCAGAGCGTGAGCAGTTGCAAATCGGCGCGAGCTATACAATTGCCATGATCCTTGGCGAGAACGGCCTACGCATTTTCCTAAATGGCGAACAGGTGGCCAGCAATCTGGAACTGACCATGTCATGGGTAGGCAATGGCGAAGATCTGGTCGTCGGTGGCAGCGGCAGCCATCGGTCCAGCGGCGAGGTCGGAGGTATTAGTAGCCCGTTCGACGGAACAATTGAGGATTTCACCGTGTATGACCGGGCGCTCACCTTTGGTGAGATCGCAGGTATCCACGGAACAAATACCGACGTGCAGCCAACCAATGATGGCGGCACGACCCCAGTTGACGATACACCGGGTGATGACGGCCAAAATGGTGAAACGCCCGGCGATGAAAGCCCACCTGCCGATGAAGCCCCAACTGACGATACTGGTGGCGACAACGGTGATCCGGACATGCCAGCGCCAGATGATGGCAGTGTTATGGGTGTCGATGGCGAGACACGGGTCGGCAGCGAAGGCAGCGATGTCTATATCGCGCTTGCGGGTGAAAACAGCATTGATGGGGCCGGCGGTAGTGACCTGCTGATCGGCGGTTTTCAGGATGATGTGCTTCAAGGTGGCGATGGCAACGATACGCTGATCGGCGACATTCAGGGGTCGGTCTTTGCTGGTGACGATACGCTGATCGGTGGCAAGGGCGACGACAACCTGCAAGGCGGACGCGGTGCGGATATTTTCAGTTTTGAAACTGACGATGGTGACGACATCATCGCAACATTTGGGCTGAACTTCACTGATGTCAGCTCCGGTGATGGTTTCTCCACCAGTCCGACATCCGCAGATTTCGAAGTCGGCGTCGATAAGATAGCACTAAACGGCTTCACTACAATTTCGGAAGGTAATGTGTTGGATAGTGGGGCGCTGACGGAAACAGCTGATGGGGCGCTTTTCTCGGCCGAAGGGACATCCATCCTGATCTATGGCGTGACATTGGACAGTTTGACCGAAGCCGATTTCGTATTTGGCTAAATCAGGCAGAGAAGCAGAATGAGCAGTATTATGGGTTACAAGATCACAACAAGCGCGCTTGCGGCGGCTATGCTGACAGGTTGTGGTGGCGGCGGCGGTGCCGACAGCAATGGTTCAAATATGGGCGGAACGCCCAGCGGGCCATCGCAGATCTACCTTACAATTGACGATACTACCGCCGCGACAAGCCGCCTAGGCGGTGCCATCTCAAACGGAACGACGGTTGAGGGCACGACTGGCACCATCACGCACAACACCCAGTCATTTGTGGCAAGCGGTGTGTCGGGTGCACAGATGCTTGGCATGACATCCGGCTTTAACCTAAGTGCTTTTGATTTTGCGACTGACGTTGCGCTTGATACGAGTCGGGTCGCCATTGTTGGCGTGACGACTGCAACGGCTGATATGCCGACCTCCGGACTTGCCACCTATTCTGGTGAATTTCGCGGTAATCTGGGAACGTCTGGTTCACCGACGTTTACCACGCTGAACTGGGACGCTGATATACAGGTTGGCTTTGCAGGCAACGGGGATGTTGATATGACCTTTGCCGGTAGTGGTTCATCCGTCATAGACACGATCCGCATTCAGAATGCGACGATATCCGGCAACACATTTTCCGGCGGGACGCTGACAACCTCAATTGGTGGCGCACCACCGAACAACGTGACGGGGACCAGCGTTGACATGAACGGGGCCTTTTTTGGCTATGATGAAACACTGACGATCCCGGCAGAGGTAGGCGGCGCGATGGCATCGTCTGGTGGAGGCAACACACTCAACGGGGTTTTCATCACCAGTTCACAGCCTTGAACCGGTAGGCTAGATCGCGCTGGGCGGGTGCCTAACTAAGCGCCTGAACGCTAACCCTAGAGGCGTGCAGGCCGTCAAACAAAGAACTTCACAACGAAATCGGGTATTTTGATCCGGGGTCTTTGCCGGTCGCATAAGCCATGTCCGGTTGACGTGAATGCCGCGCAAGTGCTTCACTTGGGGCAGGCGTTGAACTTATGGCAACGCGCGTCAGGATGTCGGAGTTTAATGAATGCCAAAAACGAGACGAGCAGACGTCCCGGATTTCCTGACAAATGAGACTTTGGCCGCGCTGAACAACGGCACACATACACAACCTTTCGACATTCTTGGCCCTCGCAAATGCGGAAACAAGCGCTGGATTACCGCATTTCAACCGGACGCGGTCGAAGTCGTGGCGACAGTTGCGGATAAGCACACCCCGTTGCAGCGCATCGAAGGTGATGTTTTTTCCGCGCCAGTCGCCGGAAAAACCTACACTCTGACCATGCGATATGGTGACGGAACAGAATACAGGACCCGCGACCCGTTTTCGTTTGATCCAGTGATTTCGGATTTTGATCAGTATCTGCTTGGGGAAGGCACCCAAAAGGAACTTTGGCGGGTTCTTGGTGCGCATGTGACCAAACATCAGAACGTCGCTGGAGTTCATTTCGCGGTTTGGGCACCGAATGCAAGGCAAGTCAGTGTGGTTGGCGATTTCAACCAGTGGGATGGACGACGTCATCCTATGCGGCCTGCAGGGCAAACCGGCGTGTGGGAAACGTTTCTGCCCGGCATTAGCGACGGTGCATTGTATAAGTATCAGATCATGTGGGCCGACGGTACGACCACGCTAAAGGCGGATCCGCTTGGTTTCGGCTCTCAGCACCCGCCAGAAAAAGCGTCGATTGTACGCGATATTGCTGGCTATGGCTGGAAGGATAAGGCGTGGATGAAATCGCGGGCGACCCGGGCCGACCGCAGCAGCCCTATTTCGATTTACGAGGTGCATCTGGGGTCATGGCGCCGACGTTATGACGATGGCGGGCGACCACTGAGTTACAAGGAACTGGCGCGTGACCTGGTCGCTTATGTCAAATTCATGGGGTTCACCCATATTGAGTTATTGCCGATCTCAGAGTTTCCGTTTGATGGGTCCTGGGGTTACCAGCCCGTTGGGCTGTACGCCCCCACGATCCGATTTGGCCCACCGAATGAGTTCCGCGATTTGGTTGAAGCTGCGCATGCAGCCGAGATCGGCGTGCTGCTGGACTGGGTGCCCGGACATTTCCCGACGGATGAACACGGCCTTGTTCGGTTTGATGGAACGGCACTTTATGAACATGACGATCCGCGCGAGGGTTTTCACCAAGACTGGAACACATTGATCCCCAACTATGGGCGGTTGGAGGTTAAAAACTACTTTGTGGCCAATGCGTTGTATTGGATGGAGGAATACCATCTGGATGGGTTGCGTGTGGATGCGGTGGCGTCGATGCTTTATCGTGATTATTCGCGCAATGACGGCGAATGGGTGCCTAACAAGGATGGCGGCCGCGAAAACTACGAAGCCATTGCATTCCTGCAAGAGATGAACACCGCCGTTTATGGTGCAGATCCCAGTATCATGACCGTGGCCGAAGAAAGTACATCTTTTCCTGCCGTGTCGCAGCCCGTTCACAACGGTGGGCTGGGCTTTGGGTACAAGTGGAACATGGGTTGGATGAACGATACGTTGCGATACATGGGCAAAGACCCGATTTACCGCCAGCACGACCATCATCTGATGACCTTCCCCATTGATTGGGCTTTTACCGAAAATTTCATCCTGCCCATCAGCCATGACGAGGTTGTGCATGGCAAGGGATCGATGATTGAGAAAATGCCCGGCAATACTTGGGAGAAATTCGCCAATCTGCGCGCGTACTACGCATTTATGTGGATGCAGCCGGGCAAAAAACTACTTTTCATGGGCTGCGAATTTGCGCAGCCGGAGGAGTGGAACCACAATACTGAACTAAACTGGGGCGTGGCCGAAGAACCGCCCAACAAGGGCGTTCAACAGTTAATACGGGATCTGAATGCGCTGTATCGCGCAACGCCCGCCTTGCATGTGAAAGACTGCGCCTCTGATGGATTTGCATGGCTGAATAACGATCCATCGCAATCAACCATCGGATTTGCGCGTTTTGGCAATGATGGTGACGCGCCCGTGGCGGTCATGTGCAACTTTACACCTGTAGCGCGCGACGCATTTCGTGTTGGTGTTCCGCAGGACGGTTTCTGGGAGGAAGTCCTGAACACCGATGCTGCGATCTATGGCGGAGAAAATCGCGGTAACCTTGGAGGTTTGCAAGCCCAAGACGTTGCCGCGGATGGCTGTCAGCACTCGGTTACACTGACCTTGCCACCATTGTCGGTTCAGATCTTTCGGCTACGTCAGGAACAAAAGAAATAACGAGGGAGAGAGAGAGAAAATGCCAACAAAGCGTCTGACACAACGATCCATGGTTTTTGTACTTGCAGGTGGGCGCGGCAGTCGCCTGAAAGAGCTGACCGATAGACGTGTGAAACCTGCGGTCCCCTTTGGCGGCAAGGCTCGCATCATCGACTTCGCACTCTCGAACGCAGTGAATTCCGGCATCCGCAAAATGGCGGTAGCAACCCAGTATAAAGCCCATAGTTTGATAAGGCACATGCAGCGGGGTTGGACGTTTTTTCGGGCTGAACGCAATGAATTCCTTGACGTTCTGCCTGCATCCCAACGCGGCAATAACGAAAGCTGGTACAAAGGCACGGCGGATGCGGTCACGCAAAATATCGACATCGTGGACAGCTATGGCGTGGACTATGTGATCATTCTGGCGGGCGACCATATCTACAAAATGGACTACGAAATCATGTTGCGGCAACATGTCGAAACCGCCGCCGACGTGACCGTGGGCTGTCTGACAGTGCCACGTATGGAAGCCACGGCATTTGGCGTCATGGATACCGACGCTGATGGCCGGATTACGAGCTTTCTGGAGAAGCCTGCTGATCCGCCATGCATCCCTGGCGACCCGGATAAGGCGCTGGCCTCCATGGGCATTTACGTTTTCAACTGGACGTTTCTGCGTGACCTGCTTTTGCAAGATGCGGAAGATCCAAATTCGTCAAATGATTTTGGCAACGATCTGATCCCCGGGATTGTTTCGGGTGGCAAGGCGATGGCGCACAGGTTTGACGATAGCTGTGTGCGCGCAGATGGAGCGCCAGCCTACTGGAAAGATGTGGGGACAGTTGACGCCTTTTGGCAGGCGCATATTGATCTGACGAACTTTACCCCGGAATTGGACCTTTGGGATCGCAATTGGCCGATCTGGACCTACAACGAAAGCGTGCCGCCTGCGAAATTCATCCATGACGAACGTGACAGACGCGGTATGGCAATTTCCTCTATGGTGTCCGGCGGCTGCATCATTTCGGGAACAGAGGTGCGAAATTCCTGCTTATTTACAAATGTGCATACCAACTCCTACGCCGTATTGGACCATGCTGTGGTCCTGCCAAACGTGGTTGTTCACCGCTCTGCGCGTTTGCGGCAGGTTGTTGTTGACGGCGGTGTGATCATCCCCGAAGGACTGGTCGTGGGTGAGGACCCGACCGAGGATGCAAAATGGTTCCGCGTCACGGATCGTGGGACCACATTGATCACACAGGATATGCTGGACAAGAAAGCCGCCGCTTCATGACAAAGGTTCTCTTTGTCGTTTCTGAATGTGCCCCGTTGATCAAGACGGGCGGCTTGGCTGATGTTGCCGGGGCGCTGCCACTTGCCTTGTCTGCGTTTGACTGTGACGTGCGTGTATTGCTGCCCGGCTACACTGCGGTCATCGCGCAACTATCCAAGACCAAGGTGGTCAAAACCTACGAAGATTTGTTTGGCGGACCTGCAAAGCTGCGCCGCTGCACATTTGCAGGATTAAACCTACTCATTATCGACGCACCGCATCTTTATGATCGGGATGGCGGGATTTATGGCGATGTCACCGGACAGGACTGGGCCGATAACCCAGAGCGATTTGCGGCTCTGTCCTATGTGGGGGCCAGCATTGCCGGTGATGGGGCAGGCGACTGGACGCCGGATATTCTTCACGGTCATGACTGGCAAGCAGGGCTGACACCTGAATATCTGCAATCTGAGGGAACGGATGTACCGTTCGTTTTCACGGTACATAACATTGCCTTTCACGGCAATACGTCAGCAGATTGGATGAACGCGCTTCATTTGGATGCGACTCGTTTCGACGCGGATCATTTCGAATTTTGGGGCCAAATATCGGCTTTGAAAGCTGCGCTGATGGGGGCCGCAAGAATCACGACCGTTTCGCGAACATATGCTGAAGAGCTTTTGACGCCCGAATTTGGCATCGGGATGGACGGTGTACTACGCCATCGCAAGGCTGACCTGTCTGGCATTGTGAATGGTATCGATGAAGCCGCTTGGAACCCGGCAACTGACCCCAACATCAAACCTTACAAGACAGCGGCTGGCAAAGCTGCGAACAAAAAGGCACTGCAACAGACCTTTGGCCTGGGGACGTCTGATGGGCCGCTTTGCGTTTTGGTGTCACGGCTGACCGAACAGAAAGGCATTGATTTGCTGTTGCAGGCGCTACCAGAGCTTCTACATCACGGGGGTCAACTGGCGCTACTTGGATCTGGCGATCCGAAATTGGAAGTGGCATTGCTGGAAGCAGCGGCAAACCACGACAATGTCGCTGTCAAAATCGGCTATGACGAAGCTTTGTCGCATCAAATGATCGCGGGTGGCGATGCAATTCTGGTGCCATCGCGGTTTGAGCCATGCGGTCTGACGCAGCTGTACGGGCTACGATACGGGACCTTGCCACTGGTGGCTTTAACGGGTGGGTTGGCTGACACAGTCATCAACGCATCACCTGCCGCCCTTGCCAGCAATGTAGCAACAGGCATCCAGTTCTTTCCGGTGAATGGCCTTGCTTTGACGAACGCATTTGCCCGGCTGTGCGACCTTTACGGGCAGCCAGCGGTTTGGAAGGCCATGCAGCGGAATGCGATGAAACAGGCGGTTGGGTGGGATGCGTCAGCTGCTGAATATTCTGCGATTTACCGCTCTTTGATGAAAGCATCTACGTGATATCTGGACTGCCGCAAATTGGACCGGGGCGCCCGTCACCGCTTGGCGCCACCGTAGACGAAGGCGGCGTCAACTTTGCTATATACTCACGCCACGCAACCCGGGTTATGTTGTGCCTGTTCGATGAAAACGGGGTCGAAAACCAGATTATTACCTTGCCCGAACGCGAGGGCCACGTCTGGCACGGATATTTTCCGGGCATGAAGGCAGGCCAGCAATATGGCGTTCGGATAGAGGGGCCATATGCCCCTGATAAGGGACACCGTTTTAACCCTTACAAGCTGTTGATTGATCCCTATACCAAGCGCCTGACAGGTCATCCCACATGGGACAGTGCTTTGTTCGGGTACAAGGCTGGGCATAAAGATAAAGACCTTAGCTTTGACAAAACGGATAGCGCCCCGTTTATGCCGCGCTGCGTCGTGGTTGATCCGAATTTTGACTGGGGTGATGCTCCAAGGCCGAACCACGCGCTTGAAAATTCAGTCATCTACGAGGCGCATGTCAAAGGGCTGACCGCCGGTCGCAATGATATCAAAAACCCCGGCAGTTACCTCGCCATGGCTGCTGATCCGATCCTTGAACATCTCAATAAACTGGGTGTCACAGCCGTCGAACTTCTACCCGTACAGGCGTTTCTGAATGAAAAGTTTCTACTGGATCGGGGGCTGACAAATTACTGGGGTTATATGACCTATGGGTTCTTTGCGCCGGACCCGCGATATATGCAAGGTGCTGATATTGCTGAGTTTCAGCAGATGGTCGCCCGGTTTCATTCCGCCGGGATCGAGGTGATATTGGATGTGGTCTATAATCACACCGCCGAAGGCTCCGAAATGGGCCCAACCCTGATGTTTCGCGGGCTCGATAATGCCAGTTATTATCGTCTTGCAGAGGATAAGCGTTACTACATCGACGATGCAGGTTGCGGGAACACCTTGGATTTTGAAAATCCGGCTGTGATCAGATTGGTGATGGACAGCTTGCGTTACTGGGTCGAGGTTATGCATGTGGACGGATTTCGGTTTGATCTATGCGCAGCACTTGGCCGCACCCGTCATGGTTTCGAGCGGGACGGACCATTCTTTCGCGCCGTCGGCCAAGACCCCGTCCTCAATAGGGTAAAGTTGATAGCGGAACCTTGGGATATCGGGCCCGGGGGCTATCAGCTTGGCGCATTTCCCGCTCCTTTCACGGAATGGAACGACAAGTTTCGCGACAATGTCCGCGAATTTTGGCGTGGGGATCGTGGCAAGGTCGCGGATGTTGCTGGGCGGCTGACCGGTTCGGCACAGTTTTTTGATCATGAAGGTCGGGCTGCAACATCGTCACTCAACTTTCTGACGGCCCATGACGGGTTTACACTGCAGGACACGGTCAGCTATGCGGAAAAGCACAATCTCGCGAATGGCGAAGACAATCGCGATGGGCATTCCAATAACCATTCTGACAATATGGGTGTTGAAGGACCAACCAATGACCCGGCCATACTGGCCGCAAGGACGCGGCGCAAACGCAACCTGATTGCGACGCTTATGCTGTCGCAGGGGACACCGATGCTGTTGGCGGGGGATGAATTAAGCAATTCGCAGGGCGGCAATAACAACGCTTATTGCCAAGATAATGCGATCGGGTGGGTCAACTGGCCAGAGGAAGGCGACCCGTTTTTCGACTTCTGCAAACAGGCTATCGCGTTTCGGCGCATGCATCCATTGTTGCGACAACGGCGTTTCTTGCACTCGCGCCAGCGCCTAACGGATGGTGCGCCTGATCTGTTCTGGCGACGCGTAAATGGGGAACCGATGCGCCAAAGCGATTGGGATGACCCCAATCTGGACATTCTGGTGGCCGAGATGCGGATGGCGTCTGGCTCTCCTGAATATGTGCAGCGCGAAGGGGCGCTGCTGGTGGTGCTTAATCGGGGCTCTGCCACAGAAATTACGCCGCCAGAGCTAGTGGATGGCAGCGTCTGGGTGCGCCGTTTCGATACCAGCCAGGAAGATGCGATTAAGGTGACGTCTGGGATGCAAGTCGCGGCAGATGCCGTTGTCGTATTCTCACAAGAGACGAAGAATTAAGGGAAGGATTGATCATGCCGATGCAAACTGTACGCACGCGCCCGATTGAGGGGCAAAAACCGGGCACAAGCGGTCTTCGCAAGAAGACGTCGGTGTTCAAACGCCCGCATTACCTTGAAAATTATGTGCAATCCACGTTTGACGGTATCGGGGGCGTACAGGGCAAGACGCTTGTCGTCGGCGGTGATGGACGGTTTTTCAATGATGACGCGATCCAGATTATCCTGCGTATGGCCGCCGCAAATGGTGCCACAAAATGTATTGTCGGGCAGGGCGGCATTCTGTCTACCCCCGCAGTGTCTAACCTGATCCGCAAGCGCCATGCGGATGGTGGCCTGATCCTGTCGGCCAGCCACAACCCAGGGGGTCCCGACGCTGATTTCGGCTTGAAATATAACGGGCCAAATGGTGGCCCCGCGCCCGAGAATGTCACGGATAAGATATTTGCATGCTCCAAAGAAATCGAGATTTACAAGATCACGGCATCTGGTGGTGTGGATATCGACAGCCTCGGAACCAGTCGTCATCAAGGTATGGCGGTTGAGATTGTTGATCCTGTTGCCAGCTACACAGACCTGATGCAAACGATCTTTGATTTTGACAAGATTCGTGCGTTGTTCGCGGGTGGTTTCACTATGCGTTTTGACGCGATGCACGCCGTTACGGGACCTTACGCGCACGCGATACTCGAGGGTGTGCTTGGCGCCGAAGCAGGTACCGTCGTCAATGGGACACCAAGCCCGGATTTCGGTGGCGGCCACCCCGATCCCAATCCGATCTGGGCCAAAGACTTGATGGATGTCATGTACGGCGCTGATGCGCCTGATTTTGGTGCGGCATCTGATGGGGACGGTGATCGTAATATGATTGTCGGGCGGGGTGCCTATGTGACGCCCTCCGATAGTCTGGCCTTGCTCTGCGCCAAGGCTCATCTCGCACCAGGCTACAAAGACGGGCTGGCAGGTGTCGCCCGCTCCATGCCTACATCGCGGGCCGTGGACAGGGTCGCGCAGCGACTTGGCATCGGGTGTTACGAAACGCCGACCGGTTGGAAATTCTTTGGCAATCTTCTGGACGCTGGCAAGGTGACGCTATGTGGTGAAGAGAGTGCTGGAACGGGGTCCGATCATGTCCGTGAAAAGGATGGACTTTGGGCTGTTCTGTTGTGGCTGAACATTTTGGCCGAAACCAAACAATCGGTCGCTGGCCTGATGGCTGAACTGTGGGCGACCGATGGGCGTTGTTATTACTCACGTCACGACTATGAAGATGTCGACAGCGACAAGGCAAATGCAATGATGGACGCGCTGCGGCACAAGCTGACCTCTCTCGCTGGCACAACTGTTGCGGGCCTGAGCGTTGAGGCGGCAGATGAGTTTGCTTATGACGACCCTGTCGATGGGTCTCGCTCCACCGGGCAGGGTGTGAGGATTACCTTCTCTGGTGGCGCGCGGACCGTGTTTCGCCTGTCAGGTACCGGGACAGAAGGGGCAACGATACGAATTTACCTTGAGCAGCTGCAAACGGCGGCAGACAAGCTGCAAATGGAACCCGCAGACGCATTGGCGGATGTGCGTGAGGCGGCCATGATCTTGTCGGATTTATCGGCGATGACGGGCCGGGTTGATCCCGATGTCATTACCTGACATCAGATTACCGCATGTGGCGCGATGAGGGAATAGTAACCTCGCTGACGCTATGATTTGGCGCGCCAGGACGCTGCGGCCATGACGAGGGTACTTAAGACGATGAATGTGATGAGTGATTTGTCCGCTGACGCATTACGTGCGCGTATCATGCAGCATCTGACCTATACATTGGGCAAGGATAAACCGCATGCCAGCCTTTATGACTGGCGCATGGCAGTCAGCTACAGCGTGCGTGATATCATTATCGAACCTTGGTTTGCGGCCACCCGCAAGACCTACGAGGCGCAAGGAAAGCGGGTCTATTATCTTTCGTTGGAGTTTCTGATCGGTCGTATTCTGGGCGACGCAATGATGAACGTTGGTTTGTTTGAGACGGTACAGTCGATACTGGACGGTGAAGGTGTCGCGCTGGCTGATGTCATCGAAGATGAACCAGACGCCGCATTGGGCAATGGCGGATTGGGCCGGTTGGCTGCATGTTTTCTGGAAAGCATGTCAACCTTGGCTTGCCCCGCTTACGGCTATGGTATCCGCTATGAACACGGGCTTTTCCGCCAAAAATTCGAAGCTGGGCGGCAAGTGGAACATCCCGAAGACTGGCTAAACCAGCCGCACCCATGGGAATTCGAACGGCCAGAGGCACGCTACACTATTCCCTTCAAAGGTCACGTCGATGTTGTTGATGGTGCGTCCCACTGGCACCCATCGGAAACGGTTTATGCCCGTGCCTATGACATGCCCGTTATTGGCTGGCAGGGGAAATGGGCGAATACGCTGCGTTTATGGGGCGCGCATCCAACAGAGCTATTCGACCTGCAGCAATTCAATTCCGGCGACCATACCGCCGCTGCTGCACCCGAGGCGTTGGCGCGGACACTATCCCGAGTGCTTTATCCCGAAGACACAACCGATAGCGGCAAGGAACTGCGCCTCAAGCAAGAGTTCTTTCTGACCTCCGCTGCCTTGCAGGACATTCTGCGCCGGTTTCTTAGCGAATATGATGATTTCGCGCTGCTTCCCGACAAGGTTGCGATTCAAATGAACGACACGCACCCCGCTCTTGCGGGGCCCGAACTGATCCGTCTGTTGGTGGATGAATACGGGTTGGCGTGGGATGTCGCCAAACAGATCGCCTTGGGTTGTTTGAACTACACGAACCACACGCTGCTGCCAGAAGCGCTGGAGACATGGTCGACTTGGCTGATGGGCCGGGTTTTGCCGCGCCATATGCAGATCATTGAACGGATCGACACGGAACACCGTGCGGCGACGAAATGCGCTGACGACCTTGCAATCGTGAAACATGATCAGGTGTATATGGGGACGTTGGCCTTTGTCATGGCGTCCCATGTGAATGGCGTCTCGGCACTGCATACACAGTTGATGAAGGAAACCGTCTTCGCCGGCCTTAACAGGCTTTATCCAGCGCGGATTGTGAACCAAACAAACGGCGTCACGCCACGGCGATGGGTGCGGCTGTCAAACCCTGCCTTGTCGCAAGTGCTGACGGACGCGATAGGTGCGGGCTGGGAAAACGATTTTAACCGTATTTCTGAGTTGGGAGCGCATGAAGATGACCCCACCGTGCGTGCGGCGATTGGGCAGGCTAAAAGGCAGAACAAGGTGGCTTTGGCCAACTGGGTATCGCGTCAATTGGGTGTCACGCTGAACCCTGATGCGATGTTTGATGTGCAAATCAAACGGATGCACGAATACAAGCGGCAATTGCTGAACCTGTTCGAAACGATTGCCCGGTGGTCGGCCATCCGCGACAATCCGCAAGCTGGCTGGACGCCGCGAGTCAAGATATTTGGTGGCAAGGCGGCGCCCGGATATTTTGCGGCCAAAGAGATTATTCACCTGATCAATGATGTGGCGAGAACAATCAATAATGATCCGGTTGTGGGCGACCTGCTTAAGGTCGTCTACCCAGAGAATTACAATGTCTCGATGGCTGAAAGGTTGATACCGGCGACCGACTTGTCAGAGCAGATCTCGACGGCTGGCAAAGAAGCGTCAGGCACCGGCAATATGAAATTTACGATGAACGGCGCATTGACGATTGGCACATTGGACGGTGCCAATGTCGAAATCCGCGAAAACGTCGGGGCGGAGAATTTCTTTCTGTTCGGAATGTCCGCAAGGGAGGTTCGAGAACGCTATCAGGTCATGAATCATTCTCGCCAAGCGATCCGGGAAAGCCAACCACTACAAGATATCCTACAAATGATCGTCGAAGGGCGGTTCAGCCCGGACGACACCGACCGCTATAATGGATTGGTTGACGGTATCTGGAACCACGATCCGTTTTTGGTGGCATCTGATTTCGACAGCTATCTTGCCACACAGGCCGACGTTGATCGCAGCTATGCCGACCGAGATCATTGGAACAGGCTGGCGCTGCGTAACATCGCAGGGGCGGGGTTCTTTTCCTCTGATCGGACGATCAAGGGTTACATGTCGGATATCTGGGGTACAAAAACGCTGAATTAGCCAGGTTCCGCTGGCCCTGCCGCTCCCGTCCATTTCCAGGCGTAGCCCCTCTAACAAATAACATCCTGTCGCGCTCGAACACGAGATTGGCCCGGCTAGGTCTTCGGCTCTCTTCTGGGTGTTCTCTTGGCAATGGCCACCGTGCCATATAAGAAACGCGATCAGCGCCGCAGGGATGTGCGAAACCTGGCATGAAACCAAACGGAACACTGCACGTGAGTGAAACGCCGAATTCGAAAAGACCGCATGAAAAGCCGAACTTGGAGCGTGCATCACGACTATCTGTCGCCCCGATGATGGATTGGACCGATAGGCACTGTCGGTATCTGCATCGTTTGATGAGCCAGCATTGCTTGCTTTACACTGAAATGGTGACCGCCCCGGCTGTGATCCATGGTGATCGGGAAAAGCTGCTGAAATTTGATGCAGCTGAACAGCCAGTTGCGCTTCAGCTTGGCGGCTCTGACCCAGCGCAACTTGCGCAGGCGGCGCGGATCGCAGCTGATTTTGGTTATGCAGAGGTCAATTTGAACTGCGGCTGTCCGTCAGATCGCGTGCAATCAGGCAGTTTCGGGGCTGTCCTGATGGACAACCCCGGGTTGGTCGCCCGCTGTTGTGCGGCTATGCTGCACGCAGTCAATATTCCGGTTACTGTAAAATGCCGGATCGGGGTGGACGATCAGAACCCGCATGACGTGTTGCCCGATTTCATTGCGCAGGTCAGCGCCGTCGGGGTTGACCGGTTTGCCATCCATGCCCGCAAGGCTTGGTTACAAGGTCTGTCACCCAAGGAAAACCGGGATATCCCGCCGTTGGACTATGAACTTGTCCTCGCGATGAAAGGATTGTTCCCGCATTTGCATCTGTCGGTGAATGGCGGTGTCACAAGTTTGGATGTGGCGGCTGGCTTTTTGGAAAAGGGCTTGGATGGGGTGATGATTGGGCGCGCGGCCTACCATAACCCTTCTGATATCTTACTGGATGTCGATGCCCGCATTTTTGGGCACCCTCATGATCGTCAAGCGGAAGATGTCGTGCTGCTTATGTTGCCTTACATCGAAAAACATCTTGCCGATGGGGGGCGTCTGCATCAGGTAACCCGCCACATGCTAGGGCTCTTTCAGGGTCGTCCAGGCGCGCGGGGTTGGCGGCGGTATCTGTCAGAACATGCTTATGCAGACGGGGCCGGCCCTGACGTGGTCGAAGCCGCATTGCGTCGGATAACCGCGCTGGCCGCTTGATGATCAAAATCAAAGGCTACCATGTTTTTGATTATGAGGCATGCGTCGCGACATGGGCCAAGGCAGCTTATGACGTCGCGTGCGACGTCCTGTGTGGCCCCGTTAAACGTCGGCATGGTGGTACGTGGTATGTCGGTGTTGATGCGCTGCCTAATGCGGCAGATGGCAGTATCGGCCAGGTGCCACTGACCGGAACTTGGGAAAACCACATCGTCCCTCCAGCGACATGGCACCGCGCGCAGCTATCCGTTATCTATCCCGGCTACCCAGGGAAGGACCCTGACGAAAGCGAGGGGGCGCATCGCTATCGGCGTTTGCGCGATGCCGCCCATGTGGATGGGCTGTTGCCCGAGGGAGAGCAGCGGCGGCGGCATCTACGCGAACCGCACGGGTTCATTCTGGGCTTCCCGCTGAATGCGGTGCGCGCCAGTCCGCTCGTTGTCTGGGAGGGCAGTCACCTGATCATGCAAGATGCGTTCAGGCGGGCCTATCAAGGTGTCGAACCGGACTCTTACGGCGATATCGATGTTACCGATATCTATCAGACGGCGCGGCAGGAGGTCTTTGCCAGGTGCGAGCGTGTCTTGATCCAGGCCGTACCGGGGCAGGCGATCCTGCTGCATCGACATTTGCTGCACGGGGTTGCCGTATGGGAAGGGGCAGATGATCCCGAAGGGCGTATGATCGCCTATTTCAGGCCTTTGGTGGCACCTGCGCGTTGGCTTTCGCCCGACCGGCATTGAAATCGCGCAGCGATTTTCCCGGTTCATCAACAAAAAGACTGGGCAGAATGCGCAATGCGGTGACTTCGTCGATCCGAATGTCGTCAAACCCTTTGGCGGTTTCACACCATACGACGCATGTCCAAAGCCTGCCCCAGTAGTCGAGCTGCAAGGGGCGAACGATTCTGATCTGATCATGTATCGACAATTCCAGCTTCTGACGGGTGCGGATCGCTTGCCGGATCGTGGGAAGATGCTGAAAACTGCGGGCTGCATCAGCAAATGGATAGACAGCAAAGCCGTACCCGGTCGGCGCGCTGCTACGATCCTCCGGCATGACAGCGTCCAGCTTGGCTGACAGGGCGGCAGCAGCGGCGGAGAGTTCGGCATCCCCACCTTGTCCGACAGCCTTCAAGCCAAGATGCAATGCCTCAACCTCGGTCATGGTCAGGTTCAGCGGGGGGAGGGTGATGGCGGCGATAACGCGATATCCAATGCCACGCTCGCCCTCGATGGGCACGCCAGAGGCGGCCAGCGTTTCCATATCGCGATAGATCGTGCGCAGCGACACATCCGTTGCCTGGGCCAAATCGGCGGCCTTATGCAAGGTGCCGTCGCGCAAAATCTGTATGAGTTGCATCAATCTGTCAGCGCGGCGCATCTGTATCCCTTCGATTCGGGCCAGTATTGCCATTTTTCTGACAACTGACAATTCATTGTCACAAGAGTTGTAATTTCCTTGCAAAAAAGGGTGGTGCGACACGCAGATTGGGCATTTTGCGGCTTTCCATGCGGCAAGTTCAGCCCTATCTGTCAGACCAATAGATACAAACCATGCGGCGCATGTGCCCCGCGATAGGAGTTGAAAATGCTGAACAACATTGGCCTTCCCGGTCTGCTGCTGATCGCAGTTGTGGTTCTGGTCCTGTTTGGACGCGGAAAAATTTCGAGCCTGATGGGCGAAGTTGGCAAAGGGATCACAGCGTTCAAACGTGGTGTAGATGACGGCAAAAAAGAGCTGGAAGACAGCATGGCCGACGCGCGCGACGTGACGCCCGAAGACGAAAAAGACAAAGCCTGATCCTGCCATAAAGGACGATACGCATGTTTGGCCTTGGCTGGAGCGAAATGATGGTCGTGGGGATCGTGGCATTGATTGTCATCGGTCCCAAGGACCTGCCGGGACTTTTCCGTACCATGGGCGAGTTTACCGGCAAAGCGCGGGGCATGGCGCGGGAGTTTTCGCGGGCAATGAATGCGGCTGCGGATGAAAGCGGCGTGCGCGACATTTCATCGACGATCAAGGCTGCCTCCAACCCTGCCAAGTTCGGCACCGACAAGATCAAAGAGGCGACTGGCATGACCAAAGGCCCTGCAACCCAGGCCCTGTCAGAAGAACGCCAAGCCATGAAAGAAAAGATGAGCGACGCGATGGCAAAGGCTGCTACTGACCGGCAAGCGCGCGAAGCTGCAGCGACGCCGACGGCGGATGATGCCCCGACCGAGACACCGAAGGCCGACAAATGACCAGCGCGGACGAGATCGAAAATAGCGCGGCACCACTTATCGAACATCTGGCAGAATTGCGGACACGTCTGATCTACTCGGTCTCCGCATTTCTGGTTGCGATGATATTGTGCTTTTCCTTCGGGGGTATGCTGCTGGATTTCCTGCTGGGTCCGATTGAACGCACGATGCGCAATCTGGGTAACCCCAACCCGGTGATGCAATACACGGCACCACAAGAGTATTTTTTTACGCTGATCCGCATTTCGGTGGTGGGTGGGCTCACACTTTCGTTCCCGGTGATTGCTTATCAGCTCTGGCGCTTTGTGGCGCCCGGCCTTTACCGCAATGAAAAACAGGCGTTTTTGCCGTTTATTATCGCATCACCTTTGCTGTTCCTGGCGGGCGCATCTTTTGCGCATTACGTAGTGGTGCCGCTGGCAATGGCCTTCTTTCTGGGCTTTGCCGATCTGCCATCCTTCGTCTCTGCCGTGATGGCGGATTTCGTGCCAGCGCCTGACGGTTCGGCATTGCTGCCCGGCGCGACGGGCGGCGATCTCAGCCTGCCAGCAGCAACCTCTTCTGGGGTAGACATCGTCTTCAATGGCAAGGTGAACGAAACGCTTGATATTACACTCAAGATGATCGTGGCCTTCGGTGTTTGCTTCCAACTTCCGGTGCTTCTGACACTGATGGGTACAGCGGGGCTCGCCAGTTCGCGCGGGTTACGGGGGACCCGGAAATATGCGGTGGTTGGCATCCTCGTAGTGGCTGCATTGGTCACGCCACCGGATGTGACAACGCAGCTGATCCTCTTTGTTGTGGTGTACGGCCTTTATGAGGTGTCGATTCATCTTGTTGCGGCGGTCGAGCGCAAGAAAGATCGCGCCGCGCGCAAGGACGGGGTGATTGGTGAGAATGAAAGCCTGTTCGATATCCAAGATGACCTCGATGACGATGTCACAAGCGAACAGGATAAGGCAACGTGAGCAAGAAGACCTTGCGCCGGATCGCAGATGCTTTGGATCGGATGAGCCCGGCCCCTGCGCCCAAACCAGATTTCGCTAGCGCGACGGCCTTTGTCTGGCATCCTGACCCTGACCCTGACCGGCTTGTCGCCGTCAACGCGGTGAACCGGGTCAGCGTCGATTTGTTGGTGGGGGTGGACCGGGCACGAGATACGTTGCTTGCGAACTCCACCCAATTTGCCAAAGGGTTGCCAGCCAATAATGCGCTGTTGTGGGGCGCGCGGGGTATGGGGAAATCCAGCCTGGTCAAGGCGGTCCATGGGGCATTGACGCCTGATTACCCCGAACTCAAGATTGTTGAGGTTCAGCGCGAAGATCTCCACACTATTGGCCGCTGCCTGAACCTGTTGCGCGGGGCGCGGGAACGGTTCATCCTGTTTTGTGACGATCTGTCATTTGGTCATGATGACGCGCATTACAAATCGCTCAAGGCCGTGCTGGATGGCGGGATCGAGGGGCGGCCCGAAAATGTAGTGCTTTATGCGACATCGAACCGGCGCCACCTTATGCCCCGTGATATGATCGAAAACGAACGCTCGTCCGCGATTTCCCCATCAGAGGCGGTTGAAGAAAAGGTGTCGCTATCTGACCGTTTTGGGCTGTGGCTTGGGTTTCATCCCTGTGATCAGGATGAATACCTGGCGATGATCCGTGGCTATTGCGATGCTCATGGTGTCGAGATATCCGATCAGGATCTGCGTGCAGAAGCAATTGAATGGCAGGCAACGCGCGGTAGTCGCTCTGGTCGTGTGGCCTGGCAGTATTTCACGGACCTGGCTGGCAGGCGCGGCGTTGCCTTGTCGTAAGATGGGTTTAAACCCATCTTACGTTGTGGCGTCTGTCAGGGCAGATAATTGGTCGGGTCAACGCTTTTCAGCCCTTGCCGCACTTCAAAATGCAGGAAGGCAGGATCGCCAGCCCGTACTTTACCGATTGTCTGTCCACGCGTGACATTGTCGCCCTTTGAGACAGCCAAATCGTCGATATTTGTATAAACTGTCAGCAACCCATCATTATGCTTGACCACAACAATCGCGACGCCACTGGTGTTGTTTGTGACTGCGGCAACGCTACCCGCATCCGCCGCCTTGACCGGTGTGCCCGCCGCCGCACCAATATCAATGCCCTCATTGCGTCCGGGTGCATAGGCGCGAATGATGCTGCCTTCGACCGGACGGTTGAAACGCGCGCTGGACGATGCAGGGGTGGGGGCCGGTGTACCAATGTCTGGCGCGTCTGGGATCGCGGTCGCTGGAAGCGGTGCCGAGGGTGTCTCATCCGGTAGCGGTGTTGTTGCACTGGGCGGAACAGGTGTTTGGGTTCCGGCACCCGGTGCCGTTACTTGTTGTGGCGCGGCTGCGACTGGGGTTGCCCCGGCTTGCGGGATCAAAAGATACTGCCCTTCACGCACTGTGAATTCTGAATCGAGCCCGTTCCATTCCGCAATGCTGCGCACCGGCACCTTGTAAAGCCGTGAGAGTGCAAAGACAGTTTCGCCGCGTGCGACCTGATGTCGTATCGGCTCCGCCCCGCCTTGGGCCGGTTGCGGGGCTACGGCGGGGGCCGCGGCTGGCGTGACAGGATCAAGCGGTGTGGTTGTGACCCCCCCATTCGCATCGGCACGGTCAAGCGCGGTTGTGGCCACGGCGGCCACATCCAAAGGCTGACCGGTTCCCGTAGAAGGCTCCGGGACGCGGCCCGGCAGGGCGATGATCTCGTCACGGCGCAGGATCACATCGGGTTCAATCCCGTTATACTCGGCAAGCTCATCAGCATCCAAACCAAGGCGGATCGCAATGCCCCGGATCGTGTCATCCCGCTGTGCAACAACGACCTGATAGTTTGGATAGGAAATCACGCCCCGATCATCGGGTCGCGGCCGTCCGGGCAATTCCTGCACAGCGCGGCTGGTGTCAAAACCATTGACGTTATCGCGCAAATCAAAATCGAAAGGTTCGTTGCAGGCGCTTAGCGCCGCAAGGGCCGCACCTGTCATCATCGCACGTCGTGCTGTGGTCCACTCTTGGGACATCCTACCGCTCCTCTTGCCAAGTCGCCCCTTATATGCGGGGTCGTACCATATTTTGTGGTAGTTTACTCTTGTCCTAGCCCTTCTAGCAAGGGGACAAAGCGCACAGCACGCAATTCATCGTACTCATAGCCGGTTTCGGACCGTGTCACGCGGATCAGACTTTGCACCGCATCAGATTGGCCAACTGGCAATACCATGATGCCGCCAACCCGCAATTGGGCCAGCAGGGGGCCGGGCGGATCCTCTGCCGCAGCGGTCAACAAGATGCGATCAAACGGGGCCTGTTCGGCAAAGCCGTGGCTGCCATCAGCGGTAAATGTGGTAATATTGGTGATGTCATGCGCCTCAAACACCGCTCGGGCGGCATGGACCAATCGGCGATACCGGTCGACGGTGTAAACGCGGCGGGCAAGCTTGCTAAGAATTGCGGCCTGATATCCAGACCCGGTGCCAATTTCGAGCACTTTGTCACGCGGTGATACTTGCAGGGCCTGGGTCATCAGCCCGACAACGGATGGCTGGCTGATCGTCTGGCCACAAGCGATCGGTAGCGGCATATCCTCATACGCCCGATCAGCGAATGTACCTTTGACATAGTCGGCGCGGTCGACCTTCTCCATCGCGGTCAACACGGCGGCGTCCGTCACCCCCTTGCTGCGGAGCGCGTAAAGAAACTGCATCTTGGTGGCCGCGTCGAATGTCACGTCAGGGCATCCTCAAGTGTGGTGACCATGTCGTAATCGGTTAGATCAGCGCGCATTGGCGTGATCGAGATATAGCCGTCCAGATTAGCCGCCGCATCCGTGCCGGGTGCTGTTGGTTCATGTTGTGGGCCGCCCTTGACCCAAAGGAATTTGCGCCCGGTGGGTGAGGTCTGGGCCTCGGCCCTAAAGCGCGTATTCAGCCGGAACCCTTGAGTTGTCGCGGCCATGCCTTTGACGTCCTTGCCCGGAACCGGTGGGAAATTTACGTTATAAAACAGCTTGTAATCCGCATTATCCCACAGCGCGTCATTCAACAAAGCCTTTACCGTGGAGGCGCCATGATCTGTTGCTGCCTCAAACGGGTTGTCCAGATTGGCATTGCCAGGCCCGTAGAATTGCGACAATGCGATGGAGCGCACACCTTGTAATGCGCCTTCGATGCAAGCGCCGATGGTCCCGGAATAAAGCGTATTCTCGGCGGCGTTATTGCCCCGGTTTACGCCCGACAAGATCAGATCGGGTGGTGTGTCTTGCAGCACATCGTAAAGCCCGGCGATCACACAATCAGCGGGGGACCCTTCGGCGGCAAACCGGCGTTCCTCTAGCTGGGCGATCATGGTCGGGCGGGTGTAGCTGATGCAATGCCCGACACCGGATTGTTCGAAAGCGGGGGCGACTGTCCAGACCTCACCATCCGGTCCGGCGACCTCTGTCGCGATATCGGTCAGAACCTTCAGCCCGGGGGCGTTGATACCGTCGTCATTGGTGATGAGAATGCGCATATCCGCCCCTTCGCTGTTATTTTGTTCCTAAGCGAGGGGGCGGGGCGCGGCAAGTCAGGTTGCGTGTGCAGCGTGACGTTGCCGGGCACCATAGATCGTAAGCAACACTGTCGCTAAGAATATGACCCATTGCGGCATCGGCCAGAGCGAGCCGAGCATGGTTGTGCCGTAGACAATAAATAGGGCGGTCCAACCGATCTGCATGGCAGCAAGTGTGATAAGAAGCGGGCGTGACGGGTGACGGGCTAGCCAGAAATAGGCACCCGAAAAGACGATCAGGTTCACCGTGATCGCGTGCCACAGCACGGCGGACATCGCGGCCAGATGTGCGGTTGGCAGGACATCTTGGTAGATATCGTGATATTCCGGCCCGCCCGCAAAGAAGTGAATGCCGGTCGTCAGGACCATGATTGCCCCGGCCAGGGTCAGAGGGATGTTCATCTGCGACTCCTTTTCTATACGCATCCGTATGGTTTATCATGGCAGATAAAAAACAGCGCCTCGGGCGACAGGATTGGATAAATGCGGGATTTCGGGCGCTGACCCAAAAAGGGCCGGAAGGGTTGCGGGTGGAGCCCGTCGCACGTGAACTTAGGTCAACAAAGGGTTCATTTTATTGGCATTTTAAGGATTTATCGGCCTTACAAGACGCCATGCTCCATTATTGGGAAGATGCCGCGACCCATCGTATCATCGCCAGGTTGGAGAAACTGCCGCGCGGGCTGCCGCGGTTAGAGGCGTTGGTCCAAGCCGTCAATATGCCGCATGAGGCGCAAGGTGGTGCTGGTGCCGAAGCTGCTATTCGGGCCTGGGGTAACAGCTTTGCCCCGGCAGGCGATGCGGTGGGCCGTGTTGACGCAGCGCGCCTCGCCTTTCTGAAAGAGTGCATGGCAGATGTTGGCGTTGATGCGCCGGAACTGCCTGCCTTGTTCTATGCCGCCCATCTGGGGCTAGAGCAATTGTCGGTCAATACCGACATCGCACCGGTACAAATCCTGACCCGTTTGGTTGAGATGGTGAAGCAGACCATCAACTGAGCCCGGCAAAGACTAGCTTTCAACAGTTAACAAATTTCTTTGACCCGCGTGCGGTGCTTATCCAAGGATGGCAGGCAACAGGCGGGCAGCTTCAACATCTGGCGCTGTCAACGCGTCGCGGTCTTCGCCTGGGTGAAACCGGGCACGGGTGGCTGTGGGCATTGGCGCGGGTTCCAGAACATGGACCAGCGGCCCTGTTTTAACGGTTTCGGCCTGCCAACTGCGCGCCAGCGCGATTTGTGCCGCTTTGGTCGCCCCGTAAGCGCCAAAGAACGGTGACCCCCCGCGTGGATCGTCAAAGAAGACGGCGTGTCCGGTCTCCTGCAACAAGGGCGTGACATAGCGGATCAGGCGTGATGTGGCCTCGATATTGACGCTGATCGATTTGGTCAGGTCCTTGGGGCCGATATGACCGGCTGGCGACAAGGGTGCGGCGTGGATCGCCGGGTGCAACCAAAGGTCCAGCTTGCCCCAGCGGTCATGGATGCCGCGGCAAAGCTGCTGCATCGCCTCATCAATTGTGATGTCCATCGGGGCCAGCGTGGCCTGACCACCGACGGCCTGGATGGCATCGTCAAGCTCTTCCAACGCCCCTACAGTGCGTCCGACGGCGATAATGTGATAGGTGGGGGCAAGCGCCTTGGCAAAAGCCGCGCCAAGGCCGCGCGACGCGCCGGTGATCAATGCAGTCTGTGTCATGGGCGCGTCATGTGCCGAACGGCGGGCGGCGTCAAGCCTTAGCTGCCTGCAAGCTGCACGGCTTTAGTCTGACCACCTCTTGTGGTCAGGATCACCTGATCTTCGCCGATACCGGTAACGGTGACGCCAAAAACCTGCGCACCGATTTGGACCCGCGCGATCTGACCACGTGAGGAGCGTAGCAAGGCCGCTGGCCCATCATGCGCTTTCATCACGCCAATGACCGTCAGGTCGTTCAGCGGCAGCGCGTCTGCGCGTGTTGCTTTGGCGGCCGCAAGGGCCGGTGTTTGTTCGGACATCCGGAAACTGCTTTGACTACTTTAGTGAAGCAGCCCCTTGCCAGAACGCCCCGTAAAACAACAGGACCGGGCGTCCTTGTGACGCAGGGTTTTTGTGTGGAACGTCGGGACAGGCGGGTCAAATCCCCGTGATCAGGGCGCGCAGATCAACCCGCCGTCTTCCTTGTAGACCGCTTCGGTCAGCGGGTTTTCCAGAAGGGGCAATACGGCTTCTGACGGGCGGCACAAGGCCACGCCCTTTGGGGTGCAAACGATAGGCCGGTTCACAAGGATTGGATGTGCAACCATGGCATCCAGCAATGCGTCATCGCTGACGCTTGGATCAGTTAGACCCAATTCCTCTGCCGGTGACTTTGACACCCGCAAAACCGCGCGCGGGGTTAGAGCAGCAGCAGCAAAAAGTGCCTGAAGCTGCGGGCGGGTCCAGCCGGTTTTTAGGTATTCGATAACAACGGGTTCGGTGCCCGAGGCGCGGATCACAGTCAGCACATTGCGGGAGGTGCCGCAATCGGGGTTGTGGTGAATAACGGTGGTCATTCTGCCGCCGTCTTCGCCTCAAACCCCTGTTCGATCATATCGGACGGGGCCACCGGATATTCGCCCGAGAAACAGGCGTCGCAATAGGCCGGGGCTTTTCTGTCGCGCCCTTTTGCTTCGCCGACGGCGCGATACAGCCCGTCGAGCGAAATGAATTTCAGGCTATCAACGCCCAGATGGTCGCGCATCTCATCCTCTGACATCGTTGCAGCCAGCAGTTTTTCCCGCTGCGGCGTGTCGACGCCATAGAAGCACGGCCAAGCGGTAGGCGGTGAGGCGATGCGGAAATGCACCTCTGCCGCGCCGGCGTCGAGGATCATTTCCTTGATCTTGCGGCTGGTTGTGCCGCGCACCACGCTGTCATCCACAAGGATGACCCGTTTGCCTTTGATCAGGGCGCGGTTGACGTTCAGTTTCAGCCGCACGCCCATATTGCGGATCTGTTCGGTCGGCTCAATGAAGGTGCGGCCCATATACTGGTTACGGATGATCCCCATCGCGTAAGGAATGCCGGATTCCAGCGCATAGCCGATGGCCGCAGGTGTCCCGCTATCTGGAACGGGGCAGACAAGGTCAGCCTCTACCGGGTTTTCCTTGGCTAGCTCCCGGCCAATATTTTCACGGGTCTCATAGACCGACCGCCCCCCTAGGATCGAGTCGGGGCGACTGAAATAGACATGCTCAAAGATGCAGAACCGGGCCCGGTTAGGGCGGAAGGGGAAGTGGCTTTCGACGCCGTTTTCGGCGGTGATTACCACCATTTCGCCCGGTTCGATTTCGCGGACAAACTCGGCCCCGATGATATCCAGTGCACAGCTTTCAGATGCCAGCGCCCAGCCATCACCGACCTTGCCCAGCACCAGCGGGCGGACGCCCAGCGGGTCACGGCAGCCCAGCAGTTTGGTGCGGGTCATGGCGACGATGGAAAATGCACCTTCGACCTTGCGCAGCGCCTCTTCCATCCGGTCGGGGATGTTGCGGCCCATGGAACGCGCCATCAGGTGGATGATGCATTCGCTGTCAGACGAGCTTTGGAAAATTGATCCGCGCTCAATCAATTCACGCCGCAGCGACATCGCGTTGGTGATGTTGCCGTTATGCGCGATGGCGGCACCGCCCATGGCAAATTCGCCAAAGAACGGCTGCACATCGCGCA
The DNA here is from genome assembly GCA_947495295.1 of uncultured Paracoccaceae bacterium. Classification (GTDB taxonomy): domain Bacteria; phylum Pseudomonadota; class Alphaproteobacteria; order Rhodobacterales; family Rhodobacteraceae; genus Yoonia. The sequence continues at coordinate 961,682 of CANLYJ010000001.1, forward strand.
TGGCCGTCTGGCCCTTTGATCCGGCGGTCGAGTAGCGGACATGCCCGATCCCGATACTGCCGGGTAGGGTTTTCATCACGCTTTGATTGGTGAAGTTGTCGCGCACCAGCCCCATACGCCGCGCCTGATTAAAACCGGTTTCGTCGGCATGGGTCACGATGCCGCCCGCCTCTTGTCCGCGATGCTGTAGGGCGTGCAGGCCGAGGGCTACAAAATTCGATGCATCGGTCACACCGACAACGCCAAAAACGCCACATTCCTCCCGCAGTTTATCATCGTCAAATGGATGGGCGGGGGGCATCTGGGTGGACAAGAGGGCAGCTCCGAATCCGTTGGCACTGGTCTGCCCCGGTCTTAGCGGGTCAGGGACGCGCTGTCACGAAACGATCATGTTTCTTTGGGGGGAAAAGCGATTGGTGTGCCGGGAAGGGCGCGCCGGGTATGTCGGTAGTCTTATTTGCCATCCGCAGAAGCGACAGTGACGGGTACGAAACATCCCATGATCAGGCGTTTTTGATCAAAGGGAATACCCTGCGGCGGGTCAAAGCGCGGGTCTGTTGCCATGGCTTTTTCAACCGCGTTGACATGGGCCTTATCGGGCCATTTTTGCCAGGAAAAGACGATTTTGTCGTCAGGCCCGGCATCGACGGCACGTCGAAAATCGGTGTGTTGGCCGTGGGGCACATTGTCTTCCCAGGCGTCGACGACCTCGAGGCAGCCATGTTCCAGCAATAGCTGCGCCGCCTGTCGCGACCAGTTTTCAAAGGCATCGCGTTTGGCAGTTGGCACAGGAATGACAAAGCCCACGACATACATGATCGGCCCTCACTTTAGGGAAAGGATACATCATTTAGGGACAATAAAAATGGCCACCCCGGGGTCGCGATGGCCATTCTACGTTCTGTAGCGTCGGTTATTCGGTTGGTGCGCCGCAAGTCCCAACAAGCTGCTGATACTGCTCTGTGATCCAGCCGAGCGCCTGTTCGGGGTTCTGATCCTCGATCTGGCCGGTCAGTTGGGCAAAGACTCTGGCAGAGCGGCTATCGTCAATCATCGCCACTTGCTGGCTGGCGAAAATCGTGTCGTAGACAAAGAATGCAACAGCAATCAACAGGATGCCCCGGAAGACACCGAAGAGGAACCCGAGCCCCTGATCAACGCCGCCAAGCGCCGACCGCTGTACGACGCTGGAAAAGAGTGGCGTAAAGATCGACACAACCACCAGCGCCACCGCAAAAACGGCGGCAAAGGCGGCGATGATCGCCAATTCGCAGCTATCGCCGATGAAACCGCCAATGACCGGGACTTGTCGCACCAGCGGCTCGACCTGATCGGCAAAAATGAATGCGATGATTGTCGCACCGATCCAGCCAACGATAGCCATCGCTTCGCGCACGAAGCCGCGGCTATAGGCCAGCACCCCTGACAAAATAACGATAAATGCGACACCTGCGTCGACCAGTGTGAAACCTTCCATGGTCCGTCTCCTGTCTTCGACGCTAACCTGCGCCAAATACCTCTTCAACAAATCCGGCGAGGTCTGTCGCGCTGCGCAGGCCCAATCCGGTCACCGCTGGCTGTTTTGCCTGTTGCGGTATGATCGCCGTGGTAAAACCAAGTTTCTGGGCTTCTTTCAATCTATTTTCCGCCTGAACCACCGGACGCAACGCACCCGATAGGCTGATTTCCCCGAAGACGACGGCGTCTTTTGGCAATGCGGCATCCTCTCTGGCTGACACGAGAGCTGCGGCAACGGCCAAGTCTGCACCCGGTTCAGAAATGCGCAAACCCCCAGCAACGTTGAGGTATACGTCCAATCCGGCGAAGGGGACACCGCAGCGCGATTCCAATACTGCGAGGATCATTGCGAGCCTGCCGCCATCCCATCCGACGACCGATCGGCGCGGTTGGCTGTGTGGCGAAGGTGCCACAAGTGCCTGTATCTCGCACAGCATCGGGCGCGACCCTTCGATGCCAGCAAAGACGACCGACCCGGGGGCAGGGGTGCCCCGTTCGGATAGGAACAGGGCAGAGGGATTCTTGACCTCTGCCAGCCCTTTGCCTGTCATTTCAAAAACACCGATTTCATCTGCCGGGCCGAACCGGTTCTTGACCGACCGGAGAATGCGGAATTGGTGGCCGCGCTCACCCTCGAAATAGAGCACGGTATCAACCATATGTTCGACGACCCGGGGTCCGGCAATCGCGCCTTCCTTGGTCACGTGGCCCACCATGACCACGGCCATCCCGTTGCGTTTGGCAAAGGTGGTCAGCTCATGCGCGGAGGACCGGACCTGCGACACGGACCCCGGGGCGCTGTCCACATTGTCGGCCCACATGGTCTGGATGGAGTCGATGATCGCCAGATCCGGCTTTTCTGCCTCAAGCGTGGTCAAGATATCGCGAAGGTTGGTTTCGGACGCGAGCCTCACGGGGCTTTTTTCCAATCCCAATCTTCGGGCGCGCATTTGCACCTGTGCGTTCGACTCTTCACCAGAAATATAAATAACTTTCAGTCCATTACGCGCAAATCTTGCAGCAGCCTGCAACAAGAGTGTGGACTTGCCGATGCCCGGATCACCACCAACCAGAAGGGCGGATGCCTTGACCAGCCCACCGCCCAACACGCGGTCCAATTCTCCAACGCCGGCGGTTGTCCGGGGCGGTTCCTTTTCCTGGGTTTCCAGATCGGTCAGGGGGATTGGCTTGCCACGTAGCGCGCCCAGCGATTTGCCCTTGGGCCCGCTGGAAAGGGCTTTGCTTTCGGTGATCGTGTTCCATGCCTGACAGGCATCACATTGCCCCGACCATTTTTGAGAGGACGCACCACATTCGGAACAGACGTAGGATGGATCTTTGGCCATGTTCACCTTTTGGCCCAATTCGGCCCAAACGGCAATGGCCAGAATTGCATGGCCGCACAGGGGAATGCGCGGCCATGCTTCTCAGGCATTATGACTGCTCGTCAGCATCCAATATACCCGATTTGAAAAGAAGACCGGCGGCCACAGCGCCGATGATGGGGGCCACGATGAACAGCCATAGCTGGGCAATCGCGGTGCCGCCTGCGAACAAGGCCGGGCCAAATGACCGGGCGGGGTTCACGGAAACGCCGGTAATGTTGATCCCGACAAGGTGGATGACCACCAGCGCCAAACCAATCGCCAGACCCGCGAATTGCGCAGGTACGTTTGCCCCCGTGGCCCCAAGGATCACAACCATGAACAGGAAAGTTGCAACAACTTCAAAGACAAAGGCGGCGAACATGTTGTATTCACCAAGATACCCGGCACCCCATCCGTTCTGACCCAAACCATTCACAGAAACTGCGTAATCCGCCTTGCCGGTTGCAATCATCAGCAGGATGGCAGCCGCCGCGATGGCACCGGCCATTTGTGCGATGATGTATTTGATGGCTTCGTTCATCTGCATGCGCCCGGCGGCAACTGCCCCAAGCGATACCGCAGGATTGATGTGACAACCCGAAACCGGCCCGATCGCGTAAGCCATGCCGATCAGTGCCAGACCAAAAGCAAAGCTGATCCCGGTCAGCCCGATATCCGCCCCTGCAATAACCGCCGACCCGCAGCCAAACAGGACAAGGGTGAAGGTGCCGATGAACTCAGCAACTTGTTTTTTCATAATTTTTCTCCAATTTCCTGGCGGGATAGGGCCGTAAGTCCGACCGCCAAAAAAGGGGAAAAATCTGCTTAACGCATCAGGATTGCGCCTGGGCCTTTGGTGTCAGCGCCGAGATCACGATAGAGGTAAGGATGCAGGCGGTGAACATATAAAGCCCCCAACCGGTTTCGACTTTGCCGACGCCCACGCCTTTGAAAACGACGATGTAAAGCGCGATCAGAAACACGTCAACCATTGCCAGTTTTCCAATCCACGACAAAGCAGGTAAAGTTTTTTCTTTCAACAGGTTAAAGTGAACGAGCGCGAGGCCGATGGTTTTCAGATAGGGTGCGAAAAGCGCAAAGGCGGTGACCAGAAGCGCCAAGGCGACGTCGCTTTTCCAAAGGCTTTGCATGCCAGAAATGACGCTGATTTCGCTGAGCCCGAACAGCGGCAAAAGACCTGCGCGCATCAATGGGGCGAACCATGCAATTGGAAACAGGATCAAAAGTGACAGATTGGCGATGCGCAGAACATTTAACATGGAAAACCTTAAAGAAGTCTGTGCGTTACGTGGCAACCCTGTTTCGCGATTACAAGGGCATCACTTGCCAAAGGTTTTGCGATTGTAGCGACCGCCAAGCTGGGTCAGCACCTCGTAACCGATTGTTTTTGCGGCGGTGGCCAGATCGTCAACAGTTTGTTGCGGGCCGATCAGGGTCAGCTTTGACGGTATGTCGTCAAGGTCCGTGACATCAACGGTCAGCAGGTCCATGGAGACCCGCCCGATCACCGGACAAGGCTGTTTATCGTGATAAAGCGTCGCCTTGTCTGACAGGATGCGAAAGATCCCGTCGGCGTAACCGCCTGAAACTGTTGCCACTTTTGAGGGTCTGTCAGCCTGCCAGGAATTGGCGTAGCCCACAACCTCGCCCGCTGCCACATCGCGCACCTGGATCACAGGCAAGTCCAGTTCGATGGTGGCGGCCGCTTGTTCAAACGGCATCCCGCCGTAAAGCCCGATACCGGGGCGGGTCAGGTCGAAGTGGTATTCGGGACCAAGCAAGATGCCACCCGTGGCCGCCAGTGATCTGGGCGCACTGATCCCGTCCGTCATTTTCTTAAAGTTATCAAGCTGATAAGGGTTCATTGGGTGGTCAGGTTCATCAGCGCAAGCCAGATGCGACATTACCAATGTCGGATGCTGGGCAAGGGCCAGTTCGGCCACGGCCGCCCATTCCTGCAATTCCATCCCCAGCCGGTTCATGCCAGTGTCCAGTTGCACCCCGAACCGATGGCCGGGCAGCACTTCGAAATGGTGGGTCAGTTGATCGACCGAGTTTAGCATCGGGGTCAGATTGAGTTCGCGGATCAGGTCTGTGTCACCCTTCATATGCCCGGAAAACACTGAAATATCTGGTTTTTCACCCAGTTCTGCACGGATTGGCACGGCCTCTTCGGCGACGGCGACAAAGAACTGACGGACCCCGGCCTTGAACAGGGCCTTGGCCACATTCGCGGCCCCCAGACCATAGCCGTCTGCCTTGACCACGGCGGCGGTTTTGCAAGCTGTCATGCCGTCAAGCGCGCGCCAGTTGGCGACGACGGCGTCAAGATCGATTGTCAGGCGTCCGGTTCCCATGCCGTCCTTTTGGCAGGGGGCGCGGCGGGCGGCAAGAGGTTAACGGCACGCGCGCTGTTTGCTGCGTGCGGCATGGGGTTGGATACCCGTACAAGGTTAATTTCTTTGTTTTGCTGGTTCTTGTCCGGTCTGCAAAGCGTCGGCGACACGTCGGCAAAGCGTATGGCACCGATTGCGCGAATCCCCTAATAAACACAGCGCGCGGTGCCATAGGGTTAACTTATGCCATTTTGTCGCCCGCATTGTGCTGTTAGACAACGCTAAACAGTCCGGAGGTCGCTTTGCGTATTCTGCAAAAAGTTATCACACAGCTGGAAACCCCCCGAGATGAACGGCCCCTTGGCAGTGGCTGGCTGTCGGGTGCCTTGGCGTTGCTGGCGTCGATTGCGGGGTTGCTGATCGTCCTTTTGCGGTGGTTCCCCGAGACCCTTTCCTACCCCGAGATTGCGTTTATTCAGGATAGCGGTGTGGTGACTGCATTTTTGCGGTTCACCCTGTTGGCCGGTTATGCGCTGTCGCTTCTCAGCCTGATCCTGAGTGCGCGCAAATCGCTGGGTTGGACGGCGCTGGCAATTTCCGTGATCGCATCCTTGATGGCCACGACCCAGCCGCAGATCGCGGGCGACGCACCGCAAAGTTTCTATTTCGGCCTTGATTACTTCATCATCAACGTGCTGATCGTTGGCTTTCTGTTTGTTCCGTTGGAACGGTTTTTCCCCGCCCGTGGTGAACAAACCGTGTTCCGTGAGGAATGGCAGGAGGATATGTTTTATTACCTTGTCAGTTCCATGCTGGTGCAAATCCTTGGCTTTATCACGCTGGCGCCGTCCAACTATGTGAATGCGCAGGTTCCGTTGGATGATGTGCGCATCTACATCGTCAATCTGCCATTCTGGTTGCAGGTCGTGATCATCATGATGGCCACGGATTTTGTGCAATATTGGGTGCATCGGGCGTTTCATACATTTCCCGTGCTGTGGCGGTTTCATGCGATCCATCATTCCACCAAAAAGATGGACTGGCTGGCTGGTGCGCGGATGCATTTCATGGAGATCGCCGTGCTGCGCAGCCTGACAGCTGTGCCGATGTTTACCTTGGGTTTCGACCCTGCGGCCATTCAGGGATATCTGCTGATCGTCTATTTTTATTCCAGCTTTATCCATGCCAATATCGGCTGGAAGCTGGGCTTTGTTGAGCGGTTTCTGGTGACGCCCCGGTTTCATCATTGGCACCACGGGTCGGATCGTGAGGCGATTGACATCAACTATGCCTCGCATTTTCCGATCTATGACTGGTTATTCGGCACCCATCATTTGCCCGAGGATAAATGGCCGGAGGATTACGGCGTCGTCGGCGATACTGTGCCGCGCGGTTACTGGCGGCAGTTTGTGTATCCGTTCCTGAAGCCCAAGAAGAACGAACCGGCGGAATAAAGCAGACTTTCACCGAAAGTCTGCCTGCAAATCCTCATTGAGGATTTGACGCCAATGTCTGTGTCAGACATTGGGCCTGCCGAGGATGGTTTCGATCTCGTCCATTTGTGTCTGTGTCAGCGGCCCATGAACCAGCGCGCCGCAAAGATCGGTCACCTGTTCGGGTGTCCGAAACCCAGGGATCGGCATCGCGTTGGGCGTGCGCGCCCAAAGCCAAGCGAGCGCGCCTTGCGCCAGCGTCCGCCCCTCCGACCGTAACGTTTCGCGCACAGCATCAAGTTGGCTGAGATAGGCATCAGTGATTTTCCCATCTTTGAAGTAGTCTTGCCAGCCCGGGTTGCTGCCGCGTATCTCGTCCTTGCTAAACTGCGTGTTTGCGTCGTATTTGCCACCAAGGACCCCCATTGCAAGAGGGGAGCGGATCAGCGACAGCAGGTTTGTGTCTTCGATGACGGGCACAATTTGCTCTGCAGGTTTCAGAACGTTCATCGCGTGTTCGATGGTTGTGAAACCTGGATGATCGGCAAAGGCGCGGGCGCTTTCGGGGATGTCTGTTGACCATCCATAGGCCCCGATGACCCCCTGATCGTACAACGTGGCAAGCATGTCGAACGTTGGTCTCGCGTCGGCGATGGGCAGTTCATTGTTGTGATGAAGCACCAGGTCAATCTGGTCGCGCCCCAGCCGTTTGCGCGAGGCATCAATGCTTTGGCGTATGACCGCCGGGTCGGTGATCGGCCCGACCAGTTGTTTGGTTTCGGTATCGATTTCAAGGCCAATCTTGGTGGCGATGGCGACGTCGGGGCAGTTTTTAAGCGCGTCGCCCAACACGATTTCGGAATGTCCGCAGCCATAGGCCTGAGCGGTGTCGAAATGCATGATACCGTGGTCGCGTGCGGCGGCGATGGCCGCGCGAGAGACGTTATCATCAATCTCGCCCCAGCCGACAGCGCGTCCGTCCATGAAGAATGGTCCGCCAATGGCCCAGCAACCAAGGCCAAGCGTGGGTTTTTGAAAAGTGGTATTGAAATCAGCCATCTGAGGCATCCTTTCTCTTGCGATAGATCTGGATTTTATGCCGAAGGTAGACCTCGCATGCGTCAAGCTCTGCGCGTCGCTCTGCCAGTGTTTGCGCATGTGCTTCGAGCAGCGCCAGCCGGATCGCCTGTTGGCCGGGGCTGTCGCTGTCGGCCGCATGGGCGGATTTGGCGAAGCGTTTCACATCATCAAGCGGCATGCCGGTGACGCGCAGCCGTTCGAGCGTGGTCAGCCAGTTCACGTCATCGGCGCTGAATGTGCGCCAGCCACGCGCGTCGCGCCGGATGGATGGCAACATGCCTGACTTTTCGTAAAACCGGATAGTGTCGTGGCTGAGCCCGGAATGGGTCGCGGCTTCGTTGATTCGCATGGAAGTTCCTCCGATGGCGATTGAGTTAGCCTATTGGAGTGACTCCAGGTCAAGCGATTTTATTGCAGAGCAGCATGGCGGGCAGGCCGCGTCAGGCCTGCGCGCTAATTTAGCGGTTTGTCGGACTTCATCGCCCAGACATCGTTTTCCGCTTCGTTCCCGCGCGCCCCGATTTCTACCAGCAGGCGGGTTGTTGTTGCATGGTCGGCCCCGACGATCCGCGCCAGCGTTTCGAGCTTGCGCCACTCCTTGCCGGGCGGTGGGTTTTCGAGCAGGTGTTTGAGGTCAGCCTTGCGCAGGTCATCCAGTGCTCTTTGGTTCTTTGTGTCGAGGTAGTGTTTGAACCAGATACTTCCGAGGCTGACGATTGCGCCTATGAAGACGCCGATAAAGCCCATGATGAAATCTGCCATGCTTTCCTCCGGGCTAGTTGATGCCTAGAAATCCTGATCGGCACCCTGCTGCCATGGTTTCACCAGATCGCCAAAGCGGGTGAACTCAGCCGTAAACGCCAGTTCGACCGTGCCGATGGGGCCGTGCCGTTGTTTGCCGACGATCACCTCGGCCTTGCCGTGTAGCTTCGACATTTTTTCCTGCCATGCGGCGATGCCTTCCATATTGTCATCATCGGGCTTTTCGCGTTCCACGTAATATTCACCCCGATAGACGAACATCACCACATCGGCGTCTTGTTCGATGGACCCGGATTCGCGCAAATCTGACAGTTGCGGGCGTTTATCGTCGCGGTTTTCGACCTGACGCGATAGCTGTGACAGGGCGATGACGGGGATGTTGAGTTCTTTGGCAATGGCCTTGAGCCCCATGGAGATTTCGCCGATTTCCTGCACCCGGTTGTCTGACGTGCCGCGCACAAGCTGCAGGTAGTCCACAATAAGCACGTCCAGCCCATGGGTTCGTTTCAGCCGTCGCGCCCGTGCCGCCAATTGCGCAATCGGGATGGCGGCGGTGTCGTCGATGTAAAGCGGGCAAGCCTCCAGTTCCTTGGCGGCTTCGACGAAGCGCCGGAATTCACCTTCGGTCATGTCGCCTTGTCGGATTTTATGTGATGAGATTTCCGAGGCTTCGGCAAGGATACGTGCGGCCAGCTGTTCGGCGCTCATCTCCAACGAAAAGAACCCAACGACCCCGCCGTCAACGGCACCGGTTGATCCATCAGACAACTGCCCCTTGCGATAGGCCTTGGCGATGTTGAAGGCGACGTTTGTGGCCAGCGATGTTTTCCCCATAGATGGCCGCCCGGCGAGGATCAGCAGGTCAGATTTGTGCAGCCCGCCCAGTTTGCCATCCAGATCAGTCAGACCGGTGGACAGCCCTGCAAGCCCACCCTCGCGTTGATAGGCGCTGTTGGCGACATTCACGGCCTCAGTCACCGCAGCGAGGAAGGATTGGAAACCCTGTTCGGTACTGCCTTGTTCGGCCAGCGCGTAAAGCGCCTGTTCGGCCTCGACAATCTGTTCCTTGGGTTCACTTTCGACGTCAACCTTACCAGCTTTATCCGCAATATCCTTGCCCAGCTGGATCAGTTCGCGCCGTGTCGCCAGATCATAGATCATTTGCGCATAGTCGCGTGCCGCAAAGGCCGAGATCGCGGCACCGGCGAGCCGGGCCAGATAGGGTGGGCCGCCAAGCTCCTTGAGCCCTTCATCATCCTCCATGAATGACTTGAGCGTCACCGGGCTGGCCAGCATGTTGCGGCTGATCCGGGTTGAAGCGGTTTCAAAAATGCGCGCATGGACGGGATCATAGAAATGTTTCGGCCCGATAATCGCCGCGACGCGGTCGAAAACGTCGTTATTGGTCAGGATCGCGCCAAGCAATTGCTGCTCGGCCTCGATCGAATGCGGCATTGTATCCGCAGAGGTCGTTTCGACCCCGGTTGCATTAAAAGCTGCTATTTCGTTCATGTTCTGCTCACCCCGTGTTGGCCTGCGTCCTAACAGATTTTGCCCGCGCCCGGCCATCTGGATATGCCTGTGGAGCGTTGGCGGGATAAAGCTGTTGATACATCCTACGGCCTGTCGCGCCTACAACAAATTGTGGCCGGTGGCGATAGAACCGCAACATCGGTGTGCCGCGATTGATTCGTAACCTGGGTTTTACACAGCCCTGTGGGGAAGTTTTTTTGCCGTGACGCCGGGTGAATGCGATTTCTTTGATTGATCAAACACTGCAAACCGGTTGACCGGGCGGGTGGTCGCGCTTTAACTTGTGGCGAATAGTTTAAGCCAATTTCAAACTCTGGTTGTGGTCATTTTATCGCGTGAAACCAAGGAATGACGCGTGGGACGTATAGAACAAGCCGGGCAGATAAGCCCTCGTCGGCAGCATATCCTGAGGATGCCGGATGCCGAAGAACGCCGGATTGCTGTGGCGCTTGAGGCCGCACAGATCGGCGTTTTCGAATTTGAACCACAAACCGGCCGCGCCTTTTGGGATGAACGCATCCGCGAATTATGGGGTGTGCCCGCCGGTGAAGAGATCACATATGAGACCGTGATTGCGCAGGTGCATCCTGATGATCGCGCATTGCATGATGAGCAGACGGCACAGGCCATTGATCCCACTGGCGACGGGCACATCGATATGGAGTACCGGTTGCTGCCTCGTGAGGGCAAACCCATGCGCTGGATCCATGCGATTGCAGATTGTCATTTTGTCGATGGCCGTGCGATGCGTTTGGTGGGGACCGTGCAGGATGTGACTGACCGCAGGTCGTCAGAAGAGCGCACCAAGCTACTGATGCGTGAGTTGGAGCATCGGGTCAAAAACACACTGACCACAATCATCGCTGTTGTGAAAATGTCTGGCCGCACAGCGACGGATATTGCCAGTTATGCCCGTACAATCGAAGATCGGCTACGTTCGTTGGCCAATTCACATGAATTGCTGCGCAGCAATGATTGGAGCACGGTCGACCTGCATCAGATCATCCGACAGGAGGCCGCGGGCTTTCTGGATGGATCTAATGACAGGCTGCAACTATCTGGTGATCCCGCCACCGTCGATGCCAATAGTGTTCTGATTGTCACTATGGCTGTGCATGAGCTTTTGACCAATGCGGTCAAATATGGTGCGCTTGGTCCCGGCGGCGGGCAGGTATCGGTGCGCAGCCAGGTCCGCGATGGCACTGCGCACCTGATCTGGGAAGAGACATTGTCGCGGCCAATCGAGAACCCCGCATCCTTGCCAGCCGGTTTTGGCAGTTTGTTGTTACGCCAGATCATGCCTGCCGAGCTACGTGGCGAGGCGACGTTTGAGCAGCGCCCCGAAGGGATCAGATTTGAAATCCGTTTCCCAATGGGGCGGGATACTAAGCCGCCGGTGACCAGCCATCCGGCGCTTTGAGGTAGTTTTCAACCGCTGCCAGTGTTTCCGTGTCATAGGCGCCGCGCGCCTTCGCCTCAGCCAGAACATCCCACCATGTGCAAAGATAAATGAGTTGCACGCCGTGATCTGACAGCGTTTTTTCGACGCCTTCAAAGATGCCGTAGTAAAAGATGACCGCAGTCGCATTGCAGGTGGCCCCGGTATCGCGGATCGCATCCACAAAGCTGAGTTTCGATCCGCCATCTGTTGTCAAATCCTCGACCAGCAGGACCCGCTGACCTTCGGTCATGACCCCTTCGATCCGTGCATTGCGCCCGTAACCTTTTGGTTTCTTGCGCACATATGTCATGGGCAGCGCCAGCCGTTCGGCGACCATGGCCGAAAACGGGATACCAGCGGTTTCGCCGCCTGCGATATTGTCAAACGCCTCGAATCCGGCTTCGCGCATGGTCGTCACGGCCATGAAATCCATAAGGGTCGCCCGGATGCGTGGAAAGCTGATCAGTTTGCGGCAGTCCACATAAGTGGGCGCCTGTTTGCCGGACGCATGGGTGAACGGTTCGCGCGCGTTAAAATCAATCGCGCCGATTTCGATCAACATTCCTGCGGTCAGGCGCGCCATTTCTTCTTTGGTCGGAAAGGAGGTTGGGATCATCTGGTATCTCTTTATGCGTCAAGGACCCGCCAATGCAGGTCAAAACCGGGGTCAAACACGGTGACAGGGCCATCATCGGTGCTGATCTGAGTGGGGTAGGTCACGGGGTCCCCTTTTTGAAGGGTGAGTGTTTCCGTGTTTGCGGGCAGCCCGTAGAAGGCTGGTCCGTTCAGCGATGTGAATGCTTCGAGTTTTTTCAGTTTATCCGCCGCCTCGAACACTTCGGCGAGGCAAGACAGCGTGTTGGAGGCTGTAAAGATGCCCGCGCAGCCGCAGGGCTGCAGCTTTGCGGGGTCCGTATGTGGCGCGCTGTCGGTGCCAAGAAAGAACCGTTCATCACCGGAGACTGCGGCCTGCACCAATGCGACGCGATGCGCCTCGCGTTTGGCCACGGGCAGGCAGTAGTAATGCGGTTTGATCCCACCCGCCAGAATATGGTTCCGGTTGATGATCAGATGGTGGGTTGTGATCGTCGCGGCCAGGTTTTTGCGGTGGTCGCGCACGTAATCGACCGCATGCTGCGTGGTCACATGTTCCATCACCACTTTCAGGTCAGAGACCTTTTTACGCAATGGTTTCAGGACTTTGTCGATGAACACGGCTTCACGATCAAAGATGTCGATATCGGGATCGGTCACTTCCCCATGCACACAAAGCGGCATGCCGATTTCAGCCATGGTTTCCAGAACGGGTCGGACCTTGTCGAAATTCGCAACCCCGGAGGCAGAGTTTGTCGTGGCCCCAGCCGGATAGAGTTTGACCGCCGTCGCAATCCCGTTGGCATGGGCGTTGGCCACGTCCAGCGGGTCGGTGTCTTCGGTCAGATAAAGCGTCATCAGTGGCGTGAAATCCATGCCGTCGGGCAGGGCGGCCATGATCCGGTCGCGATAGGCGCTGGCCTGCTGCGCCGTCACAACCGGTGGCACCAAGTTCGGCATAATGATTGCCCGACCAAAATGCCGTGCTGTTTCAGGCAGAACCGCCTTGAGCATGGCCCCGTCGCGCAGGTGCAGATGCCAGTCATCGGGGCGTTTGATTGTCAGGCTTGTGATTGTCTTGTCGGTCATGCTGCTTCGATTACACCTTTGCGGGTCCGGTGACCATAGCCCGTTCACCCCTTGCAGACCGCCCATTGCATCCCGATATTAAGCATGAACAGACATTTCCGATCGGAGAGACCAATGCTTGGTTTTATCATCGCCGCCGCCGCAGGTTTTCTGACACCACAGCTAGAGGGTCCGTTGGGTGGTCCTGTCATCAAGGCCATGGAAGGCCATATCCCGGTTGAACCGGGTGAAAAGCGCTTGATAGCTTTCATGCTCGCCATGCTTTGTGCCGGGATTGCTGCGGCACTGCTGAACACAGGCACCCCGTTTTGGATCATGCTTGGCGGTGTCTTGGGTTATTTCGGCACGCGCATCGTTGATGCAGGCAAGAAGGCGGCGGACGCACGCAAGGGCGGCTAGCGGGGGGTGCCCAGTTCGGCGCGTGTTGCCGCGAAGAATGTGTTGTGGCCGCGCCGCAGCATGTAGTCGCAGATGATCCGCGCCAACCCGTCATGATCTGATCTGAGAAGTTGGGTCACCAAGGCCTGCGCATAGACCGGATCGTAGCGCCGTGCCCGCAGCAACTGGATGAACCGTTTGCGATCAAGTGATCCATCCATGGCCAGTTTCAGCAGCACATCGTGAATGCCCAGCCGATCAAAGGCCTGATCAAGTGCTGTCCCCAAAAGGGCGCAGGGCAGCAGGGTCACGTTGGGGTTTAGAAACAGCATGGCGTGGATCGCATCCAGATGCTGCATCGGATCATAGGCCACAAAGACCTTTTCGGCTGCTTCGATCATGTCCGGCGCATAGCCATAGCGCCCCTGGAAATTGACCCGTCGTTGTGACCGATACCGTTTGTCCCACCCGGTGATGCGGGCATCCAATGTTGCCTGAGGCCGTAATACGACGACTGTGGTGCCCGGGGCGGCGACAGAATAGGCCGCCGCTGCGTAGCCACCGCTGCCAGTGCCATGAAAGATGATGTTTTCGAAGTCGTCGAAAAACCCTTCATCTGTCAGCCGGTCAAAGAACGCATAGATGGCCGGATCGCGGAACCAGCTTTCGCCCTCTGACAGCAGTGCCAGATGTGACCAGCCGTCATGGCGGGCATAGGCAAAGCCACGCGGTTCGGCATCGGGGCTGTGGGCGCGGATATCCTGTGCGTCCTCGAACGTCACAAGCAATTTGTTCCCCGCTTCAAGGAATGCCGCAAAGTGTTGCGTGCCCAGCTGTTCAAAAAAGCCAAGGTCGTCGCAGATATCATCAATCTGACCGAGCCAGGCGTTTGGCGTCAGGTCGGTCAGGTTTGTAGGGATGGTAAGTTGTGGGTCTTGCATGGTTCGCTCCGCGCGCGAGATCCATTCCCGCGCGCCTTGCGCATCAGCTATCTTTGATTTGAGGCGAAATTTAGTGGCTGGCGTGTCCGATTGTTAAGGATGCAAGCCTAAAAAAATGCCTGTAACCCGGTTTGTGCACGCCCCAGAATAAGTGCGTGAACGTCATGGGTCCCCTCATAGGTATTCACTGTCTCAAGATTGACCATATGGCGCATGATCTGGAAATCTTCGCTGATTCCATTGCCGCCATGCATGTCACGGGATGCCCGCGCGATATCGAGCGCCTTGCCGCAGTTATTCCGTTTCATCAGGCTGATCATTTCAGGCGCGGCAGTGCCGCTGTCCATCAACCGCCCCAGTTGCAGGGCCGATTGCGTCCCAAGCGTGATTTCGGTCTGCATATCCGCCAGTTTTTTCTGGAATAGCTGGGTTTGGGCCAGTGGTTTGTTGAATTGTTTGCGGTCCAGCCCGTATTGCCGGGCCGCGTGCCAGCACGCCTCTGCCGCGCCCATCACACCCCATGCGATGCCGTAACGCGCGCTGTTGAGGCAGCCAAATGGCCCTTTGAGGCCTTGAACGCCTGGCAACAGCGCGTCGTCGCCCACCTCTACGTTATCCATGACGATTTCGCCTGTGACAGAGGCGCGCAGCGAGAGTTTGCCGCCGACTTTGGGTGCGCTCAGCCCTTTTGCGCCCTTGTCCAATACGAAGCCGCGTATCTTGCCGCCATGTTCTTCGGACTTCGCCCAGACAACGAAAACATCGGCGATAGGCGCGTTGCTGATCCACATTTTGGAACCGTTCAGGACGTAGCCATTTGCCGTCTTCTTGGCTGTGGTTTTCATGCCCGCCGGGTCGCTGCCTGCATCTGGTTCGGTCAGACCGAAACATCCGATCAGCGTGCCAGCGGCAAGACCGGGCAGATATTTCTTGCGCTGGGCGTCGCTGCCATAGGCGTGGATTGGATACATCACCAGGCTGGATTGCACCGACATCATAGAACGATAGCCGCTATCAACACGCTCAATCTCGCGCGCGACAAGCCCGTAGGTGACATAGCCCGCGCCAAGCCCGCCATATTCTTCGGGGATGGTGATGCCGAGCAGGCCAGCATCGCCCATTTCCTTGAAGATACCCGGATCGACCGTCGCTTCGCGATAGGCTTCCGTCACTTTGGGTTGCAGGGTGGATTGGGCAAAGGTGTTGGCCGCATCCCGCAGCATTCGTTCATCTTCGGTCAGTTGATCCTCTAGCCGCAGGGGGTCGGCCCAATCGAATGGTCCCAGATCGGGGCCGAAACCTGATGTTTTGATGGGGGTGGAATCGTTCATGGCCGGGTCCTTTCATTGCTTGGCGCAACGCTATGCCTTTGGTCGCAGAGGCGCAATGGATGGGTTGACGCGGGGGGATGGGGATGCAGCTATGCGTGGGCAGGAGGAAGCGCATGGCATTTGGCAGTATTGATGAGGTGCAGGCCGGGCTGGCCGGGCAGGACTATGTTTGTGGTCGGGCGTTGGCGACGGTGGTGTTTTTATCGCTGCGGTTGGGCCGGCCCTTGTTTCTGGAAGGTGAGGCGGGCACTGGCAAGACAGAGATTGCCAAGGCGATTGCCGCCGGTCTGGGTCGCCGGTTGATCCGCTTGCAATGCTATGAGGGGCTGGATGCGGCCTCTGCCGTTTATGAATGGAACTTTGCCGAGCAGATGATTGCCATCCGCGCGGCGGAGGCGTCAGGTGGGGCGGATCGGGATGCGCTGAAGACGGAGTTGTTCACGGAGGATTACCTGATCGAGCGCCCGTTGTTGCAGGCCATGCGCCCGCAGCCCGGTGGTGCGCCGGTGTTGCTGATTGATGAGCTGGACCGGACCGATGCGCCGTTTGAGGCGTTTTTGCTGGAAGCCTTGTCTGATTTTCAGGTGACGATTCCGGAACTGGGCACAGTGAAAGCGCCAGAGCCGCCGATTGTGATCCTGACCTCAAACCGGACCCGCGAAGTGCATGATGCGCTGAAACGCCGGTGCTTGTATCATTGGGTCGATTACCCGGATTTCGCGCGCGAGATCGAGATCTTGCAAGCTCGTGCGCCAGAGGCGTCAACCGCCTTGTCGCGTGAGGTGGTGGCCTTTGTGCAAAAGCTGCGCACCGAAGACCTGTTCAAGCGACCGGGTGTGGCCGAAACCATTGACTGGGCGAAATGCCTGCTCGCGCTGGATGTGATCAACCTGTCGCCAGAGGTCATCGCGGATACGCTGGGCGCGATCCTGAAGTATCAGGATGACATCCAGAAACTGGAAGGGTCCGAGGTGAAGCGCATTCTGGACGAGGCGAAGGCGGAACTGGTGACAGCCTGATGGTTGAACTTGCCGATCTGGAACTGCCGGACGACCCGAAACTGGCCCAGAACATCACCCATTTCGCGCGCGCCTTGCGCAAGGCTGGGCTGGCGGTGGGTCCGGGGCGCGTGATTGATGCGATCCGGGCTGTGCAGGCGGCCGGGTTTACCGAGAAGCTGGATTTCTATTGGACCTTGCATGCCTGTTTCGTCTCCAAGCCGGAGGAACGGCAGGTTTTCTCTCAACTTTTTCGTCTTTACTGGCGCGATCCGCGTTATTTGGAAAAAATGATGGCCTTCATGACCCCGATGGTGCGCGGGGTGCAGGATGAAAGGGTTGCGCAGGCGGCCGAAAAACGGGCAGCCGAGGCGTTGCTGGATGGGCATGATCGTGACTTGCCAGCGCCAGAAGACGCGGGTGAAGAGGTAGAAATTTCAATTGATGCTTCGCGCACAATCTCGACGGAGGAGCGGCTGCGCAGCCTTGATTTTGAACAGATGAACAATGCAGAGATGGCAGCGGCCAAGCGGATGCTCGCGCAGTTGCGCTTGCCCGTCCCCCCGATCCAGAGCCGCCGTACCCAAGGCTTGCCCGGTCATCTGCCGGACTGGCGCGGTACGATGCGGGCCGCGATGCGCCGGGGTGGCGAGGTCACGGATTTCGCGACGAAACGGCGGCGGCTGCGTTATCCTAATCTTGTGGTGCTTTGCGATATTTCAGGATCAATGTCGCAGTATTCACGTGCTGTTTTGCATTTCCTGCATTCCGTGGCGAACCGTGAAGGGCAGGGATGGGCGCAGGTGCATGCTTTCACCTTTGGCACCAGGCTGACCAATATCACCCGCCATCTGCGTACCCGCGATGTGGATGCGGCACTGGCCGCTGCGGGGGCAGAGGCGCAGGATTGGGAAGGGGGCACGCGGATTGCGGCCTGCCTGCATGATTTTAACCGCGACTGGTCGCGCCGGGTCATGGGGCAGGGTGCCGTGGTGCTACTGATTACCGATGGGTTGGACCGCGACAAGGATGCCGATCTGGGGCGCGAGATGGAGCGGTTGGGCCTGACCGCCCGGCAGCTGATCTGGCTCAATCCGCTGTTGCGCTGGGAAGGATTTGCGCCGAAGGCCAGAGGGATCATGCAGATGCTGCCGCATTGTTCGAGCTTTCGTGCAGGGCATAATATCGCGTCGTTGGAGGGTTTGGCGGCGGCGTTGTCGCGTCCTGATGACAGTGGTCAGAAGGCGCGCCTGATGGCGATGATGGCGTAAGATGGGTTTAAACCCATCTTACTGGATGCGCAGGTTCCGGGTCGTTTGCCAGCGTGGCATCGGTTTAGATCCGGGGCATCAATCAAGGAGATGACAATGGTTTTGACCTATTTGCCTTACGATGCCGAAGAAATGGCCAGCCTGCGTGCAGGTGGCCCGGATGCCTATGGCAATCCCGCCGAACGTGCGATTTCCGACGGTGTTGGAAAACCCTGCCGATCCTGCCTGAACGATGTGCCCGCTGGTGCCCAGATGCTGATCTGCGCTGCGCGTCCGTTTGGTCACTTGCAGCCTTATGCCGAAACGGGACCTGTGTTCTTTTGCGCGGATGAATGCACGCCGCATCACGGCCATGCGCTGCCGCCGGTTTTACGGAAATCGCCAGATTATCTGGTCAAGGCCTATGACCAGACCGACCAGATCATGTATGGTACGGGGCAGATCACCCCGAAGGATCAGGTCGCGGATTATGCGGCCTCCCTGCTGGACAGGGGTGATGTGGCTTATGTTGATGTTCGGTCAGCCCGGAACAACTGTTTTCTGACAAGGATTGTGCAAACTGATGCCTGACGTGATCACTGATTTGCCCGCACTTGCGCTGGATTGGCATCGTGCTGGACGGCGCGTTGCCATTGCGACCGTGGTGCAGACCTGGGGGTCTGCCCCGCGCGCTGTGGGCAGTCAGTTGGTCATTGATGGTGAAGGGGCCATGGAAGGGTCGGTCTCGGGCGGTTGCGTCGAAGGGGCGGTCATTGTCGAGGCGATTGATGCGCTGGAGGATGGCAAGCCCCGCGTGCTGGAATTCGGGGTCAGTGACGACGAAGCCTTTGCCGTGGGTCTGGCTTGCGGCGGTGAGATAAAGGTCCTGGTTGAACCGGTTGGTATGGCCTTGCCGGTGGATGTTCTGGAACAACTGGTGGCGCATCGTGCCGCGCTGAAACCTGTCGCCTATGTCACCGATCTGGAAACCGGTGCCCCGCGTTTGGCGAGCCCTGCGGACTACCCTGATCGTTTCCGGCTGGATCGGTCAGGGGTCGCGGACGATGGGCGCAGTTTTGTGGCCATCCACAACCCGCCCTTGCGGATGATCATTGTCGGTGCCGTGCATATCGCCCAGCCTTTGGTCGCGATGGCGCGTGCTTGCGGCTATGCCCCGGTGCTGATTGACCCGCGCGGCGCATTTGGATCGGCGGCCCGTTTCCCGGGTGAGCGGATCATTGATGACTGGCCGGATGAAGCGATGGCGGCCTTGAAACCAGATGCCCGGACAGCGGTGATCACGTTGACCCATGATCCCAAGCTGGATGAGCCGGCGATCATGGCCACGCTGGCGACAGATGTGTTTTATCTGGGTTGCCTCGGTTCAACCCGCACCCATGCCAAACGTGTCGCACGGTTGGAGGAAGCCGGGTTTTCAGCCGATCAGATCGCCCGCATTCATGCGCCGGTGGGTCTTGATCTGGGCGGGCAGCAACCGGCAGAGATCGCGGTGAGCATCATGGCCGAGGTGACCCAGGCCCTGCGGAAAGCCACATGAAATTTGGCGCGGTGCCCGTTGCAGAGGCCGAAGGCGCGGTTCTGGCCCATTCTCTGGCTTTGCAAGAAGGACGGCTGCGCAAGGGCCGTTTGCTAACCAAAGAAGATCTGCGTCAGTTGCGGGCGAGCGGATATGAGACCATCACGGTTGCCCTGATGGAAAAGGGTGATCTGGATGAGGATACCGCCGCCGCCCGGTTGGGCACGGCGCTTGCCCCAGATGGATTACGGCTGAGCAAGGCGGCGACGGGCCGGGTGAATATCTTTGCGCAAGGGCCGGGCGTGGCTGGGATTGATGTTGATGCCGTTGCTGCATTTAATGCCATCAATCCGATGATCACAGTCGCGACCGTTCCGCAGTATCACCGGGTGGATCGTGGGACCATGGTCGCGACGATCAAGATCATTTCATATGGCGTGCCGGAGGCTGATGTGGACGAGGCGGCAGTCATCGGGCGGTCTGCGTTGATTGTGCTGCCACCGGTTTATCGTACCGCCACGTTGATCGAAACCCGGACCGCTGACGTGCCATCGCCCAAGGGGCGCGCGGCGATGCGTGGACGGTTGGACCGGCTGGGTTTGCATTTGGATGACCGTGTGGTTGTTGGCCATGATGTGTCTGATCTTGCCCGCGCGCTCGCGGCGGCGCGGGGCGATATGCTGTTCATCCTGACGGCTTCGGCGACGTCGGACCCGGCGGATGTCGGGCCAGAGGCGGTGCGGCAGGCCGGGGGCACGGTGACCCAGTTTGGGATGCCGGTTGATCCGGGCAATCTGCTGTTTCTGGGGCACTTGGAGGGCAGGCCGGTGATTGGCCTTCCGGGCTGCGCCCGGTCGCCTGCGCTGAACGGGGCGGATTGGGTGATGGAACGGGTGATTTGCGGCGTCGATCTGACGCCTGCCGATTTTGCGGCGATGGGGGTGGGCGGGTTGCTGAAGGAAATCCCCACGCGACCAAAGCCGCGCGGAGATATCGAGGGTTAGAGAAGGCCGTGCGCGCCAATCATGATCACCCCGGCGGCGATGATGTAGCCTGCGTCGATCAAGGTGGCTTTGCCTGTCTTTTGGCTGAACAGGTCCATGCCGCTGACGAAACACGCGGTGGCGAGGATCGCGACAACCGCGGTGAGCAAGGCCCCGGTGGTTTCGGTCAGCCCGACCACTAGTGCCAGGGCGAAGGTGCCCAGAAACTGGATGATCATGGCGGCGATGGGCGGGCTGTCGGGTGGCTGAATATTTTGGCTGCCTTCGGCCCAACCTTTGCCGAACATCACTGGACTGAACCAGACCATGCCCAACACAAAGGCACCAATCGTGCCCGCACCCACGGCGAGCCAGTTGAGATTTTCCATATCGTCCCCCTTCAGGCCGCGATGGCTGCGTCGAGCTTGCCAAGGATACCTGCCCAGCCTTGGGCATGTCCGTCCCGGCTGTCTTCATCAGTGAAATGCGTGTGGGTCAGGGTGACCTCTGTCGCATCTCCGACAGGGGCAAAACCCAGTTCAACCGTGGAATCGGGATGTGACCATGGGGCCATCCAGGTGAAGACCAACCGGCTGTGTGGCGTGATTTCCTTGTAGATGCCTTCATGCGGGAACTCCTTGTCACCGATCATCAGCACATAGAAGGACCCACCGACCGTCGCATCCGATCGCGCCTCTTTCACGGTCATGTCGGGGCGTGGCGACATGAACTGCACCATGATTTCAGGGTCAAGCCAGGCATTGAACAACACCTCGGGTGCGACATTGATGGTCCGTTGACAGGTCAGTGAAAGGTCAGGCATTTTGGGAAGCTCCTTGCGCCAAAACGGTGTCGAGTGCGGCAAGAATACCGGTCCAACCCTTTTTGTGATCGTCGCGGCGTTGTTCGTCGATGAACCGATCATGGCGCAGGGTGACATGGGTGCCGTTGTCAACGGTGTCAAAGGTCAAGGTCACGGTGCTGTTTTCGGCGGGTGAGGGGCCAAACCATGTGAAGACCAGCCGCTCATGCGGGCTGATTTCCTTATAGGTGCCGTGATGCGGGATGTCGGTTCCGCCGGCGTGCATCACAATCTCAAAACGGCCACCGACTTTGGCGTCCGTCTTGGCGACGGGCACCGTCATATCCGGGCCGGGCGTCATGAAACGCGCCAGCATTTCGGGGTTGAGCCAGGCGTCAAAGACGGCCTTTTGTGGCGCATTGATCGTCCGTTCGGTTGTCATTGTCAGGTCAGTCATTTTTGGCAGCTCCTTTGGTGATGATGTGGTCGAGCGCTTCCAGACGCATCGCCCAGATTGAACGCAAACCTTTGAACCATGCATCGATTTCGCTGAGCGGGGCCATCTGAACTTCGATCAGATGTTCGCGCCATTCCGTGCGGCGTTTCACCAGCCCTGCCGCCTCCAGCACTTTGATATGTTTGGAGACAGAGTTCAGGCTCATTGCGAAACGCGCATGAATATCGGTGACCCGCAGCGGTCCTTCCTGTGCGAGCAGCGTCAGGATGTCCCGCCTTGTTGGATCGCTCGCCGCCTTCAGGATGGCGTCGAGTGGGGGAGGGTTCTTTCGTTCAACCATATGGGTGAATAACACTGATTCTTAATATCAGTCAACCATTGGGGTGAATGATGATTGCGAAGCGGCTGAACATCCCCAGCGGCCATGTCATATTTCTGGTATAGGTTGGTCTTTAAGCTGCCTTTGAAATGATTGGATGGATGACCAATGCCAGACCCTCTCTCTATCGCATCGAAAAAAGGGTATGATCCGGAGTTTCTCGGGGTCAGCCTGCCATTGCCGGAATTCGGACCGGAACTGATCGATTTCATCGTGTTGCGGGATCAATTGCGTGACGGGGTCTTTGCCGATTACGTCAACTATACCGTCGCGACCCATGCCGAACTGCGCACCCCGGTCTTTTCTGCGATGAATATCGATCAGCCCAAACTGAAAAGCGTGAACCGCAGCAATAACTGGCGAATCGATACCCGGATTGGTCGCGATTTTCAGCTGAACAACGACTATTACCGCAGCAACCCATGGGATCGGGGCCATTTGGCGCGCCGCGCCTCTGCTGCCTGGGGAGACACAAATCGCGAGGCGAAGCACGCATCAGATGACACGTTTTTCTATGCCAATGCAGCGCTTCAACATGCGAATTTCAATCAGGATGAATGGTTGGCGCTAGAAGATTGGGTCTTGCGGGACACGCCCGATGATACCAATCGGATTTCATCAATTTCGGGGCCAATTTTTGGGGCGCATCCGCGCTCGATCACACCGCAGGGTCGGGACACGGCTTTGATCCCTTCTGCGTTTTTCAAGGTTGTCAGTTACATCCGCGATGACCAGCTAGAGGTGCGTGCGTTCATCATGCCGCAGGATGCTGCGGCCTTGCGTGATAAGGGCGGGCGGCAATTCTTTGATAACCAACGCTTTCAGGTATCGGTGACCGAAATCGAAGAACAGACAGGCCTTATCTTTCCACCCGTGATCCCGGCGCGTAATCCGCTGTTCTTCAACCCTGATGATGACGCGGCGGCCGCGTTGAAAATCACGTCATTTCCTGAGCGGATTGAGGTTGATGATCCGACCCATCTCATTGCCACTGATCAGGTGCGCGACAATGTTATGTTGGATGCGCCGCCAATCATGATTGTGGCCGCCATGGTTAACCCCGCAGGTAAGGACAGGGATGAAGAATGGATGTCGATCTTCAACTTTTCAGGGCTGGATATCGATTTGGATGGCTGGACCGTCAGCGATACGTTGCGGCGCCCGATGCAGCTTGACGGCGTTTTGCAGGCGGGCAGTTCCCGCAGGTTCAAACCTGTCGCGCCGCTTCAACTGCGCAATAAAGGTGGCACGCTGTCACTGTTCAATGCAGAAGGGCAGCGGGTTGACCGCGTCCGCTACCGTGCCGATGACGTCACCGAAAACATACCGTTGCGGTTCTTTGATCGGTTCCGGTCAATGGAGCCGGATATCGTTGCACCGGCTGTTTTGAACACAATGATCCTGCCGGATCAGTAGTTTTTGCCCTGGTAAAAAAGAAAAAGGCCCCAACGGATGGGGCCTTAAAGCGGGTGCTGTCGTATTGGCTTACTTGGGAAGCGGTCCGATCAGCATGACCATCTGACGGCCTTCCATCTTGGGGAAGTTTTCAACCCGGCCCGTTTCTTTGGTGTCTTCGGCGACGCGTTCGAGCAATTCGCGGCCCAACTGCTGGTGCGCCATTTCTCGCCCGCGGAAACGGAGTGTAATTTTTACTTTGTCTCCGTTCTCCAGGAACTTGAAAACATTGCGCATTTTAACATCGTAATCGTGGTTGTCCGTATTGGGGCGGAACTTTACCTCTTTGATTTCGATGGTTTTTTGCTTCTTGCGCGCCTCAGCTTCTTTTTTCTGAGTCTCGTATTTGAACTTGCCATAGTCCATGATTTTGCAGACCGGTGGTTTGGCATTAGGAGAGATTTCTACCAGGTCCAATCCAGCCTCATCAGCCATCATCATTGCCCGTTCCGGGGTGACAACGCCGACATTTTCTCCGTCTGCCCCGATTAGGCGTATCTCTGCCTCGCGGATGCGTTCGTTGATGCGGGGGCCGGTATCGCGCTGTGGTGGGGCGTTGTGGGGTCTGCGTCCTATGGTCTTTATCCTTGAATCATTGCCGTGTTGTGCCCGGTAAAGTAAACCCGGTGGCCGGGCGCTTCAACCCGGAAAAGGGGTAGTTTGACTGCATTTTCCCCCTTCGTTTCCCTTCACCTTTGGCAGCGGTTCTGACATATCGCCATCAAGGCCCGTGGGGGTCCAAACGCGATCAATTTGGAAGGATAAGACCAATGAGAGCAATCGCCATATTAGTTGTTATCGCTGTTCTGGGATTTTTTGGCTACCAATATGCCGTTGAAGGCCGTGGTCCTGCCGCCGCTGTAGGCGTGCTGACCGGCGAAACAGCGCGTGCCGAAGCAGAAGCGCAAGCCGCACTGGAAGCAGCGGAAGCCGAGGCTGCTGCTGCGGCAGAAGCTGCCGCTGCCGAAGCCGCAGAGGCCGAGGCAGCTGCCGCTGAAGCCGCCGCCGCAGAGGCAGCCGCTGCCGCTGAAGCAGAGGCCGCCGCCGCGGAAGAAGCAGCTGCCGCTGCAGCCGCGTTGGAAGAGGCAGAAGCTGCCGCTGCCGCTGCCGCCGAGGAAGCTGCTGCGCAGGCAGCCGCAGAGGCTGAAGCCGCCGCTGCCGAAGCTGCTGCCGCTGCTGAAGAAGCTGCACAAGCCGCCGTTGAAGAGGCCGAAGCCGCTGCTGCCGCAGCCGCCGAGGAAGCTGCTGCTGCTGCCGAAGAAGCCGCTGCCGCCGCGACGGAGGCCGCGACAGAAACCGCCGAAGCCGCGACCGAGGCTGGTACAGACCTGTTGTCAATGGCGGATGAGTTGTTAACGATTGATGGCTTTGACGCGGAGAAGGTTACCGCCTTGCTGGACACGCTTGAGCTGCCGGAGGGCGAACAGAACTCGCTGACAACAGCATTGGGTCTGGCCAAGGATAACCCTGCCTTGCTGCAGCCCATTCTTGACCAAATTAAGAACCTGTTGCCGCAGTAAGTATTCGCCATAAAAGAAAAAGCCGCGCTGTCGCCAGCGCGGCTTTTTTATTGGTCTGGTGTTGTTGTCAGTCCAGAAATGCCTTCTCGACGACGTAGTGCTGCGGTTTAGAATTGGCCCCTTCGACCAGCCCGTATTCTTCCAGCATGTCCTTGAGTTCCAGGTTGAATGCCAGGTTCCCGCAGATCATCGCCCGGTCTGTTTCCGGGGTGAGTGGCGGCACCGCAAGATCGGTAAATGCCTCGCCCGAGCGCATCAGGTCGGTGATCCGCCCCATCTTGGGGCTCTCTTCACGGGTGGTGGTTGGGTAGTATTTAATTTTCTTCCAGAAACCTTCGCCGATCACTTCATTGAGCAACTCATCTTCCTTGAGCGCCTCAATCAGGTCGCGCCCATAGGTCAGCTCGCCCACCTCGCGGCAGGTGTGGGTGATGATGATTTCGTCATAGTCTTCATAGGTTTGCGGCTCGCGCAGTAGCGACGCAAAAGGCGCAAAGCCTGTTCCTGTGGCGAAGAACCAGAGGCGCTTGCCGGGGATCAGCGCGTCATGCACCAGCGTGCCCACCGGTTTGGGTCGCAAGATAATCTCGTCCCCCGGTTTGATATGCTGGAGTTTTGATGTCAGCGGCCCATCGGGGACCTTGATGGAATAAAACTCCAGCTCTTCGTCCCAAGATGGCGAGGCGATGGAATAGGCCCGCAGCAGTGGCTTTTGCTTGCCGGTTTCGGGATGTGGATCACCCATCAGCCCGATCATGACAAACTCACCGGAGCGGAACCGCAAGCTGGCGGGCCGGGTGCAGCGGAAGCTGAACAGCCTGTCGGTATAATGTTTCACATCCGTCACCGTCTGCGCATCAGGCAGGGTAGGGACGGCTTTGGCGGTGTCTAGGGTCACGGGTGTCCGCTCGGTCATATGTGTCATGGCAGCCTGATAGGGCCGCCCTCCGTCTTAGTCGTTGATCTGGATCAGGGAAAGGGTGCTTTGGTCCTAGCCGCGCAGGCGGGCCTGATAGTTGTGGTTTTGCCAATCGGCCCGGAATTGCCATTGGTCCTCGGGCTGGCGTGCGGCAAGGGCGTCGTCGATCTCAACCTCATCAAAACCGGACCGGCGCGCCATGGCATATTGGTCGGCCAATACCTGCCCCTTGGCCCGTAGCCGTCCCTTGTAACCGCCGCGCCGCAACATGGCAGCCAGCGTAAAACCGCGCCCGTCAGCGGATGACGGGAAGGCGATGCGGATCATTGGCGCGTTGTTCAGACCCGCCAGCGTCTCTGGGGCAGTGTCGGAGGGCAGGTCGATGCCGTAATCGCAATCATTGGCGGCCGCATCGCTATGTTCGATGAAGCTGCCGGACCAGTCATCTGTGCTGAATCCATTGTCGGTGACGATCACGCTCATGCTGCTTGTCCTGTTCTGACGGGCTTGCCGTTTTCAAAATGGATCCCGCATTCGGTCTTGTCACTGTCACGCCAGCGGCCTGCACGGGGATCCTCGTGGTCGCTGACCCGCGTGGTGCAGGGCATGCAGCCAATAGAGGGATATCCTTGCGCCACCAGCGGGTGCCGGGGCAGATTGTGCTGGTTCATGTAGTCTTGCAGGTCCTGTGCGGTCCAGTTGGCCAGCGGATTGATCTTGATCTTCCGATCTTCCTTTTCGAACAGCGGAAGCTGCGCGCGCTGCCCGCCCTGAAACCGCTTGCGCCCGGTGATCCAGCTGCCGAAATCCTTCAAGGCGCGGTTGAGAGGCCGGGTCTTGCGCAGATCGCAGCAGGCGTCGGTGTCAGCCTGATGTAGGATGCCGTCGACATCCTCAACCAGCACCTCATTCCGGTCTGGTCCGATCACGCGGACGTCTGTGAGCCCGAGTTGCGCAGACACGTCCCGCTGATAGGTCAGCGTTTCGGGGAACAGCATTTCGGTGTCCAGAAAGATGATTGGCGTGGCTGCGTTGATCTGGGCGATCATATGCAGAAGCACAACGCTTTCCGCCCCAAAGGACGAAACCATCGCAACAGGGCCGATCTGCACGTCTTCCAACGCGTGACGCAACACGGTCTGTGCATCGGATTTGCGGTGCAGGATGTTGCGCCGTTCGGCGCGTTCCTTAAGCGGCATTGGCTTTGTCCTCGGCTGGGTAAAGGATGGCTTTGAAAGGTTCCATACCCAAACGACGGTAAGTTTGGAGGAAGGTTTCAGCGGGGCTGTCGCGCAGGTCAAGGTAGCCGGTTACCAGCCGTTCGATGGCTGGCACGATCTCTTCGGCGCTGAAACCGGGGCCAGCCCGTTCGCCGATGGACGTGGTTTGGGTGCCGTCACCGCCCAATGTGATCTGGTAGTTTTCGACGCCCGCCCGGTCGAGCCCAAGGATCCCGATATGCCCCACATGGTGGTGTCCGCAGGCATTGATGCAGCCAGAGATTTTGATTTTCAGCTGGCCAATATCATGTTCGATCTTCAGCTCATCAAAGCGGGTGGCAATTTCCTGCGCGATCGGGATCGAACGGGCCGTGGCCAGCGCGCAGTAATCCATGCCGGGGCAGGCGATGATGTCAGAGACCAGCCCAATATTTGCCGTCGCAAGATCAGCTTCGCGCAGGGCGGCATAGACCTTTGCCAGGTCAGATTTATGCACATGTGGCAGGATCACGTTCTGTTCGTGGCTGATCCGCAATTCGTTATGGCCATATTTTTCGGCGAGTTCCGCCATGACCCGCATCTGGTCTGATGTGGCATCGCCGGGGGTGGCCCCGTGTTTTTTGATGCTGATCGAGACAATGGCATAACCGTCGGCCTTGTGTTCCGACAGGTTGGTGTCTGTCCATGACCGGAAGGCGGGGTTGGCAAGCCGCGCAGCCTCGTAGCCATCGGTGGGCTTTGCGGCAAAGGCGGGGGGGGCGAAAGCTGTTTCGATCTCGCTCAACAGCTCTTGGTCATGGCCAGAGAAACCAGCCCGGATCGTCGTGAACCGGTCTTCGACGAGTTCCTGTATCTTCTCCAGCCCGTTTTCATGTACGGTAATCTTGATCCGTGCCTTATACTTATTGTCGCGGCGGCCCAGCAGATTGTAGACACTGACGATCGCCTCGCAATATGGCAGCAGATCGGCCTTGGGCAGGAAGTCCCGCAGAACCTTGCCGACCATTGGCGTGCGGCCAAGGCCGCCACCCACGATCACTTCGAAACCCGGCTCGCCTGCGTCATTGCGGACCATGCGTAGCCCGATATCGTGGGCTTTGGTGACGGCGCGGTCTTCTGCGGCTCCGGTTACGGCGATCTTGAACTTGCGCGGCAGGAACTGGAATTCGGGGTGGTCTGTGGACCATTGGCGCAGCAGTTCTGCGATGGCGCGCGGGTCTTCGATTTCATCTGCGGCAGCACCGGCGAAATGGTCGGCCGTCACGTTGCGGATCGTGTTGCCGGACGTCTGGATGGCGTGCATTTCCACATCTGCCAGCGCCTCCAACATATCTGGTACGTCTTGCAGTTTTGGCCAGTTATATTGGATGTTCTGGCGCGTGGTAAAATGACCATAGCCCTTGTCCCACTTGTCCGCAATATAGGCGAGTTGGCGCATCTGCGCGCTATTCAGCGTCCCGTAAGGGACCGCCACGCGCAGCATATAGGCGTGTAATTGCAGATATAGACCGTTCATCAGGCGGAGCGGTTTGAATTCGTCTTCGGTCAAGGAGCCGTCGATACGGCGTTCCACCTGGCCGCGGAACTGGGCCACGCGGGAGCGCACGAAAGCCTCATCGAAGTCATTGTATTTATACATATCGTTTCCTTCTGGCGGGCAAATTCTCTGAGAGAATTTGAAAGCAAAGTTTCTGCGAAACTTTGTTACCCTGCCTGTTTTCCGTGATGGTAGTTTGAGGGGCCGCGCGTGCGGAACGCCTCGCGGAAATGGGTAGGTTCGGGGCCGTCTTCGCCCGACTTTGCGTCAGCCAGATAGGCACCTGCAATTTCATCAGCGCGCGCCTGCGCTTCCAGCAGGCGCAGGTCGCCATGCGCTTCATCCGTGATCAATTCAGCCTCGCGGATATCGCGGGTCCATGTGTTGTCTTCGGTCAGCCAAACCGCATCGCCTTCCAGCAATGCGTTGGCGGTGACGACTTTGGGTGTAAAGCTGCGGGCCATTATGCAAACTCCCTGATGTTTTCTATTTGGGACGCGGCATCGCGCGGGGCGAGGCCATAGAAAGTGATGGCAGGCCCTTGCAGGTCTGCCTGGGTGAGGGTCGGTTCAAGTTCGGCAAGCGTTGTCGCGATGATCTGCTGATCCGCGCGGCTGACATTTTCGATGATGGTTACGGGCGTTGCAGGATCGGCGCCATGCATCAACAGGCGGCCCTGAATAAACCGGGCGGATTTCTTGCCCATATAGATCGCGGCAACCTCGCCGGGCTGGGCGAGTGCGGCCCAATCATGATCGGCATAGCCTTTGGTGTCATGTCCGGTGATCAGCCGCACGGCAGAGTTTCTGCCGCGTTTGGTCAGGCTTTGACCGATAATTGCTACGGCGGCAGAGGCGGCGGTGATGCCGGGGATGATCTGGTAGCTGACATCGGCGGCTTCGAGTGCTTCGATTTCCTCGTCAAGCCGCCCAAAGACGGTCGGATCACCTGCTTTGAGGCGCACCACATGGTGCCCATCCAATGCATGCTGGACGATCAGCGCGTCGATATCTTCCTGCTTCATCGACGGGCCAAAGCCGGTTTTGCCTGCGTCAATGATGATTGCCTCACGGCGTGCGAGTTCGAGGATTTCGCCAGTCACGAGCCGGTCATGGATAACGACATCCGCCTTGTCGAGCGCGTTGCGCGCCTTGAGCGTCAGCAGTTCCGGATCACCGGGCCCTGCGCCAACCAGATCAACATGACCTTCGTTGGTGTCTGCCATGATGTGATTATCCAGCAGCGTTTCGAGCGCGGGGATGACACCGGGTTCACCAGCCTCTGCAATCGCTTTGGGGCCAGCGTTGAAATAGAAGGAAGACCAGAAATCCCGCCGCTTGCGGCCCATGGGCAGCACTTCAACCGCGTGGCGGAAGCTTTTGCCGATGCGGGCCAGGATACCCAATGATGTAGGCAGGCGTTCTTCCAGATCAGCCTTGATAGCACGGGCCAGCACCGGTGCGGCACCTTCGGTGCCGATGGCGACCGTGACCGGATCACGGTCAACGATTGCGGGGGTGATGAACTGGCTATCGGCAAGGTTATCGACGATGTTGACCAGCGCGCCTTCGGCATTGGCGATGGCCGATACACGGGCATCTTCGGCGTCATCTTCGTTGGCGGCATAGAAAAGTGCGGCACATAATGCGTCGCCGGGCTCCATCGCCCGTTCGATGATACGCAGTTTGCCTTGGCTGGCCCATTTGTGGATGTCATCGGCGATATCCGCGGCGATGACGGTCAGATGTGCCTCTGTCTTCATCAAAAGCCGCAGCTTGGCCATGGCTGCATCACCACCGCCGGACAAAACGATGCGGCGGCCTTCGACGGCGAGGAAGATGGGGAAGTGCTTCATGACGGACCTCTGATTTCTTCCGTTCAATATAGAATAATGTTCTTCCTGTTGCGCCCCCTTGGCGCTAAGTAAGGACGTATGTTCTGGGTTGGCTGTATTTTGGACCAGCCGTCCTGAAAATACGGAGATCAGAGAATGTCAGTTCGGATTGATGCGACAGACCGGAAAATCCTTGCCGCATTGCAAGCGGATGCAGCGCAATCATTGGACGAAATTGCGCGCACGGTCGGGTCATCAAAGACCCCGGTTTGGAACAGAATCAAGAAGATGCGCGAGGCTGGGATCATCGGCCAGCAGACGGTCTTACTGGATGCTGAAGCCTTGGGGTTTGAGGCCTGTTTCTTTGTTCTGATCCGCACGTCCGAGCATGACGCGGACTGGCAAGCCCGGTTTCTGGCGGCCCTGCGATCACGGGCCGAAGTGCAGGAGGCGCACCGGCTGGCAGGCGATATCGACTACATCCTAAAGGTCCGGGTGCAGAATGCGCGGGCTTATGACACGTTCTATCAGGCGCTGATTTCAGAGGTGAAAGTGCATAATGTGACAGCACTTTTGTCGATGGAAGAAATCAAGGCAACCGTGGCTCTCCCGTTGTAAGATGCACCTCTTCTGCTTTCGTGAGCATTGTTCAAGAAATCTGTTGACAGCTGGGTCAGCCTTGCCTAAATAGTGTGAACATTGTTCATAAATGAGGTAAGCCATGCATATTTTGAAACTCACAGCCGGGATCACTGGTCTGGTCGTCCTGGCGGCCTGTGCCACGCCAAGTGCCCAACATGCCGCCCAATCTGCTGATCACAGCGCGCAAGCCACTGGCCACGGGGTTAGCGCCGTTGCGGGCTCTGCGGCGACGGTTGCCGCAGTGCCCGTCATGGCGGCGGGTTCTGTTCTGGCCGTTACGGGTTCGGCGATAGAGCAGGTGGGCACAGCTTCGGCGGACGCCGGATCGCAAGTGTTTGAAGCGGGCGTTTCGCCTGCAAAACCAACGGTATGTCATGTGCCTGCTGCGACGAATACGTGTGTTGTCGCTGACGGCCCGCCGCGCTTGTAGTTGGAGGTTATTGAAATGAGACATTATATTAAACTGATTTTTGTTACCCTGACACTCATGTTGCCATTGCCTGCGATGGCGGGCAGCAGCGCGGCTGCGGACGCCGTCTTGCCAACCGCCGATGTCGTTAGTTTTGCAAATCGTGTGCAACGTGATCTGGCATCACGAGGGGCGAATGTGGCAATTGTTGCCCGGGTTGGTCGCGACCCATCGTTATTGCCCGATGGTATCAGATATACCCATGTGGCTTTCTGGGTCTATTCCCGGATCACGCGTGCCGATGGCAGCACCGGTATGGGGTACCGCGTCTACAACCTGTATCAAACCGCCGGTGACCTGACCCGCAGCGAATTGGTGCAGGACACCCCGGCAGATTTCTTTGCGGCGGCACATCGGCTGGATGCGGGCGTCATTATTCCTGATCCACGGTTGCAGCAAAAACTGCTAAATGTGATTGCAAGCCCAACCTACGCCCGGCTGCACAACCCGTCCTATTCGGTATTGGCCAATCCCGCGACCCGTCAGTTTCAGAACTGTACGGAGCATACTTTGGATGTGGTGATGGCCGCGCTTTATGACACAACTGATCCGACGCAGATCAAGGCGAATGTCGCTGCCCATTTTGCAGGTCAGCCGGTTCGGTTGAATGGATTGCAGCGGCTGTTGGCGCCTGCCGCATCACAGGCCTTGACCACAGCAGATCATGGTCGTGCGGTCCGTACCGCGACTTTCGGTGCGATTGCCGGGTTTATGCAAAGTCATGATCTGGATGATAGCGTCTATCGGGTCACGCCGGACAAGGTGCTGCGATTTTAAGTATTGGGCCCCGCTGAAGATCGGATTCGGCGGGTCCTAACGTCCTGTTGCAAGCAGACTGGACACTTTGTTGATAAGTTCTTCTTTTGATGCGGGTTTCGGGCAGATTGCAGCGCCCGGAAAACGCGTTTCGAGGTTTTCCAAAGTGCCGTGCCCCGAATGAAAGACGATGGGAATGTTGCGTTTGACCAATGCTTCTGCAAACGGGAAGACCGACACCCCGCGCAGATCGATATCAAGGATGGCGATGTCAGTTTCATCCTGGTCGAATGTCTCAAACGCCTGTTCCAACGTCCCCGCTGGCCCGATGGCGGCAGCACCCGCATCACCGAAAGTGTCCATCAGGTCGAAGGCGATCAGCATCTCATCTTCGACGATCAGTACCTTCTTGCCAATCAGTGGCCTTTGTTCATCTTGTTCGCTCATCTGCGGTGCTCCATCAGGGTCGGACATATTGATCAAGCCTCAATTCGGTCTTGGGGCTGTTGCGAAAAAGGTATCGCTAATGTGCAGTTCAGGCCTTCATTTGTCCATTCTTGGTTAAGTGTCGCGTTCAATTGATGCGCGGATATCGTCATCAACCGGGTGCCAAAACCGGTGACTTTGGGCGTTTTCGTATCCTCGGGCACAGCGTTCTGTTCTGACCAGACAAGTTTGATTACGACGCGTCCGTTATCATCGGTTTCTTGGCCCCAGTTAACAGAAACCCGACCATCTGGGGTACGCAACGCCCCGTATTTGGATGCGTTGGTCGCCAACTCGTTGATGATCAAGCTCAGCGGACTGATGTCATTGACCGCAATAGGGAGGATGTCACCTTCGATCTGGATCGTCTTTTCGCCCTTTGCAAAGGGAACAAGTGCCTGACTGACAAGCGTGTGCAGATCAACCGTCTTGTCGTTTTCGGGCTCCATCGACAGGGCATATGCCTTGGCCAAAGCGTCAATCCGCGAGCAGATCTTGTCAGCCAGCCCGACATTGGTGCGCGCCAGCCGAAAACTGAGCCGGACGAGTCCCTGGATGATCGAGAACAGGTTTTTGACCCGGTGATGCAGCTCGCGTGTCAGGTGGCGCTCTTTTTCCTGCGCTTCGAACCGTTCAGTGATATCACGGTCGATCTGTAGCAATAATGTGCGCCCGCCTGATACCTCAACCCGCTGGATGTTGGTTGAGGTGATCAAAACCTTGCCGTTGCGGGTTCTGCGTTTGGTATCGCCGGTCCAGGTTTTGCCAGCATCAAGAATAGCCCGGATTTCATGCATTGAAACGTCGAATTCCGCCTGCGTTAGCATGTTTGGGTCTTGCCCGATGGCATCGGTCTCTGGGATGCCGTACATCGCCTCGGCCCCCTGGTTCCAGCGTAACACGCCGCCATCCTCGGAATAGGCGAGGATCGCGTCGCTGGACAGTTCCAGCATCTGACTGAGCTGCCGGTCGATTTCCATCGCCCGCGTGTCATGTATAATCGTGTGCGACCCCAACATGCGTTTGGGCACACCGTCTTTGCGCACGGCAACACCCCGGCAACGCACAGTCACCGTGCCCCCGTCAGATGTCTTGTAACGGACCAGTTGATCATAGGGAAAAGACGGATCGTCGCAATGCTGTTTGAAATTCTGTAGGGCGGTTTCGCCGTCTTCGGGGAAAATCAGGTTTTGCCATTCGGATGCGAGGTGCTTTCGCTGTGCCGGATCAAACCCCAAGGCGTGCCAAAAACCGGCACTCATGTATTCGTTTTCAGGGTTCTCCAGGTCCCAGAACCAAAAGCCGTCGCAGGCACTGGAATCCAGAAAAGCGAACGCTTCTGGTTGTCCCAAGAAGGCACCAAGTTCTTTTTCCAGGTAGTGCATTCTAGAGGCCTACACGTTTTAGCTACATTATGGAAATCATAACAACTTAAGCGTGTTTAGCGTTGGAACCTGATTGCGTCAATATGGCGACCGTGCGCTGCATTAACCATTCGGAGAGACGACCAAGTCCTTAAGGCCGTGAAAGTGGTAAACATTGGCATATTGCGCGGTCTCGGTGATAGACAGTTTTGGGCAACGTTCGAACAGCACGCTGAGCGCAATTTGCAGTTCCAGCCGCGCAAGTGGTGCCCCCACGCAAAAATGGATCCCGCCGCCGAAACTGGTGTTTTGTGGTCCCTTGCGATTTGGGTCGAATATGTCAGGCGCCGCATAGGCATTGGGATCGCGGTTGGCCGCAGCAAGCAAGCACGCGATCTGGTCGCCGCGTTTGAATTGCTGTCCGTGCAGTTCGACATCCTCATAAACCCAGCGCGTGAACATATGCAGGGGCGGATCGAAACGGATAACCTCCTCAACCGTTGAAGGTGAGATCGTGCGGATGTCCCTTTCAAGAAGCGTTTTGACACCATTGCCAAGCGTGTGGACCGTGGCCTCATGCCCTGCGTTCAGCAAAAGGATGCAGGTCGTGATCAACTCATCCTCGCTGAGTTTGTCACCGGCTTGTTCTGCGGCGATCAATGTCGAAATCAGATCACCGCCCGGTGTCTTGCGCCTTTGGTTGATATAATCCCGCATAAAGGCACT
Source organism: uncultured Paracoccaceae bacterium (assembly GCA_947495295.1). Taxonomy (GTDB): domain Bacteria; phylum Pseudomonadota; class Alphaproteobacteria; order Rhodobacterales; family Rhodobacteraceae; genus Yoonia. Next base: position 996,840 of record CANLYJ010000001.1, read on the forward strand.
GAATTCAGCACTGGCCAGGGCTGCGGCATCTTCGATGGCCTGGCTTCGTCCGGCCTGATACATCGCGACCATCGCGTTCGACCAGCGCAACAGATCATCGGCATAAGTTTCAGGCACGCCCAGCAAGCGGCAAATGATGATGACGGGAACAGGCTGGGCATAGTGTTTGAGCAGATCAAATGGCTGATCGGGGAACTGATCGATCAGATGGTGGCAAAGCCGCCGAATCCCCGGTTCCAGTGCGGCAATCGTCCGGCTGGTGAAAGCGCGCAGCACAAGCGCGCGCAGCCTGGTGTGGCGTGGCGGTTCCAGTTCCAGCATCGAATGCGCCTCAATCGCGTAAAACGGGCGCAAGTGGTCGGGCGTGTCCGGCGCCAGTTCTGCGGGGCATTCCCGACCCATGCGTTTGTCGCGCAAGACCGCATGAACTGCCTTGTGACTGACCGCACAAGCCATGTCATAATCCTGCCACCAGAAAAAGTCGCCCGTCGCCCGGGCCTGATCATAAAACGGGTAGGGGTTCTGGACGAAATTCGGGTCGGTGGGGGATTGGTTAAATCTTTGCATGACGCGTAGCTTTGGGCCACCTGTCTGGTCTTTGCAAGGGGCGGTGGATAAGCTGCGGCGCATGCGTCAATTGCTTCGCCCTCGCTTGCTGATCATTACCGGATTTCTGGCGGCTGTCATGGCCTTTGCCGGTGGGGTTTGGTGGTATGGCTATGTGTCGGCGCTGGCACAACTTGACCAGCGCGCCCGATCAGATCTGGCGCTTGCCTCGGACAGTTTGACCGGCGAATTGCGGCGCTATCGCGAGTTATCTGTACTGACGGCCGATCACCCGCAATTGCGCGCCGTGATGGATGGTGTGGCGCCTGCCACGACACTGCGCCCCGTCCTGCAAGAGATTGCAGATAAAACCGGGGCCTTGGATATTATTCTGGTGGACGTGTCCGGTAGTGCGCTGGTCGCCACAGAAGAGGCCCCAAATGTCGATCATGCTGGTCGCGCCTACTTTGAACGGGCGCTGGATGGCGCGCTGGGTTTCTATCATCTGTTCAGCGAGGCTTATCAGCGTCGCGCCTTTGTCTTTGCCGCCCCCGTCTTTTCCGAACAGGGACCGGTTGAAGGCGCGCTGGTTGTCTATGCCGATGTTGAACCTGTTGAGGCGACATGGCGCGGTGCCCGCCCTGCGGTATTTTTCACAGATCAGCGTGGTGTGATTTTTCTATCCAACCGGTCGGAACTGGTGTTTCGGTCCCGTGTTGGCGATCCGGTGCAGAAGCTGGAATATCCGCCCGATAGCGTGACCCCATTTGTGCGTTATTCTGAAGATCTGGTCAGCGGCTACGAGGTTTGGGACGTGGACGGGGGTCGTTATCTGCCAACGCGCGCATTGCATCTGACCCTCGACTTGCCAGTTGTCGGGATGACGGGGGAAGTGCTGGTTGATGTGGCCCCGGCGCGCCAACTGGCCAGCCTGCAGGCGGCCATTGCTGCTGCGGTCTGTTTGGCCTTTGGCACGCTATTGTTTGTGGTGGCGCAACGCCGACGCACCTTGGCTGTGTTGAACACCAAACTGGAACGCCGGGTGCGTGACCGTACTGCCGACCTCCAAGCGCTGAACGCTGATCTGCGGCGCGAGGTGGCCGAACGCAAGGCCGCCGAACAGCGGTTGCAAAAAGCGCAGGACGAACTGGTGCAGGCGGGCAAGCTGTCAGCGCTGGGCCAGATGTCAGCGGGTATCAGTCATGAACTGAATCAACCACTGACCGCGATCAGGTCGTTTGCCGAGAATGCCCAAGGGTTTCTGGAGCGCGATAAACCGCAGGTCGCTTCGCATAATCTGGGCCGCATCTCGGAGTTGACGCGCCGCATGGGCCGTATCATCAACAATCTGCGTGCCTTTGCCAGGCAAGAGGATGAACCACCCATAAATGTTGATTTGCCAGGGGTGATTGATGCGGTGCTAGAGATGGTTGGCCCGCGTGCTGCCCAAACTGGTGTGGCACTGCACTGGGTTCGCCCTGACACACCGGTGATCGTGCGCGGCGGGGAGGTGCGTTTGCAGCAGGTCGTGTTGAACCTTGTGTCCAACGGTATGGACGCGATGGAAGACAGCGAGCCCAAAAACATCTTTATCTCGGTTGCGCAGACGGGTGGCCGGACGACCCTGTCGGTGCGCGACACCGGTCCGGGAATCGCTGAGCCGGAGAAGATTTTTGATCCGTTCTATTCCACCAAAGCCGTTGGTGCGGCAGAGGGGATGGGGCTGGGCCTATCGATTTCCTACGGGCTGGTGCAAAGCTTTGGTGGTGCGATCCGCGGTCGCAATCATCCTGATGGCGGGGCTGTCTTTACCGTGGAACTGGATACTGTCCTGCAAGAGGCTGCCGCATGACGCGCCGTGTTCTGCTTGTTGATGATGACCGCGATATTCGCGAGGCACTGGGCCAAACGCTGGAATTGGCCGATTTGGCCCCAACTGTTGCCGGTTCATTTGTCGAAGCCAAGGATCACCTGGATCCCAGTTTTGATGGTGTTGTGGTGTCCGATATTCGTATGCCCGGTCGTGATGGCTTCTACCTTCTTGACTATGCGCGTGAAACGGACCCGGAGATGCCGGTGATCCTGCTGACGGGCGAGGCGGATATTCCAATGGCAGTGCGCGCGATGTCAGCCGGGGCTTATGATTTTCTGGAAAAACCCTGCGCCCCGCGAGATTTCATCGCCGTGATTGAACGGGCCTTGGCGGCGCGCGCGCTCGTCCTTGAAAACCGGCGATTGAAATCAGAGTTGGAGGCGGGAGATGCGGCGGCGCGTATGTTGTTTGGGCATTCGTCGCTGGCCGAGGAATTACGAGACCAAGCCCGCGCTGTTGCTCGCGCAGGAACAGAAGCCCTGATCCTGGGCGAGCCGGGGTCGGGGACTTCCAAAATTGCGGAGGTTATTCACCTGCTATCGCCTGACGCCGCGCATCCATTTGTGAAAAGGGCGGCGGCATCTTTGGATGAGGCGGGGCTGGCTGCGGCCCTCAGGCAAGCCAAAGACGGCACGCTTTACATTGATGAAGTGACCGGGCTGGGCCCTGCCGTGCAATTGGTCCTGCTGGATCGCTTGGAGGCGGGCGAGCCAAGCCGTGTTCTGGCCGGAACAACCCGCAACATCGCAGATGCGATGGGCCATGGCAGCTTCAGCGCAGAGCTGTTTTATCGGCTGGACATGATGCGCGTGCGTGTGCCGGCCCTGCGTGAACGTCCCGAGGACATTCCGGTGCTGTTCCAGCATTACGTGGCTCAGGCCTGCGAGCAGGCGAATTTGCCAATACCCGAGATTACGCCGGATCATACTGCGCGCCTGATGGCGCAGGATTGGCCCGGCAATGCGCGCGCCTTGATGAATGTCGCGATGCGCTTTGCGATGGGACTGGATGAAAGCGACGGGCAGGTCGGTGCCGGTCTTGCGGCCCAGATGGCGCAGGTCGAACGATCTTTGCTGATTGCCGCCCTACGCCGTCATAATGGGCGCGTGACGCAGGTCGCCCGCGACCTGCAGCTGCCACGCAAGACCTTCTATGACAAGCTAACCAAACATGGTTTGCGTGCGGAGGATTTTCGCAACTAAGGCGTGCGTAGGCGCGACCTTCTGCCACGCCTTGGCGCGCACGGGTTTGTGATATGATTCTGTTGTGACTGATATCGCTAACGGACCAGTAAGGGTTCCGGGCGGTTTTAGACGTGGCACAAGGGAGGGACGTTCATGGCTCGTGCGCCACTGAACGCGGAAGCGTTTGACCGTTTTGAATATGACCGGGCTGATCAGCATTTCAAGTTAGCCGAACAGAAGCTCCCCCCGCCAGCCGTAGAGGCGCTTGCCCGCGAGGTTGTAAAGCGTTTGGCGTTTCGTATGCCGCGCAGTGCCAGAAAAGAAGACCTGCCAACACAATCAGAGATTGATTTGCTTTGCGCGGCACTCTTGTCTGCGGACCATGATGCCGCAGACCGCATCATCCTTGCCGCCCGTCGGGATGGTGTGGATATCGAGGCGATATATCTGAGCTATGTCGCCGGCGCTGCGCGTAGTCTTGGGGTGATGTGGGACGAAGACCGCATTTCATTTGTCGACGTTACATTGGCATCCGGCCGACTGTACCGGATTATCCGCGGCCTACGCCATATCGTTGCGGCCTCATTGACCGAAGGACGCGATGAACGCCCGGCTTTATTTGCATTGGTGCCCGGCGAGGACCACACATTGGGTATTGAAATGGCAACTGACCTTTTCCGCCGCGAAGGGTGGGATGTCGATATGTCGGTCGGGCTGACCCATGATCAGTTGCTGCATCAAAGCGAGGAACGCAACTATCGCGCCGTTGTTCTGGTGGCCCATTCCGACCGGATGATTGAACCGCTGGCCCGCCTGATCCTTGCGCTGCGGATTACCCAGCCATTGGCGAATATCATCGTGGCGGGCAACGTGCTTATCCATTTCCCGGATATTATTCATCTGGTGGGGGCTGATGCGGTCATGGACGATATCGAAACGGCCGCCGCCACCTTGCGCGCAGTGTTGGATGAAAACACCTCCTGATCTGTGTGGATTTCCGCACTTTGGGCGCAAACAGATGTGCGAATTTCCGCCCAACTCTGCGGTGGTATGATTTCATACACCGAAATGTTTGATGTTTTTCAGTAGTTTGTGTCCCGCTTCTAGGTTCGGCTAATGCTGCTTGTCTGGCGGCTGCGCAATCTGTCTGATCATGATGCACGCCTGATCAAGGGGCGGCGAGATTCTCTTGGGAGGAGACATAATGACCTTTTTGAAAGCCGCAGCCGCGATGGCTGCAATCTCTGTAATGGCGACATCGGCCTATGCCGAAGGCTGCGACGATGGCGAGATTGTTGTTAAATTCAGCCATGTGACGAACACCGACCGCCACCCCAAAGGGATCGCGGCAAGTTTGTTGGCAGACCGCGTAAATGCGGAAATGAACGGCACCATGTGCATGGAGGTTTTCCCCTCCAGCCAACTTTATAATGATGATCAGGTGCTTGAAGCGATGTTGCAGGGTGACGTGCAACTGGCGGCGCCTTCGCTGTCCAAGTTCGAAGCCTTCACCAAGCAGTTCCGAATCTTTGATCTGCCCTTCATGTTTGAAAACATTGCCGCTGTTGATGCCTTCCAAGGGTCTGAGACCGGTCAGGCGATGAAAGACAGCATGCAGCGTCGCGGCCTGCAGGGCCTTGCGTTCTGGCATAACGGGATGAAACAGATGTCGGCCAACGTACCGCTGGTATCCCCCACGGATGCGTCCGGTCTGAAGTTCCGGGTGCAGAATTCGGACGTGCTGGTCGCCCAGATGGAAGCGATGGGTGCATCACCACAGCCAATGGCATTCTCTGAAGTCTATGGTGCGCTGCAGACAGGCGTTGTAGATGGTCAGGAAAACACATGGTCGAACATCTATGGTCAGAAGTTCTTTGAAGTGCAGGACGGTATCACCGAAACCAATCACGGTATCATTGATTACCTTGTTGTGACATCGACCGACTTTCTTGACAGCCTTGAGCCAGAGGTTCGTGATCAGTTCCTGACGATCCTGGGTGAAGTGACAGATACCCGGAACGCCGAAGCCTTTGCTGTGAACGAAGAGGCCAAGCAGGCGATCATCGATGCTGGTGGTGAAATCCGCGAGTTGAATGCCGAAGAGCGTCAAGCCTGGGTCGACACCATGCGCCCGGTTTGGGACAAGTTCGTTGAGGATGTGGGGCAGGACAACATCGACGCCGCTCAGAAAATCAACGAGTCCATGTAATCTGATCCTTTTGGATCATCTGGCAGGGCCGCTGCGTGTGGCCCCGCCAATCACCCCGACGGGACCGGGGTCAATCTCAGGGGAGTGAGATATCATGTCTGCAACTGGCTGGCAGCCACGGGGCCCTATCGGGCGTGCCGTGCATGAATTTGAGGAGACAGCGATCGCCGTGATCCTGGCCCTGATGGCGGGGATCACCTTTGTCAACGTGGTGCTTCGCTATGGTTTTGCTGACGGGCTGATCTGGGGGCAGGAGGTTGTTCTGATCCTGTTTGCCTGGCTGGTGATGTTCGGTGTCAGTTACGGCGTGAAGGTCACCGCCCATCTGGGTGTTGATGCCGTGACCAATCTGCTGCCGCCTGCTGTGCGCCGGATCGTGGCGCTGATCGCCGCTTTCTGCTGCATCGCCTATGCTGCGTTGTTGCTGAAAGGCGCGTGGGATTTTTATGCCAATTTTGCCAATCTGCCGCAGACGACCGGTCGGGTGATGCCGACAGGCCTGCAAGAAATGCGTATTCAGGATTTCCGTGGCTATACGCCAACCGTCTATGTCCCGATCCCTGAATGGAGCCGTGGCATGTTAGAGGGTTGGTTGCTGATTGACGGCGATGAACCGTTTGAAAAGCTGCCCCGTGCCATTCCCTATCTGATCGTCCCGCTGGGTGCCGCCCTGCTGCTGTTTCGCTTTGTGCAGGCCACGATTGCCATTCTGCGCGGTGAGCGTGACGGGTTGATTGTCAGCCACGAGGCCGAGGATGCGGTCGCCGAAATTCAGGCAGGGGAGCGCTAAGTCATGGAAGTCGCAATTCTTTTCACGATGGTGATCAGCCTGTTGTTGATTGGTGTGCCAATTGCCATTTCGCTTGGGCTGTCATCGACATTCTTTCTGCTGGTCTATTCGGATACCTCGCTCGCCTCGATAGCGCAGAGCTTCTATAATGCCATGGCGGCGCATTACACGCTGCTAGCGATCCCGTTCTTTATCCTTGCTTCAAGCTTTATGTCGACAGGCGGAGTGGCCAAGCGGATTATCCGGTTTTCCATCGCCTGTGTCGGCCATGCCCGCGGCGGGTTGGCCATCGCGGGTGTCTTTGCCTGCATGATCTTTGCGGCGCTGTCGGGGTCTTCGCCCGCGACGGTGGTTGCTATCGGGACAATCGTGATCACGGCCATGAAACAGGTAGGCTATACCAAGGAATTTGCCGCAGGTGTTATCTGTAACGCCGGTACGCTGGGCATCCTGATCCCGCCCAGCATTGTGATGGTGGTCTACGCCTCTGCCACGGATGTATCCGTCGGGCGGATGTTTCTGGCGGGCGTTTTTCCGGGGCTTCTGGCAGGTCTGATGCTGATGATCACGATCTACGTCATCGCCCGGATCAAGGATATGCCCAAGGGCGAATGGCAGGGCTGGGGCGAGATCTGGGCCAGTTTCCGTGATGCGTTCTGGGGGCTGATGCTGATCGCGATCATCATGTTCGGCATTTACGGTGTGCCATGGGTTGGGGACCGGACGGATGGATCGTTTGGGTTGATCTGGACCGGTGCCATCTTTACCCCGACCGAGGCTGCTGCTGTCGCCTCTGTCTATGCCTTTATCGTGGCCTGTTTCATCTATCGCGATATGGGTCCGCTGGCCGGAAAGGGTGAGGGCGCAAAATCGTCCGTGCTGCGCAAACCATGGGTGTTGGTTACTGCGCTGTTCCACCGTGACACGCGCGATACCCTGTTTGAGGCAGGCAAACTCACGATCACACTTATGTTCATCATCGCCAACGCCCTGATCTTGAAACATGTGCTGACCGACGAACAGATTCCGCAGCATATTGCGGGGGCGATGCTGGATGCCGGTCTGAACTGGTGGATGTTCCTGATCATCGTGAACCTGATCCTGCTGATTGGTGGTCAGTTCATGGAGCCATCAGGCCTGATCGTGATCGTTGCCCCGCTGGTGTTTCCCATCGCGATTGAGCTGGGGATCGACCCCATTCATCTGGGCATCATCATGGTGGTGAATATGGAAATAGGGATGATCACGCCACCGGTTGGGCTGAACCTGTTTGTCACCTCTGGAGTGGCGGGCATGCCGATGATGGCAGTGGTGCGCGCCGCACTGCCATTCCTGGCCGTACTCTTCGTATTCCTGATCATGGTCACCTATATCCCGGCGATATCGACCTATCTGCCAACGACGCTGATGGGACCGGAGATCGTGATCCGATAGATGCAGGCCCCCGGCGCAATGCGCGTCGGGGGGCGCAGCTATGCCTGTTCCAACGCCGTAATAATAGGCGAGAAGTCATCCGCCTTCAGGCTTGCCCCCCCGACAAGCGCGCCATCCACATGCGGCACGCCGAAGATATCGGCGGCATTGCTGCCCTTGACCGATCCGCCGTAAAGGATGCGCATCTCGGCCCCGTCGGTGAACCGGTCTGTCAGGCGGGCGCGGATATGGGCGTGGACTGCGCCAATCTGGTCCAGTGTCGGGACCTTGCCCGTTCCGATGGCCCAGACCGGTTCGTAAGCGATGACTGTGTTCCGGGCGGTTGCTGCGTCGGGGACAGAGCCGGCCAATTGTGTATCGATCACAGACAGTGTTGAGCCGTTTTCACGTTCTTCCAGCGTTTCGCCGATACAGATGACCGCCATCAGATCGGCGGCATAGGCGGCGCGGGACTTGGCGGCGACTGTAGCGTCATCTTCGCCATGATCCGTCCGCCGTTCGGAATGCCCGGTCAGCACATGACTGGCGCCCGCATCGGCCAGCATTTGCGCGCTGAGATCGCCGGTATGCGCGCCGGATGTGACGCTGTGGCAATCCTGCCCACCGATGTCAAACAACATGTCCTTGCAGGCGCTGATCAGCGTGGCCGGGGGACAGATCAGAATATCAACTGACGCATCATCATGCCGTTCTTCCAGTGTTTTCAGTTCTGCCAGACTGGTGCGCAGCCCGTTCATTTTCCAGTTGCCAGCGGCAAGTTTGCGGGGCATTTGGCGCTCCTGTTTGCAAAAATCTGTCCCGGTGGTAGCAAGTCGCGGCACAGAAGCAAAGTGAATGACGACGGAGACCCCAATGATACCGCGTATTGATGCTTTTGCATTGCTTGACCCCAAGCACCCAGACCATGCCGCCGCCTGTGAGCAGGTTGTTATCGGCGCAGCCGATATCGGGTTTCTGACTGTCCATAACACACCTATCCCGGCCGCAGAGGTGGAAGATGTGATTGCTGCCTACCGTACCTTCTTTCACTTGCCATCTGGCCAAAAGGAAGCGTTTGACATGGCCGCGACCGGGTCAAACCGGGGGTGGGGTGCGCCGGGGTCTGAACAGGTCGATCCAAATGCCAATCCTGATTACAAACAAGTGTTTGATTGCGGGTTTGAGGTTGATCCTGATGACCCTGTCGCTGCGTTGAACCTGCCCGGCTATGCCCCGAATATCTGGCCCGACACACCGCCGGATTTTGGCGTGATCTTGCGGAACTATTATGCCCGGGCCACCGCTTTTGCCCTTGATCTGTTATGTGCCATCGCGACTGCTGCGGGTGAGAATGGCGCATTTTTTCGGGATAAATTCGCGCGGCCCATGGCGTTGTTGCGTGGCAATTTCTATCCGACCCGACCAGCCTGGGCGACGGAGAAGGATTTCGGCATCGCCACCCACACCGACTATGGCTGTCTGACATTGCTCGCCACGGATGGATCGCCGGGGCTGGAGGTGCGCAGGCGCGGCGGCGGCTGGATCCCGCTATCTGCACCGCCTGGCGAGTTCATCATTAACTTCGGTGAAATGCTGGAAATGTGGACCTCTGGCCGTATCAAAGCAACACCGCACCGGGTGATTGGTACTGATGCTGAACGCATCTCTGTCCCGTTATTTTTCAATCCCGGACATGATGTGAATGTGGCCCCGGAAGGATCACGGCCGATCAAGGCCGTGGATCATTTGCAGCGGCGTTTCAATGAAACCTATGTCCATCTGCAGAACCGCAGCGGATCATAAAACAGCAAGGGCCTGTTTGGCCAGCGACAGCGCCTCTTCGGCGTCTTCCAATGCGCTGTCGGGCAGTGACCAGTAGGGCATGTTGTGGAACTGTGTACTGCCATCTGCTTGCAGTTTGCGCGCCAGCTCACCTTTGACCTTGATATAGATCTGGCCTTCGCTGCTGAGCAGGGCAAACACGATGCCCTGATGGTAAAGGCACATGCCACCAAACATCTTGCGCGTTGTCAGTTGGCCCAGGTCAGAGAACAGGTCAGTTGCGAAGGCGATATCGGCATCCGCGACTGCCATCAGCCTGCTTTCAATGTCTCATCAAACTTGATCGATTCCCCGCAACCGCAGGCATCCACCACATTGGGATTGCGGAATTTGAAACCGGATTCGAGCAGCGAGACTTCGTAGTCAATCTCGGTCCCGAACAGGAACATCTGTGCCATGGGGGCGATCATCACCCGCGCACCATCCTGTTCGACCACCTCGTCATGGGGGTCAACTTCGGTGACGTAATCCATGGTGTATTCCATGCCCGCACAGCCGCCTTTCTTGACGCCGATGCGCAGACCCTGATGGCCGTCTTTGTCCATCAGTTTGGCGATTTGCGCCACCGCCTTGTCGGTGATGGTCACCGCTTGTTTGCCTGGAATGCCGAACATGGGTTAGCTCCTTTACACGCTATGTAAGGCAGCGTGCGCCTTCGCTCAAGGTTAGGTGGGGTCGATACCTGCAATTGTGATGAGCGATAATGTCGCAAAGCTGATCAGTAGCGCCCAGCCGAACGATGCCAATGTCCCGATGATCACGTATTCGCTGGCGCGCTGATCCTTTGACACTGTGTCGAACCGCAGGATGGATTTGGCAGCGATCAGAAAACCGATCCCAGCAGGTTGGCCCGCCAGCACCATCAGGTAGATCAGCGCCCGTTCCAGCAGCCCGATCATCCGCCCCGCAGCGGGTAGGCCAACATGTTGAATTTCATCGAAATCGGCCATCAAAAGCCCAATCGCTGGTCCGCCCGTCATGACGCATAGGATCAGCCCAGCGCTGAGTGTCAGCACATATTGCGTCCAGATCGTTGCCTCTGGCCAGAGCGTGGAGAGTTCTGGCCAGAACCACAAAACCCCGGCAATTGTAAGAAAATGTGCCAGTTGATCAGCCAGATAAGCCCAGAGCCGTTCGGGGGCCAGATGCGTCTTGATCAGATCGATGATCAAGTGGATCGCAGCGATTGTCAGGGCTGGCACCAATTCACCGCGTAGCGCGATGAGCGTGAACAGGAAGACGACACCGATATGGGCTGCCATCGCCTCGGGCCGTTTCTTGTTGGCGATGATCCATTTGTTTTGAAACGGATAATCGGCAAGCAGATGGGCCAGTATCAGGGCCAGTGCGGTGGTTAGCATTGCTACTCCTTCATCCGCTTTTGACAGCCTGATATGACTGTTTTTTGTAAAGACAGGCAAATGTGGCTGTTATTTACAAAAACAGCCGAATATGGCTGTCGTTCACATACCATCGAGAATCTCGCATGTTTCAATGAGCGCGTCCACGCCTGCCGCGTCAATATGCCCTTGTATGGTTTGCTTGGTCACGTCCAGCGTTTCGGCCAATGCGGCTTGGGTCGGGGTGTCTGGCGCAAGGGCGTGTAGTGCTACCTCTGCCTGCGCTTCGGTCCAGCGTTTGATCACCTCTTCGGCCAATCGCAGGGCCACAGTATGCACACCGTCATTGCCCGCGACCACCATGTGACGTTTGCGCGGCATATGTTCCAAGGCTTGCCCCGAGGCGGTAAAGACCGGGCCGGCCGCATCGGCCAATGTGTCGCCGGGGATCACGCCTTCGCCAAGTGCCAGTGCCACCCTTGTGTCGAACCGTTTATCAGCCATACGGACTGCGGCGCGAGTGGCAAAGACTGCACGCAATGCAAAACCGGGCGCCACGGCCATTTGCCAGCCATCACCGCGATTGCGCGTCAAGTGAACACTGCTGCCTTGCCAGCCGCCAATACGATCTGCCGCATCAGCCAGATTGGCAAAAATCCGGTCCAGCCCGCCTTGCGGCAATTGCGATGATTTGACGATATCGCCTGTTAGAACGGCAAAATTGGTCATCGGCCCCTCGATCTTTTGTCGCCATGCTGGCGCGGGCAGGGGGGGAGTGCAAGCTGGAATGCCGGGACAGCGCGCATAGCTGATTTTGCAGTGCTGTGATTGATAAGCTGTTAAGGCGCGGTACGTCCGCGTTGCCCGGAAATACCGCTTATTTTCAGGCGTTTACATGAAGCCGAGTTCAAGCCGCGCCTCATCAGACATCATATCCATGCCCCATTGCGGTTCAAACGTCATCTCCACATCGACCTGTTTGACACCGGGCAGCGGTTCGATCGCGTCAGCGACCCAACCAGGCATTTCGCCCGCAACGGGGCAGCCCGGTGCCGTCAGCGTCATGATCACGTTCACGGCGTTATCTTCTTTGATATCAATGGTGTAGATCAGGCCAAGATCATAGATATTCACCGGGATTTCAGGGTCATAGACGGACCGGCAGGCACCCACGATATCCTCGTAAAGCGGATGTTCGGTGGTTGATGGCGCGATCATTGGGGCGCCTTCAAGCTGGCTGTTGGTGTCGGTCATCTGTCCGCTCCGGTTATTCCTGAGTGAATATATAGGGTTCAGGATGAGGGGCGTAAAGGGGCCGAAAAACACTGTCGGCAAAGCGTCGGCCAAACGTCGGCAATGCGTCGGACCCTTGCGTGCTGTCGGGTTAACAGATGATGAAACTGTTGGCTTGTCTCGCCAGATCCCGGCGGGTGGATCGTTCGGCGCTATACGGCCATGTCTTGGCAAGCTGCGCGTTTTGTACCATGACGCAGCCCATGACATTCTCATTCGCCCTGAACGCCACCGATGGCAAAGCCCGCACCGGTCTCATTTCGACCCCGCGCGGTGACATTCGTACACCCGCTTTTATGCCCGTCGGCACCGCCGCCACGGTGAAGGCGATGATGCCCGAAAGCGTTGCCGCGACCGGTGCTGATATCCTGCTTGGCAATACCTATCACCTGATGCTGCGCCCGACGGCGGAGCGGATCGATCGCCTTGGCGGTCTGCACAAGTTCATGAACTGGGATAAGCCTATCCTGACCGATAGCGGCGGTTTTCAGGTCATGTCCCTGTCCGATCTACGCAAGCTGACCGAAGAGGGCGTGACGTTTAAATCCCATATTGATGGATCAAAGCATCATTTGACCCCGGAGCGGTCGATGGAAATCCAAAAGTTGCTGGGTTCGGATATTGTCATGTGTTTTGATGAATGCCCTGCCTTGCCTGCGGATCGTGCCCGCATCACCGAGAGTATGGCGCTTTCGATGCGCTGGGCGCAGCGGTCGCGCGATGCGTTTGGGGATCGCCCCGGACATGCGCTGTTTGGTATTCAACAGGGTGGGCTGGAAGAGGATTTGCGCGGGCAGAGTGCCGAGGCCCTGCGCGCCATTGAATTTGATGGCTATGCCGTCGGCGGTCTGGCCGTGGGCGAAGGGCAGGAGGCGATGTTTTCAGTCCTTGATTTCGCGCCGGATCAACTGCCCACGGACAAGCCCCGTTACCTGATGGGTGTGGGCAAGCCCGATGATATTGTCGGCGCTGTGAAACGTGGCATTGATATGATGGATTGTGTGCTGCCCAGCCGATCCGGTCGCACAGGGCAGGTCTTTACCCGGCGCGGCGTGGTCAACATCAAGAATGCCCGCCATGCCGATGATCCGCGCCCTTTGGATGAGGCGTGTACGTGCCCCGCCTGCACGAACTATTCCCGCGCGTATCTGCATCATGTGTTCCGCGCCCAAGAGATGATTTCAGGCATGCTGCTGACGTGGCACAACCTGCATTATTTTCAGGAGATCATGCAGGGTATGCGGGATGCGATTGCGTCTGGCGGCTTTGCGTCCTGGGAGGCCGACTTTCACGCGCAAAGGGCGCTTGGCGATATCGCACCGATCTGAGGTCAGGATTTCCTGACCTGTCCATAAACACCGGTTTTACGTAACGTCACATCATTGAGAGTGAACGAGTTCTACGGTGTCTTTTAAGTATCTCATTTTTATTGTGATGGTGGCGGCCAGTGTGGTGTTGGCCGCCCCATCGCTGGCTTGATCTGCCGAAATCTGCTAAGACGGACGCATAAAATGTCCGATTTCAGCCAAAGATTCACCTTTTCGCGTTTGTATGCTTGCGGCGGGCGTCGCTGACAGGCAGTTTGCCGCAAAACACTCATGTCTGGTTGAATCGCCTCCTCATCAACCCCACATGTTGATGCCGAGAGGAGACGCCCCATGTTGCCGCTAAAGCGGGGCCGGAGCGTCTTGCCAAAAAAGGAAAAGAGCATGCAAGAACCGTTGAGTTCATCCTATCCTGTCCTGCCGCTGCGCGATATTGTGGTGTTCCCCCATATGATTGTGCCGTTGTTTGTCGGCCGGGAAAAATCCGTCCGTGCATTGGAAGAGGTGATGCAGGACGACAAGCAGATCCTGCTGTCCAGCCAGATTGATCCCGGGCAGGACGATCCCGATCAGGATGGCATCTACAAGGCTGGTGTTCTGGCCAATGTGTTGCAACTGCTGAAACTGCCCGATGGCACTGTAAAAGTGCTGGTCGAAGGCCGTGGCCGTGTGCGCATTACGGATTTCATCGAAAACGAGAACTTCTTTGAAGCTTCCGCCGAATATCTGACCGAAATCCCTGGCGATGATGCCGAGGTTGAGGCGTTGGTGCGCAATGTGTCGGTGGAGTTTGAGCGTTACGCCAAGATCAAGAAAAACATCCCCGAAGAGGCCATGGCCGCTGTCGGTGAGGCAACCGAGCCTGCGAAACTGGCCGATCTGGTCGCCGGGCATCTGGGTATTGAGGTTGACCAGAAGCAAGGTCTGTTGGAAACGCTGTCCGTGTCAGAGCGCCTTGAGAAGGTGTTTGGCATGATGCAGGGCGAAATGTCTGTTCTGCAGGTCGAGAAAAAGATCAAGACCCGTGTCAAAACCCAAATGGAGCGCACCCAGCGCGAATATTATCTGAATGAGCAGATGAAGGCCATTCAGAAGGAGTTGGGTGACGGCGAGGAAGGCCAGAACGAGGTCGCTGAACTGGAAGCCAAGATCGCGGAAACCAAACTGTCTAAGGAAGCCCGCGAAAAGGTCGATGCAGAGCTGAAAAAGCTCAAGAACATGTCGCCGATGTCGGCCGAGGCGACCGTTGTGCGCAACTATCTGGATTGGATTTTGGCGGTGCCGTGGGGCGTGAAGTCACGCACCAAGAAGAACCTGAACAACGCGCAGGATGTGTTGGATAACGACCATTACGGCCTTGAGAAGGTCAAGGAACGGATCGTTGAATATCTGGCCGTGCAGCAGCGTTCGGCCAAGCTGAAAGGCCCGATCATGTGTCTGGTCGGCCCTCCCGGTGTGGGTAAAACCAGCCTGGGCAAATCGGTGGCCAAGGCCACGGGGCGCGAATTCATTCGCATCTCGCTGGGTGGTGTGCGTGATGAAAGCGAAATTCGCGGTCACCGTCGGACTTACATTGGTTCCATGCCTGGCAAGATCATTCAGGCGCTGAAGAAGGCCAAGACGACAAATCCGCTGATCCTGCTGGATGAGATTGACAAGATGGGTCAGGATTTCCGGGGTGATCCGGCGTCGGCCATGTTGGAAGTGCTGGACCCGGAACAAAACTCGACCTTTGTCGATCACTATCTGGAGGTCGAATATGACCTGTCTAATGTGATGTTCCTGACGACGGCCAACTCTTACAATATGCCTGGCCCGCTATTGGATCGGATGGAGATCATTTCGCTGTCGGGTTATACCGAGGATGAAAAGGTCGAGATCGCCAAGCAGCATCTGCTGCCCAAGGTCATGAAAAACCACGGGTTGAAAGACAAGGAATTCAGCGTCGCTGATGATGCCTTGGTGTCGATGGTTCGGGTTTATACCCGTGAGGCTGGCGTCCGGAATATGGAACGCGAGCTGGCCAAGGTTGCCCGTAAAGCGGTCACAAAGCTAGTGAAGAAAGAGGCGGAACGCATTGAAGTGAATGCGGAAAACCTGTCTGACTTCCTTGGCGTTGAAAAGCACCGCTTTGGTCTGGCTGAAGAGGCGGATCAGGTTGGTGTTGTCACCGGGCTGGCCTGGACATCGGTTGGTGGGGAGCTTTTGAATATCGAAGCGCTGCGCCTGCCGGGCAAAGGCCGGATGAAGACAACCGGGAAACTGGGCGATGTGATGAAAGAGTCCATCGACGCGGCCTCTTCTTACGTGCGTTCCATCGCGCCCGAGATCGGGGTGAAGCCGCCGAAATTCGACGCGATTGATATCCACGTTCACGTCCCTGATGGGGCGACGCCCAAGGATGGCCCCTCTGCCGGTTTGGCGATGGTCACATCGATTGTGTCGGTGTTGACGGGTATTCCCGTGCGCAAGGATATCGCCATGACGGGCGAGGTATCGTTGCGTGGTAACGCCATGCCCATCGGTGGTTTGAAGGAAAAACTGCTGGCCGCACTGCGCGGGGGGATTACAACGGTGCTGATCCCGCAGGATAACGCCAAGGACCTGCCGGAAATTCCCGATAACGTGAAAGAGGGGCTGACCATCATTCCCGTCAAACACGTATCTGAGGTGTTGGAACATGCGTTGGTCCGCAAGCCGGAACCCATTGAGTGGGATGAGGCGGCAGAAGAAGCGGCCGCCGCAGCGTTGAAGGCAGGGTCGGAAGGCGAGGGTGCGCGCGCGCATTAACCCTTGATACAGAAAAAAGATCAGAAAGGCGCGCCGTGATCGGCGCGCCTTCTTTGATTGGATGCTGCTGTTAAGGGAACCTTTGCACCTTTTGCGGTAGAACCCGGAAATCGCTGGGGTATGGCCGCATGGAAGCATTTGCGAACGGGACTGCTTGGCGCGCATGCGCGCTGGCCCTGGCGGTTGCGGTCGTTATCGGCCCGGTTTTGACGGTTATCAATCAGTTTGATGCTGTCCCTGGTGATGGCCCGTTTCGCTGGGCTGGTTTTGGTGCAACGATATGTGCCGTTTTTCTGGCCACCTTGATATCGGCGCTTCTGACGCGACGATCTGAACAGGCGGCGTTGTCGGCGGTTCGGCATTGTCATGGCGCAGAATTGGCAGAGGTTTCCGGCCGGCTTGACGACATGTCTCGGGAGGTTGAAATCGCACGCGAACAGGCGGCAATGCTTGCCCTTGCCCACCAAAGTGATGCTTGCACGCAGGTTGCGATCAAGACTGTGCAGCAGATCTACATGAATGCCCGCGGTGTGAATGAAAGCTCCGTCGAACGGGTGCAGTTCATTGCGGGGCTGATTGCCCGGTTTGAAAACATCCGCAAAAGCGTGACACAGTTGCAGACGGATGCAGAGAAGACCGGCAGCGCGTTGGACGTTGTGGATAGCGGATCTGCCGATATCTCGACCGGTATATCGGATATGATCGGTGGCTCGGATCAATTGTCGGACGCGGCTGTCCACCTGGCCGCCTTGCGCGGTGATTTCGACACGAATTTCGATGCCGTGCATCAAGCCACGCGCGTTGTGTCAGATCTTGCCCTGCAAATCCGGCTTTTGGCGTTGAACGCATCGGTGGAGGCTGCAAATGCAGGCGATGCTGGCAAAGGTTTTGGTGTCATTGCAATGGAGGTGCGCGAACTGGCTGTCAGGGCGGGTCAGGATGTGGACCGCATCAACAGTGTTTTGGCAGCGCTGGAGGCCGTTCAGAAACAGGTTACCGATCAGATGAGTAATGTCGAAAATTGCATCGCGGAAAATCGCAGCCGGGCCGGGGACTGCGCGGCGCTGTCTGATCGGGCCGGGGAGCATCTGGGCCAGTTGAGTGGGCAGATGCGCGACTTTCATGCCGATATCGCATCGCAATTGCCGCAGCTTCTGGCGCTGATTGATGGTGTGCGCGAGATCAAACAGAATACCGAAGCCGCCGTTGACGGATCCGCGCGCAACATGGCGTTATGTGAGGATGCTATCGCGGTGCTTGGCCCGGCGAAGAGGCGAGGCGCGCATTCTGTTGCAGCGTAGCCGTTTGTGGCAGCGCGTTGTCTTTATGCCTGCGCACTGGCTGTGCTGCGCTGCATTAGCGGTGGGCAGGAGGCGGTGGAGCAGTTAGGTTGCTGGCAAACAGGAGCCCCCCATGTCAACCGAACCAACCACACCCAAAGAAACCTCCGCGCCCGCCGAAGACAGTAGTGAAATGATCAAGAAGCCGGAATTCCTGGAGCGGGTGATGGCCCGCACAGATGTGAAGAAACGGGATGCCAAACCTGCGATTGAAACGGCTTTTGCTGTGTTGGTCGAAGCCTTGGCCGATGGCGAGGATGTGAACCTGCCGCCACTGGGTAAGTTGCGCGTTGTGCGCAGCAAAGATCTGGAAAGCGGTGCGCAGGTGATGACCCTGAAGCTGCGGACACCTAAAAACGCAACAAGGGCCGCCAAATAGGGGCTTGCGGCACCCCGTTATGGCGACTAAATCTGCGCGAACGGGTGATTAGCTCAGTGGTAGAGCGCTTCGTTCACATCGAAGATGTCAGGAGTTCAAATCTCTTATCACCCACCAATTTTCAGGTTTTCAGGTGATCCATGGACTTTCCGGAGCTTTACATTCTGCGCCACGGCGAGACTGAGTGGAACGCCGAAAATCGTATGCAGGGTGAGTTGAACTCGCCCCTGACCCCAAAAGGCGAAATGGATGCCGCGCGGCAGGGCGAGATTTTGGGTTCGCGTGATTTGGACGGGTTTTCATTTCTGACCAGCCCACAGGGTCGTGCCGTCCAGACCGCTGGTATCGCATTGGCGCGGGTTGCGATGCATGTACGCACCGACGATCGTTTGCGCGAGATTGGTGTCGGCGATTGGTCCGGCGTGCTGCGTGACACCCTGCCGATGCCCGAAGGCAAGGACCCGTTCATGGCCCATTACGAGATTGCCCCGAATGGTGAAGGATTCGCGCGCCTTGAACAGCGTTGCCGTGGGTTTTTGGCTGATCTGACCGCGCCCGCCGTTCTTGTGACCCACGGGATCACCAGCCGTATGATCCGGTCATTGATTATTGGTGACAGTGCTTTGGCCGTGTCGACGGTGCATGGCGGGCAGGGTTGTGTCTATCATCTGAAAGATGGTGTGCAGACACTGTTGGAATGAGGCTTGCGCACGCCGCGCGACTGGTCTAAATCACCCCTCATCGGGTGATTAGCTCAGTTGGTAGAGCGCTTCGTTTACACCGAAGATGTCGGGAGTTCGAGTCTCTCATCACCCACCAATACCTCTCCGAATATACGTCACTACTCCGCCGCAGGCGCGTGAGGTGTCACCGGATAACGGTCAAGCCATTGCTGGATATCGGCTTGCCGTGTTTTGGCCACAGGAACGATGGTTCCGCCGATCAACCGAAGCGCGGGTCTGCCGTTTTGCTGGATCAGCATCGGTTGTGCCCTGGCGGACACCCACCATGACCGGTGCGGTTTGATCCCTTGATCCGGGATCGTTTGTGCAACCGCGTCCCCAAGCCGCCCCCGTACCGTGATTGTCCCGGTTGGGAGTGCAATTTGAACGTGGTGTTCTTGGGCCGCCATATAGATGACATCGGCCAGGGGAAGTTGTTGATCGCCGAGTTTCAGCAGTTTGTCGGGTGTTTGTTGCGACGATGTCGGTTTTGAAAAGATGCCAGGCATCACGAAACGTATGAAAAGCGTCTCGATCGCTAACCCCGCGCCCGTGATATTGAAGAAAAGTACGTACCAGGACTGCGATGGATCTGGCGGTGCCAGCGTTTCGATCAGTGTTTGCAGGCTGACAAACACGATCAGGAAGATCAGCGATGATGTGACCGGCGCATAAATCGGAAATCGCCCAAAGGTGGATTGCGTAAAGGAAAGCAGCGTGACCACCACGAACAGCATGGCGATGTAGAATCCGATAGCCCCGATCCAAAGCAGGAGTGCCATGCCAGGTCCGAGTGTGTCGCGGACTCCGCTTGGGTCGGCAACAAAGAGCAGGATAAAGCCAAGGCCCAGAAAGACCCGACTGCTTTTGTTTGCGAACATTTGCGTCAAACGCGACACGCTGACCGTGAATTTGCCGAAAAGCAGATCGTAAAATGCGACCTCACGGCAAAGTTGTGCGGGAATGTGGAGTGATCGTTTCAAAACAGGCTCATGGTTACTGGTGGAATCCGGTAGGTAGCGTGCAACCTGCGGCAAGAAAGTTTGTAAGATCAATGACATGATCCCTATCAAAGGCTGTATCGGCGAGCAACATGGTTAATTTGTGCGCTCTTGCCGTATTTTTCGGGGCATAATGATGTTGAATTTCGGCCATATCTGATCTTGCACGACCCACCGATTTTGTAGGCTTGACCTTGACCAACCCGCCCCATAGAAGCGGCCCATGCAGCGCCAAGGTGCCTGCAAAAATGTCGCGCGGTTGTAGCTCAGTTGGTCAGAGTACCGGCCTGTCACGCCGGGGGTCGCGGGTTCGAGCCCCGTCAACCGCGCCACATCTTATCCTTAAAGTTTGGTGTTGATGCGCGATTGGGTATGATGATCGCATTTGTTGATCGCTGAACCCGCAGAAAAACTCTGCCGATGCGGTGATTTTCCGTTGACGCCTTCGCCAAGCCGGATTATCCCGCCCCCTACGCGCGGTTGTAGCTCAGTTGGTCAGAGTACCGGCCTGTCACGCCGGGGGTCGCGGGTTCGAGCCCCGTCAACCGCGCCACTTTTTCCTGTAACCAAAGTTTTGCGTCGCCGTTACAATGATGGTGTGCTGCTGTCATATTGCGCGCTGATCCTGACCTTTCTTGGTTCTATAGAAAGGTCAAAAAATGCCACGTATTTCTTTGTCTCGTCGTCAGACGTTGCTGGGTTCCGCAGCGCTTGGTGCCAGTGTTTTCATGCCTGCGATCAGTCGGGCGCAAAGCCGGCCTATCCTGACCCATGGCGTGCAATCCGGCGATATCGCCCATGATGGTGCTGTGATCTGGGCGCGTGCCGATCGCGAAGCGCGCATGGTGGTGGAATGGGCCACCACCGAAAGTTTCAATGATGCCCGACAGGTTCCCGCATTGGCGGTGGGTGCCCCAACTGACAATAGTGGCAAACTGTCCTTGGCAGGGTTGCCGTCAGATCAGGACATCTTTTACCGCGTGGTCATGGAGGATCTCGCGGATGGTGCCGCCTCTGCCCCCGTGACAGGCCAGTTTCGCACCGCCCCGAACGCGCTGCGCGATGTCAGCTTTGTCTGGTCGGGTGATACTGCGGGTCAGGGTTGGGGCATTGATGAGGACCGTGGCGGCATGCAGACCTACGCCACGATGCTGGGCCACAACCCCGATTTCTTCCTGCATTCAGGCGACACGGTTTATGCGGACGGCCCGTTGCAAGAAGAGGTGGCGCTGGAAGACGGCACGACCTGGAAGAATGTGATGATCGCAGAAAAGGCCAAGGTCGCCGAAACCCTAACCGAATTCCGTGGCCAGTATTTGTATAATCTGATGGATACCCATGTGCAGGCGTTTAACGCGAACGTGCCGATGATTGCACAGTGGGATGATCACGAGGTGACCAATAACTGGTATCCCAACGAGCAGTTGATCAGCGATGATCGCTATACCGAAAAATCGCTGGGTGTTTTGTCTGCCCGGGCGGCCCGCGCATTTCACGAGATGATGCCGACCCGCCAAACCATGGCAGAACCAAACCGGGTTTATCGCAAAGTGTCCTATGGTCCGCTGCTGGATATCTTTGTCATCGATTTGCGGACCTATCGCGGCGACAACACGGCCAACACAGAACAAGAGGGGACGCCGTTTCTGGGCCCTGATCAACTGGCCTGGTTGAAACGCGAGATGCTCAATAGCCAAGCGACATGGAAGGTGATCGCATCGGATATGCCAATTGGCATGATGGTTCGTGACGGTGATGCGGCGATGGAAAACGGTGCAAATGGTGATGGCCCTGTGCTGGGTCGTGAGCGTGATATCGCGGCTGTGTTGTCATTCATCAAGTCCGCAGACGTGCAGAATACCGTCTGGCTGACCGCAGATGTGCATTATACTGCGGCCCATCATTATTCGCCGGATCGTGCGGTGTTTCAGGATTTTGATCCGTTCTGGGAATTTGTGTCTGGTCCGTTACATGCGGGCACGTTTGGGCCGAGCGACTATGATAATACGTTCGGGCCAGAGGTGCGTTTTGCAAAACATCCCGATGAAGGCCAGCGCAACCTGCCGCCATCGGATGGTCTGCAATTTTTTGGCAAGGTGGATATTGCTGCCGATACCCGCGTGATGACCGTTCGCCTGATGGACAAGGCTGATACCGAGTTGTGGTCGGTCGAGCTTGAGCCGGTTTTGGCCTAACTGATCAAGGTTTCGAGCGGTTGCCATGGCCCGTCAGGCGTATGTGTGACCGTGTCGAAGCGATAGATATTGCCGCCGCCATGGGGTTGATCGTGGCGGCGGTCGATGGGGATGTCCATCAACGCGCAGTAGAGCAGGGTGCCCACCGCCCCGTGTCCGACAAAGAGGATGTTGTCGTTGGGCCGTGCCTTGAGTGCTGCGTCAACGGCGTTGACAATCCGCTGTTGCGCGGCGCGCGCAGTTTCCCAGCCTTGATGGCTTTCATCTGGGTTGGCGAAAAAGGCATCTGCTGCTGCCTCGAATGCCGGGCCAGGCAGGTAGCCCGTGCTGCTGCGGTCGTTTTCGCCCATCTCGGCCACTTGGTCGTGCGGGCAGCCCAACGCCTGTGCCAGCGGTGCGGCCGTTTCCACTGCCTTGGTTTCGGTGCTGGAATAGATGACCTGCGTGCCTTGCATCGCGCCGGACGCCGCGAGTGCGGCGATCCGGGCCTGCCCCGTTGCGTTCAGGCCCCATTGCGGGACTGGGATGGCGGGGTCCTGCACCACCTGCGGGTGGCTGAGGTAATGCGCGATGGGCATTATTTGGTCATTTCGTGCAGTATGCGCGCCCAGCTTCTGATCCCTTTATGGAAAGAAGAAAGATCATATTTTTCGTTGGGTGAATGGATCTGGTCGTCATCTTTGCCAAAGCCGATCAGCATGGCGTCCATATTCAGGATGTCCTTGAAATGCCCTGCGATTGGGATCGAGCCGCCGCAGCCAACATATGCCGCCGCATTCGGCCATTCGTCAGACAGTGCCTTGCGCGCCTGATCAAAGGCCGGGTGCGTAGTCGTCATATGACCTGCGGCACCAGCGCCGTGGTCGTTGAATGTGACCGAGCAGTCGGCTGGCAGCATGTCCTGCACCATTTTGCGGAAGTTTTCGCGGATGATCAGCGGATCCTGGGTGCCGACAAGCCGGAAGCTGATTTTAGCATGGGCTTCGGATGGCAGGACGGTTTTGAACCCGTCACCGGTGTAGCCCGCCCAGATGCCGTTGACTTCGCAGGTGGGCCGTGACCAGATCATTTCCAGCGGGCGGCGCCCCTTTTCACCTGCCGGTTCTGATAGCCCCACTTCGCCCAGGAATTGTTTTTCGTCGAATTTCAGGTCGTCCCAGGCAGCGGCGAGTTCGTTGGAAAGCTCTGGCACGCCGTCGTAGAAACCGGGGATGGTGATGCGCCCGTCATCGTCGTGTAGCGCGGCAATGATCCGTGCCAGCACCCGTGCAGGGTTCATAGCCAGGCCGCCATACATGCCCGAATGCAGGTCCTTGTTGGGGCCGGTGATGATGAGTTCTTCGCCCAGCAGACCGCGCAGCTGCGTGATGATCGCGGGTGTGCTGTCGCCATAAAGCCCGGTGTCACAGATGAGCGCGATATCGGCTGTGAGTTCGTCGGCGTTTTCTTCCATGAAAGGTGTGAGGGAAGGGGAGCCTGATTCTTCTTCCCCTTCGAAGAAAATGCTGATGTTGGCGGGTAGGCTCCCATGTTCGGCTTTCCATGCGCGGCACGCCTCAACAAAGGTCATCAGCTGCCCCTTGTCGTCAGACGATCCGCGCCCCCGGATCACGGGGCCGTTGGCTGTGTCTTCGACTTGCGGGTCAAACGGATCGCGGTCCCAAAGGTCCAGCGGATCAACTGGTTGCACGTCATAATGCCCGTAAAACAGCACATGCGGCCCTTCGCCTCCTGTATGCGCAACCACCATCGGGTGGCCCGGCGTGGGTCGTTTGGTGGCATTAAACCCGATGGATTGCAGGTCAGCGACCAGCCAGTCGGCGGCGGTGTCGCAATCACCTTTGTAGGCCGGATCGGTCGAGATGGACGGGATGCGCAGCAGTTCCAGCAGCCGGTCGGTTGCTTGCGGCAAATCAGTGTCGATACGGGCGAGGACGGGGTCGAGTGTCATGGCGTCACCTTTTTTGAATCGGGATTTGCGCGCAGGGTGGCAGGAATGTCGCGAGGGTCAATGCCAATCAAAGGGTGATGCTTGCAACTGCGTGATGGCCTGATCAAGATGCCCCTGATCTTTGGGGGATAAGGCAAGCGTGGAAGAATCCGTTTCGCAATTGTTGGATGGCTACACCGACACGATGGTGTTTAGCGGACCAACTGCCCTGATCTGGGTGATTGTCGGGCTGGCCGCCTATTATTTGGGTGTCTTGTGGCTCAAGAAGCGCAGGGATCAGCGCAAGAGTATGGCGGACTATGATATCTCAGGTGATGTTGGGCCGGGTGTCGATCCGCTTGACCCGCTTTATATTCCTCAACCGGTGATGCGCCGTGCTGCCCGCCCGGCCGAGGGGGGCGCATATGCGGCGATCCGCGCATTTGCGGAAGAAAAGCACAGGGTTGGTGATGCGCTGATCGAGGAGGAGCGTTTTGCCATCGGGCCGGTTGCCGTGGCTGCGGGGCTTTTGGGTGATGCCGGATTGGCGCAGATGGACAGTTACGGTGCAAACCCGCCCTATAAGGGCTGGGAATTGCGTCAGGCGATGGAGCGTATCGGCGTACCCCAGATTGGCGCGTTACTGGAAGATGCGGTGGCGGTTTTTCTGCACCGCCACCAATTGATTACCGACATGACGGATACTGGAATGCCGTTGGAACAGGCCCACGCCCATCCAGACATGCCGCAATATGACCCGCTGGATGAAAAAATCCGGCAGGCCGGTGGTCTGGCGGCATTCCAGGCGGCAGCGGACCAGTATTTCGATACCGCATACCCCTGGGCCGATCACACCTGATGCAGACGTGATCCAAGGTAGGGGTTCCCTCACTTGATCCAGATCATTGTGTTGGTAGGGTTTCAGCGTCAGGTATCGTGTTAAGGGGGTGACAGTTTGTAGCGTATTGCCCGCGACATCATCGCCCTATATGAGACTTAGAATAATTCAAAGCACGCTGATTTGTTGTGTTTTGCGTGGTGACAAGAAGGAAGACCCAGTGGATTACAATGCTAAGCTGGATGTTGCGATTGATCGGTTACATCAGGAAGGCCGTTACCGGACTTTCATTGATATCGAACGCAAGCGCGGCCAATTCCCACATGCCACATGGAACAAGCCCGACGGGACCGAAGCCCCTGTCACGGTTTGGTGCGGCAATGATTATCTGGGCATGGGACAGCACCCCGTTGTTCTGTCAGCGATGCATGATGCCATTGATGCGACAGGTGCCGGATCTGGTGGCACGCGCAATATTTCGGGCACAACAGTGTACCACAAGCGTCTTGAGGCCGAGCTGTCTGATCTGCACAAAAAAGAAGCGGCGCTGCTGTTCACCTCTGCCTATATTGCCAATGACGCCACGTTAAGCACGCTGCCAAAGCTGTTTCCGGGCCTGATCATTTATTCTGATGCGCTGAATCATGCCTCTATGATTGAAGGTGTGCGCCGTAATGGTGGGGCCAAGCGCATCTTTCGCCATAATGATCTGGCACATCTGCGCGAGTTGTTGGAAGCTGATGATCCTGACGCCCCCAAGGTTATCGCCTTTGAGTCGATCTATTCGATGGATGGTGATTTTGGTCCGATTGAAGCGATCTGTGACCTTGCCGATGAATTCGGTGCGCTGACTTACATTGATGAGGTTCATGCCGTTGGCATGTATGGTCCGCGCGGCGCCGGGGTGGCCGAACGCGATGGTCTGATGGACCGGATTGATATCATCAACGGCACCCTGGCCAAGGCCTATGGTGTCATGGGTGGCTATATCGCTGCATCTGCAAAAATGTGTGATGCGATAAGATCTTATGCGCCGGGCTTCATCTTTACTACAAGCCTGCCGCCTGCGGTTGCGGCTGCGGCGGCAGCATCGGTTGCCCATCTGAAAACTGATCAGGCATTGCGCGAGCAACACCAAACCCAGGCCAAGATCCTTAAGCTGCGGCTGAAAGGTCTGGGGCTGCCGATTATTGATCACGGCAGTCATATTGTCCCGCTGATTGTTGGCGATCCGGTCCATACCAAAAAGCTGTCTGATATGCTGCTGGATGACTTTGGCATTTACGTCCAGCCAATCAATTTCCCGACCGTTCCGCGTGGAACGGAGCGCCTGCGTTTTACCCCATCACCTGTTCACGGGCCGCGTGAATTGGATGCATTGGTAAATGCTTTGGACGGGCTTTGGTCACATTGTGCCCTTAATCGTGCCGAATTAGCAGGTTAACAGTTTTTCACGATGTGCATGCCGCCTGTGGATATGTTATTGGTTTCTTAGTTGTTCACGGCGATTTGATTCGGCATGTGGGTAACTGGGGGCAGTAAGCGGCGGGACAGTCGATGATCGGGAAGAGCTTCAGGCGTGATGACGCAGCTGAGGACGGGCAGGCCAAAGGGTTTGACGACTTCGAGTTGCGACTAGGCGATATGATGCGCGGCGAACGCGCAACAATGGGTAAAAGCCTGTTGGATGTTCAGCGCGAGTTGAAGATCAAGGCAGCCTACATAGCAGCAATCGAAAATGCCGACCCGTCGGCCTTTGACACGCCCGGCTTTATCGCCGGTTATGTCCGATCCTATGCCCGGTATCTGAACCTTGACCCTGACGAAACATTTGCCAAATTTTGCGATGAAAGCGGTTTTGTCACCGCCCACGGCATGTCGGCAGAGGCGTCATCGATCAAAGCCAAATCGGGTGAACCTGTCGCAGGTCCGCTTGGCAAAGACATATTTTCGCAATCATCAACCCCGTTCATTCCCGCCGGTGAGGCGGTCATGTCGCAGATTGAACCGCGCGCGATTGGGTCGCTGCTGGTTGTTCTGACCATGATTGGCGGGTTGGGTTACGGTGGCTGGACTGTTTTGCAAGAGGTGCAGAAGGTCCAGTTCGCCCCGGTAGAGCAGACCCCGGTAGTTGTGTCTGATCTTGATCCGCTGGCAGGCGCTGCCAATGCGATCCAGTCCAATGACCCGCTGGCGCAGGTCGCGGCCCCATCAGCAGAGGCGTTGGACCGTTTGTATCGCCCACAGGCGCTGGATGTTCCTGTTCTGGTCGCGCGTGATGCGCCGATTTCAACGCTGAGCCCCGGCACGATCGGTGCTTTGGCCGCCCCTGAACCCGCCCCGGCGCCTGCAATCAATTATGCCGAAGCCGGTCTGGAAGAACGCGCAGCCCCACCGGTGCAGGTCGTTGAAGACCCGGTGCCAGAGGTGCAACTGGTTGCTGTCCGTCCGGCATGGGTCCGTGTCCGTGCCGCCGATGGTACAGTGATTTTTGAAGGCGTGATGGAACCTGGTCAAAATTTTGTGGTCCCTGCCACCGAAGAACCCGCATCTTTGCGTGTTGGCGAAAGCGGCGCGATGTATTTCGCGGTGAACGGCGTGCATTATGGCCCCGTCGGTCCGCGCGGCGTCGTCACATCGCAGGTTGAATTGTCGCCCGAAAGCCTGAGTGCCACCTATGCCTTGGCTGATCTGACGGCCGATGATGATCTGGCCGAGATCGTGAATGTGGCCCAGGTGGTCGCGGACGAATAACCGCAGCCTCTGCGCCTTGCTGCCACACCGAATGATCACTAGTTTGGGTCTGTAGGCAAAGCAGCGGAAAGTGACATTCATGTCCCTCAATCACGTCCGTCCCTGGCGCAATATCTATCGCCGGACGTCCCGGAAAATCATGGTTGGCAATGTGCCGGTTGGCGGTGACGCCCCGATATCTGTGCAGACCATGACCAATACGCTGACCACGGATGTGAAGGCGACGATTGATCAAGTGAATGCCGCGGCTGAGGCTGGTGCTGATATTGTCCGCATTTCTGTTCCTGATGAGGCGTCGAGTGCGGCGTTGAAACAGATCGTTCCCGAAGTGTCAGTGCCCATCGTGGCCGATATCCATTTCCATTATAAGCGCGGGATCGAAGCTGCCGAAGCGGGGGCCGCCTGCCTGAGGATTAATCCGGGCAATATCGGTGATGAAAAGCGGGTCAAGGAGGTCATCAAGGCCGCCCGCGATCATAATTGTTCGATTCGTATCGGGGTGAATGCCGGATCGCTGGAGAAGCATCTGTTGGACAAATATGGCGAACCTTGCCCGGATGCGATGGTTGAATCCGGTCTGGATCATATCAAAATCCTGCAGGACAATGATTTCCACGAATTCAAAATTTCCTGCAAAGCTTCTGACGTGTTCATGGCTGCCGCCGCTTATCAGCAACTGGCTGAGGCAACAGATGCCCCGATCCATCTGGGCATTACCGAGGCTGGCGGTCTGATCAGTGGGACGGTCAAGTCCGCCATCGGCATGGGCAACCTGTTGTGGATGGGTATTGGTGACACGATCCGTGTGTCTCTGTCCGCCGATCCGGTGGAAGAGGTCAAAATGGGCTTCGAGATTTTGAAATCTCTGGGCTTGCGTCACCGTGGTGTGAATATCATTTCCTGCCCGTCCTGCGCCAGACAGGGGTTTGATGTCATCAAGACGGTAGAGGTTTTGGAGAAGCGGCTGGAGCATATCAAGACGCCGATGTCGCTGTCGATTATCGGCTGTGTCGTCAATGGCCCTGGTGAGGCGTTGATGACTGATGTCGGATTTACAGGCGGCGGCGCCGGGTCCGGCATGATCTATCTGGCCGGCAAGCAAAGCCACAAGCAGTCGAATGACGATATGATCGATCACATCGTGGAGCAGGTCGAAAAGAAGGCGTCCGAGATCGAAGCGGCGGATAATCTGGCGGCCGAATAGCCGCCCGCCCGCTTATTCTTCGCGAAGTTCCGCGATCAGCGTCTCCATCTCGGCCAGCGGGATGTAGCCTCTTACCATCTGGTCCTGGAATATGAATGTCGGTGTACCGCTGATTTGCAGTTTCTGCGCCAGTTCGCGGTTCTTGGTGATGACCGCCTCAACCTCGGCACTTTCCATCGCTGCTGTGATGGCCGCGTTATCCAACCCAAATGTGTCACCCAGCCGTTGCAAACTTGCGGGCGTGATATCGCCCCGGAATGCCATCAATGCGTTATGCACTTCCTCATAGACATCATCCCCGGCGACCTGCTGCGTTGCGATCGCATAGCGTGAGGCAAGCACGGACTGTTCGCCCAGAATGGGGAATTCCTTGATCACGTAGCGAATGTTGGGGTCGTTGCTGACAAGTTCGGCGACCTCCGGGAAGGCTCGTTTGCAAAAGCCGCAACGGTAATCCATGAATTCGACAAGTGTGATATCGCCATCCGGGTTGCCGCCAACGAATGAATATCCGTCATTGAACAATGCGTCCGTATTGGCCTGCGCAAGGGCTGCGTCATTGGCTGTTTGGGCTTCGCGTTCGCGGGTCTGCAGAACCGCAATCGCCTCTTGCAGCACCTCTGGATTATCCAGCAGATAGGCCCGCACCTCTTGCCGGAACTGTTCGCGTTCCGCGTCGGTCATTTTGTCGAGTTCGAGCGCTGACGCTGGTGTACCAAGTGCAAGCAGGGCAAGAAAGGCGAAACGGGCAAACATGATCACGGGCCTTTTTGGGAAATACTGCCGCCCCACAGACCATATCAGCCAAGCTTTGCCAAGGTGCATTGACGTCACATGCCAGTGACGGGCAAACAGGCGCCAAAGCAAAGTGAGGCAGCAGATGCGACTTTCCCGCCGGGGTGATGTTGACCCGTTTATCGTGATGGATGTGATGGAGGCCGCAAGGCAGGCCGAGGATGCCGGCCGCCACATCATTCATATGGAGGTGGGCCAGCCGGGCACCGGTGCCCCGGCCGAGGCCCGTGCCCGGCTGGCAGCGGAACTGGACAATCCGCTGGGGTATACCGTTGGCCTGGGCCTGCCGGACCTGCGTGCCCGCATCGCCCGGCATTATGCCGATTGGTATGATGTTGACCTTGACCCCGCGCGCGTTGTGATCACCAGCGGTGCATCTGGCGCGTTTCTGCTGGCGTTTTCGGCCTTGTTTGACAATGGCGAACGGGTCGGGCTGGGGACCCCATGCTATCCGTCCTATCGTCAGATCCTACGGGCTGTTGGGCTGACACCGGTTGATATCCCAACAACGCTCGACCAGCGGTTTCAACCGTTGCCATCTGACGTGGCGGCCTATGATTTGGATGGGTTGATTGTCGCCTCTCCAGCCAATCCGACAGGGACGATGCTGAACCGGGCGGCGTTAGGTGCATTGGCAGACGCTTGCGCGGCGGCGGGTGCTGCCTTTGTATCGGATGAGATTTATCACGGCATTGATTACGATACCCGCCCGGTTACCGCCTTACAGGTCACGGATGACGTCTATGTGGTCAATTCATTTTCCAAGTATTTTTCCATGACCGGCTGGCGCGTGGGCTGGATGGTTGTGCCTGATAATCATGTCCGCACAGTCGAACGATTGGCCCAGAATATGTTCATTTGCGCGCCCCATGCCGCACAGCGATTGGCGTTACATGCGATGGATTGCCCCGATGAATTGACCGCCAACAAGGCGGTCTATGCCGAAAACCGTGATCTGATGATTGCGGGGCTAAAGGCCGCTGGTTTTGACAGGTTCGCCCCGCCGGATGGCGCGTTCTACATCTATGTTGATGTGTCCGCCCATACCGATGATGCCCGCGCCTTTGCCGCGCAGATATTGGAAGAGGCCGGTGTGGCCGTCACTCCCGGTATCGATTTTGATGCCGCCCGCGGTCATCGCTGGCTGCGGTTTTCCTATGCGCGGTCCTCTGCGGATATTCGCGAGGGGCTGGACCGCTTGTCGGATTTCATGGCGGGTCGCAAGGCGTGATCCGGGCTCTTCTGGCGCTGATCCTGTGGGTCACCCCAGCGGTGGCTGAAATCAGCGTTGATCCGGATCGTAGTTCGGTGCGCGACGGCTGGTGGCGTTTGAACGTTGAACTGGGGCTAAGTGATATCGCCCCATACCGGCTATTCACGCTTGACCAGCCGCGCCGGTTGGTGATCGATTTTGAACAGGTCGTCTGGGATGGCGTGACCGAGGCCCAGTTGCTGGAGCCGGGGCGGGCGACCGGGTTGCGCTTTGGCCCCTTGCATGACGGCTGGTCGCGTTTGGTGATTGACCTTGCGGACCCGTTAGCCGTGACAGAGGCCGGAATGCGTAGGAGCGATGCGGGGGTGTCGCTATCGATTACGCTGAAACGGGCATCGGCCAGTGACTTTGCTGCCTCTGCTGGGGCGCCGGATCGGGTGCCGGGGCAATCGACCGCACAACAACAATCGCAGACCGACGACACGGTAGTGGTGGTGATTGACCCCGGACATGGGGGGATTGACCCCGGCGCGGATCGCGGTGGCGTACGAGAGGCCCCGCTGATGCTGCAATTGGGCAGCGATGTCGCGGCTGCATTGGAGGCGATGCCGGGGGCGACGCCGGTTCTGACCCGCGACCGTGATCATTTTGTGCCACTGAACAGACGGGTCAGCCTTGCGCGGGCGGCAGGGGCCGATTTGTTCATCTCATTGCATGCGGATGCGTTGGAAGAGGACGCGGCAGAGGGTGCATCGGTCTATACATTGTCAGGGGATGGCGGCGATACCGCATCCCGGCGCATGGTGGAACGGCACGAAAGGGGCGATCTGCTATCCGGTGTTGATCTGACCGGGCAGGGCGACAGGGTTGCATCCGTGCTGATGGATCTTGCGCGGCAGGATACCGGGCCTGCCGGACGCCGCTTCGCTGATTTGCTGGTGCAACA
Organism: uncultured Paracoccaceae bacterium; assembly: GCA_947495295.1. GTDB lineage: Bacteria > Pseudomonadota > Alphaproteobacteria > Rhodobacterales > Rhodobacteraceae > Yoonia. Next base: position 1,028,762 of record CANLYJ010000001.1, read on the forward strand.
GATGCGGGACCGTGGCGTGCGTTTAAACGCGCGGCCCCGGCGCAATGGGCAGTTTATCGTGCTGTCGGCTGCTGATTTCCCCAGCGTTTTGATCGAGGCCGGGTTTTTATCCAATCCCGGCGACCGTGCGCGTCTGACTGACCCCGCGACACGAGCGGTGTTTGCCCAGGCAATTGCAGATGCGGTGCAGCTTTGGGCTGCTGAACAGCGCTAACGCGGTTTATATTGCGCCAGCCAGACGGTGTGCTGGCCGCAATCGGGGTCTTCGGGGACGTATCGCAAAACCTTGAACCCGTGTTTTTCCAACAACTCCCGATATTCGGCAGGGTCAAGCGATGCATGAAAAATTGGTTCATCGCCGACCTTTCCAATTGCTTCACCCGCCATGTGGCCGGATGTGAACATCAGCGCGGCCCGTGGGGTTGCATGACCAGAGAAGACAGCGAACATCGCGCGCTGATCGTCGGCGGACAGGTGAAAAAAGCTGTTCCAGGCAAGGATTGCATCGTATTTCTGATCCAGTTGTAACCCGCGCATGTCGGCCTTGATCAGCGCCGCATCAGGGATGTTTTGGGCATAAAGCTGTGACAGGGAGGTTGTGGGTTCCACACCGGTCAGATTAACTCCGCGTTCGGCCAGATAGGAGCCGATCGGCTGCCCTGCGCCGCAGCCCAACTCCAGCACACGCACCGCCCCCGCGTGGCGTGGTGCGGCGGCGAGCATCCGGTCTAACCATGCTTTTTCCATAAGACTGCGATTGCGGGTCTTGGCCCAGGCAAGCCCGACCCGTTCATAGGTGGCGATGACATCTTGTGCTTTCATGCCGTTGATCTGCACCCGATTGGACGACGCCGCAAGAGCCCATCAAAAAGTGATCAAACGCATGGCATCTTCTGGCCGAAAGCGACATATGGTCTTTTGACCAATGGTCCGCCGGGGCGTATAAGTATCGCCAATAACGAAGGGAAAATCAAAGCTCGTGCTGCGTGTCATTTTATCATTTTTCGGCGGTCTTTTTACCCTTTTGACCATGGGTGCCATCATGGGCGTGCTGACGCTGGGGGGTGTGTTTTACCTTTATGGCCGCGATTTGCCCAGTTACGAGACATTGTCGCAGTACACGCCCAAGACGATCAGCCGAATCTATTCCGGCGAAGGCAAGATCATTGATGAATTCGCGGTGGAACGCCGCCTGTTCACCCCCGCCGAAGAAATCCCTGATATCGTCAAACAGGCTTTCATTTCTGCCGAAGACAAGACGTTTTACGAACATAGCGGCTTTGACCCGATGGGGATGTTGTCGGCCTTTATCGATGCGGTACGGTCGCGCGGCGAAAATGTGCGCGGTGCGTCGACCATCACCCAGCAGGTGATGAAGAACTTCCTGTTGGATGGTTCCCGTTCGGCAGAACGCAAGATCAAAGAGATCATCCTTGCCGTCCGCATCGAAGGGGCGATGCCGAAAGAGCGTATTCTTGAGCTTTACCTGAACGAGATTTTTCTGGGCCAGAACAGTTTTGGTGTGACCGCTGCGGCGCTGACCTATTTCAACAAACCACTTACCGCGCTGAGCCCCGGTGAGGCTGCCTATCTCGCCTCCTTGCCGAAATCGCCCAGCAACCGTCATCCGGTGCGTGACCGTGATATTGCCTTGTTCTGGCGTAACAATACGCTGCGTCTGATGTATCAGAACGGCTATATCGATCAGGCGACCTATCAGGCGGAAAGCGAAGCGCCGCTTTTGTCTGTGCAGGGAGGTGATTATGCGAGTTTCCGCGAAAACCTGCCGCCGCGTGATTACTTTACCGATGAAATCCGTCGCCAGCTAAGCCAGAACTTTGGCGAGGAAGAGTTCTTTTCCGGCGGTCTGTCGATCCGGGCCACTGTGGACCCGGAGTTACAGGTATCGGCCCGCGCATCATTGCAGCGCGCGTTGGAGGAGTTCGATCGCGGCACGTCCATCTGGCGCGGGACCGGCAAAACCATCGCCGCAGAGCTATTGGCCACCGAACCTGAATGGCGCGCGGCATTGCGGGCGGTTGATGTGCCGCGCGACATCGTTTTGGAAAACAAATGGTATCCCGCTGTTGTGCTTGAGGTTCAGGAAAATCAGCTTCGCCTCGGCATCGAGGGCTTGTTGGAAACCGAGGAAGAGCCATTTGTCGTGCCGCGTGAGGATATCCAATGGATGCGCGGTGACTTCTTTGAAAACTATACGCCCGGCGATGTGGTCCATGTCCGCAAGATGACGCAGGACAGTGATGGTGCCTTCATCCGTTGGTCGTTGCGCCAGGTGCCGGAAGTGCAGGGCGGGTTCATGGCGATGGACGTCAATACTGGCCGTGTGATCGCGATGCAGGGCGGTTTCAGTTATGAGGATTCGGTGTTTAACCGCGCCACACAGGCGCGTCGCCAGCCAGGGTCATCGTTCAAACCGTTCGTTTATGCGGCTGCATTGGATAGCGGCTATTCCCCAGCGACGATTGTTGTGGACGCCCCGATTGAGATCAACACGCCGCAAGGCACATGGCGTCCCAAGAACGCATCGAACCAGTTCTATGGTCCAACCCCGTTGCGCACAGGGATTGAGCGTTCGCGGAACCTGATGACCATTCGTCTGGCACAGGAAATCGGGATTGATACCGTTGGTCGCTATGCCGAAAAATTCGGTGTTTACAATGATATGAACCGGGTGCTTGCCGCCTCGCTCGGCTCGGATGAGACGACGTTGTTCAAGATGGTGGCGGCTTATGCGATGTTTGCCAATGGTGGTGAGCGGGTCGAACCCACGCTGGTTGACCGGGTGCAGGACCGGTACGGCAACACGGTTTACCGCCATGATCAGCGGACATGTGAAGACTGTGCCAACCCCAACCTGCCTGCTGGGCAGGCCCCGCGCATCCAGTCCAACCGGGATCGGGTGATGAATGAAATCACCGCCTATCAGCTGACATCAATGATGCAGGGCGTCGTCGACCGCGGTACGGCCAGTGGCGCCATCAATCTGCCGGTCCCTATTGCGGGTAAGACGGGTACAACCAATGATGCAAAGGACGTTTGGTTCGTCGGCTTTTCATCCAATATCGTGGCGGGTTGCTATATCGGCCATGACACGCCCCGCTCACTGGGCCGGGGCGCATCGGGTGGCGGCATCTGTGGCCCTGTCTTTAACCGGTTTATGTCGGACGCGATTGAAAAGTTCGGCGGCAGCAAGTTCAGCGTGCCTGCCGATTGCCAGTTCATCAATATTGATCGGTTCAGCGGTGCCCGTCTGCCGGATGGCGTTTCGGGTGACAATGTGATTGCCGAATGTTTCCGCCCCGGCGAAGAGCCGCTGTTTGGGATCATGTTTGATGGTGGTTTTGCTATGGCCGCAGACCTGCCATTGTTTGACGATGTGCCCCGTCAGGGCCGTCAGGTGACCACATCCACCGGCCAGACCGCGACGGTAGGTCCGAAAGCCACATTTGGTACGTTGTCGACAGGCGGTCTTTACTGATCGTCCTGTGCTTGCTGCGGGTTCCAACCCGCGTTATCACCACGCTTTGAAGACAACACCAAAGGCCGGTTCAGATGCGCGCAGAAATACAGAATGCTGTTGAGGCGATTGAAAAATCGCTGGACCTGCTGGCCCAGCGGATGGACCGTGAAACAGCCCCGCATCGGTTGGAGGAGTTCAACGCAAGGGTTGAGGACCCGACCTTGTGGGATGATCCCGAAGCCGCCCAAAAGTTGATGCGCGACCGTCAGTTGCTGGTTGACGCCATGGCCAATTACGACGGCATTCATCAGGAGTTGACCGACAATATCGAGTTGATCGAGTTGGGCGAGATGGAAGAGGACACTGAAGTTGTGGCCGAGGCCGAGGCCGCTGTGGTGAAGCTGCAAGCGAAAGCCGCCAAGAAAGAGCTGGAGGCGTTGCTTGATGGTGAGGCTGACGGCAATGACACGTTCCTTGAGATCAACGCCGGTGCCGGTGGCACTGAATCCTGTGACTGGGCCAATATGCTGGCCCGGATGTATGTCCGCTGGGCTGAAAAGAAGGGCTATAAGGTTGAATTGCAGGCCGAGCAGTCGGGCGATGAGGCTGGCATCAAATCGGCCAGTTACAAGATCAGCGGGCACAATGCCTATGGCTGGCTGAAATCGGAAAGCGGTGTGCATCGCCTCGTCCGAATTTCGCCTTTTGACAGCGCCGCCAAGCGCCATACCTCTTTCACCTCTGTGAAGGTCTATCCGGTGGTCGATGACAATATCGAGATTGAGGTGAACCCGTCCGATATTCGTATTGATACCTACCGGTCGTCCGGGGCCGGGGGGCAGCACGTTAACACCACCGACTCTGCTGTGCGGATTACCCACAATCCCACCGGGATCGTGGTGACCAGTTCCGAGAAATCCCAACACCAGAACCGTGACATTGCCATGAAGGCGTTGAAATCCCGGCTTTATCAGATTGAGTTGGATAAACGGTCGGCCCTGGTCAACGAGGCCCATGAAAGTGCTGGCGATGCGGGTTGGGGCAACCAGATCCGGTCATATGTTTTGCAGCCCTATCAGATGGTCAAGGACCTGCGCACCAATTTTGAGACGTCCGACACCAAGGGCGTGCTGGATGGTGATCTGGATGGGTTGATGGCGGCCACGTTGGCCATGGATGTATCCGGCAAGAGCCGGGCAGAGGCGAACGCGGAGTAACCTTGCCAATCCCACCGTGCCGCGTTTGACTGCGGTATGAGTGATTTACTGGATTGGGATGCCTGCCGATTGTCTGCTGCGATTGCGGCGGGGCAGGTGACGGCAACGGAATTGATGCGTCAGACGCTGGATCGCATTGCGGCGGTTAACCCGGATGTGAATGCCATCGTGTCGCTGCGCCCTGAACAGGATTTGATGGCTGAGGCCCATGCCGCCGATCTGGTTCCCGCCAAGGGCGTGCTGCATGGTATTCCGATTGCGGTCAAAGATTTAGCCAATGCAGCAGGCCTGCCGACCTCGCAAGGGTCGCCCTTGTTCGCAGGTGAGGTTGCCGGACGCAGCGATATCATGGTCCAGCGGATGCAGGATGCCGGTGCGATTATCATCGGCAAGACCAATACGCCCGAATTTGGGTTGGGCAGCCACACGTTTAACCCGGTTTTTGGGGCGACCCAGAATGCGCTGATGCCGGGGCATTCGGCGGGTGGGTCATCCGGTGGCGCTGCGGTGGCGCTGGCCACGGGCATGGTGTGTTTGGCTGACGGCTCGGACATGATGGGCAGCCTGCGTAATCCTGCGGGTTGGAATGGTGTCTATGGCATGCGACCCACATGGGGCCGCGTTCCGTCAGAGCCTACCGGCGACATGTTTTTGCATCAGCTGTCGACAAACGGTCCGATGGCCCGGTCACCGCAGGATATTGCCCTGTTGCTGGGCGTGCAGGCGGGCAGGGACCCGCGTCAGCCATTTGGGTTGCTGCAGGAGGATTACCGCGCCGGTTTGCCGGCCGATGTCACCGGTCGCCGGATCGCCTGGTTGGGCGATTGGGGCGGTGCCTATCCGATGGAGGAGGGTGTGCTGGATCAGGCTGCGGCGGCTGTGGCGACTTTCGCGCAGGCGGGATGTGTTGTGGAGGAGGTTACACCTGCGTTCGTGGCAGACGATATCTGGCAAGCATGGATCACGTTGCGATCCTGGGCTGTCGCGGCGGGCTTGGGCCCGGTCTATGATCAACCCGACCAGCGCGCGCGGTTGAAGCCCGAAGCGATCTGGGAGGTTGCGCGTGGCAGGGCCTTGTCAGGGGCTGATATTCAAAAGGCCAGCCTGATCCGTTCGGATTGGTATCGCGCCGCGCATGCGATGTTTGACGAGTACGATGCAATTGCCCTGCCCACGGCGCAATGCTGGCCCTTTCCGGTTGACTGGCATTGGCCGCAAGAGATCGGTGGCGTTGCGATGGATACCTATCACCGCTGGATGGAGGTTGTGATCCCTGCCAGTCTAATCGGCTTGCCTGCATTGGCTGTCCCAATCAATGGTAATCGTCCAATGGGCTTGCAAATCATTGGTCGCAGGGGCGATGATATGGGCGTTCTGCAATTGGGGGAGGCGTGGCATGGCATTGGCGGTTGAGGCGGCAAAACCAGCGGTGCAATCGCTGCATTTCGCGGATTTGTGGGCGGCGTTGCGGGCGGGTGCGCGTGATTTTGGCAAGGCCCCGCAATTTGGTCTGTTCTTCAGCGCCGTCTATGTTCTGGGTGGCTTCTTTCTGATCTGGTTGGGTGCGGGTCATGTCAGCTGGACATTGGCCACCTCTTTGGGTTTTCCACTGATCGCGCCGTTTGCCGCTGCGGGTCTTTACGAGGTCAGCCGCCGGATGGAGCAGGATCAGCCGCTGCGATGGGCGGAAGTGCTGGCGATTGTCTGGCAGGAACGCACGCGCCAATTGCCTTGGCTTGGGGCGATTATCGTCATCTATTTCCTGTTCTGGACCTTTCTGGCCCATATGGTTTTTGCCCTGTTCATGGGGCTTTCGACGATGACGAACGTGTCGGAAAGCTGGGATGTGTTTTTCACGGCGAATGGGCTGACGATGATCGGCGTTGAATTGGCGATTGGTGCTGTGCTTGCCTTCCTCTTGTTTTCACTGACCGTTGTCAGCTTGCCCCTCGTGCTGGATCGTGAGGTGGATTTTGTGACCGCGATGCTGATCAGCCTTGCCACGGTACGCGAGAACCTTTTGGTCATGCTTCTCTGGGCCTTTATCATTGCCGCGCTGACATTGGTTGCACTTTTGCCCTGGTTTCTGGGGTTGATGGTTGTGCTGCCGGTTCTGGGCCATGCGACATGGCATCTGTATCGGCGGGCCATTGGCCATGGTTGAGCCATCAATTACCACTTGGGGCTGACATCTCGCGCCGGTCGAACGCAAATGCGAGGCTTGCGACCGAATACCGTTGTGAAAGATACTTAGTCCGCCTGAAACGCGCCCAGGACGCGAATATCCTCATCGCTGTCATCGATTGACAGCACTCCGCCCACTTCATCAGCGTCGGGGCCGAAGAAGGTGCCGCTGGTGCCCGAAGTGGAGCTTGATCCATCCAGCGGGGCAAAGATGCCTGTCCCTGAGACCTGACCACCGGAGAAGTTGTCGCTGGCGATGGTCGCGCCGGTCAAAGTGATTGTGCCCTGATTGCCGACATTGGCGTTGTTGAATTTGCCATCCAGGTTATAGAACCGCCCATTCACGTTGCCATCATCCCAGTTGGCGGTGAATTCTGCATTGCCTTCAAGCACATATGTGCCGGTCTCGACGATAGCGGTCATGCCGACCCAGCCTTGATTGTAGGTGGTGCTGCCTGTTGTCGGTAAATCACCGTTCTGGACATCAAGCCCGACAGCACCAAAGACGTTGTCGCCGCTGATCCGCACAATGCGGGAAAACTCACCATTCGCCGGGTTGGTGTATTCAGCATTGTCGAGGTCAGTCCCGTTCAAGAGACCGCCCGCGATGGCGCCGCTATTATATGTGATGCTGACCGCATCGCTGCTGGTTGGTGTTTGCCCATTCAACACCACATAGGCCATGCCGCCCACGCCCCCGGCTGTACGATCACTAAGTTCGTCATAGTCCGGGTCCACGATCTCAATAGGGGGATCGGCCGGTGGTTGCGTACCCCCGCCGCTACCACCACTGCTATCACCGCCGCCGCCGCCACAGGCTGCCAGAGTTAGCGCAATCACCACGCAAGACATGTACTGAAGGAGGGTTTTAGACATTACATGAAATCCGTTTCAGTCACTGTCACGTTTTCGATCGTGATCGAGAAATCAATGCCGTTCTGGCTGTAGGAGAAGATCGTGTCACCGCCAGAACTTCGCAAGTTCCCTTGGCCGACGGAGAAACCTTGAAGGTCGATCACATCAACGCCTACTTCAAAATCCAGAATCCGATTGTCGCCATTGGTACGGTCAAAGACGAATGTATCGGAACCGCCGCCGCCTTCTAAAACGTCATTCCCGGAACCAGCGATCAATCTGTCATTGCCTGCGATAAAGCTGCCCGACGGATCGCCACGCAATGTGTCGTTTCCGGCACCGCCATTCAGCACATCGTTACCGATTCCGCCAATCAGCGTGTCGTTGCCAGAGCCGCCTTGCGCATTCAGCGTGCCACCACCGCCGATGATTGTGTCGTTGCCCGCGCCGCCGGACAGAGAATTGTTCCCGCGCGTGTCAACCAACAGGTCGTTGCCCGCCTGGCCGTTTAGGTCATCATTACCTGCGCCGCCATAGAAGCTATCGCCAAGCGCCGTGCCGTCCAAATCGTCGTTGCCGCCTTTGGCAAAGGCGGTTTGCGCCACCCCAATATGTTTGAAATTCACGTCTTCGCCAGTGTTGTCCCAACGACGGCCGCCATACAGGTTTTGAATGCCTGCGATGTCATCATCACCCAATTTTTGTGAGCCGAAATTTGCGGTGGCGTGCATGATGGAGTCGGAAACGTTAAAGTGGTTCAGACCAATCGAATGACCAATCTCGTGCATGAGGACCTGAACGAAGCTGATCGAACCATCATTTGCTTCTGGTCGCCACGTTTCGTTCTGATCCATTGAAATATTCGCCCCCAACAGTTCAACCAAACCGCTGTTGTTGGAATCTCTTCCAGAGAAGCTGTATCGGGCGATACCAACCGTGCTTCCACTTAGTGGTGCGACGTTCACATTGATATCGGCGGTGCCAAAACCTGACACAAATCGGAAGTTCAGCCCTGCGATAGCGGCCCATGCGTCGAATGCTTCAAAAACGGCATCCTCAAATACTGATAGGCTGAAGCCTGCAACCGTTTGAAGCCCAGCGAGATTCATTGACCATGTTACTTCACCGCTTTGCGTACCGCGAATAGTGTTGCCCCATTTCATGTTCGCAACGCCACCACCGGACGGTCTCGTCTCGTTGAGATTGAATTCTGCAGAGCCTGTATCAAGGATTTCATCTGCACCACATGCCGCGCAGCCACACATTATACACATCACGTCGTCCCCATTTGTCCCGCCTCGTGGCCAAAGCCGTCGCCGAAGTCCCGGCTACCCGCCCGCTGGGGCCAAATTGTGTCAAAAAAAGGATTGCGATCTTTCGGCAAAATCTTGCCATTCAGCCACGCGGCTTTGTGTGTTGCCGTGCCTATGTGCTGGGTTCATGATGACGCGGGTGACGCCGGACCGATCTTTGATCCGCTCGCACAAATGGCGTAGCAGCCGGAGACCTAGAAATTAAGAGGTAGGCATTTCGCGCAGGAACTTGAGTTACTTATGCGCTGCACCTCATGTGGTCCCAACGCGAAAAGTGATGCGCGATATCGCGAGGTAAGCCGACAAAGGGACACAGGGCATGTGCCGCGTAGATCAGAAATGAAAAAGGGCCCCGTGCGGAGCCCTCTTCGTTATCAGGAATAGTGCCGCCCTTAGGATTTTGGCGCTTCGCCGGGTGCTGCTGCAGTTGGCATCTTCTTGGCGCCAGTGGCCAGCGGATCGTCCTGCCGCTGCACGGAGCCTTCGAAATGCGCGCCGGATTCGATGGCGATTGTCTTGTGGATGATATCACCTTCGACGCGTGCCGTGGATGTCAGGCGGACCTTCAGGCCACGGACCCGGCCAACAACGCGGCCATTGACGACAACATCATCTGCAACAACCTCACCTTTCACAGTGGCGCCTTCGCCGACAGTGAGAAGATGCGCACGCACATCACCTTCGACCTGACCTTCGATATTCACGTCGCCGGTCGTCTTGATATTGCCGGTGATCAGCAGATCGGCAGACAGAACTGATGCAGGTGGCTTGGCAGTTGGCGCACCAGGTTTGGCAGGCGCTGTTTTGGCAGCATCTGCATTTTTTGCATTATCGGCCGCTTTAGGGCCAGGTTCGTTGATTTTGGATTTAGAAAACATCTTGTCCCGCTCTTATGTATATCATTGGGTTGACTGGCTCGCCCCCAACGCGAACTTCATAGTGTAGGTGTGGTCCTGTTGACCGTCCGGAATTGCCCATAGCACCAATTCGTTCGTCACGCGAGACTCTTTGTCCGACTGTGACATCCATAGAATTCAAGTGTGCGTATCTTGTCTCAATTCCGAACTCGTGACGGATCTTGATCAGCCTGCCGTAACCCGACGACCAGCCTGCATGTGTGACAACCCCATCGGCTGTCGCATAGATCGGTGTGCCAATCGGGCCAGCAAAGTCGGTGCCCGCATGCAGCCGCCCCCAACGCTGCCCAAAGCCGGAGGTAAACCGGAAGTTGGATTTGACAGGGATGGTGAACGGCGCCTTTTCGGCTGCGATCCGATATAGATTGATCCGGTCCATGGATGACAGGATGCCATTGGCCCGTTCTGCATCGGGATCGGGTGTGCCGCCGCGTGTCGAGAACTGCAGTGGCGTCAGTGGCCCACCGGTGCCGGAATAGCCGCGGCGCACTTGATTGATCAGGCTTTCGGGGTTCATGCCTGCGGCGCGGAACATTTCATCCAGCGGCTCGACCGAAACCAGCATCGCCTCTTCCAACTGCCGGAAAATCTGATCATTGCGTTCTTGCAGCAGCCGCAACTCCAGCTCCATGTCCTGCGCGTGGCCGATGGCAAATTCGGCATCTGCTGCGATCATGTCCCGCTCGGCCGCTGTTTCGGCCAATGCATTGGCAAGCAGATCGACGGTGCCGACAGCATCCTTGCTGATCGCCGCGACATCGGTGTCTTCGGTTTCAGCAGCGAGGTTGGCCAGTTGCGCGCGTGCATCCTCGCGGGCTTTCATCGTGTCACGCAGCGTGGCTTGCACGACTTCCAAACCGGTTTCCAACTCGCGGCGCTTTTCTTCGGTCGCCAAAAGTTCGGACTGCATGATCGAAATCTGTTGCAGGGCAGAGGTGAACCGTTCTTGTGCCGCAACCGCCTCGCCAGCGCGCGCATCGCGTTCGCTTGATAGCGCGTTCAGCCGCTGTTCGTATGTCAGTTGATCGCGCTGCGCCTGTGCCCGAAAGTTGCCGGCGCCAATACTGTCCATCAAAAGGATTGCCGTTGCGACGATTGTCCATGCCACAACCACGATGCAGCCCGTCCAGGCGACCAGCTGTGTTTCCGGTTTCAGCCGAATGAACCGCGTCTCTGTTTCAGAGCGCAGGAAGAGCCGTTTTTCCGGAAAAAAGCGCTCAAGCACGCCATGAATATTTTTAGCTAGTCGTGATCGCACGATGCGTGTCCCGTCCCATCCTTATCAGTCGCTTACCGGTCCCCCGCCGGATATCCCCACTCTGTTAGACAGACAGGGGCGTTGCTGCAACATTTTTACATCCAATTATTGACCATGTGACCATCTTCCGCCGTATGCGCGGGCTTCCGCCGATCTTTTTTACCATCAGCCCGCAGTTGTCCCTGCCAGGGGCCAGTAAAAATCAGGTGGAATCCCGGCCTCGGCCCGTTTTTCTTCGTTGAATGGGGGCTTTAGGTTGCCGTGGAAGTATTTTCGGACCAGATCATGAAACACGCCGGTCGGGTCAAGGTCATGGCGACCGCATAAGAAGTGGAACCATTTTGACCCATAGGCTACATGATGCACCTCTTCTGCATAGATCACCTCAAGTGCGGCGACGGCATCACTCAGTTTGGCCTGTTGGAAGATCTTGATCATTCCGGGCGTCACATCCAGCCCGCGCGCCTCCAACACCATCGGGACGACGGCCAGCCGCCCCATCAGATCGTCAATGGTATCTTCCGCCGCGCGCCACATGCCCGCATGTGCGGGCAGCGCCCCATAGTGGCTGTCTAATGCTTCAAGACAGTCACACATCAGATTGAAATGTTTTGATTCTTCATCCGCAGCCTTGACCCAGTCATCGTAGAATCCCAGCGGCAATGTCGTGTCGGTGAACCGGGCGATGATGTCCCAATGCAGATCAACGGCGTTCAGTTCGATATGCGCGACCGCATGCAAAAGGGCGATCCGTCCCGCCTCTGTCCCCGGTTTGCGGTGGGGCACGTCGCGCGGGTTCCGCAATTCGGGTTTTTCGGGGCGAGCGGGACGCAGGGGCGGTGCGGCATGCCCGATTTTAACTGCCTTGCCTTTTTTGCGTGCCGCCTGCCATTGTGCCGCGTATTTCCGCGACAGCGCTGTCTTTTTCCGCCCTTCGGCGGTGCTCAGGACCGCCACGGCCATCTCTGCAAGGGTCACAGACTGCGCACCGCCTCTAGCACAGCCTCCACGTGACCGGGGACTTTCACCTTGCGCCAGACCTGCGCGATCTTGCCATCGGCCCCAATCAGGAAGGTCGCCCGCTCGATACCCATATAGGTTTTGCCATACATCTGTTTTTCGACCCAGACGCTGTAGCGTTCACAGACGTCGCCATCTTCATCCGACAACAGCGCGACTTTCAGGTCATGTTTGGCGGCAAATTTGTCATGCTTTTTCACACTATCCTTTGAGACCCCAAGGATGACGGTATTCAGCGCATCAAAGGCGTCCAGGTTTTCGGTAAACCCAATCGCCTCTTTCGTGCAGCCTGATGTGTCGTCGCGGGGATAGAAATAGACCACAACATTCTTACCGCTGAAATCTGACAGGTTCACCTGATCGCCGCCATCGCGGGGCAGGCTGATATCGGGCGCAGTGTCGCCGACGGTTGGATTTGTCATCTGGGCATCCTTTTGCAGATTTGCACTTTACCGGTTTCGTTTTAGCCCGACACGCGCAAAGATAAAGGGGGCCAAGTGGTGGGACCTGCGTGACAGAGCCAGTGAAAACAAAAACGCCAGAACCGGAGGCGTCGCAAGATGAGCCGTCAAGACTGCCGCGCCGTCGCTGGCTGTTCTGGCTGCGTGCGGCGTGGATCATTTGCCTGACCCCTGTCGTCTTTGCGGCTGTTGCTGCTTTCATGCTGATCGAGCGTGACATCACCGCACCCAGTTGGATCGTGAACCGGGTCGAGGCGCGGGCGGCAGAGCTACTGAACGGCGGTGACTTACAGTTTGGTGCAATTTCGCTGTTCATCGCCCGCGATCTGCACCCGACGATCCGTTTGCACGATGTCGCATTGCGTGATGCTGATGATGCGCTGCTGGCGCGTATCCCTGTTGCCGAAGGGTTGATGTCGCCCCGTGGGCTGATCCTGAAACAAGAGGTCCTTATGCAGGAGATCCGCTTGACCGGTGCGCAGTTGAATTTGCGCCGCGCGACGGACGGATCGGTTGCTGTCGCTTTTGAGCGCGACGCACAGACCGTCCAACAGGCCCGATCCTTGCCTGAGTTGTTGGATCAGGCGGACAGTTTTTTTGAGCAACCGCCGTTGGAGGCGTTGGAAACAGTGCAGGCCGATGGTCTGGTTGTGAATTTCGACGATGCCCGTGCCGGGCGTAGCTGGATCGTGGATGGCGGTACTGTCGCGCTTGACTTGCGGGGTGGCGAAACGGCGTTGCGCGGTAACTTCGCGTTGCTATCCGGTCGTGCTGACGTCACATCTGTCAACCTGTCCTATACCAGCCCGCGTGGCAGTCGTACCGCGCAGATTGCCCTGAATATTGATGATGCGATTGCCAGTGACATCGCGGCGCAATCCGCGGGTTTGACGTGGCTTGCCGATGTCGATGCACCTTTATCGGCTGCGTTACGTACGACCTTGGACGAAGAAGGCGCATTGGGCCCGTTGAACGCCACGTTGTCGATCGGGCGTGGCGTCTTGCAGCCTAATCCGGCGACTAATCCCGTCAGTTTTGAAGCGGCGAAGGCTTACCTGACCTATGATCCGGCCCGCGACCGCATTTCATTCAGCCAGATCGCATTGGAAACAGAATGGGGACAGTTGACGGCCATTGGCGATGCATATTTGCGCGAAATTCGCGACGGCCTGCCGCAGGCGTTGCTGGGTCAGTTTCAGTTGTTGGATATCAGCATGAATCCTGCCGCAGTCTATGAAAAGCCACTGATGCTTGAACAGGCGGCGGTCGACTTTCGTCTCCGCTTCGCCCCTTTTTCGGTCGAGATAGGCCAAGCGGTGGTGATTGACGGTGAAACCCGGATGACCGCCAAAGGTGATGTGCGGGCAACTGATACGGGGTGGCAGGTGGCCGTCGACGCCGCGATCAATCAGATCGCGCCCGAGCGTGTTGTTCGCTTTTGGCCTGCCAGCGTGAAGCCTGGAACGCGTCGCTGGGTCAGTAACAACCTGACGGGGGGGCTGCTGTTTGATGCAGAGGCGGCGTTACGTATTGCGCCGGACGCGCCAAACCAGTTTGCCGCAGAGTTCGAATTTGCGGGGTCCGAGATCCGGTACCTTCGCCACATGCCGCCCATAACCGCCAGTGCGGGAACCCTGACAATCTATGATAACGCGCTGTCTGTCAGCCTTGATGCCGGCCATGCAACGCCGCCGCAGGGCGGGTTGATGCAGCTTGCCGGCACCAGCTTTATGATCCCCCGACTAGGCGGGGCCGCCCCGCAGGCTGTGCTTGATCTGCGCATTGCAAGCACGGCGACCGCCATCATGTCTGTTCTGAACCAGCCCCCTTTTGGTTTTATCGACAAGGCCAATTTGCCGGTTACGTTGCTGGATGGGCGCGCAAAGCTGGCGGGCGAGATTGCGTTCCCGCTACAGCCTCGCATCGCCCCTGATGAAATCGCATTTGATATCGGTGCCGATTTGACTAGTGTGCGGAGTGACATATTGATCCCGGACCGTCAGATCGCGGCATCAAACATCCGGGTTACCGCAAATCCAGATGGGATTACGCTGGCAGGCCCCATCCGGGTTGGTGCGGTGCCAACCAATATCACCTGGACCAAGGCATTTAATAATGCGCTGGCTGGACAAAGCCAGCTGCGCGGCGATGTGGAGCTGTCACAGCGGTTTCTTGATGAGTTTGGGATTACATTACCACCTGGAATGGTTGGTGGGCGCGGGCGGGCTGATCTGTCGATTGACCTGCAAGAGGGAACACCGCCGCGATTGCGTCTGACATCTGATCTGCGCGGTGTTCAGCTGGCACTGCCTGCGGTCGGTTGGTCCAAATCCCCAAATTCAGCGGGCGAATTGGTCTTAGAGGGGACGCTGGGTGCGGTTCCCCAGATATCCAGTCTTTCCATCCTAGGTGGCGGCTTGCGGGCGCAAGGACAGATTTCACTGACGCCAGGTGGGCAATTGGACGTGGCGGCATTCAGTCGGATCAGCGTCGGCGACTGGTTGGACGTGCCGATCACATTGCGTGGGCGCGGGGCAGGAAACCCGATTGCGGTTGAGATCAAGGGAGGCCGTGTCGATCTGCGCCGCGCGCAGTTTGGCGCAAGCGGCGGCCAGGGTGGCCCACTGTCCATCGCCCTTGACCGGTTGCAAGTGGTGCAGGGCATCGCGCTGACCGGGTTCTCTGGTGATTTCAACAGCAATGACGGTTTTTCTGGCCAGTTCCGCGCGTCGGTAAATGGCGGGGCCAGTGTGCAGGGCGCAGTGGCGCCGCGCGATGGCCGCTCTGCCGTGCGTATTCGCAGCGATGATGCTGGCGGGGTCGCCCGTGCCGCTGGTTTCATGCGCGGCGGTGTGGGTGGCACGCTTGATCTGACCCTGTTGCCTGCGGCTGGGTCGGGCACGTTCGACGGCACCCTGGCTGTGCGTGACATTCGCCTGCGTGATGCGCCGGCTATGGCTGCCCTGCTGGATGCGATCAGCGTTGTTGGTTTGTTGCAGCAGTTGGACGGGCAGGGCCTGTCCTTTGATGCGGTGGATGCGCGGTTCCGCCTCAGCCCGCAACAGGTGACGATTGCGCAGTCCAGCGCGGTGGGTCCGGGGCTTGGCATTTCGGTGGATGGCATCTACACGCTGGCCAATAAACAACTTGATTTGCAGGGCGTTGTGTCACCTTTTTACCTTGTTAACAGTATCGGCTCGATCTTGACCCGCCGGGGTGAAGGGCTGATTGGCTTCAATTTCAATATTGGTGGTACGGCGGATGCACCACTGGTGACGGTCAACCCGCTATCGGCCCTGACACCGGGCATGTTTCGTGAGATTTTCCGCAGGCCGCCGCCGGTGCTTGGCCAATGAAACTAAGCGCGTTTGACTTTGATCTGCCGGACCGGTTGATCGCGACGCGGCCTGCGCGCCCGCGGTCATCCGCCCGGCTGTTGCTGGCTGAGGCGGGCGGGATCGCGGATCGTATCGTGAATGAACTGCCAGGCATTCTGCGACCCGGTGATCGTCTGATCCTGAATGATACCAAGGTCATTCCCGCCCGCCTGTCAGGTCTGCGCCACCGCGCCGGTGAGGCGGGCCAAACCAGCGCCCGGATTGAGGTGACCCTGCTTGAACCCCAAGCCGATGGCAATTGGACGGCGTTGGTGAAGCCGTTGAAAAAGTTGCGTGATGGCGAGGTGGTGGTGTTTTCCGATGTGTTGTCTGCGGAGATGACAGGGCGGATGGATGGACAAGCTCGCCTGAAGTTCAATCTGGCAGGCGATGATTTTGATGCCGCCTTGGCAGAAGTCGGGGCGATGCCGTTGCCACCATACATCGCAGCCAAGCGTCCGGCGGATGCAGCGGATAAGGATGACTATCAAACTTATTGGGCGCGCAGGTCAGGTGCGGTGGCAGCCCCCACGGCGTCGTTGCATTTTGACGGACCGCTGCTGGCTGCGTTGAAGGCGCGCGGCGTCCAGTTCACCCATGTCACCTTGCATGTCGGGGCGGGGACGTTTTTGCCAGTGAAGGTAGATGACATCAGCACCCATAAAATGCACGCGGAATGGGGCGAGGTCACGCCAGAGGCGGCAACGGAAATCAACGCGACCAAGGCCGCCGGTGGCCGTATCATCCCCGTAGGCACAACGGCGCTGCGTCTGATCGAAAGTGCGGCCAAAGATGGCCAGATACAGCCATGGCGCGGTCCCACAGATATTTTCATCACGCCCGGCTTTGCCTTTCAGATTGCCGACGGGCTGATGACGAACTTTCATCTGCCAAAATCCACACTCATGATGCTGGTTTCGGCCTTGATGGGGGTGGAGACGATCCGCGAGATTTACGCGCATGCGATTGCACAGGAATACAGGTTCTTTTCCTACGGCGACAGTTCGCTTTTGCTCCCCTGATTTCCGGCCAATATCCCTGCCGCGACATCAGAGGCGCGAACAGGCGCGACCGTGTCGTTTTCCTGTGATGATTTGGTAAGAGAATCGTGTGATAGGGCGGTTCTTGCAGCCAAAGAAAGGGCGCGGAATGTTTCAGGTTTTTGCCAGCTCTTGGGCCCTATTTCTGGGCATGTTCATGCTGATGATCGGCAATGGCCTGCAAGGCACGTTGCTGGGTCTGCGTGGCGAGGTTGAGGGGTTCAGCACGCTGAGCCTGTCGATCGTGATGTCGGGTTACTTCATCGGATTTCTGTTCAGTTCGCGCTACACGCCCGAGCTTATCCGGCGGGTCGGCCATGTGCGTGTCTTTGCGGCCCTTGGTTCGACCATTTCGGCGGTGTTGATCCTGTACCCGGTTCTGGTTGACCCTTGGGCCTGGACCATTGGGCGCGTTGTCATCGGTTTTTGCTTTTGCGGGGTTTATGTGACCGCAGAAAGCTGGTTGAATGACGCATCCGAGAATGAAACCCGGGGCAAGGCGCTGTCGCTTTATATGATCGTGCAGATGGCCGGGATCGTCTTTGCTCAATATATCTTGAGCCAGGGCGACATATCAGGCTATGCGCTGTTCATCATTCCGTCGGTGCTGGTATCGCTGGCCTTTGCGCCGATCCTGCTATCGGTCAAACCAACGCCGGCCTTTGCGTCCACCAAACCGATGACCATCAAAGAGGTCATCGCCGCGTCACCTTTGGCATGCGTGGGTATGTTCATGCTGGGCGGCGTGTTCGCGGCGCAATTCGGGATGTCGGCGGTTTATGGCAATCGTGTCGGGCTGACGGTCGGCGAGATTTCGCTATTTGTGTCATCGATTTATGTCGCGGCCTTGGTGCTGCAATATCCTATCGGCTGGTTGTCCGATCGGATGGACCGACGGCTTTTGATTATCTGGGTGTCGATGCTGGGTGGGCTTGGTTCGCTGATCGCCTTTCTGGTGCCCGGTAACTATACGCTGATCCTTGTGAGCGGGGCGATTGTTGGCGGGACGTCCAACCCATTGTATGCGCTGTTGATTGCGTACACCAATGACTATCTGGAGCGGGAGGATATGGCGGCCGCTTCTGGTGGGTTGTTGTTTATCAATGGCTTAGGTGCAATCATGGGGCCGTTGATCGTTGGCTGGATGATGGATTTCATCGGCGCAAACGGGTTTTGGCTGTTCACTGCTGTGCTGATGATGGCGGTTGCGGTTTACGGTCTGTACCGATCCACCCAGCGCAGTCGCAGCCAGATGGATACCGAAACTGTGCCTTATGCAGTCGTCTCTGCATCCTCTACCCCGATCGTGGCCGAGGTGGCGCAAGAGGTCTATATTGATGCCGAAGAGGAGGTGGCCAGTGAAGAGGCTGCTCAACCACTGTGACACATAGAAAGATCAAGTGATCATGAAGACGCAGGAAAGCCTTGTCATGCAAGTGTTTTCCTGTTTCGCTGAACTTGGGGGCACGGGCGAGTTAGGAGTGTGGTGCTGTGGTAACCGCAGATGATGTTCTGGCCTTCTGGCTGGATGAGTGTAACCCATCCGATTGGTACAAATCCGATCCGGTTTTTGACACCAAAATCCATGATAAATTCGTAGAGGCTTGGCATCGTGCCTATGACGGATCGCTTGGTCTTTGGCTGACCTATCCATCTGGCACATTGGCTTACATTATCCTGACGGATCAATTTCCGCGCAACATGTTCCGCGATGATGCCAAGGCATTTGCGACCGACAAATGCGCCTTGGCTGCCGCCAAGATGGCCATTGACCGTAACTGGGACATGAAAATCGACGAACCCGCCCGGCAGTTTTTCTATCTGCCGCTGATGCATTCCGAAAACCTGTGCGATCAGGACCGCGCGGTTCGGCTGATACATACCCGTATGCCCGTTGATGGTGACAGCAATGTCGATCACGCCCGTGCGCATCGGCAGGTCATCCGCGATTTTGGCCGGTTTCCTTATCGTAATGAAGCCTTGGGCCGCAAAACGCGTCCTGCCGAACAGGCATTTCTGGATGCGGGGGGCTATGGGGCTGCCATTCGGGCGGTGCAGGGCGGGGCGGCCCTGACGCAAACTTAAGAGATCCGTTAAGGGATTATTGTGATCCTGCTGGCATATGCACTCTTGCGTCGGAGGAGCATTGAATGCGGCATGAGAATGATATCAGGCCTGATGCTGAAAAGGATCGGGGTTCTGAGCAGGATACCAGAACGCGGGTATCGACTGATCGCGGTCTGGCGATGCAGATCATGGATTCGCTTGAACAAGGGGTGATTATTTGGTCGCAGGACGGTGTCTGCCAGATGTTTAACCATCGGGCTGTCACCCTTTTGGAGATGCAGCGGTCAAGTTTGCGTACCGGCACGTCCATGGAAGAGTTTTTGCAACAGGCTTACGAGCGTGGTGAGTTTTCTTCCGCCCGTCTGCAGGAGAATCTCGAGCTCTTTGCGTTGGGCCGTCCGTTTCAATTTGACTTCAACCTGTCGTCGAAACGGATGTTGTCGACCAATGTACGCCCCGTCAGGGGCGGCGGTCATATCATGGCGCTGTCAGATGTGACCGAGGAGCGCGAGGCGCTTGCGGCCCTTGCGATTGCCGAAGCCGAAGCGGAGGAAGCGCAGCGCAAGGCCACCGAAGTGCTGGAAGACGAGCGCGCGCGCCAGCGCGAGGTTTCGTTGTTGTCGCAGATGGATGAATGGCTGCAATCGTGTAAGTCGTTGCGAGAACTATATGAAATCGTGACTGTCTTTATGGAAAAGGTTTTGCCGGGTACGCGGGGGCAGTTGTTCATATATTCCAATTCGCGCGATGTTCTGGATCTGGCTTGTGCGTGGCACTGCGATGATGCGCCGGAGCATGTCACGCCAGACAGTTGTTGGGCGCTGCGGCGCGGACGAAACTATAATTTTGATTCCACCGCGCTGAGTTTTGTTTGTGATCATGTGAAGGAATCGTTTGGCCCCGATGAAACGCCAGACATGTTCACTTGTCTGCCCATTATGGCACATGGTGATACGGTTGGCCTGATCCATATCGAGTTTCTGGAAGATGGCATAAACCCCGAAGTGCTTGACACAAAGGTGTTCACCAAACGTTGTGCCGAACATATCTCAATGGCGATTGCCAATGTGAAACTGCGCGACGAATTGCAGGATCAATCGACCCGCGATCCGTTGACAGGTCTTTATAACAGGCGGTTCTTTCTCAATGCGCTGCGGCGTGAACTTGCCCAAACCGCATCGCGGCAGGGCAATTTCGCGCTTTTGTCCTTGGATGCCGACAAATTCAAACAGTTCAATGATGAACATGGCCATGATGCGGGCGATGTTGTGCTGGAGGCAATTGCGCAAAGGATGACAGAGCTTGACGTGGAAGGGGCTATCGCCTGCCGTGTCGGCGGCGAAGAATTCAGCGTGATCCTACCAAATGCGGATCGGACGCGTGCAACGGCAATGGCCGAAGAGTTGCGCCGCGCTGTGGCAGAGACCCGCGTCGACTACATTGGTGGCGACTTGCCAAAGGTCACGGCGTCAATCGGTGTTGCGGTCTATCCTACCCACGGGACCGAACCGAAAGATCTGATCAAACAGGCCGATGTTGCACTGTATGATGCAAAGAAGGCCGGTCGCGATTGCTGGCGTCTTGCTGATGGTGCCGACCTGATCACCTTCGACTAGCAGCTATGCATTTGCGTTGCTGGTCGTCCGTTTCAAAGTAGTTTAGTGTTCAACTAAATCTGATTTGGAGGGCGACCGCATGGCTGCGAGGAATTTTGACTTGATCGTGATTGGTGCCGGGCCGGGGGGCTATGTCGCCGCCATTCGTGGCGCGCAACTTGGGATGAATGTCGCGGTGGTCGAACGCGAGCATCTGGGGGGTATCTGTCTGAACTGGGGATGCATCCCAACAAAAGCGATGCTCCGGTCTTCGGAAGTATTTCACCTGATGCATCGCGCAAAGGATTTTGGCCTGAAGGCAACCGGTATCGACTATGACCTGGATGCAGTGGTCAAGCGCAGCCGCGATGTTGCCGGTCAGCTATCGGGCGGCGTTGGTCACCTGCTCAAAAAGAACAAGGTCACTGTCATTATGGGTGAGGCCAGCCTGCCTGCCAAAGGCAAGGTTAGCGTGAAGGGTGAAAAAGGTGTCGAGGAACTGACAGCCAAGAACATCGTTCTCGCAACCGGTGCCCGCGCCCGCGAATTGCCAGGCCTTGAAGCTGATGGCGATCTGGTATGGACCTATAAACATGCGCTGAAACCGCCTCGGATGCCCAAGAAGCTGCTGGTGATCGGTTCTGGCGCGATTGGCATTGAATTCGCAAGCTTCTACAACACACTGGGCTGCGAGACGACCGTGGTCGAGGTGATGGACCGTGTCCTACCCGTTGAAGATGCCGAGATTTCTGCCTTTGCCAAGAAGCAGTTCGTGAAGCAGGGCATGAAGATCATGGAAAAGGCCATGGTCAAACAATTGGACCGCGCCAAGGACAAAGTCACCGCGCATATTGAGACCGGTGGGAAGGTCGAGAAGCAGGAATTTGACACGGTTATCAGCGCTGTTGGGATCGTGGGCAATGTCGAAGGATTGGGCCTGGAAGCGCTCGGTGTTAAAGTTGATCGTACGCATGTTGTCACAGATGAATATTGCCGGACCGGTGTGGACGGGCTTTATGCAATTGGCGATATTGCCGGTGCACCTTGGCTTGCCCACAAAGCCAGCCACGAAGGCGTTATGGTCGCCGACCTGATCGCTGGGAAACATGCGCATCCCGTAAAACCGGAATCCATCGCAGGCTGCACCTATTGCCATCCGCAGGTGGCATCTGTGGGCTATACCGAAGCGAAAGCCAAGGAGCTTGGGTTTGACATTAAGGTTGGCCGTTTCCCGTTTATCGGCAACGGCAAGGCGATTGCACTGGGCGAACCTGAAGGCATGATCAAGACGGTTTTTGATGCCAAAACGGGTGAACTGCTGGGTGCCCATATGGTGGGTGCGGAAGTCACCGAACTGATCCAGGGCTACGTGGTCGGCCGCCAGTTGGAAACGACCGAGGAAGATCTGATGAACACGGTCTTCCCGCACCCGACTTTGTCAGAGATGATGCATGAAAGCGTCCTGGATGCATATGATCGCGTGATCCACATGTAGGTCACTGCGACAGCGCGACGAAATAGCCCGCCTTTTCCAAAGGCGGGTTTTTTCGTGACGAATATTTTGCATATGTTCGCTGATTGTTCTATATTTGGGGTGGCAGATGCAGATCGTGCTGCTATCTGGTAGATCTGTTGTCCCTGGGGGTCAGAATGGCTGAGCTGAAGAACATCGAAGTGCGCGGTGCGCGCGAGCATAATCTGAAAAATATCGACGTGGATATCCCGCGTGATCAGCTTGTGGTCATCACCGGGCTTTCGGGCTCGGGCAAGTCGTCATTGGCCTTTGACACGATCTATGCCGAAGGGCAGCGGCGCTATGTTGAATCACTTTCTGCCTATGCCCGCCAGTTTCTGGATATGATGGAAAAGCCGGATGTCGACCACATCAGCGGCCTGTCCCCGGCGATTTCGATTGAACAGAAAACGACATCAAAAAACCCCCGGTCAACCGTTGGCACAATTACAGAGATTTACGATTATCTGCGTCTGCTGTTTGCACGCGCCGGCACGCCCTATTCACCAACCACGGGTCTGCCGATTGAGGCGCAGCAGGTACAGGATATGGTTGATCGCGTGATGACGATGGAGGAGGGGACGCGCGGCTATCTGCTTGCCCCCATCATCCGCGACCGTAAGGGTGAATATCGCAAGGAATTTCTGGAACTGCGCAAGCAGGGATTTCAGCGGGTGAAGGTAGACGGCGAGTTCTATGATCTGGACGAACCGCCGACCCTGGACAAGAAATTCCGCCATGACATTGATGTGGTTGTTGACCGCATTGTGGTGCGGGAAGGTTTGGAGACCCGGTTAGCGGATAGTTTCCGCACAGCCCTGGACCTTGCCGATGGCATTACCGTGCTGGAGACCGCCCCGAAAGAGGGCGCCCCTGAGCGTATCACGTTTTCCGAAAATTTCGCCTGCCCTGTAAGTGGCTTTACGATCCCCGAGATTGAGCCGCGCCTGTTTTCTTTTAACGCCCCATTCGGGGCTTGCCCCTCTTGCGACGGCTTGGGGGTGGAGCTGTTTTTTGACGAACAACTGGTCGTCCCCGATGTGACGTTGAAAATCGCCGATGGGGCGCTGGCCCCTTGGCGCAAAGGTAAATCGCCTTACTTCTTGCAAACGATCGAAGCTATCGCGAAGCATTATGGGTTCAACAAGAACGCCCGCTGGAAGGACCTTGATCCGAAAATCCAGCAGGTGTTCCTGCGTGGCTCTGGTGATGAAGAGATCAAGTTTCGCTATGACGAAGGCGGGCGTGTCTACCAGGTAGAGCGCGCCTTTGAAGGTGTGATTCCGAATATGGAACGCCGCTATCGCGAGACGGATAGTAACTGGATCCGTGAAGAGTTCGAAAACTACCAGAACAACCGTAATTGCGGGACTTGTGGCGGCTATCGCCTGCGCGAGGAGGCCTTGGCCGTCAAAATCGGTGGCCTGCATGTGGGGCAGGTTGTTCAGATGTCGATCAAGGAGGCGTTTGATTGGTGTCAGGCGGTTCCTGAAAGCCTGACCAAGCAAAAGAACGAAATTGCCCATGCGATCCTGAAAGAAATCCGAGAACGGCTTGGATTTTTGAATAATGTGGGCCTCGAATACCTGACGCTGTCGCGGAATTCCGGCACATTGTCGGGTGGTGAAAGCCAACGGATCAGATTGGCCAGCCAGATTGGGTCTGGCCTGCAAGGCGTGCTTTATGTGCTGGATGAACCGTCGATTGGGTTGCATCAGCGTGACAATGACCGGTTGCTGACGACCCTGAAAAACCTGCGCGATCAGGGCAATACGGTAATTGTTGTCGAACATGACGAAGAGGCGATCCGCGAGGCCGATTATGTGTTCGATATTGGACCCGGGGCTGGCGTGCATGGCGGCGAGGTTGTTGCCAAAGGCACGCCGCAGGAAATTATGGCGCATGAAGGGTCGATCACCGGCGAATATCTGGTGGGCACGCGTGAGATTGCAGTGCCGACCAAGCGCCGCAAAGGCAAAGGCAAAAAGCTGACCGTTGTGAAGGCAACGGGCAACAATCTTCAGAATGTGACCGTGGATTTCCCGCTGGGCAAGTTTATCTGCGTGACGGGTGTGTCTGGCGGCGGCAAATCGACCCTGACAGTTGAGACCTTGTTCAAGAACGCATCCATGAAACTGAACGGGGCGCGGCAGACACCGGGGCCGTGCGAGACGATCAAGGGGTTTGAGCATCTCGATAAGGTGATTGATATCGACCAACGCCCCATTGGTCGCACGCCCCGGTCGAACCCGGCGACATATACCGGGGCCTTCACACCGATCCGCGATTGGTTCGCGGGGATGCCAGAGGCGAAAGCGCGCGGGTACAAGCCAGGGCGGTTCAGCTTCAATGTGAAGGGGGGCCGTTGCGAGGCCTGCCAGGGCGATGGTGTCATCAAGATCGAGATGCATTTTCTGCCCGATGTCTATGTCACTTGCGAAACCTGCAAGGGTGCGCGCTATAACCGCGAGACGCTGGAGATCAAATTCAAGGGCAAGTCTATCGCGGATGTCCTTGATATGACTGTGGAAGATGCGCAGGGGTTCTTTTCCGCCGTCCCGTCGATCCGCGAAAAGATGGACGCGCTGATGCGTGTCGGTCTTGGCTATATCAAGGTTGGTCAGCAGGCCACGACCCTGTCAGGGGGCGAGGCGCAGCGGGTGAAGCTGTCGAAAGAGCTGGCGAAGCGATCCACCGGTCGCACGCTTTACATTCTGGATGAGCCGACGACTGGCCTGCATTTCGAGGATGTGCGCAAGCTGTTGGAAGTACTGCATGAATTGGTTGATCAGGGCAATTCGGTCATTGTGATCGAACACAATCTGGATGTGGTAAAGACAGCGGATCATCTGATTGATATCGGCCCAGAGGGCGGCGATGGCGGTGGTCGGATTGTCGCCACCGGAACGCCGGAAAAGGTCGCCGAGGTGGCGGAGAGCCACACTGGTCGCTATCTGAAAGAGATGTTGAACACGCGAAAAGTCGCCGCCGAATAGTTGCTGTTGCAACATGCCTGTCGTGCATGTGAATTGCTTTGGTGTGGCGGCTTCGCTATCGCCAAGACAGTGCTTTGCCGCGAAATGGGTTTGCGAATGAAGAATGTGATAGCTGGGCTTTTGATCGGGATGCTGTCTGCCGGTAAGGTGTTTGCCGCGCCGGAAACCTATGACGTCGGTGTGTTTCGCGCGATTGAAGTGCAGCAGGATGTCCGTCTTGATGTGTCGATTGCTGAAGCCCAGTCGGTATCAGCCGTCGCCATTGACGGTGATGTTTCCAAGCTGCGCATTCGCGAGTTTTTGCCCTGGATTGTGTTTGATCGAAATACCCGTTGGTTCATCTTTCCCAAATGGCGCGAGGATCTTTTGAAGGTTTCCGTTGAAACGCCAGTTTTGAATGGATTGAAGGCCTTTGATGGCGCTCAAGCCACGTTTTCAGGTGATGCCGATGAGCGCCTCTGGGTTGAGACGGGCCATGGCGGCCTGATCACGCTGCCGAATGTAAGGGTGGATGAGCTGACGTTGGTGGCTCGTGAGGGCGGTACAATTGTTGCCGCGGGCCGCTGCGACCGGCTGACCATTCGAAACGAAGGCGTATTGGTTGATGCCAGCGGCATGGATTGCGCCAGTTTTGTTGTGCGTGGTGACCCGACAGACGTGACTTTGCCCGGCGGTGCCGTTGTTGTGGAGGCGCATCCAGAGGTGAGAGGTTAGCCCCGTCTGCGGCTTTCGAAACGGAGCAGCATGGCAGAGAAATCCTTGCCTTTGCCGTCCTCGCTTTCAACAAACTGCTGATAGAGCGCGGTGGCCGCTTGCCCCATCGGGGTATCGGCGTCAGCCGCCTCGGCCGCCATCTGGCTTAGGTTGAGGTCCTTGAGCATCAATTCCGCGGCAAAACCGGGCTGGTAGTTGTTATCGGCAGGGCTTTGCGGCCCGACCCCCGGCGCAGGGCAATAGGCGTTCATTGTCCAGCTATAGCCGGATGAGGTGCTGACTACATCGAACATTGCCCGTCGGTCGAGCCCCAGTTTGTCCGCCAACACAAACGCTTCGCAAGTGGCGATCATTGTCACCCCGAGGATCATATTATTGCAGATTTTTGCGGCTTGCCCGTTGCCTGCCGCGCCGCAATGCACTGCCTTTTGGCCCATGATATCAAAGAGCGGCTTGACCTTGGCAAAGGCCGCATCGGGTCCACCGGCCATGAAGGTCAGGGTGCCGTTGGTGGCGCCGCCGATTCCGCCGGAGACGGGGGCGTCAATGGCAGCGAGGCGATGGGTTTCGGCCTGTGTGGCCACCGCGCGGGCGCTTTGGACATCCACGGTTGAGCAATCCAGGTGGATCGCGCCGGGTTTCATCGCTGGATGGATTTCATCCGCAACTGCGCGGAGTATATCCCCATTGGGCAGCATGGTGATTACCACGTCCGCGTCCTTGGCCGCTGCGGCGGCATTCGGGGCCATGGCGATGCCGTCAGGTTGGGCGATTGTGTCAAAGCCGGTGATGTCGTGATCCTTGGCAAGGTTGATCGCCATCGGCGCGCCCATGTTCCCCAACCCGATAAAGCCGATTTTCATGATGTTTCCTCCCATTGCAGGGCGTCTTTGCCCAAAGGCTGCGTCATGCGCAGAACCTCTGATGCGGGAACGTTGGCCCAGCTTTTGTGTTTCCATTGCGGGTTTCGGTCCCGGTCGATAATCGCGGCCCTGATCCCCTCGATAAAATCGCCTTGTGCGGCACAGCGATACGTATACCGAAATTCCTGATCCAGCGCGTTTTCGATCCGCTGCCCGTTACGGACTCGGTGGATGATCTCGGTTGCGACTGACATCGCCAGCGGTGCATTCCGCTCCATCAGCTTAGTTGCATGGCTGACGGCAGGGCCGGGATCCACAGGCATGGCGCGATAAATATCGCCGAGCTTCTCGCCCGCGAATGTTGCATCAATTTCGGACTGCCAATCAGCCAGCCGGCTATCCGGGGCAGGGTGCGCGACTATGGCATCGGTGTTGCCGGTTGCAATAAGCTCGGACTTCAAACTGTCCCAGTCGGTTTCGGGGATGTAGCTGTCGGCGAAGCCTGTGTAGATCGCGTCGCCCGCATCCATCCGGTCGCCCGTCAGCCCCAGGAATTCGCCGCAGCGCCCCGGTGCCTGTGCGAGGATCAGCGACCCGCCGACATCGGGCACAAGACCGATGGAACATTCAGGCATGGCAATCCGGCTACTATCGCAGACGATCCGGTGCGATCCATGACAGCCGACACCGACCCCCCCGCCCATGGTGAAACCTTGCAGGAAGGTGACGATAGGCTTGGTATACTTGTAGATTTTAGCATTCAGCCGGTATTCGTCGCGCCAGAACCGTTGCCCGTAATCATAATCGCCGCGCCCGGCCGTGGCGTACATTTCGGCAATGTCACCGCCAGAGCAGAAGGCGCGGTCACCTGCGCCGTCAATCAGGATCAGGGCGACATCCGCGTCGTTGCGCCATTCGTCAAGCGCACCTTCGATCGCCAGGCACATATCCCAGGTCAGGGCATTCAGCGCCTTGGGTCGGTTCAGCGTGATGTGGCCTGCTTTGCCGGCCTTGCGAATGATAATGTCGGTCATGATTGGCCTGACGTGGAGGTCCCGGGTCAAGCCCGGGACGGGCGTTTACTGGATCATATGCCGCGCTGTAATCAGCCGCATGATTTCATTGGTGCCTTCAAGGATCTGATGTACCCGCAGGTCCCGCACGATCTTTTCGATCCCATAATCGGCGAGGTAGCCATATCCGCCATGCAGTTGCAGGCATTGGTCAGCGACCCTTGATCCCACCTCGGTACATAGTTTCTTAGCCATGGCGCAGAATTTCGTGGCATCGGGTGCGCTATCGTCCAGCTTCCATGCGGCCTGCCGCAGGAAGGTACGGGCGGATTGCAGTTCAATCTCCATATCGGCCAGCCGGAATTGCAGCCCCTGAAACTGGTCGATGGGTTTGCCGAAAGCCTTGCGTTCTTTCATATAGGCCAGCGTCTGGTCGAGCGCGGACTGGGCCGCACCCAGCGAGCAGGCCGCGATATTCAGCCGCCCCCCATCCAACCCCGCCATTGCGTATTTGAACCCGTGCCCTTCTTCGCCAAGCAGATTGTCTGCCGCTGTCTGGCAGTCATCCATCTGCACCTGCCGTGTGGGTTGCGACCGCCACCCCATCTTATCCTCTAACCCGCCATAGCTTAGCCCGTTTGCGCCGTCTTCGATCAGGATCGCGCTGATCCCCCTAGGTCCATCATCGCCGGTGCGCGCCATGACGATGTAAGCGTCGGAATAGCCACCGCCAGAGATGAAAGCCTTGGTCCCGGTCAGCCTGTAACCTTCGTTGGTGCGGTCCGCCTTGGTCTTTAACGCAGCCGCGTCAGAGCCGGAGCCGGGTTCGGTCAGGCAGTAGGACAGAATGGTGTCCATGCTTACGGCCTTGGGCAGCATTCGATCCTTGAGGCTGTCGGATCCGTAGGCGTCAATCATCTTGGCGCACATATTATGGATGGACAGAAAGGCCGAGACTGATGCGCAGGACCCCGCGAGCGCCTCGAACACCAGTGTTGCATCAAGCCGCGAGAGGTCAGAACCGCCGCGATCTTCGCTGACATAAAGCCCGCCGAACCCAAGCTCTGCCAGTTTCGGCCAAAGCGTTTTTGGGATCGTGCCTTCCGCTTCCCAAGCCCGGGCATGGGGCGCGATATGCTCGGCCCCAAATGCCTGCGCCATGTCGAAAATAGCGGATTGTTCCTCGGTCAGGGCAAAGTCCATGATGCCTCCCCAGCATGAATTGAACGCTTGTTTAATTATTGCGCCGGTTTGCGGGATTGGCAAGGCCGCGACAGCGACCTTGCCTGCTGATTACTCCATGACCGGGATAGAGAACTCGCCGCCTTCTTTGATCCCTGAGGGCCAGCGCGAGGTGACCGTCTTGGTCCGGGTGTAGAATTTGAACGCGTCCGGTCCGTGCTGGTTCAGGTCGCCAAACATTGATTTCTTCCAGCCGCCAAAGGTGTGATAGGCCAGCGGCACCGGGATCGGGACGTTCACCCCAACCATGCCGATATTGATCCGGTTGGCAAAGTCGCGGGCGGTGTCGCCGTCGCGAGTGTAGATCGCGGTGCCGTTGCCGTATTCATGATCCATGGCCAGCCCGATCGCTTCTTCATAGCTTTGCGCGCGAACGGTGGACAGGACAGGGCCGAAGATTTCGGTTTTGTAGATGTCCATATCCTTGGTCACGTTGTCGAACAGATGCGCGCCAACAAAGAACCCGTCTTCATAGCCCTGCAGATTGAAATTGCGCCCATCGACGACCAGCTTGGCCCCCTGGTCGATACCCGTCTGAACAAGCCGTCCAATATTCTGTTTGGCCGCCGCCGTTACAACCGGCCCATAATCCACGTCATTACCAGCGGTGTATGGCCCGACCTTAAGCGCCTCGACCCGTGGCACTAGCTTTTCGATCAACCGGTCGGCGGTTTCATCGCCCACCGGCACAGCGACCGAGATTGCCATGCAGCGTTCGCCAGCCGCGCCGTAGCCCGCACCCACCAGCGCATCAGCGGCCTGATCCATGTCCGCGTCGGGCATGATGATCATGTGGTTCTTGGCCCCGCCGAAACACTGCACGCGCTTACCCTGCGCGCAGCCAGTGCCATAGATGTATTCGGCGATGGGGGTGGACCCGACAAAGCCGACCGACTGGATCGTATCGTTGTAAAGGATCGCATCAACGGCCTCTTTGTCGCCATTGACGACCTGCAGGATGCCTTTGGGCAAACCGGCCTCCTCCATCAACTCGGCCAGCATCAGCGGCACGGATGGATCACGCTCAGATGGTTTCAGGATGAAGGCGTTGCCGCAAACGACGGCGGGAGCGAACATCCACATCGGGATCATGGCGGGGAAGTTGAAGGGCGTGATGCCTGCCGTCACCCCAAGGGCCTGTTTCATCGAATACATATCGATGCCGGGGCCTGCGGCATCTGTGAATTCACCTTTCAGCATTTGTGGCGCGCCGATGCAGTATTCCACCACCTCAAGGCCGCGTTGCACGTCGCCTTTGGCGTCGGGCAGGGTTTTGCCATGCTCGCGCGACAATG
Source organism: uncultured Paracoccaceae bacterium (assembly GCA_947495295.1). Taxonomy (GTDB): domain Bacteria; phylum Pseudomonadota; class Alphaproteobacteria; order Rhodobacterales; family Rhodobacteraceae; genus Yoonia. Next base: position 1,059,183 of record CANLYJ010000001.1, read on the forward strand.
CTTCGACAAGCTTGTCCATGTCACGGTTCAACAGTCCGACAAATGCCATCATCACCCGTGCGCGCCGCTGGGGATTGGTTGCAGCCCAGGCTGGCTGTGCTGCGGCAGCAATTTCAACGGCCTGTGCCATCTCATCTGCGTTGGCAAGCGGAACCTTTGCCTGCACTTCGCCGGTTGCGGGGTTGTAGACATCGGCAAAGCGCCCAGAGGTGCCTTTGACATGTGTGCCGTCGATGTAATGCGTGAGTTCTTGCATCTGTGCCTCCATTTCGGTTGCCGCCACTATAGGCTTGCACTTTTGGCCGTAAAAGAAACAATCTGCCAAAATCATTTTGCAAAAATGCAAGGATGCGATGGATAACTGGGATGACATCAGGGTGTTTTTGGCGGTTGCCCGGGCCGAAAGCCTGTCAAGTGCGGCCCCAATCCTAAAGATGGATCCGGCGACACTGGGCCGCCGCATTGCCCGGTTGGAAAGGTCATTGGGCGCGGCCTTGTTCGTGAAGTCGCCCCAAGGCTACGCACTGACCGATCTGGGCGAACGGATACGCGCCCGCGCGGCAGAGGCTGAGGCGCAGCTATCGCTGGCCTTTGACGAAGGGCAGGGCGCGTCATCGGCATTGACCGGACAAATCCGCATTGGCGCACCTGACGGGGTCGCCAATTTCCTGTTGCCGCAGGTATGTGCCGCAATTCAGGCTGACAACCCGGAGCTGGAGGTGCAAGTGCTTGCCCTGCCGCGTGTGGTCAACCTGTCGCGCCGCGAGGCGGATATGGCCGTGACCGTAAGCCCGCCTGCGGCCAGCCGGTTGACAGTGCAAAAGATCACCGATTATCACCTGCACCTTGCCACACGCGCCGATGCAGCCCCGGTTACGACCCGTGATGATCTGCAGGGGCGTCCGGTTGTGGGTTACATTCCCGACATGATCTTTGATAAGGAACTGGATTATTTAGGCGATCTGGGGGCCGGGGGTGTGCAACTGGCCTCCAACTCGGTTGCGGTGCAATTACAGATGTTGCGCCAGAACGGGGTGGGGTTTGTGCATGATTTTATCCTGCCATTTGCACCGGAATTGCAGATTGTCCTGCCGGACCAGATTTCATTGCGCCGATCATTTTATCTGGTGCGCCACAGGTCGGACCGACAGTCGGACCGATTGACCCGGTTTGCGCAGGCCCTGACCGCTGGTTTGCAGGCCGAGGTTGCACGGTTAGAGCAAATGGCACGCTTGACAGGTAGGCCCCGGATTTGACACGCTAAAAATTAACAGAGGAGTAGATTATGATCGTATCCCAAATCCTGAAATCCAAAGCTGAACTTGGCGTCATCTCGGTCCGACCGACCGATATGGTTGATGATGCCGTCAAGCTTTTGTCGGAAAAGCGGATTGGTACGGTTGTTGTGTCATCAGATGGTGAGGCGCTGGATGGCATCTTGTCGGAACGCGATATTGTCCGCGAGATGGGCAAGCGGGGTACAGCCTGCCTTTCTGAACCCGTCAGTAACCTGATGACAGCCAAATTGGTGACCTGCAAACCGTCTGATACGGCCCTTGAAGTGCTTGAAATGATGACAACAGGCCGTTTCCGCCACATCCCCGTTATGGACGATGGCAAGATGATCGGCCTGATTTCCATTGGTGATACGGTCAAGGCGCGCCTTGCCGAGCTCGCCATGGAAAAGGATGCCCTTGAAGGCATGATCATGGGGCACTAGCCCTTGCATTTGCCAGCGCAATAATGTTGCGTGCCCCCGAATGATACCAAGACGAGGTACACAATGCGCATAGGGCTCTATCCCGGGACGTTCGACCCGATCACGCTTGGCCATATTGATATCATCCGCCGTGCATGTTCGCTGGTCGATCGGTTGGTCATCGGCGTGGCCATCAATCGCGATAAGGGGCCGCTATTTGGCCTGGAAGAGCGCGTAGCCATGGTTGAGGCGGAGTTTGCGCCGCTAAGTGCGGGCACAGGATGCGAGATTGTGGCCCATCCGTTTGAAAACCTATTGATCGATTGCGCCCGCGATGTGGATGCATCTGTCATTATCCGTGGGCTGCGCGCTGTAGCTGATTTTGAATATGAATATCAGATGGTTGGCATGAACCGCGCTCTGGATAACAGTATTGAGACGGTGTTTTTGATGGCCGAGGCGCAGCATCAGGCGATTGCATCAAAGCTGGTCAAGGAAATCGCCCGTTTGGGGGGCGATGTGTCAAAGTTTGTGACACCAGCGGTCAACGAGGCGTTGCTGGCCCGGTTCGCCGGTTGAAGCTGATCTGGATGCTGGCGAGCCTTTACCTTGCCTATGGCGTCGTCATGGTCTGGCTGCACCCGCAGTTTATCTATCCCTTTGGACCTGATCGGTTCGATGCACCCGGCTGGACCCAGTCATTTGTCACTGACCGCAATGTCGCGATGGCGATTGCGGAAGGGGATGATCAGGCTGCTGTTCTGTTCTTTATGGGCAATGGCGGCGCGCTGGCTTATTTTACCTATACGCTGAATGCCCATGTGAGTGCCGGGCGCACAATTGCTGCGATGGAATATCCCGGTGGCGGCGGTATTCCGGGCAAACCGTCTGAAACCCGTCTGAAAGCCGATGCGCTCGCCGCTTATGATTGGTTGGAAACCCGCCATGATGGTCCGATCATTGTGCATGGCTACTCGATGGGTACGGGGTTGGCGCAGCATGTGGCAGCGCAACGCGATGTGGCGGCGATCATTCTTGATGCACCCTATGTGAAGATGTGCGAATTGATGACCCGGCGGTCCCTGTTACCGGCCTGTTTCTTGCCAGGCGTGCAGAAATGGAACTTAGCGACCGCTATTCCACAATTGCAGGCACCCGTTCTGGTGCAGCACGGCACGGCAGATCAGTTGATCCCGATGGCAAATGGGGAACGTCTGACCAGGTTGATGCAGGCCGCTGGATTGCAGGTGACCTTTCATGCGGTTGAAGGGGCGACGCATAACAATCTTGCTGGCCAGCCCGGTTATCGGGAACGGATTGATACATTTCTTGACACTGCCCTGAAATGACAAAAGCCGCCCCCGTGGGACGGCTGAATATCAAATATTTCCAGTGATTTAGCCGTAAACGACCTTGGCTGCGGTTTTGGCCGCGTCTTCACGGAACATGCCAAGATCGATAGCGACCTCCAGCGGCATGTTTTGCAATTCGCGCTTGAGTCGGCTATAGGCCACGCGCTTTTCGATGGCAGTGCGAACGGTGTTCAAAGTTGTCATTTGCGTGCTCCTTTTAAGTCATCGCGTTTGGTTGGTCTTGATCCTCATTTAGCGATGCTGCAGCGCAGAACAAGACGCGCAAAATGCAGGGCGGCATGCAGGTTCTGCATGACGGAATCATGTTTTGGTCACAAAAAAGCCAACCCGGGTTGGATCGGCTTATCGATTAGGCAGACGGCTGATTCTAAATCAGTTTTCCCATCGCGACGGCGGTATCGGCCATCCGGTTCGAGAATCCCCATTCATTGTCATACCATGTCAGGATACGCACCATGTTCCCATCCAGCACCTTGGTTTGATCAAGATGGAAAATCGACGAATGCGGATCATGGTTGAAATCGGAACTCACCATTGGCAGGTCGGTATAGCCCAGAACACCTTTCAAAGGACCGTCAGCCGCGGCGATGATCGCGTCATTGACCTCTTCCACCGTTGTTGCTTTGGCGGCTTCAAACGTCAGATCCACGACTGATACATTCGGGGTGGGCACCCGGATGGCAACACCATCCAGCTTGCCGTTGAGTTCCGGCAAAACCAGACCAACGGCTTTTGCAGCCCCGGTTGAGGTGGGGATCATCGACAGCGCCGCCGCGCGGGCGCGGTAGAGGTCCTTGTGCATCGTATCCAGTGTTGGCTGATCGCCGGTGTAGCTGTGGATTGTGGTCATGAACCCTTTGGTGATGCCGATGGCATCATTCAGCACCTTGGCCACAGGCGACAGGCAGTTAGTGGTGCAAGAGGCGTTTGAGACGACGACATCGTCCGAGGTCAGCACATTGTCGTTCACGCCATAGACAATTGTTTTGTCGGCATTTTTGCCAGGGGCAGAGATCAGAACACGGCTGGAGCCGTTATCCAGATGTGCCTGGCAGGCTTCTTTACTGGTAAAGATACCGGTGCATTCCAGCACCACATCGACATCGGCCCATGGCAGATCGGCGGGATTACGGATCGCCGTCACTTCCATTGGACCGCGACCAACATCGATTGTGGTTTCGGTTGTGGTCACGGTTGCAGGAAAACGGCCATGCACGGAATCAAACCGCAACAGATGCGCATTGGTTTCCACAGGGCCAAGATCGTTGATTGCTACGACCTCAATATCAGTGCGTCCGCTTTCGATGATCGCGCGCAGTACGTTGCGGCCAATCCGGCCAAATCCGTTGATTGCTACTTTGACGGCCATTGCCTGTCCTCCTGAGCGATAATGTTGGCGCTAACATTGCGATTTATGGCAAAAGGTCAAGCGGTCTGGCAGCGAAGTGATCAGCGCCAGAAGGCCAGATATTCGATAAATGTCGTCAGTTTGCGCATAAGAAAGACGGGTACTTCCCAATGCAGCACAAAATGATCAAGGGCGAAAAAGCCGATAATCAGCACACCAAGGAAAACTGCGATACCGTTCGTCATGTGCCCGGTCTAACCGGACAGGGCAGGTTTGGCAAAACCAGACTGGCTGCGATCAGCAGATTTGCGAGCAGGGCGAAGAAACTGACGCTAATGCAGCCGCCCCATGGCGCCCGCCACATCGGCCATTCGCGCAGAGAAGCCCCATTCATTGTCATACCATGCCAGCACACGCACGGTTTTGTTGCCCACAACCTTGGTCTGGTCGGGCGCAAAAATGCAGCTTTGCGTGGTATGGTTGAAATCAATGCTGACTTTGGCTTCCGCGTCATAGGCCATAACCATGCCCATATAGCCTGCGGCGGCCTCGGCCATAATCGCGTTGACATCGTCAACGGTGACGGATTTTCCAGCCTCGAATGTCAAATCAACGGCGCTGACATTGGGGGTGGGCACCCGGATTGCGGTGCCGTCGAGCTTGCCTGCCAATTCGGGTAGCACTTCGCCCAATGCTTTCGCCGCACCGGTTGAGGTCGGGATCATCGCCATCGCAGCGGCCCTTGCGCGGTAAAGGTCACTATGCCGCCGGTCCAGCGTTGGCTGGTCGCCGGTGTAGCTGTGGATGGTTGTCATGATGCCACGTTCAATACCAATCGCATCATGCAGCACCTTGGCCAGTGGGGCGAGGCAATTGGTCGTGCAGGATCCATTTGACACCATGCGTTCGGTTACGATCAGGTCGCGATGGTTCACGCCGTAAACAACAGTGCGATCCACGTTCTTGGCGGGGGCCGAGATCAGGACCTTTTTGGCGCCGCGTTCAAGATGGATGTTTGATTCGGTGCCGTCATTGAATTTGCCGGTGCATTCCAAAACGACATCAACACCGTCCCAATCCAGCTCGGTCGGGTCATAGGTCGACATCACGTCAATCGGGCCACGCCCCAGATCCAGCGTGTTGTCTTTTACAGTCACGGGGCTGCCAAAGCGGCCATGGATACTGTCATATTTCAGCAGATGGGCGTTTGTCTCGATCGGGCCGGTGGCGTTCAGCTTGACGACCTGCACATCATTGCGGGCGGCTTCGGTGATATGGGCAAGGGTACAGCGCCCGATCCGGCCAAAGCCATTGATACCGATGGTGACTGTCATACCCGTTACCTCACACCTTGATTTGTTGCTTTTCTATAGGTGTGGGAATGATAGGATGCCAAGTGAAAAACAACGCAATCCCAATATGTTAGCGATAAACACGACTGATTGCGCTAACTGTTTTCGCTAACGGTTTCAGCCTTGCAGTTCTTCCAGCTCGCGCAGCGTAAAGTCATCTTTGCCCTGAATGCGCGGGTTGGGCCGGTAGAGCGGATCATCGGTTAGGCAGCCGCGACCGCATAAGGTCTCGGATTTTCCGGTCTCTCCATCGATGCGCCACAGACGGCCACCTGGGGTGCTGACGTAGTCATCAAGGACGACATCAATGGCGCTGCGGACATCATCCACCGAGGGAACTTCGTTGAAATATCTGGGCAAGTAGCCGCCGTGCGTGTGATAGCTGGCGATGGCGTTTTGCGGGATGAACCCTGCGATACAGCTGTCCGGTGTGCCGGCGCGTGGCGGCGTGCCTTGTATTCTGCCATCGGGCATGCGCACGAAGAAGCCGCAATATTCCCGCGATTCCGCGATTGAGACCGGTTGGATCCCGTTCAGAAAATCGCGTGCATATGTGTCGATATCCTCGGGTGGTGCAGGTGCCACATCAGCCGGTACTGCGATCACCTGTGGTGGCGCAACACTGTTACAGCTGGCCAGCACTGTCAGCATAAGTGCAAAGCCAGAGATGTTGCGTTTTTGCGATTTGCTCATGCCTGTTATCTCTCTGCGAGATTTGTTTTGTGCGATTCTCGCGGAGTTTGCGCAGGAGGGACAGAAGTATTTTTGCGCGATTCCGCATCGGCGGTGTTACGCCGATGGCATGATCCGATTGCCGGGTCGACGCCTTTTTCGTATGCATCGCAATATCAAAAACTGATTGATTGGGCCAACTGATGCATCCGTTGATTTCACAAGACCATATCGATGCCTATGCCCGCGACGGCACCGTATTGATAAAGGGGCTGTTCGCCGATCATGTCGCGGCACTCCGGGCCGGTGTCGCCCGTAACATGGCAGAGCCGGGTCCTTATGCCGCCGAAAACCTGAAGGAAGGCGAGGGTGGTCGGTTCTTTGACGACTATTGCAACTGGACCCGTATCCCGGAATTTGAAGATGTCATCAGGCAATCGCCCGCATCCGAGGTTGCGGCCGATCTGATGCAATCATCCACCGTCCAGTTGTTTCATGATCATGTGCTGGTCAAGGAACCGGGCACCTCCAAACCCACGCCATGGCATCAGGATGGTCCGTATTACTTTGTCGAGGGGCAACAGAATGTCAGCTTCTGGTCACCGCTTGATCCGGTGACTGATGCATCGTTGCGCTGTGTCGCGGGGTCGCATTTGTGGGACCGCCCCGTGCTGCCGACCCGTTGGTTAGCGGAAGATAGCTTTTATCCCGATGACGCAGCATTCATACCTGTCCCTGACCCGGATGCAGAAGGCATGCGCGTGCTGGAGTGGGCGTTGGAGCCAGGCGATGCCGTCGCGTTTCATTTTCGCTGCCTCCATGGCGCGCGCGGCAATGAAACAACGGCGCGCAGGCGTGCATTCTCGCTGCGCCTTGTGGGTGATGATGCCCGTTATGTCGAACGCCCCGGGCGTACTTCGCCGCCATTTCCGGGCCATGACATGGTGCCCGGGCAGCGCCTGCGCGAGGATTGGTTCCCCGTGCTATTGCAGCGCTAGTTAGCGTGGGTTTCACCCACCCTACGCGTCGTCGCGCTCAGGGTGGGCGAGGTTCGTATCACTTGATCAGTGATTTGACTTTGTCTGCCGTATCCTGCGCGGTGATTCCGAATTCCTGGTAGAGTTTATCCGCAGGGGCAGAAGCGCCGAAACCATGCATCCCGATAAAGCCCGCTTTTTCACGCTTGCCACGTTCGCCAAAGAGCCAGCGATCCCAACCAAACCGAATGCCTGCTTCAATCGCGACGCGCACGGGCCCACCTGGCAGAACCCGCTTGCGATAGCTTTCTTCCTGCTCTTCAAACAGCTCCCAACAAGGCATGGACACAACGCGTGTTCCGATCCCTTCAGCCTGCAGCAGGTCGCGGGCGGCCAATGCGATGGATACTTCGGACCCGGTCGCCATCAGGATGGCCTGCCGTTTGCCTTCCGCATCTGCCAGCACATAGGCGCCCTGGGCTGTCAGGTTCTTGGCCTTATGTTCGGTGCGCACAGTGGGCAGACCCTGACGCGTCAGGCTAAGCACCGTTGGCGTTTTCTGCGATGTCAGCGCCAGTTCCCAGGCTTCGGCGGTTTCAACCGTATCAGCGGGCCGGATGACGTTCATGTTGGGGGTGGCCCGCAACATGGCAAGATGTTCAACCGGCTGGTGGGTTGGCCCATCTTCGCCAAGCCCGATGCTGTCATGGGTCATCACATAGGTTGCAGGCACGCCCATCAGCGCAGACAGGCGCATGGCCCCGCGCGCATAATCCGTAAAGCACATGAAGGTGCCGCCATAAGGCTTTGCCCCGCCATGTAGCGCCATGCCGTTCATCGCCGCTGCCATCCCGTGTTCACGCACGCCGTAATAGACATAGCGACCCTTGCGATTGTCGGGGTTAAAAACGCCAAGATCAGAGGTCTTGGTATTGTTGGACCCGGTCAGGTCGGCAGAGCCGCCGATGGTTTCGCCCATGATCGGGTTGATGACCTCAAGCGTCATTTCCGATGATTTACGTGTCGCAACCTTGGGCTGGCCTTCGGTGATCTGCTTTTTCAGGGCGCGGATTGTGGCGGCCAGTTTCTTGGGCGCTTCACCTGCGTAGATCCGGTTGAATTCAGCCTGTTTGTTGTTGGACAGCGTCGCGAAACGGGTTTCCCATTCCTTGCGGGTCGCCTCACCACGGGCGCCGATGGCCTCCCATTGTTTCTTGACCTCTGGATCGACTTCGAAATCGCCCATCGGTGCGCCGTAAGCTTCCTTGGCGGCTTGCAGTTGCGCGGCATCCGTTAGGGCGCCGTGGCCTTTGGAGGTGTCCTGTGCGGCATGGCCCAGCGCGATGTGGGTCTTGCAGGCGATCATGGAAGGGCGGTTGGTCTTTTTGGCCGCTATGATGGCCGCGTCAATCGCCTCTGGGTCGTGCCCATCGATGGATTGCACATGCCAGCCTGCCGCCTCGAACCGCTTGGGCTGGTTGGTGATGTCGGCCATATCAACGGTGCCGTCGATTGTGATGTTGTTATCATCAAAGAAAACAATCAGATGACCCAGCTTTTGCATACCCGCCAGACCGATGGCCTCGTGGCTGATACCTTCCATCAGGCAACCGTCACCTGCCATGACATAGGTGTAGTGATCAACGATCTTCTTGCCCCAGGTCGCGCGCTGGATTTCCTCGGCGATGGCGAAGCCGACGGAATTGGCGATACCTTGGCCAAGCGGGCCGGTTGTGGTTTCGATCCCGCGGGCATGGCCAAACTCAGGATGCCCTGCGGTTTTTGCACCCCATTGGCGGAAATCCTTGATCTGCTGCAGCGTGATGTCCTCATAACCGGTCAGATACATCAGGGAATAAAGCAGCATCGAGCCGTGACCTGCCGACAGGATGAACCGGTCGCGGTCCGGCCATTCAGGCGTCTTCGGATCGAACTTCAGGTGTTTTTCGAACAGAACTGTCGCCACATCCGCCATCCCCATGGGCATGCCGGAATGGCCGGAATTCGCAGCTGTGACCGCATCCAACGTCAGGGTCCGAATTGCGGTGGCTTTTTTCCAATGTGCGGGGTGGGCGGTGCGCAGGGCTGCAATATCCAAGTGATCAAGTCCTATATACGATGGTGAACATTCGCTTGGTTGCCTCATATCAGGGTCGCCCCCAAGATCAAGCATACAGCCTAACATGTTCATTTTCTTCACCTGCTGCGGTTTGCTGGCATCTGACGGATCGCTTAGGCTGGAGGGTACGAGGCACGATTCGCAAAAAAGCGCCGGGAAATGGCGGTCGGGCGGATTGGATTCGACATGGTGGGCCCTTTGCCTGTCATGCTGTGACGACCCCATCTTGGGGACCTGAAAGGACAGGCGGATGAGTGAGATTAGTGCGTTGGAAGGCCGGATCACGGCAGCGTTGGACAGGATCAGGCGTGGGGTTGAAGCGCAAGGTGGTCCCGACCCGGAACTGGCCACGGCGCTGGAGCAAGAACGCGCGGCAAAGGACGAATTGGCCGGACAATTGCAAGCCTATCACGGCCAGCAGGAGGCAAAGGTGGCAGAGCTGTCTGCCGCTATAGAGGCGCAACAGGCCCAGATGCAAAAACTGGATGCAGAACTGCAGCGTTTGCGGGCATCCAACGCGCAAATGCGCGAGATGAACACCCAACTACGCGAGGCGGTGACCGAAGGGCTGGCACCGGAATTGTTGGATCAGGCCGTTGCTGCCGAACTGGCTGCATTGCAGGCACAACGATCAGCGGATGCTGCTGAACTTGAGGCTATTCTGGCCGCGCTGAAACCCGTCATCGAGGAGGGCTCCCATGCCGCAGGTTGAGATTGCTATTGGTGGCCGCACGTTTGAGGTGGCCTGTCAGGAAGGCGAGGAGCATTTTTTGCATTCTGCTGCTGCGATGCTGAATACCGAAGCGTCGCATCTGTCCGAACAGATCGGGCGCATGCCTGAGGCGCGGATGCTGTTGATGGCGGGCCTGATGCTGGCCGATAAGACCGCAAATCTGGAAGATAAGCTGCGCGAGGCAGAGACCGAAACCGCCCGGATGCGTGCAGAGATTGAGACATTGCAATCGCGTCCGGCACCGGCCCCTGAACGGGTCGAGGTGCCGGTTGTCCCCGCCGCAGTGACAGAAGCATTGGCCGAAATCGCGGCCCGCGCCGAAGCGCTGGCCGATCAGGTTGACCCGGTTTAAGCGTTTGCTTCGCGAATCTTGTCAGCGGCGTCCTTGTCGAAAGCGACGCCGTTTTCTGCAAACAAGGTATCGAGTTCACCGCTGAGTGTCATTTCAGTGATGATGTCGCAGCCACCCACAAATTCGCCTTTGACATAAAGCTGCGGGATCGTGGGCCAGTCGGAATAGTCCTTGATTCCCTGCCGGATTTCTTCGTCGGCCAAAACGTTTACGTCGTTGAAATCAACGCCCATGAAGTTCAGCACGCCCGCCACGCGGGATGAAAAACCGCATTGCGGCATGGATTTGGTACCTTTCATGAAAAGCACCACGTCATTGCTTGTGACGGTTTCTTTGATCTGATCTTGGGCGGTCATTTGTGATGTCCTTTGTTTTGTAACCCAAAGTCTGGCACAGACTTTGTAGCAAATTTTGTGCCAAAATTTGGCGCCTAGTCGGGGGCTTTTGTTGTCAGTCCGAGGGCGTGTATTTCGCCACTATCGACCTTTGGTTTGATAACCGCCATCACGGCGCGTTGTTGCTGGATCCGGTTCATGCCACGGAAGCTTTCATCGATCACCAACCCCTGAAAATGCACGCCGTCAGCACCTTCGATCTGGATGGTCGCGTCGGGGAATTTTTCGCGCAGTAGCGTTTCAATGTCTTGTGCGGTGATAGGCATTTGGGGTCCTTTGATCGGTTGCCCTTAACTTAGGCGCGGAAGGCGGGCCGAACAAGTGATGGTTCAGGCGACAGCGTTGGCAAAGGCGGACCGGAAGGTTGTGGTCAACGCGCCCAACTCCGCAGTTTCGCTGCCAAATGTGACCTGATCGCCGCCCACCTTTCCAACTGTGGCCAGCGTCACCTCTGCCCTGTTGGCAGCAATCATCAGCGCCTCTGCCTGATCGAAATTGCAGGCAATCAGATAGCGCGCCTGATCTTCACCAAAAAGCGTGGCCATATCATCGCTATCCAATGTGATGCCGATGCCTGCCTCTTCGGCCAGCTCGAAAGCGGCAAGGGCCAGCCCGCCATCGCTGAGATCGGTGCAGGCTTTGATATATGCATGATTGGCGCGGATGAAGTTGCCGTTCTTTTTCTCGACCGCAAGATCGACAGGGGGCGCGTTGCCTTCGGCTCGCCCGTAAACCTCTGCCAACAAAGCGGATTGTCCCAGATGTCCGGTCGTTTCACCGACCAGTAGCAGCACATGACCTTCGCGGATCTGACCACCGATCACATGGTCGGGATGATCGATCAACCCCACAGCACCGATTGTTGGCGTGGGCAGGATGCCGGTCCCGTCGGTTTCGTTATAAAGCGAGACGTTGCCCGACACGATAGGCATGTCGAGCGCTTTCACCGCTTCACCGATGCCTTGGATTGCGCCGACAAATTGTCCCATGATTTCAGGCTTTTCGGGGTTGCCGAAATTCATATTGTCGGTGGTCGCAAGGGGCCGCGCGCCTACGGCTGTCAGGTTGCGATAAGCCTCTGCCACGGCCTGCTTGCCGCCTTCAACAGGGTTCGCCTTGACATAGCGGGGGGTGACATCGCTGGTAAAGGCCAGCGCCTTCTGAGTGCCATGCACCCGGACGATCCCGGCACCCCAGCCCGGTGTGCGCGCCGTGTCACCCATGACCTGTTGATCGTACTGTTCGTAAACCCATTGTTTACCAGCGTAATTCGGACTGTTTATCAATGCCTCAAGCCCGTCCATCGCGCCCACCGCAGGAATATCGCCAAGTGGTGCCGCGGTTGGCGTCGGTTCCCATGGCCGGTCATATTCGGGAGCCGAGCCAGAGAGGGTGGCCAGTGGCAGGTCGGCCATGACCTTGCCATCATGTTCGACGATGAACCGGTCTTCGGCGATGGTTTCGCCGACGATGGCAAAATCGAGATCCCATTTCTCGAAAACGGCGCGGGCCGCGTCCTCCAATTCGGGTTTCAGCACCATCAGCATCCGTTCCTGGGATTCCGACAGCATCATTTCATAGGCGGTCATGTTGTCTTCGCGTTGTGGGACGGCGTTGAGGTTGAGCCGCACGCCCAGCCCGCCCTTGTCCCCCATTTCGACGGCGGAACATGTCAGGCCAGCCGCGCCCATATCCTGGATCGAGATGACGGCACCGGTGGCCATCAATTCCAGTGTCGCTTCCATCAGTCGCTTTTCGGTAAATGGATCGCCCACTTGTACTGTTGGCCGCTTTTCTTCGATTGTGTCATCAAATTCGGCGCTTGCCATGGTGGCGCCGCCAACCCCATCACGCCCGGTTTTTGCGCCCAGATAGACAACCGGCATGCCGATGCCGGAGGCGGCGGAATAGAAAATCTTGTCCGCGTCCGCGAGGCCGGCGGCGAAGGCGTTGACCAAGCAGTTGCCATTATAAGCCGGGTCAAAACGTACTTCGCCCCCGACGGTGGGCACGCCGAAACAATTGCCGTAGCCGCCAACACCGGCCACGACGCCATTGACGAGTTGTTTGGTTTTGGGGTGGCTGGGCTCGCCGAAGGAGAGCGAGTTCATCGCCGCAATTGGCCGCGCACCCATTGTGAAAACGTCGCGCAAAATACCGCCAACGCCGGTTGCCGCCCCCTGATAGGGTTCGATGTAGCTGGGGTGGTTATGGCTTTCCATTTTGAAAACAACGGCTTGCCCATCACCAATATCAACGACACCGGCGTTTTCGCCGGGGCCGCAGATGACCTGTGGTCCTTCGGTGGGCAGGGTGCGTAGCCATTTCTTGGAAGATTTGTAGGAGCAATGTTCGTTCCACATCGCTGAAAAGATGCCAAGTTCGGTGAAGCTGGGTTCGCGCCCGATGATCTGCAGGATCTGCTTGTACTCATTCGGGCTAAGCCCATGGGCGGCGATCAGGTCTTCGGTGATTGCTGGCTCTTGCATCTTGTCCCCTTCGGCAGTTGCGGCCTTTTAGCGGGGCCAGCCCCGGGGGGAAAGCGTGATTTGCAAAGAAAAAAGCCGGGCACAAGGCCCGGCGAAGTCCAACAGGGAGGTGAGGGTGATGAGCGCTTAAGCATCATCGCCCTCGATAGATGAGATAGGGTGCGATATTTGACCATTCAAGAAAAAACAGACAATTAAGATTGCAAGGCCGATATGCGTGTGGTGCATAGCTTTTGATCACCGCACGTTTGGGTTGAGGCGGGCACTGTGCGGTGCGATTGACCAAACCGGCACCGAATCAATGTTTAAGGTCTTATTTTTATAGAAAATACGTTGTCGGCAAAGCGTCGGCCAAACGTCGGACTTGCGTCGGACCCCACCGTAGGTTGCCCCCCCGGATGAACGGAGCGCGCGGTGTAGTGTGAATTTTGGGTTAAGCGCGCCCTTGTCCGATACGGCCTATCTGTTGGCAAAAATCTCGACCGCGCGTTCCTGGAATTTCTTTTCCTCAAACGGGTTGTCCTGCCCATAGATTTCGACCCAACCCGCAGCGTGGGATTGAACGTCGCCACCGCTGAACCGTGCAGGCTGGTCAAGGTAGAACCCGCCCGTGCCGATCAGGCAATTGCCGTATTCCGCGCGCAGCTGATCGCAGATGCGTTTCAGTTCCACCAGGAACGCGCGGCGTTCTTCGGGCGTTTGATGGGTGCGGGTTTCAACATCGTCCGGCAGGAAGGCTGACAGGAAGTCGCCGCCTTTCTGGCGTTCGACATCACCAATTGTGTAATTTGGGACATAGGCAAAATTGGCACGGATCTGAAATTCGCCTTCGCCTGAATCGCGAACGGTTACGCCGATGATTTTACATTTGGTTGCAATTTCGACGAGCGTATCGGCGCAATAGGGGGCCATTTCGCGCGGTGCCCGCATCATTGCGTAGCTGTGATGCTGTTCTTCGGGTGGCATTGCCTCGCCATTTTGCAGCAGGTCATCCAATGTCAGCCGCGTTGAAAAGCTGACCCGCCGTTCGCGGTTCAGGTCTGTCTGGCTGACCTTGCTTGCAATGTCATTGGTATCCATGATCAGATCGCCGAAACTGCGCCTTCCGCCGGAGATTTTGGAGGGTGCGGCGGTGGTTGTTTCAGCTTCTGACAGGATCATCGTTTCGGGCAGAATAGCGCGGTAGTCACCACCGGACGCGGCTGCGACAATATCGGTGTAGATCTTGACGATTTCGGCTTCGCGCGCCTCTGGTGTGCCTGTCAGGATGATGTCATGCGCTGGCACATGGATATTTGTCACCTTTGATGGTGCGTCGAACGGCGTTGCCGGAATATCGCCGACCAAAACGGCACTGGCGGCCCGTGCCGTGATCAGGTTTGTGTCGGCGCTGACCCCCAGGGTTTCCTTGAACCAAGTGTCAAACCGGTCGAAACCTTTATCCTGTCCAAAGAGCAGATTGCCGTCGAGCGTATTACCGCCCTTCGCCCCATCCCATGCGGCCCAGCTTTCGTCGGGTTTGCGAAAGGGCGTGGTGTTGCATTCGAAGCGGGTTCTTTCCCCGTCAATTATCACCTCTTGGCGTTGGTTTTCGTAACCTTGCACTGCCTCGAAACTCGCGGTGCCGATATTGCCTGTCAGGGCGGGGGCGCTGCTGCCGATCATCGCGATGTGGGCAATGTTCACATCGGGACCAGCGTGGATATGCCACATCATGCGCGCGCTGCGGCTTTGTAGTGTCAGGTAAAGCGGCGCGCTGGTATCAGTGACAATGACGTCGATCACCCGCATCGTGCCACGGTGGATTTTCATCATGCCGATGCCGTGCCCGTCTTCGAGCGCTTCTTCGGTATGGTCTTCGATAGTTTTATAAATCGCGGCGTTGTCGATGATCTGGATTGGCGCATTGGCGTGGCCGGTATCGACATTGACGCTGATCAGCTTTTCATCCGCCCCGGCGGGGCGCAGCTGACAGGTTTCGTTCATGTCATAGTTATCGATGTCCCAATGGCTGCTGTTGGGGCCGCTGGGTTGGAAACCTGCAAGGATGGTGTCGATGGCAACCGGTGTGCCGCTTTGCGTGGCGGCATGCCCGGCACCGACAATGGTTCCCATCCGGTCCATGTTGATGGGCGCGGTCGGCGCGGCGGGTCTTGCATCAAGTGGGGCGACCAGGTTTGCCTTTCGTGCGGCCTCAGCCTCGGCCAGGGTGATTTCGTGCCGATCCTCCTGGGCTTCGATCGCGGAGCCGAGCATGATGTCGTAGCCAATCCCGGATGGAATGAGTTCGCCATCGGAGATTTTTGTTGTGATTGATGCGATTTTTTCGCCGACACTGCCAAGCAGGTCGGATTTTGCCAAACCGATAGCGCCAACGCTGAGCAACATCGCCAGCCCACCGAAGAATACGCAGCCAGCAATCAGTTTGCTGTTTCCGCCGGACTGGATTGGGCCGTCATCCTGTTGCGGCGCACCTCTTTGGCCTTCGATCCGTTTGAGACGCTCCGCGAAATCGCCGCCCTTGTTCATTCTTGGTTACCCCTGGTTGTGTTTGTTTGGACCTAGGTATCCAATCGGACAAAAATATGAACATTTTGCGGAATCTGTGGATGCCGCCGGGGCAGGTTCCCCGTCACATCACGGCAGGGTTGTTTCCCTGATCTTGCGCCTGTGGGCAAAGATTTCTTCTTGCACGAAATCCCGGAACGCGCTGATCCGTTTGGATTGCCGCAATTCTTCGGGATAGGCGAGGAAAACGGGGACTTCGCCGGATTCCAGGTCCGGCAGGATGCGCACCAGATCCGGAAAATCCTCGGTCACGTAGTCGGGCAGGACGCCGACGCCGATATTGTTCAGGATGCCCTGTAGCACGCCAAAGTAGTTGTTGACCGTGAACAGGTTCGGGATGTCATAGGTCATCAGGTGCTGTACCAGTGTCGCCCCGGCGGCAACCTGGATCGAATTGAGGCTTTGGCAGATCAGCCGGTGATTGCTGATTTCTTCGATATCGTTGATCTGTCCGTTTTTTTGCAAGTATTCGCGGGACGCATAAAGCCGCATCCGCACCGACATCAGCCGTTTGCGGATCAGGTCGGCCTGTGACGGTTCTTTCATACGGATTGCGACATCTGCCTCGCGCATGGGCAGGTCCAGCACCCGTTCTTCGAGCATCAGATCGATTTTCAGGTCCGGATATTGTTCGTAAAGCTTGGGCAGTCGCGGGGCGAGCCAGAGCGTGCCGAAACCGGTGGTCGTGGTGACGCGCAATTCGCCGAACACTTCCTCTTCACTGTCGCGAATGCGGGCGGAGGCAGCCTCTAGCCGTTTGTTCATGGATTTGGTGGCATCGAACAGCAACTCGCCCTGTTCGGTCAGGATCAGCCCGCGCGCGTGTCTGTGAAACAGCGTGGTGTTCAGTGATTCTTCGAGTGCCCGGATTTGCCGTGACACAGCAGATTGCGACAAATGCAGCGTGTCACCTGCATGGGTGAGCGATCCGGCGTCAGCGACGGCGTGAAATATTCTTAGTTTGTCCCAGTCCATAAGTCCCTGCCGCCGTCGTTGTTATCGCTCACATTAGCAGATCATTACGCGATGTCGCCATTTGCTTGCAAACAGGATGCGCGACAAATTTCCACTTTGTAGGTCAGTATTTTTGACCTATAGTTACGTCAAGTGATTTGACGCGCGGGGAGGTGCGAGATGACCCATCAAGATGTATCCCTAAACGACCGGTATGACCTTGAGAAATCGCCTGTTTTGCTGAATGGCACGCAGGCGCTGGTCCGGTTGATGCTGATGCAGCGCGCGCGGGATGCAAAGGCAGGGCTGAATACCGGCGGCTATGTCACGGGTTATCGCGGGTCCCCTTTGGGCGCTGTCGACCAGCAGATGACCCGCGCCAAGGATGTTTTGGACCCCGCGCAGGTCCAGTTTCAACTGGGATTGAACGAGGATCTCGCGGCGACTGCCCTGTGGGGATCGCAGCAGGCCGAATTGCGCGGTGAGGGCAAGTATGACGGTGTCTTTGGCCTGTGGTATGGCAAGGGCCCCGGCGTCGACCGCACCGGTGATGTCATGCGCCATGCCAATATGGCAGGCACCAGCCCGCATGGCGGGGTGATCATGGCGATGGGCGATGATCATACCGGCGAAAGTTCTACCACATTGCACCAGTCTGATTGGGCCATGGTCGATGCCTATATGCCGATCGTGTCGCCGGCCGGTGTGCAAGAGATTTTGGATTACGGCCTATATGCCTGGGAATTGTCGCGCTACGCAGGCGTCTGGGTTGGGCTGAAGACGATGAAGGACACGATTGAGGTCACATCAGTCGTTGATGGTGATCCGCATCGATTGTCATTTGTGAAGCCCGATATGGAATTGCCCGAGGGTGGATTGAACATTCGTCTGGTTGATACGCCGCAGCTGCAGGAAGCGCGGATGATTGACCATAAACGCTTTGCCGCTGAGGCGTTTTCGCGCGCCAACAAGATGGATCACCGCAAATGGGGCAAGCCGGGGGCCAAAGTGGGTTTTGTCGCCGCTGGCAAGAACTGGCTGGATTTGCAGCATGCCCTGTCGCTGTTGAATATTGATGCGACTGAGGCGGAGCGGTTGGGCATCACTACCTATAAGGTAGGCCAGGTTTGGCCGCTGGACATGATGTCATTCCATGAATGGGCGGAAGGGCTGGACCTGATTGTTGTCGTTGAGGAAAAGCGCAAGCTGATCGAGGTGCAGGTCAAAGAAGCGATCTTTGATGATCGTCGTGGTCGCCGTGTTTATGGGTGGCATAAGGGCGATGAGCATTCTGAAGGCCGCCGGGAGGAGGTATTTCCGACCAAGGCCGCCCTTGACCCGATCTGGATTGCCGAAAAGGTTGGCGGGATTTTGGTGGAAGAGGGCTGCGCATCCGATGGTGTGCAGGCCGGGCTGGTCGCATTGTCAGAAGCGCGCCGCGCCGACAATGCGCCCGAGATCGCGGCGCGTTTGCCCTATTTCTGTTCAGGCTGTCCGCATAATTCATCAACCAAAGTGCCAGAAGGGTCCCGCGCCTATGCCGGGATCGGCTGCCATTACATGGTGCAGTGGATGGATCGGGACACGGTTGGCTTTACCCAGATGGGTGGCGAGGGGGCCAATTGGGTCGGCGAGGCCCCGTTTTCTACCCGCGACCATGTGTTTCAGAACTTGGGCGATGGCACCTACAACCATTCCGGCGTGCAGGCCATTCGGTTCGCGCTGATGGCAGGCACGAATATCACCTACAAAATCCTGTATAATGACGCGGTCGCGATGACCGGCGGGCAGGGCAATGATGGGGGCCTAACCGCTGATCAGATTTGCCGCGAGTTGCAGGCCATGGGCGTGCGCAATGTCGCACTTGTCTATGATGAGAAGGAAGATGTTGATCTGGCCCGGTTCCCGAAGGGATTGGATGTGCATGAGCGGGCAGACATGCCTGCGGTGCAGGAGAAATTCAGCAAATACAAAGGCGTGTCAGCCATTGTGTATGTGCAGACCTGTGCGGCTGAAAAGCGTCGTCGCCGTAAACGCGGCCAGTTTCCTGATCCTGACAAGCGCGTCTTTATCAACACGGATGTCTGTGAAGGCTGCGGCGATTGCGGTGTGCAGTCGAACTGCGTGTCGATTGTCCCGGTTGAAACGGAACTGGGCCGCAAGCGGGCGATTGATCAATCGTCCTGCAACAAGGATTTTTCCTGTGTGAACGGGTTCTGCCCGTCATTTGTCACGATTGAGGGGGCGCAAATCCGCAAGGAGGCGACGGCGGATGTCGACCTACCGGATATGCCGGACCCGGAACTGCCGGTGATTGAGGGCACGCATAACGTGGTGATCACCGGCGTCGGTGGCACGGGTGTTGTAACGATTGGTGCCGTGATGGCGATGGCCGCCCATATGGATGGCAAAGGTGCGGGCATGATGGAGATGGCCGGGCTGGCCCAAAAGGGTGGCGCAGTGCATATCCATTGCCGGATTGCGGAGGAGCCGGGTGATATCAGCGCGATCCGGGTTGCGACCGGTGAATGTGATGCGCTGATTGGTGGTGATCTGGTTGTCAGCGCTGGGGCCAAGACGATCGGGCTGATGAAAACCGGGCGCACGAAAGGTGTTGTGAATAGCCACGAGATTATCACCGGTGATTTCACCCGGAATACCGAGTTCAAGCTGCCGAGCGATCAGTTGCAGGTGGCCTTGCAGGCGCGTCTGGGTGAGGGGCTTGCGCTTTTTGATGCCTCTGATCTGGCCAAGGCGCTGCTGGGCGACAGTATTTATTCCAACATGATGATCTTTGGCGCGGTTTGGCAGATGGGGGCGATCCCGCTGAGCTATGAAGCGATTATTGGCGCGATTGAGCTGAATGGCGCTGCTGTGAACCGCAATATTCGCGCGTTCGAATTGGGGCGGTGGGCGTATCTGCACCCCAAGGATGCAGCCGCACTTTTGACCCCGAATGTGGTGCAATTGCCCAAATCGCTGGATGAGAAGATCGCGTTTCGTGAGGCGCGATTGGTGGATTATCAGGGCAAGCGATTGGCCAAACGCTATCGCAAGCTGGTCGATCAGTTTCAGGATGCACCTTTGCGCGAGGCCGTGGCCAAGGGATATCATAAGTTACTGGCCTATAAGGATGAATACGAGGTTGCGCGCCTGCTGAGTGAGACGCAGGAAAAAGCCGCGGCGGAGTTTGATGGCGATCTGAAACTGACCTATCATCTGGCCCCGCCGATGCTGTCCAAAACTGGCCCGGATGGTCGTCCGATGAAAAAGCAATACGGTGCGCGGATGGCGGGAATGTTCCCGAAACTCGCGAAACTGAAATTCCTGCGCGGCACCCCGTTTGATCCGTTTGGGCGCACTACAGAACGCCGGATGGAGCGGGCGCTGATCCGTGAATACGAGAGCGATATGGCGGAATTACAGCAGATCATTCGCCCCGAGACGCGAGATGCGGCTGTGGCGCTGGCGGCGCTGCCCCTGGACATTCGCGGGTTCGGCCCTGTGAAGGATGCCAATGCCCGCAAGGCGGCCAAACGGCGCGAGGAATTGCTGGCCGTGCTGCGCGCCGCGCCCATGCAACAGGCCGCAGAGTGACACAGGATTGTCATTAGATTGTCGTTTGTCCGCGATAGGCACACGCAACTTTGACAATTCAGGCCGCTTTTCATGCCGATGAAAGACCGCGACGTCGCCCGCGATATTACCTATGCCAGTGCCGCGAAAGGTCGCGGCGGGCGTGCCATGATCCGTGTTTTGGAGAATGCCACGGGCCGGTTGCGCCTGATCCGCAAGGCGCGCGGCTACGATCTGGCGGTCGCGGCGGGGCAGGATTTTTGGGAAGTGATTGCAGACCGTTATGGTTTGAGGCTGGATGTGGTTGGCGGATCGCTGGAGAACATTCCGCGCGATGGCCCGCTGATAGTTGTGTCGAACCATCCTTATGGCATTTTGGATGGGCTGATGATGGGGCGGATATTGTCCGCACGGCGCGATGGCGAATTTCGCGTGCTGGCGCATCGGATTTTTCAACGCGCGCCTGATCTGGAACGGGTCATCCTGCCGATATCCTTTGACGAAACCAAGGCGGCGGCGAAGCTGAACCTTGAAACCCGGGCAGAGGCGGTCCGCTATCTGAAAGATGGTGGCGCGATTGGTATTTTTCCGGGCGGCACGGTTTCAACATCCGCCAGGCCGTTTTCGCAACCGATGGACCCGGGTTGGCGTACCTTTACCGCCAAGATGATCGCCAAATCCGGGGCGACCGTGGTGCCGGTGTTTTTTGATGGCCGCAACAGCCGCCTGTTCCAACTGGCCAGCCATATTCACAGCACCTTGCGCACGGGCATGTTCATTCGTGAGTTCAAGACACGGATCAACAAACCCGTGCGGATTGTGGTCGGCGCGCCGATCCCTGCGGCGCAATTGGTCGCGTTCAAAAAAGACCCCAAAGGGTGCATGGATTTCCTGCGCAAAGCCACGTATGAGTTGAGCCCGAGCCCGATCGATACAAACCGGTTGGGCCACGAGTTTGAAGCGAAATACAAGGTGCGAGATGGCGGTCGGCATATTCGATAGCGGGTTGGGTGGATTGACGGTGCTGGACGCCGTTGCCAAGCGCCTGCCTGATGTGCCGCTGGTCTATTACGGTGACAGCGCCCATGCCCCTTATGGCGTGCGTACCCCTGATGATATTTACGACCTGACCACCAAAGCCACGCAGCGCCTGTTTGATGCAGGCTGTGATCTGGTGATCTTGGCTTGCAATACGGCCAGTGCCGCGGCGCTCCGCCGTATGCAGGAGGGCTGGGTGCCCGAAGGCAAGCGTGTGCTGGGTGTGTTTGTGCCGTTGATTGAGGCGCTGACCGAACGGCAATGGGGTGACAATTCACCCCCGCGCGAGGTGAATGCCAAACATGTGGCCCTGTTTGCAACGCCCGCAACCGTATCAAGCCGTGCGTTTCAACGCGAATTGGCGTTCCGCGCCATCGGTGTCGACGTGGAGGCGCAGGCCTGTGGCGGCGTTGTGGATGCCATTGAGGATGGCGACATGATTCTGGCAGAGGCGCTGGTGCGGTCCCATGTTGATGCGCTCAGGCGCAAGATGCCGGATCCTGATGCCGCCGTGCTGGGCTGTACCCACTACCCGTTGATGGAAAAGGAATTTCAGGCCGCTTTGGGCCCGGATGTGAAAGTGTTTAGCCAGGCCAATCTGGTCGCTGAAAGCCTTGCCGATTATCTGGACAGACGCCCAGAGATGATTGGGCCGGGCACGCAAAGTGTCTTTCTGACCTCGGGCGATCCGGGGCAGGTATCGTCCCGTGCGACCCAGTTTTTGCGACGACAAATCACGTTTGACGCTGCATAACCCATTTTTCAAAGACTTCATCCCAAAGGGATATCGATCATGACCCATAATGTCGCCATTCTTGGCGCTTCTGGCTATACCGGGGCAGAGCTTGTCCGGTTGATTGCCACACACCCCAGCCTGAACATCGTCGGGCTTTCTGGAAATTCAAAGGCCGGGATGGCTATGGCGGACGTATTTCCGCATCTGCGTCATCTGGATCTGCCACGCCTGACCACGATTGAAGAGATGTCGTTTGACGATGTGGAGATCGTGTTTTGCGGCTTACCGCATGCGACATCGCAAAAGGTGATTGCGGGACTGCCCGATCATGTGCGGATCATTGATATGTCCGCTGATTTCCGGCTGCGTGATCCGGCGGATTACGAAAAATGGTATGGCAAGCCGCATTCCGCGCCAGAGCTGCAAAAGACGGCTGTTTACGGGTTGACCGAGTTCTATCGTGATCAGATTAGGGACGCCCGGCTGGTGGCGGGCACCGGCTGCAATGCCGCCACGGGCCAATATGCGCTGCGTCCGTTGATTGCGGCCGGTGTGATTGATCTTGATCATATCATCATGGACCTGAAAGCGGCAGTATCTGGGGCAGGGCGCGCCTTGAAGGAGAACCTGTTGCACGCGGAATTGTCAGAAGGCGCACATGCCTATGCCGCCGGTGGTACCCATAGGCATCTGGGCGAGTTTGATCAGGAGTTTTCGCTGATTGCTGGCCGCCCGGTGCATGTGCAGCTGACCCCACATCTGATCCCCGCCAATCGCGGGATTTTGATGACAAATTATGTGCATGGTGACCCGGCGGCCATATATGACACTTTGGTCGCGGCTTACGCGACCGAGCCGTTTGTAGAGGTTTTGCCCATGGGACAGCACCCGTCGATCAAACATATTCGCGCCAGCAATTTCTGCCATGTTGGCGTTGTTGCTGACCGCGTGCCGGGTCGGGCCATTGTCATCGCCGCTTTGGATAACCTGACCAAAGGGTCAAGCGGGCAGGCGTTGCAGAATGCCAACCTGATGCTGGGCCTGCCGGAAACCGACGGTCTGATGCTGGCCCCGGTGTTCCCATGAGCGGTTTGAAATCCCTTAAGAAACGCCGTCGCATTCAGGTGATTTCCATTGCGGGTGTCTGTATTGCGTTGGTGTTGGTCATTCTGGCGTTTCTGCCCGATGACAGTTTCCAGTTCTTCCGATCCCCGTCCGAAGTGGCCGAAGCGCCGCCCGCACCAAATGAACGGTTCCGCATTGGCGGGCTGGTTGAGGATGGCACATTGGTGCGTGGTCAGGGCGAGCAAGTGAGCTTTGCCGTGACAGATGGCGGCGCATCAGTCACCGTCGTTTACACTGGCATTCTGCCTGATCTTTTTGAAGAAGGTCAGGGCATGGTGGCGCAGGGGAATTACATCAATGGCCGCTTTGAAGCTGTTGAAATACTTGCCAAACATGACGAAACATATATGCCTGCCGAGGTTGTGGACGCCCTGAAGGAGCAGGGCGTTTACCAAGCACCGGACGGTGCCACCGTCACCAATTAACCTTTTGCCTGCAGTCTTTGTGTCGTTGGACATGAGGGCTGCAAATGCAAACCGTTACCGAAATAGCATCAGAAATCGTTGCCCGTGAGGGCGGCTATGTGAATGATCCCGATGATCCTGGTGGGGTCACCAAATATGGTGTCACGATTCACACCATGCGTCGTCTGGGCCTTGATCTGGATGGTGATGGCGATGTTGATGCGGCAGACGTTAAGACGCTGAGCAAGGTCAAAGCGGTTTCCATTTTCGTGGAACATTATTTCCGGCGTCCCCGCATCAATCAACTGCCCGAGGTGCTGCACCCGACCGTGTTTGATATGTATGTCAATGCCGGTGCCAATGCGGTGAAGATCCTGCAACGCCTATTAGGCGATATGCGCATTCAGGTGAAAGTCGATGGTCTGATCGGCCCGAGAACGATTGCCGCCACCAAGAAGGCCCTGGAGGCCGCCCCGAAGCATTTTGTCGATGCTTACGGGATCGCCCGCCGCAACTATTACTATGATCTGGCTGACCGTCGGGTGAATAGCCGCAAATATGCCCGCCGCCGCGATGGCGGCAAGGGCGGGTGGATCTTGCGCGCTGAGGAATTCATTGACCCGCGTTACCACCTGACGGACACGCAGCATCGCGAAAGGACCGCAAGATGGGACTGATTGGTGGTTTGATGACGTTTCTGTTTGGGGATGGCCGCAATGTCGTTGCCCAGACAGCCGAAGTGTTTCGCGAAAACGCCGAAAAAGGTGCCGTCCGCGATGCAGATGCCAAGAGCGAAAGCCTGCAACAGTTTGCCGCAGAGTTCATGCATCCGCGCCGTGGTGTCTTTGACCGGTTGGTTGACGCGATGAACCGCCTGCCGCGCCCGTTTCTGGCGCTTGGCACGATCTGGTTATTCGTGACGGCAATGCAGAACCCCGAAACATTCATGCAAGGTATGGAAGGCATCGCGCTGGTGCCTGAGCCGCTATGGTGGCTGATGGGCGCGATTGTCAGTTTCTATTTTGGTGCGCGTCATCAGGCAAAAGGCCAGGATTTTCAACGCTCTGTCGCGCGTAGCTTGATCATGGCGCAGGCCATGAGGCCCCCCAAAGCGCCTGAGTATCGCCCCGATGCGCCATCGGCCCCGAATGCGGCCCTTATGGATTGGCAGGGCAAGGATGAATAATGACTGGATCAACGATGTCGAGCGACGACTGGGCGCGATCGAGACCCGCAATGCGGTAGATGAGGTGCACCGGGTCAATGTCTCGGGTCGGTTGGCCGCCATTGAAGATATATTGAAGTGGCTGGTCCGTCTGATCATTGGCGGGTTGCTCATGGCCGCCCTGACCTATGCGATGCAAGGGGGCCTTGTGAAGTAACCCGGGTTCTGGCCACTCAGGCGGCGATGGTAAGGTATTTCCCAGAAGCGGCAATTTGTATCAATGATGTGACCGGGTATCTATGTTGCCCGGTTTTGAATTGCGCTATGTCTGGCGCATGTTGATCGAACTTGGACATTTCGCCCTGATTCTGGCCTTTGGAGTGGCCATTGTGCAAATGATTGTGCCGATGATTGGTGCCCATCGCGGCAATGCCGGATGGATGGCGGTGGCAGAACCTGCCGCCACCACACAGTTTCTGCTGGTGGCGTTTTCATTTGCAGTGCTGACCTGGGCATTCGTCACGTCGGATTTCTCGCTCCAGCTTGTTTATGCCAATTCCCATACGGCCAAACCGATGATCTACAAGATCAGCGGTGTCTGGGGGAACCATGAAGGGTCGATGCTGCTTTGGCTGCTGATCCTGACATTGTTTGGCGCCTCTGCTGCGTGGTTTGGTGGCGGTTTGCCCGCCCGGTTGCGCGCCCGTGTTCTGGCGGTGCAGGCATCCATCGGGGTCGCGTTTTTCGCCTTTATCCTGTTTACATCCAACCCGTTTTTACGTCTTGCCGTGCCGCCGTTGAATGGCCGCGACCTGAACCCCCTTTTGCAAGACCCGGGTTTGGCGTTCCATCCGCCGTTTTTATATCTGGGCTATGTGGGCCTGAGCATGTCGTTTTCCTTTGCCGTGGCCGCCCTGATCGAAGGTCGGGTGGATGCCGCATGGGGCCGCTGGGTCCGGCCATGGACGCTGGCGGCGTGGATGTTTCTGACGGTTGGTATCGCGCTGGGGTCCTGGTGGGCCTATTATGAATTGGGCTGGGGTGGTTTCTGGTTCTGGGATCCGGTTGAAAACGCATCATTCATGCCGTGGTTGATCGCCGCCGCTTTGCTGCATTCCGCCATCGTCGTGGAAAAGCGCGAAGCGTTAAAAAGCTGGACGATTCTGTTGGCCATCCTTGCCTTTGGCTTTTCGCTGCTGGGGGCGTTTATTGTCCGGTCCGGCGTGCTGACATCGGTACATGCCTTTGCCAATGATCCTGAGCGTGGGATGTTGATCCTGATTATCCTTGCCATTTTCCTTGGCGGCGCGCTGACCCTTTTTGCTGCCCGTGCGGGTGCGATGGAGGCCAAGGGCGTATTTTCGGTGGTCAGCCGGGAGAGCGCGTTGATCCTGAACAATATCCTGCTTGCCGTGAGCTGTTTCGTGGTGTTCATCGGGACGATCTGGCCGCTGGTCGCCGAGATGTTGTTTGACCGCACTTTGTCTGTCGGCCCGCCGTTTTTCGATGCGGCCTTCACCCCGTTCATGGTGGCGTTGGCGGTGGCCTTGCCGCTGGGATCTGTCATCGCCTGGAAGCGCGGATCATTGGCCCGGGTCAAATCCTCGCTCGTGGCCTTGCTGGGGGTTTCGCTGGCCTTTGGCGCGCTTGCCTTTGCTATTCAGACTGGTCGGTCGGCGCTTGGCCCTGTTGGTGTGATGCTGGGCGTCTGGGTTGTCGGTGGTTCGCTGTTGGATCTTTGGTTGCGGTCAGGGCGTGATAGTCTGGCTGTGCGATTTGGCCGTTTGCGCCGTTTGCCCCGTGCTGATTGGGGTAAGGCGGTTGCCCATATTGGCATGGGTGCCACGATTTTTGGCATTGCCGCGATGCTGGCCTGGGAAAAAGAGGACATCCGCGTAGCACAGATCGGTGATCGTTGGGACGTGGGGCAGTTCGCCTTTACCCTGGATGATGTGCGCGAGTTTGAGGGGCCTAACTATCTGACCACAATGGCGGATATGGGTGTTTGGCGGGGCGAAAAACAGCTGGGGTTATTGCAGCCTGAAAAACGGTTCTATCCGGTGGCCAACATGCCCACGACTGAAGCCGCCATTCGCAACGGTGTGCTGCGCGATATTTATGTGGTCGTCGGTGATGCGCAGGATAGCGGCGGTTACGCCGTGCGCGTCTATATCAAGCCGTTTGCCAACTGGATTTGGGGCGGCGCCATCCTGATGGCGTTGGGTGGTGTTCTGTCCTTGTCAGATCGTCGCTTGCGCGTCGGTGCGGCCGCGGCGAAGATGCCCAAACCGGTGCCCGCGGAATGAAGCGCCTCGTCCTTGCCCTGCTGCTATGCGCCGCCCCTTTATGGGCGGTGGAGCCTGGCGAGATGCTGGACGATCCGGTGTTGGAAGACCGCGCGCGCGCGCTGTCACAAGGGCTGCGCTGCCCGGTTTGCCGCAATGAAAGCATTGATGAAAGCAACGCCAACTTGGCCAAGGAGTTGCGGTTGGTGCTGCGGGAACGGCTGGTGGCGGGTGATACTGATCAGCAGGCCGTGGATTATATGGTCGCCCGATATGGCGAATTTGTCCTGCTGCGCCCTGATGCCAGCGGCGCAAACCTGATCCTGTGGCTGGCAGCCCCCGGACTGCTGCTGGTCGCGCTTGGTATTGGTTGGGTCACCATTCGGCGTCGTGGGCCTGTCGATGACAAGCTGAGCGCCGATGAAAAGGCGGAATTGGATAAAATATTACGGTCGTGACGCCCCGTTGCCCTTTCCTGAACTGATGAGTTCACTAAGTTGAACGTAACGCATCAATAGGGAAAGAACGCATATGGACTATCAGGCCATTACACTTGTCATCCGCAATTCGGTGGGGGTGATCACGCTGAACCGCCCCGAACTGATGAATGCCCTTAACACGCAGATGCGCGCCGAGATTACGCATGCCGTCAAAGCAGCCGAAAAGGACGCACGTGTGTTGATCATCACCGGTGCGGGCAAGGCGTTTTGTTCCGGTCAGGACCTGGGCGATGCCGGGTCGGCAGCGACGCTGGATCTGGAGCGCACCTTGCGTGATGAATATGTGCCGATGCTGAAGGCGATATTTGACTGCCGCATCCCGACGATTTGCGCTGTGAATGGTCCTGCGGCCGGGGCAGGGGCCAATCTGGCGCTGGCCGCTGACGTGGTGATCGCGTCCGAAGACGCCTATTTCGTGCAGGCCTTTACCCGGATCGGCCTGATCCCTGATGCGGGCGGCACCTATTGGTTGCCGCGTCAGATGGGGGCCGCAAAGGCGATGGGGGCTGCCTTGTTTGGTGACAAGATTTCAGCGACGGATGCCGCCGCATGGGGGATGATCTATGAAACCGCCCCTGCGCTGAGTTTTCTTGAGCATGTGCAGTCGCGTGCGGCGCATCTGGCGCAAGGCCCTACCGTCGCTTATCGGCAGTTGAAAAAGGCCATCCGCGGGTCATTTGAAAACACGCTGGATGGCCAATTGGCGCTGGAGGCGAAATTGCAGGGCCGTTGTGGCAAGACGCGCGATTTTCAGGAAGGTGTGATTGCCTTTCTTGAAAAACGCCCGGCCCATTACGAAGGGCGCTGAACCGCCCCGATCAGTGCTATCGCATCAGGCGGTGGCGCTTGTTCGATCCGGCGGTAGGTTTTGCCATCCGTGGTTCGTTTGACCAGCCGGTGGTCGATCAGCGACCGCCGCAGCAGCGCGTGATCGCCAAAACTGTGCCCGGCCTTGAGGATGGCGTTAACCTGCGCCTCTGACATGTCGCTGCGGGCGGGCAGGGCGGCCCAGAACGCCCAGAGGCACAGCCCCTGAATATTGGTCTGCTTTGGCCACCGGGTCATGATCCCGTCTCGAAACACCCGCAAGGCCCGGTCGCGTCTTTTGTTGGTTGCGGGTTTCGCGGTTGCCGGTCTGGCGGCCTTCAGGTGTTGGTAATTGTCATATCCGGCGGCTTTGGCGACCATCGTCAGCATGGTCGCATGGCTGGGTGCTGTGTCGCGTTTTTCCAGCGCCTGGCGCAGTGATTTGGTGAAACCGGACAGGTCGTTGATGGTGATCGAGATTGCCTCGCGTGGCATGGTCTGGCCTTTCGTTAGGTGTGCCGGACCCGCTGATCGGGGTGATGGTCGCCCTTGTCGTCCGGCTGAAAAAGGTCAGCTTTCCGGATTTGCCAATGTCAGGTTTAGCGTGACCCATTGGGGCCGACGACGCCTTGGTGAACTGATGACCAGAGGCTGCTTAGCGCGAAGCAGCGGGCCGTGGCAAGGCAAAGTAGACGCTGTCGGACCAGACACCGTTGATGCAGAACGTGTTCTTGGCGCGGTGGGTTTCGTGAAAACCCAATTTACGGAGAAGTCCGCAGGAAGCGGCATTGTTCGGATCAGCATCGGCCATCAAGTGATCATGCCCCATTGCGCGCCAGAGATAGGGAATGATCGCCGTCATCGCTTCGGTCAGAATACCTTGCCGCCAGTAGTCGGGATGCAGCATGAACCCGATTTCGTTATCCCGGAAATTGCCAGCATTGCCGATGTAGCGATCGTCAATCGTGATCTGGAAATTTATCGGGCTGGTCGTCCAATGCGCCATGCGGCGATCCAACAGATCCACGGCCTGTTGTCGGTCTTCATAAGGCGCACAGGACCAATAGCGCATCGCCAGTGGATCGCTGTAGACAGCGAACATCGCGTCCAGATCGTGCGGCTTCGGTCCGCGCAGGATTAACCGGTCTGTTTTCAGCATCATCGGATGAGAAAGGCCGCCCGAAGGCGGCCAATTTTCAGCGCTTTTCGATATCAACATAATCGCGGGCCATTTCGCCCAGATAAAGCTGGCGTGGACGCCCGATTTTCAGCTGTGGATCGGCAAGCTGTTCTTTCCATTGCGAAATCCAGCCCACGGTCCGTGCCAGCGCAAAGATCGGCGTGAACATGGATGTGGGGAAACCCATCGCCTCTAGAATGATGCCGGAGTAGAAATCCACATTCGGGAACAGTTTCTTTTCGGCAAAATATGGGTCGGCCAATGCTTGTTTTTCAAGCTCTTTGGCGACCTGCAGGATCGGGTTGTTCTCAACGCCAAGCAGGTCCAGCACCTCGTCCGCGCTTTCCTTCATCACGGTCGCGCGTGGGTCGAAGTTTTTGTAGACCCGGTGCCCAAAGCCCATCAGGCGGTAGCTGTCATTCTTGTCCTTGGCACGGGCGATAAATTCAGGAATCCGGTCTACCGTGCCGATTTCCTTGAGCATCTCCAGACAAGCCTGATTTGCGCCACCATGGGCGGGGCCCCAGAGGCAA
The DNA here is from genome assembly GCA_947495295.1 of uncultured Paracoccaceae bacterium. Classification (GTDB taxonomy): domain Bacteria; phylum Pseudomonadota; class Alphaproteobacteria; order Rhodobacterales; family Rhodobacteraceae; genus Yoonia. The sequence continues at coordinate 1,089,563 of CANLYJ010000001.1, forward strand.
GCGATGCCAGCAGCGATACAGGCAAACGGGTTTGCCCCGGAGGAGGACGCCAGACGCACGGTGGATGTCGAGGCGTTTTGTTCGTGATCTGCGTGCAATGTGAAAATCCGGTCCATCGCGCGGGACAGAATCGGGTTCACGTTGTATTCTTCGGCAGGCACCGAGAAGCACATATGCAGGAAATTGGCCGCATAATCGAGGTCATTGCGCGGATAGACGAACGGTTGCCCAACCGAATATTTATACGCCATCGCCGCGATTGTGGGCATCTTGGCGATCAGACGGATTGATGCGACCTCGCGCTGATGCGCGTCGGTGATGTCGGTTGAGTCGTGGTAGAACGCAGACATTGCCCCAATGACGCCAACCATGGTTGCCATTGGATGTGCATCACGCCGGAACCCCCGAAAGAAGTTATGCATCTGTTCGTGGATCATCGTGTGATTGGTCACGAGCCGTTCGAATGTTTCCAGCTCATCCGCGGAAGGCAACTCACCATAAAGCAGCAGGTAGCATACTTCGAGGTAATGCGATTTGCTGGCCAGTTGATCGATTGGGTAGCCACGGTGCAGCAATTCGCCCTTGTCACCATCGATATAGGTGATTGTGCTGTCGCACGCTGCCGTCGAGGTGAAGCCGGGGTCGTAAGTGAACACATCGGCCTGCCCGTAAAGCTTGCGAATGTCGATCACATCTGGGCCGCCGGATGGGGAATGCACGGGCAACTCATAGGTCTTGCCCTTGATTGTCAGCGTCGCGGTATCGGTGTTTTCAGCCATATCTCTTCCCCTTCTGGGCCCGTGCAAAATGACTGCACCGGCGCGGCCTGCGTCGTTGTTGCCCAGTTACTGACAATTCGTAACGAATTGGTTTCAGTTGCTGGCGTCCTTGATCCGGGCGATCGTTTCGTCCGGTCCGAGGACCAACATCATGTCAAAGACACTCGGGGTAATGGCACGTCCTGACAAGGCGGCGCGCAGCGGTCCTGCAAGCTTGCCCATCTTGATGTCATGCGCTTCGGCAACGGACGTAACGACCCCTTCAAGAGCGTCACGTGACCAGCTAGCATTTTGCAACTGCGGCGTCAATTCCGACAGTATACCACGGGATACATCGTCAAGGTTTTTCGCAGCTTTGTCATCTGGCATAATTGGCCGTTCCGTCATAATAAAGTGTGCCTTTTCAATAAGTTCTGGGAATGTTTTGGCCCGCTCCTTGAGGCAATACATTCCTTTCACCATGCCGTCAGCCTGTGTTTCAGTCAGCATGTCTTGCCCTGTTGCCGCGAGGTAATTCTGCAATTCTTGCAGCAGCGCAGCATCATCAGAGGCCGCGATATGCTGGCCGCAGATGTTTTCAAGCTTTTTAAAGTCGAACCGTGCGGGCGACTTGCCGATGCCGCTGAGGTTGAACCATTCCCTTGCCTGCGCATCGGTGAAGAATTCATCATCGCCATGGCTCCATCCCAGCCGCGTCAGGTAGTTGCGCATGCCTGCCGCCGGGTAGCCCATTGCCTGATACTCCGCAGCGCCGGTGGCCCCGTGCCGTTTCGACAGTTTCTTGCCGTCCGGCCCAAAGATCAGGGGGATATGCGCCAGTGTGGGCTTGTCCCACCCCATGGCGTCGTAGATCATGTTTTGCCGGAATGCGTTGGCAAGGTGGTCATCGCCCCGGATCACATGGGTGACCCCCATGTCGTGATCATCCACCACAACGGCCAGCATGTAGACCGGTGTTCCGTCGGATCGCAGCAGGATCATGTCGTCAAGTTGATCATTGGCCCATGTCACATCGCCCTGCACTTGGTCATGCAGGGTTGTTTCGCCTTCTCTGGGGGCCTTGATCCGGATCACAAAGGGCGCGTCTGGGTGATCGGCCGCATCCACCTCCCGCCACGGCGAACGGAACAGCGTGGAGGTTTTTTCTGCCCGCGCTTTTTCCCGGAAAGCTTCGATTTCTTCCTGGGTGCTGAAGCATTTATAGGCTTTGCCCATGGCGAGCAGGTCATGTGCCACCTCGGCGTGCCGTGCAGCATTTGCCGCCTGGCTGGATGGTTCCCCGTCCCAATCAAGGCCAAGCCATGTCAGCCCGGCAAGGATGGCTTGCTTGTTTTCATCTGTTGAACGCGCCTTGTCGGTGTCTTCGATCCGCAAAAGGAACTTGCCACCCTGACCGCGCGCATAAAGCCAATTGAATAGCGCGGTCCGCGCCCCCCCGATATGTAAAGCGCCGGTTGGGGATGGGGCAAAACGGGTGACGACAGACATGATGAGTTAACCTTTCGCTAACCAGTTTTCCCCACTCTATGGGCTTGTGGCGGGGGATACTAAGCAGAGGGGCGAAGGACAAGTGCGTGCGGTCATCCAAGACGCGCTTCTGGCGCAGAGAGGGGCGCTGATCGGCTGGGTGCCGGTCTGCCTTGCCTGCGGGATCGGTGGCTATTTTGCATTGCCCGAAGAACCCGGCATTCTGATTTTTGTCGGCCTTGCGATTTGCGCTTTGTTGCTATGGGCTGCGTCCCGTCTGGTGCATGTGGCCTATGCCCCGCTGATCATCGGGCTGATGCTGATCCTGATGGGGGCTGGTCTGGCCAAGTGGCGCACGACAGCGGTAGAGGCGCCGGTCCTTGGCTTTCGCTACTACGGCCCGATTGAGGGGCGGGTGGTTGGTATTGACCGGTCTGCCAGCGATGCGCCACGGCTGACGCTGGATCAGGTCGTGCTGGCCGATATGGCCCCGGCGCGCACTCCCGCGCGCATCCGTGTATCGGTGCATGGCGCGCAGGTGCTGACCACGTACAGGCCCGGTGATACCCTGATCATGACCGGGCATTTGTCACCGCCCGCAGGTCCGGCCGAACCGGGTGGTTTTGACTTTCAGCGCCATGCTTGGTTTTTGGAACTGGGGGCGGTGGGCTATACCCGGACCCCTGTTTTGCGGCTTGCGACACCGGCGCGCAGCGGCTTGGCGATGCATGTCTTTGCCATGCGGATCGCCATTTCCCGCGCGGTGCAGGATGCGATGCCGGGGGAAACCGGTGCCTTTGCCGCGGCCATCATGACTGGCGACCGTTCAGCCATGGGCAAAGAGACACTGGGTGATTTGCGCGCCTCGAACCTTGCGCATTTGCTGGCCATATCGGGTTTGCATATGGGGCTGTTGACCGGGTTTATCTTTGCATCTGTGCGCAGCTTGCTGGCTTTGACGCGCTTGGCCCTGCATTGGCCAACCAAGAAGATCGCGGCCATCTGCGCGCTTATTGTCGGTGCGTTCTATCTGGCCTTGTCAGGAGGCAACGTGGCCACGGAACGGGCGTTTATCATGGTGGGGGTAATGTTCGTGGCAATCCTGCTGGACAGGCGCGCATTGACATTGCGTGCGGTGGCTATCGCCGCGATCATCGTGCTGGTCTGGCAACCTGAGGCGTTGACCGGCCCGGGGTTTCAGATGTCATTTGCAGCCACAACTGCATTGGTGGCTGTGTTTGGATATCTGCGCCATATCGACATGCACCGGCTGCCGAAATGGGTGCGAGCGGTTTTGTCTGTTGTCATCTCGTCCTTTGTGGCGGGACTGGCGACCGCCCCGATTGCCGCCGCCCATTTCAACCAGATCGCCCATTACGGGTTGATTGCCAACTTGTTAAGCGTGCCATTAATGGGCGTTCTGGTGATGCCCGCCGCCGTCCTGGCCGTATGCCTCGCGCCGTTCGGGTTATGGCAGTTGGGGCTGTGGTTCATGGATATGGGCCTGCGCTGGATCCTGTTTGTTGCGGGCATGGTCGCGGGGCAGGATGGTGCTGTCGGTCATGTTGTGGCCCCACATTGGATCGTGCTGCCGGTGCTGGTGTTGGGTCTGCTCTTTGTTGTGTTGTGGCAAGGGCGGGTCCGGTTTGCGGGGCTGGCTTGTGTGATCATCGCCGGCCTGATCTGGCACCAAAGCAAGAGGCCGCAGATGCTGATCGCCGACAATGGCGCGTTGATTGGTGTAATGGGGCCGGAGGGCCGGGCCTTGTCAAAACCGAAAGGCAGCGGGTTCGTAGCGGGTATCTGGTTGGAGAATGATGGCGGGCCGGTTGCGCAGGATGTGGCCGCAGCCCGTGCAGGGCTGACGCGCGAGGGTCGGTTGGTCAGGGCCGATTTGGGTGGCTGGGCCATTGCCCAAGTGTCCGGCAAGGTTGCCCTGGCTGACATGGTGGGATGTGGTGGGGCGGATGTACTGATCAGCAATCAAACGGATGCGGGCACGCACCCTTGTCTGGTTTACGATCTGCGCGCCTTGCGGCGCAGTGGGGCACTGGCGCTTGATCTGGCCCAGAATGGTGACCTGGTGGTGACAACCGCCCATGCGGTTGCGGGTGTCAGGCCATGGAACCGCAGGCAAGGCCCGGCAGAGCCGCCATTGCGCCTGTCATGGGCACAAAAAAGGGGCGCTGATGCGCCCCAATCCAACGGTCAATTGCAAGCGTCAATAGGTGCGGATTAGACCAACCAGCTTGCCCTGCACCTTGACCTGATCGTCGCGGAAGACGCGCGTTTCATAAGCGGGGTTTGCGGCCTCGAGTGCGATGGCATTGCCGTTCTTGCGGAACCGTTTCAGCGTTGCCTCATGTCCTTCGACAAGGGCCACAACGATATCCCCATTATCGGCTGTGCTGCTTTCACGGATCACCACAACATCACCGTTATTAATGCCTGCATCGATCATCGAATCCCCTTTGACTTCAAGGGCATAATGTTCGCCTTGGCCAACCATGGATTGTGGCACATGGACATTGTGGGAAACCTGGCTGATGGCTTCGATCGGGACACCGGCGGCGATGCGGCCCATGACGGGCAGTTCGACGGACCCGGCGGCGATGGGCATCGCCTGAGCTGGGGTGCTGTCGGGTTTGTCACCATCAATTACGCGCGGGGTAAAACCGGTTTTGCCCTGCATCGCGTCGGGGAGTTTCACAATCTCCAACGCCCGCGCCCGATGGGCCAGCCGCCGGATAAACCCGCGTTCCTCAAGCGCCGTGATCAGCCGGTGAATCCCGGATTTGGAGCGCAGATCAAGCGCCTCTTTCATTTCATCAAAGCTGGGCGGAACACCGTCGCGCTGTACGCGCTTGTGGATAAATTCCAACAGGTCGAGTTGCTTCTTGGTCAACATAGGCTCATTCCCTCACAGGTTTTGCTTATGTTCTATCCATGTTCTTGTTTTGTGTCAAATGCCACAACGCCGCTATAGCGGGATGATGTCGATCTGGTCACCTGTCGCACGTGCCGGATCGGCGATGGGTCGGACGGCCAGGCAATTGGCATCGGCCAATACTGTCAGCAGGGCGCTGTCTTGCCGTTCGAAGATAGTCACCCCATCCGCCCCAAGACGTGCGCGCATATATTGTTCGCGCGGCCCGTTGCTGCCAATGTCATGCGCCATGCTGGCTGTCTGCCGGGGCGCGGGTTTCGCACCCAACCCCAGCATCTTGCGGATCACCGGGGCCAAAAAGATGTGCCCGCAGACCATGGCAGAGACCGGGTTGCCGGGCAGCCCGATCATGGTTGCATTGCCCATGCGCCCGGCCATCAGTGGTTTGCCCGGCCGCATCGCGATTTTGTAGAATGCCCGTTCCATCCCCAACGATTGCGCCACATCACCGACCAGATCGTGATCCCCAACCGAGGCCCCGCCGATGGTGACGATCAGATCGGCATCCTTTGCCAGATCAAAGCTGAGCTCCAACGATTTTGCGGTGTCCCGCGCAATGGGTAGCAACCGTGCCCGCGCCCCGAGGTTTTCGACAAGCCCCGCGATCCCATAGCTGTTAGAGGCGATGATCTGATCTGGTCCGGGGTCTTCGCCCGGTTGCACCAGTTCATCACCGGTGGCGATGATGGCCACCACTGGCCTGCGAGTGACGGTGATATTGGCGATATTCATCGCAGCGAGCAGGGCAATATCGGACGGGGTCAGGGCGCGCGGCGCGTCAATCCTGTCGCCCACCCGGAAATCGGCACCGGCGGGGCGCACATGTGGTTTGCTGTCCAGATTGTCGCCAAGGGTGATGATGTCGCCGTTGCGTGTCACATCCTCTTGGATGATCACCCGGTCCGTGCCGGCGGGCAGGGGGGCCCCGGTAAAGATGCGGGTGGCTTGACCATGGGTGACCGTGCCGGTGAAGGCGTGGCCAGCTGCCGCCTCGCCAATAACCTCAAACTGTGCTGCGTTTTCCACGTCGGCACTCGCGACGGCATAACCGTCCATCGCAGAGGCCGCAAAAGGCGGCTGATCGCGCTGTGCTTTGAGTGGGGTCGCCAACACACGCCCATTGGCCTTGGCCAAAGGGACCGTCTCGGTCGGCAATGTGTCCACAAGCGCAAAGAGATGCGCAAGGGCGTCGTTGACTGAGATCATGTCGGGCTCTCTAAGTTAGACACTTCCCAGTCCGCATATGTTTGCCCTGTGTTAGCAACCTTCCATGCCGTGCGCCCATTCGAAGAACGACCGGAGACGACGGCGGCTGCCGCTGAGGGGCTAGAGAACGCATAATCTTGCGTCATGATACCCTCATCGCCGACGACAGCGATTGTCCCATTTGCCAAAAGTTCATCATGGAGTTTGAAGTAACTTGTTTTGTATGCGCGATCACCAACCCAAGAAGGACGCACCTTCGAGTTTTCCAAGACGATCATCTCACCATCGCGCAATATGGCTTTCGCATCGACACCATGACGTAGAACAACGCATTCGAAGGTCGGTGCAATGATATCTGCGGGTTCGTCGGTTATTCTTGTCGATGTTTGTCGCTTCTTGTTGAGAAACGCATCGATGCGGATGGCTGGCAATACCATCATCAAAGTGTCGATGAAGCTTTCCATGTTGGATTGCGCAGCTTCAGATAGGCTGCTGCGGGGGGGTACATTGCCGTTATCCAGATCAACTTTTCCAACGTCCTTTGCAATTTCTACCAGACGCGACTCCAAGTATTTTACGTGCGCCTTGTGCAGGTTGTTGGCGGCTGACGTCACAAGCACGGCAGTATCCCACCAGTCTTTACTTATGGCATGGTCGCGGAGACGTATGCGCATTTCCTCTGCTTCGCCGACATAAAGTGTCGTTGCGCCCTCATGATCACCAAACAACAGATAGACACCAGTATATCCGGCTTCTGGTCGCGTCAGTGCTTCCTTGAGCTGCGTGCGTGGGGCGCGGAGGACGTGTCCGGTCCAGTTAAAAACTTCCGCAGTGAGCATGCCGTCGGGGCGGCCATCGATGAAGAACAGTTCGAGCGATTTGCCTTTGATGTTCATCGGTTTTCGAACCGTCCCGATTTGCCGCCGTCTTTGAGCGTTAGTCGGATGCTCCCGATTTCCATGTCTTTTTGTACCGCTTTGACCATGTCATAGACCGTCAGCGCGGCTGTGGACACGGCGGTGAGCGCTTCCATTTCGACGCCGGTTTGTCCGCCGGTTTTGACGGTGGCGGTGATCCGAATGCCGGGCAGGGTGGCGTCAGCTGTCAGATCCAGCGCCACTTTGGTGATCGGCAGTGGGTGGCAAAGCGGGATCAGGTCGCTGGTTTTCTTGGCCCCGGTGATGCCTGCGATCCGGGCGATGCCCAGCACGTCGCCTTTGCCTGCGCGCCCTTCGGTGATCAGGGCGAGCGTTTCGCGGTTCATCCGCACATGCCCCTCGGCCACGGCAATGCGGGCGGTCACGGGTTTGCCAGACACATCGACCATATGCGCCTGCCCGTCGCCGTCAAAATGGGTAAGGCCAGACATCACATGCCCCCCTGCGGCGGATTGGCGAGCAAGTTGCGCGTTGCGGATTCGACGTCGTCCTGTCGCATCAGGCTTTCGCCTATCAGGAAGCTGCGTGCGCCATAGCGGGCCATATCGGCCAGTTCAGCTGGGGTATTTAGCCCGCTTTCGCAGACGATCATCCGGTCCGCGGGCACCATTTTCGACAGGGTCCGCGTGGTATCAAGCGTGGTTTCAAATGTCTTGAGGTTGCGATTGTTGATCCCCATCAGCGGCGATTTGAGATGGGTTGCCCGTTCCAGCTCGGTCGCGTCGTGCACCTCGATCAGGACATCCATGTTCCAGGCAAATGCGGCGTCTTCCAGCTCTTGCGCCTGGGCGTCGCTGACCGATGCCATGATGATCAGAATACAATCGGCATGCAGCGCGCGAGCTTCGGCCACTTGATAGGTGTCGTACATGAAATCCTTACGCAGCGCAGGCAGGTCGCAGGCAGACCGGGCGGCGGTCAGATAGCTGTCATCGCCTTGAAAACTGGGTGTGTCGGTCAAAACTGACAAGCACGTCGCACCACCATCGGCATAGGCCCTGGCCAAGCTGGGCGGATCGAAATCGGCGCGGATCAACCCTTTGGATGGGCTGGCCTTCTTAATCTCGGCGATCAGCCCATAGCCTTCGCGGGCCGCATTGGACAGGCTTTGCGCAAAACCGCGGGTTGGCGGGGCTTGCTGCGCTGCCGCCTCGACATCGGAAAGGGGCCGGGCTGCTTTGCGCGCCGCGACTTCTTCCAGCTTGTATGTTTTGATCTTGTCGAGAATATCGCTCATCGGTCCGCCCAGTGGATTGGTTCCTGCCCTTGATCAATAAGCCACTGGTTCACGGTTGAAAATGGGCGCGACCCGAAAAAGCCGCGATAGCATGAGAGCGGGGAAGGATGCGCGGATTTCAGGATCAGGTGATGGTCTGACAGATGTTTTTCATAGGCTTGCGCCGGGCCACCCCAAAGGATGAAGGCGCGGGGCCGGTCGTTCAGCTGGGTGAGCACCTGCGTGACGAGCGTTTCCCAGCCAAATTTGGCATGCGCCTTGGGTTTGCCCGGTGGCACGGTCAGCGCGGTGTTGAGCAAGAGTATACCTTGATCAGCCCAGTCATGCAGACTTGTTCGGCTGCGCTGTTGGCCCAAATCAGTTTCGATTTCCTTGAAAATATTGCCGAGACTATCAAGTCGCCCGCCAAATTCATCAGGGATCGAAAAGGCCAACCCATCCGCCTTGCCGGGCGTGTGGTAAGGGTCTTGTCCGATGATGACCACATTTGTGTCGCCCGGCTGGCATCGTTCAAGCGCCGCGAATGTCAATTCAGGGGGCGGCAGAAACCCATGATCCAGCTTTGCAGCTATGCCGGGCAGATCGGCATTGAAAAAAGGCAGCTCTGACCAGTTCCCAAGGCGGGAAAGGTCAAACATCGCTTTCCTTGCGCTTGAACAGGCTCAGAACACCCCCCATCAAAAAGACGAAGAGCCCGACGCCGCAGATGATCAGCCCGCCGATCAGTTTTGAGCGCGCCGCACCAGACAGCTGACCGGGAAAGACTTCGTGTAATTCAGGCCGTCCGGGGGTGAACCTTACTTCAAGAACTGAACCGTCATTGACGACCCGGTGTAGCGGCACAGGTACTGGCCGTTCAAAGGCGACGTCCTCTTCGCCGGTATTGAATACGTAGCGGATGAGGTGACTTTTGTTCCGGCTTTCGCCTGCGACAATCCATTTTTGCGAGATTGTCGCCTGGGCCAATGTGCCGTCGCGTTGCAGGGTTGATGCCTCGTTCAGTTCCAAAACTGCCGTCAGCGCAAGCCATCCGCCTAGCCCAGTCGTGGCCGCGGATATCAGGGCAATAATCAACGACCTGATCTTCATGATCTCAACTTTCCTGGCTTACGCGCGCCAGATTACGTACTGCGGTTCTCGCCCGCCCAGTATTGATACTTTCCCGCGCGATTTCAACGCCTTCCGATAGTGTCCCCGCCTTTTCAACGACAACCAATGCTGCGGCTGCATTCAACAGAACCGCGTCGCGATAGGCACCTTTGGCCCCATCAAACAAGGCGTTGAGCGCATTTGCGTTCTCTTCCGGCGTTCCACCAATAATATCTGCAAATGGATGAACCGGAAGGCCGGCATCTTCGGGATGCACTTCGAACTCTTGAATTTCGCCATCTTTGATTGCGGCAACCCAGGTCACACCGCAGATCGTCAGCTCATCCGTACCATCCGACCCATGCACAAGCCATGCCGCATCGGACCCAAGCGTTTTCAGTGTTTCGGCCATCGGTCGTATCAGATCGCGGCTGAATGCGCCGGTCAGTTGACGTTTGACGCCTGCCGGATTTGTTAATGGTCCCAATATGTTGAAGATCGTTCTTGTGCCAAGTTCCGCGCGTGTTGGCATCACATGTTTGATCGCCGGGTGGTGCATTGGTGCCATCATGAAACCGATCCCGGCTTCTGCCAATCCCCGCTCAACGACCTTTGGCCCGACCATAACTTCGATCCCCAACTGCCCCTGCACATCGGCGGTGCCTGATTTGGATGACAGATTGCGGTTCCCGTGTTTGGCGACCGGTACACCGGCACCTGCGACGACAAAGGCGGTTGCGGTTGAAATGTTCAGGGTATGCTTGCCGTCGCCCCCGGTGCCGACGATATCCATCGCGCCAGCAGGTGCTTTGACCGGCAGGCATTTGGCTCGCATCACCGCCGCAGCGGCTGCATATTCATCGACGGTTTCGCCCCGCGTCCGCAGCGCCATCAGAAAGCCGCCGATTTGCGATGGTGTTGCATCGCCTTCAAACAGGATGCTGAATGCGGCCTCCGCCTCTGCCCGGGTCAGGGGGCGGTCTGCGGCGGCATTGATCAGTGGTTTTAACGCGTCGCTCATGCCGGCACTTTTGCCAATCTCAGGAAATTGTCCAGCAGCTTGTGCCCATGTTCTGAGGCGATGCTTTCAGGGTGAAACTGCACCCCATGAATTGGCAGGGTTTTATGTTGCAGCCCCATGATCGTTCCGTCATCCAATTCTGCTGTGATTTCAAGGGTTTCGGGCAGCGTGGCTCGATCGACGATCAGCGAATGATATCGGGTGGCGTCAAAGGGGCTCGGCAGATCAGCAAACAGCCCCTTGCCGCCATGCTGCATCTTGCCCAGCTTGCCATGCACGATGTCCTTGCAGCGAATAACGTTTCCGCCGAAAGCCTCACCAATTGCCTGATGGCCCAGACAGACACCCATCAGGGGCATACCCGTCTCAGCAGCCGCATGGACGAGTGACAGACAGATACCTGCCTGCGCCGGGTCACATGGTCCTGGTGACAGCATGATCGCATCGGGGCGCATCGCCATGGCCTGTTGTACATCCAGCGCATCATTGCGTTTGACGACGACATCCGCCCCCAATTCGCCCAGATAATGCACCAGATTATAGGTGAAACTGTCATAGTTATCGATCAACAACAGCATGGAGAAATCCTGCGCAGGTGGAAATAAGGGCTACCGCACAACCTAAGCCTAGCGGTATAAGTCTGCCATACATGGGCCGGGATGCAGGGCAGCGTCAAGGTCGAAGGATGCGCAAAAGCGCGACAAGTAAGGGTATGGGCAACATGCGCGGCAGTGTTTCAGGAAGTCTGTGGGCATTGGTCCTCGGTAGCGCGGGTCTTGGTGTGGCGTCACAGATCAGTGGCCCGCCTGCGCGGCAGGCCGTAGCTGAGGTTGAGGCCAGCAGCCCGGCCGCGCCAGTTGAGGCCCTTGTTGCGGAAGATGAGGCCAGCACCGACGCGACCGCAGCGGCAGAAGACACCAGTGCGGATGTGACCGAGCAAGCCGCACAAGCCGCAGATGTCGAAGATGAGGCGCCGGAAGTGGCGCAGGCTCCGGCACAGGAACCAGAACTGCCAGATCTTGCTGATGAGGCACCGACGGATGTTGTGATTGCACCTGATCGCCCTGTCGTCCCGGGCGCAACCGGTGCTGCAACGCCTGTGGTGAATGCAACGGGTGAGCCTGCGCCCGCACTGCCTGAAACAACGCCCAAGCCAGATGTTGTGGCCGAAACGCCGGTTGTTCCCGCACCCGCAGCTGATACGTCAGAGGCACCTTCTGCGCCAACGCAAGACACGGACGTCGCTGTCGCTGAAGCCCCCGCCCCGTTGGAAACACCTGCCGATGACGCCGATAGATTGCCAGCACCCACCACACCTGGCTCTGGCCTGACACCGGCTGCGCAAGCTTTGCTGGATGCGATTGATGAGGAGCCTGCGCAAGTGCGATCGATGGATGATCCTGTCCAATCTGGCGCTGATGATACGCCAATTCTGGAAGACACGGCACCGGTTGTGCCTGAACTTGCCGATGAACCTGCGCCAGAAGTTGAGATTGCGACCGAAGAACCAACCGCGCCTGCGATTGAATTTGTGACCGAAGACCCGGTTGCGCCAGCAATTGAAGTTGTGACCGAGGAACCGATCGCACCTGCCGAAACGCCCGCGCCAGTTATCGAGGAGCCAGTGGTCGCCGAGGTGCCCGAGCCTGCACCGTTGGAAGAAGACGCACCGTCCGATGCTGTTGCCGAAAGCAGCAGCCTGCCCGCCACAACAACCGGTGTACGGGTGAACAGGCCAGGGGCTGAGCCAGCCGATCAGCCGGGGCAGGAGGCTGAGCTGGTCGAAGGTGAGCAGGCGACAGAGGCCCTACCTGCGATCACCCGATTTGCGGCGGAGTTCGAGAATCCCCGGAAGCTGCCAATGCTGTCATTTGCTTTGGTTGATGACGGGTCGATAGCTGACCTTGCTGGCGAAGTGGCTAAACTGGACATGCCAGTGACCGTGATTTTGGACCCGCTGGGCGCGGACGCACCTGCGCGGATGGCGGCACTGCGCGCAGCGGGCGTTGAAGTTGGGTTTCAGGCGTCATTGCCCGACGGTGCCACGCCAGCGGATGTTGAAATTGCAATGGAGGCCGCGTTCGGCAGCTTGCCCGAAGCGGTCACGCTGTTTTCGGACGGGCAGGATGGTGTTCAGCAAAGCCGTGCCGTGACCGGGCAGGTGCTTGCCGTACTTGCCGCGGAAGGGCGCGGGCTTGTCATAGCGCAAAGAGGTCTTGGCAATGCCGTTCGCAACGCCACGCAAGCCGGTGTGCCGACAGCGCAGGTCGCGCGTGATATCGACACGGCCGGACAAAGCGAGGCTGCGATCGGGCGGTCCTTGGATCAGGCGGCGTTCCGCGCCCGACAGACCGGGGCGTCGGTACTGACCGGGACGCTGAACAGTTTCAATCTGGCCGCACTGGCCGCCTGGGCATCCGGTGTCGATCAGGATCAGTTATTGCTCGCCCCGGTCACCGGGGTTCTGCGTGACCCCCCCTCGAACTAGGGTCATAACCCTAAGATGATGCATTGGGTCATTTGTTATGCAGCGTTGACTGGCAAAGTCAGTCGCCCGGTCATTGTCTGAACTGCTTTCCCGCTGATGGTGACGCTGACCGGTTGTCCCATGACCGTCTTGACGCCGATGTTTGAGGGGCGTCCCATGTCGATCCCTTGCAGGATAGTCAGGTTGAGGTCTGACCTACCGATTTCGGTGAGAAGTGCGCCAAGGGTGGCGGCCGCGCTGCCGGTTGCGGGGTCTTCGGGAATGTTGTCGAGCGGGGCGAACATGCGGGCATGGATCGTGTCGCCGTCCTGCACGTAGGCGTAGATCGCAAAGTCCAGTCCAGCAGGGTGCAAGCTCGCCCCTTTACGCATGGCGTCAATGGCAGGTTTCGCGGCGGATAGTGCGGATTGATCCGTCAGCTCCACAATCACAAAGGGCAGGCCAAGTGATGCCTGAATGACCGGGTGCCTGTCGGCCCGGATATTGGCCTGTGGCAGGGTCAGGCATTTGGCCACCAGCTTGATATCGGGCGTGGCGATCCGCTGCAGCTTTGCCCGTGTCGTGAAGGCGGCCATGGCCCCGTCAAAGTTGCAGGGGATCGGCCCAATCCCCAATTCAAGCGTCATTGGCCCTTCATGCCCCAGATCACGCAGGGCGATGGCCGTGCCGATGGTGGGATGCCCCGCAAACGGGATTTCCATTGTCGGCGTAAATATTCGCACCTTGGCGGTATGCGCAGGGTCCACCGGCGGGTAGACGAATGTGGTTTCTGAAAAATTGAACTCGCGCGCGATGCGCTGCAAATCATCCTCGGGCAGGGCAGTCGCATCGGGGATCACGGCCAGTTGGTTGCCGCCAAAGGCGCTGTCGGTGAAGACGTCATAGACAAGAAAATCGGTCATTGTGGTAGCTCCGGTGTGCGGCCCATCCGTTCGGCAACTTTGGTCACTGTCAGCCCTTGGACGATGATCGAGAAGATGACGACAACATAGGTGGCCGTCAGGATCAGCGGTTTCCATTCGTCATCGGGCAAAGACAGGGCAAGCGCCACCGATATCCCGCCTTTCAGCCCGCCCCATGTCATGATTGGGATCACACCGTTAGAGAACTCCCGGAACGGTTTTAACATCATGATCGGGACAGAGACGGCTGCAAGGCGTGCCACCAAGGCCAATGCAATGGCGGCGACACCGGCCATCAAGGCGTCCATGTTGAAGGCGATGGCGAAGACCTCTACCCCGATGAGCAGGAACAGGACCGCATTGAGGATTTCATCGATCAGTTTCCAGAATGCATCGACGTAACGTGCAGTTTCTTCGGACATGCCGTGTTTTGCGCCGATGTCGCCAATCAGTAGTCCCGCACAAACCGCCATGATTGGCGCAGACACATGCAGATATACCGCCAGTTCGTAGCCTCCGAATGCAAGGCCAAGTGTGATCAGAACTTCGAGTGAATAGTCATCAATCCGCCGCATGACCCGGAAGGTGAGCCAGCCCAGAACGATACCAAGGACGGCCCCGCCCAATGCCTCTTGCACAAAGAGTTGCACCGCACCCGATAGCCCGCTGCCATGATCATCGCCATGCGGGAAGGCCAAGCCGACAAGCACCAGAAAGACCACATAGGCGACCCCGTCATTGAACAGGCTTTCGCCTGCAATCTTGGTTTCCAGCGATTTTTGTAGGTCCGCCTCGCGCAGGACCCCCAGTACCGCAACCGGGTCGGTGGGCGAAATCAGCGCCCCAAAGACCAGCGCGATCATGATGGGCATCCCCGTCAGCCATGAAAACCCGTAGCCCACGATGACAGTCGACAGCCCGATCCCGATTGTGGCCATCAGCATGACCACAACCCATTCGCGTTTCAGGTCCTGCAATTTGACGTGCAATGCACCCGCGAAAAGCAGCAGACCCAGCATCCCCTCAAGCAATGCGTCAGAGAATTCGATTTCCAGCACCGTTTCGCGCACTGCCGCCGCCACCCCAAGCCCGGGTGCGACCAAATCCAGCAGCATGATCCCGAATGATGCCAGCAGGGCGACCACAAGGATCCCGATGGCGGATGGCAGCCGCAGAAACAGGTAGTTGATTGACCCAAACGCGCCTGCAAGCACGATCAGAAGCGAGGTGATTTGCAGGATTGTCATGGATGCCCCCGGGACGCTGAATTACCCAAGGGCTAGCATGGGGTCACGCCATTTAGAACCCCGGCAGCCGCAGCCATGTGCCGCCAAGCGCACGGATATCTGCGCCGCTTCCGATTTTGAACCGGGCAAGCCCTGCTGCATTTTCGGTATCGACTGTGCCAAGGTCGAGCCGCGTGCATCCTTGATCAGCGAAATGATCAGCGGCCTGCATCAGGATTGCATGATGGGCGTTGCTGGCCCGCCCTTGATCGCTGGTCCATCCCAGATGATAGGTGGCGACGGCCCCATGTCGCAAAAACAGCATCGCGGCGACCATATCGTGTTTCCGTTTGGCCCCGAAGACGATCACATCCTGTGGTTTGATCACGGCGTAGGCCTGCACGATACTGTGCGGCAAGGCCCGGAACCCTTTGCTGCGCTGCTGTGTCTGGTCGGCCTGCAAGAGCCATCCATGCAGCGCATTATCAAAGGTCGTGTGTTGCAGGTTTAGCCGCGATTTTTGGGCCTTGCGCCAGGCATTGCGCCATTTGCCATGGGTTGCGTTCAGCCGTGTTTGCGGGCTGCTGCGCAAATCCAGTTCCGCCACGTGGGCCGGTGTCATGACCTGCCGAAACCCGGCCTGCTGATGGATATCGCTGGCCGTTTCAGCGTTCAGCAACCGGATCGGGCTGTCGCGCAGGGTTTGCGCATCTTCGCGTTGCCATATTGGCCCGCGCGGTGCAAAGCCGATTCCGAACCGTTTGATGATTTGCGTAGGTGCCGCGCCGGGAATATCGACCCGCTTTACCGGTGTTCCGACCAACCCCAATGCCGTGCCGAAGCTGGGATGTTGTTGCAAGGGCAATTCCATGGCCGCAATTAAGCCATTTGAAACCTAAAACGTGGTTAATCGAGGCATGAAGAATCAAAATATAAAATCTGTGGCCGGGGTCGTGGCCCCGTCACCCCGCCCAACGCCGCTTGGGGCCGCCATTGTCGCCACGGCGATCACCTTTCCGATTGGGGTAACGCTACTTTTGATGGATCTGCTGCTGTTTTAGGGCTGTTGTTTGGTGACATGCATCGACATGCCGGCCCCGACTGTCGACGTAGGCCGTGATGTGAAGCCGATCTGCTCATAGAAGGCTTCTTTGCCATGCACGGCGAGCAGACCGATTGTACCTTCTGACGGGATCATCTGTTTGCTTTCCATCACAAGCCGTTCGACGATTTGCCGTCCGATCCCCCGCCCTTGATAGGACGGGTGAACGATGATGTCCTGCAGATAGAAATAGATCACACCGTCGCCAACAACACGGCCACATCCGATCAAAATGTCGCCGTCGTAACAGGTGATGTTGATCAGACCGCCCGCGATCGCCCGGCGTGCCACATCCACTGGCAGTAGGCCCCAGCCGCAATCGGCCCTGAGCTGGGCAAATGCCGCAGGGGCGGGCGGCGTCCTGGTGAATGTCAGCGACCCGGTTGTGACCATTGGCTATCCAAGTTGCACCAGCGCGTGCCGTTTCTTGCCTGCGCTGAGCTTGAGTGGTTGGGCCAGTGCTGCCGCGTCGATCATCATGCCAGTGTCAGTCAGGGGCGCGTCGTTCAGTTTTGCCCCGTTTTCGGCGATCAGGCGCTTGGCCTCTTTGCCGGATTTGGCAAGACCGGATTTGACGATCAGTTGCACGATGGACATGCCATCGCCCAGATCATCGGTCGTGAGAGTCAGGGTTGGGAGGTCATCACCAACGCCGCCCTTTTCAAATACTTCGCGCGCTGTCGCTTCGGCGGCGGCGGCGGCCGCGGCCCCGTGCAGCAGGGTCGTTACCTCATTAGCGAGGATGATCTTGGCCTCATTAATCTCGGACCCTTGCAGCGCACCAAGGCGGTTGCATTCGTCAACGGGTAATTCGGTGAAGATCTTGAGGAACTTGCCAGTATCTGCATCCGTCGTGTTGCGCCAGAACTGCCAGAATTCATAAGGCGACAGCATCTCGCTATTCAGCCAGACCGCACCACCTTGCGACTTGCCCATTTTGCGGCCGTCGCTGGTGGTCAGCAGGGGGGTGGTCAACCCGTAGATTTCCTGTTCGGCGACACGTCGCGTGAGGTCGATGCCGTTCACGATGTTGCCCCATTGGTCGCTGCCGCCCATTTGCAGCAGGCAACCGTAGCGCCGGTTCAGTTCAAGAAAGTCATAGGCCTGTAGGATCATGTAGTTAAATTCGAGAAAGGACAGGGATTGTTCCCGGTCGATCCGCGATTTGACACTTTCGAATGACAGCATCCGGTTGACCGAGAAATGCCGCCCGATATCGCGCAGGAAGGAAAGGTAGTTCAGGTCATCCAGCCATTCGGCATTGTTGAGCATGATCGCATCATTCGCGCGGTTACCGTAGTTGAGGTATTTTGCAAAAACCTGCTTCATTCCGGCGATATTGGCGTCGATGGCGGTATCATCCAGCAGAGGCCGTTCCTCGGACCGGAATGATGGATCACCCACCTTTGTCGTGCCGCCACCCATTAGGGTGATCGGCTTGTGTCCGGTTTTCTGCAGCCAGCGCAGCACCATGATGTTCATTAGATGGCCGACATGCAGCGATTTCGCTGTGGCGTCATAGCCGATATATGCGGGGACGATCCCGTTGCTCAGCGCCTCATCAAGGCCCTGATAATCCGTGCAATCGGCCAGAAAGCCGCGTTCCATCATAATAGCGATGAAGTCGGATTTGGGATGGTAGGTCATTTGATTGTTCCCATGGTTTGCGTCATGCAGTCTATAGATGGGTCGATTGCCAAGGGAAAGTGGATGTTGAAAGCCGGTGTTGTGACTGCATTGGGGACGATGTCCGGTACGTCGCTGGATGGCGTTGATGCGGCCATTTTGCAAACGGATGGTCACCATATCCATGGGTTTGGCCCGGTGGCCTATCGTGCGTATTCCGCTGAGGAACAAACCATACTGCGCGCCCATCTTGGCCGTTGGCAGTCTGACGATGTCGCGGCCGCCGCGCGTGTGGTTGAGGATGCCCATATTGCAGTGATGCGTGGGTTCGGGGAGCAGGTCGAGATCGCGGGGTTTCATGGTCAGACATTGGCGCATGATCCCGAACGGCGCCGTACCCATCAAACAGGTGACGGCTCGCGATTGGCCACAGCACTGGGGGTGCCTGTTGTCTGGGATTTTCGAAGTCTGGATGTGCAGCAAGGCGGGCAGGGCGCGCCATTGGCCCCGTTTTATCATTTCGCCTTGGCTAAATGGATCGGGGCGGATCGGCCGGTCGCCTTTTTGAACATGGGCGGCGTGGGCAACCTGACCTGGGTTGATCCGAGGTTTGATGTACCAGAGGCGGATGGCGCATTGATCGCCTTTGACACGGGGCCAGCGAATGCCCCGATTAATGACCTTATACAAAGCCGGACGGGTGCGCCTTTTGACGTGGGCGGCGTGTTGGCGGCGCGTGGTCAGGCGCATGAAGACATCTTAGCTGAATTTGCGACAAACCCCTATTTTGACCGTGCCCCGCCAAAATCATTGGACCGCGATGCGTTTGCGGCGCTGGTTACAGCGGTTGCCACGCTTGATGATGCGGATGCAGCGGCGACCCTGACACGTGCGGCGGTCGCAGCGGTGGCCCGTGCGATGCAGCATTGTCCGACTGCGCCTGCAACAATCTATGTCACCGGCGGTGGACGCCATAACGCTGCGATGATGGCGGGTTTGGTTGACGCGCTGAATTGTTCGGTTTTCCCGGTTGAAAAGGCGGGTCTGGATGGCGATATGCTTGAGGCGCAAGCTTTTGCGTATCTTGCAGTGCGAGTCGCGCATAGGTTGCCGACTAGCGCGCGGGGCACAACGGGAATCGCGGCCCCTGTGGGCGGCGGCACCGTCTCAAAACCTTAACGCCGTCGCCACAGAAATGCCTGATTTTTGGGCAAAATCGCGCCGATGGTCACCCAATTCACGAAGTATAACCGAATTGTTTCATGATTAGGCGGTCGATGGCCTATTTTTTGCCATAATGATTACTGGAATCTGCCCAAGGCAATCACACAATTGTGAGGGGTATTTAACTTTCGTCTGGAGGTGCCAAGTAAGCACCACGGTAACCCGATTAACGGAGAAAAAAATGAAACCGACATTGAAAACCACTCGTGTGAGTTTGTTCGCCCTTCCTTTGGCCATCTTTGGTGGCGTGGCAACTGCGGGTGGTCTGGCCGAGCCAGTCGCGGCTCCGGCACCAGCCCCTATTCTGGCGCCTGCGCCCGTTCCAGTTGGCAGTGACTGGACAGGCTTTTACGCTGGTGGCCAGCTTGGCTATGGCCAGGTAGAGGCTGACGAATTGGACGGCGACACAGATGGTGCCACTTATGGTGTCCATGCTGGTTATCTTTATGACTTGGGTAGCGTTGTGTTGGGTGGTGAACTCGACCTCGACGGTACGAACATCGAGAACGACACAGATGGTGTTGCTGAGTTGGACACTGTGACCCGCGCAAAAGTGCGTCTTGGTTATGATGCTGGCGACTGGCTGCCATATGTGACTGCTGGTATCGCACAAGCCCGTGTGTCATCCGACGTCGACGCGATCGACGGTGACGACACAGGCGGCTTTGGTGGTTTGGGCGTGGAATACCGCCTGAGCGACAGCCTGCGTATCGGTGGTGAAGTTCTGCGTCACCAGTTTGACGACTTCAACGATAGCGGCATCGATCTGGAAGCTACGACTGCTTCGGCACGGGTTTCTTTCCAGTTCTAAGCAGATGACTGATGTCCGGTGGCCCGCGTCCCCTGTCCCATCTGATGGGCCAACCGGAACAGCCAGAAGAGCCCGCAGCGTAATGCTGCGGGCTCTTTATTCAGGTATCCAGCAGGCTGTCGATGACATCGCTGCTGATGCCTGCCTTGAGCGCTGAAAAATCACCATCCTTCAACATCGCCTGCGCCGCGTCATGCATCGCCCGGTGGGTGATCCGTGCCAGTGATGATCCCAGAGAAATCCGCCCGACGCCGATTTTGCCGAATTCGGCGAGGCTGTTTTTGGCGAAGTGCCCGGCGACAAGCGCGTTGACCGGCGCTGTTGTTGCCTGCACGATTTGGGCCAGTGCATCCATATCGGGTGGCATCGGTGCATAAAGGCAATCTGCCCCGGCCTGCTCAAAACCCTGCAATCGCTTGATTGCTTCACCCGTGTCATATTGCCCGCGCAGGATCCCGTCGGCCCGTGCTGTCAGCACAAAATCATGCGGCAGGGTGCGGGCGGCGTCGGCTGCGGCCTTGATCCTTTCCACGGCCAGATCAAAGGGATAGGCGCTGTCGTTAGGCAACATGATGTCTTCAATACAGATACCGGCCAGCCCGACCTCTGCCGCCAGGCGTACGGTTTCGGCGCATGTTTCGGGGCTGTCCCCAAAGCCGTTTTCGAAGTCACCCTGCACGGGGATATCAACGGCGCTGATGATGTCGGCGGCGTGCGCCAATGCTTCATCCCGCGTGAGTGTCCCCCCATCGGGCCGCCCCAACGTGAATGCATGCGCAGCCGAGGAGGTCGCCAATGACGTGGCCCCCATCGCCTGCATCATCCGTGCCGATCCCCGGTCCCAGATATTGACCATGATCGCGGGGTTTCCTTTGACATGCAGGTTGCGGAAGGTTTGGCCGAGGTCAGTCATGCTGTGTTCCTTTGATAGTGTTTTTCGAGGTCGATCAGTTGTCTTTTGCGCCAGAGCCCGCCGCCATAGCCTGTTAGCGATCCATCGGCCCCCAGCACCCGGTGGCACGGAATGATCAGGGCGATCTGGTTGGCCCCATTGGCCCGGGCCACGGCCCGTGTCGCTTGCGGTCTGCCAAGGATACACGCCAGATCACTGTAGCTGCGGGTTGTTCCCGCCGGGATATTGCGCAAGGCCGTCCAGACGTCTTTGGTGAATGGGCTGCCATGCAGTGTCAGGGGGATGTCGAACCGGTCGCAGTCGCCGCCAAAATAGCGTTGCAAGGCGGTTTCCACCTGATCGGTGATCCCAGACCGCCCGATGCCAATCTGGCCTTTGGTGGCTTTGCGCAGCCGTTGTAACTCTTTGGGCAATGCCTTGCGATCCGCAAATTCCAGCAAGTGCAGGCTGCGCTGATCGCAAACCGCGATCATCGGCCCCATTGGCGTGTTGATGTGATCGGCAAGCAGGAGCGCATCCTTGGCAAAGCTGCCGGGTGCCATGCCCATCAGTTTGGCAAAACCCGCCCGAAACGCTGACGGGCTGTCAAAGCCCGCGTCAAGCTGCGCGTCAATCACTTTGCCGGATTTGAGCGTTGTGAACCCATGTGTCAGCCGCCGTTGCCGCGCCATTTCGAGGAATGTCATCCCGAAGCTGCGCTTGAACGCGCGTCTGATTGTCGAGGGATCATGCCCCATCGCGGTGATATCGGTTTCCGACCAGCGCCGCGTTGGCTGCTGATCCAGCGCATCAACCAAGGCCCTGATCGCAGGGTCGGGTTGCGCGAGCGGTTGGCATCGTTTGCAAGGTCTGAAACCGGCCGCAATGCATGCGCCTGCGTCTTCGAAGAACACGCAGTTTTCCTGTTTTGGTTTGCGGGCGGGGCAGGTCAGCCGACAGAACACACCGGTGGAGCGCACGCCAACATAGGCTCGCCCGTCATAGCTGGCGTCCCGTGCCAGAAGTGCTGCATAAAGCGTGGTATCGTCAGGTAGGTCAAAGAACATGACCTACCTATAGTCCGATTCTGGGGAGCGTGCCGCCGGAAATCGGGCGTTTATTGCAGGCTGGCCTGCTTTTTGGCGAAATTGACCAGTTTTTGCAGAGCTGACATATAGCTGTCATCGTCAATTGTCATGGCGACCCGTACATGTCCTAGCGCACCCTGACCAAAGCTTTCGCCCGGCATGACCGCAATATGTTCGGCGTCCAGCAGCGCGTTGGCGAAGCCTTCACCACTGAGCCCGGTCGCCCGAATATCAAGCATCACATACATGGCCCCTTGAGCGGGCACTGCGCGGATGACGTTTTGATCAGCCAGTGCTTGCAATGTCAGTTCCCGGCGGCGGCGAAAGGGGGCGGCAACCACCTCTTCCGGCTCAGTACCTTGTCCGAGCGCAAATGTGGCGGCGTCCTGGATATAGCCGGGCACGCCATAGGTCGTGTGCGTGGCCAAGGTGATCAGATGGCCGATCACCTCTGCAGGCCCGCAGACCCAGCCAACCCTACTGCCGGTCATGGCGTGGCTTTTCGACATGGATCCGACGACAAGTGTTCGTTCGGCCATACCAGGTAGGCTGCGTGGGCTGATATGTGTGCCCTCCCAGACCTGGGTGTCATACACCTCGTCCGAGATCAGCCAGAGGTCATGCGTTTGGCACGCCTCGGCGATGCCCGTGAGGACCTGTTCGGAGTAGACCGTGCCGGTCGGATTGTTGGGGCTGTTGATCAGCAGCGATTTTGCACCGGGCGCAGCCGCCTCAATCGCTGCTTTGGTCGGCTGGAAACCGGTGTCGGGCGAGGTCACGATCGGTTTCGCCACGGCCCCCACTGACCGGATCGTACCGGGGTAGGTGGCGTAGTACGGGTCGATAAAGAGTGCGGTGTCGCCTTGATCGCAAACCGCGTGATGCGCCGCAAAAAGGCCAGCCTGTCCACCGGGTGTGATCAGGATGTTTTCCGCTGTGGTCGGCACACCTGTCCGCTGGGTGATCCGTGCGGCCACCGCCGCGCGCAGTTTGGCTGTTCCGGGAACTTCGGCATAGCCGGTATGGCCGCCGATAGCGGCCTGATGCATGGCATTCAGGATTTCGGGGTTGGTCCGGATATCATGTTCACCGATGGTCAGTTCGGTTACCGCGACGCCTGCGTCGATCATCCGCCTGGCGCGATAGAACACATCCCACCCGTCAGAGCCGCCACCCGTGATGTTTGTCAGTCGATTTGCAAGTTCCATGAGGCTGAGGGGAAGCTGGTTTCTGGCCGGAAGTCAATCAACCAAATGCGTCAGATTGCGTGGCCCGGGCCCTTCGGCGGCTTTGACATCCGCAGGGTTGTAAAGCGCGCAGGATTTCAGGCTCAGGCAACCGCAGCCGATACATCCGTCAAGCTTGTCGCGCAGTTCCTCCAACGCGGCGATGCGGGCGTCGATCTTGTGGCGAAACTGGCGGCTGATTCGAGTCCAATCCGCCTTGGTCGGGGCCTTGTGGTCGGGCAGGGCGCGCAGGTGATCTGCGATTTCACCCAACGGAAACCCAAGTTTCTGTGCCGCCATGACGAAGGACAACCGCCTGATGTCATGCCCGCCGTAACGCCGGTGACCGCCCTTGTTTCGAACGGGTTTGACGATGTCATGGGTTTCGTAAAACCGGATCGCGGACACTGCCAATCCGGTCCGGTTTGCAAGATCGCCGACGGTCAGTCCCTGGGCCATGAAGAAAATCCTTGATCTCAAGTTAACTTGAGGAATGAGAAAGGGATTCGTAACGGAAATCCAGAGGAAAAGCTAATGATCTACACCGCGCATCGTTTTCATGTCGTCGACCCGTCGGTTGCGGCTGTGTTGCGCCGGGATGGGTTTGGCTGGGATGTTGATGGTGCAAGCCTGATGGTCCCGGCTGACCGCCCGCGTGGGGCGTTGGCAAGCCTTTGGGATATACTCAGAAGGAGAATACACATGAGCCGTTTGGAACACGTCAACATTACCGTCGCCGACCCCAAGAAAACTGCTGCAATGCTGTCTGAACTGTTTGGCTGGCATACCCGCTGGGAAGGATCTGCCGTGAATGGTGCGGGCTATACCGTGCATGTGGGCGATGATGACAGCTATGTTGCTGTCTATTCGGGATCGGACCCCGAACAGACCATCCTCAAGGCCGATGCCAGCTATCAGATGCGTGGCGGTTTGAACCATCTGGGTGTCGTCGTGGATGACCTTGACGCAGTGGAGGCGCGGGTGAAGTCCATGGGACTGCAAACCCATAGCCATGCCGATTATGAACCCGGTCGCCGTTTCTATTTTCATGATCATGATGGTGTGGAGATTGAAGTTGTCAGCTATGCTTGACCCTCACCCAGCGTGAGGCGGCATGACGGGCGTATGAAGACCCGAATCAAGGAATATTCAGTGGGCGAGCTGGCCCGATTGTCCGGCGTGACGGTGCGCACCTTGCACCATTACGACGCGATCGGGTTGCTGCGCCCGGCCCATGTCGCCCGCAATGGCTATCGCAGTTATGGGCGCGCGGAATTGCTGCGCTTGCAGGAGGTGCTGTTTTATCGCGCCTTTGGCCTTTCCCTGCGCGAGATTGCTGCGGTGCTGGCGGATGAGGCGGATGCTGTCACCCGGTTGCGCGCGCATCGTGATCGGTTGGCGGCACAGGCAGACGAGGCCCGCCGCCTGCTGGATACCCTTGATCGGACAATTGCAACGCTGACCAAGGAAACAGATATGTCTGATCATGATCTTTATGCGCCGTTCGATGCGGCTACCCAAACTGCCTATGAGGACTGGCTGATCGGAACTTATGGCCCCGATATGGCAGCCCGGATTGCCACATCGAAAGCGGCGATTGCCGCGATGCCGGATGGCGTTGCCGGGGCAATGCAAGAACTGCAGGTGATCGAGGCGCGTCTGGTTGCAGCATTTAAGGCCAGGGTGGCGCAGGCGGAACTGCGTGCTGATCTGGACGCGCATCGCGCGTTGATGTCCCGGATCTGGGGTGAGGATTGCACGCCAGAGGCTTATGCCGGTTTGGCTGATCTGTATCTATCGCATGAAGATTTTATCACTCGTTATGAGAGGCTTGCGCCGCGCTTCTCACGTTGGTTGCCCAGGGTGATGAAGGCCTATGCCGCGCAAATTTCTGCCTGAGCCTTTTTCGCCAAGTTTTTGAAGATGATGTCGTAGGACGTTTGGATGCGATGGCGCAATTCATCTTCGCCCGCATCGAAACTGACAAGCACCCAGCTTTTATGGAAATAGGGTGCTTTGGTTGCGGCGCCTGCGTCGATCAGCATCTGGGCTGTATCGACGCTGTCGGTCTTGGTGCAGACCCCGTCGATCCGGTCCCCAAAACAGGCGAACATTTTGCCTCCGACTTTCCAGCTATCAAGCTCTGTCGTTGGATCAGCGGCGGTTGCCCCGGGCAATGCGGCACAGATTGTGTTGACCATTTCGCGCGACATGTCCTTATTGTGCCGCAAGAACGGAGGGAGAACAATGCCGAAATTCGTGGCGTTTTTGCGGGGCATCAATGTGGGCGGACATCGCAAAATACCGATGTCGGATTTGCGTCGGCTCTGCGTCGGCATAACGTCGGACCCCGGCCTGCGGTCCTACATCGCTTCTGGTAATCTTGTGTTTGCTGCAGATGGCAATGCTGATCAGCTCACTGCGGCGATTGCCGGTGGGATCAAGTCGACATTTGGTTTTGACGTGCCGGTTCTGGTTCTGGAAGAGACCTACCTGCGCGAGGCCCTGAACAACTGTCCGTTTCCGCGTAATGCGGGGAAATTGGTGCATGGCTATTTCTGCTTTGATGATCCTGTGTTGGATGAGACCCGAGCGGACGCGCTGAAGACGCCGACAGAGGCGGTGGCCGTAGACGGTCGGACCGTTTGGCTGCATGCGCCGGGTGGCATTGGCCGCTCCAAGCTGGCCGCCAAGATGGAGCAGCTGATTGGAGTGGATGCCACGGCCAGGAACTTGAACACCGTTATCAAGATGGTTGAGATGCTGGATGACCGGTAGGACGTCAAATGTGACTAACGATCATCCGGCCTGGACCCGGAAGCGATCCCGGAGGGTAGATTTACCACGCGGAGAACGATCGCGACGTTGGACTGTTGCCTTGATGTTTGGTTGGCGGACAAATCAGACTTTCTCGAAAGTCTGACAACAAATCCTCTTGGAGGATTTGCCCCAATTTCTCTGAGAGAAATTGGTTCCTTCAGCGCCGCCTGTCGCTAATCTAAAGAACTGTAACAAGATCTGCTGAGCGTCGAAAGCCGTCATCATCATTGGAGTCCTTTCACTGGACTGGACCAGAGCAATAGCGTGACAATTGCCATCCGAAGCGTTGAGGATTGCCCCCTGTTGTTTTTCCGCCTTGCAACTGCATTGGAAAACGCCACGATGAGCGTCGGGGAGGCTGCATGAAAACGCAGGTCGCGATTATCGGGGGCGGGCCGTCGGGGCTGTTGCTGGCGCAGTTATTGCATCGGCGTGGCATTGAGAGTGTCGTTCTGGAGCGCAAAACAAAGGATTACGTGCTGGGCCGTATCCGGGCGGGCGTGCTGGAGGAGGGGCTGGTTGCGCTGATGGAGGAGGCGGGTTGCGCCGACAGGTTGCATGCCGAGGGCTTCACCCATGAAGGCACGTTGATTTCCTATGGCGATGAGATGTTTCGCGTGGATTTCACCGCACATACAGGCAAGCCTGTTGTCGTCTATGGCCAGACCGAGCTGACCCGTGATCTCTACGACGCCCGCGAGAAGGCGGGTGGCCATATCGTATTCAATGTGGCCGATGTGCGGATTAATGACGCTGATACGAATGCGCCTTTTGTGACATACGTGGTCGATGGAGCGGCGCAGCGTCTGGATTGTGATTTCATTGCTGGCTGTGATGGTTTCCACGGTGTCAGCCGTCAGGCCATCCCGCTTGATATGCGCCGCGAATATGAGAAGGTTTACCCGTTTGGCTGGCTGGGTATTCTGTCGGAAACCCCACCCGTCAATCACGAGCTGATCTACGCCAATTCGCCGCGTGGCTTTGCCCTATGTTCGATGCGCAATGAGCGGTTGAGCCGTTATTACATCCAATGTTCGCTGAGCGACAAACCCGATGATTGGACTGATGCCGCGTTCTGGCAGGAGTTGAAACGCCGTATCCCGGCCGCGCAGGCTGATCAGTTGGTCACTGGCCCGAGCATCGAAAAATCCATCGCTCCGCTACGATCTTTTGTGACCGAGCCGATGCGCTGGGGCCGCTTGTTTCTATGTGGCGATGCCGCCCATATCGTACCGCCGACAGGGGCCAAGGGGCTGAATACGGCCGCGTCTGATGTCCATTACCTTTATGACGCGCTGCGGGATTTTTACGAGAATGGCAGTGAGGTCGGGATAGATGCCTATTCGGAAAAGGCCCTTGCCCGCGTCTGGAAGGCCGAGCGGTTCAGCTGGTGGTTTTCATCGCTGATGCATCGCTATCCGGATCAATCTGCCTTTGATCTGAAAATACAGGTGGCGGATCTGGAATTCCTGCGCTCCAATAAGGCGGCGCAAAAGGCGATGGCGGAAAACTACGTGGGTTTGCCTTACTGATGGGGGGATGTAATGTCTGACCGGTATGAAGACGGCATGGCCGTCCGCCGCGCTGTGTTGGGGGCGGCCCATGTGGATCGGGCAGAGGCTGCCAAGACCGATTTTGACGCCCCGTTTCAGGCGCTGATTACCGAAGGCGCATGGGGCACGGTTTGGGCCGATGACACGATCAGTCGGCGCGAGCGGTCCATGCTGACCCTTGCCTTGCTGGCGGCCACGGGCAATTTCGACGAAATCCCGATGCATGTCCGCGCCTGCGCAAATACGGGGGCCAGTCAGGATGATGTGATGCAGGCCTTTATGCATGTTGCGATCTATGCCGGTGTCCCCAAGGCCAATCATGCGATTAAACTGGCCAAGCAGACCTTTGCAGAGATGGAGGCGGAGGGATGAGACCCCCAGCAGAATATTATCAGCGTGACCGCGACCGGCATCCGCCAGCCTTGGCGCCCGATTACAAGACATCCGTGTCACGCAGCCCGCGTTTTGCCCCGATCAGTCTGGAACAATCGGTGAGCGAGGTTACAGGCCCGGTATTTGGTCATCAGGATGTTGGTCTGCTGGATCATGATCTGATCCGCAATTACGCCCAAACCGGCGATCCTGTGGGCGAGCGGATTATTGTGCATGGCCGGGTGTTGGATGAGAATGCGCGTCCTGTGCCGCAGACTTTGGTTGAGATTTGGCAGGCCAATGCCGGTGGCCGTTATCGCCACAAGAAGGATACTTATCTGGCCCCGATCGATCCGAATTTCGGTGGTTGCGGGCGTACCATTACAGACGAGAGCGGTTCTTTCTTCTTTCGTACTGTCAAACCGGGGGCTTACCCTTGGCGCAACCGGGTCAATGACTGGCGTCCAGCCCATATCCATTTTTCTGTCTTTGGTGCGTCGTTCAGTCAACGCCTGATCACGCAGCTGTATTTTGAGGGTGATCCGTTGATCCCGCGCTGCCCGATTGTGCAATCCCTGCCTGATGCAGATGCGGTGGATGCACTGACCGCGAAACTGGATATGAATGCCACGATCCCGCTGGATACGATTGCCTATCGGTTTGATATCGTGTTGCGCGGTCGCCGTTCCACCCTGTTTGAAAACCGGTTGGAGGGGAACTGATGGCCCGAGAACTGAGAGAGACGCCGTCGCAAACTGCTGGTCCTTATGTGCATATCGGGTTGGCACCGGGGGCTGCCGGGTTTGATATTTATGATCAGGAGTTGGGCTGGGATATTGCCGGACCCAATGCCAAGGGCATGCGTATGCGCGTTGAAGGTCGCGTCATGGATGGCACGGGTAGCCCGGTCAAGGATGTGTTGCTAGAGGTCTGGCAGGCGAATGCTGATGGTCAATATGCGCATCCTGAAGGCGGTGCGGTTGAGGATGGGTTTCGTGGTTGGGGCCGGGTGATCACGGACTTCGAGACCGGTGCTTGGGCGTTTAACACGATCAAACCCGGTTCGGTTGCGGGCCGGAATGGCACTGTGCAAGCCCCACATCTGAACCTGTGGATTGTCGCCCGTGGTATCAATCTGGGCTTGCATACAAGGATGTATTTCAGCGATGAAGCGGCGGCGAATGCTGCCGATCCCGTGATCAACCTGATTGAGTGGGAAAGCCGCCGGCAGACCCTGATTGCCAGGTGTGCCGAAGAGGACGGTCAGGTTATCTATCGTTTTGACATCCATCTTCAAGGCCCCGACGAAACCATCTTTTTTGACATCTGAGGACCCAATGCCAAACCCTTGCATTATCTGTGTCGCGATCACCGGCAGTGTGCCGACCAAGGCGAACAATCCGGCGGTACCGATCACCGTGACCGAGCAGGTTGAATCGACGCATGAGGCCTTTGAGGCGGGCGCATCGATCCTGCATGCGCATGTGCGCAACGACGATCAGACCCCGTCTTCCGACCCAGAAAAATTTGCCCGGCTCAAGGAAGGCGTGGAAAAGCATTGCCCCGGCATGATCATCCAGTTTTCGACCGGTGGCCGGTCGGGGGCAGGCAAGGAACGCGGTGGCATGTTGTCCTTGCGTCCTGATATGGCGTCCTTGGCTGTTGGGTCGAACAACTTTCCCACCCGCGTTTATGAGAACCCGCCTGACCTGGTGGATTATCTGGCCGCCCAGATGCTGGAATACGACGTGAAGCCCGAGATCGAAGCCTTTGATCTCAGCCATATTTTGGTTGCGTCCCAGATGGCAGAAAAGGGTCAGTTGACCGATCCACCTTATGTGCAGTTCGTCATGGGGGTGAAGAATGCGATGCCGGTCGATCGCGATGTGTTTGACTACTATGTCCACACTGTTCATCGCCTGTTTGGCAAGGATGTCCCGTGGTGCGCGGCGGGCATTGGGGCGCAGCAGATCACCTTGAATGAATGGGCGATTATTGCCGGTGGCCATGTCCGCACCGGGCTTGAGGATAATATGCGTCTGGATCGCCAGACCTTGGCCCCGTCGAATGCGGCGCTGGTGCAGCGGGCAGCTGATCTATGCGCTGCGCATGGCCGCCCCGTGGCGACTTGGCAGGAGGCGCGGCGCATTCTGGGGCTGCGCGAGGTTGTCGTCTAACTGGTCTAAGATTGTTGGTCCAAGCTGCCGGTTTTATGCTGAGGGCGGCCCACGACCTTGGGTAGGGTCGGGGGCTGCCCGGCCTATCGGCCGGGCGCGTTGGTTGTGCCAATTCCTGCAATGGCAATCATGAGGTTCTCCGCGTTGTTCAATGCGGCGCCGGTCGCCTCTGCCATGGCGGGCAGGGTCATCCATTCCAGCGCCCATGCGCTGCCGGATCGTTCCTGTTCATGGATCATCGCCTGTGCCAGCACCGCCTGTTGGCCGCTGACATAGCGGGCAAGTGTCACTAATGCCTCAGCCCTGACCGGGTTTTGTTTATGCGGCATAGCGGAGGATGTGCCGCCGCCCGAGAGTGTGGCTTCATCAAGTCCTTGTTGCGCCATCAGCGCCACGTCCTGCCCGATTTTACCAAGCGTTCCGGTGACCAGTACGAGCCAATGCCCGAAATCAAGGAAGTGGCTGCGATCAGTTTGCCAGACCGCGCCGAGTGAAAGGCCCAATGTCTCTGCCACCATGGGTGCGCAGTCAGCAACGTGGTCTTTCGGATTGTTGCGCAGGCCGATGGGGCCGGCGATTTGCACCCGCGATATGTCAGCACGCAGCGTTTTGGCACGTGCCAGATGATCACCTAGTGGTTGCCGCCATGCATCGAGGCGCAGGGCGACGGTCGCCGGCAAGGCGACCTGCATCCGCGTGCGGGCCATCAGCGGTCTATCACCGAAGCTGTCATTGAGTTGGTCAATCGCCGTGATGATGCGTTTGAGCCGTTTTTCGAATGCGTCCAGTACTGCGACGCAGGTCATCACCATGGCGGTGTCAATCACATCCTGGCTTGTGGTGCCTGTATGGATCGCTTTTGCTGCCCCTTCAGATAGCCCCTCGCGCAGCGCGGACACCATGGCCGGGACCGGCAGGCCGTCGCGGTTACTGCTTATGCCAAGGTCGACGATAGAAAAATCTGCGATTGCGGCCAGCGCGATCTTGGCGTCAGCCTGTGAAACAATTCCGGAGGCAGCGAGCGCTTCGGTCCATGCAGCCTCGAATGCCAGCATTCGACGGGTAAAGGCGGCGGCCCCGAATTCGGCTGCGATGGATGTGTCGCAGAACATGTCACCAAAGAGGCCCGAGGTGGTAAATGCGTTTGTCATGCCGCTACCTTTTGTCAATTCCGCCCGGTGAACAAGTGCCCCCCTGTGTTTGCAAACGCTGGACGTGGGCGCGCCGCACTGCTATTTCACATGTATGAAGAGCACCTGCATCATTACCTGCTGCATTATTATCTGCTGACATCTGTCGCGGGTTACTCTTTGTCGTTTCACATCAGAACTGATCTTGGTAAGCCCGCGGCGCAACCCGACTGCGTGAGGCAATATGACCAAAATCAGGTTCCACAACACTAAAACCCGCAGGCGCGAGGATTTCGCGCCGATTGATCCAGCCAATGTGCGAATGTATCTGTGCGGGCCCACGGTTTATGACCGGGCGCATCTGGGCAATTCGCGCAATGTGCTGGTGTTTGACGTGTTGTTTCGGTTGCTGCGCCATGTCTATGGGCCGGATCATGTGACTTACGTGCGCAATTTCACCGATGTGGATGACAAGATTAACGCGCGTGCGGCGGAGACGGGTCGCGATATTGGCGACATCACCGCCGAAACCATTGGCTGGTATCATGCTGATATGGATGCGCTGGGGGCCATGCGTCCGACCCATGAGCCACGCGCGACGGGCTATATCGCGCAGATGGTGGCGATGATCGAAGATCTGGTCGCGAAGGATCATGCCTATGCCGCCGATGGTCATGTGCTGTTCGCCGTCGACAGCTATGCTGATTATGGCAAGCTGTCGGGCCGGTCACTGGATGACATGATTGCTGGTGCCAGGGTTGAGGTTGCCCCATACAAACGCAATCCGATGGATTTTGTGCTGTGGAAACCGTCTGCCGATGGGCAGCCGGGCTGGGAAAGCCCGTGGGGCTATGGCCGCCCGGGCTGGCATATCGAATGCTCTGCCATGGCCCATGATCTGTTGGGTGAAAGCTTTGATATCCATGGCGGCGGTAATGATTTGCAGTTTCCACATCATGAGAATGAGATCGCCCAATCAGCCTGCGCCCATCCGAGCGGGGATTTTGCCCGTGTTTGGCTGCATAATGAAATGTTGCAGGTTGAGGGCAAGAAGATGTCCAAATCGCTGGGCAATTTCTTTACCATCCGCGATTTGCTGGATCAGGGGGTTCCCGGCGAGGTCATTCGCCTTGTCATGCTGGGCACGCATTATGGCAAGACCATGGATTGGACCGAGAAACGCCGTGATGAGGCGGAGCAGACCCTGCGCAAATGGTATGGCATCCTGCATGGGCACGGGTTTGGCCCTGATCTGGTCGCCGCATTACGGGCCGAAAGTAAATGGCAGCCTGATGAGGAATTCATCGGCGTGCTGGCCAATGATCTGAACACGCCCGGTGCCTTGGCGCGACTGCATGTATTGTCCAAGGGCAAGACACCTGCCGCATTGGCCGGGTTTGCCCATGGCATGGCCATGCTGGGGCTGGTGAATGATTGGGCCGCGATCCCGATGTTTGATGGCGGCGAGGCGGGTCCGGATATGGCCCCTGCCGTTGCCGCACGGGTCGATGCGTTGCTGGTCGAAAGGGCCGCCGCCCGTGCAGCCAAGGATTGGGCCGGTGCCGATGCCGTCCGCGATATTCTGAACGCGGCTGGCGTGCAGGTGACGGATGTGGGCGGTCAAGCGACCTGGGTTCCGGGGCCGGATTTTGATGCCGCCAAGCTGGGGGATATGTGATGCCAAACTTTCGCAGAAAGTTTGCGGTCAAAGTTTCGATGAAACTTTGTTGCCCCGGGGGTGAGGTATGATCAAAGAACGCCTTTATCTTTTTGACACGACCTTGCGCGACGGTGCCCAGACACAAGGTGTTCAGTTTTCGGCAGATGAAAAGCAGCAGATCACCGCTGTGCTGGATGGGTTGGGTTTGGATTATATCGAGGGCGGTTGGCCGGGTGCGAACCCGACGGACACGGCCTTTTTCGCCAACCCGCCGGACACTCGCGCCACCTTTACCGCTTTTGGCATGACAAAACGCAGCGGTCGGTCGGCGGAAAACGACGATGTGCTGGCCGCTGTGATGAACGCGGGCACGGCGGCTGTATGTCTGGTCGGCAAGGCGCATGATTTTCATGTGACCAAAGCCTTGGGCATCACGCTGGAAGAAAACACAGAGAACCTGCGCGCTAGTTTTGCCCATATCAAATCCGCTGGTCGCGAAGGGCTGTTCGATGCCGAACATTTCTTTGATGGCTATAAGGCCAACCCGGAATATGCGCTTGAGGCCGTGCATGCCGCCTTTGATGCCGGTGCCCGGTGGATTGTTCTTTGCGATACCAATGGCGGCACGTTGCCGGATGAGATTTCGACCATCGTGAAAGCCGTGATTGCCAGCGGTATTCCCGGTGATCATCTGGCGATCCATACCCATAATGACACCGAAAACGCTGTTGCAGGGTCATTGGCGGCCATAATGGCAGGTGCCCGGCAGGTGCAGGGCACGCTGAACGGGCTGGGCGAGCGCTGTGGCAATGCCAATCTGACCACGCTGATCCCAACGCTGCTGCTGAAAGAACCCTATGCCAGCATGTTTGAAACAGGCGTGTCGCTGGAGGCGCTAAAAGGATTGCGCCGTGCCTCGCGCCTGCTGGATGACATTCTTAACCGTGTGCCTGCCAAACAGGCTCCTTATGTGGGGGCTTCGGCCTTTGCTCATAAGTCGGGTTTGCATGCCAGCGCGATTGCCAAAGACCCCAGCACCTATGAACATGTGGACCCAGCGACGATCGGCAACACCCGCATCGTGCCGATGTCCAATCAGGCGGGTCAGTCGAACCTGCGTGCTCGTCTGGCGGAGGCAGGCTTGCAGGTGGAGGCGGGCAACCCCGCACTTGCCCGGATTGTTGAGCGGATCAAGGAGAAAGAGGCGCAAGGCTATTCCTATGACACCGCGCAGGCCAGTTTTGAACTGCTTGCCCGTGAAGAGCTGGACCAGATGCCGCAGTTTTTTGAGGTGAAACGTTACCGTGTCACGGTGGAACGCCGTCGCAACAAGCGCAATCAGATGGTGTCTTTGTCAGAGGCTGTCGTCGTCACCAAGGTTGCTGGCAAGAAGTTCCTGAATGTCAGCGAAAGCCTAGGCCCTGATGGGTCGGACCAAGGGCCGGTTAATGCGCTGGCCCGTGCCTTGGCCAAGGATCTGGGCCCCTATCAGCAGATCATTGACGATATGCAACTGGTCGACTTCAAGGTCCGCATCACCAATGGTGGGACCGAGGCCGTGACCCGTGTTATCATTGATAGCGAGGATGGGCAGGGTCGCCGCTGGTCGACGGTGGGTGTCAGTGCCAATATCGTCGACGCATCCTTTGACGCGCTGGTGGATGCGATTAACTGGAAACTGATCCGGGATGGGGCAGGGGCATGAAAAGACTGATACTGATTGTGATGCTGATGGCCGGTTGCGCCAACGGGCCGCTGGCCCCCGAAGGCACCGATTATGTTGCAGTCGTGTCCGGCAGTGGCTTCATTGGCCGCTCGGCTGATCGGATCTATGCCAATGACACATTGCGCCGCGAGGATCAGAAACCCAATGACCCCGCGCCGACTGTCACTTGGCAGGACCTGCCAGAAGGGACCTATGCGAAAGTGCGTGCCGTTTTGGCCGATGCGGTGCCGAGGATCACGGAACCAGAATTTGATCTGTGTCCGACAGATATGGGCGCAAACAGTATCAGCTTTACCCAGCCGATTGCGGGTGAAACCAGTGTATCGGCGGGTTGCATGGACAATGGTTACTTCGCTGCCCGGTCCGAGGTTATGGCATTGCTGCCGCCCCGATGAGCCTGCATGCCTGCGCACAGATCGTTGAAAAGGCCGACCCGGACCGGTTTCGTGCCACCATGGCCGCCCCGGTATCTGCCCGTGCCATCCTGTTTCCACTTTATGCCTTTAACGTTGAGGTCAGCCGTGCCCCTTGGGTGACCGAAGAGCCGATGATCGCAGAGATGCGCCTGCAATGGTGGCGCGATGCGCTGGAAGAGATCGAAAAAGGTGACCCGGTGCGAAAGCATGAGGTGGTCGACGCGTTGGCAGGGGTGTTGGACGCCGATGGTGCCCGTTGTCTGGATCGTCTGGTCGCCGCCCGTCGCTGGGATATCTACAAGGATGCGTTCGAGGATCAGGCGCATTTTGATGACTACATTGATGCAACATCAGGGCATTTGATATGGACTGCCGCCCGGTTGTTGGGGCAGGCAGACGAACGCGTTTGCAGGGATTTTGCCTATGGCGTCGGCGTGGCCAATCTGTTTCGTGCCATCCCCGAGCTTGAGGCGCGCGGGCGCAAGCCGTTGCTTGATGGCACGCCCAGTGGTGTCAAAGCGTTGGCGCAAGCTGCGTTACGCCGTGTAGAGACGGCACGCGCTGGTCGTCGTGATGTGTCAAAGGATGCCGCAGCGGCGATGCTGTCAGGTTTTGCAGCCCGTCGTGTTTTACAACGCGTCATTCAGTACCCTACAGAAGTTGCAGGTGGTGCGTTGGAACTGACCCCGTTTGCGCAGAGCCGCAGGCTTTTGTCTGTCTCATTGCGCGGTTGGTGGGTTTGAAGGTGTTTTGAGTCCAGTGCAAGCTTTCCGTCCCGGGCTTGATCCGGGACCTCCAGCGATGGGTGTTCGTCGAGGTCCCGGATCAAGTCCGGGACGGGGTCAAGCCATTTGGCGCGGTTGCCTAATCAGCCAGATCAGTGAGCCGCCCGCCAGCACAAGAAACGGGATCATCGCCAGATTGACTGCGTTCCAGCCTTCTACCGCTGTCCCGCCGGAGCAGTTCATCAATCCGCCAGAGGCCAGTGAAGCCACCGTGACCATCCCAAAGACCACCATGTCATTCATGCCTTGCACGACGCCGCGTTCTTCAGGCCTGTGTGCGCCCGCCAACATGGTAGTTGCCCCGATGAAGCCGAAATTCCAACCCAGACCCAGCAGAATCAGAGCCAGATAGAAATTGGTCAGTTCCACGCCTGACAGCCCGACAATCCCGGCCGCCCCGAGGATGGCCAGCCCGGTTGCCATGATCTTTTCCACCCCAAACCGTGCAATCAGATGTCCGGTAAAGAACGACGGTGCGAACATGGCCAGCACATGTGCTGATACGATGTCATTGGCGTTGTTGGTTGTGAAGCCGCAGCCTACCACAGCCAATGGTGTTGAGGTCATCACAAGGTTCATCAGCGAATAGGACACCATGCCCACGATGATCGCGACCACGATCCGGGGATCGCGGATCAACTCGGCCCGACTGCGTGTGATGACTGTATTGCTTGCTTGCGGTTCCTTCTTGCTGCCTTTGGGCAGGTCCAGCCAGAAGAACAGGAGCATCCCGAACAGGTTCAGCGCCGCCACGGCCAGATAGCTGCCCAGAAAAGGCACAACATAAGCGTCTTGCACCAGTTTGTTCAGTTGCGGTCCAACAATGGCGGACAGCAGCCCACCCGCCATGACGTAGGACACGGCTTTTGGTCGGAATGCTTCGGATGCTGTGTCGGTTGCGGCGAACCGGTAGAACCCCTGCGCCGACATATAGATTCCTGTCAGATAGGAACCCGCCAGCAGAATGACGAAGGACCCGACATAGAGCCCATATGCAGCCACCAGCGCCCCGGTTGCCCCGGCAAAGGCCCCTAGAAAGAACCCGAACCGCCGCCCGTTGCGCTGCATCAGCGGGCTGATCCAGGGTGCCGTTGTCATTGACCCAAAGACGATGAAGGAAATGGGCAGTGTTGCGAGGCATGGGTTGGTTGACAGCATCCCCCCGGCCAAGCCCCCGATCACGAAGATCATTGGCATTTGCGCCCCAAGCACTGCCTGTGCCAGCACCAATACGGCCACGTTTCGCTTGGCCCGCTTGTCATCCACATAAGTCATGGGGCATCGGTACGCCTGTGCCGTGGCGCTTGCAATCGCGATTTAGGCCTGGTCGATAATATGGGCGAATGACCCGCTGACATTGCCCTTGATCAATCCCATGGCGGGCAGGGTGGTGTCTGTTGCATCCTGCGCTTTGAACAGCGCTTTGCCCTCGGCCTTGATTATGGTCGCGTAGTGGAATTCGTGGCCGGTCCAGCGACCCTGTATCGGTCCTTTGTCTGCTTGCAGATACCTGTAGCCCAGATGCAGTTTGCGTTGGGCGAATGATGTCTCTAACCCCAGTAGCCCGGCCATTTGGTGGGTTTGTCCATCTGCGTCGGTGAGCGTTTCGCCCAGTGTCATGTACCCGCCGCATTCGCCGTAGATTTGGGCGGTGTTGTTGTGCAGGCTGTCCATGAAAATGCGATTTGCCGCAAGTTGTCCGGCATAGAGTTCGGGATAGCCGCCGGGCAGGTAGATCAGGTCGGCCTCTGGCGCCGGGTCATTATTAAGGGGTGAGAACGCGCTGATGTCCGCCCCGCCGTTATGCCAGTCCTCCAGCAGGTGCGGGTATGCAAAAGTGAAGGCCGCATCCTGTGCGATGGCGATCCGTTGGGCGGGTGGTTTTGATCTGACATGGTTCGCTGCTTTTAGGCTGTGCAGGGGCGGCAATGCATTTAGGTCCAGGGATTTTTCGATCAGGTCGGCTGCCAGATCAAGGAATGCATCCAGATCGGGGCGTTCTTGGGCTTGCACCAGCCCCAGATGTCGCGACGGTTGTTGCAGTTCGGGTGTTCGCGCTATTGTCCCGATGACAGGGATGTCCCCCAGTGCATGACGTAGCATGTTTTCGTGCCGGGGGGAGCCGACATTGTTCAGGATCACCCCGGCGATCTGTACCGTTGGATCGTGATTAATGAACCCGTTTGCCAGTGCTGCCACAGAGCCTGCCATGCGCGCAGCGTCGATTACCAACACGACGGGCAGGTTCAGGATGCGGGCCAGTTCTGCGGTCGCTCCTTTGCCATCGGGCGGTGCGCCGTCGAAAAGCCCCATGGCCCCTTCGATGATCAGGGGCATTTGTCCCGCGGCGAGTGCCTTGATCCGCGCAGGCGCCATCGCCCAGGCGTCGAGGTTCAGGCAAGGCTGCTTGCAGGCGGCCTCGTGAAAGCGCGGGTCGATGTAGTCGGGGCCGGATTTTGCGCCCCGGATTGGTGTCGTTCGGCTGAGGGCGCGCAGGAGCCCAAGCGTGATCGTTGTTTTGCCGCTGCCAGAGGCTGGCGCGCTGATGATGAAGCTCATCGCGTGTGACGGAGGTTGGATGCCTCCGGCGGGAGTATTTTGGGCAAAATGATAAACATCAGGCGGATTCGGCGGGGCGGCCACGGCCCAGGGGGTCGAGGTTGCGTGGCGCTTCACCAGCGGCCATGCCTTGCCAGTCCAGCACTTGCCGCATCAGTACCGATTGTCCGACGCAGATGATCGCGGGCGGCTCCAGCCCTGATTTTGCGATGTCATCAACGATCGTGCCCAGCGTGGTTTCGAGCACTTTCTGTTCGTCGGTTGTTGCGGTTGTGACCACGGCCACGGGTTCATTCAAGCTGCGCCCTGATTTGATCAGGTGGCCCGCTATCTGGGCAATATGTTTCATACCCATATAGATCACGATGACCTGACTGCCTTTGGAAATGCTGTCCCAGTCGAGCGATCCCGGTGTGTTCCCGGATTGGTCATGTCCGGTGACGAAGGTGACCGATTGGTTCACGTCCCGGTGCGTCACAGGGATGCCTGCATAGGCCAGCCCGCCGATCCCGGCGCTGATCCCTGGAATGATCCGCACTGGCACGCCGTGTTGCACCAGTGTTTGCGCCTCTTCCCCGCCGCGCCCGAACACGAAAGGATCACCCCCTTTGAGCCGCAGCACACGCTTGCCTGCCCGCGCCAGATCCACCAGTCGCAGCGAGATATCGCGCTGTTTGGCGGAAGGTTTGCCGCCCCTTTTGCCAGCATAGATATGTTCGGCTTGCGGTGCCCAGTCGAGGATCTGTTCCTGTACCAGCGCGTCATAGATGACCACATCTGCCTGCCGCAGCCCGTTGAGCGCATGCAGTGTCAATAGCCCCGGGTCACCCGGGCCAGCCCCGCACAGCCAGACCCAACCGGGTTCCAGTGTGGGCCATGTGTGGTTGGGCAGAGGGGATGTATCTGTCATGGTTTTGGTTATGCCGCTGATTTCGCCACTTGAAAAGCCGTCAAACGACACTGGATTGCGGATTGGCGGCATCGCCCTATAGTCGCGCCAATGAGTAGGAAACCGACCGGTGATTTGCGGCGTGGCTGGACCACGGGCGCATGCGCGACCGCTGCCACGAAGGCCGCGTTGATCCGTCTGTGGGGCGGTGCCTTTCCCAAGGAAGTGGGCATCGTCCTGCCCAAGGGTGAAACGCCGGTTTTTCCGCTGGCCTTGGCCGATGCGGGCGAAGGTTGGGCGCAGGTCGGGATTACCAAAGATGCAGGCGACGACCCTGATGTGACGCATGGCGCCTTAATCGTGGCCCGTGTTGCAATGTCGCCTGGTGGTGTGGTTTTCGTCGCCGGTGACGGTGTGGGCAGGGTTACAAAACCCGGGTTGCCGATTGCGGTGGGTGAGCCTGCGGTCAACCCTGTTCCGCGTCAGATGATGCGCGATGTGGTGCTGGAAATGGCTGCGAGTTTTGGCCGAGCCCCTGATGTGACTATTGAATTGTCGGTTCCGGGGGGGCAGGAATTGGCCCTGAAAACCTGGAACCCCCGTTTGGGCATTGAAGGCGGTCTGTCGATTCTGGGTACAACCGGCATTGTTCGCCCCTTTAGTTGTGCGGCCTGGATCGCATCGATCCATCGTGGGATCGATGTGGCCCGTGCCGATGGGGTGCCGCATGTCGCTGGTTGTACGGGGTCCACATCGGAAGCGACGGTGCAGGCCCTGCATCAATTGCCTGATCATGCCATGCTGGACATGGGTGATTTTGCAGGCGGAATGATGAAATACCTGCGCCGGCATCCGGTGCCTCGTCTGACGATTGGCGGAGGCATTGGCAAGATGGCCAAGTTGGCGCAGGGTGCCGTTGATTTGCATTCTGGCCGGTCGCAGGTGAATTTTGATCAATTGGCGGAATGGGTCGCCCGCCCGGAACTGGCGGGGGCCAATACGGCGCTTGAGGCCTATCAGATTGCGGGGCCGGTGTTGGCCAATGCCGTGGCGACCCGTGCCCGGGATACCGCGCGCGCGCAACTGGCTGATGCGGATATTGCGATTGATGTCGTGGTCATCGACCGTGCCGGTCAGGTGATTGCGCAGGCGGGCCCATGACCCTGTTGCTGTTGGCCGGATCAGGCGAGGCCCGCCAGATTGCGGCCGGGTTGGCGGGCGGCGATGTCATTGCATCGCTTGCCGGGGCGACCCGTGCGCCTGCTGAATTGCCGGTGCCGATGCGTATTGGTGGGTTTGGTGGAGAGGCGGGGTTTCGTGCGTTTCTGGCAGAGGCGGGGATTACAGCCGTTCTGGATGCGACCCATCCCTATGCCCGCCAGATCACGACCCGTACTGCAGCGGTTTGTGCCGCGTTGGGCCTGCCATATCTGCAATATCTGCGTCCACCGTGGCACCCGGAGCCGGGTGACCGATGGACTGAAATCGCCAGTGAAGACGATGCAGCGACCCACATTCCAATGGGCGCAACTGTGTTTCTGGGCACGGGGCGTCAAACCCTGGACCGGTTTGCCAATCTGGTTGGTTGCCACGTGATTTGCCGCCAGATTGATCCGCCTGATACCCCGTTTCCTTTTGCGGGGGGCGAATATCTGGTTGGCCGTCCGCCGTTTTCGGTGGCTGATGAGGTGGCTTTGTTTTCGCGTCTGGGGGTAGATTGGCTTGTGGTCAAGAATGCAGGCGGTGTCGCGAGCCGCACCAAGCTGACCGCCGCTTGTCAGTTGGATATCCCTGTATTGATGATCGCCCGTCCGCCGCAGGGTGATTGGCAGATCGTGGATAGCGTTCCTGCCGCGTTGGAGTGGGCACGCTCGCTGTGAAGGAACGGGTGATCAAAGGGGATGCTTGTGTTGCCGAAGGCGCAGCATGGCTTTGCGCCCACAACCCCATTTTTGCCAGGGCGATGGAGGGTTTGCCCCCATTGCCGCTGCGCCTGCGCCCCGATGGGTTTGCCCAATTGCTGAGCGCGATTGTCAGCCAACAGGTCAGCGTGGCCTCTGCAGCGGCGATATGGGCTCGGCTGGAGACGGCGGGGATGACACGCCCAGATGTTGTTGATCGTGCGAGTGGGGATGATTTGCGCGCATTGGGTTTGAGCCGTCCAAAGGTGCGCTATGCCCATGCGTTGGCCCGCGCCAGTTTGGACTACGCCGCGCTGCGCCAGATGCCGGCTGATGATGCGATTGCAACATTGGTCGCAGTCCCTGGCATTGGCCCATGGACGGCGGAGATTTACGTGATGTTTTCATTGGGTCGTGCCGATGTGTTTGCCCATGGTGATCTGGCGTTGCAGGAAGCGGCAAGGGTGATGTTTGATCTGCCTGATCGTCCCACCGAAAGGGAGATGCGTCAGATGGCGCTGGACTGGTCGCCCTGGCGGTCGGTTGCGGCCCGGATCATGTGGGCCTACTACAAGCAGATCAAGCAACGGGAAGGCATTCGATGACACGGGCATTAGAGGCACAAAGACGGGAACCGGTATCGGGCGAGACACGATCTTGCGTTGTGTTCCTGCAT
The DNA here is from genome assembly GCA_947495295.1 of uncultured Paracoccaceae bacterium. GTDB lineage: Bacteria > Pseudomonadota > Alphaproteobacteria > Rhodobacterales > Rhodobacteraceae > Yoonia. Next base: position 1,131,496 of record CANLYJ010000001.1, read on the forward strand.
GGTTACGGGGCGAATGCGGCTGATCTGATCGGTTTGGCTGATCCATTGGGCGAACATCTGCCTGACACATTATTTATTGCCCCCGATGCGCCAGAGGCGTGTGCCGGTGCGCCGATGGGGTTTCAGTGGTTTCCGATCCCTTGGATTGATGGATCAAGCGAAGAAGAGAGCCGCGCCGGATTGGACCGGGCGGCGGATGATCTGGATGCATTTCTGACGGGGATCATGGTTGATGAGGATCTGCTGCCCGAACAGGTGATCGTGCTGGGGTTTTCGCAAGGGACAATGATGGCCCTGCATGTCGTGCCACGCCGCGAAGATCAGGTGGCCGGCATCGTGGCGTTTTCGGGTCGGCTGCTGGAGCCGGAGCTACTGAGTGATGAGGTCGTCAGTCGCCCGCCGGTTCTGCTGATCCATGGCGATCAGGATGATGTGGTGCCGCCCCAATCGCTGCCGCAGGCTGCAGAGGCCTTGCAGGATGCTGGCTGGAAGGAAGTATACGCCCATATCATGAAGGGAACCGGCCATGGTATTGCCCCTGATGGGCTGTCCGTGGCGCTGGCATTCATGCGCGACAGGCTGGGTCTTTCCTGATCTGGATTTGTGGCCGGAAATCTCTGCCACGTTAACGGATTGGTGACCGATCACAGGGCATACCGTACCCACAATTCATGTGAGGGAGGTAGATCGTTGGTCATTTTTGCGCCGCTTTTGTTTGGTCTTGTTCTGCTGGCCGCTTCTGGTCTGGCATTGACGGCCTATCCGGTGGCAGCGGCTGCAATCATGCCGGGCATGACTGACGTTGACCTGCGGGTTTTGTCCAATACTGCGATTGTCGGTGCTTGTGCGGTTGGTTTGACATGGATTTTGGTGACCCGGGCGCAGGAACGGCGCAGGTTACGGCGTGTGACGGATATGGACCCGGTGACGGCCTTGTCCAACCAGCGTTCTTTTGTCAGTCAGGCGCAATCTGTCTTGTCGCAAAGCGGTGTTCTGTTGCTGCTGGATATCGACCATTTTCGCGAGATCAATGATCGTGGCGGGCGCAGGGTTGGTGACCTTTGTTTGATGGCGCTGGCGCAGCGTTTTCGTGAATTGATACGCAGCACTGACATTGTAGGCCGTTTTGATGGCGCAACCTTTGCGATCTATCTGCCGGGGACCACGTTGGAACAGGCACACACGATTGCAGATCGCCTGTCGCGCGGTGTGATCGTGGTAAATGAAGAGGTGGCGACACGCGCCACAGCCTCTGTCGGTTTGGTTTTTGCCAATGGGCGCACGGCGCTGGATCACCTGCTGCGAAATGCAGGTGGTGCGCTGGAACGCGCCAAGCTGCAGGGACGCGCCTGTGTGGTTTCCGACGAGGCACCGCTCGCCGCCTGACGGCAATCGCTTGCGCGAAGTTTTTGCCGCACATAGTGGGGGTTGTCACATTTCTGACGCGATATATAGTCCACCTTAAGAGGATAGCGGGAACGCCGCTTTTGCACAGTTCTCGCACCTTTGCCGTGTGGGAAGTGAGATATGACGCAGACAGAATTCAGGACAGATTTCGTGCGCGCGCCGGGCGTGTTGAAACATTATCCGGCGCTGGTATTGAATGCGGATTACCGTCCTTTGTCCTATTACCCCTTGTCATTGTGGCCTTGGCAGGAGGCCGTGAAAGCGGCGTGGTTGGACCGCGTTGATATCGTCAGCGAATACGAAGAGGTCGTGCGCAGCCCGTCCACCGTGATCCGGATTCCATCGGTTGTGGTGTTGAAAGACTACGTCAAACCGCAAAAGCAAGTGGCTTTTACCCGGTTCAATCTGTTTCTGCGGGACGAGTTCTGCTGTCAATATTGCGGGGCCAAGGGTGATTTGACCTTTGACCATGTGATTCCCCGTGCAAGCGGTGGCGTTACCAGCTGGGAAAATGTGGTGGCGGCATGCAGCCCTTGCAATCTGCGCAAAGGGTCACGGTCCCTGCGTCAATCAGGGTTGAGCTTACGCAAGCCGCCACGCAGGCCCGCAGCCGGGCAATTGCATAATGTTGGACGCAAATTTCCCCCCAACCACTTGCATGAAAGCTGGGTCGATTTCCTGTATTGGGATGCCGAGTTGGAGGCATAACACCGCGTGTTTTGATGCCTAGACTTGGCGCGATACTCGCGCTACGAAGGCCGCGTTAGCGCTAACGCGCATCAGCAGCAAGCGGAGTAAGCTATGGTCTCTCGCGTCATTCCGGTCGACAGTTTTGATTTGGTCATCTTTGGGGGGACCGGTGATCTGGCCCGTCGCAAGATCCTGCCAGGACTGTTCCGCCGGTTTCTATCCGGTCAAATGCAGGAAGGGTCCCGTATCATCGGTGCCGCGCGGTCTGAGCTGGACGCTGCCGGATATCGGAAGATGATTGCGGAAGCTGTGGCGGAGTTCGGTGGCGAAGAAGCAAATAATAAGAAAGGCTTAGCTGCCTTTCTTGACCACCTCGACTACGTTGCCATTGATGCAAAAGGTGATGGTGGCTGGGATAAGCTGGCGCAGCTGGTGCGTCAGGATGTGATTCAGGCATTTTATTTCTCGGTCGCGCCGTCGCTGTTTGGCGAATTGGCCCAACGACTGCATGCCAACAATATCGCCAACGCCAAAAGTCGAATCGTTGTTGAGAAACCGTTTGGCCGTGACCTTGAGACGGCGCGTGCGTTGAACGAGACATTGGCCGAGCATTTCGCGGAACGTCAGATTTACCGTATCGACCACTATCTTGGCAAAGAGACGGTGCAAAACCTGATGGCCGTTCGTTTTGGCAACGTGCTGTTTGAGCCGCTTTGGAACAACCACTATGTCGATCATATCCAGATTACCGTCGCTGAAACGGTAAGCGTCGAAGGACGGGGCGCATATTACGACAAATCGGGCGCGATGCGCGATATGGTGCAGAACCACCTGATGCAGTTGCTTTGCTTGATCGCCATGGAACCGCCGAGCCAGTTTGGCGCAGATGCGGTACGTGACGAAAAACTGAAAGTGATCCGGGCGTTACAGGATATTGACCATCATCACATCGTGCGCGGTCAGTATGATGCCGGCCCTGATGGCCCCAGCTATCGCGACGATGCAGAGAACCCGCGCAGTTTCACTGAAAGCTTCATCGCGATGCGCTGTCATATTGCCAATTGGCGTTGGGCCGGTGTGCCGTTTTATCTGCGTACCGGTAAACGGATGAAAGCCAGATCGTCGGAAATCACCGTTGTGTTCAAGGATTTGGGCCACACGATTTTTGAAGGTGATGAAGCGCGGCACCGCAATATTCTGTCCATTCGCTTGCAACCGAACGAGGGGATGGATTTGCAGGTCACCATTAAGGAGCCTGGGCCCGGCGGAATGCGCCTGATTGATGTCCCGCTTGATATGACATTTGCCGAAGCCCTGGGCGACGAAGAGCATGAGGTCACGGATGCCTATGAACGCCTGATCATGGATGTGATCCGCGGCAATCAGACCCTGTTCATGCGTGGTGATGAGGTTGAGGCCGCCTGGGCCTGGACCGATCCACTGATCAAGGGCTGGGAGGCACGCAATGATGTGCCAAAGCTTTACGACCCGGGGTCGGCGGGACCGGAGGATGCCATGATGTTGATGCATCGCGATGGTCGCCGTTGGCGCGATATCAAAGGCTGAATAATCGGGCTGGACCCGCCTTTGCTGCGGTGGTCATAGTGAAGATGGCGTTGCCACACGGAAATCAAAAGGGAGTGGGCTATGCAACTGATTGAATATCCCGATGCTGAAATGATGATGATGGATCTGGCCGATACGTTGGCCAGTGAGTTGAAGAACTGTTTGCTGGTCCATGACCATGCGTCCTTTGCTGTGCCGGGGGGGACAACCCCCGGTCCGATCTTTGACAGTCTTTGCGCTGTGGATCTGGATTGGGCGCGGGTGCATGTGATGCTGACCGATGAACGCTGGGTGCCTGAGACATCCGATCGGTCCAACACCAAACTGCTACGCGAACGTTTGTTGATCGAACGGGCTGCTGATGCCCGATATGTTCCTTTGTATGATGATGCCGCGACCCCGGAAGAAAAACTGCCTGAGCTGTCCCGTGCGTTGGAGCCGGAGTTGCCGATTTCGGTGATGTTGCTGGGGATGGGTGCCGATATGCATACGGCGTCAATTTTTCCTGGTGCTGATCAGCTTAATCTGGCGTTGAACGGCGATGAAAATCTGGTTGCGATGCGTGCCCCGGGCGCGCCGGAGCCGCGCATCACGCTGTCGGCCAAGGTCCTGAAATCCGCAATGAGCCGTCACATTGTCATTGTCGGCGGTGAAAAGCGTGCGGCGTTAGAGAAGGCCCGTCATTTGCAACCCCAAGAGGCCCCGGTGGCAGCGGTTCTGAACGGTTCCAAAGTCCATTGGGCGGAGCGTTAGACCATGTGGGAAGAGTTGCGGGCGCATCACGCGCAGGTTGCGGATCGTCGTTTTGAGACATTGGTTGATGCAGACCGCGCGGCGGCGTTTTCGGCCCAGTTCGGTGACATGCTGCTGGACTATGCCAAGACCAATATTGATCTGACCGGTCGCGCCCTTTTGATTGATCTGCTGGAACAAACTGGTGTTGCAGCCAAACGTGATGCCATGTTCGCCGGAAAACCGATTAACGAGACCGAAGGCCGTGCTGTGTTGCACACCGCCTTGCGGAACCTTGATGGCGGGTCGGTTGAGGTTGATGGTGAAGATGTCATGCCCGGTGTGTTGGATACGCTGGCCCGGACGGAGAATTTCGCCAATGACGTCCGTGATGGCCGGTTCAAAGGGCAGGGCGGCAAGATCACCGATGTGGTGAATATCGGGATTGGCGGGTCTGATCTGGGTCCTGCGATGGCCGTCAAGGCGCTTGCCCCCTATCATGACGGTCCGCGTTGCCATTTCGTCAGCAACGTGGATCCGGCTGATGTGGCTGCAGTTTTACGTGTTTGCGATCCTGAGACGACACTGGTGATTGTCGCCTCCAAGACCTTTACCACTATTGAGACAATGACCAATGCCCGCACAGCGCAGACATGGATGGCGCAGACTGTGACTGATCCCGGCACCCAATTCGCTGCCCTGTCCACGGCAGAGGATAAGACCGCCGCATTTGGTATCGATCCAACACGGGTCTTTGGTTTTGAGGATTGGGTCGGTGGCCGTTATTCGATGTGGGGTCCGATTGGCCTGTCATTGATGATGGCCATTGGTGTCGATGCATTTCGGGCGTTCCTGCGCGGTGCGCAGGCGATGGATACGCATTTCAAAGCCGCGGATTGGTCCGAAAATCTGCCCGCCATGCTGGCCCTAGTCGGCATCTGGCATAATCAGATTTGCGACTATGCCACACGTGCAGTTTTGCCTTATGATAACCTTCTCAGCCGGTTGCCTGCCTATCTTCAACAATTGGAGATGGAGAGTAACGGCAAGGGCGTCAGCATGGATGGTGCTGATTTACCCGTTCATTCTGGCCCCGTTGTTTGGGGGGAGCCGGGAACAAATGGTCAGCATGCGTTTTATCAGCTGATCCATCAGGGCACGCGGGTGATCCCTTGCGAGTTTCTGGTGGCCGCCCGTAGTCATGAAGATGATCTGCATCATCAGCATCAATTGCTGGTCGCCAATTGTCTCGCCCAATCAGAGGCGCTGATGCGCGGTCGTGATCTGGAGACTGCGCGAACTAAAATCACGGATCGATTTGAAGGTGCTGAGCTGGAACGACAGGCGCGGCACCGTGTGTTTTCGGGCAACCGTCCTTCTGTCACGATCGCCTATCCGCAGCTGACCCCGTTTGTGCTGGGAGAGATTATCGCGCTTTATGAACATCGCGTGTTTGTTGAAGGCGTTGTGCTGGGCATCAATTCCTATGATCAATGGGGTGTTGAGTTGGGTAAGGAATTGGCAACCAATTTGCAGCCCGTGGTCGAAGGGGTCCAGCCTACTGATGGTAAAGATGGGTCAACCGCCGCACTTGTTGGGTTTCTGCAAATGAATGGCGTCTAGGTCGGCTTTTGTAGTGGCTGCACCGAAAGCGTGTCGAGGGATGCATCGATGATTGCTTTATACGTACCTTACATCATCATTGGCGTGTTGGTGGTCGCCATGGTGAACGAACTGCGTAGCGGCAAGATATTAAACTGGCTGACCCTCATCCCCTTCGTGCTCTTTATCGTCGTTGCGGCGAACGTGCCTGACCGGTCGGAGCTGATCTGGCAGCTGGTTCTGGCGGTGGCTGTTTTTGCGGTGGGTCTGTTGTTGTTTGCCTTTGCCGGTTTTGGGGCAGGGGCCGTGAAGATGATGAGCGGGCTGGCCCTGTTCATTCCGCTGTCGAAAGGTTGGATCGCGCTGGCGGTGTTTGTTGGCAGTGTTTTTCTGGTCGGCGTGGTCGTTGGCCGGTTGCGCAAAGCGGTCGGCACAAAGGACAGTGCATGGAAGGTGATGAACAGCAATGTGCTGCCCATGACCGTTCCGATGCTGTTGACATGTATCGCCGTCTTTTTCGTCTGGTAGCTGCCGCCGCTATATTGCGGCGGTCACGATGATTTCGACATGAAAATCCGGGGTCGCGAGTTTCGCCTCGCCTGTCCAGCGCGCCGGTGCATGACCTTCGGGTACCCACGCCTCCCATGCTGCGTTCATCTCTTCGAACTGGGTGCTGATATCTGACAGCCAGATTTGAGCAGTCAGCAGGTTTTCCCTACTTGTCCCGGCCTCGGCCAGCAGATTGTCGATCTGCCCCAAGATATCGTTGGTCTGTTGTGTCACTGATGCGCCCGGTGTGCCGACCTGCCCGGCGAGGTAAGCCACACTGTTGTGAATGACCAGTTGGCTCATCCTTGGGCCGACATGTTTGCGGGTTACATCTGGCATGGTTTTTCCTTTCATGGGGCTGTTTGGATCACCCTACACGATGCTGTTGGCGGGGTGAACCAACTGGGCCTGATCGTAAGCGTACGCACCCCTTACCGGCAATCAACCTTCTGCAATTAGCGTTCGCCAATCCCAGACCGGCCGCATTCCCGGCTGCTGGCAAGCTCAGGAAATGACGCATGAACCTTAGCAGTCTCAGGCTTAGCCTGATTAATCGCCGTAGCATGAAAACCAAAGCCAAACGCCTGAATATGGCCGGTTTGACGAATGGAATCGCCATCGTGGGGGATCATGCCGGTTTGACGGTGCCGCTGCCCAATGGGGTCGCAGCATGGCAATCGCAGGCCTGGGGTGTTGGTATTTATGGTGATGCCAGTTTTGGTATCGGATCATCGCCAACTGATGTCGCAGATGGTGATTTGCAGGTCTTGTTGTGGCAAGGCATCCGCAGCAATGGCGCGATCTATCATGCCTCTGCGCCGATCCGTTATGCGACCGGAGCGGTGGCCGGGCCCCTTGTCCAGAGGATGCATACTGTTGGCGTTCCGATTGTGCCCTTCAGCATCGCCCCTGAATTCAGCGGCACTGGTCTGAATTTTACATTCAGGGCGGATGGTCTGCCCACGGGACTGGACATGAGCACTGCGGGGCAGGTCACCGGCACGCCTGGTGCTGTCGCCAGCGCATCTGTGATGGTGACCGCGATTGACCAATATGGTCGCATCCTGACAAGTAGCTACAGTTCGGTTGTTCAGCCATTCCCGGCCATTTCCGGTGCCGTGTTGACCAATATTGCCGCGACAACGGCTACCTATCGCAGTCAGTTGAACCGGACTGGCAGTCTGCATCGCTTGATCAGTGCCAACCCGACCGAGACAGCCGCCACTGTAAAAGCCGTGCCCGCCGTTTTGGCGGAGGCACAGTCGGATGTCTTGTTGAACATCACCGATCTGCCGGTCGAGGCTCAGTTTTATGTACATGAGATCGGGATCGGTGATCAGGGCAATGAAACCCCCATTAATGTTACCGGTGGCGCAACGACCATAACGATTCCACCCGGTACGGCGGCTGGCGCGCTGTTGGATCGTTCGCATACGGTTGGTGTCCCGATCGTTCCGTATGATGTGGCCGGTGATTTTAGTGGCTCTGACCTTGATTTCACATTCGGCGCGAGTGGCCTGCCGTCAGGGTTAGCCATGAGTGCTGCCGGTCAGGTGACCGGAACGCCGACTGCGGTGGCGAGTGGTTCGGTACAGATCACGGCAACCGACCAATTTGGTCGGACCGTCACAAGCGGCTACGGTGCCGCGGTGCAGCCTTTCCCGGCGGTATCCGGCGCGGTCCTGTCAGATATTGCCCAGACGACAGCAACATACCGCAGCCGCCTAAATCGCGCGGGCAGCCTGTACCGTTTGGTGAGCAGCAATCCGTCTGAAACGGCGGCGGCGGTGAAGGCTGTGCCATCGGTCAGTGCAGTTGCGAATACCAATGTCCTTTTGAGTATCACAGGCCTTGCGGCCGAAGCGCCATTCTATGTGCATGAAATTGGCATTGATGATCAGGGCAACGAAACTGGCATCACTGTCACTGGTGGCACAACCCTGAATCCAGACGCCACTGCGCCGGTCATTTCCAACGTGTCCTGGGATCAGGGGAGCGGTGCCGGATCGGCTTTCGTCACCAAAGGTGGCATGCTTTATGCAGCGACCCATATGGTGGCTGATGATCCGGTTGCGGGTGGCGCCGGTGGTTGGGCAAGCCCTGTTTTAGAGACATTTGCCGAGCCGGTCGCCGATTCCGGTGTCGTCTGGTTGAACCTGCCGGAGACCGAGGCAAGCACCGCCGCTGAAAAAATGAGTTTCTATATTCGTGCGGCGGAAGGTGCGAACTCGACCATTGAGACCGTTGATTATGCCTATCCGGTGGTGCCGCCGGTTTCATCAGTCAATGCCGTTGATCAAGCGGATGATTTGGGCACAAATGGTGTGCCGACGGCGACGGTTGCAAACTTCTTTGAAGCGGCGGGCACCTATGTCGTTGGCATTGGTTGTACCTGCTACGACAGCAATGATCACAGCTATACCCTGTCTGGCCCCAATGTCACCGCCGTTGCGCCGTTGGCCGAAACCACAGGCGATCTGACGAGCGGGCGCACCAATTGCTATATGTATTTGGTCGAGGTGAGTGCGCCGGGTGACCTTGTCTGTACGATCACGGGTGCCGGAACAAGCTTTGACCGGACCTTTGTCAGTTGGCGCGCGGATGATCGCACAGCAATTGGGGCGATCACCGGAATTGCAAAAAGTGCGGATGCAGGCCCGACGGGCACGACACTGAACGCCGCCTCTGTTCCAGCAGGCCATCAGGTCTTTGCCATCTTCAGCAATCGCACCGGATCCATGACCGGTGTGCAGTGGACCGGCGATATTCAAGATGCCGATGAGGTTTATGACGCCCAGACCACGGGCGCACCAAACAGGTTAGCCGCCGCCGCGATCACCCAGGCCGTGAGCGGGGACGTGAGCACAACGATTATTGGCATCGGTGATGATGTCAGCAACAGCGCCAACAGCGCCATCATCGTCGCATTAGGAGCTGCATAATGCCTTTTGATCTTACCTTGACAGTTGGCGCGGCATCGACCGCCCAAATCCAGAGCCTGACAACCAGCGATAGCGGCGCAGCCCCGGTTGCGATGCAATTCTGGGTCGATGCAGCAACCCTGACCAATTTCACTCCATCCGCTCCAACCGGCAATGAAATCCATGATCGCCGCCGCAGCGGGCTTTATTATTACTGGGACTTTGGTGATGCCTACGATTTTGTGGCGAGTGCAGATACGGTCAATGCGGCCCATCTAAACGCAGGCACCGCCAATGGTTTTCTGGGCACGCATGTGTTCAGAACGCCGGGAAATTACAATGTCACTTGCCTGATCGTTGATCCCGTCAACGGGTATTCGGAAACGGCGTCCACCCAGATTACCGTGGGTGACCCCGATAGCCTGTTTACGGCTGACAATCAGACCATTGTGGTTGATCTGCAAAACCGCATCTATGCCCCTTATCCAAATGCCGAAGTGGTCACATCCGTGGCCCAGATGGTGTCTCGGGTCAAAGGGTTCAATGATGCGCTGACACCCCGCCGCGTCATATTTCGCCGAGGCCAGACATACCCGTCTTCGGGCTTTGCCATGGGCGTCTACTCCCTATCTACGTTGTGGCCTACCACCCATATGCTTGCTGCCGATGAGCCGGGCGCAAAGCCGATCATCGATCAGTCAGGCGGAATGGGCCATAACCCAGCCCCCGCGAGCGCCAATATCGATCTGGTTTTTCAAAACCTGGTCTTTATCGGCAGGTGGGACCCGACCACCGAAACCGGCAATTCCTTTTCCGGCTATGATCAGAACGGCAAACCGCCGGTCCAGACACTGTTTGATGGTTGCGAGATCCGCAATCACAACATTAATGTGTCCACCTCAGGAACTGTCGGCAGTCCGGGTGATGGGATTGGCCAGCATCGCATGTTCTTTAATGACAGCGTTCTGGAAGGTCATCGTCAGTATAATTTCATCGGCGGTGCTCGCCATTTTGCCTTTACTGGCTGTAAGGTCGCGCAGGATGTTGACGCCTATAACGGCCCGCAAAACAGTTATGGCGAAATCCGGTTTGGCAATTTCCAGTTCCTGGATATTCAGGCCAGCGATTTTTACACCAAAGGTGGATCAAGCACGCTTGGCAATTACGAAGCCTCACAGCCCAATTGGCGCTTGGACACGGATGGGGTCGGAAATAACTATTTGAATGCGCAGGGTAATGTTGTGGAAGGCGGGCGCAACATCATCTCGACCGGTTCAGAGGGATCGCGCCCCTTGCCGACAGGTACATGGGTGATCGAAAAGAACTATCTGCTGGCGAGCCATACCACGCGCATCGGCCTTTTGATCATGCGACCGGGTATGATTGTGCGGAACAACATCATCACCATTCCTGACACGAGCCGCAACGGCAGCACGCCACTGGCGAATGTCTATACGCTGGGTGGAAGCCCCACCAAGGTGCCGGATGCGCAGGAGGCAAACAGGTATGAGTTTGTTGGCAACACTGTCGTCATCCAGCTGTCTGGGAATTACACGATCCAGTCAACGCAAGGCACAACTGCTGGGCATGTGGTCGCCAATAACATCGTGTATACATCATCCAATCAATCTGATGGTCCATTGAATACCGCGACCGCCTTTGTCGCCCGCGAGAAAGGTTACAAAGACAGCATCACCCCGCAGGTTGCAGCGACTGCGACCCCGCCTGGGTCTGCCTGGATGGCGGCCCCGCAATCGGGAGCAGGGGCCATTAATGGTGCTGTGGGATCAGTCGCTGGCTACCAGATCCCTTACGATGATTTCTTGGGTCAGCCACGTGTGCAGAATTTCAAAGGGGCTGTTGCGCCATTGTGACCGAAGACTGTCACGCTGGTTGTTTGGAGCGGGTAACGGGAATCGAACCCGTAACTTAAGCTTGGGAAGCTCGCGTGATACCTTTTCACCATACCCGCCGCGCGGTCGGGCATACGCCGCAGGGGCGGTGTCGTCAATCTGTGTTTTGTCCTAGCCGAACCAGGCGTCAATCCGGGTTTTCAGCGCGTCCCAGATTGCAGGTGCGCCGCGTTTGACCTTGACCCCGACGCGGGTTTCAAGCTGGTTGGCGGTCACGTTATATTCTGGCCATGTGCCCCCGTTTGTTTCGAGGTTGGAGACCACCGGCTGCACCCGGTCGATGGATTTGGCAAAGATTGCGTCATCCGTCTCTGCTGCTTCGAATTCATCCCATAGCGCGCGGAATTGCGCCGCCTGATCAGCGGGCAGCAGGCCGAAAATGCGATCTGCTGCGGCCCGTTCAATCGCTTCCAATTCTGCCGGATTGTGGTCACCGTGAATCGGATTGTCGCCTGCGTCAATTTCCACGATGTCGTGGATCAGCAGCATTTTGATCACCCTGTTGATGTCGATGGGCCGGTTGGCATGTTCGGCCAGAACCATCGCATAAAGCGCGATATGCCAGCTATGCTCGCCCGAATTTTCGCGGCGGCTGCTGTCGCAGAGTGTAGTGCCGCGCAAAACGCACTTGAGCTTGTCCGCCTCGATGAGAAAGGCGATCTGGGCATCGATACGGTTGGTCATCTACCGCTTGACGCGTCTGGGCATTGCCGGGGCAGTGGTTTCTTTTGCTGGGTCGGGTGTCGCAGGTGTGGCTGGAGTAGCTGCCCCTTCATCGAGATCCCAGGGGCCGGAAATTGGTTTTGCCGCTGCATCGTCATTTGCAGGTTTTTCGCGGGCAGCCTTTGCAGCGGTTTCTCTTTCGACCTTGGCTTTGGCGTCTGCTTTGGCCTTTGCTTCTGCGTCAGCCTTTGCTTTTGCGGCGGCTTCTTTATCTGCCTTTTCCTTGGCTGCTTTTTCTTTTGCTTCGACGGCTTTCCGGGCGGCGGCCTCTTCCTTTGCTTTTTGCGCTGCGGTATCTTCAGCGTTGCTGTCCGCTGCGATTTCGGCTTCTGCCGCTTCTTTTTCTTCGTCAGTGAGCCCCTGCAATGGTGCTGCTTTTGGTTTTGGGGCCGCTTTGAATCCGTTGGCCTGACGCGACGCCAGTAGATCGCGCGCCCGTGCCTCTGCCCGTCGGACGCGGACTGCTGTCAGGAACGCCTCTTGCAGGATTTGTGAAGACGCCCCAAGAAGTTCACCGATCTGGTCGACGATGGCGATGTCACCTGATGCGGCCTGATCTTCCAGCGCCAAATCTGCCAGTTCGTTTGCCACTTTGTCCAGGTACGATTCGGCCATGTTTATCTCGTATTTTCAGTTAACCTGCGCCGCACGTAAGACTTAACTGTGTCAATCATTGGGTCCATATGTGGATCTTCGAAGAAATGACCGGCCCCGTCCATTTCATCATGCGTAATGGTGATCCCTTTCTGTTCATGCAGCTTGTTCACAAGACTGACAGTGTCGCGTGGTGGCGCGACCCGGTCATTTGAACCGTTGATGATCAGACCCGACGACGGGCAGGGGGCAAGGAAGCTGAAATCATACATGTTGGCTGGCGGCGACACCGAGATGAAACCGGTAATTTCTGGCCGCCGCATCAGCAACTGCATCCCGATCCATGCCCCGAATGAGAACCCAGCCACCCAACAATGCTTGGCGTTGTTGTTCATTGATTGCAGGTAGTCGAGCGCGGAGGCCGCATCGGACAGTTCGCCCACCCCCTGATCATATTCACCCTGGCTGCGCCCAACACCGCGGAAATTGAACCGCAAGACGGTGAACCCCATGTTATAGAAGGCATAATGCAGGTTGTAGACGACCCGGTTGTTCATGGTCCCCCCAAATTGCGGGTGGGGGTGCAAAACGATGGCAATCGGTGCGTCGCGGTCCTTTTGCGGGTGGTAGCGCCCTTCAAGGCGCCCTTCGGGTCCGGGGAAGATGACTTCGGGCATTCCAGTTCCGTCGCTGCTGCGGTAACAGGCAATTCTTGACTGAAATGCTCGGTCACCTTAGAAAGATTCTAAACTTGGGTGTTTCCCAAGCTTTGTGTTCACGGTGAAGTAATGATGCAGGCCTGCGCCGTCAATGAAATAGCGCAGTTCGCTGGGAGGATGTGGCATGAAATTAAGCACCAAAGGCCGTTACGCGATGGTTGCCCTCGCTGATCTTGCCTTGCAGCCTGCTGATGCGCTTGTGAACTTGACTGAAATTTCCAAACGCCAGGACATTTCTCTGCCTTATCTTGAGCAACTGTTCGTCAAGCTGCGCCGTGCTGAACTTGTCGACTCTGTCCGTGGTCCGGGCGGGGGGTATCGTTTGGCCCGTCCGCCATCGGATATTCGCGTGGCAGAGGTTTTGGGCGCTGTCGATGAAACCGTGTCGGCAATGCATAAGGGGGCAGGGGCGTCAGGCGCGGCGTCCGGCAGCCGCGCCCAATCGATGACCAACCGTTTGTGGGAAGGGCTGAGCGCCCATGTCTATGTTTTCCTGCACCAGGCCCGGCTGTCGGATGTTGTGGGCAATGAATTGGCCCCGTGTCCCGCCGTGCCGGCCTTGTTTGAAGTTGTGGATGAAGCGTGACAGGGGCTGACCGCATCAGAGTTGTTCAGCCGCAAGAGCGTGCCGGTTCATGGAGCCGTATGTTGACCGAGTTCGCACGTGTGTCGAGCCCGACGTCACGGTTTGGGTCTCGATTTGCTGACTTGGCCGAAAGGGCTTACATGTCCAACGCCCATTGTGTGATTTATGTGGCCCGGCGCGTTGCAGAGGTGCGGAACGCCCATGTGCGGGCCCGTTGGTTCGGTGGCCGTTTCTACAATTGGCTCACCGGAAGCAGTGCAGACTATGTGGTTTTGTCAGGCGCGGTTTTGGCCAGTTCATTTAAGTGGCTCGGCGAAACGGTCCCGGAAGGTTTTCCGCGTGGTGCCAACCTCGAACTGCAGTTTGAGCTTGCTGAGAAGTTGGATGCTGATTTGCGTGCGAAAGCGAAAGCTGAGGGCCTGATCTCATGAGCCGGGTTTATCTGGATCATAACGCAACGACCCCGCTGCGCGCTGAGGCGCGCGATGCAATGATTGCGGCGATGGATGTGGTTGGTAATCCGTCATCGGTGCATGCCGAGGGGCGTGCGGCAAAGGCGATTGTCGAGCGCGCGCGTGCTCAGATCGCGGAGGCGGTTGGCGGCTCTGGTGCTGATGTCGTATTTACATCAGGTGCGACGGAGGCGGCAGCGCTTGCCTTGGCTGGTCGCAGGTTGAAGGCCGCACCGATTGAACATGACGCGGTATATGCCTGGGTCGATCCTTGTTTGCCGGTCATCGACGGTGCGGTGCAGGTCGATGATCCAGCGTCGTCCGCGGTACAACTGGCCAATTCGGAAACCGGGATTGTGCAGGATTTACCGCAAGGGCTGGCCGTGTCCGACATTACCCAAGGCTTTGGTCGTGTCCCGTTCGCATTTTCTTGGTCCGGGGTGGAGCTGGTGTTCCTGTCAGCCCATAAATTTGGTGGCCCGAAAGGCGTCGGTGCGCTGATCTTTCCGCAAGGGACTGATATTGCACCGCAAATCAAAGGTGGCGGCCAGGAAATGGGCCGCCGTTCGGGAACAGAGAATGTGATCGGCATTGCCGGAATGGGAGCCGCCGCGGCGGCAGCGCAGGATGATTTGGCTGCTGGGAAATGGGATCGGGTTGCCAAACTTAGAAATATTCTAGAAAACGCCATTGAGGCTGCCGAAAAGAATACTATTTTTGTCGGGAAAGGTGTTGATCGTTTGCCAAACACCAGCTGTTTCATCACGCCGGGGTGGAAGGGTGAGACGCAGGTGATGGCCATGGATCTGGCGGGGTTTGCGGTATCAGCCGGGTCGGCCTGTTCCAGCGGCAAGGTCAAGGTGAGCCGGGTTCTAGGCGCACTTGGTTTGGATGATGATCAGGCTGCGAGTGCTTTGCGCGTGTCGCTGGGCCTTGAGACAACAGAAGATGAGGTCATGCGCTTTGTGCAGGCCTGGAGCGAAAAACGCGCCCGTAGGCGGGCAGCATGAGAGAGGGCGAGATGAACGCGATGGATACAGTTGAAGTCAAGGAAGGCGTTGATCAGGAGACGGTCGATGCTGTCAAAGAACTCTCTGGCAATTACAAATACGGCTGGGAGACTGAGATTGAGATGGATTACGCCCCCAAGGGCGTGAACACGGATATCGTGCGTCTGATCTCATCGAAGAATAACGAGCCGGAATGGATGACCGATTGGCGTCTGTCCGCCTTTGCCCGTTGGGAAAATATCGAAGAGCCGACATGGGCCATGGTCGATTACCCGGATATCGATTTTCAGGATATCTATTACTATGCCCGTCCCAAGAGCATGGAAGAGAAGCCGAAATCGCTTGATGAAGTCGATCCCAAGCTGCTGGCCACTTATGAGAAGCTGGGTATCCCGCTGAAAGAGCAGATGATCCTTGCTGGCGTTGAAGGCGCCGAAGATGTGCCCGCCGAAGGCCGTAAGGTCGCCGTGGATGCGGTGTTTGACTCTGTTTCCGTTGGTACGACGTTCCAGAAAGAGCTTGAGAAGGCTGGAGTGATCTTCTGTTCGATTTCCGAGGCGATTGAGAAGCATCCTGAGCTGGTCAAGAAGTATCTGGGCACAGTGGTGCCACCGTCGGATAATTTCTATGCCACATTGAACTCTGCAGTGTTTTCGGACGGGTCGTTTGTCTATGTGCCGCCAGGCGTGCGCTGCCCGATGGAGCTGTCAACCTATTTCCGCATCAATGCAGAGAATACCGGCCAGTTTGAACGCACTTTGATCATTGCTGACAAAGGATCCTATGTCTCTTATCTTGAGGGCTGCACCGCACCCAAGCGCGACACCGCCCAACTGCATGCAGCGGTGGTTGAGATCATCGTCGAAGAAGATGCAGAAGTGAAATATTCCACCGTGCAGAACTGGTATCCCGGTGATGAAGACGGCAATGGCGGGATCTATAACTTTGTGACCAAGCGCGCCGACTGCCGGGGCGACCGGTCCAAGGTGATGTGGACCCAAGTGGAAACCGGGTCTGCCGTCACTTGGAAATATCCAAGCTGCATCCTGCGTGGCAATGACAGCCAGGGTGAGTTCTATTCGATCGCCATCGCCAACAATATGCAGCAGGCCGATACCGGCACCAAGATGGTGCATCTAGGCAAGAACACAAAGTCGCGGATTGTGTCCAAGGGGATTAGTGCCGGTAAGGCGCAGAATACCTATCGGGGCCTTGTGTCGATGCACCCGAAGGCGAAGGATTCACGGAATTACACCCAGTGTGACTCGCTGTTGATCGGCGACAAGTGTGGGGCGCATACAGTGCCCTATATCGAGGTGAAGAATAACTCATCACGCGTGGAACATGAGGCGACCACATCCAAGGTGGATGATGATCAGCTGTTCTATTGTCGTCAGCGTGGCATGGATGAAGAAGAAGCTGTGGCGCTTGTCGTCAACGGGTTCTGCAAGGATGTATTGCAGGCCTTGCCGATGGAGTTTGCCATGGAAGCACAGGCACTTGTGGCGATTTCGCTGGAAGGTTCGGTTGGTTAACCGATGCGCTTAACAATGCTTTCATATCGTCGCGATACCGTCATCGCGCGGCCCCCTTGTTGCCCCAGTTCGGTGCGAAAGTTCTGTCGTGGAAGTTTTGACGGAGCGTGGCGCGATGGCCAATCTGGGGCAAAAGGATTTCAATGCGCGGATCAAGCGCATCGAGAGCCCGCGCAATACGTCCTATTACGATCCCGACCTGGAAATGCATGTGCCCAAACGCACGACGCAGGAGGCCATTCGAAAGAGTGCCAAAGCCCGCAAGTTTTCGGTTATGAAACTGTTGATGAGCCTGTTGATCGGCGGCGTGGCCGTCATGATCGGGCAGGCGATCCGATTGCGTTTTCTGGGGATGACAGAGACTGGCAATGCGATGTTGGCCACGGATCTTTTACTGACCGCGTTCTTTATGTTGTTGATTTCGGCGCTGATGCGCCATCGCAAAATCTCGATGCGTTTGTGTCAGGTCATGGGCGCCGTAGCGATGATCGTGGCCGGTCACAACCTGATGTGGTTCTACCCGGACGAATTGGCGATCATCTACACCACGGATTACGTCGCTCAGATACGCGCCGAAACAGAACCGATGTCGCTGATCTTTCGCGATATGGCGATCAGCCTGTAATTCGAATCATTAAATTGCCCGATGCCTTCGGCGGACTTGCCCGCGCGGAGGGTTTTGTCGTGCCCAAAGCCAATACGCTCTGAGGAGAAAAATATGCTAGAAATCAAAAACTTGAAGGTCGCACTTGAGGAAGAAGACAAGCAAATCCTGAAGGGTGTCGATCTAACAATTGAACCCGGTAGCATGCATGCAATCATGGGTCCGAACGGGTCGGGCAAGTCAACTTTGTCCTATGTCCTGTCTGGCAAAGACGGGTATGAGGTGACCGAGGGCGCGGCCGCATTGGAGGGCGCTGACCTACTGGACATGGAACCCGAAGAGCGTGCCGCGGCGGGTCTGTTTTTGGCGTTTCAATATCCTGTCGAAATTCCTGGTGTCGGCAACATGACGTTTCTACGTACTGCGGTGAACGCCCAACGCAAGTCGCGGGGGGAAGAGGAACTGAGCGCGGCAGATTTCCTCAAAGAAGTGCGTGCCAAGGCCAAAAGCCTGAAGATTGACGCGGATATGCTGAAGCGCCCCGTCAATGTCGGTTTTTCGGGTGGCGAGAAAAAGCGGAACGAAATCCTGCAGATGGCGATGCTGGAACCAAAGATGTGCGTGTTGGACGAAACCGATTCAGGTCTGGATGTCGATGCGATGAAGCTGGTTGCAGAAGGCGTGAATGCCCTGCGTTCTGAAGGCCGTTCGTTTCTGGTGATCACCCATTATCAGCGCCTGCTGGATCATATACAGCCGGATTTCGTACATATCATGGCGGATGGGAAGATCGTGAAATCTGGTGGCCCTGAACTGGCGCTAGAGGTTGAAAACAACGGCTATGCCGACATTCTGGCAGAGGTGGCCTGATGGCATTGGCAAAGATGAAAGCAGATGCAACTGAGGCCCGGTTATCTGGGCTGTCATTGCCTGACGGGGCTGCATGGGCGAATGCCGCGCGGGCCGAGGCGATGGACCGGGTGCGTCGGATGGGCCTGCCCACCAAACGCGATGAGTATTGGAAATACACTGACCCAACCACGCTGACAGCGCCGGACGCGGCCGAAGCCGCGTTATTTCACAATGATGAGGGTCCGCTTTTTGGTGCAGTGGACCGGCTGAAGATTGTGTTTGTTGATGGCGTGTTTGACGCAGATGCTTCTGATGATTTGGCTGGTGAGGGGGTCGAAATCGCCCGTTTGGCAGATGCGATGGCTGCCGATATTCATTGGGCCAAGGATTTGTATGGTGTGTTGGAAGCGCGCGGACAACAGCCCGTTGAACGTCCTTTGGCCGCTTTGAATACTGCGATGGCAACTGATGGTGTCGTTATCCGGGCGACAGGTAAGGTCGGTAAGCCGATCAACCTGATTTATCTGCACAAGGATGTCAGCTCCGATGCGGTGTTACACAATCTGGTGAAGGTTGAGGCCGGCGCAGAGGTTACATTGTTGGAAACCGGCCCGGCGGCTGCGCGTTTTTCAAAGCAGTTGGAGGTCGAGGTGGCCGATGGTGGTGCGTTCCATCATGTGCGCGCGCAAGGCCGTGACCATGAACGCCGTGCCGTAACCCATTGTTTTGCAAGAATTGGTGCGGCATCGACGTTCAAGTCGTTCACGCTGACCTTCAATGGTGTGCTGACTCGCAATGAATGCGTGCTGGAAATCGTCGGTGATGAGGCTATTGCGCATGTGGCAGGCGCTTGTGTCGGTGATGGCGGTGACTTTCATCATGATGACACCGTGTTTATCACCCATGATGCCGTGAATTGCGAAAGCCGTCAGGTGTTCAAGAAAGTGCTGCGCAACGGGGCAACGGGTGTGTTCCAGGGTAAGATCCTGGTCAAGGAAGGTGCCCAGAAAACCGATGGCTATCAGATCAGCCAATCGCTTCTTCTGGATGAGGATAGTCAGTTCCTGGCCAAGCCTGAATTGGAAATCTATGCCGATGATGTGGCTTGTTCGCACGGATCCACATCAGGCGCCATTGATGATGATGCGCTGTTCTATTTGCGGTCACGCGGTGTGCATCCTGATGAGGCGCGTACCTTGTTGACCTTGGCTTTCCTGGCAGAGGCGCTGGAAGAAATTGACAACGAGGTATTGGCAGATGATTTGCGGGACCGGCTGGAAGGCTGGTTAGCCCGCCACAGCTGATGCCATTGACCACCGACATTGTGCGGACGTGGCGCAAGCCGCGGGCAGTGATCCGGGATATTCTGGATCAAGGTAGGCGCGAGGATCGGGCGATTGCGTTTTTGTTGATCGCCTGTTTCCTGATTTTCGTGGCCCAGTGGCCGCGCCTGTCCCGCGTTGCGGCCGGGTTTGACTTGCCCCCGGGGGCGGATGCGCCGGAGCTGAGTCGCCTGATGGCCTATGAGTTCATGGCCTGGGTCATGATCTGGCCGCTGTTGTTTTATGTCATTGCAGCACTCAGCCATCTGATCGCCAAGCTGTTTGGCGGCAAGGGCGATTGGTATGGTGCCCGGATCGCCTTGTTCTGGAGCCTGCTTGCCACGGTTCCGGTGCTGTTGCTTTACGGGTTGACGGCGGGGTTTGTTGGGCCGGGCGTGCAGACCAATCTGGTTGGTGCCATCTGGGTGCTTGCCTTTGGCCTGATCTGGGGGCAGTCCTTGCGCGAGGCGGAAAGCAAAGCATGACATTTGATATGGGCAGTTGGTTGCGCGCGGTCTGGGCTAGCCTGACTGAACCTGCAGAAATGGCCGGAAAGGTCATGGCGATGCGCTTTGATCCGACCGCGATGTGGACGGCCATCGCCCTGATCGCGGTGCTGAACGTGCTGTTTCTGGCCGTGATGCAATTCCTGTCGCCTGTCCCCGTCGCCATGCAGGAAGAGGCGGTGCGTCTGTCCCCATTTGCGCTGACGGCGGTGATCTGGCTGTCGCTGGTCCTGCTCGTGTTAACGACATCTTATGTCGGCCAGTGGATGGGCGGGCAGGGGGATCTGCAGGCGACCCTGACGCTGATGGTCTGGTTTCATAGTATAAACCTGACGCTGGAAGCGGGCCAGTTGCTCTTGATGATCATCAGCCCTTATCTGGCTGCGCTGGCCAGCCTGATTATGTTTGGTGCCCTTGTCTGGTGCATCATCAACTTTATCAATGTCTTGCACGGGTTTGAAAGTCTGGTGAAGTCCATTGTCACCCTCGCCTTATCTGTCTTTGCGATGGGACTTATCGCAGGTTTGATCTTGGTTTTGTTTGGTATAACCCCCGGGGGAACAGCATGAGCTACGATATCGCAAAAATTCGCGCTGACTTTCCGATCCTGTCGCGTGAGGTCAACGGCAAGCCGCTTGTCTACCTTGACAATGGGGCATCGGCCCAGAAACCGCAGGTTGTCATTGATGCGATCACCAAGGGCTATGCCGAAGAATATGCCAATGTGCATCGCGGGTTGCATTACCTGAGCAACCTGGCCACGGATAAATACGAGGCCGTGCGTGGTAAGGTGGCGACATTCCTGAATGCGCCGTCAGAGGATCAGATCATCTTCAACTCCGGCACGACCGAGGGCATCAATATGGTTGCCTATGGGTGGGCGATGCCTCGGATGAAGGCAGGTGACGAGATTGTCCTGTCGATTATGGAGCATCACGCCAATATCGTGCCCTGGCATTTCTTGCGTGAACGGCAGGGGGTTGTGATCAAATGGGTGGATGTGGATGCCAATGGTGATCTGGACCCGCAAAGGTTTATTGATGCGATCGGTCCCAAAACCAAACTGGTAGCCCTGACGCATATGTCCAATGTGTTGGGCACCGTGGTTGATATCAAAACAATCACATCCGCCGCCCATGCCCAAGGCGTGCCGGTACTGGTTGATGGTTCGCAATCGGCGGTGCATATGCCCGTTGATCTGCAGGATCTTGGTTGCGACTTTTACGCCATCACGGGGCACAAGCTTTATGGTCCTTCGGGGTCTGGCGCGATTTATGTGTCCAAGGACCGCATGCTCGAGATGCGCCCGTTTTTGGGAGGTGGCGACATGATCCGCGATGTCACACGCGATACGGTGACGTGGAATGACCCTCCGATGAAATTTGAGGCCGGGACACCCGGGATTATACAAACCATCGGTATGGGCGTTGCGCTCGACTATATGATGGATGTCGGCATGGACCGGATTGCAGCCCATGAACGCGCGTTGTGCGATTATGCGCGCGGGCGCCTTGATGGGCTGAACTGGCTGCATGTGCAGGGGCGATCGGCGACCAAAGGCGCGATCTTTTCCTTCACGTTGGAAGGAGCCGCCCATGCGCATGACATCTCAACCGTGTTGGACAAGAAAGGCGTTGCTGTGCGAGCGGGCACACATTGCGCCATGCCGTTGATGGAGCATATGGGGGTAGGGGCGACCTGCCGCGCCTCATTTGGGATGTATAACACCACGGAAGAGGTGGATGTGCTGATTGACGCGTTGGAGCTGTGCCACGAT
The DNA here is from genome assembly GCA_947495295.1 of uncultured Paracoccaceae bacterium. Classification (GTDB taxonomy): domain Bacteria; phylum Pseudomonadota; class Alphaproteobacteria; order Rhodobacterales; family Rhodobacteraceae; genus Yoonia. The sequence goes on from CANLYJ010000001.1 coordinate 1,153,556, forward strand.
CTATTTGGTTGATCGGATGACCGCTGTGACTTTGCCGTTGCGGGGTCCCAATACCGCGGTTATAGACGTCGTTAAGCACCCGTAGCTCAGCTGGATAGAGCGCTGCCCTCCGAAGGCAGAGGCCAGAGGTTCGAATCCTCTCGGGTGCGCCATTCCTAAATTTCCACTGCAAATATCCCCTATGGGTTGGATTCCACGACCAGACCGAAACACCGGCGGTGGAAAAGGCGGGCAAGGTTACGCTCAAAATCTCGCCGCCCGGATCAAACACGAAGCGGCGCTGCGCAGGATTGGACAAGATTGTTCCGGCGAGCAAATCGCGCATTTTGCCCGAACCGGCCCCGGCAATGGTTAGAAGCGGCGCGTCGGTATCCAGGGTCAACGCGTGACCGTCCAAATGACCGACGAAATTGCCTGATCCAGCGAGAAGGCCGGAGCGCTTGACCGTGTTCAAATCGGGCCAGACTGCCGATCCAAATCTGTTTGTCGAATTATCGGACTGCATTCGTGCTTACATGAAGAAGGGGCGCATTGCTGCGCCCCGCTGTGTTTCCGGCCAGCGTCATTCAGCCAAATACGTTGACCAATACCGTGACCACGATGATGACGACCGCAAAGCTGCCCAGCGTCTCACCGAGAGACGATTTCTTCGGCGCTTTATGAAGGTCGATTTGACCAAACTTCTCGCCAAGTTTTTTGCTCATTCTCGTTCTCCTTGATGTTGGTAGCAGATGCTACTCTGGTGCCGTTAGGCGGCGACCGACGCCCAACATTCTGATTCAGATGATCCGGTAGAGGACACCTGATACGAGCGCGGTGAGAGCGAAGTAGAAAATCGCTCGCGCGGGGATGAAGATCAGCAGGAAGGTCAAAACCATCCAAAGCAGATCATAGAAATCTGCAAATTGCGCCCCGTAGTGCCGCGAAAGCATCTGCACGACATAGGGTGCCGTCACGCCATAAAGCGGGGGAGCACCGAAGAGCGCGGCAAGGAATGCGAGCAGATTTGCAAAACCCATAATCGAGGAATTTGCGAAGTTTTTGTTTTGGTTAGGTTGATATGCCATGTCGCCCTCTTGATTGGATCGCTTCATGTCTCTGGCGCACGCTCTTCGAGGTGAACGCCAATATCCAATTGCCTATCGTGAGAACGCCGCTGATCCGGGAGGAACAGCGGCGAATTTCTAATTTTCTCCTTTTGGGGTTTCATTGTCGTTGGCAGGCACGACCAACCACGTGGACGCCCGCACTGGGAATGTCGCGGGCATCAAGGTTGCAACTGTCCTGACCCGTTCGCGGGCATCTTTGCGCACAAATGGCCTTACGCCTTGTAGGCAGGGTGTGTTGCAAAAATCGTGAAACCACCGGGCATGGGGGGAGTCTTCGGTCTCCAGGCCATCGGGGTATTCGATTGAGCTTAGATCGAGTTCCTGAACCTGTCCCAACGCATCAACGAAGCGACCAGGGTAGTCACGCAACCAGTCGCCCAATACATCGGGCCAACGACGGCTTGGAATTCGAAGCTGATACGCGTGCTGTCTGATGGAGCGAATGAAGAGTTCATTCGACATTTCTTGATCGGTTACGATTGGGCATGTGAGCTTCCGACAGTAGCTCAAAAACTGGCACGTTTGGCAAAGTAGCATGGTGTCGTCCTCATCGGGGGCGGCGCTGAGTCCGCTGTGATGAGGTCAGTGGGCCTCATGGAATTTCATGGAGCAAGGCTTGCTCTCATGGAACTCGTGGAATTCCGTGGAAGGCGACAACCATCTGTTTAATATGTCAAAATTTTGCGATAGGTCAGTAATTATGATATAATTCTTAAATGCTATTTGTACCCGATGGACAATATCAAGTTGAAGTTGAGAGTATGGACGAACGTCACGTTTGGCATACTTGGGAGAACGTTGCCGATCCGCGGTATGTTATCAATGCGGAGTATTTTGACGGCGGAATACTTCGAGAGCTGACATACAAATTTGATGGCAAGGAACACCGAGAGGGAGGACCTGCTTCAATCAGCTTCAATGGTGATGGAACTCGGCCGATGTGCCAGACTTGGTACCGCCACGGAAAAGTTCATAGAGTCGATGGTCCAGCCGAAATTGAACATGACGATCAAACCGGCGCACTAGTTTACGAAGCTTTTGGTCAAGATGGACAATATCACCGCGAAGGCGGTCCCGCGATCATCCGCTACGATTTGAATGGGAAAATCAAAAGCCAGGAATTCTACCGTCACGGCAGGGAAATTCCGGCCTTCACACCTGATCAACCTGACAATACCATGGGGTAACGGAAACCCTCTGGAAGTTCGAACTTGAAGACTCTCGACTACGAAGCCGCGTCCGAATTTGTTGATGCAATTCAACGACTGGTCAAAGACGGCACGCTTAATCATCCGAGAAAGTGGTTCTTTGAACAGTTTCAAGTATTCGTCGAAAAAAACTACAAGTCGATACTGGAAACAAAAACCTCTCATGATATCGAGCCAAGAAAGCACCTGGTCATTGCAAGAATAGCGAACGAACAGCCAGCATTTTTGGATCAGATGCCGGACTCGATGAGAGGAAGCGACAACTTCAAAGGCTTGTACAATGATCTCGCCCCGGGGCGTGGTGGTAGAGAACGGTACTTTTATCATATCATATTGGATGTTGTGCAGGTATCCGAAAGAGCCCGAAACCCTATCAATCTCAAACAAGCAGTTTGGTGGCAGTTTTGAAGATTTCTTTGGCTTTCCGCTCCCTACGAACGGCAAGGACGCTCTGCAGCGATACGCCGCTTTTCGCGATAGTCGTTCGATGAATTCCGGCATTGTGGAAGAAAAGCCCAAAAACCATCAATCCTCCCAAAACCAAACCGACGATCTCGTCCAGCAACCCAGTGGCAACGCCGAAAGCTCAACTAGCACTTCAAATGATTCGAAGAGAGCACAATGGGCAGAGAAAATTCTAGGGACACCACGGTTCGTTCCAAAGTCTACAATTCACAGCGCGGCAAAGGGGGCATACGAACGGGGCGTGAAGAGACCTGAAGACATTGAGAAGGCCGCCAGACTGCTTCTTGATGATAGGTATCGTAACATTCCTGAAACAGCCGAAGAAATGGAGCGAGAAAGAGTCTTTCAGCGTATCTTGGGTGAGGCACTGGACAACATGAAGCCTGACGAGAGTAAGGAATAGAGGAGGCGTTCTAAGCCGCCAACCGTGGCCGCCCAGGAAAGCGCCCCTCTTTTGCCGCCTCCGCCATCCCCGCGAGCGTGCGTTCACGGATGATCTCACGCTCGAGCTCTGCCACCGCGCCCAAGATATGGAAGACGAATTTTCCCATGGCGGTAGATGTGTCGATTTTCTCGTTCAAACTTTCAAAGAATACCCCGCGCTCGATCAGTCGGTCATTCAACTCGATCAAGTGCTTGAGCGAAGGGGCAGGATTTACTTGGGCAGAAGGTTGTCCTGAAAGACCGCCGCGCAAGGATAAGTGCAACCGCGACGCGAGGTATGCTTATTTCAGCTCTTGCGGAGTTTTGCTGGTACATGAGCGGAAGCGCTGACCTCGACTTTATTCGGTTCTATCTGAAAGACTATCCGCCGACGGATGCGACTGGCTCCCTTCAAGAGGCGTATGGCCCGCGCCTTATAGGAACAGGAGAGTTTGGCTACAATATCGATCAAATAAATCGGGTTATCGAGAAGCTGCGGAAGAAGCCCGATACGCGCCGCGCTGCCATCACGCTTCTTGAATCATCAGACCTGGAACCCAGCCAGAAAGAAGCACCCTGCACAATTGGATTACAGTTTATTCGAAGGCGCGAGCGTCTGCACCTCGTGGCAATGATGCGCTCAAACGATGCTTATCTCGGTTTTCCTCACGATGTTTTTTGTTTACGATGATACAAGAGCTTGTGGCGCGCTCTCTTGGTATCAGGGTTGGCGATTATCATCATTTCGCAACGAGTTTGCATCTGTATGAGGATGATCAGGACTCTGTGGCAGACTATCTGGGCGAGGGATTTCAGAATCCAGTGTTCGCCATGCCCAAGATGCTTTCAGGGTGTCAGATGGAGAACCTCGCGGCCTTTTTGGAAGTAGAGCGCGCCATACGTCAGGGAGAGATTGCCGACGCAAGACAGATTTCACTGGCTCCGTATTGGCGCGACCTTTCTTTGGTTCTTCTCAGATGTGCGGACTCGCGTTATAAGAGAGGAACCAAGGTTCTCGAAGATAACTTCTCGCAGATCGGCGATCCATTTTACCGTAATTTTTTCAGTAAGCGCCCCAAGGTTCTGCCGAAAGGCGAGGCTAAAGTTATTGTGCAGGATAATCTTGATTTAGGTGAAGAGCAGTCTAGTGCGAATTAAGGACCAGACGAAAAACAATCAAGTCTCAACGCAGTTGGATGATTTTTCAGCCAACCAAATTCCCTTGGTTGGCATGAACAGCGCCAGCCGGAAATCCACCCTGATCGCACAGATTATCGATAGCATTCGCCGAATAGAGTATTTGCTTCAAGTCTCGATCCGCTCAAGCTCTGCCAGCTTATACACACCTTACTCAGGGAGTTTCCAGCCTTTGGCTGGTGCAGCAGCACTGCACAAGGTTCGTCAAATTGATGACGCCTATTGGCTTGTTTATCTGGCGACACATTTCGCGAAGCACAAGCATGACGGTCGGAACCTAACCGAAGACATCTATGGCAGGTTCGGGCAAGGAGGCGTTTGGGATTGGAACGCTGTCAGCCAGAACCCGCAGGCGATAGCCAACTGGCTTCAAGCCAGCTATCCCCATGTCACGAGCGCCGGCAGATCAAGGCGTTTTGGAAACCATCGAAAGTATGAAACCTTGAAGCCCGGACCGAAAGGCACTGGACACGCCGTGGCCACTTACATCGATTGGATCAATGTTCATGGTTCACATGCCGCGCTCATACAAAGCGCTCAAGCGAGTGTTGGTCAGAACCCTCAACAGGTTTTTGCATTTCTCTATAAAGACCTGAACAAGGTCGCCAAGATGGGCAGACTTGGGAAGTTCGATTTGCTCTGCAATCTCAGCAATCTACAGATCGCACCGATCTTTCCAGACAAAGGGTAAAGTTCAGAATTTGGCGCATCCTTGGCGGGCCGGGCTGTCGTGAACCGAGCCCGCCTTTGGCGGTCTCGGCCATGCGGCTTCCATCGCTTGCGCAGCTATCGCCAGCCGTGAACGGCTGACACTTATTTCTTTTGCTTGGGGCCTTGCAGGCCCGTCCTCCGTCAAGACCAAGCCCTTCGCTATGGCTTCGGGCGCAGCCAGCGGTCTCCCCGTCCTTCCGCACTTCGTTTGTGCAGGACGGGCGATCCCCCTCCGCTGTCAGCGGTCTGTGACGGTTTCCCCCCGCTCATTGGCGCGGGCCTAGTCCGGTTGCATGCGCAACCGACTATGAACCCTCGAATATCGTGCAACTCGACATGTTCGTTCTCCTCGGTCTTGAGAAGATGAAGCCCGAGCTGTTTGGCTCCGCCGCGCTGTGAGCCTTTCAGGATCATGACGGCTCGCTATCTGTGCGATGTCCAAGCGCACGCAGCAGCTCGCGGCGCATCAGCGCTACATCGGTGCAGGCACGCCGGATATCCCGTTCGGTATCGGGCATCATTGGCAACGTGCCAAGGTTTGCGGCCTTGAGACGTCGATCAGCGTTTCGCTATGATCCTTGCGAAGACGCATACCCAAATCATAATTATTGCCGGAATACGGGTAACGTGTCAGAAACTTACGGATCATGTACCCAGTGTGTATCCCCCTTAGATGATTGGTCTTTTTGCCGGGGTCAGTACGTCGACTAATGCGACGCTCGCCAACGCCTCAAGGTCATTGATGCGCAGTAAACCATCTGCCCAATGCGCCAACTGCTTTGATCGGAGCGCTGCAAGGGTCTTGTTTGTGTGGACAAGCGACAAGCCCAAGGCATCTGCCAGGTCTTGTTGTCTATACGGGAACTTCATCTCGGCATTGTTGACCAAGCCCAATGCACGGCCGCGTATGAAGACCCGCGATAGCGCCCATGCCACCGATTGTATCGCGTTGCGCTGACCCAGAGTTGATATCGCGTCCCCCAAAAAATGTTCTTCGACCGCAGCCAGCCATGTCAGTGAAAAGGCCCTTTCTGGCTGATCTTTGAAGAAGGACCAAATCTCTGATCTGTCAAAGACACAGAGGGTCATTTTGGTTGTCGCTTCGACCGAATGCCCCATTTCGCCCATGACTGCGGCTTGCAAGCCGATGAAATCACCGGGAAGTATCAGGTTTATCACCTGCCGTTTTCCGTTCGGGAGCAACTTGTAGCGCAGCCCCATGCCATGCAAAGCGGTATACAGCTGGGGGCTGTTTGATCCTTCCATCAAAATGGGCGTGCCTGCATCGACAACGAGTTCACCTGCCTTGAAGCGCTGCATGAAGCGTAGGTCATCGGCGCTCATGTCCTCAAAAATATCTCTACGCCGTAATGGGCAATTTTCGCATTTTGTCGCCAATTTCTCGCTCCTCCTATGTCATAGATTAATGCCGTTCCTTCGCCGTGTCGTTAACATCTTTTGAAGGATCGTGAGGTGAGCCGTGTGCAAAACATTCGTTGTTATCGAACCGGACCCGGTGGTCGGTCTGGATTTGGTTGAGATGCTCCGGTCGGTCTATCCGAAAAGCGATGTCGTCGTGCTTGGTTCGTTGTTGGACGCTTCGGGACGATTGCAGGCGACGGGTGCTGATGCTTGTGTTTTGATCAACAGTGCTGCGGCCGCCGACCGGTCGCTCGTCACGCTGCGTGGTGTGGTTGTTCGTGGTGGCCGGGTTGTGTTCATAGGTCGTAAGCCTAACATCGATTTTCCGGCCACCGTTGTCGAAACGCCGTTCACATCAGCGATGATCATGAATGCGCTTTTGCCGACCCAGTGTGGTCAGCCCGAGCACCAGCCTGCAGGCCATACATGAACGCCTGAACGATTGGTGGCCCTTCGCTGTGCGTTTCCGTTGCTGCGTGCGGCTCCTGCTTGCCATCTGATCGCGTGCTGAGGCCAATGAGGATCAAACCGATACCCAGATACAGGCCAGCAAAAATTGCTGCTGTTGACTGAACGCCGACAAGCGGCAACAGCGCAAGCCAGCCTGCGACGGTCAAAAAGCCGGTCCCGACAATACAGAGTAGCAGGCCCCCCGTTAGCAGGCCCGCGCGTTTTGCAGTGGTTGCCACTTTCTTTTGAATGCCGAACATCGGTTATTTCCGGCTGCCCATGAAACCAACCAGAAACCCGAGTCCAGCGGCGATACCAAGCGCCGTTGCAGGCTGGTTGCGAATGAAGTCATTAGCCTGACCTTGCAACTCGGCGGCCTGCTGCCTTGCCGCTTGGGCCTGATCGGCGGCCTTGTCGCGGGCATCTGCCATTTTGTCTTTTGCTGCTGTGATGGCCTCATCACCTTTTGTGCGGCTCAGGTCGGCGATTGTTTGTGTCAACGCGCTCAGATCCTCGCGCAATATCTCAATCTGATCGCTCACATCAGAAACTGCGGTGCCGTTGGTTTTTCCTTGCGAAGCTTTCGTAGCCATTGGTTCTCTCCTTTTGGTCACTTGCGGCCCTAACGCATGAATGACGAACCCGTTCCATAGAAAATCGTCAAAAAAAATCGGAACCAGATCAGGCGTGTGCTGGTTGGTGGGGCAGAACGCGTCGCAAATTGTGGCGCATCATATGACAGAAGGAGCAAATAGATGCTTTATTATGCACTGGTATTTTTGGTCGTCGCTTTAGTGGCTGCTGTTTTTGGTTTCGGCGGGATCGCGTCTGCGTCAGCCGGCATCGCGCAGATCCTGTTCTTCGTTTTCCTGGTGTTGTTCGTCGTGACGCTGATCGCGCGCGCCGTCCGCAGCTAAGTACCATTCACGATCAAAACAAAGGAGATAAACATGACACAATCACTTAGCGTTGTTGCCCGACCGAAAGAAATCTCGTCCGGCGTGAAACAACCCGAAACCATCGCAGAGGGTCTGACAAATGTACTGGCAGACACGTATCGCTTGACCTTCAAAACCCACGCATTTCACTGGAATGTCGAGGGGCCGTTGTTCTATTCGATCCACAATCTGACCGAAGAACAATATGAAGACATGTTTGCTGCCGCAGATGATTTGGCCGAACGCATTCGCGCTGTTGGGCAAATGGCACCGATGACGATGGCAGAAATTGTCGGAAACTCGGTCATCGAGGACACCGATCCCGCACCAAGTGCTGGCGAAATGTGTAAGCTGTTAGCGCAGGACCATGAACGTCTGGCGCACCGATTGCGCGCATTGATCAAGGTGGCTGGTGAGCAAAACGATCCGGTGACTGAGGATCTGGCCACAGCACGATCTGCTTTTCATGAGAAAGCGGCCTGGATGCTCAAGGCTCTTACCGCGCAATAACGAACGGCCCTGCTGGTCGACCATCAGCAGGGCTTTTCCATTAGGCCTTAAGCGTCGCGGTCGACGCAAAAAACATGGCTTGACTGACTGCCGATTGCACCTGTGCTTCGTGAAATGGTTTTGAAATCAGAAACGCGGGCTCTGGCCTGTCGCCAGTCAATAGCCGTTCGGGGAAGGCGGTGATGAAAATAACGGGCACATCCATCATCCCCAACAGGTCATTCACGGCATCAATGCCCGATGAGTTATCAGCAAGCTGGATATCGGCGAGGATCAGATCAACCTCGCTTTCTTTGCCCAAGGCCAGAGCTTCCTTGTGTGTTCGGGCGACGCCCGTCACATCGTGCCCCAGGCCACTGACGATCGCCGTTAGATCCGCCGCGATGATGGGTTCATCTTCGATGATCATGACACGGCCTTTGACACTGTTTGCCAGTTCTTCATTGGCGGCACTGATCAATCGGCGTACTTCATCCACTTCGACATCCATGATCTTTGATATGTGATCGAGGCTGAATTCCTCGATCGTGCGCAACAACAGCGCCTCGCGCGAGTTGGCAGTTAGTTTGGCCAGAAGTCCCTGAGCGCGCGCACGCAAACTGTCATCGGATTCGACGAACTGTTGACCCGAACTGACCCATATCGCGTGGAAGCATTTGAAAAGATTGACCTTCACGGGGTCACTATTGTCAAATGGCGATCTGTCTTTCAGGATCACCTCAAGCGTGGCAACTGTGTATTTGTCACCACGCGCCTGTGATCCGGTCAGCGCACGTGTGTAGCGCCGCAGGTACGGGAGTTCCGCCGCGATGAGATCGGAAAAATTTTCCTCCACGACTGTATCATTCATTTTTTGACCTATTTTTGTTTATTCTGGGAACCAAACGCAGAGCACCTCAGTTAGTTCCCGGAGTATGTGTATTTTGTTGATGAAATGAGGCGCGAAAAACGAATGGCAAGTCAGGAAGACCCAAAGAAGGCGCGGATCGCCAAATATATTGACAAGAACCTCAAGCAGGTCTTTGCGGATCTTGAGGGCGATGACATGCCTGATCAGATCGTCGATCTTCTATCCGTTCTACGGGCGCAAGATGAAGAGTTGAAGGCCACCAAAAAATGAGTGACCTTGATCCCAAGGACGAGTTGGTGACGCATTTGCCAGCGCTGCGCGCATTTGCGCTTAGCCTGACGCGCAACCGTGCCGCTGCTGATGATATGATGCAGGATACCGTTTTGAAAGCGTGGTCGAACATGGATAAGTTCACGCCGGGCACCAATATGCGCGCGTGGCTCTTCACGATCTTGCGCAATAATTTCTATACCAGCCGCCGAAAACTGAACCGCGAGGTTGCAGATATCGACAATGTCTTTTCCGACAAAATGTCGGTCAAACCTGATCACGATGGGCGTCTACAGATGATGGATTTCAGGGAAGCCTTTGATCAACTGCCCGATGAACAACGCGAGGCGCTGATTTTGGTTGGCGTGTCTGGGTTTTCTTATGAAGATGCGGGCAACATGTGTGGCGTGGCGACGGGCACCATGAAAAGCCGCGTCAACAGGGCGCGTAACCGACTGACCGAATTGCTGCATCTTGATGAGGACGAGGCATTGGAATTGACCGACAGCGCGACCATGGCTGTGGTGGGCAGCCCGGGATTGCCATCTTGAATAACGGTAGGTGGTATAACAGCCTGCGCATCCAGATTGTCCTGTTGATGACCCTCGCGCTTTTCCCGCTGGGCGCGGTAGCAATCTATCAGACAAACCGCGTGGCAGCGGAGGCCGAGCGAAATGCGGAGCTGGCCCTGCTGGCACTGACAGGTCGTGCAGCAAAGACAGAAGAGTTGATCATCGAGCGGGCCCTGGGCGCCGCTCAGCTCCTTGCGGCGATGGCGGGTGACTATATCGACGATCCGGAGAAATGTGCCGCCGACTTGATGCGTTTCGTTGAAAGTGATGATCATTACAGTTTCGTCGGTCTTTTGCCGCTATCCGGGCAGATGACATGTGCATCATCAGGGACTACCTATGACTTTTCTGGATTTCCGGGTTTTGCGGAAACGATGGCAGCCCAAGAGCCTACCATCGTCGTGAACTCCGATGCGCCCTTAAGCGGGACATCGGTATTCATTATTTCAGAGCCATTTTTCATTGACGACGTTTTTGCAGGATTCATTTCAATATCAGTCCCGCATGATGGCCTGCCGGGGACACCTGAGAACCTTGTCGAACTTGGGCTTGTGGAACTGATTACCTTTAACGAGAACGGCGCCATCCTAACTGCGCGTGCAAACATCGAAACGGCGGGTCAGGAACTGCCGTTGGGACGCGACATTGCCAAATTATCGTTGTCAGGTGTCGCATTTCAGGACGAAAACCAGCTTGGACAAAAACGCGTCTATACAGTCGTGCCAATCGAAGGCAGCCCCGCGAGCGTTATGGGGGTGTGGGAGGGTGAAAACCCGTTGGTTAGCACAATTGCGGCCACGCTACGCCCTGCGATTTTTCCGGTTTTGATGTGGTTGGCCAGCATGTCTGTGGCACTGCTGTCGATCTATACGTTGGTGCTACGTCACATTGTTCGCCTGCGTCGCAACATGAATGATTTTGCCGATAATCGAAATATTGACGCAATCAGTAATCAGGTTCCGATGCCGAATGAACTGAAGGCGCTGAACGACAATTTCTTGCGCATGACAAATGAGATCATGCAAGACGAGGCGCAGTTAGAGGACGCTTTGCGCGCCAAGAATGTGCTGGTTAAAGAGGTTCATCACAGGGTCAAGAACAACCTGCAGCTTATTTCATCGATCATGAACATGCAGATCCGTGCAGCCGAGCATCAAGAGACAAAAGCAGTCCTATCACGGTTGCAGGACCGCGTTCTGAGCCTCGCCACAATCCACCGCGATCTGTATCAGTCGCAAAACGGCGGGATGGTCGAGGTCGGCGCGCTGATATCGGAAGTCGTACAGAATTCTGTCGAGGTCGCGGTGTCCTTGGAAGATGACGTCGATGTGCAAAAAGACATTGATCAAATCCTATTGTATCCTGATCAAGCGGTTCCGCTTTCCTTGATGGTGGCCGAAGCGATGACCAATGCGATGAAATACATAGGTGCGCCAAAGGGGCAGCAAAGGTGGGTCAGGGTGACACTCAAGCAGGACCCGGGCGATGTGGACTGTTTGTTGACGTTAAGCAATTCAGTTGGCTCTGGCCGGAATGCTGAAAGCACCGGCCTTGGCGGCCAGTTGATCAATGCGTTCGCCATTCAATTGGGTGGTGAGGTGCAAACCGCTGAAGCAGCAGACAGCTATACGATGCGGGTGCAGTTCAAGGCCACAGAGTTTGAGCCGGAACAGCGTGATTATTAATGACAGATGCGTCTTTAAGGCTGTTTAGGCCGCTCCTGACCGCTGAGGAGGCATTTCCCGCGCTTGAGCAAGAGTTCCTTGCCGCAAAACGTGAGGTCATCGCGGGATTCCGGATATTTGACCCATCAACAAAACTGCGGTCATCATCTGCCAAGGCTATTGGTGACACATGGTTTGATCTGATCGCCGATACACTTGGCCGAGGTGTGAAAATCACGCTGATCATCAGCGATTTCGATCCGGTCGTGCGTATGAACAATCACATCTATACATGGACCTGCCTGCGCCGTCTTTATGCCGCGGCCGAAGTGTCGGGCGCCCCCCATTTGCTGCAGGCTTGTGCTGCAATGCACCCCGCAAAGGTCGGGTTTTTACCGCGTCTGCTGCTTTGGCCGCGTACTGCAAAGGAAATGCGTAAGAACCTGGCAGAGGTGAATGAAAAGCCACTTGTAGAAAGGCGGGCATTCCTGAAAAGGGCACCGAGTCTTGCCCCGTTATTGACGTGGAAGAATGATCAACTGGTGCCGCGTGTGTTTCCACCGCCGCTTATTCCCGTCACACATCACCAGAAGCTGGCTGTCTTTGATAACGAACGGCTTTACATTGGTGGTCTTGATCTGAACGACCGTCGGTACGACGCCCCGACCCATAAACAGGACGCGTCTGATACATGGCATGACACGCAAGTGTTGGTAGACGGTCCAGTCGCGCAGGAAGCGGCGGATCACTTGCGCAGCTTCAGGCGGACAGTTTCAGGTGAACCGCCTGTGTCGCAGAAGCTGCTGCTACGCACGATTTCGGCCAAGCGCCGCGTCTCTTTCCCGTTCCTTTCACCCAAACCGGTTATTCGCACTCTTGCTGCGGCCCACGCAGAACGAATTGCGAAATCCCAGACGCTGATCTACCTTGAAACGCAGTTTTTCCGCGATCGTAAATTGGCCCGACAATTGGCCGAACGGGCGTCCCAAAATTCTGCGCTGTCACTTATTCTTATCCTGCCAGCCGCGCCGGAGGGTGCGGCGTTTGAAGATGAACCGGGCAGTGATGTCGCCTATGGTGAGCATCTGCAGGTCAAATGCCTCAAAATCCTGCGCGACGCATTTGGGGCGCGTGCCTTTTTCGGATCACCTGCCCAGCCGCGCGCGGTCCCGCCCGATGGGCGGGCAACGTATTACGGTGCGCCGATTGTGTACCTGCATGCGAAAGTCTCGATTTTTGACGACAGGCACGGGATCATTTCATCAGCAAATCTGAACGGTCGCAGCTTTGCGTGGGATACCGAAGCAGGTATAGCCACGCAGAACGTCGCAGAGGTGGCCCACCTGAAGTCCCGTTGTTTCGCCCATTGGCTGGGCCCGGCAGCTGATCCGGCCTGCTACGACGATCTGACCGCCTGCGATGCCTGGGCGGCGCAAGCGGCTTTGAATGCGCAAACGCGTCCAGAGGATCGTAAGGGTCTAATTTTGCCCTATTCAGCCGCTGAGGCAGAAGCATTGGGATACAACTTGCCCGGAGTCCCCGACGAGATGGTCTGACCAACGGCGCCCTTGTAAATCGTCAAACACCAGATCAGTAGTGGGATCGCGATGACCCCGCCAATTGGCCCCCACAGCCATAACCAGAACACCAGCGACAGAAAGACCAGCAATGGATTGACAGACAGCCGCTTTCCCACAAGCGTCGGCGTGATGAACTGTGCCTCGGTCGCGTTCATCGCCAGATAAATCGCAGCTGGCAGAAAGCTTGCTGCACCGTCAAAGACAACGATGCCGGTGACCAGCAAAATGATGACCAAAGTGATCGGGCCAAGATAAAGAATGAAATTCAATGCAAAGGCCAGCACGCCCCACAGGATCGGTGACGGCATGCCGATCAACTGCATGACAATTGTCACGAGCACGCCGAACCCAAAGTTGATCGCACTGATCGTCAGCACATATCGCGATACCTGCTTGCCTGCTTGCCGTAACTCATCCTCTCCAAAACGCCGGAAGCTGGCACTGACCCAGTCGTAAATACCGTTACGCGCCATCAGGAAGAAATACAGCGTACCGGTGAAGATCATAAATTGCGCCGCGAATTGCGGTGCGTAAAACAGCGCGTCGGTGATAGAGGGAAGGGCAACTGAGCCATCTTCGGTCGTTTCGCCATTGGCTGCATTCTCGGGCTCAATCGCGGTGGCGACATCTTCGCTGATCTGTTCTAACCCGCGCATGACACGCTTCAGCTCATCAATCGTCTCGCGCAGCTCGTTCCAGATCACCGGCGCCTGATTAATAACCTGAGTCACATAAGGTTCGATCAGTAAAAGCATGGCGGAGATCATCAACAGCGCCAAAAGCACCGAAATCAGCGCAGCCAAGGCTGGCGGCAGGTGCAATTTGTCCCACAGGTCAGAGAGCGGTGTCAAAACGACCCCAAGCAATAGCGCCGAGATAATTGGCGCAAACACATCTTTTGCCTGATGCAGCACCGCGAACACGACAATGAGTGTGAGCAAGGACAGGCAAATGGTGGAAACAGAGCGTTGGTTCATGATCTTCCCCTCCAGTATCAACAGACCCGGTCAGAAAACGTTCCTAAAAAAGTGGAACTTTTTGCGGATGGCGGGGTTGAGGCGGGAGCAATCAAGGAGAGAAAAATGTCTGCACCAGACACAAATATCGAAAAACAAGCCCGCCGCCACAAGGGCCCGTTAGTCGGCATCATCGGGGCTGTAATCGTTGCGGGACTATTATTCATCGCGTTTCTAACATGGATAGCGGATGAACCAGGTGAAGCTGTTCCCACAGCGGATGTCACAACTGAACTGGAATGATACCGCGGTGGGCGGCGCGTCTGCATGCTGCGCCCATCGCCGACGCTCTTCGTGCCAAATCGCTCTAAAGTAGCCACAGAATGGCGCCGCTCGCAACCGCCCCAGTGGTAATGACAGTTGCCGTCAGAGCCATGTTTTGATGTGATTGCGTGTTCGCGTCGTGGTCATCCACCCGGTTCAACGTTGCACGACACCGGCGCGGCGCCGCCCAGAAGATCAGGATCGCGCAAAATATAAACAGCTCTGCGACGGCCTTTGCGATAATCGGGTCATCGGTTGCGCCAATAACCGCCCTGAGCCCCAGCGCCAGGCCGATACAGGCCATGACCGTCCGCGTCCAAGCTGCAAGTCCGCTCATTTGCCAAGACGGTACGCTCCTCTGCCCATGCGGTGCGGGGGCCATCACATTTTTAAGCTGCGCGTTCTGCCACTGACTTATCGGTGGCCATCTGCTGATATCACCTGGTTCATTTCAAAAATGAGGGCACACCCATCATGGGTGCGCCCGCCTGATATCATATCAAACCGGTTGTTCAGGCAATGCCGCGTGCCCCTCGTGGTCCGGCAACAAGCCAAATGATGAAGCCAATCAAAGGTAGTACCAACACCAGCAGTGTCCAAAGGACCTTTGATCCTGTGGACGCGCCTGACCCGATAATCGAAATGATGGCCCAGATGTTCAGGGCCAATAAAATTACGCCACCAATACCTGCATATTCCATGTCTAAATTCTCCGTATTCACGTTTTCTCTGTCGATCCAACACGCCACGCCGAGAATGGTTCCTTAAAGTTTTAGGTTTCCGGTTTCTCAAGGGCCTGCGGACCTGCGCGATGAAGCGTGGAACAAATTGGATGTTGGCGCGTTAAGCCAGATTGCAACATGCGGAGCGATCATGGAACAAGCCGACGTCACCACCACACTGACCGTTACGCTTTCGGATTATGTGACAAAATTTGTCGAGGCGGCCCCGCGATTGGCCGTGGCGTTGGCCTTGCTGCTTATGACCTGGGCAGTGGTTTCAATGTTGAAACTTGTCATTCGTCGGTTGGGTGCCCGGTTCCGCCTGCGTAGCAACCTCATCAATGTTCTGGCGATGATGGCGGGTGTCGGGCTGTGGTTGATTGGGTCATTGATCGCCCTGACCGTCGTATTCCCATCAATTACACCGGGCAAGGCGTTGACGACGCTCGGGCTTGGCTCTGTCGCGATTGGCTTTGCATTCAAGGACACGTTCGAGAACTTTCTTGCAGGCATCCTTATCTTGTTGCGTGAACCTTTCCGGATCAACGACTACATCGAATGCGAAGATATCGAGGGTCAGGTTGAGGATATCACCATTCGTGACACGCATATCCGCCAAACCGATGGGCAACTGGTCGTTGTTCCCAATCATATGCTGTTTCAGAATGCGGTTGTGGTCCGTACGGACCGTGATCTGCGGCGCACCACAATAATCTGTGGTGTCGCCTATGGCGAAGACGTCGATGTCGCGCGGGGTGTGATTCAGGACGCTGTGACAGCCGTTGACACTGTGCGCGATGATATTAAGGACGTGCAGGTATTTGCCCAAGCCTTTGGTGCGTCGTCGATCGACTTTGAAGTGACATGGTGGACCGGATCCCGACCGATCGACATTCGTACATCACGCGATCAGGTTGTAGCGGCTGTGAAATCGGCCTTGGATGATGCGGGAATTGAGATACCATTTCCATACAGAACCCTGACATTCAAGGAACCGCTTAAAATGCAGACCATCGCAAACAGTACCGACGATGCTGCAGCAACCTGATGGGAAAACGCGCGCTTCTTGTCAAACTGCTGCAAGATATCAGAGCAAGCTACTGGTTTCTGCCCTCGGTTCTGGTGATTGCGGGCCTCATGCTGGCGGGCATGACCGACTGGGTTGACCGCAACGTCGATCTGCTGCCGTTCAACCTGCCTGATACATTTATCGACACACAGGCTGATGGTGCTCGGTCAACACTGGCCGTCATTGCGCAATCCATCATTGGTGTGACCGGCGTCATGTTTTCCATGACAATTGTTGCCGTGTCTTTCGCATCCGGCAATTTTGGCCCGCGGCTGATTGGCAACTTCATGCGCGACCGGGGCAACCAGTGGAGCCTGGGGATACTGATCGCGACCTTTGTGTATGCAATAGTCGTATTGCGTTCGGTACAAGACGGGTTCGATGGTGGCGTTGATCAATTTGTGCCGCAATATTCACTTTTGGTGGCAATCGGTCTGACATTGATATGCGTGTTCACGATGATCTATTTCGTTCACCACGTGCCCGAGACAATCAACGTCAGCCGGATCTCGGCCGATCTGGGGTATCGGCTGGAATGCCAGATTCGAGATATGATTGATGATCAGGGGGAAGACGACGACAAAGACGGTTGGCCGCAAGATGACCCTGTTTGTAGTGTAAGCGCGGGAACGTCTGGTTATATTCAGACCTGCAATTTCAATCAGTTGAAGGAACTGGCGGCGGAAAACGGTTGGCACATCGAAATGCGGGTGGCGATCGGTGATTTCGTGACCACAGCGACCGAAGTATTCGTGATCTGGGCTAAGGATGATCTGACCGACGACCAGATTCAGAAGCTGATCGGGTGCTTTGCTGTTGGCTCAGGACGTACAGAAAACCAAAACCCAGGCTTTGTTGCGCAGCAACTGGTGGAAATGGTCGCAAGGGCGCTGTCGCCCGGTATCAATGACCCATACACCGCAATGGATTGTTTGAACCGGCTGACCGCTGTTCTGACCGTAGCATCGGTTTACAAGGGCGGGCTCAACCCCCGACAGTCAACGCGCTTGCGGTATCCTCAGCTCGACTTTCCGGGATTGTTTGCGGTCACCTTTCCATTGTGCCGCCAATATGTCCGACCTGACGATATCACACGCCAGCATGCGCTGCGCGTTTTGCGGCAGCTGAAAGATGTGGCCAAGCCCCGCCACCAATCCGTGATCATGGATGAAATCGACGCATTGTCGCAAGACTAAGACAGGCGCGCGGAACCCACAGCGGATATCTGCGTTTAGCCTTACAAGCGATAATGGAGACGTGGATGACACTTCAAGTCGGCGACAAGGTTAAATGGAACTGGGGCAATGGAACGGCAACCGGGACGGTGGAAAAGACATATGCCAAATCAGTCACCCGTACAATCAAGGGCACCGAGGTAACCCGCAACGGATCAGACGACGACAACGCGCTCTATATTGAACAAGAGGATGGAGACGCAGTTCTGAAACTTGCGTCCGAGGTCAGCAAGGCGTGACAGATCATGGATTGATTTACTATCCGGATGATCAGCCCGGCATTCAGCGGCGAAAACGGGGACGTGGCTTTGCCTATTTCGCCCCTGATGGCACGAATATCGACGACGCGGTTGAGCGCAAACGTCTCGCTGCGCTAGCCGTCCCACCAGCCTACCGCGATGTGTGGATGTGTCCGCTGTCGCAAGGCCACCTGCAGGCAACCGGGCGAGACGATAAAGACCGCAAACAATATCGCTATCATCCTGACTGGACCGCCGCACAAGCCCAGACAAAGTTCGACAAGCTTGTGGATTTTGGCCATCAACTGCCCGGTATTCGCCGTAAAGTCAGGCGTGATTTAACATATGACGTTGGCGAAAAGACCTTTGCGTTGGCAAGCGCGGTTGCAATGATCGACCGCCTTGCCCTGCGCGTCGGGAATGAGGCCTATACCCGCGAAAATGGCAGCTACGGTGCGCTGACCCTGCGCAACCGCCATGTCAAAATGACGGGGAACATGATTGCCTTACGGTACACCGCAAAAGGCGGACGACGGGTCCGAAGACAATTGGCGGACCGGACGCTGGCGCGGGTCCTGAACAAGATCGGTGATCTGCCGGGCGCTTCTCTGCTGTCGTGGATTGATGACGATGGACAGCCACAAACGCTTGGCTCTCAAACACTCAACCGCTACATCGCCGATGCCGCAGGGGATGACGACACAACCGCCAAGACCTTTCGTACATGGGCAGGCACGCTTGCCGCCTATGAAATTGCCGAAACCGGGCCAAGCACGATCAAGGCGATGTCAGAGGCGGCTGCAAAGCGACTGCACAACACCGCGACCATTGCACGAAACAGTTACATCCATCCCGATATCATCGAACTGGCGGGACAGGACATCAACCCGCCCAAGCCCATTAAACATAGCGATTTGCGGGTCGTTGAGCAACGTATGCTGGGCTATCTGGAAAATAACTGAACCAATTGGACATTGCCACGTTATGCCCCGAACTAAGGCAGGGGACTGGCATGAGCGATTCAAGAAATCTGACAACGGATCTGGT
This sequence comes from uncultured Paracoccaceae bacterium, assembly GCA_947495295.1. Taxonomy (GTDB): domain Bacteria; phylum Pseudomonadota; class Alphaproteobacteria; order Rhodobacterales; family Rhodobacteraceae; genus Yoonia. The sequence continues at coordinate 1,172,517 of CANLYJ010000001.1, forward strand.
ATGGATTAATTTACTGCGCCTTGCAGGGCCGATGGTGTTCGGGATCGTTGCAGTCATCTCGGTCTCGCTTGTCGATACCTACTATGTCGGGCAGCTTGGTACACAAGAATTGACGGCCCTATCTTTCACCTTCCCGGTGACGCTTTCTGTCTCCAGCCTGGCCATCGGGCTTGGCGCAGGCGCATCGTCCGTGGTTTCGCGCGCGGTTGGGTCAAAGGATACCAAAGACGCCAAGCGGCTTGCCACCGACAGCATCATTCTTGCCATCATTCTGGTCATGATAGTCGCCGCAGCAGGCTATTTTTCAATCGATTGGTTGTTCGGGCTGCTGGGTGCCAAAGGCGAGGTGCTGGACATGGTTCGGCGCTACATGCAGATCTGGTTCATGGCCATTCCACTGCTGGTCGTACCCATCGTGGCGAACTCCATCGTGCGCGCGGTCGGTGATGCGTTTTGGCCTAGCGCGGTTATGGTCGGGTCGGCGTTGATTAATATCAGCGTGACGCCAATCCTCATATTTGGCTGGGGCCCGATCCCTGCCATGGATATCGAAGGCGCGGCCTTGGGCACGCTTGCCGCCTGGCTGTTTACGCTTGTTGGTGCTTTCCTGCTTGTCGCGTGGCGCGAACAGATGCTCACGATGAAGCTTCCGCCCATCGCTGATTTGTATCGGTCATGGAAACGGGTCCTTGTCGTTGGGATACCCGCATCTTTTGGGAATGCCGTAAACCCCATTGGAATTGCGATCGTCACATCAATCCTTGCGACGTTTGGCGATACAGTTGTCGCAGGTTTCGGCGTGGCTACGCGGATCGAGTCGCTATCAGTGATCCCGATGCTGGCTTTATCTTCGGCTATTGGGCCATTTACCGGTCAAAACTGGGGTGCGTCGAAAGTCGACCGTGTTATTCGCGCGCTCAAGATCAGCTATGCCGTCTGTGCATGTTGGGCGATCGCGCTGGCGATCTTCTTTTGGGTATTTGCAGAAGCCGTCGTTGGACTGTTTACAAGCGACACCGATGTCATCCGAACCGCATCACTTTATCTATCCGTCATCCCGCTTAGCGTCTGGGGTTACGGCATGGTGATCATCGCAGCGGGGGCCTATAACGCACTCGGAAAATCACAGGTTGGGCTGGCGTTCTACCTGACGCGGACAGCGCTTCTTTACGTTCCACTCTCATCTCTGGCAGCAATGCTAGCCCAATCCTGGGCCGTCTTTGTGGCTATCGCTGTCGCCAACGCGGTGAGTGGCGCTGCCGTCGCTATCTTTGCTGTCTGCTGGTTGAAAAGAATGACCTCTGATGCCGATTTAAACGGAACGGAAATGGCTTCGGCGCGTTGAGCCATCACAGGCCGTCTTTGGGCCGGTCGATAAGCAAAATCTAGAAAGGATGCAGCGATGAATTGGGATCAAATCGAAGGCAAATGGAAAGAGTTCTCAGGCGACGTCAAAGCGAAATGGGGCGAACTGACCGATGACGAAGTCGCCGAAGTGAATGGCGACCGAGAGGCGCTCGAAGGCAAGATCCAAGCCAAATACGGCAAGACCAAAGAAGAAGCCAAGGAGGAGGTGGATGCCTTCTTGAACGCGCACTGAGTTCACACGCTTGAAATGCCTCACGGCCGCCCTCATGGGGCGGTCGTTTTCGTTTGCTGCATTCTTGGCTGAGCCGTCTTGCACCTGACGACAAACCAGAAAAGGTGGTACTCGAACGGCTACTTCATTGAGGCTCAATCCATCGGGCGATTGGAATACCCAGACGAGATATTCAGAAGCCAATTGGAGGATGGTAGCGACGGTGGATAAAATAGGAACACGAAAGCCTACTATATCAATTACACCAAATTTTTACAGTAGCTTAGTGTTGCATCCGCATGCTCATTTTCTTGATTTTCTCTTGAATTCTACAGCGCATCTGCACCCGCACTGGACCCTGCGACACAATAATTCTAGCGACGATCTCAGACCATCAGGCCGTTACTGGTAGTCTCCGTCCATGGACCCATACTATGCACTTGTTATGACTTTAAATGTTAGGAACAAGCCTACTTCTCTGACATGGCGATATTCGCATGTTAGAAATTCACCAGTTGGATCGACATACATACCTTTTCACGCATCTTGGGCGTGTAGGAACTTTCCTTAATAATATCCAAGGCTTTGGCGACCCCGGCAGGGTAACGCCCCATATTGATTTTAAAGAGAAAGCCTTAAGGTGTGTGAAAGCGAATTATGCTGTCCATCATGGAGAGAAATGATCCTCACATACCAATTTTTTCTCATCACTCTTGAAGCAGTACCTCAACCAGACCATCCAAATGGTGTTTCGACTTACGCCAGTCACCTGCATGTCCATCGATCAAGCCCCAGAAAGCAGAACCGTGATCGTGATGCTTCAGGTGTGCCAGTTCATGGATCAGCACGTAGTCGATACATGGGCGTGGAGCTTTGACCAGATGCGGATTCAGGATGATTTCCCCCGATGGTGAACAGCTTCCCCATTGGCGTTGCATATCAAGCAGCTTGAACGGCGGAACCTTAGTCACCCACGGGAGAGTCATCGACAAAGTATCAAGTCGTCTGGCGAAGTAGTCCTGCCCTTTCACTCGGTACCATGCTCTCATCCGTGCTTTGATGTCGCCAGCTTCCGTAGACTTCGATTCGACCTCCAGTTGGTTACCCTTCAATCGAACGGCTTTGGGCTTATCCGTGACTGGTATGACCTTCAGCATGTATCGCCGTCCCAAATAAAGAACTTGCTCTCCAGACACGTATTCCTTGGGTCTCACGTGTGCATAGCGTTGGTTGGCATCATTCACGTGATTGGCAACCCATCTGGCTCGTTTCTGAACAGCGCCACGGATTGCAGCATCATCAAAGCCATGTGGTGCATCGACTGATACGGACCCGTCTGGGTTCACATGGATAGCAACACGTGTGCTGCGATTGTCGTCGAATGCAACCTGGTACGGGATACGCTGATCACCATATGCCAGCACAAATGATGTCATGTGGTGTCCTTTGACGAACCTGCACGGACAACCGTCAGAACCTGATCGATCAAAGCATAGGCGGCATCGGTACCATCCAGCATGTTGAAGTATCGAACCAAGAGAGCCTTCTTGATGGCGGCTTCAAGGTTCCCAGGACTGATTGAGTGTGACTGAACAGCATCCATCACAACAGACTCGATGTGCAAAGCTTCTGTCACAAGTTCATCTTCTGTGGCCTCTTGGCCGTTCAGATGGTCCAGAAGAAGACCATAATAGGCCTTGGCACGTGGCTGGTCGGTGAAGCGATCTGGAACCCCTGGTGTGTTGCGTTCAGCAACCTGTGCTTCCAGGTCTTTGAACATCGTGTACTGCTTGTGAGGATGATCGAACAAAGCTTCTGCGGCCTCAATGGCTTCTCTGAGGAGTTCAGAGAATGCCCTTTGTGCATACGGATCATCAATCAGGTCTTGCTCAATTGTCTTCCGCAGACGGGTCTTGATGACATCCGCCTCGGTGCGGGTCTTTTCGTCGGACCAGTCCTCAGGGTTGTCGTTCTGACCAAGTGTATCGACACGGATGAACCCTTCAGGATCAACGATTCTTTCTACGTTCACTTGCTTATCAACCAGCCGACGAATCTGCTCTTCGTACTCTGAGAAGTCCACGGTTTCGTTTGCATCACGCTTGGCTTGAACACGTAATTCGGTGAAGAAACGCAGGTCGCGTTTGTACGTCTGGATCGTCTTTTCGTCGAAGGCACCATCATCAAAGAACGTCCGCGACGACAATGCCAGCTTCAGACACAGGCCAAACTCGGTCAGAGCGTCATAAAAATCTTCTCGGACCTTTTGCGTTTGATCGAAGCTGTGACCTGATTCGTCTTCTGTAACCCGTGGCACCAGCACTCTGCGGAACTGTTCCACGTCTTCCTTGTTATGCACGTCTGAGAAGATCGCCCACAGGGCATCATGCAGCCCTGGCAGACGTTTATACTCGGTGGACATGTTGGAGAATGTCCCAGCCAGATCATCCACGTCGTAGCCCTGCTGGGTTTCTTGGGCGAGGTCATGGTAGTCCTGAATGGATGTGTCCAACTCAGCTAAGATACCACGGTAGTCAATAAGGTAACCGAACTGTTTCGCTTCATGAAGGCGGTTCACCCGTGCGATGGCTTGGAGCAAGTTGTGGCTCTTGAGGTGTTTGTCGATGTATAGAACGGCGTTCCTCGGTTCATCGAAGCCCGTTAGCAGCTTGTCCACGACGATCAGGATGTCTGGTGCACCATCCGTGGCAAACCCATCAATTACGTCTGCTTCGTATCGCTCAGGATCATTGCTGACGTTCTGGTTCCACCATGCCTGCACCTCTGGGGTTTTGGCTTCGTCGGTATCATCATGTCCTTCGCGGCTATCAGGTGCAGAGATCACCACTGCACTGGTGACCATCCCTGTATCGTCTAGTGCCTTCTTGTACCTAACCGCAGATAGCTTGCTGTCTGTGGCAAGTTGGGCCTTCAGTCCTGGGCTTTGATCTATGAAGTTCTCTTTGAAGTGGGCGGCAATGTCCCAAGCGATCATCTCGATGCGGGCTTCGGCTTTATACACCTGACCACGGGTTGCGTACTTTTGCTTCAAATCCGATAGCTGCTGATCTGATAACCCCATGGTGCGCTGATCGAACCATGCATCAACAGCACGTTCATTGATGTCCAAGATGGGTTTTCGTTCTTCATAAACCAAAGGTGTGACGGCACCATCCTCAACCGCATCCTGCATGGTGTAGGCGTGGAGGATGGGACCAAATTTGTTGCGGGTCTTATCCTCTTTCAGCAGTGGGGTACCTGTGAAAGCGATGAAGGCTGCATTGGGGAGCGCCTGACGCATCCGTTCGTGGTTCTCACCACCCTGACTGCGGTGACCCTCATCCACCAGCACGATCAACTTATCAGACGTGTTCTTGCATTCTGGTAACTTGGTCGCTGAGTTGAACTTTTGCAGCAGGGTGAAAATGATCCGCTCGTTGCTAGAGCCGATCCGCTTCGCCAGATCACGACCAGACTGAACCTTGGCCTTCTCACCGTCCTTCTTGGTCGCCACCGACGATCCAAAAGCCCCACCTGTCAGGAACGTTGCGGCAAGCTGTTTTTCCAGATCAATTCGATCTGTCACGATGATGATGCGGCTGTTGGCAAGCTCAGGGTCAAGCAGCAGCGCCTTGGTCAACAGCACCATGAGATTGGACTTACCTGATCCAGTCGTATGCCAGATGACGCCACCTTCGCGGCTTCCATCAGGTTTCTGCTTGGCCACCTGAGACAGGATTGCCTTCACACCACCGAACTGTTGGTACCTGGCGGCGACCTTCTTGTTACCACGATCAAAGAAAATGAACCGCCTGGTGAAGTCTAGTAGCCTGTCTGGGCGTAGCAGGCTGATGATCGTCCGATCCTGCTCAGTGAGCAGTACAAGCCCGCTATGAAGCCGTTCGAAGTCGTTCTTGGCCCATTTGGGTTTGTCCGCAAACAACGCTGACTTCTGATCGTCAGTCAGCGAAGTGGACTTGATCTCCTGCATCTGAGCTTCGGTGATCTCTTCCTCTGTCCACGACCCCCAGAACTTCTTGGGTGTGTTTGTTGTCCCGTACCTAGCATCGGTACCAGAGATCGACATCAGCACCTGAGAATAGGCATAGAGGCCCTGAATACCCTGATCTTTTTGGTTCCTGTTGTGTTGACTGATGCCCTCAAGAATCATCGATTTATCGACAGACGAAGAGTTTGGACGCTTCGCCTCAATCACCACCAGTGGCAACCCGTTCACATAGCACACAACATCAGGACGATACCGTCCCAGTGCAGCAGGACGTTCGACGCTAAGTTCTTCAGTGACATGCAGCAGGTTCGCGTTGACATCATCCCAGTTGATCAACGGAACGGTGACGGATGTCTTCTGTCCGCCGACGAACTCATCCACCGTGATGCCCAACGTTATCTGCTTGTAGATGGCTTCATTGGCGGCAATCAGTCCTTCGTTCAACTTCGGTGCTGAGATGGCTTTGACGACCTGCGTGATCCCGTTCTCAGACAGAGGATATTGCTGACCTTTGAAGTCGAACCGATGTGCTGAAAGCCAGTCACGCAACACAGGTTCAAGGATCACAACCCGCTCCGACCCACGCATATCCATGGCATCAATGGGGGAGAGGTAGGTCCACCCCGTAACCATCAGCACATGCAATGCAGGGAGCTTCGACGCTGCTTCTTCGCGGGTGTCAGGAGTGTGGTGACTGGCCATGTTCATAACCGATCAAACACAGAACCGACACGAGGTTCAAAGAGTTGTTGATACCGTTTCGTGGCATATTCGTCGGTCATGCCAGCGATGTAATCACAGACGACCCGTTCCATTGGTAGGTTCTTTGCTTTGGCAAACTCTCTTGGCATGAGCAGTCTTTCTGGGTCTGTCATGAACGTATCAAAGAGTTCGGTGACGATCTTCTGACCCTTGAACTCCAGTTGCTGAACTGGTGTCGCCTTGATGACATCGAAGTAAACGAAATCCTTCAGAACCTTGAGTTCCGCAGCAACGTCTGAGGGCAATACCGCGTTTGCTGACAATACTGGATGGCCAATTCCATTCGCATCAGGGTGCAACTCAATTGCGTTGACGAAGTACCCAACAAGGTGACCAATCGCGGCTTTCCGCTCATGTGTGTCCTCACTGAACAACTGGGTGACAAACTCATCATAGGTGCATTTCGTTTGTTCCAAGTACCTGGCTAACTTGTCCTCAGGCATATCGGACGCGAACTGTCGTTGAGTGAAGAGCTTGAGACTTAACGCATCCTCTAGATCGTGAACCCCATAGGCAATGTCGTCAGCCAACTCCATGATCGACGTATCAAGGGCCTTGAACTTGGTCTTCTTATGGCGATCAGAAGTTTTGGTCGAAGCAAACATATCCCACTCAGACGCTAGTTCACCTGACTTGATCCAAGCAATTGTGTCCCCTTCGGTGTCCAGATAGCACTTTGGCGGTTTGTATTCGTAAGCCTTGAAGACGGAACCAGTCACTTCTTTCGGGTAGACCGATGCGTCATTCACTGTCTCATATGAGGCTGGATATTTGAGGACGCCCAACAGAGTACGACGGGTCAGGTTCATACCGTGGTCAGGATGATAGGGTTCAAGCTTGGCCATGATCCTAAGAGTTTGACCATTACCTTCAAAACCGCCGTGATTCGTCATGCACTTGTTGAGTGCGATCTCGCCACCATGCCCGAACGGAGGATGTCCCAGATCATGGGCTAAGCAGATTGTTCTGATGAGTGTGGGGTTGGGAAGGTGATCAAGGATGGGATCAGACTGATCAGTTTGCCTTTGCAGTTTCTTGGCGATGGCCTCACCGATTTGGCTGACCTCCATCGAATGGGTCAGACGGGTTCGGTAGAAGTCACTATCGCCGAGTCCCAGAACCTGCGTTTTTGCCTGCAACCGACGGAATGAGGCAGAATGCACAACCCGTGCATAGTCGCGTTCATAGGCTGTTCGAATGTCTTTGCCTTCTATGCCACCTTGTCGGTCTTCCCAGTAATCACTCATTAAATTTCCTAAATCGGTTGGTTCAAAATTTTAGACAGTCACCCGCCGCTTCCCTGTCAGAAGCTGCTGCATCAGGGCTTTCTTCTCGATGCGAAGTTCGTCTGCATCTCGCTTGAAAATCTCTTCAAAGACCTCTTCGTGACCAATTGCCCGTGCAATCTTTTGCTGCTCAGGCAAACTTGGAAGACGAATAGGGACCGACCTTAGCGTTTCCCGTGACAAGCTGGGAACACCAGACGCTTCGTTATACCTGCGCAAGTTCATAAAGCGCAGCAGGTAAAACACCCAACGCAAGCTGGTGCGATCATCCGCACTACAGAAGTAGGTGGTATCGATTGGCCAGAATGATCCTTCAACCCATTGAGGGGTGTCGATGGTTCCCTTGCGACCGAGAACAATAGCAGGCCCACTTGTAAAGCCGTGATGGCAATACCCAGTGATCCCCCCAGTGCCGACAATTGGGATTTGCCCCTTATCGTCACGCACATCCTTTGGGGATTTTCCATACTGGATGTCTAACACATCTCCCAAGCGTACCTCTTTCCACGGCTGGCCTTCGAACTCAGGGAAGCGGCGTTTGCCTGTGAGGAGTTGCTGCATGAGGGCGCGTTTTTGGGTGCGGGCGTTGATAAGCAGGGCCTCGGTTTTCTCAATGGCCTCATCCCACGTCGAGAGGATATCCGCTATCTTCCGTTGTTCGGGGAGTGGGGGAAGGACACAACGGCGCTTTTCCATCGTGTCCTTTTGGGTGTGAACAAGTGCAGAGGCTCCGTGGGCGGTTGCTTCAATCGCTGTGGTGATGTGGCGGAGGTAATGCACCAGAAAGTCTTTGCTGGTTGTTTCCTTAGGGACCACTCGCCAAGTATGATAGTTGAGGACAGCATCTGAACCACGCCAAATGTGTGGGCCAAACGAAGTGCCACGACTACCAGACCACGCGAACAGTAGTTCTCCATTTCTCACAAGTATTTTTGGGTTAAATTCCCCGCTGTAGTAGTTAAACTCATCCGAGCCGTTCAGGTTCTGAATACGAATGATCGGATAGCCTTCCGTATCCCACTCATGTGGCTTGAAACCCCTGCCATTGATCAGTTCACAGGCATCCGACAGTCGGTGCTCCTCCCAACCCTCAGGAACCATACCCAAGCTCCTCAAGATAGCCAGCCATACGGCTCTCTAACTCGGCGAGATCATCCTTCAGCTTAACCCTTTCGGCCCGCACGGCCATCAGGTCGATTTCGTCCTCTTCTTCGAACGTATCAACGTATCTGGGGATGTTCAGGTTGAAGTCATTCTCCGCGATCTCATCCCGTGTGGCACGGTAGGCGTATTTGTCCGCGGTTTCACGTGTCTGGTATGTCTGCACGATCTTGTCGATGTGTGACTGGTCCAAGGCGTTCTGGTTTGTACCTGATTCAAATTCACGACTGGCGTCGATGAACATCACCGAGTCGTCCGACTTCTGTTTGCGGAACACCAATAGGGCGGCGGGAATCCCTGTCCCAAAGAACAGTTTCTCTGGCAAACCAATTACTGCATCCAGCAGGTTCTCTTCCACCAGTTTCTGACGGATTTTACCCTCACTGGAACCTCGGAACAGAACCCCATGGGGGACAACGACAACGGCACGTCCAGATTTGGGTTTCAGCGTTTCGATCATGTGCAGGATGAAAGCATAGTCGCCCTTGGTCTTGGGCGGGATGCCACGACGGAACCGTCCGAATGTATCCGCCTCTGCGGTTGCGGTTCCCCACTTGTCCAAGCTGAACGGCGGGTTGGCCACGACGACATCGAAGTGACGCAGGGCGTCCTCTTTCACCTTCAGTTTGGGATTGCGGATGGTATCGCCCCAGAGGACTTCATGGTTTTCCTCCCCGTGCAGGAACAGGTTCATCTTGGCCAAGGCCCATGTGGAGCCGATGGATTCCTGACCATACAAAGCGTAGCGTTTGGTCCCCGTCTTGTTCCTGATCTGTCGCCCACATTTCATCAGCAACGATGCTGATCCACAGGTGGGATCACAGATGTCATCTCCTGCTTGAGGGTCCGCCAGACGGGCCATTAGGTCAGACACCTCTGGTGGTGTATAGAACTCCCCAGCGGTCTTCCCTGCCGTCGCAGCGAAGTGTTTGATCAGGTACTCATAGGCCCCACCGATGATGTCCAACTGGCCCACACGGGATGGACGTAGATCAAGGGCCTCTTTGGCGAAGTCTTCGAGCAAGTGACGTAGCAGGTCGTTCTTCTGTTCCTCATCCCCCAGCTTGGTGCTGTTGAAATGGATGTCCTGAAACACCTGGTCAAGCTTGTTGCCGTTGGCCTCTTGTATGGCGTGTAGTGCTTTGTCTATCCGTTCACCATTACCAGCCTCATGACGACGGTTGTAGAGGGCGTCGAAGCTTGCCTGCTTGGGTAAGACAAACGACTCCTGCTGCATCATTGCTTCAACCAGTTCAGGGCTGTCAGGGTGCTCCGCCTGGTATGTGGCTAGATGATCCTTCCAGACATCTGAGATGTATTTCAGGAACAACATCGTCAGGACGTAATCTTTATAAACCGACGGATCGACGACACCACGGAACGTGTCACAGGCCGACCACGCAGCATTGTTAATTTCTGACTGTGTAACTGGGGTCATGACTTGGTGGCCTGCTTGAAAAGGAGGGCAACGAGGCCCTGGTATTTTGATACATCAATTGATTCGTCAGAGGGTTTTGCACCAGAACGGTTTTCCTGACGCAGCACCTCAACAACGGCTTCGCCGACCAGATGCGGAGGCGGTTTCAAATCCAGCTTTTGGGCTTCCTCTTCGACCATAGAGACAACCTCACCAATATGTTGGTAGAGGACGGTCTGCGACTGTGTGGTTGCCTTCGTGCCGTGGAACAGGTGGTACGGGTCCACTTGATAGATTGCTGCGATGATGAACAGGCGTTCTGCACTGATAGTATCGGTTTTGTTTTCCATCCTCCAGATTTGAACCCTGCTCACACCAAGCTTTTCTGCCGCCTCATTGACGGACAGACCTGCACGTTCTCGTGCTTCCCTGATGCGTTCGTACAGATGTTCCAAGATGGGTCTCTAAGATCGTTACGTTTCACGTTGTGAAACATATCGGCAAAAAATGCAACAATCATGTAAGTTACCTATAGCGAATCATTATGTTTCACTTTATGAAACATGCCTATGACCCTCAAGGAATACTTGGATCAGAACAAACTCAGCCTGAAGGCATTTGGTGACCAGTGCGGGCTTAGCGCCCCGACGGTCTTGCGAGTGCGTGATGGCCTGCACATGCCATCCCGCAGGACATTGAATGCAATCGTCAATGCCACTGGGGGCGAGGTGCAAATACAGGACATCATTAGTGTCGGTACGACGAGCAATTCGGAGAAAGGTGATGAGTGATGAAGCCTTGGGAGGTTGGGTCATCTTCGGTGTGATTGCAGCTGTGCTGGTCGGTGCAGGCTTCTGGATTGCTGATGGCATACAGCGTGAGAACGTTCGGAAGTGTCTCGCACAAAGCAGCCAGAGATACGGGATTGCGCGGGGACAGGACGTTTATCTGACTGATGTTGTCGAGGTGAATGTGCACCGATCTTATCCCGATGGTACGGCAACACGGTTCGTCAAATATCGCGTCCAAGGCTCATCGGACATTCAGTCTACGACCTGCCTTTGGTGATCAGCGTCAAAAGTTCAATTCACAGAATAACGCAAACCAACGAATGGCAAATGAGATCAACAACCGCAATTCTGATATCGATTGCTTGCTTCGCCGCAGGTTGCTCGACACCATCCGTTAGCGATCAACGAGCGACAAGCATCCTCAACAATACCCGTGTGGAAGCTGGACTGTCTCATGGTCAGCCATACCAATTCTCGCTGGTGCAAGACATTACCAGACGCGGTGAACAAGCTCAGCGGTTCGAGATTCGACATGGTGACTGTGGTAAGGTCACTGGCTGGAGTGATTGCGCCAATGACCGTGGCCGCGTGGAACGGAAAGAAGGACCCAAGAACACGTTCTCCCACCCCAACCAAGGGGTGTGGCTGGGGTATTCACTGTTCATCCCAGAGGACTTCCCAAGCATTAGTCCTGCGTCTACGCATTTGTCGCAAACCAAGGTCGAAGGTGAAGGTCGTCCGATCTGGGAGATCGTTTTCAACAGGAATGGTGTCGTGCGCTTCTCTGACGAAGCGGAGTGTGCTTTGGGGCCACTGGTGCGTTGGCAGGGCGTCTGGAACGATATTACGATCTATGTCCACTACGGTGACAGCGGACAGGACACGTACTTCCAGCTTTACCGAAATGGAACGTTGCTCTGCGACCGATCACGACCTGTAATGCATCAAACCATGTGGGGTCGCGATCAGCAGATCGGGATGAAGTACGGCATCTATCAGGTGTTCCGCAGCCGATACACCAGTCGCAACGGTAGTCTGCCGACGCAGGTCGTCTACTATGACGAGATGCTTGCTGGAACCCGTCGTGAGGACGTTGATGTCAGGATGCGGGACGCTGCTGGTTTGCCACCAGTCGATTGAGAATCAATAAGGCCACTGCATTGTTTATGCCGACACCAAGCCTAGAAAGTTTGCCCCACCTTGATTGACGGGTATTCAGCCCTCATCTCCTCGTCAGAGAAACAGACCATTTTAGAACGTCTATATGCCCGACAGGCCATCCGTCGTGAGGTTGGCGTCAAACCAATCCGCATCAGGGAAGTCTATCATCGAAAGGTCCAGAAGATGACTGAAGACCGATTCGACGCACTGATGGAACCATACATCGATGCGGTGTTTTCGCAGATTAACTGGCCTGACAGCTTCACTGGTCGGCTGTTACTGGCTGTTAAGAAGTACCGCGAATGCTCCACCCAATGCGAGATTGACACGGGTCATGCCAACCCCCGCACACGCCCACCCGACATGCTCAAGTTCATCGAACGATATGCGGGACCCGCTGACTTAACTCTCAAGCCGCTTCGGCTATCGTTGCGGTCTGGGGTCGGATTGCAACGTCGTGGCCGTCCGACAGGTAGTCAGCCCAAAGCAGTTCAATTGCATCATCGATCAAACTACCAAATGTCAGACGAGAGTAAGCCTGCAAGGCGTCCAAGCGGCTACGGGTGTCAACAGAAATGGATCGTACTGTAATGTCTTGAGTATGTGTTTTCATGATCGTTCTCCTCCTAGTATTTACCTTTGTTGCTACGCTTTTGATCACCAGTTGTAGCACCACAGGGTTCAGCCAGATGCTCAACGTCCAACGCTGCGAGAAAAATTCACTAAGTATGTTCTGAAGCGCAATGTTTAGCAGTCGTCCTACCAATGACTTCGGCTTGCATGGCTTCGGGAACAGGAGTGAGCGACATGCCAGTCAGCGTCGAGAAAATGCATCGCAACGATCACAGCATTGGTGAAAACCATGTGCCGTCATCACCGCTGTTCCAATTGGCCTACAATATAGAGAACATGAAGCTGGGGAAAATGGAGCTTGGCTCCAAGAAGTGGTGGAACTTCATCGCGAAGGTGATCCACCAGCTTGAATACGCCGATCTTGATCACGTCCTTGGTGGACGCTTCCTTCCCCAATTCATTTCCGACCGCCTTGATCCAGAATACCGTAAATGGGCTACCAGCAGGATGCAGTCACGGAATGACATAAGGGAAGGTCAGTCCCTACAGTACAACCGTCGGATAATCAGGGCCATGCAGGTTCTGATGGATGCACCACTTGGACAACTTGGATTTGCTACCGTCGTAGCCAGCTTCGAAGGCACGGAGGAAGAGGCCATTGCTGAGGCCGAGAGACAAGCGAAGCGGCTTGAGCAGTTCATTCGGCGACGGTTCAAAGATGCGGTAAGTCTGATGTTCCCTGAGGTGGACCTGAAGGTTGCCAAGGACGTTAGCGCAGCCCTTCTCCCGACGGCTGGCTGGAAGCTACGATTTGATCCCAAACAGCGTATCTTCAAAATCCATTTTCATGGTCTGATCTATGTACCTGGGTACAGTCCGTCAGGCATTGAACAGGCGTTCAAACGGACGGCGAACGGCAAACGCAGCCGTCTCTACTCTGGAGCCAACCAGGTTCGCGTCATCCCAGTGGAAGAGGCCCCAGGTTTCAATGACGGCACACCTGATGTTGAGGGGGTTGCTGGGTACTCAAACAAATACGTTTACAACCCACCAGTGAAAGCTCGGATGTTTGAAGGGCTGGCAAGCTGGTTGATCGTCACTGATGCAATCTTGAAGAACTCAAAGACCATCGTGGTGACTGGTGTTCGTGCTGGTGTGCAAAAAGCTGAGAAGAGCAGAGATATCAGTTTTAGAGAACCGATGGCGTTCAGTGAACATGACTGTATTCCAGTCTTAGGTGATTCAATAAAATCACCCCTGAGTGTCATCCCTGATGCAAAGGTAAATCAGTTCCACTTTCCTGTACTTGGTTCACCTGAGGTTTCTTCTGACGTAGACCATATTCTATACTCTGTCGATCCAAGTATCTGGCAAGATGATCAAAAACAGGCACACAAAAAGAATCTGGACTGGGTGACGGACGATGACATTTGCGGTCCCTCATCTTGCCAAATAGGAAGGTTGTCTCAGGGTCCGTAGCCGACTTGTCAGCGTACCATATACAGAAAAACCCGTCGTACCACATTGCCACCATCTGAATCATTCAGGTGGACTTAAAAGGTCATGCATCGCCCACGACTATTATTCTGTTGCAACCTGGCCAGGTCCCAAAAACCATCGTTTTAAACACAGGTCCGACGACTCCAAGAATCACGCCCATCCCGCTATGAATACTGTGCAAAAAACCCGTACATTCTGAAACTGGTCGTGGTTCAATTTTGGACACCCTTTTCTGGATGATACTTTGCGGGTTCAATACGGGAGGCGACCATAGGAAAGAAGTTCGGGTACATCCGCACATCCACAGTGGACCAAGTGAATGGCATCGAAGTTCAGGTGCAGGCTCTGCTGGCACATGCCCCATCACTGGACAAGCGTGACATCTTCATCGAACAAATCTCGGGGGGCCTGCACCATGCCAAAAGGCCCAAGCTGTACCAGTTGCTGAACCAGCTAGAAGATCAGGATGTCGTCTACATCTACCGAACTGATCGCCTTGGTCGCTCGACCTCCGACCTGCTCAGTATTGTAGAGAACATCAAAGCCGCAGGCGCAAGGTTGGTCAGCATCACCGATGGTGTAGACACTGGTACTGGCATGGTTGCTGACATGTTTCTTACCCTGCTTTCGGTGGTTAGCCAGTACGAGAGGGCGCTCATCGCGGATCGCACCCGCAGTTCCTTGAAAATCCTAAAGGATCGGGGAGTTCAGCTTGGTCGTCCCCGAAAGATCACGCCAGTCATCGTTCGCCAGGTACATGCGATGCACGATGACCCGACACTCTCGGTGAAAGACGTTTGTGGGTCATTGGGGATTTCACGGTCATCATATTACCAAGCTCTGCACACGGAGTTGTCTGGATAGATTCTCCAGCCTCTTGAAAGCCCTACCGACCATACCCATGTTACCTAATAGGAAACATTGGAAAACGAATTGGTGCTGCATTGAAAGGTGTGCGGCACTGCTTTTGCAATGAGGTCCTGCCTTCATGATCACTACCGATCCGAACGAATATGTTCGTCAACTCAGTTTGTCCAACTTCCGCTTTGCCAATTGGGCGGAGTTTGATTTCGCCAATGAAGCAAACTCGACAGTAGCTGGGAAACTATCAGACAAGTTGCCGCCATCATCGCCGTCTAGGTGGCCAGAACTGATGTCAATATCCACGCTGTCTGAGTATCTGGATATGTCTTCTGCATCAATCCGAACACTCATCAGCCAAGGTGTTTTACCTGAAGCTACTACCGCACCGACTCCCCGCCTCAAAAGGTGGAAGCGTTCGGTCGTCGATGAAACCCTTCAAAGGATCGCTGATAGACGAGTATCCTACGGCCTTTCTATGAATGATGCCCTGATGTCGCAGAACTCCCGCGCAAAGGGAGGTCGATGAAATGGCTAGAATCAGAGAGTTTCTTATCGAAGAGAAGTCACGCCATGGTAAGCTGCGGTATCTGTTTCACCGCCGTCCAGATGGCCGTCGAATGACTATTAAAGGGCAACCTGGCGAACCCGCTTTTGAAGCCAGATACAGTTTCCTTGAACAGGGTGGAGACCTTGAAATTGAACTGAAGAAGGCATCAGCCGAACGTTGGCGGAACCATGAAGCGCCTCAAACAGTGTCTGATTTAGTCAGGTATCACACAATCCATATAGATGGACTCGTGGAGAGAGATGAGTTCTCGGCTTACACTCGTGATCACTATGCAAGGTTTACCAAAAGGCTTTCGGCGGAGTACGGAGAGGTCTTGCTCCACACTATCGAAGAACACCACCTGAAGCAGATTCTAGACAGTTGGGGTTGGACCAAGAACGCATGGAACAACGCACTTCGTGCAATCAAGCACCTGTTCAAATACGGGACGGAGACGTGGGGCGTGAAGCCTAACCCTGCACAATTGATCGCCAAGAAAGCAGTCGAAACGAACGGCCATCTTCCATGGAGTCCAGATCATTTGGAGAAGTTCTTCGCAACGCACCAGATTGGATCACGCCCGCACCTCACGATGATGCTTCTGATTCACGCCAGTCCCCGAAGGGCGGACTTGGTGAGGCTTGGACCACAACACGTCCTCATTGAGAATGGCGTAGAAGTGCTGCGGTTCATGCCACAGAAGACCAGTCGAAAAAGTAAAGTCTTGATCACTAAACCACTACACCCAGACCTGAAGGCTGCATTGGATGCAACTCCAACTGGTGATCAGACTTTCCTGATCACGGAGCATGGGAAGCCCTATTCGCCCGATGGTTTCAGCAACCACATCCTCGAATGGAGAAAGGCTGCTGGGATCACTGACTCGGTGTCGGCCCATGGTATGCGAAAAACTGTGGGGATCGATATGGCTGAGAACGGTGCCACAGAATACGAACTCATGGCTGCATTGGGTCACACCACGCCCAAGGTAACAGAAGTGTACACCAGAGCCGCCAACCGCGCCAAACTATCGATGCAGGCTGCGTCTAAATCCACACTTTCCAAAATTCACAATGTAACAAGTAAGAAAGACGATACCCATGTCTGAACCAGTTGTCTCTAAATCTCAGCTAATTTCACTTGAAATGAAGATGCGCGATGCACTCCGTGGATTCAAAGAATATGAGTACTTCACCCTCGACAGATTGATCTGGGCGATGGATGGGGAGTTAAGTCATGAACGCGTGATTGAACATGATGAATTGATCCACAACAAACTACTCCTCTGGAACTGGCACTGCCCGAACCCAAAACATGCCAAACCTCAGTATGTTCGTCGAAGCCATCCAACACCTCCGAAGATCATTAAGCCAGCGAATGGAAAAATGTTTGGAACGCGCACTTCTTGGCCAGCATATGAAGACCAAACAGAGTTGAAGCCGAGGGGATCAGCAACCAATACAAAGACTCATGATTTACTACAGAAATTGAAGCCGAGGCGGGGACCAATGATCCCTGCAAAACCCCACGAACGAACCGCCGAACTATGAGGCTACAAGAGACGCGCTACACACCTTTTTACACACCTTAGGTGTGTAGCCATTTTCTTCAATAAATTCAGTGGGAGTGGTGACCCCGGCAGGATTCGAACCTGCAACCTGCCCCTTAGGAGGGGGCTGCTCTATCCAGTTGAGCCACGGGGCCAGCTTGATCTTTGAATGCCCGCCCTAGACCATCTGGTCAACGGTGCAAAGGCCCGTTATCAATACAATAAGTTTATGCAGGGCAGCACAAGTGACCAGTCAGATCAAACGTCCTCTCACACTTCGCGATGTGTCGGAAGCCTCTGGCGTCAGCGAGATGACCGTCAGCAGAGTTCTGCGCAACAAGGGTGATGTTAGCGAGGCGACACGTCAAAAAGTCCAGCATGCCGCAAAACGGCTGGGCTATGTCCCGAATAAAATCGCTGGCGCGCTTGCCTCGCAGCGGGTCAATCTGGTGGCGATTATCATCCCGTCCTTGGGTAATATGGTGTTCCCGGAGGTCCTTTCGGGAATCTCGGAAACCTTGGAAGATACGGATTTACAGCCTGTTGTGGGCGTCACCGACTATCTGCCGGAGAAGGAAGAAAAGGTTTTGTTCGAGATGCTGTCCTGGCGGCCGTCCGGCGTGATTATTGCGGGGCTGGAGCATTCAGAAGCGTCGCAGGCCATGCTGCGCCAAGCTGGTATACCCGTGGTTGAAATCATGGATATCGACGGCGAGCCGATTGATGCCTGCGTTGGCATCTCGCATCGGCGGGCGGGTCGCAAGATGGCCGAAGAAATCATCAAGGCTGGGTATCGGCGCATTGGCTTTATGGGCACAAAAATGCCGCTGGATCACCGTGCGCGTAAACGGTTTGAAGGCTTTACCCGCACACTTGCCAAAAGCGGTATCGAGATTGTGGACCAGGAGTTTTACTCCGGCGGTTCTGCGCTTGCCAAGGGGCGCGAGATGACGGCCAAGATGATTGAACGTACCCCCGACATCGAGTTTCTGTATTATTCCAATGATATGATTGGCGCAGGCGGTTTGCTGTACCTTCTGGAGAAAGGCATCGATGTGCCTGGCCAGATCGGCCTAGCCGCCTTTAATGGGGTGGAACTGTTGGATGGCCTTCCGCGGCAATTGGCCACAATGGATGCCTGTCGTCGTGAGATCGGCGTGAAAGCTGCCCAGATCATCGCTGCCCGGAATGCCGGTGCAGATGTTGCCGAAGGGCCTGTTGTGAAGCTGAGCCCGAAATTAGCTTTGGGCGAGACACTGTTGCGTAATTGACCGGTCAGCGGATCAATAGCCCTAGTTTGATCTGATCGTGCCATCCTGTTGCAGCGTGTCGCAATACCATGCGTACATTTTCGTGAGGCCAGTTGCCAGATCGGTCGAGGCCGTCCAGCCGAGTGACTTCAGGACTGTATTGTCCATCAGTTTGCGCGGGGTGCCGTCGGGTTTGCTTTTGTCCCAAACCAGGTCGGCGTTCAAATCCATGACGTCACGCAGTGTTTCGGCCAATGTCTTGATCGATACTTCGATACCTGTGCCAGCGTTGACCGCGCCACCCTTCTTATACTCTTCCATCAGGAACGTGCAGGCGTCACCTAGATCATCGGCAAAGATGAACTCGCGTAGCGGTGTGCCGGTGCCCCAGACTGTGACCTGCTTGTCACCATCCAGTTTGGCCTGATGAAACCGCCGCATCAGAGCAGCGATGACGTGGCTGTTATCGGGGTGGAAGTTGTCGCCTATCCCATAGACGTTGCAGGGCATGGCCGTGAATGCATCAAACCCGTATTGTTTGCGATATGCGTCACACATGGTTTTGCCGGCGATCTTGGCCACAGCATAGGGTAGGTTTGTTGGTTCCAGTTCCCCGGTGAGCAGGATGTCTTCGCGGATCGGCTGAGGCGCCGCGCGGGGATAAATGCAACTGGACCCCAGAAAGCAGAATTTCCGCACGCCGGACGCCCATGCCGCGTGGATGACGTTGGTCTGGATTTGCAGATTGATCCGGATGAAATCGCCACCATAGGTATCATTGGCGTGGATGCCTCCGACCTTGGCCGCAGCGAGGAAGACATAATCGGGCTTTTCGGCGGCAAAGAATGCGTCGACAGCGCGCGTGTCGGTTAAATCAAGCTGGTCACTGCCACAGGTCAGGATATTAGTGTAACCCTTGGCCGTAAGCGACCGGGTAATTGCCGCACCGACCATGCCCCGGTGGCCCGCGACGTATATTCTGTCGTCGTGTTGCATTCAGGTGTATCGTTCCTAATCCGCGCGGGTGTAGTCGATGCCAGCGAGGTCTCTTTGCACCATTTCGCGCACCAGTTCCTTGAACCCCGTCTTATGGGTCCAGCCAAGTTTTTCGCGCGCTTTAGTGGGGTCGCCCAAAAGCAGCTCAACTTCGGTGGGTCGGAAATAGTTGGGATCGATAGAAATTCGCACTTTCCCGGTTGCCGGATCGATCCCAACCTCGTCCACCCCTGTGCCGCGCCATTCTAGCGCAACCCCGATTTCGGCAAAGGCCAACTCACAGAACTCGCGCACTGAATGCGCCTCACCGGTCGCAAGTACATAATCGTCAGCCTCGTCCTGCTGCACAATGGCCCACATCCCTTCGACGTAGTCGCGGGCATGCCCCCAATCCCGTTTGGCGTCCAGATTGCCCAAGTAGAGCTGATCCTGTTCCCCTCGTGAAATCGCGGCGACCGCCGAAGTGATTTTTCGAGTGACGAAGGTTTCACCGCGCCTGGGGCTTTCGTGGTTGAACAGGATGCCGTTCGATGCATGGATCCCGTAGGCTTCGCGGTAGTTTACCGTGATCCAGTATGCGTACAGCTTGGCCGCGGCATAGGGTGAGCGTGGGTAGAAAGGCGTGTTTTCATTCTGCGGCGTTTCCCGAACCAGACCGTAAAGTTCGGAGGTCGACGCCTGATAAAACCGGACCTTGTCCTGCATCTCCAAAATGCGGATCGCTTCGAGGATGCGCAACGTTCCCATCGCATCCGAGTTCGCGGTGTATTCCGGGGTTTCGAAACTCACTTTCACATGGCTTTGCGCGGCAAGGTTATAGATTTCGTCCGGTTTGGTTTCCTGAATGATGCGGATCAGGTTTGTTGAGTCGGTCATATCGCCGTAATGCAGGTGAAACTTTAACCCCTCAACATGCGGATCTTCGGTCAGATGATCGATCCGGTCGGTATTGAACAAGGACGCGCGCCGTTTCACGCCATGCACGACATAACCCTTGGCCATCAGCAACTCAGAGAGATAGGCCCCGTCCTGGCCCGTCACACCTGTGATGAGTGCAGTCTTTGTCATTGTTATTGTCCTTGTTTCGCTGCGGTCGACCGTGTTGAGCCTGAACCTAGGCGCGGGGTCGTCGATTGTCCATGTCCGTGGAGTTGTTGTGTTTTGGGGTGCGCAGCATGTTGTAACGGCTTTTGCCGTTCCTGTTGTCGCGGCATCGTGCTGACTGCCCAGTCGCACACGAAAAGCGAAGCCATGATGAAATTGTCCAATTCCAATTGCAAAACGCTTGAACTAACCTGTCAGTCCTGTGCTTCTTCTGTTTGGGGTTGCGCATTTGACTGAAACTGGTGGTATGGCCCACATGAAGACACCGCCCACGGCAGGACAGATTATTGCATCCCGGTCCGACCGTCTGGGCGCGCGGCTGATTGCGATCGCCAACACGATGCGTTTGGCTGCGAGCTATGGGATTGAATACCAGATTCGGTGGCTTGAAAAATGGGAACTGACAGACCCCACGGACATCTTCACCCCAGAATTCGTGTCGGAGCGGTTTATCTCGCCTCAGGAATTTACCGAACGCAGGCATCATGCCGCTCCGTTTTCGAACTTCAGTTCTGATCGTCAGAATGCCGATGCGTTTCTGGCGCATATCGCCCACGGCGAAGACATCATTCTGGACACTGTTTTTGGCATTCATGTCTTTCAGGGGGAGAATGCCGAAGAGGTTCAACGCCTGTTTCTTGAACAGTTCGACGCGATTCCCTTTGCAAAGCCGTTATTGCCCCACATGGAGATATTGCGAACGCGACTGTCTGACCCTGCAAAAGAGACGGTCGCTTACCACATTCGCCGCGGCGATCTGGTCAACGATATTCAGGCCATGAACCGCAAATGGCCCAATAAGTTTGTACCTGACGCGTTTTTCGAACGGCATATCGAAACGCGACTGGCCCGACAGGCCGAAACCATCCTGTTCAGCGATAGCGAGGTTGTGCTGGCGGAATACAAGGCAAAGTTCCCGGGGTTGATCCTTGTTGCAGACATGTTTGCATTTGATGGCCTGACACAGGCCCAAATCGATTTTCTGGAACTTTATGCGATGTCCTGCTGTCAAAAGATCGTGGCGCCGTTGGAGAGCGCGTTTTCACAGACGGCCCAGACCATCGGTGGTGCCGATTTCGTAGCCGTTGAAAACGATTTGTCCGAAGAGGAGCGGACCGCTGCCTTTGAAGCGCTGTGCGACAGTCTGGAACATCGTCCTGATGATTTTGCCAATGAGGGCGATATCGGGCAATGCCTTGTCTATGCGGATCGCTATCTTTGCGAAGCAAACCGCAAGAAAGATATTGCCCGTATCATGTCAGGATATGTTGCCGATGGCATGTGCCTGTCATTTGTCTTTGCGATCCTGTTCCGGCGCCTGTTTGAGACAGGGCAGTACGAAGAAATTCTGCGCATGCGTCGGTTTGTCGACGAGGGCTATGTTTATAATCTGCGCTCTTTCGCGCAGGTCGCACTTTACCATGGATGCGCGCATCTGATGCTTGGCCAGAAGGCCGAAGGCTTGCGGCAAATCACTGCCGCTTTCTGGCACGAACCCGTTGAGGGTGAAATCAACGCATTATGTTCTTCTTTGATCCATCAGGGCGAATTAGACGAAAAAAACTTTTGGTTCAGTGACCGTGCCATCACGCGTTACATGCATAATTCCTGGAGCCATCGGTCCTTGGAAGAGCATTATCCGGCAATGCTGGAACAAGAAGTCCTGACGCCGGGAAAACATCTGCCCACCTGTCGGCCACTGGTTTGGGAATGGACCAACTTTACCCGTGCCCATCTGAATGCGCATTACAGGTTCAAGGGACATTTCAAGACCTTCACCAAAGGGCTGCGCACCCGCAAATGGCATGAATATGAGCGCGTGCATGCCATGAGTTTTCTGGCGCTTAGTGAGTGTCTTCAAGGTAATCTGGAAGAGGCGAAGAGACTGGCGCAGCAAGCGCTGGAGATCGAACCGGATAACGCTCTGTTTCATAAACGCATGGTGGATGTTTTTCTTGGTCTGGATGATCTGGGCGCAGCGGCAGATCATGCACGCGAGGCGATACGCCTTGATCCGGATGCCCGGATGTATGCCGCTCTTTTGGGCCATTGCCAGCAGCGGGCTGGCGATATGCAAGCGGCACTGGGGTCGTACCAGATGGCATTGCGGGATGATGTTCTAGCCTTCCCGACGATCTATTTCGCGGCTGCGACATGTTGTGATGCCTTGAACGCGCCCGAGATGGAACTGGAGTTTATGGAAAAGGGTTTGGCTTTGTCGCCGACGCAGTGGCGCGAGCAGGTCAGGCGAGGAAAGTTGCTCGGTCAGCTTGACCGTGGGGGGGAGGCACTTGATGTCTTTCGCAGGACCCATCGGTGGGCTGATCGGCGCCCGCCGGTTACCTTGGGTCTTGGCCAGATTTTGGACCAGCTTGACCGCCCCGAAGAGGCGATCAAAGTTCTGAGTGATGCGGCAGACCGCTACCCTGACAAACCGCAATTCAAGAAAGCGCTGCAAAAGGCACGGAAAACCGCGCGCAAAGGAAGTCAATGAAGCAACCCCGCCCCGCAAATGCGGCCTATGATAAAGTCCACCTTCTGCTTTACAGCAACGAGGTAGAGCCTTTTGCCCGCAACGCGGAAAATTACTGCGATGCGGCCTTGAGGGTCGGGTTTGACAGCGCCCGCCATTACACGGAACGTGAGTTGCGTGATACTGCATTCTGGCAGGAAAACAGCGGCATTCTGGAACAGGGCCGCGGGGCTGGGTATTGGCTTTGGAAACCTTATATCCTACTGGAAACACTACAGAATATCGGTGACGATGACGTGCTGGTCTATAATGATGTGGGTCGTTATTCGCCCGGATCGTTTGATCCGTTTCCCCGGTTTCCTCATACGTTGTTGCAGCTGACCGCCTTGTCGCGCAAGCGCTATATCAAGGGTTTTATCACTGAATTCATGCATCAGGCACATCATACAAAGGCCGATTGTTTTCAGCTGATGGATGCAATGAATGACACGATGCTGCATGCACCGCAAATCAGCGCGGGTCCAATGATCTTGATGCGCTCACCAGAGGTGTTCGCGTTCTTGGAAGCCTGGCTGAACTATTCAAAGGACCCACGCATCCTGACCGACATACCTGATGAGGTTGCGCCGACCCACTGGGATTTTGAGGAGCACCGCCATGATCAGGCGATTGCATCAATCCTCGCCCACAGGATGCGTGCCCACTATGTGGATATGTCGCGCGATGGCATTCAGCACACCAAGCGAAAGGCACAACAGCTTTACCCCGGCGTGCCACGTCTTCCGACCCATGTGGGGTATCTGTCTGAACTGGTTCGGTTGGCGCTGCCTGACAGTTTCTGGGACGCACCGCAGCCGGATCTCGCCCAATGTGCCACGATTTTGGCAAATCTGGAACAGGACAACCCGATCCCGTTCAAACCCCGCAATGTCAGTAACAAGATCAATACGGCCCGTTATGTTGCAGGTTTTGCGGACCGGCAGTCAGAGGTCGACCTGGACCAGCTGCGAGCAATGCTGACTGGCGATCCGATTGCGGTGTTGTATTTGCATTGGTTTAAAAAGCTGGAAGTGGACCAGGCAGATTTTTGGCAATCTGTTGTGGCGAATGTGCAGGGCAAGGCCCAAGACGAATTGGACCTTGATGTGGATGACATTAACCCGCAGGTCCTTCGACTTACGGTGCGCAGCTTTTTCGAAACACTGGCCCGATTTGCCGAAGTACAGCAATCCGTTAACCGCCAGATGGTCCGATCCAGTTTTTCTGACGATCTGCGCACGATCTGGAAAGAGCGTTACAAGAACTTCAAATCCCAACGGTCATGTGACGCGCTTGATCAGGTGGTTGCCATGTCGGCCTATCTGGAGGATGTTGATGCTCGTGCCAGCGGCAAGTTGCGGCGTCGTGCCTTGGTTGATGACATACATGCATGCGCTGCAGCATTTCTGGACCTGCCGCCGACAGATGATGTCACGCCGCCGTTCGGGCCTGTTTGACGATATTTCTGACCTTAATCAGGTGCTGGGCAAGCGGGTTGCTTTTGCGCCAGATCATCCCCACGGTCCGCGATGGTGCGGGGGCGTCGAAACGTGCAACCGATACCTGCGCCGCACTGGTTTCGATGGCAACAGCCATGTCGGGGATAAGCGTGACCCCGATACCGGCCCCGACCATCTGCACAAGTGTGGAAAGCGCACTGCCATCAAGCCCATCGCGCGGCAGTCCGGATCGTAGGTTGCAAAAGGCCAGCGCCTGATCCCGGAAGCAATGCCCTTCCTCCAGCAGCAAAAGCCGCATTTCGCGCAAAGTTGCGGCATTTGGGACGGGTTTGTCGGCGTCCTCGATCGGGCGTACCAAGACGAAATCTTCGCGAAACAACGGCATTTCTGTAAATGCAGCTTCAGAGACGGGCAGGGCCACAATTGCGGTGTCGATCTTACCCTCTGCCAGTTCCTGCAACAGGCGTGGCGTCAATGTCTCGCGGATATGTAAATCAAGATCGGGATAGGCGTGTGTCAGGTGCCCGATGATTGCGGGCAACATGTATGGTGCAATGGTTGGGATGATACCCAGTCGCAACCGGCCTGACATGGCATCACCAGCAGCCCGAGCCAAAGTTCCGAGTTCATCGACCGCACGCAGGATGTCGCGCGCGCGCTGCGCAAACTCTTCGCCAAAGCTGGTCAAGCGCACAGCCCGTGCCTGGCGCTCGAAAAGCTGCGTGCCGAGCGTTTCTTCGAGTTCTTTGATTTGCATGGAAAGGGCGGGCTGCGAGATTGCACAGAGTTCTGCCGCTCGCCCGAAATGCTGCTGCTGGGTAAGCATTTCGAAGTAACGCAGTTGCTTGAGGGTCAGGTTATTCATAAGTTCAAGTTATTGATGCTATCAGAAAATTCAACTTAATCTAATCGGTTTGCTTTGTTATCGTATTTTCATGTGGGGGCCGTATCGCATGTGACGGTCCGCAAATCCGCGAAAACCCAGATCAGCCTAGGAGATTAAGATGGACGGAAATGATGTCGGTAAATGCCCAGTGATGCATGGTGTCGTGCCACATGTGACACATGGGGTGCGGTCGAACGCAGACTGGTGGCCCAACCAGCTGAACCTGAAGATCCTGCATCAGAACACGCCGCAATCCGACCCGATGGGGCAGGCGTTCAATTATGCTGAGGAATTCAAGAAGCTTGATCTGAAAACAATCAAGGCCGATTTGACCGCTTTGATGACAGATAGTCAGGATTGGTGGCCCGCAGATTACGGCCATTACGGCCCGTTCTTCATTCGCATGGCCTGGCATAGTGCAGGCACTTACCGCACCGCGGATGGTCGTGGTGGTGGATCGTCCGGTTCGCAGCGCTTTGCCCCGCTCAACAGTTGGCCCGACAATGGCAACCTTGATAAAGCGCGCCGTCTGCTATGGCCGATCAAAAAGAAATACGGCAACCAGATTTCCTGGGCTGACCTCTTTATCCTGACGGGCAACGTCGCATTGGAATCAATGGGGTTCGAAACATTTGGTTTTGGTGGCGGGCGCGCCGATATCTGGGAACCCGAAGAAGACATCTATTGGGGGACTGAGGATACGTGGCTTGGTGATACCCGCTATTCTGGTGACCGTGAGTTGCAAAACCCGCTGGCTGCCGTGCAGATGGGGCTGATCTATGTGAACCCAGAAGGACCAAATGGTAATCCCGACCCAGCAGCGTCCGCCTTTGACATTCGCGATACTTTTGCCCGCATGGCAATGAATGATGAAGAGACCGTCGCGCTGGTTGCTGGTGGTCATACATTTGGCAAGGCTCATGGTGCCGGTGATCCCGAACTGGTTGGGCGTGAGCCGGAAGGTGGGTCCATACAAGATATGGGCTTTGGCTGGAAAAACGGTTTTGGCTCTGGCAAGGGTGTACACACCACCACAAGCGGCATTGAAGGGGCATGGACGGCGACCCCGATTACCTGGGATATGAGCTATCTCGACACCTTGCTGGACAATGAGTGGGAACTGACCAAAAGCCCCGCAGGCGCGCATCAGTGGACAGCAAAGGCACTAGAAGGCACCGTACCGGATGCCCACGACCCGGATCGCCGTCATGCCCCGATGATGACAACAGCGGACTTGGCGCTGCGTACAGACCCCGCTTACCTCGAAATCTCAAAGCGTTTCCGCGACAACCCTGATGAATTTGCCGATGCGTTTGCGCGCGCATGGTTCAAGCTGACTCACCGCGATATGGGCCCTAAGGCCCTGTATTTGGGTGATGAAGTGCCATCAGAGGACCTGATTTGGCAGGATCCGATTCCGGCCAATGATAACGCGCTGATTGATGATGCGGACATAGCGTCGCTGAAAGCGCAAATCCTTGATACCGATCTTTCCATTGGAGAGTTGGTGTCGGTCGCCTGGGGTTCTGCTGCTACTTTCCGTGGGTCTGATAAACGTGGTGGGGCTAATGGTGCCCGCATCCGTCTGGCCCCCCAAAATGATTGGGAGGTGAACGAACCTGTCAAGCTGGCCAAGGTATTGGACACGCTGGACGGTATCCGTTCGGGCTTTAATGCCGCACAATCGGGTGGCAAGGCTGTGTCGCTTGCCGATCTGATTGTGCTGGGCGGTTGCGCAGCAGTTGAGCAGGCGGCCAAAAATGCGGGTCATGCGGTCACTGTGCCTTTCTCACCTGGCAGAACGGATGCCACGGCAGAGCAGACGGACGCTGAATCCTTTGATGTGTTGGAGCCTGTCGCAGATGGTTTCCGCAACTACCTGAAGGCTGACTACAGCGTCTCCGCAGAGGAGATGCTGGTGGATCATGCACAGCTGCTGACCCTGACCGCGCCGGAGATGACTGTATTGGTCGGTGGGATGCGGATGCTTGGCGCGAATGTAGGGCAGGCGGCGCATGGTGTGCTGACGGATCAGTCCGACACGCTCAGCACTGACTTCTTCACTAACCTGATGGACATGCGCACCGAATGGGCACCTGTGTCCGAGGCGGAAGATGTATTTGAAGGCCGCGATCGCGCGACCGGTGAAACAAAATGGACGGCCACGCGCGTTGATCTGGTCTTTGGTTCGAACTCGCAATTGCGGGCGATTGCCGAGGTTTATGCCCAGGACGATGCAACGCAGAAATTCGTGCAGGATTTTGTTGCGGCCTGGACCAAGGTGATGAATCTGGATCGGTTCGATCTGGCCTGAATATTCGCCATAAAAAAGAAAAAGCCCGGTCAGTTTTGACCGGGCTTTTTTGTAATGGCCATGTGGTTGCGTCTTACCCTTCGAGCGAGGCGAGCCGTTTTTTCAGGTTGGCCTTTTCTTCACGCAGTGCGGCAAGGGCCGTTTTTTCGTTGGCCAGTTCGATCCGCGATTGTTCGAGGTTGCTGCGCCAGAAGTCGACTTCTGAACTCAGCGAGTCCAAGGCCTGCTTTGAAGCCCCCTCAAATCGCCAGATCACCCAGCCCAGGATAACACCCGCCACAAATGTGCAGGCCATGAATATGAATGTTTGTAGCAGTAAAGGCGACATCGTTATCCTCCTACTCGGTTTCTGTGGTGGTTGCGGCGTCTGTGTTTTCGCGCAGCTGCCATTCAAAGCTAATCCGGCGATTTGCTGCACGGCCTTCGTTTGTGTCGTTTGAGGCGATTGGATTTGCTTCGCCATAACCCACGGCGACCATGGTATCTGGGGACAACCCCCCATCAGTCGATAGGAAATCCAAAACAGCCTGCGCGCGCGTTTCGCTCAGCGCCTGATTGCTTGATTCGCCGCCAAGGCTATCAGTATGCCCACCAATTTCGATGATCAGATCATCGCTTTCGCATTCCCGGGCAAGGTCGCGCAACCGCTCCAGCGTCGCGATTGACCCGTCGGCAATGGCGGAAGTGCCGGTGCTGAAATTGATCTGTGCGTTCTCCAATATGTCGTTGGCGCGGGCCAAACAGACATCAGCCCGTTCCGTAGGATCGCCGGGCAATTCTTCTACATCATCAACCCGCAGGCTGCTGATGAGAACGGATTGCTGCACAACGCGCTGTCGCAACTCGGCAAGTTCCGCTTGGAGCGCGGCGACTTGTTCTGTGTCGGCGAGTGCGGTGCCTTCGTCCGGTGAGGCGTCTTCGAGCGCTGCAATCGTCGCATCACGCGCCGCCACTGTTTCTGTTAGTTCGTCAATCTGGACCTGCAATGCGGAGGCGGCAGCAAGCTTTTCTTCCAACGTCCCAATTGTCTGATCCCGCGATGCCACCTCAGCGGTGAGGGCGGCAAGCGCGTCTTCGTCCGGGGCGTCTGCACTGGCTTGCTCTACCGCAGTTTCGAGGGCGGTGATCGCTGCGTCGCGTTCGGCCAAGGTTGCTGTCAGCTCTGCGATTTGGCTTTCCAGGTTTTCCTGGGCGGGGGATGCGTCAAACTCGGCGATTGTTGCGTCACGCTCTGCGACGGTTGCGCTTAGGGCGGCAATTTCTTCGGTCAGTTCCGATGCCTCATTTGTCAATGTGTCAACGACCTGGTCGCGCTCGCCAAGCATGGCGGTAAGTGCTTCAAGATCGCTACTTAGCTCTTCAATAGTTGCACTCTGCGTCGCGATTTCGGCTTGCAGCGCCTCTGCCTGACCATCTGTTGAGCCGGCAACGGCTGCTGATGCGTCAAGGCCTGCCTCCAGTTCGGCGATACGTGCGGTGGCATTGTCAGCCTCGGCGGTTAATTCCGTGACTTGTTCGGACATCGTTGCCAGTTCTGCCATCGCAGTCGCGAGTTTGTCGTTCAGTGACGCGATCAAATTGTCCGCTTCTGTCAGCCGTGTTCTGCCATCGGCCAATTGCGTTTCGAGCTCGCCAATAACAGACGATGAAGCATCGGCACTTTGTGATTGTTCTGCAAGGGCGGCATTTGCAGCGTCTCGTTCAGCCGTTAGCTGTTCAAGCGTCGCGATCAGGTTGTCGCGCTCGGTTGTCACCGACTGGATCGTGTCCGACAATGTACTTATTTCAGACTGCTGTTGGCTGCTTGCTTCCTCCAAAGCGGTGATCTGGTCGCCCAGATCCGACTTTGCCTGCGCAAGTTGTGTTTCAAGCACGGCCTGTGCTTCTGCTGTCGCTGTTTGATTATCTGCCGTTACAAAACGTGACGCCACAAAGAAGGTCAGCGCCGTCAGGCATAGTATCGCCGCAATGAGCAAAGCTCTCATAGATGTGTTCCTTGTAAACCTGCCTCGACTGAGACAGAGCCATATCTCTTCTCTTTTCGCAACCATAGTTACGAATTTGGTCTTATTTTGGGCGATGGAGACGACAAAATGCGCCGTTGCTCGAACCGGTTACTCCTGTTTTGCGTGAGTTCAAGAAGCGTAGCGTCGCAATGATTTTGTCACAAACTGGCATCACGAAGACCGCAAAGTGTGGTTTGGCATAGGTCTGGGCAAACCGTTCCGGGTTGGTCGCCTGAGACATCCACACCACCCAGGTTCAGACCCTCGCAAGCGCCAGTTTATACTTCTGCGTGAGTACCTTGCCGACCTCAAGCCCCAACTCTGTTAGGATATGATCTGCCTCATTAACCGGTCGATCCGAGTGGTCGTGGCGTTTTTCGATCAAGCCGAGCCGCCTGAACACTGACTTTTTTCGGTTGCCAACTTGGATCGTCATCGCGTTGCCGCCGGTCTCAACGCTCCAGCAATTATAGGCATGTGCGATGATATGTTTGTCCCGTCGTCCAGTGAGTTGGGCGATGATCTGTTCAATTTGTTCGTCAGCCATGATTTGTTTTCATTACTCTTACAGGCGGGTGACACCTTTACAGCATGGTGGATTGGGGAAATCAGGGGGAAGAATCTGCGGCTTGGATCAGAATTGGATAGGGCCTAATCCTAGTCAGCAGGAGCTACGACGAGCATAGGTCGCGTGAAACCCGGCGCAGGGGATGAAGAGCATCTTAGCTTTATGCTTTCCATTCTCAGAGCAATGCCAGCTTTATCATGGCTTTAATGGATAAAACGGGCGGGAAGTGAATGTTTTCGTGTCGTATGCGATGGTATACTGTCGACGTTCTGGAAATCATCGGGTATGAGACCCCAAATTCAGCCAATGGGAGCATCACATGCCCGACATCATTTACACCAAAGTCGATGAAGCACCGGAACTTGCCTCTGCGTCGTTTCTACCAATCATTCAACGATTTGCTGCCGCGGCGGACGTAACCGTCGAAACAAAGGACATCAGCCTTGCCGGACGGATTTTGGCGACGTTCCCCGAATACCTGAACGACGATCAGCGCCAGTCAGATGACCTTGCCGAACTGGGCCGTCTGGTCAAAACCGCCGAAGCGAATGTGATCAAGCTGCCAAATATCTCGGCTTCCGTGCCGCAGCTGGTGGCTGCGATCAAGGAGCTTCAGAGCCAGGGCTTTGCCTTGCCTGACTACCCCGAGGCACCTGAAACCGAGGCTGAAAAAGCTGTACGTGCGAAATATGACGGCATCAAAGGGTCGGCCGTGAACCCGGTGCTGCGCGAGGGCAACTCTGACCGACGGGCCGCGAAGGCGGTGAAGAGCTTTGCGCAAAAGAACCCGCACCGGATGGGTGATTGGACTGCAGATAGCAAGACCCATGTGTCGTCCATGTCCGGCAATGATTTTGTGTCCAACGAAGTCTCGGCCACGCTGAAAAACGATGCTGTTGCCAAGATTGTGCTGGAAACCGCGCAAGGCGAGACTGTGCTGAAACAGGACATCGCATATCCTGCGGGGACTGTGGTTGATGCGACATTCATGAGTGTCGCTGCCCTGAAGGATTTTCTTGCCGCCGAGATCGAAAAAACAAAGGCGCAAGGCATTCTATTTTCGCTCCACCTGAAAGCGACGATGATGAAGGTGTCTGATCCCATCATCTTTGGCCATGGCGTCAAGGCTTTTCTTGCGCCTGTTTTTGAAAAACATAGCGACACGCTTGCTGATCTGGGTGTGAACGCAAACGCTGGTCTTGGTGATTTGCTGGCGCGCGTAAAGGATAATGCCGCCATCATGACGGACATTGATGCCTGCATGGCGGCCCGCCCGCCAATGTATATGGTCGATTCAGACAAAGGTATCACAAACCTGCATGTATCGTCTGATGTGATCATTGATGCGTCTATGCCCGCATTGATCCGTGCGGGCGGCAAAGGCTGGGGCCCTGACGGTCGTGAGGCGGACGCCAATTGCGTCATTCCCGATAATTCCTACGCGCCGGTCTATGACGAAACGATCAAGTTTTTCAAAGAGAACGGCAAGCTGAACCCGGCCACGGCCGGTACAGTCCAGAATATCGGCCTGATGGCGCAGAAAGCCGAAGAATACGGCTCTCATCCAACAACATTTGAAGTCCCGGAGGCGGGGACCGTCAGGATGATCCTAGATGACGGCACTGTCCTGCATGAGCACGCTGTAGAGGCCGGCGATATCTGGCGTTCTGCTGCGACGCGCAAGGCTCCAATCGAAGACTGGGTAAACCTTGCGATCTCACGCCAGAAGGCGGAGGGCTGTCGCGCCATATTTTGGTTGGACAAGGACCGGGCCCATGACGCAGAGCTGCTTGCATATGTTGAACCGATCCTTGCTGCGCATGGCATGACCGACAAGTTCGAAATCATGGCCCCGCGCGACGCCACACGGGCATCACTTGAGACAATTACCAAAGGTGACAACACGATCGCGGTCTCCGGCAACGTCCTGCGCGACTACCTGACCGATCTGTTCCCGATTCTGGAACTGGCCACCTCTGCCAAGATGCTTTCCATCGTGAAGCTGATGAACGGGGGCGGCTTGTTTGAAACTGGCGCTGGCGGCTCTGCGCCCAAGCACGTCCAGCAGTTGATGGAACAAAACCATCTGCGCTGGGACAGCCTTGGCGAGTTCTGCGCGTTGGGGGAAAGCCTGCATTTTCTGGCGGATGCCAAAGGCAACGACAAGGCGCGCGTTCTCGCGCAAGCAGTTGAAGATGCGACGCAAGGCATCCTAGATGATAGTCGGTCACCGTCCCGCAAAGTGGGTGAGCCGGATAATCGCGACAGCCACTATTGGTTTGCCCGATATTGGGCTAATGCCTTGGCCAAGCAAACGAATGATGCAGAGCTTGCAGCGCATTTTGTCCCAATCGCCGACGCTTTGTCGGCTCAAGAACAGCAAATCCTATCTGAACTTGCCGCTGCGCAAGGGCCTGCTGTTGATCTGGGTGGCTACTACCGCACCGACGCGGCCAAAACCACGGCGGTCATGCGTCCATCAGAGACACTTAACAGCATCATGGGTTAGGGCGACCAAGCCTGCTTTTGCGAAAAACCAGGTTTGCGTGCCTGATCTGTCCTGTGACTAAGAGCAATGATCACGACGGCCGCGCCTGTTTTGCGTCATACCCGCCAGTTTTTCGGCGGGTATGATCATTGCGCATGCACTGTGTATTCGGTGTTCATTTGCCCACGACGTCTGTCAGTCAGGGACGTCCGTTTCGGCGTCATCGTTGTAAAACAAGGAGCTGGTTTAAGTCGTTCTTAATCGACAGCGCGCATAAGACGACCATTGCAAGGCACCAGTGAGGTACGCATGGCCCTTCTCAGCGCGATCAAGATTTCAATGAGGCTTCCATTGATCATTGGTGTGGTGTCCGTGGCAATCGCTACCACGATTGGGGTGCTTGGGTATTATGACTTCAAACGCACCATGCATGCGGAAACGCAAAAGGCGCTGAAGGTCCTGACTGACGAACGGGCGCGATCATTGGAAACATGGGCCGCCGGGTTTGAGCGTAACATGCTGACCTATGCATCCAGTACCAAGACCGTGAAAGCTTTGAACGCCTTTAATGCATCATTTGACCTGCAATCCGACAATCCAATGCAGGACCGCCAACAGGCCTACATCACCGACAATCCGAACGCACCAGACGAGCGCGAGAAACTGGATCGCGCGTCAGAGAATGTACCCTACAACTTCCAACACGAGATTTTTCATCCATTTTTCCGCAGTATCGCCCAGACCGGTGGATACTATGATGCGTATCTTTTTAATACGAACGGCGACGTCATCTACTCGGTTTTCAAACAGGCCGACTACGCTACGAATTTGATGAATGGTGCCTTTGCCGATACTGGCTTGGCCCGGGCTTTCAGAGCTGCCGTGTCACAGGATCAGCAAAGGGTGCATTTTGAGGATTTTTCAGAATACCCGATCAACAATGGCTCATCCGCCGCATTCGCTGCCGCACCTGTATTCGAAGATAGCGGACAACTCCTTGGCGTTTTTGCTGTCCGGGTGCCGACGGGACAGATTGGTGACATTTTGAACAACCCCATTGGTCTTGGCGAAACTGGTGAGATTTATGCTGTTGGTTCCGATCACAAGGCGCGCAGCCATTCAAGGTTTGATGATCGGTTTGAACCGCTAGAGTCGCTCGTTGAATCAGCACAGATTATGGCGCCCTTTTCGGCGACACCCCAGTTCTTTGCGGGAACCGACGGTCAAAATGGCATGCCAGTGATCGCAAGGACCCAAGAAATGAGCATCCTGGGGCAGGCTTGGCGTTTGGTCGGCGAAATTGAGGAAGCAGAAGTATTACGGCCAGTTGTCGCGGTAAGAAACAAGATGATCCTTATAACTGTCATCGGGGCTGGTATTTCGGCCATACTGGGTTGGTTGTTGGCAAACACCGTAACAAGACCGCTTTCCCGACTGGGTCAAAATATGCAGGCCGTTTCAGAACAGGGTTACGATCAAGACATTACTGACACGGACCGCAAGGATGAGATTGGCGGCCTCGCGCGTATTCTGATTGCGTTTCGAGATCAGTTGAAACTGGCAGAGTTGGCAGAGCGGGAAGCTCATGCGCTCCAGGCCGAACAAGCGCGTGTTGTCGAACAATTGAGCGGTGCGCTCAGCAAGCTGGCCGAGGGTGATCTGACACTGAAAATCGAAACGGAATTTGCAGGTGAATATGATCAACTGCGCCAAAACTACAACCTGACGATTGAAAAGCTAAATGGCACGGTGGGGTCCGTCGCCAAAAGTGCCGGTCAGATACGAAACCGTTTGGCTGAGATGAGTAATTCATCCAACGAATTGTCGCGGCGCACAGAAAACCAAGCTGCCACGTTG
The DNA here is from genome assembly GCA_947495295.1 of uncultured Paracoccaceae bacterium. Lineage (GTDB taxonomy): Bacteria > Pseudomonadota > Alphaproteobacteria > Rhodobacterales > Rhodobacteraceae > Yoonia. Next base: position 1,207,157 of record CANLYJ010000001.1, read on the forward strand.
GAACAAACGGCTGCTGCACTTGATGAAATGACTGCGAGCGTCAGATCTGCCGCCTCGAGTGCCAAGGAGGTTGAAAATATTGTTACCGCCGCGCAATCGGAGGCCGATAGCAGCGGCAATGTCGTGCGTAACGCCGTCTCTGCAATGACTGAAATTGAAAAATCTTCCAATGCGATTTCACAAATCATTGGGGTCATTGACGATATCGCTTTTCAGACGAACCTTCTTGCGCTGAACGCAGGTGTTGAAGCTGCGCGCGCAGGTGATGCGGGACGTGGTTTTGCGGTTGTTGCGTCAGAAGTGCGCGCACTGGCGCAACGGTCGTCTGATGCCGCGAAAGAGATCAAGGGGCTTATCGGCGGTAGTACTGAACAGGTGAAGGATGGCGTGGAACTTGTTGGTCAGGCAGGTGAAGCCCTGACCAAAATCGTCGAGCGGATCGCGCAGATATCAAGCCTGATCACTGAGATTTCGAATGGGGCACAGGAGCAATCAATTGGGCTTGGCGAGATTAACGTTGGTGTGACACAGCTTGACAAGGTCACCCAGCAGAATGCGGCGATGGTCGACGAAGCCACCGCAGCCAGTCACGCCCTCAACCAGGATGCAAAAAGAATGACCAACATCGTGGATCAATTCCAGCTGCTGCAGGATTCAGTTGATATGCCCTTCGCAAAAGCAGATCTAGAAGCGCATTTGCCCCTTCGCATGACCCCTCAACCTATCGCTTCGGTTGTTGGGAATAGCCCCGATCCAGCGGCTCACGCTATCGATGAGGCGCCGACAACAGCAACAGGCACCGACGGCGATCACTTTTGGCAAGATTTCTAGTCCGCGTTGAAAGCGACTATCGGCGGGTTGGGAGCCGTCAATGTGATTTGCCGTTTAAGACGTACCGAGAATATCCGGCAAGAATGCGCGACGGTCGATAGTCTGTATGCCTCATCGCATCCATAAAATTGCTGGCTCCGGGTGCGCACCGTATTATGCATTTTGATTTCAAGCAGAGCTTCGAGAGCTGTTGAGCGGTGACACGAAGGTATTGTGCGTAAACGGCGGATCGACGCCTCTTGGAGATGTAAGCTGGCAGGTGTCAAGCTGCGTCGCTTCAAATTATGCATTCGTCGCGTTCCCGTGCCGGTAGGTCGTCAAAGAGGGATTGGAGCGTCAGGCGCAACCCACTCTTTATTCACCCGTCTATACGGACCCGGCCCGAACTGAGTCATCGACAATACGTCGTTTGATATGTGCTTCAACACGTTGCTTTTGAAGGATATGATAGTATCCCTCATGCGACATCCATCCCTCAGCGGTAGTTAGTCGCCATGCACCGCGAACATATCCAGACTGGCATCTTGCGCTTCGATGATACGAATGCTCTCCTTGACCCCTGCGTCGGTTAGCTCGCGCGCGATTGTCATCACGGTGTTTGCGTCGTGTTCGGCGCAGATATCGATCATATGGTTGATTTCTTCCGCCGCTGCCGGTGTTGCGGCCTCCGCTGATGGCGCCCCGTAGATATCCACGAAATGCCGGGCGAGTGCTGCCGTCAGCGCATCCACTTCTGCCGGTTCGATTTGGGCCGTCGCCACAAACGTCACGCGCCCGAACGTTTCGGCCCCCAGCCATCCATTGCTGAACGCCTGTCGCGCCTTGCCCGTCAGGTCGCCATCGGTCCAGTTCGAGAATTCAAACCCGCCCGGAACACACCATTCGCCAGTGCGTGCGGGGCTGTGAAAGACATTCATGTCACTTTCGTCGAAATGGATCGCCCGTGCGAGCATCATGTCAGTCATCCTTTAACAAGCTGGTAAGAGGGACCAGTGTGGTCTTATCGTTGTGGCGCAGCAATAGCCCGAATTTTTCGTCAACGCCCAGAAATGTGCCGGTTTTATTGCCGATGGTGATATCTTCATTGATCCCATGGGCTATCCCTGTCCATTCCTTGTGGATTGCACGGGCACCTTCATCATCCCACCGGTTGATCCAGACCAGCGTATGCCTGACCCAGGCTTCCAGCAGGGCGACCGCATCCACGTCAGCGCAGCCTTCGGCGTAAAGCGCTGTATGGTCGGGGATGTGACCCGTTTCGGGATCGTCTGGCCAGAGTTGCAGGGTCAGACCGACGGTGACCCAGTTTGGTTCCACCGCAGGGTCGTTGTCAGAGGCCGTGATTTGCAAAGTGCCGCAGCGTCCGCCATTGACCCAAATCTCACCATCCCAGCCCAGATGTACGGCCACTTCAGGCGGGGCAAGTGCGCCCAATGCGTTTTGAAAACCAACGCCGCAAAGGGGCAAGATCGTCATGGCATCTGCTAATGCCATCTCTGGCGCGAAAACAACGGCCGCACGCAGTTGATGCGCACCCAAATCATAGGTGACCAGCCCTGCGTCACAGCCATTTATCGCGGCGTCGCAAGCCTGTTCGAAAGGGTCATTTTGCCCGATGACAGGCTGACCCTCAAACAAGGGGGGGAAGACAGGCGCGTTCATATATTTTTATTTTCAATCAAGGATTTGGCGACCTTACGAAACGCCTGTGCCTGTGCCGAATCCGGTTTGGAGACGACAATCGGTGCCCCCCCATCGGCGGCCATGCGGATATCCAGATGGAGCGGGATTTCAGCCAGCAGGGGCACGCCGATTTTTTCGGCCTCGGCGGCGACGCCGCCATGCCCGAACACATGTTCCTCATGCCCGCAATTGGAGCAAATATGTGTGCTCATGTTTTCGATCATGCCAATGATGGGGGTATTCATCTGGTTGAACATGTCGATCCCCTTACGTGCATCAAGTAGCGCCACATCCTGCGGGGTGGACACGATGATTGCTCCGTCAAGTTGCGCCTTTTGTGCCAAGGTCATTTGCACATCGCCTGTGCCCGGTGGCAGATCCACGATCAACACGTCAAGCGCGCCCCACTGCACCTGGCTCAGCATTTGTTGCAACGCTCCCATCAGCATCGGCCCACGCCAGACAACCGCCTGATCATCATTGGTCATCAGCCCGATTGACATCATCGTCACACCGAAATTGCGCAAAGGCAGGATAAGTTTGCCATCGGGGCTCTGCGGTCTGCCGGATACGCCCAACATGCGTGGTTGGGACGGTCCATAGACATCCGCATCGAGCATGCCGACCCGCTTGCCTTCGGCTGTCAGCGCGCAGGCCAGATTCGCCGCAACGGTGGATTTACCAACGCCACCCTTACCGGATGCCACGGCGATGATCTTGTCGATCCCTGGAATTTTAGCAGGCCCGGCAGCTGCGGCGGAGCGCGATGGTTTCAGGTCGGGCGGGGCGGTTGGCTGACTATGCGCCGTCATCACGATAGAGATGGATTCCGCCCCGATGCCACGCAGTTTTTCCTCGGCCTCTTTCTTAATTGGCAGATATGGGTCCGGGCTGGATACCTCCATGACAAACCGGACGGTCGTGCCGTCAATGTTCAGTGCGCGCGCCAGACCGGCGCTGACCATATCGGTGCCACCGGGCGCCGCGATTGTTTTCAGGCAATCGAGAACCTGTTCTCTTGTAATGCTCACTTATGGGCCTTCGATCTTGCCGGTCACGACATGGTTCAGGTCCAGCTCGTCAATGGTCAGCACCATTTTGACGTCATAGCTTTTGCCGGATGTGTCATCGGCATTGCGGATCGCGTCTTCGATGGCCTGCTGCGAGGTCACCCCGACTTGTTTAAGAAATTTGCGCATCGACATATTGAAGTCATCGCTCATGATCTGACCTTCCCCGCAGATAGAATTATTGACGATCAGACCCTAGCGCCCCTAGGCTGATATGCAACCTGACGCAGTGGTGGGAGCTGGCAGAATGTTAAGAAATCTTGCTTTGGGTCTGTGTTTGATCGCGGCACCAGTATTGGCGCAGGACAGGGCCTTTACCTTACGCGCACCCGAGGCACTGATCGAGAGTGGTTTTCTGCAGCATCTTTTGCCACGTTTTTCACTAAAGACGGGGATCCGGATTACTGTCGATCCGGATGCGGGTGATGTTGCTTTGGGCGCGGATGGCACACCTGTTTTTGGCGATTCCGGTACGGTTTGGCATCTTTCTGACGCGGATGATCCCGATATTGGCGCATTTCAGGATTGGCTGGTGTCGGATGTCGGTAAACGCACGATTGAGGGGTTTGCCCCCGACGGCACGCCGTTGTTCTCCGCCGATGTTGGCGTTGCTGCCGTTGTTGTTGCCGCCCCGGTTACCGGTGACGTTGCCTTGGGCGAAAAGTCGAGCCTGCAGAAATGTGGCCGCTGTCATGTGGTCAATGAGAGCAACAAGATGAACGCCATCGGTTCGACCCCTTCATTCGGTTTGATGCGTAATTTCGATGATTGGGAGGGGCGGTTTCAAAGCTTCTTTCTGTTGAAACCGCATGCGGCTTTTACGCAGGTAGCAGATGTGACGGACCCGTTTCCTGACAATCTGCCATCACCGATTGCCCCGATTGAGGTCACATTGGATGAGATTGACGCAATCGTCGCTTATGTGGCCACGATTGCCCCGGCTGATCTTGGCGCGCCCGTCGAAATTCAGTGATCCTTGCGCTTTGAAAAATAGTCATCCGTGGTGCGCGGGCGGGGCCGCTCGCCGCCCTGAAAAGGGTTATCTTCAGAGTGAAACTGCGCCTGAATACGGCAGTTTTCACACATCTGAATCAGCTTGGCCGCATCTGATGTGGCAAACATTGCGTGGTTGCCGGCCAGCTTATTGGTGATCTTTTCGATGGTCGATTTGGATCCGAAAAGTGAACCGCATTCGATGCAGGCAAAGGGTTCTTCCTCATGCAGGACCTGCTGGCTGAAAGCGGCATCGGTCAGGTCAAGCTGCGGTTTAAGGGTGATCGCCTTTTCTGGACAAATATTGGCGCAGAGTCCGCATTGCAGACACGCATCTTCCTGAAACCGCAATTGCGGTTTGTCGGAATTATCGCCCAACGCCCCGGATGGACAAAGTGAAACGCAAGACAAGCAAAGCGTGCAGGCATCCCCATCAACCACAATCGCCCCGTATGGTGCGTTTTCGGGTAGGGGCAGTTGGCTGTCATCGGGCCGCAGCGTCTTGGCGGCGAGCCGCGTGATTTGCCGACGGCTGCCGATTGGCATGATCGGGTCGGGGCAGGGGGCGGTTAGCCCGGTGTTTTCGAGCGCCGCCGTCAGCGCGTCTGGGTCTTGCGGGTCGATGAGGTTGACCTTGCCGTCCCCCGCGACTGCGGCGGCAAGCCTGACTTGTTCGCCGATGACATCGCGGTCCGATTTTGGGCTAAGCAGAATGGTGACATTTGCAAACCCGCAGGCCAGCGCGCCCAGCGTTTCGGCATGACCGAACCCGGCCAGCGCATCGGCGGCAAAGGGGATCACATCCGCAGGCAGCCCCGCACCAAAACGTGCGCTCAACGCAATCATTTCTTGTCCGTGACTGTCATCATGGACCAACAGGCGCGGGGCCTTTCCGCCAGCTTTGCGATATGTGCTCGCCAATGTGTTGATCCGCTGGAACACGGTTTCGACCGGCGGGGCGTCATAACTGATGGCGCCCGATGGGCAGACCGCCGAACACGCACCACAACCGGCACAAATTGTCGGATCGACAGCAACATGTTCACCGACTGAGGTGATTGCCCCGGTCGGGCAGACATTCAGGCAGTTGGAGCAGGCCGCCTGCTCGGCCCGGCTATGGGCGCAAATCGAGGGTTCTAGCCGCACATATAGCGGCTGTTCGAATGTGCCAACCATCTGGGAGGCGGTCAGCACCGCCGCTGCAATGGCGGGCGGGTAGGTCGGGTCGGCCCGCAGATAACCTTCGCGTTTTTCGTGGGCAGAGAACAGGGCTGGATTGCCAGTCAGGTCCAGAATGATATCGCAGCCGGACACCGCGCCGTCTTTCGCGGGACCAAGCGTAAAGGCGCCACGCCCGCCGGGGCGCAGGTCTTGAAATTGATCGATTGTGACTTCGAAATTACCCAAGGCACCGCTGGCGCGGCGCAATTGTCCGGTCACACAGTCAAATCGGCGATCCAGCGGCAAATCGCAAGATGGATCCAGCAGGACCGTTACTGCAAGCGTGTCACAAAGATCAGCGGCGGCTTGCAACGCGGCAGCTCCACCCATGATCAGGCATGTACCCTCGGACACCACGTCAATCGCTTTGGTCGCAGGCATGGGTAGCGTCGCCTCTGCGACAAGGGCGGCCATTTTGGGAGCGGCAGGTGCGGTGCCCCATCCGGCGCGGTCGCGTAGATCAACGAAGTCGGGGGCATCACATGCAATGTCTTCGGCAAGGTCTTCGAAACGTTGGCGTTCTTGCTGGCACGCGATCATCACGTTGCCGCCGGTCATTTCTTTTGCGGCATGCTCCAACTCATCACCGCAGAGGAACGTGTAGGTTTTTGAGCAGCTTAATCCCGTGGTATTCGAAATGGTCGTTGCATCAATTGTCTGGCTACCCAGGCAGTCACACAAAATCAGCTTTTTCGTCATGGTGGCCCCCGAGCATGCCAGAAGCCCGGCAGTGGCCGGGCCGTAGGTTGGCGCAAGCTAGTCCTGATTCTGCATGAAGGTAAACACGAAATGCCGCAGTTGACCGGCCGTTCGGCATGCTGCGCTTGCACAATTTCGCCTCAACCAAAACGATAGTTACGCAAGGTAAACTTTTGATATAACTTAGTTTCATGTCGTGTTCGTATCGTTGGCACGGAAGGTGCCGCGACAACCTATCGCACCGGAAATGCCCCATTAGCAAAAAATTTACTTTTATATTCGTTGGCGGTGGTGCAACCTAAGATCAGCGAATGGGGGCCGGGGAAAAATTGTCCGTAGAGTCAAAGAGATCGACGTCATTTCCACTAGGTATTGTGGTGAGACGTACAGTCGGAGTGACGCGTTGGGCAAAGCATGTGTGGAAAGCCGTTGCTGTTCTGCCTGGTGCGCCGGAGGCCCATTGGAAAGAGTTGCGCCGCGAAGGTGATGCCGTTGAGTATCACGCCGCAACTGTTAATCTAGAGTTGCATCGTACGGATACCGACGCTTACCTATCTGGTCTTTCTGCGCGTGATCCTGCCATCTATGTCATTATGCGTCCGGCTTTGGATGACCGGCCGCTGGATATCGTTCTTGCGACTGCGTCGCCTTATGAGGCGCAAGATTACGCAGATACTGGCGAGGAACTGGTGGAAAAAGTGCCGATGCCTGAAGGGCTGATCGCGCTAATCCGCGATTTCATTGATGAACATCATGAGGAAGAGGTGTTTATAAAGCGCCGCCGTGACAAAAAACGGATTGATCTGGAAGAAGACGGCATCGGTGATGCCCGTATTCGTCAGATGGCCGATGTTTATCGCGCACCAAACGCCAAGAAAGAGGCGATCCATTGAGTGGCGTGACTGACATTTGGGCGCGGCGTAAGGCGGCGGTGCAGGCAGAGACCCAGGAAGAGATCCGTGCGTCTGAGGCCGCTGCCATTGCCGAAGAGCATCAGAAATTTGATGCGATGAGCGACGCGGAAGTTCTTGACGCGCTCAATTTGCCGGATCCTGATACGCTGACTATGGGCGATGATTTCAAAGGTTTCATGGCGCAGGCTGTGCCGGACCGTATTCGCAGGCGCGCGCTGCGTACCTTGTGGCGGTCGAACCCGGTTTTGGCGAATGTCGATATGCTTGTCGATTATGGCGAGGATTTTACCGACAGTGCGACGGTGATCGAAAACCTGCAAACCGCCTATCAAGTAGGGAAGGGCATGCTAAAACATGTCGAGGCGATGGCCAAGCGGGTCGAGGATGAAGAAGCGTCCGAAACTGACGCCGAATGCGATGCGCCTGCCGATGTTACAGAAGAGATAGAGGCGGTGTCGGCGAGTGCTGATCTGCCTGTGGCTGATACAACGCTTGATCTGCCGTATGAAGATGACGTGGAAGACCTGCCGATGACGGTCAGGCCGCGCCGCATGGTTTTCCAAACCGAGGATGTGACGTGACCACTGCAGAACAGATTGCCGTTTCGACCGAAGACCGTCTGCGTGCCGATCTTTACAATTTTCTGGGGCTTATTCTTTCTGGGCCCCCGGATCAGATTCTTTTGGATCAATGTGCGGGATTGTCGGGTGATGATACGGAATTGGGGCAGGCCATTGCCGCATTGTCCCGTGTTGCAAGGGTTTCGAAGCCGAAAGCGGTGCAAAGCGAATTCAACGCGCTTTTCGTTGGCTTGGGGCGTGGTGAGCTGTTGCCCTATGCCAGTTACTATCTGACCGGCTTTTTGAACGAGAAACCACTAGCCGCGTTGCGTACCGATATGGTAGCTCAGGGTATGACCCGCGCCGAAAATGTTTTCGAGCCGGAAGATAATATCGCATCATTGATGGAAATGATGGCGGGTATGATTGTGGGGCGGTTTCGGGCTCCTGCAGCGCTTGATGCGCAAAGAGTGTTCTTTAACAAGCATATAGCCCCGTGGGCATCACATTGCTTTGCCGACATGGAAGCGGCCAAGACGTCAGTTTTTTATGCTTCGGTGGGAAGCGTTGGCAAAGCATTCTTAGAGATTGAGCGCGAGGCGTTCAGAATGACGGCAGGGTAGCCCCCTGCGACAACTTGGTAGGGATGCCTGCCGTAAACAGGGAAGGGAGACATCCCATGAAACCAGAGAAGAAAAGCACCAGCAGGCGCGATTTTCTGAAACTGGCTGGCACAACAGCGCCGGCAGCGGCCGTTGCATTGGCCAGCACAACCGCGGCTGAGGCGCAGCCCGTCGATCTTGCATCCGAGAAAATGCAGGACACTGACCACACACGCGCCTATCTCGACAGCGCTCGTTTCTAATCAGGGCGCCAAGAAGACAAGATACCTCGCCACCTTTCGGATGGCAGCAAGGGAGAAGATAAGATGTTACGGAAAAAGACGAATGGCACCGCAAGGCGGACTGGCCGTCCCGGGATTTTGGCAAATGTTGCCGATAAATCGGTTGACCGCCGCGCCTTCCTCCGCGGATCCGGCCTCGCGATTGGTGGTCTGGCTGCGATTTCGGCAACGGGTGGTGCCGTCGCCCCAGCAGCGGCCCAAACTGCCGCTGCGGTTGTTGAGACGGTTAAATCGGTTTGTACCCACTGTTCGGTCGGCTGTACTGTCATTGCAGAAGTATCCAACGGTGTGTGGACGGGGCAGGAGCCCGGTTGGGACAGCCCGTTCAACCTGGGCGCCCACTGTGCCAAAGGTGCTGCCGTTCGCGAGCACGCTCATGGTGAGCGCCGCCTGAAATATCCAATGAAGAAGGAAAACGGCGAATGGGTCCGTATTTCCTGGGATCAGGCCATCGACGAAATCGGCGACGGCATGATGAATATCCGCGAAGAAAGCGGCCCTGACAGCGTTTACTGGCTGGGTTCGGCCAAGCACAACAACGAACAGGCCTATCTGTTCCGCAAGTTTGCTGCTTACTGGGGCACCAACAACGTGGATCACCAAGCCCGGATTTGTCACTCGACCACTGTGGCTGGTGTGGCGAACACATGGGGCTACGGCGCCATGACCAACAGCTACAATGATATCCACAATTCCAAAGCGATCTTTATTATCGGTGGTAACCCTGCCGAAGCGCACCCAGTATCGCTGCTGCATGTTTTGAAAGCGAAAGAGCAAAATAATGCTCCATTGATCGTCTGCGATCCGCGCTTTACCCGCACGGCCGCCCATGCAGATGAGTTTGTTCGCTTCCGTCCTGGCACCGATGTTGCATTGGTCTGGGGCATTCTGTGGCACATCTTTGAAAATGGTTGGGAAGATCAGGAATTCATCCGCACCCGCGTTTGGGGCATGGACCAGATCAAGGAAGAAGTGGCCCGTTGGACGCCTGAAGAGGTTGAGCGTGTCACTGGCGCCCCCGGTTCACAATTGCGCCGCGTTGCGCGCACGATGGCCAATAACCGCCCCGGCACTGTGATCTGGTGTATGGGTGGTACACAGCACACCAACGGTAACAATAACACCCGCGCATACTGCGTGTTGCAGCTGGCCCTTGGCAACATGGGCACCTCTGGCGGCGGCACCAATATTTTCCGTGGCCATGACAACGTTCAGGGTGCAACTGACCTTGGTGTTCTGTCTCACACACTCCCCGGCTACTATGGCCTGTCCGCAGGGGCATGGGCGCATTGGGGTCGTGTCTGGGAAGAGGATGGCGATTGGCTGAAAGCCCAGTTCGCACCCGGCCCGAAAGATGCCGAAGGCAAGGACACGTCTTTGCAGAATCTGACCGGGATTCCCGTGTCGCGTTGGATTGACGGTGTCTTGGAAGATCCTGAAAACATGGACAATCCTGACAAGGTGCGTGCCATGGTGTTGTGGGGTCACGCGCCCAATTCACAAACCCGGATGAAGGAAATGAAGACGGCGATGGAGCAGTTGGATATGTTGGTCGTGGTCGACCCTTATCCAACAGTCTCTGCCGTGCTGCATGACCGCACCGATGGTGTCTATCTGCTGCCCGCTTGCACGCAGTTTGAGACACGCGGCTCTGTCACCGCATCAAACCGGTCGCTTCAATGGCGTGATCGGATTGTTGAGCCACTGTTTGAATCCAAGCCTGACGAAGTGATCATGGCGAAATTCGCCAACAAATTCGGCTGGGGCGATCGGTTGTTCCGCAATATCGAGATGGAGGACGCCGAAACACCGAATGTCGAAAGCATCACCCGCGAGTTCAACCGCGGCATGTGGACCATCGGCTATACTGGTCAAAGCCCCGAGCGGATCAAAATGCATATGGCAAACCAGCACACATTCGACCGAACAACACTGCGCGCGAATGGTGGCCCTGCAGATGGCGATTATTACGGTTTGCCATGGCCAAGCTGGGGCACTGCAGAAATGAACCACCCTGGCACGCCCAACCTGTACGACATGTCCAAGCGCGTGTCCGAAGGTGGTTTGACATTCCGTGCCCGTTTTGGTGTGGAACGTGATGGTGACAATCTTCTGGCGGAGGGTGTGGCATCGCTCGATTCCGATATTCAGGACGGTTATCCTGAATTCACCTATCAGATGCTGAAAGATCTTGGTTGGCATACGGAGCTTACTGACAGCGAACGCGCCTATATCGCGAAGGCGGCGGGTGTCGACGGGTTCCAAGATTACACCGCTGAAGTAGGTGAATCCAGCATGTCACCTTTCCCATCGGACTACGATGACAAGGTCGCAAAGGTGAACTGGAAAACGGACCTTTCAGGCGGCATCCAGCGGGTTGCCATTTCGCATGAATGTGCGCCATTTGGTAACGCCAAGGCCCGCGCGGTTGTCTGGACCTTCCCAGACCCTGTGCCGGTTCACCGTGAACCGCTTTACACCAACCGCCGTGACCTGGTGGAGGATTATCCGACCTATGAGGACCGGAAGTTCTATCGTCTGCCAACCATGTATGCCTCAATCCAGAAGCAGGATTTCAGCGAAGACTATCCGATGATCCTGACTTCGGGACGTCTGGTGGAATACGAAGGTGGAGGTGATGAAACCCGATCCAACCCTTGGTTGGCCGAGCTTCAGCAGGACATGTTCGTTGAAATCAACACACGCGATGCCAACAACCTTGGCATTCGGGATGGCACGCAAGTCTGGGTCGAAGGCCCGGAAGGTGCGAAGGTCAAAGTGATGGCCATGATCACCGAACGTGTCGGCGAAGGCGTGGCGTTTATGCCATTCCACTTTGGCGGCCATTTCGAAGGCGAGGATTTGCGCAGCAAATACCCTGAAGGGGCTGACCCTTACGTGTTGGGCGAAAGTACCAACACCGCCCAAACCTATGGCTACGATTCAGTGACCCAGATGCAAGAGACGAAAGCCACTCTTTGCAAAATCTGGTCAGCATAAGGGAGAATGAGAAATGGGAGCTAGAGCAAAATTTCTCGTAGACGCTGAACGCTGCATCGAATGCAACGCCTGTGTCACCGCTTGTAAGAACGAGCATGAGGTGCCGTGGGGCATCAACCGCCGCAAGGTTGTCACGATCAATGACGGCAAACCGGGTGAACGATCAATTTCGGTCGCCTGTATGCATTGTTCGGACGCGCCTTGCATGGCCGTTTGTCCGGTCGACTGCTTTTACCAGAACGAGGAAGGGGTGGTTTTGCACTCCAAGGACCTCTGCATTGGTTGCGGTTACTGCTTCTACGCGTGCCCGTTTGGCGCGCCGCAGTTCCCGCAGGCGGGCAACTTCGGATCGCGCGGCAAGATGGACAAATGTACATTCTGCGCCGGTGGCCCAGAGGAAACACACTCCACCGCTGAATTCGCCAAATATGGCCGCAACCGCATCGCAGAGGGCAAGCTGCCAATCTGTGCCGAGATGTGTGCGACCAAGGCGCTGCTGGCGGGTGATGGTGATGTTGTTTCGGGCATCTATCGCGAACGTGTGGTTGCCCGTGGATTTGGTTCCGGTGCATGGGGCTGGGGTACAGCCTATGATCAGAAGGGCGGCTAAGCTTTTCTAATCTAAACACAAAAGTAAATGATGGGCGGTCTGGTTCCGGATCGCCCCATTTGCGCACATGATATGTCGAGGAATGCCATGTTTCGCCAATTGCTTGTCCTGCTGTTATCGGTTTTTCTGGTTTCATCCGCCTTTGCCCAAGAACAGCCAGCGCCGGCCCCGGACCGGGCTGCGACAGGTGGGGCGCAAACGCTAGAAGACATTCTGGCCCGTCAGCGTGGCGAAGAGGTTGATAACAGCTTCCGCAGCGATGCGATTGGTAATCTGGAAGGTGGGGCGGACCCGACCGGACAGCTTGGCACGCTAGGCGGCGTTTCGGACGCTGAAATGTGGCGTGGTCTGAGGTTTAATGAGGCTGATATCACAGCATCCAACAATGGCCCGGCAGCCACCGTGCTGGTGCAGGATGGCGGCATGCGCTGGCTGTTGTTCCGTGAAGGCCCGCTATCGAGCTATGGCAGCTATCTGTTGTTGGGGACGATTGGTGCTTTGATCCTGTTTTTTCTGGTGCGGGGCCGTATCCGCATCGATGGCGAGAAGACCGGCCAGCGTATCGAACGTTTCAAGGCGGTCGAACGCTTTGGTCACTGGTTGCTGGCGGGGTCGTTCATCGTGCTTGGCCTGACTGGATTGATTTCGCTGCTGGGCCGCAAATTCCTGATCCCAATGTTCGGCCATGAATCCTTTGCCATCATCGCTGCGGGGTCGAAATGGGTGCATAACAACGTTTCCTGGGCGTTTATGCTGGGCCTCGTGATGATCTTTGTGATGTGGGTCTATCACAACCTGCCAGACCGGACTGACATCAACTGGTTGTTGAAAGGTGGCGGGATATTCACCAAAGGGCATCCCCCGGCCAAGAAATTCAATGCCGGTCAGAAGCTGATTTTTTGGTCAGTTATCATTCTGGGCGGTTCGATTTCTGCATCGGGGCTAGCACTTTTGTTTCCGTTTGAACTCAATATGTTCGCGGCCACTTTTGCCAAGATGAACAGCTTTGGTATCTCTGATATCCTTGGGCTTGGCCCTCTGCCAACCGATCTTGCCCCACATGAAGAGATGCAGTTTGCCCAGCTATGGCATGCCATTGTCAGCTTTATCCTGATGGCGATCATTCTGGCCCATATCTATATCGGGTCGGTCGGCATGGAAGGCGCCTATGATGCCATGGGCTCTGGTCAGGTCGAAGAGCAATGGGCGAAAGAACACCATTCCCTTTGGGTGGATGAGGTCAAAGCCAAAGAGGGTAGCGCACCCGATGGTGCGACGCCTGCCGAATAGATGCGGCTGCGTGCGCTTGCTGTGATGTGTTTGGCGGCTATGCCTGTGCATGCGCAGGAATTCTTTACGCTGAAAGGCCATGGCGGACCTGTGATGGATATCGCCGTATCCCCGTCTGGTCAGATCGCGACCGGCAGCTTTGACAACGCTGTTGGGTTGTGGGCAGGCACCGAACCTGCATGGCTGGACGGTCATACCGCCGCCGTCAACGCTGTGATGTTCTGGGATGAAGATACGATGATATCCGGCGGCGATGATTACAAAGTCCGGCTATGGTCGGATGATGCCGATGGCGACATCCTGGGTGATCATCAGGCCAAGGTCATGGGGCTCGCTGCGTCGCAAGAGGCCGGGTTGGTCGCGTCGGCCAGTTGGGATGCGACCATTGGCCTTTGGCCATTTCCGGCCCGTGATGCAGCACCTTTGTTTCTGCGTGGGCACAAGCTTGGTGTGAATGATATTACCTTTGCCGCGGATGGTCGGACGCTTTATTCCGCATCAACAGATGGCACAATCCGCGCCTGGGATACACAAACCGGCACCCAGACGCAGCTTTTGGCGAGCCATGGTTTTGGCGTGAACCAGTTGGTCCTGAACGAGGCGGATGGCTGGCTGGCCTATGGTGCCATTGATGGCGGCACAAGGATCATTGGCTTGCAGACTGGCGAAGAGATTGATGATTTCACCCTTGACCGGCGTCCCATTCTGGCGCTGGCCTATGACCCGCAGGGCCGCCAATTGGCCGTGGGCGATGGCGATGGCTATATCATGGTGATTGATACGGCTGAAATGCGTATCAGCCGGGATTTCAAGGCAACTCGGAACGGCCCCGTCTGGGCGCTGGCCTTTTCCCCGGATGGGGCGAATATCCATGCCAGTGGCATTGAAAGTATCGTTTATTCCTGGCCCGTGGACACGATGAAGGAACACGGCCAGATGGAAGGGACAGAGCAGAGTTTTCTGCGCGACCCCGAGACCATGGGCAACGGTGAGCGACAGTTCAAACGTAAATGTTCCATCTGCCATACCTTGACGCAAGGCAGCGCGCGCAGGGCGGGGCCAAGCCTGCACAACCTTTTTGGCAGACGGGCCGGGACTGTCAGCGATTATACCTATTCAGACACGCTGCTTGGGTCAGATATCGTCTGGTCAGATGACACAATTGATGCTTTGTTTGCGCAAGGCCCGGATCACTATATTCCGGGGACCAAGATGCCGATGCAACGTATTGCCGGTCAGGATGACCGTGCTGATTTAATCAACTATCTGCGCCAAGCTGGCACATCGGGAGAGAACTGAAATGAAAGCCATGTTGGCCGCCTTTGTCGTAACCGCCTTGATCGCCGTAAGCGCCGATCTGATCTTGGCCAATGTCGGATTTTCCAGCCAGGAACGTGGATCAAGCGCGTCTGTCAGGCTCGATAACTAACGCCACAGCGCGGCTAAGGCTTACCCGATTATGACTGATATCTGGTCCGGCCTGCAGGCCGCTTTCTGGCTTCTTGTGACGTTTGACCGTGATCTGGTCGAGATCACGTTGCGGTCGCTTCAGGTGAGCCTGTCTGCGCTGGTGATTGCATCGATCATTGCACTGCCGCTGGGCACATGGTTGGCCATCCGCCGGTTTCGGTTTCGCCGTGCGGTGATTGCTGTCTTGAATGCGTTGATGGGGTTGCCGCCGGTTGTGGTGGGGCTGATCGTTTATTTGCTGCTGTCCCGTTCTGGCCCGTTCGGGGTTTTGGGGCTGCTGTTCACGCCGACAGCGATGATCATTGCGCAGGTCATCATCATTACGCCCTTGATCGCTTCGATCACCCATCAGGCAATGCGCGAATTGTGGGCCGAATACCACGACCTGCTGATTTCGCTGAACACAAGTAACTGGCAACGGATCAAGACGCTGATCTTTGATGGTCGGCGTGCGCTGTTGACGGCGTCGCTGGCCGGATTTGGTCGCGCTATTGGCGAGGTTGGTGCGATCATGATTGTGGGGGGCAATATTGATCATGCGACCCGTGTGCTGACGACGGCCATCGCCCTTGAAACCGGCAAGGGCGATTTTGCGCTGGCATTGGGGCTGGGCTTTGTCCTGATTGGCTTGGCGCTGGTCGTGAATTTCGGCATCCACGTCCTGTCCCGTACGGAGCGTGAAGGCAGATGGTAGAAAACATGGCCGCCAGATTGCAGGATGTCGTTGTGCAACGACGGGGCAAAACGATCCTTGGCCCCGTCAATCATGAAATGGCACCGGATGGATGCACGATTGTTATTGGGCCAAACGGGGCAGGGAAGACGACCCTGCTAAAGACGCTGCATGGTGTCGAGCGGTTGTCGCAGGGCCAGGTCGATTGGGGCGTTCCGGAGCACGTCGCCCGCCAGCAGCAGGCTTATGTCTTTCAAAGCCCGATCATGCTGCGCCGATCCGTCCGCCAAAACCTCATCTTTCCATTGTCGCTAGCTGGCAAGGGCCGGGCGGAGGCGAATGACCGTGTGACATATTGGGCCACGAAGATCGGGCTTGCAAAGATGCTTGATCAACCTGCGCCGCGTCTGTCCGGTGGCGAGAAACAGAAACTGGCCCTTGCGCGCGCGCTGATCCGTGACCCTGCCGTGCTGTTTCTGGATGAACCGTGTGCAAATCTGGATGGGCGATCCATCCGAGAGATTGAAAGCTTGCTCTTGGATGTTCAACGGTCGGGCACGCGCATAATCATGACGACACATGATCTAGGTCAAGCCAGACGGCTTGCCGGCGACGTACTCTTCCTGTTGAGGGGCCAGATCAACGATTACGGCTCTGCGCAAACGTTTTTTGCAGCACCTTCCAGCCCGGAAGCGGTTGCATTCCTGAATGGAGATATCGTCGAATGATCCGCATGCTTGCAGTTTTAGCCACGGTTTTGGGGGGCACAGCCACCGCTGAGACCATGAAGATGGCTGTCACGACCAGCTTTCATAATTCCGGCCTGTCAGAGGTTTTGCTGCCTGCCATTGCGCGCGATATTGGGTTGGACGTGCAACTGCTTGTTGTCGGGACCGGTCAGGCCCTGCGACTGGGTGAGGCGGGTGATGTTGACGCCATCCTTGTACATTCAAAATCTGCGGAAGAAGCCTTTGTCGAGGCAGGCTTCGGTACCCACCGGCGCGAGATAATGTATAATGATTTTGTCATCGTTGGGCCATCTTCTGACGATGCGGCGATAGCTGGGGCCGGGGCAGCGGACGATGCTCTGACGGCCATTGCGCAGGCTGAGGCAGCATTTGTCAGTCGCGGAGATGATAGCGGCACACATAAGAAAGAACGCGCGCTATGGGACGCTGCCGGGTATAATACCGCTGATTTTGGTGACTGGTACAAGGCAGTCGGTGCAGGCATGGGCGCAAGCCTGAACACCGCATCAAGTCTGAACGCCTATATTCTTGCGGATCGGGCCAGTTGGCTAAACTTTGGAAACAAGGGGGATCTGGCCCTGCTTTTCGCCGGCGATCCGGTGCTATTTAATCAATATGCCTATCTGCCCGTGAACTCGGCCCGTCATCCTCATGTCAAATCAGACGCCGCTGCATCGCTTGAGATGTGGTTGACGAGTGATCGGGCAAGAACCCTGATCAATGGCTACAGGATCGAGGGTGAAACACTGTTTATGTTCAATGCTGTAAAGGCAGAATAGGAACCAAAGGTCCCCATCGTTTTAGCCAAACTCTCGATCTGATTTTCCCGGATCGAAATGCCATCTTCATGGCCGCAATTCAGCAACCTGGGATTGTTTCTTTAATTGAGATAATCTTCCTTAAGCTTTGGTTAATCTTTGATGCGGTAAGGCTGTATGATAAGCGGGATAGAGGTTTCTTAGTGCCGACTGATCAATCGTTCGAAATGCCGTCCGGGGTCAGACCTGTGTATATGCGGTTGCCATATCTTCTTGTTGGGCTGGCGGTGCCATGTTTCGTGCTGGCCGTTTTGATCGGGTCGGCTGGTCCTCGTATGGGCTTGTTGATTGCTGGTTGTATCCTTCTGCTGCTCGGCATTGGCCTGCAGTTAAAACGACATTTTGGTTATCGCCGGGGCTTCGGTCTGGGTATTGCCGCCCGGGCTTTGATCGCTCAGGATGCCGATGCAGCCTTTTTGACCGATGACACGTATGAC
This sequence comes from uncultured Paracoccaceae bacterium, assembly GCA_947495295.1. Classification (GTDB taxonomy): domain Bacteria; phylum Pseudomonadota; class Alphaproteobacteria; order Rhodobacterales; family Rhodobacteraceae; genus Yoonia. The sequence goes on from CANLYJ010000001.1 coordinate 1,225,079, forward strand.
GTGCGCCACGTCAACAAGGTTGGCGCCAGCCGATTTGGCGAGGTTGCTGGTCAGCCGATGGCATCTGTTCTGGGTACGATCATGGCAAGCCCCGATGCCTTGCTGTCGCGGTTGCAGGCAGCCCTGCATGAAAAGGGGGTTTGCAAAGAGGATATCGTCACCCGTCAAGGGCATTTCCGGTTGGCCGTGTCACGGATCAGCGATGACCAGCTCTTGTGGCGGCTTGATGATCTTGGTGATGCGGGGAACGCACATAAGAGTAGCGATCAGGGTTGCGCCCTGCCGCAGATGACGGTGCGGCCAAATGGTAATGTTACCACGTTGAATGCTGCGGCCCGCGCCATGCTGGGGGCCAGCCCTGCGACCCTTTCAGAGGTGATCACGGAGACCCCATTGCGCAGTGGTGAGGTGCATACCGTCAGCACATTGGCCGGACAGGTTAGTGCGATGGTTGCCGTTCTGGATGGGCGCGACGGTGATCGCGAGATTTATCTGTTGCCCGAAAGTGCGGCAGCAGCGCCGCGTTTGTTCAACGCGGGCTGGGACGCGATTGAGGATCTGCCTGTTCCACTGATGAAAATATCGCCTGATGGCGATGTGCTCGCCTCCAACCGGGAAGCAAGGCAGCTTTTGCGGGTTGATGACACAACTGGCAAACGGGTTGCGGATTTGCTGGATGGTCTGGGTCGCCCAATTAATGACTGGTTGCGGGAAGCAGCAGAGGGCAGGGGCGGCAACATCTCGCAATTCTTGCGGGGACGTAGCGAAAATCAGGATACATTCGTGCAGGTGACCCTGAATATATCGGGTGATCAAACAGATATGCGGCTGATCGCGGTGCTGAATGATGTTACTGAGTTGAAGACGTTGGAAGCCCAGTTTGTCCAGAGTCAGAAGATGCAGGCGATCGGTCAATTGGCCGGGGGGGTTGCCCATGATTTCAACAACCTGCTGACGGCGATTTCCGGCCATTGTGACCTGTTGTTATTGCGTCACGACGAGGGGGATCAGAACTATAGCGACCTGATCCAAATCCATCAAAATGCCAATCGTGCGGCCAGTCTTGTGGGTCAGCTTTTGGCCTATTCGCGCAAACAGAACCTGCAGCCCGAGATCATTGATTTACGCGATACCTTGTCCGATTTGACCCATCTGCTGAACCGTCTTGTTGGTGAAAAGGTGACCCTGTCGCTGAACCATGATCCGGCCTTGGCCCAGATCAAGGCTGATAAACGCCAGCTGGAACAGGTTTTGATGAATCTGGTTGTCAATGCGCGGGATGCGATGCCCAAGGGTGGCGAGATCAAGGTGATGACCGAAAACCTGATCCTGAAATCGCAGATGGTCAAGGATCGGGCAGTGGTGCCCCCTGGCGAATATGTTGTCGTCAGGGTCACCGATGAGGGCCACGGCATTCCGCCGGAAAAACTGCCCAAAATTTTTGAGCCTTTTTATACAACCAAGCGCACAGGTGAGGGGACTGGCCTTGGTCTGTCCACGGCTTACGGGATCGTCAAACAGACCGGAGGTTATATTTTTGCGGAAAGTGAAGTCGATCGAGGCACGCAGTTTTCATTGCTGTTCCCAAGCTATGATCTGCCAGTGGCAGAACCGCTGGACGTACCCGTAAGAGGGCCTGAGCCGATTAGCAGTGAAGCTGACGGCGTTGTTCTGTTGGTTGAGGATGAAGCACCGGTACGTGCCTTTGCCTCGCGCGCGCTGCGGTTGCGCGGCTACACTGTGCTGGAAGCTGATTGCGCGGAGGCCGCGCTTGCGATGCTCAAGGATGACGAACTGAACGTCGACATCTTTGTGACTGACGTCATCATGCCGGGTATGGATGGCCCGACATGGGTGCGCGAAGCGCTGAAAGCGCGGCCTGATACCAAGGTTGTTTTTGTGTCCGGATACGCAGAGGACGCGTTTGGCGACGAACAATCACGGATCGCCAACTCGGTCTTCCTGCCAAAACCATTTTCGCTCAATGCACTCACCCAGACGGTGCAGGGGCAATTGCAGGAACGTTTGGTGTCGGCCTGATCGGTGGCGTTACCCGCCCATCAGGCCATGTAGATGCGCGGCCGAACCTGTCAGGGCGGCATAATCATCTTCGATGACATGGACTGCGAAATTGCCCATGAAACCTGCAAACCGGCCTTTGTCACGGAAGGCTTCACCAAACCCAAAGTGGGTCAAATGTGGGGCAAACGCCCGCGCGACACCGCCAACAAGGTAGACCCCGCCAAAGGGCAATTGGATCAATGACAGGTTGCCACAAACGGTGCCAAGGATCCGGGTGAATAGCTGCGCTGCATCGTCGGCGCGTGGGTCGCCGCCATCTGCGCAGGCTCCCATGATGTCCTTGGCGGCGCGTTCGCGCGGGTCATCTGCCTCGTGTCCCAAAAACGCATAAACACGTTCCAGACCGCGACCTGACAAAACATCCTCGACCGCCGGAAAACCATGTGCGGTGGACACAAATTGACATAGCCGCAATTCACGTTCTGTCCTGATCGGCAAATTGGCATGGCCGCTTTCAGAGGGGGTGACGATCCGGCCTTGTTCAAGATCATAGACCGGGGCTGCGTTAAAGCCCGTGCCGATACCAACGACGAGCTTCGCGGCATTTGGCTGCCCCTCCGGCCCGTCAAGAATGGTGCGGATGTTTTCGGGCGCAATATGTCCCAACGCATGACCCTGCGCCTGTAAGTCATTGAGGATGGCGACCGTTTCCGCACGGGTGGCACGGATCAGTGTGTCTTTGTCAATAGCCCAGTCCAAATTGGTCATCGTCGCCCGTCCGTCGCGGACTGGGCCTGCGACGGCGACACATGCAGCAATCGGGTCAACACCGTCTTCATCTGCGATGTACCGCCGCAATACGGCCTCAAGACCCGGAAAATCGCTGTTGCGATAGCGCCGGATCGTGCCATCCACAATGCTGCGCCCATCGGCAAGCGCAACACGGGTGTTCGTGCCACCGATATCGGCGACAAGTGCGTATTTGTCTTTGGGGTGGCCCATAGCTTTCCTTAGTGCGCGATGGCGCGTTTGAGCGCGTGATAGGATGCTTTCGGCGTGCGCTTCAAGGTGTCAAAGTCGACATGCACGATGCCAAACCGTTTTTCATAGCCAAACGCCCATTCGTAATTATCCAGCAGTGACCAGTAAAAGAACCCCTGCACATTCGCGCCGTCGGCGATGGCCTGTTTGGCGGCCAGAAAATGGTCAGACACGAATTGCATTCGTTCAGGGTCATAGACCGCACCGTTTTCGACCCTGTCATCCCAGGCCATACCGTTTTCGGTGACATAAAGCGGCATATCCCCCACATAATCCTGTGCTATGCGGGTCAGAAAATGGTGCAGTCCGGCCGGATAGATTTCCCAATCCATCTGCGTTGTAGCCAAATGCCCAGGTACGGTTTTCATTGCTGGCCATGGCGCGCTGGGATCGGCTGCCATTTGATGGCGGGTGTAATAGTTCACACCAAGCCAGTCGATGGGTTGGCTGATCTGCGCCATGTCATCTTGCCAGCCGTCAGGCATATGGTCACCAAAGCCGTTCAGCACCTCTTGCGGGTAGGTGCCTTTTGCAATCGCCTCAACGAACCAACGGTTGATGATCGCGTCTTGCAGGTTGGCGGCCTCGGCTGCTGCGGGGGACGTATCAGCCGGGCTAGTATGGTCGAAATTCAGCACCACGCCGCAGTTCTTCATGCCCTTTTCGCGCAGGCGCGACATGGCCACGCCATGCGCCAGATTGATATGATGCATCGCGCGTGCTGTGGCCCGGATATCGCGCAGACCGGGCGCGTGGTGGCCCAGAAAATGCGATAGAAAGCTGACGCACCACGGTTCGTTGATGGTCGCAATGGCATGGACCCGGTCGCCGATCCGGTCAGTGATCGCATCTGTGAAATCGCCGAAATAATGTGTGGTATCGCGGTTGGTCCATCCGCCCTTGTCGGCCAATGCCGATGGAAGTTCCCAATGATAAAGCGTCTGAAATGGCTTCAGACCCCGCTCCAACATCGCATCAACAAGTCGGTCGTAGAAATCGAGACCCTCAGGATTGACAGTTTGCCCATCGGGCATCACTCGCGCCCACGAGGTGGAAAACCGGTAGGCATCCATGCCTGCGTCTTTCAGCAGATCAAGATCTTCGGCAAAGCGGTGATAGTGATCACAGGCCAGCGCCCCATCTTCTGCGCGGATCACGTTGCCGGGTGTCGCGGCGAATGTGTCCCAGTGAGTTGGCCCGGCGCCGCCAAACCCATGCCCTTCGATTTGATAGGCGGCAGTGGCTGCACCAAACAGGAAACCGTCTGGAAAATCAGTGCGATTGAAGTCCATTCTTAATCCTTTCGCGGGGCAGGGCCGGTTGATCCACCGACCATCAGTTCCGCTTCGAGCAGGACGTGTTGTGGCGGGCGGCCCGGGTCAGCGACCGTATCAAGCAACATCATTGCCAGTCTGCGTCCGGCTTCACGCACAGAAGAGCGTGTTGCGGTAAAAATCGGAATTTCATCGCCGTTTTGCAGGTAGGATAATGCGTCATCATGGGTGATGATCGACACGTCCTTGCCCATCACAAGCCCGCGTTCCTCGATAGCGCGCCGCGCCCCCAATGCGCAGATCAGCGAAGAGGCGACGATAGCGGTCGGCGCATCATCCTGATCCAGCATGTCTCGGGTTGTTTGATAGCCGAAAACTTCGGTCATTTCGCCTGAACGCATCAGCGCGGGATCAATGGCGATGCCGCGGCCCGTCAACGCATCTTCGTAGCCGGTCCTACGCCTATGCGCGAAATCCATCACCTCAAGCCCGTTGATCAAGGCGATCCGTTGATGCCCCAGATCAAGAAGGAAGTTTGTTGCCCGCTCAAATGCACTGCGGTTATTGACGTCGAGCCACGTGTAAGGCGTGGTGCTGCCCGAGGCGCGACCATGCACGGCAAAGGGCATCTGCAATTCATGCAGCAAAGGCAGCCGATCGTCATCCATACGCGGCCCGTGGACGATGACGCCATCAACGGCACGGCGCGATTTCAGGCCGCGATAAATCTGTTCTTCGTTGTCATCATCAACGATGGACAGGATCATTTCATATCCTTGCCGTGCATAAGTTTCGCCCGCGCCTGCGATGAAGTCACCAAAGATCGGGTTTACCATCTCGTGTTTGCTGGACACTGGGATAACGTGACCGATGGCAAGCGCCTGACCTGTTGCAAGGCCTTTGGCGCGGGTGCTGGGCCGGTAATTGAAAGCTTGCGCCGCCTCTTCGACACGCTTGCGTGTGGCCGCGCTCACCTCTGGATAGCCGTTCAGGGCACGGCTGACCGTGGTTTGGCTAAGTCCCAGTTCTTGAGAGAGTTCCTTGAGGTTCATATACTCTTCTGTCAGTCAAAGCGCTTTCAAACGCATCCCCGTCAACTATCGCGATGTCGTCGCCGATTGTCACCGTAATCGTTTCAGTAACCTTTGAATTGTAGAAATCCAAGCGTTTTTTACAAACTTCCGCGTTCTGTTGACAGATGCCGCGCGTTCATGAAAGGTGTCCCCATCCAAAGCGCTTTGGGTATGATTCCATCGCGCGGGTGATATAGTGGGTTGCACAGCTTGTGGAATCATGAGGAGACACGCTGACGCAGCGTGATTGGGAGGAACAAAATGACAGTGAAACTCTATGCCAGTGTGGCCGCGATTGCCCTGACTGCCGGTGCGGCGCAGGCTGACGGCCACCTTGCTTTTACACCCGGCGAAGGTGACTTCAGCTGGGACAGCTACAATGCGTGGGCGGAAAATGCCCCTGACCTGAGCGGGCAAAGCGTGACGGTCTTTGGCCCATGGTTGGCGCCGGAAGATGATATCTTCCGTTCCGCAATTGCTTATTTCGTCGATGCGACAGGGGCCAATGTGACCTACACAGGGTCTGACGGTTTCGAGCAGCAGATCGTGATCGACGCTGAGGCAGGTTCACCCCCGAACATCGCCGTTTTCCCACAGCCTGGTCTGGCTGCTGATCTGGCATCACGCGGTCTTTTGGACCCGCTGGGTGGCGATATGGCAAGCTGGGTTGCGGAAAACTATGCCGCTGGCCCTTCATGGGTTGACCTTGGCACATATGCAGACGCCTCTGGCGAAGATCAGTTCTATGGCTTCTTTTACAACGTCAATGTGAAGTCGCTGGTCTGGTACAGCCCGGAAAACTTCGAAGACGCGGGCTATGAAGTGCCTGAAACCATGGAAGATTTGATTGCACTGTCCGAGCAGATCATCGCAGATGGCGAAACGCCTTGGTGCATTGGTCTGGGGTCCGGTCCCGCAACAGGTTGGCCAGCGACCGATTGGGTCGAAGACATCATGCTGCGCACACAGGCGCCTGAAGTCTATGACCAGTGGGTGTCCAACGAGATCCCGTTTAACGATCCAAAGGTGCTTGAAGCAATTGAAACCTTTGGCATGTTTGCCCGGAATGACGACATGGTCGCTGGTGGCTCTGCCGCCGTAGGGTCCACCGATTTCCGCGACAGCCCGACTGGCATGTTCTCATCCCCGCCGCAGTGCTACATGCACCGTCAGGCGTCCTTCGCCAGCGCGTTCTTCCCCGATGACGTGGTCGTGGGCGAAGATGCCGACTTCTTCTACTTCCCGGCATTTGAAGAAAAAGATCTGGGTAAACCAGTTCTGGGCGGTGGTACGTTGATGGCTGTCACACAGGCATCTGATGCAACAACTGCGTTTGTTGACTACCTAAAGCTGCCGATCGCGCATGAGGTGATGATGGCCCAGACCGGGTTCCTGACGCCACATACTGGTGTCAATCTGGACACCTACAAAGATGGTGTTCTGCGTGGTCAGGGTGAGATTCTGCTGAACGCCACAACGTTCCGGTTCGACGCATCTGACCTGATGCCCGGTGCCGTTGGTCAGGGTTCATTCTGGACAGGTATGGTTGACTATGTTGGTGGGACATCTGCCGAAGATGTCGCTGCTGCTATTCAGTCCAGCTGGGATGCTGCAAAGTAGGCGCGACTTCTATCGCAAATGCATAAGAAATGTTCGGACGGTGGCCCGTCCGAACAATCAGGCGGCAGAACGTATTGCCGCACGTGATACATAGCGACGGGGGGAGGAAGCCATGCATCCAGCACTGCAAGGTTTATTGACAATTGTTATCGGCGTAGGCGGCTGTGTCGGCTACTTCTATTCCGCAAATCTGTTTCTCGATAAGGTGTTGTTCAAGGCCGAAGGGCCGAATGCAGGACGCAACATCAACCGGGCGAACATGATCCGGCCATGGCTGTTTTTGCTGCCCGCCATCATCGCCTTGGGTCTTTATCTGGCTTACCCCGTGGTCGCGACATTGCGGCTGAGTTTTCTGGAGCGCCTTCCGGGCAATGAGTTCGGCTTTGTCGGGTTCGACAACTACAGCAAGATGTTCGCAGAACCGAAATTCATCGAGGCGATGAAAAACAACGTTCTCTGGCTCATCATTGTGCCTGCGGCAGCGACCGGGTTTGGCCTGCTGGCTGCGCAGCTGACAGATCGACTGAGCTGGGGCAATATCGCGAAATCCATCGTCTTTATGCCTATGGCGATCTCCTTTGTTGGCGCCGCCGTGATCTTTAAACTGGTCTACGAAGCCCGTCCTGAGGATGTGGCCCAGATTGGCATTCTGAACCATCTTTATCTGGTATTTGGTGGGGCGGAGCCGCAGCAATGGTTGCAAATCCCGTTCTGGAATAACCTGTTCCTGATGGTAGTTCTGATTTGGATCCAGACCGGCTTTGCCATGGTGATCCTGTCGGCAGCCTTGCGTGGTATTCCCGAGGAAACCGTGGAAGCCGCGATTATCGACGGGGCCAACCCGTTCCAGATATTCTTCAAGATCAAGATACCGCAGATCATGTCCACCATCGTCGTGGTTTGGACCACGATCACCATTGCGACGCTAAAGGTGTTCGACATCGTGTTTGCGATGACCAACGGCCAATGGGAAACGCAGGTTCTTGCCAATTACATGTATGACAAACTGTTCCGCGCCAATGATTGGGGCATGGGGTCCGCGTCAGCGATGATCATCATGCTGATGGTGACGCCGATCCTGGTCTGGAACGTCTATAATGCTCGTAAGGAGATGCGCTGATGGATGCGATTGCTGGAAGAAAGCCCATCGTTGTCTGGGCGCTGAATATCTCGGTCGTGCTGTTGGTGCTGCTGTGGCTGTTCCCGACGCTTGGCTTGTTTGTATCGTCTTTCCGGACCGGTGATCAGATCACTGCGTCGGGTTGGTGGTCATCACTTTTTGCGTCAGAGCAGACATTGCAAATTCGGGCTGCTGATCCTGATGATAACCGGGTCGATCTGGGCAATGGCCGCTACATGGTCGAGGGCAATATCTTTGGTGAGGAAGCCTTTGGCGGTGAAATGACCGCATGGGGCACATCCAGCCGGAACCTTGGTGCCAATGCGCCCGGCGACACGGCTGATTTGGGCGATGGAGAGACGTTCACCCTGAACGCTGACGGGACTTATGTCTGGGAGGGCGACGATGATCAGATCAGCGGGCGTGCCCAGCGTGTCTTTGTTGATGCGACCACCCCGCCTGATTTCACATTGCAGAACTATAACTTTGTTTTGTTTGATGAAAACAACTCCGAAGGGATGGCCAAGGCGTTCTTTAACACGCTGACCGTGGTGATCCCGGCAACGATCATTCCGATCCTGATTGCGGCTTTTGCGGCTTATGCGCTGGCCTGGATGGACTTTCCGGGGCGCGCGATCCTGATTGCGATTGTGGTTGGACTGTTGGTTGTGCCGCTGCAACTCGCGCTGATCCCGCTGTTATCACTGCATAACGCGATTGGGATCGGCAAAGGGTATCTGGGGGTTTGGCTGGCCCATACCGGTTTTGGCCTGCCGCTCGCCATCTATCTGCTGCGTAACTATATGGTCGGTCTGCCACGCGATATCATCGAAAACGCCAAGGTAGACGGGGCGACGGATTTCCAGATCTTCACCAAGATCATTCTGCCGCTGTCTTTCCCGGCGCTCGCGTCCTTTGCGATCTTCCAGTTCCTGTGGACATGGAACGACCTGCTGGTGGCACTGGTTTTCCTGATTGATGCATCTGGGCAAACCACGGTGATGACCAAGCAAATTGTCGAGTTGTTGGGCACGCGTGGGGGGGATTGGGAAATCCTCGCGACATCGGCCTTTGTGTCGATTGCGGTGCCGCTCGCGGTGTTCTTTGCGATGCAAAAATACCTTGTCCGGGGCCTGCTGGCAGGGTCGGTAAAGTAGTGACAATCGTCCCGGACTTGATCCGGGACCTCAACCAAGCGGCCCGGTAGAGGTCCCGGATCAAGTCCGGGACGGGCAGAGCGACAGGAAAGAACGGCGATGAACACGAACCTGGCCACGACGCCCGAGTTGGGCCTAGACAAGGACTGGTGGCGCGGCGCGGTGATCTATCAGATCTATCCGCGCAGCTTTCAGGACAGCAATGGCGACGGGATAGGTGACCTTTTGGGCATCGTCCAGCGCCTGCCTTACATCGCCTCGCTTGGGGTTGACGCGATCTGGATTTCGCCTTTCTTCATGTCGCCGATGAAAGATTTTGGCTATGACGTCAGCGATTATTGCGACGTCGATCCGATGTTCGGGTCATTGGCGGATTTTGATGCCGTGGTCGAAACGGCGCACCGGTTTGGCATCCGCGTGATGATTGATCTGGTGTTGAGCCATACCAGCGATCAGCATCCATGGTTCGTTGAAAGCCGTGCCAACCGCGATAATGACCGCGCCAATTGGTATGTCTGGGCTGATCCAAAGCCTGACGGCACGCCGCCCAATAACTGGCTGTCGATCTTTGGCGGTTCAGCCTGGCAATGGGATGCGCGCCGCGAACAGTATTATCTGCATAATTTCCTGGTGTCGCAGCCTGACCTGAACTTTCACGAACCCGCCGTGCAGGACGCGCTGCTGGATGTGGCCCGGTTCTGGCTGAACAGAGGGTGTGACGGGTTCCGGCTTGATACGATCAATTTTTATATGCATGACGCAGAATTGCGCGACAATCCCGGCCTGCCTCCCGACCAGCGCAACGCAACAATCGCGCCATCGGTGAACCCGTATAACCATCAGGAACATCTTTACGACAAGAACCACCCGGACAATGTGAAGTTTCTGGCGCGCTTGCGCGCTGTGATGGAACCTTACGGTGCTGCGGCCGTGGGCGAGGTTGGCGATGCCCAACTTGGGCTAGAGATCATGGGCCAGTACACCGCAGGCGATGATCTGATGCAGATGTGTTACGCCTTTGAATTTCTGGCCAAGGATCAACCAACTGCCGACCGGATCGTCACCGTGATGAACCATGTCGATGAGGTTGCCGCAGATGGTTGGGCCTGTTGGGCCTTTTCCAATCACGACGTGATGCGCCATGCCAGCCGCTGGGATCTGCCGCCTGCGGCCCAACGGATGTTTGCCACGCTGATCATGTGCCTGCGCGGTTCTGTTTGTCTGTATCAGGGCGAAGAACTGGGCCTGCCCGAAGCAGATGTCGCGTTTGAGGACCTGCAGGACCCATACGGCATTGAATTCTGGCCAGAGTTCAAGGGCCGCGATGGTTGCCGCACGCCCATCCCATGGGAGCCAAGTAACCAGAATGGCGGCTTTTCGGCAGCCAAACCGTGGTTGCCTGTCGCGTCGGAGCATTTACATTTGTCCGTCGCCGCACAAGAGGATGAGCCCGGCGCCTTGCTGCACCATTACCGCAAGGCCATTGCGTTTCGGACGTCGCATCCTGCGATCAGTGTGGGCGCCCATGACGGCGTAAAGGCCAAGGGCGATGTAGTGTACTTCACCCGCTCCGCAGATAATCAGACGATTTTCTGCGCGTTCAACGTGAGTGAAACACCATCCGATTTCGACCTGCCGGACGGCAATTGGACACCCATCGGGGCCGAATTGGGCAGCGCCCATGTGTCGGCGGATGGCAGATTACATCTTGGGCCGTGGCAAGTCTGCCTCGCGCTGAAGCAATAAAAGGGGAGTGAGACATGGCTGATCTGAAACTGGTGGATGTCGCCAAGACCTACGGTGGCACGGTAGATGTGCTTAGAAACATTAATCTGGATATCAAACAGGGCGAGTTGATCGTGTTTGTTGGCCCATCTGGCTGCGGGAAATCCACGCTGCTGCGGATGATTGCCGGACTGGAAAAGATCACCGGCGGTACGTTGGAAATTGACGGGCAGCTTGTGAACGATGTGCCACCCGCACAGCGCGGCATCGCGATGGTGTTCCAGTCTTATGCGCTTTATCCGCATATGACGGTGCGCGATAACATGTCATTCGCGCTGAAACTGGCCAAGAAATCACCCAAGGAAATTGACGAGGCCGTCAACCGTGCCGCCACGATCCTGCAATTGGATGAATATCTGGACCGACTGCCAAAGGCTTTGTCAGGCGGTCAGCGTCAGCGGGTTGCGATTGGCCGCTCGATCGTGCGCGACCCAAAGGTCTATCTGTTTGATGAACCACTTTCGAACCTTGATGCCGCACTGCGTGTCGCCACGCGGATTGAGATTGCTCAGCTTAAGGAATCGATGCCCGAAAGCACGATGATTTATGTCACCCACGACCAGGTCGAGGCGATGACATTGGCCAGCCGCATTGTGGTGCTGGCGAATAAAGGGATCGCGCAAGTGGGGTCCCCGTTGGAGCTTTATGAACGTCCCGAAAATGAATTCGTGGCCCAGTTCATCGGTTCACCGGCCATGAATTTGTTAAGCGGTGAAATTGTTGAGACCGGTGAACAGACCACCATCAAGCTGAATGGTGGTGGGATGGCAAAGTCCGCCGTGCCCACACAGGCAGCAGACAAGGGTCTGAAGGTGAATATCGGCATTCGTCCCGAGGATATGGTTGAAACCACCGGTGACGAATACGCCTTTGAGGGCAAGGTGAATATCACCGAAGCACTGGGCGAGGTTACATTGCTTTATTTCGACAAGGTGGCCGACAATGATGCGATTATCGGAAAACTGCCCGGTATCCACGCAGATTTACGCGGCAAATCCGTCCGCATGGCGGCCGATCCGTCAAAAGTGCAGGTCTTCCATAACGGTCAGTCGCTCTACTATCGGTGATACGGCGCGCCAAGACGCTGGTTCGTATTTATGACCGGGATGCGGTAGCTTCTCGGTTCGAACCGATACGGATCGGCTGGTGATCTGCTAAACTGTTCACATGGTGACAGCCGATCAATATCGTTTTCGCAAGGCGACGTTGGACGATCTTGCCTTGCTCAAGCAATGGCAGTCGTACCCGCATGTCAGCGAATGGTGGGACGCCGACGAACCCTATGATGCAACAGACCTCGCCGACCCGCGTGTCGCACGCTGGATCGTCTCGGTTGCCGAACGGCCATTTGCGTTCATGCAGGACTATACCGTTCACGGTTGGGAGGATCATCACTTTGCCGGTCTTCCGGAGGGCGCGCGCGGCATTGACCAATATATCGGAGACCCCGAAATGGTCGGCATTGGGCATGGATCAGCGTTTATCGGCGCAAGAATGCAGGTGCTCTTTGCTGAAGGGGCACCCGTGATCGCGACCGATCCGCACCCAGACAACGCACGGGCGATAGCCGTTTATAAGAAACTCGGTTTCGCCCCGTCCGGCCCACCGCAGAAGACGCAGTGGGGTTTGATCTTGCCAATGTTGGCAAGGAATGACGACGCGCGCCGTTGATAGCAGCGGGCAAAATATCAGAGTTTGCGGATTTTCAGGGTCGCAATTCTGTTTTGGTCCTTATCAACGACTTCGAACCGGAAGCCGTGGAACGAAAATACCTGTCCTTCGACCGGAATCATCTGTGCCTCGTGAATAACCACACCGGCGACGGTGTTGGCTTCATCATCGGGCAGGTTCCAGTCATGCGCTCGGTTCAGGTCACGGATGGTCATGCCGCCATCGACCACATACGCCCCATCGCTGGTTGGCGATATTTGGTCGGCGGCGTCATCATCAAATTCATCGGCGATCTCGCCCACGATTTCCTCCAGGATGTCTTCCAGCGTGATCAGACCTTGCAGCCCGCCATATTCATCAACCACCAGCGCAAAATGCGTCTTGCGCTTGAGAAAATTGCGCATCTGATCATCAAGCGTGGTGGTTTCGGGCACGAAATACGGTTCCATCGCGACTTTGGTTACGTCAAAGGCAGCCAGCCCTTTGGCGTTGCCACCCGCCAGCAGTTTATGCATCGCGCGCAACAGGTCCTTGGCGTGGATCACCCCAATGATGTTTTCCTGATCGTCCCGGAACAGGGGCAGGCGGGTGTGGGGGCTGGTCAGGATTTGGGAAAGGATATCCTCGACTGGCATGGAGGCATCTACCATTTCGATCCCGGAACGGTGCAGCATGACCTCTTCCACGGTACGGTCATTCAAGTCGAGCGCGCCAAGGATGCGGTCGCGATCCTCTTTTTCAACGATCCCTTCGGAATGGCCCAGCGACAACGCCCCGGCGATTTCTTCGCGCACGGCGAGGATATGGCTATCGGGGTCGGTGCGGACACCAAAAAGGAACAGCACACCGCGCACCAGATAGCGCACGGCGGTTACGATGGGCGCAAACACCTTGACCACCAACCCGATTGGCGCTGCAACTGTTGACGCCACAGTTTCGGGGTAGGTGATCGCAAAGGTTTTTGGTAGCACCTCAGCAAAGATCAGGACCAGCAGGGTCATGATCAATGTGGCCGCCGCCACGCCGTTCTGCCCGAACAGCTGTGTCAGCACCGCGGTGGCCAGCGACGTCGCCAGAATGTTGACGACGTTATTGCCCAACAGGACCGACCCGATCAGCCGTTCATTGTCTTCGGTAATTTTCAGCGCGCGTTCGGCGCCTTTGGAGCCTTTATCGGCGGCCGTCCGCAACTTGCCGCGTGACGCCGCCGTCAATGCCGTTTCAGAGCCAGAGAAGAACCCCGACAGCACAAGCAAAACAAGAATGGCGCCAGCCGTGATCCAAAAGGCAGCGTCAGAGATCGTAGGTTCCATCAGAGGCTTTCACATAAAGACGATGTATTTATGGGGTGTGCGCGGGCGGGCTTCAAGACTTGGCCAAAGGGTGATGTTCCAAAACCAGTTCCTTTAACCGGGCATCCAGCACATGAGTGTAGATTTCCGTAGTCGCCACGTCAGCATGGCCCAGCATGGTCTGGATTGATCGCAGATCAGCACCGCCAGCTAAAAGATGCGTGGCAAAGGCGTGGCGCAATGTGTGCGGCGTGACCTTGTCAGGTGAAACACCGCCCGCGACGGCAAATTCCTTGATTAGCAAAAAGAACCGCTGCCGCGTCATGTGCCCCGCTGCACCGCGCGATGGGAACAGGAATTTCGATGCCGGTTTGCCCTTTTGGCGCGCGGCATCTTCATTCGCATCCCGCTCGGCCAGATAGGCCGCCAGTGCAGCGCGGGCCGGGGGTGACAATGGCACAAGCCGTTCTTTGCCACCTTTGCCCCGCACCAACAACATGCGCGGATCGCCCCGTGTGGCAGAGACAGGCAGGCTGACCAATTCAGTCACCCGCATGCCTGTGGCATAAAGCAGTTCCATCAGGCATGTATTGCGAAGCGCGTCGCGTTTGCTGTTGCACGCGGCTTCCAGCAATTGGTCCACTTCCGCAATCTCAAGTGTTTTGGGCAGCCGTTTGGCGCGGCCTGGCCCTTTGATCTGGATCGCGGGGTTATCGTCGCGCCAACCTTCCTCAAACGCGAAACGGTAAAGCTGCTTGATGGCAGACAGCCGTCTGGCCCGTGTTGATTTGGCCAACCCTTCAGCCTCGCATGCGATCAGGTAGCTTTCGATATGGTCGCGATTTGCCGTCGCATAATGCAGTGCCTTATCGGCGAGCCAGTCGGCGAAATTCTGCAGGTCGCGGGCATAGGCCAGTTGTGTATTGGTCGCGGCGTCCAGTTCAGCGGCTTGCGCCTCAAGAAACACCTGTACCCAGCGGGCCATGGGGGTGTTTGCGGCGCTCATGTCGCCCGGTCCAGGATCATCAATTGCAGGGCGGCGCGGCGGGCCACATCCTCTAACCCCACGGCGCGGAGCAGTGCGAGTGCATCGGTCAGTGACCCTGCATCACCAGAATACCCCTGATGAAACAAAGCAATGGCGCGCAGCAGCGCCTCACCCAGTTTACCGTTATCAACAAGGGTTTGCAGATCATTTGGCGTTGGCGCGCCGTTGAAGGCGGATTGGATCGCGAGCGACCGGGGTGTCGTAACGCGCACTTCTTGTGGGACACCGCGGGCGAGTGCGATCAGGAACGGGTCTTGCCCTCGCGTGTTCAGCGCGACAGTTTCGTAAGCTGGTGACAAAAGCCCGACTTGAAATGCAATGTCAGCCGCGTCACCGCTAAGCGGGATATCCTGCAACGCGGCCCCGTAAAGTTTCGCGAATGGCACCTCGGCACGGGCCTCTTGTGCTGCATCCCAAGCGTCGGGCAGGGCGCGCGATAGCGCCCTTGGATCACGGGCCTGCAAGGCCACATCAAATCGCTGGATCGCATCGGCCCGATCCCAGACACCGCCGGATGCGGCAGGTGTGCGGGCGGTATAGATGCGCTGCAACACATTTTCGGAAACGGCACCATGGCGCGCCAGCCGCTCTGCCGCTTCGATCTGGGATTTCCAGGCGGTTGTTGTGCGCAAGTCTGCATGGGAAAAGGCCAGCGGCAGATTGGCGGTGATTAGTGGTTCTCCAACCGCCTCGTGCATGCGGAACATCAGCGGGCTGACACGGGCGGGCGGGTCCAGCGGTGGTTCGCCTTCAAAAAGTTCAGGGTCAAGGAAGCGGGAGATCAGCGCCTCTTCGGCCTCGCTGATATCACCCAAAACCCGGTGTGTATTCAGCGTCAGCGCGGCGGCGTTCCAGTCACCATTGCGCGCAAGACAAAAGATTCGCGCCGAATACGTTGGTGCAATGGACGGAGTAGATTTAACCACATCACAGGCTTCATCCTCTGTCCCAGTAAGTAGGGCCACGTCGAACCACCGCCTGAAAAGGGGGGCTGTGTCGGGCTCTGCGGCCTCGATCAGGGATTTGGCCTGTTCCAATGCGCCAAGGTCCAACAGCTTGTCCACCCGCGCGACAAATAGAGCGCCGTCAGGGCCTGCGCCTAATGGTGGATCAGCCTCTGCCAACATCAGCACACGTAGGAATTCCTGAATCGCCGGTAGCGTTTCAACTCGTTCGGCACGGACCAGGTCGACCAGCGTCGCCTCATCACTTGCCGACCAGATGGATGGCGGCAGGCCGGTCACATTTGCAGGCAGCAACCCGATTGGATCCTTGGATGGTCCATCCAGCGGGGTCACCGTTACAACGGGCGTGCGAATGCCGTTTGCCACAGGCGGTTCGGCCAGCTTGGCGGGTTCGATGCTTTGCGACAGCCAATCGATAGCCGATAGCGGTGCCACACCATCCTGTGCCATCACAGGCGCCGCCAAGACGCATAGCAGACCGCAAAGCGGCCCGGGCTTAATTTGTATCAAGCGTGACAGGTTGCGTTACCTCTTGGGTTGGGGCCGCAAAATCAGCCGGAAAAAAGATCGGGCCAATATAAGCGTAGGCGATCAGCCCCGCACCAGCCAGGATGATCAAAAACACCAATGTCTTAATCAATCGCCACATTGCCCGCACCTCGTTTCGTGTAACTGCCTCGAATATGTGGTCTAAGTGCCACTTGTGAAGGTGTTTATATATGGTCTTTTCCGCAAGATCACGGCATTCATTCACTAATTTTTCGCGAGGTTGCAAACGGCCTTGGGCAGGAGGGCGCGGCAAATGACGGATCGGGCGGGATACCAGCTGCACCGCACGGTGGTTTTGGTGGGCATGATGGGGTCGGGAAAAACGGCGATTGGGCGTGCCTTGGCCGCACGTTTAGGCGTTGATTTTGTGGATAGCGATAGTGCCATCGAGGAGGCTGCCGCCCTGACAATTGCGGAGATCTTCGAACGCGATGGCGAGGCGTTTTTTCGCAAGCGCGAGGCCGAGGTGCTGCGCCGTCTGTTATCTGGCCCGCCAAGCGTGGTGTCCACCGGTGGCGGTGCCTTTCTGGCGGAAGCCAATCGTGATGCCATTGCCGAAATGGGCATCGCGCTGTGGCTTGATGCTGATCTGGAAACGCTATGGGCGCGGGTGCGCCACAAGGACACGCGCCCGCTGCTGCGCACCGCGAACCCCAAGGCCACGCTGGCCGAAATTTTCCAGACCCGCAAACCTGTTTATGCAAAGGCCGGTCTGCGACTGGCGATCCGCCGCGATGCCTCTATCGACGATACGACCTCCAGCGCGCTGGAGGTCCTGCAATCCCATCCCAAAATTCTGGAGCCCTGCTGATGACTGCCGCAACCGTACATGTGGATCTGCCGGGCCGGGCCTACGATATTGAAATTGCGCCGGGTTTGTTGGAAAGGGTTGGTGCATTTCTGGCCCCCATGGGCGGTCGCAAACATATCTGTATCGTGACGGATCAAAACGTCGCCGACTTGCATTTGGCGGCATTGCAGGCAGGGCTGGCGGCGGCGGGTCTGACATCCGGCGCATTGGCATTACCACCGGGTGAGGCGACGAAATGCTGGGCTGAGCTGGAACGCACGGTTGAATGGCTGCTGGCGCAGAAGGTCGAGCGTGGCGATATTGTTGTGGCTTTCGGCGGCGGCGTCATCGGTGATCTGGCCGGGTTCGCTGCGGCTGTGCTGCGTCGCGGTGTTCGGTTCGTACAGATTCCAACCAGCCTTTTGGCGCAGGTCGATAGCTCTGTCGGGGGTAAGACAGGGATCAATTCGCCCATGGGCAAGAACCTGATTGGCGCGTTTCATCAGCCATCGCTTGTGCTGGCGGATACGGCGCTGCTGGGTACGCTGACGCCGCGCGATTTTCTTGCAGGCTATGGCGAGGTGGTCAAATACGGGCTGCTGGGTGATGCGGATTTCTTTGACTGGCTGGAACAGAATGGGCCTGCCTTGGCGGCAGGTGACATGGATGCGCGGGTGCAGGCCGTTACCCGATCTTGTCAGATGAAGGCGGATATCGTGCAGCGGGACGAGACAGAGCAGGGCGATCGCGCGCTTTTGAACCTTGGTCACACCTTTTGCCACGCGCTCGAGGCCGCGACTGGCTATTCCGACCGCCTGCTGCATGGTGAAGGTGTCGCCATTGGCTGTGCGCTGGCTTTTGAATTATCGGCCCGGCTGCGCCTGTGCAGCCAGGAAGACCCGAGCCGCGTGCGTGCCCATCTGTGCGCCATCGGGATGAAGGTGGATGTCGCGGACATCCCAGGTGACCTGCCCGATGCCGATGCTTTGCTCGGTCTGATGGGCCAGGACAAGAAAGTGCTGGATGGCAAGCTGCGCTTTATTCTGGCGCGCGGCATTGGGGAGGCGTTTATCACGTCCGACGTGCCGTCAGAGGCTGTTTTGTCGGTGTTGGAGGATGCACTGGCCGGACGTTAGGAATCCCCGCCGGTCAGGTCGATATCGTGCTTTTCTGCGAAACGCAGGAATAGCGGAATTTCCATGATCATCAGTGTGAGGATGCTGAACACTGCCCAGTTGCTTTGGAAAAGCAACATGTTGAAGCGGATGCCGCTACCCCAGAAAAGTGCGCCAGCCACCCCAACAGCGATGGCTGACAGGATCACGTCAATCGTCATAATCCGGTTCAACGTCTTTTGTTCCAAGCTGGGATATATGCCCAGATAGGCCACCGCCAGAATGCCGCCATTCAGGATCAGAATCTTTGCTTCCGGCGCCAGTTCTGTCATGGTTTAGAACGGGATTTCGTCATCCATGTCGGTGCCGCCGCCACCGCCTTGGGAACCACCACCGCCATAGCCACCGTCGTTGCCGCCGCCATAGGAACTGCCCCCGCCGCCGCTATAACCGCCACCACCGCCGTAGTTGCCACCACCACCGCCGCCGCCTTCGCTGCGGCCGTCCAGCATGGTCAGCGTGCCGTCAAAGCCGTTCAGAACGACTTCGGTTGAATATCGATCCTGACCGGATTGATCCTGCCATTTGCGGGTTTGCAACTTGCCTTCGATGTAAACCTTGGATCCTTTTTTCAGATATTGCTCTGCGACCCGCACGAGGCCTTCCTGAAAGATTGCCACCGAATGCCATTCGGTTTTTTCGCGCCGTTCGCCGGTGTTTTTGTCTTTCCAGTTCTCGGATGTGGCGATGCGCAGATTGCACACTTTGCCGCCGTTCTGGAATGTCCGCACCTCGGGGTCGGCACCCAGATTTCCGATAAGAATAACTTTGTTCACTGATCCGGCCATACTGGCACCTCCCGCGATTCTGCTTTGCGCTTTTGTGACAGACTGGACACACAAGGTTAACAGTGAATTACGCGGTGGGGGTGGTTTCGCGGCTGAAAATGGCTAGGTTGCAGGTGAAACAGTAAGTTGGATTGGGCCAGGTGCGCTATTTTGGATCGGTTTGCATAGGTGCTTTGATAGGCGCGGGCTCTGCGGGTATGGCGCAGGAACAGGTGTCGACGATGTCACGTTCGGCCTTGTTTCAAAGCCAGTTGTCGGTGTTGGATGGGCGTGCATCGCAGCAATATAACAATTCTGTTCGATTGCAGCCGCCACGTGTTGAAGTGCCTAGGGCACCCGGATCGACCCCGGCTTACACGGGCAGCTATCGCGGCCAGTACCTGAACACGGCCCGCGATGCGGCGCGCAAGAACCGCGTGCCAGAGGATCTGTTTTTGCGCCTTGTGCAGCAGGAAAGCGGCTGGAACCCTAATGCCCGGTCCGTCAAAGGCGCGATGGGGCTGGCGCAGCTGATGCCGCCCACCGCGCGGTTGCTGGGTGTGGATGCCAGTAATCCGGCCCAGAACCTGGAAGGCGGCGCGCGCTATCTGCGCCAGCAATTTGATAAATTCGGTACATGGCGGTTGGCACTGGCTGCCTATAATGCAGGGCCGGGTGCGGTTGAGCGTTACAACGGCGTGCCGCCATATCGCGAGACGCAGAACTATGTACGGGTGATTTGGGGCGAATAAGGATCGCCCCATAAGTCATTGATTTTATTCCGCTGCGATCTGAATAACTGGTTCCATATCTGACAAATCCGCATCACTCAGGTGGCATTTAATCTGGTGACCTTCGGTCAGCATCCGCACTGGCGGCACCTCTTTTTCGCATAGCCCGCCAGCCACTTTGGATTTCCAGTTGCACCGCGTTTGGAACGGGCAACCAGTTGGCGGGTTCATGGCCGATGGAATATCGCCTTCCAGCACGATGTGTTTTTTCTGCACGCTGGTATCAGCAATCGGAACTGCCGATAGCAACGCCTCGGTATAGGGATGGTAGGGCGGCGCAAAAACCTGATCGGTTGTGCCCAGTTCCACCACATGGCCCAGATACATCACCATCACGCGGTCAGACAGATAGCGCACGATGGACAGGTCGTGGCTGATGAACAAAAGCGTTGTCTTATGTTCGCGTTGAATTTCCATTAACAGGTCGGTCACCGCCGCCTGCACGGACACATCCAGCGCCGAAACGGGTTCATCCGCGACGACGATCCTTGCATCCCCGGCAAAGGCGCGGGCGATGCCAACCCTTTGTTTTTGCCCACCACTTAGCTGCCGGGGCATCCGATCAGCAAAGGCGCGGGGCAGTTTGACAAGGTCCAGCAGGTTCAACATGCGGTCGCGCCGTTCAGCGTCATTTGCGCCGATGCCGAAAATCTCGAGCGCCCGCATGATCTGCCGCCCGACGGTCATGGAGGGGTTGAGCGTGTCGAACGGATTCTGGAACACCATCTGGATGTCGGCCACGGTTTTGGTGTCGCGGTCCTCAATCGCTGTGTCGCCAATGGATTGATTATCCAACAAAATCTGACCTTCGGTGGCCGTTTCCAGCCCCATCAGCACCTTGGCAAAGGTGGATTTCCCACAACCGGATTCACCGACGATGGCCAGCGTTTCGCTTTCGCGTGCCTCGAACGACAGGGTTTCATTGGCTTTGACCACCTTCTTGTCGCCACCACCAAAGAGCGCGTTGGCCGCAACTTCGTAATATTTTTTCAGGTTGTCCATTTTCAGAACAACCGGCCCCGGTTCGGGTTTTTCTTTGGTATCAGAGACTTGGATGGGGGCATTCCAGTCGATTTCCGTGAATTTCAGGCAGCGGGACTGGTGGCGGTCGTTGCCGGGGACGGGTTCCATCGGGATGAAACCGGCGTCGCAACGCCCGGCTTCGAAATAGTCGCAGCGCGGGCCGAAATTGCATCCGTCTGGCCGTTCATGCGGCAGGGGAAAGTTGCCGGGGATCGCCACAAGGGGGCGCGCGTTTTTATCGGCGCCGGGCAGGGGGATCGACCGGAAAAGCGCCTGAGTGTAAGGGTGCTGCATTTCGTCAAACACGTCTTCGATGCTGCCCCGCTCAACCGCTTCGCCGGAATACATCACGCAAATCCGGTCGCAGGTTTCCAGCACTAACCCCAGGTTATGGCTGATAAAAAGCATGGAAGTGCCGTATTTCTTTCCCAGATCTTTGACCAGTTCGACCACGGCGGCTTCGACGGTCACGTCAAGCGCCGTTGTGGGTTCATCAAGGATCAGCAGCGAGGGTTTTGACATCAGTGCCATCGCAATCACGATCCGCTGTTGCTGCCCGCCGGAGAGCTGGTGAGGGTAGCTTTTGAGCATACGTTCCGGGTCTGGCAGTTTGACGTCTGTGACGACTTCAAGGGCGCGCGCATATGCCTCTTTTTCGCTGACACCTTCATGGATCATCGGCACTTCCATCAGCTGTTTGCCGATCTTCATGGCCGGGTTCAGAGACGCCATAGGCTCTTGATATATCATGGCAATTTCGCTGCCGCGGATGTCGCGCAGCTCTTCTGCTGTCATCTCGCAGAGGTCGCGGCCCTTGAACTTGATTGAGCCGCCGACGATCCGCCCGTTGACGCCCAGATCCTGCATGACGCCAAGCGCCACGGTGGATTTGCCGCAACCGGATTCCCCAACCAAACCAAGGGCTTCGCCCGGCATGACAGTGGCGGAAAAATCCATCACGGCAGGGATTTCCCGCAGCCTTGTGAAGAAGGAAATGGACAGTTTGTCGATTTCGAGGATGGGTTGATCGGTCATGTTAATACTTCCGTTTCTCGCCAAAATTTGGCTATCGGCATCACGTCGGCAAAGCGTCGGCAGAACGTCGGGCACCTTTGGACGGTGGTCGCGTTAACCTTTAACTTTTGCATCGCTGGCCTCTTTTCTGTGACCGCGTCCCGGGGCAAGCCCGGGACGGGTGTTTGTTAGTCCTTCAGGCTTTCTTCGCGCAGGCCGTCGGCCAGCAGGTTCAGCCCCAGCACGAGGCTGAGGAGAGCGACCGCAGGTGGCAGGGCAGGGTGTGCGTAGATCAGCAGGAGCTTGCGCCCTTCATTGATCGTGGACCCCCAATCCGGGCTTTCCGATGACAGCCCCAGCCCGAAGAAGCCCAAGGTCCCCAGCAGGATGGTGGTGTAGCCAATCCGCAGGCAGAAATCGACGATCAGCGGTCCACGTGCATTGGGCAGGATTTCCCACAGCATGATGTACCACGCGCCTTCGCCGCGTGTCTGGGCGGCGGCCACATAGTCGCGGGTCCGCAAGTCCAGCGTCAGCCCCCGCACGATCCTGAACACCGTCGGTGCGTTCACGAAGACGACCGAGACAAAGACCACAAGGATTGTGATATCAAAGAGGTCCATCCACTCGGGCAGGAAGTTGATGACTGTGCCTTTCTGGTTGATCACTGACAGGTAGAGCCAGCCCAGGATCCCAAGCACCGGCACAAGGATCGCTGTCCGTTTTTGCGGTTGCGTGTAGTAGCGCGAGTTCAGCAATACCCCGAAGAAGATGATCGGAAAGACAAACAGGACCGCCGCCATATAGCTGGGGATGCCTGTCAGCACGATTTCCGGGGTCACCAGCAGGTAAAACAGCAGGATCACCGGAAAGGCCAGGATCAGGTTAGCGAGGAAAGACAGGACCGTGTCCAGCAGCCCCCCGTAATAGCCCGCAGGCAGCCCAAGCGTGATCCCAACCATGAAGGCAAAGATCGTGGCCAGTGGTGCGATGGCAATCACGAAGGTGGAGCCAGAGACAACCCGGCTGAAGATATCGCGCGCCAGATTGTCACCGCCCAGCAGGTAATGCGGGATATCGCCAACGGTGCCTTCTGGCACTGCGACGCCCGGTGTCTTGTTTTTCAACCCTGATACTTGGGTCAGGTAGTCATGCGTGGCGATCCAGTCGAATGCGCCGACGAAAAACGCGGTAAAGACCCAGAACATGACAATCCCGAACCCGATCATGCCGACCGTGCTGTCAAAGAGTTTGCCGTAAAGCCCCAGTTTGCGTTTGTAGATGATCGACACCGCGAAGGTGATGATCAGGGCGATCCAAACCGGAAGGAAGCGTTGTGATATTTCGCCAACGATCCCAACCATCCCGTAGGGCAGGATCATCGGGGCGATCAGGTAGACGAGGATCAAGGCGATCACTGCCAGAAACAGGTATTTGCTTGCTGTCTCTGTTGCGCCCAATGCCCCGCCGCGCCTGGCCAGCGTGCCGTCCGGGTTGGCCTGTAATGTGACCGCTGGTGCAAAGAAGCCAAGCAGAAGCTGGGCGATCAGCGCGATGACGAAAAGCCCAACAACAATGACGAAGATTGGGTTGAGGAATGCGCCTACGGCGCCGGTCCAGGTGAGGGGTTCCATTTCCTGTCCTCCCTTAAGAAATGCGAATGCGTGGGTTCAGGAAGACATAGCCGATATCGGAAATCAGCTGTGTCACCAGCACCACGAAGACAGAGACGATGGACACACCCAGCAGCAGCTCGATGTCGTTATTCCCGGCGGCTTGCACCAGCACCCAACCGAAACCCTTGTAGTTGAAAAGCGTTTCGACAATGACCACCCCGTTCAGCAGCCACGGGAATTGCAGCATGATCACCGTGAAAGGCGCGATCAGCGCGTTGCGCAGCGCGTGTTTCAGCACGATCTTGGGGAAGCTGACCCCCTTGAGCCGCGCAGTCCGGATGTATTGGGCAGTCATCACTTCGGTCATGGAGGCCCGCGTCATCCGGGCGATATAGCCCATGCCGTAAAGCGCGATGGTGATCACCGGCAGAAAGAAGTTTTCGAAATTGGCGTCATCCATGGCCGCCGTGGCGGTCCCCTTGAATGGGATCGTGTCCCATTCGATGAACGCCTTGGTTGCCAAGGCCGCGATCAGGATCACCCCAGAGACATATTCAGGCGTCGCCGTTGTTACGATGGAGACTGTTGAAAGGCTACGATCTGTGCGCGATCCTTCGCGCATGCCTGCCAAGACCCCGATGATCAACGCGCCCGGCACCATCACAAGCATCACCGCCAACATCAATTTGCCGGTTAGTCCAAGCCGGGTCCCGACGATTGTGCTGACCTCGTCCTTGAAGACGGTTGAAGAGCCCCAGTCGCCTTGCAGGATACCACAAAAGGATGATGCCTCTTCAATTGGCTGTCCCGGCGTGGCGCAGCGGGCCCGGACCTCTCCATCCGTTCCTTCGATCACGTAACCGGGCAAGACGCCGAGCCATTGCCCGTATTTGACGGGCAGGGGTTGCGAATAACCCCGATTGGCGAGCCAGCTGACAACGGCGTCGTCGCTCATCCGCGCATTGCCCTGCGTCTTGGCGAGTTTTTCGAGGTTTGGCCCCAGATTGGTGAGCCAGAAGACAATAAATGTCAGGCATAAGGCCGTGAGGATCATCACCCCAAGGCGTCGTAGAATAAACAGTCCCATAAAGGCCCCTGTTGTGAGCTAGGTCAGGTCGTTGCCTGGCTTATTGTTTTGGGGCGGCCCCGGTTTTCCGATGATCCGCCTGCCGTGAAAAGGGCCGCCCCATCGCTGGAGCGGCCCGATTGGTGTTAGGCGGCGAAGGCCATCTTATAGACCTGTGGCAGGTATGCGATATGCATATCCCAGCCGATAATGCCGGGCTTGGCATGGCGGTAAAGCGACCGCCAGTAAGGCTGAATGGTCACACCTTCATCTGTCATGATCGCCTGCAGCTTGGCCATCACTTCACGCCGTGCATCCGCATCGGCCAGGCTGTTTGCCTCTGCCAGAAGCGTGTCAAACTCGGCATTGGCAAAGCCTGCTTCGTTCCATGCTTCGCCGGACCGGTAGGCCAGTCCAAGGATCTGCGTGTCGAGCGGACGGTGGTTCCAGTTCGTTGAAGAGAACGGGTACTTTGTCCAATCGTTCCAGAAGGTTGACCCTGGAATGATGGTCCGCTTGACGTTGAACCCGGCGTCGCGCAGCTGGGCTGCGACCGCATCGGTGGTGTTTTTGCGCCAGTCATCATCGATAGAGGTGATCTCCATCTCGAAATCCGCCATCCCTGCTTCGGTCAGTAGCGCAAGCGCGCCTTCCGGATCGTGGGGCAGGCCGGGCACATCCGCCCATGCGGGGTGCATCGGTCCGACATGCTGGTTGCGCGCGGGTTCACCCCGGTTGGCATAGCCCAGCTCCAGACAAACAGCGTTATCGACCGCCATGGCAATCGCCTGACGCACGCGTTTGTCGGCATAGGGTTTCATGCCGTCGACCACAGCCTGTTGGTTCGGCCGGATCACGATGGTCGCAGCGGATGCGATTTCGGACCGTTCCCAGCCGATGCCTTCGACCACATCAACGAAATCGCCGACAGTTTCGTAGAACATGTCAACTTCGTCCGCTGCGGCGGCTGCCACCCATGCCGATGGGTCAGTGCCGTAATCGATATATTCGATCCGGTCGAGGAAGGCGCCTTTGCCAGCCTCATAACCCCACCATTCGTGGTCTTCGTTGCGCACCAGCACACCTTTGACCCCAACTTCGAGGCTTTCAGGTTTGTATGGCCCGGTGCCCACTGGGTTGCCCAGCATGTTTTCGGGATCGAAATCAGCCGGTGTCACGGCTGCCGGATAATCCGCCATACCCGCAATCAGCGAGATGTCAGAGGTGGGCAGGTTCAGTTTGACGGTTGTGGCGTCAACAACTTCGATCCCGCCTTCGACAGCTGTGCCTGTGGCCTCATCGATCAGCACGGCGAAACGGCCCGCCATGGAGTTGCCTTCGACGTTCTTGTCACACCAGCCTGCGATGTTGCGTGCAACATCCTCGGCGGTGAAATCGCTGCCATCGTTCCATTTCACACCCGGACGGACGTTGAGCGTGTAAACGGTGGCGTCTTCGTTGACTTCCCAGCTTTCCAGCAGCATTGGCGCGAAAGAGCCGTCATTGTTGTACTCTACGAGGTATTCCAGCCAGCCATGCGTGAAATAGGCGATCTGGGTCCAGTCATAGGTGCGTGGATCTTTGAGCGCGCGGACTTCCATCTGCATCCGCAGGGTCCCGCCTTGTTGTGCGTGCCCGTCCGCCTGTGCCGGGGCTGTCACGCCCAGAAGACCGTAAGCGGCGGTTGCCGTCAGGCCCAGCGATGTTGCACGCGCCAGAAATTCACGGCGGCTGAGTTTGCCTGCCCGTTCTTCTGCTGCGTACATCACGGCGGCCGGATGCATTGGTTTGGTGTTTTGCGTCATTATTCTCTCCCTGTGACACATTCTATTTTTTAAGCAGGGGTGTGAGCAACTTTGTTGCGTGTGCCTGCCCATCCCGTCCCGCGCCATTGCGCAACATTTCGGTGTACAGGTCAACAAATGGTTTTGCGAAACAGATCACAATTGCGACGTTCCGCATGTCGTAAACGAACCCGTTAGCGCTAAATTCTAAAGCGCTTTGAGAACTGCCTGACAATTATTGAGATGGTGGAGGTCGCCATTATGTGTATCGCCGGGCGTCGATCTTGCCCAAAAAGCCTGGTTAACGCCTGAACCAATCTGCAAGAGGATTTTCTTTTGTCTTAAGATATCTTCGCAAGTCGGCTGGCCTGTCGGGAAGGCCGTATGATGCAATCTGCATTGTGAAATTCCCGAGCCACTGGTCGCCAATTTTCCAGGAGCCAAATTCGACGATGTTGTGCAGGGCACGTCTTTCGATTGATGTAAGGTCTTTGGCCGCTTCTTTGCAAAGAAGTCTTTCGACGGCTGTGGGCTGGCCAAGGCGCAGACAAGTACGTCGATGATGACGCCCGTGTCAGCCTCAAACTTTTGCGCTATGGGGAGTGACCGCATTAGTGCTTCGCAAATGCGGTCTTTCTTGGTCGCCGCCCAAGGTTTCAACGCATTTGCGATATGCGACACCGTCCAGCCTTTTCCGCGCTCAGTTTCGCGGTCGATCTCGTACAGCTTTTCGGCCTGATCCAACACGGACAACAATGCATCCAAGCCCGCTTCGCTTTTGTCATTTTTGGCCAATACGAGATGCGCTTTCACGAAAGGTGAGTTGTGCATATCAGCAAGTTTTTCGATTTGGAGCGCGACATGTTCCACCTCGACTGAACGTCCCAAACGCGACAAACACTCAACGGCGGCCACTTGAAGCGCATCATCGCCGCCGCCTGGTAACAGAGCTTTTTCGCCAAGGTCTCGCGCATCTTCACTATGTGATGGGGCATGTCCCAGAAGCTCAAATAAACCGATCTGAATATCCCGGTGAGAGACATCCAGCGCCGATATCAGTCGGGGGATCTGCGCAATGACAGCTTCGTACACATCGGCTTCCACCGTTAGTGGGCAGCCAAATCTGAGGCACTCTGCCAACGCCTCTGCCGAAAGCGCATTTTCTTCATCACGCACGGTTGTCGCAAATGCCGCAACTGTCATTCGGTCATCATATATGCGGTCGGCTGCGGGTTCTGCGATGGCCGAAAGAAGATCAAGGACGGCTGCTGCACGCGTGGGTTCCACTATGAGGGCAGCCTCTGCCAAGAATGGAACCGCAGGTGCTGTGGCCGTGCAACGTGTCCCTTGATGATAGATGCTTCCGAACAAGCGCCACAAAGCATCTTTTGCCAATTTTTCATCGGTGCTGACCAGTGCGCGAATATCGTCAGGAACGTCGGATGCGTCCCCATACGCATGAATCAGTTGCGCCCATTCGATTTCGTCCAGGCCGGAAAACATCAAATCATCCATATTTTGAGCACCATCCGATTTCATTGATGGTCAGTGTCAGCCCGCTCCGGCCCCCTTGTTCCGGCGAAAGCCAGATGGCGTTTGCCCTGATTTTGATTGAAAGCTGCGGGTGAAATAGGCGGCGGATTGGAAGCCGAGTGATTTGGCGATGTCCTGCACCGGCATCGGCGTGTCGCGCAGCAAGCGGCAGGCTTCGAAATAGATCCGGTCATTAAGCAGCCCAAGTGCGGAGCGGTCACAGGTCTGTTTGCAACTGCGGGTCAGATGGGTCGGCGTCACATTCAGGGCCGCGGCATAATCGGCCACGCTGCGATCCTGCATGTAGTCCTGCGCGATCAACCCGGTATAGCGCGCCACAAGCCGCGCGGCGGCGCTGTTTCGTCTGTGATCAGCGGTGCCAGTTGGTTGCGCGCTGCATTGGCGTTCGACAAAGATGTTGAGCAGCCCCAGATGACACAGGGCAGCCCGGTGATCCCCGTTGGGCTGCAATTCCCGTTCAATCGCTTCGAACAGGCCTTGCAGCTCTTTTTGGTTGACCACATCCAGCAGGCGCAGATGGAACGGGCTGTCATAGTCCTGCATCTGATCGGCGGGCAGTGTCAGGATTTGTCCGAAAACAGTTGGCCCCAATTCGATCCCGTACATCGTTTTTGGGGGGATGAAGATCAGGTTGTTGGGCCCGTAGCCGCCAGTGAGCCCGGCCACGGTGATCCGGCCCTGACCTTTGGTGATATGGATCAGCCGCCCGGTGTCATGGCTGCGCATGGCTTCGGTCCGCCAGCGTGATGCCTGCCCGCCAAAAGTGAGTGCCGCCAGCGCGAGTGCTGACGGGCGTTCCAGTTCTGTCATGGTCATCAACTTTGCCTCAATGTTGATTTTTGACAAGTCTGGGCAGAAATCCGTTTTACATCAATCGCCTGCGTTTTTGTCGAATCGCAGTGTTGCGGATATGTCAGGGCGATCAGCGGGGATGTGATGCCATGTCTTATGGCGCGACCGGAACCATGTCCGTTGCCGTTTGGCATATTGGCGCGAGGCGATGATGGCCTTGTTGCGCGCCGCATCAAGGGTGAGGTCACCATGCAGGTAGGCCATTAACTCCGGTGCCCCGATGGCCTTGGACGACAACAGGGCAGGGTTCCAATGCGGCCGCATCGCCTCGGCCTCATCCAGCGCGCCTTGGTCCAGCATCATGTCAAAGCGCCGTGCGATTCTGTCATTCAGCCAATCCTTGGGTGCGTCCAGCGTGATGCAGGTTGCTTGTTCGGCAGGCAGAAGTGGCGGCGGCGTTTCGTCCTGCCATTGCGCCAACCCTTTGCCTGTGTTTCGCAATACTTCCCACGCCCGTTGCACGCGCGCCCGGTTTTGCGTGTCGATCCGGGACGCTGTTTCTGGATCAAGACCAGCCAGTAAGTCATTTAACGTCAGCGTGTTGGCCCGCGTTCGCAATGTGTCAGGTGTCGCCGGGATGCTGGCCAAACCCTGGGTCAATGCGTTGAAATACAACCCGGTGCCGCCAACGATAATGGGTCGCTTGCTTGCTTGAAGGAACGGGCTGATGTCTTGCAGCCAATGCCCCACTGAATAGTCCGCATCAAATGGCACATGCCCGTAAAGCTGGTGCTCCGCCCGGTCGAGATCAGTGTCATCGGGTCGCGCCGTCAGAATGCGCCAACCGTTAAAGACCTGCAGCGCGTCGGCATTGATGATCACGCCCCCCTGTTTTTCGGCAATTGCCAAGGCAAATGCCGATTTGCCAGAGGCCGTTGGCCCCGCAATCAGGATAGGTTTATCGGGTTGGATCGTGATCATCGCATCATTACTGCCCCTTTGCCCGAAACTGGGCAAGCGGCCATTGAACCCCAAACGCTTTTCATACATTTTGCGCGGCAATAATCTGCGCATCAGGGGGCCACCATGACCGACACCGAAACAACGACCTATAGCCGGGTCATGCTGAAGATTTCGGGGGAGGCGCTGATGGGAGACACGACGTTTGGCCTGCATCCCCCAACCGTGCAGCGCGTCGCCCGCGAGGTGAAATCGGTCCATGATATGGGCGTCGAGATTTGCATGGTGATCGGCGGCGGCAATATTTTCCGTGGCTTGCAAGGCTCTGCCCAGGGGATGGAACGCACCACGGCAGACTATATGGGGATGCTGGCGACGGTGATGAACGCGTTAGCGATGCAATCGGCCCTTGAAGAGCTTGGCATTCATACAAGGGTGATTTCCGCCATCACCATGAATGAAGTTGCAGAGCCGTACATCCGCCGTCGCGCCGTCCGCCACCTGGAAAAGAAGCGCGTTTGTATCTTTGCTGCCGGGACTGGGAACCCATATTTTACGACCGATACTGCCGCGACCCTGCGCGCCAATGAAATGGCCTGCGAGGCGATTTTCAAAGGCACCAAGGTCGATGGCGTCTATGACAAAGACCCCGCCAAACATGATGATGCGGTCCGGTATGACAATGTCAGCTATGACGAGGTGTTGCAGAAACATCTGGGTGTGATGGATGCCAGCGCCATTGCGCTCGCCCGCGATAACGCCCTGCCCATCATCGTCTTTTCACTGGATGAGCCGGGCGGGTTCCGGGGCATTCTGGCAGGCGAGGGGACGTATACGATTGTCCGCGATTAATCGGATGACGGTCATAAAAACTGCACAAATGGTCCGCATATCCTGACCTATACAAGTGCTGGCTATTCCCGTAATACGATGAAAACCCGGGCAAAGCCGGATGAGGAAGAGCAAAGATGTCTGACGATTTTGAACTTGATACCGATGACCTGACCCGCCGTATGGACGGCGCCATCGCTAATCTGCGCACTGAATTGGCGTCGCTGCGCACCGGCCGTGCCTCTGGTTCCATGCTGGAGCCGATCATGGTTGATGCCTATGGATCAATGACCCCGATCAATCAGGTTGGCACCGTCAATGTGCCAGAGCCGCGCATGGTCACCGTCAATGTCTGGGACAAGGGCCTTGTCGGCAAGGTTGAAAAGGCGATCCGTGAAAGCGGTTTGGGTATTAACCCGCAGCTGAACGGCACGATCATCATGCTGCCGATCCCCGAACTGAACGAGGAACGCCGCCGTGAATTGGGCAAGGTTGCTGGGCAATATGCCGAAAGCGCCCGTGTTTCGATCCGCAATCTGCGCAAGGATGGCATGGATCAGATCAAGAAAGCCAAGGCTGATGGCCTGTCCGAAGACGATCAAAAGTTTTGGGAAAGCACTGTGCAGGAAATCACAGACGGGCATATTAAGATCGTCGATGATACCCTGGAGACCAAGCAGGCGGAGATCATGCAGGTCTGAGACCTGACCATTAATGAGCAAAAGGGGGCAATTATGCCCAAGGATATCGACCCCAAGACCACCCCACACCATGTCGCCATCATTATGGATGGCAATGGTAGATGGGCCCAACAGCGCGGTCGTCCGCGACTGTTCGGTCACCATGCCGGCGCCCGCCGCGTCCGCGAGATCGTGGAGGCCTGCCCCGATCTGGGCGTCAAATATCTGACGATCTTTGCTTTTTCGACGGAGAACTGGAAGCGTACCCAGACTGAAGTTGCCGGTCTGATGACCCTGTTCCGCAAATATCTGGAGCGCGAGGCGAAGGATCTGTTTGAAGCCGGTGTTTGCGTCCGCTTTATCGGCGATCGTGTACGATTGGACGACAAGCTGGTCAGCCTGATGGATGAATTGGAACTGCTGACGGCCGATAACGACCGCGTCCATTTGACTGTTGCGCTGAATTACGGCGGCCGTGATGAGGTGACCCGCGCCGCCAAACGTCTGGCCTATGAGATTGAGCAGGGCCGTTTGACCCATGATGATGTTGACGCCGAAACCCTGTCAAAGTTCCTTGATACCCATGTGTTGCCGGACCCTGATCTGGTGATCCGCACCAGCGGTGAGGCCCGGATTTCGAATTTCCTGCTTTGGCAGTCGGCCTATGCTGAATATGAGTTCGTCAATACGCTCTGGCCCGATTTCACCCGTGATGAGTTTGCGAAAGTGCTGGTGAATTTCGGTGGCCGCGCCCGCCGCTTTGGGGCTGTGCCCGCCTGATCATGGATACACCCCCACCCAACCCGACAAATTGGGATGATCTAACCGTCCGCATCGCATCCAGCGCCGCGATGACGGTGATCGGTGCCGCTGGTG
This sequence comes from uncultured Paracoccaceae bacterium, assembly GCA_947495295.1. Lineage (GTDB taxonomy): Bacteria > Pseudomonadota > Alphaproteobacteria > Rhodobacterales > Rhodobacteraceae > Yoonia. The sequence continues at coordinate 1,257,415 of CANLYJ010000001.1, forward strand.
TCATTCTGGGCGGTGTCTGGTTTCAGATGTTGGTCGTTTTTGTCAGCGCTGTGATGATCTGGGAATTGTGGATGATGATCCGCAAGGATGAGCCGACAAAAGGCATGTTGCTGGCTGCATTGGTTGCATCTGTCATGTCCGGCCAGTTGGCCAATGATACCCATTGGACGCTGTTGTTGTTTCTTGTGGTGCCGATCATCGGGGCGACCCAGCTGAAAACCGAGATCAAGACATTCTTTATCTTTGCCCTTGGCATTCAGATCGCCGGCTGGGGCCTTGTCCATTTTCGGATGGATTTCGGGTTTACCTGGCTTTTATGGCTGATGTCGGTCGTGATTATCACGGATATCTTTGGTTATTTCGCGGGTAAGTCGCTGGGCGGCCCGAAATTCTGGCCCAAGGTCAGCCCTAAAAAGACCTGGAGCGGGACGATTGCGGGCTGGGTTGGTGCCGGGATTGTTGGCTTTATCTTTACCCTTTTCACGAATGCCGGTGTGGTGATCATCCTGATTTCCATGGTGTTGAGCTTTGCCGGTCAGATGGGTGATATTGCCGAAAGTGCGCTGAAACGCCGGATGGGGGTCAAGGACAGTTCCACCCTGATCCCGGGCCATGGTGGGCTGTTTGACCGGTTTGATGCTTTGCTGGGCGCGGCCCTGTTCATGCTGCTGGTCGCTGTTGTGTTCAACGTGCCAGGAGTAGCCTTTTGAGGCGGATCACGCTGTTTGGTGCAACCGGATCGGTGGGGCAGAGCGCGATTGATCTGATTGCGCGTAATGCCGATGCCTATGATGTTGTGGCCCTGACGGGTGGGCGCAATGTGACCCAACTGGCCGCTGACGCCCGCAGGTTGAATGCCGATCTGGCGGTGACCTGTTATCCGGAATGCTATGAGGAATTGAAGGCGTTATTGGCGGGCACGTCGGTTGCGGTGGCCGCTGGCCCCGACGCGATTGTCGAGGCGGCATCCCGCCCGGTTGATTGGGCCTTGTCGGCCATTGTGGGGGCTGCAGGCCTGATGCCGGGTATGACGGCACTGTCGCATGGCACCACGCTGGCGCTGGCCAACAAGGAATCGCTGGTGACGGCGGGGCCGTTGTTGTTGGGTCGTGCCAAGGACCACGGTGCCACTGTGCTGCCGGTTGATAGCGAACATTCCGCCGTGTTTCAGGCGCTTGTTGGCGAAGACATGGTTGCCGTCGAACGGGTTATTATCACCGCCAGCGGTGGGGCGTTTCGGGACTGGCCGGTGGAAAAGCTGGCCCATGCGACGCTGGCCGAAGCGTCGAGCCATCCCAATTGGGATATGGGCCAGCGGATCACGATTGATTCAGCCTCTATGTTTAACAAGGCGATGGAGTTGATTGAAACAAAAGAGTTTTTTGGTGTTTCGGCGAATATGATCGAGGTGCTGATTCATCGCGAAAGTCTGATCCACGCCATGGTTGGGTTCAATGATGGGGCGCTGATGGCACATGTTGGCCCACCCGATATGCGTCATGCCATCGGTTATGCGTTGCACTGGCCCGACCGTAAGGCACTGCCAGTGGAACGGCTCGATCTGGCGAAGATCGGGTCGCTGAGTTTTCAGGCCCCCGACGACGCCCGTTACCCGGCACTGGCACTGGCCACCCGCGTGATGCAGGAGGGTGGCTTGTCCGGTGCCGTTTTCAACGCCGCCAAGGAACGTGCGCTGGATGGCTTTATTGCAGGTGAGATTGGTTTTCTGGATATGAGCCGGGTCGTTGCCGCGACGTTGGACAAAATGTCATCATCGGATGGGCTGCAAAATGCCGAAATCACCTTAGATAACGTAATAGAAACAGACAGGCTGGCCCGCATTCGCGCGGGCGAGGCCATTGGCCAGTTGGGATAAGACTTTGGATCTGATGCAATTTTTGCCGAATTTCGGCAATTTCGCCTTTACGATTGCAGCCTTTGTGGTGGCCCTGTCTGTCATCGTTGCGATCCATGAATATGGTCATTACATCGTTGGCCGCTGGTGTGGCATTCATGCAGATGTGTTTTCACTGGGCTTTGGCCCGGTTTTGTATAGCCGCACTGACAAGCGTGGTACTGAGTGGCAGGTGGCGGCATTGCCCATCGGTGGCTTTGTCAAATTCATGGGGGATGCCAATGCAGCCAGCGTTGGGTCCGATGGCGAGATTGACCCCGCCGATATGCGCAAAACCATGCTGGGCGCGCCGCTTTGGGCGCGTGCCGCAACGGTGGCTGCGGGTCCGATTTTCAACTTCATTCTGTCCATTATCATCTTTGGCGGCATCATCATGCATGATGGTCGCACCGCTGATCCGCTGACATTTGGGCAGGCGCAGCCGTTGCCGGAAAGCTTTGCCACCGATTTGCGTGAAGGGGACGTTTTGCTGTCCGTGGGTGGGGTTCCGTTTGATCCAGAACAGCGCGACGGTAGCATTGTTGATCTGGTCCCCGAAGAGCCGCGGCTTGACTATGTGGTTGAACGCGATGGCCGAGAGCTGGTGATTGATGGCCCGTTTGTGATGCCGCCTTTGGTGTCCAGCCTGACCCCGCGTTCAGCTGCTGATGATGCGGGCATGCGGATCGGTGATGTGATCACGGCGATTGATGGCGATCCGATTTTCGCCTTTACTCAGGTGCAGACAATTGTGAAAGCGGCAGAAGGTGCGCCGTTGCAGCTGACGCTATGGCGGCAAGGTGAAGTGCTGGATGTGACCCTTTCCCCGCGCCGTGTTGATCTGCCGGTCGCAGACGGGTTTGAAACCCGATGGCTGATGGGGATCGGGGGGCAGCTGTTTTTTGATGAGATGCGGGAATCCGTTGGCCCGCTTGAGGCGGTACAGATAGGTGTGGACCGGCTGTGGTATAGCATGTCCACGTCGATCTCTGCCCTGAAACATATCATCATCGGTGAGATTTCGACCTGCAACCTGTCCGGCCCCGTTGGCATTGCCGAGACGAGCGGATCGATGGCGCGGCAGGGGACTGTCAGTTTTATCTGGTTCATCGGTGCGCTGTCGGCGGCGGTTGGCCTGATCAACCTGTTCCCGATTCCCGTGCTAGATGGTGGCCACCTGATGTTTTATGCTTATGAGGCCGTTTTGCGCCGCAAACCAAGTGATCGTGCCGTGCAGGTGTTCATGTTCGTGGGGCTCGCTTTTATCCTTTCGCTGATGTCGTTCACGGTGCTGAATGATACATTGCTTTGTCCGTAACTGGCACGGTTGTCGCCACGGTTTTGCCTTAATTCAGGTTTACTATAGGGCAATGGCAGCAACCCCAAAGGTGGGATTATGGAAACCTTAACAGCAGGATATCGCGGCTTTCGCACCTTGGTGCGGTTGAACATTGACTGGTTGCGGTTTGCCGTGATCATCATGATCGCCTTGCATATTGCTGCATACGTGATGTTGCCCTAACCGCAAAAAATATCACCAGATATAGCATGAAACGCGCCCCTGGGCGCGTTTGTTCGTTTTGACAATGTGTCGCGGACGGGCTACTCCGGTAGAAAATGGGTTGGCAGTACAGGCGACAAAAAATGAAACATGTGGTGGGGCGCGCAGCGGCGCGATGTATGACAGTGATCCGGCGTGCCGGGTTTATTGTGCTATTGGCCGGGATGGGTGGTGCCGCAATCGCCCAGAGCTTTGCCTTCAACGCGATTAATATCGAAGGTAATCAGCGTGTCGCTGACGGCACGATCTTGACATTTGCGGGCATCGAACGCGGTGCCGCTTTGTCCACCGCCGAATTGAACGATGCGGCACAGCGCATCCGCGCCTCTGGCCTGTTTGAATCTGTTGACGTGACCCCCGTTGGCCGCACTTTGCGGATCAATGTGGTTGAATACCCAACCATCAACCGCATCAATATCGAAGGTAATGCGCGCCTGCGTGACGCGCAGCTGCTTGAGCTTGTCCAGTCCCAGCCGCGCCGGGTCTATAACCCGACCCAGGCCGAACAGGATACCAATGCGATTACCCAGGCCTATGCCCAACAAGGCCGTATCAATGCGGTTGTAACACCGCGCATCATCCGGCTGTCTGACAACCGCGTTGATCTGGTGTTTGAGGTGGTCGAGGCTGGTGTGACCGAGATTGAGCGCATCAGCTTTGTCGGTAACCGCACCTATTCGGAGCGTCGCTTGCGCGGTGTTCTGGACACCAAGCAGGCGGGTCTGCTGCGCACGATCATCTCGCGCGACACATATTCGCCCGAGCGGATCGCCCGCGACCGTGAATTGCTGACAGATTTCTACCGCTCGCGTGGCTACCCTGATTTCACTGTGCAGAACGTCGATGTCGGTCTGACCCGGGAACGCGACGCCTATCTGGTGACATTCAATCTGCGCGAGGGTCAGAAATTCACCTTTGGCAATGTGACCATTCGCAGCGAAATCCCCGGTGTGAATGCCGCCGAATTCGAAAGCGCGTTGCGCTTGCGGACCGGTGCCACATATTCGCCCGTGCCGATTGAAACCGATATCAGCCGGATTGAACGTCTGGCGACGCAGCGGGGGATCAACTTTCTGCAAGTGAATCCCCGGATCACCCGCAATGATCGTGCCTTGCAGCTAAACGTGGAATATGTGCTGGTCCCCGGTCCGCGCATTTTTGTTGAGCGGATTGATATTGAGGGCAACGGCACAACGCTTGACCGGGTGATCCGCAACCAGTTCCGCGTGGTCGAAGGTGACCCGTTCAATCCCCGCGAAATCCGTGAAAGTGCCCGCCGCATCCGTGGCCTTGGTTTTTTCCAGAACGCGACCGTTGATGCCCGCGAGGGATCGTCGCCAAGTCAAGTCGTGATTGATGTTGATGTCGAAGAGGGCCCGACCGGTACGCTGACATTTGGTGCCAACTATAACACCGATACCGGCGTTGGCCTGCTTGCTGCCTATAACCAGAGCAATTTCCAAGGGCGCGGCCAGCGGTTGAAGTTCGAGCTGTCCACAGCGCGCCGCAATCGCCGCCTTGCTTTTGGGTTTTCCGAACCGGCATTCCTGGGCCGCGATCTGCGCTTTGGCTTTGATCTGTCCTATCGCACAACGGATAATGAAAACGCACTGTATGATACCGATACGCTGCGTATCAGCCCATCACTCCGGTTTCCTGTCAGTGAGAATGGCCGCCTGACGGTTTATTATGCGTATGAGTTCACCGACCTGAACGATGTATCCAGCAGTGCCAGCCAGATCATCCAGAACGAAGCCGAGGAAGGCCGGGTTTCCAACAATTCGCTGGGGTATACCTATAGCTATGACACACGCCGGACCGGGTTGAACCCCAATGCCGGTGTCTTGCTCCGCTTTGGTCAGGAGTTTGGATTTGGCGATTCACAATTCATCAAGACGACAGCGCTGGCTGGTGCAGAAACCAAGATCCTGAATGAGGAAGTTACATTGCGCGCCACGCTTGAAGGTGGCTTGCTGGAATATCAAGACGGCAGCAGCCGGGTTACCGACCGCTTTTTCCTGGGCAGCCGCGTGATGCGTGGATTTGCGGCCGGTGGTATTGGTCCGCGTGATGATGCGACCGACGATGCGCTGGGTGGGAATGCCTTTGCTGTTGCGCGGCTTGAGGCAGAGTTCCCACTTGGCCTGCCGACCGAATATGGGATCACTGGCGGTGCTTTCATCGACTATGGCTCTGTCTGGGATGTTGGCGAAACCTTTGGCGAGGCGGTCATATATGATGAGTTCACGCCTCGTACGGTTGCCGGCGTGTCTATCTTCTGGACGACACCGATTGGTCCATTGCGGTTCAACTTTACCGAAGCGTTGGAGTCTGAGGATCGCGATGAAACGAAGTCGTTTGATGTAACGATCTCGACCAGTTTCTGATGCGCATTCTGGCGGCGATCCTGCTGTGGCTGATGCTGGCAATGCCGGTTGCAGCGCAGCAGACATCGCCGTCTGTGCTGATTATCGACAGTGACCGGTTATATACCGAGACCCTATATGGTCGCCGCATTGAGGCCGATCTGGCGGCGGAGGTGTCCGCGGTGCAGGCCGAAAATGACCGAATTGCCGAAACCTTGCGCAATGAAGAGTTGAGCCTGACTGAGCGTCGCCCCGATATGGCACCAGAGGCGTTCCGTGCGGAGGCAGAAGCCTTTGACAACAAGGTACAAGAAGTGCGCCGTGCCCGGGATGCCAAAACCGTTGAATTACAGGTGATGCGCGCCGATGCCCGTGCAAGATTCGAAGAGCAGGTGCAGGGGATCGTGGCCAATGTCATGCTGGAACGCGGTGCATCCATTGTGTTGGAGCAGCGCAATGTCGTCCTGTCGGTCCGGTCGGCCAATATTACAGATGATGTGATTGTGCGTGTTGACGCCCAATTGGGGGATGGCAGCAGGTAGCCCATGCTTGCCCGGCTGCGCCTGCCTTGCTAGTCAGGGGGCAAGCGGCCTGAGAACCGCAGGAATAACAAGGAGCTGCCTTTCCATGACCGAGCCGGTGACCGAAGCTGACATTCAGCTGATCCAGAAAATTCTTCCCCATCGTTATCCGTTCTTGCTGGTCGATAAAGTCCATAGCATTGATGGCACCGCATCGGCCGTTGGCATCAAGAATGTCACCATGAACGAACCGCATTTTCAGGGCCATTTTCCCGGCAATCCGATCATGCCCGGCGTCACGATTGTCGAGGCGATGGCCCAGACAACGGCTGTGATGGTGGGCGCATCGCTAGGCCTGACTGAAGGCAACCTGTTGGTTTACTTCATGGCGATTGATGGCTGCAAGTTCCGCCGCAAGGTCGTGCCGGGTGATGTGCTGGAGATGCATGTTGAAACAACACGCGGCAAACCTGGCGGCAAGGTCTGGAAGTTCAAAGGCATCGCCAAGGTCGAAGGTGAAATGGCGGCAGAGGCCGCGTTTACCGCGATGATGGATTTGCAGGGCTGATGGCTGGCATTCACCCTTCGTCGATCATTGATGATGGTGCTGTCATCGGTGAGGGTTGCACGATTGGCCCGTTTTGCACCATTGGTCCTGAAGTTGTCCTGGGGGCCGGTGTTGAGCTGAAAAGCCACGTCGTGCTGACTGGTGATACCCATATCGGCGATGACACGGTGATCTTTCCGTTTTCAGTCATTGGTGAGATTCCCCAAGACCTGAAATTTGATGGCGAAAAGACCCGTCTGAGGATCGGCGCACGCAACACGATCCGCGAACATGTGACCATGAATACCGGCACTGGCAAGGGCGGCGGTGAGACCCGGATCGGTGATGATGGGTTGTTTATGGCGGGCTGTCATATCGCCCATGATGCGACCATTGGCGACCGGGTGATTATCGTCAATTCATCCGCCATTGCGGGCCATTGCATGATCGAGGATGACGTGATTGTCGGTGGTCTTTGCGGCGTTCATCAATGGGTGCGCATCGGGCAGGGCGCGATTATCGGTGCTGTGACCATGGTCACCAAGGACGTGGTTCCGCATGGTTTGGTGCAGGGCCCGCGCGGTGTGCTGGATGGCCTTAATCTGGTGGGGCTGAAGCGCAAGGGTGTGCCTCGTGCCGATATCACGTCGTTGCGTGCCGCGTTCCAGATGCTTAAGGATGGCGAGGGCACGTTTCAGGATCGCGCCCATCGTCTGGCGGATGAAAGCGACAGTGACTACGTTCAGCAGATGGTAGACTTTATTCTGGGCGACACAGATCGCAACTTTCTGACGCCTGGCTGATGCTGGCCCTGATTGCAGGTACGGGTGATTTGCCCCCGGCATTGGTTGCCCGTTTGCCGCAACGGCCGCTTGTTTGCGCGATGCAGGGTTTCGCACCTGCGTTGGATGTGGACTTGACGTTTCGGTTGGAGCAGTTGGGCAGTTTTCTGGCCGATCTGACAGCGCGCGGTGTTACCCGGATTTGCATGGCCGGTGCTGTGAAACGTCCGCAGATTGATCCGGCGCTGATTGATGCCGTAACCATGCCGTTGATCCCCAAGGTGCAGGCCGCCATGGCCAAGGGCGATGACGGCGCGTTGCGCGTGATCATTGCGCTACTGGAAGACGCCGGGTTTGCCGTTGTCGCAGCACATGAGATTGCGCCTGACTTGCTGCCATCTGCTGGTGTGCTGACAAAGGTCAGGCCTGCCGACCCCGATGCCGTGACGGTTGCCGATGATTGTCTGGCCGCCCTGGGTGCTGCCGATCAGGGGCAGGCCTGTATCGTGGCCGCCGGCCGTGTTGCGATGACCGAGGATCAGGATGGCACCGATGCGATGATCGCCAAGGTGGGGCAGATATCAGGTGGGTTCCTGTTCAAGGCCCCAAAGCCGGATCAGGATCGCCGTGCCGATCTGCCGCTGATTGGTCCCGCCACGGCGCGGGCTGCTGCTCGCGCTGGTCTGGCGGGTATCGTGATCGAGGCGGGTGGCGTGATGGTGCTTGACCTGCGGCAGGTTTTGCAGGTGCTGGACGCGCATCAGATGTTTCTGTGGGTCCGCCCGAGGCCCGGCGGATGAGGGTGTTTGTGATCGCTGGCGAAGCCTCTGGCGATAAGCTGGGGGCGGCCTTGATGGCCGGGCTGAAAACCCTGCGGCCCGATGTGACGTTTGATGGTGTCGGTGGCCCGTTGATGCAGGCCGAGGGGCTGGTCAGCCGCTTTCCCATGGATGAGCTAAGCGTGATGGGGCTGGCTGAAATTCTGCCAAAATACCAGGCCTTGAAGGCACGTATCCGTCAGATGGCAGATGCGGTGATTGAAACCCAGCCCGATATTCTGATCACCATCGACAGCCCTGATTTCTGTCTGCGGGTCGCCCGCTTGGTCAAAGCTGCCAGCGATATTCGCACGGTGCATTATGTGGCCCCGACGGTGTGGGCCTGGCGCCCGGGTCGGGCGGCAAAGATGGCGCGCCATATCGACCATGTGCTGGCGCTGTTCCCGTTTGAGCCGCCTTATATGCAGGCGGCGGGAATGGATTGCGATTTCGTCGGTCACCCGGTGGTGGCGGAGCCTGTGGCGACAGATGCCGACGCCGCCGCATTGGATGTCGCGGGGACCATGATCATGGTCCTGCCGGGCAGTCGCAAGGGCGAGGTGTCCCGGTTGGCGGCGTGTTTTGGTCAGGCGGTGGACCAGATCGCGGCGTCTGTGCCCGATGCGCAATTTATTATTCCGACGACCGCAGGTGTGTATGATCTTGTCCGGGAACAGGTGGCGGGCTGGTCTGTGCCGGTGACCGTGCTGGAACCGGGCGCGCAGACACGGCTGGCCTATTTCAAACGCGCGGATGTGGCTTTGGCCGCCTCTGGCACGGTATCGCTTGAACTCGCCGCAAATGGCACGCCGATGGTCATTGCCTATGATATGGCGTGGCTGAGCCGGATCATCATCGGGCGGATGTTGCGGGTCGATACCGTCACGTTGGTCAATCTTGTCAGCGAGACCCGGGTGGTGCCTGAATTTATCGGCAAGGATTGTCAGCCGGGTCCGATTGCCGATGCAGTGCTGAGGGTCTTGCAAAATCCCGATGATCAGCGCGACGCGATGGCGCTGACCATGCAGCGATTGGGGCAGGGTGGTGAGGCGCCGGGCCTACGCGCGGCCCGTGCGGTGTTGGACCGCCTTGAACAAGCGCCCATCAATGATGATCAGTCCCAGGGCCAATAAACCAAAACCCGTGAAGGCTTGCAACGGCAGTTCTTCACCCAGCACAACTGCGCCAAGAATGATGGCGATGGGGGCCACAAGCAATGTGCAAAGCATCAGATTGCCGCTGCCTGCCATGGCTAGCACCCGGTAATAGAGCAGATAGGCCAGCGCGGTTGCGATGGCTGCGTAATAACCGATGGCGGCCCATGTTTGCGGTTGCAAGGACAGGCTGATCGGCCCTTCGACAATCCATGCCAGTGGCAGCGTGATCAGACTGGACCCGGTCAGCATACCGGCTGCGGCGACTTGTGGTGACAAGCCGCCCAATGTCTTGCGCGCCCAAACCCCGGCCAGCGCATAGCTGATCGTGCCGCCGATGACGGCCAATTGCCCGAGTGAGCGGATGCTGAACTCTGTCAGTGCCGACAGGCCGATGGCTGTGGCAACGCCAAGAAAGCCCAATGTGACCCCAATCGCCTTGCGCAGGGTCAACCGTTCGTCTGACAAAAACAGTGCTGCCGCCAGGATCCCGAATATGGCGGTGGCCGCGTTCAGGATCGAGGTGAGCCCGGTTTCGATATGCAACTGCCCCCATGCCATCAGGCTGAAAGGGATGACGTTGTTTAACAGGCCCATCAGCAGAAACGCCCCCCAGATGCGCGGATTTCGGGGTACGGGTAAACGGCGCAGCGCGATGTAAATCCACAAAATCAGCATGGCCCAGCCGGTTCGGTGGGCGACGGATGTCAGTGGCCCAACCTCATTCAGCGCTATCCGGATGGACAGGAACGACGCCCCCCAGATCAGGGCGAGCAAGAACAGTTCAGCCCATGCGCGGGCAGAGATGGTTTTTTGTACTTGTGCCATGGCGCGACTTGATCTGGTTGGGTGGCAACGCGCAACCCGGATCATGCTGTTGCGCAAGAAAAAAGCCCCGCCGGATGGGCGGGGCTTTCAGCTTGGGAATTTGTGAGGGCTTAGAAGTTGTAGCCAACCTTGAAGCCTACAGCGATTGCGCTGTTATCTTCCGCCGATGCAACTTCGGTGCCACCGGGTGCAATCGTTGCATCACCGAAGTTGATGTAACGCACACCACCCGAAAGGGTCACGTTGTCATTGACCTTGTACTGGCCACCAACACCAACCGAGTAGCTGCCATTTGTCGGCCCGAGCGGTGAAACAAGATCGTCATCGCCTTCGGTGTCAAAGGTGCCGACAAGCGATGCCGAGAACTGGTCGCTAAAGCGGCGACCAACACCCAGGCTGTAGGATGTGCCAGTGTCGATGTCGGTGATTGAGACACCAACAGGTGTTGGGATCACTTCAACCACTTCATATTCCGCCCAGCGGATCGAACCGAACAACAATGTGTCCGCGGCAATCCCGGTCTGGAAGTCGAGGTTGACGGCCTGGGGTGTTTTTACGTCCAGTTCTTCCTCAACGACGCCTGCGGTTGTCGTGTCGAACGTGTGTTCGATTTCAGAGAAATATGTCAGCGCTACGCGCAGTGCGATTTCGGGACGTTCGTAAGCGGCGCCGACAAGGTAGCCATAGGCTGTGCTTTCATCCAGATCGACGGTTGTACCACCGTTAGGCAGCACGATGCTTGCCTCGATCCGCTGTGCGCGGGGGCCAGCATAGGCGCTGAAGTTTTCGTTGAATTTGTAGCGCCCGATCGCTGTCACAGCCAGCGAGTCCAGTTCGGCAGATACATCTGACAGAACTGCCGGAACCAGCCCGTCAGGATACTGAACGTTCGCGCCGTAAGGTTCGTCAATGATCAACGCAATCGACCAGCCTGCATCAAGGTCGCGCTTATACCCAAATCCGAGTTGGCTGAAATCCTCAGCAACGTCATCAATTTCCGCGCCGCCAAGCGCGTCAAGATAAGCCGCATTGATGTCTGGCATCACGTAGCCATAGCTGAGTTCTGCATAAGAGCCTGTTTCGCCGCCTTCTTCGAAAAGAACGCTAACTGATTGCGCAGAGCGGTCGAGCCCGACTGCATGTGCTGCTGTTGTCGTCAGCAGCAGCGCTGCGCCTGCCGTCAATGTGTTTTTCATGTCCTCATCCCTGTCATGAATATTGCTGTAGCGACGACCTTAGAGAGCGGTTGACGATACCGTCAATTCTTGACGCCACGTCACAGAATGCCGCAGGTCGCTACGTTACAAAAATGCACTAGTGGGGCGAGTCGCGCAACTTTTGCGAAAACTAATTTTTATCACGCACGTTGGCCGCGCGTGATGTTGATGTAATTCGCCGCAAAGATCAGCCCCGCACCGATGAAGACCAGTGCATCAATCGGTTCGTCATAAAGCAGCATTCCGACCACGGCGATCACCGGCAAACGCACAAAATCGATGGGCATCACAACGCTTGCCGGCGCAATACGTAGTGCCTGCGTTAGGCAAAAATGCGCAACCAGCCCGGCGATCCCGATCAGGACAACCCAAGGCAGCCCAGCGACCGATGGCAGGGTCATCTGCCCCCCGCCATAGATCAATGCGCAGATCGCGCCGAATCCTGCTTGCAGCGTTGTCAGGTAAAACAAGATCGTTGTGACGCTTTCTGTGCGTGTCAACTTGCGGGTGAAAATGGCTGTCAGTGCAAAGCAAACCGCGCAAGCGGCCCCGGCCAGAATGCCAAGGTCCAGTGTTGCAGGATCTGGTCGCGCCACGATCAGGATGCCGATGAAACCCAGTGCGGCGCTCAATAACCCGATTGCGGTGATCCGTTCCTGCAAGAATAGAGGTGAAAGGAGAATCACCCAGATCGGCGTCGTGAATTCCAGCGCAAAGACTTGCGCCAGCGGGATCACGGTCAGCGCGAAGAACCAGAGGTTCTGCCCGGCGAAATGGCAAAGGTTTCGAACGAAATGCAGCCGGATGTGGTTCCTGCCGATCTGTCCCATGGTGCCCGCAAATTGGGCCACTGCAACGACAATCACAATCCCCGTCAGGCTGCGGTAAAACATGATTTCGAATGTGTTCAGTTCAACACTGATCACGCGCCCGGCAATAGCCATGCTGGTAAATGCCAGAATGGCCCCGATCATCCAAAGGGCGGCCGTCAGCGTGTCGTTCATTCCGCGGCCGTGCAGCAGCCGGTCAGCAGGATCGGTGTCTGGCCGCGCTGGGTCAAAACCTGGGCAGTGTAAGGTGCTTCGTTGCAGGCCCGGTTGTCGATAATCACAATGGCGGTGTCATTGCGGCTGATCAGGGTCAGTGCCTTTGGCCAATCCTGACCCTCTGCGCTTGTCTGATGCGGGATCGTCATGTCGCTTTGTCGTTGGAACGTAAATTGCGCAGTCTCGCCCGCTATTGTCAGCATCCACTCGGGCATTTCCCCCTGACATGCCAGTGATGGCAAGGGTGCAGCAAGGCCGCTGGTCGGCAGCATTGCCAGTGCGAGGGGGATGTGTTTCATCATAGGCGGAGTAGGGGGCGTCGCATTGGATTCTGCAACCCCATTCACACAGCAAATGGAGGCGGCTATGACAAGAATGCACATTGTGTTGCTTTGGCTTTTTAACGCCACTGTTCTTGCGGCTGATCCGGTGGCTGATGTGGCCAGTGTGGCTGCGGAAGCCTTTGACCGTATGCCGCAGGTTCAAACCGTTGATGTGATAGCGGGTGAATGCGGGGCGGACCAACAGGTGAACCGCGATGTTGCCTTTTGCACCAGTCGTAATGTCATTTTCATCACCAAAACCGCCGTCACCCGTCCCGACGCGGCCTATCTGGTTGCCCATCTTTACGGGCATGCGGTGCAGGTTCAGCATGGGGTGGCGGATTTTGCACTGGCGCAGATCAGGGCGCGTCGCAGCGAAGAGCAGATGTTGCGTGGCTTGGTGGCGCGCCAGGTGGAGTGTATCGCTGGTTTTCTGGTGGCACGCACGGGTCAGCCGCGTGCGAAGTTAACCGACTGGATGATGCAGGAACCCTTTGCCGGCACCCATTGGGGCCGTGACCCGCTGCGTATTGGTCCGCAGGTGAGTATCGGGTTAGCCGAGCGTGACATCTGGTTCCAGCGTGGACAATCGGGGCGGTTGGCGGACTGTGCCACGGGCGAGTTATCTGCTGATTTATTGCTGAAAGCGCTCAAAAACCCGTAAAACGGCGGAAATACAGACTATGCAGATGATATTATTCGTCCTTTAATCTAACTGCCGGAACCGATGATTGACGCGTTCCGTGGTTAAGAGGGTATTTTAATGACGACATTTACAGACGCGCAGGGCACCGAGTGGCAGATTAACTATGACGGGTGCTTGCAGATCTTGCGCCAATGGGCACAGGCAAAATCCCACACCATGTCACTTCGGGTCACGACCGACAGCAGCGGCATGCAAGAGATACACCATGATGATGGGAAATTCCGACGTTGGCGCGAGCGGCTTTATGATGAGCAGGGGGCGGCATTCAACTCTCTCGTCGTGGCGGATGGCCGGTCAGCTGTGCGTTTTCTGGCCGCGAAGTACGAAGAGATCCCGCGCCTGCAAGATCAGTCTCAGGCCCGGTTCCGGCGCGTCACCTCTCATAACATGCATCAGGTCGATGAACGCGTGACTTTTGCCGAAAACACACTGACGGGTCTGCGTCTGGTCCGCGACGTGTCGGGCATCATTTTTATGTGCTGCATTCCGGTTGCTGCGGCCTCTGGTAGCTTGACCCTTGGCGGCGCGATGGCTGCACGGTTTGCGGGCAGCGTGTTTCAGGGCGTGGGTACTTGGGAAGACACGGGCAGCGCTATTGCCGGTTTGGCCAGTGCGAATTTCGCCTTTACCTCTAGCCTGATGGGCTTGCCCCCGGGGGCAAGCCGCACCGCCCAGGTGGTGTTTACGCTGCATACGACCGCCAACACGGTGGTTCGCAATGCCGCGCTGAGTTACTTGACCCCCGGCGCGAATACCCGACCCTTTACCGAAACCTTGCGCAGTCAGCTGATACAGGAATTAGGCGGTCAGCAAGCCGAGCGCATTCTGGGTGATATTGGTGGCAAGCTGGCCACCGCAGTATTGCCTGTGATGATCGAGGCCGCCGGCGATGCGCGTTCTGGCGGCAGTCGCAGCGATCCTTTCGCCGCATTGTCGGGTGTCCCGAGTTCGATGCGGGCCGAGGCTGCACGCGCCTGGATGGAAGAACGCCGTGCCGAGCAAGCCCGTGCTGCGGCGGAGCACGCGTGGACACAGACGCCGTTCTATCGTTTCATGGCCAGCGGTGATCGGCGTGACTTGTTGACCAACAGCCAGCAGGTCATCAACGACAACCTGCTGCGACCAACCTGATTATTCCCACTCGATCGTGCCGGGTGGTTTTGACGTGATATCATAGGTCACCCGGTTGATCCCGGGGACCTCATTGATGATCCGCGTCGCGGTTTCGCCAAGGAATTCGTGGCTGAACGGGTAGTAATCTGCCGTCATCCCGTCGACCGATGTCACCGCCCGCAGCGCGCAGGCATAATCATATGTACGCCCGTCGCCCATCACCCCGACGGTCCGTACCGGCAAAATGGCCACAAATGCCTGCCAGATATCGTCATAAAGCCCATGTTTGCGAATCTGGTCGATATAGACGGCGTCCGCCTTGCGCAGGATGTCGAGCTTGGCGCGCGTAATCTCGCCCGGGCAACGGATCGCAAGGCCAGGCCCAGGGAAGGGGTGCCGTCCGATAAAGCTGGCGGGCAGACCCAATTCGCGGCCCAATGCGCGCACTTCATCCTTGAATAACTCGCGCAGCGGTTCGACCAATTTCAGCCCCATCTTTTCGGGCAAACCGCCGACATTGTGGTGCGATTTGATGGTCACCGATGGACCGCCGGAAAAGCTGACGCTTTCAATCACATCGGGGTAAAGCGTGCCTTGGGCAAGGAATTTTGCCCCGTCGATCCCGTTTGCGTATTTCTGGAACACGTCAATGAACAGTTTGCCAATGATCTTGCGCTTGGTTTCGGGGTCGGATTGACCTTCGAGTTCGCCAAGAAACAGGTCCTGTTCTTCGGCATGGATCACGTGCAGGTTCATATGGTCGCGGAACATGCCAACGACTTCTTCGGCCTCGTTCAGGCGCAAAAGCCCGTGATCGACGAACACACATGTCAGTTGATCGCCCACCGCCTCGTGGATCAGGGCCGCAGCGACAGAGCTATCGACCCCGCCGGATAGCGCACAAATCACATGGCTGTCGCCAACCTGTTCACGGATCGCGGCGATGGCCTGTTCACGGTAAGCACCCATGGTCCAGTCGCCGCTGAACCCGGCGAGCCGGACGAAGTTTTCATAGAGCTTGGCCCCGTTGGGTGTGTGATGCACCTCGGGGTGGAATTGCACGGCGTAGAAGTTGCGCGCAACGTCAGCCGTGATCGCGTAAGGCGCATTGGGCGAGGTCCCATAAACCACAAATCCCGGCGCGATTTCAGAGACATGGTCACCATGGCTCATCCACACTTGTTCTTTGTCGGTGGCAAACCAACCATCCAGCAGCTGTAATTTGCCTTGTGGTGTCACGAAGGCGCGCCCGAATTCAGCGGTGCCTTCACCGCTGACAACCTTGCCGCCAAGCTGGGTCATCATGGTTTGCTGGCCATAGCAGATGCCAAGAACCGGAATACCCATACCAAATAAGCTGTCAGGCGCGCGCGGTGATCCCTCGCGGGTGACGCTGTCAGGGCCGCCTGACAGGATCACCGCCTTTGGCGCGAAATCCGCCAGAAAAGCATCAGTAACGTTTTGATAGGGGTGAATTTCGCAATAGACATTCAGTTCGCGCAGGCGGCGCGCGATCAACTGGGTCACCTGACTGCCGAAATCGATGATAAGAAGGCGTTCGTGGGTATTGTGTTCCATGTCGCCTCTATAGCTGCTTGGGAATGCGGCGCAAGAGATGCCAATGTCGCTTTTGCGTCGGAGGTGGCGTAAAAACGGCAAGGTCATTCCCGTGCCGGGGTTAAGAACATGCCAAGTATTTGCCGGAGGGACGATCATGTCGGATGCACCAGTCAAAACAGGTCGCCGTGCGCGTGGTGGCGGTGGTGCGGCCCGCCGGGCTGAACGAACAGCCGTGAGCATTGAGACGGCCAAGTATATTGAGCGTAACGTACCCAATTACGAAGTCCTGACCGATGAGGCCTTGGACTTGATCGAGGCCAATGCCGAAACGGTACTTGCCGAAATCGGTGTCAATTTTGTCGACAGCCCCGAAGCATTGGCCCGCTGGAAAGAGGCCGGTGCCCAGATTGATGGGGAACGGGTGCGTATTCCGCGTGGTCTGGCGCGCAAGCTGTGCGCGACGGCCCCGTCAACATTTACCCAGCATGCCCGCAACCCCGCGCGCAATGTCGAGATTGGCGGCAAGAACCTTGTGCTTGCCCCTGTTTATGGTCCGCCATTCGTGCGTGATGCCGAAGGTGGTCGCCGCTATGCCACGATGGACGACTTCGAAAAATTCGTGAAGTTGGGCTATATGTCGAAATGGCTGCACCATTCCGGCGGCACCGTTTGTGAACCCACCGATGTGCCCGTCAATAAGCGCCATCTGGATATGTTGCTGACCCATATGGTTTATAGTGACAAGCCGTTCATGGGGTCGGTGACCGAGCCCAGCCGCGCGCAGGATTCTGTAGAAATGTGTGAAATCCTGTTCGGTAAGGAATTCGTGCAGGATCACACCGTGATGACATCGCTGATCAACATCAACTCACCCCTGACATTCGACAGCATCATGATGGGTGCGCTGGAAGTGTTCGCAAAGAATAATCAGGCGTCCATCATCAGCCCGTTTATCGTTGGAGGGGCGATGGCGCCCGTTTCCGTCATGGGTACGCTGACCCAGGTCCTGGCCGAGGTTATGGCCGGTGTCGCCTATTCGCAGCTGATCCGCCCCGGTGCGCCCGTGATCATGGGGACTTTTGTGACCTCAATTGATATGAATTCCGGTGCGCCGACTTTTGGCACGCCAGAGGCCAGCCATATTACTTATGGGGCAGGGCAGTTGGCCCGCCGTCTGGGTCTGCCATACCGGTCGGCGGGGTCGTTCTGTGGATCGAAGCTGCCCGATGCGCAGGCCGCTTATGAAACAGCGAACAGCCTGCAAATGGGCCTGCTGGCCGGTGTCAATTTCATGCTGCATTCATGTGGTTGGTTGGAAGGCGGGCTTGTCGCTTCGTTTGAGAAATTCGTGATGGATGCCGATCAACTGGGCACCTTGCATCATTTCGCCCAAGGCATTGATACGTCTGAAAACGGGCAGGCGATGGATGCGATTGCAGAAGTAGGCCCCGGTGGCCACTATCTGGGCTGCGCGCATACGCAGGCGAATTTCAAAACTGCTTTCTGGCGTTCCGACCTGCTGGACTACAAGCCGTTTGAAACCTGGGATGAAGAGGGTGCGCGCGATACGCAAACCCTGGCGACTGCCCGCGTCAAGAAACTGCTGGATACGTATCAGCAACCGGCTCTTGATCCGGAGGTTGAGGCAAAGCTGCGCGCCTATGTGGCCGATAAGAAGGCCAGCATGCCGGATGCGTTCACCTGATCGGAATGGCCGTGGCCCGCATCAGCCGGGCCTCGCCTGCGATAGCGATCAACACATCCACATGGCGTCCCGGCTGGTAGTTTCCAGATTTTTCCAGACGGGCGGTTTCCATTTCGGCCTCTATGTCGAATAGGCGCATCAAGGCTTCGGCATTGCGTGGCAGGTCCTCTGTCTGGAAGATCCGGGCCAGATGGGTGGTCCGGCGATAGTCGTCGACCCCAAATCGGGCAGCGCGCGCGAGCAATGCGGGGCGTTTGAGTTTGGCCAATCGTGTGTTGATATCGAGCATGTGTAAACCTTTATATGGCGAGGTGAGTCGTCGTAAGTTGACACACGTTCAGCGGGTGTTGCCTAAACACCATTTGTTAAGCACGCTGCCGTCAGATTTGTTTATCTTTTCGAAAGAATAGTTGACGGACGAAACAAGCCGTTAACATTTGGGTAACCAAACACGCATAAGTTGAGTTGTCGATGCGCTGACTTTGTCGGCGACCTGCTCTTGCGTGTTGGGAATTTCGGTAAAGGGACGAGTGAGATGACTGTATTACAGGGACCAGAACGGTCCGACGTGCTGCCGTGTTGGGTACCTCAAGCAGTCCGCCACTATCTTGAGCACACGGAGTCCGGATTGTCTATCCGTGCGGTCGCCCGGGCAAGTGATTGCCATCCATCCACGGTTCTTCGTCAGGTTCGCCGTTTTGAAGGTCGGCGTGATGACCCGTTGATTGATGCTGCTCTCAAATCGCTGTCTGCCAAAGTTTCCGCATGTGACGCTGACCAAAAAAGGGAAAAGGGTACGATGAATATAGAGTGCTGGAAAGGTGATATGGACCAGAATGCGGGCTTAACGCAGGCTCGGATTGACCAAGAGGCCAAACGCATTTTGCGCCGGTTATGTGAACAAGGCGCGGTGCTGGCCGTCGCCAAAGAGATGGAAACATCCGTTGTTGTCCGTGAGACAGGTGAGGGGGAGCAACTGCGCACCGCGGTTGTGGATCGCGAAATTGCGCAGGCCATGGCATTGAAGGACTGGATTACCTGTCCTGATCCGGAAATGCGTGTTGCCCGCTATTTCATAACCAATACAGGCCGTTCTGCGCTTAGACGGTTGACTGCTGAGGATGAGAATCGCGCCAGTGGGTTTGCTGAAAAGCGTGCGTCCCTTGAAAGCGATGCGGCTTGGGACCTGCAAGAGATCGAAGGCGTCGTGCGTCAGCCCACCCGTTACTATGCGACCGAAAGCCCCCTGATTGGTTTGGCACGCCGCAAGGACCGCGATGGCGACCCATTTCTGAAACGTGATCTGGTTGCGGCGGGCGAGCGCCTGCGCGAGGATTACGAGCTGGCCCAGGTCGGCACAGAGCCGGTCGAGAGCTGGGATGCCTTTGTGATGGGCGGTGAAACGGACGCATCCGTGGAAGGCCCCGCCGGGTCAATCGCTGCGCGTAATCGTGTCGCGCAAGCCCTATCCGATCTTGGCCCAGGTCTGGGTGACGTGGCGTTGCGCTGCTGTTGCTTTCTGGAAGGGTTGGAACAAACGGAAAAGACGATGGGTTGGTCCGCCAGATCCGGTAAGATCGTTCTGCGGATTGCACTACAACGCCTGAAGCGTCACTATAAAGAAACGCAAGGTCAGTTCGCGCCGATGATCGGATAAGAGATGCACGTTAAAGTTGTGTTCATGTAGCGTAGACCTATCCATGCAATATTTGCAGCCCCGCCATGCGCGGGGCTATGCTGTTGGACAAACCGCTGACCCATCGCTAGGTATAAGCTGAGTTTAGTGGAGTTCAACATGACCGCGCGCGACCTGAAAATTCCGGCACAGCGTCATCCTGAAAAGCAACGCCGCCCTGATACGTCCCAGCCCAAGAAACCGGACTGGATCAGGGTCAAGGCGCCAACCTCTGAAGGTTACAAGACCACGCGTAATATCATGCGTGAACACAAGCTGGTCACCGTTTGCGAAGAGGCTGGCTGCCCCAATGTCGGCGAATGCTGGTCGCAGGGCCATGCGACGATGATGATCATGGGCGAGGTTTGCACCCGCGCCTGTACGTTCTGTAACATTGCCACTGGTAAGCCACCTGAAGCGTTGGATGTATTCGAGCCGGGGCGCGTTGCCGATGCCGTCAAGAAACTCGGTCTGAACCATGTCGTGATCACATCGGTTGATCGCGATGATGTGGAAGACGGCGGGGCAGAGCATTTCGCGCAAACCATCCGTGCAGTGCGTCGCCAATCACCCGGCACGACGATCGAAATTTTGACCCCGGACTTCATCCGCTGCCATGATGACGTGCTGAAGGTGGTCGTGGATGCCAAGCCGGATGTGTTCAACCATAACCTTGAAACGGTGCCAGGCCTGTATCCGGAGGTCCGCCCCGGTGCCCGCTATTTCCACTCGCTGCGTCTTTTGCAGCGGGTCAAAGAGCTTGATCCGTCGATGTTCACAAAGTCCGGGATCATGGTGGGCCTTGGTGAAGATCGCCAAGCGGTCATTCAGGTCATGGAAGACATGCGCGCCGCCGATATCGATTTCCTGACCATTGGCCAGTATCTGCAACCTACGCCCAAGCATCACAAGGTGGACCGTTTTGTCACGCCTGATGAATTCGCGTCTTATGAAAAGGCGGCTTATGGCAAGGGGTTCCTGATGGTCTCTGCCACGCCGCTGACCCGGTCATCCTATCATGCTGGCGAGGATTTTGCGCAGTTGCGGGCGGCCCGGCTGAAAAAACTGGGCGCGGTCTGATTATTCGCCAACGCCGGGGATCGCCTTGAGGTAAGCGGCGATGGCGGCAAGGTCACCATCGCTCAACTGGCTGGTATTCTTGATCACGGCAGCCATTTCACCGCCAGCAGTGTCGAAATCGGGGGTGAAACCGGATTTCAGGTAGGATGCGATTTCACCCTCTGACCACAGCAACCCGGTTGGTGTGATATTGGGAATGCGGCCTTCGCCCGATGGGTTGGGCGCGCCTGCCATCCACTGATCCCGTTGCAAGCCGCCCAGCGCATTGCGGGCAGTATGGCATTCCGCGCAATGGCCCAGCGCCTCAACCAGATAACGACCCCGATTGATCTGTTCGGTTGGGGTATCTTGCAGGACCCAAGCGTCACCGCCGAAAAACAGCTTCCAGCCGCCGACACTGCGCCGGATATTAAACGGGAACCCGATCTGGTGCGGTTTGCTGGCGATGTCAGAGGCGGGGAGGTTGCGCAGATGGGCGATCAGATCGACCACATCCTGCATCTTGGCTTTGTTATAGGCGCTGTAAGGGAAGGCGGGGTAATAATGGCTGCCGTCCGGCGACACGCCTTTGACAATCGCATTGGCGAGGTCCAGATCGGTCCAGTTCCCAATCCCATGTTCTGGATCGGGCGAGATATTGGGCGCGATGAAGGTCCCAAAACCTGTCGCAAAAACCTGCCCGCCGGATAGCAACCCGGATGTGTCATCTGGGGCCGTATGGCAGGATGCGCAGCCCGCGGCGGCAAAGGTGATCTGACCCCGCGTAGGATCGCCGACCAACCCGTCAAGCGCGTCATCGGGCAAGGTTTGTGCCCGTGTCACGACCCACCCGACGACCAGCCCGAGAACGACCAAAATGGCGATCCAGCGCAGGGCTTTCATGGCTTAGTTGCGCGGTGCGCGATATGCCTCGTGACAATCACCACAGGCCTTGCCGACAGGACCGAATGCCGCCTTGAGTGCATCAAGCCCGTCACCCGCGACCGCCGCCAATGCGGTGGATGCGCCGGCCAGATCGGATATGTCTTCTTCGAAACCAGCCGGATCGGTCCAGATTTCCGCCTTTGCCCGACTGCCCTCAACGCTGGTGTCTGTGCCATCCAGCCAATAACCGGTTTGGTTGATCCCCGCCATGGCCGCCAGATTGGCGGCTGCGATGGATGCGGCCTGTGCGTCATAGGGTGCTTTTTCCTGCGCCATGCCGCCCAGAACGCCCAGATTAAATGAAAGAAGCTGCATATGCGCCTTGCGCACTTTCATCGCTGTTTCTTCCGGCGTTGACGTATGGCCGCCCGCAAATGCGGCCCCGGTTGTTGCGATTGCCGTGATGGTAATAAGTGTTTTCCAGTTCAAAGTCATTGGTGCCCCCAAAAAGTGTGGATAATCCCACTATAGGCACAGGTTTTAAAAAAATCTGCTTGAAGTTTACGTGAACGCTTCAACACAACCCACATCACCCCAATCCTCGCCGCATATCATTTGGGGTCAGCCACGATGGCCAACCCACCGCTCGTTCGATGACGTATAGCGCAATGCACAGGCCAACGACGCCAAAGACCAGCCTGATCCGTTTGCGCGATGGCGGGTTTTGTGCCCAGCGCTTGGCCCGAAGAAGCCAATGCGGGTTCATGCGGCGTCGTCGGTGAACCGCACTTTGCCGATAAAGGGCAGGTTGCGGTTGCGTTGGGCAAAATCGATCCCGTAGCCCACCACGAATTCATCGGGGATTTCAAAGCCAGTCCAGTCGGCTTTGAAATCAACCTCGCGCCGGGCGGGTTTATCAAGCAGGGCGATGGATCGCAGCCGTGCGGGATGTTTGGTTTTCAGGTAGTCACTGACATGGCTGAGCGTGTGGCCAGTATCAATGATATCTTCGACCACCAGCACATCACGCCCTTCAATTTGACCGCGCAAGTCCTTGAAAATACGAACTTCTCGACTGCTTTCCATGGCGTCTCCGTAGGATGATGCTTCTAGAAAATCGACCTCGACGGGCAGGTCCAGTTCGCGCACCAGATCGGCAATAAATACAAAGGACCCGCGCAACAGCCCCACTACGACCAGCTTGTCGGTATTGGCGAAATCAGCCTGAATGTCGCGCGCCAGATCCTCTATCCGGGCCGCAATGGACTTGGCGCTGATCATTTCATCGATGGCATAGGGACGGTGCGGCATGTGGACGTCTCGCGCGTTAGTGGGTTGATTTTTCGGGTGGAGTTTACGACATCCGTGGGTGAAGTCACCCGCGAAAGACACGCAATGCCGACCCATTCCGAGACGAAATTTCTGCCATACACCGCCCAGCAGATGTATGATCTGGTTGCCGATGTGGCAAAATACCCCCACTTCTTGCCCTGGACGGCCGCCGCGCGCATTCGCAGCACAGCGGATGAGGGCGAAAAGACGGTGATGCTGGCTGATCTTGTGATCTCGTTCAAAGTGTTTCGGGAAACATTTGGCAGTCGCGTAACCCTTTGGCCTGATGATATGCGGATTGATACTGAATATCTGGATGGCCCGTTTCGCCATATGGAAAGCCAGTGGAATTTCAAGGATGTCGAGGGCGGCTGCGATGTATCGTTCTATGTCGATTTCGAGTTCCGCAATCGGCTGTTGCAGGGCGCGGCGGGCATGTTCTTTAACGAGGCCATGCAACGGATTGTGCGGTCATTCGAACGTCGTGCTGCGGAATTGCATGGATGAGTATTGAGGCGCGCATCGCCCGTTTTGTCCGCGAGGCGGAACCGGATGATGACACGCTGGATATCATGCGGTTGGCCTTGTTTGACTGGGCCGTTTGCGCGATTGCGGGCCGTGATGAGCCTGTTGCGCGTATTCTGCGGGATCATGCGGTTGCCGAGGCCGCGCATGGATCGGCAGTGGTCGTTGGTGGTGATCCGGTCCCACCATCTCGGGCGGCCTTGATTAACGGCGCAACCAGCCATGCGCTGGACTACGACGACACGCATTTCGCGCATATTGGCCATACCAGCGTGGCGGTGGTGCCAGCGGCACTGGCCGTCGCGCAGGGTGCTGATTTGCAGGACGTTGTCAGCGCCGCCTTGATCGGGTCAGAAGTCGCCGTGCGTGTTGGTTTGTGGCTGGGTCGCGGCCATTATCAGGTGGGTTTTCATCAAACGGCAACTGCGGGGGCTTTTGGCGCGGCCATGGCTGCATCGCGCCTGATGCGGTTGACCGAGGCGCAGATGGTCACCGCCCTTGGCCTTGCCGCGACCAAAGCGGCAGGTCTGAAATCGCAATTTGGGACCATGGGCAAGCCGCTAAACGCAGGGCTGGCTGCCGAGACAGGCGTTTTGGCGGCAGGGTGGGCCGCGGCAGGGATGTCATCCTGCCAAGCCGGGTTGAGTGGCCCGCTGGGGTTTGGCGCAACCCATCATGGTGCGGCAGATGACACCGCATTTGACGATATGACCACGCGTTGGCTGATGCGGGATGTCAGCCATAAGTTCCATGCCTGCTGTCATGGCTTGCATGCCATGCTTGAGGCCTTGGACGGGGCCGGTGGTCCGGTCCAATCAGCCGAGGTGTTTACCCATCCGCGTTGGATGAGCGTGTGCAATAACCCCGCGCCCAAAACCGGATTACAGGCGAAGTTTTCCTATCGTTTGACTGCTGCCATGGCCTTGTCCGGTGTCAGTACTGCGCGAATTGAGAGTTTCAGCGATGACGTGACGCGCGCCCCAGCATTGGTCGCATTGCGGGACCGGGTCACCGTGCAGGAGGATCCGACCCTGACCGAGATGCAGGCCCGGGTGAAACTGACGATGACGGATGGGGCGGTGCAAACCTTGTTTCATGACCTCGACGCACCGCTGACCACATCGGCAAGGGCAGACCGCTTAATGCAAAAGGCCCGCGCCGTGGTCGGGCGGGCCTTGGCAGAGAATTTGTGGCAAGCTGTTGCGTCAGGCGATCTGGCACGCGTGACGGGCTTGTTGCAGCGCCCTAACTGTTGAACTCATAAGCCCGCTCACCATGTACGGTGAGGTCAAGCCCGGTCACTTCGGTCTCGTGATCGACACGCAGGTCAGTGACCATGCGGCAGAGGAAGATCAGCACGACCGTTACAACCACAGTAAAGACCCCGACAATTGCCAGTGACCCCAACTGGGCAGCCCACGAACCCGCCCCGAAGACAGCGATCATGATAGTGCCAAAGATGCCGCCGACACCGTGGACGGCAAACACATCCAGCGTGTCGTCGATCCTGAACACATTGCGGATCATGACCACGGCCTCTTGGCAAAGAATACCGGCAATGGCACCAATAGCCAGCGCCTCAACCGGACCAACGAAACCGGAGGCGGGGGTGATCGATGCAAGACCTGCAATGGTGCCGGTGACCATGCCAACAAGGGAGGCTTTGCCGAATTTGATCCGTTCCCACAGCGCCCAGGTCAGCGATGCGGTCGCGGCCGAGATATGGGTAACGGTCAGGGCCATGGCGGCCCCACCATCGGCGGCCAGTTGTGATCCGCCATTAAAGCCGAACCAACCGACCCACAGCATCGCAGCCCCAATCATCACCATACCGGGGTTATGTGGTGGTTTGGACGGGTCGCGCCGCGCGCCCAGAAAAATCGCCAGGATCAAGGCAGCCAAGCCAGCGGTTTCATGCACGACGATCCCGCCTGCGAAATCCTTCACCCCGACCTCCCCGAAAATACCGCCATCGGACAGCATACCGCCGCCCCAGACCCAATGAACCACGGGCGCATAGCACAGCAGCATCCATAGTCCCGAGAAAAGCAATACAAAGCCAAACCCAATCCGTTCGACATAAGCGCCCACAATCAGGGCGGGCGTGATGATCGCGAATGTCATCTGGAAGGCAAAGAACAGCACCTCGGGCAACGTACCCGAAAGCGTGTCAGCGGTGATCCCGCCCAGTAACATCTTGTCCAACCCGCCCCAATAGCCCGAAGTGCCGGATCCAAAGGCAATGGAATAGCCGAAGGCGAACCAAAGCACGCTCATCAAACATGCGATGGCATAGCAATGCATAAACACGCTGAGCACGTTGCGCGCCCGCACAAGCCCCCCGTAAAACAGCGCCAGCCCCGGCAATGTCATGAATAAAACAAGCGCCGTGGCGACGATGATCCACGCTGTATCCGCTCCGTTCATTGTCCCGTCCCTTCCTGTTGGGTTTTCCCATTGGGCGGGTTAGGGCGGATTCGCTGTGGTCAGAAAAGTGGCAGATGGCCCAACTGCCGCACAGGATTGCGGCAATTTCTGAAATGCGCGGGAAATGGGCGCCCTACAACGCAGAAGCCTAATTATCAGGCAGAGATGAAAGGATCGCCTGCTGCACAAGCATCAGCGCATGATCGCAGGCCGCCTGTCTGACTTGCGCCCGTCCGCGAGCCCCAAATTCAACCGTTGATGTCTGGACCGCGTCGCCAGTCGCCAGCCCGAAACAGACCCGGCCTTCGGGCTTGTGTTCTGACCCACCGGGGCCTGCGATGCCGGTGATCGAAACCGCGATATCCGCATCGGAATGGGCCAGCGCGCCCGCCGCCATTTCGCGCGCCACCGGTTCAGACACCGCGCCATGGGCGTCAAGCGTTGTGGATTGTACCGCCAGCATCTGCATCTTGGCCGCATTGGTATAGGTCACAAAACCACGGTCAAATACGGCCGAACTGCCCGCGATATCGGTGACGGCTGCCGCGACCATGCCGCCGGTGCAGCTTTCTGCGGTGGTGATCATCACCCCTTTTGCGCGGGCTTGATCCAGAAGGGCTGCGACATCCATCATAGCTGATCCGGCACTGCGTTTACAAAGCCCACATGTGCCAGATAGGCCAGCAGGGCGACGCCAATCGCGGCAAAGATACCCGCGATTACATCATCCAGCATGACCCCTGTCGGCCCGTGTTTCCGGTCGGCCCAGCCGACAGGCCCAAGTTTGGTGATGTCAAAGAACCGGAACAGGATGAAGGCAGCGATCCAGCCGGGCCAAAGGGCGGTGATCGGCACACCGGCACTGGCAGCCCCAAAGGCCACGGGCAGCAAGGCGATCCATTGGCCGCAAACCTCATCAATCACGATCTCGGACGGGTCGTGGTCATCCTTGCCACGTGTTTCTTCGGCTGTGGCCCAGACGCCCAGCACGTAGGACAGCACAACCCCGACGACCAACCCCCAAGGGCCGGTCAGCACATAGATAACCCAGGCCACGGGCAATGCCGCAAGCGACCCCCATGTGCCGGGGGCAGGGCGAATATGGCCTGCATAAAAGAAGGTAGCGATCAGATGGGTCATGATTTCACCAATGTGACGGTTGCGATGGATGCGATGCCTTCTTCGCGCCCGGTAAAGCCGAGCCGTTCGGATGTTGTGGCCTTCACACTGATCCGGGCGGCATCAAGCTGCATGATTTCGGCCAAGGCGGCTTTCATCGCGGGCTGATGCGGGCCGATTTTGGGGTATTCGCAGACCAATGTGCAGTCCACATTGCTGATAGCAAAGCCGTTTTCACGCGCCAGCCCAACAGCATGTTCCAGAAAGAGATGGCTGGCAGCCCCTTTCCATTGCGGATCAGATGGCGGGAAATGCTGACCGATATCGCCCATGCCCAGCGCCCCATAAATGGCATCGGTTACTGCATGCATCCCCACATCAGCATCCGAATGCCCTTGCAGACCCCGCCCATGCGGGACTTGCACACCGCACAGCCAGACGTGATCACCCGGCCCGAACCGGTGAACGTCATACCCATTGCCGCATCTGACATCCATGCGCTGCCTCATCAGTTTTGTCGCCCGGGCCAGGTCATCCGGGCCGGTGATTTTGATATTGTCTTCATCACCCGCCACGATGGCCACGTCCAGCCCTGCGGCGCGCGCCACCGCGACATCATCGGTGGCGTCATCGGTCATCGCGCGATGCGCGGCAAGAAGGGGGGCAAGGTGGAAGCCCTGCGGCGTTTGGGCGCGAAATAGGCCTGCGCGATCCTGGACCCCGGTTACATGACGCTCCGCGCCACGCCATAGCGTATCGGTCACGGCAACGGCCGGTGCCGCGCCCGGATGTGTTTCAAGGGCGCTTAGCACATTGTCGATGACATCTTTACTGACCAATGGGCGCGCGGCGTCGTGGATCAGGACTTTGTCCGCAATACCCTCGACCGCCTGTAGCCCGGTAAGGACCGATGCCTGTCGTGTAGCCCCGCCTGTGACCACCTCTGCTGCTGGCGATGTCGGCCAAAGATTGGTGCCGATATCATCGGGATGCAGCACCAGAACCAGTTGATCGACGTCCGGGTGATCTGCAAATTGCTGCATTGCATGGGCCGCCACGGGACGGTCATCCAGCATCTGCCACTGTTTTGGCAACGCACCACCCGCCCGGGTGCCACGCCCGGCGGCGACGATGATGGCAACAGTGGTCATGCGGCTTCTTTCCATTGATCATTGCAGGTTTAGGATGGCACGCAGGTAGGTGCAAATCGACAGTTTCCGCATCTACATGCCCAATATTTAGGCAGATGCTGTTTTTTGCACAGATGTGACAGTCTGTTTCGTTGTGAAACCGGTGGTTTCCCCGTATTTCGATGTCATCGCGCAGTGTTTGGGCAAGTGACTGATCCTTTGGCAAAGAACGATTCGATTCAATTAGACCAGGTTGCATTGCAGCCGCCCGTGGCACTCGCCCCTTTGGCGGGCATTACGGATTTGCCGTTTCGCCAATTGGTCGCATCTTTCGGCGTGGGCTGGGTGGTGAGCGAGATGGTCGCAAGCCAGGAAATGGTGCAAGCCAAGCAATCCGTGCGCGATCGCGCCGAACTGGGCTTTGATCAGGACAGCACCGCCGTTCAGATCGCAGGCCGCGAGGCGCCCTGGATGGCAGAGGCGGCCCGGATGATTGCCGGTAACGGTGCGGCGATGATTGACATCAACATGGGCTGCCCTGCCAAGAAGGTGACCAGCGGTTATTCCGGGTCAGCCCTGATGCGCACGCCCGATCATGCCCTTTCACTGATCGAAGCGGTCGTCGGGGCGGTTGATATCCCGGTGACATTAAAAACCCGGCTGGGCTGGGATGATGATTGTCTGAATGCGCCCGACATCGCCCGCCGCGCCGAAGCGGCTGGCGTGCGGATGATCACGATCCATGGCCGCACGCGATGCCAGTTTTACAAGGGATCCGCCGATTGGGCGGCGATCCGGGCTGTGAAAGACGCCGTGTCGATCCCGGTGATTGCCAACGGCGACATCGTGGATGCGGGTACCGCACGCAAGGCGTTGGCGTTGTCGGGCGCCAATGGCGTGATGATTGGGCGCGGCGCGCAAGGGCGTCCCTGGGTGTTGGCACAGGTGGCGGCGGAGCTGCATGGCACAGTGCCACCTGTGATCCCGCAAGACCGCGCGCTGATCGATATGGTCGGTGGACATTACGAGGCGATGTTGAGCTTTTATGGGCTGACGCTGGGCCCACGCATCGCACGCAAACATCTGGGTTGGTATATGGATGACGCGGGCACGCCGCCGGGGTTGCGCAAGGCAATGCTGACACAGAAAGACCCGCGCGCGGTGCTGCGCGATTTGCCCGATGCGCTGACCGAACAGGTGGCTGCATGATCGTCGATACCGCCCTTTGGTCATCGCTGCCGGTGCCTGCGCTGCTATTGGATCGTGATGACGTCATCGCGGCCAGTAATCCGGCAGCGGAAAGTTTTCTGAACATGTCAGCACGGGCGCTGACCGGGCAGCGGTTATGGGAAAAGGTGATGATCGATGCGCCGCTTGAGGCGCCGTTCACGCGCGCCCGGCAAAACCGCACATCGCTTTTCGTCAATGATGTTGATGTCGGCAGTGGGGAAGGGGCCCCGATGCTGTGCAATCTGCAATTCGCCCCCTTACAGGGGGCAGACGAGATGATGATTATCATGATCAGCCCGCGCGAGATTGCCAGCCGGATTAACCAGCATCATTCGTCTGAAAAGGCGGCAAAGTCTGCGATTGGCATGGCCGAAATGCTGGCGCATGAGATCAAGAACCCGCTGGCGGGGATCACTGGTGCCGCACAATTACTCTCCATGGGCCTTACCCCGGAAGATCAGGAAATGACCGATCTGATCGTCGCCGAAAGCCGCCGGATCGTGAAACTGCTGGAACAGGTCGAGCAATTCGGCAATTTGCGCCCGCCGGAACTGCGACCGGTCAACATCCATGATGTGCTGGACCGTGCGCGCCAGTCCGCCGCTGTTGGATTCGGCGCGCATATGCTGTTTGTTGAGGATTACGATCCGTCCTTGCCGCAAACCTTGGCTGATGCCGACCAGTTGCTGCAGGTCTTTCTGAACCTGCTGAAAAATGCCTCAGAAGCCAGCAAGGAAGCAGGCACCATTCGCCTGCACACATTCTATGACACCTCTCTGCGGGTGCGGCGATCTGACGGGACGCAAGCCAGATTGCCCCTACAGGTCGAGATTATTGACGATGGTCCGGGCCTGCCGGCCGAGATTGCCGACGACATTTTTGAACCCTTTGTGTCTGGGCGTGAAAATGGCACCGGATTGGGGCTCGCGCTGGTGTCCAAGCTGATCGGCGATGCAGGTGGTTGGATTTCGGTGGACAGCGTGCCGGGGCGCACGGTTTTTCGCATCTCATTGCCACTGGCCCCCAAAGATATGACGACAGGAGATAACTGATGGACGGAACCGTACTCGTTGCTGATGATGACCGCACAATCCGTACCGTTCTGACGCAGGCACTGACCCGCGCAGGCTGCAAAGTGCATGCCACGTCTTCATTGGTGACGCTGATGCGCTGGGTGGATGAGGGCAAGGGTGACCTTGTGATCTCTGATGTGGTGATGCCGGATGGGAACGGGCTGGATCAGTTGCCACTGATCGCCTCGGCGCGTCCGGGCATGCCGGTGATCGTGATCTCGGCCCAGAACACGATCATGACGGCCATTCAGGCGGCAGAGGCGGAAGCCTATGATTACCTGCCTAAACCCTTTGATCTGCCTGATCTGATGAAACGCGCCGCCCGCGCGTTGGAGGTCAAGCGGCGTGCGCCTGCCGCCCGTGTGGCCGACGCGCCGCAAAATCAGGGGGATGACCTGCCATTGGTGGGGCGCACGGCGGTGATGCAGGCGCTTTATCGGTTGGTGGCCCGGGTCATGAATGCCCAATTGCCGGTTTTGATCACCGGGGAAAGCGGCACCGGTAAATCCCTGATCGCGCGTGCAACGCATGACTTTTCTGACCGGCGCAGTCTGCCTTTCATCACTGTGACCGCTACCGATCTCGAGGGTATGGATGGGCCGTCATCGGTGCTTAGCCGGGCTAAGGGTGGGTCCATCCTGTTTGATGAGGTCAGCGATTTGTCTGAACAGACACAGGCGCGGATCGTGCGGATGCTGGATAGCCTGGACGATAATGCGCCGCGGATCATGTCGACGTCGCAATCCGATCTGATGACACGGATGGAGGACGGCACGTTTCGTGAGGATCTGTTCTATCGTCTGGGCGGGGTCACGATTGATGTGCCATCACTGCGCGAACGTGTGGATGACATCCCGCTTTTGGCTGAACATTTCCTTCTGCGTGCTGAACGTGAAGGTGCCCCAGTGCGCCGGTTTGGCGATGCAGCGCTTGACCTGATCCGGGCCTATAGCTGGCCGGGTAATGTGCGGCAGCTGGAAAATGCGGTCCGGCGCTTGGTCTTTACGTCCGCTGAGGAAGAGATTACCCGCGCCGAGGTCGAAATGGTCCTTGGCAATCAGCCCGCCATTGAACCGCTGCGATCCGGGGGCGAGGGTGAAAAGCTGTCGGCCAGTGTGGGCAAACATCTACGCCGCTATTTTGACCTGCATGGGGGTGTGTTGCCGCCGCCGGGTCTGTACAATCGTATCCTGCGCGAGGTTGAGGCCCCACTGATCGAAATTGCGCTGGATGCCACGGGCGGAAATCAGGCAAAATGTGCTGATCTGTTGGGGATTAACCGAAATACCCTGCGTAAGAAGATCACCGACCTCGATATCCGCGTGACACGGCGCCGCAAATTGATGTAAAACCGCAACAGAACCGTGGCAGCGATGCGTCAGCGTCGCATAAAGATCACGAAACAAGGCGGTATCGTGGGCCTCGGCCCACCTCAATAGCAGGGCATGGCGCGTGCGGCGTACCCTTATGGGATTGAATTTTCAGCGGTTTAGCCGCTGGCAGCGTCAGCGCCACGTCCGTAGCGCGTTGACGGTGACATTGGTCGTGCTTGCCCCCGTCTTGGCGGCTGCAACCTATTTTGTGGTCGCCCCGATGAACCAGGGGGCGGCATCAACCCCGCTGCGGGTCATCCTTCTGATCGATCTGATCTATGTTTTGGTCGTCATGGCGCTGGTCATGGGGCAGGTGGCCCGGATGATTGCCGCGCGGCGCGCCAAATCGGCCGGATCGCGGCTTCACCTGCGCCTGACGGGTGTGTTTGCCCTGTCGGCGCTGATCCCCACCGTGCTGGGGGCTGTGTTTTCGGTTGTCCTGATCTCGATCGCGCTGGAAGGGTTGTTTTCCGAACCTGTGGGGAATGTGTTGCGCACATCACTGACCACGGCCAAAGCCTATGAAGCAGAACACCGGCAGGAACTGACCCGCGATGGCCGCGCATTGGCCGCCTATCTGAACCGCGAACGGCAGGCCAATCTGTTTATGGATGATGGCGAGGTGCGGCGCGCGCTTGGCGATGTGCAGGCCCAGATTGAACGCGGCCTTAGCGAAGCATTTGTGCTGGATGGCCAAGGCAATATCGCCGCACGCGGTGCCCGGTCTTATGAATTTGGCTATGAAAAACCGGTGCCCGACGATTTCGCCCGCGCTGACGCGGACGGGCTGGTTATTCTTGAAGATGCGGAAAGCAACGAGTTTCGCGCGCTGATTCAGCTGACAGCGTTTCGTGACCGCTATCTTTACGTGACGCGTCAGGTGGATGGGAATGTCCTGTCGCTGCTTGATGATACCACCGAAACGGTTGAACAATATGATGCGCTGGCCAATGAACGCGGGCAGCTCTTGTTCCAGTTTGGCCTGCTTTATCTGGGATTTGCGGCGATCTTGATCCTTGGGGCGATCTGGGGGGCGCTGTGGTTTGCGGAACGTCTATCACGCCCGGTTGGGCGGTTGGTGTCGGCCTCGCAACGGGTTGGATCAGGCGATCTGGACGTGCGCGTGATCGAGGATGATGGCGATGACGAGATTTCGCAACTGGGCCATTATTTCAACCAGATGACCAGCCGCCTGAAAGGCCAGCGCGACCAGTTGTTGGAAACCAACCGGCTGACCGAACGACGCAGGCGACTGTTTGATTCAGTGCTGAGTTCGGTAACATCCGGTGTTGTCGGCCTTGACGAAGACGGGCGCGTCACCTTTGTGAATCCATCGGCCAAACGCCTGCTTTCGGTCGGGTCTGATCAGGCCGATAGCGCATTGGACAACGCGATCCCCGAATTTGCGGACCTGTTTGCGCAACTGCGCAATGCGGATAGCGACAGCGTTCAAGACCAAGTGAAGCTGGTCCGCAAAGGTCAACAGGAAAGCCTGCTGGTGCGCATGTCGCCCCGCCGCAACGCCGATGGGGCGCTGGAAGGTTATGTTGTGGCTTTTGATGATGTGACCGACCTGGTCAGCGCCCAAAGGATGGCCGCATGGGGTGATGTGGCCCGCCGTATCGCCCACGAAATCAAGAACCCGCTGACACCGATCCAATTGTCCGCCGAACGTATCAAACGCAAATTCAGCGCCAAGGTGGGTGAGGATGCCGACAAACTGGATCAGATGACCGATGTGATCGTGCGCCAGACCAGTGATCTGCGGCGTATCGTCGATGAGTTTTCCAAATTTGCCCGAATGCCAGAGCCTAAGATGGTGATGTGTGATCTGACCAAACTGGTCAGTGACGCGGTGACCTTGCAAAAGGCGGGGCAGCCAGAGGTGATGATTGGCGCGGATTTGCCGGATGAAACCATTCTGGCAGAGTTGGATGCGACGATGATATCGCAGGCGCTGACAAATCTGATCAAGAATGCGGGCGAAGCGACGGATAGCTACCTGCAAAAGCATGCGGCCGTGGGTTACCGCCCTGAAATCCGCGTCAATATGGCCCGTACCGATGACATCGTGACGATCACGGTGTCCGATAACGGCGTCGGATTGCCCGAAGACCGCAGCAGCCTGTTTGAACCCTACGTGACCAACCGTGACAGCGGCACCGGCCTTGGCCTGCCAATTGTCAAAAAGATTATCGAAGAGCATGGCGGCACGCTCAGTTTGACCAACGCAGACGTCTTTGATGGCCAAGGCCATGCAGGTGCCTGCGCCACGATCCAAATACCTGTGACGCAAGCGCAGTCGCAGGCAACAAAAATTCCAGCATGAGGACCAACATGGGCGATATTCTGATCACTGATGACGAACGCGACATCCGCGAGCTGATCTCGGAAATCCTTTTGGATGAGGGGTTTACCACCCGGCTTGCAGGCACGTCTGACGAATGCATGGCGCAGATCGCGGAGGAGCCACCCGCATTGATGATCCTCGATATCTGGCTGAAAGACAGCAGCATGGACGGGATCGATATTCTCAAATCGGTCAAACGCGACCATCCCGACATCCCGATTGTTATCATCTCGGGGCATGGCAATATCGAAATCGCCGTCGCTGCGATCAAACAGGGCGCTTACGACTTCATCGAAAAGCCGTTCAATATTGACCAGTTGCTGGTTGTAATCCGCCGCGCGATGGAAACATCCCGCCTGCGCCGCGAAAATCTGGAACTGAAACGCGGTGATGCACCCAGCACGGAAATGCTGGGTGATAGTGCAGCGTTCCGCAACCTCAAATCCCAACTGGATAAGGTGACCAAATCCAACGGGCGCGTCATGCTGACCGGACCTGCCGGTGTGGGCAAGGAAATCGCCGCCCGCTACATCCACGCCAATTCGAACCGCTCAGGCGCGCCGTTTGTGACGGTCAATTCCGCCTCTATCGAACCGGACCGTATGGAAGAGGTTCTGTTTGGGCGCGAGGATAGCGGACGCGGCGTCGAACCTGGCCTGTTGGAGGAAGCCAATGGCGGGGTGATCTATTTTGATGAGGTGGCTGATATGCCGCTTGGCACGCAGTCCAAGATCCTGCGTGTGCTGGTGGATCAGCGGTTTCAGCGGGTCGGCGGGGCTGACAAGTTGCAGGTTGATCTGCGGGTGATCTCCAGCACCAATCGCGACCTGCCGATGGAGATTGAGGCCGGGCGTTTCCGCGAGGAACTGTACCATCGTCTGAACGTCGTCCCTATCGCCGTGCCATCGCTGGAAGAGCGCCGCGAGGATATCCCGGTTCTGGCCGAACATTTCATCGACCTGTTCAACAAGGCGCAGGGCCTGCCATTACGCAAACTGGCCGATGATGCACGTGCCTTGCTGCAAACCATGTTATGGCCCGGCAATGTCCGCCAGTTAAAGAATGTCATTGAACGTGTTCTTATCCTTGGCGAAAACGCCGACGACATCAGTGCCAAGGAACTGCCCGCATCCGAGGAAAACGGCAGCGAAGAAGGCCGGATCGTTCTGGCGGGCGGGCTTGCCACATTGCCGTTACGCGAGGCCCGGGAATTGTTTGAACGTGAATATCTGCTGACCCAGATCAATCGATTTGGGGGCAATATCAGCCGCACCGCATCCTTTGTCGGCATGGAAAGGTCGGCCTTGCACCGCAAGCTGAAATCGCTGGGCGTGGTCACGACCAACAAGGCGGGCGGGCGCGTCGCCTATGTCGAGGATGACGCGTAATGAAGGTGATCATTTGTGGCGCGGGTCAGGTCGGCTGGCAGATCGCGCGCCATCTGTCGGGTGAAAAGAACGATGTGACGGTGGTGGATAACAACCCCGAACTGGTGCGCCGGGCAACTGATACGCTGGATGTGCAGGGCATTGCAGGCTTTGCCAGCTATCCCGACATCCTTGAACGGGCCGGGGCCGAAGACGCCGATATGATCATTGCCGCCACCCATTCAGACGAGGTGAATATGGTCACCTGTCAGGTGGCGCATTCGGTTTTCGCCATCCAGCGCAAGATCGCCCGATTGCGGGCACAAAGTTATCTGGATGCGATTTATTCTGACCTTTACCGCCGCGATCACCTGCCAATTGACGTCGTGATCTCGCCCGAAAAAGAAGTCGCTGAAGCCGCCTTGCAACGGCTGGCCGCACCTGCGGCCTTTGACACCGAAAACTTTCTGGAAGGCAAGGCGCAGCTTTTGGGTATCACGATCGAAGACGATTGCCCCGTTATCAACACACCGCTGCGCCAGCTGACCGATCTGTTTTCGACTCTGCGCGCCATCGTTGTGGGGATCCGTCGGGAAGGGGTGTTGTTTGTACCATCGGCGGGGGATCAGATCTTTGCCGGTGATGAATGCTATGTCTTTACCGATACAGAAGACATGACACGTACATTGGAAATTTTTGGAAAAACCAATAAAAAACAAGAACGTATCGTCATTGTCGGTGGCGGGAATGTGGGGCTGGGCGTCGCGCAGGCGCTGGAGGCGCGCACAGAACGGGTGCGGGTGAAGGTCATCGAAAAGACCCGCGCGTGCGCTGAACGTGCTGCCGATGCGCTGGACCGCACGATTGTTCTGCATGGGGACGGGCTGGATAGCGGGCTGTTGGAAGAAGCCAATATCGCCACGGCAGACGCGGTACTAGCCGTTACCGATGATGATAAGACGAACCTGCTGGCCTCTGTCCGGGCCAAGGAAATGGGCTGTCCGATGGCGATCTGTCTGATCAATGATCCCACACTGGTCCCGCTGATGGGGCCGTTGGATATTGACGCCTATATCAACCCGCGCGCCACCACTGTCAGTTCGATCCTGCGCCATATCCGGCACGGGCGTGTGCGCGGTGTCTATTCGATTGGTGACGCAGAGGCCGAAGTGATCGAGGCGCAAGTGCTTGGCACATCGCCGATTGCAGGTCAAAAAATCAAGGAAGTCGCCTTTCCCGAAGGCACAATCGTTGGCGGCGTGGTGAAAGGCGGCAAGGTGATCAAACCAACCGGAGAGATGCGGATCGACGAAGGTGATGTAATCGCGATTTTCGCCATGGCCGATGATGTGCCAGAGGTGGAGAGGCTGTTGCAGGTGTCGATCGACTTTTTCTGATGAGTTGGATCACACGCCTGCCGTTTTTCGTTATCCTGATGGGCATAGGTGCGATTGCGATGATCGTGCCTGCCGCCCATGCGGTTGTCATGGAAGATTTCATGACGATGCGGGTGTTCTTTTACGGCTTCATCCTGTTTTCGATCCTGACCTTGCTGATTGGTCTGGCCACCGGGGGCTATGCGCCGCAAAGCGTGGCACGCAGCCAGCTATTGTCGCTTTTGGCGGCGTTTACCCTTCTGCCATTGATGTTTGCGGTGCCTTTCTACACAGCTGTAGGCAACACCACCTATCTGCATGCATGGTTCGAAATGGTGTCCAGCTTTACGACGACCGGTGCCACGCTTTACGAAAATGCGGGCCGGCTGAGCCCATCGCAGCATTTGTGGCGCGCGCTGGTCGGCTGGTTGGGTGGGCTGCTGGTCTGGATCACGGCGGTATCGATCTTTGCGCCGATGAACCTGGGCGGGTTCGAGGTGCGGGCCACTGCCAGTTTTGGCAAAGGCCCGGTGCGCTCTTTTTCGCAGATCGCCCGGATCGCCGACCCGTCGGAACGGTTGGTTCGCTACACCATATCGCTGACGCCGATCTATGTGGCGCTGACGTTTTTGCTCTGGCTTGGGCTCGTGATCGCGGGTGAATTTCCCTACATCGCCTTGTGCCACGCGATGTCGGTTCTTTCGACATCAGGCATTTCACCCATCGGCGGGCTTTATTTTGCGGCATCGAAGTTCTGGGGCGAATTGCTGATCCTTGGTTTTTTTGCTTTTGCCTTGTCGCGCCTGACCTTCAGCCATGCCCTGACGGGCGAGGGCGAACAGGGGTTACGTCGTGATCCGGAATTTCTGACCGCGCTGGTTTTGATATCGACCGTCACGATCCTGTTGTTCTTACGGCATTTTATCGGTGCGACAGATGCCGAAACAACGTCGAACCTGGCAGAGGCTGCATCGGCACTTTGGGGTGCTTTGTTCACCGTCACGTCGTTTTTGACGACCACCGGCTTTGAGTCGCATTACTGGGATGGGGCCGCGAATTGGTCGGGCTTGCAAACGCCGGGTCTGTTCCTGATCGGAATGGCTTTAATTGGTGGCGGGGTTGCCACCACGGCGGGTGGGGTGAAACTGCTGCGGATCTATGCGCTTTACCGGCATGGGGAGCGGGAACAGGAACGGCTTTTACATCCATCCTCCATCGGTGGTGGTGGTCGCGAGGCGCGCCGCATCCGCAAGCAGGGCGCGTATATCTCGTGGGTTTTCTTCATGTTATTTGCGATCAGCGTCGCAGCCGTCATGTTGATGCTGTCACTGACCGGTGTGCAATTTGAAACCGCCATGGTTCTTTCAGTGGCGTCGCTATCGACTACGGGGCCGCTGGCATCCGTTGCGGCTGAGACACCAATTGCCTATTCGGGTATTCCTGATGGGGCCAAGATGATACTGGCCTTTGCGATGGTCCTGGGCCGTCTGGAGGCGCTGGCCATTATCGCGCTTTTCAACCCGGAAATCTGGCAACGCTAAGCCCTTTGAAAAAGGACGCTTTTTGGGGCTGGAAACTCTGGAACGCCCACGACATACTGCACCGTGAACGATGGGGGGCCGATGCGCGGCCGCAAGAATAAAAAAGGGTGTCACCAATGGCCGCCGATAAAGCGAATTTGCAAGATGCGTTTCTGAATCATGTTCGGAAAACCAAAGTCCCTGTAACGATCTTTTTGGTGAATGGCGTCAAGCTGCAAGGTGTTATTACCTGGTTTGACAGCTTCTGCGTGCTTTTGCGCCGTGATGGACAATCACAGCTGGTGTATAAAAGCGCGATATCGACCATCATGCCAGCCCAGCCAATCAGCCTTTATGAAGGTGAAGAGTAGCATTGCTTGAACATGACAGGCCCATAACCCGGGCCTGGGTACTGCACCCTGATCTGAAATCTGATCAGACCCGCCGCGCGGCTGAGCCCGCGCTGGAAGAGGCCGTGGCCCTTGCTGCGGCCTTGCCTGATCTGGATGTGGTGGATGGCACAGTTGTGCCTTTGCCCAAGGTTCATCCGGGGATGTTGTTTGGCAAGGGCAAGATCGAAGAGCTGAAAACAGCCTTTAAGGCGGCTGAGGTTGAGCTGGTTTTGATCGATGGCCCGGTGTCACCGGTGCAGCAGCGCAATCTGGAAAAAGCGTGGGGCGTCAAGCTGTTAGACCGCACCGGTCTGATCCTAGAGATTTTCAGTGACCGTGCCCGCACATCAGAAGGTGTGTTGCAGGTTGAAATGGCGGCGCTGTCATATCAGCGCACGCGGTTGGTGCGTGCCTGGACCCATTTGGAGCGCCAGCGTGGTGGTTTGGGGTTTGTCGGCGGTCCCGGCGAAACCCAGATCGAGGCCGACCGGCGCGCCATTGATGACCAGTTGGGGCGGTTGCGCAGACAATTGGCCAAGGTGGTCAAAACCCGCGAATTGCACCGCGCGTCGCGCAAGAAAGTCCCGTTCCCGATTGTGGCTTTGGTGGGCTACACCAACGCGGGCAAATCGACCCTGTTCAATCAGGTGACTGGCGCGCAGGTCTTTGCCAAGGACATGCTGTTTGCGACCCTTGATCCGACAATGCGTCGCATCAAACTGCCTGCGGGTGATGATATCATCATGTCGGATACTGTTGGCTTTATCAGTGACTTGCCGACCGAACTTGTTGCTGCATTCCGAGCCACATTGGAAGAGGTGCTGGATGCCGACCTGATCGTGCATGTCCGCGACATCAGCCATGCCCAGACCGAAGAACAGTCGCAGGATGTGCATGCGATTTTGCAGTCGCTGGGCATTGCGGAAGAGGCGCCGATTATCGAGGTCTGGAACAAGATGGACCTACTGGATGCCGAGGCGCGTGCCGCGGCAGAGGCGCAGGTGGCACGCCGCGATGCGCTGTTTGCCACATCCGCGCTGACTGGTGAAGGGTTGGATGTTCTGTTGGATGCGATTTCGGTGCATCTGAAAGATCCGCAGGTCGAAGACGTGCTGACCCTTGGCTTTGCGGAAGGCCGCAAAAGGGCCTGGCTGTTTGAGCAGGGCGTTGTCGTGGATGAGGTTGAGACAGAGACCGGGCAGCGGTTTTCAGTGCGCTGGTCGGCCCGGCAGAAGGAGCGTTTCGCCAAGCTGTGAAGCAACGTTCGGTGGTGTTGCGTGGCCCTTGCCGGCGCCGAGCTGCCGAATCATGTGTTAACGCAGGCAAAACAGCGATTTTGTGCTGTCGGCAAAGCGTCGGCGATACGTCGGCAAAACGTCGGACCCTTGCGCACGGTGCCCCCTGTTTAACGGGGCGTGCGGTGCAAATGTGAATTCGGTGTTAAGGTTATGGGGCGTTTGCGGACGGGGCGAAATGGCACGCCAAGCCGTGTTCGGGTCAGCAGCCGTTCATCGGGGGTGCAGCGACAGGGGCAAATGAGTCCAGAATACCGAATGCTGCATCTATCATGAACGTCAGCATTGCGGCATGGCGGGCCAGAGTCGACTACATAACCCATCCTCATTAAACTCTGCGGAATCGTTGTGAATTTCGAAAGGTGGGTTAGATGCCTGATCCATTCCAGGATGTCGACGCCGCCGGGGAGGAGTTCATCGCCGCATTTGCGGATTCCATGGATGAACGACAATCCGACCCGACAATGGAGCGGATTGTTTCTGCTTACCTGAGTAAAGTCGATTTCCCTGAGGGGAGCCTGACGGTTGAGGTTGGCTGCGGAGCGGGTGCCGTTACGCGCCGCATTGCGGCAAGTGCAAACCCGGAGCGGGTTGTTGGCTTTGAACCATCAGCAGGTTTTGTTCGAGAAGCCAAATTGCGACTGGCGGACCAAACCAATGTCGAGTTCGAGATTGCCGGAGGGGCAACACTGCCTTTGGACGATGGCTCAGTTGACACTCTAATACTTCACACTGTCCTCACACATGTTGAAGACCCTGTTCCACTCTTGACCGAAGCGGCACGGGTATTGAAAACCGATGGTTCTTTGATTGTCTGCGATGCAGACTTTTCAAAGGCTGCGCTTGGGAATTTCCCGAATGATCCGCTTGACGCTTGCGCCAAGATTTTTGTCAAAGAGTTTGTCACGGACTCACACATCGTCGCTAAATTACGTTCTCTCATTTCCAGCGTTGGTTTTATTGTGCAAGACTTCGAGTTTCATAGCCGCACTATTCTCGACAACGACCAGATGCTTCCTTGGGTTGAGGAAACCGGTAAGGTCTTGATGGGACGTGGCGAGATAGGCCAAGCGCTGCATGAAGGTTTGATTGCAGAGTATCGTCGTCGCGCAAAGGAAGGACGGCTTTACGGGTATCAAGTGTTTGCCTCTGTGATCGCAAAAAAGACCTGAACACCGTGTGATGATCGCGAGATTTTCGGATCTAGAGCGATGAAAGCGGTCATTCAGGAAACCACGTGCAATGTCCGGTTCGTCCCGCAAAGCCGCAATCCGGCCCTGTTGTGGACCCGGCAAACCCGACTAAATGCGTCAGATGTCGGCTCTGAGCCCACTTTGCCGGATTTCTGTAGTCCAGCGAAAGTCCCCTTTGAAGAGCGCCACGCGATTTCATGGCCATTTCTGACGCATCGGCGCGATTGGCTTCAATCCCCGAACAATCACAACTGTCGATTGCGCCTTGTGCTGATTGACCTATAGTTAATCTGTATTGATGTTGTATTGAGGCTGCCGCCATGAACGCCATTTTCGCACAAGATAAGCGCCTTGGGCGGCTGACGACAGAGCTTGGCAAGGACGTTCTGACCTTACTGCGTTTTGACGGTCAGGACTTTATGAATGACCTGTTTTCCTACCGCATCGAGGCCCTTTCCACCCAACCCAACGTCAACTTCAACGCCATCATCGGCACCCATGCCAGCGTCGAAATCGAGAGCCAGAACGATGGTACCCGCCTCTTTAACGGCATCGTCACCGAGGCGGTTTGGGCCGGTGTTGGTGAGAATGGCAACAAGTATGCATTGACCCTGCGCCCGTGGTTCTGGCTTGCGGGGCGTCGTCGCAACCAACGGATTTTTCACAACAAAACCGTCGTGCAGATCATTGAGGAATTGCTCGCCCCCTACAGCGCTTTGGGCAGGTCGCATCTGGATGTAAAGCTGTCCAAATCCTATCGCGAACTTGAATACACCGTCCAATACCGCGAAAGCGACCTCGCCTTTGCGACCCGGCTGATGGAGCGCTTCGGGATCAGCTATCACTTTGCCCATGAGATGGGATCGCATACACTTGTGCTAACCGACAGCGTCGAAGCACATAACCCAATCGCGGGCGGCAGTCGCGACTACAAGCCCGTCGATGTCGCCAGTCAGGCGGGGGCCGAACATTTCTGGGATTGGCACCCCGAGAACCGTCTGACGACGGGTGCGATGCGCCTTACCGATTACAACTTTAAGAGGCCGAATGCGGCGATGGAGGTCGACCGGATTGGCGACGCTGCCTACGAACAGGGCCAGATCGAAAGCTACGATTATCCGGGCGGTTATCTGGATCAAGACGTCGGCGCTGACGTCGTTGCCCTGCGCACCTTGCAAGAACGCGGCCAAGACGCCCGCCATCGCGCGACTGGCGACTGCACCTCGCTTGGGGCGGGCATGACGCTGACCTTGACGGGCGATCAGGTGAACGGGGTCAAAGGCGCGGATTATCTGTGCCTGATGGCACGCCATTCCTATGTATCGGATGCCTACGGGTCGGGCGGCACGGACAGTGACGGCTACCCATACACCGGCGAATACGTCCTGATGCCCGTGACGGCCCCGCTTGCGCCCGAGGTCAGAACCCCGCGCGCCTTAGTGCAAGGGCCGCAGACGGCGGTGGTCGTCGGCGACGGTGAAATCGACTGCGATGAATACGGACGCATCCTTGTGCATTTCCACTGGGATCTAGCCAAAGCCTATTCAATGCGGTGCCGGGTCAGCCAAAACTGGGCGTCCAAAGGATGGGGTGGCATGGTCATCCCGCGGATCGGCATGGAAGTAGTCGTCGAATT
This sequence comes from uncultured Paracoccaceae bacterium, assembly GCA_947495295.1. GTDB lineage: Bacteria > Pseudomonadota > Alphaproteobacteria > Rhodobacterales > Rhodobacteraceae > Yoonia. The sequence goes on from CANLYJ010000001.1 coordinate 1,300,513, forward strand.
CCTTGAAGGCGACCCGGACAAACCGCTGGTGACGGGGTGTGTTTACAACGGTAAGAACGACACGCCGTATCCGCTGCCAGAGCATAAGACAAAGTCGGTATTCCGCAGCGATAGCCACAAATCGAACGGTTTCAACGAGTTCACATTTGAAGACGCGACAGGGGCTGAAAACATCAGCCTGCACGCGCAGAAGGATCAGACGCTTAAGGTGTTGAACAATCGCTCCAAACGTATTGACAAAGATCAAGTTGAAAGTATCGGGCGCAACAAAGCCATCGACGTTGGGAAGAACCATCAAGAGAACATTGGCGGCTCGATGAACCTCTCTGTCGGTTCAAGCGGTTTTGGCTTGTTTGCAGCCCTCGGCGGGGTTGCGGCGGCCGGGGGGAAAGACGCGCTGGCCGGGTCCGAGGCGGTGGGTGACAAAAGCATTTCGTCATTCGTGGGGGCCGTCGCAGCTGTGGGCGCATTGACCGAAGGGATGACGTCCAAAGCTGCAGGTACGTTCAAAGGTGCGGGCAACCATGAAGCCGTGGCCGGTGCTGAACAAGTCTCGGCGGGTGCAAAGCTCGGTGGACTTTTGTCAAGCACAATGCCGGTTTCCGGTGTGATGAATACGGTCGTCGAGAAGTTCGTCAGCGACACCATTGGGCTGGCGCGGACTGAACAAATCGGTGCCTACAAGAACACAAGCGTCGGGCACACGATGTCGGTGCATGTGGGAAAAGAGTTCATGATCAACTGCGGCAAGTCCAAGTTCGTCATGGACAGCGACGGGAACGTGACGATCATCGGCACCAAGTTCAACTTCTCTGCCTCTGGGAACGTCCAGATCAACGGCAAAGTCATTGATTTGAATTGATGGTCCAAGCATGAGCATACCCCGTGAAGGCAGTCGCGACACCGGCGATGGTATCATCGTTAGTGTGACACCAGATGTGTGCAAGACACCCGTTGGTAGCAGCATGGTCCCGGTACCCTATTCGATCACAGCCAAACAAGGGGATGATGCTAACACCGTGGCCACCGTGCGCATGAAAGGCAAACGTGCGCATAACATGGCAAGTCTTGTCACCAAGTGTACAGGTGATGCACCGGGGACGGGGACTGGCATTAAAAGTGGGACCGTTGGGTCGGTCTGCCATCCCCAAACCCACTCCGGGACAGTGCGAATAGGCGGGGAATACGCGATACGTGATGCCGACATGTGGGAAATGAACAACCGCAACACCATCGGCAGGCTGAGCTACGTAAGATCTCGTGAGACATTTGAAGAAACCCCCGCGATTCTGCTCACTCAAAATCCACTGGACGAAGCCCCGGATTCTGAAAGCGGCAGTGATTTTGTGAATGCGATCCTTGGTGGAATAGAGGGGGCGAGGGCCGACCCCTTCCCAGAGGGCAGCTATCAAGTTGCGGAAGCCGCACCTGTCATTATGAACGATGCAGCACCACAACTTCCAAGAACAAATGTGCCCAACTCAGTAGGCCCGACACCGGCGACGCCAACAGGCCCGGCTGCCAACGACAACCGTCCTCCAAACCGGGTCGCAAACCCTACACCAGCCGACATCATTAGGCCAAATGGGGCCTATCGCCCCGCGCCCAATCTCGGCAACATGATGAGCCGTTCGCTTGGGCCCGCTGCGATCATGCAGGGGGCGATGGATGGTCTTCAGCCAGCAATGGATGAGTTCATAACTGGGGGTAACAGTTTTAATCTGACCGCATCGCGCATTGCCACTGCAAATGGGCCGCACAGCTTCAGTTCATGGCATGGCAATGCGCTTAGTGGTGATTTTTCGCCCGAACTGAACGCACATATTATTGAGCGCTATGAATATTATTGGAATGAGATTGTACCTGCTGGCAACGCACAACTGGCAGAAGAATTTGCCTATGGGTCTGTCCGCGAATTTCGGGATATGTCCCGCGCCGAAGACGCTGCTGCAGCACAAGCGCAGGTAACCGAAGAAAACGTACGTGATACCGACGATAAGGAGCAGCGCAGCGACTGTATCGTCGGGCGGTATGGCTCAATCCGTGGTACGTGCGGCACGGGGCGGCAGGCGCATCACATCGTGCCGGACTATACTTTGCGTTATGGTCCTAGGCCAACGAATGTTGCAAATGACAATCAGCGTATTCCGGGGATGCCATCAATGCTTGACGGGATGGCGGTCTGCCTTTCGGGGAATGCTCGCGTGACAGGTGACGAACACCATGCCGCTCATGTCGTTACTGATGCCTTGATCAGCGCATCTGGGGCAGGGCCTGGGCCGTTGTGGGGGACGACGACGCTTGGAACAGTCCGGCAGGCGTCAAACGCAGGTATTATTCAGGCCCTTAGCAACGATCCAGCCTGTGCCGCCCGCGCCATTGCCGCGAGCGAAGCACAGTTTGCTGGTCTTCCCAATGACCGGCTATTGCGTTCTACGATGCGGCCACCACGACCTGGGTTTGCGCAATACGATGCCATGGTTGCTGGCGCGAGCACACGCAATGGCGCGATCGTGATGCCCTGATGACAGGAGACGACCCATTTGGCTGAGACTTCTCTGACATTCTATCGCGGTGCGGCCGTCGATGCGGATCGGTTCTATGCTGTGGGGTATTTCGATGATCTTGAAGCACCAGGAGAGCCCTTTCCGCGGATGCGGCTGGTGCAATTCGACCGCGCAACCGAAGCTTGGGACATTCTGACAACGCAGAACTGGAGTGCCGCGGCCATCCACGCTTGGCGTACTGCCGACGGGCAAGCGCAGATTGCCGTGGCAAGCACTGATGGCATCGTTCTACAGGGCACGCCCAATGATTTGCGAGACCAAATAGTAGACAGCGCAGAAACTCTGCGCCTAAATGCGGTCTGGGGTGACGAAACCGGTTTGGCCGTGGCAGGAGCAGCCAGTGCGGCCTATGTTGCGTCCGGAACGAAGGCATGGCGATCCATCTCGGACGGGGTCAGCTTTCAAACAATGGCCGAACGGATTCAAATGGTTGGGCAGGTCTCGGATTACCCAACGGTTCAAGACTATATGGCCGCTATGACGATCGCGATGGAGGGGTACGAAACCTTCAATGCAGTGGGCGGAAATGATGCAGATTCCCTTTTGCTTGCGGGCAATGGAGGCAGGCTGGCTTATTGGGATGGTCGTGAATTACAGGTCATAGCCAATGATATCAGTGTCAACCTCGCGCAAATGGTAACGACGCCTGATGGATGGATCGTGGCAGGGTCCGCGCCTTCGACCTATGTAGCCCATGTCGACGGCCAAACGCTGGCAATAACACCGCTTGCCAAGGATGATATCAAACGAACTCTGACTGGCGTCACTGTTTACAAGAACAAGGTCATCGTTTGTGGTCTTGCCCCCCTTAGCGCAGGAATGTTCGAAATCGGCCCGACGGGCCTTGCGCCATTTGGCGGAATATCTCGGAACGTCTGGGCGCTGGTTGGCACCAAGGATGGGTTATGGGCTCTAGGCGAAAAGGAACTGCGATATACAGATGACACAGGCACGCAAACGTTCGCGTCCCCTTTTCTTTAGCCGCGCTATAAGCGAATAGAGTTAGGAAGGCGGAATGCTTCACAACAACAACACCCCTCTTTCTGCGATCGGTTTTGAACAGTGGCACCCGAACGGTGCGACGATGGCCGTTATCTCTGCCCGTGGGCGTATTCGCGTGGAAGAAGGCGGGGTCCAGTTTTTTGAGGACGACGTTGATCTTGTTCTTGCCGATGAGTTAGCAGGCGATCCGCACAAGACCGCGATGCGTCGGTGCAACGATCTGATCCCTTTCAAACCTTTTGCCGATGTCACTCTCAACGCGCACCTACATGGGCTGGAGCCCACGCACACCCTTGTGGGTGAGGTGCGAATCGCGAACCGTCATGTGGCCTTGCAAGGCTGTGGTCCGCGTCATTGGTTTCATGACGGAACTTGGCAACTTAGCACGCCTGATCCGATCGACACGCTCCCCCTTTGTTACACGCTTGCAAGTGGAGGCAGGATTGTTGGACACCCGGAAGGCGACGTAGACCCGCGCAACCCTATCGGGGCCGGCGTCATACACCCGGACTACACGCCAAAATCTGTCGAGGTGCGCGCGCCACAAGTGATAGCAAAGGGCGAAACAGGCGCGCTTGATCCATATAACCCAGCCAGCCCCATGGGCGTTGGCCCCATGTCCCCTTGGTGGCAGGCGCGTCAGCAGCATGTCGGCACCTACGATGATAACTGGATCGCCAATGTTCATCCCCGCTTGCCAAGAGATTTTGACTACCGCCACTACCAAGTCGCGCATCCTGATCTGATCTTGGACCACTACCTCGCGCCAGGCATGAACTTGCAGACAAGCGGTCTGCGTCCAAACGGGCAGCCTTTTCATATCCAGATTCCAGACGTCGTTCCTTATGCGACGTTCAGTTTTACCGATGGTCGTGTCGTGCAAGTCAAACTTCATTTGGATGGGCTGCATGCCGATCTGACAACAGACATACCAACTTACGATCTCACGTGGCGGGCTTGGATCGAAACATGCCCGGCATTTTATCGGATCGATTTGGATATAGCACGCTCAGAGCGTGTTGCAGAAATGGGGCTGCCTGTGTCGGGACTTGAGGGGCTTTGCGAGGCATAAGTCTGCTGACTGGCCGGATGGTCCCAAAACAAAATTTGCCATGCCACATCGTCTTATGCGGCGCGCCTAGTGATGATCGTCGTTGAGATCTTTCTTTAAACAGAAAAGGCCGCAACTTATAGGATGACTGAAAGCAGTCGTTGGCGCACTTGCAGCGAAAGCTCGGTTTGTCCCGCATCGCGGTCATTCAAACCATCAAAGCCAGTGTCTGCTGTTGCTTTTGAATATTAGTTCGGCCTGACGCGGATCAGATCAACAGCCTCAACGCTTGTCATGGTTGGGGATCGTGGAGGGGTGATTGGGATGAGTTCGACCTGTCGCATGGTCTGTCATGTCAGGCGTGGACGTCCAGGATGCGCCGATGCTGCATCGCTGCCGCCCGGACCGCGCCGAATGTCTGTAAGCCGCGTGCTTCGAGGATAGGTAGCATGGCCACAAAAGCCTCGGCCGTCGCCAATGCGTCACCGCTGGCGGTGTGGCGCAGTTGGTTGGGGATGTCTATCTGCAACCTGTCGCAAAGCGCATCCAGCGTGTGTACCGCCGACCCGCCAAAGATGATCGCCGAAAGATGTACCGTGTCCATCACCGGGTTATCAAACCGCGATATGTCAGGCCCGGTTTCGCGGTTCAGGAAACCCATATCGAAGGGCGCATTATGCGCGATCAGGACGGCGTCGGCGGCATAGGACTGAAAGGCTGCGCGTGCCTGACCGAAATCCGGCGCATCCGCGACCAGGGTATCGGTGATCCCGTGTACCTTGCTGGATTGCGCCGGAATCGGTCTGCCGGGATTGACGAGCGTATCGAAAACCTCTGCCACAATGATCCGCCCGTTGACGATCCGCACCGCGCCAAGCTGCACGACATCATCCTTGTCGGGGTCGAGCCCGGTTGTTTCGCTGTCAAAGACGACGAATGTCAGATCGCGCAGCGGCGTTTCATTCAGGTCGGTATGTTGGTCCTTGTCCAGCAGGTCGAAATCATAGACCAGCGGGCGTGCGGCATCCGGGTCAAGTGGTTCGAGCATCAAGGTGTAAGCTTCGGTATCGTCAAATATGCGGATATGGCCGGAATAGCTGGCCCCTGATTTGCCCCGGATCGTGATCGCCTGCCGTTTGTTGCCGTCTGCGCGCATCGATGTGAGCGCGGCAGACAGGGTCGGTTCATCAAGATAGTCACAGACCGATCCGTTGAGGCGGGCAGGGGCCTCTTGTTCCATCAGGTCGGCGGCTTGCCCGTCATAAAGCACGATCTGGTGGTCTTGTGTGGCTACGATCACGGCCACGGGGATATCGGACAGAATGCGCAGGATTTGTGCCCGCTGCTGTTCCAGCCGCGCGGTTTTCTGCGCGACGGTTTCGGCGGTGATGCGGGAGGCGTCGCCCAGTTTTTCATTGATCGCACAGGCGGCGGGTGCCAGATCGCCAAGGTATTTGGCGGTCTTTTCATCAATGCTGGCATCAATCCCGGTATTGGCGCGCAGACGGAACTGGGCGGCCAGAACCTCGATCGGTTTGCTGATGTTTTCGTCAAAAAGCCGCCAGACGAAGGTCGCCAGTGCCAGAATGCCAAACCCTGCGACAATCCCCACGGTCATAAAGGATGACAATGCGTCTGGATTGTCCAACTGCCGATAGCCCAGCAAAAGTGCTGCCAGCACAACGCAGACCCCGCCCATGCCGATGAGCCCGAAAAAGAGGAAGACGCGCAGGCGCAGGCTGAGATGTGCCATGTCAGGCCACCTCGCAAGCGGTCCTGAGCACGGGGTCTGTCGCATCCAGGCGGACCCATTGCGCGTCCATGACCGCCCCGTCATCGCCGAATCTGATCCCGTCAACCACATCGGCGCGCCTGTTTTCCGCGCAGTCAAACAGCATCGGCACCTTGGCCGTCCGCGTCCAGCGCCCGTAGAACACCAGATCGACAATCCGCTGGTCTGGTTGGTCCGGGTGGGTGCGCGTGCTTTGCCGGTCAACCGCCACATAGCGTGAGGTGAAAGGCCATGCATAGGTCCATGGCCGGTAAAGGGCTGTTTCTTCGACGGTTTGTGCTACGACCATGCCCTGCGGCATCGTGGCGACGCTGCGGTCATACCAGCTATATTCGCTGGAGATAGTGGTGGCGATCATGGCCGCACCCGCCGCCACCGGGATCAGCCATTTTGGCAACCGCCCCTTAAGCGTCCGGTTGAGCGCCCAGACCAGCAATGCGGCGGCTGCGCCTGCGGCAATTGTGCCGATCAGTTCAAAAAACATCGGGCCTCCTCCCCTTTACCTCATCCTACCCCAAAACACCGCGCCCTTGCATCAGCGCGGATTGCATCGTTTTGATCACCACAAACGCGTCGCGCAGGTGGCTGCGTTCGAAGGCCGATAATGTGGCGGGCGGCAGGAAATTATCCGGTGCCTTGCCCGATTTGATCTGCCGCGCCTGATGCTCCAGCCGCGTTTGCGCCACCAGATCATAGGCGTCCAGCAGGTCACGTCCGCCTGATTGGCTGATCACCTTGCCTGCCACGGCCGCTTGCAGCCGGGCGCGGGTATTCACCGCGTCCAGACTGCCTTGCAACGCGTACATCCGCCCCAGATCAACCACGGGGACAACCCCGCTATGTTTCATATCGACCGTGTTCCGGTTTTCGCCAGATCGGATTGTGGCCAGCCCGCGCAGCAGCCCCAGCGGTGTCTGATGTGTCAGCGCGTTGCTGGCCATATGCGCAGTGAAGATCGAATTGTCGGATGCCGCTGCCAGTGTTTCGGCCTGAAGCCCCTCGAACAGGCTGCCATCCCCGCCGATCACCCGCAGGTCGAACATGACAGAGGCGAGCATCTGCGCCTCTTTACTTGGGTTCTTAATCCAGTGTTGGAAGTATTCGCGCCAAACCGATATCGGCTGCCGCCAGCGTGGGTTTGTCGCCATCATGTCGCCCGGACAATAGATATACCCGCAGGCGTTCAGCCCGTCGCTGACGAATTGGGCGAAAGGTTCAAAATAGGCGAGGGCGTTTTCGCTGATGTCATCCTCTAGGATCAGGCAATTGTCCTGATCGGACACCCCGGTTTGTTCCTGTCGCCCCTGCGATCCGCAGGCCAGCCATGCGTATCGGGCGGGGGGTGCCCCGTATTTTTCCTCGGCCATGTGCAGCAGCCGCCTTGTGACGACGTCGGCGATATCGGTGATCATCCGTGTCACCACATCGTGCCGGTTGCCTGCCGCGACCAGTTGCACCAGCAGGTTGGGGATGCGTTTTGTCACGGTCGCCAGCGCGTCGATGCTGTCAGCCTGTGCCGCGTCGGCGACGAAACCGGCGGTGTTGGACGCCTGAAACCGGGTGAGATCGGTTTGGGTGACGATGCCGACGAGCTTGCCCCCCTCGACAATGGGCAGATGCCCCAGCCGGTGTTCCATCATCATGTGCAGCACATCTGATCCGATGGCGGATGGGGGCAGTGTGCGTGGGTCTGGCGTCATGACCGCGCTGACGGGGGTGTCATGCGGCAGACCCTGTGCAAGCGCCTTGCCGGAGAGGTCCCGGATCGTGACGATGCCGGTCAGTTTCTTGCGGTTGGTGACACAGAGGCACGAGATATGGGCGTCGCGCATTTTCTGGGCCGCGTTTTTGATTGTCATGCCGGGGGTGCAGGTGACCGGATTGGCCACCATCAGTGTTTCGACCTGCACGCGGGTCAGGTCAAAGGCGCTGTTTGCGTTGTTGGCTTCGGTGCGGGTTCTGTCGAAGAATTTGCGATAAGCTTCATGGTCGGCGCGCAGTTTGTGGAAAAGCGCGGTCGGGATGCAGATCAGTCGGCTATCTGTTTGCGCCCGGGCGGAGGTTGCGGCGTTTCCGTCCCGCAGCAGCCCGCGTTCGCCGAAAGAGTTTTCCCGCTGTAACAGAGAAATCTGATGGTTGTTTTCATCGTGAACGGCGATTTCACCGCTTTCGATGATGTAAAGCCCGTCAAGCGTTTCGCCGAGTGCGTAGATAGCCGCGCCTGCGGAGTAATCCTGCACGGTTGCGTCCTGTATCAACGCAGCAAACGCCGCGTCGGGCAAGGCGTCATAAGGGTGCAGCCCCTTGAGGAATAAAAATGCCGTGTCGGTCATCTGCGTCTCCCACCGGGGGAGGGCCAGCAACCGGATGGCTGCTGGCCCGATTGTTTTAGTGATCGACTGCGCCACCTGCACCAGCAGGGATACGGACGCTTTCGACCAGATCCTTGATCTCTTGCGGGGTGTCCTTGGTCATCATCGAGACGCCATAAGCCACGCCGAAGTTGATGATCGCCCCAATCGCACCGATTGCGGTGGACTGGATCCCGAAGAGCGAGCCGTCAACCGTGTCAGGGAAAGAGTTCGTTCCCGCGATAAACAGCCAGCCTTTGTGCAGGAAGATGTAGACCAGCGTGAAGATCAGCCCTGACAGCATCCCCGCCACAGCGCCGACATTGTTCACGCGCTTTGAGAAGATGCCCATCATCAGTGCAGGGAAGATCGACGCCGCTGCCAGACCGAAGGCCAGCGCCACGGTTTGTGCTGCAAAGCCCGGAGGGTTCAGCCCCAGGAATGTGGCCACTGCAATGGCGACCGCCATGGCGATCCGGGCTGACATCAGTTCGGCCTTTTCGGACATGTTGGGCGTCAACTGACCCTTGAGCAAGTCATGTGACACCGCCGAAGAGATCGCCAGCAACAGACCCGCCGCCGTGGACAGCGCTGCCGCAAGCCCACCTGCCGCCACCAGACCGATGACCCAGCCGGGCAGATTAGCAATCTCGGGGTTGGCCAGCACAAGGATGTCGCGGTTGAAATTGGTCAGCTCATTGCCTTCCCAACCGTTTGCCGCCGCCTTTTCGGCCATCGCATCTGACCCGTCATTATAGTACTGGATCAGGCCATCGCCGTTCTTGTCTTCCCAATCGAGAAGCCCGGTTTTTTGCCATGTCAGCATCCAGTCATATTCTGGCGCCGTTTCGATGGTTTGCACCGATACAGGGTCACCCGATGTCCCATTTGGCCACATCAGTTCGGTGATGTTCAGCCGCGCCATGGCCCCAACAGCAGGTGCCGTCAGATAAAGCAGGGCGATGAAGACCAGGGCCCAGCCTGCCGACCAGCGTGCGTCAGACACTTTGGGAACGGTGAAAAACCGCATGATGACGTGTGGCAAACCCGCAGTACCGATCATCAGCGACAGCGTGAAGAGCACCATGTTCAGGTTGTCCTTATGCGCCTCTGTATAGCTGGCAAAACCAAGATCGGTCACGATCTGGTCAAGCTTGGTCAGCAGATACACGCTGCCTTCGCCACCTGTTGCTGTCGTTTCGCTGAACAGACCCAGTGCCGGGATCGGCGTGCCGGTCAGTTGCAGTGAGATGAACACAGCAGGGATCGTATAGGCCATGATCAGCACGACATATTGTGCCACCTGCGTATAGGTCACGCCCTTCATGCCGCCAAAAACCGCATAGGCGAAAACAACAGCCGCACCAATCAGCAAACCAGCGGTGTTCGAGATTTCCAGGAACCGGCCAAAGGCCACGCCAACACCGGTCATCTGACCAATCACATATGTGACAGACGCCACAATCAGACAGATCACCGCCACCATGCGGGCCGTTGGGGAATAGAACCGGTCGCCGATAAATTCGGACACCGTGAATTTCCCGAACTTGCGCAGGTAAGGTGCCAGCAGCAGGGCCAGCAGCACATAACCACCCGTCCAGCCCATCAGGAAGGTCGAGTTGTCGTAGCCGACAAAGGCGATCAGCCCGGCCATTGAGATGAAAGAGGCCGCAGACATCCAGTCTGCCGCCGTGGCCATGCCGTTGGTGACAGGGTGTACACCCCGGCCAGCGGCATAAAATTCCGATGTGGATCCCGCCCGGGCCCAGACCGCGATGCCGATGTAAAGCGCGAAGCTCGCGCCCACAAACAGCAGGTTTAAGGTAAACTGGTCCATCGCTTAATCCTCCTCGACGCCATATTCACGGTCGAGCTTGTTCATCCGCCACGCGTAGAAAAAGATCAGCGCGAGAAAGACGAGGATCGACCCTTGTTGTGCGAACCAGAACCCAAGGTCGGTTCCGCCGACCGCAAAGCCGGATAGCATGGGCCGCAGCAGGATTCCGAAGCCAAAGGACACAAGGGCCCAGATGATCAGGCTGATCACGATGATCCTGACATTTGCTGCCCAGTAGCCCGCCCCATCCTCGGCGGCCTTGGCATGTGTTGATTGTTCCGCCATTTGGCGTTCCTCCTTTGTTATTTGATTTCTCAGGCCACGATATTTTCAGTGAGCGCCGCCAATGCGTTTTGGATCGTCGCAATCTCTTTCATCGCGTCGATCCGGCGCAGCGCGCCTTTATCGCCGTAATAGGTGATCAATGGTGCGGTCTGCGCGTGATAGGCATCCAGCCGCGACATCACCGTTTTGGCGTTGTCATCGGCCCGTCGCGTCATCTGTTCCGCGCCGCAATTGTCGCAGATGCCGGTGACCTTGGGTTGCTTGAACTCATCATGATATCCTTCGCCGCAAGCCCCGCAGGTGAACCGCCCGGCGATGCGCACGACCATTTTGACGTCGTCCACTTCCAGCAGGATCGCCGCGTTGATCTGTTGTCCGGTTTCACCCAGCAACTGATCAAGCGCTTCCGCCTGTGCGGTGGTCCGCGGGAACCCGTCAAGGATCACGCCCTTGGCACAATCTGCCGCGCCGAGCCTGTCGCGCAGGATGGCGATGACGATGTCATCACTGACCAGATCGCCGGCTTCCATCACAGCTTTGGCGGTTTTGCCGGCCTCCGAACCAGAGGCCACAGCGGCGCGTAGCAGGTCGCCGGTGGACAATTGCACGAGGCCAAACTGGTCCTCGAGCATCCGGGCTTGCGTGCCTTTGCCAGCGCCAGGTGGCCCCAGCAGGATCAGAACGGGTGGGGTTTGCGGTGTGCGTGCGCCATCCATTACGCGTCCTCCCGGTTCATGCGGTTTTCGATCAGGTCATCGACCACCGCAGGGTCGGCGAGCGTTGATGTATCGCCCAGCGATCCAAAATCATCCTCTGCAATCTTGCGCAGGATGCGCCGCATGATCTTGCCAGAGCGGGTCTTTGGCAGGCCGGGCGCCCATTGGATCAGGTCCGGTTTGGCAATCGGCCCGATTTCGGTGCGTACCCAGGTTTCAAGTTCTTTACGCAGGGTGTCGGATGGGGTTTCACCGTTCATCAACGTCACGTAGGCGTAGATGCCTTGCCCCTTGATGGCGTGCGGGTAGCCGACCACAGCCGCCTCGGCCACTTTGGCATGCGCGACCAGCGCGCTTTCGACTTCTGCCGTGCCCATCCGGTGCCCGGAGACGTTGATCACATCATCAACGCGCCCGGTGATCCAGTAATCGCCATCTGCGTCACGGCGGCAGCCGTCGCCGGTGAAATAGTAGCCCTTATAGTCGCTGAAATAGTTTTTTTCGAACCGCTCATGATCGCCCCAGACGGTGCGCATTTGCCCCGGCCAGCTATCCGCCAGCACCAGCACGCCTTCGGCTTCGGTCGTGGTGATTTCCTCGCCCGATTGCGGGTCCAGCACCTTGGGCACGATCCCGAAGAAGGGTTGCTGTGCAGAGCCGGGTTTCAGTTCAGTCGCGCCGGGCAGGGGTGTCAACAGGTGCCCGCCGGTTTCGGTCTGCCACCATGTATCGACGATGGGGCAGTTTCCTTTGCCCACAACGTCGTTATACCAGTTCCAGGCTTCGGGGTTTATCGGCTCGCCAACGGTCCCGAGCACCCGCAGATCCGACAGATCATGGGATTCTACAGGACCGTTGCCGGCCGCCATCAAGGCGCGGATTGCGGTGGGGGCGGTGTAAAACTGGTTCACCTTGTACTTTTCACACACTGCCCAGAACCGGCCCGCGTCAGGATAGGTCGGAACGCCTTCGAACATGATTGTTGTGGCCCCGTTGGCCAGCGGTCCATAGACGATATAGCTGTGTCCGGTGACCCAGCCGACATCCGCGGTACACCAGAACACATCGCCATCATGGTAGTCGAACACCAGTTCATGCGTCATTGCCGCGTAGGTCAGGTAGCCGCCGGATGTGTGTACCACGCCCTTGGGCTGCCCGGTGGAGCCGGAGGTGTAGAGGATGAAGAGTGGGTCTTCGGCGTTCATTTCCGCCGGGGCGCAATGGTCGTCCGCCTCAAGCGCCATTTCGTTGTAGTCATAGTCGCGCTCGGTCCAGGTGGTCTGTCCCCCGGTGCGTTTGACGACAAGGCATTTGACCCGATCATTGCAATGCAAGAGCGCGGCATCCGTGTTGGATTTCAGCGCAGTCTTGCGCCCGCCGCGTGGGGCCTCATCCGCTGTGATCACGAGTTTCGCATCGCAGCCATTGATCCGCGCACCCAATGCGTCGGGCGAAAACCCGGCGAAAACGATCGAATGGATCGCCCCGATCCGCGCACAGGCCAGCATCGCATAGGCCGCTTCGGGGATCATGGGCAGGTAGATCACGACCCGGTCGCCTTTGCGCACGCCGAGTGTTTCGAGGATATTGGCCATCTTGCAGACGCTGCGGTGCAGGTCCTTGTAGGTGATGTGCAGGGCTGTGTCGTTTGGATCGTCGGGTTCCCAGATGATGGCGGTCTGGTCACCGCGTGTTTCCAAATGCCGATCAATGCAATTGGCAGAGACGTTCAAAACGCCGTCCTCGAACCACTTGATTGAGACCTGGCCAAGGGTGAAATCCACATCTTTGACCCTGGTGAACGGCGTGATCCAGTCAAGCCGCTTGCCTTGTTCAGCCCAAAACGCATCTGGGTCGGTCAGCGATTCCTGATAGAGCGACTTGTACTGCTGCGCATTCACATGAGGCGTGCGCGATGGCGCTGCGTCATCATTGCGCATCTGTTCATTTGTCATCGTTTCGGTGGTCATTTTTTCTCCTCCGCGCGATATTCACGGAGGAGAGTATTGAAACGCTCACTCAACCCCCGCCCGATAATTAGTAAAATTATTCTATTGCATGCAAAGGTGACGCTCGACAGGTCATTGGAATAAATACAAAATCATGAAAATAAATTGACAAATATTGTTTGGAGCTTGTGAATTCATCGTCCAGCCAAAATAAAATTGTGCATCGCCAATAGTTTGTGCGTTTTCCGGTTTCATGTGCGGAAATGGCGTTAGCGCCAACAAGAAACACGTTTCCATCGGACCGTTTGCGCCTGTCAAAAGCAGAATGCGGCGATCGGTGCTGCGCCGCAGCGTCGGCGGCATGTGACGGTATCAGCCTGCGACATGGGTGCCCGACGATTCGAGGATGGCCGCCCCCCGGTGTTTTGCGTCGGTCCAATATGGCCAACGGCACAAGATATGCGCATCGATGGGTATGCCGGATTTGGAAACAATGTGGTTCGACCAAAATTGCGGGGAGGGCGCGTGCCTATTCGGTGGGCCGTAAAACGGTGACCCCCACAGCGGCGGCGCGGGCCAGATCGGGGTCGAGTGACATGGGGATGTATTCGCCGCGTCGCCACAGCTCGCCCAGGTCATCGTAATAGCGTGACAGCGGGTGCCCCGATTGTCCGGTAGCGGTGACGAAAACCGAACTGTCAGGATCGGCGAAGTCGTAGACCCCCCGATAACCTGCCGCATGCACGTTTTGAAACGGATCCGGGCCGGTGCCGGATGTTTTGCCCCGTTGTAACGTGTTGTCTCCGCCGCTGGTTGATTGCCGGATATTGACGAACCATTCCAATAGCGGCACGCCACCCAGCACCTCGTGATCATGGGTGGCTTGGTGGGCGTCGCCCCAGCGCACAGCCTCGATCGCGTCGCCGTGGTTTTCGGCGATCCAGACCAGCGCATCATCCAATGATTGCCGGGCGATGTCGGTGCAGGTTTCAATGGGGGCGGATTGGATGATGTCGCACCAGATGCTGGCCCCGTCGATATCGCGGAACACCCGTTCGATGAAAACCGGGTTGGCATGGGTAAATTCAGGGGCGAGCGGCCCCAGTTCATCCCGGATCAGCCGCCGTTGGAATTCGCGCACCCATGCCGCATAGATCAGCGGCTCTGGCAGGTGTTCGTTCATTTCGCCGTTCCAAGCAGAGAGCAGATCAAGCGCGACCTGCCGGTTGCGTTCGGGTGTCCCTTCGGGGGCGGCGTCACCGGTGTACCAAAGATCCGCCCCCATCAGGGTCAAAAGGGTGCGGGCGGTGAAGCTGACACTGTCGAGTTGGGCTTCTATAAAGCTGTCGCGCGTATGCACATTGCGCGCCTGCATCAGCCGTTTCCAGCGATTGATCCGCTGGGTATCCCCCCAGTGATGCGAGACATGATAGGGGAAATCCCGGTCAATGGTCTTGTTATTGGTGTTGCCGACGATCCCGCCGTCAGGGTTTATAAATTCCGGGTTTTCGGCATAGGGAAACCGCCCTTGCCAGCGGTTTTCGGGCAGATAGCCAAAGGCAGGGTAACGCCCCCGGCTTTGATGCCGCGCATCCCGTGCGGGCATCGCCCCAACGGTTTTCAGCGCCACCCTGTTGCGGTCGGCGATCACCATGTTCTGTGCGGGTGCAATATAGGTTTCGCCTGCGTTGATCGCCGCCCGCACGGTTTGCGCCCGCATGATCGCCATGGCGGCCGACATGGACGGGTCTTGCCCCGACAGCCCAGTCCAGGCGATGGCGGTGACATGCCCCGGCGGCGTGATGGTTCCAAGGTCGAATTTATCGGCAGGCATGACCGGCCCGTTGGCGGTCCAGCGCAGCCGCAGCGTGACGGCCTGCCCATCCTTGACGGTGATGATGCTGTCGCGGGTGCGGAACGGCACCCAGCCGTTGATACCGCGATATTCGGTGGGATTGTCTGGATTGACCTCTTCGATCAGGATGTCCTGATCATCCATATAGGCGGTGGTTACCCCCCAACCCAGATCGGCGCTGCGCCCTGACAGGACAACCGGCATGCCGGGGATCGTGCCACCGATCACCCCGCCTGAGCTAAGTTCCAACCGGGCCAGATACCAGATTGTGGGCGCTGTCAGTTGCAAATGCGGGTCATTGGCCAGAAGGGTGGCCCCTGCGGCGGACCGACTGGCATTGGCGGCCCATGCGTTGGACGCCCCGGCGAGCCCTTTGGGTTTGAACGGTGAAAGCGGGTCGTAGGCCAGCCGCGTATTCGGTGTGAATTGCGGCACGCCGGGCACGATGCTGGCATATTCGGGCAAGGCCGAGATCCCTTCGCTGGGATCATCGGGCATGATGTCGCGCAACCGTTCGGGCGGGATGATCAAGGATGTGCGTGCCCGCAACACCTCGTTATCCAGATGTCCGGTCAGTTGCAGCGCCATGACTTTCAGGATGGCCAGCGAATCCGCCGGTTGCCATGGCGCAACCGGGTGGCTGAAGAGCCACATTTCCGGCGCCCCGCGTCCGCGTGCGCCTGCGTTCACTTCGGTCAGCCATGCGTTGACCCCGGCGGCATAGGCGTTCAGCGCAGTCTTGGTCTGGTCGTCCTGTGCCGCCACTGATGACACCGCAAGATTGTAGATGTCATAGCGCCGCAGCACCTCATCAATCCCGACGGTTCGTTCGCCGAACAGTTCCGACAGCCGCCCTTGGGCTGTCCGCCGCAGCATGGTCATCTGCCATAGCCGGTCCTGCGCATGGGCGTAGCCAAGCCCAAAGAACACATCTGCATCGGTTTCGCCAAAGATATGCGGCACATTGGCGTTGTTGCGCACAATTTCAACAGGGGCGCTGATGCCTGCGACCTGAAGGTCGGCGTTATAGTCGGGCAGGGAGCGCGATGCGAAGTAATAGGCCAGCGCAAAGGCCGCCACGGCCAGGAAGATCAGAAAAGATGTCAGCCGGACGAGCCAGCGAAAGAGCAAGGCCATCGGACCCTCGGATTATGGAACGCCCCCCGTTTTAGCAGGGCGTTCCACAAGGACAAGTTACCTTTCGGGGATCAGGCCGCGTGGGCTGAACCGCAGCACCAAAAGCAGGATCAGACCCATGGTCAGAAGCCGCATATGCGCCGCCCCGTCGATGAGCGTGTCGCGCAGGCTGCTGCCTTCGGGCAGGCCGCTGGCGAGGATGTTCATCAGCCCCAGCCCCAGCGGTTCCACCATCACCCAGAGCCACCAGATCAGCATGCCGCCAAGTACAGCCCCAAAGTTGTTGCCTGACCCGCCGACGATCACCATGACCCAAACGAGAAAGGTGAAGCGTAGCGGTTGATAGGTGCCCGGGGTTAGCTGACCGTCCAATGTTGTCATCATCGCCCCCGCAATCCCGCAGATGGCGGAGCCGAGGATGAAGATTTGCAAGTGGCGGGCGGTCACGTCTTTGCCCATCGCCTCTGCTGCGACCTCGTTATCGCGGATCGCGCGCATCATCCGGCCCCAAGGGCTGTTCAGCGCTTTTTGTGCAAGCCAGAGCAAGATCAGCAGGACGATCATGAAGAGCACACCGTAGCCGATTTTGGTATAGAGCGTGGAGGCGGTGACCGGGTCCAGCCCAAGGCTGGCGGCCCGTTCCACAAAGCCCGCATCGTTTTGCAAATCCACCTCGTAAGGGACCGGGCGCGGCAGGCCGATGACGTTTTTGACGCCGCGGGCGAGCCAGTCTTCGTTTTTCAGAACGGCGATGATAATCTCGGCGATCCCGAGTGTAGCGATGGCCAGATAGTCAGAGCGCAACCCAAGCGCCGTTTTGCCGATGATCCAGGCTGCACCTGCTGCCAGCAAGCCGCCCACAGGCCATGCAAACAAGACCGGTAGGTTCAGCCCGCCCAGATAACCGGTAGCGGCGGGGTTCACCGCCTCAACCGCGTCGACGCCCGCGTCAAAGACCGCCCGGTAGATAAAGAACCCGGCGATCAGCACGCCGAGGGTGACCAATGTCCGGGTGCGTCCGGCAAAGCGTTTCTGGGCAAAGATCGCGGCGGCGATGGTTGCCGTCCCGGCGATCAACCCAAGGATGACTTGCAGACCGCCAGCCGCCCAAGCCTCACCCACCGGCGGCATAGAGACCAGAACGGTGGCCAGCCCACCAAGCGCGACAAAGCCCATGACCCCAATGTTGAAAAGCCCCGCGAACCCCCATTGCAGGTTCACCCCAAGCGCCATGATGGCGGAGATCAACCCCATGTTCACGATCAAAAGGGCGGTGTTCCAACCCTGTACGATGCCGGTGCCAAGAATCAGGACACCGAGAAACGAAAAAAGGGCTGTGTTTTTGAGTGCAGGGTTCATACGGATTGCCCCTTGAACAGGCCGGTCGGTTTGAAGAGCAGCACGATGATCAGGATCGCGAAGCTGACGGCGAACTTGTAATCGGTGGAAAGCAGCTGCACCAATCCGTCGGGCTCAAGGCTTTCGGGCATCAGGTAGACCAGCACTTTTTTCCAGGCATAGGTGATTGTGACCTCGCTGAAGGCGATGACAAAGCCGCCCGCGATGGCCCCGATGGGATTGCCAAGCCCGCCGACGATGGCAGAGGCGAAGATCGGCAAAAGCAACTGGAAATAGGTGAACGCTTTGAAGGATTTGTCGAGGCCGTAGAGCACGCCTGCGGTGGTTGCGAGCGCTGCGACGATCATCCACGTCACCTTGACCACCCAGTCGGGGTTGATGCCGGATAGCAGGGCGAGGTCCTCATTATCGGAGAACGCCCGCATGGATTTGCCGGTGCGTGTTTTGTTGAGGAACCAGAACAGGATCGCCACGACCACCACGGCCACGACGACGGTGATGGCTTGTGTTGTCTTGATCGCAAGCCCTTCGTTCAACCCGGTCATGGTCTTGAAATCACGCGCGGTGATAATGAACCGCTCCCCATCGGCAAAACGGATATCGTTCACCCCGATGATGAAACGCACGACGCCGTTCATCACGAACATCACCCCCATGGAGACGATAACGAGGATGACCGGTTTCGCCTTTTGGTCGCGGTAGAATTTGTAGACCAGCCAATCGATGAAGAGGACAAGCAGGATCGTCAGGCCGATGCCAAAGGGCAGGGCGAGCAGGGCGGTGGGCAGCGGCCCGAAGGTGATCCCGACGGCCAGCAGCAGGTTCGTGGCGATGATCGTCATCGCGGTGCCAAAGGCCATGGTGTCGCCATGGGCAAAGTTGGAGAAGCGCAGGATGCCATAGATCAGCGTGACCCCCAGCGCGCCGATGGCCAGCTGGGCGCCATAGGCGAGGCCGGGCACGATCACGAAATTGGCGAGGGCCACGAGGGCGTTAAGAATGTCCATTAGTCGTGCGCCTCATATGGGCCAGTGCAGGTTGGTTGGCACTGCGCCATTGTCGTCATGAAGAAGGAAAGCATAGGTAGACACGTCATCCCCCCAGAAAACTCCGTCTGACTTCGGGATCGGCCAGCAGCTCTTTTCCGGTCCCTGTATGCGCGTTGCGTCCCTGCACCAGAACATAGGCTTTATCCGCGATTTCAAGCGCTTGTCTGGCGTTCTGCTCCACCATCAGGATGGGGATGCCGGTGCGCGCGACCTCGATGATCCGGTCAAACAATTCGTCCATCACGATGGGGCTGACCCCGGCGGTGGGTTCGTCCAGCATCAGCACCTTGGGTTGCGTCATCAGGGCGCGGCCCACGGCGACCTGTTGACGTTGCCCGCCTGACAGTTCGCCTGCGGCTTGGTTGCGCTTGTCTTTCAGGATCGGGAACAGGTCATAGATCTGCGTCATCGTGTCCCGGAAATCGTCGCGCCGGATGAAGGCCCCCATTTCGAGGTTTTCCTCGACCGTCATGGAGGTGAAGATGTTGGATGTCTGGGGCACAAACCCCATCCCCTTGACCACACGCTGCTGCGGCGTCAGATGGGTAATGTCTTCGCCATCAAGGCGCACGGCCCCTTCATTGACGTTCAGCATACCAAACACGGCTTTCATCGCGGTTGATTTGCCTGCCCCGTTGGGGCCGACAATCACTGCAATCTCACCCTTTTCGGCGGCGATGGTGCAACTATGCAGGATATCGGGGCCTTTGCCATAGCCGCCCGTCATGGCATCGCCGATCAGGAACGGGTCACCCTGCTTTGCCTTGCTGTTGCCAAAACGCCGGTCGACCTCTTGGATGGTGCTGCCACCTTTGTTGGTGATCGACCGGTCTTTGTTGCCTCTGTCGTTTTGGTAGGGGTTGTCGCTCACGGATTAACATACTCCGACAGGAATGGCGCATATGTCGTGATGACATTGCGCATCTGGGCCTGTTCACCCGCATCTGCATGATTTTCATAGATATAGTAGAACGTACCGGCAGAGCCGAGGATCGCCCCAAGAAGGATGGTCAACAGAAATTTCATGTCGCGCTTACCTTATCTTTGTTTTTCAGTCCGGTGCCGAGATAGGCCTCGATCACCTGTTCATTGGCCTTGATTTCGTCCAAGGTCCCTTCGGCCAGCACGTGGCCTTCCGCCATACAAATCACTGGATCACAAAGGCGGCCGATAAAATCCATGTCGTGTTCGATCACGACAAATGTATAGTTGCGTTCCTTGTTCAGGCGGATGATGGCGTCGCCGATTGTATTGAGCAGGGTGCGGTTCACACCGGCCCCGACCTCATCCAGGAATACGATCCGGGCATCCACCATCATGGTCCGCCCCAGTTCGAGCAGTTTTTTCTGCCCGCCGGACAGATTGCCTGCTTTTTCTTCTTTCAAGTGGTCGATGGTCAGGAATTCGATGACCTCATCGGCCTTGGCCAGCAGGGCGCGTTCTTCGTCCGCGATCCGCCTGCGTCCAAACCACGTATTCCACAGCGCCTCTCCCGATTGGTCGCCGGGCACCATCATTAGATTTTCCCGCACGGTCATGGAGGAAAACTCATGCGCAATCTGGAAGGTGCGCAGCAGGCCCTTGTGAAACAGTTCATGCGGGGGCAGGCCAGTGATATCTTCGCCCATCATTGTCACCCGCCCGGAGGTGGGTTTAAGAACGCCTGCGATCACATTGAAAAGAGTTGTTTTCCCGGCACCGTTTGGGCCGATCAAGCCGGTGATCGTGCCTTCGCCGATCCGTAGGCTTGCATCATCAACGGCCCGAAAACCGCCAAAGGTTTTGACCAGGTTTTCAACGACGATCATGGCATTCCCCTGCGAAAACAGCGCGCCAGATGACGCGCTGTTTTGTTTTTTGTCGCCCGTGTTTAGCGGTATTTGATCGTGGAGTATACGCCGTCGGCGAATTCGATTTCCTGATAGTTGCCAGCGCTTTCGCCGGGTCCGATCAGTTCAACGGCAGAAGCGCCGACATAGTCCACATCTTCACCTGCTGCGATCAGCTCTAGCGCTTTTTGCAGCTCACCAGGGAAGATTTCGGTGCCTGGTGCGTTGGCCACGTCAAAGACGTGATCTTTGAAATCAGCCGATGCGCTGGATTCGGCGGCCTGCATGGCCAGCATGATCAGCGCTGCCGCATCATAGCTTTCGGGGCTGAATGCGCCGGTGCCATCAAAGCCTGCCGCAGTGGCCATTTCGACGTATTTTGCAGCACCCGGGCTGTCGGTGCCGGGGTAGGCGCCGAAGGAGCCGTTCAGTTCATCACCGAAGTTTTCGTTCAGTTTTGCGCCGACCATCCCGTCTGGCACATAGAATGTGTCAAACGCGCCGGTGTCGAGTGCGGAGCGGATGATGCCCGACCCACCTTGGTCCACGTAACCGGCCACAACCAGCACTTCACCACCGGCAGAGGCCAGCGCCCCCACTTCAGCAGAGTAGTCGGCCTTGCCGTCTTCATGTGCCGCAGAAATGGTGACGGTGCCGCCAGCCGCTTCAAATTCAGCCTGGAATGCATCGGCCAGACCCTTGCCATAGTCATTGTTGGTGTAGGTCAGGGCAACTTCGCTAAAGCCGCGGTCTTGCAGGATGTTGGTGATGATCACGCCCTGACGCGCGTCGGATGGGGCAGTCCGGAAGAACAGGCCGTCATCCTCAGCCGTGGACAGGCCGGGTGATGTGGCGGAAGGCGAGATCATGACAACACCGTTGGCGCGTGCCACGTTGGCCAGAATTGCGCCAGTCACGCCAGAGCAGTCAGCCCCCATGATCGCGTTCACGCCATCAGATGTCACAAGCCGTTCGGCGGCTGTTGTGGCGGCTGCCGCATCGATACATGTGCTGTCGCCGCGCACGGAGGTCACTTTTGCGCCGCCCAGCAACGCACCTGAATCGCTGACTTCGGCCATGGCCAGTTCAGCGCCGGCACCCATTGCGGGTGTGATTGATTCAAGTGGCCCGGTGAATCCGAGGATCACGCCGATCTTGACTTCATCCGCGTGGCCATCCGCATAAGCGCCGCCCGCAATCATTGCCATGGCGGTTGTCGCCATCATGAGCTTTTTCATTGGTAGTCTCCCTAGTGGATTTTCTTATCCTGCGGCGCAGATTAGCAGCCAGTTTCCAAAAGGAAAGTCGGAACCCTAGGGCAATCGGCCTGAAGATGCCGGTTTTTGCGGGCCTTTATCCCGACTGTCGCGCGCTGTGAAACAATGCAGGCGCTAGACCGACAGCCGTGCTGCGTGGCTGCCGCGTTCCCGATAGGGCGTTGTGTCGTAATGTGACCGGTAGCATTTGGAGAAATGCGAAGGTGACGCGAAACCGCAGGCCAAGGCCACGTTAATCACGGTCATATCCGTTTGCATCAGCAGGTTACGTGCCTTTTGCAACCGCATTTCCATGTAATACCGTTTCGGGCTGCGCGACAAATAACGGCGGAACAGCCGTTCAAGCTGCCGCGTAGACATGCCCACATCGCGGGCGAGGATGGCCGGGCTGATCGGTTCCTCGATATTCTTTTCCATCATCTGGATAACGCGGCTCAGTTTGGGGTGCCTGACCCCGATACGTGTCGGGATCGACAGGCGCTGCGTGTCCTGATCTGTTCTGATCGAGGAATAGATCATGATATCGGCCACCGCGTTGGCCAGTTCTTCGCCGTGATCATCGGCGATGACTTTCAGCATCAGGTCAATTGATGCCGTGCCGCCCGCTGTCGTGATCCGTTTTCCGTCAACCACAAAGACCGATTTGGTCAGTTCAACCTCGTCAAATTCTTCGACAAAGCTGTCTTGGTTTTCCCAGTGGATCGTGGCGCGTTTGCCGTCCAGCAGACCGGCCCGCGCCATTGTATAACCCGCCGTACACAGGCCCGCGATAACCACACCGCGCCGTGCCTCGCGCCGCAGCCACGCCAGCAGGCGCTTGGTTGTGGCTTTTTGCACATTGACCCCACCGCACAGTACAATCGTGTCGTCGCGATCAAGTTCAACCAGATCATCCTGCAGCCGGAATTCGCAGCCATTGGAACAGGCCGCTGTTTCGCCGCCTTCGCCGATGATGTGCCAGCTATAAAGCGTTTTGTCGGCGGTGTGATTGGCAATCCGCAAACTGTCGAGTGCAGAGGCGAAGGACAGCATGGTGAAATCATGCATCAGCACGAAAACAAACCGGCGCGGTTTGCCGGTATAAGCAACATCAACGATATGCGGTTGGGTTGTCATGATATGTTGTCCAGATCGATCGTTGAAAGACATCATCAGTTTTGATCGGTTGGTTCAAGTACCAATGATACACTGCCTGACCAGAAGTGAACAATTTGCCATTGGCGCTGCTGCCCGCGCGCGTTATACGCAAGCGATGATAGCGCTCTCAGCCTATCGCACATTTTTCTATGGAGCAAAGAAATGGCAAACTGGCAAAAATCTGACTGGCGCAACAAGCCCCGGGTTCAGATGCCTGAGTATACCGATGCGGACGCGCTGCGCGCTGTTGAAGGTCGTCTTGCCAGCTATCCGCCCTTGGTTTTTGCAGGTGAGGCCCGCAATCTGCGGTCTGAACTGGCCGCTGTCAGCCGGGGTGACGCGTTTTTGTTGCAAGGCGGCGATTGCGCCGAAAGCTTTGCCGAGTTTTCGGCAGATGGCATTCGTGACACGTTCAAGGTCATGTTGCAGATGGCGATGGTCCTGACCTATGGTGCCAAGGTGCCGGTGGTGAAGGTTGGCCGCATGGCGGGCCAGATGGCCAAGCCCCGTTCCGCTCCGACTGAAACTGTCGATGGTGTGGAACTGCCCAGCTATCGCGGTGATATCATCAACGGCTTTGATTTCACCGAAAAGAGCCGTGTGCCTGACCCTGAACGTATGTTGCAGGCCTATTTGCAGGCCGCCGCGACCCTGAACCTGCTGCGCGCCTTTTCCACCGGTGGTTTTGCCAATGTGCATGAAGTCCATAAATGGACCCTTGGATTTACCGATGGCAACGAAGTGCAGAAATATGCCGATATGGCAAACCGGATCAGTGATACGCTGGATTTCATGCAAGCCGCCGGTCTGACGTCGGAGACCAATCACGAGCTGCAGACGGTCGATTTCTACACCAGTCATGAAGCTTTGTTACTGGAGTATGAAGAGGCATTGTGTCGCCTTGATTCAACCTCTGGTAACTGGTTGGCGGGCTCTGGCCACATGATCTGGATCGGGGATCGCACCCGCCAGCCTGATGGTGCCCATGTCGAATTCTGCAAAGGCGTGCAGAACCCGATTGGTTTGAAATGCGGGCCAAGCATGACATCTGGCCACCTTAAATCGCTGATCGCGTCGTTGAACGCCGATAATGATCCGGGCCGTTTGACCCTGATCGCCCGCTTCGGTGCCGGGTCGGTGGGTGAACATCTGCCCCGTCTGATCAAGGCCGTGCAGGAGGAAGGGGCCAATGTGGTTTGGACCTGCGATGCGATGCATGGCAACACGATCAAATCATCGACCGGCTATAAAACCCGTCCGTTCGATTCGGTGCTGCGTGAGGTGAAGGAATTCTTTGCCGTGCATAACGCCGAAGGCACGATCCCCGGCGGTGTGCATTTCGAGATGACCGGCAAGGATGTGACGGAATGTACCGGTGGTGTCCGTGCTGTGACGGATGAGGATCTGTCAGACCGCTATCACACGGCGTGCGACCCGCGTTTGAACGCATCGCAATCGCTGGAACTGGCGTTTTTGGTGGCCGAGGAATTGTCGGCCCGCCGCGCGACGTTGCAGCAGGCCAAGGCAGGCTGATTAGCCGTTATTGACGACAAGGCGTAGGGCAGGGCGATCCCTGTCCTGCGCCTCAACCGGTTGTGGCTGGACCAGTGTTTGCACGCTGGCCAGTTGCAGCCCAAGCGTTTCGTGACGCACCCGCGCCCCTTTGGCGATTTCAAACCGACGCGGCCGTGATCCGGTTTGCCCTTCGGTGACAATCGCCCCCAGAATGCGGCTGGTCGCCCCTTTATCATCGCGCAAGGGCAGCAGCAGCATGGTGCCTGTCAGATGTGGCCGGACGATGCTGCCGGGGGAGTTCAGCGGGATGCTGATGATCGCAGGTTCGTTGAACGCAGCCTCGACCAGTTTGGCGATTTCGTCTTTCGCCTCTGGCAGAAAAAACGTGCTGAGCGGCATGCCGCGCGCATCCATTTTCAGCAGGTCATGCAGTTTCTGACCCGCCACCCGCATCCGGGCGATCCCGGGGGCCACACGTTGCAGGATGAAAGCATGTGGCAGCGCATCGTCGATCTGACTTGGTTCGATATCATTGCGCGACGGCACCCGCTGCGCATGCCGAAGGGCATCCCAGTACCGCTCCAGACTTTCAAGGGTCGGGTTTCCAGACCCTGGAAGGTCAGTACGGCGGCGTTGCGGGTTGTCCTCTACGATTTTCATTGTGCTCTCTACTTTCGCTGCGGTTGCCCCAGCGGGTGCAAAACCAGTTCCATTTGTTAAGCTGGTTTTAACAAAGATTACTGCAAATTTCATTTAACAAAGTGTTAATGGGTTAATTTGAATTAAAATGCGGTGCTTGCCTCGGGCCGCTGTTTTGCCTTAGCTGCGGGTAATGAAACTTGCCAGAAGGCGGATATTGATGACCCATTCCATGACAGCATTTGCCAGCCGTAACGGCAGCTTGGCCGCCGTATCATGGAGTTGGGAGATGCGCGGCGTGAACGCGCGTGGTCTGGATATGCGGTTTCGTTTGCCCGAAGGGATTGAAGGGTTGGAACGTGCCTTGCGCGCTGCCCTGACCAAGTCCTTGGCCCGGGGCAATGTGACGGTCAATCTGCGTTTGACCCGCGATGAAGCCGGTGTTGCGGCGACCCTGGACGAGGCACAACTGGATGCAGTTTTGCGCGCGCTGGATGCGGTGCAGGACCGTGCCTTTGCCATTGGCGTGACGCTGGCCCAACCGACGGCGGCGGATGTTCTGGACCAGCGGGGTGTTATGGTTGCAACCCGGTCCGATGATGTTTCCGATGATCTGGCCGCCGCCCTGATTGCCGAAATTGATCCGCTGGTGGCGGATTTTGTGACCATGCGACAGGTCGAAGGGAGCGCATTGCATGATGTGATCACCGGCCAGCTTGCTCAGATCGAAACCCTGACCATTGCCGCCGCAGAGGCAGCCGCCGCCCGCGCCCCACAGGTGAAGGCCAGTCTGACCACAGCCTTGCGCCGGGTGCTGGAAGATGTGGGCGAGGTTGAAGAGGGCCGGATCGCGCAGGAACTGGCCCTGCTCGCCGTCAAATCCGATGTCACCGAGGAGATCGACCGCCTGAAGGCGCATGTGGGTGCCGCTCGTGATTTGCTGGCGACCAGAAAACCGGCCGGGCGAAAGCTGGATTTTCTTGCACAGGAATTTAACCGGGAGGCCAATACACTTTGCGCCAAAGCACAGTCGGCCCCGTTGACGGCCATCGGGCTTGACCTGAAAGCGGTGATCGACCAGATGCGCGAACAAATTCAGAATGTGGAGTAATGTGATGACCCGCCGCGGCCTTTTGATTATCCTGTCATCGCCATCGGGGGCGGGGAAATCCACGCTCGCGGGCCGTTTGCGCCAATGGGACGACACGTTGCGGTTTTCGGTATCCGCCACCACCCGCGCGCCGCGTGAGGGCGAAATGGACGGGCAGCACTATTTCTTTGTCTCGGTTCCTGAGTTTCAGGGGCAGGTGGCGGATGGCGGCATGCTGGAACATGCGCAGGTCTTTGGTAATTACTACGGATCGCCCAAGGCCCCGGTGCAGGAGGCGATCAATGCGGGCCGCGATGTTCTGTTTGATATCGATTGGCAGGGTGCGCAACAGATCAGCAATTCGGCCTTGCAGGAACATGTCTTGTCGATCTTTATCCTGCCTCCGTCGATCACAGAATTGCATCGCCGTCTGGTCAGCCGTGGGCAGGATGCGCCGGAAGTGATTGAAAAGCGGATGCAGAAAAGCTGGGACGAGATCAGCCATTGGGATGGCTATGATTATGTGCTGGTCAATGACGATCTGGACGCGACAGAGGCCAGTTTGAAGACCATCATCAGTGCCGAGCGCTTGCGCCGGTCGCAACAGCCGCAACTGGTCGACCATGTGCGCGGCTTGCAAACAGAGTTTGGAGATCGAACATGAGCCTTTACGCATTGGATGATGTCGCACCGCAACTGGCCGATGATGCCTGGGTCGCACCCGGCTGTCATGTGATTGGCAGTGTTGTGCTGGCTGCGCGCACATCGGTCTGGTTCGGCAGCACCTTGCGGGGCGATAATGAGGTGATCGTGATTGGCGAAGGGTCAAACGTGCAGGAAAACACCGTCATGCATACCGATATGGGCTATCCGCTGACGATTGGTGAGGGATGCACGATTGGGCACAAGGCGATGCTGCATGGTTGCACGGTTGGCAATAACAGCCTTGTCGGCATGGGCGCGACAATCCTGAATGGTGCCGTGATTGGCGAGAATTGCCTGATCGGGGCGGGGGCATTGATTACGGAAGGGAAGATTATTCCTGATGGGTCGCTTGTAATGGGCGCGCCCGGCAAGGTCGTGCGTCAATTGGATGACAAGGCCATTGCCGGGCTGAAATTATCAGCGATGCATTATCAGGAAAATGCAGCACGTTTTCGCGCTGAATTAAAAGCGCTGTAGCTTATTCCCCAACCATGCGGGGCATGAGCAGAAGATCAAAATCAAGCTGCGGCGCGAAGAGTTGCACCTCATGACGGATCAGATCCGCATCGGGCAAATCATCGGCAATTGCGCGATACCGCCCCTGGAAACGCAGCTCGATCAGTTTGACGGCCACATCGACGGCGTCAAAATCCTCTGCCACAAGCGGCGAAAGAATGATGTCAGGCTCTTTTTCGTTGACAATATCGGCATTTAGGTCACCTATGTCGACAAACTGGAACCCGTCGAGGGGAGGCACAATACGGCCCTGCGCCTTCCATCGGGCAAGATCCCCGATGACCAGCGTGTTGCTCGCGAGGCCGTCAAGTGCGTCGGGAAACGGCATTGCACGACCTTGTTCTATTTGACCTGACATTCGTCACCAATCCTGGTTTGCTATGTGAGTGTGTATTCATGTAATCAACGCCGCGTTGCGGCGGAATGTTCCAAATGGTTAAAAAATAATTTGCTTGGATTATCTAAGTATTGAGTTTTAATTAGCGAAAACCACGACATAGGGGCTTTCAGTGCGCGCAGAATCATTAACCAGTTTAATTGACGCGCTGCCATTACCGACAATTGTTATTGGACCGGACGATCGTGTAATTGCGTCAAATGAACCTGCTGCGGCCATTCTGGGCCCCGACCTGGTTGGTCGTCATTACATCACCGCCCTGCGCCAACCCACCTTGCTGGAGGCGATTGCAAAGGCGCGCAGTCAGAACGAACCGGAAATCGCCCGGTTCGCGGGCCGTGATGGTGACAAGGATACGGTGTATCGCGTCTATGTCGCCCGGACGGACACCGATATTGTCATTACCTTCGAGGATCAGACAGATGCTGCCAATATCGGGCAGATGCGCCGTGAATTTGTGGCCAATGTCAGCCATGAGCTGCGCACACCCTTGACCGCCTTGCTGGGCTTTATCGAGACCTTGGGTGGGGCGGCTCGTGACGATCCGGAGGCCCGTGATCGGTTTTTGGGCATCATGGAAGGCGAGGCCAGCCGCATGACCCGGTTGGTTGATGATCTTCTGTCGCTGAGCCGTGTGGAAGAGGATGAACGTGTCCGCCCTCGCGATCATGTTGATCTGGCGGCCTTGCTGGCATCCGTCATCAAGGGGCTGGAGCCGCAGGTGCAGTCAAGCGGTGTGACCGTGACATTGGAAAATAACGGCAGCGGTGAATTGATCCCCGGCGATGCGGGCCAATTGGTGCAGGTTTTCACGAACCTGATCGAAAATGGTATCAAATACGGTGCGGCGGGTGGTGAGGTGACTGTCGTGCTGTTTGGCACCGAACATCATCCCCGTTTGCGCGGTGATGGTGTGCGGGTTTGTGTCTGTGACCGCGGCGAGGGAATTGCCGAACATCATATTGCCCGTCTGACGGAACGGTTTTATCGCGTCGATAATCACCGGTCCCGGCAGGTGGGCGGCACCGGACTTGGTCTGGCGATCGTCAAACATATTGTCAGCCGTCACCGCGGCCGTCTGGCCATTGAAAGTGAGCTGGGTGAAGGCACCAAAGTGTCCATATTTCTGCCGATCGACGGGCTGTCATAAAACTTTTACATGACTGTCACAAAAGCGTTGTGCGACCTCAAGTAGAGGGGTGGCAGTGGTGAGGCGGTTCGCGCCTTGCTGATGTTTGACTGACAGGAGTGATTTGATGTCGATCATGAAACTGACTGCGACAACCGCAGCCGTTGCCCTTATGACTACTGCCGCCGCTGCACGTGACAATGTGCAGGTTGCCGGATCGTCCACCGTGCTGCCCTATGCAGCTATCGTCGCCGAGGTTTTCGGCGAAAATTTTGATTTCCCGACACCTGTTGTCGAATCCGGTGGTTCATCCGCTGGTCTGAAGCGTTTCTGCGAAGGTGTTGGCGAAAACACCATCGACATTGCCAACGCATCGCGCGCCATTAAATCATCCGAGGTTGAAGCCTGTGCCGCCGCTGGTGTCACAGACATCATCGAAGTCCGCATCGGTTATGACGGCATCGTCTTTGCCTCTGACATCAACGGCAACGCCTTCGCTTTCACACCGGAAGACTGGTACAAGGCGCTGGCCAACGAGCATTTCATTGATGGCGCACTGGTGCCGAACACCTTTACATCATGGAACGAAGTGAATGCTGACTTCCCTGACCAGCCGATCCAGGCTTTCATTCCTGGCACCAAGCACGGCACGCGCGAAGTGTTCGAGGAAAAGGTGATCCTGGCCGGTTGTGAAGAAGGTGGTTTCTTTCAGGCGATGCTGGATGCAGGTGTTGACGAAGACACAGCCGAAGGCAAATGCATGGCGATCCGCACCGATGGCCGCAGCGTTGACATCGACGGTGACTACACCGAAACGCTTGCCCGTATCGAAGCCGACACAAACGGCATCGGCGTGTTTGGTCTGGCCTTTTACGAAAACAACACTGACAAGTTGCAGGTCGCAACCATGTCCGACGTTGTCCCAACGACAGACAGCATCGCGGCTGGCGACTATCCTGTGTCCCGTCCGCTGTATTTCTACATCAAGGCCGCCCATATCGGCGTGATCCCCGGTGTAAAGGAATTCGCTGAATTCTTCGTCTCTGACGATATTGCAGGTCCAGATGGCCCATTGGCCGAATACGGTCTGGTGTCTGACCCGGAACTGGCCAAGGTGCAGGAAACTGTATCTGGTGAAGTTGTCATGGGCTCTGGCAGCTGATTTATGGTTCGGGGCGCCGCTGACCGGCGCCCCATCCTTCCTTGCATTTGGACATTGCCATGCAGTCGTTGACACTTCCGTTCATCGCAATCGCCGGGCTCGCCGTTCTGGGCTATTTCCTGGCAAAATCCCGGGCTTTGCAAGTGTCGGAGGGCGATATCCGCAAGCTGGTATCCCTGCCGTCACAACATGCGTTGAACGCGGTGCTAGCCACAATCGTGCCAGCCGTGGCCGCGATTTTACTGATTTCGCTTTACGTCCGGCTGACCGATGGTACCGGGTCCTGGTTTTTCCAGTTTGTCGTGATCGGACTTGCGGTCACCGGGCTTGCCCTGTCGCTGATCGGGATCAAGACCGAAACCCGTGCCCGCACGTTCGCTGAACGCTGGATCCTTGGCCTGTTGATCTTTGCATCGACTATCGCGATCCTGACAACCATTGGTATCGTCTTTTCGATGCTGTTCGAGACTTTCAACTTTTTCGGGCAGTATGATTGGCGTGATTTCTTTTTCTCGACCAACTGGTCGCCGAATTTCCGGGGTAACTCCGATCTGGGAATTATTCCGCTGCTATGGGGTACGCTTTACATCAGTTTCATCGCGCTGGCCTTTGCCGTGCCGGTGGGCCTGTTTGCAGCGATCTACCTGTCTGAATATGCTGGTCCGCGGATGCGGTCGGTGGCCAAGCCCGCGATTGAGGTGCTGGCTGGTATCCCCACCATCGTTTACGGGCTGTTTGCCCTGATCACGGTTGGTCCGTTCCTGCGCGATTACTTTGCCGCGCCCATGGGGTTTGGCCAAAGCGCGTCATCGGTGATGACCGCCGGGTTGGTGATGGGGGTCATGCTGATCCCATTTGTCAGCTCTTTGTCGGATGACATCATCAACGCTGTCCCACAGGCGATGCGCGACGGGTCACTGGGCCTGGGTGCCACGAAATCCGAAACCATCCGACAGGTCGTTGTGCCCGCCGCATTGCCCGGCATTGTCGGCGCTGTGTTGCTGGCTGCATCCCGCGCCATTGGCGAGACGATGATCGTGGTGTTGGGGGCAGGGGCCGCCGCCCGATTGTCGCTGAACCCGTTTGAGGCGATGACCACGGTTACCGTCAAGATCGTCAGTCAGCTGACCGGTGATACCGATTTCGCCAGCCCTGAAACGCTGGTCGCTTTTGCACTGGGTCTGACCCTGTTTGTCATTACTTTGGGGCTGAATGTCCTCGCACTTTATATCGTGCGGAAATATCGGGAGCAGTACGAATGAAGACCTCTCTGCTTGCTGCGGATGCGCGGACCAAGAAACGCAATGCCGCCGAGGCCCGGTTCAAGGCTTACGGGTTTGCGGCGATTATTGTAGCAATGCTGGCCCTGTTGATCCTGCTGACATCTGTTCTGGGCAATGGCATGAGCTCTTTCCGCCAGACTTACATTGCGCTGGATGTGGCGCTGCCGGAAGAAAAGCTGGATAAATCCGGTGTCCGCGACCTGTCGGTGATGTCAAAAGTCACGACCATCGGCTATGCCCCAATTCTGCGAAACGCCCTGCTGGATGCGTTGGCGGCCCAAGGGATTGAGACCGAGCTGTCCGACAAGGACATCGGTAACATGATTTCCAAGGAAGCCGCAGCGACTGTGCGCAACAAGGTCTTGGCCAACCCCGATCTGGTGGGGCAGACCGTCAGTTTTGATGTGTTGGCATCGGGCCGCATCGATGGTTACTTCAAAGGTCGGGTCACTATGGAAAGTGCTGCGTTGGATGGTAACACGTCCCCCGAGGCACTGATGATTGCGCAGGCCTTGGCCGATGCCGGTGTGATCGAGACAAAGTTCAACTGGAACTTCTTTGTCTGGCCGGATGCATCTGATCAGCGGCCCGAAGCCGCCGGGCTTGGCGTCGCGATCCTAGGGTCCCTGTATATGATGATTGTGGTGTTGGTTCTGGCGCTGCCGATTGGTGTCGCTTCGTCGATTTACCTTGAGGAATTCGCGCCCAAGAACCGCTGGACCGATCTGATTGAAGTGAACATTTCAAACCTCGCGGCGGTGCCGTCGATTGTGTATGGGATCCTTGGACTGGCCATTTTCATCAACTTCATGGAGTTCAACCAATCCTCCCCCTTGGTGGGTGGTCTGGTGCTGACACTGATGACGCTGCCGACGATCATCATCTCGACCCGCGCGGCGCTGAAATCCGTGCCCCCGTCGATCCGCGATGCGGCATTGGGTGTCGGGGCGTCCAAGATGCAATCGGTATTCCACCATGTTTTGCCGCTGGCCGCCCCCGGCATCCTGACGGGCACAATCATTGGGTTGGCGCAGGCATTGGGGGAAACGGCACCGTTGCTGTTGATCGGCATGGTGGCCTTTGTCCGGGAATACCCGGCAGCATACACGCCCGACGCTGGTTTGTTCGGTGAAGCATCAACCGCACTGCCGGTGCAGGTTTTTAACTGGACACAGCGGTCTGATCCGGCCTTTGTTGAACGAGCCTCTGGCGCGATCATCACGCTGCTTGTGTTCCTTTTGATCATGAATGCGGTCGCGATTTACTTGCGCCGCCGCTTTGAACGGCGCTGGTAGGAGAGCCAAAATGGAAGATATGTATCACGCGGATCGCGCCATGAGCACACAACAGGACATCAAAATCAAAGCTGACAAGGTTCAGGTTTATTATGCCGACAATCACGCCATCAAGGATGTGGATGTTGAAATAGCCGACAAGACTGTCACCGCCTTCATCGGCCCGTCGGGCTGTGGCAAATCGACATTCCTGCGCTGTCTGAACCGGATGAATGACACGATTGATATTTGCCGGGTTGAGGGTGATATCACCATCGATGGCGAAGACATCTACGACCCCAAGGTCGATCCGGTACAGTTGCGTGCCAAGGTTGGTATGGTGTTTCAGAAGCCCAACCCGTTTCCAAAATCGATCTATGATAATGTGGCTTACGGCCCCAAGATCCACGGGCTGGCCCGTAACAAGGCCGAGCTGGACGAGATTGTTGAGAAGTCCTTGCGCAAGGCCGCCCTTTGGAATGAAGCCAAGGATCGGTTGACTGCGCCCGGCACGGGGTTGTCGGGTGGCCAGCAGCAGCGTTTGTGTATCGCCCGTGCGATTGCCACGGCCCCCGAAGTTTTGCTGATGGATGAGCCGTGTTCAGCCCTAGATCCAATTGCGACCGCGCAGGTCGAAGAGCTGATTGACGAATTGCGCCAGAGCTATTCTGTGGTGATCGTCACCCATTCGATGCAGCAGGCCGCCCGCGTCAGCCAGAAAACCGCGTTTTTCCACCTTGGTAACCTGGTGGAATATGACGACACCGACAAGATTTTCACCAACCCCGAAGACAGCCGCACGGAAAGCTATATTTCCGGCCGGATCGGGTAAGGAGCATGTTGATGAATGAACATATCTCATCCGCCTATGACAGGGATCTGGAGGCGATCACGACCCTGATCATGAAAATGGGCGGTCTTGTCGAGGACGCGATCCTGAAGGCGGCAAAATCGTTGGCTGATCGCGATGTCGAACTGGCCGAAGAAGTGCGTGCCAATGACAAGATCATTGACGCCCTTGAAGTGCAGATTAATGAAGAAGCGGCCCGCGTCATTGCCTTACGTGCCCCTGTTTCCAAGGACTTGCGGTCCATTCTTACCGTGCTGCGCCTGTCTGCGTCGCTTGAACGCATCGGTGACTATGCCAAGAATATTGCCAAACGCACCAGTGTTCTGGTTGGCATGAATCCGGTGAACGGGTCCGATTCCGCCTTGCGCCGAATGGCCCGCGAGGTTGAACAGATGCTGAAAGATACATTGGATGCCTATGTGCGTGGCGACGCCGCATTGGCCGAGGATGTCCGCCAGCGCGATCACGAAGTGGACCAGATGTACAATGCGCTGTTCCGCGAATTCCTGACCTTCATGATGGAAGACCCGCGCAATATCACCGCCTGTATGCATCTGCATTTCATGGCCAAGAATATTGAGCGGATGGGCGACCTCACCACCAATATGGCCGAGCAGGTGATTTATCTTGTCACCGGCGAGATGCCAGAAGAGGCCCGCCCGAAAAGCGACAAGACCGCATTTGTGACCAATCCGAGCTAGAGACCCATGCCCCAGCAACCCCATGTTCTTGTTGTTGAAGATGAACCCGCCCAACGCGAAGTTCTGGCCTATAATCTGGAAGCGGAAGGCTTTCGCGTCAGCCGCGCCGAAAACGGTGAAGACGGGTTGTTATGCGTTGATGAAGACGCACCGGATGTCATCGTGCTGGATTGGATGATGCCCAATCTGTCGGGTATCGAAGTCTGTCGTCGCCTGAAGATCAAGCCTGAAACGCGCGCCATTCCGATCATCATGCTTTCTGCCCGGTCAGAGGAAGTTGACAAGGTACGCGGGTTGGAAACCGGTGCCGATGATTATGTTGTCAAACCCTATTCGGTGTCCGAATTGCTGGCCCGTGTCCGTAGCCAATTGCGCCGCGTGCGCCCGGCCACGGTGGGGCAGGTCCTGACCTATGATGACATCGTGCTGGACGCCGAAACCCACCGCGTCACCCGCGCCGATAACCGGTTGAAGCTGGGCCCGACGGAGTTTCGTTTGCTCAGCACGTTCATGGAAAAGCCGGGCCGCGTATGGTCGCGCGATATGCTGCTGGATCGCGTCTGGGGGCGCGACATCTATGTCGATACGCGCACGGTCGATGTCCATGTTGGTCGTCTGCGCAAAGTGCTGACCCAGCATGGCGGCAGCGACCCGGTGCGCACCGTCCGGGGCGCTGGCTACGCGCTGGGGTAGGTGGGTTCGTCGGTTGCGGGAGCGTTCTACACGACGTTCACAACATGAATAACGGCCGTCAGGCCCACATCTTCAGGATCGAACAGCGCGACATTCTCAATGATGACGGCGTTACGCGATGCTGGCCACGCACTTTTTCCGTGGCGCGGCGCCAAAGGCATTGCGTGTCGATCATATCAGTGCGGTAGGCCCCAGCCCTGTTGCCGCGCATTCCCGTCGTGCAGGGCACATTGGCGCGCCTATCCTTTGCCGTCGGCTAAGCCCTGTTCATGGAAATCTATAACCACTGCGCCACGTTGGACCCACATCGCGGGTTGAATTGCTGTGACCGATCCAGAGGAATGGACAGATGGCGATACGCGCCGGCTCAACGCAATTTATGCAGATTTCGAAGCGCGTCCGATCTGAGCCGTCTTTTCAGCTTGCGGGATGGCCGACCGTCAGGCGCAGGCCAATGGCGATGAACCAAGCAATGGCACCAAGTCCAAAGATCGCGCCCGCGGTTTCGCCAAAGGCAGGAATGATGGTGGCCAAGCCGCTGACCCCTGTCAGAACGCCCAGGCCATTGGTGATCTTACCCAATGATTGCCCACGCCATGCAGCAATGCTGACGCAGAGAATCCAAATTGCGCCTGCAATTTCATTGCCACCCCCCAAACCAAGTTCGACAGCATGGAGTATTTCCCAAAGCTGCGCGGCCTGCGCCGGATCGGTCATGGCCAATGCAGCAATCCGTTCCACCGCAACATTCGCAATCATACCCGCGCCCAACACCAGGGTTGCCCAGACCAGGCCAAAGCCCAAGGTCACAGGTGCCCAGTTTGGTGATGCCGCCGCCAGATGCGCATGCAGCGCAATGACCAATACGACCAAGGCCAATGCATTGATGATGTAGATGCCTGTGTTCCAGGTAATCATGAGGCTTTGATTGCTGTGAATAAACGCTACGACCGCAGAGGTATCGATGTCATTTGTCCCAAAGCCCAATGGGGCCAGGAGGGTGACCAGCAGCACGAAACCGAAGATGTATGTGCCAGCACAGGCAAGCGCGGCGAAACCGCCAATTGATCGCAAGGTCATGACTTGCTCGTTTTTGATGGACCTTGATGCAACGTGGTTCGCGCGGCGGGCGCGGTCACACTGTGTTTGAAATAGTCGCTTAGGTGATGCGTGCCATGCCGATCTCCGACCATGTCCAGGGCCATGGCTGACAAGAAGAATTGAGCAGGACCGTGAACTTTGCGCGGCGTGATCCAAGGCAGGAGCCAGAGCGCTGCGCGCCGCACCCCTTCCGGCAGACAGGTTATGCGTGGGGGTACGTCGTGACTGGCGAAGGCCAGTTCAGCCACCTCGCGCAAGCTGAAAACATCCGGGCCGCCGACATCAAGCCACGATTTTTCCTGTTTGATCGCCTCAGCCGTGGCTGCGGCCAGATCGGCCCCATGGATCGGGTTAATCCGATTTGATCCATCGCCAAACAGCCAAACCCGTCCGGCCTGTGCCATGGACAGGATATCCCCCATGTCAGAGAAATACCCGGAAGGCGCGATCACTGTTTTCGCGAGCGGGCTTTCTTTTAGTCGTTCGACGAAAGCCGCCTTTGCCGCGACCAAAGCCACGTCTGGCATAAGGCCGGCATTCAGAACATGAACGTAAGCGAACCGGCCGACCTCGGCCTTTTCGGCCTCATGCAGTAGATTCAGGTTGGCCTGATAGTCCACATCCCAATACCCGAGCCCATCGGCCTGCCGGGTAATCCCAAGTGCAGAAATCACAAGATCAACACCTGACATGATACCTGCCAGGGATTCGGGCACGGTCGCCTCCGCCTCTATCAGTTGGTCCGCGCAAAGCGTTTTGGCCACCACGGCGTTGCGCACAAGGGCCGTTACATACCACCCCCGCCGTTGATATTCTTCGCAGAGAAAGCGACCAAGATATCCGGTTGCGCCTGCTATCAGTACGGTTTTCATAATCATAACTCCGGTTGTCAAAGAAACGCGACGCATAAGGCGGCGGCGACCATGGCAATTGTCACAGGTCCCCAAAGCAGGCGTTCAGGACGGGATCGGCTGATGTTGTTTGCGATCATGGTCAAGACGGACAATCCGACAACGGCCCAAAAGACGGCCGGTGCAACCTGTGCCGAAATGACACCGCCCTGCGCCAGAACGACCCATGCCATCGCGGCCATCAGCGCGCCTTGCATAACGGCCAAGGCCCGCCACAGGGGCGGTAGCGTGCCGGGGTGCAGCCCACCGTTGGCAAAGCGACCCAAAGGCGCACCAAACGCAAGCGCGATCTGCATCGCAATCGGGCAAGCAGCGCAAACCGCATAGATGCTGGCGGCGAGGGCGGGTGTCATCGCTGCCCTCTTGTTCCAAAAGCTGGTTTATCTGCACTTATGCCGATGCCTGCCCACGACGATGCAGGGCGGCCTGTTTCAACTGTTGGTTCGTTCGTAAGCGCGATGTTCAACTGCAAGTGCAAAGTAAGCCTGGTATCTGATGTGGCGGGCCGTGACCACCGGCCGGTCACATGCGCGTAGAGCGCGGCAAGGCTGCGGGTTTGGTAATGCATGATCTGCTCCCGCCTCTAGCCGACAACCGCGTGGCCACGACCCCGCAAACATGCCACGACAATGGATTCACGCCGCTCGGCGGCGTCGACGGCACTGGAAATGCCACCGGCCAAGCCACCTGCAACAGCACCTCCCAACGGATCGCCATCGTCAGCTCCGGCCAAGACGGCGCCAACACCAGCGCCCAGAACAGTGGCGGCGACCGTTTCTTGATCGAATTGTTTTTGGTTGCGCGCCAGTGATTGGCAGGCGGACAGATCGTTTTGGAAGCCTGCGGTTGGCGGGCCATCCAGAATGGGCGTGTAATTCGCACCACTGTCCGCACAGGCGGCCAACAGACCGGCACCTGCAACAGCGATCAGCGTGTTCGTTTTCATGGTCTGACCTTTCTCGTCATCTGATAAGAGAGGAGATAGGCGAACATCACCCTTCAGGGCATGACCGCAAGTATCATGGCATTGACACTTTGTAACAGATTAGGCGCAAGCAACCTTGTTCAGATAGGCCGTCGGGCTGTGACCGGTCCACCGCTTGAACGCCCGCACGAAGGATGACGCCTCTGAGAACCCCAACAGATAGGCTGTTTCGTTCACGGTGACCTTTTGGGCCGTGAGATAGTCCAACGCCATCCGCTTGCGCAGATCATCATGAACATCCCCGAAGGTCAGCCCTTCGTCTTTCAGACGGCGGTAAAGCGTTTGACGGCTCATGCCGATATCCCTGGCGACCTTATCCATCGAGATGCTGCCCTCGTGCAGGCACGGCAGAATTTGCGCCGCAACAAGGCTGCCGGTCGTCGTGTCTGTTCCCAGATCGTCGAGCAAAGCATCTGCATGGCGGGTGAAAATGCTAAAGGCGTAGGCGTGCCCCGGTTCAAAATGAGACTCTGTCGACACCCAAACGGGATCAATGCGCAGCGCGTTGCGTGCTGCATTGAACATGACGGGGATCCGAAAAAGCGCTGGATATTCATCAACATGTGGCGGCGGCGCGTAGGTCACCTCTAGCTCAATCGCAAAGGTAATGTCAGGGAACGATCTGCGAAACTCGCTGACAAATCGCGCAAAGGACGCTTCGGTGGCCAGGTAGTCTACTGCTGGCATGATCAGATGGTCAACGATCCACACACCTTGGGGTGTTTGCAAAAGCTCATAGCGGTCAACACCTGTGGGCAGATCAACATCCGCCATCAGGCGGATATAGCGATTGAGCTGCTCTATCGAATGCGCAAGTGACGCGGACGTGTGAACGATCTGCCCGACGACCGAGATCGTCTCAAGCGCTGACTCCAATGTGTGGCGCAACAAAAGTGCGGTGTCACCGGTTTGGGCGATCCCCGCTGCGATCAAAGCTTGATAGGCCGAAACGGGAATGCGATTGTCTTGGTCGCTGAAGTCGGCCTCGGTCAGGCCGGCTGCGCGCAATAAAGACGTGCGATTGGCCCCCTGATCAACAGCAAAATTCGCAAATGCCGCGGCGAACCCGGATGCCATTGTTGGTGTGTTCATGGGATTAACCCGAAACGTCGCAAGATAAGGCTGGTCTGGGCGTGATCATAAGGCGGAACAATAAATTTGAAAGTGGCGGTCATGTCAAAATATGCGTCACCGGCCTCGGCCGAGGTTGGTAACGGGCGTCTGAGCCAAGTCAGTGATGGCCGTGCTTGCACAAGTCCGGTGTGTTCGGCAATCCGTGAGTTTGCGCGCGAACTCATGCCGCATCCGGCACAAGGTCCGGCAATCCAGTCCGGGACGGCGTGGTTCTGCGTTATTCGTCGCTATCGGTGTCGTTGATGGCGTTGACCAGCAGGAATGCCGCCAGAATGCCCACAACCACATAGGTGGCATTCAGGGATACCGTTCTGGCCGCTTCGGATTCCCACCGATCAGAAACCGGTTCGGGCGCGTCTGTCTTGCCGACCTCAATCCCATCAGCCTGGCTGATGCTGGCCGCGCAGAGGAATGTTCCGATCAGGGCGAGTGTTGTGATTTTGCGCATGTCCATCCCTTTGACTTTTGCCGTAACGCTATCAGACGGGTGTCTGAGTGCAATTGCTATTCGCTGCCCCACGGCCCGTGATGACCGCTGCCCCCATCAATCCTGGCGAAGCCATGCGCGCCAAAGAAATCGCGCTGTCCCTGGATCATATTGGCGGTGCCGCGCGCGGTGCGCATCGCGTCAAAATAGGCAAGCCCGGATGACAGGGCAGGCAGGGCAATCCCGTGGAGCGCCGACTGCGCCACCGCCTGACGCAAGGCGTCATGGTTAGATTTTAGCGCGTCCGAGAAAGCGGGTGCGAACATCAGGTTCCGATCGGGGTCATCCTGCAACGCGCTTGCCATATCATCGAGCATGGCAGAGCGGATGATGCAGCCCGCGCGCCAGACCTTTGCGATCTCGGGCAGGGGCAGCGCCCAGCCGAATTCATCTGATGCCTTGGCGATCATGTCGAACCCTTGCGCGTAGCACAGGATTTTGCCCGCGATCAGCGCCTGTTCCAGCGTGTCCACCGACAGCGTGTCATGCGGTATGTGATGTGGTGCTGTGCCGAACAATGCCTCGCCTGCCGCACGGGTGTCGCGCTGCGATGACAGGTTGCGGGCGACGACGGCCGCCTCGATGGCGGGGATGGGGGCGGCGAGATGCTGTGCCTCGATCACTGTCCAGCGTCCGGTGCCTTTCTGGCCTGCCGCATCGACGATGACGTCCAGCATTGGTTGGCCGGTTTTGGGATCGGTGGCCGCGGCCACTTTGCCAGAGATTTCGACGAGGTAAGATTGCAGCGGCCCTTTATCCCATGTCGCGAAATGATCGGCGATGGTGTGGTGGTCAAGCCCCAAACCGTCGCGCATGATCCCGTAAACCTCTGCAATCATTTGCATATCTGCGTATTCGATACCGTTATGGACGGCCTTGACGAAATGCCCGGCACCTTCTTCGCCCATCCATGTTGCACAGGCCGTACCTTTGTGATCGGCGGCAATGGCTGTCAGGATATGTGCGACGCGGTCCCAATGGGTGCGTTTGCCACCGCCCATGATGGAGGGGCCGAACCGGGCACCTTCTTCGCCGCCGGACACACCGATGCCGAGGAAGGGCAGGTCGCCCGCGTCCCGCGCGCGGCGGTTGGTGTCATGGAAGTTGGCGTTGCCTGCGTCGATGATCATGTCGTTATCATCCAGCAGTGGGCGCAAAGCGGCGGTCTGGTCATCCACCGCATCGCCAGCCGGGACCATCAGGATGATCGCACGGGGCTTGGCGATGGCCGCAACAAGGTCCTTCAGGCTTTCGGTCGGGGTGATCCGGTCGGCCAGATCACCTGCCGCTTTGTGAAAGTCCCGGGTCCGTTGGGTTGTCCGGTTCCAGACGGCAATGTCAAAACCATTGTCCGCGATGTTGAGCGCCAGTGCGGCCCCCATGGTGCCAAGGCCAATCAGTCCAATTTCTGCGCTGCTCATTCCTGTGATCCTTGCCTGTTATGTTGCTGTGGGTATAGGGGCAATCCGATGGCTTGAAAACGGGGGTGCGCTGCAAACACGTTGTTTTGTATTAGAGGATGCAGATGGGCGGTATAAATATGGGGTAAATTGATACCTAAATATTAACCCATTGTTTTATAAGTGTATTATCGCGCGTTTGCCGCTTGACTGGAAATCCACCCTCTCTATAACACCGCAATCCGAATGATGTGGGCGCGGCCCACCCCAACCGAATTGGTGAGATATGAAAACCTTTACCGCAACTCCGGCGGATATCGACAAGAAATGGATCCTGATCGACGCTGAAGGCGTTGTTCTGGGCCGTCTTGCTTCGATCATCGCCATGCGCTTGCGCGGCAAGCATAAACCATCCTTCACGCCGCACATGGATATGGGCGACAACGTGATCGTCATCAACGCTGAGAAAATCCAGATGACTGGGAACAAGCGTGATGAGAAGTATTACTGGCACACCGGTCACCCCGGTGGGATCAAGTCCAAGACCAAGGCTGAAATTCTGGAAGGCGCGCACCCAGAGCGCGTTGTGATGAAAGCCGTTCAGCGCATGCTGCCCGGTGGCAAGCTGAGCCGCAAGCAAATGACTAACCTGCGCGTTTTCGCAGGTACAGAGCATGGCATGGACGCCCAGAAGCCCGAAGTTCTGGATGTTGCATCTATGAACAAAAAGAACACACGTACACAACATAAAGCCGACACAACCGGCACACCGGGGAGTGCATAATGGCCGATCAAGTAAACTCGCTCGAAGAGCTGGGCCAAGTTGCCGAAGGCGTTGAAGCCGTCGACGCACCGGTTGTTGAAACTGCCGCCCCGCGTGAGCCTGTCCGTGACGAACTGGGCCGGTCCTATGCGACTGGTAAGCGGAAAGATGCGGTTGCCCGCGTCTGGATCAAGCCGGGTTCCGGCAAGGTCA
Source organism: uncultured Paracoccaceae bacterium (assembly GCA_947495295.1). GTDB lineage: Bacteria > Pseudomonadota > Alphaproteobacteria > Rhodobacterales > Rhodobacteraceae > Yoonia. Next base: position 1,342,654 of record CANLYJ010000001.1, read on the forward strand.
CCGTGAACGGCAAGGACATGAACACATATTTTGCCCGTCCTGTTTTGCAGATGATCCTGGCACAGCCGTTTTCGGTTGCTGGTGTCACTGGTCAGTTTGACGTGGTTGCCACCGTCAAGGGTGGTGGTCTGTCTGGTCAGGCTGGTGCGGTCAAGCATGGTGTGTCCAAGGCGCTGCAACTGTTTGACCCAAGCCTGCGCCCGGCCTTGAAAGCCGCCGGTTTCCTGACCCGCGACAGCCGTGTTGTGGAACGTAAGAAATACGGTAAGCGCAAGGCGCGCCGGAGCTTCCAGTTCTCCAAGCGTTAATCGCTGGATGATATGTTATCGAAAGGGGCGGTCCATTGGGCCGCCCTTTTGCTTTATACATGTGGGTAAGTTTGATTATCGGTTTCATCACGAATTGATCCAGAATATCAATGCCCGATGACCTTTGATCAAATCCGTACGTTCCTGTGGGTGGCCCGTCTGGGCGGGTTTCGTAAAGCCGCTGAACGGTTGCACCTGTCGCAGCCAGCTGTGTCGACCCGTATTGCCAATCTTGAAGACGAATTGCGTGTCCCGCTGTTTGAACGTGGTCCAGGTGCGCTGATCCTGACGAAACATGGTACGTTGTTGCTGTCCTATGCCGAACAGATGCTGTTTGTCGAAGAGGAGATTAAACAGCGCGTCGCAAACCCCTCCGAGGCGGAGGGGTTGTTTCGTGTCGGTGCCTCTGAAACGATTGCGCAGGCCTGGTTGCCGGAATTCCTGAAAGCCTTCAGCGAACATTTCCCGCGGGTGAGTGTTGATCTGACCGTCGATATCTCTCTGAACTTGCGCGCGGCGTTGCTGGAACGCCGCCTTGATCTGGCATTTCTAATGGGCCCGGTATCGGAGTTTACGGTTGAGAATGTGGAATTACCGCCCTTTGATCTGCATTGGTACCGGTCGGTCAGCAATCCACAGACGGATTTGCGCGAAATTCCGGTGATTTCCTATTCCAGCAAGACCCGGCCTTATCGCGAATTGATGGCCGAATTGTCGCGCCGAATTGGGCCGAATGTCCGTGTTTTTGCCTCTGCTTCGCTGTCTGCAAGTCTCAAGATGATTGCGGCGGGCATCGCGGTGGGTCCTTATCCGCGTGCCTTGGCGGACGATTTTCTAAGCTCTGGCCAGATTGTGGAGTTTGATCCGGGTTTTCATCCGCAACCACTGACCTTTACCGCATCGTATCTGTCAGAGCCGCGCAGTTTTCTGGTTGAAAACAGCGCCGAGATCGCGCGGGATGTCGCAAGGGCATGGGATAAAACGCACCCACAGTAATCCAAATTATCTATCGCATATGATCTAAAATGATAATTTGTGTGGAATAGAGCCTGCATGCGATGTTTTAGGCGCATCGCAGGAGCTGCCCTTATGACGCGTAAAGAAGTTTCGCATTCCGATCTGCTGTCGGCATCTGCCATGCAGGTCCGTGCTGCTATTCGCACCGGGTCATATGATGGGCACACAGCCGGATTGGCCGCGGGCAAGTTGCAATGCAACCTTGCCATTTTGCCAGAACGCTTCGCACTGGATTTCCTGCGCTTTTGTCAGCGTAACCCCAAGCCCTGTCCGATTGTTGGTGTCAGTGACAGTGGCGATGCCGCCTTGCCGACATTGGGCCACGACATCGACATCCGGACCGATGTGTCCAGATACCGGATTTTTCGCGATGGCGGGTTTTCCGCAGAGGTCACTGATATCAGTGACCATTGGGCGGATGACCTTGTGACGGTTGCGTTGGGCTGTTCATTCACCTTTGAAAATGCGCTTTTGCGGGCGGGTATTCCGGTACGCCATGTCGAAACGGGTCGGAATGTTCCGATGTACCGCACGGATATTGGCCTGGTTCCTGCGGGCCCGTTTACCGGCAAAATGGTGGTTACCATGCGCCCGATCCCGGCGGAGAAGGTGCAACAGACGACAGAGATTTGCAGCCATTATCCGCAAGCCCATGGTGCGCCGATTGCTGTGGGTGATCCGGCCCAGCTTGGCATTGCTGACCTCGCTCAGCCTGATTGGGGAGAGCCGGTTGAACTGAAACCGGGTGAGGTTCCCGTCTATTGGGCCTGCGGTGTGACCCCGCAAAACGTGCTGCTGGATGCCGGTTTGCCGATCTGCATCACCCATTCACCGGGTCACATGCTGATCGCGGACGTCGCTGAGGACGCCGAAACACCAATCCTGAAAAGAATCGAAACCACACGACAAGGAGACGAGAAATGAAACATGCATTATCCCTTTTGATTGCGGGCACCGCCCTTGCAACGCCTGTCTGGGCCGAAGATCTGGCCGTTGTTGGCAGCTGGTCCAGCTTGCCCTTGCACAATGAATATGAGGCCCCGTTCTGGGGTACGGCATTGCCCGCCGCGTCAGGTGGCAAGATCAATGTTGAACTGACAACCCACAATCAGATGAGCCTTGGTTTGGGCGATGTGTATCCTTTGTTGGGGCAGGGTGTTTACGATGTGGCGATGACTGTGGCCGATTATGCGGTGGCCGACGCACCGGAATTGGAGGGGCTGGATGTGCCGTTGCTGGCCCTGACGGCCGATGAGGCCCGCGCGATGGTCGATGCCGCCCGTCCCATGGTCGCCGACATTTACCGGGACCGGTTCAATGCGCATGTGCTCGCGATTGCGCCATACCCGCCGCAGGTCGTGTTTTGTAATGCCGAGATTACAAATCTGGCCGATCTGGAAGGTTTGAAGGTCCGTGCATCGGGCCGGATGACCGCCAAGCTGTTGGAAGCCCTGGGCGCGGAAGGCGTCAATGTGTCTTTTTCCGAAGTGCCCGGTGCGCTGCAAAACGGCGTTGTGGATTGTGCGGTGACGGGGGCCGGTTCAGGCTACAGCGCGGGTTGGTGGGAAGTGTCCACCCATCTGCTGCCGATCCCGTTGGGCGGCTGGGATTCGGTGGTGACCGCCATCAATATGGATAAGTGGAACGGTATGGACGCTGACACGCAGGCCCTGATCACAGCCGAGGTTGCCAGCGGTTTCGAAGACCCCGCATGGGCCAGCGCGCAGGATGCATTGGTCAATGACATTGCCTGCCTGACCGGCAATGGCGACTGCCCATCGGGTGAGGCGCGTTCCATGACACTGGTTGAGGTCAGCAATGCCGATTTCGACCGTGCCCGTGATATCCTGACAGGTGAGGTGTTGCCCGACTGGGCCGCGCGTGCCGGAGGCGACTGGGCTGCGCGCTGGAATGACAGTGTGGGCAAGGTTGTTGGTGTGACGATCAACTAAAAGGGGGTCTGCCGATTATGGAAATGCAGTTGATCGATATCTTGCGCCGCCTGAACAAAGCGGTGGCGCTCATCGTCGGTTTTGGCCTGCTGGCTTGTGCAGGTTTTGTGCTGACCGATATCATCATGCGCCAGATCGGCACGTCGCTAGGCGGAACCGAGGAGATCGCGGGTTATGCCATGGCGCTCGCGACTTCTTGGGGCATGTCTTACACACTGCTGGAGCTGGGCCATGTGCGGATTGACCTGTTGCGCAGTCGTACCGGCAGCCTGACCCGTGCCTTGTTTGACTTGTTTTCGATGGTTGTGATGTCGGGTGTTGTCATCATGATCGCGGTCAAGGCTTGGCCAGTCGTTGAACGATCTTTGGTCAATGGATCAACCGCCAATACCCCGCTGGAAACGCCATTGGTTTGGGTGCAGATGCCGTGGTTTGCGGGCTGGGTCTGGTTTGCTGTCATGTCCAGCCTGACAACGATCGCCGCGATGAGCCTGCTGGTGAAACGCCGTTACGCAGAGACCGAAAGTGTCATCGGTGCCTTTGCCGAACAGGAGACATTGCAATGATCGCCTATGTCTCTGTCGCGTTGCTGGGCCTGCTGGCGCTATCAATTCCGGTTGGTATCGTTTTGTTTTTGCTAGGATTTGGTGTTGATCTGTTCTTTTCCAGTTTTCCACTGACGCGCGGTTTGGGCAACATGGTCTGGTCGTCATCCAATTCTGCGACCTTGATTGCGATTCCGTTTTTCGTCCTGCTGGGCGAAATTCTGGTGCGTAGCGGTGTCGCCACGCGCACCTATGCAGCGCTGGATTGCTGGGTATCGTGGTTGCCGGGCGGGTTGGTTCACGCGAATGTGGCGACCGCGACGATGTTTTCGGCGACATCCGGGTCATCCGTGGCCACGGCGGCCACCGTCGCGACCGTCGCGATGCCGCAGGCGGAAAAGCTGGGCTATGATCCGAAGCTGTTTTCCGGGGCGATTGCAGCTGGTGGCACGTTGGGCATCATGATCCCGCCCTCAATTAACTTGATTGTCTATGGGTTTCTGACCCAATCATCGATCCCGCAATTGTTTCTGGCGGGGTTGATCCCGGGTATTTTTTTGGCCATCGCCTTCATGGCCGTGACCGCCATCATCTGCCTGATCCGTCCTGATCTGGGCGGTGTCCGTCGCACCTTTCCATTGCCACAGATGATGCGTGCCTTGATCGATCTGGTCCCGATCCTGATCCTGTTCGGGCTGATCGTCGGGTCGATCTACCTGGGCTGGGCCACCCCGACAGAGGCGGCGGCGGTCGGTGTGGCCGGTGCATTGCTGATCGCGCTTGCCTTTGGCGGTGTGTCATGGGCGATGCTGACGCAAAGTCTGACGGGGACTGTCAAGATCACGTCGATGATCATGTTGATCGTGATCGGGGCGTCATTTTTGAACTTCACGCTGGCCTCGGCCGGGTTGGGGCGCGAATTGACGGCGTTCATGACCGGGCTGGGCCTGACCCCGTTGAAAACCATTCTGGTGGTTGTTGTCCTTTACATCGTGCTTGGCTTTTTCATCGAGACCCTGTCGCTGATGGTGGTCACGATCCCGATTATTGTGCCGCTGGTTGTCGCCCAAGGCTATGATGTGATCTGGTTTGGCATTCTGATGATCGTGCTGATTGAAATGGCACTGATTACGCCGCCGGTTGGTCTGAACCTTTATGTTGTGCAGGGCGCGCGCAAATCGGGCAGTTTAAACGAGGTGATGCTGGGGGCATTGCCTTATTGCCTGACGATGCTGGCCATGGCGTTCTTGCTGATTGCGTTCCCGGCTATCGCGCTGTTCCTGCCGAATGCGTTGCAATAACAACTGGTTCAGCCAACCGCTTTGCGCCGGACACTGATCAGTTCGGCCAGAATGGACAGCGCGATTTCTTCAGGTGTGACCGCCCCGATATCAAGCCCGGCCGGTGCTTTGATTGCGTCGATCTGCGCGCGCGCCAGACCATTGCCTTCCAGTTTGTCTGCAAGGGTCGCGAATTTGCGGGTGCTGCCGACAAAGGCGATATGCATCGCAGGTGTCGCCAGCGCACGCGTCAACGCATCAAGGTCACCCTGACCTTGGGTTGCGATGACGATAACCCGTTGCCGGGTCTGGCCCGGGTCGGGCAGGGCCGCTGTGCAATCCCAGTGGAATTCCGGGCCAAGCCGCCCCAAGGCTTCCGCCACCGGCGATGCGCCAAGCACGACCAATTGTGGGGTCGGCAGGCAGGGTTCGATGAAGATGTCGACAGTTCCCCGCGATGGGCACCCATTGCGGGCGAAAACGGTGCCGTCGACTTCCTCCCCGGCGCTGACGCCTTTTTCGGCCAGCAAATCCTCTGGCGCGACAGAGATCAGCTGCGGCGTGCCGTCCTGTAACGCGGCCAGTGCGGCCCGTTTCACCGCACCGCGTGTACAGCCGCCGCCCAGCCAGCCATGCAGGATTGTGCCATCCGCGCTAAGCAGTGCCTTGGCTCCGGGTTTCGCTGCCGTGGCGCCCGCCGTACGAACGATGGTGGCAAAGGCAAAGGGTTCGTCCCGCGCGCGCAGGTCCTGTGCGGCTTCGGCCAGATCGCTGGATTGCACTTCGGCGGGGGTCATAGCGCTGCAAGCTCCGTTTCCAGTGCTGCCAGATCGCCCAGCGTGTTGGCCGCAGCGAACAGGTCCAGATGGGGCAGGGCGGCGGCCATCCCGGCGGCGACTGGTGCGTAGTCGTCCCAACCTTTCAACGGGTTCAGCCAGATGATCTTGCAACCGCGTTTTTTAAGCTTTGCCAATGCGTTGGCGAGTGTTTCGGGTGGTGCGGTGTCATAGCCATCCGACATGATCAGCACGACGCTGCGCCCATCGACGAACCGCTTGGCATAAGTGTCTGCAAAACGCGCAAGCGATGGCCCGATCTTTGACCCGCCGCCAAATCCGTCGGCCATCAGCGACATGCGCCCGATGGCCCGCATGGCATCCTTGTCACGCAAGGCTTCGGTGATCCGCACAAGCCGCGTGTGAAACAGATAGGCGTCGGCATGGGTATCGGCGCGCATCAGCCCGGCGAGGAAGGCCAGAAAGACCTGTGCATAGATCGTCATCGACCCGGAGACATCGCACAGCGCGACGATCTTGCGGGTCCGGTCGGGGCGGTGTTTGCGCAAGAGCCGGATTGGCTCGCCGCCGGTAGCGAGGCTGTGGCGAATGATCTTGCGGAAGTGCAGGCGGTCACCCTTGCGGGCGGCACGCCTGCGGCGGGATCGCCTGTCGCGCAATGCAGCACCAAGGCGGCGTGCCACCAGTTCTGCCGCAGCGATTTCGTCAGGCCGCACCATCTCGCGCAGGTCCTTGCGGGACAGATTACGCATCTCACTGCTGATCAGTTTGCCGGTGCCATCGCTTTCCGCGTCGCCGTCCGTGTCATCGGGTGCATTTGCCGACCCCGTGCTGTTGCTTTCCTGCCCCTTGGCATCGCGCGAGGAATGCACATCGTCGCTGATGGTGCTGCTGTTCGTCTTGATCACCTTCTGTTTCACCCGGCCCGCATCCATCCAATAGCTGTCAAACAAGGCGTCGAAACGTGCGGCTTCTTCCTTGCAGCCGGTGCAGACGGCGCGGAGGGCGCGGCGGGTTTCATCCGGCGATGTCGCAGTGATGCGGGTCAGGGCGGCGAGGGCGGTTTCGGCCTCTGCCACGCCAAGCCGCAAACCGTTATCGCGCAGATGGGCGATGAAACCTGTCACGCGGGCGGCGGGGCCGGGGTCGCGCCCGGCAAAACGTGTGACCCTGCTCATGCGGCACGCCCTGCGATGCGCCCTGCCACCTCTGGCGTGATCTGGGCCTGATCGCTTTGCGTTTTCAGCAAGGTCGTCAGGGTGGATTGCAGGATGGCAGGGTCGATTGTCAGATCAGCGATCCCAAGCCCCGTCAGGGCAGCGGCGAAATCCAGTGTTTCAGCGATACCGGGCGTTTTCTCCAGTGTCTCTTCTCTCAATTTCTGTACGAAACCAATGATTTGCGCAGCGAGTTTCGCCTCAATATCGGGGGAGCGCGCCTTGAGGATGGCAAGTTCGGTTTCCCGGCTCGGGTAATCGACATAAGTGTAAAGGCAGCGCCGCCGCAGCGCGTCTGACAGGTCACGGGTGCCGTTTGACGTGAGGATCACAATGGGTTTTGTGGTCGCCGTGATCGTCCCCAATTCCGGGATCGACACCTGATAATCAGAGAAGATTTCGAGCAGGTAAGCCTCGAACTCCTCATCCGCGCGGTCAATTTCGTCGATCAGCAAGACAGGGGGCGTGTCTTGTGTGATGGCGGCCAGCAAAGGCCGTTCCAACAGGAAGTCGCGCGAGAAAATCCGCGCCTCAACCGCCTTGCCGGTTTCGCCGTCTTCGGCGGCGGCGCGGATGGTCAGAAGCTGGCGTTGGTAGTTCCATTCATAGATCGCCTGCGCCGCATCCAACCCTTCATAGCATTGCAGCCGGATCAGGCGGGTGTCGCGCACGGCCGACAGGGTCCGCGCAACATCAGTTTTGCCAACTCCGGCAGCCCCTTCGAGTAGCAGCGGGCGTTCCAGCGACAGCGCCAGATGCAGTGCCACCGACAGATCGTCGGAGGCGACATAGCCCTGATCAGCAAGATCAGATTGCAAGGTGGTATAGGACATGACGTTTCCTGATAATGTACCGTTGTCCCGGGCTTGACCCGGGACCTCTTGCGCGGGTTGACGTAGAGGCCCCGGATCGGGGTCCGGGGCGCGTTGTTCTTGATTTAATCGTGCAGTCCCAGATCGTTGGCCGTTTTCCAGATCCGCCAATGGTCATGCGGCATGTTGGTGTGCCGGTTGCCGAACGGGCGGAACGCATCCTGGACCGCGTTTGAAAAGCATGGCACGCCGCCCACATGCGGGCTTTCGCCCACGCCCTTGGCCCCGATGGGGTGATGCGGGCTGGGGGTGACAGTATGGTCGGTTTCGTAATTCGGCACCTCCCACGCGGTGGGCAGGAAAAAATCCATCAGCGTCCCGGTTTTGACGTTCCCCATGTCATCATAGGCAATTTCCTGGCCCAGCGCGACGGCGAGTGCTTCGGTCAGCCCGCCATGCACCTGGCCTTCGATGATCATCGGGTTGATCCGCGTGCCGCAATCATCCAGCGCATAGAACCGCCGGATATCCGGCACGCCCGTATCCACGTCGATATCCATCACGCAGACATAGGCCCCAAACGGATAGGTCATGTTGGGCGGATCGTAATAGCTGACCGCCTCCAACCCCGGTTCAATTCCCGGAATGGCCTGATTATAGGCGGCGAAGGCGATTTCCTTCATCGTTTTGAACTGTTCCGGCGCGCCTTTGACCACAAACCGGTCCACGTCGAATTCCACGTCATTGTCGTGGACCTCCAGCAGATAAGCCGCGATCATCTGCGCCTTGGCGCGGATTTTCCGACCGGCCATGGCCGTGGCCGCCCCGGCGACCGGGGTAGATCGTGACCCGTAGGTACCAAGCCCGTAGGGGGCTGTATCCGTATCGCCTTCCTCGATTGTGATACTGTCCGCAGGCAGCCCGATTTCGGAAGCGAGGATTTGCGCGAAGGTTGTTGCGTGGCCTTGCCCTTGCGAAATGGTGCCGAGCCGCGCGATTGCTGATCCCGTCGGGTGGATACGGATTTCGCAACTGTCGAACATCCCAAGCCCAAGGATGTCGCAATTCTTGACCGGGCCTGCCCCGACAATTTCGGTAAAGAAGCTCAGGCCGATCCCCATCAGGGACCGTGTCTTGCCTGCCTTGAAATCCGCCACCCGCTGCGCCTGTTCGGCGCGCAGCCCTTCGTAATCAACCGCCTTCAGCGCCTTTTCCCATGCAGTGTGATAGTCGCCGCTGTCATATTCCCAGCCAAGGGCTGCGGTGTAAGGGAATTGTTCCTTCTTGATGAAGTTGATGCGCCTGAGTTCGGCGGCGTCCATGTTCAGTTCAATCGCCAGAACCTCGATCATCCGTTCGATAAAATAGACCGCCTCTGTCACCCGGAAAGAGCACCGATAGCTGACGCCGCCGGGGGCCTTGTTGGTATAGACCCCGTCAACCTCCAGATAGGCGGTGGGGATGTCGTAGGAGCCGGTGCAGATGTTCATGAAACCGGCGGGGAATTTGGTAGGGTCTGCGCAGGCGTCAAACCCGCCATGGTCCGCCGTGACGTGGCATTGCAGCCCGGTGATCTTGCCTTCCTTGGTCGCCGCGATCTTGCCTGTCATGTGATAGTCGCGCGCAAAGGCGGTGGTCATCAGATTGTCCATCCGATCCTCGATCCATTTGACCGGCTTGCCCGTCACGATGGAGGCCACAACCGAGCAGACATAGCCCGGATAGGCGCCGACCTTGTTGCCAAATCCGCCACCGATATCGGGGCTGATCACCCGGATATTGTGTTCTTCGATGCCCGAGATGAGCGAGACAACCGTGCGGATCGCATGGGGCGCTTGAAAGGTGCCCCAAAGCGTCAGCTTGCCGTTGACCTTGTCCATCGACGCCACGCAGCCGCAGGTTTCCAGCGGGCACGGATGGGTGCGGTGGTAATACATGCTCTCTTCGGCGACCACGTCTGCCTCTGCAATCACTTCTGCGGTTGGGTCCTTGTCGCCTGCTTCCCAAGTGAAGATGTGGTTGTGGTGTTTGCGTGGCCCGTGCGCGCCATCGGGCAGGGTGCCACCTTCGCCGACGAGATCCTCGCGCAGGACAACGTCGGATTGCAGCGCCTCGAACGGGTCCACGATGACAGGCAATTCTTCGTATTCAACCTCGACCTGTTCGATCCCGTCTGCGGCTGCATAGCGGTCTTCGGCGACGACAAAGGCGACCTCTTGCCCCTGAAACAGCACTTTGCCATCGGCGAGCACCATCTGCTTGTCCCCCGCAAGGGTCGGCATCCAATGCAGGCCCAGCGGTTCCAGATCCGCAGCGGTCAGCACCGCCAGCACGCCGGGGACTTTCATCGCCTCTTCAGTATTGATGCTGACGATCCTTGCATGGGCATAGGGCGTCCGGACGAAATCGCCGAACAGCATCCCGTCCAGCTTGATGTCATCGACATAGTTGCCCTTGCCTTGGGTGAAACGGGCGTCTTCGACCCGTTTGCGTGAGCATCCCATGCCTTTGAGGCTGTCGATACGTTCTTCGCGTGTCACTTCGTCTTTCATTCTGCTGCCTCCTTGGCGGCGGCCATCTCAGCAGCGGCGGCCTGAATGGATTTCACAATGTTCTGGTAACCGGTGCAGCGGCATAGGTTGCCCGCCATACCGAACCGGATTTCTTCCTCGGTCGGGTTGGGGTTTTCTTCCAGCAGCTTGGTAGCCCGGGTGATCATTCCGGGCGTACAATAACCGCATTGCAGCCCGTGATGTTCCTTGAAGGCCGTTTGCAGCGGGTGCAGATCGTCGGGCCCGCCGATCCCTTCGATGGTGGTGATGTCTGCCCCATCGGCCTGGGCCACAAACATGGTGCAGGCTTTGACCGATTTGCCGCCGATGGTGACCGTACAGGCCCCGCAATGCGACGTTTCGCAGCCGATATGGGGGCCCGTGATATTCAGCCGTTCCCGCAAAGTGTAGATCAGCAATTCGCGCGGTTCGGCCAGGAACTCTTCTTCCTTGCCGTTCACCGTCATTGTGATGTGCATTTTCTTTGACATATCTATCCCCCTCAAGCCCGCGACCAGGCGCGTGCGATGGCGCGGCGCAGGACGACGCCAGCCACATGTTTCTTGAATGCGACCGGGCCGCGGTTGTCCTCGCTTGGATCAATATCGCCCTGCATGGCGTCAGTAGCAGCCTGCAGTGCTGCATCATCGACCGATGTGCCGATCAGGGCAGCGCCCGCCGCCTCTGAAAAGATCGGCGTGTCGCTCAGATTTGTCATCGCAATCGACGCTGCCGTGCAGATATCACCGTCCTTAACAATCTGCACGGCGGCCGCGGCGGTGGCATAGTCACCAATCTTGCGTTTCTGTTTTTCGTAAGCATAGCCGCCAGCGGGCAGGGGGATCGTGACGGCGGTCAGTACCTCTTCGTCCCCGCGGGCAGTCATATAAGCCGCTTCGTAGAAGGCGCGGGCCGGAACATCGCGCACACCATCCGGCCCGATCAGGCTGAATGTCGCGTCCAGACATTGCATCAGGCCGGGCATGTCATTGCCGGGGTCGCCATTGGCCACATTACCCCCTACCGTGCCCATGTTGCGTACCTGCGGATCGGCGATCTGCAATGCGGCTTCGCGCAGGATGGGTGCCGCTGCACTCAGCGCGTCGTCGTCAATGATCTCGGACTGGGTGACCATTGCCCCGATGCGAATGCCGCCTGATCCGATTGCGATGCCGCTCAGCCCACCCACCGCCTGCAAGTCAATCAGATGCGGCACATCTGCCATCCGCAGCTTCATCATTGGGATCAGGCTGTGCCCGCCCGCCATAACACGGGCGTCATCCCCGTGTTCCTGCAGCAGCGAAATCACCCCTGCCATATCGGTTGGTCGGTAATATGCGAATGCTGCCGGTATCATTGGCTTGCTCTCCTGTCGCTTGCGTCATGATGTGCAAAAGGTGCAACGGGATCCCGGTCAGGGCTTTAGAAATCACATGAAAAACGGCTGTTTTGCACGAAATGCGCCCTAGCCTGCACGAGTTGCGCCATCCGTGACTGACAGGGCATCCTGTACCGCCTGCAATTTGGACCGGCTGACAGGGACAGGGGGCAGGTCATCAGTGTCAAAGAGGCAGCGTCCCTTGTCCTTGCTGCGTTCAAAGCGGAAAACCTTGTTCGGGTTCACCAGGTAGCTGCGATGGGTTTGCAGGAACCCGGCGGGAAGAAGCCGTTTGGTCGCCTCTGTGATCGGCCAAACGCAGAACAGCCGATCATGTTGGGTGTAGATTTGGGTGTAATGCCCATCCGCGCGGACCAACGCGATCTCTTCGGGGGCAACAAAGACCTTTCCGCCATCGCGTTCGCAGGGGATTTGCAATCTGGCATTTGGTACGACTTGCGGTGCGGGGTGCAGCGTTGTCGCGGGTACGCCGGGCACCAGATGGGTGACGCTAACCCACAAAAACGCACCAAAGATCACAAAGCTAGAGATAATGACGCCTAACGCCAGGACCTCATTGCTCATGCTGGGTCCGAATTCGGCAATCTGTGGTACTTTGATGAATTGCGTCCCTGCCATTGCCAGGAAATGTACCGTGCAGACGGCAGCAGCAAAACAGATCGTGCCAAGGAAGATATTCCGGTTTGTCCGGTGCCCATACGCGACCCAGAAGGCAAAGATGCAAAAGCCAATGGCAACGACGGATGAGGCAACAACCCCGAATGGGGTATAGACGGCCCGGCATAGTTCCAGCCCGGCCATACCGATATAGTGCATGACCAGAATGCCGGTGCCCACGATGGCCCCTGCTGCGACGATGATCCCCCGGGTCCGCTGCGTAAAGTGCAGCAGGATCAGCGCCGCCCCCACGATCAGGATCGCCACCAGCGCCGAGATCAGGGTAATCGCCGCGTCATAATAGAAAAGAACCGGCAATTGCAGGCCCAGCATGGCCACGAAATGCATCGACCAGATGCCGCCGCCCAAGGCGACGGAGGCCAGCGCAACCGACAGCTTTTTCTGCGTCAGCGTCTTTTCCGACAGGTTGCGCGTGAGCGAAAGGCCGGTGAACCCAGCCGCCAGCGCCACGATGCAAGACATCACGACAAGCAGGCTGTTATGGCTGAAGGGGAGTGACTCCATATCTGCGAAAATGCCCAATAAGCGTGCGCTTGGCAATTTCGGAATTTTGCTGTTCAGAACGCCTTGAACGTCAGGGTGGTCAGTGATCTTTCGATCCCGGTGATGTCGAGCAGGTTTTCATTGATGAATTTGCCGACATCGTCGCCTTCGGGGATATAAAGCTTCATCAGCAGGTCATAATCGCCGCTGGTTGAATAAAGCTCTGAGTGGATTTCGCGCAAGGCAATCGCATCGGCCACTTCGTAAGTTGTGCCCGGTTTGCAGCGGATCTGGATGAAGACGCAGGTCATGAGGGGTTCCTGAGGTGTGTATCTGGCGCGACCATAGCTGCTATGGCCGGTGATGCAAATTTTGTCTGCTTAGTTCAGATCAATCGAATATCTGATCCCAAGCGTTTCAATCCCGGGATTGGTTTCGGTTGCGTTGGCGTTGGATCGATGGTCAAAAAACACCGATAGGCGCGATCCATTCTGAAAATTCACGCCAGCCCCCAACGCCCCTCGGAACTGGGTGGGGAACCCCAGATTGGGGCCATCACCCCGGATATAGATGCCCGGCATCACCGAGAGTTCGATATAAATAGGGCTGTCGCTGATCCGCTCGGTCGTCCATTTGCCGCCCGCGCCGAACCAGAAATCATTGTTACTGGTCAGGCTGGCCCCCATGGTCGGCTGAAACGCCCCGTAGCTTTTTGGCAGATCGTAGATGGCATAGATTTCTTCACCGATCACATCCTCCTGAAAATAGGTATCGCCATATTGCAGGCTAAGCCGTGCAGGGCTTTCGGTTTCCCGCAGGCATTCAGTGGGGCAATCATTCAGGTAGGTGTCCAGTCCGCCGACGATAAAGAAGAATACGGCAAATCTACTGTCCATGTGGTGTCTTTCAGCTGTCAGGTTCAATCAGGCCCAGCCCGCGCAGATAAATCCCGATCCCGGATTCGAGCAGGTCTTCGGGCGGGAAGGGGCTTTGTGTGCCGGGATTAGAGCGGGCAAATAGTTCAACAACGCCGTGGCTGAGCGCCCAGATATGCGCGCTGAACATCTGCGGTGGCGGGCGTTTATGCGCCGGGATGTGCTGTGACAGTTCTTCGGCGGCTTTTTCCAGAACCCCCATGGCCCGCGTCGCGACAGCGTGCAGTTCGGGGGTGCGATTGATCGAAATCCCGGATTCGAACATCGCAATATAGTAACCGGGGTATTTGTTTGCGAAGGCCAGATAGGCACGCCCCGTTGCCTCGAACGCGGCAAGGGCCGACGGTTGGCCGCCATTATAGGCGTGATCCATCAGGTCGCCGAACATTTCGTAACCCTGCTGGGCGGCAGCGGCGATCATGTCTTCGCGGCCTTCGAAATGACGGTAAACTGCGGCAGGTGTGACGCCGGCTTCGCGCGCGGCCTCTGACAAGGTGAACCCCGTCGGCCCGCGTTTTTCAATCAGCGTTAGACATCCATTAATCAATGCCTCGCGCAGATTGCCGTGATGATAACCGCGCTTAGGCATGCCAGAGGTCGGGACCTCCTGCGACTTGTGGATCGACGCTGCCAAGCGCCTTGTCGTCCTTGCGGGCATAGTCAAGCTGGGTCAGGATACTGCGGATCGTCTGCACCCGGGCGCGGCGCTTGTCATCAGACCGGATGATCGTCCAGGGAGCCTCGGCAGTGTGGGTCTGGTCGAGCGTTTCGCCAATCGCGGCTGTGTAGCTGTCCCACTTGTTCAGACCTTCGACATCAATCCAGGACAATTTCCACTGTTTGAGCGGGTCTTTTTCACGATCCAGAAAGCGTTTCAACTGCGTCGCCTGCCCGACATTCAGCCAGATCTTGAAGAGCTTGATCCCTTCGGTGACCAGCATATGCTCAAACTCCGGCACCTGTTTGAACCAGCGTTCGCGTTGTTCTGGTGTGCAGAACCCGAACACATGTTCAACAACGCCCCGGTTGTACCAACTGCGGTCAAAGATCGTGATTTCGCCCTTGGCAGGCAGATGGGCGATGTAGCGCTGAAAATACCATTGCGCGGCTTCCACATCCGTGGGTTTGGACAGAGCCACCAGTTTGGCCCCGCGCGGGTTCAGGTTTTCGCGCAAACGCTTGATTGTGCCGCCTTTGCCAGCCGCGTCCCGGCCTTCGAAAACGATGGCAATCCGCTGCCCGGTATCACGCGCCCAGGCCTGCATGCGGACAAGTTCGATTTGCAGGGCTGTCAGGGCCGCCTCATATTCTTTTTTGTCCCAGCGCCGATCATAAGGGTAATCCGGGTTCAGGATGTCGTTCTTTCCACTCTCTTTGATGGCAGTTTGCACCCGCACAGGCGCGTCTTCCCTGGCAAAGCGGCTGATCCCGCCATCAAAGGGTAAATCCATGAAAACTCTCCCGATCTTCAGAACTTATATATGGGGGTTTCAGCGCCGGAGCGCAATTCGGGTTTGCAGCAGGCTGGTTGAAATGTCTGATGCGATGGCTTTTTTCAAAAGAGCGCGACCAATCGGCAACCAATCCAGCCGCAAGTTTTGTGTGTTGCATGATCTATCAACTCTTGTTTGATCCTCATCGTGAATAGGGTAATCTTGCCAGTGATTGCTTTGATGTCATTCCGACGAGGACCCAACCAATGAACGCGCCATTTTCGCAAGATTCCCGTATGGGGCGACTGACAACGGCTTTGGGCAAGGATGCGCTGGTCCTGCTGCGGTTCGATGGCTCGGATTACGTCAACGGCCTGTTTCAGTACCGTGTGGAGGCTTTGTCGTCATCCGCTGACCTTGATTTTGATGGGTTGATCGGGACCCACGCCAGTGTCGAGATCGAGACCCAGAATGATGGCACACGCGTCTTTGATGGGATTGTCACAGAGGCGACATGGGCGGGTGTCGGCGAAAATGGTAACAAATATGCATTAACCTTGCGGCCCTGGTTCTGGATTGCAGGGCGGCGGCGGAACCAACGGATTTTTCACAATAAAACCGTGATTCAGATTATCGAGGATTTGTTCAAACCTTATTCTGGTCTGGGTGATCCGGCGTTTGAGATCAAGGTGACGGGCAGCTACCCAGAGCTTGAATATACGGTGCAATATCGCGAGAGTGATCTGGAATTTGCAACCCGCCTGATGGAACGGTTCGGCATTTCCTATCATTTTTCACATAGTGTTGGTGGTCATACGCTGGTGCTGACTGATGCGGTTGACCAGCATCAGCCGATCGCAGGGGGCGAACGCGAATACAAACCCATCGATGGCGCACAGCAATCGGGCAAAGAGCATTTCTGGGAATGGCATCCGGAACGCCGGATGACAACCGGAGCGGTCCGGTTGACAGACTACAACTTCAAAACGCCGAGTGCCGCGATGGAGGTCGACCGGGTCGGTGATGCGTCCTATGCGGAAGGTCAGATCGAAAGCTACGACTATCCCGGCGACTACCTTGACCAGGGCGCAGGTAAAGATGTTGTTGGGTTGCGGATGTTGCAGGAACGCGGCCAGGATGCGCGGCATCGGGCCTTGGGGGATTGCACGTCGCTTGGGGCCGGGATGACCTTGACGTTGACGGGTGATCAGGTTCACGGGCTCAAAGGTGCCGATTACCTGTGTCTGGCCGCAAGCCATTCCTATGTGTCAGATTCCTATGGGTCCGGCGGCGCAGAGAGTGATGGCCGCGCCTATTCGGGTGAGTACACATTAATGCCAGTAACCGCTCCGCTGGCTCCCGCGCGCAAAACCCGGATGCCGGTGGTGCAAGGCCCGCAAACGGCCGTTGTCGTCGGAGAGGGCGAGATTGATTGCGACGAATATGGTCGCATTCTGGTGCATTTCCACTGGGACCTGAACAAAGCCTATTCCATGCGGTGCCGGGTGTCGCAAAACTGGGCGTCCAAAGGCTGGGGCGGCATGGTGATCCCGCGGATCGGGATGGAGGTCGTGGTCGAGTTCCTTGAAGGTGACCCCGACAAACCATTGGTGACCGGCTGCGTCTATAACGGCAAAAACGATCCGCCCTACGAACTACCGAAACACAAGACCCGCAGCACCTTCAAAACCGATACACACAATGGCAGCGGATTTAATGAGCTCAGGTTTGAGGATGAACGGGACGAAGAAGAAGTTTACGTACATGCGCAAAAAGATATGAACACTGTTGTTCTGAACAACAAGACAGAACGCATCGAAAATAACCATGTCAGCCTTGTCGAGCACAACAAGGAGTCCGAGGTGACCCGGAATCACAATGAAGTGGTTGGTGGCAACATGACAATTCATGTTGGTCCGACAGCGATTGGCAACCTGATCAACAGGATGGCCGTAAAGGTCGGCAACAAGCTGGGAGAGGTCGCAAAGGCCATTGGTCTTCCACCTGCGCTAGATCCCGGTGCCGGAAATTACGCGCTGACCGTTGAAAAAAACAAGATGGAAGCCGTTGGTCTGACATCCGTGCGCACAGTAGGCCTTACAGACACGAATTTCATTGGCTCAAAGCACAAACTGGCGGCCGGAACTGAGGTTCAGATCAGTGCCGGCGACAGGATCGTCCTCAGTTGTGGCAAAAGCGTGATCGAGATGAAAAAAGACGGCACCATTGCGATCAACGGCGTCGAAATCAATGAGAAGGCCGACAAGCTGATCAAGCTTTCCGCAGATAAGATCGACATCAACTAGCCATGGAATGTGAGGACAATCTTCCGGTTTACTCCGGTCATGAAGATTTGATTTCGTTGATCGACGTTACCGGCATTACAGATCGCAGCGCAATGTATCTGCGTTGGGCGCGCGATGTTGCGGCCTATTACAACATCACACTATGTGACGAACTGGATGCGGGTATTGTTGGATGGTTCGCAAATTGGCTGACGATTCAGCCGCGGATTTCGATGGATTGGTCTGCATCGGGCCTGGATGTGGACGAACATGTCGCTTTCTTGAGGCTCTATCAGCAGGTCAACAATATCCCGGTAGGTGATATTGATGAGAAATATCGTTTTCTGATTGATCCGTCCCTGACGACATCGCTTGACGTGCGAGAGACGGCATACGGTGTTGTCTGGCTACGTGTTGAGAAAGACGAGGTCGTGGCCGAGATCAGGCGGCTGACCGCGATTTATTCGATCCCGACGATCGACGAAATCGAAGCGGAGCTTGCGGCCGAAGGCGGTACGGTCATTCTGGGGCGTGTAGAGGGCGCGCCACTTTGCGTACCCGGCGACGCGCAAACATTCAAAAACCTGGCACGTGCTAGGCGCAATGGCCATTGGTCGGTGCGGGCCGCAACCGCTGGACCGACCGCTAGCCGAAACCGGCGCAACGCAATGGCCTATCAGATCGAAAAATGCGGCGACAGGGAATATTCGCTGCGCACGGATGCAACCCGGTCCAGTTATGCGCCTTTGGCGGACGGGCTTTGCCCGACACGTCCTCCGGGGAAGAATGGACGCTTTGCGTATCCCTGCCTGATTGTCGATGCAAAATACTCCGCCGGTCCGTTCGGATTTTACCAGCGTCGCCGAGACTATTATCGGCGTGTTGATGCCGCCAAACGCGCCGGGCGTTTTGTACCGCCGTTTTTACGAAATGTCACTGCAGCCGCCGCGAAGGCGCGGTACGAAAACGTGCGACGGCAGGAACTTGGACAAGCGGGCAATTACTTTGGTGCGATAGCTGACCGTGAAATCCCATATTGGCGACTCATGTATATTTGCAATACCACGCGGACCGCGTCATACTTTCTCAAGGAAGTGTTGAAGTTTATCCCGGGTTATCAGGCCTTTGCGGGCGTGGTTGTGTCCCGCAAGAATGCTCCTCGTCAAAATTGGATAAGTTGAACAACGCTATGACCAACTACTTGATCACCTTTTCCTTCAGCCAAGACAGCCATGTCTCGCAAGACGCGTTGAAGGACATCTTGGACCGTTTAGAGACTGTGCGCCGGGAAGGCAGCGGATATAAACATCGTGATGGTGCGTCTTTTACGCCAAAAGCCGATGGCGTTTCCTTTGATCTGGCAGCCGATGACCCCCCGCTTTTTTCCGCGCTCTCTGATATCTATGCGGCACTCCACCCGCAAAAATGGGGCATGTCTTTTGCCTTGGCAGAGGGTGATGGCTTACCTGAAGTGACGCTTTTTGGCGGGCTTTCGATTGAAGGAGACGACATCCTTGCTGGGCAAACTAAATATGTTGCAGCGGATGAGGTGCTGATCTCTGTCGATATCTTCTTGGTAACGTGGCCCCGGCTATTTGTGCGGTCTGACGAAAACCCAATCGGTGCTGAAGGGGAAGTCACTTATGAAACCGTACCCGTGCCAGCGGTCGCGCCACTTCTATTTGCTTTGCCGCTCTTTACTGGGACTACAGATCAGGATCTTGAGGAACTAATCGTAATTCTGCCCGACGCCGATTTATCAGTCGAGGCCGTCTTGGGCGGGATCGTTGGCACAGATGTAGCCGAGCAGATCGATGACGGGCACTTCATGCTTGTCGATCCAGAAGGCGACACCAAAGCCGAGGCGCTGGCCTTTGATTCAAATCGCGGCCCGGTGATCGAACTCCGCGTCCATGTTCCTGACCCCTCAAGCCCCGCAATTCTGAGCCTCTTGGCGGAGCGTACAGCAGCAGTAACGCGCACCGCTGCCTTACTTGTGGTCGAAGAAGATTTCGAAACATTCACTTTTGATGTGCGACCGATACAGCGTGATGGCGTTTTGGGTCCGGCTGAACGGATCACCTATGACTTGGACTGAAGCGCTCTCATCTTAATATGGTGGTTTGTTCAATATGATGCCTTATCGGTACGCCAGCTCGCTTAGAGCAGCCAACCCAAGACCCGAAGCGCTCAGCATTGATATAATTGTGCGCTACGGCTCCCATTGATCCATGTCTTAAATTCGAGTGACCAATCATAAATGAAACTGACCTCGTCTCTTCCTCTGTCACATACCACCTTTGCCCATTGGCATACGGATGACACTGAAGTTGGTATCGTCGTGGCCAAGGCGGAGTTTCGTCTGAGTAAGGAAGGCACGACGCCCGTGACCCCGCCGCCTGATCTGGTTCTGGCCGATGAATTTGTAGAGGCGCCAGAAGACAGCCCGCTGTTGCAAGAGCAGGATATCGCCCCGTTTAAACCCAAGACCGATCTTCTGATCCGGGGCACGGCCCGTAGTTTTCAGGCCAAGCCGCGCCGTGACTGGCCTGTCGTCGTCAGCATTCCCGATATTCTGAACTACAGTTTCCATGTGCGCGGCCCGGCGGCTTGGATCAAATCCATGCTGAACTGGAAACTGTCGCAGCCCGATGAGGTGGTCGATGTCCCGTTGACCTATGCGTTGGCATATGGTGGCCAATGTCAGGAAGGCGACGCAACCCGGTTTTTTGAACGTAACCCCGCCGGTATCGGTTTTATGACCGAAGAGGCCGCCCGCGACGTGCAAAGCTGGCCCGCCCCGCAGATCGGGTTGTTGGCCGAGTTTATGGATGCGCGTCCCTTTGCCCCGATGGCGGTGCATGGCACGATGCCCGTTGCCAAGGGCTGGTTGCCCCGCCGGTCCGCCGCGGGCACGTTTGACGAAGATTGGGAGCGTGACCGCCACCCCCGTATGCCATTGGATTATGATCTGGCATTCTGGAATGCCGCCCCGCTGCGGTTACAAATCGACCCTTATTTGCAGGGTGGTGAGGTCATCGAAATCAGTGGCGTATCGCGTGACCGGGAAACCGTCAGCTTGCGTTTGCCGGGCGCGAAACTGGCGCTGAAATCCCTGACCGATCCGTCGCAGGCCCCGGTGGCGATGCACCTTGATACCGTTGAACTAGATGTCGAAGATATTGACGAAGGTCAGGCCAGCGTGGTCTTGTTATGGCGTCTGATCGTGCCTGATCGGGATGCCTTTACCGAGGCTGAAATCATCAGAGGATAACAGCATGCAATCCGCCGCCCGCCATTCCGGCAAGAACGCGATTATCACCTGCCTTGCCCCTGATGTCTGCAAGACGCAGGTGGGCAATGCGGTTGTCCCGATCCCTTACATGATCATTTCCAAGCTTGATTGGTCCGATAAGACGGTCAGCAACACGAAACTGACCGGGTTGGAGGCGTTCAATATGGATGCCCGCACCAACAAGGTAACCGGTGATGAACCCGGCAAACTGGGCGGTGTGAAATCAGGCGTCAATCAGGGCTGGTGCCGCCCGCAATCCAACAAGACCAGCGTCTTTGTGAATGGTGCAGAGCTGCTGCAAAACAATAATCTCTATGAGATGAACTGCGCCGGTCCAAATGGTGCGGGAAATACGATTGGGCGTTTGACCTATTTCGAATGACCGCCTGAAGGCCGTCTAGTTTTCAGCGGCCCGTTCGGCTGCCCGGTTGATGGCTGCAATCGTCGCTGCTGGATCGACGTGGTGGGGCATGTGCCCGACGCCTTCCAGGGTTGTCAGCTTGGCGCTTGGCACGATCTTGATCACTTCCTGCGCGTGGATATGGATAGGAACCGTTGTGTCGGCATCCCCATGCACGATCTCGATGGGCAGGGTCAGGTCAGGGTAGCGCTTGACCAGTTCGACCACATGCGGGCGCAACGTATTGACCTGCCGGATATTGGCCCGCATCGTGTCAGGCCGCAGGGTCAGCCCCGCACCGATGTAATGGGCGTAACCTTCGGGCGCAGGCTGCGGGGCGAATGTGCCATCAATCCGGCTTTCGACCATGCTTTGCGGCACCAATGCAGAGATCAGGGGGATCGTGACCGCCCCGCCAAAGGCGCTGCCATTGACCCGGTAGTAGGGGTCGAGTGGTCCGGGCCATGGCATCGTCACCCCGGCAAGCGACACCAGCGCCTTTGCATTGACAGGGCTGTCATTGTCCAGCCCTTCAACCGCCCAAGCATATGACACGATCCCGCCAAAGCTGTGCCCGGCGACAATCGGATCGGTGATCCCAAGCTTTTCGGCGGCTTCGCGCAACATCCGCGCCTGATCCAGCGGTGGGTCGCCGTCGGTGGCTGTGGCCCCGCCGGTCACACCCGGCACCCGGTCCGTATATCCCAAGCCGGGCCGGTCGAATGCCGTCACGGTGTAGCTTTCTGTTAACCGGTCCATCAGATCGAAGGTAAATTCGCGCAGGTTCCCACCGGCCCCGTGCAGCAGGATCAGATGTGGGCCACTGCCGCTTTGTACATAATGGACCTGCCCGCCTGTCACATCGATGAACTGGCCAAGCGGGGGATAGCTCTCCTCGGCCTGTGCGGCCCGGTAGCTGGCGCCGATGCTGGTCAGGGCCGCGCCGACACCGATGGCGAGTGCGGATATGGTGAGTGCTTTACGTGCCAATTTTATCCATCTCAAACTGGGTGGTCTGATAAATTTCGTTTATCCAGTTTCCATATAGAAGGTGCGCATGGCTTCGCCACCTGTTTTGCGGTTGTTCCGTTGGGTCATCATCCGGGTAGTAGTTCATGGGCACGTTAATCGGCGTGCCTTCGCTGATATCCCGGTCATATTCCTGTTTCAGCGTGCCGCTGTCATATTCGAAATGGTTGAAGATATAGAGCGCCCGGTGACCGGGATCTTCGACCAGGCAAGGGCCAGCCTCATCGCTGGTGATCAGCGTCTTTAGCCCATGGTCTGCATCAATCTCATCCTGCCGCATTTCCGTCCAGCGGCTGACCGGGATCACGCAATCGTCAGAGAAGCCCCGCAGATAGGGCGAAGCAGGTTCCATGTTCCGGTGCCGGAAACAGCCGAACGCCTTGTGGTCCAGAATGTGTTTCTTGACCCCGTGGAAATAGTTGATCATCGCCATCCCGCCCCAGCAGACGCCGAAGGTCGAATGGACGTTGGTTTGGGTCCAGTCAAAGACCTGGGTCAGTTCATCCCAATAGGTCACGTCTTCAAACGGGAGGTGTTCGATGGGCGCGCCAGTGATGATCAGCCCGTCGAATTTCTGGTCCTTGACCGCGCTAAAGGGTTGATAAAATTCAGCCATATGTTCGGCGGCGGTGTTTTTTGTCCGGTGTTCGGACATCCGGATCAGGCTGAGTTCGATCTGCAAGGGTGTCGCCCCGATCAGCCGGGCGAACTGGTTTTCGGTCTGGATCTTTTTGGGCATCAGGTTCAGTAAAGCGATCCTGAGCGGGCGGATATCCTGCCTTGCGGCAGCGTCTTCATCAAGCACCATCACGCCTTCGTTCGACAGAACGTCATAGGCGGGTAGGGCGGCGGGCAGTTTTATCGGCATCGGATTACATCCTGGATCAAGAGAAAAGAGATAGGCGGCTTAGCTGCGCATCTCAAGGGCGTCGGCGATCATGCCAACAAAGCCCTCCGTATCCTTGACCTGTTCAACGGTCTTTTGCGGGATTGTGATCCCCCATTTATCGGCCATCGCCTTGTAACGCGGTTGCCGGTGCGCCAATGCCTTGGCAAAGGCCCAGCGGATGAAATCATCCGGGTCCACTTTTTCCGGGCTGGTGTCATATTCCGCCAGATAGGCCTGCCATGTCGCCAGCAGAAAGGCCGGGTCATAGGACATCGGCTTGGGCTCTTTATCGAAACGGCGGATCAGTTCGGCGGTGTGTTCTTCGGTGCCTTCAATCCAGACCATCAGCGTCTTTGACGCCAGATCGGTCAGGACGGGGTCATCTGGATCATGGGCATCCACCCATTCGCAGATTGATCCGCCCGTATCGCAGACGAAATGCGGGTATTGATAGAGGTCCACCGCCCGGTCGATGAAATAGCCGGTATCGTGCAGGGCCGCGACCTCCGCCGCCTGAAACTGGTCTTGCCGCCACGTGTATTCATCCCAATCCAGCCCGCCCTTGGTTGGGTCGCCGGGCTTGCCCAGATAGGAGGACATTGGTTTGAGGTCATCGAAGGAGATATTCGATCCGATATAGATCGAGTTTGACCGCAAAAGATCGCGCAGGAACGGCACCTTCATCGCCTCGCGCTTTGCATTGTCGGCGATCTTTTCGCCCATATACCGCGTTCCGATCCGGTAATCGATGGAATAGTGGAACCAATCGCCTGTGCTGCGCAGCATATTGGACAGGTAGGTCTTACCCAGACCTGACATTGCAAAAAGCAGGACCCGTTTATGCGGCGCATTGCGCCAGTCAGAGGCGGAGGCGTAAATCATCCGATTTGCCTAGCCGCAGATTGGACAAACTGCCAGTGGTTTTTGCCGTTTTTGCCATGATGGTCTGTAAGTTGATGTTTTTAAGACAAGATTCGGGGCAGGGGCCTGTCGGCGTCACGTCGGACATGCGTCGGACTTGTGTCGGGCACCTTTGTGCGGGGCGGTCAGGTTTTGTTAAGGATCAGCATGGTTATCAAAACTTGCTAAACCATGACCTCCGCGTGCGGCGCGACAAGGACTAAGACAGCGACGAAAGGTCGATCTATGCACGCCTAAGGCGAATGCGCTTCGACCAAAGTGAAACAAGATCACCGCCAGTCGCCGGGCTTTAGATACATGGCTGGTGTGGGACTTTTCTGCCCTTCGCTGTGTTTGAAGCAATCGCGGCTTTCGGGTATGCGTCCAGGGACAATAAGGAGTTACCGATGTTTCAGCCACCGGTCTTTCGAGAACAACGCAAAGACGTCATGCAAGAATTGGTTATGGCACATCCCTTTGCCACGATCGTTACCTCTGCAACTGGGCGCTTGACGGCAGATCATGTGCCGCTGGTCCTGAAAACCGCATCAGGTCAATCCTGCCTTCAGGGTCACATCGCTGCCAACAACCCACTGTTTCGCGAGACAGAAGACGCCTTTGAGGTCCTGACGGTATTTCAGGGCCCTCAAACCTATGTCACGCCTTCGTGGTATGCGTCGAAGCAAGAACACGGGAAAGTCGTTCCGACGTGGAACTATGTTGTCGTTCACGTCCGCGGTGCGTTGCGGTTCACACGAGAGCCTGAATGGCTTCTTGGGCATTTGGATGACCTCACGCACCAACATGAAAGCCATCGTTCCGAACCTTGGGCTGTGTCTGATGCCCCGCCTGATTTTGTACAACGGCAACTTCGTGGTCTGGTTGGTTTCGAGATAACGATTGAGGACATGCAGGGAACGTGGAAGGTTAGCCAGAATAAGGCGCTGAAAGACTGGACCGGGGTCAAGACCGGACTTGAGCAAGAAGCGACACCTGATGCTACAGACATGGCGCGATTGGTGGAAGAACACGCAAGACGATAGCGCGAACCTTCTGAAACAGCCGAGACTTGTGCGGCGCATAGCATCGATCAAATTGGATTTGTCAGTGGCATGCGGGCGTCCACCGGGAACGTCCGCTTTGCGCAACATCAACGGATATGGCGACTTATAAACCTTTGGATTTGTTACCGTTCCATCCGCCAGGTGCGCCAGGTGACCAACCCGCCAAAGGGCTGATTCAGGCCTGCAGGATTGTCGGCCAATTGGCGTTGGCTGCGGCGATTCGTGCAGGGATGTCGCGTTCCCATTTGCGCTGAATGCGCCGAGAGTAATTGAGGTAAAGCTTGCCATCAACGATCTTCCAGGCATGCGGCACAGTGGATGCGGTATAACCTTCGCTGACCGCCCAGGCGCAGTAACCGCCATATTGCGGGGCGTATTCTTCAGGTGCAGCGGCAAAGGCGGCCCGGTTCTCTTCGGTGGAAAACCGCCATGTCACGCCCATCCAGTCATGGGTGATGTCGGCATTACCGGGCACCGGTTCGCCTTGCGTGAAATACCCGACCACATCCGTTCCATCGACGGCGATCCCGTCATTGGCATAGATCGATGGTGTGGCTGCCATGCCGGTTTGGCCCAACAGGGCAAGTGCTGGTGTGGCGACGGCAAATGTCAGCAGGGTGCGGCGTGTCAATGTCATCTAAGGCTCCTTCGCGGGGTCTGTGTCTGGCCGCAATATGCAGCTTGCCGTTGCCCTGACACCAGCCCCCACACAGAGATGTCATTGTGATGTTATAATTTCAAAGGCCCGCAGTATCGCGATGCGAGTTGCAGCGGCTGGTAAACGCATGCGGACCGGAGTAGTGGGCAATAATTGACACGATGCAACTACCCGTTATCTTTCTTTTAGTTATCTGAAGTCTTTTCACTAAAATTTTTTATAGGGGCCCGGTCATGATTGATCTTTCGCATCAAGTGCTAATCAAGAAGTTACACGATTTCAGCCTTCCGTTGAATTTCATCCAAGAGGAACATGAACGCCGGATCATTACCGCTGTAATACGAAAGCTTGCGTTGCTTTCTACCGATGCACTTTTTCGAGTCTACAAGTGCGTTCGTATTGATGGAAAATATGCGCTTGAACTGAAAGCGCATTCTGGTGGAGCAAGACGCGGGAGTGCATCAGAGCGCATTTTGTTAGATGAGGTAACGCGTAAGGGTGCTTTGTCCTGGTGCGTCGATCATGGTGACGAAAAGGGCGGTTTTTGGGTGGAAGGAATTCGGGCGTCGGCCGAACCTTCCAAGTTACGAAACAAGTTCGACGGTGAGGAAATTGGATCTGAGTATACCGATTTTGTCGACGACCCGGACACTGTTATAGCGGTACCGTTACGGACGTCTGGTGCCGAGGTTATTGGAATTCTTGCTGTGCAGTTTGAAGCTGAGGCTAAGGTCTCAGAGAAGTTCGTCAATATTCTGGCCGATATCTCATCAGAGGTTGCGCGCATTATGCGGAAAGCAAACGAGACCAGTTCCTACATCAGAAATACGACCGACTCGGTCGAAGGCTTTTTGGATGATATTCAAAATCTTGATTTGTCGCCTGAACTTTTGGAACCAAGGAGCAAAGTGGGGTTCATCGCGCGACCATTCTCAAAGGAGTTCAACGAAATTGGAGAAGAGCTTCAGTCGGTTTTAAGTGAGTTGGGTTGTGAGGCACTGACATACGACCCTGATCGTCCCGGTGGTATTGTTGTTCGGGAGATCGTCGATCAGATCAGGAAGTCGCGATTCGGAATAGCCGACATTACCGGTTCAAATCCAAATGTATTGATGGAAGTAGGTGTCATGATCACGAGCGGAAAGGATGTCTTGCTGATCAAGAAATATGGCGATGATACGCAGACACCATTTAATGTTTCCGGCCACCATGCGCACGAATATCGTATGAGTTCAGCAGGCCAGATTGAGATTAAGCGTCCCGATGAGAATCGTTTTCGTCCGTTTTCCGATGCTATGCGTGCGGCGCTGGATCAATTCGCAAGAGACTGATGTGCGCTGGCGCTACTGCCCCCGCCAGATCCAACCGCCGCCCAGAATGCGTGTGCTATCGGAGTCGTAGAAAACGCAGGCTTGCCCCGGTGAGATGCCTTGTTCTGCGGCGACCAGTTCGACCTCCGCCTCGGTGTCCGAGATTGGGCGGAGCACGGCATCGGTCGGGGGCCGGGTGGACCGCACCCGGACGGCGATTTCCCGTTCGCCGATATCCATCAGGTTGCCGCCGCCGATCCAGTTGATCTCGCGCACGGGCACCCGCCTGGTGGACAGCAATTCCTTGGGTCCGACAATGACTTGCTTGGCATCTACATCCAGCTTTACCACATAAAGCGGGTCTGCCAGCCCCCCGATCCCCAAGCCCCGCCGTTGCCCGATTGTGTAGTGGATCACGCCTTTATGCGCCCCAAGGATATTGCCATCCATGTCCACGATGTCACCGGGTTCAGCGGCGCCGGGCCGCAGTTTTTCGATCACGGCGGCATAGTCCCCGTTAGGCACAAAGCAGATATCCTGACTATCGGGTTTATCGGCCACGCTCAGCCCGTATTTCGCGGCGAGCGCGCGGGTTTCATCCTTTGAGGCGTGATGCCCCAATGGGAAACGCAGGTAGTCCAGCTGTTCTTGTGTGGTCGAGAACAGGAAATAGCTTTGGTCTTTGCCCGGGTCGGCGGCGGAGTGCAGCTCTGCCCCCTCGACACCCATCTTGCGTTGGATGTAATGCCCCGTTGCCATGCAATCGGCGTCAAGATCCTTGGCCGTTTCCAGCAGGTCCTTGAACTTCACCCGCTCATTGCAACGGATGCAGGGCACGGGGGTTGCCCCGCCCAGATAGCTATCGGCGAATTCATCAATCACGGCTTCACGGAATGTGTTTTCATAATCCAGCACGTAATGCGGAAAACCCATTTCCTCGGCCACCCGACGCGCATCATGGATATCGCGCCCCGCGCAGCACGCCCCTTTTTTGGCAAGCGCTGCACCGTGGTCATAAAGTTGCAAGGTCACGCCAACGACATCGTAACCTTCTTCGGCCAGTTTGGCCGCCACAACAGAGCTGTCGACCCCGCCGGACATGGCGACGACAACACGCGTCTGCGCAGGCGGTTTTGCAAAGCCGAGCGAGTTCAGCGGCATATCGAGGGACATCGGATTTTCCAGATCAGGCAACTTCTCCCCGAAATATAGGAAAATCCTAACTACTCTCAAGAGGCAGTTATACCTCTCATTAAGTCCTGCCCGCGATAACCACCCCCGGGAGTACGACGAAAGGGGTGTACTATGTATCTAAGAAAAGTTGAGGGGCCGCGTTCTGTGACGTTGCCAAACGGAAGCATCATGACCCGGGCTGACCTGCCTGATTCTGACACGCGGCGGTGGGTCGCGTCGCGCAAGGCGGCGGTTGTCCGGGCGGTTGCAGCCGGGTTAATCCAACGAAAAGAAGCGCTTGAGCGTTACAATTTGTCGGATGAGGAATTCGCCGAATGGGAATTGGCCGTGCATCAATTTGGTGAGGCCGCGTTGAAGGCGACCGCACTACAACGCTATCGACAACCATAGGTAGAAATGCAATGATGTTCTGGTATAGTAACGGGTGATTAACCTTTAGCCGTTTAGGTTAACGACACTGAAGAGAGAGCGGAGAACTCGGATGCGTGTCTTGCTGGTTGAAGATGACCCAACAACGTCGAAAAGCATTGAACTGATGCTGACCCATGCCAACCTGAACGTCTATGCGACGGATTTGGGTGAAGAGGGGATCGATCTTGCGAAATTGTACGATTACGACCTGATCCTACTGGATCTGAACCTGCCGGACATGAATGGCCACGAAGTGCTGCGCCAATTGCGCCTGAGCCGTATTGATACGCCTATATTGATCCTCTCAGGGGATGATGGGACAGAAAGCAAGCTAAAAGGCTTTGGTTTCGGTGCAGATGATTATCTGACGAAACCCTTCCACCGCGAAGAACTCGTGGCGCGTATCCATGCAATCATCCGCCGTTCCAAAGGTCACGCGCAGTCGATCATCAAAACCGGGCGGATTGCCGTTAATCTGGATGCCAAAACGGTTGATGTGGGCGGCAGTACCGTCCACCTGACCGGCAAGGAATATCAGATGCTGGAACTGTTGAGCCTGCGCAAGGGCACAACACTAACCAAGGAGATGTTCCTGAACCATCTTTACGGGGGCATGGACGAGCCTGAACTGAAGATCATTGACGTCTTTATCTGCAAGCTGCGCAAGAAGCTGAGCGAAGCAACCGACGGCGAAAACTATATCGAAACGGTCTGGGGCCGGGGTTATGTATTGCGTGATCCCGAGCCCGTTGTTGCAACTGAAAAGATTGCAGTCGGCGCATAATCGGCGCCGGGCCAAGCCGCTCACGGAACTTGTGCCCAACACCACTGGACGTGGCAATCGACGCTGCCTAAGAATTGGACCAACCATTTTGTCAGGTTGATCCATTCCGGAGGGCCGCGTGAGCCAAGATCAAGAACTCTGCCACCCACAGACCGGGCATTTGGATGTGACCGCTTTGACATCCGCACAGGCTGGTGAGGAACTAGCCTGGTTGGCACAGCAGTTGGATGCCGCAAACACGGCCTATCACCGCGATGATGCCCCTGATATCAGTGACGCCGCCTATGATGCGTTGAAACAGCGCAATTTGGCGTTGGAGGCCGCGTTTCCCGCACTGAAACGCCCCGATAGCCCTAGCGAGAAAGTTGGAGGCGCACTGGCAGAGGGCTTTGGCAAGGTGCAGCATGCAAAGGCCATGTTGTCGCTTGGCAATGCGTTTGATGATGGTGAGGTGGCCGATTTCGACACCCGCATCCGGCGTTACCTGGGGATCGAAGCGGATCAGCCGCTGACTTACACAGCAGAACCCAAGATTGATGGTTTGTCACTGTCGTTACGCTATGAGGATGGCCAACTGGTGCAGGCCGCGACGCGCGGCGACGGGGCCGTGGGCGAAAATGTAACTGCCAATGCCCGCACGATCGACGATGTTCCGCAACAGATCAGCGACGCACCGGATGTGCTGGAAGTACGCGGCGAAGTCTATATGAGCCATGCGGATTTCGCCGCACTGAATACCCGACAAGCGGAAAACGGTGGCAAGACTTTCGCCAATCCGCGCAATGCCGCTGCCGGATCCTTGCGCCAACTGGATGCGTCGATCACCCGGGCGCGCCCGTTGCGGTTTTTCGCATATGCCTGGGGCGAGCTATCTGCACCGCTGGCCGACACGCAATCCGCTGCAATCGCGCGTCTCGCGTCCTTTGGGTTTGTCACCAATCCGTTAACCCAAACCTGCGATGGCCCGGCGGACATGATCGCGCATTATCGCAGCATTGAGGCGCAGCGCGCGACTTTGGGTTATGATATCGACGGTGTTGTCTACAAGGTCGATGATCTGGAATTGCAGCGCAGGCTTGGCTTTCGATCAACCACGCCGCGTTGGGCCATTGCCCATAAATTCCCTGCCGAGCTGGCCTGGACAACCCTGGAAGCGATCGACATTCAGGTGGGTCGTACCGGGGCGTTATCCCCCGTTGCCCGGCTACAACCGGTGACGGTTGGGGGCGTCGTTGTATCCAACGCCACGCTGCATAACGAAGACTACATCGCGGGTCGTGGAGGTGACGGACAACCCATTCGCGAGGGGCGCGATATTCGGGTTGGTGACTGGGTGCAGATTTACCGTGCGGGTGATGTGATCCCCAAGATCAAGGATGTCGACCTGGCGCGCAGGCCCGATGATGCGAAACCTTTTGCGTTCCCTGACACGTGTCCGGAATGCGGGTCCGATGCAATCCGGGAAGATGGTGATGCGGTGCGTCGCTGTACTGGTGGCATCATTTGCCCAGCACAAGCCGTTGAAAAACTGAAACATTTCGTGTCGCGCGCGGCCTTTGATATTGAAGGTCTGGGCGCAAAACAGGTGGAACAATTCTATCTGGATGGCTGGATCGCTGCACCTGCGGATATCTTTACCCTGCGGGACCGCTATGGCGAGGGGATGCAGCAGCTCAAGAACCGCGAAGGCTGGGGTGAGAAAAGTGCGAATAACCTCTTTGATGCGATTGATGAGAAACGGAAAATCCCGCTGAATAAGTTGATATTTGCACTTGGGCTCCGGCATGTGGGCGAATCCGGGGCATCGCTATTGGCGCATCACTACGGGTCCTGGGACGCCTTTGAAACCACGATGAAGGCTGCCGCAATCGGCGACGGCACCATTTGGGACGATCTGACCGGGATCGATGGTGTGGGCGCCGTGATGGCCACGTCAGTGATTACGACCATGCAGCAAGCGGCGGAACGCGCGTCGATTGACGCCTTGGTCGCGCAATTGGATGTGCAGGATGTTGTCGCCGCAACCTCCGACAGTCCGGTGGCGGGCAAAACGGTCGTGTTCACGGGCACATTGGAAAAGATGAGCCGGGCAGAGGCCAAGGCGCGGGCCGAAGGCCTGGGCGCGAAAGTGTCGGGTTCCGTCAGCGCCAAGACCGATTTGCTGGTCGCGGGCCCGGGGGCCGGGTCAAAGGCGACCAAGGCGGCATCGCTAGGGGTCGAAACCATTGACGAAGACGCTTGGCTGGCCTTGATCGGCGACGCATGAGCGGGCGGCCGGAGATCCTTTTCCCGCTTTTTGCGAGCCTGACAAAACTGGATGGGGTCGGCCCGAAAACCGCGCAGATACTGGACGATGCGGGGGTATCGAAACCGCGCGATCTGCTGATGACATTGCCGCATTCGGGCATCGATCGGCAGCGCAAGGACAGCATTCGCGAGGTTGTCGCCCCGGCGGTTGCTACTGTCGAGGTTAGCGTCGGTCCGCATTATCCGCCGCGCAGTCGGGGCCGCCCATACCGGGTGCATGTGACCGATGCGCAGACTGAATTCCAACTGGTTTTCTTTCATGCACGGGGCGACTATCTGCAGCGTCTTTTGCCAACCGGGCAGCGCCGCATCGTGTCGGGCAAGGTCGAGATTTTCGACGGCGTTGCCCAGATTGTGCATCCTGATCATGTTTTACCCCTGTCAGATGCGGCAGATATCCCAGCCTTTGAACCCGTCTATCCATTACATGCCGGGATTACCCAGAAATTGATGTGGAAGGCGACGCGCGCTACGTTGGACCTGGCCCCGGACCTGCCGGAATGGTGTGATGCGGCCTTGGTTGCGCGTGAAGGTTGGCCTGCCTGGAAACCTGCCCTGGCGGCGGCACATGCACCTGCTGCGATGGCCGATTTATCGCCAGAACATCCCGCCCGCCAGCGCTTGGCCTATGATGAATTACTGGCGCATCATCTAACTTTGGCGCTGGCCCGTGCAGTGTCGCGCCGTGCAAAAGGTGTCTCGTCTGAGGGTACGGGCCAGCTGCAGCAAAAGGTGTTAGCGTCCCTGCCTTACGCGCCAACCGGCGCCCAAACGCGTGCCGTGGCTGAGATTTCTGCCGATCTTGCGACTGGTTACCGCATGAATCGCCTGCTGCAGGGTGATGTGGGGTCGGGCAAGACGCTGGTGGCGCTGATGGCCTTGTTGTGTGTTGTCGAGGCGGGCGGGCAGGGCGTGATGATGGCCCCGACCGAAATTTTGGCACGCCAACACCTGGATGGGCTAAAACCGCTGGCTGCTGCTGCGGGTGTGCGGCTGGAGATTCTGACGGGCCGTGATAAGGGCCAGGCGCGTGCCGTAAAGCTCGCCGGTCTGGCCAGCGGTGATATTCATATCCTTGTTGGCACCCATGCGGTGTTTCAAAAAGATGTTGTATTCGCTGATTTACGACTGGCCGTGATTGACGAACAGCACCGGTTTGGGGTCGCCCAGCGGATGGAACTCGGGGCAAAGGGGGCGGCGGTTGATGTATTGGTGATGACGGCCACGCCTATTCCGCGGTCGCTTGCGTTGGCCCAGTATGGTGACATGGACGTGTCTGTGCTGGATGAAAAACCGCCCGGGCGGACGCCGGTGCAAACCGCCCTGGTCTCAACGGCCCGCATGGATGAGGTTGTGGAAAAGCTGCGCAATGCCGTGGCCGAGGGGCGGCAGGCCTATTGGGTCTGTCCGCTTGTTGAGGAAAGCGAAGTTGTCGACATGACTGCGGCTGAAGAGCGGTTCAAACAACTGCGCGCCGCCTTGGGTGAAGGCGTCGTGGGGCTGGTCCATGGTCAGATGCCCCCCGCCGAAAAGGACGCGGCGATGGCCCGGTTTGTTGCCGGTGATACAAAGGTCTTGGTTGCGACAACCGTGATTGAAGTTGGTGTAAACGTGCCCAATGCCTCCATCATGATGATTGAACGGGCAGAGCGTTTTGGTCTGGCGCAACTGCATCAGCTGCGGGGCAGGGTGGGTCGCGGTTCTGCGGCCTCCACCTGTTTGCTGCTTTACCAGGCGCCGCTGGGCGAGACGGGGCGCAGACGTCTGGATATCATGCGCGAGACCGAGGACGGGTTTCGTATTTCAGAGGAAGACTTGGCGATGCGAGGGGCGGGTGATGTGATTGGCGTCGCGCAATCCGGCATCCCGCGTTTTCGGATTGCAGATTTGGAGCGGCAAAGCGGGCTGATGGCGCTGGCCCAGACTGATGCGCGCAAACTATTGCATGATGATCCAGGGTTGGAAACGGAGCGGGGGCAGGCTGCGCGGACCCTGCTTTGGTTAATGGAACAAGACAAAGCAATCCGTTTGATTTCAGTGGGTTAATACAGAATATCGCATTATGTTCGCAAATGTTCTTAAAAAGTTCTTTACAGTGGGTTAATGATGTGGGAACAAAGTGGCAACAGAACGTTAGGAGAACACCATGGCCCAAGAGATCAGATCTGTTATTGCACGTTCGCGCGATACGCTTTTGGCCGATACACTTGGTGTGATTGCCTTGATGGTGATGTTGTTTGTTGGATTGGCTTTACCCGGGCTTATCTGACCCTGCCGGCGCTTGTCTGCATTTGGTCCATCACATTGCCCTGTCCCAAGAATGCAATGTTTGATGACCTGCCTGTCTGATGTTCGTGAACGGGGTTTTGCCTCCCCCGATTGAACGCCCGGACCAGATATCATGCGCCTGACACTGCCGCCGCCATCCTGTCCCGGATGCGCGGCGGTTTTTTCTGGTGGTGGGCAGACTTTCACAGAAAGTCTGATGCCAAATCCTTATCAAGGATTTGTCGACAATTCCTGTTACAGGAATTGTCTAGTCACGCGGTGGCTTTGGTCGCCTCCAATGCTTCTAGCGTGGCATCAAAGGCCAGCAGGATCGAGGCGTGTCGGTTTTTGTAGTCTTTGGCCGGTTGCAGCACCGCCAATCCATCAAAGGGGGCGGATGGTACTGGTCCATCGTTTTTCAACATTGCAAAAAGTTCGTCCCGCCCTTGCTGGACTTGCTTAAGTGTCAGCCCAACGATCTGCGCTCCGATCACGGCAGCTGCTGCTTGTCCCAAGGCGCAGGCTTTGACGTCTTGCCCATAATCGGTGATCGCCATGCCATCGTGAATGACATCAATCGTGACGGTTGATCCACAAAGAGGCGCCCGTTTCTTGGCTGTGGCCGTGGGGTTTTCCAACCGTTTGGTGCGGGGCATATCCGCGGCCAGCGCCAATATCCGCCCGGAATAGAGTTTGATCATATCTGTTTCGGCCGACATGGCATTTGCCCTTCTTGTTGTCACCTTCTAGATAGTCCGCACCGCAGCGCTTGCAAAGGTTTTTGATATGTCCTTCGACCCGGCCACACTAAAATATGATCAGGCGGGATTGATCCCGGCAATTGCGCAGGATGCCGCATCCGGCGAAGTGCTGATGATGGCTTGGATGAATGCCGAATCTGTGGCCCGGACTTTGGAAAGCGGGCAGGTGACCTATTGGTCCAGATCCCGTCAGGAATTCTGGGTCAAGGGTGCGACCAGCGGCAATACCCAGACATTGGTGGATTTCCGGGTCGATTGCGACCGCGATTGCCTGTTGGTTGAGGTCACGCAGGTTGGCCCCGCCTGTCATACCGGCCGCCGTAATTGTTTCTACACAGCCGTGCGCAACGGAGAAGAGATTGAGGTGGTTAAGCTGCTGGAAGACCCACCATCTGCCTGATATCATTGGGTGTTGTACCCTCTGACCGGTATTTCGCGATTGCCCGGGCATCGTCTCGTTTGGCCAGTCGTTTGCCGGTTTCATCCCTGATCAGCCGGTGATGATGATATGCGGGCGTCGGCAAATTGAGTATTTTTTGCAAAATGATGTGGATTGGCGTGGCCTCTGCCAGATCCCGCCCGCGGACTACATGGCTGATGTTTTGGGCGGCGTCGTCAATCACCACGGACAGGTGATAGGATGTGCCCATATCCTTGCGTGCCAGCACCACATCGCCGATGGCGGTGGTCAAGAAGCTGGCCGCGATGGTCTGGATTTTCCCCTGTTCGATATAGCTGATCTGCCGGGCGACTTGGGCCATATTAAGCCGTAATGCGCAATCGGTTGGGCGCGTGCGCGGCTTGGGCAGATGTCGGCAGGTGCCAGGATAGATGATCCCGTCCGGGCCCATTGGTGCGCGTTCCTGTGGTGCGCTGGCGGCGGTCTGGACGTCTTTTCGCGTGCAGTGGCAGGGAAAAAGCAAACCTGCGTTCCAAAGCTGGTCAAGTGCTGCGGCATAGGTCGGCAAATGGTCGGACTGACGTCGGACCGGCGTCGGCCATGAAAGACCCAACCATGACAAGTCATCATATATCTGCGTTTCCCATGCGGGCCGTGCGCGGCTTTGGTCGATATCCTCGATCCGCAGCAGGAATGTTCCGCTGGCAGCCATCGCCATGTCATGCGCCAGAATAGCCGAATAGGCGTGCCCCAGATGCAAAGGTCCGGTTGGTGACGGCGCGAACCGTGTGATCATCGCCGCTGCAATATGATGACGTCCGATCCCATATCGACATCTTCCAGATGGCGGCCATGTTCACGGAAAACCACCTCGACCAGCCCCGCACCGATCTGCCGGCCAAGCGCGTCCATATAGGATGCGTCTTTAAGGGTTGGATCATTAAACGAAAATGCCAGCAAATCGCCCGTGTCCAGCTTTGCCACCAAAGCGTCAAGCGTTTCAGGTGGGGCCGCCCCGAGGCTGACAACACCCACGGCTGTGATCGCCTTGTAGGCCCCCCGTCCAAAGCTGAGTTCGCCCGGGACGGATAGCCAGGTCTTGTCATAGACGCCACGCGCCGTCGCTATTTCCAGCATTTCGGTTGTGACATCCGTTCCGTCAATCTGAGAGAAACCGTGCTGGCGCAGAACGTGCCCCGAAAATCCGGTGCCGCAGCCGAAATCCAGTATACTTGCATCCGGCTTGATCAGCGGTGCCAGGGCGCGGGCGATCCGTTCGGGCGTGTGGTAGCCGCGCGCTGTGATATCCGCGTCGTAGGTTTCAGCCCATTCGGCGTAGACCGCGATAGTTTCCTCAACCGGTCGCGGGGTCCAGAGATCTGGCTTCAAGACGTTCTTTTTGTCTGTCATGCTCTGAGGCTAACGCCAATGGTCACGCAGCGTCTAGCGCCATTTGGTTGAGCCACGCGCGCCAGTCGCTCTTGGCCCGGTCGGTATAGGCCTTGTACCGGTCCTTGCGGTTGCGCCGCCCGCCCTTGATCCCGTCAACAGGTGGAAACAGGCCAAAATTCACGTTCATGGGCTGAAATGTTTTGGCTTCGGCCCCACCGGTAGTATGCGTCACCAGCGCCCCCATCGCTGTTGTGGCTGGCACCGGAGGAAGCGTTACACCCGTGAGTTCGGCGACGGCCAGCCGCCCGGCGAGCAAACCCATCGCCGCGCTTTCGACATAGCCTTCAACGCCGGTGATCTGCCCGGCGAAACGGATATGCGGTTTAGAGCGCAGGCGCATTTGATCGTCCAGCAAGCTGGGTGAATTGATAAAGGTGTTGCGATGAATGCCGCCAAGTCGCGCAAATTCGGCTTCTTCCAGACCTGGAATCATTTTGAAAACAGCCTTTTGTGCGCCATATCTCATCTTGGTCTGGAAGCCGACAATATTGAATAGCGTTCCCAGCGCATTGTCGCGTCGGAGCTGCACCACGGCGTAGGCTTTGGTTTCAGGATCATGTGCATTGGTCAGGCCCACCGGTTTCATCGGACCGAACCGCAATGTCTCGCGGCCACGTTCGGCCATCACCTCAATCGGCAGGCAGCCGTCGAAATAACCGGCGGTTTCGCCTTCTTTAAACTCTGTTTTTTCGGCGGCGAGCAGGGCGTCGATGAATGCCTCATACTGGTCCTTGGTCATCGGGCAGTTGAGGTAGGCCGTGCGTTCGGCCTCTGTCTCGCCTTTGTCATAGCGTGACTGCATCCAGGCCACATCCATATCGACGCTGTCGGCGTAAACGATGGGGGCGATGGCGTCGAAAAAGGCCAAGGCTTCGGCGCCGGTTTCCTGTTGGATCGCTGCGGCCAAGGGGCCAGACGTCAGCGGACCGGTGGCGATGATCCAGTTGCCGTCATCGGGCAGGGCGCTGATTTCTTCACCGCAGACGCTGATATTGGGGTGAGCCTGCAGGGCAGCGGTGACGCTTTCGGCGAAGGGATCACGATCCACCGCCAGCGCGCCACCGGCGGGCAGGCGGTGTTGATAGGCCGTCTGCATGATCAGACCGTTCGCTTGCATCATCTCCCAGTGCAGCAACCCAACGGCGTTTTGTTCGTGGTCATCCGACCGGAAGGAGTTGGAGCACACCATCTCCCCCAGGTTGCCCGTGCGATGTGCAAAGGTCCCGACCTTGGGCCGCATCTCGTGGATCACAACCTTCAGGCCCGCATTCGCGGCCTGCCATGCAGCCTCTGACCCGGCCATGCCGCCGCCGATGATATTGAGCGTTTTTTCCATGGCGCACATCTAGGTCGTGGACCTGCAAATGGAAAGACCTGCCAGTTTCGCAAAGGTGTGGCAAAAAACGAACATCGCAGAATTGCCATTTTTGTTTGCATGGATTGCTGCAACTTTCAGGCGTAACACGAAGCTAGGCATATAATTCTAGCAGGTAAGAAAATGAGCTATAAAATTGTTCTATCCGCCGCGATTGCGGCGATGATTGCACCATCAGCATTTGCACAAGGCCTGACCGGTGCGTCGGTCACCGGCGAATATCGCAACTATTACGGTGATGATCTGGAAGATACCACATTGCTGCTTCAAGGTGGCGTGGAGTTTGCTGTAGCCAACGACTTTGGCGTTGGTGCGAATCTGGGTTTTGGTCGGTTTGATGACGCTGAAGACAGTGACTACACCAATGCCACGTTACATGCGTTCTATATGGTGTCGCCGACTGCCGCAGTCGGCGGCTTCGTGGCACGTGATTCCGCCGATAACTTCGATAGCACCAACTACGGTATCGAATTTGGTGGTCGTTCAAACACTTCGCGTTACGAAATCTATTACGGCCGGACTGATCTGTCCGGTGACAACGTTACGGACGAAGATATCTCTATCTTTGGCGCGTCTTTCGACGTTTTGGTGGGCAGTGGTATCAGTCTGGGATTGCAATATGAGTCGTATACTGGCTTGGAGGGCACTGCTGAAAGCGGTGCGACGGTCGATGATGTGACTTTGTCCGATACGTCTGTCATCGCGCGATATAATGTGACACCAGCCGCATCCGTTTATGGTGAATTCGGGACGATTGGCGCCAACGCATTTGAAGGCGATACGACTTTTGTCAGCGACGACGACATCCGTTACTTCGGTATTGGTGCTGAATTCACCTTTGGTGGACAGCGTGGCAACATCTTTGGGGAGCGTAGCCTTGCTGGCTTTGGCTTCTAAGCTTCTATAAAGCAATGCAAAAAGGTCCGCATGTTGCGGGCCTTTTTTTATGCCTCGTCGCCGTCTTCTTCGGCATCCTCGCCCTGATCGGCGATCCAAGCCACGCTGACCACAGTTTCGCCTTTGCCGGTGTCAAATACCTTGACCCCGCCTGCACCGCGTGACCGGAACGAGATCCCATCCACCGGCACCCGGATTGATTGACCTGTGGATGTAACCAGCATGATCTGGTCGGACATATCCACCGGGAAGGATGTGACCAGCGGCCCACCGCGCATGGCCTTATCCATCGCAGCCACGCCCATGCCGCCGCGCCCACGCACGGGGTAGTCGTGGCTGGACGACAGCTTGCCAGATCCTTTGGCCGTGATGGTCAGGATCAGGTTTTCAGCGGCTGACATTTCGGCGTAGCGTTCCTGGCTGATCTGGCCGGGGGTGGCTTCTTCGTCTTCGTTTTCTGCCTCATCCGTCAGACCGGCCATGGCCCGCCGCATTTTCAGGTAC
This sequence comes from uncultured Paracoccaceae bacterium, assembly GCA_947495295.1. Lineage (GTDB taxonomy): Bacteria > Pseudomonadota > Alphaproteobacteria > Rhodobacterales > Rhodobacteraceae > Yoonia. Next base: position 1,382,245 of record CANLYJ010000001.1, read on the forward strand.
GCCGCCCGTTCATCAGCCTCGGCCCGGAAATGCCGGATGATCGACATTGAGACGACCTTGTCATTACCTTGCAGTTTGATGCCTCGCACACCCGTAGAACTGCGCGAATTGAAAACGCGGACGTCAGTCGCAGGGAAGCGGATGGCGCGACCAGAATCGGTAATCAGCATCACGTCATCATCGTTGGAAGCGATGCGTGCGTTGATCAGGATCGTATCCGCATGTTCGCCTTCGAACTTCATCGCGATCTTGCCGTTGCGCATGACATTTGTAAAGTCTGACAGTTTGTTACGGCGCACAGTTCCAGCAGAAGTGGCGAAGACAACTTGCAGGTCGTCCCATTCATCCTCTGGCCGGTCAACGGGCATGATCGCCGCGATGGACACGCCTTGCGGAATGGGCAGGATGTTCACAATCGCCTTGCCTTTGGCCGTGCGGTTGCCCAATGGCAGGCGCCATGTCTTGAGCTTGTAGACCATCCCATCGGTCGTAAAGAACAGCAATTGCGTGTGGGTATTGGCAACAAAAAGGGTGGTGACCACGTCCTCTTCTTTAGTCGCCATGGATGAGAGGCCTTTGCCACCCCGCCGTTGCGCGCGGAAATCGGCCAGAGCGGTCCGTTTGATGTACCCGCCGGACGTGACGGTCACGACCATGTCTTCCTGTTCGATCAGGTCTTCGTCTTCCATGTCGCCAGACCAGTCGACAATTTCTGTACGACGGGGGACGGCGAACAGGCCGCGCACCTCTTGCAGTTCATCGCGAATGATCTGCATGATCCGTTCGCGCGAGCCAAGGATTTCCAGATATTCGCGGATTTTTCCGGCGAGTTCCTGCAATTCGTCGGTGACTTCCTGCACCCCGATCTGGGTCAGGCGTTGTAGGCGCAACTCAAGGATCGCGCGGGCCTGTGTCTCAGACAGGTTATAGGTGCCGTCATCATTGGCCGTATGGGTCGGGTCGTCGATCAAGGCGATATATTCAAGGATGGATGCGGCAGGCCAGCGGCGCGTCATCAGCTTTTCACGCGCGGTTGCGGCGTCGGCAGAGGCGCGGATGGTCGCGACAACCTCGTCGATATTGGTCACCGCAACGGCCAGACCACACAGGATATGCGCCCGTTCGCGGGCTTTTCGCAGTTCGAACGCCGTGCGGCGGGCAACAACCTCTTCGCGGAAATCAACAAATGCGGTCAGGAAGGCGCGCAGGTTCAGCAGCTCAGGCTTGCCGCCGTTCAGCGCCAGCATGTTACAGCCAAAGCTGGTTTGCATCGGGGTGAAGCGGAACAGCTGGTTCAGCACCACCTCTGCCGTGGCGTCGCGTTTCAGTTCGACCACGACCCGCACGCCGTTGCGGTCGGATTCGTCCTGCACATGCGCGATCCCTTCGATCCGTTTGTCGCGCGCGGCCTCGGCGATACGGTCGATCATCGTGGCCTTGTTCACCTGATAGGGGATTTCCTCGATCACGATGGCGTAGCGGTCTTTGCGGATTTCCTCGACCTTGGTCTTGGCCCGGATGATCACGGAACCGCGTCCTTCCAGATAGGCTTTGCGCGCGCCTGATCGGCCAAGGATGATCCCGCCTGTCGGAAAATCCGGGGCAGGGATGTATTCGATCAACTGTTCGCTGGACAGGTCCGGTTCGTCAATGATTGCAAGCGTGGCATCAATCACTTCGCCCAGGTTATGCGGCGGGATGTTGGTCGCCATGCCCACGGCGATACCGCCTGCACCATTGACCAGCATATTGGGAAAGCGGGATGGCAGCACGCTGGGTTCGCGTTCCTTGCCATCGTAATTGTCCATGAAGTCGACCGTGTCCTTGGGCAGGTCTTCGGTCATGTATTGCGCGACTTTGGCCAGTCGGCTTTCCGTGTAGCGCATGGCGGCGGCACCATCGCCATCCATGGACCCAAAATTACCCTGACCATCGACCAAAGGCAGCGACATGGAAAAATCCTGCGCCATGCGGACCAGTGCGTCATAGATCGCGCTGTCGCCGTGCGGGTGATAGGAGCCCATGACATCGCCCACGGATTTCGCGGATTTCCGATAGGATTTGTCGGCAGTGATCCCTTTTTCATACATCGAGTAGATGATGCGCCGGTGAACCGGTTTCAGACCGTCACGCAAATCGGGGATCGCACGCGACACGATGACGCTCATCGCGTAGTCCAGATAGCTGGTCTTCAACTCGTGTTCGATCGTGACTGAAGGGCCTTCATATGCAGGGCGCATAGGCGGCATTTCATCTTCGTTTTCAGGGGTTTCCGGGGTGTCGTTCACGTAGTTCGCCTGTTGTTACTGACACTGCTATATGTCGTTGTGATACTTGTAACAGACACTTGATATAGGGTGCAATGGGTGATGCCTGCCCGTATTAGCAGCCGCCAACGCAAAGTGATAACACACTGTTTTTGTTGACATAATTTATCACTTGGCAATCCTTTACCTATAAGATCAAGAAACGGAAAGGAGCAGCGATGCAATCAGAAACCGAAATGATGATGAAAGGCTATGGGCTGACCACAGCAGAGATGTTTTATCACATGCCGGATCATCCGCATGTCTTGAACACCTTTGTCTGGCAGGATTACGACCTGGCCCCGGATCATGACAAGCTATTGAAATTCATTGGTTATTGGCAGGAAGAATTGGATGGTCCGCTGCATTCTGTCCGCTTTGTACATCGCAAGATGATCAGCCCGGGCGAGTGGCGGCATGTGACGGGGGAGTTTTCATATCATTGAACGTGTGGTGGTTGGGCGGAGTTAGCAAACAGGCGCAGATTTTTCAAATCGCCATACGTCCAAAGAAAACGTACCTTCTGATGTATCAAGGTGAACCGGTTGCTGGCCTGTGTTGAACCACCCGGCGCGTTCGTAAAAGCGGCTGGCCCTTTCATTTCCCACGGCACAAGCCAACCATGCGGTGTTGTGGCCTGCCGTGAAAATACGATTTTCGGCGTCCCTGATTAGGGCTTGCGCAACACCCGTACCGCGGGCGTCGCGTGACAGATACATCTGGTATAGTTCATCGTCCTTTACCATGCAGAACCCAATGACCTTTCGACCTGCCGTCGCGATACGTGTATTGCCAAGATGTTCGCGCGTGCGGTCAAAGAAACTTTTGGTTGTGCGTAATTTGGTCAGCGCAGGGGGAACAATTCCCGCATGCGCCTCATGCCAACCAGAGTCCCAAATTGAACAAATCTGGTCAATCTGCGTCTCGTCAGGAGTGGTCAGCGCATCACTCATCTTTCATCAGTAACTTGCGCTGTACTCTCGGGCAACTGACACTTGTCACTCAGGTTGGCCGTTGTTCACTATCCCGCCCGTTTCACCATGCCGAACAGGTCGCGCGGGTCGTCCGGGTCGGCGATCAGATCAAAATCGATATAGAAGGGTGTGTTCTGGATTTTGTTATGGACATAACGCAGGGCCGAAAAATCCTCGACCGCGAAACCAACTCCGTCGAAAAGCGTGACCTCCGCTGCTGATTGCCGCCCGTTGGCCGTGCCGTTGATCACTTGCCACAGCTCTGTCACCGGATGGTCGGGGTCCATCTGCTGAATCTCGCCCTCAATCCGCGTTTGCGGCGGGTATTCCACGAAAACGGTCGAGCGGGCGACGATGTCGCGATGCAATTCGGTCTTGCCCGGGCAGTCGCCGCCGATGGCGTTGATATGTACGCCGCTGCCGACCATGTTGTCGGTCAGAATGGTCTGCATGTCCTTGTCGGCGGTGGCGGTTGTGATGATGCCCGCACCTTCAATCGCGTCCTCGGGGGTGGTGCAGGGGATCAGGGTCAGACCAGCATTTTCGAGGTTCCGCGCGCATTTTTCCGTGGCTGCCGGGTCGATATCGTAAAGCCGAACCGTATCAATGCCATTCACCGCCTTTTGCGCGATGCACTGGAATTCGGACTGCGCGCCATTGCCGATCATCGCCATGGTTTTGGCGTCGGCGCTGGCCAGATGCTTGGTCGCCACCGCAGACATGGCGGCGGTGCGCAAGGCTGTCAGCACGGTCATTTCCGAAAACAGGATTGGGTAGCCGTTGTCGACCTCTGACAAAACGCCAAAGGCTGTAACGGTTTGCAGCCCTTCTTTCATGTTCTTGGGATGGCCGTTCACGTATTTGAAACCGTATAGCGTGCCATCGGAGGTGGGCATCAATTCGATCACGCCCACATCGGAATGGCTGCCGATGCGGGGTGTTTTGTTAAACAGTTCCCAGCGGGCGAAATCGACCTCGATCTCATGCGCGAGGTCGGCCATGAATTTTTCCATACCGATATGATGGACCAGCCGCATCATGTTATCGACGCTAACAAATGGCACCATGGCCAGTTCTGAAGCTTTAAGTGTCATGCGTAGCGTCCTGTCGTTGGGCGATCAAAGACCCGCCGCCCCAAAAGCGATGCGGTCAGGTCAACCATTAATGTTGCAGTCTTACCCCGGTCATCAAGGAACGGGTTCAGTTCGACCAGATCAAGCGAACTGACCAGCCCGCTATCTGACAGGATTTCCATCACAAGATGCCCCTCGCGTACCGTGGCCCCACCGGGAACCGTGGTACCGACGGCAGGGGCGATGGCGGGATCAAGGAAATCAACGTCAAGCGAGACGTGCAGCATGCCGTTCACTGCGGCGACACGGTTCAGGAACGTTTGCAAAGGTCCGCTGATCCCTTCTTCATCGATCCGGCGCATATCGACGAGCATGACATCGCCACCTTCCAGCACTTGCCGTTCCGCGCTGTCCACCGATCGCAGGCCGATCATGCAGATATTGGCCGGATCGACCTTTGCGGGCAGGGCGGGGTAGGCATCAAACCCATCGCGCCCGGTGACGTAACCCACGGGCGTGCCATGCAGATTGCCGCTATCGGTAGTGTCGGGTGTGTGAATGTCGCTATGCGCATCCAGCCAAAGCGCAAAAAAGGGCCGCCCCACAGACTGCGCATGTGCGGCCATGCCTGCCACGGTGCCAGCGGCAAGCGCGTGATCACCGCCAAGGAAAATTGGCATGCCGTCAGGTGCGGCTTTCTGTGCTGCCTCTGACAGGGTTTGGGTCCAGCCGACATTTTCGGCCAGCTTGTAAATTTGGCTGTTCCTGGCGGGCGGCACGTCGACCTTGGCTGGTGTCAGGTTGCCAATGTCAGTGACTGTATGGCCAAGTTCGGTAATCGCCTCACTCAGCCCAGCGGTGCGGTAGGCGTCAGGTCCCATCAGGCAGCCGCGTGTCCGCTTGCCACAGTCGACGGGGGCGCCGATTAAGATGCAGTGTTTTTGTGTCATGCGGCGGAGTGTTGTCCAAAATAGGGGGTGGGGTAAGCGGGCAATTTGTGCAAAATGGGGATACATTTTACAAAATGGGCAAGTTGAATGGACGATTTGGATGGTCGCTTGATCGCCGCTTTGAAACAGAATGGCCGCGCATCTTTGTCAGAATTGGCAGCGATGCTGGCTGTCACCCGCAGCACCGTGCGTGTCCGTCTCGACCGTCTGGTCGCAGCGGGTGAGATCGCCGGTTTCACCGTGCTGACCCGGTCGGATATCCGCCCTGACCCGGTGCGCGGGTTGATGATGCTGGAGGTCGCGGGCAGGGGGGCCGAACGGGCGATGAAACGGCTGACCGCAATTCCTGAGGTGCGCGCGGTGCATTCAACCAATGGCACCTGGGATCTGATCGCAGAGATCGGTGCGGCGACGCTGGAAAGCTTTGATCAGGTCCTATTCACCATTCGCCGGTTGGACGGCGTGACGCGGTCGGAAACCAGCCTGCTATTGTCGACGCGACGCTGAGACGGCCATGAACCAGCCGATCATCAGTGCGAAGGAAAACAGGGCGTTCCAACTTGGCATCGATAGGGTCAGAAACTCCCACGATACCTGATCGCACATGATCACACGCGGCCCTTCCACGGCTAGCAGGTCAGACCCGCTCAGCCCGTTTAGTGTGCTGCCGCCGGTACAGCTGGTTGGGCCTTCCCACCAGTCACGTTCGACCCCTGTGTGAAATACACCCAATCCGCCGGTGATGCCCGCCGCAATTGCCCCCAGCAGTGGCAGGACCCGGCCCTGAAACCGCAGGGCCAACAGCCCGATCAGGATAGCGGCCACATGTGGCCAACGTTGCCACAGACACATCGCACAAGGCGGGTAGCCAAGCGCCTGAAACAGATAGGCCCCGCCCAGCAAAGCCGCCGATCCTCCGGCAGACAGCAAGATGAGTAATTGTCGTGTCATAGCAAACCTATCAGGGCAAAGCCGCCAATCAGCAGCACACAGAACAGGACGAACATCAGCCCCAATCGTTTTTCGATGAAGTCCCGGATCGGTTCGCCGAATTTCCACAAGAGCGCCGCAACAAGGAAGAATCGCAAAGCGCGGGCAAAGATTGAAGACACGATAAAGACGGGCAATGACAACCCGGTGACACCTGAAGCGATGGTGATGACCTTGAAGGGCAGGAAGGTGACGCCGGCCACCACAACCGCCCAGGCCCCGTATTCGTTGAAAACGGCGGACATTTCCGCAAAGCTTGCGTCCTTGCCATAGAATTCGAGTATCGGCATGCCGATACTCTCCATCAGCGCGTAGCCGATGTAGTAACCAAAGAGTCCGCCCGCGACCGATGCCACGGTGGCGACAGCTGCAATCAGGAACGCGCGCGACGGGCGGGCGATGATCATCGGGATCATCAGCACATCTGGTGGGATCGGAAAGAAGGACGATTCGACAAAGGACACAATCGCCAATGCCCAAAGCGCATGCGGCGATTGCGCCAGGGATATCGTCCAGTCGTAAAGGCGGCGCAGCATGTTCTGCCCTTTCGTGATCTTCGCGCGCGTTAGGCCATGGCTGGACAAAGGCGTCAAGCTTGTGTGCCCCATCAATCTGCCTAAGATGGTAATAAATCTGGGAGAATAGGTCATGAAGTGGCAGGGACGACGCGGCAGCAGCAATATCGAAGATCGGCGTAGACGCGGCGGTGGCCGTCGTGCCGGGGGCATTGGCGGCATTGCGGGTGTGTTGATCCTGTTGGCGGGCCTCTATTTCGGGGTGGATGTCAGTCAATTTGTTGATCTTGGCGGTAGTGGTGGCAGCCAAAGCGTGCAATCTGGCGAAATCACACCTGCGGACGAACGCGCGGCAGAGTTTGTTTCAGTCACACTTGCCGATACAGAAGAAGTCTGGGCCACGATCTTTCGCGAACAGCTTGACCGGACCTATGAGGCCCCGACACTTGTGCTGTTCAAAGGGCAGACCCGGTCGGCTTGCGGTGGTGCCTCTGCCGCGACTGGCCCATTTTATTGCCCGCCTGAACGCAAGGCATTTTTGGATACTGAATTCTTTACCACGCTGGAACAACGTCTGGGGGCGGGGGGCGATTTTGCGGCCGCCTATGTCGTGGCGCATGAAATTGCCCATCACGTCCAGAATGAGCTGGGTATTCTGGGTCAGGTCAATCAATTGCGCGCGCAGATGAATGAAGCTGATTCGAATGAAATGTCGGTGCGGATCGAATTGCAGGCAGACTGTTTCTCAGGGGTCTGGGCCCGGGCCGCGCAGGAACGATTTGACAGTCTTGAACGCGGCGATATCGCCGAGGCGATGAATGCCGCAGCCCAGATCGGTGATGATACGTTGCAGCGCAATGCGGGCCAGCGGGTCCGCCCGCACACCTTTACCCATGGCACAAGCGAACAGCGGCAACGCTGGTTTGCGCGGGGATTGGAAAGCGGTGATCTTTCGCAATGTGATACGTTTTCCACCAACCGGCTGTAACGGCGCGAAAAAGTCGAAAACGGCGATTGACGCGCGTTCCCGGCCCGATTAGGCAATGCGCATTGGCCGATGTGGCGGAATGGTAGACGCAGGGGATTCAAAATCCCCCGATGGCAACATCGTGAGAGTTCGAGTCTCTCCATCGGCACCAATACGCGTTAGAAAAGTGCATTGTTTACCCAACTATATTTAGGTGAGATTCCGGGCGTTCAACGCTTGGTTTTCGAAGGCTTAACAGTTAACATATTGTTAATATAGTTTTGGTTGAGTTGTTTTACGTGACAACGATACACGCAAAAGCAGCTTTACTGCTTTGAAGTTAGAGAGTGGTTTTGCACCGATTTTGGCGGTGCGCCGATCCGGCAGATTGCTGCGGTTGGTTTGGTTTAAGGTGATAGGCGTTGAATATGACGATTAAGAAAACAGATTTCGCGGTTTGCCCGCATGACACAGGATCCGAATTTTCCCGGATTGTCCCGTGCTTCACTCCTGGTACGCGTATTGCCACGCCCAAAGGTGAACGGTTGGTCGAAACCTTGACCGTTGGCGACCGCGTGTTGACCCGTGATCACGGCATTCAAAGCATTGTCTGGGCGGGCCATCGTAGCTTGCCCGCCGATGAGTTGAAGACCGCGCCGCAGCTGCGCCCGATCCTGATCCGGGCCGGAAGCCTTGGCAATGATCTGCCGGAACGTGACATGCTGGTGTCCCCACAGCACCGTATGCTTGTTGTGTCTGAACTGGCCCGCCAGCATTTTGGTGAGGTTGAAGTGCTGGTTGCGGCCAAGGACATGACAAAGCTGCCCGGTGTTGACGCGGTGAATGTGCCTGGCACCACCTATCTGCATTTCATGTTTGAAAAACATCAGGTTGTGCTGGCCGACGGCACATGGACCGAAAGCTTTCAACCCAATGATTACGCGCTCAAAGGCGTGGTGCCAGCACAGCGCGAAGAGCTGTTTCAGATTTGTCCATCTCTTGCCACGCAAGAAGGGGTGAAGCGGTTCGGGGCGGCCCGCAAGGCGTTGCGCCGTGTGGAATCGATGCTGCTGTTCAAGTAGGGGGCTTGCGCAGCCACTTTGCCCAGTCTTCGGGCGTGTCCAGATCATAGCGTGCCCGATCGTCGCTAAAGCGTGTCAAATGGGTTTGTGATGCATGCGGTTTGACAAGGGTTTCGCCACCGCCATCACCAGATAAGTCTTTGAAAGCAGGTCGTAAACTGCCGTCAAAGATGATCGGATGCCCGGGCTTACCGCCCTGCGTGGCCCCACGCCAGATCAGGTGGTCCGGGTTGGCGTTACGGGCGGCAAAGACTGCTTGCATATCATCGGTATCAATTGCGACAAGATCGCCCAGCAGCATCATGAAAGCATCATGACCCGGCAGTTGTGCCACGGCGCCACGCATCGTGCCGGACATGCCTTCCGCTGCTTCAGGAACCACCAAGGTCGTGACGTCAAGGTCGCTGATTGCGTCCTCTCTTGGGTGGTTCGGGCCGGGCAGGGCGACAAAGACCGGGTGCCCCGTCGCGATGGCGCGCCACACCTGTCTGCGCAGCAAGGGCTGGCCGCCCACGTCTTCCAATAGCTTGTCCTTGCCGCGCATTCGGGTGGAGCCGCCAGCGGCAAGGATCAGGATCGGGATCATCCGCGCAGCACTGCGCCATCGGGGTCGAAAAGCGGCGTTGTAATCCGCTTGGCTGGACGGCGCTGACCCATTATTTCAATCTCGACCGTTAGATCATCGCTTGCTGCGGCCCGTGGGATCAGCGCCATTGCGATAGACTTGCTTGTGTGGTGCGAATAGCCGCCCGAGGTGCAGAACCCTTGCACCTTATCGTCAATGAAAACAGGTTCATAGGCCACAACGTCGGCATCATCGGCGTCAACCTCAAACGTGACCAGCGTGCGGGCCGGGGGATTGGCCCGCTCTGCCTCTGCCGCGGCCCGCCCGATGAAATCGGTGTTTTTCTTGAAGCTGATGAACCGGTCCATCCCGGTTTCGGCAGCTGTGTAGTCGGGCGAGAATTCCGACAGCCACGAGCCAAAGAACCGGTCAAGCCGCAGTGACATCATCGCCCGCATGCCAAATGGTGTGATGTCGAGCGGCTGCCCCGCCTGCCACAGCGTCCACCAGAGTTGCCGTTGATCCATTGGGTCGCAGTAAATCTCGTACCCCAAATCGCCTGTGTAGCTGACCCGTTGCACGATGCAGGCGACCTGACCGATGGTCATTTGCCGTACATCCAGGAAGTTGATCCCATCCACATCATCGCGCGTACAGGCACGCAGCAGGTCGCGGGAGTTTGGCCCGGCGATCTGGAAACCAGTGCGCTGGTCAGAGATGTTTGCAACCGCGCAATCGGGGCCGGGATTTTGCAGGAACCAGCGGTGATGCACCTCTTGCGCGCCGTAGCTGGCGGTCAGTTGGAAATTGGTTTCGGACAGGCAAGAGATCGTGAAATCCCCCATCAACCGCCCCTTTGGCGACAGCATTGGTGTCAGCGACATCCGCCCCTGTTGCGGGATGCGCCCAGCCATGATCCGGTCGAGACATGCCCGCGCGCCACTGCCCGTGACGCTGAATTTGCCGAAATTCTGCACCTCGTTAATGCCGACGCTGCTGCGTACCGCCTTGACCTCGCGGGCTGTCGCGTTCCAAGCATCGGAGCGGCGGAAGGTTGGGGTTTCATAAGCAGGATCAGTATCTTGCGCGAAGTAGTTCACCACTTCGAGTCCGAATTGATGCCCCCAAACCGCCCCCAGATCGCTGAAGATATCATACATCGGCGTGGTTCGGTGCGGTCGTGCGGCGGGCAGTTCTTCGTTCGGGTAGCTGACGGAAAACCGGTTCTGATAGTTTTCGATCACCTTGGGCCGTGTGTAGCCCGACGTGATCCATTTGCCGTAACGGGCGACGTCGAGTGCTGTTACGTCGCGTTCGCATTCCCCTTCGATCATCCATTGCGCCAGCATCAGGCCAACGCCACCGCCTTGGCTGAACCCGGCCATCACACCGCAGGCCGACCAGTAGTTCTGCACGCCCGGCACCGGTCCGACCAGCGGGTTGCCATCGGGGGCAAAGGTGAAGGGGCCGTGGATCACGGATTTGACGCCTGCGGTGGCAAGGACGGGGAAGCGGTTATAGGCAAACTCGATAGACGCTTCGACCTTGTCCAGATCATCTGGCAGTAGCTCATGCCCGAAATCCCATGGCGTGCCGTCCACGGCCCAAGGTTTACAGGGCTTTTCGTAGAAACCGATGCATAATCCGCGCCCTTCCTGCCGCAGATAGCTTTCGCCGGCGGGGTCCATCACATGCGGGTGTTCGCTGTCGCGTTCATAGATTTCGGCGATATCATCGGTAACGATATACTGGTGTTCCATTGGGTGCAGCGGGGTGTAGATGCCCGCCATCGCGCCGACCTCGCGCGCCCAAAGCCCGCCTGCATTTACGATATGTTCTGCGTGGATTGTGCCCTTTTCGGTCACCACATCCCATGTCCCATCGGGGCGTTGATTTGTTTCAATCACTTTGCAATGAGTTTCGATTGTGGCCCCGCCCATGCGCGCCGCCTTGGCGTAGGCATGGGTGGTCCCGGAGGGGTCAAGGTGGCCGTCCAGCGGATCGTAAAGCGCGCCGATGATCCCGTCGAGATTGGTGATCGGGGCGATCTTGGCGATTTCCGCTGGCCCGACGATATCGGTCTCTAACCCCATATAACGGTGCTTGGCCCGTTCGGCGACCAGCATGTCAAAACGGTCCTGGTTGTCTGCCAGGGTCACGCCACCAACGTGGTGCAGCCCGCAGGACATGCCGGTAATTTCCTCTAACTCCTTGTACAGCTTGATCGTATAGCCTTGAAGAGCGGCCATATTCGTGTCGCCGTTCAGCGTATGAAACCCGCCTGCCGCGTGCCAGGTGGAGCCTGATGTCAGCTCTGACCGTTCGATCAGCATCACGTCGGACCAGCCCAGTTTCGTCAGGTGATACAACACCGAACAGCCGACGACGCCGCCGCCAATGACCGCAACGCGTGTGGTATTTTTCATTGAAGCCTCCGACCTTGCTATGGGTTTAGCATGGCGGCGGGTGACAGGGCTGCCCTGTCACCTAGCGACAAATCATGTCGCAAACGCGCTTAGGGGATGATGCGCGTGTATTTGATGCCTTCGAGGCTGGCGCCGATGCGCAGGCCGGTTTGGGCGAAGTTGACGGCGATCACCGGGGCCAGTGATGTTGTGGTTTCGGCGCGCAGGCTGTCGCCCTGATCGCTGACCGCGTATTCCAGATCGGCGCCTGCTGCCCAGCCGGGGCCGCGACGGAATTCCAAAAGCGCTTCTTCGGTCATGAAAAACAGGACAGAGCTGAATTGCTGTGCGCCGATTTGCAGACCCGCGCTACCGGATGTGGCTGAATAGTAGTCGACCGTTGATTGACCAATCCGTAACGCGCCGCGCCCGAAGCCGCCGCCAATGCCAAGCCCGGCCTCTGTGAAGAGTGGCATGACCAGCATACCTGCGGCCCGTTCGCTCAGGCCACGGGTGCCCGGATAGGTATTATACATAAAATTCAACGTGCTATCGACGCGCGCGTCGATAGTGGCCGCACCTGCGCCGCCGATCCCGTTGCCGCATGCCGCCAGTGTTGTGGATGCCAACGCGCCGAGCGCGAAGCTGCGCCTTGAAAAACTGCTCATGTTCTTTTCCGCCTTATCTGCCTGTTTGGGGGCGTTTACCGCCTTTTATGGACCAAACTATAGGCAAAACCGCCCGGGGTGTCACGCGGAAGGTTGCGCGGTGCGGGGTGTTGCGCGACCCCCACCGCGCGGTCGCAACGTGCGGTGGGCGCGAATCAAAGGTTAAGCCCTGTTTTTTCTGGCCAAAGGGCTGTCGGCAAAGCGTCGGCCAGACGTCGGCAAAGCGTCGGACCCTTTGTCAGCATTATCCCACATTAACAGGGCGTCCGGTGGGTTCGGATTATCTTTGCCAGACTCATGCCAGTTTCCGGCCGGCTTGTTGATCAAGATGGTCAAAAAAGTCCTCTGCCGGGGTTTTTGCCAATACTGCCTCTTTCAGCAGGGCGGCCTGGGTTTGAGGCGCAAGACCATCCACGGGTGGATCGGTGTCGAGGTTGGTGGGGAAGGAATATCCTTCGGCGGTGGATGCAATGACGGCATCAAGCGCTGCCTCGCTCAGGTTTTGTGCATCCCATGCATCACAAAGCGATGTGTAAAGCGCCTTGCACATCATGACCCGGTCAATGGCTTCCAATGACCGCCCAAAGGCTGACGAGACCTGCATGAGGTTCACCATCCGTTGAATATCGCTGCTTCTGTTTTCGCCTGCAGCGTGAAACAGGGCCGGGTTGAAGAACAGCGCGTCGCCTTTGGCAAGGGGCAGTTGGACGTAGTTATCCTCAAAAAACGCGCGGAAGTCGTTCCGCCGCCAGGCTGCGTATCCGGGGCGGTAAAGTTGTGAATAGGGTAGCAGTTTGGTTGGCCCGCTTTCAACCGGTACGTCGCAATGGGCGATCCCACCTTGCAGCGTCATCAGCGGTGACAGGTCATGTACATGGGCGGGGTAAAGAGCGCTGATTTCAGCGGTTTGAAAGCCAAGGTGATAGTCGCGATGCGCCTGTTGCGCCTTGCCGCCCGGATGCACCAGATTGATTTGCGCAGTCATCTGGTAATTTGGTCCCAGCCAGCTTTCGGAGGCGGCATCGATGGCGGGTGCTGCGAAGTAGCGGATGAAGACATCGGGTGCGGCTGTGCAGAGTTTCTGCAAAGAGTTCCAGACCCGGTCATTGCTGCCCGCGGCGGCAAAATGGTCAGCGGCTGTCCCGCCTGCCTTTTCATCGGCGATGATCTGGTTGTAGATCGCTGTGGCCGCATCAATGGCTGCATGATCAGGCTGGGCCTGTTTGATCACAAAGACACCGGCGCCGTTTTGCAGGATATTGGCCCATTCAGCCATCAGGGCTTGCCGTGTCGCGCGGCTGGCCAGCTGATCGGTCAGGGCGCTGGCGTCGTAGATCGGGATTTTCTTCGCAATCTCAGCGGCCTGTGGCGCATCCGTGATGTCGGTTTCGCGTGCGGTGAGGGCGGCAAGGTCGCTCAGATGGCAGCTATCGGCACTGTAAAAGCCGCGCTGGGGTGTTTGTTGCAAGTTCATGTCTGATCCTCCTTGCCTTCGACTTTAAAGCGCACGCCCGTTGCATGTGGATCAAAACGCATCAAGAATACATCAAATGACACATCGTTTTCCGATCAAGGAAGTGGCCCGGCAGGCGGGTCTGGGCACGGCCACTGTGGACCGTGTGATCAATGACCGCACCCATGTCAGCCCGCAGACCCGCGCGCGGGTTCACGCCGCATTGCGCGAATTGGAGGCGCAGGAGCACCAGTTATCCGCGCGCGGGCGGCGGATGTTTGTCGATGTGGTGGTTGAGGCCCCGCAGCGGTTCAGCAGTCAGGTTCAAGCGGCCTGTGAGGCGGTGCTGCCGCATTTACATGAAGCTGTCTTTCGCCCCCGGTTTTTGTTGCAAGAGCTGATGCAGGATGGCGATATGGCGGCCGCGCTGACACGGATCCGCAAACGCGGCAGTGCGGGTGTGATCCTGAAGGCCCGCGATGTGCCGCAGGTCCGCCAGATGGTTGATATGCTGGAGACTGCGGGCATCCCGGTTGTCACGCTGGTAACGGATATTCCGACATCCCGCCGGTCGGCCTATGCCGGTGTTGATAATGCCAAGGCGGGGCAGGTGGCCGCCTATCTACTTGCCCATATGTTGCCCGTGTCAGCGGGGACTGTGCTGACCTCGCGCAGTCAGGATGCGTTTCAGGGGGAGGCGGCGCGCTATGCCCATTTCAAGCAGGCATTTCTGAAACTGCGCCCTGGTTATCGGTTGGTAGAATTTACCGGTGGTGCCGGTCTGTCCGGGGACACGCGCCGCCAACTGGGTGCGATGTTGCGCGGCGTGACGGGCATTGATGCCGTCTATTCGATGGGTGGCGGCAATCGTGCGATCCTGGATGTGTTGCGCGCCGAACGGCGTGCCCCGATACATTACATCGCCCATGATCTGGATGCTGAAAATCGGGGGCTTTTGCGGGATGGCCAGATCAGTTTCGTTTTGCACCATGATTTGCGGTTGGACATGCAGCATGCGTTTCGTGCGCTGGCTTCGCGTCATGGCCTTGCGTCGCCGGTGGAAAAGGCGTTGTTGAGCGATGTGCAGATACTGACGCCCCATAATTTGCCCGTTGGGCGGTAGCGGAATGCCCTAGCCGTTCAGAAGCTTCGCAACAGCGGGCGCAAAATAAGTCAGAATCCCGTCGCACCCGGCCCGTTTGAAGCCCAGCAGGCTTTCCATCATCACCTTTTCGCCGTCCAGCCAGCCGTTCTGCGCAGCCGCCTGCAACATCGCGTATTCGCCGCTGACCTGATAGGCGTAAGTCGGCACGCCAAAGCTGTCTTTGACCCGCCGGCAGATATCCAGATATGGCATGCCGGGTTTGACCATGATCATATCCGCCCCTTCGCGCAGGTCGCGTTCGACCAGCCGCAGCGCCTCGTCCGAATTGCCCGGATCCATCTGGTAGGTGTTCTTGTCGCCCGTTAGCGCAGCAGACGCCCCAACCGCATCCCGGAACGGCCCGTAAAAGGCGGAGGCATATTTGGCGGTGTAGCTGAGGATGGCGACATTCTCGTGCCCATGGCTTTCCAGTGCTTGCCGGATCGCGCCGATCCGCCCGTCCATCATGTCGGACGGCCCAAGGATATCGGCACCCGCATCAGCCTGGGCCAGCCCCATCTTGACCAATGCCTCGACCGTGCGGTCATTGACGATCTCGCCATTCTCAACAAATCCATCATGCCCGTTGATGTTGTAAGGGTCGAGCGCGATGTCGGTCATGATGGCGATGTCGGGCGCGGCGGTTTTGATCGCGCGGATCGCCTGATTGGTCAGGTTATCGGGGTCCCAGGCCATGGCGCAGTCTTCGGTGCGTGCTTCCATCCCGGTATAGGGAAAGATGCAGATCGCGGGGATACCCATCGCCTGCGCCTCAACCGCGGCCTTCGCCACCCGGTCCACTGTCTTGCGTGTCACGCCGGGCATCGAACCTATGGGCGTTTCATCATCCGTCCCGTCCATCACAAAAACCGGCCAGATAAGATCATCCACGGTCAGCGTGTTTTGCCGGGCCAGCGCGCGCATGGCCGGTGATTTGCGCATCCGGCGCAGGCGCGTGGCGGGGAAGGGGGCAAGGGTCGGTTTCATCGGGTCACCTTTTGCGATCACGAAAACTTGGTCGCATGGATTTTGCCCCATCACAAGTCTGGGCATTGCCGTTTCATCCCGCTAGTGTCCCCGGAAACAAGACGTCGGGTGGGACCGCAGTGAACTGGAATGACGCGATTTTTCAGATTATCAATCTGGATACGTTTTCGAACGTTTGGTACTGGCTTGCCGTTGCTGTGACATGGTCGGTGGCGTGCCATTGGATCATGGGCGTCCCTTTTGACATGATCTATCGTGCAAAGCGGGATGCCGACGACGCAGCGACCGATCTTGAAGCGATGGTGGCGATCAATGTCCGCCGCCTGAACACAATCACCGATATCGCGGGTTTGTGGATCATGGGGTTTGCAGCATTCGTTCTGAGCGGATTGCTGATGGCTGGTTTTTATTATGGGTTTGAAATGGCGCAGGGGCTGTTTTGTCTTGGTCTGCCTTTGACATTGACCGGTCTGATCAGCCTGCGCCAAAGTCGGGTTTTCGCCGTCAAGCAGCCGACCGGTGCGGCTTTGACGACCAAGCTGTTGCGCATGCGCCTGCTGTTTCAGGTCATCGCGTTGATGTCGATTTTCGCCACTGCCATGTATGGCACTTATCGCAACCTTTCCTTGCCGCTTGGCTTTTGAGCAGTTGACATGGATGATCCGCGCGGTAGGTCGACGCCCATGTCCCAGCCCAACCACATCACCATCAGCGGCGCCCCGGAGGGGTATGATGCCCAGTTGATCCTGGCCGAGCTTGCCAAGGGTGGCCCGGTGATCCATGTCGCCCGCGATGACAAGCGGTTGGCGGCCATGCAGGCCGCGTTGCGGTTCTTTGCCCCCGAGATGCCGGTATTTATCTTCCCTGCGTGGGACTGCCTGCCATATGACCGGGTGTCCCCGAATACGGATGTGTCCGCACAACGGATGGCGACATTGGCGGCCCTTGTGCATGGGATGCCAGAGCAGTTTGTGCTGCTGACAAGTTTGTCCGCCGCCACACAGCGGGTGCCCGCCCGTACATTGCTGCGCGAGGCTGCGTTCAAAGCAACTGTTGGCAACCGCATTGATGAAGACGGGCTGCGCGCCTTTCTGGTTCGTATGGGCTTTACCCAAAGCCCCACAGTGATGGAACCGGGCGATTTTGCCGTGCGTGGCGGCATCATTGATATCTATCCGCCGGGCCAATCCGGCCCTGTCCGGTTGGATCTGTTCGGTGACGTGCTGGACGGCGCGCGCCGCTTTGATCCCGCAACGCAGCGCACGACTGAAAAACTGACCGAAGTTGAATTGGCACCGGTTTCCGAAGTGATTTTGGACGAGGCCGCGATCACCCGGTTTCGGCAGAATTACCGGATCGAATTTGGAGCCGCTGGAACCGATGACCCGTTATATGAGGCCGTATCGGCGGGCCGTAAACATGCAGGCGTCGAACATTGGCTAGGCTTTTTTCAGGATGACCTGGAAACCCTGTTTGATTACCTGCCCAAGGCAACCGTCACATTGGATGATCAGGTTGGCCCCTCCAGATTGGCCCGCTGGGAGGCGATTGCCGATCAATACGGCACCCGTATGCATGCGTTGGAACAGAAAGGTCGGATGGATACGGTGTATAAACCGGCCCCACCCGCCTTGTTGTATCTGGATGATGCGGCATGGGATGCGGCCGTCGCTGACCGCCGGGTGATGCAGTTTGCCCCGCTGAAACAGGCAACAGGCCCGGGTGTCATTGATGCAGGTGGCCGTCAGGGCCGTGATTTTGCGCCGGAGCGTCAGCAGGAACACATCAGCCTTTTCAAGAGCCTGGCCGATCATGTGAAAGCAAAACTGGCAGATGGCCCGGTTGTGATCGCGTCCTATTCCGAAGGCGCGCGTGAACGGCTGGAAGGTCTGATTGAGGATGAGGGCGTCGCCGAAACAGTGCTGATCACGGATTTTGCGCGGGTCGGCAAGCGCGGCGTCCACCTGGCTGTTTGGCCACTGGAAAACGGGTTTGAAGCCCCTGGCCTGACCGTGATTTCAGAGCAGGATGTGCTGGGGGATCGTTTGATCCGCCAGACCAAGCGCAAGCGCCGGGCCGAGAATTTCCTGAGTGAAGCCAATAGCCTGACCCCCGGTGATCTGGTCGTCCATGTGGATCACGGTGTGGGCCGGTTCAAGGGCATGGAAGTTGTGACCGCATTGGGTGCAGCGCATGAATGCCTGCTGCTGGAATATGCAGAGGATTCAAAACTTTACCTGCCGGTTGAGAATATCGAACTGCTATCGAAATACGGCCATGAGACGGGCCTGTTGGACCGGTTGGGCGGTGGTGCATGGCAGGCCAAAAAGGCCAAGCTGAAAGAACGCATCAGGCAGATTGCCGAACGTCTGATCCGCGTCGCCGCAGAACGAGAGCTGCGTACCGCCCCCGCGCTGGACCCGCCTGATGGTATCTGGGATCAGTTTTTGGCCCGCTTTCCCTATGTCGAAACCGATGATCAGCTGGCCGCGATTGAGGACGTGCTGGAGGATATCGCCGCAGGCAAGCCGATGGATCGGTTGATTTGCGGTGATGTCGGCTTTGGCAAGACGGAGGTGGCCATTCGCGCCGCCTTTGTTGCGGCCTTGTCTGGTGTGCAGGTGGCGATTATTGCGCCGACGACCCTGCTGGCGCGCCAGCATTACCAAAATTTTGCGGAACGGTTCCGCGGCTTTCCTGTCAATGTCGCCCCCTTGTCGCGCTTTGTCAGTGCCGGTGATGCGGCCAAGACCCGCGATGGGATCACCAAGGGCACGGTTGATATTGTGGTTGGTACCCATGCGTTGCTGGCCAAGGGTATCCGTTTCAAGAACCTTGGCCTGTTAGTCATTGATGAAGAACAGAAATTTGGCGTTCAACATAAGGAACGCCTGAAGCAGCTACGTACCGATGTGCATGTGCTGACACTGACGGCGACGCCCATCCCGCGTACATTGCAGCTGTCGCTATCCGGTGTGCGCGATCTGTCGATTATCGGCACGCCCCCAATCGACCGGCTGGCGATCCGCACCTATGTCAGCGAGTTTGACACGATCACGATCCGTGAGGCGCTGCTGCGCGAACATTATCGCGGAGGGCAGTCATTCCTTGTGGTGCCGCGCATCGCCGACATGCCCGAGATGGAGGCGTTTTTACGTGATCAGGTGCCAGAGGTCACGTTTGTCACAGCCACCGGCCAGATGGCGGCGGGGGAACTCGATGACCGGATGAATGCGTTTTATGACGGCAAATATGATGTGCTTCTGGCCACAACGATTGTGGAATCGGGGCTGGATATTCCAACGGCCAATACGATGATTGTCTGGCGGGCGGATATGTTTGGCCTGTCCCAGCTTTACCAGATCAGGGGCAGGGTGGGCCGGTCCAAAACCCGCGCCTATGCTTATCTGACGACAAAGCCACGCCAGAAACTGACCGATACGGCCCAGAAACGTCTGCGCGTGCTGGGGTCGATTGATACGCTGGGCGCTGGTTTCACGCTGGCCAGTCAGGATCTGGATATTCGCGGGGCCGGCAACCTGCTGGGTGAAGAACAGTCCGGTCAGATGCGCGAAGTGGGTTATGAGCTGTATCAGCAGATGCTGGAAGAGCAGATTGCCGCGATCAAATCGGGTGCCGCTGAAGGCATCATTGATGATGGCCAATGGGCGCCGCAGATCAATCTGGGTGTGCCGGTGCTGATCCCGGAAGATTACGTGCCTGATCTGGATGTCCGTTTGGGCCTGTACCGCCGCCTGTCGGAACTGACGACGAAGGTGGAACTGGAAGGGTTTGCCGCCGAACTGATTGATCGCTTTGGCAAATTGCCGCGCGAGGTCAACACGTTGATGCTGGTCGTGCGCATCAAGGCGATGTGCAAACGCGCCGGGATTGCCAAGCTGGATGCGGGTCCCAAGGGGGCCACGATCATGTTCCACAATGATAAATTCGCGTCCCCCAAGGGGCTGGTGGAGTTTATCGAGGATCAGCGCGGACAGGCCAAGGTCAAGGATAACAAGATTGTCGTGCGCCGGGACTGGGCCAAGGAGCGCGACAAAATCCAAGGGGCGTTCAACATCGCCCGTGATCTGGCACAGAAGCTGGCAGAGGCCAAGAAAGCCGCAAACTGACATGGTCCTAACTGCGCCATAATCTTGCCAGAGCGTCGGCTTAGGTCACAACGAACAAACTGATCGAAGATGTCCGATCCAAGCGAGGAACCGCTGCGCCGATGACCAATGATTTGCGGACAAACGCACCGTTGTACAAAGTGGCATTGGCCGTTGTGTCGCTACCGATTGTTTTCATCATTTTTTATAGTTTTGGTGGCCCGTTGGCGGACCAACATGTCATGATCCGGTTAGCGATCACTATGCTTTTTGCTGTTTTGACGATTAAGGCAATCCAGAAGCACCTGGATGGACCATTGCTGGCAACTCTGCCAAAACGCGCCTGGGCGATGATTGGTCTATTGACCTTGATTGCACTGAGCCGTCTTGCCTTTGGGGAGGACAACTTCGAACTGACAACGGCGCGCAGCATAATGTGGCTCATTTTTTTGTTTCTGGGCCTGACGCTTTATCAAGTTTTTGGTGAGGTTCCACCTGACGCCGTGATCACGTTTGTACTAACGGCGTTGGTTGGCGCGAGCGTGCTTTATGTCATGATGGTCGCGATTTGGTTCATTTATGATGGAGTACCAACCGGAACTTATTGCGCCAACATGATGCCGGGCTTCAGAAATGTCCGTTACACCGCCTATTTTAGTGCGCCGGCCTTGGGATTCGCCATTTTTCTAACCTCTGCAAGCCATGCTTCGAAAGTGTTGCGGGTTGCTGCGGGCCTCGCAGCTGTTGGACTGTGGACATATCTGGAATACACTGGCGCACGTGGCGCGGTAATAGCATTGATTGTGACGACGCTGTTTGTCGCATTTTTTCTGCCGCTGGTCGCGACGGGCCGTCTCCTCATCGCGGCCTGTGTGACATTCGGTGTTGCGATGGGGCTGGCGTGGTTCATTCCAACTGCTGACTGCCCCTCATTCGGCATGATCAACCGTTTGTCCACAACAATTGAAAGTGACAGTGTTACGACCGGGCGCGTCGACATTTGGCGTCTGTGTATGGAAATGATCCGTCAAAGACCCGTTTTGGGACATGGCGAGATCAAGCTTTTCAACTATTCAGATTTTAAGGTGACACAGCCACATAACTTTGTCCTGCAATCACTTCTGGCCTGGGGCTTTGTTGGCGCGGGTTTGTTCTTTATCCTGCTCGGAGAGCTAGCGATTAGGTTACTGCTGTCTGCGCGCAAAGCCCCTTGGCAAGCATGGCCTGTTTTATTTGGAACGCTGACCATTGTCGCTTATGGCCAAATCAGCGGCGCGCTATATCATGCCTTTCCACTGCTTTTTGCGACGATCCTTATTGCGGCATCAGCCGCTTTAATCAAACCTCGCCCGGGCGTTTGATCAGGGTTGTCAGCCACAGGGCAAGGCAGGCCGCAATCAGGACGCCGATGCCCATCGGCACGGGCGTGCCGTCGAACATCAGGGCGACGGGGGCGGCAATGAAAACGGCACCGATGGTCGCCACAGCGGCCAGAATGGAAGCAGCGATTCCGGCGATATGCCCCATATCCTCCATCCCTAACGCGTTCAGATTGCCGATGGTCATCCCCGCCTGAAAGAAGTTGCCAACCGTCCAGAGCAGATAGGCCCCGAAGGCCAGCCAGTAAGGCGCGGCGGTCACGCTGACCCCCAGCATGATCAATGTCAGGATGATTTGGGCGGTATACATCGCCTTGATGATGGCCCGCATCCCCAACCTGATGACAATTTTCGCGTTCAGCACCCCAGACGAAGCCGCCAGGATCGCGATGCCGCCGAACCAAAGGTGAAAATGCGCGCCCTGATCAAAGGTCTGATCGAACACTTGTTGGGTTGAGGAAATGACAGTGAACAGCATCCCCAATGTCAGCGTCTGGATCAAGATCGATAGCCGGGCGGTCGGGTGGCGAAACATCTCTGCCGTGGCGCTGGCCAGTGATGTGATGCTGAGCGGGCGTCGATTTTCCGGGGTGAGTGTTTCAGGTTGTCTGATCAGCAGCCAGATCGATGTTCCCAGTGAAAACAGGATGAAGGTGATAAAGATCGCCCGCCAGCCAAAGCTGATGATGATGTAATGCCCAACTGTCGGGGCCAGCGCCGGGACCAGTGAAAACACGACCATGACAAAGGACAGGATGCGCGCCATTTGCGGCCCGCTATGCAGGTCGCGGATCAGTGCCATTGCCACAACCCGTGGACCTGCCGCCCCCAGGCCCTGCACCACACGGGCGGCCAGCATGATTTCCAGCGTCGGCGCAGCCCAGGCCAGCGCGCAGGCCAGAATGTAAACGATTGATCCACCGATCATCACGGGTTTGCGCCCGAACGCATCCGACAGCGGCCCGGTAAACAAGGTGCCGATCCCCATGCCCAGCACAAAGCTGGTGACGATCAACTGCGCATTGTTCAGGTCGTTCGGAGACAGATCCGCCCCGATATCGGGTAAGGCAGGCAGCATTGCGTCGATGGAAAATGCAACGGTCGCGGCGACCATCGCCATCAGCGCAATAAATTCTGACTGGCCCAGTTGTTTGCCGGTTTGCGTGGCGGGGGCCGCGGTCATTCCGCGGCTTCGATCTGGTCCATGATGTCCTTGATCACTTGCACCCACATCTCGGGCGGTTGTGCCCCGGGGACAGCGTGCTGGTTGGCCACGATGAAGGTGGGCACGGAGTTTACGCCCATTTCCCGGCTATGTTTGTCGCGTGCCCGGATGTCATCAATATCGGCGTCAGAGGCGAGCAGTTTGGCCACCATGGACGCATCCATTTCGGCAGTGTCGGCGATGTCCGACAGCACCTCTGCATTGCCAATGTCGCGCCCTTCGACGAAATACGCCTTGAACAACAGATCAACCACGAAGGATTGCCGCTGTTCGATCCCCGCCCAGTGGATCAGCCTGTGCGCGTCAATTGTGTTTGGCGTTTTCTTGATCGCTTCGAAATTGATATGCGCCCCGGATTTTTCGGCATGTTCGACCACAGGCGCATAGGCTTTGATCGCGGCTTCCTTGCCGCCGAACTTTCCTTCCAGATAGGCGCGCCGGTCCATCCCGCCCGCTGGCATATCCGGGTTCAGCTGAAACGGGTGCCATTCGATGCTGAACGGGTGATCGGGGAAATCCAGTAACGCCGCGTCCAGGTTGGTTTTCCCGATATAGCACCAGGGGCAGATCGGATCAGAGATGATATCAAGCTTGACCATGTGCGGCCTCCCATTCCTGGCGCAGTTGGCGTCGGAGTAATTTGTTGTTTGCCCCACGGGGCAGGCTGGTTTTGGCGATATAGAGCCGTGGGCATTTATACCCTGCCAGCCGCGTCTGCATGAATGCGCGCAGCTCTTCTTCCTCTATCATGTCTGTGGCGACATAAAAGGCCGCAATCAGGCTGGTATCTGTGCGCAGTTGCACAGCACAGGCTGCGGCCTCTGATATCGCGGGATGGGCGGTCAGCGCGTCCTCGACCTCTACCGGGCTGACGCGGTAGCCGCCTGCGTTCATCATATCATCAGTCCGCCCGGCATAGCTGATCGCGCCTGTATCGTTCATGATCCCGATATCGCCAGTCAGGAACCAATCACCCTGAAACCGCGCGGCGGTTTCATCGGGTGCATCGTGATAGCCCAGCATCAGCCCCGGGTCGTCGCGGTGAATGCCGATGATGCCGGGGGTGCCGTTCGCAACGGAACCGTTGCCGTCGACAAGCGCCACGCGCCGACCGGTTTGTGCAAACCCGATACTGCCTGCTGGTGCGGGTCTATCGGGACTGCCAGAGATGAAGGTGGAGCATTCGGACATGCCGAACGCCTCATGCACCAGCGTGCCGGTGCTGGTTTGCCAGTGGTCGCGTAATGAGGTCGCCATCTTTTCCCCGGCGGATAGACCGTGCCGGAGGTTTGGTAAGGCCGGCAGCGGATTGCGCAGTAGCCGTCGATAGACACCCGGTGCTGCGGCAAAGATGGTCGCATTTGTGTTGCGGATCAGCGGCCCGAGTGTTTCGGCATGTGTTCCATCGGCGGGGATCAGTGCCGTTGCCCCAACCGACCATGGGTCCATCAAACCCGTACCCAGCGTGTAGGTCCAGTTAAACGCACCTGCATGCATCAGCCGGTCAGTTTCCGTCAGCCCATACCAGCCATCCCACATCATCCGCCGCGCCCAGATTGCCCGATGGGCGTGGACCACCGCGCGCGGCTGGCCGGAGGTGCCCGAGGTAAAGACGATATAGGCAGGCCTGTTGGGGTCGCCCATGGCGTAGGGGGCCGGTGGTAGGGACCAGAAATCGCGCAGTTGCTGCGTTTTGATCAGCGGCCCGATATTCTTGGCCTTACCGGTGGGGTGGACCGTCAGCGCCGGTTTGATCGTGGCATAGACCATGGCCAGTTCCCGCGCGGTCAGTTGCGATGAGACGGGCACGGGGATGATCCCGGCCGCAATCGCCCCCAGATAGGTGATCGGGAATTCGGGCACATTGCCCAATTGCAGCAGGATACGGTCGCCCGCTGCCACGCCCTGATTACGCAACCCCGTTGCCGTGCCCAGCACCGCCGCCTTGATCTGGGCATAGCTGAAACTTTCGCCGCTGACGCCGACGATCTGCAAGGCCGTTTTGCTGCCAAGCCTGTCAGCATGGGCAAGAACATGCGCCGCCATGTTGAAATGGGCGGGGGCAGGGGTGTCGGGGATGATGCGCATGACCTTCGGCTACGCCTGTGGCGGACGAGTTGCAAGATCGTGGACCTGCCCTTATCACATGCGCATGTCAGAAAATGCCCCTCATAGCCTGATCCGCATCGCCCATGAGAATGGGGATAGTTCCGTGGCCCCGCCGCTGGATCTGGGTGCGCGTGTGCGTGAATTGCGCAAGGCGCGCGACTGGACCTTGGAACAGGCGGCCCAGCAGGCGGGGTTGGCCCGGTCGACCTTGTCCAAGATCGAAAATGGTCAGATGTCGCCCACATATGACGCATTGAAAAAGCTGGCCGTTGGGTTGGAGATTTCAGTGCCGCAGCTGTTTACCCCACCCTCCAAGGGCCAGGTGAATGGCCGCATGGCGGTCACCAAATCGGGTGATGCGGTGCAGCAGATCACCACAACTTACGAGCATGATCTGCTGGCCAATGCGTTGACATCAAAGAAAATGTTACCTTACCGCGCCCGTGTTCGCGCCCGCCAGATGGAGGATTTCGATGGCTGGGTCCGCCATGATGGTGAGGAATTTCTATATGTGCTGACGGGCCGTGTCCGGTTGTATTCGGAATTCTATGAGCCGGTGGAGCTGAGCCGGGGCGACAGCGCCTATTACGATGCCGCCATGGGCCATAATGTCGTGTCGGTCAGTGCAGAGGATGCGACGATCCTTTGGGTGACGTCGCTTACCTGAACTGCTTTGGCAGGATGATTGCCGCAATCCCAACGCCGATGATCTGCATCGCGATGAACATTGGAATATGGGCCGGGTTGATCCCGGCGAACGTGTCGCTGAACCCGCGTGCGATGGTCACCGCCGGATTGGCGAAGCTGGTCGATGACGTGAACCAGTAGGCCCCGGTGATGTAGAGCGCCACAAGCGTCGGCACGGCGTCGGGTTTGTTCTTGATCCCGCCGAAGATCACGAAAAGCAGGCCGAATGTGGCCAGAACCTCGGAAAACCATTGTGCGGTGCCGGTCCGGTTGGTGGTGGAGGCTTGCAGGACGTCCAGATCGAACATGATGTGGCAGGCCCAGACCCCAAGGATCCCGCCGATGATCTGCACAACAACGAAAGCGGTGGCGACGCCCGGTGTGATTTCGCGCCGGATCAGGAAGGCCAATGTAACGGCAGGGTTGAAATGCGCGCCCGAGATCGGGCCCAGCGTTGTGATGATAAAGTAGAGCGTGCAGCCGGTGGCGATGGCATTGGCCAGCAGGGCGATGGCCACGTTGCCGCCTGCCAATGCTTCGCCCATGATGCCAGAGCCGACAACGCCGATTAGCAGGAAGGCGGTGCCGATAAATTCGGCCAAGAGCTTTTGATTGGTCATCCGCCGATCCTGTTGAGTTCCGTTTGCAGATCGTCCTGCGACAGATCCTCAAACGGGATAGCGAGCAGTTGTTCGGCCCGCGCCGCAAGCAGGTCATAGGCTGTGGCGAAAGCGGCGGGTTGGTCTGCAGTGCTGGCGGCGGCGGGGTCTTCCACACCCCAATGCGCGCGTAAGGGCGCGCCGGGCCAATAGGGGCATTCTTCGGCGGCAGCGGAACCACAGACGGTGATGACGGCATCCATGACCGGCGCGTCCGGTTTGGCGTAGTCATCCCAGCTTTGCGATGTCAGCCCATCGGTGGGAAAGCCTTTGTCCGCCAGCAGTGCAATGGATTGCGGATGGACCTGCCCGGCGGGTTTGGACCCGGCTGACCACGCTTTGATACGTCCGTCGGAACGATGGGTCAGGATTGATTCAAGCAGGATGGAACGTGCGGAGTTGCCGGTGCAGAGGACGAGGATATTCATATTGGCCTTTTGATCTTTTCGCCCCGCCTATGGGTCAATTGTAACAGACCCATGACGGCGGGGCGACAGTGCCTATTCCTCGTACCACCAGACATCCGGCTGCCAGCCCGGCCAATCACCGAAGATGGGCAAGTTTTCGGGGTATTTCAGTTCCTTGGCATGGGCGACGCGACTGATGTTCCACTGGTAGATCGGGATCACGTAACGCCCGGATGTCAGCACCCGGTCGAGTGCTTTGACCGCTGCGACAAAGTCATCCTGACTTTCAGAGGTCAGCAACCGCCCGATCATCGCATCCACCGCAGGCGATTTGACCCCCATCAGATTGCGCCCGCCCGGGGCATCGGCATCTTCGGACCCGTAGTAATTATACTGCTCATTACCGGGGGAGAGTGAGACGCCGCGCCGGTAATAGGTCATGTCGAACTGATAGGCGTCCGTGCGCTCCTTAAACTGTGCGCTGTCGGCCACCGTGACGGTGGGGGTGACCCCGATCCGCGAGAGGGATTCGACGAACATGTCGATCATCGCCTGATTTTCGGACGACCCTTGCTTGAGCAGGATGTCGAACGTGAAGGGTTCGCCATCCGCATTCTTCATTGCGCCGTCCTGAATGGTCCAGCCTGCGGCCTCCATCTGTGCCAATGCGGCGGCAGTGCCTGCGCGGTTGCGTTCTGATCCGTCGCCGGCTGGCAGGGTGTAACCTTCTAGCGCGCCGGGCAGCAGGTCAGCCGCAAAGGGTTGTAGGAATTCGGCCACGCGGCCCTCTGCCGGGCCGTCGGACATCGCAAGCGGCGAGTTTGACCAATAAGAGGTGATGCGCGGCTGTTGCGAATCCGTCATGGCCTCGTTGATGAATTCGAAGTTGAACACATGCAGCATCGCATCGCGCACCTGCCAGTCGCTGAACTGGTCGCGGCGCGTGTTCATCACAAATCCGGTCATGCCCGATGGCCGTTCATGCGGCAGGATGGATTTGACGACATCGCCATCCTGAATGGCTGGGAAATTGTACTGGCTGTCCCAGCGCACAACGTTGAATTCACGGTTGGAGTTCACTTCGCCGACCTTGAACGCCTCGAACGCGGCGGTTTCATCGCCGAAGAATTCCAGCCGGACCTCATCAATATTGTTGGTGCCGACGCGGAAAGGGACATCCTTGCCCCAATAGTCCGGGTTGCGGCGCAGCGATACGAAACGACCGGGTTCAAAGTCATCAATCACGTAGGGTGCAGAGGTGATCGGCACGATTTCGGTTGTGCTTTCTTCGAAATTGACACCATCCCACTGTGCTTTCTTCAGGATCGGGCGCATACCTGCGAGCAGGGCCAGTTCGCGATCCTCGACGTTGAAGGTGAACCGCACCGTGCGGTCGCCGGTTTGTTCGAGGCTTTCAACCTTGGACCAGAAACCCAAGTAACGCGGGTGCCCCACGGTGCCGAGCGTCTCATAGGACCACATCACATCTTCGACTGTGACAGGGCTGCCGTCAGAGAACATCGCGCCTTCACGCAAGGTGAATTCAACCCATTCGCGATTCGGCCCGGTTTCAATCGATTCGGCCAGAACACCGTAGAGCGCGAAGGGTTCGTCAAGGCTGCGCCCCATAAAGCTTTCGCCTAAGAAGAACCGCAACTGCCATGGCACCGACCCTTTGCGGATAAAAGGATTGAGGCTGTCGAAGCTGCCGACCTCTGCGGTGACGATCTGCCCGCCGGTAGGTGCATCGGGGTTTGCGTAGGGCAGGGACACAAAATCAGGTGGCAGGGCCGGGTCACCATACATAGCTATGCCATGCTGCGGTTCGGCATGCGCCCATGTTGCGGCGGCCATGATGGCCAGTGCGGCCGTCAGACTGTGTCGTTTTCTTGTGATTGCTGCCGTCATCGCGCTCAAATCCCCCGGTTCATGATTGTTGTTGGGGCTGATGGTAAAGATGCTTTTCAACCTTTTCAAACTTTTAGCTTGGAGCCGCGCAAGTCATTGCTTATAAAGGGGTCACTGCTCGATAGGTTTCTTGCCTGTATGAAACCTGCCTCAATAACTTTACGCCCGCCTTGTGCGGGCGTTTTTTTGTTGGGCCTATGGAACCTCGGGTGCCTTTTGCAGTTGCAGCATATAGACTGAGTCGCAACACCAAAGAATCGGAGCAAGAGATGTCCCTGACAGGAAAAACCGCCGTTATCACCGGATCAAATTCAGGTATCGGGCTGGGCGTGGCCCGCGAATTGGCCAAGGCGGGCGCAAATGTTGTCCTGAATTCCTTTACCGACCGCGATGAAGATCACGCATTGGCCGCCGAGATTGCCGATGTGACCGGGGTTGAGGCGAAATATGTGCAGGCGGATATGTCCAAGGCCGAGGATTGCCGCCGTTTGATTGTGGCCGCAGGCGGTTGCGACATTCTGGTGAATAATGCGGGTATTCAGCATGTCGCCCCGGTGCAGGAATTTCCAACCGAAAAGTGGGAGGCGATTATTGCGATCAATCTGTCATCTGCGTTTCACACCATCGCCGCTGCCGTGACCGGCATGCGCGAAGGTGGTTATGGCCGGATTATCAACATCGCATCTGCCCATGGCCTGACCGCGTCCCCCTATAAATCCGCCTATGTCGCGGCGAAACATGGGATCGTCGGCCTGACCAAGACGATTGGATTGGAAACCGCCCAAGACCCGATTACCTGCAATGCCATCTGCCCCGGTTACGTGCTGACCCCGCTGGTGGAAAGCCAGATCCCGGACACGATGAAAGAATACAACATGTCCCGCGAGGACGTGATCAAGAACGTGATGCTGGAACGTCAACCGTCCAAGGAATTTGCCACGGTCGAACAGTTGGGTGGCACGGCGGTTTATCTTTGTTCTGATGCTGCAGCACAGGTCACCGGCACCACCATCAGCGTCGATGGTGGCTGGACCGCGTTATGAAGCGCATCAACCTAGCACTGCAGGGCGGCGGCGCGCATGGGGCGTTCACCTGGGGTGTGCTATGTGCGTTGTTGCATGACGAAGATATTGAAATCGCGGCGATTTCCGGCACATCAGCAGGGGCGCTGAATGCCGCTGCGTTGAAATCCGGCTGGGTCGCCAATGGGCGCGAGGGCGCTCTGGCCAATCTCGAATGGTTGTGGGGGCAGGTGGGTGCCATCACCGATCCGCATTTTGGTGAATGGGTGTCATCGTTTTCGTCTACCGCGCATTTTTGGGCCAAGGCGATGGAGTATTCGCCTGCCTATGCCGCCTTTGACATGACGACCCGGATGTTTTCGCCCTATGTTTACGGCCCAACCATGCGCAACCCGTTGGAACATATCGTGCGCGAATTTCACTATGACGAAGTTTGCGCCAATGAAGGGCCTGACCTGCATATTTGTGCCACCAATGTACGCAGCGGCAAGATCAGGGTGTTTACGGGCGATGAGATCATGCCAGAGGTGATCATGGCCTCTGCCTGTTTGCCGAGCCTGTTTCAGGCGGTTGAGTTTACCGACCCCAAGACCGGCCAGACAGAGGCGTTTTGGGATGGTGGATATACTGGCAATCCTGCTCTTTTCCCTTTATTTACCAATGATTTGCCGGACGATATTCTGATCGTGAATATCAATCCGTTACATCGTGATGACCTGCCAATGGACAGCCAATCCATTCAGAACCGGGTGAACGAGATCAGCTTTAACAGCTCGCTTTTGCGCGAGTTGCGGGCGATTGATTTTGTGAAGCGGTTGCTGGCGGATGGGTCGATCAAGAAGGGCACGATGAAGAATGTGCTGGTCCATATGATCGCCGATGACGGGTTGATGAACGAGCTGAACGTGGCAACCAAGACGATCCCGAATGCTGTCGTTCTGGCCCGCTTGAAGGAAGCCGGAGAGGCTGCGGCGGATGCGTTTTTGAAGGCGCATAAGGCCGATTTGAACAAGAAAAGCACCGTCAATCTGACGGATATGTTCAGCTAAGCAGTTTTGCCGCCAGCGCCCACATCACCAAGCCGATGATCACGTCAAGGATGCGCCATGCCCGGGCCGATTGCATGACCGGGGCCAGTAGCCGCGCGCCGTAACCCAATCCAAAGAAGAACACGAATGAAGACGTGACCGCGCCAATCCCAAAGGCTGTGCGCGGTCCGCCTGCGGGGAATTCGGTGGAGATGGCCCCGATCAGGGCCAATGTGTCCAGATAGACATGCGGATTGAGCCATGTGAACGCGGCACCGGTGGCCAACGTGGCCCAAAGCCCGGCGGATTGGCCTGAGAGTTGCATTGCATATTGCCCGTCCCATGCCGCCCAGAACCGCATCAGGCCATAGACGGCGAGGAATGCGGCGCCGCCCCAGGCCATATAGGTCGGCAGGTTGGGGTAGAGATCGACGATATAACCGAAACCCAGCACACCTGCGGTGATCAGTATCGCATCGGACGCAGCACATAGCAGGCAGAGCCAGAACACATGCGCCTTGGCCAACCCTTGCCGCAGCACAAAGGCATTTTGCGCCCCGATCGCAAGGATCAGCGCAAAGGCGGTTGCAAAACCGGTCGCGGCGGGACTGAACAGCATTGCTGTTATTCGGCGGCGTGGGGCAGGGTGGTGACATCCTTGTCATTGGGGTACACAAGCCCCGCTGAGATCACCAGTTTCGCTGCATCTTCGACCGACATATCCAGCACTTTCACGTCCCGGCGCGGCAGGAACAGCAGGAAACCAGATGTCGGGTTTGGCGTCGTCGGCAGGAAAACGGTTACAATTGGTTCGCCATCTGACAGCTTTTCATCCACCTCGCCTTTGGCATTGATTGAGATGAAAGCAATCGCCCAGAGTCCCTTGCGTGGGTATTCGACCAGACAGGCCTTATCGAAGGATGTGTCGCGTTGAGAAAAAACCGTTTCGGCGATTTGCTTGGCGGCGTTGTAGATCGACCGCACAACCGGCATCCGGTCCACAAGCCGTTCACCGATGGACAGGAATGACCGCCCGATCAGCCCTTTGCCGATCCAGCCCACCAGGACGGTGAAAAGCAGAAAGATGACAACGCCAACGCCGCGTACATTCACGTCAATCCAGTTTTCGGATGTCCGCCCCAATATCCGGTTCACCAGTTCTTCGGGGTGATAGGCCGCAGGCACAAAGGGCCAGACCCAACCGTCAACCCAGCCAACGACCGTCCAGATCAGCCAGACCGTCAGCCCGATAGGTGCCACGATGATCAGACCTGCAAGGAAGTTGCTGCGCAGCTTGGAAATCATGCCAGGCTTACTGCGGCGTTTGATATCTTCGTGGTTTGGATCGATCATATTGGCAGGTCCAGATGGTCAGGTCTCTCAGATAGGCGTTTGCGGCGAACGCGACAAGCGTTTGGCGTCATTTGAGCCGTTTAGCCGGCCATGGCGCTGGCAATTTGTGCAGCTAGTCGTGCATTGTTGCGCACCAGGGCGATATTGGCTTTGAGCGACTGCCCATCGGTCAGTTCAAAAATCCGCCCCAGCAGAAAGGGTGTCACGGCCTTGGCGCTGATGTTCTGTGCGTCCGCTTCGCCCAAAGCCTGATCAATGATCGGGGCCAGGGTCGCGGCGGGAATTTCATCTTTTTGCGGGATTGGGTTGGTGACCAGTTGCCCGCCTTTCAACCCCATCATTGTTCTTATCTGCTGTGCCTTGGCGATCTGGGTGGCGTCGTCCATTCGCAAGGGGGCCACCATGTCCGATTGTGCCGACCAGAAGGCCGGCAGCTTGTCCTGCCCATAGGCGATCACCGGCACGCCGAGCGTTTCCAGCACCTCGAAGGTTTTTGGCAGATCAAGGATGGCCTTGGCGCCGGCGGCAACGACCGTCACCGGTGTTTGCGCCAGTTCCTGCAGGTCGGCTGAGATGTCGAAACTGTCCTCGGCCCCGCGATGCACCCCGCCGATGCCACCGGTAGCAAAGACATGGATACCCGCCAGATGGGCCGCGATCATCGTGGCAGCAACAGTGGTGGCCCCGGTGCCACCCGTAGCAATGCAGGCGGCCATATCCGCGCGCGAGAGTTTCGCGACGTTTTCTGCCTGGCCAAGCGTGTTCAGTTGGTCGGGCTCCAGCCCGATATGCAGGACCCCGTCAAGGACGGCAATGGTCGCGGGTGTGGCCCCATGATCGCGCACGTCCTGTTCGACAAGCCGCGCGGTTTCCACGTTCTGGGGGAATGGCATGCCGTGGGTAATGATCGTGCTTTCGAGTGCGACAATGGGACCGCCGGTGTCGCGGGCGGCCGCAACCTCCGCGCTATACTGGATGGGGATCATAGGGGTGTTTCTCCGGACACGTAGGTGGCAGCCGCGTTCAGCGCCCGGGTGAGCGCGTTGGCCCGGTTCATATCCTGCGCTTCCGACGCGATATGTGCGGCCATGAAGGTGTCACCGGCGCCGGTCACCCGTGTCACCATGACCGATGGCGGGGTTTGGGTGATGATGTCGCCTGCCGTGCCTTCCGAGGCGGATTTTCCACCGTCGGTGACGAGTACCCGATGCGCGCCCCGTTTGATCAGGGCCTCGGCTGCGGTTTCTGAATCGTCGAATGTCGTCTGGCAGAGCAACCCGGCCTCCTCGAGGTTCACATAGATCGTGGCCGAGGGGTGATCCAACAGCGCCAGCAGACGTTCCGCTTTTCCGGGGGAGGCGGGTGCGACACGCAGGTCAGCCTGCGTAAAGAGTGGAGAGTGCGCGATATCCTGCAGCAGCTCTTCGGTCAGGTTACCATCAAGCGCCACTGGGCCAGCGAAGGGTTTGTCTGGCGACCCCAGCGCCCCGTTGTCGAGCGCGCGCAAAATCTTGTCGCCTGCGGCCTCCAGCGAATGCGCGTCGGCGATGGCGGCGATCAGGCCGTTGGCGCCCTCGACGGCCATATAGACATCAGTGGGCAGATCCTCGGACCGATAGATATGGTCGCAGATCATGCCCATGCGCGTCGCTTCGGCCACCAGTTCATCGCCCTCGACATCACGTCCGATAGTGGTCAGCAGGGCAGGGGTCATGCCAAAACGGCGCAGTGTCATGGCGATGTTCATCGCCACGCCCCCCGGCAGCCGCGTGATCCGCCCCGGCACATCAGAGCCCACGCGCATATGGCTGGCGGCACGCCCGATCACGTCCCACAGGACGGAGCCGATGCACAGGATATCAGGTGTTTTTGTCATTGCCGTCTTTTGGCCGAGCGGGGCGGGAAGGGCAAGCTACTCCGGCACCGCAAATGTCAGGTTTGCCCAAAGTGTTTGCCAGACTGCCCCGGTATCGGCGGCAAGTGCATCGCTGGGTTCGCGCAGCACCACCGCATCGACCATATAGGCGTGGCCCGGTTTGACCGGAAATGTGCCGATCCCGTTGTCATCGGTCCGGTAGAGGGTGATTTCGACCGTATCGTCGGGCGCCTTTTCAAAGACTTCAATCTGTTCATTGCTGCGTAGGCCGTTGCGGTAGTGCAGTTGCACCTGCATCCCATCGGCCAGATCATCGGTGTAGGGGTTGGTCAGGGCAACCAGTTCGGTTTCCAACCCGACCCGCCGGTCGCTGCCTGCCGCCGCGCCAACGCCGATCAGCGCCTTGGAGAAGCGCCCGTAAACCTCATCAAAGTCATCTTCGGGCAGACCGCGCGCGTCGTGCAGGCTGCGCACATCGCCGAGGTCCTTGTGATCGACGAATTTCTGAAATTTCGCCCAGTTGGGGTAGTTCAGCGTCGCGACCCGGGCCTGATAGGCGACGATATTCAACCCTTCGGCCAGTGCATCCTGGTTTAACGCGGGCTTGTCCCCGGGACGTCCCTGGACCCGCTTGGCCTCTTCCCCGGCGAAGACAACAAAGTTTTCGATGCTTTGCGGCAAAAAGGACAAGATGACCCCTTCAAATTCCTCGCCATTGACAATATCCGCTTCTAGGCGGCCGTCCGACGCAACCTGATAAGCCAATGGTTCGATCCATAGCTCGTGTGCGGCGACCGGCGTGGTGCTGATGGCAAGAATGAGGGCAAGAATGCGCATGAATCTATCCTTTTTCACTGGCTCTAGGGTGTCGTTCCTAAGGGTATTGTCAAGCGCCGTTATGCTGTGGTTCACGACATTGGCAACGGCTTATGCGCATGAGGTTTTGCCGTCGATCACCGATATGACCGAGGTTGATGGCCGACTTGTTTTCGAGATGGAGGCGAACCTTGAAAGCTTTGTCGCCGGTATTGATCTGACCGCGACTGAGGATACGAACAATGCCCCGCAGGCCGAAAACTACGACGCCTTACGTGCCCTGACACCAGAGGCACTGGAAGAGCGGTTTCGTGGCTTTTGGCCGCAAATGGCAGCTGCAATCACACTGAATGCTGATGGCATGGCCATGACCCCTGAATTGCAGGAGGTTGCGGTGGGCCCGGTTGGCAATGTCGAACTGGTCCGCCCGTCAAAAATCGTGTTTTCCGCCGCCTTGCCAGAGAGCGCGGAGCGCGTTCAATTTGGCTGGGACGCTGCATTTGGGGTGCTGGTTGTCCGACAGATGGGCGTTGACGCCCCCTATGATGGCTATCTGGAGGCGGGTGCGATCAGCGATCCCATTCAGCTAGCCGGTGGCGATCAGGCGACCGGGTGGGAGAGTTTTCTGCGTTATATCCCTGTCGGTTTTGATCATATCGTTCCCAAGGGGCTGGATCACATCCTGTTTGTGTTGGGTCTGTTTTTCCTCGCCGCACAGATGCGTCCTCTGATTGTGCAGGTGTCCCTGTTTACATTGGCCCATACCATCACATTGGCCCTTGCCGCCTTGGGTTATGTCAATATTCCTGGCAGCATTGTGGAGCCGTTGATTGCCGCATCAATCGTCTTTGTCGCGGTCGAGAATATCTGGGCCAGAGGGATCAGTCGCTGGCGACCCTTTGTCATTTTTGGTTTCGGGTTACTGCACGGGCTGGGCTTTGCATCGGTTCTGGGTGATTTCGGTTTGCCCGATGGCACGTTTGTCCCCGCGCTGATCGGTTTCAACGTCGGTGTTGAAGTTGGACAACTGGCC
Source organism: uncultured Paracoccaceae bacterium (assembly GCA_947495295.1). Lineage (GTDB taxonomy): Bacteria > Pseudomonadota > Alphaproteobacteria > Rhodobacterales > Rhodobacteraceae > Yoonia. Next base: position 1,417,935 of record CANLYJ010000001.1, read on the forward strand.
GTGATCGCGGTCATGTTTCTATGTGTCTGGCAGGCCCTGCGGGTTGATCGCGGCGAAAACGAAGTGGGGCAAGGTTTTGCCCTTTACGGTGTGCTGCTGGTTGTCGCCATTGCACTGGCTTTGCTGAACCCTGCCAGCCTTGCGACCCTGCTGGAAAATCCGGTTTGGCTGTTTGCAGCCCCGCTGGCGGCGGTGTTTGTGCTATGCGCCCTGTCGATCCAGCTGCGTGACCAAATGGAGGCCTATCGCCGCATTGTCGCGATCCCTTGTTCCATCGCGATTGCGTTTGTCGGGGCCTATTGGTTCATCGAACGCGTCTTTTTATGAATAGGGTGGCCGGTCCGTAAAAGCGGACCGGCCAAACCTTACCGAACGCTGACACCGTTGGCATCGACATCGTCAGCAATGTCAGAGGCTGTTACCGCCAATCTGCCCGCGCCTGCATCTTTCTGCACAATTTCGACCCTGGTAAAATCGCCATCGTCATTCTTTGCTGTGTCCGCACCGGTCAGACCGTTTACGCGGCGTGCCCTGCCAAAATACCTGCACGGAACACAACACAAGGCTTGCAACCCCAACAAACGCTCGCTATAGCGCGCTCACTAAATCCCGCAGGCGGGGGCGGGTCGGGTGGGGAGACATCCCAGACGATCCACCGGTTGGCAAAACGCTGATCCCCCGCTGAGGCTTGAAACCGGAAAAGGAAAAACGACATGGCTCTTCCTGAGTTCTCCATGCGTCAGTTGCTTGAGGCTGGCGTCCACTTTGGTCACCAGACAGCGCGCTGGAACCCAAAGATGCAATCTTACATTTACGGCAGCCGCAACGGCATCCACATCATGGACCTGACACAGACGGTTCCAATGCTGGACCAGGCGCTGCAGGTCATCCGTGACACTGTGGCCAAGGGCGGTCGCGTCCTGTTCGTCGGCACAAAGCGTCAGGCGCAAAAGCCAATCCTGGAAGCGGCTGAAAAATCCGCCCAGTTCTACATGAACCACCGCTGGCTGGGTGGCACGCTGACCAACTGGCAGACTGTTTCGCAGTCCATCAACCGGCTGAAGACCATTGATGAAGCTGCTGCCAACGGTTTCGCCGGTCTGACCAAGAAAGAGCGTCTTGGCATGGAGCGTGAGCAGGGCAAATTGGAAGCGTCCCTGGGCGGCATCCGCGAAATGGGTGGTACACCTGATCTGCTGTTCGTCATCGACGTCAACAAAGAAGATCTGGCCATCGCAGAAGCTAAGAAGCTGGGCATCCCGGTTGTGGCCGTGGTCGATACCAACTGTTCGCCCGATGGTGTTGATTACATCATCCCCGGCAATGATGACGCGGCCCGTGCCATCGCGCTTTACACCGATCTGGCGGCCCGTGCGGCCCTTGACGGTATGACTGCGCAACTGGGTGCTGCTGGCGTTGACATGGGTGCCATGGAAGAGCTGGCCGAAGAAGTCATCGCTGAAGAAGCCGCAGCTGATGCCGCACCAGCCGAAGAAGCGCCTGCTTCCTAAGCCGTCATAAAACAGTCGGGCAGGGGGCTTATCCCCGCCCGCAGACATTCCAATACCTCCAAGGAGAAGTAACATGGCAATCACCGCTGCAATGGTGAAAGATCTGCGCGACAGCACAGGCGCAGGCATGATGGACGCCAAAAAGGCGCTGACAGAAAACGACGGCGACATGGAAGCCGCCGTTGACTGGCTGCGCACCAAGGGCCTTGCCAAGGCCGCAAAGAAATCAGGCCGTACCGCCGCCGAAGGTCTTGTCGCTGTTGCGGTCAAGGACGGCAAAGGTGTTGCGGTTGAAGTGAACTCTGAAACCGACTTTGTCGCCAAGAACGCTGACTTCCAGAAAATGGTTGCTGGCATTGCTGACGTCGCATTGGGCGTGTCCGATTTGGATGCGCTGAAAGCGGCTGACATGGGCGGCAAGACGGTTGAGCAGACAGTGACTGATGCGGTTGCCGTGATCGGTGAAAACATGTCGGTTCGTCGTATGGCATCCATGGAAGGCGATACAGTGGTCACTTACGTCCACAACGCTGCCGCCGATGGCATGGGCGCGATTGGTGTTCTGGTGGCGCTGAAAGGCGACAATGCTGCATTTGGCCGTCAGGTTGCCATGCACGTTGCTGCTGCCAACCCGGCGTCTTTGTCCGAGGCTGATCTTGATCCGTCAGTTGTCGAGAAAGAAAAGCAGGTCCAGATGGATATCGCCCGTGAGAGCGGCAAGCCAGAAGCAGTGATCGAAAAGATGATCATCGGCCGCATGAAGAAATACATGGCCGAGGTCACATTGCTGAACCAGCAATTCGTGGTGAACCCTGACCTTACGGTTGCAAAGGCAGCCGAAGAAGCCGGTGTTGAAGTCAGCGGTTTTGTCCGCCTTGCCGTTGGTGAAGGCATCGAGAAAGTCGAAGAAGACTTCGCCGCAGAAGTGGCCAAGCTGAACGGCTAAGCCGCATTCCAAGCGAAACATTAAGCCCACCGGTTGTGCCGGTGGGCTTTTTCGTTCGGGGTGAGTGGCTGGCTTAGTTGTTTTCCAGATATTCGGTCATTGTGATGTGACCGTCCATGTTTACATCCATCGCAGCGAACTGGATACGCTGTTCGACCGGATCATCAAAGTCTTCGCCGTATTCCGCCAGGAATTCGGCCTCCTGTGCGACGAGCGCCTCGGCACAGTCATTTGGGATATCATCCGCGACCAGCTCTGCAACGGTCAGCGGCTGGTCCAGTGTTTCATCCATGCTGAGCAGCCCATCACCGTTTTCGTCCATGTCATGGAACTGCATGGTCAGTTGCGCCTCTGTCGCGACGCGGACTTCGTCGAATGACACCGTACCGTCCTGATCGAGATCATATTCGGCGAACAGGTTGTCGCTATTGGTCTTGTCATCCTCCGTATCGTCAAACACGGCCGCGCAAGCGGCGGGCAGGGCAAAGGGATCCTCCTCTTCGATGACCTCCGCATCCCAGCCGGACATCACGGCGTAGAATTCATCCGGCGTGACGGCACCGTCGCCATTACGGTCAAATTCGGCAAAGGTCATGCGGGCGGTGGCACCGGCGGATGCGGGCGAGGTTTCGGCGATCAGCGATAGGCTGGCAATGCCGAGGATGACGACGCTGGCTGCGACGACGCGGGCAAAGGTGGGGTTGGTCATGATCGATCCCTTTTCAGCGGTTGTTGCGTGTGATCCGCCATTGACCTCACGTTCGACCAGGGACCTGACGATCTGGCTCATTGGGGCACCGCGTGATTTGCTGACAGTGCTCAGCGCATCCTTCAGTTCCGGTGAAAGGCGCAGTTCGAGGGATTCGGTTTTCTTGGTCATCCGTGCTTGTCCTTTGGCGGCCACAGGGAATGAAAAGAGTCATTTACCACATTGATTCAACAAATTCCGTGTCCGAACGCCAGAGATTTCGTGTCCGGACATCTGATTTTATGGGGCGAAAACGACGCGGCACCGCACTCGGGAGAAATGCGGTGCCGCTGCGATGTTTATCATGCCTGTCGAGTTTGGGACGGTGACAGGCATACATCGAAGTGCTGATATCGTTGGGCAAACCCAGGATATCAGCGTCCGGTTACCCGGCACGATCAGCAGTGCCTTGCAATCACAAGGGGTGCTTGTCGCTGTTCCCAGGCCTTAGGCCACCACTCACGGAACATGAGTAATTTGCCAATTTACACGGCGCAACGAAAGTCAGGGAAACCTTACTCAAGACGCAAGTTGCGAACTTTTCACCCGACGTCAGACGAAAGATTGCTGCGCAAGATGCAGGCTAGATTTCTGCATCCACGATGAACATCTGGTTGTAAAAGGCCGCTTTCAGGACGGCCTGCGCCGTTGTTTCCACATCCAGCGCCTCGCGCGCCAGCCGCAGGTGCTTTTCCACAGTCGCAGCCGTCAGCCCCAGCAGAATGGCGATATCCTGCGTTGTCTTCCCATCCCCAACCCATTGCAGCACTTCGCGCTGTCGCTTGGTCAGGTTCCGTTCGCCCGAATAGGGCAGGGTCAGCAGTTTGAGATGCATGACATTGTTCATCACGATAATCTCGTCACCATGTTTGGCCCAGGTCTGTTCAACGGCATCCTGGGTCAGACCAGCCTTTGCCGTCAGCGCAATCGCCGCCTTTGTGCGTTCCGAGATTGAACGGAAGCTGACCGTATAGCCGGCTGTCACATCCATGGATTTGTTGAACTCCATCACCCGCTTTTCGCTAGGTGTCAGATTGTCGATCCGGCTCATGTTCATCATCCAGCGCCAGCTGCAGGCACCGTCATTGGCCAGGGCCCATTTGAGCATCGGGGCGTGATAGTAGAGTCCTTCGTCAAAGAAGACCTTCATATATTCGGGGCTTTGTGTGGATAGCAGCACCCAATCCTGCGGATCACCCAATGAACTGGAGGTCCGATAGCGTGTAAACCCGTACATCAGCCTGTCAAACCCATAGGTTTGCATCTGCTTGGTGTGCAGATCCCACAACTCCTCGACCGTCTGGGCATTTGTCAGCCGGTCCAGATGTTTGACAAAATCGCTCATTTGTCTTCTCCCAGATGGGTGATCAGCGCATCCATCGCCAGCGGATAACCCTGTGCGCCAAATCCACAAATCTGACCAACGACAACAGCCGCAATGTGCGAGTGATGCCGGAACTCTTCGCGCGCATGGATGTTTGACAGGTGCAACTCGATCACTGGCAGCATGGTCGCGGAAATCGCGTCCCGGATCGCCACTGATGTATGCGTATAGGCCCCGGCGTTCAAAACGACCCCATCATGCGTGCCCTTGGCATCATGAAGCGCATCGACCAATGCGCCTTCATGGTTGGACTGCATAAAGGACATGGAAACCCCCAGCGCATCAGCCTTGCGCATGCAGATGGCTTCAATGTCGCTGAGCGTGGTGGTGCCGTAAACCTCTGGCTGGCGCGTGCCCAGCAGGTTGAGGTTCGGACCGTTCAGGATAAGGATAGATTGGCTCATGGTCATCCTCTAACACTTTTGATTACTTGATCAAAAGAGGAATCATTGGTGAACCCGGGGCAGGGGCCCCGTTCGGCATGGCGGCTGGCAGATGCGCAGAAAACAAATTGTTGGTTTTGGCGTGGTGCTGTAACGACAAATATACGCAAAGTAACAAGGAAACCTGAGATGAAGATTGCGGTAGCGGGCCTGGGCTATGTCGGGCTGTCCAATGCGGTTCTGTTGGCCCAGCATAACACAGTTGTTGCCGTTGATATTGATCAGGGTCGGGTCGACGACGTCAATAACCGCCGCCCGACAATTGAAGACGACATGATGCGGTCTTTCATGGCGGAACAGACACTTGACCTGAGCGCGACAACAGAGCCGGGTGCCGCATATGATGGCGCTGATTTCGTTATCGTGGCGACACCCACGAATTACGACCCCAGAACGAACCTTTTTGATACAAGCAGCGTTCGGTCTGTTATTGCCGATGTGCGCCAGATCGCGCCCAATGCAACGATCGTGATTAAATCAACGATTCCAGTTGGTTTCACGGCAGAGCTACGTCAAGAACTCAATTATGACGGTATCATCTTTTCGCCCGAATTTCTACGCGAGGGCAGAGCGTTGGAGGACAACCTTCATCCATCCCGGATCGTCGTCGGTGCGCATACCGATGCCGCACGGGCCTTTGCCCAATTGCTCGTCGATGGTGCGATTGACAAGGACATGCCTGTCCTGTTCTCAAAATCGACCGAGGCAGAAGCGATCAAGCTGTTTTCAAACACTTTTTTGGCAATGCGCGTCGCCTATTTCAACGAGCTTGATAGCTATGCAATGGCCCATCGACTTGACGCGCGCGAGGTGATCGAAGGTGTTTGCCTCGACCCACGTATCGGCAGCCACTACAACAATCCATCCTTCGGCTATGGCGGATATTGTCTACCCAAGGATACCAAACAGCTGTTATCGAATTACGAACAGGTTCCGCAAAACCTGATCGCCGCCATCGTGCAATCCAACAGCACGCGCAAAGACTTCATCGCCGAACAGATCATCGCGAAAAACCCAAAGGTTGTCGGTATTTACCGGCTGGTCATGAAAGCCGGGTCCGATAACTACCGGGACAGTTCCATCCAAGGCATCATGAAGCGGATCAAAGCCAAGGGCATCACATGCATCGTCTATGAGCCGGTTTTGGATCAGGATGATTTCTTTCACAGCCACGTTGAGACAGACCTCAATACGTTCAAAGCCGCTGCCGACCTGATCCTGGCAAATCGTATAACCGATGAAATTCAAGACGTTGTGGACAAGACCTACACAAGGGATCTGTTTGAGGTTAATTGAAACGTTGTTGAGAATATAACATAATACTGATTATGCGAATTATGGATGTATAGCGGTGGATTCACAAACGAAGTGCAAATTCTGTAACAAAACAAAGAGTTGCATGGAGTATGAAGAATGGGAAGACACTACTGCCACCTGAAGCTTGATGAACGCCGTAAGCTTGCAAAGTGGCTTGAAGCCAAACTGACAATCGACTTCGACATTTACGACAGTTCTGACGAATAGTCCCGCAAGGCTTTTCAGCCCTACGATGTTTGAGGTCTCCGGGCTGCTAAGCCTTGCTACTGTCGCGCCTCGTGCTGATACTTCTGCTTTGCAGATCGGGTGACATTTCTACTTGGTTGCAACATCAGCTGTAAGGAGATGTCGGAGTTCGTAGATGATGGCATTGCACGGCCACTCTTAGCCTGTGATACCCTCAATCTGCGGAAGCGGATCTGGTGACGTTACATTCTCAGGTCGCCGCTTTTCATAGAAAGCATTTCCCCCAGCTGTCAGGACATAGTGGATGTTGTTGAAATTGGCATCATACCACGCGGCATGAAAAAATCTTGCGTCCCCGATGTTCGGATGCAACTCGCCAGACAGTACGGCCCGCGCTGATGCCTTGGCTAGTGCTTGCCCCTGCCCGTCGAAGGATCTGCGCATCACACCCGGTGCAAACTGGTTCTTCTGACTGACGACAGCGCATACTGAGTTCGGGAAATCATCAGACTGCACACGGTTCATGACAACGCTTCCCACCGCGATCATCCCATCCCGGCTGGAGCGATTGGATTCAAAATACATGGCCCGCGCCATGCAATTGATATCAGATGCAGATGCGAGCGCCCCACCCGATTGTGATTGGCGCGTGCAAGCAGTCAGACAACAAGCCGTCGCCAAAACCAATATCAACAACTTTTTGGACACCATATCTTTCAACCAGTGTAATTTGCCAGATGCGCGAATGTCGCGCACATAGCAGATCTCGCGGGGCTACAATACGTCAAACTCGCAGGACGGTTCCGCGTAATCGGAAACGGCCCAGGCTGGATTTTGCGCAGTCGTTGGGGATGCTGCATTTCGACATCCGCCGCAAGCTATCAGGGATTCCACGCGCCACTTCAAAGGCGCCGGTTAGTCTGCCCACCGTTCCGATGCTGCCGCGTGTTGGTGTTGCTCATGTTCCTTCACCACCAAGACACGGTGTGATCACTGATCTTCGATTTCGAGTTGCCAGTTTGTGCGCGCGCCTGTGGGAGGTGGTGGGAAAGGTGCTGCTTGCCGGATCACCTGTTGTGCGAAGCGGTCCACCTGCCTGTTGCCAGAACTGCGCAAGATGCTGACATTTGTCAGCCTGCCATTCCCGCCGATGGTAAAGGCCACGACCGCAACGCCGCGTTCGGGCGTCCGCCGTCGCCGCACGTTTGAGATCTGCCGCAGCACAACACCGGCGTAGTTTGCAGCGGCCGCATTGTTTTGCGCAGCGGATGGCTGTGTTGTGGCGTTTGATCCGGATTGTCGTGCGGCGGTTTGTTTATTCGCATTGCTGCTTGCGCCTGCCACCGCGTCCTGGCTTGCATTGCCGCGCCGCTGTAGTGGCCGGGCGATGGGCCGCAATGATCTGCTCGGTGCCGCCTCTGTCAGGGCTTGCAGCCGCTGGGTGGCGTTTACGGGTGCAATTGCTGTGGCCTGGCGGCTTGGCGGCGCTGCGGTAACGGGTGGTTGTGGCGCGATAGCCTCTGCCGTTGGTGATATTGTGGACGTCGGTGTTGGGATCACGGCGGTGACCCCCGCAATTTCTGCCCGAACAACCATGCTGGCGGCGGTTTCTGGTTTTGCTGTCGGGGTCAGCGACGCAGTTTCGACGGGTAGCATGACCCCCGCCGTCAGGTCGGCAAATGCCGCGCCCATCTTGGCCGCGGCCGGCGTGCCCGAAGCGGCGATTTGGGGGCTGTCATTCTTGGCAAACCCTGTGAAACCGACCAGATGCACCCCCAAGGCTGCAATCAGGCATCCCCCCATCAACGGGTGTGACCGCGTAATCATGGCAACGTCGTCTCGGTCGCGATCAGGATCGTTTCGGCCCCTGCTGCGCGCAGATCCGCCCCGATCTGCAGCAGTGTTTTGGCGGGCAAGGCCCGGTCGGGGATCAGGTGTATGGGACCGTCAGGTTGCGCCGCCAAAAAGGCACCGACCGCCGCCACCCCTGCCCCGTTTGCCTGCATCCGCCCATCCGCATGGATGATCAGCCCGTCGGGCGGTGCAGCAGTATCCAGATCACGGGTCGAGACCAGTTGCAGGTCACCATCAAGAGGTTGCGTCAGGGTGCCTGCGATCAGGAAAAAGATTAGCATCAGGAAAACAACGTTGATCAGCGCGATTGTCGGTTCCGGTTTCGATTTCTGGCGTCGTGGTTTCATGACGGCACCAGCACGTTCAAGGCGAGGTTTTCAACGCCGCGCAAAGCTGCCAACACGTCTGTCAGCCGCTGTGCGCTGACATCCGGGCCAAGGGCGATGATTGCCGTGGTCGGGGCTGAAGCGGTCATGGCAGCGGCCAAATCAGTTAGCTGAACCGCCTCGCCATTGAGCGTCAGGGCATCCACATCCACTTTGACAAAAACCGGTGATGCGTCAGGCGTCACCGCCCCGGCCGTGCCAATTGGCAGTGGCACCATTGCGTATTTGGAAAAGGTCGAGGATAGCATGAAGAACAGCAGCAACAGGAAGATGACATCAATCAGCGATGTCATCGAAAGGCGTCGTTTGCCGTGCCTATGCCGCATTAGCCGTCACCGGATCACAGGCACCTTTGGGTGATACAATCCTTTGGATCGCCTGACCTGCGAACACCCGTTCCGCATCCATGCGCTGTTCGAACCATGACAGGATCAACGATGTCGGCATGGCTACCGCAAGCCCAACGGCAGTGGTTAGTAGTGCGACCCAGATACCGCCTGCCAAGATCGACGGGTCAACCTGATTGCCCGCCTCTTGCAGCGCCTGGAACGCGGAAATCATCCCGAGAACCGTACCAAATAGCCCCAAAAGCGGGGCGAGTTGCGCGACGTTGTCAAGAAACCGGAACCCGCGTTCCAACTGCATGAACAACCCTTCGGCCTCGGCTTCAAGCCTGTCGGCCAGAATGCCGGGTTCTTGGCTCTGTGCTGAAAACCCCACATGAACGACCGGCGCGAGGTAGTTCTTGCTGCGCGCCAGCTCTGTCATTGCGAAGTCCCGCTTGTCGCCGTCCCATAAGGTCAGCGCCCGTTGCAGGACCAGGTGACTGCCCACCCCGGCGGCCCGAAACTGGATGATCTTGTAGAATGTCACGGCGAGGGCCAGCACCGAAACCGCCAGCAGAATGGCGACCACGGGGCCGCCGGTGTCGATGATGCTTTGCAGCGGTGCGAACATGGTTTTGCTTTCCTTATCCCAGCAGTGCAATTGCGGTGCGACTGCTAAGCGACAGTGTCGCAGCGCAGACATCAGCGCCCAGATCACCAGCCTTGCAGGTGCTTGCCCCGTTGATCAGCAGACGCGACAAATCATTGCAGGCCAGCCCCGGCACTTCGAATTGGCGCACGCGGGGGCGACCCGTGGGCAATGTACCAAAATCGAACAAGGTCAGTTGATCGACCTCACCATCAGCGTTGAACAGAACCGTTTCGTAGACCGCCTGAGAGATGTCGGCGCCATGGGTGTTTTCGATCAGAAACGACAGGCGGCAGGACGTATCGGTTGTTTCAGCGGCGTTCAGTTCGACCCGTAAAACGCCATCCTCTGCTGCGGCGGGTGCCGCAACACAGGTGGCGCAAAACGCGAGGAACAGCATCGTTTTCCGTATCATCAGAATGTCCGCGACACTGACAGGTTGATGCTGCGCCCTGCCCGCCGGATCGCCTCGCTTTGCAGATGCGTGCGGTAGTCCTCGTCGGCCACGTTGGTAACCCCAAGGCGTAGGGTCAGATCCTCAAAGATGCCTTCGTCAGGCGTCCATGCCGCATAGACATCGTGGATCAGATTGCTGGGCGTATCGATTGTGGTCACGCCCATCATGCCAGCCTGCGATCGGCTTTTGCTGTCGTAATAGGTACCGGTCCAGCCGAGTTCCAGATCGGCGGCAGGAAAACGCGTGCCCAGTGACAGCACGATAGTGTCAGCCGGAATCCGGTTTTCCAGATTTGGGTTCAGTGAGGCAGGGTCACTTTCGTTTTCGCCCTCCAGCATGGTGTAGGCCAGCGACCCAAAGAAGGTTTCGGATTCGTAGGCCGCTTCCAGTTCCACGCCTTGAATATAGGCTTCGTCGATATTGACAAAGACCGGGTCTCCGGCGGCCCCGTCATTGTTACGACCGATCAGATTATCGAGGTTGTTGCGGAACACGACCGTTTTGAAGGAAAGCTGATCGCCCGCATTGATCACGTCGTTCTGGTTGTAGGCCAGCCCCAGCTCGATATTCCGGCTTTCCTCGTTTTCCAAGGTGCCGGCCGAGACCTGATCCGCGCCGCCGCTGGTTGCCCGACTGTCATAAAGCTCGTCCACCACCGGCAAGCGTTCTGTATAAGATGCCGATCCAAAGATCGCGAAATGATCAGTGGCCTGATAATGCAATGCCAAAGTGGCTGCGCGCCCCTGGTCTTTGACTTTCTTGTCCGACGGCACCAGATCGCCGGGTTTTGTTTCCTGAAAATCAACACGGGCACCAGCCAAGACGGTCAGGCGGTCATCCCAGATCAGTTCGTTCTGGGCGAACAGGCCGACAGTGTCGGTTGTCCCCTCTGGTTGAAATGCAGCATTGGCGGCCGACGCGCGGGTACTGATCCGATCCTGTGTCCCAATATCGATCCCGGCTGTGAGGTAGCTTTCAAAGCTGTCCCCGAAAAACTGTGCCGTGTTCTCGATCCGCAGTCCTGTGCCCTCATAGGCATAATCGGTGTCGAAGCTGGACAGGATACCGGGGCTAGCCTGAAAATCGGTGATGTTGTTTTCAGATTTGCCGTAGGAAAGCTGCACCTGAAGATCAATCAGGTCATTATCCACCGGATTGAACTGGTAGTTCACAAAGGCGGTCGTATCGATGACCTCGCGATCAACGGTGCCAAAGAAGCTGACATTGTCGATGATATCGAGCAACTGGTCATCTGCCTTGCCCTGATACCGGATATACCCTGCCTCGACCGCGTGTTCGCCTGCATCGCCAAACGTATAGCTGCCTTTCAGCAGCGTGTTATTTTCGGTGATTTTGGTGCCGAAAATCTGTTCGCCATCGCCGCTTTCCATAAAATCGCTGTCGTCATAGATAAAGCCGATCAGCACATCGAGCTGATCATCAGGCGCGAAAGCAAGGAATGTCGCGGATTCGACACCTTCGCCATTGCTGCGATATTCCAGTTTCTGATCAAGTGCGAACGGGTCGCCCGGTTCAAGGAAGTCAGACGCATCCTTGGTTTCCAGTGAAACGACCCCGGCCAACGCCCCTGCCCCATACAGCGTTGATGACCCCGGACCACGCAGGATTTCGACCGTCTTGAAAAACTCCGGATCGGTGAACAATGACCCCTGCCGGTAGGATTCGTAGTATTTTTTCACCCCATCAATCAGCGTGACGATCCGCGGTTCATCTGCTGATGTGCCGCCGCCAATGCCCCGTATATTCAGGCTTTCACCAAACCGCGATTCTGACCCGACCGTGGACACCCCCGGGCTGCGTTCCAACACGTCGCCAATGGTGCCCGGCTGAACCTCTGCGATGTCGTCTTCTTCCAGAACAGAGATGGATTGCGGCGCGTCAATCGCCACTTTTTCGACGCCCGCCCCCACAACGATTCGCCCCAGCGGCGTGAATGTTTCGTCTACATCCTGCGCGGTTGCGGGCACCGAGAGTGCCGCCAACATGGCCACTGATGTCAACAGAATTTGTCGTCTTGATTTGCTGATTTGCATAAACTTCCCAATCATTTCTCAGCTGTTTCTGCTGGCGGGGAAGCTGGCCACATGCTTTTGCAATAACGCGCTTAATAATGCTGACTAAAAGAGTCAACATTATATTAACCTTTACGATGTTCGGGCGCAGCAAGGTCAAGCAACCAAAATGAAACACATTTCAAGACTGGTAACAGATTGTACAAAGACCCCCCTTGCATTGCCGGACTAAATCCTAGTAAATCAGTCAAGAATAGAGTTTCGGGTGTCACAACCCGACCCTAGCCAGGCCAACTGCATTCCCGGCCAAGCCATACCTTTTCTTCGCCGCATCACAGCAAGGTAGACTATGGCACATCACAAACCCCTCATACCCGAACAGATTCGCGCAGCGAACTTGGAAAACCCGAAAACCCGCGAACGGGATTTGGCCCAGAAGCTGGGGATCAGCGAGGCCGCTTTGATGGCTGCCCATTGCGGTGACCTGGTGACCCGTATTGATGCGCATCCCGATAAGATCATGGCACTTGCGATGCAACTGGGCGAAGTCATGGCGCTTACCCGCAATGAAAGCTGCGTGCATGAAAAGGTTGGCGTTTACGACAATTACCACGCCGGCGGGCATGCGGCGATGGTCCTGACAGAAGACATTGATCTGCGGATTTTCCCGTCGCATTGGAAACATGCGTTTCTAGTGGAAAAGCACACTGATGAACAGATGCGCCGCAGCGTGCAGGTCTTTGATGCCGCTGGTGACGCCGTGCATAAAATTTTTATCCGTACCCCACAGGGCCATAAGGCCTGGGAAGCCTATCGCGCCACCGGGTCGTTGGCGGATCAAAGCCAAACCATTGCCACAACCCCGCGCCAACCGCCCGAAGCGCCCAAGGCAGAGGCCACCAATGTCGATATTCTGCGCAAGGAATGGGCGCGCATGACCGACACACATCAGTTCATGCGCCTGACCAGCAAGCTCAAGATGAACCGTCTTGGCGCCTACCGCATCGCGGGCGCGCCATTTGTGCGGCCGCTGTCGCCTGATGCCGTGGATCAGGCGCTTCAAACCGTTGCAGCGCGAGGCATCGGGGTGATGGTCTTTACCGGGAACAGGGGCTGCATCCAGATACACAGCGGACCCATTGAGACCCTGCGCCCGATGGGGCCTTGGCAAAACGTCATGGATCCCCGCTTTAACCTGCATCTGCGTGGTGATCATGTGGCGGAGGTTTGGGCCGTTGAGAAGCCGACCAAACGCGGGATGGCCGTTTCGCTGGAAGCATTCGACAGCCAAGGTGCGTTGATTTTTCAAGTATTTGGCGTCGGCAAGGAAGGTCGCGATGACCGCGCCGCTTGGGCGGATGTCGTCGCAGCGTTGCCCGGGCTTGTGCAGCAGGAAACGGTCGCATGAATATCCTGATCAAAGCCGCGACCTGCGCCGTCCTGAGCTTCGTTCCCGTGCTGACGTCGGCAGACGGTGACAAGAACGTCCTGTCCATCGGCGGTTCAGTGACCGAGATTATCTATGCGCTTGGCGAAGGCGACCGGCTGATTGCCCGCGACACGACATCCAGCTACCCCGCCGAGGCAGAGGCACTGCCCGATGTGGGGTATATGCGTGCGCTGTCGCCCGAGGGTGTTCTGGCCGTGGCCCCGGGTCTGATCATATCGGAAGACGGTGCAGGCCCGCCTGAAACCATCGCAGTTTTAGAGGCGGCCGATATCCCCTTTATCAGGGTGCCGGATTCTTATTCCACCGAAGGGATCGTCGACAAGATCATGACCGTCGGCGCAGCGCTGGATGTCGAAGCTGAAGCCGTCGCATTGGCCAGCGATGTCAGCCTGCGATTGCAAAGTGCTGAGGAGGCTGCCAGCGCACAGGCGGGCACCGCCCCAAAACGCGTCTTGTTCATACTCAGCACCCAGGGCGGTCGGATTATGGCGTCGGGGCGGAACACCGCCGCTTCCAGCATCATCGCCATGGCGGGCGGAGTGAATGTGATCACCGAATTTGAAGGCTACAAACCACTGAGTGATGAAGCGGTGAGCGCCGCGGCCCCCGATGTCATCCTGATGATGGACCGCACTGGAGATCACGGTTCTGATAATGCCGAACTATTCGCAATGCCGGCGATTGCAACGACACCTGCGGCGCAAACGCAATCCGTTGTGCGCATGAACGGGCTTTATCTGTTGGGGTTCGGGCCGCGCACGGCGGATGCCGTGCATGATCTGGCGGCAGCGCTTTATGACAGCTGACATGACAGTATCGACCGACATATCAGACGCAGCACGTCCGCTTGACCGCCGCACAATGGCCCGGCAGGCGCATATCTGGTTAGCCTTACTATTGGGGGTCGTGTCGGTGATCAGCCTTGCGACTGGGCCAACCGGTACGTCGCTGTGGGGGGCGATTGGCAAGATCATCAGCGGCGAAACCCTGACGGCGATCGAAAAGGTCGTGTTGTGGGATATCCGCATGCCGCGCCTGATCCTTGGCATTGCTGTGGGCGGCGCGTTGGCCGTCTCAGGTGCGGTCATGCAAGGGTTGTTCCGTAACCCGCTGGCTGACCCCGGGCTGGTTGGTGTGAGCGCGGGCGCGGGTCTGGGCGCTATCCTTGCCATCGTCCTCGGGGGGATACTGCCCCTTTGGATCGCTGACCTGGTTGGTAACGCAATGGTCCCTGTTGCTGCATTTATGGGCGGGTGGCTGTCCACAATCGCGCTTTACCGCGTCTCGACCCGGCGCGGGCGCACATCGGTGGCAACGATGCTTTTGGCGGGTATCGCATTGGGGGCATTGGCCGGGGCGCTGTCTGGCATTCTGGTTTACATGGCGGATGACCGGCAACTGCGTGACCTGACATTCTGGGGCCTGGGGTCGCTGGCCGGGGCCACATGGTCCAAGGTGCTGATCGCCGGTCCGCTGATTGGGTTGGCGATTATCGCATCGCTCTTTCGAGGGCGGGGACTGAATGCACTGGCCTTGGGTGAGGCGACAGCCTCGCATCTGGGCATCCCTGTCCAGCAGTTGAAATCCGCCGCAATCCTGATTGTCGCATCGGCCACCGGCGCGGCCGTCGCTGTGTCAGGCGGGATCGGCTTTATCGGGATCGTCGTACCGCATCTGCTGCGGCTGGCCACAGGGCCGGACCACGAGACCCTGCTATTGAATGCAGCCCTGCTGGGTGCAACCCTGTTGTTAGGGGCCGATATCATCAGCCGTCTGATCATCGCGCCTGCTGAACTGCCCATTGGCATCGTGACGGCTGTTCTGGGTGCGCCGGTCTTTCTATGGATACTGCTGCGTCGGCGTGGTGTGGTGGATATGTAGCCGATGATCACTGCACGCGATATTCAGGTCCAGATTGGCAACAAACCCATTTTGCACGGGGTCGATTTTACCGCCCGATCGGGTGCTGTCACCGCGATTGTCGGGCCAAACGGGTCGGGCAAAACAACCTTGCTGCGGGCGCTGACGGATGACGTTGCCTGGACCGGGCAGGTCCGGATCAACGCACGTGATGCAGGCGACTACAAACCGTGGGAGCTGGCCGCCGTGCGCGGTGTCCTGCCGCAGGCTGCGACGCTGGCCTTTCCTTTCACAGTGATCGAGGTTGTGCGCATGGGTCTGCGATCAGGCATTCACGGCGAGCGGGATACGGTTGTGCAGCAGGCCCTGACGACCGTGGGCCTTGGCGGCTATGCGCAGCGGTTTTTTCAGGAACTGTCAGGTGGTGAACAGCAGCGGGCGCATCTGGCGCGGGTGCTCTGTCAGGTCTGGGATCCGGTTGTTGATGGCGTTCCACGCTGGCTGTTGCTGGATGAACCGGTGGCCAGCCTTGATATCGGGCACCAGTTGCTGGTCATGAAATGCCTTCAAGACTTTGCCAAACGCGGCGGCGGGGTGATCGCGGTGATGCATGACCTGAACCTGACGGCGATGGTGGCGGATGCGGTCACCATCATCTCGGGCGGACGGGCGATTGCCAGCGGCCCGGTGAACGAGGTGTTTACTGACGCGTCGTTGTCCGCCGCCTATCATTGCCAGTTGCGCACTAACACTGTGCCCAACGATCACGCCGCTTTCATCCTGCCGCAGGTGGCACAATCGGTGGCTTAGCCCCTAACAGTCCTAGAAGGTAACCCCATGAAGCCAGCCAAGAAAACACCCCATCTGATGCAAGTGTCAGCCAGCCGATACCTGACGCGCAACATGATCCGCGTGACCCTGACCGGCGATGCGATCAAGGATATGCCAACGGGCTGCGAAGGGGCGAATTGCAAGATTTTTTTGCCAAGGTCTGACCAGCCACAGGATGAATTTGCGGCACAGCTGCGCGATGGGCCGCGCCCGACGGTACGCACCTATACTGTGCGCCATATACGCCCCGACACGGGCGAAATGGATATTGATTTCGTTGATCGCGGCGATGCCGGTCCTGCCTCTGCCTGGGCGCGCCGGGCTGAGATTGGTGGATTCTGCGGATTTGCTGGGCCTGGCCCTGTGAAAGTGCCCGCGTTCTACGCCGATCACTATCTGATCGCTGCTGATATGTCCGCCCTGCCCGTCGCTGCGGCGACGTTGGAGGCTATGCCCCGCAATGCGCTGGGGGTGGCGTTCTTTGAGGTTAACCATCCCAATGACGCGCAAGAAATCGATGCCCCCACCGGCATCACGCAGCATTGGCTGATCCATCCCGACACCCATGCGCCCAGCCGCCAGTTGGTCGATATGGTGCAATCATGGGATTGGCCCGTGGGCTGTGTACAGACCTGCATTGCTGGCGAAAGCACGGCGATCAAGGCGCTGCGCAGCTTTCTTATGACGGCCAAAGGTCTGCCTAAAAAGGACTGCTATATCTCGGGCTATTGGAAAGTTGGTCTGGTAGAAGACGAACATCAGCAAATGAAACGGGCCGAGGCTGCTGCCTGACCAACGCAAAGGACTGCTTATGGACCTGCAATACTGGCACGATAAATGGGAGCAAGACGATATCGGCTTTCACGAGGCGGATGCGAACCCGAACCTTGTTGCGCATCTTCACAAGGTGGCCCCTGCCGCCCCTGCCCGCGTGTTTGTGCCACTTTGCGGCAAAACCCGCGATATCGCCTGGCTGCTGGCCCAAGGCTATCACGTTGTCGGGGCAGAGCTGAGCCTGCGTGCAATTACTGACCTTTTCCGCGATTTGGGTGTGGCCCCACAGATGACCCGGCATGGCCCGCTGACCCGGATGGCAGCAGCCAACGTCACGATCTTTGTCGGCGATATTTTCGATGTCACACCCCAAGATTTGGGCGCAGTTGATCTGGTTTATGACCGGGCAGCGCTGGTCGCGTTACCGCATGATGTGCGGGGGCAATATGCCGCTCATGTACATGCTTTGGCAAAAGCTGCCCCTCAATTGTTGCTGTGTTTTGAATACGAGCAATCGGCAATGAAAGGCCCGCCCTTCTCGGTCGATATCGCCGAGATCAATCGTGTTTACGGTATGCATTACGCTGTCACGGCACTAAGCCGCAAAGCGATTTCCGGCCCTTTGAAAACCAGGCTGCGCGGGTCGAAGCTGGCCGATCAAACAACCTGGCATCTGGCGTAGAAGATAACCGTTTTCAAACATGAAAGCTGTCAGCGACAAGCGGGCGGGGACGACGCCTTGAATGTTTTGCGGGCAGCGGCTTGGGTCATTTGCGGAACGACTTTGGCGGAGAACTGTCAAAGGATCACTGGTCCCTGCCCGTTCACGCGGAAATTTCACATGACGCGATAAAAAGGTCCAAAATGCCACCGCGAACTAGTCGTTAAAACAGGCGTTATGTGTTGTGTAGATCGCCTCGATTGTTGATGTCAGGCGATCAAGGTGCAGGCGCAACACCTCATCAGCTGCGACCGCATCACCCCCCACAGTGCCTGCAAAAGCGCTTGATGATCGATATACGAGACACCCGTTGCTTCTTTGCTGGTCAAGGCCATGTCGATGATGCGGCAAACCTTGTGCTGTTTCTGGCTCGCGATGATAGTGCATTCATCACGGGCACCAAAATGGATCTGAATGGTGGCTTGCTGTTTTCTTGACGCAACGAAGTGTCTGGCCCGAAGTCCCAATCGTTTCAACAGGTGCATCTGCCATCCGACTGGTGCGTCTGACTATGCAGCCCTGACGCATGGTAATCTATATAAATGGGCCCGACACATAACGCATCGGGCCCTTTCTTGGTGCTGAAATAACTTCTTGAAATGGCAATGGTGAACCTTTCCAAAACAATCCGCGCTCACCGGTTGCGAGGAAAGGTTCACCAAAACATATCACTCGTTAGAATTTTCAAACGCGATCGATAACTCACAAATAACCGCGTCTGCTACTATGGTATGGGTCGGAGCAGGGAGTTCCCGAACCCAAAAGCGGTTCCGGAAAGACAATAGAGTTCATCTTGATCCTCGCGAAGCAGTCACTCACACCTGCTTGTGGCCACGATGATTTGGGACGATGACAATCGACTGTGGTAATCACTGAACTTGAACATTCCAAAATGGTCATCAGCCGTCTTTCCTTCTTCCTGCCGCATGGCTTTCTGGCTTCAACGGACTTCGACGGGGACGGCGTCTTAGTCTGGATCAAGGGCCTTTGACCGATGCGGTGACCTAGGGGTAACCTTGATGTCGTGCCAGAGTCCTGAAAGTTCACCTGAAATTTTCTGAAAATTGGTGAACACAACCTTTTCGTACTTCCATAACAATCTGCGCGATTTGGCTTGCACGGCACGCTTTCCAAGGTAAATTGTTGTGTGGAAGAGATTACTTAGCTGTGTTTGGCGGTCTGGGTGAATCCTAGGGAGACATATGTGATAAGTAAGACCAACGTTCCAAATTGGGTTCGCTTGGGGGACTTCACGTATGATATCAGGCAAGACTGCCTTTTGGATGCGGCGGGCGGCCATGTCAGTTTGCGACCGCAATCTGCCCAGATCCTGTCCATTCTGGTCGAAAACCTTGGTCAGACGGTCACCAAAGAGACCCTGATTTCAGTTGTCTGGCAAGATGTGAGCGTGACTGATGATAGTCTGACGCAGTGCATTGCGGATATACGCCGCACGTTGGATGATACGGATCGTCGGATTCTGCAAACCCGTCCAAAAGTCGGATATCTACTGCACCCGACCCAACAGGACGCGCCCCTGCCCCAGACGACGGAACAACGATCCCCAACGTGGAATCAGTTCACGAACCCGGGCTCAAAATCGACCTGGGTTTGCATCGAAGCGCTTAACCTGCCCAGTTCAAAACAGAAATTTGATGTTGCCAGTCTTGAGAAACATATCGCCGGTACGGGCGATGGGCGTTTAATCCAGGCGAATGGCACGGCTGCGATTTTCGAGTTTACCGATGTTTTTGCCGCGCTGCATTTCGCGCTGGGCCTGAGTACGTCACCGCATGGCTATGCCTATCGGATTGGCGTTGATCTGGTGCCAAAAGGCCTTGCCGATGCAACGCAGAATCCCATCAACACGATGGAAGTGCGTGCCGCCAATTTGTCATCAATCGCGCAGTCAGCCGAGGTTGTGACATCTGTTGATGTTCGCGATCAATGCTACGGCGAGTTGGATTTCGACTTTGAAGATTTGGGCCATCAGATGTTGCCCAATGCCAAACATGCTGTCCGTGCATTCCGCGCCGGTATGAACAAGTCGGCGTTGCGCCTATTGCCCAATCTTGCGACAGAGGATCTGCTGCCGACCATCGCGATTATCCCCCTCACCCCGCGGGTTGAGGCCGAGGATACGTCGATTATGGGCGAAATCATCGCTGATGATTTGATTTCGGCCATATCCCGATCCGCCGATATCAATGTAATTTCACGTTTGTCGACAACGGTGTTTCGAACGAAGACCGCTGATCTTGCCAAGATGGGCAGTGTACTGGGTGCTGATTTTGTGCTGTCGGGCACGTTTATAAAGAACGGCACGCAAATCATTATGATGCTTGAGTTTTCAGAAGTCAGCACCAACAACGTTCTATGGTCAGACCGTATCGAGGTAGATGTCGATGCCCTGCTGAGCGGGCTTGGTGCGGTTGATGATATCGTCTCAAAAATGCGCAAGTCGATCGCATTGAACGAGGTCAAACGCGCGCGATCAACACCGATATCAATGCTGCGCAATTACACGTTGTTGATCGGCGCTGTTGGTTTGATGCACCGGCTGGGCCCCGCAGATTTTGAACTGGCAGGCGAAATGCTCACAGCGTTGATTGAGCGCAGCCCCGATCAACCCGCCGCGCTGTCCTGGATGGCCCGATGGCACGTTCTGCGGGTGCAGCAAGGCTGGTCGGATGATCCACAAAAAGAAGCGCAACTGGCGCTGGCCTGTTCAACCAAGGCTTTGAATATCGATCCAGAGAATGCGCTGGCCCTAACAAGTGAGGGCTTTGTCTTAACCAACTTGTTGCACCAGCTTGACGAAGCCGAAGACCGCTATGATGCCGCATTAGAGGCCAACCCGAACGACGCAAACGGCCGGTTGCTGCGCGGCACATTATTTGCCTTTCAGGGCAGAGGCCAGGCCGCCAAACGCGACAGTGAACGCGCCTTGCACCTGGCCCCGCTTGATCCGCATCGGTTCTTCTTTTTGGCTTTGGCAGCCTCGGCGAATATTGCGGCAGAGGATTACGAGCGCGCGGTCGTCTTGGCCAAGGCGTCGCTTCGCATGAACCGGACGCATACGTCGACGTTGCGGGTGAAAGCCGTGGCGCAAATGCGGCTGGGAGATGAGGAAGCCGCGCGCGAGACCACCCGCGAGCTGTTGCGCCTGCAACCAAATCTGAGTGTCAGGGCTTGGCTCAGGAACTCGCCCAGTGCCAACTTTGAAGTCGGACAACACTTTGCGGCTACTCTGCGTGAAACCGGTGTGCCAGAATGAACAAATAAAGAAGTTTGCAGGAAGAGGATTGTAGGATGGCGAATGGTAGCGGCGGCGGCCCTGAAGGTGGTTTCGGTGGATTTGGTGGTTTTGGCGGCTTCGGAGGCTTCGGGGGGTTTGGGGGTTTTGGAGGATTTGGGGGGTTCGGCGGTTTTGGGGGATTTGGTGGTTTTGGCGGGCCTGAAAGCCCGCTGAATACCGAAGCGCTATTAACGACCCGCGATGGTATTGTCGGTGCCCCGCTTGATCTTGATCCGAATATTGTTCAGGGCTGTTGTGAAGACACGGCCAATCTGAAACGCCTGTCGCCTGAGGTACGTTCCAGCATCTTTATGTTTGAGCTTGGCACCCGGGTGACGTTTTCGGCCAAATGCGGTGAGACAGCGACAGCCTGCCTGTGGCGCGTTGACACGAAAGCCGGGCACCCACCCAAGGTGCAAACCAAACCGCTGGTCGAAATGACCGCACCCACCATCGAACAGTTCAAAGACCAGATGGCGTATTTGTCGGGTTATGCCGACCTGCGGCAGGATCGCGCGGCAGAAATTCTGGCGCAACTGCCCACACCGGTGCCATTTTTGGCGTCGATTGTGTTTATGGATCCGGCGCGCACCCCGTTCACAATTGAGTTGCTGAACGCGGCACTACGCTTTGCCAATTATAATCACATGCGGATCAAATATACGCTGGCCGCCAAGCGACCGATTGAGTTTTCACCGCAAGTTCAGCCGATGATCCCTACACCAACACATGGGTCGCTGCCCAGCGGACACGCGACCGAAAGCTTTATTACCGCGCGGTTGTTATGGAAATTGCTGCGGGCCTCGGGCACGCCGCAATACCAGCAGGATGGTGTCTGGGGCGAAATGATGATGCGCCTGGCATCACGGATTGCCGTCAACCGGACGGTGGCAGGCGTGCATTTTCCCGTTGATAGCGTCGCGGGTTCGTTGCTTGGTTTGACCCTTGCCGAATTTATCTATGAATACTGCGATCCAACCGCACAATTCCGCACCAGCGCATCTTTCGACGGAACCCGCTTTGACGCGGCAGACGACTTTGACTGGCATCAGTTGTATGACGCGCCAGATGACCTTCAAGCCAAGAAATCGGGTCCAAGTAACAAACCATGGGCAACAACCAAACGCAGCAAATCCAAACATCCATCCCAATCAGCGCCACTGGAATGGCTTTGGGAAAAAGCCGTCGCCGAATGGCGCGACCTGCCATGCGCATAAAGCAAACAAAGGAACCGGAAGGGCCACGATCAAACCTGCAATGGGAAGCGGTCGCCACTGAAGGCGGGGTGAACGAGGCGCTTGATTTTCGGCTGGCCCAGCAAGCCAATTTCATCGCACCTGAACAAGAAGAGGTGTGGTGGTCAGCGCTGGTAGACCTGCGCGACACAAGCATTGCGCGTTTTGCTCAGCAGTTTGATGACGACTTTGCCCGGCAACTGCACATCCCCTCCGACTACACCGCGCAAGAGCGTGAGGTTGTTTTTGACGCAAAAATTATCGTGATCTTTGCACGGACACGGCTGTTGAGGCTGGTGAATGCCAGTCCCGAAAAGTTTGGCGTGGCATCGGTGCAGCTTGGTGCCATTCTTGATCGCGATTTCATCAACGTATCGACCAAGATACAAGGCGATGATCTGCCAATCATCACCGTGCCCAATGGATCGGTGATTACCGCTGTGATTGATGACGGTATTGCGTTTGGCAACAACGTCTTTCGTGACGGGCCTGTCTCCACACGGGTCCAATATGTGACGATCCTGCCGACACCACCCGGCATTGGTGGTCAGGTCTCTGTGGGCAGTGAGCTTGAAAAACCGCAGATTGACGCCCTTCTCGCTTCAAATACGACCGCCAAGCTGTTGGATGAAAACCGTTTTTATCAGCAGGCTGGTCTGATCGACTATGCCGACGGGACCTTTTCACCGACATCACTGCGCCGATCCCACGGAACCCATGTGATGGGGCTGGCGGCAGGGTATCCAATGGATGCCGCCCCTGATGATCGCCCGATCATTTGCGCCATCCTGCCCACACGCGTCACCGAAGACATTTCGGGTGGGAGCATTCTTCCCAGTCTGATTTTGGCCTTGCAACGCCTGACACGACAGGCTGCACGCTTTCGCTGTGCAGATGGAACGCGCCCGCCCGCCGTTTTCAATTTCAGCTATGGGAATTTTGCCGGGCCGCATGATGGCACCAGCCCCATCGCGCGCGTGATCGAAGATTACTTTGCCCCCTCCAGCGACGAGACGGATCAGGTATTGCGGATGTTTCTGCCCGCGGGAAACGGCAATCTGTCGCGCACCCATGCCATGCTGGCCTTTCCTGCTGCGGTCAATCGCCCGGCCAAGACGCTGGATTTTGTGCTGATGCCCGATGACCGTACGGCCAGCGAGGTCCAGATGTGGATGCCCTATAGCGCGTCCAGCCCGCTGCCAAAGTTCGTCGCGGTGCGCGTTACGACACCTGACGGGTTGCAAAGTGGCCCGGTGGGCATCTCGGCGGGATCCTATCAGGCCTTGTTCGATGGCAACGGCGATGAGGTCGCACGACTATCATTTGCCTTTGAACCCTTTCCGACAGCCCGCGGTGTCATCACGCTTAGCCTGAATCCAACCGCAAGCCTGACACCTGCCCCGCTGGCACCGTCAGGCCGCTGGAAGATTGATGTCAAACCCGACGAGATCGCGCCGGATGAAAGCGTAAAGGTGTGGATTGAGCGTGACGATACATTGCCCGGCTTCAGACGCGGTGGTCGCCAGCCTTACTTTGACAATGCAGACTATCAACGCTTTGACAGGTTTGGTGGACCGCTTGCCGTTGATCCACCGGGCACTGATTGCCCGGTCCGACGGGCCGGTACGCTAAGTGGTTTTGCCTGCGGGCAGTCACCGTTGGTGATTGGTGCGCTGACGCAAAGCAATGGGAAGATGTCGGACTATTCCGCCGCAGGGCCCACAACACCGCCGCGCGATGCCCCAGATGCGTATCGCGACGGCCCTGATGCGTCAGCGCGCGGTGATGACAGTCCGGTGCTGCGGGGGGTGTTGAGCGCAGGTTCCCGTAGCGGGTCAATGGTTCGTCTAACCGGGACGAGTGTGGCAGCACCGCGCGCGGCCCGTTTTACGGTGAACCAGATGGCAGTCGGCGCGCCGGGTGATCGAGACTGGCTCTGGGTGCAGGCGGAATTGCAGGATCACAATTTCCCGCCACCCAAGCCAGAGGTGACGCGGACAGGCGGTGGACGATTGGATATCTCTGTTAACGAAGCCTGATAAGAAGACCTCATCGGCACCTTGGCCATGCAGCACCTACGCTTTTTCAGAGAAGGTGTCTTTCACAGTGTGCAGCCTGAGGTGCCGCATGAATGCCCGCACGATGCTTGTTGTCGGACCCTGATCGGGCGTGACGAAGTAGCTTCGGTAGTCGATTTGCGAGACGAATGGCCGAAAGGCAACATCGTCCGACCGGTATTGCACGATCGGGAATGGGTTGACGATGGTTATGCCCAACCCCTCTTTGGCGAGGTCCACGGCGGCAACGGATGTGGACGCTTCGGCAACGACGCGCGGCGTCACGCGGCTGCCATGCAGAACCTTTTCCAGCTGCGCCCTGCGTGCGTGACGGTGGGTCAATGCGATCAGTGGCTGGCCATCAAGATCCTTTGGGTGGATCATGTCCTGCACGGCCAGCGGGTGGTCCGTGGCCATCGCGCAAACCGCACTTGATCTGCGGTAGGGCGTCAGTTTCACGCCATCGCGCGACAATTCCACCCCGGTCACACCAAGGTCAAACCGGCCGTCCAGAATGCCCCGGATGACATCCTCGGATGGTGCCACCTCAAGGCTGACAAAGAAATGCGGATTCGCACGCAGAAAGGTCGCGATATGATGCACCAGAAAGCGGTGTGCATATGTTGGTGGCGCAGTAATGCGCAGGGTTTCCTTGGCCATTTCGGGCGGTCCATCGATGCGATCAAGAGCCTCGAACAGGGGATCAAGCCGTCTGTTCATCAATGCCGCCTCGTTCGTCGGGCGCAGCCGGCCGCCGTCGCGTTCGAACAGGATGCGCCCCGTCCGCGCCTCCAGGCTGGCGATGGATCTGCTAATTGCGGATTGCGATAGGCCCAGACGAATAGCCGCCTTCGAGGTGGTCCCGCTTTCCATCAAGGCCCGCAGCGCCTGATATTCCGGCAAGCTATGCCAGGTTTTGGTGACCATGGGTGCCCCTGCGTAACTCTCATTAATCTATGATTTAATATCATAGTATTTTGTCTGGTCGATGAAAATAACTGGCATAAGGTGGTTGTCGGGATCTAGGCTTGGCGGATTGGGGACGGTCTTGGCGGTTTCACCGACAATTTTTGATGGGCATAACGACGTTTTGTTGAAGTTGTATCGCGCCGGTGGCGTGAAGGCTGCCGAAACATTTGTGTCCGGCCGCGATGGCGCAATCGACCTGCCCACCGCCCACACCGGGGGGTTTGGCGGCGGTTTTTTCGCGGTTTACGTCCCCTCGCCCCTCGACGTTGACTTCAAGATGGAGGAAATGGCGAAACCCACTTATGATCTGCCGCTGCCCGACCCGATTGACTGGGAAGACGCTTTTCCGGTGGTGATGGCGCAAGCGGCGATCCTGTTTGATCTGGAAAGCCGCGGCGTGCTGAAGGTTTGCCGCAGCGTGCAGGATATCCGGGCGACGTTGAATGTAGGCCAGATGGCTGCGATTTTTCACATCGAAGGTGCTGAGGCGATCGACCCAGAATTGCATACGCTGGACGTGTTGTATCAGGCAGGCCTGCGGTCCATTGGCCCGGTTTGGAGCAGGCCAACAATTTTCGGACATGGCGTGCCCTTTCGCTATCCCAGCGGACCGGACACGGGTGACGGGCTGACCGATCACGGTTTGCGGCTTGTCCGCCGATGCGATGATCTGGGGATTATGGTTGATTTGTCGCACCTGAATGAGGCAGGGTTCTGGGACGTGGCGCGGCATTCGACAAAACCGCTTGTTGCGACACATTCCAACGCGCATGCGATTTGCCCGCACAGCCGCAACCTGACCGACCGACAACTGGCTGCGATACGCGACAGTGATGGGATGGTGGGGCTGAACTTTGCGGTCGCCTTCTTGCGCGATGATGGACGCATGCTGGCGGATGTCCCGCTGGACCAAATGCTGCGACATCTCGATCACCTGATCACACATCTGGGCGAAGACAGAGTGGGGTTCGGATCTGACTATGACGGAGCGATTGTACCTGAGGTGCTTACCTCTTGTGCATCGCTGCCTGCATTGAGGCTCGCGATGGCAAAACATGGCTACAACGATGCGTTGATGACCAAACTTTGCCACGGGAACTGGTTGCGTGTGCTTGAAAAAACATGGGGGACATAACCCGCAAAGCATGGCGCAGCTGTATTGAAACGAAACAGGAGAGGTTCATAAGATGAATGCTTTTAACAGACTACTGACGGGGGCCGCGATTGGCCTTGCGGTCAGCGTGACGTCCTTTGCGGCGTTTGCCGAGACACCGACGAACATGCTGGTGATCGCGCATCGGATCGATGATGTGACCAGCATCGACCCGGCGGAAAGTTTTGAATTTGCGGGATCTGACATCAGCCGCAATGTGTATAGCCGACTGGTCAATCTGGACCCAATGGATTTGGCTGCGGGATATCAGCCCGATCTGGCGACAAGCTGGGAGGTGTCCGAGGACGGCAAAACCATCACATTCACAATGCGCGAGGGTGTGACGTTCCATTCCGGCAACCCGGTGCGCGCGGAAGATGCCGCGTTTTCGTTGCAGCGTGCCGTGATGCTGAACAAGACGCCTGCATTTATCCTCGCACAGTTTGGGTTTACCCCCGAAAACGCCATGGAAACCATCCGCGCTGATGGTAACCAGCTGATCATCACAACGGACAAGCGGTATGCCACGTCCTTTGTGTTGAACTGCCTGACCGCGACCATCGGTGGCATCGTGGACAAGGAAACCGTGATGGCCAATGAAGTTGATGGCGATATGGGCAACACTTGGCTGAAAACCAACTCTGCCGGGTCCGGCCCCTACACGCTGGATGGCTGGCGCCCGAATGAAAGTGTCACCTTGTCGTCGAACCCGGATTATTATGGTGGTGCCCCCGCGATGGAGCGCGTGATTGTGCGTCACGTGATCGAAAGCGCCTCGCAGCGGTTGTTGCTGGAGCGTGGCGATGTTGATATTGCCCGCAACCTGAACCCCGAAGACGTGGCCGGTGCATCCACTGCAGATGGTGTCGTCATCTCGGACGAGTTGAAGGGCCGCCTGATGTATCTGGCGTTGAACCAGCAGCATCCGGAGCTGTCCAAGCCTGAAGTGCGCCAGGCGTTCAAGTATCTGATCGACTATGAGGGGATGCAAAACAGCTTCCTGAATGGGCAATATACAATCCATCAGAACTTCCTGCCTGCCACCTACCTTGGTGCATCCGAGGAAAATCCGTTCACCTATGATGTTGAAAAGGCGCGCGAACTGTTGGCCGCAGCAGGCGTTGAAAACCTTGAAATCGAGATCGGCGTACGCGAAGCGCAGGAACGGATCGAGATTGCGCAGTCGTTCCAGAATTCCGCAGCACAGGTTGGGATTACCGTGAACATCACCGTTGGCACCGCCAAGCAGATCCTTGAACGCTACCGCGCGCGCGAGTTGGATGTGTATCTTGGGGCATGGGGCCCGGATTATCCTGATCCACAGACCAATGCCGGGACTTTTGCTTATAACCCGGACAATTCGGA
This sequence comes from uncultured Paracoccaceae bacterium, assembly GCA_947495295.1. Classification (GTDB taxonomy): domain Bacteria; phylum Pseudomonadota; class Alphaproteobacteria; order Rhodobacterales; family Rhodobacteraceae; genus Yoonia. The sequence goes on from CANLYJ010000001.1 coordinate 1,445,888, forward strand.
CGAGGCGAATGCGACCGGTCTGTTGGCATGGCGCAACAGCTGGGACACTGGCGGTTTGACCGAAAAGGTCGCGGCCGCCGTCACCGAGGGGGATCGCGATGCCCGGGTGCAGATGTATCTGGATATTCAGGAAGAGTTCCGTGAAACATCGCCCTTCGTTGTGATGTTCCAGCAGATCGAGCAATCGGCACTGCGTGATAACGTGACGAACTGGTCGACCGGTCAGGCTGTGACATCAGCGGCTTATTGGCAGGTGACCAAGTAAATGGCCCTCGTCGAGGATAACAATAAAGGGCGCCCGTCACGGGCGCCTTTTTCCGAGCGGGCTTGGCCCGTCATCGCGACCACATTGAAGACCTTGGGGTCTATTGCGGTGACGTTGGTAGGGCTGCTTTTTATCACCTTCATCATTGGTCGTGTCATGCCGATTGACCCGGTGCTGGCCATTGTGGGCGAACGTGCATCGCAATCGACCTATGATGCTGTTTATGATCAGCTTGGCCTTGATAAGCCGCTGATCGTGCAATTTCTTTATTATCTTTGGGACGTGCTGCATCTTGATTTCGGCACATCCCTTTTGAACGCGCGGCCTGTGTCCGAGGATATCGCGCGCGTTTTTCCTGCGACGCTGGAACTGGCCACGCTGGGCATCATCTTTGGTGTTGTCCTTGGGGTGCCGCTGGGCGTTTTGGCGGCTGTACGCAAAGGCTCCTGGATTGATCAGATTGCCCGTGTTGTCGCGCTGGTCGGTTACTCCATGCCGATCTTCTGGCTTGGCCTGATGGGTTTGCTGATCTTTTATGGCATCCTCGGCTGGGTCGGCGGCCCCGGACGCGTCGGCATATTTTATGTTGATGTGGTGCCCAGCGTCACGGGCCTGATCCTGATTGATGCGGCCTTGGATGGAAACTGGGAGGTATTCAAGAATGCGTTTTCCCATATCATCCTTCCTGCGTCGCTGCTGGGCTATTTCTCATTGGCGTATATCAGCCGGATGACCCGGTCTTTCATGCTGGAACAGCTCAGCGCGGAATACATCACCACCGCGCGGGTCAAGGGGATGTCGGAGTGGAACGTGGTGTGGAAACACGCGTTCAAGAATATCCGCGTCCAGCTGATCACCGTAATCGCGCTGAGCTATGCAAACCTGCTGGAAGGGTCTGTTCTGACCGAGATCATCTTTTCCTGGCCCGGCATCGGCAGCTATATCACCACCGCATTGTTGAGCGCGGATATGAATGCCGTCTTGGGCGGGACCGTGGTTGTTGGCCTGATCTTTATCCTGCTGAACATTTTTTCCGACCTGCTTTACAAGGTCTTTGACCCGAGGGCGAAGTGATGGCCGAGACACAGACCCTTCGCCAATGGTTGCTGACGGATACGCCTAGTTCGCGCCGGCACGCCAAGCTATCCGCGATTTATCAGGGCTGGTTGTCGTTCCGGTCCAATACGATGGCGATGATCGGGTTGTGGATATTGATCCTGCTTGTGTTGGTCGCATTCGCCGCCCCTTTGATCGCGCCGCATGATCCTTTTGTGCAAAGCCTTGGCAATCGGCTGGCCCCGCTAGGGACGGAAGGCCATGTGCTGGGTACCGACAGTCTAGGTCGCGATATCCTGTCCCGACTGATTTATGGGGCCCGCATCACGCTTTATATCGTGGCGCTGGTGGCGTTGATCGCACCCGTGGCCGGGCTGCTGGTTGGGACGGTGGCGGGATATGTTGGCGGTTGGACGGATACCGTTTTGATGCGCATCACGGATATCTTTCTGGCCTTCCCGCGACTGGTTCTTGCTTTGGCGTTCGTGGCGGCCCTTGGCGCGGGGATCGAAAACGCGGTGTTGGCGATTTCGCTGACCGCGTGGCCGCCTTATGCGCGGATCGCGCGGGCAGAGACGCTGACGATCCGGTCATCCGACTATATCAGCGCAATCAAACTTCAGGGCGCAGGTCCGCTGCGGATCATCACCAAACATATCTGGCCATTGTGCATATCCTCCCTGATTGTACGTGTGACCCTAGATATGGCGGGGATTATCCTTGCGGCTGCGGGTCTGGGTTTCCTCGGGCTGGGGGCGCAACCCCCCAGCCCGGAATGGGGTGCTATGATTTCTGAAGGGCGGCGGTTTATCCTTGATCACTGGTGGGTTGCAACAATGCCCGGACTGGCGATTTTTACAGTGTCGCTGGCCTTTAACCTGTTGGGTGATGGGTTGCGGGATGTTCTTGATCCCAAGGCAGGTGAATGATGGGTACGCTGTTGGACGTTGAAAACCTCTGGGTCAAATTCCCATCCCGCAACGGCGTGTTCGATGCGGTGCGCGGCGTGTCATTCACCTTGGGCCGCGAACGACTGGGGATCGTCGGCGAAAGCGGGTCGGGCAAGTCGATGACAGGCCGCGCCATATTACGGCTGATCCGCCCACCCGGGATTGTCGAGGCTGATCAGATTAGTCTGGACGGCGTCGATCTGATGAAGCTGTCGGAAAAGGATATGCGGGCCGTGCGTGGCCAGAAGATCAGCATGGTGATGCAGGATCCCAAATTCTCGCTCAACCCCGTAATGACCATCGGCGACCAGATCATCGAGGCGTATCGTCTGCATAACAGCGCCAGCAAAGCACAGGCCTATCAAAAATCGCTTGAGATGCTGGAGGCGGTATCGATCCGCGACCCGGAGCGTGTGATGCGCGCCTATCCGCATGAAATGTCCGGCGGCATGGGGCAACGGATCATGATCGCGATGATGTTGATCCCGAACCCCGAGATCCTGATTGCCGATGAACCGACAAGTGCGTTGGACGTGTCCGTCCAGCGTCAGGTTCTGGATATCATGGATAAGCTGGTCAAGGAACGTGGGATGGGCCTTATCTTTATCAGTCACGACCTGAATCTTGTGGCCGATTTCTGCGACCGGGTTCTGATCATGTATGCCGGGCGTATTGTTGAGGTATGCGATGCAGACAAGCTGCACGACGCGCAACATCCCTATACCCGTGGCTTGCTGAATTCCCTTCCGCGGCTGGATATGCCCCGCGAGCGGCTGGAGGTGTTGCAACGCGACCCGGAATGGTCCGTTGCCCCAAGTGTGAGTGCCCGATCGTGAATATGCTGGAAATCGACAACCTGAACGTCTGGTTCGGCAAACACCGGGACCGCGTCGATGCCGTCAAGGGCGCCAGTTTTGTCATTGGTCAGGGCGAAAGCTTTGGGCTGGTGGGCGAAAGCGGGTCGGGGAAATCCACGATCCTGCGGGCCATTACGGGGCTTGCACCCCTCTGGTCTGGCCGCATGATTGTCGAAGGGCAACTGCTTGACCATCAGCGCAGGAAGACATTCTTCAAAACCGTGCAAATGGTGTTTCAGGATCCATATGCGTCGCTGCATCCGCGGCATTCAGTCGATCAGGTGTTGGGCGAAACGCTGCATCTGCATGGGTTCAGCGACATCGACGCCCGTGTTGTGAAACTGCTTGATGATGTGGGGCTGGGGCAAAAGTTCCGGTTCCGCTATCCGCATCAATTGTCCGGCGGGCAACGCCAGCGCGTGGCCATTGCGCGGGCTTTGGCGCCAGAGCCGCATTTGCTTCTGCTGGATGAACCGACCTCTGCGCTGGATGTATCGGTCCAGGCGGAAATCCTGAACCTGCTGGCTGATCTGCGGGCAAGTCGTGGGCTAACCTACCTTATGGTGTCACATGATCTATCGGTTGTTGGGCATATGTGCGATCGGCTCGCCGTGATGAAAGATGGCGAAATTGTTGAGGTTCTGACGGTTGACGCGCTGCGCGCAACGAAGGCGTCGCATCCATATTCCCAACACTTGCTGGAGGCATCGCTTTAGCAATCTATCGTACATCAATCTCCACCATGGCGGGTTAACCCGATCCTGGAGTCACAGCCAATGTGCGATCAACCTGCTATCGGCGTCCTTCAGCCCTTCGATAACTGTGAAATGGTTATGCAACCCGTCAATGACAGCTTGGGTCTGGACGTCAAAACCAGCCCAGATTTCCGGCAATAGCTGTGCCTGACGGACAAATTCAGGGCGCTCGCCACCACCAACCCAAGTGGTCAGCTTGCTGCCGGGTTGTGGTTCGCACAAGGCGGGGCTTTCGGCGCGGGCCGCGGCAAGGTCAAGTTGAAGCGTGTCGTTCATCCGGGTTTGCATCAATGGTCGCAAGTCGTGCAACCCGCTGATGCTAAGAACATGCGTGATCCGTTCCCGCACCGACATGGGCAGTGGCGTGTCGGTGCAGATCATACGTGATACCAAATGCCCGCCCGCAGAGTGCCCCGCCAGCCGGATCGGTCCGTCGACCCGTTTTGCGGCCGAGGCGATGGCGGCGCTGATTTCTGCTGTGATCTGTCCGATGCGCGCATCTGGCGCAAGCGTGTAACCGGGAATGGCAACAGCCCAGCCACTGGCGCGCGCGCCCTCTGCAAATTGTGTCCAATCGGATTTCGACAGGCGCATCCAATAACCACCATGTACGAACACAGCCAATCCCCTGGGCGGCCCGTCCGGCCAGACAAGGTCAAGTTTTTGTCGGGCGGCATCGCCATAGGTCAGATCTGTTTCAACCTGAACGCCGCTTACGCGATAGGCCTCGGCCTCTGCCGCCCAGTGTGCGGGCAGCCCGGCGGAGCCTGCAACATGACCCATGTTATCATAAGCCTTGTTCCAGTCCCTTCCACGGTTGGATGTCATTCATTGGCCTCGGGTGGCAGAAAATCCACGTCATGTTCAGCAGAGACTTTCACGACCGCTTCGACATCCGTCATTTCGTGCAGTTCTTCAAACAGCTCTTTCAGTTTGCCCGCGGGGGATACCCAGAACAGCGCGCGCGCCGGTTTGTCCGATTTGTTGAAATAGCCATGCGGTACGCCTTTGGGCATCCGCACCAGATCCCCTGCCCGCGCCTTGCTCCAGACACCGTCAAGCTTCAGATCCAATTCACCCTCTTGCACCAGAATGAATTCATCCTGGGTGGGATGGACATGCACCGGCACATGTTGACCCGGTTCAGAGTTGGTTTCGAAGGCAAATGAGCTTTCGCACCAGGCTTTGATAAAATATGTCTGCCCCAGAATGTTGAGCTGGGTTCCTTCGCCATTGCGGGTAATCCCGCCATCAAGATTAGGCATGTGATACCTCCTTTTGTTGCATGCAATGCTGCGGCACGGCAGTTGGGTTAGCCCGCCTGATATTGCGGGCACGAGGCCAGAAATTCGCCGTAGGCCTTGTGATTAGGATAGCTGAATTGTTCGGCTAATGGATTGGATCGTTTACGTTTTTTCGCCCCCATATCCGCCAATAATTCATCAAAATGCTTGAAGTGGAAAGGTGCTGAACACAAACCACCATAGATTTGCGCGGCGGGTCTTTCGTTCCGTTTCCAGTTCAGCATCATGTCGATATTTGCATTCATCTGCGCGGCATCAGGTTGATCTGCCAGTTGCCCGTCAGCATAACGTACCAACCAATTGGCGATCATTTCCGCAGACAGTATCGTGCAAAACGACGAATTGAATCCAACAAAGCCCATATCCGGTAAATCCGGGTTTACCGACAAGCGGTAGGTCCGGTATTGTCCGTCACTTTCGACCAACTTATCAAGATAAGCCTGCGGCAGGTAGGGCACGCCCAGTTTCCAACCGACGGCCAGGATCGTGAAGTCTGCCTGAACCTCTTCGCCACCGGTCATATGGATAGTGTTGCCATCATAGCGTTCAAACGTGCCTTGGATGTTCCTGATTTTGCCGTCCCTCAACGCCTCAAAAAGCCCGGGTGTGACAATGGGGACCGAGCAGGAGACTTCCTTTTCAATTGGTGTTTTGGGGACAATCCCATACTTTTTCAGACCCAGTTGGGTCTTTAAAAGGGTTTCCAGCCCCCGAAAATTCACCCAGACCAGCGGTTTGAAGATGGCTGCGATGACCCGCTGGAACCCGTTCTTGCCCCATGCGTTGAACTGTTGTTCCTGCGCACGCATGTAAAGCAGCCGCTTGAAGTTGATGCCCCCTACGAAATAGGGCACGCGCCACATCGGTTCCAGATAGACCCAATGGACTGCGGCAGCACCGCTATTGACCGCGTTAACAGCAATATCGGTTGCGGATTTGGACCCGCCCAGCACCACAACCCGCTTATCCTTTACAGTTTCTGGGTCGGTGTATTCCGACGAATGCATGACCTGTCCGCCCGCGGCCTCGAAACCGTCCTGACCGGGATGGGTGATGATATTTTTGTCTGAAAACTGCCCCGTACCGATGGCAACGAAATCAAAATCCTCGGTCCAGATATGGCTGCCCGCCTCCAGCGTCAGGGTCCAGCCCGGCGCGCCATCTGTCCTGTGATCCATGGATTTTACATTGGTGTTCAATCGGAACAGCCGGTGCAGATCGTGTTTTTCGGCATAGGAATGCAGATAGGCGTGAACCTGCGGCCCCTTGGGCCATTCGGGGTAATCATCGGGCATCGGATGATCGGTATAGCAGTAAAGATCCTTGGGCGATTGGGTCTGCACGTCCGGGTAGGACCGGCTTGGCTCCCACACACCGCCGAAGTCATGGCTACGCTCAAACCCCACAACCCGGTGCCCGCGTTCGTCAAAGGCCTTGGCCGCAGCCAAGCCAGAGACACCACCGCCGACCACGGCAACCTTCTTACGTTCAACCATGTTCACCCCCTACCCGGCATCTGGTGGCGGTGGCAGGAAATCAACCTCATGCATCGCAGACAGGCGCACCAGCTCTGCCGGGTCAGTGACACCATCAAGTTGGCCGAACAGATCAAACAGTTTGCGCGCCGGGGCAACGCCGAAGACGCAAGTCGCCTCAGCCCCGGAGCGATTGAAGATGCCGTGCGATTTGCCCATGGGCATACGGATCAGATCACCCGCGCCTGCCGGATGGTTGGTCACGTTGCCTTCATCATGGCCGAATTCAACCTCAAGCGCCCCGCTGAGCATATAGATCCATTCATCCTGTGTTGGATGAACATGCGGTGGCACAAATGTCCCGTCCGGGATTTGCGCATGCCAGATAAACGCATTCGGGCTATGCAGCTTGGGCGTATAGATATGCCCGACCACGTTCCATGTCTTTTTGCCGACAAACCCGTCGGATGCTGTTACTCCGAGTTCCATTCTTATCCCCTGTCGTTTCTCAAGCATAAGCTTGCATGGTTTTGGTCCGGGTTTTTATCCAGTTTGCGAGTCAAAAACTTTAAGCTTGAAGCAAGTCGCGATCTGTTTAGGCTGACCATTGTGGCTGTGAATGAGATGTTTCTGCCGTCTTTTGCGGTTCTGCGGACACGGAACCTGGACGAGGCACGCGATGCGGTGGCGCAACGATATTGTGACCATCGCCTGAACCTTGTGCGTGGGCGCAAGGTGGATGTGTCCCACAATCATGTTCGCGGCAGCCATGTCTCATTGAACCTGCTGGGCTATGGCGGTGATGTTGCGATTGATCCTGGTGAGCTTCAGGATTTTTATCTGCTGCAAATCCCGTTGGCGGGTGCGGCCCGAATTGCGCATCGACAAGAACAGGTCGATGCGACCCCCGATTGCGCAACGATCCTGAACCCTGATCGTCCAACCAAGATGGAATGGCGCCACGATTGCATCAAACTGATGATGCAGATTGATGCAGCCTTCCTGCACCGCGTCGCCCGCGAAAATACCGACGCACCCTTGCCCGGCCAAATTCGCTTTGCGCCGACGGTTGATCTGACCCGCGATCAAGGCCAGTTTCTGAAACGCATGGCGATCACATCTGCCCAGGCCTTTGAGGCGGGGACTTTACCGCCCGCATCGCAGGACCTGCAACTGATGGCGACCGAACGCGAGATTGCGTTGGCCCTGTTGCATCATCAGCCCAATAACATGTCGCATTTATTCGCGGCCGCACCGCCCCCTATGACGCCACGCAGTATCCGTCGCGCGCTGGATTTCATTCATGCCCACTTTTCCGAAAGCATCCGACTGGACGATATTGCCAAGGCTACGGGGCAGCACCCGCGAACGTTGCAAATCGGCTTTCGCCGGGCCTTGGGAAAATCACCCATGGCCTATCTGCGGGATCTGCGGCTGGATACGGCGAAGTTTCATCTATCGCGCCGTCAGAACCGGCCCCGCATCAGTGACGTGGCTTATGATTGCGGCTTTAGTCACCTTGGCCGGTTTTCGCGCGATTTTCGGGCCCGTTTTGGTCAGACGCCAAGTGACTGGAACGGCAGCTAGTCGCGGCCGGCCCGCTCACTGCAAATGTGCCGTTGCTTCGATTTCGACCTTGGCAGCATCTTCGATCAACCCGCTGACCACGACCATCGACATGGCTGGGAAATGTCGGCCAAATACGTCGCGATAGGCTTGCCCGACCTCGGCTTGTCGGGCCAGATATTCTGCCTTGTCGGTCACAAACCATGTCAGGCGGGTCACATCGGCCACCGAACCGCCTGCGGCCTCGACAATCGCACGTATATTGGCAAGCGCCTGGCGCATCTGCCCGATAAAATCATCTGAGACGAATTGCTTATCCGCATCCCAGCCAATCTGGCCCCCGATATGCAGCACCCCATCCTTAGTTAGCACACCGTTGGCATAGCCTTTGGCGGGCAGCCATCCATCGGGGTGAATTGTCTTATGCGCCATCTTGCACCTCGTATTCGCTTAGCTTGTCCCGCAGATCATCGGGCCAGGGTGTGGGTTTGCCGTGCTTGTCCACATGCACAAGCGTCGCCTTGGTTTCAAATCTGAGCATGCTGTCACAATGTGCCGTCATCCGGTAGCTTGCCGAACTTTGCCCCAGCCTGACGATTGTCAGTGCAAGATCTAGCTGATCACCATGGCGGCTGGGATGCGCAAAGCGTGTTTCGATCTGCGCTGTGGGAACGGCGGCTGATTGATGCAACTCTTCAAACGGATGGTGTAGTGCGCTGTCAAAAAACGCCTCGACCACATCATTCATCATCTCAAAATACCGCGGGAAAAAGACGATGCCTGCGGGATCACAATGTTTGAAAAGCACCTTCTGGCGCTGTTGATACGCCATGCTCAATCGCCTTTGAGCCGGAAGCGCTGGATCTTGCCTGTCGCGGTTTTGGGTAGATTCCGGCAATAAACGATCGCGCGAGGATATTTGTACGGGGCGATTGTCGCCTTCACATGATCCTGAAGCGTTTTGGTCAATGCGTCATCGGCGCTGAACGGCTCTGCCAGCACAATATGCGCTTCGACGATTTCGCCACGCTCTTTGTTTGGGGCGCCGATCACTGCGCATTCCTCAACCGCATCATGCGATAAAAGTGCGGCTTCTACTTCTGGCCCTGCAATATTGTAGCCTGCGCTGACGATCATGTCGTCATTGCGCGCGGCAAAATGATAGTACCCATGTGCATCGCGTGAAAAACTGTCACCGGTGATGTTCCAGCCATCAGCAACATAAGCGGCCTGTTTTTCGCCACCCAAATAGCGGCAGCCTGTGGGGCCGCGCACGGCAAGTCGCCCCACCTCTCCATCAGGCAACACGTCCCCCTCCGGCCCGATCACCTTGGCCTCGTATCCTGAAACCGGTTTGCCGGTACATGCCGGTTGATGATCATCAAACCGGTTGGTGATAAAGATATGCAGCATCTCGGTCGCACCAATCCCGTCCAGCATTGGCTTGCCGGTTTTTTCGATCCATTCGTTATAGACCGGCTTGGGCAAGGTTTCACCGGCCGAGACTGCGGCGCGTAACGACGATAAATCCGCACCTTCATCCATGGCACGCAACATCACCCGGTAGGCTGTGGGGGCGGTAAAACAGACCGTGGCTTTGTATTTCTCGATAATCTCGATCATGTTCGGCGGCGTCGCCTGTTCCAGCAAGGTGGCTGTTGCCCCGAAACGTAGCGGGAATATCGCCAACCCGCCCAAACCGAAGGTAAATGCCAGCGGCGGCGACCCGACAAAGATATCGTCCGGACCGACGCCCAGAACTTCGCGCGCATAACCGTCAGCGATGATCAGAAGATCGCGATGAAAATGCATTGTCGCCTTGGGATCGCCGGTTGACCCAGAGGTAAAACCCAAAAGCGCCACATCATCGCGCCCCGTCGGCACCGGATCAAATTGCACCGGCTTTTCCAGCGCCAACCGGTCCAATGCAGCATCATGGTTCGAACTGCCATCGAAACCCGTTACGCTGATCAGATCAGGGCATTGATCGGCACAAACCTGCATTTCCGCCATCAACCTTGTATCGCAAAGCGCATGAGTGATTGCGGCCTTTTCGACATATTTGACGAGCTCTGCCGCGCGCAGCATGGGCATCGTGTTTACGACCACAGCACCCACTTTAGTCGCTGCCAGCCAACATGCCACCATGGCGGGATTGTTGGCCGACCGGATCAGGACGCGATTGCCCGGTTTCACGCCCAGATCATCCACCAGCACATGCGCCAGCCGGTTGGTCCAGTCGGTCAGTTCCTTATAGGTGCGCAGCCGCCCATTCCCGATCAGCGCCGTGTGGTCGCCGAAACCCTTTGCGACCATCGCGTCGGTCAGTTCATAGCCCGCATTCAGTGTTTGCGGGTAATCGAACCCGTCCAGCAAGAAGTCCGGCCAGTTTTCTGACGGCGGCAGGTTATCGCGGGCGAATGTGTCAACATGGGCAGAAGGGCCAAGCATCACGATCCTCCATTATGCGCGCCAAGCGTCTGGCGCGCGATGATGATTTTCTGAACGTCCGACGCGCCTTCATAGATGCGCAACGCACGGATTTCGCGGTAAAGCATTTCGACCGCTGTGCCCGACCGCACGCCGTCCCCGCCAAAAAGCTGCACCGCCTTGTCAATGACCTGTTGAGCCTGATCGGTGGCAAAGAGTTTGGCCATCGCCGCTTCTCGGGTGACCCGCGGCGCGCCTGCATCACGGGCCCACGCCGCGCGGTAGATCAACAGCGCACTTGCATCCACATCCACCGCCATATCGGCGATATGCCCTTGCACCATTTGCAAATCGGCCAGCGCCGCGCCTCCGATCTGGCGCGTTGTCACGCGGGTCAGTGCCTCATCCAATGCGCGGCGCGCAAATCCAAGGGCGGCGGCAGCGACGGTGGTCCGGAATACATCCAACACCGACATTGCGATCTTGAACCCCTGCCCCGGCACCCCGATCATCGCAGATTTGGGAATACGACAATCGGTAAAGCGGAGCGTCGCCAATGGATGCGGCGCGATTGTGTTGAGACGCTCGATAACCACAAAACCCGGCACATCCGGCGCAACGATAAAGGCAGATAGCCCGCGCGCGCCCGCGTCTTCGCCCGTACGGGCAAAGAGCGTGTAGATATCTGCAATCCCACCATTCGAAATCCAGGTTTTTTCGCCGTTGAGTATGTAGTCATTCCCATCCGCAACCGCCGTCATCGTCGCGTTCGCAACATCCGAACCAGAGCCGGGTTCGGTCAGTGCAAAGGCGGAAATCGCAGTGCCAGCACGGGTTTTTGGCAGCCACGCCGCCTTTTGCGCATCAGTTCCAAAAAGCGTCAGCGCCCCTGTGCCCAACCCCTGCATTGCAAAGGCAAAATCGGCCAAACCGTCATGACGCGCCAATATCTCGCGCGCGAGGGAAAGCTTGCGCACATCAAACAGGCCGTCATCGCTTGATGTGGGTTCAAGCAGCCCGGCAGCCCCCATATCGCCAACAAGTGTTTTACAGGCGGCGTCGATGTCGCTGTGATCCACGGTCAAACCGCCGGCCACATCTTCCACCTTTGCAGCCCAATCGCGATGCGCGGCATCAAGAAAGGGCCATTTCAGATAGCTTTGATCGGCCATCTAATCCCCCTCAAACACGGGCTTTTCGCGGGCAACAAAGGCGTCATAGGCCCGGCGAAAATCATTACCCTGCATACAGATCGCCTGCGCCTGCGCTTCAGCCTCAATCGCTTGATCAAGGCTCATCGACCATTCCTGCGCAAGCATTGTCTTGGTCATCGAATTGGCGAATGTCGGTCCGGCAGCGATCCTTTCGGCCAGTTTCATCGCCTCGGCGTCCAGATCATCGGCGGCAACGACGCGGTTATAGAACCCCCATTGCGCGCCCTCATCTGCTGTCATGGCCCGCCCGGTATATAGCAGTTCTGCCGCGCGTCCTTGCCCGATGATCCGGGGCAGCATCGCGCAGGCCCCCATGTCACAGCCCGCCAAACCCACGCGATTGAACAGGAATGCCGTCTTGGCCTCTGGCGTGGCCAGCCGCAGATCCGAGGCCATGGCCATGATCGCGCCTGCCCCTGCACAAATCCCGTCAACAGCCGCGATAATCGGCTTCCCACAACCCACCATCGCCTTGACCAGATCACCGGTCATGCGGGTGAAGGTCAGCAGTTCTTTCATATTCATGCGGGTCAACGGGCCGATAATATCATGCACATCACCGCCAGAGGAAAAGTTACCTTCATTAGGCAGGATCACCACTGCATGGACATCATCAGAATAGACCAGCGCGCGAAACCAATCGCGCAATTCGGCATAACTGTCGAAAGTAAAAGGGTTCTTTCGATCTGGCCTGTCATGGGCGATGCGCGCAACCCCATCCTTGATCGCGCATTTGAAATGGCGTGGCTCAGCTAGGGTCATCAGATGCCTCCGTCTGGTTCAGGGCTTTTTCGACCAACCCTGTCAGGGTCTGACTTTCATCCGCCGTCAGCCCACCCAGCAGATCATTCACCCAATTTTCATGGTGACCCGCCAAAGCATCAAAAGCAGTGATACCTTTTGCGGTCAGCCTTGCAAGATTGGCACGTTTATCACCCGGTACGGCCACCCGAAGGGCCAACCCATCCTCGGCCAAACGATCGACAATGCCGGTGACATTCCCGTTGGATACTTTCAGATAACGTGACAGATCGCTCATCTTCAGCCCTTGGGGATGGCGGGCGAGTGCTGCCATCACATCGAACCTTGGCAAAGTTGTATCATGGTCATCGCGCAACTTGCGACGCAAGTCAGCCTCGATCCCTGATGTCAGCTTCAGCAGGCGTAGCCAGAGCCTGAGCCGGGTTTTGGAACTTGCCTCGGACGGGGATACCGGATCAGGTGTCATATTTCGCCTCCTGACAGGGTCAGCGCGTGGCCATTGATCCCGTTTGCGCCTGGCGATGCCAGATAAAGCGCGGCCTGCGCCACTTCTTCTGGCGCAATCAATCGCCCTTGCGGGTTGCTCTCAGCGATCTTGGCCGTTGCGGCATCCCGATCCATATCAAACCGTGCCATCAACCCGCTGATGGCGCTTTCGGCAAGATCGGTATCCGTGAAACCCGGACAGATCGCATTGCAGGTCGCCTCCTGTTTGGCGATATCCAATGCGACCGAGCGAACAAGCCCCAGAACACCATGTTTCGCCGCTGTGTATGCCGGCACGGCCGCATTCCCTTGCAGGGATGCGGTTGAGGCGATGGCGATCAAGCGCGCATCTGGTGGCAGGTCTTGCAACGCTGCCCTGAAGGTCAGAAAGGTGCCGGTCAGGTTCACAGCCAGTGTTGCATTCCAATCCTCAAGCGAGGTCTTGGCCAGTTTGCCCGCCCCACCACCACCCGCATTGGCAATAACAACGTCAAAGGGATGGTCGAACAGTGCCGTCACATCGGTTTCAGAAGTCACATCGCAAATACGGCACGTCATGTCATACCCTTGCGCGGTCTCTTCCAGCGGTGCGGCACGACGCCCGGCGATTGTCACCGCCCCCCCGGCATCAGCAAAGGCGTGGGCAATCGCACGTCCGATCCCTGTTCCGCCGCCTGTGACCAGAACCCGCCTCATGCGCGCGCCATTTCTGCGTCGCGATCGGCCAGACGCCATAGCTGGTCGCGTCCAGCCAGATAAGGCAAAGGCCAATCGGGGGCGGCACGGTCACCAATCTTGGCGGCTTCATGCAGCGTCCAATACGGGTTTGCCAGATGTGGGCGCCCCACGGCCACCAGATCTGCCCGCCCCGCCATCAGGATCGAATTGGCATGATCAGCCTCATAAATATTCCCCACGGCCATGGTGCGCAGACCTGCTTCGTTGCGGATCCGGTCTGAAAAGGGCGTCTGGAACATGCGCCCATAGACCGGCTTGGCATCAATTGACGTTTGCCCCGCCGAAACATCGATCAAATCCGCACCTACCTTTGCAAAGGCCTGCGCGATTGCGACAGCTTCCTGCGGTGTCACGCCGTCATCATCCAACCAATCATTGGCAGAGATGCGCACGGACATTGGCCGATCAGATGACCAGACCGCGCGCATAGCGACAAATACCTCTAACGGATAGCGCAGACGGTTTTCCAGACTGCCCCCGTATTCGTCGGTCCGCATGTTTGACACAGGCGAGATGAAGGATGACAACAGATACCCGTGCGCGGCATGCAGTTCGATCATGTCAAAGTCGGCACGGAATGCCATTTCAGTCGCTGCCACAAACTCTGCCTTGATGTCATCCATCTCGACCCGTGTGATTTCGCGCGGTATGGCATTGTCCGGTGACCATGGAATGGCCGACGCGCTGACGATATCCCAGTTTCCGTCCTTGAGCGGGGCGTCCATCGCCTCCCACCCCAGTTGGGTCGACCCTTTGCGCCCGGAATGGCCAATCTGGCAACATATCTTTGCATCCGTATCTGCGTGGACGAAATCGGTAAGCTGCTTCCAGGCGGCCTCATGTTCGGGCGCATAAAGCCCAGGGCAACCCGGCGTGATCCGCCCCTCGGCAGATACGCAGGTCATTTCGGTAAAAACCAGCCCAGCCCCGCCTTTGGCACGTTCACCATAATGGATCAGATGCCACGTGGTGGGGCAGCCATCCACAGCTTTGTACTGCGCCATGGGTGAGACGACGATGCGGTTCTTCAACAGCATATCGCGCAGTTTGAACGGGGTGAACATCGGCGGGCGCAGCGGTGCATCCTCGCTCACACCGGCTTCGTTCATGAACCAGCGTTCGGCACCTTCCAACCATGCCTTGTCACGTTCGCGCAGGTTTTCGTGGCTGATCCTTTGACTGCGGGTCAGCATTGCATAGTTCAGTTGCACCGGATCAAGGTCCAGATAACGCTCAACCGTTTCGAACCATTCCAGTGAGTTGCGGGCAGCCGATTGCAACCGCAAAACTTCCAACCGGCGCTCATCTTCATAGCGCGCGAATGCGGCCTGTAAGTTCGGTTCTGAATGCAGATATTCAGCGAGCGCAATCGCCGATTCCAGTGCCAGTTTTGTGCCCGACCCAATCGAGAAATGGGCCGTCGCCGCCGCATCGCCCATCAGCACCACGTTGTCATGGCTCCAGGTCTCGCACAGCACCCGCGGGAAACGGATCCAGGCAGAACCACGGACGTGATTGGCATTGGTCATCAAAGGGTGACCACAAAGGTGATCGGCGAAAATCTCTTCACAGACGGCAATGCTTTCGGCCTGAGACATCTGGCCAAACCCGTAGGCATCAAACGTCGCTTGTGTACATTCGACAATGAATGTCGCGGTGTCGGCGTCAAACTGATAGGCATGCGCCCAAACCCAACCCTTGTCGGTTTGTTCAAAGATAAACGTGAACGCATCGGCAAAAGTCTGATGGGTGCCCAGCCAAACGAACTGGCATAGCCGTTCATCAATGTCGGGCTTAAATTGGTCGGCATAGATTTGGCGGGTCTTGGAATTCAGCCCATCGCAGGCCACCACGAGGTCATGGGTCTTGCGATAGTCATCTGCGCTGGCCACGTCAGACTCAAAGGCCAGATTGACACCAAGCGCGCGCGCGCGATCTTGCAGCAAAAGCAACAGTTTCTTGCGTCCAATTCCGCAAAACCCGTGCCCGGACGACACTAATCGTTGTCCTTTGTGGTGCAAGGCGATGTCGTCCCAATATGCGAAATGCGCCCGGATGTTCGCCGCACTTTCAGCATCATTGGCGGCGAGATTGTCGAGCGTTTCATCCGACAGCACGACACCCCAACCAAACGTGTCATCGGATTTATTGCGTTCAAAAACCGTGATATCATGCGCGGGATCTCGTAGCTTCATCGAGATCGCGAAATACAGCCCCGCTGGACCACCTCCGAGACAGGCAATCTTCATCATGACCCCTTTTGCGCCAGCAATGTTTACAACAACACTATCCAATCTCGAATTTATTTCAAGCTTGAAATTTTAAACGTAAAACATATCGTGACATCAGCTATGCCGGTAGGCATCATGTGAAACGCAGCGCATTATTCCAGCAAGCCGATCAAACTGATGAAGTGCGAAAGAACGCCAACCATCACCTACAAGAGAACAAAGTTACAGGCCATTCAATGACAGTCACCGTCACATCTCAGGGCGATGTCGCCATCGTCACAATCGACAACCCGCCGGTCAATGCGACATCGCATGCCGTGCGCATGGGGCTGATGGATGCGCTGACAAAAACGGAACAGGACAGTGCAGTGCGCGCCGTTGTGTTGACCGGCGCCGGGCGCACGTTTGTTGCGGGTGCCGATGTCAAGGAATTCGACGCCGAACCAGTGCCACCGCATCTGCCCGATGTGGTGGCCGCCATTGAAGCGGCGACAAAACCGTGGGTCGCTGCATTGCATGGTCATGTTCTTGGCGGCGGGTTGGAGCTGGCGATGGGCTGCCATTGGCGGGTGGCGATGCCACAGGCACGGTTGGGATTGCCAGAGGTCACGCTTGGCCTGATCCCCGGTGCGGGCGGCACGGTACGCCTGCCCCGCTTGGTGCCACCACAGACTGCGCTGACGATGATTGCCGGGGGCAAGCCGATCACGGCCGAGGCTGGTCTGAAGTTTGGCTTGATTGATGCGCTTGCGGAAGATGACCTGCAGCAAACAGCCATTCAATTTGCAAAGGCCGCGCAGGGGCCGCTCCGCAGCCTGTCAAAGCCGGTGACTGGTGCGCGAGATGAAAACTTTGCCAAAGTCGCTGCACAACTGGCGGCAAAGGCGCGGGGGCAACAATCTGTGACAGCAGCGATTGCTGCCGTTGAACGGGCCATTGATATGGCACCCGAACAGGCGCTTGCTGCGGAACGTACGACATTTCTAGGCCTCAAGGCCAGCCCGCAGGCCAAGGCGCTGCGCCGCTTGTTCTTTGCTGAACGCGCGACGTTGAATGACCCGCGATGCAAAGGCCCTGCGCGGCCCATCGACCGTGTCGGGGTAATCGGCGGTGGCACAATGGGTGCCGGAATTGCGGCGGCATGTTTGCTGCGCGGGTTGACGGTTACGATGGTGGAACGCAACGCCGAAAGTGCCGCTGCGGGCGCGGCACGCCTGCATGCAATTGTCGAAAGCGGCGCCAAACGCGGCATCATCGTCGACACGAGACCTGTTCTGGATCGGTTTAAAACAGCAACCGACTATGCCGCATTGGCCGACCGGGATCTTGTGATCGAGGCAGTCTTTGAGGATATCGACGTCAAATGCGATGTATTCCGACAACTTGATGCCGTGCTTCGTCCCGATGCTGTTATTGCGACGAACACATCCTATCTGGACATCAACACTATTGCCGCCACATTGCGCGATCCGTCACGGGCTATTGGCCTGCATTTCTTTTCACCGGCCCACATCATGAAGCTGTTGGAAATTGTGCTACCAGATCAGGTAAGCGATGATGTGGTGGCTACGGCCGCCAAACTTGCCAAACGGCTCGGAAAAATAGGGGTTTTGGCGGGTATCTGCGACGGTTTCATCGGCAATCGGATCATGTCAGCCTACCGGCGCGAGGCTGATTACCTGCTAGAGGATGGCGCAAGTCCGACCCAGGTCGATGACGCGATGCGGGCCTACGGCCTGCCGATGGGCGTGTTCGAGATGCAAGACCTTGCCGGGCTCGACATCGCCTGGGCGATGCGCAAACGGCGCGCCGCGACCCGGGACCCTACGGAGCGTTACGTGGACATCGCGGATCAGCTTTGTGCGCTCGGCCGTTTTGGGCAGAAAACAGGCAAAGGCTGGTACGACTACGATAACGGCATGCCCGTTCCATCCAAAAAAGTGGATGAAATCATTGCCAAAGCGCGATCCAGCGCCAAGATCACCCCGCGTAGATTCACTGCCGACGATATCATGGAACGGATCCTTGCAGCCTTGCACTCAGAAGCTGCTGCTGTCCTGGCTGAAGGGATCGCGAGGTCAGCCGACGATATCAACGTCGTCATGGTCAATGGCTACGGCTTCCCCCGATGGACAGGTGGCCCGATAATGTCTTCTGGATGACTTGCACGACACCAGGTCCGCGAGGTGGCATTGATTTCGTCATGGCGTGGTGCGCGGATTCCTATCCAACCACCGTCGACCATCGGCGAACCGCGATCGCCGTGGTCAGCGGTCGACAAAGTGAACCGGATTGGGCACAAAAGACGTAAAGAAGTAGGCCATTTGAGCGGCTTTGCTTGATTGTCGACAAAAATTCTCTCACTTATGTAATGCCGCGTCATGCGCGCGAATTGCGAAAGTTATCTCATGCATCCAGCCAGCCAATCGCACTTCAAAGAGGCGCTTAGCTTCTTGTCGCCTGAACTGCGCGCTGCGCTTGCGGTTTCACCTGATGGCAGCGCGTGCAGCGCTTTGCCCGAACGGCAGGTCGCCCTGCTGTGGTTGGATGTATCCGGTTTTTCGCACCACACCCGCACCTATCTTTCGCAAGGTGCCGAAGGCGTCGATGAACTGCATCGCAAGTTGAACGCGCATTATGATCAGGTCATCAATACGGTCCTGCACCATGGCGGCGAGCCGGTCACTTTTGTGGGCGATGGTCTGCTGTCGGTCTGGCCTGCGGATGCGCAGACCCTATCGGATGCGGTTCTTTCTGCTGTTGCGGCCGCCCGCGACCTCGCCGGTTACCAGGCGAATGGGCAGGCGCATTTTGAACTGAACCACCACATATCGGTCGGGACGTTTCAAATGGTTGAGCTGGGTGGCCGTCACGGCCGCGTCTTGACGACATCGATGGGGTCCGCGCTGCAAGAACTTGGGCGGATTGCTGACATTAAGGAGCCCAATGACATTATCCTGACGGCAGATGCGGCAGCACTGTGTTCACGTGCTGCATTTTCTGATCCGATTGGCGCATTTGGCGCGCGGAAATTGCTGATTTGTCCAACCCTTGAGAAATCAGCGCGCACGGACCTTGCCGCGCCGTCAGAGGACGCATGGGAGGCGATTATCGCCCGCATGCCGCGTTTCGCGGCTGGTTGGCTGGAAAGTGTTGGGCTGGAGTTTCTGGCCGAGCTTCGTCCCGTGACCGCAATCAGTATTGACCTGTCCGACTTTGATCAGGCTGCGACCGATGCGGCGACCCAGCTTGATGAGATTGTTCAGACGATCCAGGATGTTGTACATGCCAGAGATGGCTATGTGGCAGAGGTGATTGTCGATGAAAAAGGCGTTTCTGTCCTGGTGACATTTGGCACCCCGCCTGACGCACATTCTGACGATCCGTTGCGCGCGATGCTGTCGGCGCGTGAAATCCACACCGCCCTGGCCTTGCGTAGCGTTGCATCCAGTCTTGGTGTCGCCACCGCGCGCATGTTGTGCTGCATCGTCGGCAATGATGACAGGCGCAGCAGTCTTGTGTTGGGTGATGCGGTTATTCGGTCCACACGGCTGGCATCCGCCGCTGAAAATGCGATCCTTGTTGATGACGCCACCATGCGCGCAACACAAGCGCAGCTATCATTTGACGCTGAACCCGCCATGCTTTTGTTCAAAGGCGAAAACACACCAGCACCTGCCTGGTCCCCCGGAACTGAAGAACATGACACCGCACAGGCGCAGCGGATTGCGGGACGTCAGCATGAGACGGACAAACTACACCAATGCTGGGGCCGCGTTGGTTCCGGTATCTATGGCACCAATATCGTTGTTGAGGGGGAATCCGGGTTTGGCAAAACCAGTCTTGCCCAGAACCTGCGCCACCACGTCGAGGACAATGGCGGCCTATTTCGGATGGTGGCCGCATCGGCAATCGAACAGGATGCGCCGTATAGCGCATTGCGCGATCTGGTGATGACCGCATTGGGCATCCAAACCGTGATGTCCGCAGACATGCGTCAAGAAAAGATAGCAGAGCACCTGCCCTATCAATTGCATGACCGCGCGCCATTTCTGAATGCCATTTTCCCCACAGGTCTGCCGGAGAATGCGTTCACCGCCGAGCTAACCGGTCAGGCCCGCGCGATCCATATTCAAAACTTTGTTCTTGATCTGTTGGGTGAGGCGCTGTCGGACGCACCGAATTGCCTGTGCATTGATGATGCCCGATGGCTGGACGGCGCATCGCGCGATGTATTGGCCCGTTTGGCCGATGCTGTTCCACATCTGATGATCGTCATTCTGACACAGCCAATGTCTGACCGCAGATGGGTCGAGTTCGCCCAGGACGCCGGATTTGAATTTCTACGCCTCGCCCCGCTTTCCCGCGATGGGTTGCATGACCTGATCTGCATGCGCCTTGGTTGCAAGGCAATTGACGACCAACTGTTTGAACAGCTTGATCAACAGACAGAGCGCCATCCGTTTTATGCCACAGAGGTGCTGCGGAACCTCACGGAAGCCGAGGCGCTACGGATCAACGATGGAACAGCATCACTTACGCAGACTGATGCGTTAAAGGCTGCCGCGCTCCCTGATACGTTGCACGGTATGGTGCTGCAGCGTTTTGATAGGTTAGCGCCGGCTGACCAGTTGTTGCTGCGCGTGGCATCGGTTGCGGGCATGGATTTTTCGACACAGCTTCTTTGCGCAATTCATCCCATCGAAAATACTGCAACAGATATCGCAGCGCAGGTAGACCGTCAGGTCGCCAATGGCTTCCTCGTACCGCAGCGCGAGGGAACCCAATCCGATTTCGCCTTTGCCAACGGGATTTTGCGCGAAGTTGCCCATTCGCAGATGCCCCGCCAGCAAAGCCGTCGGTTACATGCAAGCGTCGCCCAATGGATCAACGATCACGCCGGTGAAGACCGCGCAGGTCGTTTGCTAGAACTTGGCCATCACTGGTCCGAAGCGGGCCACCGCGAAAATGCCGTGGGCTGTTTTCTGGAAGAGGCGCTGCGCCTCTTTAGTCAGGGATTTGCAGTTGACGCGGTTCAGGTCGGACTTCGTGCGATCCGCACAGCCGGGGTCAAGGTGCCTGACACCCCCGCAGCCCTTCAGCGCGAAATCCAGCAGAGCATTGCAGAGATTGAAAAACTGACCGCAGGCAGGCATCCGACCGAGCTACTGACAAAGATGCAGCCGCCGCCCGAAGATCTGGCGTTGAGCTTTCAGGCGATCCTGTCAACCGCCCCTTTTGCATTCCAATCCAACCAGTTCGAAATGTTCGCCTGGGCCTCTGTCACGGCGATGCGCCTTGTGATGGAAAACCAGGCTGGTCCGCCGCATGCATTTTCAATGTATTCGATTGTTCGCGCGCTTTTGACCGGTGATCCGGTTGCCGGTGCCGCTTGGTCACGTGCTGCACTTGATCTGGACGCTGCGACAGGCGGCAGCGCGTTACCCGCAGCCGGGTTTATCGACACATGGTTCCATAGCCATTGGCGCACATCCCTGCACGACAGTGTCGAGATCAATCAGGCGGCCGCCGCACGTGCGTTGAAAGATAACGACCCACAATATGCCAGTTACAATGTGGCGGGCGGTGTTATCCTGAGTGCGGCAATGGGGCGTCCGTTGAATGACGTCGTCGCCCATGCAAATGACGCACTGAACCATCAATTACATCGTAACGCCCGGATGCATGTGCATCTGGAACAACAATTTGCCCGGGCGTTACAGGCACAAACCCTTGATCCGCTGTCGTTTTCTGATGATGCGATTAACGAGGACAAAGATATCGGCTGGGTGGCCGAAACGGAATTTGCCAATCAAACCGGGTATTACCTTGCCGCCCGCGCCCGGCTGCATCGCTATGCCGGTGACTGGGACGGCGCTGTCGAATGGTATGACAAGATCGGCCCGTTGCGCGGCGCGATTGCGGGTCAGATCGTCGAGGTGGATCTGATACAGCACATCCTGCTCGCCCGGTTCGCCCGGATTCTAGCAGGTCAGGCCGTTACGCCCGCTGATACTGCCGCGATTGAAGAAGAAATGAAAATGCTGACAGGTTGGAGCGCAATCCACGCAGAAAATTTTGGCACGAAGGCGACCATGGCCGCACAGATCTGGGCAGGCATTCAGGGCGATGTCGATGCATCCAAGAACCTGATAATCCTCGCTGAAGGTCTGGGACCCGATCATTGGTTGCAGGACCGCGCGCTGGCTCTTGAATACGCAGCCCGCCTCACACCCAGTGATAACAGCCTGCGCGATGCGGTTGATGCGTATAATGATTGGGGCGCCGTCGGTGTTGCCAATCGTCTGTCTGCGCAGGGACTTTAGTCGTTCCGGCGCAGCAGCATCGCATTGGCATGCATGTCCGGACCAAGGCATAGAACAACCAGCCAATCCTGTGTGAAGTCCGGCGCGTTCTGGGTGCCCCATGACAGATTAAGCAACACGCTGCATTGCACGATATTTGCATAATCCTTGATCGTCTGGATGTAGGTTCCGGGCTTGATCACTTCTTTCCAATGTTCCATCAGTTTCGTGCTGGCCTGATGGGTCAGCAGGCAGATATCCTTGGCTGCAACACGGTTCCTTTTCAACAGCTCTGCGACTGCTTCCGGTGATTTGTTGACGCCGAAATCGGTGAAGCCTTGGATCCCCTTTTCGGTGATATGGAAATAGGCATGCGTATAGTCGCCCGGCTCCAACCCGCTAAACTGCGCGCGCGCATCCGAGAACCCGCCTTTTTCAAGGTCCCCGGCCATATACATCGACCCGTAGTACGAGGTGTCGGCAATGGTGATCTGATCAACAAAGGTCCACTTGGCCGCGTTGTCTGACGGGCCAACCACACATGCCGCCGCCCCATCAGCCGCTGAAATTGATTGCGGTGTCTTGTAATCCACGTAGCGGGTCCAATTGTCGGCAAGTGCGATCAGAATGTAGTTCGCACGCCCTGCCCTGATCAGTGCATCCGCAAACATCAAGCTGGCATTGAACTGGGAAAAGTGGTTCTGCAACGGCAATGGCCAACTGCGCGAGGGCAGCCCCAGCCGTTGATGCAACTCGCTGATCGTGTTGGGCGTGCGGTAGTCGCCAATCGACCCTTCACCAAGAAGGATATCGACCTGTTCAGCTTTGATGCCAGCATTGTCCAAAGCAAGTTGGGCGGCGGGCAACATGATGTCGATCATTTTTTCGCCATCTGACAGCACATGCCGTTTTTCATACCCGGCGAAAAGCTCTGACCCATGGGGGTCATGTTCCTTTAGCCAGTCAAAAATTGGGTCGTCGTTCAGTCGAATTTTGCCCGGCACGCTATGCCCGGTGCCCAATATGCGTGGAACAAATGCACTCATCTTACTTCACCCGTTCTGATTACTCTTTCACCCAGGATGGTTTATCCATCCCGAGTTTGCCAAGCGCGATCTCCGATGTCTGGAATGCGCCTTCGACCCATGTCTGTGTCGTGGAATAGGCTTCGCCGACGATAAAGGCATTTACCCCTTCAACCGCTTGGGGAATCTGTTCGACCATTTCCCAGGACTTGTAACCGGGGTTCCAGAAATGGACAGCACCGCCATATGGCGCGTTCATCCAGTCCATGTAAGCCGCGTCCACGGGGAACGGCGCGTCTGCGACCCCGTGCATTTCAATCAACTGGCGATGCATTTCGACAACCATTTCATGGGGTGCCTTGTGATCATCCCAGTTTTTCCTGCGTCGTTCGGCCAGATGATCCTTGGGGGATTTCCATTCGTCATGGCGACGTTGGAACAGCGTTGGCCCCCTTGCGCCCTCGACGGATTCGCGTGCGTCCCTTGGCCCCAATGGCCCGGTCTGGTAACCGCCCCAGAAACTGCTGCTGGCCTGATCATTATAAGCCATGATCGCGGAATAATCATTGTCATTGCTGGCCCAGTAATAACACTGGCGCACCGGAATATCCGTCAATGACCGGCCATGGGTCAGGCCACATTTTTCTTTCCACCATGGCTGTTCGTAGATCAAGAAGAGCTTGTAAAGCGGGATACCTTCGACCGAATTCAGCATCATCGGAACATGTGGTGCGCGGCGCGGGTCAAGGAGTGGCCCAGTCTTGCGCAACCCCTGAATGGCAGCTTGTGGCATGGCCAGAACGATGGCCCTTGCGTCAATGGTTTCGTCCGTCTCGAACGACAGCCGCATCCCCTTATGCCCGTCTTCAAGATCGAAATCGTCAAAGCTGTCGAGCACCATTTCCATTTCGATATGGCCGGATTTCTGGAACTGTTCCGCCAGTTCCCAAAGCATCGCCTCGAACCCGTCATCGAAAAGATAATAGTTGGTGTCAGGTGTAAAATCGAAGTTTTCGGCAATGATATCAACAGCGTTTGCGTTTGCGCCCAGCACGTCATAGCCGATGGTTGTTATGGCCAGCTGCCGACCTTCATGGCTCAGATGCCGCGAAAGCAGGTTCCAGAACCCGACATCATAAAGGTCCCTGCCCCCGACTTTGGCGGTTTGCAAGAATTTCTCCAACTGATCGGGTTTCATACCGTTGATTTCGGGGAATTCCTGATAAACCGCCCAAAAGATCAGCTCGGCCGGGGTTGCAGAGGCTTTGACGACGGCCTCTTCGATATCCGTCAGGTTATAGGGCAGCTTCGTGTCGGGATTGGTCAGCTCTGACTGTACAAAATGTTTGCGGCGCAACCATGCAAAGTTCTTTGGATCATCAACCACTTGCGGGTGGTGTTTGATATCCAGCTTGGCCACCAGATCACGTACCAGGGGTTGATTGTCCAAGAACCGCATGCCACCGATTTCCATCGGCTCGTCAGGCATACTGGCCGGTGACGCGGACAGCAAACGCCCACCGATCCGATCAGATCCTTCAAAGACAGTGATCTTCAAAGGCCCCTCGCCGCCAATCTTTTCCCGGATACAGCGCAGTTCATCGTCAGAGGCCTGTGCCAGCCGCCAGGCCGTGTAAATTCCCGATGCACCGCCACCCACAATCGCAAAGTCAATCATGTCGCTCATGTCAGTCTCCCTGTCTGGTCAATGTGCGTGCCTGCTCGCGTGTCGGCACATAAAGTGGGTTGTAATAGGGCGGTTCTACCTCGCGGTTGATCTCGGCGATGATCACCTGCGGTTTGCTGTCTTTGTCGGCGCGTTTGACGGCTTTCGCCAACGCCTTTTTGAACGCATCGGGTGACTTGACGCTGTACGCGTCGGCGCCCAGACCCGCCGCAAATTTCTTGAGGTTCGGTGTCCCCAGATCAAACATCTCTTTCCAGGCCGTCGGTTTGCCACCTTTGAAATGCTCCATTCCCTGGCTGACCATGGACAGATCATCATCATGCAGCACAACCCAAATCGCCCCGATCCCGTTGCGCTGCGCGGTTGAGATTTCAGTGCCTTGCATCATGAATGCCCCGTCACCCGTAAAGGCGACGCAAGTGGCATCAGGCCGCGCCACCTTGGCACCAACCACAGCGCCAGAGGCAAAGCCCATCGGCCCCATATCCAAGGATGAATGCACCTCGAACCCCGGCTTGGAGACAAGGTAATGCGCGCCCCAGCCGACGCAGTTACCCGCATCCAGCATGATGATTGTGTTATCGGCGGGCAGAACCTCTTGCATCACACGACATAGCGCGGCGGGCTGCACCGGCTCTGCGTCGGATTTGTATTCGTCATCTGAAAAGAACGGCGAATGATCCGCTTTGATCTGCGCCACCTTTGCTTTGCGTTCCGCCACCTCGTCAGGCGGCGGTGGTGCCTCCCCTGACAGCCGGGCCAATGCGTTGATGAATGCACCCGCCTCGCCAACAATACCCAGATCAACAGGGAAATCGCGCGCGATGATCCGTTGATACGCATCCAGCTGGATCAGTGGCCCATCAGGGATCAGCATCGGGTTCCACTTGTTAGTGGCAAGCTCACCCATGCCTGACCCGATGACCAGCAAGGCGTCGTATTTCGGCTCGTTCTGGTTCATCCAGTAATAGGGCCACATGCAGTTTGCGATACCGAACATCCGCAAAGATAGCGGGTGATTTTCGTCAAAAATCCCCTTCCCATCTGCGGTCGTCACCACCGGTATGCCGCGCGCCTCGATAAAGCGGGTAAAGGATTGGAGCGTGCCGGGATCGCGCAGCGCCTCGCGGCAGCCATTGCCCAGCATGATCAAGGGGCGTTTCGCAGCCGCCAGTAGTTCAAGTGTCTTTTCGACCTTGCGCAGCGGCGCCTCTGATGGGGCGGTGCGATAACGCGCCGGGCTATCGGGCATATCAATCGGTTCGGGCAGCTTGCCCTGTTTTTGTAGTTTCGTCGCCGGTTTCGCGGTTACGTCGACAGGCAGCGACAGATGTGCTGCGTGGTGCGGTACGCTCATCGCTGTGCGCAATGCGGCTTCAATCAGACGCTGCGCGCTGACCGGGTTGGACAGGATAGTCGAACTGGCGCAGGACGCCTGATAGACCTGATTGACGTCCAGTTTGCCGTCGATGCCTTCCTGCAGATACCCCATGCCGGCATAGGCCTCTGCTATTTCGCCGGTCAGCGCAAGCACGGCGGCACCCCCCGCCTCTGCGTTCATCACGCCGGTCAGTGCGTTTGTTGCGCCCGGTCCGGTTGTGACCATGACGACACCCAATTTGCCTGTGACCCGGTGGTAACCATCTGCCATGTAGGCGGCCCCGGTTTCCTGTCGGCAAATGACGTAGTCGATCTGGTCGCGCTGTTCGTAGAACTCATCAAGCATTTCCATCAGGCCACCGCCAGGGACACCAAAGACATGCGACACGCCTTCCAGCTTGAGGTATTCAATCAGAACTTGTGCAACATTGGGGATCTTTTGAGCCATGACTTCAAATCCAAAATCAGTGTTTCTTAATATTCGTTAATAAGGCGTCGTTCGAACGTGTTGTGTCAATCCATTGCAACTGCAATTTGACAGCAGCGTTGCAGATTTTCCAAAGGCGCGGGTTACACCCCTGATTTCCGCGGCAAAAAACGCGCGGAGTGATCCGCGCGCTGCTTTAGGTCATTTTGGCAAGTGGTCCTTACGCCCCGTGCCGCGCCACAAAGACAGAGCATTCCGAATGGCGCACGATACGGGCCGCATTTGGGCCCAGCAGGTAGTCTTTCAGATCAGGGTCATGCGCGCCGATCACGATCAGGTCGGCATCACACAGCTTGGCTGCCTTCAACACCTCCTGATAGACTTTTCCAACGGCAACGACGTGCCGGACGTCTTTATTCCGCTCTTCACCCAACGCCTGAGTGACCAGTTCATTCAGATGATCGCCTGCCGTTTCCTTGGCCGTTGTCACATCATGGTCTTGAAAATACGCCCCAACAACCGATGCGCCGTAATCAGGCACGACGGTGATCACATCAAGCCGGGCATTCTCCAGATCGGCAAGTTTGGCCGCCTGCAACAATAGCTTATTCTCTTCGACAGGCCGGTTGATATCGACGGCACATAAAACAGTCTTGGTCATGCCATTTCTCCTTCGCGGACAGGCGTTGCCCGCCGCATTTGCAATGCCGCGATAAGCGCCAGCAGTAACAGCGCAGGGATAAAGATCAGCTCTTTCGGCAGTTGGTTTGCCGCCGCCTGCACGCTTGTGATGGCGACCGCATCGTCGCCATAAAAGTCGAAAGATGACAAAGCGTCTGCAAGTTCAGTGCCAAAGCCAGGTTCATCCAGACGTTGCACATCCCCTTCGGGCACCAGAATGATCCCCAGCGCATCCAATCGCGCCTCTGCACCATCAACATCAGGCACGATCAGTGGCACGGTCAGGTCCTTCATCTCAAGCGTGTCGAAATCAGGGCCGCTGATCACGGTGCGCAGGCTGCTGCCTGGTTCCGCGTTTCCGAGCGCTTCGGAGAATGCAGCAGGTGCGATGTCTTCAAACGGTGGTTGTATCTGGTTCATGAAGAACCCCGGCCGGAACAGCGCAAAGGCGATGATCAGCAATACAACCGTTTCCCAGATCCGGCTTTTGGTCATGAACCACCCCATCGTCCCCGCCGTAAAGACGAGGATCCCAATGGTCGAGACAATGAAGACGATAATGCCTTGGGTCAGCGTCACGTCGATCAACAACAAATCGGTGTTGAAGATGAACACGAATGGCAACGCCACGGTCCGCAGGCTATAGAAGAACGCCGTGAAACCGGTGCGGATCGCATCACCACCTGAAACGGCCGCCGCTGCAAAGCTGGCAAGCCCCACCGGTGGCGTCACATCCGCCATGATCCCGAAATAGAACACGAACAGGTGGACCGCGATCAGTGGCACAACCAGCCCTGATTGGGCGCCCAGTTCGACAACAACGGCCACCATCAGGGATGAAACCACGATATAGTTCGCCGTGGTCGGCAGCCCCATGCCAAGGATCAACGACAGGATCGCCACAAAGATCAGCATCAGGATCAGGTTCCCGCCAGACAGGAACTCAACAAAGTCCGCCATGACCTGCCCGATCCCGGTCAGTGACACAGTCCCCACGATGATCCCGGCGGTTGCCGTTGCAAGGCCGATCCCGATCATGTTGCGTGCGCCGTCGATCATCCCTTCGATCAGGTCCATCACACCGTCAGACAAGCGGCTGACCGCATTGGCCTGCCCCCGGAACATTGCCTTGAGCGTTTTCTGGGTGAGCAGGATACCAAACAGCAGGAAGGTCGCCCAGAATGCCGACAGGCCGGGTGACTTGCGTTCGATCATCAGGAAATAGACCAGCACGATGATCGGCAGCAGATAGTAAAGGCCGGATTTGTAGATCTTTGCAAGATCAGGCAGTTCAACCACGGCAGCGTTCGGATCGTCAGGTTCCAGATCATCTGTCTGTGCCGCCAAATAGATCAGCGCCAGATAGACGACGCCAAGCAGCCCTGCCAAAATCCAGCCAGAGCCTGCGGGGAACATCGATACGACCAATGCCACAGGATATTGCGTCGCATAACAAAGCGCCGCGAACCCGGCGAAAAAGCCGAACATACCCAATACAGTATTAAACAGATTCACGACCTTGTTGCCGATCGTGGGCATGTTGTTCTTCACCGCTTCAAGGTGAACGATATAGACCAGCGCGATGTAGGAAATGATCGCAGGCAAGAAGGCGTGTGTGATGACTTCTACATAGGAAATGCCCACATATTCCACCATCAGGAAGGCCGCAGCCCCCATCACGGGTGGCATGATCTGACCGTTCACCGACGATGCGACCTCGACCGAACCAGCCTTTTCAGCGCTGAACCCAACCCGTTTCATTAGCGGGATCGTGAATGTGCCTGTGGTCACGACGTTGGCAATGGATGAACCAGAGATCAGGCCAGTCGCGGCAGAGCCGACAACCGCCGCCTTGGCAGGACCACCCCGCAGGTGGCCAAGTGCGCCAAACGCCATCTTGATGAAATAGTTACCCGCGCCCGCCTTATCCAGCAGCGCACCGAACAGCACGAAAAGGAAGACGAATTTTGTCGAAACACCCAAGGCGATTCCGAACACGCCTTCGGACGTGATCCACATATGGCTCATCGCCTTGCGCAAGGATGCACCGGCCCAGCGGATTTGGTCTGGCACAAACTCGGAGGATCCGAAGAAGACATAGCATAGGAACACGATGGCCAGCAGCACCATCACGGGACCAAGGGTTCGATAGGCGGCGATAAAAAGAAAGATCAGGCCAGCAAGGGCGAAATTTGCGTCACTTGC
Source organism: uncultured Paracoccaceae bacterium (assembly GCA_947495295.1). Taxonomy (GTDB): domain Bacteria; phylum Pseudomonadota; class Alphaproteobacteria; order Rhodobacterales; family Rhodobacteraceae; genus Yoonia. The sequence goes on from CANLYJ010000001.1 coordinate 1,475,687, forward strand.
GTCAGCAAGTCCGCCGTTCCCGACGATCTTGTCGTAAAAGAAATAGCCATAAAGTGCCAGGAACGCCCCGCCGATCCCAAGGAACCAGTCATACCATGGGATCGCATCGCGCGGGCTGGATTTGAACAGCGGATAGGCCATGGCAGACAGGAAAATGGCAAAGGCCAAATGAATCTGGCGCGAATTGTTAATCAGATCACCGGGTAGCACATAGGGGGCAACGGGCGACGCCAGAAGCACCTGAAAGATCGACCAGATCAGCGCTGTTGCCGCAATAAATGTGCCAACGGCACCGGTTGGGCTGCGGGCGCCACTGTCACTTGCTGCCACAAGTTCCTGTAGCTCTTCCTCGCTAAGCGCGCGCTTGTCGGTATCTACCATCTTATCCCCCTGTCGCCGGTTTCCGGCTGGTATTGTCTTGGTGTCTCAAGGGCGGCGAACCGCCCTTGAGGGAAAGTCGTTTGGCTGAACGGCCTTATTCGATCAGACCGGCCTCGCGGTAATACTTCGCTGCACCATCATGCAGTGGCGCAGACAGACCAGCAGATGCCATCTCTTCTGGTGCGAGATTGGCGAATGCAGGGTGCAGGCCTTTGAAATCATCGAAGTTTTCAAAGACTGATTTGACCAATGTGTAGACAACATCCTCTGACACAGAGTCAGCGCTGACAAATGTCGCGCCCACACCAAAGGTCATCGTGTCCTCATCATTGCCGCGATACATGCCGCCCGGAATGGTTGCGGAACGGTAGAAAGAGTTATCTTCGATCAGTTTCGCAACAACATCACCCGATACTTCGACCAATACAGAATCACAGGCAGTTGTGGCTTCCTGGATCGACCCGGATGGGTGACCAACAGTGTAGACCATTGCGTCAATCTGGTTGTCACACAGCGCTGCGGACTGCTCAGACGCTTTCAGCTCTGTCGCCAGGGCGAAATCGCCTGTTGTCCAGCCAAGCGCGCCCATCAGAACTTCCATTGTGCCGCGCTGACCGGAACCGGGGTTACCGATATTCACGCGCTTGCCCTTGAGATCCTCAAAGGTGGCAATGCCGCTATCAGCGCGGGCCACAACAGTGAATGGCTCTGGATGAACGGAAAATACGGCGCGCAGACCTTCAAACGGGCCTGTTTCCTCGAACCGGGATGTACCGTTATAGGCGTGGTACTGCCAGTCAGACTGGGCCACACCAAACTCCAGCTCGCCTTCGCGAATGGTGTTGATGTTGTAGACAGACCCACCTGTGGATTCGACTGAACAACGCACGCCATGGTCGCGGCGTCCCTTATTCACCAAACGGCAGATTGCACCACCCGTTGGGTAGTAAACGCCTGTGACACCGCCGGTGCCGATGGTGATGAACTCTTCCGCCATGGCCGCAGGGGCCATGAAGGCGGCAGTTGCCACACCGGCGACTGCAAATTTGAACTTCGAAAACATCATATTCTCCCTTGTGATTTGATGCGTTAGCTTGGTGTTTGTGTTCCCAGATTGCTGCGCGCAACCGGGTATTCGCTTATATTTCCACGATCTTTTTTATGAGATGATGATCAGCCTGACCGGCAGATACAATGATGAAGTGATGCGCACATGTTGGCTTGGCCACGCGAGAAACCGCTGCCAAATCCAGTGTCTTGGATGGTCTGTCAAAGCGATTAGCCAGACCCTTTTCAATTGACGTGCTCAAACAACCGCATCCCCCTGCGGCCAAGTGTTTCGATTGTTTCATCCATTGTCAATTACAGTCCGGGCTGTTGCCAGTACAATAAATCCAAACGGTTACGGCGCTTTGCCAAAAAAATTTCGGCGCAACATTTACGCCAAACACCCACCACGCATGGCCATTGGGCCATAATGCGGCAGGTCATTCACCGCAAATCTGACCAGAGAACGCGATTGCGGCCTTGGGTTGTATTCCTGCCCAACTTCTGCCTGATTGCTATATGAGGTTGCCGCTGAATCAGAATTGACGAGAGGTCACATGCGCCGTCTGCCTGTTTACATCCTGCTTGATACCAGCGGGTCCATGCGCGGAGAACCGATTCACGCGGTCAACAACTCCATGCAGGTCTTGCTATCGACATTGCGGCAGGATCCGCATGCGCTCGACACGGTGCATATCAGCCTGATCACCTTTGATCTTGAGGCGCGGGTCATGCAGGAACTGACCCCGCTTGACCAATTTCCCGCAGTCGATCTGAAAACACCCAATAGCGGCCCGACATTCCTGGGTGAAGCGTTGAAAACAGTGGGGCAGAAGGTCAAATCAGAGGTCCGCGTCGGCAGCGATGATGGCAAAGGGGATTGGGGCCCGTTACTGTTTGTGATGACCGACGGAAAACCATCAGACACCCAGACATTCAATGAACAGGTTGAGGCGATTAAATCTGCCGGTTTTGCCGCGATGGTCGGCTGTGGCGCGGGGCCATCGGCGGATGTGACGGCACTTAAGCGGTTTTGTACCTCGGTCGCGATGCTGGACACGCTGGACGGCCCGGGGTTTGAACAGTTTTTTCAATGGGTGTCTGACGTGATCGCAGATGGCAGCCGGTCACAAAATGCCGGACCTGCGCAGGTCACCGAACTGCCGCCGCCGCCATCCGAAATCAATATCGTCATTTAAGGAGGCCCGCAGATGCGCATGCTGCCCGTCTATTTTGTTATCGACGTATCTGAGTCGATGATTGGCGACACCATGCGCCAGTTGGATGACGGGATCGCCAAGCTGTCGGATGAGTTAAAGACCATTCCGGAAGCCCTTGAAACTGCGCAGGTTTCAATCATTGCTTTTGCTGGCAAGGCCAAGGTGATCACACCAATGGTCGAGGTGGCAAATCTTTACCCGCCGCGCCTGCCCATCGGTGGTGGTACGTCGCTAGGTGCGGCACTTAACCTGCTGATGAGCCGGATTGATCGGGACGTTACCCCCACCACCCCCGATCGCAAGGGCGACTGGAAGCCGATTGTCTTTCTGCTGACCGATGGCGTGCCCACCGACGATCCATCGGCAGCCATCGCAAAATGGAAGGCGAAATATGCCCGCAAGGCCAGCCTTGTCTCGATTTCCGTTGGTGGCCGCGCGGACCTGAAAGGCCTGCGCGATATATCCGACAAGACGATGATCCTGAACGATGTTTCGGATCACGCATTTACCAATCTGATCACTTGGGTGACACAATCAATCACCATTCAAAGCCAAAGTGTGGGTATCGGGGCCAAGGGCGACGGCGTGAACCTGTCCAAGAATATGCCTGATGAGCTGGTAGAGGATGACGGCATCAGCGCGGGCCAACCCGATGACCGCTTTGCCGTTGTCATTGGTAAATGCGAAACCAATGAACTGCCCTATCTGCTGAAATACGAAAAATCGCGCCACCAAAACGGGATTTACGAATTCCGCGCCGCCCAAGGTGTCAGCAACCAGTATTTCGAACTTTGTGCTGATGGCGGTGCAATGCAGGAAATGAACGTGTCCAACCTAATGGGTGGTGCCTCCTGCCCGCATTGCCCGAATGAGATTACGATGGCCCATTGTGGCAAATGCGGCGGCATTCATTGCCTTGATGTTCGCACCAAACAAGCCGTCTGCCCATGGTGTGGTGGCGCAGGAACCTACGGCGCCTCCGCCCCCGGTGACCCCGGCTTCAACGTCAATCGTGGCTTGGGTTAGATGGTGCGCAAGGCACCGCAATATCTGGAAGGACGGCTAAGCCGTGCCGCCACAGCCGGTGAGTATTTCGAGGCTGAATTGCTGGAACCTGCCGGATTGACCCGGATCGAGGTGGATTGGCCCGATGATGCCGACCTGCGCTTTGCCCAGAACACGAATGGCGCGTGGATCATCAGCGGCACGGTCCATCAGGCCAAGCTTTATGAGTTCATCTTTCGCGGCACGATCAATAACAAGGATGTGGCAGTCAACCTGCGCCTGCCCGCCAGTCCTGATCCATGGACTATCTGGAAGGACTTGCCCGTTGATTGGACCAGCCTGCCCTACCCCAATGACGATACTGATCAGGCTGAGGTGTCAGGCGCGTTGCATATAATTGCGGCCAGCCGCCGGGGCCGCAGTCATGCACACAAGGCCTTGCCGCGTGATGATGACATGCGGATTTATCATGACGAGGCAACAGGTTGGCATATCGCGACCGTGGCCGATGGGGCTGGCAGTGCGGCGTTCTCACGCTTTGGTTCGCAAACAGCCGTGGAAACGGTGATCACCGAATTGCCGCTTTTGCTGGCGGCGCATATGCCGGATGTGCCTGCAACGGATATGGGTCAGGCACTGCATGCGACGCTGGGCGCTGTTGTCGGCAAAGCGTCGGATGCGATTGATGATGTTGCCCTGTCCGCCGGGCGCCGCTTGCAGGACTTCAGCACGACGCTGCTGATCGGTATCGCCCGCAAAACCGACGCAGGCTATTTCTTTGCCAGCATCTCTGTCGGGGATGGGCTGATCGGGCTGATCGCGGATAAGCAACCGCCTTTGATGATGTCCCCCGACAATGGCAGCTTTGCAGGGCAAACAGCGTTTTTGCGAAAAGAGGCTTTCGCCGATGATGCTGCCCTGAGGGCCCGTATCCATCATTGCACCGTACCGGATTTCACCGCGTTCCTGCTGATGACTGATGGCGTTTCCGACCCGATGTTCAGTTCGGAACTTGCCGCAGAAAACCCCGATGAATGGACCACCCTGCTGGATCAGATCGACCGCAGCAGCCCGGACGCCTTATGTGATTGGTTGCATTTCAAGGTGAAGGGCGAACATGACGACAGGACCATCGCCATTATGACACCAAGCGAGACCGCATCATGATCCGCACGAAGACGCTTGATGGCCACGATATCGCGTTTGAACCCAAGCATTTCGCCCAAGGCGGCATGAAAGACGTGCATTGGGTCGAAGGGCGGCGCGCGGTTATCGGGTTCTACCGTAACAAGCCTGATCAACAAGGCATGGAACGTCTGCAAGCCATCGTCGGCGCGCATCGCAGATCCATCCTTGAAGGGGCCGGCGGCGAAACTTTGACCAAGCTGTTTCGCTGGCCCGAGGCCTTGGTTGCGTGGAACAATACGATTGGCGTTGTTGTGCCAGTCTTTGACGGCCAGTTTTTCTTTGAACATGGGTCGTTCGATAATGACCGCCTGCGGATCAAGGGCCGCGAAAAGGAAGGTAAATGGTTCGCCTCTGCCCATAACCGGACCACATTCCTTGACGCGCGCGAGGCGGGCGATTGGCTGGGTTATCTGAAAATCTGCATCCGGCTGGCGCGGGCCGTGCGACGGATGCATGCATCCGGCCTTGCGCATTCGGATCTCAGCTACAAGAACGTGTTGGTCGATCCGATCACGGGTGACGCCTGCATCATCGATATTGATGGGCTGGTTGTGCCCGACAAGTTTCCGCCAGAGGTGGTGGGCACACCCGATTTTGTAGCACCCGAAGTTGTTGCCACCCAGCATTTGGAAATCACGGATGGGCGGCGCAAATTGCCCAGCATGCAGACCGACCTGCACGCGCTTGCCGTCCTGATCTATATGTATCTGACCCTGCGCCATCCACTGAAAGGCCGCAAGATACACGACCCCGAAGACAGCGCAAAAGATGACGCATTATCAATGGGCAAGCAGGCGTTGTTTGTGGAACACCCGAATGACGCCAGCAACCGGATCAACACCGAACATGTCCGCGACAGCGAATTACCCTGGGCCGATACAGAAAAAATGCCGATGACGCTCTGCGGTCCCTTGATCGCCGACCTGTTCCAGAAGGCGTTTATCGACGGGCTACATGACCCGGCCAAGCGGCCACGGGCGGATGATTGGGAACGCGCGCTGGTCTACACAGCGGATATGTTGCTGCCCTGCCAGAACGCGCAATGCACCGGCAAATGGTTCGTTTTTGACAACAGCCATGAACCGACCTGCCCGTTCTGTCACACGGCCTATGGGCAGGATGTGCCGATCCTGAACCTTTATTCCGCGCGTTCCGGCGAAAGCTTTCGGCCTGACAACTACCGGGTGACGGTTTATGACGGGATCGGCCTTTATGCCTGGCACGCCAACCGCTTTAAATCACCCAATGAACGGCTGGCCGCAGCAGACCGCGCGCGGCTGGGTTATTTTCGCAAACATGAAGGCAAATGGCATTTGGTCAACGAAGGTCTGCCGCATATGAAGGACGTCAAGACCGACACACCCATAGCCATCGGCGCCAGCACCCTGTTGGAAGACGGCGCACAGATCCTGCTCGATGCCCAAAACGGGGGGCGGCTGATCCATGTGCAACTGGCAGGCGATCCGACAAAAACACCCCCGGAGAAAGGCGATTAGCCGCCCAAACCTAAGTCAAGACCGGGAACCGGCACTTTAAATTGAACGACATCACCTTAAGTAAACAATGACGCAAAAAGGAGCTATCAATGGCCATTTCACTATCCAAGGGACAAACAATCAGCCTGAAAAAGGAATCGTCCGGACTAAAGCGCGTCCATATGGGCGTCGGGTGGGACCCTATCGCGCCCAAGGGCTTCTTTGCCAAGCTGACTGGCCCAAAAGATATTGACCTTGATGCATCTCTGATCACGTTCAACGCGGCCAAAGAGCCGACGGGCATTGTCTATTTCGGGCAGTTGCAATCGGCGGATGGTTCCATCGTTCATACCGGTGACAATCTGACCGGCGACGGTGACGGCGATGACGAGGTGATCAAGGTCGATCTGGAACGGCTTGACCCACAGGTCGAAACGCTGGTCTTTTTTGTGAATTCCTATCAGGGCCAAACCTTTAACGAGGTCGACAATGCGTTCTGCCGGGTTCTGGATGACGACACCCAAAAAGAATTGTGCCGCTTTACCCTGACCGATCAGGGGGCCCATACAGGGGTTGTGATGGCCGTGTTGTCGCGCAATGGTGGTGACTGGCAACTCAAGGCGATTGGCATGCCCGGCGTGGGTCGCACCGCAGATCAGCTTGTGCCGGATGCGTTGCGCCATATCTAAGCGCCATGCTGCTGTCTTTTGAGTGCAAGCCATCTGATGGGGAGTTAACATGGTGAACCTAACCAAAGGGGGGAATGCCCCCCTTTCGTCCAACAAGGTGCAGGTCACGGTCGCCTGGCAAGACCGGAACCCAAATGCAGAGGAACTGGATGTTTCCTGTTTTCTGCTAACGGACACCAAAAAGGTCCGGGGCGATGACGACATGATCTTTTACGGTCAGCGTCAATCAACCGACGGGTCCGTCCGGGTCAAGGATCTGGCCGCCAGCGATGGGTCGGGCCGCAAAACCAGCTTCGTCACTGAACTGGACAAGCTTGGCAGTGATGTCACATCAATCGCTATCGTCGGCACAACCGCAGCGGGGCCCGTCAGCGCGCTGGAAAGGCTTTCGGTGACAGCCGCCCCTGATGGTGGCGAACCGGTCGTCTTTGACGTGGGCACAGCCGACGCAACAGAGGCCGCCCTGATCCTGGGCGAGCTTTATCTGCGCAACGGGCAATGGAAATTCCGCGCTGTTGCGCAAGGGTTCAATGGCGGGCTTGCGCCGCTTGCCACAAATTACGGCGTGGTGATCGATGAACCGGCGGCACCGCCGCCGCCACCCGCGCCAACACCGCCTGCGACACCCGCGCCGTCGGTGAACCTGTCAAAGGTCACGCTGACCAAGGACAAACCGTCCGTCAGCCTTGCCAAGAAATCCGACGGGTTTGGCCAGATCGAGATTAACCTCAACTGGACCCAGACCGGCGGCAAGAAGAAAGGCATCTTTGGACTGAAGGGAAAGGCCATCGATCTTGATCTCGGCTGCTTTTTCGAGATGTCGAATGGGCAGGTCGGGGCCGTTCAGGCGCTGGGCAATACGTTCGGGAACTATGAACAAGCGCCCTTTATCGAACTGGCTGGCGATGACCGGACGGGTGCTGTGTCGGGTGGCGAATGGATGCGGATCAATGGCAGCCAATGGCAAAACCTGCGCCGGGTTCTGGTCTATGCTTTCATCTATGAAGGGGTGCCAAACTGGGCCTCTGCCGATGGTGTGATCACCATCTATATCCCTGACAGCGGCCCGGTCGAGGTTCCGCTGAACGAAGCAAGCAATCTGGGTATGTGCGCCATCGCAGAGATCACTAACGACAATGGCGGCATCAAATTCTCCCGCGAAGTCAAATACTTCCCGGCCCATCCACAAATGAGTGAACAGTACCGGTATCCGCTGCAATGGCGCGCCGGGCGTAAATAAGAAGGGGACGATCATGCTGAACTGGCTGAAAACAAACGCAACTGCCGCACGGGATAAAATGAAGACCGAGGTGGCCAAATACAAGAATAACGACTTCATGGAAGCCGTCGTCGCCGGTTGCGCCCTTGTGGCTGCTGCAGATGGTGACATCAGTTCCGAAGAGAAACAGAAGATGGCGGCGTTCATCAACCGGTCCGAAGAACTCAGCGTTTTTGACATGACCAAGGTGATCGAATCCTTCAACAAGATCGTCGAAGGGTTCGAATTTGACGCAGCTATCGGCAAGATCGAGGCGCTCAAAAAGATCACCCGCCTGCGCGGAAAGGATGAGGCCGCGCGCACGATGGTCCGCGTTTGCTGTGTCATCGGTGCGGCTGACGGTGATTTCGACGCTGACGAACGCAAGGTCGTCGCGGAAATCTGCACAGAGCTGGGGCTTTCCCCGACCGAATTTGACCTCTGATCGGGACTGACTCTTTTGGATCTTTCAAATTACGAGCTTTTTGTGCTCGCGGCCGGGGCCATTCTGTTTGGCCTTTATCTGCTGATCAAAGGCGGCGATTGGACAATCGACGCCGCCGTGTTCGTCGCCGAACGCACCGGCCTATCGCCCCTGTTCATCGGGGCGACAATCATTTCCTTTGGCACATCCGTGCCAGAGTTGTTCACATCCGTGAACGCCAACCTGCAAGGCTTCCCCGGCATTTCGCTGGGCAACGTTTTGGGCTCAAATATCGCCAATATCCTGTTGGTGTTGGGTGCCACGGCCATCATCCTGCAAGTTGAAGGCAAGGCCAAGGATCTGATCAAGGACCTTGCGATGATGCTGCTTGCAACAGCAATTCTGGTCTTTGGGATGATGTCGGGGCAATTCTCGACGGTGCTTGGCCTGATCATGTTCGGCATTCTGGTGGCTTTTGTGGCCTATCAATACTTCACCAACACATTGGAGTTGGAAGAAGATGATGACGACGATGAAGACGGCGGCATCGACACGATGCAGGCCGCCCTGTTTATCCTGTTGGGTGGCCTGATCGCCCTTGCCGTCGGGTCAGAGATGTTGGTCAAAGGCGCTGTCGTCAGCGGCACAATCATCGGCGTGCCAGAGGCGATTATCGGCCTGACGGTTGTGGCGTTCGGCACATCACTGCCCGAATTGTCCACTTGTTTGGCAGCTGCGCGCAAGCAATCGCTGGGGCTGATCCTGGGCAATATCATCGGGTCCAACACGTTTAACATCCTGTCGATTGTTGCGATCACCGCGATCATCAAACCATTGGATGTTGTGCCCGTCTTGATGGGTGTGCAGATGTGGGCCACGGTCATCGTCTCTGTCGGGTTCGCGGCATGGATGCTTGTCGTGGGTAAAATCACCAAGATGATGGGCTACGTCATGGTAGCTGCATATATCGCCTTTATCGCGGCCCAATACCTGCTGCCGCAATTGGCAAACTAACGCAAAGGAGGAATAGCAATGGGACTTTCACTTCAAAAAGGTGGCAACCTCAGCCTGACAAAAACCGACCCCAGCCTGCAACGCATGGTCGTGGGGCTCGGCTGGGATGAACGGGGTACTGATGGCGCGGATTTTGACCTTGATGCATCGGCCTTCCTGCTGAATGCGACGGGCAAGGTGCGTGGCGATCACGACTTCATCTTCTATAACCAGATGGTCAGCGCCGAGGGGTCCGTTACCCATACGGGCGATAACCGCACGGGCGAAGGCGATGGCGATGACGAACAGATCAAGGTTGATCTGTCCAAGATGGCCGACGATGTCGACAAGATCGCCATCACCGTCACCATTCACGACGCCGAACAGCGCAGCCAGAATTTCGGACAGGTTGTGAATGCATTCATTCGCATCGTGAACGAGGATTCAGGCAGCGAGGTTGTCCGTTTTGACCTGACAGAGGATTACTCTACCGAAACCGCCATGGTCTTTGGAGAGTTGTACCGCAACGCAGGTGAATGGAAGTTCAAAGCCGTCGGTCAAGGCTATGCCGGTGGGCTGGGGGCGATGTGCGGCCAGTTCGGCGTCAACATCGGATAAACCGAAATTGATGCAGGTCCGACGTTTTTCCCCCTAAAAATTTCGGGCTTCGTACATAAGTAAATCACATAACTTCAATGGCTTGACGCCAAAACATCAATCAATGAGGATTTCAAAATGGGTGTATCCCTTTCCAAAGGTGGCAACGTTTCACTGACAAAAGAGGCCCCAGGCCTGTCATCGCTGACAATTGGCCTTGGCTGGGACGTGCGCGCGACAGATGGCGCGGATTTTGACCTCGATGCGGTGATTTTTGTGACCGGTGAAAATGGCAAGGTTCGCTCTGACGCCGATTTCATCTTCTACAACAACAAGACCGGCGCAGGCGTCGAACATCTGGGCGATAACCGCACGGGCGAAGGCGACGGCGACGACGAACAGGTCAAGGTTGACCTGCCAACCGTCCCCGCCGACGTCAAAAAGCTGGTGGTGGGCGTCACGATCCACGACGCCGAAACCCGTAGCCAGAATTTCGGTCAGGTCTCAAACGCATTTGTCCGCATCGTCAACAACGCAGGCGAAGCTGAAATCGTGCGCTTTGATCTGTCAGAGGATTACTCCACCGAAACCGCCATGATCTTTGGCGAGTTGTATCGCCATAACGATGAATGGAAGTTCAAAGCCGTTGGTCAGGGCTTCTCCGGCGGGCTGGGCGCACTGGCCTCCAGCCATGGTGTGAATATCGGCTAATCCCTATCGGACGGGGCAACTGCCCTGATCATGGCGCGATCCGGGACCACTCGGGTCGCGCACCACTTTCAGGAGGATGCAGATGAAACTGACGGCCGATATGACAACTGGAAGTGCGGCTGTTGAAGTTTTCGACAGCGTCCTGCCGCCCGAGGATCTGTTTGGTTTCGCCGAACGACGTAACCCCAAACGGGCCTTTATTTTCGTAAGCAAGGTCCTGGGCCGCTATGTGCCGGTCTGCCCGCTTGTCATGCGGCAAACCTATTGTGATCTGGCCGCGCAAATGCCCACCGATCTGCCCGGCCCTGTCTTGGTCGTCGGCATGGCCGAAACGGCCATTGGCATGGGTGCCGGGGTGCATGACGCACTGGGCCGTGACGATGCGCTTTATCTGCCAACAACACGCCATCCGCTTGGCGATGACATGCTGGCACATTTCAAGGAAGAGCATTCGCACGCCACCCATCAACTGATGCATATGCCGCGCGACCCCGCCCACCGGGATATGTTGTTTGATGCCAAAACGCTGATCCTTGTGGATGATGAGGCGACAACTGGCAAAACACTGCATAATCTGGCCAAGGCGTTGCAGGGGCGCGGTCTGAACCCACAGCGGATCATCTGCACCTTTCTGACCGACTGGTCCGCTGGCAAAGCGGCAGAAGCTGTCGCGCGCGTCTTTCCGGGCGCCCATGTCACCTGCACCGCCCTTGCCAATGGCCGCTATAGCTGGACGCCCAGCAACAACGTGGCCTTACATGATCTGCCCGCCGACATTGCGGCGCGCGGTGCCTATGATCTGGCAAGCAACCCTGATTGGGGCCGTCAGGGCATTGTTCATAACCAAAAACTGCTGCACGCAGATGCCCGCACGGGGCGCAAGACGCTGGTGCTTGGGACGTCGGAATTCGTCTGGCAACCGTTTCTGCTGGCCGAAAATCTCGCACAGCGTGGTGAAGATGTCAGCTTCGCCGCTGTCGGACGATCCCCGATCTTTAAGGGATTGATGATCACCGATCTGATCCGCTGTCAGGATAATTACGGGCTGGGCGTGCCCAACTACCTTTATAACGTTGATCCCGCAGATTATGACCGGATCATCCTATGTGTTGAAACACCCCCTGACAGTATCGACCCCAATTTGATCAAGGCGCTACAGCCCGAGGTGATCAGCCTTTATGACTGAGCTGAAACCGCTGATCTTTGCTGATCTGGACGACACATTTTTTCAAACACGACGCAAGATGAATGGCGCTGACGCCTATCGTCAGGTTGCCGTTGCGGCCAATGGCGACCCGCGTAAATCATCCTTCATGACAGCGCCGCAATCGGACTTGTTCAACTGGCTGCACACCACGGCAGAGCTGATCCCGGTGACAGCCCGATCCGGCGACGCGTTTGACCGGGTCGATCTGCCGTTCAATACATGGGCGATCCTGTCTAACGGTGCCATCATCCGCGAACCGGGCGGCACCATACACCAACCATGGGCGGAAAAGATGCACGGCTTGCTGGCCCCACTGAGCGACACGATGCAGGCCATTCTGGACGCAGGCCGGTCGGCCGCATCCGCCGCAAATATCGACGTCAGATCATGGGTGGTGACAGAGGATGATCTGGCGACCTATGTGGTCTTCAAGTTGAACGTGGTTACCGATGCTAGCCTTGCTGCGTTAAAGGATTTACCCCTGCCGGTCACCGGCTGGACGCGACATTTCAACGCGGAAACATTGGCATTGATTCCGCCCGGATCAGGTAAGGCCGCGGCAACAGATTATCTGGCGAAGATGCTTAATCCCACAGGCAACCGCCCAACATTGGGGTTCGGCGATAGCCAAAGCGATTTGCAGTTCATGCGCCAGTCTGACATCCTGATGATCCCCACCCGCAGCCAGATCGCGACCGGCTTATGAGCTTTTCCGGCTCCTATCTGCCCGAGGATGTCACGCTACTGTTGCAGGTGATCGACATGGACCCAACGCCGGTCGCTGAGAAAGAACGGCTCATCCAATCCGGTACGCTGCATTATTCAGAACTGCTCGCCCCCGAAGCGCCGCCAACCGCACCGTATTTTGCGATATATGACGCAGCCTTGCGCGAAAACGGGCCTTACATGGCGCAGGCGGTTGTGTCACTGGCCAAAGGCATTGCGGCGCAGGTGGACGGCGATATCGTACTGGTCAGTCTCGCGCGGGCCGGGTTGCCCATCGGGGTATTGCTGAAACGCGCGCTGACCCATCTGGGCCGTGATTGTCACCACTACGGCATCTCAATCATTCGCGACCGTGGGCTGGACCAGGTCGCGATGGATCATATCCTGTCACAGCACGATGCGTCCTCCGTTATCTTTGTCGATGGCTGGACCGGCAAAGGGGCCATCGCAGGCGAACTAGCCAAGGCCGGACCAGCCTGCGGTATCGCCGCCCCGCGCATGGTCACGCTGGGCGATATCGGCGGGTACGCCTGGATGGCCCCAACGGATACCGATTGGCTGATCCCGTCCGGGATATTGGGCGGTGTCATATCCGGCCTTGTCAGCCGCACCGTACTGAATGACGCGATCATTGCCAGCGGTGGGTTTCACGGGGCGACGACCCTGCCCCATCTGGCCAGTCACGATATCAGCCGCGATTTTATTGAGACGATTGCTGGTCAATTTCCATGGCAGGCGGAGGCTGCGACCCCGCTGGCCGATACCGCACGGATCAAGCGGCGTAAAATCATCGACGATACAATCAAGGCGCTGGCCCAGACGCATCAGATCACCAACCTCAACCGGATCAAACCCAGCCTGGCCGAAGCCACCCGCGCGGTCCTGCGCCGCAGGCCGCATATGGTCTATGTGGCAAGCGATATCGCGGCGGATACCGCCCCGTTGATGCATCTGATCCGTGAAAACAACATTCCGTTCAAGACAGCGCCAGACCTGATCAATGGGTACCGGGCTGTCACGATTATTGAAAAGACGTCCTGATCAATCCACTTTTGGCGGGATAGAGTATGTCAGACTTGCACGTGCAACCGGGGCTTTCTGCCCCTCGCTATAGATCAGCACATCGCCCACTGCCAAAACACGCCCCAACTTCAAAAGCCGTGTATGGCAGATCATGTCAGCCGCGGCTGCGGGTTTGCGCATGAAATCAATGGAACAATTCGTTGTCACCGCCAGCGCCACGGGACCGATCCGCGCCAAAATCGCCAGATACATCCCGATATCGGCCAAGGCGAACATTGACGGGCCTGAGACAGTTCCACCGGGGCGCAAATGCTTGTCCCGGGTTCTTAGCCGCACCTCAACACCGTCCTCGGTCAGCGCCTCTATCTTGAAATCGTCACCAAGTTGCGGAAATTCACGCCCAATGAACTGTTCCAGTTCAGGAATATCCATAACCCGTTCCATCCGCGCGCTCCCTGCCCTAAGCTGACGCCAAATCAGCATGCGGAGGCAAAAATGGCAATCCTGCACAGACAAGACGCAGCGTCGGTTGCGACACTGACAATGGACGCGCCAGAGCGGTTGAACGCGCTGTCAGACGCGATGCTGGCCGCGTTGCAGGCCAATCTGGATGAGATCGCCGCCGATGACACCGTGCGCGCCGTCATTCTGCGCGGCACCGGCAAAGCGTTTTGTGCAGGGCATGATCTGAAAGAAATGCAGGCCGGGCGGCAAACGGCAGATGGCGGTGCCGCCTATTTCGAAGACCTGTTCATCCGTTGTGCGGCGGTGATGCAGCGTATCCAGTCGATCCCCCAGCCGGTGATCGCACAGGTGCATGGCATCGCAACGGCCGCTGGTTGTCAGCTGGTGGCCACCTGTGACATGGCCTTAGCGGCAGATGGCACCCGGTTCGGCGTTAACGGGGTCAATATCGGGCTGTTTTGTTCAACCCCAATGGTGGCCCTGACCCGTAACATCACACGCAAGGCGGCATTTGAGATGCTCACGACTGGCCGCTTCATTGACGTGCGCGAAGCCAAGGAATTGGGGCTGATCAACCGAAGCGTTCCACATGACCAGTTGGATCAGGAAACCCAGACGCTCGCCGAAACTGTCGCATCCAAACTGCCCGTCGCTGTTCGGATCGGGAAAGAGGCGTTTTATAAGCAAGCGCAAATGGATACAGGCCAAGCTTACAGCTATGCCGGGCAGGTGATGGTCCAGAACATGCTGGACCGGCAAACCGACGAAGGCATCAGCGCGTTTCTGGAAAAGCGGAAACCGGACTGGTCTTAAAGACCGTAAATTCCCGCAAATTTATCGTCCAGATAATCCAGCAACGGCGCCTCACTGGGCGTGACCCCTGCAGCATGTTCGATTGTCTGCGCGGGCGTCCTTAACCCGCCATATTGTTGCAAGTTATTGCGCAACCAGCTGGTAGCGCGCGACGTATCGCCCTTGGCCAGATCAGCATCCAGGTCCGGCAGATCCTGACGCAACGCATCATGCAAACAACCCGCATAGACATTGCCCAGCGTGTAGGTCGGGAAATAGCCAAACAACCCTTCGGACCAATGCACATCCTGCAAAACACCATTTGAAGGCCGGTCCACATCATAGCCAAAATCAGCCTTGAACCGGTCATTCCACGCGGCCTCCAGGTTGTTCACAGTCAAATCACCGGCAATCAATGCGCGTTCCAGATCAAAGCGCAGCAGCACATGCAGGTTATATTGCACCTCATCCGCCTCGGTGCGGATAAACCCGTCATGGACATGGTTGACAGTGGCATAAAACGCATCTTCATCCGCGATCCCAAAATCGCCAAAGACGTCGCGCATCTGACCATACAACCAGCCGGTAAAGGCGCGGCTGCGCCCCAGTTGGTTTTCATAAATCCGGCTTTGGCTTTCATGCACGCCCATCGACACGCCCTGCCCCAGCGGGGTCAGCAGATAGGCATCGTCAATCCCCTGTTCATAAGCGGCATGGCCAACCTCGTGGATCGTGGAATAAAAACAATTGAACGGATCGCGCAGGCTGGTCCGGGTGGTAATCCGCACATCAAGCCCGGAACCTGACGAAAACGGATGTACGGCCTTATCAATCCGCCCATGGTCCGTGTCATAGCCAAAAGCGATGGCCAGTTTTTCGGACAAGGCCAGTTGTCCTGCCTCATCAAATTCCCGGTTCAATGCCTGCGGTGCAGGTTGATCAAGGATCGCCGCACGCAAGGCCACCAATCGCGGGCGCAGCGCGGCAAACATAGCCCCCAGGGTTTCGCCCGTGGCACCCGGTTCATAATCATCCAGCAGCGCGTCATAAGGATCAGCATCACCTGCAACGGCTGCCGCCTCCTCTTTGCGCAGGTCCAGCACCTCTTGCAGGATCGGCAGAAAGCTTGCCACATCTTCATCCGCGCGGGCCTGCGCCCAGATACGATGGGCCAGCGATGTCGCCTTGGCCAGTTTCGCGGCCAGCTCTGCCGGTACTTTCTGCGTGCGTTCATAGCTGCGGGTGATGTGGCGCAGATTGGCCTGTGCCACCGGGTCCGCAGCCTCTGCCTTGGCCAGCCAGTCGCCGATGCGCGGATCAATCCGGCGGGCATGCAGGATATTGGCCATAGCGCCGTGTTCTTCGGCCCGCTGCGGCGTCGCACCTTGCGGCATCATCGTTTCCTGATCCCAGCCAAGGCGCCCAGCCACCTGCGACAGCGCCTCTGTCTCGCGTTGGAATGCCATCAATGCATCATATGCGGTCATGTTACGTGCCCCGAATTGTTTGAGGGATGGGATATTGCGCGAGGAAACGGCCCCGCAGGATCATCGCCCACAGGATGACAGCGCCAAATTGATGCACAATGGCGATATGCCAAGGCGCGGAATAGATCACGGTCACAATGCCCAGAACCATCTGCAACAGCATCACCGCCATCACCGCATTAAAAGCAAAACGGGTATGTTGATTGGCCGATCTGCGGGCACGCAGCCAGACCAGCATGCCAAACAAGAACAGCAGATACCCCGCCATTCGGTGCATGAATTGCACAAGCCCATCATCCTCAAAGAAATTGCGCCACAGCGGGACCAGATCAAATGGTTGCGGCGGCAGGAAGCCACCAGCCATCAACGGCCAATCCGGATAGGCGCGCCCGGCATCAATCCCGGCAACCAGCGCGCCAATGATGATCTGTAAGAAAGCGAATGCCACAAGGACGCTCGACAGCCGGGTCAACCCACCATCCCCGCTGCGTCGCGCCTGTAGCAGATCCGCCTGCGACCGACCCAACCGATAAATATACCAGGCGATGAAGCCGAAAATCACAAATGCCAGCCCCAGATGCGTGGCCAACCGGTAGGATGCAACATCCAGCATGCCTTCCTGTAGCCCCGATGACACCATCCACCAGCCGATAAACCCTTGCAAACCGCCTAACGCACCGATGAATAGCAACCGTGGCGTCCAGCTTGGCGGTATCTTGCGCGTCGCCAGAAAAAAGACAAAGCCAGCGGCCCAGACCAGCCCGATCACGCGGCCAAGCTGCCGATGCCCCCATTCCCACCAGTAAATAACTTTGAACTCAGCAAGGCTCATCCCCTTGTTTTGCAACTGATATTCAGGGATCGCGCGGTATTTGTCGAATTCTTCGGTCCAGGCGGTCTCTGACATGGGCGGCATCGCACCGGTCACCGGTTTCCATTCGGTGATCGATAGGCCGCTATCGGTCAAGCGGGTCAGACCACCAACCGCAATCATGATCACAACCAGCGCGAACAGGATCATCAGCCAGATGCGGATCGCGCCGCGCGCACCCTGCCCGCGCGCATCAATCGCACCAGGGGCTGCGACCTGCTTTTGCGTGTCGCCGACCTCTTCAAAAATGCTGCGTTTGCTGGCCATTTTGTTGCTCCGCATTCTGTCCTCGGCGGAACCTATGTCCGCGCCCCCCTGGCTGCAAGCGCCAGAATGCCACATCAGTCGTCGCCGCGTTCCTTCCAGCGGACCATCTGGCGCATGACACCATGCAGCATCTGTACATCCGTCCGGGTCATTGGCATCCGGGACCACAGATTGCGCAGGTTCACCTTCATGTTCTCGGCTTTGGCCTCCGGAAAAAAGAAGCCTGCCGCCTCCAGCCGTTCCTCGTAATGGGTACTTAGCTTTTCAATTTCAATCTGGGCCGCCCAATCACCAACCGCATCGGTGCGCACAGCGTCAGTTGGCACCGTTTCGCGCCGCCATTCATACCCCAACAGCAAGGTGCATTGGGCCAGGTTCAGCGATGGAAAATCCGGATTCACTGGCACAGAAATAATTGCGTTGGCGCGTGCGATGTCGTCATTTTCCATACCCGACCGCTCCGGCCCGAACATCACGGCCACCTTGCCACCTGCAACAATGCGCGCGCGCGCATCCTGCATCGCCGCCTCTGGCGTCAGCACCGGTTTGGTCAACCCGCGCGGACGGGCCGTGGTGGCATAGACATAATCGCATTCGGCAATCGCGCCTTGGGTGTCGTCAAATAGCTGCGCCTCGTCCAGCAGCCGCCCGGCCCCGCTGGCCATCGCAACCGCTTTTTGATTGGGCCAGCCATCGCGTGGCGCCACAATCCGCATCCGATCCAGACCGAAATTCCACATCGCGCGCGCCGCCGCACCAATGTTTTCGCCCATTTGCGGGCGGATCAGAACAAAGGCAGGTTGCGGGTCTGGACTGAGCATTGGGCTTCCTTTTTGCGGTGGCCGGGTGATACGCCGCCACCTTGCCCAAGGCAAGAAAACCATGGACGAATTCCAACATCTTCGACCCGGACCCCATGGCCAAGCAGCGCATTCCCCGCTAAAATGCTGGGACGCAAGAATAATGTTGGAATGCCGTAATGTCGGACACCCAGGACCAGCCGCAGATTTATCTGATCACCCCGTCAGAGTTCGACCTGTCCACCTACCCCGATCAGCTTGCCGCCTGTCTGGATACGACCGAAATCGCCTGCGTGCGGTTGGCGCTTGGCACCAAGGATGATGTGCGCATCGCCAAGGCGGCAGATGCGTTGCGCGATGTAACCCATGCCCGCGATGTGGCGCTGGTGATCGACAGCCATGTGCTGATTGTTGAACGGCTTGGGTTGGACGGTGTGCATTTACAGGACGGGGCGCGGTCGATCAAATCGGTGCGCAAGGAACTGGGCGATGATGCAATCGTTGGCAGCTTTTGTGGCAATTCACGCCATGACGGCATGAATGCGGGCGAACTGGGCGCTGATTATATCAGTTTCGGCCCCGTTGGTGTGACTGCATTGGGCGATGGACGGCAGGCAGAGGCGGAACTGTTTGAATGGTGGTCGCTGATGATCGAAGTACCGGTCGTGGCCGAAGGCGCGCTGAACCTTGATCTGGCGCATAAACTGGCCCCACATACCGATTTCTTTGGCATCGGGGAAGAGATTTGGAACACTGACGACCCGCAGCGTGCCTTACGTGATTTCCGCGCCGCGATGGGCGGTTAACCCCGCGCGCACGGCCTGTTCGGCATGCGCCGCAAGGGTCTTGCGATTGGCAAAATCCCGCACCGCCACTGGCGCATGATAAATCACGGTCACTGCCCCCTGACGTCTGGCACATAAAGTCGACAGTAAATGCGGCGCAAAATCCATATCACCCCACCAGCCATAAAACCGGGCATCCTGTCCTTTCGGGGCGTGATAAACCAATGTCACCGGCTGCAAAGCCAAGTCATCAACAAGCGCCGGATCAAAAAACGCCGCGAACAAGGTTGGTTTGAAGGACAAAACCTGCAAACCATCCGTTGATGTGCCCTCTGGAAAGAACAACAGCTTATGTCCGGCGGACAGGCGGTCGCGAAAAACCGCGATTTGCGATGTCGCCTCGCGTTTGTCGCGTTTGATAAAGACGGTCCCGGTTGCACGGGCCAGCCAGCCAATGCCGGGCCAGCCAGCCACCTCTGACTTTGCAACAAAATAAATGCGCTTACGGGCATTCAGTGCAAAAATATCCAGCCAGGAGCTGTGATTTGCAACAACAGCACCCGGCCCACGCATCGGCTCCCCCTCAACCCGATACCCCATGCCAAGCACGAAAAAGGCCACACGACAGACAAACTGCGTGATGTGGGGGGTGACGGGCCGCCGCAACCCGCAGATCGGACGTTCTGCCATTCGGACAATCAGCAATACAATCAGCCCGCCAAATACCAAGACCGCCAGCGGCACACCGCGCCCGATGCCACGCAGCCACCCCCAAGGACCAATTGGGGCGGGATCAGGCGTTTCAGGACTTTGCCAAGTGTCGGACATTTACCCGGCCCCGCCGTTTGGCTGGCGTGGCAAGGCTTTGACAGCTTCCGTTGGCAGGATCAGGCAGATATCCACCGTGTTGAAAGCACGGTCCACAAAGGCCCCATCACCAACAAGACCACCCAAACGCAGGTAGGCTTTGATCAGCGCAGGCGTCGCGCGCATTGCAGCAACCCGGTCAATGTCACCCTGCGGCACTAAATCCATCGGCTGCGCACCGGGTGATTTGGCGGTAACACGCAGGTCTTGCGGGGCCAGATGGCGGGCGTGCAGCAGGCTCAGCGGTGCGGCCAATGCCTGCACATCTGTCCCGTGAAATGACGCCACCCCGAACAACAGGTCGATCTTTTGCTCCGCCACGAACCCGGCCAGCGCGGCCCATAGGTACATCATCGCAGGCCCGCCGCGATAGTCTGGGTGCAGACAGGATCGACCAAGTTCCAGCAACCGGTGACCGGATGTTTTCAGACGCGTCAGGTCATATTCGTCTTCGCAATAGAATTGGCCCGCCGCTGCCGCGGCCGCTTCGGTCATCACGCGATAGACGCCGATCACCTGTTCGTCGGCCTTACGCCTTATGTCGCGCAGAATGAAATGTGTGGCATGCGCATCAAACCGGTCACGCTCTAGCCGTTGTTCATGATCGACCATTGGGCCAACGGCGCCAAGTTCATCAACAAACACATCATAGCGCAAACGCTGCGCTGCAAGCAGATCGGCACCATCCATCGCGATGGATACCTGAAAACTCGAAGCGTCATCTGTCATGCGGGTGTGGATACCGGGTTACCTGAACGATGAATTTCTATGAGGCCGGTAACCTTTTAGCAACCAATTCTGATCTAGGTGTTGTTAACAAAAGTTGATACAAGCTTAACGTGTGTATTTACTTCACTCGCAGCCTACGGCATCTGGACAAGGATCAGTTTCACTTGATTGCCATCGATTACCACTTTGCCCTGTTCGCGAAAGTTCACGGTGATCTTTCCATCAACCTGCGACTGCACCTGCCCAACGCCCCAATCACGCTTATCGGGGTGCCGGACCAATACACCCGGGCTCAGGATTGCGTTCATGTCTGACATTTCAGTTCCCCAGTAACGGAGCCTACCCCATGCCAACCGATCTCGCCGCACTTGTAGGATCCCGCATTTGCCATGACCTTATCAGCCCTATCGGCGCCATCGGCAATGGGGTTGAACTGCTTAGCCTCACCGATGGGGATACCGGGGCCGAAATGGAGCTGATCAGCGAAAGCGTGGATAATGCCAATGCGCGTATCCGCTATTTCCGCATTGCGTTCGGGTCTGCCTCCGATGATCAGGTAATCGGTCGATCAGAGGTGCTGTCTATTCTCACTGCCGTCGCGCGGGGCGGTCGTTTCACCTATTTCTGGCAGATCGAGGGCGACCAACCACGCAACACCGTGCGCTGCGCATTCCTGATGATGCTGTGTCTTGAGGCGGCGATGCCAATGGGGGGCGACATTCACATCACCATGGAAGGTGACAGCTGGATTCTATCTGCCGAAGGGCAACGGATGAAGATCGACAATGCACTTTGGGCCAGCCTCACACCCCCACAGACCGATTTTGCGCATACAGCGGCACAAGTACAGTTTGCACTGCTTCCGACCGTTCTCGCAGATGCTGGCCGGGCATTGGGGCTGGATCTGAACCCCAACCGGATCATCGCCCGGTTTTAGGGCCGGATCGTACCATCGCCAGTGACCAGATATTTAAAGCTGGTCAGTTGCACAGCGCCCACCGGGCCGCGCGCATGTAACTTGCCCGTGGCGATCCCAATTTCCGCACCCATACCAAATTCGCCCCCATCCGCGAATTGGGTCGATGCATTGCGCATCAGAATCGCGCTGTCGAGCTGCCGAAAAAACCGGTCCGCCACTGCGTCATCCTCAGTCAGGATCGCATCGGTATGGTTTGACCCGTATTGGCGGATATGGGCAATAGCACCGTCGACCCCATCAACGACCTTGGCCGCGATGATCATATCCAGAAACTCCTGCCCGTAGTCATCAGGCTTGGCGGCAACCGTGCCTTCCGTTCGGGCCAGGATCGCATCGGCACGCACCTCAACCCCGGCAGATAACAGCGCGCGGGTCAGTACATCACCATGTTTGTCATGAAACGCCTGATCCACAAGCACGGTTTCGGCAGAGCCACAAATGCCCGTGCGCCGTGTCTTGGCATTCACTAGCACGGCCTTGGCCTTTTCCAGATCGGCGGCGGCATCCACATAAACGTGGCAAATCCCCTCCAGATGGGCAAAGACGGGCACACGCGCCTCGCGCTGGACCAACCCGACAAGACCCTTGCCGCCACGGGGCACGATCACGTCAATATGGTCCGTGGCTTGCAACATCGCCGACACGGCGGCGCGGTCACGGGTCGGCACAAGCTGGATCGCCGCCTCCGGCAAACCTGCTGCACGCAGCCCTTCTACCAGACAAGCGTGGATGGCTTGCGAGGAATGAAAGCTTTCCGATCCACCGCGCAAAATCACCGCATTGCCCGATTTCAGGCAAAGCGCACCCGCATCCGCCGTCACATTTGGCCGGCTTTCATAAATCACACCAATCACGCCAATCGGGGTGCGTACCCGCTGAATATGCAATCCGCTGGGCTGGGTCCATTCTTCAACCACGGCCCCAATCGGATCGGTTTGGGCGGCAACGGCGCGCAGACCCTGCGCGATGCCTTCGATCCGGGCATCATCCAGCATCAGACGATCCATCATTGCAGGCGACAGACCCTTGTCGGCACCAAAAGCCAGGTCCTGCTTGTTGGCGGCGATAATCGCATCACGCTGATCCAACAGCGTTTCCGCTGCAATATTCAGCGCCTTTTGTTTCGCCGCCGGATCAGCCGTGGCAAGCTGTGTCGCCGCCAGCCGTGCGGCCTGCCCGATCTGAACCATCATGGGTCCGATTGCGTCATGGTCGTTCATTCCAGCCCCCTAAAGCACCATATCATCGCGATGCACCAATGCTGCCCGCCCGTCATAGCCCAGAACATCCACAATGTCAGCGGTACGACGACCCATGATCTGACGCGCTTCCGCACTGGTATAGCGGATCAGACCCTGCCCCAGCTGTGCGCCATCCTCATCCTGGATCGTCACCAGATCACCCCGGCCGAAACTGCCATGCACCTGCACGACACCTGCGGGCAGCAGGCTTTTGCCCCGGCGCAGCGCGTCGCTGGCACCCGCGTCAATGGCGACGGTTCCACGCGGCTTCATCGCCGCGATCCAGCGTTTGCGCGCAGCTTGTGGATCAGTTTGAGCGGCAAACCAGGTGGCTGCGGCCCCGTCTTCCAATGCGCCAAGCGGGTTCAACCCGGTGCCAAGCGCAATCGCCATCGCGCAGCCCGCTTCGGTCGCGATCCTGCCTGCAATGATCTTGGTAATCATACCGCCCTTGGACAGGCCAGACCCGGCATCACCTGCCATGCCCTCAATTTCAGCGG
Organism: uncultured Paracoccaceae bacterium; assembly: GCA_947495295.1. Lineage (GTDB taxonomy): Bacteria > Pseudomonadota > Alphaproteobacteria > Rhodobacterales > Rhodobacteraceae > Yoonia. The sequence goes on from CANLYJ010000001.1 coordinate 1,499,414, forward strand.
TTATTTTTTCAACATAATCAATATGTTTCGCAGCACTATTGACCTTTGGATTGGCGCTATATAGCCCGTCAACATCCGACAACAGCACCAGCTGATCGGCCCCGATGGTCACGGCAACCTGTGCAGCCAACCGGTCATTATCGCCATAGCGGATCTCGTCCGTGGCAATCGTATCATTTTCATTCACGATCGGGGTGACACCAAGGTTCAGCATCGTCTCCATCGTGGCGCGACTGTTCAGATACCGACGGCGGTTCTCAGAATCTTCAAGTGTGACAAGCACTTGTCCGGTGATGATATTATGCCGCGCCAATGCCTCTTGATAGGCACCGGCCAGCCTGATCTGGCCAACCGCAGCAGCAGCCTGTGACTGTTCCAGCGCCAGCGATGTCAAAGGCAGGCCAAGCACACCACGTCCCAACGCAATCGAACCGGATGACACGATGATCACATCCGTGCCTCGTGCCCTGATCCGGCCCACATCATCGGCCAGCGCATTCAGCCAATCCTGCCGCAACGCGCCGGTCTGGGCATCAACCAGCAGGGCCGATCCGATCTTGATCACAAGTCGTTTTGCGTCTTTCAGGGCTGCCATGGGGCGTCTTCCTCGTCTGCCTCAGCCTCCTTGCGGTGGCGCAGCCTGTCATCGTCAATTTCGCTGCGCAAAGCACGTAAAACCTCGGGAATGCCTTCACGGCTGACACCAGACATCAGCATGATCGGACCATCACAGACAGCGGCAACCTCATCGCGCAGGAATGTGCGTTCTTCGTCATCCAGCGCATCGATCTTGTTCAGCACAGTGATGCGGGGCTTGTCGGCAAGCGCGCCGCCATAAGCCTCAAGTTCTTCGATAATGGTCGTATAATCACCCGCAGGATCACCAGATGTACCATCGATCAGATGCAACAGAACCGCACAGCGTTCCACATGGCCCAGAAACAGATCACCCAACCCCCTGCCCTCTGACGCGCCAGCGATCAGGCCGGGGATATCGGCCACCACAAATTCAACATCATCAATGCCGACGACGCCCAGATTGGGGACCAGCGTGGTGAACGGATAATCCGCCACCTTTGGCCGGGCATTGGATGTGGCCGCCAGAAAGGTGGATTTGCCTGCGTTCGGCATACCCAGCAGGCCCACATCGGCGATCAGTTTCAGACGCAGCCAGATCGTGCGTTCGATACATTCCTGCCCAGGGTTGGCACGGCGCGGTGCCTGATTGGTCGCCGTCTTGAAGCGCAAATTGCCCCAGCCGCCATTGCCACCCTTGGCAATGACAACGGTTTGGCCGACCTCTGTCAGGTCAGCGATCAGGGTTTCTTCATCTTCGTCCAGAATTTCGGTGCCCACCGGCACGCGCAGCACCTTGGCGTCGCCATCCTTACCGGTGCGCTGACTGCCCATACCGTGCTGGCCATTGCCCGCAAAGAAATGCTGCTGATAGCGAAAATCGATCAGGGTGTTCAGGCCCTCGACAGCTTCGACAATGACGTCACCACCATTGCCACCATCCCCGCCATCGGGTCCGCCATATTCGACGAACTTTTCACGTCGGAACGAAATACAGCCCGCGCCACCGGCACCGGACCGGATATAGACCTTTGCAAGATCAAGAAATTTCATGGGCGTCGCTTTCTACAGTTCAGCCGCTGCGATAGTCCATTCGCCCCGGCTTCTCAAGCCATCCCAATGTGTCCGTGATAACAAGTGCTGATAACACAGCGTTGGAACGCCGCGCGCCTTCGAATGGATCACCTTTTCGCCCAGTTGCGAAAAGCTGAGCTTCATAAGCAAATGCGCGGATGCATCATTATCACCCCAGGTGCTGGCGGTGATCTTGCGGAGCTTTGGATCCCGAAACGCATGCTCAACCGCCCGCCGCGCGGCGCGGGTCATGATGCCTTTGCCCCATTCACTGCGCTTGAGCGCGTAACCCAGTTCACCCTCGGTCACACCAACGGTGCCCAGCAAGTCGCGCCCCCGAAAGATACCCCAGACAAATCCATTCCCGTCATAGGGTTTGCTGCGGCTTTGGGTAAATGCACGGTCTGGTGGCCAGGGCCAACTACCAAGTTGGCGCACGACATCCCAATCGCTTACAATATCATGCAAGGCGTCCGCATCGACGGGGGATAATGCGCGATAGGAAAGCTCACCCATGATCGCCCTCCCCCTTGGTCGCAACGCATTCTGCCGGTTTAGAACGTCTCGGCAGACTAGCTTTCGCTTTCCAGCCCGTGAACTCAATTCCGCTTGAAAAGTGTTACAAGGCTTCGCTGTCGATCTTGAGCGTATAGGTCCATGTGGGCACTGTGGCACCGCGGGCCACGGAAAACGCCTCTGCATCGCCCAGATAGTCGAAGCCGCAATTTGTCAGCACACGGGCGGAACCCGGGTTATCCTGAAACACTTCGGCAAAAATACGTTGTGACTGATGCGGGTTGGCTGCGATCAATGTGCGCACCGCCTCAGAGGCGAGGCCGGTATTCCAGAACGCCGGTGCGATCCAATAGAAAATCTCTGACTGTGCGCGATCCATCCGTTCCAGACTGATCAGACCCAGTGCTTCTGCGTGGCCATGGGCAGAGCCGTCAATCACCCAAACATCCTCTGTCCGGTCGGCCTGGCTGGCACGTTCGATCATCGCCTCAACACTGCCAGGCGGCAGCGGATGCGGCATCGCACGGGTGCCACGGGCCACACGATCATCACCGGCATACATCGCAATAAGACCCGCATCGGATTTACGGCAGGGCCGCAGGACAAACCGATCGGCTGCAATGGTGTCTTGCACAGTGATTTCCTCGTGGATCATGGCTTTCCCTCCTCGAAAAACATGAATGGTTCTGCCTTACGTTTATTTCAACATGGTGGCGAAACTATGAATAAAAAAGGGGGACCGGTTATCACCGATCCCCCCAAATGTGTTACCTGGAATTTTCGGCTTATTCAGCGGCCTCCGCCACCGGAAGGACCGAAATAAAGGTGCGCCCTTTCAGGCCTTTATGGAATTTCACGGCGCCATCGACGGTTGCAAAGATTGTGTGATCCTTGCCTATGCCCACGCCAGAGCCTGGCCACATTTTTGTGCCACGCTGACGCATGATGATGTTACCGGGAACGACAGCTTCGCCGCCGAATTTTTTTACGCCAAGGCGACGACCAGCTGAGTCGCGCCCGTTACGGGATGAACCGCCTGCTTTTTTATGTGCCATTGGTTGCTCTCCTTAGCCTTTAGCCAGTTCTTTGGCCTGGTCGATCCAGCCTTCACGCTCGATCCGGCCTTTGAATGACAGTTTCTCGTCCATAGCAGCTACATCTGCATCGGTCCATGCGGCGATCTGCGCAAATGTCGTCACGCCAGCCTCATGCAGCTTCTTTTCCAAAGCGGGGCCAACACCCGACAGCTTCTTCAGATCATCTGCGCCAGCTTCGGCTTTCTTTGCCTTCGGCGCCGCCTTTGGCTTTTCAGCCTTGGGTGCTTCTGCTTTGGCTTCTTTCTTGGGTGAAGCTTTTTTCGCAGCAGGGGCGGCAACAACGCCTGCGCCGGAAACTGCCGCCATCACGCCGGACTTGTCCGCACCTTTTTCAAGGATGTCGGCAATCCGCACCAGTGTCAGTTGCTGGCGGTGGCCCTTTTTGCGCTGCGAGCCGTGCTTACGACGGCGCTTGACGAAATTGATCGTCTTTTCGCCTTTGATCTGGTCGATCACCTCGGCCTGCACGCCAGCGCCTGCAACCAAGGGTGTGCCCACGGTGGAGCCGACCATCAGAATCTCGTTGAACTGGATTTTGTCGCCGGCATTTGCCGCCAGCTTTTCGACACGCAGAACGTCGCCTGATGCGACCTTGTACTGCTTGCCGCCGGTTTTCAGAACCGCAAACATATGTTTTTCCTTCATTTTCCGCGTCTCTGAGGCCCCGGATCAATCCGGCGTTTGGTACCTGTGGACTGCGCGCCCGTGGGCGTGTTTTCGCATATCTCTCAACAATCACCTTGCTGAGATGGCGGCTTATCTGACCAATACCCCTATAAGTCAAGCATAAAGAAGGCCAAAACCCGATGCGCGCAATCCTGATCCCCCTTATCTTTCTGGCTGCTTGCAGTGACGAGGCAAATCATCTGGGCAATCCTTTGCTGTTACCGATATCGGGCCTTGGGACGGCGGCGCAGAACCTTGCCTATAATCAAAGGCGCGGACAGGTCGAGGTGATCGTGAAATCCGATTTCCCCGCAATCATTGGCGACATCGAAAATGGCGGTGGGCCAGTGCTGAACGACGCCATGGAAACGGCACGGATACCCGAAAACGACCGCCCTGCCCGCATCTTGCAGATGCAGGGCGATCTGGAACTGTACCGGTCCAATCCGGGTGCCTTGGTGGTCGCCCTTATGGTGTATGGGGGTTAGCGCCCTACCCGCTTGATCTTTGGCTTGGCAATACGCAACCCAACGGTTCCCTTTGTTGCCGGATGCCGCGCGGGCTGAATGTCGCTGAGGATTTGCATCGCCTCGCCGACCTTCTTGCCCTTGATCAAACCGATCATGTCCAGCGCGCGACTGCTATCAATGGCCACCCGGCGATTGTTGGTCTTGTTCTTGAGCGCAGCAAAAACACGTTCGGCCGCTTCCAGCGTGGCATCATCCAGCTTGTCCGATGCCTGATGAACAGCCTTCGGCAGGTATTCCATGATGGCACGGACATCCTTGCGCAACGCGGGTGAACTGGTCAGTTCACGGACCAATGACGGTGTGGTGCGGCCCGCAAGTTTCCACCATTGGGTCAATCCGGGAAACGCCTTGAACGTCCCATCCCGGAATGACCGCAGGGATTTCAGATCAAAACTTTCCTTCGTGGCCGCAGGGACACGTTCCAGGGCGTCGATCTTCACGAACTTGTCGCCTTGGGCGGGGTCCATGAATTCCGGCGCCGAGAATTTGGCTTTGGCACTGAAGGAACGCACCGACATCCGGCTGGAAAACAAACCATCCAGGGAATTGGCCGGGCAAAGCGGGGTAGCCGTCAGGTGGCCAAAGATTTCCCAATCGCCCTCATTCTGCCAGCGCTGGGAAAAGTTGATCGTGCCGCCATTGGCCAGATCATCATGCGAAAAGAACCAGATATTGTCGCCAATCGCATCATCGGGGTTCAGAAAGCTCCACAGGTTTTCAAAGAAATTCTGCTGGTTCTGAATAGCGTCTGAAATCGCACCACGCACATCATTGGCCAAACCTTCTACGTCGGCATCGGTAATTTCCTGATTGGTGAAACTGCGGGTGGCCACGATCTGATTGATCGCGTCGCGGACGGCATTATTCAGCGCTTGATGCCCGGCCTCTGCGCCGTCATCGGATACATTATCTTCCTCCATCAACACAGCGACAACGCCGATCACACCGCCCACATCAGGGACCAGCGCCTGTACTGCCGATGGCGTGGGAATGGGTTTGAGGTTCGTCTGCCAATGGCCAATGGCGCCGGGAATGGTGACAGTATCGCCCGCATCAACATCTGTGGTGCCCAGGTTGCCATGGCTACCCGGCGTTGTCCGCACAGTGGCCGTGCCACCCAATGTCAGATCATCCAGAACAACAACACTGTCGCCATCAACCTTGAAAAACACCGTCCAAAGATAGGGCTCGGCATTGCCCCAACCATCACCCTCATCACGGCAAACAATACGGTCCAGCTCCAGCTCGACCTTGATAATATCACGTTCCATAAAACGCTCCTTTGAAAATTATTTACTTAAATCTCCGCCAAAAACAGCGAAACGCGCGACCTGAAAAACGGCGGCCACATTTTGAAAAGTAAGGTGAGCATAGCATAAAAAGCACCCTCAAGCGAGGGTGCCGCGTGGTGCGCAATGTTCAGGTGTCAGAGTTCCTGACTCGTCATCATCCGGGATGAGGCCAGACCAAGCGCACGCGAGATATCGTCAAACATCCCGTTGAACGCGGTGAACAGCGCATCATTCAAATCCTGCCCTGCATCTGTCCGGGCAAAATCGATATAGGCTTGCAGGTCTTCGTCCGATAACGGCTCATAGGCCATGTAAAGAAACGCATAGACCCATTCCGTCGTGTTTGCCCGGATTTCATCTTCTTGTTCCCACACATCCTGCAGCGCCAGTTCGGATGTCATGCCATCGGGCATCGCGCCACCATCAAGCAGCCCCATGAAAAACGCATAATTGGAATTTAGCGCCCCAACGACATTTGTCTCAATCAGGTCATTGGCCGCGACATATTCCTCGACCATGCCAAAACGCGGCGTTTCATCAGCCGCAGCCAAGGCAGCCGCTTCCTTGCTGGCCTCATCAACGGCGTCGTCAAGCAATGCCTCACGCGCGCTGACCTCTAACTGCACAATGGTGCGGCCCGGTTCGGTGGTAAAGAAACGCAGCATGGCATCAATATCGTCGCCCTCCAGTTCCTCATCAAAGGCGGCACGGACTTCTTCCTGCATCATGTCGATATCATAGATTTCAGACACCATCGCATCCCAACGCGGCCCGGCACCATTGGGGAACATGTCAGAGGCGATCGTCTCACCATAGCCGATGCCTTCGGTACGCATGATCTGCAGCATCTGCGGAAGCCCAAGCGCGTCAAATAGCGCATCTTTCGTATCGGCTGCACTATCCTGGGCGAAGGCGGTCGATGCGAACAGCGCACAGGCTGCGCTGAAAACAATTGGGGTCAGTGATCTCATCGCTGTCATCCTTCCTGCGGGGCCTTGTCTTGACTGATATGCATCCACAGCGAGGTTTCCAAGGGCATTGACGTAATTGTCAGGAATTGGCGATTGGGCCTTGCGCGACCACCGCCCACCGATTACCACGCCCCCACCCCGCGGAGAGGTGCCGGAGTGGTCGAACGGGGCGGTCTCGAAAACCGTTGTGGGTGCAAGCCCACCCAGGGTTCGAATCCCTGTCTCTCCGCCAATACAATTTTATCGCTGATTTTGATGGGCGCCGCCGTTTTCTGGCTCTTGCGGTACGTCGGTCCCAAAAAAAAAGCGCCCCGACCAATCTGTGTGATTGATCGGGGCGTTTCGTTTCTGGCTTTGGTGCGGTTCAAACGTCTGCAAAAAGATCCGTTGCGCCGCGTTTTGCCAGATATTCCGCCTGGCTCATCGGGCCTGCATTGCCGACCAATGAACGATAGGCATCGTAGCTTTCCACGATCTTGCGCCCCATGTCATCATCCTCGGCCACGCCAGCGGTGACCTCAAACGATACGCGGGCCAGCTCGTTCCAGACATCGTCAGGCAGCTTGGTTGGTTTGACCCCGGCCTCGGCCAGAAGCTGCACGAGCGCCAACCCGTTATTGCCGTAGTAGTCAGCCGTGTGGTTGGTCAGTTCTGCGTCGGTGACGGCCGTGATCAACGCCCGGTCTACCTCATCCATGTTGTTCCAGAATTCCAGGTTGAAACCGGCTGATGCAGTGGTGCCGGGTTCGTGGAAGCCAGGATAGATATATGTCGACAGCAGTTTCTGGAAACCGAATTGCAGGTCGTTGTAAGGACCAACCCACTCGGTTGCATCAATCGTGCCTTCAAACAGCGCCTCAACAATGCCGCCGCCGGGCAGCACGACCGCGTTGGCCCCCATCCGGCTGATCACCTGGCCACCAAGGCCGGGCATCCGCATTGTCAGCCCTTCGAAGTCATCCTTGCTCTTGATCTCCTTGTTGAACCAACCGCCCATCTGGACGCCTGTGCCGCCGACGGCCAGGGACTTGACGTTGTAACCGGCGTTAAGCTCGTCCCAAAGCGCCTGACCACCCCCATGGCGCAGCCATGCGACATGCTCGACCGAGGTCAGGCCCAGTGGCACGGTGGTAAAGAAGTTAAAGCCGCGATGCTTGCCCTGAAAATAGTATTCAGCCGAGTGGTACATGTCGATCTCGCCCGCGCCCGCCGCGTCATGCACACCCAGTGGCGGCACCAAAGAACCGGCCCAGTAGATTTCGACATTCAGTCGACCATTCGAGCCTGCGTTGATCGCCTCGCCCACCCGCGCCGCACTATCGGCCAGCCCGCCCAGACCCGCAGGCCATGATGTGGCCATCCGGATCGTCAGGGGCGCGCCTTGCGCGATGGCTGGTGTTGCCAGCGCGGCAGCACCGGTCAGCGCTGCGCCGCCACCCAAAAGGGCCCGCCGCCGTGACAGTTTCTTGGTCTTTGCTTGGCCATTCGACATAGGTTTCATATCCGTTTTATGGGTCATTGTGACAACGCCTGCTTGCGGCCCAGGAAGTAGGCAGTTTCACCAATCTCGCTCCAGCCGGCGACATCACCGATGAAGTAAAGATATGCATCAGCCGTATCAGCGGCCATATCGCCTGCATCAAACATGCTTGCCAAGACGTTGTTCGCACTGGCAATTTGGGCGTCCCAGATATCTTGCGGCATCTCATGCGCCGTGATGTCGGAACCGGCCTGACCAAGCGCGACCACGTTGTTATGTGCGGCAAGCGCGCGCTGCGTGCCGTGCTCGGCCATGATGCAGCTTTGGATCACCAGTTGATCCGCCTCTGACAGCCCGGACCAGCGTGACAGGTTGACCCCGACGCTCAGCATTGCCGAAGGACGGCCTGCATTTGGTGTTGTCATGTGGGGGAAGCTGGACAGAAGGCCCGATGCCGCCATTTGCGCCACGCTGAAGCCTTCAAGTGCGACAAGCGATGTCAGATCGCCGCCAGACATGACGTCAACAGTATTGCTGACCCCCATATCGGCCAGAACCCGCAGGCCCAGACCGGTTGAACCAACAGGGCCCGATGACAGATCGGCCAAGCCGCTGATTGGTGCTTTGGACCACATCGGCATCGCACCGTCATCACCGGCCATGAAGGCCTTGATTCCGAACTCTTCGCCCAGCAGGTCCCACATGAACCGGCCGTCAGCGACCAGAACCCAGCTTTCCAGTTCGCTGGCGCTCATCCCGCCAGGCATCGCCGCGAACAGGCCCATCGCTGGGTTGCGCGATACGAATGCGTCCTGAGAGGTCAGGTACATGTCTGTTCCGCCGCCAGAAACATCGTCCAGGAAGCCCGGTGCTGTATCTGATCCGGTGGTGTTGACGTCCAGCGTAATACGTCCGCCGGACACGGCTGCAAGACGTGCGGCCAAGGCTGATGCAGCGTCGGCGCGATCTGTCACCATGGACAGGGCCAGCCGGTCTTGGGCGACAACAGGGGTGGCGGCGACTGCCGCAGCGCCCAAACCTGCGCCCAAAAGTGTTCTGCGTTTCATATCAAGTATTCCTCACTTGTGGCACGAGACGGCCTCTGTTTTGTTTTGAACGCACCGCCCGGGATCTTCTGCCGGACAATGCTGTCAACTGCAGTTCGTCTACCGCAACCAAATCTCAACGCGACGGTTGCTTTCGCGTCCGTCAGCGGTGGTGTTACAACCCACAGGCGCCAGTGGCCCATAGGTAGACACTGCAATCCGACCGGCCAGCGCATCACCGCCAAGCTCAGCGACCAACGCGTCACGCACGCTTGTTGCACGCAGCAGGGCAAGCCGTTCGTTCAAGTCGAAACGTCCCACGTCATCGGTAAAGCCGATCACCAGAATATCGCGATTGCGCGCCTCATCGCTGTTGAGGAATGCAACCATACGTTCAACGTCATCCTGCGATTTAGTATCCAGACGGGATGATCCTGATGTGAAGCGGAATGTGGTTGAAAGACGGTCAGCCGTTGCCAGATCCTGCGCGAAGTTCTGCACCAGGCCAAGGGTTGCCCCCGTGCTGGCCGACAGGATTGCCGAGGTCATACGTGTGCCCTGCAAACTGATCGGCTGGGTCACAATCGTCTGGTCCACATATCCGGCACCCTGGATCAGGGTCTGCGCGTCAGGCGATGTCACGTAGTCAAGAAAGTTGGACTGTGCAGCGGTCTGATTGTCGCTAGCGGTATAGGCATAAACACGTTGGCTCAGCGGATATTCTTCCGCCTTGATGGCGAAGTCGCTTGCATAGGCCAGTGGCCCGCATGACTGACGAATTGGCAGCACTTCTGCGGTATCGTTGCCCGACAGGCTGGTGATCGTAATTGCATTCACGTCTGACACCACTTCGGATGCAGCCTGGCTTTCGCTTGTGGCACGTTCAGCGCTGCGGCGCAGACGGACACGGTTTGGCTCAAGCACCAGTTCCGCGAATGCCTCATCCAGTGAAGATCCTTCAGCAGGCAGCAGCATCCGGATCGGTGCGTTTTCACCGCCCAGTTCAGACCAGTTTCTGATCCGACCCGCCGCGATCTGCGCCAGTTCTTCCAGCGAGACAGAGCGCACGGAGTTGCTGGGATGTACGATGGGGACAAGCGCGTCCAGCGCAACAACGCGTTCGCGCCGTTCGTCTCGCAAATCGACCTGACCAGCGGCCACAACCTGATCGGCAATCGATGCCGGAACCGGTGTTGTCGACATGTTCAGGTCAACCTGACCGGCAACCAGTTGTTCAAAACCAGTGACCGCGGGCTGAATGGCAATATCCACATTGCCTTCGGTCGTGGTCATGGTGCTGTCGCGCAGTTCAATCCGTGCGACGCCCCCGCCAGCGTTGGGGAATGATAAACCAAGCAGGTTTTGTGTGGACGCGAAGCCATTGACAAGCGCTTGCAAAAGCTCGGTTGTGTCGGCTTCGGTCACCGATACTACCATCTCAAGGTTGGCAGGTGCTGCGGGGCATGCTTCGCCCTCGCAAATCGTGGCGGAGCGTGACAGGCGCAACTCGCCCAGTTCGGTGTCCAGCACATAGACGTCATCATCCACTGACAACAACTCACCAGTGATGGTGATTGACTTGTCCGGGCTCGAAATCGTGACCTGATCTGCGAAAAGCGCGAATGGCACTGCAGCAAGGCACGAGGCTAATGTTAGTTGTTTTTGTAGTCGTTTCATCTGAGGCAATCCAATGCTTACTCCCTCGTCCGGCATATGAACGCCGCCAGACATCGGCGCCAACATGGCGCTGCGTTTTGACCAAAATATGTTCGAATTTGGCTTATTTGTTTCTTTTTTGATCAGAGCTATTTGTTCGGCATACTGTATAATAGGCCATTTAAGGCAGAATTGTGGAATAATCTAAGCGGGCTACGGATGGCGATGTCTTGCCCCGCGTTCTCGGTTAACCCATGTTTTTGCGAATACCCGATGAAGGCAGGCTAATGTCGTTCTTGGCCGGTAATTAGGGTCCTGACCCTAAACAGTAAACCATGGCTGGCGGTCGTCGGATAAACCTGACCTGCGAGGATCAATCCGGTCCTGCTCCGCAGTTAAAAAGCGACATTCAGCCTGTCCCGACATATTGGCCGCTTTCCAGACAATGATGAGGTTTGTGGCGGACAGACAGGGATTCGAACCCTGGAGACGGTCTCCCGCCTACACACTTTCCAGGCGTGCGCCTTCGACCACTCGGCCACCTGTCCGTGGCGTGCGTTTAGCGCGCCCTGCCCCCCTTTTGCAAGACCTAGCAGATATGTTTATGTCTGACATTTACTCTGACAGGATCGACCCCCTATAAACAAACAGTACATCAGGCGAGTTGACCCCAAATGTTGCATGATCCACCCAAGACCAACCCGACCGAGCGGCGGCACGAGGCCGCGCGCCTGCAGACCGGTGCCTTGGTGATTATCGCTTTTGCGGTTGTGCTGTTTCTTTTGGTGCAGGCCCGGTTCATTCTGATTTCGCTGGCCACGGCGATTATCCTGTTCAGCCTGACCAGCGATGTGATCAATTTCATCGCGCGGCTACGTGTCGGGCCGTTCCGTATCCCCAATGTGGTGGCCAGTATCGCCGCGATGGTGCTGATTGCGATGGCGCTGATCTCGCTCACCTCGATCCTGCTGGCACAGGTCAACACTGTGCTTGTGACCACCCTGTCCTATACCGAACGGGCCCCATCGGCGGTGGCATCGCTTTTCGGGTTTCTGGGGCCTGACAGCCAGATGGCGATCCTGAACGCCCTGCAATCGATTGATGTCTCCAGCTATCTGCGCAGCGCGGCAGGGCAAGCCAGCGGCATGACCCAGGCCACCGTGCTTGTGATCCTGTTTGTGGGCTTTCTGTTTGCCGAGCGGATCTGGTTCGAGACCAAGCTGCAAAACCTTGTCGGAGATGAGACGCAGGCGGCGCGGGTCGGCAAGATCATCCAATCCATTATTCACCGGGTGAACTACTACCTTCTGGTAAAAACGGTGATCAGCGCAATCACCGGGGCCATGATCTATGTGCTGGCCACCGCCTTTGGTCTGGAACTGGCCACATCGATTGGGATCATCACCTTTGTGCTGAACTTCATCCCCAATATCGGGTCCATCGTGGCCACCGCACTGATTGCGCTGGTGACCCATGTGCAATTGGGCGATGCCACGACAACGCTTGCAATCTTTGCCATTGCGGGGGTGATCCAGTTCGTCAACGGCAGCATTATCGACCCGATGCTGATGGGGCGCGCGCTGCGGCTGTCATCCTTCGGGATCATCCTGTCACTGGCATTCTGGGGGGCGGTCTGGGGCATCCCGGGGATGTTCCTGTCAGTGCCGATCATGGTGATGTTGCTGGTTGTGTGCAGCCATGTGCCCAACCTGCGACCCTTCGCCATTCTGCTGTCACGCGAAGGCTTGCCCGAATCCGAAAAGATGCTGGATCAACCGATCGAACGTGATCTGTTCGGGCAGGACCTGCGGCAGGACTAACCTATTTGGAGGCCGCTGGCGGCTTTCCCGTCACCGGTTGGCGCGCGTAATAGGTCACGTCTTCGGTAAAATACTGATAGCTATCGGCGTTATCCACAGCGCGACCCGGCGTCTCACTCGCCATCACGCGGCATTCACTGCGAGAATAGCAATAATCCTCTGTCCGGGCGACGCGCAGGAAATGGGTCAACTCATGCACGATTGTGCCTTCACGGGTGCCATCATCGCTGCTGCGCATTCCTGGGCGCAGTGCGGTCAGTGGCGGCAAGTCGAAGAATGGCGGGCAGAGATGCAGCAAAAATGGCTCATCAGGATAGACCCAAGCATAGCTGCCACCTTCGCAACCATCCATATCGGCGCCATCACATTGCGCCGTTACAGCACCGCTGCGGATGGCGGTTACAACGGCCTTGAGGTTCGCGCGCACCTCTTCGGCATGTGGTCTGGAATAGGGGCCAAACCAACGAGAAAACTCGGGCGTATCGCCAACGGCCGTGGCCGCCTTCAATGTCAGCGCCTTGGCATTGCGCAGCGCCGCGTCAAAGACGTGGATTTCATCCTTGTCGCAGCCAACAAAATCCTCCGCCGCTGCTGCGCCGCCCCAAAGGACAAAAGCCAAAGTAACTGTCATGATCCGTCGCATACCGTTACTCCAGATGCAGATAGACGCGCCGGTTCTGGCGGCCCTTCTTTTCGATCTTGCCCAGTCTGACCCGGCCAATCTCGGCGGTGTTGGCAACATGGGTGCCACCACAAGGCTGTAAATCGGCAGTCTCGGACCCGACGCCAATACGGACCAACCTGATCTTACCGCTGCCACGCGGAGGCTGCACCGACATGGTCTTGACCAGATCAGGCTGGGCATCCAGCGCATCCTCCGTGATCCATTCATCAGTCACATCCATATCGCAAGCGATCAACCGGTTCAGGTCGTCCTCCAGCGCCGCTTTGTCCTCGGGGGCTTCAGGCATATCAAAGTCCAGACGCCCCTTTTCGGCAGTGATAGCCCCGCCGGAAACAGGCAAAGGCAGCACAACAGACAAAAGATGCAGGGCCGTATGCACCCGCATATGGCGATACCGGCGATCCCAGTTCAGAACCTGTTTCACCACCGTGCCCAATTCGGGCAGACCAGACGGTTCAGCCGCCAGCAACACAACATCATCACCCTGCCCCTTGACCGTGGTCGCAATGTCCAGCGTGCCACCATCCCAACGCAGCGTGCCGCTATCGCCCGGCTGACCGCCTGATGTGGGATAGAAAATCGTGCGGTTCAGCACGATCCCCCCCTCCTCGGTGATCGCTGTGACCATTGCGGTCGCCTCTCGCTGATAAGCATCATCGCGGAACAATAGCTTGGTCATGATTGCGGTTCTTTCAGGACTTCGGGATTGCGCAGCCATATATCGCGTTGCGCAAAGGGAATTTCGATACCGGCAGCAGCGAATTGGCGGGCAATCTCATGGTTCATTTCGGATTTCGCGCTGATCACATAATTCACATCACGTAAAATGGCACGGATCTCGAAATCAAGTGAATCAGCCCCAAACGCCATGAACAACACCGCAGGCGGCGGGTGCATCAAGACCATCGGATGGGCTTCGGCGATGTCCTTCAGAATCTGGGTCACCTTTTCAACATCCGACCCATAGGCAACGCCAACCGGGACGATGACACGGCCCACCAGATTGCCCCGGGTCCAGTTCGTCACCTGTCCGCTGACAAGATCGGCATTGGGGACAATGACATCGGTCCGATCAAATGTCTCAATCCGGGTAGAGCGGACGGAGATTGCACGGACATACCCCATCTGGCCATTCACCTCGATCCAGTCGCCTTCACTGACGGGACGTTCGATCAACAGGATGATGCCGGAAACGAAGTTGGATACGATATTCTGCAAACCAAAACCGATGCCCACGGATAAGGCACCCGCCACAATGGCCAGATTGGACAGGTCGATACCGGCACTGGTGATCGCAATAATAGCCGCCAGCAAGATACCGACATAACCAAACCCGGCAACAATCGCATTCTGGCCACCCAGATCAAGGCGCGTGCGCGGCAGGACCGACCGGCGCAAGGTCCCCTGAATAAAGCGCGTCAGCAGGTATCCCAGCATGAAGACAATGGCGAATGTCAGGAAATCGGTGGGCGAAATGCGGCTTTCCCCAATCGAAAACCCCTCACGGAACCGGGCCCATAGTTCAAGAATATCATCGACCCGGGCACCCCAGATCAACGCAAAGATAGGCGCGCTGATGAGGTATAGAACAAAGCTGATAAGCACAGGCACCAACGCGGTGACACCTTTTGCGCCATCCTCGCCAGTATCTGGACTGGTCAGGTCATGCACCATGCGTTGCAAGACCAGAACAAAGCCGATCAATGCCAAGGACAGGATCGTGGATACCAACAGCTTTTCGCCCGCGTTGATATAACCAATAACGCTAAGCAACGGGGCGACAATGGCGATCACTGTACAAATACGCCCGATCAGGCGGCGGGTACGGCCAACAAACGCATCCCGCTCGTCGGTCGTCTCTGGCAAACGCTGGATCACACGGCCAAAACGCCACAGCAACAATCCCAGCAGCAGCAATATGGGCAAGCCGATTGCGGAAATCGTCGTCTGTTCAAGATCACTGATATCCAGGGCGGCGCCAATTAACGTGGCGACGCCCAGCACCCAGGCAATGGCCAGACCATAGCGGCGTCCGGCCGCGCGTGTGTCTTCGTCATAGCCCAGGTATCCTGCATGCTTGCCAACTGGAAAAACCAACCGGCACAACCACCAACCAAACACGACCTGAATACCTGCGGCGGGCAATGCCTCGACCACCGCAGCACCACGCAGACCAAAGATATTCAGCGTGTGCAGCCCCTCGGCCAGGGCAATCAAACCAATGATTGATACGATAATCTGCCCCAGCGACAGCAGCAGCAGCCATAGTGGCAAAAGCCGACCATCCCGGTCCGACATTCGCCCGCGCCATTCGGTGATCCACCTGCGGACATAGATCAAAAGCCCGGCAGCCGACCCCAGAAACATCAACGCCCAAGGCAGATTGGTGATCAAGCGGCCCGCCTCCATCTGGGCGCGGAACCCGGCAGATGTCTCGACCCCGATAATGCTCACGGCCTCCCAAATGGCACCGGCAGCGGCAAAAATATTCGCAGGATTCAAGGGCGACCCGTTGCGCTCTGTCAGCGCGCCGGTCTGGCGATGGCGTTCCTGCGCATCGAACTCACCAATCAGCCCATTTGCCCGCGCAAACGCCTCTTCGGCCAAAAGCCCTGGATAGACCAGTTCTTCGCGCTGCTTTTGCAAGGCAGCACGACGGTCCGCGATTGCGGGGGCCTCTTCACCGCTTTCCGGCACCGGGCCAAGCGCTGCAATCTGCGCATCAACCGTCGCGATGCGCCCACTGTTCTGGCCCGTCCTTGCCAGAAATTTGTCGCGCCACACCACCAGTTCAGCACGCAAGCGGCTGATGGCAAAACGGGATGCATCGCCACGCTGGGCCAATGTCTCTGCCCGTTCCGCAAGCCGATGCCAATCCGGGTCCTTTTCGAGGATCAGTTCATCGACATCGTCGGCGATTTGCCCAACGACCTCTGACCCCACCAGATCAGATTGCTCTTGCGAAAGGCCTGCCAGTGGCCAAAGCCACAGCACGATCACAAGAAAAAGCGCTCTGATCATACTTCTTCGAACACCGTGGGCACATCAACTTCGGCGTCCAGCCATGTGGGTACCGGCAACCCCTTTTCGCGCAGGAAAACAGGGCTATAAAGCTTCGACTGATACCGCGTGCCATAGTCGCACAGGATCGTCACAATGGTGTGGCCGGGGCCCATCTCGCGGCCCAGGCGAATGGCCCCCGCAATATTGATACCCGTTGATCCGCCCATGCAAAGCCCCTCATGGGCCAACAGATCAAAGACAATCGGCAAGGCTTCGGCATCCGGAATTTTATAAGTGAAATCAGGGGTGAACCCTTCCAGATTGGCCGTGATCCGGCCTTGCCCAATCCCTTCGGTGATCGAATTGCCATCTGGCGGCACCTGATCGGTATATAGTTTGTAAAGCCCCGACCCATCCGGGTCAGACAGGCCAACCTTTACGCCTTTGGGCTGCAACACCTGCGCGACACCTGCCAATGTCCCGCCCGAACCGCAAGCGCAGGTAAAGCCATCAACCTTGCCCCCCGTCTGTTCCCAGATTTCTGGGGCGGTCGTCTCAACATGGGCCTGCCGGTTGGCGGTGTTGTCAAACTGATTGGCCCAAACGGCACCATTTGGTTCGGTCTTGTTCAACTCTATGGCCAGGCGTGCGGAATACTTCACATAGTTGTTGGGATTGGCATAAGGCACGGCTGGCACCTCAACCAATTGCGCGCCAGCAACGCGCAACATATCCTTCTTTTCCTGGCTTTGCGTTTCGGGGATAACAATCACCGTCTTGAACCCCATGGAAGCACCGACCAGCGCCAGACCGATCCCGGTATTGCCCGCCGTGCCTTCCACGATTGTGCCGCCGGGTTTCAGATCGCCCCGGGCAATCGCATCTTTGATCATGAACAAGGCGGCACGATCCTTCACCGATTGACCCGGGTTCAGGAATTCAGCCTTGCCCAGAATAGTACAGCCCGTCGCCTCAGAAGCGGCACGCAGCTTGATCAACGGGGTGTTTCCGACAGCATCGGCAAGGTCATTTCGGATGGTCATGGGGCGGCCTTTCATAGCGTTGAATATGTGTAGGACTGCACCCCAAAGACATCAAGTACCGGGCTTATAATTCAACGCCCGTCAAGCTTTCACGATGAACCGCCAGCCAGTACAGCAAATGCAACAAAGGGCCGGCTGCGATCTCGCCCGTCTCGGCCAATGTCATCGCCTGTTCCAACGGCAAGGTGTGGATACGCAAATCCTCGCCCTCTTCGGGCAGACCACCCGCATATCCGCTGGCTTCAGGCAGGTCGCACAGGCCAACAAACGCATAAAAATAGTCAGTCGAACTGCCCGGCGACGGGTAATAGCGCCCCGCCGGTGCCAGATGCCGGATGTCCAAACCCGCCTCTTCACGGGCTTCGCGGATTGCGGCAGCTTCCGGCGTCTCGCGGGCATCAACGATGCCTGCAATTGGTTCCAGCATCCACGGGTTGGGATCGCGGCGCGCGGTCGGACCAACCCGAAATTGCTCAACAAAACCGACGGTCCCGCGCGTCCGATCATAGGGCAGCACCAAGGCCGCATCGACGCCGAAAAAAGCCTCTCGCATCAAAACAGGTGATTGATCACCGGCAAAGCGGCGATGGCGCAGCTGCAACCCTTGCAACCGGTAAAACCCACCCTGCGGTGGTGACACATCCAGTAGCGTCACATCATCCGACACGGCCTCGCGCCGTAATGTGGCCGGGGCCCCCTGCCCCGCGCGGTATTTTGCCCATGCACGCCCCTCGATCATCGGCCACATCCGGCGCAGCGCGGCGGAATCAGGCAGCGGATCATGCGAAAACAACTCTTCTGCGGTCAAAATGGCCGGGGTCAAATGGGCCTTTTCCCAATCCTCCAAAGACCAAACACCGTCACCGGCCCGGATACCTGCGGGCGGCATGTAGCACTGACAAGTTACCTCCTGACCATCCTTCAACGCGATAACCGGGGTCAATTCATAGCCAAACGCCCCCTCATAGGCATCCAGACGGGCCTTCTGATCAGGCGTCAATCCACGCCATACGGCACCCGTTGCCTGCGCGGACTCATCTGCCGTGATGAATGGAACAACATTGTCATGGATCGGGCGCACCGCATAACCCGGTAAAACGGCAGGTGCCATCGACAAAGCACCCGGCCCCGCCACCGCAGCCATCAGATCAGGCGACAACAACGTGCCATAAACGAATAAATCCATCCGCTAAGGATACCGCTTTGCAAAATATTCGGACACGAGTGAGCAGATGACGCCACCAACAGCAATCGACAGGATCAGATTGATATCAAAGAAGTCCTGCCCCATCTCAAACATCAGACTAAACACATCAACGATCGCCTCCATCGGGCCATCATATAAACGGCGCAACGATTTACGGATCATATTGTAACCCGAAAGCAGGAACACGACCCAAAAGGTAAAGACAAACGCGCCTGTCAGACCATTCCCGATTGCCGCGCTTAGTCCGCGCCCTGCGCGGCTGCCAACGACAACCCAGCCGCAAATCAGCGCGATTCCAACACAAAGCGGGATAAAGAAATCCGGCGGATTGGCCTCGGGAAAAAACGGCGAAGCAAGCAAACCAATATACCAACCATAGATGAAAAAGGCCAAAGCTGCGGCAAGGCGTCCGGCGGTAGGCATATCACTGCGTCCTCATTTGGCCGCGAACTGCCTTCTTTAGGGGGCGCGTGTCACGGTAATCTGCGTTACGTCGCAGTTTCCGCTATGAAATGTGCCCGCGCAAGAGGTCAGATAAAAGTTCCACATCCGTTTAAAGCGTTCGTCAAAGCCAAGGGCTGCAACCTCATCCCACCGGGCATTGAAAGTTTCGTGCCAACGGCGCAGTGTCTGGCTATAGCTTTCACCAAATTCAATTGATTTGGCGACGATTAACCCAGCTTTTTCAACCTCTTGGCGCAGTACAACGGGGCTGGGCAGCATACCACCGGGAAAGATATATTTCTGGATGAAATCCACCCCCCGCTTATAAATCTGCCACCTGCGATGCTCGACTGTAATAATTTGAAGTGTTGCGTGTTTGCCCGGTTTCAATCTTTCGCGCACCGTATCGAAATAGACCGGCCAGTATTTTTCGCCCACCGCTTCAAACATTTCGATACTGGCGATCCCGTCATAAATACCGGTTTCATCGCGGTAATCCTGCATCTTAATCTCGACCATATCGGACAGTCCGGCCTTGGCGATCCGGTTCACGGCATAGTCATGCTGTTCCTGACTGATGGTCAGGCCGGTCACTTTCAACCCGCGTTCGCGGGCCGCGTATTCGGCAAAACCGCCCCAGCCGCAGCCGATCTCCAGCACATGGTCACCGGGCTGGGCGCCCATCTGGTCGACCATGCTCTTGTATTTTTCGATCTGGGCTGCTTCCAGGCTTTGCTGTCCGGTGTCGAACTTAGCCGAAGAGTAGGTCATCGTATCATCGAGCCACAGGCTGTAGAATTCATTCCCCAGATCATAGTGATAGCTGATATTCTTGCGCGCCTGGGTTTTGGAATTGCGCTGCATCCAAAACCGCATCTGTTCATAAAAACGCACCAGAAACTGGCCGGGAAACCCGTCATACATATCCTCCGCGTCGTCATGGACCAGGTCCATAAAGGCCATCAGGTCAGGCGTACTCCACCATCCATCCATATAGGCCTCGCAAAAACCCAGATCGCCCTCGCGGATGGTGCGGGCAAACAGATCATCATTATGCACATGGATTTCGGCAACATATCCGGGGTCAGGACCCTCGGCACGGAAATGGCGACCATCAGGCAGCACAACATCGATACGCCCGCGTTTCATCACCTGCAACTTGTCAAAAACAGCAGCAAAATAGCGGGGCAGATTGCTTTGCCCATCGGTCGTCGTCAGTATCATTGTCGTCCCTGTTTCTTCATCACTGCCATGCCGATTACCCCGGCCAGCCTTTTTATCGAAGTTAACGCGCCGATGCGGGAAGTCACGGAAAACGTTCAAAAAAATTTGTGATGCCGCGTGATCGCCCTAAAACCCGCGCGTTTCATATGCCGCCAAGGCGCGTCTGCGTCCAACATCTGCAGCAACAACCGGATCGGGATAGCGATCCGTCGGTGTCATTCCCCACTGCAAAGGGATCATATCATAATAGGCCAGTGCTGTAGCAGATGGCTTTTTGTAATGTTCAGCCAGCCATTTTTTGACATAGGTCCGATCCTTGTCGAACTTGTCTAGCTGGGTGACAGGGTTGAATACCCGGAAATACGGGGTCGCATCCGGTCCCGACCCAGCCGACCATTGCCAGCCCATCGCATTACTGCACGGGTCCCAATCAATCAGACAATCGGCAAACCAATCCATCCCAATCCGCCAATGGCTGAGCAAATGCTTGGTCAGGTAGGACGCAACAATCATTCGCCCCCGGTTATGCATCGTTCCGGTTACATACATCTCGCGCATCGCGGCATCGACAAACTGAATGCCGGTGCGGCCTTGTTTCCAGGCAGTGACCTCTGGCGTTTCCGCGGTGTTCCAAGGAAACGCGTCCCAGTCTTCCTTCCAGTTATCATGCACGATCCGAGGCGTATGAAACGCCAAATGATAGGCAAACTCACGCCACACCAGTTCTTTCAGAAACACCTCCGCATCCGCCTTACCATCATGCAAGGCGCGCCAGCCCGCATGCCAACATGACCGCGGACTAATCTCGCCATAGGTCAGGTTCTCGGATAGGCGCGATGTGCCATCAACAGCAGGCAAATCGCGGTTCGTTTGATAATCAGCAACCCCATGGGCAATAAACGCCCCCAATCGGTGCGATGCTGCCACCTCACCCACCGTACAATGATCGCGCAAAATATCCGCACCCCGGCGCATCGGTGCTGCCATCTGCCAATCATCCAATGCGTCGGATCGGGGCCAGCTATCGGGTGCAGGGATCGCGCCCGGCGCAGGCAAGGCATCCGGCACCTCATTGCCCCGCACCGATTTCCACATCGGCGTAAACACCTTGTAGAACCCGCCGGTCTTTGTCTCCACCGTCCAGGGTTCAAACAACACATGCCCGGAAAAGCTCTCTGCGGTGACCCCATCCTCTTTCAGGGCCGCCTTCACAGCCATATCGCGCGCCTTGCTGTCGGGATCATACAGGCGCGACCAATAGACGGCCCCTGCCCCTGTTTCAGCGATCAGGTCGCGCAAGACCTCCAGCGCGGGCCCCTTGCGCAGGATCAACCGGCTATCTTTTTCGGCAAGGTCCTTGGCCACGCGCGCGACGGACAATCCCAACCGCATCTTGGGCGCAGCACCCAAGCTATCCACATGATCATCATGGATGAAAACCGGAATCACGGGACGCCCCGCACCACAAGCGGCTGTCAGTGCGGCATGATCGCCCAGACGCAGATCGCGCCTGAACCACATCAGGATCGGGGATTTGCTCATTCTGTCTTCGCGCCTTGGACAACCAGATTACAGAACCTGATCTAGCGCCCCCATCAGCGCGTCAACCTCCGCCCGGTTGGTGTAATGCACAAAACTGACGCGCAGCACGCCCTTGGCCAGATCAACACCCACCGCCGATAACGGACGTTGAGCATAGAAATCACCACCACCCGCCATGATACCGTGCGGGGCCAGTTCTGCGGCAACGGCCTCGGCATCCGTTTCCAAAGCCAATGCCACCGTCGGCGCGCGCTGCGTTGCATCTGCGGGACCAACCAAGCGCACTGAATTCTTGGCCGACACATAATCCAGCAATGGTTGCAGCAGCGTCACCTCATGCGCGCGCATCAGGTCATGGGTTTTGCGGGCGGCAGCGGCACCGGTGCCACCACCATGATGGGCTGACATCGCCTCCAAATAGTCCGCCATCCCGGCACAGGCCGCGACCTGCGCATGATCAGGCCCGGCTGGGGTGAAGCGTTTATAAAGGCTGTCAGCGTTGAAATGATGCGCCTGATTGGGCAGTTCCATCCCCCACTCTTCGCGGATGACCATGATCCCCTGATGCGGGCCATAGGTCTTGTAAGCGCTGAACAGATAGACATCGGGGCCAAGTGCACCAACATCGGGAAAACCATGCGGCGCGTAAGAGACGCCATCGACACAGACCCGCGCACCCGCCGATTTGGCCAGCCGGGTGATGGCTGCGACATCATTCAGATGACCCACCACATTGGAACAATGCGGAAAACAGACAAGGGCCACATCCTGCTCCAGCAATTTAGCCAGATCCTCATGGCGCAACTCGCCAGTTTCGGGATCAACCTGCCATTCCAGAACGGACACGCCCTCCTCGGCCAATCGGCGCCATGGGCCGCTATTGGCCTCGTGATCCTGATTCGTGACGACAATGGCCTGGCCGGGCTTGATCCAGCGACGGACTGCCTGTGCCAGAACATAGACATTCTGGGTGGTGGACGGGCCAAATGACACTTCATCAGCGGCAACACCCATCATCACAGCCAGCCTATCGCGGGCCTCATCCATCTCTTCGCCACCAAGACGCGACGCATCATAAGGGGCATAGGGCTGCACCTTGCGTTCGGTATAAAACCGATGCAGGCGGTCGATCACCTGGCGGCAGGTATAGGACCCACCAGCATTTTCAAAAAACGCCTGTCCTTGCAAGGCAGGCACGTCAAAGGCGGGGAATTGGGCACGAACCCAGTCAATATCTAATGTCATGCGCCCATGGATACGAAAAAGGCCCCGATGCGCAAGCACCGGGGCCTTTCTTTTTTCTATCGCAGGTTTATTCCGCTGGTGTCGCCATTGGATCAACCGTGACCGATGTCACACCGGCCGCAGCGCGGCGACCATCATTCCAGATCGCCTTGATCAGCGCGATACACATCAGCGCCATCACGATCGAGAATGGCAAAGCCCCGATCACCATCGCGGTCTGGATCGCACCAGTCCCACCTGACAGCAGCAAGCCGCCAACCACCAGCGCCAGGGCAGCACCCCAGAACATGATATGCGGACGGGCTTTTGGCCCTTCGTCGCCTGCCGCGTTGATCGTGTTTACGATCAGAACCGCAGAGTCAGCCGAGGTGACAAGGAACGTCATCAGCAAGACCACAATCATCACCGCCATACCCCATGATAGCCATTCGCTGATTGGCGATAGCATATGCTGGGTCATCGCAAAGATCTTGTCGCCGTTGCCAGCGCCGAGGATGACGCCATTGGCGTCACCGTTCAGTTCCAGATCAACAGCAGTCCCGCCGGCCCATGCGAACCAGACAAAGCACATCAGCGACGGCACGATCATCGCGCCCAGCACAAATTCGCGGATCGAACGCCCGCGCGAGATACGCGCAAGGAACAGACCCACAAATGGCGCAAACGCAATCCACCATGCCCAGTAGAACACTGGCCACCAGCCCTGCCATGTGGTCAGGCGGTTTTCCAATGTCGCATCAAAGGCCACAGCCAGATCAGCAGCCGGAACAGCGATAGACGCTTCCGACATCGCGGCGCCGACGCCTTCCAAGGTTGCACCCGGACTGGACAATGCGCTCAGCAATGTCTCCGCGTCTTCACCGGACAAAGCCTGAATTGATGCGGGCGCGCTGGCCACAAACCCATCAAGCCCGGCCCCGGCATAAACCTGGAACGACAAACCCGGCAAAGCGACCAGATAGTCCCAGATGCCGATAAAGAAGGCTGATGCGCCAAACCATGTGGCCCCGAAGATGATGAAGAAACCAAGCAGGACAATCGACAACACCATATTGATGTTCGACAACCATTTGATGCCTTTGCCAACACCGGACAAAGCCGACAATGTCGATGCGCCCATGATGAACAGCAAGGCAACAACAATGCCCATCGTGTTCACGGTTCCGGCAATGCTGTCACCGGCGGCATTCACCGCATCAGCGCCATAAACCAATCCACCAATCCCGATCCGGGTCAGGCCCGCAACGAACTGATCGACACCAAAGCCAAGCGTTTGTGCCACCCCCAGAATGGTCGCAACCACCGCCACGATATCGATCACATGGCCCAAAGGACCCGAGAGCGACTTGCCGAAAAGCGGTGTCAGTGATGACCGAATGGTCAGCGGCAGCCCACGACGATAGCTAAAGAATGCAAGCGACAGACCGGCAATGGCATAGCAGGCCCAGGCGCCCAGGCCCCAATGCATGTAAGACCAGACATAGGCCGTGCGTACATTGTCCTCAGCTAGCCCCGTTGTCAGCCCTGCGATGGTTGACGGGTTCTGGCCAAAATGCGCGACAGGTTCTGCCACCGCCCAGGTCAGCATGCCCACACCAATACCGGCGCCGAACATCATGGAAAACCACGAAAAATTGGAAAATTCGGGCTTTTCGCCATCGGCCCCCAGATTCAGTTTTCCGCCCGCAGGCCAAAGCGCAAGCCCAAGGCAAACGATCACAAACGCCGCCACAACCCAGATATACCAGGCCGCAAATTGCGCGAGGATGGCAGAGTTCCAGTTGCCCAGAATACGCCCGGCTTGCAGTGGCCAAAAAATACACCACACAACAAGCATACTGATGATGATCTTACTGATCACCGTCACATTCACACTGAACCCACGATAAAAACCGCTGTCAGCGGTCTTAATCGGAAGTTCCGATAAAGGAGGTTTTGGTGCCATGATTGTTTCCCTGTTCACTATTATTATGTCGTTAACGCTACATGAGTTTACGCTGTCGCAAAACTGTTAAACGGCGACAATGGTCCGTTTGCGACATCTTCTGTCATTCCGCAGCGCAGAAAAACCCTTATTTCCATATGAAAATGCCGCCGCGATTCCGCGCGGCGGCATTTTCCACTGTCTATTTGCGACATAGGCCTTAGCCGTTCACATCGACCACGACACGGCCCTTGACCTGACCCTTCAGGATACCCCGGCCAAGTTCCGGCAGATCGGCCAGAACAGCCGGTTGGATCATCGCCTCCAGCTTGTCCATTGGCAAATCCTTGGCCACACGTTTCCATGCTTCAACCCGATTGTCATAGGGTTGCATCACGCTGTCGATGCCCAGCAGGTTGACCCCACGCAGCAGGAACGGAATGACCGTGGCAGGCAGGCCCGCACCGCCCGCCAGCCCTACAGCGGCGACAGAGGCACCATATTTCATCTGGCCCAGCACGCGGGCCAGCATCGCGCCACCCACGGCATCCACACAACCAGCCCATGTCTCGCCCTCCAGCGGACGTTTGGTGGTTTCGTTCAGCTCTTCACGGGCAACGATCTGCTTGGCACCCAGTGATGTCAGATAATCTGCGGTCTCCGGGCGGCCTGTCACACCGGCCACATCATAACCCAGATTGGCCAGAATAGCCGTGGCAACGGAACCGACACCGCCAGCAGCCCCCGTCACCAGCACCGGACCATCCTTGATGCCTTGGCGTTCCAGCGCCATGACAGCCAGCATCGCGGTAAAGCCAGCCGTACCTACCGCCATGGCCTGACGGGTATCAATGCCATCGGGCAATGGGACCAGCCAATCGGCCTTCACACGGGCTTTCTGCGAATAGCCACCCCAATGGGCCTCGCCAACACGCCAGCCGGTCAACACAACCTTGTCACCGGGCTTGTAACGGTCATCATCGGACGCCTCGACCGTGCCTGCAAAATCTATGCCCGGCACATGCGGATAGTTGCGGACCAGCCCGCCACCGGGACCAACGCATAGCCCATCCTTGTAATTCACCGTTGAATATTCGACGGCAACGGTCACTTCACCGGCAGGCAAATCATCCAGCGACAGTTCCTTGACTGCGGCATGTGTTTTGCCCTCTTCATCCTTCTCGACCACCAATGCATTGAACATCGCCGTCTCCTTTTTCAAATCCAGAAATTCTCATGAACGGTCGCATCGCGCAGCCCGTCCGGTGTTTCGACCTGTAAAGTCGTGCCATCATCCCAATGGGTCATGCGGACCATGCCAATGGCAACATTGGTCCCGAAATCCGGGGATTTCGCGGCTGACGTCACCTGCCCCACCCGCTTTCCTTTGGCCACCACTGGCCAGATACGGTCGCAGGACGGGATATCGCCATCAATGGAAATCGCCCGCACCTGCTGGGTCGGACCTTCCTTGGCGACACGCAACAGTGCATCGCGTCCGACACAACCAATCGCCGTCTGGGTGGAACAGAAGCGGCCCAGCCCGCATTCATGCGGCGTGTTTTCGCGGGTCATGTCATTGCCATATGACAGCAAACCGCCCTCAATCCGCTCAATCAGATTCGGGCAACCGGCATGCACATCCAGATCCTTGCCCGCCTCAAACAAGGCATTCCACAGCGGCATGCCATTGGCCGTGCCATCGACATAAATCTCAAACCCGCCCTGTTTGGAATAACCTGACCGGGCGACGGCCATGCTGACGCCCTGAAAGTCAAACCAGCCAAAGCGGAAGAACTTGATCGCCCGGACCGCATCACCAAAGATGCGGGCGACCAATTCCTCAGCCTTGGGGCCCTGCACGGCCAAGGGCGACACATCGGGTTCATCCACCAGCACGTCCAGCCGATAACCATAGGCCAGCCCCTTGACCCAAAACAGCAAATCACTGTCAGCAATCGAAATCCACCAGCGGTCTTCTGACAGTTTCAGCGCGACAGGATCATTCAGCATACCGCCCGTCTCATCCACAATCGGGACGTAGTAACACTGGCCGGGCAGCATGCCGCGCAGATCGCGCGGGGTCAGCATCTGCATCAAACGGGCGGCATCAGGGCCACGCAGTTCGATCTGACGTTCGACAGCGACATCCCAAACCTGCACAGCGGATTTCAGGTGGTGGTAATCCTCTTCAACGCTGCGAAACGCGGTCGGCAGCAGCATATGATTATAGACCGTGTATCCTTTTACGCCGGCAGCTTCGACACCGGGGGTAAACGGGGTGCGCCGGATCCGGCGGGATGGAACGATATGCGCCATCAGGCATCCTCCGGCATAAAGGGCAGATCGGTATCGTTGGGTTTTTGACCCAATGCGGTCAGCATCGCATGGACCTGCCCGCGATGATGGGTCTGATGGTTGAAAAGCTGGATGACGCAAATCGCCTTCGGCATCGACATCTGCTTTTTCATGGCACCTGAATACCATTCAATATCGCCGACCAGATCAACCGCATGCACGCTTTGCGCCCACAGGGTGATCCGCGCATCCATGCGAAACCGGTCCGCCGCCCAGACCGCAGGCGTCGGCGCCATTTCAAAGCTGTCCTCCAGCGGCAGATCAGGCGGCGCGCCACCGTCAAAACGGCTCATCCAGATCGCATCACCCCATAAAAGATGGTTCAACGTGCGCATGATCGAGCCAAAGAATGCCCCACGATCCTCATATAGCGCGTCGCGATCCATGCTCGGGATCATCTCGCGCAAGCCATTGTTCTGCCACGCGTTATAGCGCGCCATGGTTTGGCAATACTCCGGGGTGATCACGGCTTGGGACCTTTCCAGTCAATCGGACAAATCTCGGCTGACTTGCCGCCAAAATCCCAGACGCGACCATAGTCACGGACCTTGGATTTGGTGCCAGCGGCGGCAATGATATCAGGGCCCATCCAGTATTTGGAGTTGCTGATCATAACCGGATGATCGGGCGACTTGCCCTTCATCATCTCGATCTCGCCCTGAATTTTGCGGCCAATATAAATACCGCGCTTGTCACCATCGCGGACAATCTCGACCTTTTCCCGTTCGGCCCCGATGATCTCGGACACCAGCATCGTGAACAGGCCCGTAGTGCCGCCAGCGGCCCCGCTGAATATCTTCAGAATCCCGTTATAGGCTTTCTGGGTGGACCGCTCATCAACATAAGCAGCCACTTTCCAGTTGCCCTCTGCCATCCGCCCCGGAATATCCACCAACAGGCCGACATTCAGGCCCGACAGGTCCTCACCCTCAAAATGCCCTTCATCAATCGCAATCGCCATCCAGGCATGGCAATGGCCTTCGGTCGGCGGATGGGCACCCAGTGACACAACACATGGGCAAAACACCGTGCAGGAACAGTTCAAAAACAGCTCGCCCTTGATCGCCCATTCGGTCGGTTTCATCTTGCGGCGCAGCGGGTTGCTGTCCATCCGCTGGTCAATCCGCTGCGAAATGGGCAACCTATCCGCTGGTTCTCTTGTCTTTTCAGCCATTTCCATGCCTTTCCTAAACGACGACCACAGCCAGCCCTGCCACAATCAGCAAGACACCGGTGGGTTTGATCACATGATGCCCGATCGCGGGCAGTTTTTCGAATATCATCAACAGGGTCGCCAGCCCCATCCATAACAGGCTCATCACACCGCCGACAAAGCCAAGCGCCATGAAGCCCCAGCAACAGCCAACGCAAAACGCGCCAAGGCCCAGCCCCATGCGCAAACCACCCGCAAAACCGGTTTTCCAATGGCCCAGAAAATAAGTCATCGGCGCGTGGCACACACCGTGGCAGACCTCCTTGGCGCGGGTAAACTGGAATGCGCCAACGATAATCATCAGCCCCCCGGCAATCAGACCCGACGTGGCAATTCCCAGCGCATCAACCATGGCAAGCCGGGTCAACGCGACTTGTGCTACCGAAATCAGCGCGGCAAAGGCCACCCAAACAACAAAATACCCCAGCAAGACACCGATCCATCCCGCGCGGGTACCATCAGCGCTCACCATCAACCGTTCATAGGTTGTCAGGGTCGGCACCATCGTCGGCAGCATCATTGCCGCCATCATGATCGCCCACATCGGAAACAAGGCACCAAACGTGTCCATCGGCATCATATTCATGCCAACAGGTCGGCCAATCACATCAACGCCCGACATTTTGGCCATCATGAACATCACAGCCCAAGCCGCAATAATCACGCCAAAGAACAGGATCCACAGCACCGATCTTAGCGGGAAACGCAATGGCGACGCAGTCATGAATGCTCCTCCCAGGCGACTCAGGGCTTGCCTAATCATATGTCAGACGTTTAATTGTCTGACAAATGAAAATTGATCCCTCCACCCCCGCCGACCTGTCACAACAAATCGCCAAGGCGATCCGCGACGCGATAATCTCGGGCGCGCTGCCCGTCGATGAACGGCTCCCGTCAGAGGCAGAACTGGCCGATCAGTTCAGCGTGTCGCGCCCCACAGTGCGCGAGGCGCTCAAACGGCTGGCCGCGCAATCGCTAATCCGGACCCAACGGGGTGCCACCGGCGGGGCCTTCGTCAACCGACTGCGGTTCGAAGACGCCTACGGCCAACAAATCACCACCTCCACCCTTCTGCTGTCGATGAACGATGTCAGCTTCGCCACAGCTTGCGAGGCGCGTTATGCGCTCGAACGGGCCTGTGCGCCGCTCTCGGCCACCCGGCGCAGTGCGGATCATCTGGCCACGATGCGGGCGGAAATCCACCGGCAAGGGCAACCAGGACTGACGGATGAGGCGTTCTGCGCCTCTGACGTCGCCTTTCACCGGGCCTTGGTCGATGCAGCAGGCAACCCGGTGCTGTCCTACCAACTGGCCGGCGCGGTCGAGGCGATGCAACCGCTGATGAACATGATCACCTTCACCGCCCGGTCGCGCGAGATGATCATCGGGCTGCACGGTGATATCGCCGACGCGATCACAGCCCAGGACGCGGGCAAGGCCGATGCGCATCTGGCAGAGCTGGCAAGCTACACCCAGCAATTGGCGCAAGACGTCATCGCTAAACGCGACGCACAACGCGGCGCTTGATCTAGCGCAAAGACCGCAGCGCCCATAACCGTCAAAACATGGGCATGAACAACATCGCCCAACTCCGCCGTCTCGGCCTTTTTGACGCCCGCGTGCCCCGCTACACCAGCTACCCGCCCGCCACAGCGTTTAACACGCAAACCGGTGCCGCGTTTCAAAAGGATTGCCTGAGTAAACTCGACCCGGCGACACCCGTCTCCGTCTATGTCCATATCCCATTCTGCGAACGGCTCTGCTGGTTCTGCGCTTGCCGGACACAAGGAACCTCGACACTGAAGCCGGTGGAAAACTATCTCGACACATTGCTGACCGAACTCCAAATGTTGAAAAGCGCCCTGCCTGACAACATCCGCATGGGGCAATTGCATTGGGGCGGCGGCACACCAACGATCCTGACGCCCGCAATGATCCGCAGACTCAGCAATGCGATCAAGGCCATCATCCCACCCGCCTCCGATTTCAGTTTCTCGGTCGAAATCGACCCGACGCTGGTGGATGCGGCCAAAATCGACGCGCTGGCGGCATCGGGCATGACCCGGGCCAGCATCGGTATTCAGGATTTCGCACCCGACGTGCAGGCGGCCATCGGACGCGCACAAAGCTTCGAGACGACACAAACCTGTGTCACACAGCTACGCTCCGCTGGTATCACGTCGCTGAATACCGATCTGGTCTACGGGCTACCGCATCAGACGCTTGATAAACTGACCGACACGATCAACCACGTGCGTGCGCTGGACCCCGACAGGGTCGCGCTTTTCGGATACGCCCATGTGCCAACATTCTCCAAACGGCAAAAGCTGATCCCCCTGGACGCGCTGCCCAATGACGAGGCCCGCTATCACCTGGCACAACGCGCGGCCAAGGCATTCACCAGCGACGGCTACACCGCCATCGGGATCGACCATTTCGCCAAACCGGGTGACAGCCTTAGCCGCGCCCAAGAAACCGGGCATCTGAGGCGCAATTTCCAAGGCTACACCGATGACACCTGTCCAACGCTGATCGGGATCGGGGCCTCGTCCATCTCCCAATTCGCACAAGGCTATGTGCAAAACGCATCCGCGACGGCGGCCTATAACGAACGGATCAATGCTGGCGACCTGGCCGGGCACCGGGGCTACGCACTTACAACCGACGACATGCTGCACGCAGAGGCGATCAACATGGCGATGTGCCACTTCGCCATCGATCTGGACCAACTCGCCGCACGGCACATGCAGGCTGACAGCCTGACACCGATCCATGACGCCCTGCTAAAGGACTTCAAAGGACTTGTGATCAAAGACGGCCAAACCATCCGTATCACGCCAGCCGGGCGACCCCTCACCCGGCTGATCGCACAGCGCTACGACAATTTCAGCAATATCACTGCGCAGTATTCACAGGCATCCTAGGGTCAGGACCCATTAATTCCGCTCCGCTGGCGCCAAAACCGCAAAATATCAGGGGTTTGAGTTATGCAGCGAATAACGGGTTATTCGCAAATGGCCCACGCCGCTGAGATGAAGCGGTTTTGACGTCCGCAGGATTTGACGGATTTTCCGCGTGAGCTGCGTTGCAACTGCTTGAAATTCAACCAGAGTTCCTGCGCAGATGCGCCTTGTCACACGAAAAATCTGTCAAACCAGCGGAGCGGAATTAATGGGTCCTGACCCTAGCGTGTGACCCTGAACCTCAGCGATAGATCCGCGGCGCACCCATGCGGTCGTGGATCGCGTTGACCTCATCTTGGGAAATGCGCATCTCGGAAGCCAGCTCGTGCAGGTATTTCGCCTCCGCCTGGCTATCCAGATCAATGCCCAGAATGGACATCATATAAACCTGCTTCTCCATCCCCTGCGGCACCTTGTGACACAGATCATGCACATCAACGGGCTTTTGCAATTCGGCATTCACAAAGGCGCGTTCTTCGGGGCCGACATCGCCCAGTTTTTCCATCAACTTGGATTGTTCGCCCGCATCAAATTTACCGTCCGATTTGGCGGCTTGCAGCATGGCAGAAAGCATCAGCGCAGCGGCGGCTTCCTGATCAGCGGTGGGTTGCCGGGCAGGCTCTGGATTGCCGTCGAATTGCGAATTGAGCACCTCGCCAAAGCTGCCCTGCGGGCTGGATGCACCGCCTTGCAACGCCCCTGCCAGACCACCCAGAAGGCCGCCAAGCCCACCAGAACCGCCGCCACCCAGACCGCCCAGCATATCCTCAAGACCGCCACGCTGACCGCCGCCTGTACTGCCACCCGAAAGTTGCTCCAGGATCGAACCAAGACCGCCTTGCGCGCCGCCACCAGATTGTTTGGCACCGCCACCTAGGATCGAATCCATCATACCCTCCAACGGGTTACCCGCGCTGGCTTGCTGTGCATCGGGCGAATGCGCGCCACGAAACAGGCCATCATCGCTGGCACTGGCCTGTCGCTGACCTGCCCCCTTGATCAGCGATGACGCGCCCTTTGCCACAGCCACACCGATGGCCACTTTGGCCAGTGTTTTCATCAAACTCATCTGTTGGTCCTCCCACCAATAATCCTGCCAGATTGGCACAGATGCCCTGTTCCGCAAACGTCTTTCTCACCCCGAAAAATCGGCCAAGCGACTGGCAAGACAACGCAACTCCCTGTAAGCCGGTTCTCAACCACACGACCCGCATTTGGGAGGGACGCCCGATGGCACAAAACATTCTGGCACGCTGCGAGGCAAACGGGCTGCGCATGACCGAACAAAGACGCACAATCGCCGCCGTGCTCGAAGCCGCAACCGATCACCCTGATGTGGAAGAGCTTTATAATCGCGCCGTCGCCGCCGACCCGCGGATTTCATTGGCAACCGTGTACCGGACGGTCAAGCTTTTCGAAGAAGCAGGCATTCTCGACAAACATGAATTCGGCGACGGGCGGGCGCGCTACGAAAGCGCGGACCGGGATCACCACGACCACCTGATCGACGTCAATTCCGGCGAGGTGATCGAATTCGTCGACCCCGAGATAGAGGCGCTACAAGAACGGATCGCGGCGAAGCTTGGTTACAAACTCATGGGGCACCGGTTGGAGCTTTACGGCGTCCCGCTCAAGCAAGATACTGATACCTAATGGAAAACCTGCGTGGCGCGGCCCTGATGGTGTTCTCGATGGGCTGCTTTGCCATCGAGGACGCGATGATCAAACTGCTGGTGGAAACCATGCCGGTTGGACAGATCGTGTCGCTGACCTGCCTTGGCGGGGTGATCATCTTTCTGGGCTGGTTTCTGATCCGGGGTATCCCGCTTTGGCAGCCCGAATACCTGAACCGCAAGGTGATACTACGCAGTATCTTCGACACGGCCGGTTCGTTCATGTTCGTCACATCGCTGTCGCTGATCCCGCTCACAACCGCCTCTGCCGTGATCCAGGCAACCCCGCTGGTTGTGGCCATGGGCGCGGCCCTCTTTCTGGGGCAAGAGGTCGGCTGGCGGCGTTGGCTGGCCATCGGCATCGGTTTTATTGGTGTGCTCATCATCATTCGGCCCGGGATGGAGGGGTTCAGTTTCGCCACGCTCTTTGCCGTCGGCGGCATGCTGGGGCTGGCGATCCGTGATCTGCTAACCCGCGCGCTGACGGTGCAGCTGACCGGACCGCAACTGGCAACGCACACATTCATGATGATCATCCCCGCGGGTTTCCTTCTCTGTCACCTACAGGGCCAAAGCCTCATTATACCAAATCGTTACGAGGCGTTATTGCTGCTCGGCTGCATCATCGTAGGTGTCATCGCCTACCTCGCCATCGTGGCGGCGACACGGGCCGGAAACGCCGGGATCATCTCATCCTTCCGCTATTCACGCATGGTGTTTGCGCTGATCCTTGGATTTATCTTCTTCAGTGAAACCCCCGATCTGGCCACAATGGCAGGCGTGACAATCATCATCGCCTCCGGGCTTTTCACCCTGATGCGCGAGGCGCGCCTGCGCCGTGCTTCCCTTACGCAACAACCCGCGTTATAGAGCGCGCGATATCGCTAACACCCGATTTTAAGGAGCCTCTTATGAGCACCATCATCGACATCCACGCCCGCGAAATCCTTGATAGCCGGGGCAACCCAACGGTTGAGGTTGATGTGATCCTCGAAGATGGCACCATGGGCCGCGCCGCCGTGCCCTCCGGCGCATCCACCGGCGCGCATGAGGCGGTTGAAAAACGCGATGGCGACAAATCCCGCTATAAAGGTAAAGGCGTACTAGAGGCGGTAGCAGCTGTGAATGGCGAAATTGCCGAGGCGCTGCTCGGTTTTGACGCCACCGAACAGGTTGGCATCGACATGGCGATGATCGAACTGGACGGCACCCCCAACAAGGGCCGGTTGGGTGCCAATGCGATCCTTGGTGTCTCCATGGCCGTGGCCAAGGCCGCCGCAGAATTCACCGTCCAACCACTGTTCCGTTACATCGGCGGCACCTCCGCGCGCACCCTGCCCGTCCCGATGATGAACATCATCAATGGCGGCGAACATGCTGATAACCCTATCGATATTCAGGAATTCATGATCATGCCAGTCAGCGCGGAAAACATCCGCGAGGCCGTGCGCATGGGGTCGGAAATTTTCCATACACTGAAAAAAGAACTCTCTGACGCGGGCCACAACACTGGCATCGGCGATGAAGGCGGCTTTGCCCCAAATCTGGAAAGCACACGGGTTGCGCTTGACTTTATCATGACCTCGATTAAGAAAGCGGGCTACAAACCGGGTGAAGATGTCTATCTGGCCCTCGATTGCGCCGCGACCGAGTATTACAAGGACGGCAAGTACGAGATGGCAGGCGAAGGCATCTCGCTCTCATCGGAAGAAAACGCCGATTACCTGGCCAAACTGGCCAGCGACTATCCGATCATCAGCATCGAAGACGGCATGTCCGAAGATGACTGGGACGGCTGGAAAATGCTGACTGACAAAATCGGTGACAAGGTGCAGCTGGTCGGTGACGACCTGTTCGTGACCAACCCTGCCCGTCTGGCTGACGGGATCGCCAAAGGCTCCGCCAACTCCATGCTGGTCAAGGTCAACCAGATCGGCACGCTGACCGAAACGCTGCAAGCCGTTGATATGGCGCACCGGGCGCAGTTCACCAACGTGATGTCGCACCGTTCGGGCGAAACCGAGGATGCGACCATTGCCGACCTCGCCGTTGCCACGAATTGCGGGCAGATCAAAACCGGCTCACTCTCCCGTTCTGACCGGCTGGCAAAGTATAACCAGTTGATCCGTATCGAAGAATTGCTGGGGGAAACGGCTGTTTATGCCGGGCGGGGCATTCTGAAAGGATGACCCTCACTGCGGGAATGCATGGCGTTCCAGCCGGGCATATCGCGGCGGTCGTCACCTATCTGCAAATGACGGCCCCCGCGATCCGCAATACGAAACCTTTCCCTGCCGGAACCGACGCCCGCCAGGAAACACTCGATATCGACAGCTACAGATCGCTGTTCCGGGCCGTGGGCACCCCGTGGCTCTGGACCGGTCGATTGCTGCTTGATGACAATACACTGGATGCAATCCTGAAAAGCGACGACACCGAAACCTGGGTGATCCGCCAGAACGGCGCGGCAATTGGATTGGTCGAGCTGGATTTCAGCCCCCATCAGGCTTGTGAACTGGCCTATTTCGGCATGGTGAAAACGGCGACAGGTCAAGGACTTGGCGGGCCGATGATGGCGTTGGCCCAGAAACGGGCCTTTGCCCGCAACATCGGGCGGTTCTTTGTCCATACCTGCAACTGGGACGACCCGCGCGCCTTGGCCTTCTACCAAAGGGCGGGGTTCAGGGCGTACAAATCCGCCGTTGAGGTCTTTGCAGACCCACGTATCAACGGCCCACATGACCGCGCAACGGCACCGCATATCCCATGCCTATGACCGCCGACCAGATTATCACCCAGTTGGACCTCACCCCGCATCCCGAAGGCGGCTATTACCGACAAACTTGGGTCGCAGAAAATGACGGGCGCCCAACCGGCACCTGCATATACTTCCTTCTCAAGGCCGGGGAAAGCAGCCATTGGCACAAGGTCGACGCGGTTGAAATCTGGCTTTTTCACGCAGGCGCACCGATCACGCTATCCATTGCCGCTGATGAAGCGGGGCCTGCCGAGGATCACATTCTGGGTGCCGATCTGGCCAATGGCGAATTGCCGCAAGTCATTGTTCCCAAAGACTGTTGGCAAGCCGCCCGGACAATTGGGGATTGGACGCTGGTCAGCTGTACGGTCTCACCCGGCTTTCAATTTGACGGGTTCACCCTTGCCGCGCCAGGTTTCGACATCCCGCGCTAGCGGTCACCAAACATATCGCCAAGCCCGCCAAGGACCGATCCTTCGCCTTTGCTGCCGCCCGGTCCCGCAGCCCGCATGATCCGGTCAGCGAGCCGGGAGAATGGCAGGCTTTGCAGATAGACGGTGCCGGGGCCGCGCAGGGTCGCCAGAAACAGCCCTTCGCCCCCAAAGACCATGGATTTCAGCCCGCCTGCCCGTTCAATGTCATATTCGACACCGGCAGAAAACGCACCGATACAGCCCGTATCAACACGCAGAATTTCGCCCGGCCGCAGCTCGCGCTTGATGACGGTGCCGCCCACATGGATGAACGCCATGCCGTCGCCGCGCAAACGTTGCAGGATGAAACCTTCACCACCAAAGAAACCGGCACCCAACTTACGTTGAAACGCGATATCGGTTGAGGTACCAAAAGCCGCACATAAAAACGCATCTTTCTGGCAGATAAGTTCTTCACCCACCAGCGCCATGTTTACCGGAATGATCTTGCCCGGATAGGGCGCGGCAAAGGCGACGCGTTTCTTGCCCTGCCCGTTATTGCTGAAATGGGTCATGAAAATGGATTCGCCGGTCAGCACCCGCTTGCCCACGTTCAACAGCGAGTCCATCAAACCGCCAGAGGGGGACGACCCATCGCCCATCTTGGTTTCAAAGCCGATACCGTCATCCATGTAATTCATGGCACCGGCTTCGGCGATCACCTTTTCATCGGGGTCCAGCTCAACCTCAACGATCTGCATGTCATCGCCGAAAATCTCGTAATCAACCTCATGGCATTTCATCGCGATATCGTACCCCTTGTTTAAAATCAGTGCCTTCTACAGCTAAGCATCAGGTCAGCGGGGCGCAACATCCGGATTTCCGGACTATGCGTCCTGCGCCTTGGGCGTAGGCATCTGCCCTGTATCAAGGATCGTCATCATTTCATCATGCAATTCAGCCTCGCGCGGGCCGATAATCTCCTGCACACGGGCGACATAAACCTCATTCTCCATCACTGGAATCGCCGGATCATAGGCATCAGCAAGCGATATCATCGACGCGCGGTCAGCGCGATTAAACGCCTCAACCATCAGCGCGGCACGGTCCCCCGCGATCCCCATCGCCTCCAACGTCGAACGGCCCATGCGCAGCGAACTGTCATAGGTATCGCGAATGATATCGCGGCAACCAGCGGCCCATAACTCATAGACATGATGTCGGTCGACTGCGCGCGCCACGATATGTACTTGCGCGTAATTCTGACTGACATAGCGCACCAGTTCGGTGATCTTCTCGCGTTCATCAATGGCGATAACCAGAATCTTCGCCTCATGCAGACCCGCCGCATGCAAAAGATCAGGGCGGGTTGCATCACCGTAATAGATGCGGGCGCCAAAAATACGCATGTTTTCCAGATGCTTGGCGTTATAGTCGATGACGGTCAGGCTATAACCCGCCGCACTTAGAATGCGCCGGACAATGCCACCAACACGGCCAGCACCCGCGATGATCACCTCGCCCTGTTCCGCAATTTCATCGGCATCACGGGCGTCATCCCCGATCGCCCGCGCCGCGATCACACGGTCATAAAAGATGAACAAAAGCGGGGTCAGCATCATCGACAGCGCCACAACCAGCAGCAACTGATCCGCCAGCGCCTGCGGAATGACGGCATTGGCGACAGTAAAAGACAACAAGACAAAGCCGAACTCACCCGCCTGCGCCAGCCCCAGCGCCATCAGCCACCTGTCTGTCCCACGAATGCCAAAGGCAAAGCTAAGCGCCACCAACACCCCCGCCTTCAACGCAATCAACCCAACGGTCAACCCGATGATCAGTGCAAGGTTTTCAGCCAACAACGTGAAATTCACGGCCGCCCCGACCGTCATAAAGAACAGCCCCAGCAACAGCCCTTTGAACGGGTCGATATCGGATTCCAGCTCATGCCGGTATTCGCTATTGGCCAGCACCACACCGGCAAGGAAAGTGCCAAGCGCAGGGGACAGTCCCACCAGCGACATCAGCAAAGCAATTCCCACAACCATCATCAGGGCGGTAGCGGTGAACAATTCCCGCAAATTGGCCGCCGCAATAAACCGAAAAATCGGGCGAGTGAGGAAACTACCCACCCCGACCACCGCCGCGATTGCAGCCAGATTGACCAGGGCCGTCTGCCAACCGTTCAGACCGGCAACCAGGCTCATCCCGCTGCCATGATCACCGTCATCACCATGACCCGCATCAGCGCCATGTGCCACGTCGCCTGCCGCATCCATCAATTCCGGCACCGCCAACAGTGGCAGCAAAGCCAGCATCGGGATCACAGCAATATCCTGCATCAGCAGAACTGAAAAACTGCCCTGCCCGCCATCACTTTTCATCAACCCTTTTTCATTCAGGGTTTGCAGCACAATCGCGGTCGAACTCAGCGCCAACACAAGGCCCACGGCCAGCGCCACGGTCCAACTCAGGCCAAACAGCATCGCAATGCCCATCACCGCCAGCGTCGTCAGCCCGATCTGCCCGCCGCCAAGGCCCAAAAGCCGCCCACGCATCGACCAAAGCAGCTTGGGCTCCAGCTCCAGCCCCACAAGGAACAGCATCATCACCACGCCGAATTCTGCGAAATGCTGGATCGAGATCACATCAACATGCAGCCAGGCCAGAACCGGACTAATCACGATCCCCGCAATCAGATAGCCCAGCACAGACCCAAGACCCAACCGTGTCGCAATCGGCACGGCAACAACGCCCGCTATCAGAAAAATGAAGGCCAGCAGCAGAAAATCGGTCATCGTCACATCCCCCGTATCACCAAAATGATGCCCCGCTGCGGCACTGATGGCCAGTGCTTTTCACCCCAGTTGCAGGTTTGCGGGTCGATCTATCCCAACCGTCCGTAAAAGGTCATGCGCGCGCTTTCAGACAAGGCCACACCCGGTTCGGCGTTATAGGCCAGAACCGCAAGAATACGTGTTTTGTCGCTTTGATTTGGGGCAACCCGGTGGATCGCGTTGCGTCCGCGAAACAACACCAGCGTACCCGGCGCCATGGTCAATACCTGCGGTTCCAACGCGCCATCCAACAACGCGCCAACAGCGTCGTAATTCATGTCCCCTGCATCCGCATCACGCAGATCCTTGACGTATTCGAACGCGCCGCCCGCATCAGGTTTCTGGATCAGCAGTGTGATTGCAAAGGATGAATTGTCAAAATGCCAGCCCAGTTCCTGCCCCCGATTGGCATAGTGGATATTGATCGACGACAGCGGGTCCGCATAGGCATGCAACCCCACCTGCCCGGTCACGGCAGAGACGAAATCACGAAACATCGGCGCATCATAAAGCACACGCAAGGGCGAGGTCGCATCGATCATATCGTCACAAACACAGCCCTTGGAGGATGTGACCTGCCGGTTGGCCGGATGGCTCTGTGGAAAATCAGGGTTATGCGGCTTCAAATAGACAGAGTGATCTTGCGCACAGAAATAGGCTTGATCCTGTTTGGCCTCGGACTCTGCCAGGATCAAGGAAAGCGCTTCTGGGCGGATGAAGTCGGGCAAAACCAACACGCCGTCATCTTTCAATGTCACCGCACAGTTTTTCCGAAACCCGGCATCGGTAACGGGATAGCTTTCCATGTCCACAATGTCTGTCAGGCGCATGACTTGATCCCCTCGCCGTTTCAGTCGTTAAACCATAAATCGCAAAAGAAAAAAGGGGGACCGAAGTCCCCCTGTAGTTTCGCTGATCAGGCTCACTCTTTATATACCGCTCGGTTTGTTGCCTGCGGCCCGATCCACGCCAGGGCAAGCGCACCCGCCCCGGATATCTTGCGACGAAGAAATTTCGTTACGAAATTTCTTCAGTATGCGAGATTTTTCGTAACGAAAAATCTCAGCTACAGCCGGATGTTCCACCGCATGTGTTGCACTTCATGCAGGTGCCGTTCCGCACCAGCGTGTAATTTCCGCATTCCCCACATGGGTCACCTTCATAGCCTTGCATCTTGGCCTTATCACGGGCCGACAGGCTGGCCGTTCCCGTGGCAACGGTTGATGTATCCGTCTCTGGCACGAGGGTTTGCAAGGCCGCTGATGGATCGCTACCCGTGGCCAGTGCCGTGGCACCTGCCCCGCCTTGCAGCACAACCAGATCCTGCGGCATCCGCTTGCGCAGATACCCCGTCGATGAAATCTGTTTAAGCACTTCCAGCGACCGTGTCGCGGCGTTCTCGGTTGGTGCCTGAATGTTGGACACGCCTTCCTGCTCACCCCGGCCTACATCGTCAAATGTCGCCCCTTCGGGCTTCACATGCGCCAGATCGGTGCGGTCGAGATAGGAAACAGCCAACTCGCGGAAGATATAATCAAGGATCGAGGTCGCATTCTTGATGCTGTCATTCCCCTGCACCATGCCAGCAGGCTCGAATTTGGTGAATGTGAACGCATCCACGAATTCCTCCAGCGGCACACCATATTGCAAGCCCACGGATACGGCGATGGCAAAATTATTCATCATCGCCCGGAAGCCGGCGCCTTCCTTATGCATGTCGATGAAAATCTCACCCAAGGAGCCGTCTTCATACTCGCCCGTCCGCAGATAGACCTTATGCCCGCCGACGATGGCCTTCTGGGTATACCCCTTGCGCCGCTGCGGCATCTTTTCACGTTCGCGATTGCGCACTTCCTGCACAATGATCTTTTCGACGATCTTTTCGGCCAGCACAGCGGCCTTTTCCTGTGTGCTGCCGGACTCGAGCGTTTCCATCGCCTCATCATCATCTTCGACCAATGCGGCGGCCAATGGTTGTGACAGCTTCGATCCGTCACGGTAGAGCGCATTGGCTTTCACACCAAGCGACCAGGACAACTCATAAGCCTTCTGGCAATCCTCAATCGTCGCGTCATTGGGCATGTTGATCGTCTTGGAAATCGCGCCCGAGATGAACGACTGCGCCGCCGCCATCATATAGATATGGCTGTCAACACTCAGATAACGCTGGCCTTTTTTGCCGCACGGGTTGGCACAGTCAAAGACATTGTAATGCTCTGCCTTCAGATGCGGCGCGTCTTCCAATGTCATCGTACCGCAGACATGGTCATTGGCGGCATCGATATCCTGCTTGCTGTAACCAAGGTGGCGCAGCAGATCAAAGGTCGGATCATTCAGCTTGGCGGCCGGAATACCCAAGGTCTTGGTGCAAAACTCCTCGCCCAGCGTCCACTGGTTGAACACGAACCGGATATCAAAGGCAGATGCCAGCGCGGCCTCAACCTTGTCCAATTCCGCCTGTCCAAACCCATGGCCGATCAGCGATGTGTGGTTGATTGCTGGCGCCTGCCCGATGGAGCCATGGCCGACGGCGTAGGCGATGATCTCTTCAATCTCGGCAGAACCGTAGCCCAGCGTTTCCAGCGCCGCAGGCACCGACTGGTTGATGATCTTGAAATAGCCGCCACCGGCCAGTTTCTTGAACTTGACCAAGGCGAAATCTGGCTCGATCCCGGTTGTGTCGCAATCCATGACCAGACCAATGGTGCCGGTGGGTGCGATGACCGACACCTGTGCGTTGCGATAGCCATGTTTCTTACCCAGGGCCAACGCCTCATCCCAGGATGACACCGCCAGTTCCACCAACCGCTGATCGGGGCAATTGGCATGGTCCAACGGAACCGGCTTCACATCCAGCTTGTCATAGCCGGTGGTTTTACCTGTCGCTGCCTGCCGGTGGTTCTTGATCACCCGCAGCATATGCTTGGCGTTTTTCTTGTAGCCGGAAAATGCGCCCAGCTCGCCAGCCATCTCGGCGGATGTGGCATAGGACACGCCCGACATGATCGCCGTCAGTGCAGCACCCATGGCACGGCCTTCGTCACTGTCATAGCCGTAGCCCATATTCATCAGCAGCCCGCCGATATTGGCGTAACCCAGCCCCAAAGTGCGGAAATCATAAGACCGCTGCGCGATCTCCTTGGATGGGAACTGCGCCATCATCACCGAGATTTCGAGGGTCACCGTCCACAGACGGGTCGCATGCATGTAATCCTCTGCCTGAAACTGCCCATCCTTGTAGAATGTCAACAGGTTCATCGATGCCAGGTTACAGGCCGTGTCATCAAGGAACATATATTCAGAACAAGGGTTTGAGCCGCGAATTTCACCATCTTCGGGGCATGTATGCCAGGCATTGACCGTGTCGTGATACTGGATGCCGGGATCGGCGCAGGCCCATGCAGCATGGCCAACCTGCTCCCACAAATCGCGGGCTTTGATGATCCGGGCGCATTCACCATTCTTGCGGTTGATCAGCTTCCAATCGGCGTCATCTTCAACGGCCTTCAGGAAAGCATCAGTCACGCGGATCGAGTTGTTGGAGTTCTGACCGGACACGCTGGAATAGGCTTCGGAATCCCAATCGGTGTCATAGGTCGGGAATTCGATGCTGGAATAGCCCTGCTTGGCATAATCCAGCACCCGCTTGATGTAAGTCTCTGGAATGGCGGACTTCTTGGCGTCCTTGACGGCAGCGGCCAGCGTGTCGTTGGTTTTAGGGTCGTAGGCAGACACCTCTTCCCCGTCCCATGATTTGATCGCCTGGAAGATCGCGTTCAGGTAACGCTCGTGCATTTTTGAACCGGCAACGATGCTGGCAACCTTCTGCTCTTCGATCACCTTCCAGTTGATGAATTCTTCGATATCGGGGTGGTCGGCATCCACGATCACCATCTTGGCGGCGCGGCGGGTTGTGCCACCGGATTTGATCGCACCCGCAGCGCGGTCGCCGATTTTCAGGAAACCCATCAGGCCGGATGACTTGCCACCACCCGACAGCGGCTCACCTTCGCCGCGCAGCGATGAAAAGTTGGTGCCCGTGCCAGAACCATATTTGAACAGGCGCGCCTCGCGGACCCACAGGTCCATGATGCCACCGTCATTGACCAGATCATCATCAACCGACTGGATGAAACAGGCATGCGGCTGCGGATGCTCATAGCTGGATGTGGATTTGGTCAGCTCACCGGTTTTGTAGTCCACATAGTGGTGACCCTGCGCAGGCCCGTCGATCCCATAGGCCCAGTGCAGACCTGTATTGAACCATTGCGGGCTGTTGGGCGCAGCGCGCTGGGTGGCCAGCATATAGCGCATTTCGTCGAAATAGGCGCGGGCATCATCCTCGGATAAGAAATAGCCGCCTTTCCAACCCCAATATGTCCAGGCGCCTGCCAGACGGTCAAACACCTGCTTGGCAGATGTCTCACCACCAAATGTGGCACCTTTGGCGGGCACTGACTTCCACAGGAACTCTGGAACACCCTTTTCCTTCACCTTTTTCAGCGCGGACGGAACACCAGCCTTGCGGAAATATTTCTGCGCGATGACGTCAGAGGCAACCTGGCTCCAACTGGCCGGGATCTCACAATTCTCAAGTTTGAAAACGATTGTCCCATCAGGGTTACGAATCTCTGATGTTGTCGCTTTGAACGCCAGTTCTGCATATGCATCCTGGCCATCCTTGGTGAAGTTGCGTTCGATCTGCATTCTTGCTGCCCCTACTTCTGTCTACTGCCGTCGTTGCGGCAAATACCTGGAAAGCACCGATTAGACGGCGCGCATTTGTGTCGTCGCGATAGTTTCAGGCCGCATTCGACCGCCCGGCCAAAAGCCGGGTTTCGTTCGTGACGCCGTTATTCGGATGCGCCCGCCTGCTGAAACTGTCCCCGTGCCGATACCACATCTAGTGTCGTCGTGACCGGCCCGCACAACTTGACGTATCTAGCCCTAGGGGGTCAACGGATTTTTAACACTAAATGTCGATTAAAGAACTTGACGGATTTGTGACAGAGTGGGTGGCGTGCAGGGTTTGTGATTCATGCACCGCTTTATCCACAAGGCACAATTTATCACGATTTTGAGAAACCCTTTTGTTCGGCCCACTTAGCGCCGATGGCTCATTTCTTGGGTGAGGATTACAGCGCATGTTCCGGCCCAATTAGACAAGATTAACAAAGAATTAACATCCGCAGCGGGTGGCCAGACAGCCATAGGCAGAAACAAATAAACCGCCGAATCGGCGGTTCATTTATCAAGATTTTGAAGTGGTCGGGGCGGAGAGATTCGAACTCCCGACCCTCTGTTCCCAAAACAGAT
This sequence comes from uncultured Paracoccaceae bacterium, assembly GCA_947495295.1. Lineage (GTDB taxonomy): Bacteria > Pseudomonadota > Alphaproteobacteria > Rhodobacterales > Rhodobacteraceae > Yoonia. Next base: position 1,543,986 of record CANLYJ010000001.1, read on the forward strand.
GCGCTACCAGGCTGCGCTACGCCCCGGACCATGGCGTGTCTTTAGCCCCCCGAAACTGATTTGAAAAGCCCTAACTTTCCGAAGTTTGTTCACAAGGCAGGATCGCATCCGCGCCAAAGCTGGGATGCTGCAAAACGTCCCCCTCTGCGATGCCCAGACGGGCCGCCAACCCGCCGTTGATTTCAAGCACGGCCAATATACCGTCACCGCCCGGAATAGCGGTCAGGTCACCCGGAATCGCATTTTCATGCACCGACATCACCTCACCCAAGGGGCCAACAAAAACCATATCAAGCGGGATCAGCGTGTTCTTCATCCAGAAACTGACCCGCTGCGGTTCTTCATAGATAAACAGCATGCCCGCCAACGTGGGCATCTGTTCGACAAACATCAGCCCTTGCGCGCGCTCTTGCGGATCGTCGGCCACATCAACAGTAAAGGTGGCCTGCCCCCAGTCGCCAACAACCGCAACCTTGTCCTCGGCGCAAAGCCCCCAGACAGGCTGCCCGGCCAGCACAATCAGCGCAGCCGTCAGATAGCATTTCACTTGACTGCGGCCTCCCAGCCGACGACCTCGATGGCCATGCGGCCGCGTTCGCCATCCACCAGTCGCAAACCGACGGCCTCACCAGATTGCAGATCAGACAGACCTGACCGGCGCAGCACCTCGACATGGATAAAGACGTCTTCGTCATTGCCAAAGATATTGGCAAAACCAAAACCCTTCGCCTTGTCGAACCACTTTACCCGGGCCGGTTCAATCGGCCGCTTGAGGATATCCTCCGGCGTAAATTCCATCATATCCCGCAACGGAACGGATGTGTCGGCCTGTGGTGGTGTGATCGATAACACTTGGGTGGCTTGTAAACCACGCTGCGTGTCCTGCACGAGAATCTCGATAGCAGAGCCGTCAACGACGGATCCCTGACCGAAATTTCGCAAGACATTGGCGTGCAAGAGTATGTCCGGGCCGCCCAAGTCAGCCACGACAAACCCGAACCCCTTGGTCGGATCAAACCACTTCACCTGGCCATTCACCTGCCGTTGTCCGCCGGTGTCCTGCGTATTCATCTTGTCTTCCCCTAAACGGCACCGTTTTGAACGATGTCGCCGACTTTAACTTCTACTTCCGATCACGACCAGAAAACCGCCCAAACATCAAGGCCTTGCATTTCACGATACGTGAAATTCAAGGATTTAATCGGGTAATTTCCCAGTCTTGATCAATTGCCATGCGTGACCACCGAAACCGGTCATGCAGTCTAAATTGACCGTCGGACCAAAACTCGATCTCCAACGGCGCGATACGATACCCGCCCCAAAAGGGTGGACGTTCCGGGTCCATCCCCTTTTGCATCGTTACTTTTGCAACGTCCGCCATCAAAGACGCACGCGACGTGAGCGGTTGCGATTGCCGCGACGCCCACGCTCCCAACCTACTCTTGAGTGAGCGGGACTGATAGTACGAATCGGCGATTTCACCGTCTTCTTTGCTGACCAGACCACGCACCCTGATTTGCCGTGCAAGGGATTTCCAATGCATGACAAACGCAGCCTTACCGGCATGTGCGATCTCTGACGCCTTTTTGCTCTCATAATTACTATAGAAAACAAACGCTTCGGCTTCAATCTCCTTCAACAGGACCATCCGCACATTTGGCAAGCCTTCAGCATCGGCCGTCGCCAATGCTATTGCGTTCGGATCATTGGGTTCAGCCTTGGACGCTTCCTCCAGCCATGCCCGCGCGATATCGAACGGGTCATTGCCCGCAAATATGCCGTCCCGATCAGACATTGCCGATCCCTGTTTACGCCCCCGCCGTAACGGTTATGAGCAATCCAACACAGTGGCAACCACTTTACCTGACTTCGGCAACAGGTTGCTGACGGGTTGGCAATGGCATAAACCACTTTTGACACCGTCAAATGGGACAAAGGACACATGAAATGAGCAGCAATCTGATGCAGGGCAAACGCGGCCTGATCATGGGTCTGGCCAATGACAAATCCATCGCCTGGGGGATCGCCAAAGCCTGCGCCGATGCCGGTGCCGAACTTGCGTTTTCGTTCCAGGGTGACGCGCTGCGCAAACGGGTCGAACCGCTGGCCGCCTCCGTCGGGTCGGATATTGTGCTACCCTGCGATGTGGGTGATGAGGCCTCGATCGACACGCTGTTTGCCGCGTTGGAAGAACGCTGGGGCAAGCTGGACTTCATCGTGCATGCCATTGGTTTTTCAGATAAATCTGAACTGCGCGGGCGCTATGTCGACACCAGCAGGGCGAATTTCCAGATGTCCATGGACATCTCTGTCTACTCTTTCACCGCCGTCGTACAGCGCGCCGAAAAAATGATGACAGAGGGCGGTTCCTGCCTCACGCTCACCTATTATGGCGCCGAAAAAGTCATGCCGCATTACAACGTCATGGGCGTCGCCAAGGCCGCGTTAGAGGCGTCCGTGCGCTACCTGGCGGAGGATCTGGGCAAGGACAATATCCGGGTAAACGCGATCAGCGCAGGCACGATCAAGACCCTTGCCGCATCCGGCATCGGCGATTTTCGGCTCATCATGAAATGGAACGAATATAACAGCCCATTGCGGCGCACCGTGACGCAGGAAGAGGTCGGGAAATCCGCGCTTTATCTCCTGTCCGATCTGGGCAGTGCCGTCACCGGTGAAGTGTTGCATGTCGACGCCGGTTACCACGTGGTCGGCATGAAAGCGGTCGACGCCCCCGACATCACCAAAGAATAAACCGCTGACTGATCCCTTCGATTTGAAAGATGACACCATGACAGACACCCGCCTGCCCCATGAGAAAGGTTTCCACATCAGCTGGGATCAGATCCACCGTGACAGCCGCGCGCTGGCCTGGCGTCTTGACGGGCAAGGGCCTGATAACGGGGCATGGAAAGGTGTCGTCGCAATCACCCGCGGCGGGATGGCACCCGCGATGATCGCAGCCCGCGAGTTGGATATCCGCACGGTCGATACGATCAGCGTCAAAAGCTATGACCATCAGGACCAGTCAGAGGCAAAGGTGCTCAAAGCCCCCGATGACGACCTGATGGGTGACGGCACGGGCATTCTGATTATCGACGATCTGGTCGATAGCGGCAAAACGCTGGAACTTGTGCGTGCGCTCTATCCCAATGCACATTTCGCGACGGTCTACGCCAAACCCAAAGGACGACCGCAGGTCGATACGTTCATTACCGAAGTCAGCCAGGACACCTGGATCTTCTTCCCGTGGGATATGGCACTACAATATGTGCAGCCATACCGCGGGACAGACTAGCGCCCAACCAAACATCTCTTGCGGCGCAGCCGCCCATTTTGGAAAACTCATGTCACAGTCACGGACGGCCACCACATTTGCACCACCTGTGATGGAGGCCCGGCGCTGGCTCGACGGGGTCACCCATCCGGCAGACCGCCCCCTGCTCAATGTCAGTCAGGCCGCTCCGGTTGATCCGCCCCCCGCGCCCATGCGGGCGGCCATGGCCGAGATGATTGTAGGCGATGCAGAGACGCATCTTTACGGTCCCGTGCTTGGCCTGCCGGATTTACGCGCGACACTGGCGACGCAATGGTCATCCGATTACGGCCGCCAGATCGACGCCGATCAGGTGGCGATCACATCGGGCTGCAATCAGGCCTTTGCCGCCACCATAGCATCGCTGTGCAACGAAGGGGATGAGGTGATCCTGCCAATCCCTTATTATTTCAACCACCGGATGTGGCTGGACATGTCCGGGGTCAAGACCTGCGCGCTGATGGTCGGCGATGGCATGATCCCCGACGCGGATGCGGCTGCAAAACTGATCACGCCGCGGACAAAGGCGATTGCCCTCGTCAGCCCCAATAATCCTTGCGGCGTCGAATACCCCAGGGAAACGCTGCGCGCTTTTCTTGACCTCGCCCGTGCGCATAAAGTCGCCCTTATCGTGGACGAAACATATCGCGACTTCGACAGTCGAACAGACGCGCCGCATGACCTGTTCACCGATGCGCGATGGGCCGACACATTCATCCACCTCTATTCCTTTTCCAAAGCCTACCGGTTGACCGGCCACCGGGTCGGGGCTGTGGTGGCCAGCACCGCAAGGCTGGCCGAGATGGAGAAATTCCTCGACACGGTCACCATCTGCCCAAACCAGCTGGGGCAACGCGCGGCACTTTGGGGGATGCAGAATCTGTCGCAATGGCTGGCGGGTGAACGGGATGAAATCCTGAACCGGCGCGCGGCAATTTCCGACCATTTCCCAATGCTGGCCGCAAAGGGCTGGAAACTGATGGGATGTGGCGCCTATTTTGCCTATCTACAGCATCCGTTTGGCATATCCTCGGCAGAGTTGGCGCGCAGATTGGTACCCGATGCAGGCGTGCTTTTGTTGCCCGGCACCATGTTTATGCCTGACGATATCCCCGACGGGCGCAACCAGGTCCGCATCGCCTTCGCCAATATCGACCGGGCCGGTGTGCAGACCCTGTTTGAACGGCTGTCAGCACTGCGTTACTGACACTTGCGCCCCTGCCCGCAGCCTCGTATTCATGCGCAACCCCGGACCGGGGGATAACAGGTAACGGGCAGGTTTCATGGCTGAGAAAAAGAATAAACGATACGGCGTCTGGTTCGTTGTGATCCTCATTCTGCTGGGGCTGGCGGGGTTTGGGTCCGGCGGGCTGAGCGGGAATATCCGCAGCATCGGCACGGTCGGTGAAAAAGACGTCAGCGTGAACGCCTATCAGAACGCCCTGAACCAGCAGATCCGGGCGCTGTCCGCGCAGTTCGGCACACAGATTTCGTTTCAGCAGGCACAGGCCTTTGGCATCGATCAGGCCGCATTGGGGCAATTGATCCTGACGCGCACGCTGGACAATGAAGCCGCCCAATTGGGCATCTCAGCCGGTGATGAAACCGTGCTGGACCGCCTGCGCCAAATTCCGCAATTCCAAGGGGCCGGTGGCACATTCAACCGCGAAAGCTATGCCTTTGCCTTGCGGCAAAGCGGGCAAAGCGAGGCAGAGTTCGAGGATGGCCTGCGTGAAGATGTGGCCCGCACCCTGCTACAAGGCGCCGTCGTTGGTGGCATCCCAGAGGCGGAAGCTTACGCCGATGTGCTGGTGCAATATCTTGGCGAACAGCGCAGCGTGACCTGGGCAGCCCTTGGTGCCGATGCGCTGACTGCACCTGTTCCGGGCGCGACAGAGGCTGATCAACAGGCCTATTATGATGCCAATCCAGATGAATTCACCCTGCCCGAAACCCGCGACATTACCTATGTCTGGCTGACCCCAACAATGATCCAGGACCAGATGACCGTCTCTGACGACCAGATCGCACGGATTTATCAGGACAGGATCGCCGAATTCGTTCAGCCGGAACGGCGGCTGGTCGAACGGTTGGTCTATATCAGTCAGGCCGATGCCGCCGACGCCAAGGCGCGTCTGGACAGCGAAAACATCACTTTCGAGGATCTGGTGATCGAACGCGGGCTTAGCCTTGCCGATATCGATCTGGGCGATGTCGATCAGGAAAGCCTTGGCGATGCGGGTGAAGCGGTCTTTGCCGCCGAACCGGGTACAGTTGTCGGGCCGTTCAATTCCGGGCTTGGGCCTGCACTGTTCCGCATGAACGCGGTTTTGACAGCGCAGGAAACATCACTGGAAGAGGCAACACCGGGCTTGCGCGAAGAACTGGCCGCCGATGCCGCCCGTGAGGTGATCAATAACAGCACTGACCAGATCATCGACCTGCTGGCCGGTGGGGCCACAATGGAAGACCTCGCCGAACGCACCGATATGGAACTGGGCACAATCAACTGGACGGCAGATATCGCCGAAGGGATCGCCGCCTATGACGCCTTCCGTCAGGCCGCCGCAGAGGTGCAGGAAGGCGCCTTTGCAGAGGTGATCGATCTGGCCGATGGCGGCATCTTTGCCTTGCGGCTGGACGGGATCACACCACCAACCGTGCAACCGATTGACGATATCCGCGATGCGGTCAAAACCGCCTGGCAGGCACAGGCCCGGCAGGACGCGATCGTCGCCCAGGCAGAAGAGGTCGCCGCATCAATCCAACCCCTCACCGGGTTCGACACGCTGGGGCTGACGCCAACGGTAGACGCTGATCTGACCCGGCGCAGTTTTGTTGAAGGCACGCCAACCGATTTCATCGACCAGATGTTTGAAATGACTGTGGGCGAAACCCGGGTCATCCCTGCTGACACCGAAGGCGCGATCATCCTGCGGCTCGACGATATCGCACCCGCTGATCTGACGGCAGAAACGAATGCAGCCCAACGCGAACAGCTTGCGGCAAATGCGGCAGCCGGAATCGCGCAGGAGGTCTTTGACGCCTACGCCACATCCGTGCAGGAACGCACCGAACTCAATATCAATCAGGCAACCGTGAACGCGGTCAACGCCCAGTTCCAATAGGTCCGCCATGGCGCTTTTGCCCGATTATGACAGTTTCGCACGCGGCTATGACGCGGGCGAAAACCAGATCGTTTACACACGGATCGCCGCTGATCTGGACACGCCGGTATCATTGATGCTGAAACTGTCGGGCGCAGGCAAAAACGCCTTCATGCTGGAAAGCGTGACAGGGGGCGAAATACGCGGGCGCTATTCCATCATCGGGATGAACCCGGACCTGATCTGGGAATGCCGGGGAACGTCATCGCGGGTCAACAGACAGGCCCGCTTCGATGATAACGGCTGGGTCGACATGGACGATGATCCGCTCACTGCCCTGCGCAGCCTGCTGGCCGAAGCACGGATTGATCTGCCCGCCGACCTGCCTGCGGCCTCTGCCGGGCTATTCGGATATCTGGGTTATGACATGATCCGGCTGGTGGAACATCTGCCTGACGTGAACCCAGACCCGCTGGGGCTGCCCGATGCGGTCATGATGCGGCCATCCGTCGTGGCGGTGCTGGACGGGGTCAAGGGTGACGTGATCCTTGTTGCACCGGCTTACGTGAATGATGACCTGCCTGCGCGCGCAGCCTATGCACAAGCCGCCGAACGGGTGATGGACGCGCAGCGCGCGCTGGAACGGCCCATGCCGGGCACAGGTCGGGCACTGGCCGATCCGGCCCCGGTGGCACCGCCCGTATCAAATTTCGACCACGCCGATTACCTGCAAGCCGTTGAAAAGGCAAAAGACTATATCAGGGCAGGCGACATCTTTCAGGTCGTCCCCTCGCAACGCTGGATGCAAGACTTCCGCGAACCGCCTTTCTCGCTCTACCGGTCACTGCGGCGGACCAACCCCTCACCCTTCATGTTCTTCTTCAACTTCGGCGGGTTTCAGGTGATCGGGGCCAGCCCGGAAATTCTGGTGCGGGTCTTCGGGTCAGAGGTGACGATCAGACCGATCGCTGGCACACGGCCACGCGGGGCCACGGTCGAGGAAGACAATGCCAACGAGGCCGACCTGATGGCCGACAAAAAAGAACTGGCCGAACATCTGATGCTGCTTGATCTGGGGCGCAACGACACCGGCAAGGTCAGCAAGATCGGGACCGTACGCCCAACCGAAAAATTCATCGTCGAACGCTACAGCCATGTGATGCATATCGTCTCCAACGTTGTGGGCGAACTGGCCGATGATCAGGACGCGCTCAGCGCGTTTTTCGCAGGCATGCCCGCGGGCACCGTGTCAGGCGCGCCCAAGGTGCGGGCCATGGAAATCATTGACGAACTGGAACCGGAAAAGCGCGGCGTCTATGGCGGTGGCTGCGGGTATTTCAGCGCCAATGGCGACATGGATATGTGCATCGCGCTCCGCACGGCGGTGTTGCAGGATGAAAAGCTCTATATCCAGGCCGGTGGCGGCGTTGTCTATGACAGCGATCCAGAGGCCGAATATCAGGAAACCGTGCATAAATCCAACGCCATCCGCAAAGCAGCAGCAGACGCGACGATGTTCCAAAGCGGCGGAAACTAGGGCAGAACGCACGGCCTGACAGCAGCGTCAGACGCGCACAGGATCGACAAGCGATCCGGTGGCTGCCTGATGCAGCGAAGCTTAGTGGCCCACGCCATTGATCCCCGCGCAATTCAAGCCATCTATAGGGCTGCAGTCAAAGGATCACCGCCCATGGACATCGTCAACATCATCTTCGCCCTTCTCAGCATCGGCCTGGGCTGCTTTGGCTGGCTCGCGCCCCGCTACACGCTTGGGGCACTTGATCTGACCATGGGCGAAACCACCATGGGGATGTCGGAAATCCGGGCTTCTGCCGGGTGTCTTTTTGTGGGCATGGGGATCGGGGCGCTGCTCCTTGGCACGCCAGCGGCTTACGTCATGCTTGGGTTCTGTTGGATGGGGGCCGCTGCGGGGCGGCTGACATCGCTGATCCTTGACGGGCAATCACAGAAAAAATGGATCTATTTTCTGGTTGAATTCGCGGTCGCACTCCCCGCCATCTGGCTCAATATCTGACCTTCCAGCGCCGGGCGCGCCTTGATCAACGCAGCCGCAATAAAGTCACGCAGAACCTTCATCCGGGCCGTCTCGCGCAAATCACGATGGGTCAGGACCCAGATGTCGCGGGCAGGTTTGGGGACCATGCCCGGCAGCCGGGTCAGGCGCGGGTCGGCATCCCCGATAATGCAGGGCAAATAGGCGGCCCCCAATCCCGCAACAGCGGCGTGATGTTGCAATTCAGCATGATTGTAGGACCCAACCACCGGCCAATCCGGATAGGGCGTCGCGCGCGCCCAATCACCATCATCATCGGCCGCCCACCCCAACCAGCATGCATTGCCGCCATCAGCACCGTAACCCGTGGCATGGGACACGCCGACCCGACGCCCGACCAGCGTTTCAGGCGGTGATGCATCAACAGCAATCATGCGCACTGCCACATCCGCCTCGCGCCGGTCCAGATCAAAAGCGGCATAGGAAATATCAACTTCCAACGCGATGTCGGGATAGGCCGCCTGAAACTGCCGCAGCGGGTCCAGCAGGCAATCAAATGCCAGAAAATCGGGCAAGGTCAGCCTGATCGGCCCGGCCAGACGCTGATCCAACCCCGACACTTTCAATAGGCCCGCATCAAACTGCGCCGCAGCCGCATCAACCGACCCCAGCAACACCTGCCCCGATGTGGTTAGGGTAAAGCCGCGCGGTCCCCTTTCGAACAACGCAGCACCCACCTGATGCTCCAACCGATCCAGCCTGCGCGACAGGGTTGAATGGCTGATGCCAAGGGCCGCGGCGGCGGCGCGCACGGTCGGATGCACAGCCAAGGCCTGAAACAGGCGCAGATCATCCCAGTCAATTTGCAAATCCATGCTGATACCTTTGGTCCATTTATGCACCAAAGCATATCATTTCGGACCATTTATGAAACCCACAGCACATGCCATTTGAAGAACACAACCACCAAAGGACCAGATCATGAAACATTGTCACGTCATGCAATCACGCCAAATACCCGCCCCGCCCGATCAGGTTTGGGCGATCATCAATCAGGTCGAAGGCATGGAACGCTGGTATCCGGCACTGATCCAATCCTCCGATGTCACCTATGCCGATGATGGCATCAAACGGGTCTGCATCATGACAAATGGCGGGCAACTGGACGAACGGATCCTCATCCGCGACGACAAGACGCGCAGCTTCAGCTACGCCATCGATACCCATCCCCTGCCCGCGCAAGGCGTGGTCGGCACCTTGCGGGTCGATGATCTGAACGGGGAAACCCATGTCAGTTGGAGCGCACAATTCACCGTCGCCGACGACGAAGAAACCGCCACCGTGCAGATGGTCAACAACATGTATGCCGCAGGCCTGCAAAGCCTCGCCACCTTCGCCACAACCCCGTCATAGGAAAGGAAAACAGATGTCACTTTTGAAAAAACTCACCACTCGCAATGTCGGCACATTGGACAGGTGGATCAGGGCCCTGCCCGCCGTGATCGTCGCGGGCCTTTGGGCCAGCGGCACCCTGACCGGCACCGCCGTGCTGATCGCCGTTATCCTGGCGGCGATGTTGCTGGTCACGGCGCTCACCGGCATGTGCTCGATCTACGCGATGCTGGGGATCAGCACCTGCCCGGTCAAACCTTAACGCAGCCTTCACATTTGCACCGTACGCCCCCTTAAAGGAGGCAACAGGCGTCACAGGGTCCGACGTTTTGCCGACGTCTGGCCGACGCTTTGCAGACCGCCCATAATCCCTGATTTGCTTGCGTTAACGGATGATTCGGGGGTGGCGCGCAAAACGGCGGTGTTGCGCCCCCCTTGCCTGCGCACCGAACGTTGCCTATGTATATGGTGTCCTTCGGGACTATGGACATAAACGCGCTCGTAATAAGCGGATCGGACCCGGGGGCGGTACCCGGCGTCTCCACCAAACACTGCTCATTTGGCAGCCATGGGGACGAAACAGGATCGACGAACGTCTAAAGGGGTTTGCTTTGTCTCGGTGAGTTACCACCGTTATCGGTACAAATTGTATAGTTGCAAATGACAACAATGCACCGATGGCAGTCGCAGCGTAAGCTGTGCCTAATATCGAAAATTAACTCCTAAGGTTTTGCGACCTTGGGCGGGGTTCGCAGGTACCTGGCAACAGAAACCTGCACTTTCCACCAGACAACGAAAAAGGACCATCGCAGATGCAATGGCCCTCTTATCATGTTGTTTGGAAAGGGTTTTCAGATCAGTCCAGCACCGCAACCTGTGGCGACACACCGCCATCAGCGGGGGCATGATACGTGTCGACCAGTTCGGCCATCCGCCCGCCCAGCCCATCGGTACGCACGCGCAGGCGGTGCAAAGCATCGGGCGAAGCAGAGCCTGTTACAGCGATTGTCGCCAGGATCGGCTTCATGGTCTGCCAGTCAAACAGTGCAGCCGCCAACACTTGCTGGGTGGCATAATCGGTGGGCGCCGCGATGGCCAGATCAGGCCGCCCCTCAGTCAGGGCTTGCAATGACCGCTCATAATACGACATCGTGTCCAGCAATGCGGTTTTTGCCTCTTCAAAAACAGGGGCGTCATTCATCTCGCAGGACATCAATTTCATTTTCTGAACAAGGACTTCCTGCCGCTCGGCCAGATCAACGGTGAAGGCATCAGCGGCAGTCGTCTGTGCCACATATTCCGGTTGCAGCGATGCCTGATCAGCCAGCAAAAGGGTCGCGTTTTCCAGTGCAGGGCGCGCTTCGTTGACCATCGTAATATGGCCCGCCGGGGCATCACCAACAACGATCATGCTGAACGCCTCATCCAGCGGCAACCATGCTTGTGCAACCACCTCTGCCTGATCAGACAGGCCGTCATCCGCCAGCGTCTGCATCGTGGCATTGAACTCTTTGCGTGCAGTCGCAAGCGCCTGCATTTCAACATCCATATCGATACCCGCATTCACCATGCAGGCGGACGCAGAGGCCTCATAAACCAGTGCCGTGAGGCTGCTGGCCAGTTGCACTTGTGTCAGCGCGTCGTCGGCCAAAGCCGGGGTTGCCGTTGAAAAACCGGCAACCGCCGCCAGTGTTGCTGCCAGCCGGCATGTGCGTGGTGAATGAGGCATCGTGAACCTTTCTATGCGTCCGGCAGGCGATCAGTTCCGTGAGTGGGATTGAGAGCGGCGGATCAGTCAATTTCGTACGTTATCGTCCGTGCAACCTCCCGCCCAATTAAGCCGATAAAGCGGCAGAATTGGGCAACCGGGATGGAAATCATGATCAAATCGACATTACCTGAGGTTAACCATTGTGACTTGAATTGGACGGAACTGCTGCGCAGGATGGGTCCATGAGGTTTTTGAAAATAGCGTTCGCATCGCTGATTGGCGTGCTCCCATTCTCAGCGCAGGCTTGCGACACCGCACTTGTTTTGACAATCGATGTCTCCAATTCAATCGACACGGGCGAATACCGCTTGCAGACTGATGGTCTGGCCGATGCGCTGCGCGATCCTGAAATTGTCGAAACGATGATCAGAACCGAAACCGCCATCGCTGTGGTGCAATGGTCGGGCGAGGATAAACAGGAATTATCGATCCCCTGGGTCCGCATCAGGACCGCACTTGATGCAGAGTTTGTGGCCACGCAGGCCCGCCTGATGCAGCGCGCCTTTGTGCTGTCCGACACCGCCCCGGCAGAGGCGATCTATTTCTCGCTGCCGTTGTTCGATCAGGTGCCTGATTGCGTGCGCAAGGTCATCGATGTGTCCGGCGACGGCACGCCCAATGGCGGCACCGCAGTCAGGGATGCGCGCAACGCGGCAGAGCGTGCAGGCGTGACAATCAACGGTATTGCCATTGAATCAATGGGGTTGGCGATCACCAATTTCTACCGGGGTGCCGTGATCACCCGCAACGGCTTTGTCATCACCGCCCGCACCCACCGCGAATACCCCAGCGCCATCCGGGCCAAGATCCTGCGCGAAATCAGCAAGATCGTGGGATAGTATTGACGCGGGCGCATTGATTTCGCACAAACGCGCCATGGGGTCCGCGCGCACCCCGTGAGGCTCTCGCTCAAGCGTCGCATCCACTGACCACTTTCAGAAAGGATGCACCGTGGCTGCCTTCAACGAAATCACACCGGCCCAGCTGACGCGCCTGATTGGGACGCCCGCCTGCCCGGTGCTGGTGGATGTCTGCATTGATAGTGACTTCGCGGATGATCCATACCTGATCCCCACGGCAAAGCGGTATGCTTGCAATGATATCAACATATTAGCCCACGACCTTAACCGTCGCGGCACCGTCGTCATCTGCCAGAAGGGCAAAAAACTGTCGCATGAGGTCGCCGCACAACTGCGCGCGGCGGGAATCAATGCGCAGCTCCTGCAAGGCGGCAACCATGCGTGGCGCGAGGCAAAGCTGCCGCGTGTTCCGGCCGAGGTCGTGGCGGTGGCAGACCGGTTCGGTGCAACCCCGTTTGATATCGAAGATGGGTACTGGGGTCATAGGGGCGATCAATGCACATTCGACACGATGATTGGGGCGTTCGGGTTAAGCCACCCTGCCCTGGATGCGCTGGCGACTGTCGTGCGTGCCGCTGACACGGACCGCCACGACCTTGCCCCGCAAGCCGCAGGACTGCTGGCCATGTCGGTTGGCCTGTCGCGTTTGTATCGAGACGATACGCAGCAATTGAACGCAGGCATGGGCATCTATGATGCACTTTACCGCTGGGCGCGCGACGGGCAGGACGAAACACATGACGGCTGAACTGATCAGGGTATTCGGGCGGATCGGGCTTTTGTCCTTTGGTGGACCTGCCGCGCAAATCGCCCTGATGCATAAAGAGCTGGTCGAAGACCGGGATTGGCTGACAGAGCCGCAATTCTTGCGGGCACTTTCATTCTGCATGCTGTTGCCGGGGCCAGAGGCGATGCAACTGGCCACCTATGCAGGCTGGAAACGGCAGGGGATCATTGGCGGATTGATCGGCGGCGGATTATTCGTGCTGCCCGGCGCATTGGTGATCCTGTGCCTGGCGCTTGCCTATGGGGCCTATGGCAATCTGCCCATCGTGCAGGCGTTGTTTCTGGGGGTAAAGGCCACGGTGGTGATCATCGTCATCCAAGCCTTGATCAAGATCAGCAAACGCGCACTACAACGGCAGGCGCATCTGGTGATCGCCTTTTGCGGGTTCGCTGCGCTGTTCGTGTTCGGACTACCCTTCCCGCTTGTGATCGGGGCTGCTGCCTTGACCGGTGCGCTGCTGCAAGATGGCGAAAATCCAACCACCCAACCGGGCAAACCAAACCTCAGCGGCAGTGCCCGGATCATCGCCATTGGTGGTGCCATCTGGGCCAGCCCACTGATCCTGATCGGGTTGTGGGATCAAGCGTTCCTGATGGATGTCGGCGTGTTCTTTTCCAAACTGGCGGTTGTCACATTCGGCGGGGCCTACGCGGTGCTGGCCTATATGACGCAAGAGGTGGTGGTGTCATACGCATGGCTCAGCACCGCGCAAATGATGGATGCGCTGGGGCTGGCGGAAACAACACCGGGGCCGCTGATCCTTGTCACGCAGTTTGTCGGCATGATCGCAGGCTTGGCAAATGGGGGTGTCACCATGGGGTTGTTAGCCGGTCTGTTGACGCTCTGGGTGACGTTTGTGCCTTGTTTCATATGGATATTTGCTGGTGCGCCACTGATCGACTGGCTGGATGGGCAACCGCGGCTGCGCGGAGCATTGGCCGGTATCACAGCCGCCGTTGTCGGGGTGATCGGCAACCTGTCGCTGTGGTTTGCGCTGCATGTCTTCTTTGGCGAACTCAATACAATCAACGGGGGGCCGATCCGGATGATTTTGCCGGTGCCGGCATCAGCACAACCTCTGGCCATAATGCTGGCCTTGCTGGCGGGTCTTCTGCTGCTGTGGCGGCGATGGCCACTGCCCCTGGTTCTGGCGGTGATGGCGGGGCTTAGCCTGATCGTTCAGATTGCGGGCTGAGCCGACGATGGCCCCTTCCTTCCCGCCCCGAATCCCTTATGGTGAACATATCGACAACGGGGGATGTCAAAGCCGTGAGCAGATCTATCGACTATGGTAATCTGATGCACCGGGCCATGCGTGGCCTTATTCAGGATGTGCTGAACCGGGTCGCAAAAGACGGGCTGCCGGGCGCGCATCATTTCTTTATCACCTTTGATACGATGCACCCGGACGTTGAAATCGCCGATTGGTTGTCTGACCGGTATCCAGGCGAAATGACCGTCGTGATCCAGCATTGGTTCGACAATCTGGACGTCACCAATGAAGGGTTCACCATCACCCTGAATTTCGGGGATAACCCGGAAACGCTTTATATTCCCTATGACGCGATCAAGACCTTTGTTGATCCATCCGTCGAATTTGGCCTGCGGTTTGAAACCCAGGAGGAAGAGGAAGAAGACGCGCCCGACGATGTCGAAGAAGCGCCGATGGACGAAATGGTCGAACCCGAGGACGAGGACGGCGCAGATCGTAAAGAGGCCGAAGTCGTCAGCCTTGATCAATTTCGGAAATAGGCCCTGATGGCCGAACCACATTATATATCCGTACGCCTGCCACTGAAAATCGGCCCGATGGACCGGGGTGACTACTGGGAAGATCCTCTCATGGCGCGGCTGGACAGCGATCCATTGGGCGAGGTGACGGGCGGCGGCACCATGATGGCCGAGGATGGCGGCATCGCCTATTGCGACCTGGAGGTCGCCCTGCCCGATCTGTCCGACAAACGGCTGGATGAATTGCAGGCCCATCTGGAAGCACTTGGCGCGCCGAAGGGTACCGCATTCATCACCGATGACGGCAACTCTCTGCGTAGCTTTGGCAAGGTCAGCGTTGTTGGGATTGGTCTGGATGGCAGCGGGTTACCCGACGAAGCCTATGAGGGCTTTGATCCAGATGCGTTCAACGAACAGATCGTCACGGCCTTGGGCGACGGCTACAGCTATGGCGGCAGCCATGCAGGTGACAGGTATACCTATTTCTATTACCACGGCCCCGACGCCGCCCATATTGATAAGACATTGCGTGCCGTTGCCGATGCCCAACCAATTGGCTCAGGCGCACAATTTGATCAGGTTGCGTGAGCGCTACCAACGTTGCGATCCCCGGTCCCGCAACCTATAGGTTTCGCAACAGATTGAGCGAGGCAAGATCATGACAGCGACCCGTACCGAAACCGACAGCTTTGGCCCCTTGGAAGTCCCTTCCGACCGTTATTGGGGCGCGCAGACCCAGCGGTCGATCATGAATTTCCCCATCGGCTGGGAAAAGCAGCCCGTCGCCATCGTCCGCGCCCTGGGCGTGATCAAGCAGGCCTGCGCCATGGCCAACAAGGAACGCGGCAAGCTGGACGCTGATAAGGCCGACGCGATGATCGCCGCCGCGTCCGAAGTAGTGGCCGGCAAGCTGGATGATCATTTTCCGCTTGTCGTCTGGCAGACAGGATCCGGCACGCAATCAAACATGAACGCCAATGAGGTGATCAGCAACCGTGCCATTGAAATGCTTGGTGGCGAGATCGGGTCAAAGGACCCCGTCCACCCCAATGATCACTGCAATATGGGGCAATCCTCTAACGATACATTCCCCACCGCCATGCATATCGCCGTCGCCACAACCGCCCATGACGTGTTGCTGCCGGGTTTGGCGAAACTGCACGCCGCGCTTGAACAAAAGCAGAAAGAATTCGACGCGATCATCAAGATCGGGCGCACCCACACCATGGACGCAACCCCCCTTACCCTTGGGCAGGAGTTTTCGGGCTACACCCATCAGGTCGCCATGGGCATTCGGCGCGTCAAAGCAGCGCTGCCTGCGATTTACGAACTCGCCCAAGGCGGCACCGCCGTTGGCACCGGGCTGAACACGCCCAAAGGCTGGGGCGAAACCGTTGCCAAGAACATGGCAGAGATCACTGGCCTGCCTTTTGTGACGGCCCCCAACAAGTTCGAGGCGCTTGCCGCCCACGACGCGCTGGTCGAAATGTCCGGTGCGCTGAAAACCGTCGCGGCCAGCCTTTACAAGATCGCGGCGGATATCCGCATGCTCGGCTCTGGCCCCCGCTGCGGATTGGGCGAATTGATGTTGCCTGAAAACGAACCCGGATCATCGATCATGCCCGGCAAAGTGAACCCGACACAGGTCGAGGCGCTGACGCAGGTCTGTGCCCATGTCATGGGTAATGACGCCGCTGTCGGCTTTGCCGGTTCGCAGGGGCATTTCGAATTGAACGTGATGAAACCGATGATGGCCTATAACGTGCTGCAATCCATGCAACTGATCGGCGATGCCGCTGGCACATTCACGGATAACTGCGTCGTGGGCATCCGGGCGGATGAGACCCGGATCGAAAAACTGATGCGGGAATCGCTGATGCTGGTGACGGCCTTGGCCCCCACCATCGGCTATGACAATGCCACAACCGTCGCCAAGACCGCCCACAAGAATGGCACGACGCTGAAGGAAGAGGCGATCAAGCTGGGCTTTGTGGACGAAGCAACCTTTGACAAGGTCGTGCGCCCCGAAGACATGATCGGGCCCAAGTGAAGCCCATCAACCTCAACCAGGCGCGCAAAGCGCGCGCCCGGACGCAGGCCAAAGCCAAGGCGGATGAAAACGTCATCCGCTTTGGGCGGAGCAAGGCCGAACGGGAACTGGATGCGGCACAAGAGGAACTGGCCCGTAAGCGGCATTCAGAATTGAAGCGCGAAGATGAATAAGCACGGCCGCCCGGTCAAACATTCGCTAACCCTACGCGGGCATCGCACATCTGTTTCACTAGAAGACATCTTTTGGGATGCGTTTCGTCAGATTGCCGAAGAAGACGGCAAGACGATCAACGGGCTCGCCGCTGAAATAGACGAAGGCCGAGGGGACATCGGTCTCGCCTCGGCCTTACGTGTGTTCGTCTATGAACGCGCTGTGTCCCGCAACACGTCGTGATCACGCGAAACCCGCGTGATCAGTCCTTGGAGTAAAGCGCGCCACGCAGGCTGTTCAGCCGCGCACGATCCCGCTTTTCTGTGTCGTTCAATTTCGCCGGACCTTTGGTCTTTTTGACCATGGTCGGATCCTGCGTAAACAATTTCGCAACCTCTTCCGGGCGCAACTGCTTGGCAGCAGGTTTCGGTGTGCTCTTCTCAGCATTGCGACGCTTACGGCCCATCAATCCCGATAGGCCCAGCTTTGAACTTCCTGGTAGTGCAATAGTCATGTCATCCCCCGATAAACTCGATTTGCGCTTGAACCTCTAATATGACCAGCAATGAGGCGGAAAAATGGCAGTGCAATTTTGACCTCGTTGGGTAAATGTCGTCTCCAAACTCCCTAAGTGCCTATAATATTTGGATTAACTCAAGTTAAACAAAGGTTAAGCCGCCAATTCTAGACATAATGAAGCCATTTAAGTTGCGCGCGCTTGATCAAAAATGGGGCGGATTCCGGCTTTGTGCCCGCTCAAGAAACAACTGCGGGATCATCTGGGGGCGAATCGCAACCAGATACCGTTCTGCGTTCGCACTGTCAGATGGGCCGCTGGAACAGGGATTCGCGCAGGATCAGGTTCGAACCGGTAAGCCTTTAACAAGGCTGCCAACAAAACGACCCCTTCGATCATCGCAAAACCTGCCCCGATGCACACACGCGGTCCTGATGAAAACGGCAGATAGGCGTCGCGAATGCTTTGCTTGTGCGCATCATCCTGCCACCGCCCGGGGTCAAACCCATCCGGGTCGGACCAGATGCGCGTATGGCGTTGCAGATGCCAGGGCGACAGTACCACCTGCGCGCCGGGCTTAACCGCACGTTTGCGAAATACCTCATCTTTGGTCGCTTCGCGCACCATCATTGGCACGGGGGGATAAAGGCGCAGCGCCTCGCGAAAGATGTCACGGGTCTGTTTCAGCGTAGATAGCCCGGCAAAGCTGCCGTCAAAATCCGCGGCCTCCGCCGCCGCCTTGTCCTGCCAATCCGGATACTGCGCCAGCAGATAAAGCGTCCATGCCAATGCTGACGCGCTGGTTTCATGCCCAGCGAGGAAGAAGATCGCTACCTGATCGACCATTTCCGACAGGGTGAACGTCTGATCCGTTGTCGGGTCCTTTGTGGTCAGGATTTTGGTCGCCAGATCATCGGGCGCCTCGCCCGTGGCAATCAGCGCCAGCCGGTCCTCTGTCAGGCGGGTGATCAGGCGACGGATTTCGCGCGCTGTCTGCCTGGTGCCCCGCCGAAAGAAACGCGGCATCCATTTTGGCCCCGGCAGGAAAGCCGCAAGGTTCAGGATCGGCTGACTGCGCTGATAGTCGCGAAAGGCGGTAAAGACCTGCGTGGCGGTTTCATCCTCAATCGGGATCGAAAACAGGGTGCGGAAAATCACGTCAGCCGCGATATGGCTGGTGATCGCCTCAATCTCCTGAAAATCGCTCCCGGGGGTCATCCGTTCGACCCCGGCCTGCCCCGCCGCCAGAATACCGGGAAATGCATCGCGCAAACGCCCGCCTTCAAAAGCCGGGTCAATGATCCGGCGCTGGCGTTTCCAGACATCACCATTTGTCAGAAAGACACTGTCACCCAGCAGCGGGCGCAACCCGGCACCAATACGGTCAGACTTTGGAAAAGCATCCGGGTTTTCGTTCAGCACATAACGGATCAAATCAGGATCATTGATCATATAGCTGCGAAAAAACGGCGTGCGAAACTCGGCCATCCACGCCCCGTATAGCCGCGCAGGCTGTGCCGACAGGATATCGCGCCGAAAAAGACGCATATACTGCCAAAGCGACACTTTATCCGCGCGGGCCTGTGGTTTGGGGGGATGAGGTTCTGTCATGCGGTCAGGGATGTGTATTTCGACACGGCCACGTCAATCCGCGATTTGGACGGGGGGCGGCCCTCAAAACGGTCAGCGAGGGTGACAGGCCCTGCCGTGATCTGGAAATAATCGTAATCCTTGGGCCGATCAAAGGCACAAAGATATTGGAAATGCAGGCGGAAGAACCGCCAGCGCAGGGCCTTCCATCGCTCCGGCGACAGGCTTTGCGTGAAAGCCGCCGAAATCACCAAAGGCCAGCGTTTGCCTGGCGGGGTAACCCCCGTCACCGCCACCGGATCACATAGCGCAAAGCAACAGCCATCGCCGGGGGCTGTCACATCGACCCATGTCAGCGCGTCCTGTGTGGCCAGAAAGGCCAGATCGGCGCGCAACTGCCCGGCATCGGGCAGGAATGACACCATGGGCACCACCTGCCCCAATGACAGCAGCGCCAGCTTTGGGCCCCCCGCGGGCACGCGCCCTTGTCGGATCAAATCGGCCAGAATGGAAATCGCCAGATGCGCGCCGGATGAATGACCGACCACCAGCACCTCATCCACATCGGCGGTGAAGGCGGCGGCAATCCGTTCGCCAAACGCAGTCATCCGGGCCTCTAACGCGGGCGGGGTTGCACCGCGCAACCGGGCCGAAAACGCATAGTCATGCATCAGGTAATAGGCGAAAAGCTTGTTGTCACGGGCCTTGCACCAACGCAGGATGAAAACAACCACCGCAAGCCAAAGCGCATGTTTGAGCACCCAACCGATCCAGCCCAAAATGGTCGCCACTACGCCACCAGTTGTCGCGGCCAGCGCCAATGACCCGGCTTGCACCAGATTGCCCAAAAACCGGCCCAACAGGATGGCAATCAGCAATTGCAGCAGCAACATCCCAACCGGGTAAAGGGCCGCAATCACCGGCCCTTTGCGCATCCACATCAGACAGCGCAGCGTGCCGGTACTGATGTAAATCCACGCCGTTTGCAGCAATTGCAGATAAGTGGCGGGGATGGATTGGGCCATGCTGTCGCGCACGATATCCGACCAGACCAACACGTCGATATCCGCCCGCACATCCGCGTCATCAATACGCGCGGCCACCACCCAGCCAAAACTGTCAGAAGCGGGTTTGGCCTGCACGGCGATTTGATAGCCGCTGATTTTCGCCTGGGCCACACTTTCAGTGCGATAAAGTTCGCGATAGCGGCGGGGCGGAATGGGATCATAGCCGGGGATATGGAACACCCGCCGCTGCCTAACCGGCTTGTTTTGCTCGCTCATCCCTGCCCCTTGGCAATTCACTTCGGCGCGACGCTAGCCCAGAATGATGCGAAAGATAAGCCTTTAGCCGACAGTTGCCAGCGCCGGAAACCGTTCCAGCAACCAAAAACTGAACGCGGTGAACTGACCGGTGATCATCAGCAAACCAACGGTCCATAACAGCAGGCCAGAGCAGCGTTCAATCCGTTCCATATGCCGCTTCATCCAGCCCATCACACCTTTCATATGCGGAAAGAATGCAGCCACCAGCAAAAACGGCAGGCCAAGGCCAAGCGCATAGACCGCCAGCAGGATCGTGCCCCGCGCCACGTCACCTTCTGTGGCCGCCAGTCCCAGAATCGCGCCCAGAATGGGACCCAGGCACGGTGTCCAGCCAAAGGCGAAAGCCAACCCCAGCACATAGGCGCCAAAGGCCGATCCGCCGCGATCACCGGTTTCGACCCGCGCCTCGCGATCCAGAAACCCAATCCGAAAGACGCCCACAAAATGCGCACCAAAGATCATCACGACGACGCCCGCGATAAACACAAACCAGTCCTGCGCCTGCAACAACATCCGGCCCATGGCGGATGCAGCAAAGCCAAGCAGCAGGAAAATCGTGGACAGACCCAGCACAAAGAACGCCGCTGCCAGCAACACCTTGCGGCGCGCACCCGCGGTCTCGTCCATCTCGGACACGGACACGCCGCCCATATAGGCCAGATAGGGCGGCACGATGGGCAACACACAGGGACTCAGAAACGACAGGACCCCCGCCACCATCGCAATGAACATCGCGGGCAGCAAAGTGGCGTCCAGAAACAGGGTCGTATCAAGCATGTGTTTTCCTTTGCACCCTGCCTAAGCGATGCAAGACGATCCGTCACGAGGGAATGGCTCACAACTTAGTGGACAAACTGAAACATCACGCCTAACTGGCAATCATGACCCATGATGCCGAACTTGATGCCAAAGGGCTGCTATGCCCCCTGCCCGTCCTGAAAGCCCGCAAACGGCTGCAGGCGCTGAGCGTCGGACAAGTGCTGCGCATGGAAGCAGACGACCCCGCCGCCATCGTGGACGTCCCGCATTTCTGCGCCGAGGCGGGACATGAACTGGTTGAGGTCAGCGAAGCTGATACCGCGCAGGTATACCTGATCCAAAAAGGCTAGACCTGACTGGGCGCTGCTTACCGCTTGAGAGTCATAAATTGGCCGTACAGGCCTCATCATCGTTAGGTTCCCTGTCGCCAAGCCCCCGTGGACGAAACGGCGACTGAACCATTAAAGTTCGGCGTGTGTCAAAGACCGCCATCTTCGCGCCAAGCATCGTTCTGGGCCTGTTCGATCAGGCGAGGATCCAACTGCTCAACTGGGTCCCACCGGTTTTCTGAAACGCAGCTTGCATGAGCGAACCGTATTGCAGTTCGACAAACCTCCCAACCGCAGGCAACGACGATATCGCAAAACCGCGTTCAGAATGGCATTATTGACGCAGAAAATGCCTGATGCCCGCCTACTTTGATCGGGTCCTTTTCCCGAATGTCTTTGGCGTTGTGAAACATTCACGACGACAGCCACAGGGTTTTGGTCTCCGATGCGCGGCGTATATTGTTTTGTTTGGTTATCTCAAGCTGCAGCTTCTTTGGTGGGGCACCTCAACGCATTTCCGTCCGGTCCAAAGAGATGGATGTTTTCCGACTGGATGCGCAATCCAACACGGTCACCCGGTTGCACTGGAATATTGCCATGTTCACGAACCATAAGCGGGCCCAACCCCTCCACCTGAAGATAGAGATTTGTGTCAGACCCCAGATGCTCAACCACATCCGCAACTCCAACAAGATCGCCGACCTCGACGACGTCGATATGTTCGGGACGCATGCCAAGCTCGACGGCGTCAATTGTGCCGAACAAATGCGGAAGCTCTAACAAGGTGCCATCGGCCAGTTTAACCCCATTTGAATTGCCCTGAACGGGGATGATATTCATTGTGGGTGAGCCAATGAACTGCGCGACGAACTTGTTTGCCGGGCGTTCATAAAGGTCGAGCGGGCTGCCTACTTGCTGAATGTCACCACCGTTCAGCACGACGATCCGGTCGGCCAAAGTGAGTGCTTCGACCTGATCATGTGTGACGTAGATCATCGTCGCGCCCAGTTTTTGATGCAGCCGCGCAATCTCCAGGCGCATCTCGACCCGCAAAGACGCATCAAGGTTGGACAGAGGTTCGTCGAACAGGAATGCCCGTGGGTCCCGGATAATCGCACGCCCCATTGCGACACGTTGCCGTTGCCCGCCTGATAATGCTTTTGGCAAGCGTTCGGTCAGGGAAGTCAGCCCCAGCGTCTCCGCAGCCTGCTTGACGCGTGACATGCGTTCATTGCTTGGATCTTTACGGATTTCCATCGAGAACCCCATATTCCGCGCAACGTCCATATGCGGATAAAGAGCGTAAGATTGGAACACCATCGCAATGTCGCGATCACGTGGTCGGACATCGTTCATCCGCTCGCCGTCAATCAGGAAATCCCCTGATGTGATTGGCTCAAGCCCCGCGATCATCCGCAGCAAGGTAGACTTACCGCAGCCCGATGGGCCGACCAGGACTATAAATTCACCGTCTTCAATATCGAGGTCAATGTCACGCAGTACCTCGACGGAACCATAACGTTTTACGACGTCTTTCAGTTCGATACGTGCCATGTATTTTGGCCCCCTATCCTTTGACTGCGCCGGACGTGAGGCCCTGCACCAGGTAGCGTTGAATGAAGATGAAAAAGAGACAGCTTGGGATCAGCGCGAGCACACCCGCCGCCATCATCTGCCCCCAATCGACAGAGAATTTTGATACAAATGTCAGCAAACCAACCGGGAAAGTCATCGCCTCATTTTTCGAAATCAGCATCAATGCGAACAACAACTCCGACCACGCGGCGGTAAAGACAAAGCCAAGCGTCGCGCCAAGCCCCGGCAGCGTCAGCGGGAAGATCACCTTGCGCAGCGCCTGAAAGCGGGAGCAGCCGTCCATCATCGCGGCCTCTTCCAAGTCTTTCGGGATACCATCGAAGAACGATTGCATCAGGAAGGTCGCGAAGGGGATGTTAAACGCGGTGTAGACTACAATCAGCGATGTCAGTGAATTGAGCATCCCCAAGGAGGCTACGATTTTATAGATCGGCGCGATGATCATCAGCAGCGGGAACATCTGGGTGATGAGCATGGCTGCGATGATGATTCTCTTGCCACCGAAATCGAAGCGCGAAAACGCATATCCCGCGCCTGCCGCGATGAGCGTCGTGGCCGCTGCGGTCCCAAGCGAGACGTAAAGGGAATTCCCGAAATAGGCGAGAAAGTCAGTCTGGAACAAGACCGTGCGGAAGTTGTCCAATGTCAGCGATGAGGGCCAAAGCTGCGTACCTTCCGAGAAGATCAACTGATCCGGCGTGATGGCGATTTTCAGCAGCCAATATAGCGGGAACAGCGCGAAGCTCAGATATCCCAGCAAAGCCGCATATTTGCCGATGGTCAGCAGCGGACGTGATTGTGCGGTAGCCATGGGAACCTCAGATCTTGACCAGCTTCTTGCGAAGCCAGAGCAAAATGACTGCGTAAACCAGCAAGATACCCAGAAGCGCCACAGCGATGGCAGAGGCATAGCCGAAGTCGAGTTTACGGAACGCGGTGGTGAAGATGTACGAACTGACGATCTGTGTTGAGTTCGCAGGCCCGCCCCCTGTCATGACGTAGATGAGATCGGCGAAATTCGCGATCCAGATCGTGCGCAGCATCACAGTGATTGCGATCATTGGTGCCAAGAACGGTAGAGTGATCTTGGTGAAGGTCTGCCATGGCGACGCGCCGTCGATCTCTGCCGCTTCGTACAATTCGCCCGGAATGGATTGCAACGCGGCCAGCAGCGTGATCGCAAAGAACGGTACGCCGAACCAGATATTGGCCACGATCGGACCCCACATGGCGAGCTCTGGGTCGCCCATGATGTTGTAGGGTTCTGACAAAATGCCAAGGGCGGCCATCCAGTGAGGGAGGGGGCCAATCACTGGGTTAAACAGCCATGCCCATGTGAGCGCTGATAAGAATGTCGGTACGGCCCAGGGCAAAAAGACCAGCGCTTGGAACAGTTTCTTGCCAAAGAATCGCGTGTTGAGCAGCATGGCAAGGCCGAGGCCCAACAGGAATTGGAAGCTGATCGACCAGAACGTCCACCAGAAGGTGTTTTCCAATGCAAGCCAGAATTTGCGGTCAGACCAGAGCTTTTGGTAATTCTCGAACCCCACCCAGCCGGTGTTGAATGGGTTGAGCAGCTCAATGGACTGAAAAGAATAAGAGATGCCGATGATCAGAGGGATCATCATCACGGTGCCGATGAGAAAGATCCCCGGTGATAAATAAAGGAACGGCTCCACCATATAATGCCAGTAAAGCGAGCGTCGTGCCCGGGATCTCCCGGGCATGACTTGTGTTTGTTGACGCGGTGTCACTGCTTTGCTTTCCACTTGGCGTATTCGGATGTCAGCAATTCTGCCCATTCGTCAGCGACGTTCTGCGCGCTGCGTTGACCCAACAGCGCTTCCTGGCTGGTTTCCAACAGAACAGTGCTGCCAAAATAGCCCCATTGCTCCAGATAGGTCGGCATCACAGTCGGCTCATATTGTTCGCCGTTCAACTCTTCGAACCAGCCTTTGAATTGCTCTGTCTGGAAATACGGATCCTGATCCGCACCCTGATGGATCGGGATCACGCCCACGCGCTTCGACCATGTGGCGTTGGCCTCGGGCGAGGAAAGTGTCGCGACAAGATCAAACGCTTCATCTTCATGTTCGGTCGAACTGAAAATGGACCAACCCGCAAATCCGATGGTCGGGAAGGCTTTGCCAGATGGTCCAACAGGCATCGGAATCACGGCGAAATCTTCTGCTGGCATCCGCTCTGCAATGGCGATCAAAGCATCCGGGTCTTGGTCGAGGAAAGCACAAGTCCCCGAGTAGAAGCCGGCGACGATTTCGTTGAAGCCCCAGTTGACACTGTCCTTGGGCGCATAGCCATTCTGGTACATGTCGATCATGAACTGAATGCCTTCAACAGAGCCCGGTTCGTTGATGCGGCTTTGCCCGTCTTCGGTAAAAAACTCGTTGGTACCGTTCATCGTAGCAGCGAACATGATCCAGCCATTGGTGCCGCCGGGACCACCACGCAGACAATAGCCGGACTTGCCCGGCAGTTCAGATACGGCAGCCGAGGCGGCCATGAATTCTTCCATTGTGCCCGGTGGGTTTTCGATACCGGCCTCAGCCAGCAGTTTCTTGTTGTAGAACATCGCCCGCAGGTAAAAGCCGTATGGGATCATATAAAGATCGCCAGCCTGGCTGCCCATCGCGACAGTTTTGTCGGTCAGCGTCGCGCCGTGCTCCCACCTTGCCACGTGCTCTGTCAAACTGGCCAGCTGGCCTGAACCTGCGTAAAGCGCCTGCCAAGTGTCGGGCATTTCAACCACGTCAGGGATGTCCCCACCAGCAACCATTGTGGCAAGTTTTTCAAAGGCTTGCCCCCAAGGCAGGCTGACGATCTCTACCGTAACACCCGGATTTTCGGCTTCGTAGCTATCGACAATGCCTTGCAAAACTTCGGTCCGTTCCGGGCTGGTGATCACTTCGACCAGCTTTAGTGTCGTATCGGCGTATGCTCCGCTCGCCATTAGGATGGCAGCAGTGCTGAGTGTGGTTAACATTCGTCTCATTATGAATTTCCTTCCGTGTTAGTTGGTGACAGCGTCTTGATGCCAGTCAGGCTGCGCCTTTGCTGAGAGCGGCCAAAAAATCCGCCCAAAGATCTTCTGCGTCCTCCAGTCCAAGGTTCAGTCGAACCAAGTTCGGAGAGACGCCAAATTTCTGCATTGAGTTCTGTTCGCCGGCCTGCGCCAACCCCACGCGGGCGGGCAGGATCAGGCTTTCGAACCCACCCCAACTGACCCCAAGCCGGAAATACGCGAGTGCGTCAGAGAATTTTGGAATGTCGACACTGTCGTCAAACTCGATCGACATAAGGCCGGACCGACCCGTCAGGCCCGGCACCGCATTTGCACCGGGACTATTGATCTTGCGCACTTGGGGAATGGTCGCCAAGCGATCCACAAACAAGTTGGCGGTGGCCTGATGCTGCATCATACGCGCATTCAACGTGCGCAATCCGCGTGTCAGCAGGAACGCCTCGAAAGGGGCAAGTTTTGCGCCCAGAAGCGGAAGTGTCAGATCACGGATGCGGGCGATATGCTCTAGGGAGGAAATCGCAACCCCCGCAACCGTGTCCGAATGCCCCGAGATATATTTCGAGGCCGAATGCACAACGATATCGATGCCAAGCGTCAGCGGGCGCTGAAACACGGGGCTGGCCCATGAATTATCGATCATGGTTACGGCGTGATGCCGTTTCGCGTGACCTGCCACTTTCACCAAATTCATCGGCATGAAGACGACGGAGTTCGGGCTTTCCAAATAGGCCAGATCAACGCCTTCCAGCAGGTCTGCGTCGTTCTCGAACTCTTCAACCGAATGATAGCTGATCTCGATCCCAAAGGGGCGCAGGATACGTTCCATGAAGCGGTATGTGTCTGGATAAACATGTTCGACGCAGGCAATCCGGCTGCCCGGTTTCACGAATGCCAGCAGCGTCGAGGTGATCGCCGCAATGCCAGAGGCGAAGCCGATGGCGGCCTCACCTTGTTCTGCATTGGCCATCAATTGCTCAAACGCTGCAACCGTGGGGTTCTGAACGCGTGTATATATCGGCTGATCAGAGCGACCTGCCATGCGATCTTCGAAGTCCTGATAGGTGTCGAACGCGAAAAGCGAGGTTTGCACGATCGGGGGTGTCATTGATCCGTTGGCGTCGTCAAAGACCGTCGCCATCAGGGTTGCGAGGCTTTGTTCCTCAGACATCTGGTCCCTCCATGATCGCAATGACTTCCGCCTCAACCATCTCCATGATCCGTTCCATCACTTTGGCAGCGGTAGCGCCGTCACCCTTGGCAACGGCACGCGCCAGTTCAGGGTGCAGGGGTATCGTCGCCTGTCCCAAATGTGGTTGCCCAAAAGGCGCTTCATAGATCGCGTTGAAGCCGTCTTGAATCTGACGGATCAGTTGCTCGAATA
This sequence comes from uncultured Paracoccaceae bacterium, assembly GCA_947495295.1. GTDB lineage: Bacteria > Pseudomonadota > Alphaproteobacteria > Rhodobacterales > Rhodobacteraceae > Yoonia. Next base: position 1,571,704 of record CANLYJ010000001.1, read on the forward strand.
GCGGATTGCCGGAGGCCTCGTGGATCGCGCTGTGAAACCGATGGTCTGCCCCGCGCCAATCTTCACCTGCCTCATACACCGCCATCAATTCAGCTGCGCGTGCGACAATGATCAGGCCTTGCTGCTCGGTCATTTGTTTTGCCGCGACGCGCACGGCCTCAATCTCCAGCGGGCGCCGCACAGCATGCGTCCGCAGCAGGCTTTCTGCCTCAAGTTTCAGCGTCAAAGGCATGTGGATTGCGTTGGCAGAGACCTCAGCCGCAAGACGCGTGCCGGCCTTTTTATTGCGGGTAACGATCCCCATATTTTGCCACGCGATCAGCGCTTCGCGCACTTTTGAACGCCCGACATTCAGCTTTTTTGCGATTTCAATTTCTGGTGGCAATCGGTCCCCGACGCCTAGTTTGGCGCGTTCGATCATCACAGAGAGCGCTTCCAGGACATCACGACTGTCACCTGACTGTTCAAGGTGATCTAGCGCTTCACGCGAAGATGTCGGGCCCTTTGATGTTGCATCTGCGTCGGTCACGGGAAACTCATTTTGCTGCCAATACACTAGAGCATATAATGTCGCACATAATCAAGTTAATGTCTGACATTATAATTTAACAAATAAATTAATAGCTTATGCTCGTTCTGGCCAACCAACATTGAAACCTGAATACACTCATTCCGAAAAATGATTCCCTGTCGCTGGATTGGATTTGGGTTTTGAGGCGCGTTTCGAACCGGAATTGAACGCGCAAGGCATCAACACCAAACCACAGCGTTCGATTTACACACTCCCGGAGAACAAGAGAGTTTATGAACCACGGCGAATGTCAAACGTCCTATCGTTTCGCTAAGGTGTTTTTGCGTTAAAATAGTGACGTCAAAGTGGATCGCGAACAATCGCTGAACCACCGCTGGTCACAATCCATCAAGCCACTCAGACGTCGCCTGCCCGCATGAAACGGACATGCAGCCATTGAACTTGACTGGCAACCATATCCCGTACAGCCGATACCAAGCTGTCCTTCCGCTTCCGGCTGGAAGAACCTTTAATACAGCAAGACGCCGCCCAGCAAAGGGCGGCGTCTTGTATCGCTTGTGATCGCATCAGGGCCGAAAAATCGCCGCCTAACCCCGACCCAGTGACCACCAGCCCTTGCGCTTGGGCTTGGCTGGCGCTTCTTCCGCGACAGGCTCTGGTGCCTTTGTGGCTACCACCGGTTCCGCGACCTCTGCCGGTGCGGGGGTTGGCTCCGGTGCCGGTGTGTCCACCTCTGGTGCGGGTGCCTCTTCTGCTGCTGGCGCAGGTGCGTCCTCCGCCTTGGGCTTGGCACGGCTGCGGCGCTTTGGTTTGGGCTTTTCTTCGGCTGCGGGCGCCGCCTCTTCCACCTGCGGTTCAGCAACAGCCTCTTCGGCCTTTGGTGCCGCCTTCTTACGGGTCCGCCGCTTGGGCTTGGGTGCCTCTTCAGCCGCCTCGGCCTCCGGCTTATCGGCGTCAGCTGCCGGTTCTGCATCGGCTTCGGCCACATCCGCGACCTTCTTTTTGCGGCTCCGTGTCCGCTTTGGCTTTTCTTCGGGGGCCGGAGCCTCCTCAGCAGCTGGTATTGCATCGGCCTCAGGCTGTTCGGCGGGCTCGGCTTCCGTCGCCTGCTCTGCCGGGGCTGCGTCACCCTCGGCCTGTGCCCCATCAGCCTGCTGCCCTTCAGCCGCATTGCCGCCACCACCGCGCCGCCGACGACGACGACGACGTTTGCGCTTGGGCCGGTCTTCGGTATCGGGGGTTTCCTCCGCCTCGGCCTCGACCAATGTGGTCGTATCCTCATTGTCATCATCCATGATCACAACCGAGGTGACGACAGGGGCGGCATCCGGCACCACGCGGGTGGCCGTCTTGAATTTCTCAATTGCGAAATCAGGCGACACAAGGGTCGGATCACATTCAATGCGCACCGACATGCCGTAACGGGCTTCGATATCCGCAATATGTTCGCGTTTGCCGTTCATCAGGAAGTTGGCGATGGAAATCGGGGCCTTGATCAGCACTTCCTTGCTGCGGCCACGCACGCCCTCTTCTTCCAAAGCGCGAATGATCGACAGGGCGACATTGTCGTCCGAACGCAGCAGACCGGTGCCATGGCAATGCGAACACATCTGCGTCGTGGCTTCCAGCATGCCGGGGCGCAGCCGCTGGCGGGACATCTCCATCAGACCAAAACCGGAAATCCGGCCCACCTGTATGCGGGCGCGATCCGTTTTCAGCTTGTCCTTGAACCGCTTTTCAACGGCGGTGTTATTCCGCCGCTCATCCATATCGATGAAGTCGATCACGATCAAACCGGCCAGGTCGCGCAGACGCAACTGGCGGGCCACCTCATCGGCAGCCTCAAGGTTGGTCTTCAGCGCGGTCTGCTCAATCGAGCCTTCCTTCGTCGCCCGGCCAGAGTTCACGTCGATCGCGACCAAAGCTTCGGTAATCCCGATGACGATGTAGCCGCCCGATGGCAGCTGAACCGTCGGGTTGAACATCCCACCCAGATAGCCCTCAACCTGATAGCGGGCATAAAGCGGCAGTTGCTCGGCATAGTATTTCACGTTCTTGGCGTGGGACGGCATGATCATCTTCATGAAGTCCTTGGCCGTCCGGTACCCCTGCTCACCCGCGACGATGACCTCGTCGATCTCTTTGGAATAAAGATCGCGGATGGATCGCTTTATCAGATCGCCTTCCTCGTAAATCTTTGCCGGTGCGATGGATTTCAGGGTCAGTTCGCGAATCTGCTCCCACATCCGTTGCAGGTATTCATAGTCGCGCTTGATCTCGGCCTTGGTCCGCTGCGACCCGGCGGTGCGAATGATCAGACCGGCACCTTCCGGCACGGTCATTGATCCGGCGATTTCCTTCAGCTTCTTGCGGTCAGCGGCATTGGTGATCTTGCGGCTGATACCACCGCCACGGGCGGTATTGGGCATCAGAACGCAGTAACGACCGGCCAGTGACAGGTACGTTGTCAGCGCGGCACCCTTATTGCCACGCTCCTCTTTCACAACCTGAATCAGCAGGATCTGGCGAACCTTGATGACTTCCTGGATTTTGTAACGCTTCGGGCGCGGTTTGCGCACCGGGCGGACCTCATCGGTGTCATCCTCTTCGGCAACACTTTCGATGGTCTCGTCCTTGGACCGGGGATCAGCCTTGGGCTGGTCATCTTCGTCGTCATCATCTTCACCGGCCGCAGGCGTGTCGACCGGCGTCTCGGCAACCAGCTCCATGGGCGAGCTGCCCTCTTCGCTGTCTTCCACGTCAAAGGTTTCCATACCCGCGATATCGCCGGACGTCTCCTCCTCAGGAGTTTCAACCTCGGCTGTTGCCACAGGATCGTCGCCCTCAACCTCGGCCGCCTTGGCCTTGCGGCGGCGGCGCTTTGGCTTGGGCTTTTCGTCCTTTTCGGCTTCCGCCTCTGCTTCGGCCTTCAGGCTTTCGGCATAGGCTTTTTCCTCGGCGATCAGCGCCTCGCGATCCGCAACGGGGATTTGATAATAGTCTGGGTGGATTTCCGAGAAAGCAAGGAAACCATGGCGATTGCCGCCATAGTCCACAAAGGCGGCCTGCAGTGACGGTTCAACCCGTGTCACCTTGGCCAGATAGATATTCCCAGCAAGCTGTCGCTTGAACTGGCTTTCGAAATCAAATTCCTCGACTTTGTTTCCGTCTACTACGACAACGCGGGTTTCTTCCGCATGTGTCGCATCGATTAGCATTTTCTTTGGCATATTGTCCGTTCGCACATAACCCCGGCGGCCCCCCTGGGGGGGCGGTGGTCCGTGTTACATGTCTGATTAAGGCGATCCGCGCGCTCGCAAAACCGGGGCCCCTCGGGGCCGCACTGTCTTGCCTGTCATAGCCTGCGCGTTGCATCGCGTTTCTTCTCCGACCGCATGTAATCTGCGGCCCGTTCAAGGCCCGGTCTGCGTTTGAGTCGACGCAGCCAGAGCGTTCTTCTGGTCAAACTGACCAAATCAGCTGTCTTACCGGTAACAGACCCACGGTCCAAATCAACCAAGACAGAGAATTCTCCCGAATGGCTCCGCACAACGTCGTACGGGCATCCGTACCTCATACATAAGGGAGGAAGGTCAGGTATTACAATGACAATTTGCATCCCCAATGATCACGACCCCACGATATGGCTGAATGAGACACACAACCATTGGGTGAGCAAAGGCCCCGGAACGCCAATCAAAGTGAACCAATTCTTCAGCATTCGGCTTTATCGCATACGTTCTGGAACAGGAGCCATGATTGAAAGAGCAGCCGCACAAAAAGACGCTTTGGGGCCTCACGGCCGTCCCAATTGTGTCGGCGCTTTTGTTTGCGTCCGCGTTTTTCGTTGCAACAGTGTGGGAAACCGCAGTTGTCGAACGCAATCAACGGGCGCAATTGATCAACATGACCAAGAGCTTTGTCACAGCGTTTTCGAACGCGGGCGCCGGTGGCACGGTTGTCCCGGCGACCTTCCGTCGTATGGGGATCGACCATTATTCCGAACGACCAAGGACTGATACATATGGCGTCGAAACAAGTGTCACAATGCCGGGGACGCCCGGGCTTGAAATCCACACATCAGAACCCGATGGCCGCCTGAAACGGATTATTCAGCGTCTTGCGGCCAAGGAATTGACCGGGCCAATCGTTGAAAACCGCATCGAAAACGGCAACTTTATCGGTCGGACCATCTCGCCCTCTATTGCCACCAGCGCAAGCTGCGTGGATTGCCACAACCAGCTAATGGCCGAAGAGGTTTATCAAGTTGGCGATGTCATGGGGGCGTTCATTGTCGAAAGCAACATGACCGCATCAATATGGCGAAATGCGGGGTTTTCCGGCCTGATCTTCGTTATCGCACTGGTTGGTACCGGGCTGCTGGCACGGCGCGAACGGCGGCGCATGCAACAAATCGTCAGCGGCCTGGAGGCGCAGGTTCACCTTGAACAGGTCAAATCCGAAGCTGAGGCGCAGCAGCGTTTTTTGCTATCCCATGATCCGCTCACCGGCCTGCCAAACCGGACCATGTTTCATGACCGGCTGGACACGGAATTGGAACAGGCCCCGGTCTCGGATGTCGTGGTGGTTGTGGTCGATCTTGACGGGTTCAAAACCGTCAATGACACATTGGGGCACAGCGCCGGTGACGCCCTGCTTTGCGAGGTCGCACAGCGCCTGTTATCCGTCATAACAGATGATCGGGGGCTTGTTGCGCGACTGGGCGGCGATGAATTTGCAGCTGTTTTTCGGCATGCGCCTGATCGACCGGGTGCCGACGCCATCGGCGATCAGATCGTCACAGCCATGCAGGATGATTTTGTTTTTGAAAACAATGTGATCAAACCGGGATGTTCCGTTGGTATTGCGATTGCCGATCACCACACTGGTGTGACAGCACCTGAATTGCTGCGGGGCGCGGATGCCGCCCTCTACACCGCCAAAACCGAAGGCAAAGACACCTATCGTATCTTCGATGCGGCGATTTCCGCCCTGCTTGGCCGACGGACCGAAATCGCGGCCCGCCTGCCCCGCGCAGTGGCCAACAACGACATCCGTGCCGTGTTTCAACCCAAAATGTGCATCGCAACAGGCCTGCCCCACGGGTTTGAGGCGCTGGCCAGGTGGCGCATGGATGATGAAGACGTCAGACCGGATGAGTTTATCCCAATCGCGGAAAAAACCGGGGTTATTCGCGACCTCGATCTTGCAGTGTTACAGATGGCCGCAGAATTTGCGGTGGCGACCAGTGCCGAATTGGGCCAACCCGTACGGATCAGCTCCAACCTGTCCGCCCAGAATTTTCATTCAGACGGGCTGGCCGAGGATATCATGGCAATCATCAAAAAAACCGGGCTGCCCCCTCAACATCTGACGCTGGAAGTCACGGAAAGTGTCGCCGTTGAAAACTGGGATGTGGTCGAGGCGACATTGCGCATCTTGCGGCAGCATGGCGTCAGTGCAGCACTTGATGACTTTGGCACAGGATATTCATCGCTCAGCTATCTGCGCCGTTTCGAGTTCGAGGAGATCAAGATCGACCGCAGCTTCATCACCAATATCGATGATGATGACGAAACCCGTTTCCTGTTTGAGAGCATTACCGACATGGCGCGCGGCCTTGGGGCAACGGTGGTTGTGGAGGGGATCGAGACAACCGCGCAGGCCGAAATTGTCGCATTGCGCGGTGCGCAGGTCGGGCAAGGCTACCTCTACTCAAAAGCGCTGGAATGGGACGACGCCCGCGCATTCCTGAAATCAAGTTTTGACCGCGTGGCCTAGCGCCAGGACCGCGCGTTGCGTTAACCCAACAGACTCCGCCCCATGGTGTCCGACGTTTTGCCGACATGTGGCCGACGCTTTGCCGACAGCACAAATCCGGCAACGCAGCGCGTTAACACATGCATTGCCGGGGCTATCATACGCCGCCTAAAGGTAGTCGGACCGCTGCAATCCGTATTTCGCCATCTTCTCGTTCAACGTCCGGCGTGGCAGGCAAAGCTCTTCCATCACCGCAACGATGGACCCTTTATGCCGCCGCATGGTGTTGTCGATCAGCATCCGTTCAAATGCTTCAACAAACTCTTTCAGCGGCTTGCCTTCGGTGGTCATGGCCGGTTTGGTTTCTTCGGTATCGGCCATCAGCAATGACGCGATGGAACCAGTGCCGCGCCTGTTTTGTAGAACCGCGCGTTCGGCCACATTGATCAACTGGCGCACATTACCGGGCCATGGCGCCTGCAGCAACTGGGCCGCCTCCTGCGCGCTCACCTCGGGCGCATCACAGCCATATTCATCGGCAAACTGCTCACCCAACCGGGTGAAAAGCGCCAGAATATCCTCGCCACGCTGACGGAGCGGCGGCACGGTAATCCGCAATGCGGCGAGCCTGTAAAACAGGTCGGGACGCAACACGCTTTCGCAAGTTTTATCCTGCTCTTGCAGGTTACAAATGGCGACGATACGGGTTTCCGCTGGCGTGCCTTGATCATTGATCGCTGTCAGCAAACGGGCCTGCAACGCATGGCTGAGCGCCTCGATATCTTCCAGAACCAGCGTACCGCCGCGCGCCTCTTCCATGGCTGGGATCGGCTCATCGTCATTGGCGGGGCCAAAGATACGGCGACCCAATGTTTCCTCGTCATAGGCCGAACAGCTCAGCAGCACGAATTTCTTGTTGGCGCGGGCACCAACGGCGTGCAGGGCATGAGCGACAAGGGTCTTACCGGTACCGGTCTCGCCCTCGACCAGGACGTGGCCATCAGCCTGCCCCAGATCAAGAATATCCTCTTTCAACCGCTCCATCGGGACCGATTGACCGATCAATTTCTTGATCAAAGCAGAGCCATCGGACAATTCCTTGCGCAGCGCACGGTTATCTAGCGTCAGGCGGCGGGCCTGCGTGGCGCGCTTGGCCAATTCGGTCATCCGGTCGGGATTGAAGGGTTTTTCAAGGAAATCAAACGCCCCGACCCGCATCGCCTCAACCGCCATGGGCACGTCACCGTGACCGGTGATCATGATGACCGGCAGTGAGCTATCGACGCCCTTGAGTTTCTTGAGGAATTGCATCCCATCCATGCCCGGCATCTTGATGTCACTGACAACAACGCCGGGGTAATCATTTCCTAACCCTTTCAGCGCATCCTCGGCGGATGCAAAGGTCTCTGTGTCAAACCCGGACAGGGCCAGCCACTGACTGATCGATTGACGCATATCCTTCTCGTCATCGACAATCGCGATTTTCATAGCCTTCGACATTACTTCTTTCCTTACTCTGCCGCCGCCACGTCCTGTTTCAACGCGGGCAGCTGAACTTCAAAAATTGCCCCACCATCGACTGCATTTCTTGCCGTCAGGCGTCCATTCAAATCGTTGACGATGCCAGAGGAGATGGCAAGCCCAAGCCCGACCCCATCCCCCGGTTCCTTGGTTGTGTAGAACGGCTCGAACAGCTCGTTCAGGTTTTCAATCCCCGGGCCATTGTCGTGGATTTGCAAGCTGACGGTTTCGCCCGCCGCCAACAGAATTTCAATGGTGGGATTGCTGGATGATTTGGTTGCATCAAACGCATTGCGCAGCAGATTGATAATCACCTGTTCCAACCGCAACCGATCACCCAGGATCATCACCGGTTCGTTGGGCAACGTGCGAATGATATTGACCTGCCGGGTCTTGAGTTGCGGCTCCATCATGGCAAGCGCAGATGATACTGCGGCCCTTGTATCTACTGGTTCAAACGCCTCCGACCCTTTGCGGGCGTAGGATTTCAACTGCCGTGTTATGGCGCCCATGCGCTCCAACAAATCATCGATCCGCTGGAATGATGACAGCGCCTCGTCCTGCCGCTTGCGTTGCAGCAAAAGCCGGGCACCGGCGAGGTAGGTTTTCATTGCCGCCAATGGCTGGTTTAACTCGTGGCTGACAGCGGCTGACATCTCGCCCAAGGCGGCCAGTTTGGAGGATTGCGCGATGGTCTGTTCGGCAACCTGGAGGGTCTTTTCGACCTTCTCGCGTTCGGCGATTTCTCGCTGTAGCCTACGGTTCAATGCGCGAAGCTCTGCTGACTCACGCTGGAAAAATACCAAACGGGACGCCGTCTTGCGGGACATGAAATAGAAGGCCAGCGCCAAAAGCAGCGCGAATCCCATGACCTCAAGCGCCAGAATACCGTTCACCCTCTCGCGCACAGAGGCGTAAGTGGTGAAGCTGATCATCTTCCAACCCTGATGCGGCACCCGCGCCTCGCGACGCAAAACCGCCTCACCCCGCAGATAAGCATCCGCAGGCAATGCCGCCCAACCTTGTGTGGCCCGGATCGCGCGTTCAATTGCGGATGGGGCCGATTGCCGGGCGAGCGCCTCCGCCTCCATCCGACCACGCCAGCGCGGCTCGGACGACATCAGGATCGTACCATCCGTATCAGTGACAATGACCGCATCTGACAGCCCTGCCCAGCTGCGCTCCAATGCGGGGACGTCCACCTCCACCATGATCACGCCCAGAAACACGCCCTCTGCGTCGATCTTGCGCGAATAGACAAAGTTGAAAGTTCCGTCATCCTCGTCCTTGTAAGTAGTATAGATCGTTTGATTGGCCCGCTGCGCGTTGACGAAATAGGGTTTCGCCCTGTGCGTTTCACCCAACCGGTTACGGTCAGTGGCGGCAACTGTGCGCCCGTCGCGGTCAAGCAACACCAATGATGCAGCGCCAAAATCGTCGACAAATGACAGCAGGCGCGCCGTTGATAGTGAGTAATTGGCATCTTCCAGCGCGGTAATCAGCTCTGGATCGCGCGCCAGAAACAACAGGCCGCGCGCGCTGTGGCGCAGCTCGCTCATCAAATCGCTGACATGGCTGGCCAACCGGATCTCGGACCGATTTCGCGTCGTCTCGGTGAAACGCTGGGTCAGGAATTGATTGCTGACATAGATCACGATGACAGCAAACAGGCATATCACAAGGATGGACAGCCGCAGATACCATCTACCCTGACCGCGCCGTCCCTTGAGTTTTGTGATCCCCGACATGGCCGTATTCTAAGCCCAAGCATTGGGCGCAGCAAGGTAACAGATTAGGCGTTTCCCAACTGTCCAATCAACCCGCGGAAAAGCGCCTGCCCGTCCGTCCCGCCATGCCCAGCATCAACCGCCCGCTCTGGATGCGGCATCATCCCGAGAACACGCCGGTTATCAGATAAGACACCTGCGATATCGGCCAGGGATCCGTTTGGGTTCTGCGTATAACGGAATGCGATACGTTCATCAGCCTCAAGCCGCGCCAATGTCTCGGGATCAGCCGTATAATTGCCATCATGATGCGCGACCGGAAACGCGACAAGATCGCCCGCGTTGTATCCTTCGGTGAAGGCAGAACTGGATGTTTCGACTTTCAGATCAAGGGTTTTGCAAACGAACTTCAACTCCGCATTGCGCATCAGCGCCCCAGGCAACAGCCCGCTTTCGGTCAATACCTGAAAGCCGTTGCAAACGCCCAAGACATAGCCACCACGTGCAGCATGCGCCACAATCGCCTTGCAGATCGGGGATTGCGCGGCAATCGCACCGCAACGCAGATAATCGCCAAACGAGAATCCCCCCGGCACAGCGACCAGATCGACATTTTCCGGCAGATCAGGGTCCTTGTGCCAGACCATGCTGACATCTGCACCGGCAGCGCGCAACGCAACGGCCATATCCCGATCACAGTTCGATCCGGGGAAAACGATGACAGCCGCGCGCATCAGAGCAGTTCCACCCGGTAGCTTTCGATCACGGTATTCGCCAGCAGCTTTTCACACATGTCGGTGATTGTATCCTCAGACGTACCATCGGCCAGATCAAGCTCGATCACTTTGCCCTGCCGCACGCCCGACACACCGTCAAAGCCCAGATTGCCCAATGCATGCCGCACTGCTTCGCCTTGCGGGTCCAGCACGCCATTCTTGAGCATCACATGTACTCTTGCTTTCATCTGTCAGCTTTCCGTTCTTATCTGCGTCTTCAGTTGATTAATGTCGGCTTCGCCGGGCGGTGCGTGACGTTGGACGGCATTACACCAAGCCGCTTGGCAACCTCGGTATAGGCGTCGGTCAGATTGCCCAGATCGCGGCGGAATACATCCTTGTCCAGTTTCTGACCGCTTTCGATATCCCAAAGGCGGCAGCTATCGGGGCTGATCTCATCGGCCAGCATCAGCCGGGGAAATTCGTTATCCCAGACGCGCCCGATCTCGATCTTGAAATCAATCAGTTTGATCCCAACGCCATACATGACCCCCGACATCCAGTCATTGACCCGCAATGCAAGGCTGACGATGTCGTCCAGATCCTGCTGTGTCGCCCAACCAAAGGCGATGATGTACTCCTCGGGGACCAGCGGGTCGCCAAGGCTGTCATCTTTGTAGGAAAACTCGACAATCGGGCGCGGCAGGGCCGTGCCTTCTTCCATTCCCAGACGCTTGGCCATGGACCCGGCGGCGAAATTACGCACGATCACCTCAAGCGGAATAATCTCTGCCTGACGGATCAGTTGTTCGCGCATATTCAGGCGCTTGATGAAATGGGTCGGGATGCCGATCTGGGTCAGGCCAGTCATAAAGAACTCTGACAAGCGGTTATTCAGCACGCCCTTGCCTTCGATCACCGCTTTCTTTTCAGCGTTATAGGCCGTTGCATCATCCTTGAAATACTGCACCAAAGTACCCGGTTCCGGGCCTTCATACAGGATCTTTGCCTTGCCTTCGTAAATCTTCTTACGGCGCGCCATGTTCACCCCTTGCCCCTGCGCGTATCCCGCCCTGGGTCGCGTCATGTGCGCGTCATAGTGCAAGCCCCCCTTGCGGGCAAGCACCTGCGGGGGCATATCAGAAGGGAACACACCCAATCCGTGAGGCCACAATGAACACATTTGACGATCGCGAACATGCCTTCGAGGCGAAATTCGCACATGATGCCGAGATGCAATTCCGGGCAGAGGCCCGCCGCAACAAACTTTTGGGTCTTTGGGCTGCTGAATTGTTGGGCAAATCCGGTGACGATGCCGCCGCTTACGCCGCCGAGGTGGTGAAAGCCGACATGGAAGAACCCGGCGAAGAAGATGTTTATCGCAAGGTCGCTGGCGATCTTGGCGACAAGGCGGACGAGGCAACAATTCGCAGCCAGATGGCCAGCCTGATGGTGGAAGCCAAGTCGCAATTGATCGCCGAACTCTGATTAACTTCAAATGTGAATGATATAAGCGGTGCATCATGGCAAATGATGCGCCGCTTTTGCCGTTTCGCCCCTTCGGCTTAACGCCTGCTTCATGCCCCTACCCTAGCCGTTATCAGGATATTTTTGGTCGGAGCGGTCATGATCCATCCTCAACCCACGCGCATCGGCGTTTCCGGGGCAACTGTCCTGCGCATCATTTTTCCGGTCATGTTGCTGGGCATTTGTGGCGCAGTCCTATGGCAGGATATCGCCGCGATGGACACCGCAGCCATTTGGCAAGCCGTGGCGCAGGTGACGTGGATGCAGTGGGCGCTGGCCGGGGTTGCTACATGGTGCAGTTTTCAAGCCATCGGGCGTTATGATGCGATGTGGCACCGTCATCTGAAAACAGGCGTGCCTCCTTGGCTTGCACGTCGGTCAGGCATCAGGGCCATTGCCATCGCACAAACGCTTGGCTTTGGGGCGCTGACCGGCAGTCTGGTCCGTTGGTACAGCTTGCCACGCATGACATTATGGCAGGCAACGCGGGTATCTGTCGCCGTGACGGTTGCGTTCAGTGCCTGCTGGGCTGTTTGGGCCTTGCTTGCGCTGTTGTGGTTGGGTGGCCATGCCGGGGTTTCGCCATTTGTCCCGATTGTGATTGTCGTTGCTGCCATCCCCGTTGGCCTCTGGGTGCGCCATCAGTTTGCACCGGGTTTGCGGGGGAAGGATATCGCCGCGCTGTTATGCCTGACCGCCATTGATCTGTTTTGTGCGGCTGTGGCGCTTTATCTGGTCATACCTCAAGGTGCTGACATTGCTTTTCTACCGCTGCTCGCGGCTTATGTGATCGCACTCGGCGTTGGCCTGATCGCCAACACGCCGGGTGGCGCTGGCGCCTTTGAACTGACGCTTCTTTCACTTTTGCCGATGGCGACGCCCGAACCATTGATCGCGGCGATTATTGCGTTTCGGATCGTATACTACCTGATCCCGGCGACGCTGGCCCTTTTGGCCCTGGCACGGCCGGCCCCTGCCCAAGCGGATGATCCGACAGCCGCCGCCATGTGGGGGCTGACGCAGCAATCAGGCGAAACCGGGCGGATCGGCAATGTTGATTTGTTGCTGGGTGATTTGCCCCTGATCCTGACCACATTGGGACCGCAGCCAAAACCGGTGCCTGTCACCGCATTTTGGAAACAGGCCGTATGCCAAGGCAAGCTGCCGGTCTGCTACAACGCAGATCCGCGTACGGCGCTCGCGACGCGCAACTCCGGTTGGCAAGTGCGCCGGGTGGCGATAGAGGCGATCCTGCGCCCCGCTGACTGGACCACTGCCGGTGGGCGTCGGCAAACACTGCGGCGCAAGCTTAAACAGGCGGCGCGCGCGGGCATTGTTGTTGAAGCGTTAAAAAGCAGCCCCACCGCTGAATTACAAAACATTGCGCGAAGCTGGGCACTGTCCCATGGCGGAGAGTACGGGTTTTCGATGGGGCGGTTTTGTCCTCAGTATATTGCGGGGCAGCGTATTTTTCTGATCAAGAAAGACGGTTATAGCATTGGTTTTATTTCCTTTCATACGTCCGCGGATGAGTGGATGCTTGATCTGATACGTCATAAAGACAATGTGCCGGACGGTGCCATTCACGCGGCAATTGTTGCCGCTATCGATGTTGCCAAGGACGAAGCTGTGCAGCGACTGTCGCTTGCATCCGTCCCCGATCCGCGCGTGACGCCGCGTTTCTGGGCCAACTCACGGGCCGGGCTGGCGCAGTTTAAACGCAGCTTTGGTCCGGTTTGGGTGCCGCGCTATCACGCCGCCCCTAATCGTTGCGTTTTCTGGTTAGGTGGATTGATTATCTGGGCCGCCATTTATCGACCCGTTGCCAACCTTCCTTGGAAACTTGCAGCGAAGCTCAAGTTCTTCTTGCAAAAATATCAACTGTGGAGGGCCGGTTCGCCATTGCGCCTATGATCAACCCATGACAGGCGAAAGCAACGCGCGATAGAAGGACACCGGGCCAATGACAAACGCACTTTCTCGATTGCTTGAAAACCGCGATTGGCTGATGGCTGATGGGGCGACGGGGACAAACCTGTTCAATATGGGTTTGATGTCGGGTGACGCACCCGAATTGTGGAACGTCGAGGAAACCGCAAAGATTACAGCGCTTTACAAAGGTGCTGCTGACGCAGGTAGCGATATCTTTCTGACCAATAGTTTTGGCGCGAATGCATCGCGCCTGAAACTGCATGGTGCGGAGGGGCGCGTGCATGAGCTGAACAAGGCCGCAGCCGAGATCGGGCGCGAGGTGGCGGACGCCGCAAATCACCCGGTGATTGTCGCAGGTTCGGTCGGTCCAACCGGCGAAATCATGGCCCCGATGGGCAGCCTGACCCATGAAATCGCGGTCGAGATGTTTCATGAACAAGCCGAGGGCCTAAAGGCTGGTGGTGCCGATGTCGCCTGGGTGGAAACGATCAGCGCCGCAGAAGAATACAAAGCCGCAGCTGAGGCATTTGCCCTGTCCGATATGCCGTGGTGCGGGACGATGAGCTTTGACACCGCAGGCCGGACGATGATGGGCCACACCTCTGCCGACATGGTGAAACTTGTTGGCAAATTGGATCACCAACCAATTGCCTTTGGGGCGAATTGCGGTGTTGGCGCCTCTGACCTGCTACGCACAGTGCTGGGATTTGTCACCGCAGGACCCGCCAAACCGCTGATTGCAAAGGGGAACGCTGGCATTCCCAAATACCATGATGGTCATATCCATTATGATGGCACGCCCGAACTTATGGCCGAATATGCCGTCCTGGCACGTGACTGTGGCACCACGATCATTGGTGGCTGCTGCGGAACAACGCCCGAACATCTGCGCGCCATGCGCGAGGCACTTGAAACACGGCCGAAGGGTGACGCACCGCAGCTTGAAGTGATCGCTGAGAAATTGGGCGGTTTTTCATCCGTCTCGGACGGTACTGATGGCGCGGGTCCCGTTGCCAGCCAGCGCCGCGGTCGGCGGCGGCGCAGTTAGATCAGGCAAAGTTGGTCGCCGGGCTGCGGCGGCCGCGCGAATAAATCTGTGCGCAATGGCGGCAGCGATCTGTCCAGCCCCAGCTTGCGCGTTATCAGCCGAAACCGTTGCTGCATCATCGTGGCCCACTCCCCCTGCCCGACCATGCGCTTGCCAAACTGCGGATCGTAATCCTTGCCACCATGAAGTTCCCGGACCCGTCCCATGACGCGTTCGGCCCGGTCGGGGAAATGCATATACAGCCAGTCCCGAAACAAGGTTGCAACCTCGCGTGGTAGACGCAGCACAATCGAAGACGCCGCAACCGCCCCTGCGTCGTGGCAAGCCATCAAAATCGCCTCAAGCTCATGATCTGTCAACGCAGGCACGACGGGTGAAACCATAGCACGAATGGGAATACCCGCGTCTGTCAGACGCCGGATCGTGCGCAATCGGGATGCGGGTAAAGGCACGCGTGGTTCCATCGCCCGAGAGGTATTTGGATCAAGGGTCGTGACAGAAATCCCGACGCGCACAAGCCCCTTTGCGGCCATAGCGCCAAGGATATCCGCATCGCGCTCAATCAATGTCCCCTTGGTGACGATGGCAACCGGGTGATTGAAAGCCTGCAACACCTCCAGCACAGCGCGCATGATCTTTCTATCTTTTTCAATCGGTTGATAGGGATCGGTATTGGTGCCAATCGCAATTGTTGCCGGGCGATAGCGCGGATTTGAAAGCTCCGCCTCAAGCCTTTCCGCGGCATTGGGCCGTGCGATCAGCTTTGTTTCAAAATCAAGGCCAGGCGAGAGGCCCAGAAACGCATGACTTGGCCGGGCAAAGCAATAAATGCAGCCATGTTCGCACCCGCGATAGGGGTTGATTGATCGGTCAAATGAAAGGTCCGGCGATGTATTCCGGGTGATGACTTTGCGCGCTACCTCATCCGTTACTTCCGTGCGCAGCACGGGCAAATCATCGTCGTGATACCAACCATCGTCAAAAGCGGTCGACGTATAGCGATCAAACCGAACGTCCGGGTTCGAAGTGGCGGCGCGCCCCGGCGTGCGATGCGATTTTTGAACCTGAGATTCAGACATATTCTTTATTAGAACAATTCAAGAACACGGGCAAGCGTAGGTCGGTGATATCTCTGGGAATGTCGCTATTCAGCAGGTAGAAAAAATCAATCGCGCGCACAAATAGTAAACGACTGCATACCGAAAGGCACATCATGTCCGACGAAGAAGACGACATCATCCTGTCTGAACTCAACGACGAAGAGCTCGTCGCGCAAATGTTCGACGACCTTTATGACGGGATGAAGGAAGAGATTGAGGAAGGTGTGAACATCCTGCTGGAACGCGGATGGCAGCCCTACAACATCCTGACAGAAGCCTTGGTCGGTGGCATGACGATTGTGGGTCACGATTTCCGCGATGGCATCTTGTTTGTGCCCGAAGTGTTGCTGGCCGCGAACGCGATGAAAGGTGGGATGGCGATCCTGAAGCCGCTTTTGATTGCAACAGGCGCGCCCCGGGTCGGGAAAATGGTCATTGGCACTGTCAAAGGCGACATCCATGACATCGGAAAAAACCTTGTGTCCATGATGATGGAAGGGGCCGGTTTCGAGGTGGTTGATCTGGGCATCAACAACGCGGTCGAGGCGTATCTTGACGCTATCGAAGCAGAAGAACCCGATATTCTGGGCATGTCCGCCCTGCTGACGACAACCATGCCCTACATGAAGGTTGTGATCGACACGATGGTCGAAAAAGGCATTCGCGACGACTATATCGTGCTCGTTGGCGGCGCGCCATTGAACGAAGAATTCGGCAAGGCCATTGGTGCCGATGCCTATTGTCGTGATGCGGCTGTCGCGGTGGAAACGGCAAAAACCTTTGTCGCACGCAAACATAATCGGGGGGCGGGTGCTGCCTGACCCCTTTTAAAGCGCGACCGCGATACACATCTAAAGTGTCGGAGGATTATCCGATGTCATTTCGTCTATTCGCCATCATTGTATTGGGCGTGATTGCCGCTTCGGCACTTACGATCCTGATTGCATCGCAAATTGCCATTTATCTGGATGCGCCCGCATTCATTGGGTTGGCAGGGTTTGGTGCGTTGGCGCTTGCCGCGTCATTGTTTTTGCGCGGGCGTGATGGATGATGCCACGCTGACCACCAAAGGGATTGACCCGACTGGCAGCGGTCGGGTCTTGTTGATCGCATGTGGCGCGCTAGCGCGTGAGATCATCGCGCTGAAAACCGCTCATGGCTGGGACCATATGGACCTGCAATGCCTGCCGGCAATCCTGCATAATCACCCCGACCGGATCGTTCCCGGTGTTCGTGCTGCCGTCGAAAAACACCGTGGGTCTTACGCGAAGATCTTTGTGGTCTATGCCGATTGCGGCACCGGCGGACAGTTACAATCGGCCTGTGATGAACTGGGCGTTGAGATGGTCGCCGGACCGCATTGCTATTCCTTCTTTGAAGGCAATGCGGATTTTGAAACGCGGGACGAGATTACAGCCTTTTACCTTACGGACTTCCTTGTGCGACAGTTTGATGCTTTCGTCTGGGAACCACTTGGGCTGGGACGGCACCCGGAACTGCGCGATATGTATTTCGCGCACTACGAAAAACTTGTTTATCAGGCGCAGACTGACGATCCGGCATTAACAACGAAGGCGAAGCAATGCGCAGAGCGCCTTAACCTTGCATTTGAGCGTCGCTTTACTGGCTATGGCGAGCTTTCAACAACGCTCGACGCAATTTCTTGATACAAGAAATTGACCAATTTTTTTGAAAAAAATTGGTGCCCTACCCGGCAGCTGCCGTTTGCCTGATCCGCTCGACCATGGCACGTAGCCCGTTCGACCTTTGCGCGGACAGATGTGCGTTCAGATCAAGACGACCCAGTTCTTCGCGGGCATCGATAGAAAGAACGTCAGCAACCGTTTGATCGTTATAAAGCGTCTGCAACACTGCGATGAGGCCGCGCACGATCATCGCGTCACTTTCGCCGCGAAAGCGGAACACGCCATCATTGATTTGCGGTACAAGCCAGACTTGGCTGGCGCAGCCATCAACCTTCGTTGCCGGGACGCGCAGCGCCTCTTCCAGAGGGTCCATCGCCTTACCCATGTCGATCACATGCCGATACCGGTCTTCCCAATCATCAAGGAAGTCAAAGGTTTCGACCAGGTCTTCAAAGTCAGGATTCGCCATCATGCCACCGCTTGCCGCTTTGTTCCGGATGTAGGGGCTGCCTGCGCCCACGTCCAGATCAAAGCGTCACGGTCACGACTTTCTGGCCTTTGACAGCCAGTCCAACCTGTCCATCGCAAAGCCGCAATGCGTCATTGCCGAAAACTTCGCGCCGCCAACCTTTGAGTGCCGCCACATCACGCTCGCCCGCGGCAAGCGCATCCAGGTCAGCGGAAGACGCAATCAGTTTGGGCGCAACGCCTTCGTCATCGGTTTTGGCCTTTAGCAGCACCCGCAGCATATCCGCCAAGGCGGGGTTGACCTGCAACTTGCTGCGGGTTTGGTCTGGACGGGGCAGGTTCTCGGGGGTCACGGCCATCCCCGCCTGAATGCTGGTCAGGATGCCGGCGGCGATATCCCCTTTACGTGCTTCGCGCAACAGAAGCCGCGACCGGCCCAGATCCTTTTCCGATTGCGGTTTGGTCGAAGCGAGTTCAACCAATGCATCGTCTTTGTAGACCCTGTTGCGCGGTACGTTGCGATCCTGCGCATAGATTTCACGGAACTTGGCCAGTTCCCGGACGATGGCAAGAAACTTGCCCGATTGTGTCCGCGTCTTGACGCGCCGCCACGCCTGATCGGGGTCCACCTTGTAGGTGCCTGGATCATTCAATACGGCCATTTCTTCGGCGACCCATTTCTTGCGCCCGGATTTCCCCAATCGATCCGACAAATACTCATAGATATCCCGCAGATGCGTGACATCCGCCAAGGCATATTTTGCCTGGGCATCCGTCAACGGACGGCGCGACCAATCCGTGAACCGCGATGACTTATCAAGATCAGATTTCGCGATCTTGCGAACCAAAGTTTCATAGCCGACCTGTTCGCCAAAACCACACACCATGGCGGCGACCTGCGTGTCGAACAAAGGCTCGGGGATGACGCCTGCATCAACATAGAAAATCTCAAGATCCTGTCGGGCGGCGTGGAATACCTTCACCACACCCACATCGCGGAACAAATCGTAAAGCGGCACCAGCGACAGATCATTCGCCAGCGGATCGACCAGAACGGCATCCTCACCATCCGCATCCCGATAGGCCAATTGTACAAGACACAGCTTGGAATAGTAGGTCCGCTCGCGCAGGAACTCTGTATCGACTGTGACATAGGGCCGTTTTGCGGCCTCTTTGCAAAATGCGGCCAAGCCGTCGGTGGTGGTGATTGTTTTCATTCTTATTCCGTCACTCGCGCAGGCCCACACCCCAACGTTTCCCTGTAATAGGTGATCTGGGCTTATATGAAAAGAGCGCCGTGTTTTATGCACGCATCATGATCGGTTCACGGTCGCCGCCGGCAAAGCGGCGCAAAACCTTTGCATAAAGCGCGTGCTCCAGAGGCAAAAGGCGCGCAGCGAGGCTTTCTGCCGTGTCATCGGCTGCCACATTGATGATCGATTGGCCCAGCACAGGGCCCCCATCCAACTCTGCAGTCACTTCGTGCACGCTGCATCCATGTTCCGGATCCCCTGCCGCCAGCGCACGCGCATGGGTGTTCAAACCCTTGTATTTGGGCAAGAGCGACGGGTGTACGTTCAGCATCTTGCCCTGCCATCCCTGAATGAAATCCGGGGTCAGAATACGCATGAACCCGGCAAGGCAGATGATATCGGGATTGGCCGTAACAAGTGCATTTTGCAGCTTATCTTCGAACGCCGCCCGATCCTTGCCAAATGGTCTGTGATCAATGGCAAGTGTCGGTACGCCAAGCGCTTGCGCCTTGGAAAGGCCTGCCGCATCAGGTTTGTTTGACAAGACCAGAACCGGCCTGGCCGGATGGTCGCCCGTCATAGATTCGACCAACGACACCATGTTCGACCCGCTGCCCGAAATCAGCACGGCAACCCGTTTAGTCACAGAAGCGATCCGTCGTAGCGCACGCCCGTTCCGGTGGACACGATGCCCAATTGGTGAACAGTTTCACCTGACTGTGTCAGCAAATCCGTCAATTTCGGCGCCTCATCCGGTGCAACGCACAGCACCATACCGATGCCCGCGTTGAAGGTTTTAAGCAACTCCGCCTCAGCCAGCCCACCGGTTTCGCCCAGCCACCGAAAGACAGGCGGCAGTTCCCAACTGTTCAAATCAATCTCGGCACCAAGACCGTCGGGCAGAACACGCGGCAGGTTTTCGGTCAAACCGCCGCCCGTGATATGCGCCAAGCCGTGCACGCCCCCTGCCCGCACCGCGGCAAGCGCCTGTTTGACATAAAGCCGCGTCGGCGCCAGCAATTCCGCACCCAGCGTGTTTGACCCAAATGGTGCGTCATCCGCCCATGCCAGACCCGAAAGATCAACGATCCGACGGACCAATGAGTATCCGTTGGAGTGAATACCGTCCGAGGCCAGCCCAAGCAAAACGTCGCCAGCTTGCACATTTTTGGGCAGGTCGCTGCCCCGTTCCATCGCACCAACGGCAAACCCTGCAAGATCAAAATCACCACCGTGATACATGCCCGGCATTTCAGCGGTTTCACCACCTATCAGGGCGCAACCGGATGCGGCACAGCCAGCCGCGATACCTTCGATGATCCGGGTCGCTTGATCCAGTTCTAGTTTGCTGGTTGCGAAATAATCGAGGAAAAAAAGTGGTTCTGCGCCCTGACAGACCAAATCATTGACGCACATGGCGACCAGGTCGATACCAATCGTATCAACATTGCCAGTGTCGATGGCGATCCGCAGCTTCGTCCCGACCCCGTCCGTTGCCGCGACCAGTATCGGGTCCGTGAACCCTGCATCCTTGAGGTCAAACAAGGCGCCAAAACCGCCCAATCCGGCCATGACACCCGGTCGCGCTGTGCGTTTGGCCGCGGGTTTGATCCGCTCTATCAACGTGTTGCCCGCATCAATGTCTACGCCAGCATCCGCATATGTCAGGCCATTTCTTGTCATCGCTTTACCCCAGCTTTCGGCTTGGCCTGCGATAGCGGATGCCCCTTCGTTCTGCAACGGCATGGAAGCAAGAAGTCTCAATAAAGAGTCAGTCTGTAGAGGCTTTGTTAAGGATTTGTACCGCATCTTATGAAGGAGACAAGGCGCCCTCCTCACGCAATTTTTTGTCTCGCTGGTTTTTGGGGCGGACGACGTATGGCAAAATGCATGCGTCGCCGCCCGTTTCCCTGAAAATTGACAGGTTATTCGCCTTGCTGTGGGATCGAACTGGCAATTTGCGTTGCAAAGGCCGCTGGCTTTATCGCGTCGCGCCAGCATCACCCGCCTTGACGCGTCAGCCCGGTCTGATACTCCAACGATACGGATGGGCCTGTAGCTCAATTGGTTAGAGCAGAGCGCTCATAACGCTTTGGTTGCGGGTTCAAGTCCTGCCGGGCCTACCATCCACACCGTGTTCCGCATACGATTGCATACCGGCTTTCTGTCGATAGAAAATTGCGTTATGGGGGCACAAGAATCCTTGCAATGCGGAGGCGCGAGATGTCCAAGATTAAGGTAGAGAACCCAATCGTCGAGCTTGACGGCGACGAAATGACCCGGATCATCTGGGACTTTATCAAACAGAAGCTGATCCTGCCTTATCTTGATGTGGACCTGCTATATTACGATCTAGGCATGGAAGAACGCGACCGCACCGAAGATCAGATCACCATTGATGCTGCTGAAAAAATCAAGGAAATCGGTGTTGGCGTAAAATGTGCGACGATTACCCCAGATGAGGCAAGGGTCGAGGAGTTTGGCCTGAAAAAGATGTGGCGCAGCCCGAACGGGACGATCCGCAACATCCTCGGCGGTGTCGTGTTCCGCGCACCGATTATCTGCAAGAACGTACCTCGGCTTGTGCCCGGCTGGACCCAGCCGATTGTGATCGGTCGTCACGCCTATGGCGATCAATACCGCGCGACGGATATGAAGTTTCCCGGACCGGGCAAGCTGTCGATGAAATTTGTCGGTGAAGATGGCCAAGTGATTGAACATGATGTGTTCGACGCCCCTTCCTCGGGCGTTTATATGGGCATGTATAACCTGGATAAGTCGATTGAGGATTTCGCACGCGCGTCGTTCAACTACGGTCTCAACCTTGGCTGGCCCGTTTATTTGTCCACCAAGAATACGATCCTGAAACAGTATGACGGTCAGTTCATGCTCATCTTCCAGCGGATCTTTGACGCTGAATTTGCTGATAAATTCAAGGAAGCTGGCATCACTTATGAGCACCGTCTGATTGACGACATGGTCGCCGCAGCGATGAAGTGGTCAGGCGGATTTGTTTGGGCCTGCAAGAATTATGATGGTGATGTGCAGTCGGATACGGTTGCGCAGGGTTTCGGGTCATTGGGCTTGATGACCTCGCAACTGATGACACCTGATGGCAAAATCGTGGAGGCCGAGGCCGCCCACGGCACCGTCACCCGCCATTATCGCCAACATCAGGCGGGTCAGGCCACATCAACCAACTCCATCGCATCAATCTTTGCCTGGACCGGCGGGCTAAAGCACCGCGCGAAACTGGATGAGAACGCGCAGCTGATGCAATTCGCCGAAACCTTGGAAAGGGTCATTGTCGATACGGTTGAAAGCGGTCACATGACCAAGGACCTGGCTTTGCTGGTCGGCCCAGACCAGAAATGGCTGACAACTGAAGGTTTCCTTGAAAAGATTGACGAAAACTTGAACGCCGCCATGTGAACCGCAAAAAAGGGCCGGTTTTGCTGGCCCTTTTCATATCTCGTGGCCTTCCGGATCAGTCCGATCCGACGACAAAACTGCCGGCCCCCAAAAACTGATACGCATCACCGTCAATGTTGTTTGTGGTATCTATCTGCAGTACCCCGCCAATCTCATCCGCGGATGGCCCGAAAAAACCAGCATCCATATCGGTGGCAGAGTCACACCCTATGGCGGACTGGCAGATGAATGCACCTGCCAGCGTGTTCCCTGAAAAAGCCGTATGTGGTAGGACAAGATCAACTGCGATCACCCGCGCATCAGCGGTGTAAGTCGCGTCAAGTTCACCGGTCACCCAGTCATCCGCGAAGTTGACAGTCAGATTGATGGCCCCGTCCAGTTCGGTTCCCGTCGGATCAGCTGTTGCGATACCGTTGATGGCCACCAGCCCGCTGGCCGAGATATCGCCCGAATAGCTTACTGCCCCTGAAATCCGCCCATCAATCACATCGGGATCTGACAGAAAGCCAAAAAGATAATGCGCCTCCGCATTGATGGGGTCCGTGGGCGAGACGCTTTCCAACGCGGCATAAGCGGCCAGTTGTGCCGAACCTGCATAAGTCCCTGCGGTGGAAGGGTCGTAGAACAAGCGCACGGTCTGGCCGTTGGCCAACGTTCCTTCGCCGCCGCTGATCGTCACCGGTTGTCCCAGAAAAATGGCTTGCGCATTGCGGGCCGTTGGCCCGGCGGCAAAGAACCCCGGATCGAGCGTTATGGTAACCGTGTCGCCCGCAGCGCCGGTCACATCATCAATTGATGATTGCAATGCCGTCAGTTCGTCCCCTTCAATTTCTGCCAATGATTGGCCCGCTACCCCGTAAGGCAACCCATTTTCCTGCGGTGGAGCTGGTGGTGCGGGCAGTACAACGATGCTCGTCCCCTTGGCAGATGACGTCGCATCCCCGCCGCCACCCATGCAGGCTGAAAGAAAGCTAATTGATGTCGCAGCCAATAGGCTGATATTCATCCGGGTCATTCATCATCCGCCATGATCGAGAGACTGACTTTTACCGCAGATAGGGTGAGTATTAGGTTAAGCCGGATCAGATTGGACAGATCACGCCCAGAGCTGCACGCCAGTATCGGCGCGGTTTGACCCTGCGGTTTGAAACGTCACGCTACATGGTGTTTTAGGGGGTGGCTTTTATAGCTGATGCGCGATATCCGCGCCGCAACTTACCCAAAAGGCTTACCCCAATGGACATTCGCAATATCGCGATCATCGCGCATGTTGACCACGGCAAAACAACACTGGTTGACGAACTTCTCAAGCAATCCGGCGTGTTCCGGGAAAACGAGGCCGTGTCCGAACGCGCCATGGACAGCAACGATATCGAGCGCGAGCGTGGAATCACGATTCTGGCAAAATGCACCAGCGTCGAGTGGAAAGGCACCCGGATCAATATCGTCGATACCCCCGGCCACGCCGACTTTGGGGGCGAGGTTGAACGCATCCTTTCCATGGTGGACGGTGTTGTGTTGTTGGTTGATGCCGCTGAAGGCCCAATGCCACAGACGAAATTTGTAACCTCCAAAGCGCTGGCTTTGGGTCTGCGCCCTATCGTTGTTGTCAATAAGGTCGACAAGCCAGATGGTGAGCCGGACCGCGCGATTGACGAAGTATTCGACCTGTTTGCAGCGCTGGAAGCAACTGATGAGCAGCTTGATTTCCCTTCCATGTACGCCTCTGGCCGTGCGGGTTGGTGCGACGCATCACTTGATGGACCCCGCAAGGACCTCTCAGCCCTGTTTGATCTGATTGTGGATCACGTGCCGACCCCTGCCCAGATCACACGCAAGGATGAACCGTTTCAGATGCTGGCAACAACGCTGTCTGCCGATCCGTTCATCGGCCGCATTCTGACTGGTCGGGTCGAGGCGGGTACGCTGAAGGCGGGGGATACGGTCAAGGCTCTCTCGCGCGAAGGGGACAGGATTGAGCAATTTCGTGTCTCAAAAATCCTCGCCTTTCGTGGGTTAGCCCAGCAACCAATTGATCTGGCCGAAGCGGGCGACATCGTCACCATCGCAGGCATGACCAAGGCGACAGTGGCTGACACCCTGTGTGATGTCAGCATCGATGTGCCGATCCCCGCCCAGCCGATTGACCCACCAACGATCACGGTGACATTTGGCATCAATGACAGTCCGCTGGCAGGGCGAGACGGAAAAAAGGTCCAAAGCCGCGTGATCCGCGAACGCCTGATGAAAGAGGCGGAAGTGAACGTCGCCATCAAGATCGAGGACACGCCCGGCGGTGATGCATTCGAAGTGTCAGGCCGCGGTGAATTGCAGATGGGCGTGCTGATCGAGAATATGCGCCGCGAGGGTTTCGAGCTGTCCATATCACGTCCGCAGGTGATCTTTACTGAGCAAGACGGGCAGCGCATGGAACCGGTTGAGGAAGTCACCATTGATGTGGATGACGAATATACCGGCTCCGTCGTCGAAAAACTGACCGGGCCGCGCAAGGGTGAGCTGGTCGAGATGAAGCCTGCCGGTGCGGGTAAAACCCGCATTATCGCACATGTGCCATCGCGCGGGCTGATCGGCTATCATGGCGAATTCCTGACTGACACACGCGGTTCTGGTGTGTTGAATCGGTTATTTCACGGCCAGACACCCTATAAGGGCAAGATCGAAGGGCGCCGACAAGGTGTCCTGATTTCGATGGAAAACGGAAGCTCCGTCGCCTTCGCGCTGTGGAACCTCGAAGATCGGGGCAAGATGTTCATCGGGGCGCAGGAAGCGATCTATCAAGGTATGATCATTGGTGAACATAGCCGCGAAAATGATCTGGAGGTGAACCCGCTGAAGGGTAAGAAGCTGACCAATGTGCGCGCATCCGGCACGGATGAGGCCGTGCGCCTCACAACACCGGTGACCATGTCACTGGAACAGGCGATTGCCTATATTGATGATGATGAATTGGTCGAGGTCACGCCCAACGCAGTGCGACTACGCAAGCGGTATTTGGATCCACATGAACGCAAACGGCAGGCGCGCGCGGGCTGAGGGGCGCAAAGTTTCGCAGAAACTTTGACAACAGACTTTCTGCGAAAGTCTGGCTCACCCCGGTGTGACAATATCGCCCAATTTTATTGGGCCGGGACGAACGACGCTTGTGTACCAGCCGCCATGGCCACGCATGGCGTTGTAACCGCCCTGGCCCAGCTCTGCTTCCATTCGTGAACAAGGCGGACAGGGCCCATGGATTTCCAGCGTGGCACCGCCGATACGCAGCAATCCTTTTCGGACAGCCAGCAAGTTCAAACCTGAAATCATCAAGTTCCGCCGCAATTGTGCAGGCAAAACCTGTACGTTACCGGACAAAGCCGCAATAACGGGCAGGTGCTCGGCCTGAATCAGCGTCACGGCGCGCTTTCCTGCGCGCGCATGATCCCCGATCAGGCCGGATTCGGTCAGTTCCACGCTGCCTGCCGCATCAATAGCCGCGTGACGCGCGCTGCGCAGCCCGATCCAATCCAACCGCCCGGGCACAGCGTGACGGGCCATCATTTCGGCAAGCTGGCCTTTCACCCGATCTCTTCAACGATGCTCAACTCGCGCTGGGCAGCACCTTTGGCAAAGCTGAGCGCCTCTTGATAAGCATCCGAATAATAGCAGTCATGTGCCGCCTGCAGGCTGGGAAAGCGCGCCACAACATTGCGGGGCCGATCTGGCCCTTCGAGCTGTTCGTAAGCCCCGCCGCGGGCCAGAAACACACCGCCGTGATCCGCAATGGCACCAGTGGCACGGTTGGCGTATTCGCCATAGGCGGCCTCATCAGTAACGTTTACATGGGCAATCCAGAGTGCGCTCATTTCAATCCCTCCAAAACCTTCTTTGCAGCTGCGATGGCCGCTTCTGCATTTGCAGCGGATGCACCGCCACCCTGTGCCATATCGGGCCGCCCACCGCCGCCTTTACCGCCAAGTTCAGGGGTCGTTGCCCGCAGAATATCCACCGCAGACACACGACCAGTCATATCATCAGTCACGCCCACAGCGACAGCCGCCTTGCCGCCAGTGTCGGCGATCAAAAGGACGGCACCACTGCCCATGGATGTTTTCATCTCATCAATCAACGATGGCAGGTCCTTACCCGTGACACCGCTGAGCACCTGCGCTTGAAAGGCGACGCCATTGATCACTTCAGACGGGGTGGCATCCTTTGCGCCACCGCCCATGGCCAGATCACGACGCAATTGGGCCACTTCGTTTGTCAGGGTCTTTCGTTCGTCCAGCAGTGCCTTCACCCGGTCGGCCACTTCTGTCGCCGGGGCCTTCAATACCAAAGCCGCCTGCCCCAAGCGGTCATCCTGCGCGCGTAAGTAGTCCAGCGCTGCTTGTCCGGTCAATGCCTCGATCCGGCGCACGCCAGCACTTGACGCAATATCGCCCAGCGTCACGAAGGCCCCGACCTCACCCAGCTGTTTGACATGGGTGCCGCCACACAGCTCCAGCGAATAGGTGTTCCCGTCCACGCCTTTACCGGAACCGTCCTGACGGCCCATGGACACAACCCGTACCTCATCACCGTATTTCTCACCAAAGAGCGCCTGCGCCCCCATGGCGCGGGCATCATCAGGTGTCATGATCCGGGTCTCAACCGCACTGTTCTGCCGGATGATGGCATTCACATCGCGCTCGACCTGCGCCAACTCGTCCCGGTCAAGCGGTTTTGTATGGCTGAAGTCGAAACGCAGCCGGTCCGGCGCGTTCAGCGACCCGCGCTGCGCGATATGATCACCCAGCACCTCACGCAACGCCTCGTTCAGCAGGTGCGTGGCAGAATGGTTGGCTTGAATCTGCGCCCGACGCGTGGGGTCAACGCGCAATTCAGCGCCCTGCCCTTTGGTCAACGTTCCTTCAGTCACCTTACCGAAATGCACATAGAGGCCGGCCACCTTTTTGGTGTCGGTGATCTGGGCCATGCCACTATCCGTTTTCAACGTTCCTGCATCGCCGACCTGACCACCAGCCTCGGCATAAAACGGGGTTTGGTTCAGCACGATCTGCACGTCACCATCGGCCTGATCAACACCGCCACCATCGACAACCAAGGCCGTAATCTGCCCTTCAGCCGTCAGCGTATCGTAGCCCAGAAAATCGGTCGCGCCGCTATCATCGGCAATATCGAACCAAACAGCGCTATCCGCAGCTTCACCCGTACCGGACCATGCCGCACGCGCCTTGGCCTTTTGCGCAGCCATAGCTGTGTCGAACCCATCGGTGTCGACATCGCGCCCCTTTTCACGCAGGGCATCCTGCGTCAAATCCAGCGGGAAGCCATAGGTATCATAGAGCTTGAACGCCGCCGCCCCGGGCAGTGCAGCATCTTCGGGCAAATCTGCCAATTCATCATCCAGCAGCTTCAAACCACGGTCGAGCGTTTGTTTGAACCGAACTTCTTCGTTCTGCAGCGTCTCTTCGATCAGGCGCTGGCCTTGGCCCAGTTCAGGGTAAGCTGCACCCATCTGTTGCACCAGCGCGGGCACCAGCCGGTGCATCACGGGGTCCTTGGCACCCAACAAATGCGCATGGCGCATCGCCCGGCGCATGATCCGTCGCAGCACATATCCACGCCCTTCATTGGACGGCAAAACGCCTTCCGCAATCAGGAAAGAAGTCGAGCGCAAATGGTCGGCGATCACCCGGTGATGCGTGTTCCCGTCACCATCAGGGTTGGTGGACGTCGCATCGGCCGATGCCTCGATCAAGGCGCGCATCAGGTCGGTGTCGTAATTGTCATGCTTGCCTTGCAGCAGCGCACCAATCCGTTCCAGCCCCATGCCAGTATCGATGGACTGCATCGGCAGCGGCTTGGTGGCACCATCCTCGAACTGCTCATCTTGCATAAAGACGAGGTTCCAGATTTCGATGAACCGGTCACCATCTTCCTCTGCCGAACCGGGAGGACCGCCCCAGATATGATCGCCGTGATCATAAAAAATCTCGGTGCAGGGGCCGCATGGTCCGGTTGGCCCCATGCGCCAGAAATTGTCATCGGTGGCGATGCGGATGATCCGATCTTCGGGCACGCCGATTTTTCGCCAAATATCAAAAGCTTCATCGTCAGTGTGGTAAACCGTGGTCAGCAACCGTGACGCGTCGATACCAAAATCCTTGGTCAGCAATTCCCAAGCGAAAGGGATAGCATCGGATTTAAAATAGTCACCAAAACTGAAATTCCCCAGCATCTCAAAAAAAGTGTGGTGCCGTGCGGTGTAACCGACATTATCGAGGTCATTGTGCTTGCCGCCTGCACGCACACATTTCTGGCTGGTCGTGGCCCGCGAATAGTCACGGGTTTCGACGCCGGTGAACAAGTTCTTGAACTGCACCATACCGGAATTGGCGAACATCAGCGTGGGGTCGTTACGCGGCACCAGCGGACTGGAGGCCACGACCGCATGACCCTGCTTTTCGAAGTAGGACAAAAACGTGGATCGAATATCAGCAAGGCTGGTCATGGCAGGCTTTCAAACAGATGCGTTACATTGAAAGCGAGAAATAGCTCTGCCCATGGGGACTGTCCACAGTGCCACGCAAAAAGGGCGCTGCAACGGCAGCACCCTTTCCTTCGCGTGTTCTTAATCGCATGTCGTGATGCCGGTGTTTCGACAGTCGCCTGCTGTGTCCTTAGACTTCGACGAGATCGTCGTCGCCATCCTCAGCACTACCTTCAGGCAGATCAAAATCCAGACCATGGGCGGCGCGGATCTTGTCTTCAATCTCTAACGCGATAGATGCGTTTTCCTTGAGGAACAGCTTGGAGTTTTCGCGCCCCTGCCCGATCCGCTCATCCCCGTAGGAAAACCAGGCACCGGATTTTTCAACAACACCGGCTTTGACGCCCAGATCAAGCAATTCGCCCATTTTGGAAATGCCTTCGCCATACATAATGTCGAATTCGACCTGCTTGAATGGCGGGGCCACCTTGTTTTTTACGACCTTGACGCGGGTGGCGTTGCCCACAACCTCATCACGATCCTTCAAAGCGCCAATACGGCGAATATCCAAACGAACGGAGGCATAAAATTTCAGGGCGTTGCCGCCCGTCGTCGTTTCAGGCGAACCAAACATGACGCCGATCTTCATCCTGATCTGGTTGATGAAAATCACCATGCAGCCGGACCGGTTGATCGACCCTGTCAGCTTGCGCATCGCCTGGGACATCAGGCGGGCATGAACACCAACAGAACTGTCGCCCATATCGCCCTCAAGTTCCGATTTCGGGGTCAGGGCAGCAACCGAATCGACGATAACCATGCTGACCGCACCAGAGCGCACCAACGTATCGACAATCTCCAGCGCCTGTTCGCCGGTATCGGGCTGCGAAATCAGCAACTCATCCAGGTTCACGCCGAGTTTCTTTGCATAGGTAGGGTCCAGTGCGTGTTCGGCATCGACAAAAGCGCACACCCCGCCTTTCTTCTGTTCCTCGGCAATGGCGTGCAGGGTCAGGGTCGTCTTACCCGACGATTCCGGGCCATAAATCTCGATCACCCGGCCTTTGGGCAGACCACCGATTCCCAATGCGATATCCAGACCAAGCGACCCGGTTGATGTCGCCTCAATATCCGCCTGCGGGTTGTTCGCCCCCAGCTTCATGATAGAGCCCTTACCGAACTGCCGTTCGATCTGCGCCAACGCGCTTTCCAGCGCTTTTTCTTTATCCGCGGTCTTCTTGTCAGTCATTTTGAGGAGTTCTGCCGTTGCCATATTTCCTGTCCTTATTTCACGCACCCGACGATGCGGCAATCACTGCTTTGTTCTTCTTGTGTTCTCATTGTTAATGAGACCAAAATAGGAACATTGCAACTAAAATTTTCTGGGTTCACCATTGGGTTTGAGTGGTTAAAGATTGGTTTATGACCTAGAAAAGGTTCGGCAATGAACAAAGGACAGTGATCAAATGCTTGTTTTCTGGAAAGAAAATCTTGTCCTTCTGGCCGTACCAAAAACCGGTTCAACCGCTTTGGAAGGTGCATTGGCCCCACGCGCATCTATGGTTCTGCGCGATCCGCCACATCTGAAACACGCGCCCTGCTATCGTTACAAACGATTCCTCAAACCGTTCTTTGTGCAGGCTGGCGGTCAAAAGCCGGAACTGATGGCCATTGTGCGGAACCCCATTGATTGGCTGGGCAGCTGGTACCGGTACCGAACGCGCCCAGACCTAATCGGGCATGAGAACTCCACCCGCGATGTCAGTTTCGATGAATTCGTACTGGAATACTGCAAAGGCAGCCCCGCCCCCTTTGCCAATGTCGGATCACAGAACAAGTTCTTGCGGATCAACGACGGGGACGTCGGCGCCGAGCACCTTTTTCGGTATGAAGCCTGGGATCGGGTGATCGCCTATCTTGAAGAGCGGCTGGAGATGAACATCTCACTGAAGCAGAAGAACGTATCGCCAAAGATGGATTTGTCGCTGTCATCGGCAGCGAGGGCAAAACTGCACGATAAACGCGCAGCTGAGTTTGACATATGGGAGCAGGGTCAACACTAGGCCGTTTCAGACAATGCCTGACGCGCTCAACTGCGCGAAACACAGCCTGTCCTCAACTATCTGACTATTCTTGCTTTTCCACAATAAAGCCACCGTCCAGATCGACATCAATGCCCCCCCCGCCACCGCCTAGCTGTAGCGGAAAAGAAACATCAATCGAACCGGCTATATAATCGGCATCTTCACCAGCAAAAGCACCAGTAAGCATGCCATCAAGGTCCTTGACGCCGCTGCCGATATTGAGCGTTCCAGATACATCTGCGGACATTATCACCCCACCAGAAACCCTGACCAACTCGCCGTTACTCAGGTTCAATTGACCCTCGCGCGCGTCCCCGTCACGACTGTAGAAGTCATCAATCTGACCGGTGACCGCATCATCGGCAAAGTCAACCTCAACAGACATGTCGCCACCCACCCCATCACCAGTCGACGATTCAGCGAAAAAACCAAACGTTGCCAGTCCGGTATAGGTAACGTTGCCTGACGTTGGCACACCCATCGGTGCTGTCGGGTCAACCGCAGAAACAGCTGCGCTCAATCGCGCGGCCTCGTTGCGCAAAATCTCAATCTCGGTGAGTGGCTGGCTGGTCTCAGACGAACCGGTGCCACCGCCAACACAACCAGAAAGCGCCAAGGGAACTGTGAGCAGCAGGAATGCGCGCATGTGGTGATCTCCAATTCGAAACATCTGCGGAATGTGCGTGTTAAGGGCTGGCTAATCACGGATTGAGGTTCAATTGCGGCAGAGATGTCGCAATAATATGTAAACGGGTGCAAAGCATATTCACGTCGCGTAAAGCGTGTTTGCGATGATCTTATGCTTGGGAAATCAGTTACGGATTCGCCTCAGGCGACGCCACTCGTAAAAGGGGCAGCGTCGTTCGGCTGTATTTCGACCGGACGGGCATTTGGGCGGGAACAATGTCAGCCTTCCGTCAATGTCCGTCGCACTGCATCTTGCCAACCGGCGTAACGCCGTTCGCGTGTTTCGGCATCCATTTGAGGCACAAATCGCCGATCTAGTGCCCACTCTGCGGCGAAACCGGCCTGGTCGGGGTACACTCCGGCTTTCATACCCGCAAGCCATGCCGCACCTAGGGCTGTTGTCTCCAATACCTTGGGTCGGTCCACTGGCGCGCCGATGATATCGGACAGAAATTGCATCGACCAATCGGACGCGCTCATCCCGCCATCAACACGCAAGACACCATCAGTATCAGAGGCTTGCCAGTCGCTCTTCATTGCCTCCAACAGATCGCGCGTCTGGAAACCGACGCTTTCAAGCGCCGCACGCGCGAATTCGGCGGGGCCGGAGTTGCGTGTCAGTCCATAGATCGCTCCGCGCGCCTCCGCGTC
Organism: uncultured Paracoccaceae bacterium; assembly: GCA_947495295.1. Classification (GTDB taxonomy): domain Bacteria; phylum Pseudomonadota; class Alphaproteobacteria; order Rhodobacterales; family Rhodobacteraceae; genus Yoonia. Next base: position 1,604,281 of record CANLYJ010000001.1, read on the forward strand.
CCAATAGGGTGCCCCAAGCCCGGTAAAGGCAGGCACCATGTAAAGCTCCTGCCCCTGATCGGCGGTTTCCGCTAGCGGTTGCGTTTCTTTTGCGTCGCGGATGATTTTCAGCCCATCGCGTAGCCATTGCACGACGGCACCAGCGATAAAGATCGACCCCTCAAGCGCGTAGGTCGGTTTTCCATCAAACTGATAGGCAATTGTACCAAGCAGTCGCTTTTTGCTTTCGACCAGCGTGTCACCGGTGTTCAGCAACGCAAAACAACCCGTGCCATAGGTGGATTTCAGCATCCCGGGTTCGAAACAGGCCTGCCCGATTGTGGCGGCTTGTTGGTCGCCAGCGACGCCGAGGATGGGCAGTTCCTTACCGAATAGATCAGCGCGGGTCGTTCCGAAATCAGCAGCACAGTCCTGCACTTCCGGAAGCATGGACATTGGGATACCGAAGCAGTCGCAGATCGTCGAACTCCATTGCCCCTTGCGGATGTCATACAGCATCGTGCGTGCGGCGTTGGTCGCATCGGTGACGTGTTTCTTGCCACCTGTCAGCTTCCAGATCAGGTAGCAATCGACAGTTCCGAAAAGAAGATCGCCCGCCTCGGCCCGCGCTTGCGCGCCTGCGACCTTGTGAAGGATGTGATGTACCTTGGTGCCCGAAAAATACGGATCGGCCAGCAGCCCGGTCTTCTGGGTAATTATGGCTTCGAACCCCTCCTTGCGCAGTTCTTCGCAAAATGGGGCCGTGCGCCGGTCTTGCCAGACAATGGCGTTGTGGATCGGCTCACCCGTTTTCCTATCCCAGATCAGCGTCGTTTCGCGTTGGTTGGTGATGCCGATGGCGGCCACATCACTGGCAGTGATCCCGGCCTTTTCAATCGCCCCGCGACAGGTAGAGGCGACAGACGCCCAAATGTCAGACGGATCATGTTCAACCCAGCCTGATTGCGGGAAATGCTGGGTGAATTCCTCTTGTGCCGTGGCCTTGATCCGCATCTGTGCGTCAAAAATGATCGCGCGGCTGGATGTGGTGCCTTGGTCGATGGCCAGAATATAGGTCATAGGTCCCCCGTCTTTTTAGTTTTGTTTCAAGCCGCCATGTATGCGTCAAGGGTTGCGATCTGATCGTGATCCAAACGCAGGCCGAGTTTCGAGCGACGCCAGACGACATCCTCGGCAGTTCTGGCATATTCCTTGGTCATCAGCCATCTGACCTCTGCCTCGGTCAGTGTGGCACCAAAATCCCGCCCCAGATCCGCGGGTGACGCCGCATTGCCAAGGACGTCTGCTGCATCCGTTCCGTAGGCCCGGATCAGGCGCAATGCCCAGAACGACGACAAAAACGGATAACTGCTCTGCAAATTGCGCACCAGTTGATCACGTTCCGAAACCGCAAAATCACCACCAGGTAGCGGCACACCTGCTGTCCACGGCTCCCCACCGCCCAGTATCGGTGTGATCTTCTTAAGCGCGTTTTCAGCCAGTTTGCGATATGTGGTGATCTTTCCACCAAATATATTCAATAGCGGCGGACCGTTTTCGTCTAATGACAACACATAATCCCGCGTTGCGGCTGTCGCCGACTTCGCGCCGTCGTCGTAAAGTGGGCGGACGCCAGAGTAGGTCCAGACCACATCATCCCGCGTCACCGGCTTGTCGAAATACTGCGATGCGAAGGCGCAAAGGTAATCCTGTTCGGCTTCTGTCGCATAAGGTTTTTCCGACAGGTTTTCGTGTTCCGCATCCGTCGTGCCGATCAGGGTAAAATCGGTCTCATAGGGAATAGCAAAAATAATCCGCCCATCCTCGCCCTGAAAGAAATAGCTCTTGTCGTGGTCAAACAAGCTCTTGGTGACGATGTGACTGCCGCGAACCAGACGCACGCCTTCGGACGAATTGAGGCGGACCGCGTTGCGAATGATGTCTTCCACCCATGGACCACCGGCGTTAACCAGCCCGCGCGCGGTGTGAACGGTTTGTTTACCATCGGTTTCAACAACGATCTTCCAATACCCATCCACGCGCTCTGCACTGATAACTTTCGTGCGCACCATGATCTGCGCGCCACGATCTTCTGCATCGCGGGCATTCAAAACGACGAGGCGTGAGTCCTCGATCCAGCAATCGGAATATTCGTAAGCGCGTTTGAACTTTGCTTTCAGCGGTTTTCCCAAAGGGCTTTTTGTCAGATCAACCGTCCAGGTGCCCGGTAAAATCCGTCGTCCGCCCAGATTGTCGTATAAAAACAAACCAAAACGGATCAGCCATGCAGGCCTGCGCCCTTTCATCCACGGCATCGCAAATGACAGCAGTTTCGAGGTGGGCGTGTCGCCCTCAAAGCGCATATCCTTGTGATATGGCAGCACGAAACGCATGGGCCAACTGATATGCGGCATCGCCCTAAGCAGCACCTCGCGTTCAATCAGGGCCTTGCGCACTAGTCCGATTTCGAAAAACTCCAGATAGCGCAACCCGCCATGAAACAGCTTGGTTGAGGCCGAAGAGGTCGCCGAACCCAGGTCATTCATCTCAGCCAAGCCAACCTTCATCCCGCGGCCGGCTGCATCACGGGCCACGCCGCAACCGTTCACCCCGCCCCCGATGATGAAGATGTCAAAATCCGTTGTCATAACCGCGCCCCAATCTGTTTGCGTCCAGCTACGGCCGGCGAATGACATAGGCAAGCCTCGCCGTCGCGAATGTTCGCAAGATCATGTGCGAACACCAAACGAATACATCTTTGTCCTTTATTAAAATAGATTTTGCTTGCTGCTTATTCGCTCTTGGTACAAACCGAACATATGGAAACCGCAACACGGCATGACCTGATCCGCAAAGAGGCGCGCCAGCACGGCAAAGTGTCGGCAACCGATTTAGCCATAAATCTAGGCGTGGCAGTTCAGACAATCCGCCGAGACTTGCGCCAGCTTTGTGCGGCTGGCGTACTGGAAAGGGTTCATGGCGGGGCCGTGCTGCCCTCTGGTGTTAGCAATATCGGCTATGGCGACAGACGGGCGTTGAACCGGGATGTCAAGATACGCATTGCCCGGCATGTGGCCCAGATGATTCCAGATCAGGCATCCCTATTTCTCAACATCGGCACAACGACCGAGGCTGTGGCCCACGCCCTGCGTCATCACCAGCAATTGATGGTCGTCACCAATAATCTGAACGTCGCGAATATTCTTGCCGATAATCGCGGTTGTGATGTCGTTGTGGCCGGTGGTTCCCTGCGTCGGTCCGATGGTGGTTTGGTCGGCGATCTGGCGGCCATTGCGATTAGCCGTTTCAAGGTTGATTTCGCAATCATCGGCGCGTCAGCCGTCGATCTGTCAGGCGACCTGCTTGATTTCGACCCCGAAGAGGTCAGGGTCAGCCAACAGATCATCGCAGCCGCCCGGACCACCATCCTTGTCGCTGACAGTACCAAGTTCACACGCAAGGCACCCGTCAAGATCGCTTCGCTTGAACAGGTTGACCACTTCGTAACAGATCGTGTGCCGTCTGAAGCACTGATCAATCAATGTTCAGATTGGGAGACAGACTTGTCACTTATCTAAAGCATTTCACGGAATATCTGACCATAGGATCAATCACTTAACACCTTGAACAGCGTTAAGGATTACCAGTGTTCTGAAGGCGCTCCAGAACTTGACCTAAGCCATGCTCTGAAATGTCAAAAATGTCATGTCATGGCCGTCATACTTTCCGACTTTCTCGGAATAGGCACCCCCAGAGATATCGCCAATACAGGCTTTCCAAAACCCATAGGCGGGTCGGTTTTTTGTCAGAACCCTGACCTGCCAGCGCCCCTGATGGCGACGTAAAGCGGCAACAAAGGCCGCACGACCAGCGCCCTCGCCGCGGAACTTTCTGAGGATAAAGAATTGTCCCATATCCCAGATTCCATCATCGTTCGCTTTGCGCCTGACCAAAGCAAAACCTGCGATCTCACCAGCGCTGACAACAAAGTAGTGGTGATGATCCGGCATGTCCCAATATGAAGACAAAAGACCGTCGGGATAGGCGAAACGGCCATCATCACAAACCGGCCATCCCGCAAATTCAGACATGTCATACAGGTAATACTGGAAAAGCCATTCCAATACCGGCTTGTCAGCCACGTCTATTTCTTCGAGTGCGACTAACACTTCGCTCACTACTCAGCTGACGCCTTAAACCCCGTCGCCACAACGAACTTTTCGGAGCTGTCAGACCGCGATGCTGGTGGTTTGACATTGGCCACTTTGGTGAACCGCTGCTTCAGCAGTTTTTGCAAATCGCCCTCTGCCCCGCCAGCAAGGACCTTGGCCACGAATGTGCCACCCTCGCTGAGCACATCAAAGGCGAAATAGGCCGCCGCCTCGCAAAGGGCGATAATGCGTAGGTGGTCCGTCTGTTTGTGGCCAGAAGCCGAAGCAGCCATGTCTGACATCACAACATCTGCCGTTCCGCCCAGCCATTCCTTCACTTTAACGTCGGCATCGTCTTCCATGAAATCCAACTGGTAAATCTCGGCACCCGCAATCGGTTCGACCTCTTGCAGGTCGATCCCCAGCACATAGCCCTGCGCCTTGCCCTTCTTTTCGCCCAGCGTGTTGGCGCGTTTGACTGCAACCTGGCACCAACCGCCAGGGGCGCAGCCCAAATCAACAATCCGCGCGCCGGGTACAAGGAACCGATATTTGTCGTCCAGTTCCAAAATCTTATAGGCCGCCCTGCCCCGATAGCCATCCGCCTTGGCGCGTTTGACATAAGGATCATTCAACTGCCGCTGCAGCCACTGGGTTGAACTCAGCTTGCGACCGCGCGCTGTTTTGACCTTAACGGTCAGATCACGATAACCGCGCCCGGATGTGTTTTTTGTTGTTTTCTTGGCCATGACCCTGCCTTTGACCTAAAACGGTGCGTCTTCCAAGACCCCATCCGCCGACATCTGGGCATAAAGCAGCCCTTCACGCAGCCCGCGATCCGCGACCGATAGCCGATCAGTGGGCCAAAGGCGCATCAATGCCTGCAAAATGGCCGACCCCGACATGATCAATGCCTGCCTGTCCTTGCCAATACGCGGATCAGCACGGCGCCCGGCAGGGCCAAGCGACAGATAGTCACGGATCACCGTATCAATCTGATCTGACGTCATGCGCAAGCCATCCACCTTCGTGCGATCATAGCGTTTGAGGCCCAGATAGCTGGCGGCGACGGTCGTGACGGTCCCACTGGTCCCGATAATCTGGAACCCCTCCCGATCTTGTGCGGCGGCGTAGGGGGCGAACTCCTCCAGGTTCTCTTCAAAAAACCAACTCATCAGGGCAAACCGGGCGGCGTCGTCTTCGACATCGGAAAACTGGTCACGCAAGGTGGCAACACCCAAAGGAACGGAGATCCAGTCAACAACTTTCGCCGCTGCAAATGGGCCGGGATCGGATTTGAAACCAGCGTGCAACCGCATGATCGCTCGCGGGCGCTCCCGCTTGGGCACATTGGTCAAATCGATCCAGACCAATTCCGTCGACCCGCCGCCAATATCGACAACAAGCAATTGTTCGGTATTCACGCTAACCAGTGGCGCACAAGAGATAACGGCAAGACGCGCTTCTTCCTCGGGCTTGATAATCTCAAGCGTCATGCCGGTTTCGCGGCGAACCTGTGCGATGAAATTGTCGCCGTTCAGCGCGCGGCGGCAGGCTTCTGTCGCGACAAGTCGCATATGTTTCACACCGTGACGCTTCAGCTTTTCGCGGCAAATGCGCATGGCCGAAATGGTCCGGTTCATCGAAGACCGGGACAGACGACCAGTGCTCTCAAGCCCATGCCCAAGTTGGACGGACTTTGAAAAACTATCGACAACGTGGAACTGACTGCCCTTGGGTTGGGCAATCAACATCCGACAGCTATTTGTGCCCAGATCCAGTGCTGCATAAAGCTGCGCCAGATCAGGCGGAGTTGGCGCGGGGGTTTCGACCGCTTTTGGGAACGCGCCCGCACCTTTGGGACGCTTGGGCGCCATATCACACGCCCTCCATTTCGAGTTACCACCAAGCTAGGCGGCAATGCACGGTCGCGCAAGCCTCTGCATGATCAAAGTGAAAGAACCACATGTCGGACATGAAGATATTGGGTGGCTGCCTGACTGGCCCCTTGAGCGACAAACAGTTAGCGTTAGCGCCGTCGCTGAAAGCATGTCTGATGTCGAAATTCAGCCTTCGCACCCCGAATCCGGTGCTAGAAACGCAGAAAGCCTGAGGGGGAGAATCAAATGCCCGATGTCACAATCGTCTACTGGCGCGATATGCCCGCACAGGTCATCGTGGGCCGCGGCCGCAAAGGCGCAAAAATGCCCTTGCCCGAACGCTTTGAGCAGGCGATTGACCGGGCCGCCATGAAATCGGGGGCTGCTGAGTCCGATGATTATATGGCTGGGTTCCGCAAGGCCGACCCTTATGCTGTTGATGGTGATGCAGATGCGATCGCCGCCAGCGAAGCCGCCCGCATTGATGCCGAATATGATCAAGACCGCATCAAGACTCTTATTGCAAATGATGGCTGGGCTTGACCCGACCACCCCTAATCCCCACCCGCCTGACGGAGCTTGCCATGTCCCTGCTACCATTTCTTAAGCGTAAAGAGGCCGATGAAAACGGGTTCAACCCGCAGATCGAAGCCTTCTTGCAGGACTACTCGATCGAGGTCATGCCGCGCACCGCCGAGAAGGTTGAGGATTTCCGCGCGTTACTGCCCGCAGGCACACGCGTCTACATCGCCCATATCGAAGGCACGCCAATCGACGACATGGTCGCCACTGCCAAACGCCTGGCCAGTGATGGCTATCAGGTGATGCCCCACTTCCCGGCACGGATCATCAAGGATAAAGCCACGCTGGCCGACTGGATCGCACGGTATCAAGGCGAGGCGGGCGTAGAACAAGCATTGCTGTTGGCAGGTGGCGTTGCTGAACCGCATGGCGATTTCCATAGCTCAATGCAGTTGATGGAAACCGGGCTGTTTGGTGATTTCAAACGGTTGCATGTCGCCGGACACCCCGAAGGTAACCGGGACATTGACGCGGATGGGTCCGATCAGAACGTAATGGATGCCTTGCGCTGGAAACAGACATTCAGCGAAACAAGTGATGCCCGGATGGCACTTGCCACCCAGTTCGCGTTCGAGGCTGACCCGATTATCGCCTGGGCCGATGCGCTGCGCGATGCCGGCATCACTATTCCGATCCACATCGGGATTGCAGGTCCTGCCAAACTGCAAACCTTGATCAAGTTCGCTATCGCCTGCGGTGTGGGGCCATCCCTGAAAGTGCTGCAAAAGCGGGCGATGGACGTCACCAAACTGCTATTGCCTTACGAGCCGACCGAGGTACTGACCGGCCTTGCCGCGCACAAGGCGGCTAACCCCGATTTCAACATCGAACGGGTTCATTTCTTTCCACTTGGCGGGATCAAAACCAACGCCAACTGGGCTATTGCCAACGGTGGCGCATCCGCCGTCCCCGCCTCTCAATCCTAAGGATCAGCACTTATGACACGCACTATTGTCGAATCCAAAACGAAGACTGCCGTCATTGGCTTCGATGAACCGTTCTGCGTGATCGGCGAACGGATCAATCCGACCGGACGCAAGATCCTCGCGGCTGAACTTGAGGCCGGTGATTTTAGCCGGGTCGAGGCCGATGCGATTGCACAAGTTGCCGCAGGCGCAAATGTGCTGGACGTCAATTCGGGTGCCGTCTTCACCAACAAAATGGCCGAAGATCCCCGTTACGCCGATAACAACTTTGTCGAGCCACCGCTGATGACCGAGTTGATCAACCGGGTGCAAGCTGTTGTCGATGTCCCACTTTGCATCGACAGTTCAGTACCCGGCGCGCTGGAAAACGGGCTGGCCGCTGCCGAAGGCCGCCCATTGCTGAATTCTGTGACTGGCGAAGAAGAACGGCTGGAACTCGTCCTGCCCTTGGTCAAAAAATACAATGTGCCCGTCGTGGCCATTTCTAACGATGACACCGGTATCTCCGAAGACCCTGACGTCCGTTTTGCCGTCGCCAAGAAAATCGTCGAACGCGCCGCCGATTTCGGAATTCCCGCGCATGACATCGTGGTCGACCCGCTGGTGATGCCCATTGGCGCCATGGGAACGGCAGGTTTGCAGGTCTTTGCCTTGGTCCGGCGTCTGCGGGAAGAGTTGGGCGTAAATACCACGTGTGGCGCATCAAATATCAGCTTTGGCCTGCCCAACCGACATGGGATCAACAATGCCTTCCTGCCAATGGCAATGACGGCTGGCATGACATCCGCCATTATGAACCCTGTCGCGCTGCCCATCGGCCCCAAGAAGATTGCCGAGAAGAAAGCTGAAATAGAAGCCGCCGGAATCATCCTGCCCGAAGGGATGGATGACGAAACCTTCGTGACGCTGTTTGGTCTGGGATCGACGAAACCACGTGCTGGTAAGGAAATGGAAGCCATCCGCGCTGCGAATTTCCTGACAGACAATGACGCTGCGGGCGGTGAATGGATCAAGTTCAACCGCGCACCCGTCAAACCAGGCGAAGGACGCGCGCGGACCGGGCGGCGGCGGCGGGCCTAAACGAGGCGCAGAACCTGTTTACCCCGTGAGGGCGCAAGGGTCATGCGGATCGCAGCGCCTTTGGCAGCGAGCGTCAGCGATGTGCCAGCGCCGGTTTTCACATGGCCTGCTGGCTGTTTTGTTAGCAATGGCGGCAGTGTCGCCAATGGACGCGCACGCGGCGTGGCATGGGAAATCGTAGATGTCATTGTCAGCATCTGAGCAGTCATTGGCACCGAACTCCTTCTGGCTCTGTGCGTGCGTGAATTACTTGGGGAAGCACGCCCAAACGGATTAACGAAACAACTTATTGACAGGGAATGCCCCCTCTGCCGTCAACAATGATAGTGAATTAGAGCGTATTTGTGACGGACCTAAGGTAAGTTTCTGCCGACGCGAACCCGAAATAAGGCACAAATCCGGGCCTTCAGGACAACCTGCGCTTGCCTTTCCCTCCCCTTACGTCACCATAGGGCATCGCTAACTGATGGGGTTCAAGATGACTATTCGCATTTTACAACTTTCATGTCTGGCAGCACTCACCTTCGGATTACCTGCCGCAGCCCAACAAGCGGCTGATGCCGTTGCTCCCGAAGATGAAACCGCAATCGCCACAGCATTCGAAGGGCTGTCAGAGGCGGCGCAAGCGGCACTCGCCAGCAAGAACGAAGGAATCCCCACCACGGCGGATGATTGGATGGTTGCCGCAGCAAACCCGTTGGCAGTGGAGGCCGGCGCCGATGTCTTGCGCGCTGGTGGCACAGCTGCGGATGCGATGGTGGCCGTTCAGGCCATGCTGGGTTTGGTCGAACCACAATCATCTGGCCTGGGCGGTGGTGCGTTTTTGGTTTGGTACGATGCAGCCACCGGCGAAATGACCACGCTGGATGGGCGTGAAACCGCGCCTTTGGCGGTGACACCAACGGTGTTTCAGGATGAAAACGGCGAAAGGCTGGGCTTTTTTGATGCGGTCGTTGGCGGGCTATCAGTCGGGACACCCGGCACACCCAAGCTGATGGAAGATGCGCATCGGCGCTGGGGGCAGTCCAACTGGGCGGAGTTGCTGGCACCGGCAATCACAACTGCCGAAGACGGGTTCATTGTCTCGCCGCGTATGGCCAGCTCGATCGCCAATGACAGCGAAAGACTACAGCGTTTCGCGACCACTGCAGATTACTTCTCCCCCGGTGGGACTGCACTGGCAGCAGGTGACACGCTGAAAAACCCCGATTACGCCGATACGCTGCGCCAAATCGCAGAACGCGGCACCGACGCATTCTATACTGGCCCCATTGCCGAAGACATCGTTGCCACAGTGCGCAACGCCGAAGGCAACCCCGGCTTGCTGTCGACGATTGATCTGGCGCTTTACGACGTGGTCGAACGGGCGCCGGTTTGCGTGGCCTATCTGACCTATGAGGTTTGCGGGATGGGGCCGCCCTCCTCTGGTGCGCTGACCGTTGGGCAAATCCTCGGCATCATCAACAATCTTGATGTCTCGGACCCGTCTTCTGCTGACACATGGCGGTTAATCGGTGATGCGTCACGATTGGCATTCGCAGATCGGGGCCGCTACATGGCCGATAGCGATTATGTGCCAATGCCAACGCAAGGGCTGGTTGACCCCACCTATCTGGAAGAACGGGCCGGGCTGATCGCCGGTGACCGAACCGACGGTTTCGGGGCACTGGAAAACGTGGCCCCCGGCAATCCGACCTGGGATCATACACAGCTATGGGGCGATGATGTCAGCATCGAATTCCCATCCACATCGCATATCTCCATCGTGGATAGCTACGGAAACGCCTTATCGATGACCACAACCATCGAAAACGGGTTTGGATCACGGCTTTTCGTGCGTGGTTTTCTGCTGAATAACGAACTGACCGATTTCTCGTTTTCCACGCATAATGACGGCTACCCCATTGCCAACCGGATCGAACCGGGCAAGCGCCCACGCTCATCAATGTCGCCCACCATCGTCACCGAAGACGGCGCGCCGGTTCTGGTGATCGGCAGCCCAGGCGGCAGCCGGATTATCGGCTATGTGGCCAAAACAATCATCGCGCATCTGGAATGGGGCATGGACGTACAACAAGCCGTTGCTATGCCGCATCTGGTCAACCGGTTCGGCACCTACGATATCGAGGAGGGCACCGATATCACATCGCTTGAGGCACCGCTGACAGACCTCGGATACGAGGTGAACATCCGCGGCCTGAATTCCGGGCTGCACGCCATTTCCATCGGCGAGGGGCTGCAAGGTGGGGCCGATCCGCGACGCGAAGGGATCGCCTTGGGTGAGTAATGTAGTAGCAGGGTGGGTCTGCCCCACCCTGCCCCAATGTCGCTTAACGCCCCTTAAACAGTCCACCCAATATACCGCGCACAAGACGCCGCCCTTTGGCGCCTGTCAATTCCTTGGCAATGGCTGAGGCAAGTTGCCCGCCAAACCCACCGGAAGACGATCGCGATGACCGGCGGGATGTGGATTTGCCGGTTTGTCGCCCGTCATAACGGCGGGCTGCTTTAAATTCGCGTTCCTTGGCTTCAAGCGCTTCTTCTTCCGCCTCCGCCTTTTCGGCTGCAGCGGCGGCATCTTCCGCCCGTTTGGTCAGGATTTCATGTGCGCTTTTGCGATCAACGGCTGTGTCATACTTCCCGGCCATATCAGAGCTTTGCATGATCGCCTTGCGTTCCTGCACGCTGATGGGCCCAAGCTGCGACGACGGCGGACGGATCAATGTCCGCTCCACCACCATCGGAATCCCCTTAACATCAAGGAACGACGTGACGGCCTCCCCAGTGCCGACTTCCTGAATAGCTGTGGCGGTGTCAAATCCGGGATTATCGCGGTAAGTTTCGGCAGCTGTTTTTAGCTCCTTGCGGTCCTTGGCCGTGAAGGCGCGCAACGCATGCTGCACACGATTGCCGAGTTGGCCCAGAACGTCATCCGGCACGTCACCTGGGTTTTGGGTAATAAAGTAGACGCCTACACCTTTGGAACGGATCAGGCGGGCCACCTGTTCAACCTTTTCGACCAAGGCTTTGGGGGCATCATCAAACAACAGATGCGCCTCGTCGAAAAAGAACACCAGCTTGGGTTTGTCCGGGTTCCCTACCTCGGGCAGTTCCTCAAACAGCTCTGACAAGAGCCACAACAGGAATGTCGCATAAAGCCGGGGACTCCCCATCAACTGATCAGCGGCCAGGATGTTAATCTCGCCGCGCCCATCGCTGGTACGCATCATGTCAGCCAGTTGGAGCGCAGGTTCGCCAAACAGCGCCGCACCACCCTGGTTTTCCAGCACAAGCAATTGCCGCTGAATAGCCCCGACAGAGGACGCGGCAACATTGCCAAAACGCAGCGACAGGTCTTTGGCATTCTGCCCAACCCAGACAAGCAAAGCTTGCAGATCCTTGAGATCCAGCAACGGCAGGCCTTCTTCATCGGCAACACGGAAGGCCACGTTCAGCACGCCTTCCTGCACATCTGTAAGCTCCATCAGGCGGGCCAGCAGAAGCGGGCCCATCTCGGCCACAGTCGCGCGGATCGGATGCCCTTGCTGGCCAAAAAGATCCCAGAACGTGACTGGAAAACTGTCATATTGCAGGTCGAGCTCAATCGTATCGGCGCGTTTGGTAAACGCATCATGCAGCTTAAAGTCAGCGCTGCCAGACACGGCCAACCCCGACAGGTCACCCTTCACGTCAGACAGGAACACGGGCACGCCAGCGGCAGAAAAACCTTCTGCCATGATCTGCAAGGTAACCGTTTTGCCGGTGCCGGTTGCCCCGGCAACCAATCCATGGCGGTTGGCCTTGTCCAACAGCAGAACCTGGGGGTCCGCGTATCCGGCCCCGCCACCGCCGATAAAGATATGATCTGACATAAAAACCGTTCCTTCGCTTATTCGTTAAAATCAAAATACATTCTTAACTATTTCGTGCCAGTTTAATCGGGCTGATATGACTCATTGAGTCGGATTGGTATATTTCCTCCCTGTTGGACTTGCCGTGCCCTTGGGCACGGTTTTTTTTGGCCCGCGGCAATGTGATCAATCCATCCAGATTTCCGGTTGACGGGCAGAAACGCATTGCGTAGCTTCTTGCCAAATAGTCGGCCAAGTCCGGCAGGGAGAAATGAGAAAGGGTCCAATCGGGGCCCTTTTTCTATGTCTGGAAGATGGGCGGATGACTGCCATACCGTCTGCTTTTGGCGCTGACAGCCAGCCATCAGCGTGCTAAATCGCGACACAAAGAATGCAAGGGAACCAATATATGCGCAGTACGATCACGTCCATTTTTCTTGCCGCCCTCCTGACACAGGCCGGAGCAGGCTTTGCACAAGAAACGGCGACCGAGAATGACGATCAGGCGGAAGCAACCGAAGAGGCACCAGCCCAAGAGGATGCAACTCCCGAAGATCTGAACCTTGGTGAACCTGTCGGACCAACCGTCGGCCAGCCTTATGTGCTACAGGAATTCGGCGATTGGCAGATGCGATGCGTCAAAGCCCCTGAAGGCCAACGTGACCCCTGCAACCTGTATCAGCTGCTGGAAGATAAAGACGGAAATCAGGTCGCCGAAGTGAACCTGTTCCGCCTACCAGACGGTTCGCGTGCCGCTGCTGGCGCAACCGTCGTTGTTCCCCTTGAAACACTGCTGACGCAGCAATTGACCCTGTCTGTCGATGGGGCAAATGCGCGTCGCTATCCGTTCACGTTCTGCAACTCTGCGGGTTGTGTGGCGCGGATCGGATTCACACAGGCCGAGGTTGATCAGTTCAAACGGGGCGCAAGTGCCCAAATCCGGCTCGTGCCAGCCGCCGCACCTGATGAAGAAGTTCTACTTACCATGTCGCTATCGGGCTTTACGGCCGGATTCGAAGGCGTCGTAACGCCCCAATAGACAGCAGCTTTCAAACGTCCTCGCATTTTGTGCGGGGACGTTAGTGTTTTCGGAGCGCCAGAACCGCATTCAAACCGCCAAAAGCAAAGGCGTTTGATAGGGCCACATCGACCTGCGCGTCGCGTGCAACATTTGGCACCACGTCAATCGCGCATTCCGGGTCCGGCTCCTCGTACCCGATGGTGGGGGCCACAATCCCGTCACGCAGCGCCATGATACAAGCCAGCAGCTCCACCGCGCCGGTGCCGCCGATCAGGTGGCCATGCATTGATTTGGTCGATGACATCATCAGATTATCAGCATGCGCGCCAAACACATCAGCCACCGCAGCACACTCCGTTTTGTCATTGGCTGCCGTGCCCGTGCCATGCGCGTTGATATATTTGACGTCTTCTTTCGCCAACCGGGCATCTTTCAGCGCCCCATCAATCGCGCGGGCTGCCCCTTGTTTGGATGGGGTCACAATATCCGACGCATCCGACGACATGGCAAAACCAACGATCTCGCACAGAATGTCAGCGCCACGCGCCTTTGCATGGTCAAGGTCTTCAAACACGAAAACGCCCGCGCCTTCCCCCTGCACCATCCCGTTACGGGTCGCCGAAAATGGGCGGCAGGCATCCTTGGACATCACACGCAATCCTTCCCAAGCCTTAATGCCACCAAAACAAAGCATCGCCTCAGATCCGCCGGTGACCATGACCTTCGCCATGCCACAGCGGACCATGTTGAAGGCCTGACCCATCGCGTGATTTGACGATGCACAGGCTGTGGCAACGGTAAAGGATGGACCGCGCAGGTTCCATTCAATCGAGACATGACTGGCAGCCGCATTGTTCATCAGTTTCGGCACGATAAAGGGATGAACCCGGTTCTTGCCCTCTTCGTAAACAGCACGGTAGTTCTCATCTTGCGTATTCAATCCGCCGCCTGACGTTCCCAAAACAACACCGGAATGGTCGGCAAGCGCGCCACTGAAGCTCAGACCGGATTGGCCAATGGCCTCGCGGGCCGCAAGTAAGGTGAATTGCGTAAACCGATCATAAAGCGCGATTTGCTGGCGGTTGAAATAGTCAGCCTCGTCATAGCCTTTGATCTGCCCGCCAATCTGGATCGACAGGCGGTCGGAATCGGCGATCTCCAACGGGCCAATGCCACAGCGCCCTTCCTGCATGGCCGCAAATGTTGACGCCAGATCAGTTCCCAAGGGGTTAATTGTCCCGGCACCAGTGATCACAACACGGGCCATCTATTTCCCTTGCTCAGCTTTCAGTTTGTCGACAGCCGCAACGATGGCTGCAACTGATGAGATATCAAAATCTGTCTCCGCCGGATCGTTGGCATTAAATGGCACCGAGATGTCAAAGCGTTCTTCAATGGCGAAAATCGCCTCGACAAGCGCCATGCTATCAACGCCCAGATGCTCCAGCGTATGCTCTGGTTTAACATCTTCAGGTTCCAGCATGGCCTGTTCGGCGATAATGGCGATGACCTGTTCCTGTGTGCTCATCTTCATTTGGTCCATATAGTTGCAAGGGTGACCTAATCACTCTGAACGGTGTTTGAAACAGTCTCTTAACTTTTGCCCAATCCACGCAAAATACGCGGCAACCGGCGCAAGGCCTTATAGCTGTCAACATGGGTCTGCATTCTTGTCGCCGGATACCCCATCATGACACGCCCGCCGGGTACATTTGACAGCACAACCGACCCGCCCCCCAGCACAACATCATCACCAACACGCAAATTATCTGCCACGCCAGCCTTGCCGCCCACAACAACCCGATCCCCAATCACGGTTGACCCGGCCACCCCGGCCTGCGCGCACAAGAGGCAATGATCACCAATCATCACATTGTGGCCGATCTGAACCAGATTATCGATCTTGGTCCCCTGCCCAACCCGCGTGGGTCGAATGGTCCCGGCATCAACTGTGGAATTGGCGCCAATCTCGACATCATCGCCGACCCGCACCCCGCCCAGCGAGTGTATCCGATGCCATGTCGGGTCAGCTGGCGCGGTCATCGGGGCATCGCCCAACGTGTCGCGGGCAAGTTCTACATTAGAAGGTTCCGCCGTAACAAAGGAAAAACCATCACCGCCGATAGCCACGTTCGGTTGCAGCACCACCCGATCACCAATAATCGTCCCGCGCTGCAGCCGCACGCCCGCATGGATGATGCATTCCGCGCCGATCTCAACCTCTTCGGCAATACTCACTTGGTCAGCGATCCACGCTTTTTCGCCAATCACCGCACCTGCACCAATGACAGAAAACGGGCCAATCACGGCGTCCGGCGGCACTGTGGCCGTAGGGTCAACCAGTGCATGTGGTGATATACCATTGCCACCCAACGGTTGGTCCAACATCTGCGTCAAACCTGCCATCGCCAATCTGGCGCGCGGCGCGATAATCGCCGCCTCCAAACCCAGTGCCCGCCAATCCGCATCAGGCCAGACAATCGCCGCACGCGCACGGCCTTTGGCCAATTCAGGGCCGTAAGCTGGGGTCATGGCCAGTGCAAGATCGTCAGGTTCAGCCGCTGCTGGTTCCGCAGCAGCAGTGACCAAAAGATCAACGGCACCAAAGGCTTGCGCCCCCAGCACCGTTGCGATGTCTTTTATCGAATGTGCCATACTGCCCCCGGGAAAGCGTTCCAGGGTTAGATTTAGCCGCGAACCGCCCGGACCGCCACCCCTTCGCGTGCAAGGGCATTCCAGATGCGCCCGTCACGACCATACACATCACGGCGATACTGCATCCGACCGTCAGCTTGGGTAAACGCAGTCCGGTACACCAAGTGCACCGGCACTGGACTGGTCAAATCAACCCGCTGTTCACGGCCAGTACGCAACCGCGACTGAAAGAACTCTTCCGGATCACCAACCTGCTTGGCCAGCAATGCGTAGGCAAAATCAAAAGGGTCATTCAGGCGGATACATCCGTGGCTGAATGCACGCGTTTCGCGCCCGAACAGGCTCTTGGCGGGTGTGTCATGCAGGTAGATGTTGTAGCGGTTCGGGAACATGAATTTCACCAGCCCCAACGCATTGCCGCGGCTTGGCGGCTGACGCATCGAAAACGGGAAATTCGATGCGTTATATTGCGAGAAATCAACCGAACCACGGTTGACCGTCCGGCCACGGCTATCGGTCAAAAGCAGCTCACCGACCGCGTTGCGATTACGCTGGAGTTGCGGCAGATATTCCTTGGTAATGATCGAGCGGGGCACATACCAGCTCGGGTTGATGACCATGAACTCCATCACATCCGAAAACTCGGGGCTTTCGCGATCTTCCTGCCGGGCGCCAATAACCGAGCGGGTCGAAAAAGTGACAACATCATTATCGATGATCTTGGCCGTGAAATCAGTCAGGTTGACCCAGATGTGGCGTTGACCACGCGGGCGATTGATCCAACGCTCACGCTCCATGGCGACCATGATCGACTGCAAACGCCGCTCTGGCGAGGTGTTCAATTCGTTCAACGTGCCGGGGCCTGCCGTGCCATCAATCGCAAGACCATGGGCCTGCTGGAACCGCTGAACGGCATTTGTGATTGTGTCATCATACACCTGCACATTGGTACGGCGTAAAAATCCCATGGCGATCAGACGGTTGCGCAAGGCCACAACGCCGGCGCCTGTTGCACCGGGCTCCAGCTTGCGCGCATTCACGGTTGCACCCCAACCACCTTCGGCCAGCACTCGCTCCATCGCCAGTTTCTCGCGCATAAGGCGGGTATATTCCGGGGATGCAGGCGGTAGCGCGCGCAAGAAACCAGCAGGGTTTGATTGCGCAAAAGCCTGAATTGTCGCCAGCTGCGACCTATACGGCACCTGCCGGCGGATACCACTATCAACGCGAGACGGTACAAGGATCCCCGTCTGCACATCGCGGGCATACTGCAAAAAAAGGCGGCTGATCTCGTATTCCAACTGGCCCTGGGCGGCAGGTGTGCGGGCCGCTTGCAACTTGGCCATCAGCGCATCGGCATTGTAACGATCAGTTGGCAACCCATGATCCCCAGCCGAAGAAAATGCTGCCAATAATGCGTTACGGCGGGCACGGTCGCCCCGCCCGCTCCAGATGCCTTCGAAGTTCCGCGCGCGATAGAACGCAACCAGGTCTTCGTCACGGGCGGATGCCTGTGCCAATGCCTGGCTGAACTCAGTCACCTGGGCGCGTGCCTGCGGCGCGACAACAAACGATATAACGACGGCAAGCGCCAACGCCAGAAATCGAAAAGTTAAATGGTAGGTCGGCATGCTACGAACGTGCATCAACTCTCATTCCTCACAAAATTTTCGCCAGCGTAACCCAGCGGCAGCATTAGTCCGAGTATCAATATCCTTACCTTCACCAAGTCTATTCACAAATCGACGACAGATAGTGACGGTTTCGCTCTGTTGCTTTCCTGCCGCCGTTCGGTGCCGGTTTCGTAGGCCGCGTCGATCGAAACTGCGCAAAATGCCGCCGATTTGCATCATATTAACCACGAATGGCTTAATGACCTCTTGGTGATCGAATCGATTTATGCAATAAATTGCCCATCATCTGGGGGCATGAGGTGAAAAACCGCTGCAAAGCGGAATAAATGGGCGACGGGACAGGCGCTACTGACATGACAAAAATAACTTCACCGGGCATGACCCGGCGCGGCCTACTTGGGGCATTTGCAGCGACAGCCGTTGCGGCAGCACCGACTTATTCAAATGCGGCGGGCTTCCTGCGCGGACGCGCTGGTGATATTCGCCGGGTTGCAATGCATTCAGGGCGTACCGGCGAACGGATCGATACAATCTACTGGATCGATGGCGAATATATCCCCGAAGCTGTACGTGAAATTAACCTGTTCATGCGCGACTGGCGCACAAGCGAGGCGATCCAGATGGATCTCCGCACGGTTGACATTATGTCTGCCTCGCTAAACCTGATGGACACGGATGAGCCTTATCTGCTCCTCTCCGGCTACAGATCACCCCAGACGAATGCGATGCTGCGCAGCCGGTCTCGTGGGGTCGCCCGCAACTCTTTGCACATGCGCGGTCAGGCGGCAGATTTGCGGCTAAGCAGTCGTAGCACCACACAAATGGCAAACGCCGCGCTCGCCTGCCGGGCTGGCGGTGTAGGCCGCTACGCCGGGTCAAACTTCGTACATATGGACTGCGGTCCAGTGCGCAGTTGGCGCGGATAAGCCGCAGGAAACTCCTTGTAGCGGCGCCAATGCGCTGCTTCCTTTCTACGATATACAAAAAATACTGAGACATAGAAAAAGTAGCGCTGACCCGGCTTGCCAAGCCTTTGAGGCAATGCTAAACGCCGCCGCAGTGCCCCTATAGCTCAGCTGGTAGAGCAACTGATTTGTAATCAGTAGGTCCGCGGTTCGAGTCCGTGTGGGGGCACCATTCCACCTTTCCATGATTTCTCATAGATCGTCATAAGGCCCTTTATTTCAAAGGCTTATGAAAGCTCTCTTCCTCATGCATTCTCATACTGACATACCGCTCCGCACGTGTTAGGGTGGTCTAAAAGGTGGGCCACCATGACCGTTGCAAACGTGCTCTCTCAGCTAAAGGCCAAGTCACTTGGCCCCGGCAAATACTTTGATGGCCAAGGTTTGATGCTCGTGAAGAGCAAGAAGGAGGCCGGGAAGTGGATGCTGCGGCTCACAATCGCGGGAAAACGCCGGGAGATGGGTCTTGGCCGCTGGCCGGATGTGACGATATCCGAGGCTCGACAACGCGCGGCGGAAGCGCGGAAGTCAGTTCGGGATGGCATTGACCCGATTTCCGAGAGACAAGCCCAGCGGCGTAGGTCAAAGCGCCTGACAGTCGAACAAGCGATTGAGCAATGCTTCGTTGCCAGACAAGCAGAGCTGAAGAATGACGGTCAGGCTGAGGTCAAAGAGACCGCACTTGGTCATCAAGTTGGCAACGAGGTTGAACGTGCTTATCAGCGGAGTGATTTGCTGGAAAAGCGGCGCGCATTGCTTGCGAAGTGGGCAGCGTTTTTGACACGCCCGTCCTCGACGAGCTGATTTTTTGATCCCTCCCAACGCCTGTCCACCCGAAGACCCCACATATCGGAGGGTGGACAGGCTTTGGAGCCATCTGCGCATACGGTGCCTAGCTGCTAGCCGAATGGCGATTTCCGTCCTCTGACACTTCCGGACTGCAAGACCGGCTTGATATATCCGTCAGCGTTTAGACAGCTAGGGCAAGGCAGTATGTCTGCTCCCTGGCTGTACAGCATCAGTCGCACTGCTGCGCAGCCAAACAGACTGTCTGACGTCAGCGCCTATGGGTCCAAATAGCGGTATTTGCTAAGAGAGGGTTTGTTGTTCATCGTAGCCACCAAGGAGTGGACGATGAGAAAGACAACGAAGAGCCCTGGCGAGAAGATCGTCAAAGACATCAAGCGCGCCACGCGCAAGCACTA
>CANLYJ010000002.1 GCA_947495295.1 uncultured Paracoccaceae bacterium
GCAGGCGCTGCCGACACATATTTTGAACAAGGCCGCACCCTGGACGGTGGCGACGTGCTGGAACTCGGCCTGATCACGGCCGACAGCGCTGGCGTGCTGGAAATCTACGACTTCCACACTGGCGAGCAGGGCAAACTGGTCGGCTCCGAGCGCCTGTCCGCCGGTGCCAACACCAATGTCCGCGTCAACACAGGCCTGCCCCAGAACCGCGACGTAATCGCGCTGGTCAAAGTTGACGGTCAGGTTGTGGCATCCAAGCAGTTCGACGTGAACTGATCCCCCTGACCCCAACACAACATCACTAATCAAACGTAAAGGAATAAACCCATGTCTATCAAAACAATCATCTTCGCCGCTGCCGCCGCTGCTGTAACCGCCACTGCCGGTGCTGCCGACACATATTTTGAACAAGGCCGCACCCTGAACGGTGGTGACGTGCTGGAACTTGGCCTGATCACGGCTGACAGCGCTGGCGTGCTGGAAATCTACGACTTCCACACTGGCGAGCAGGGCAAACTGGTCGGCTCCGAACGTCTGACAGCCGGTGCCAACACCAATGTCCGCGTCGACACAGGCCTGCCGCAAAACCGCGACGTGATCGCGCTGGTTAAAGTTGACGGTCAGGTTGTGGCTTCCAAGCAGTTCGACGTGAACTAAACCACCACCCCCCTCCCCTCCCGCAAAGAGCCGGTGCCACAATGGCACCGGCTCTTTTTCTTTGGATAACGCGCTACCGATACTTGTGAACCGATTCTTGGCATGGGATTGTGCCGCGCAGAAGCATGCACAAAAACAGGTTCCCGGGATTGATGCGCACGGCCACGCTACTCTCTGATGTTTTTGGGTTTGACGCTTTTCGTCCCGGTCAGCAGGAAATTGTAGATGCGGTCGCGCAGGGCCAGAATACGCTTGCCATCATGCCAACCGGCGGGGGCAAGTCGCTTTGTTTTCAACTGCCCGCCCTGGTTCGCGAAGGGGTGACGGTCGTGATATCGCCGCTGATTGCATTAATGCGGGATCAGGTGCGCGGCCTGCGTGAGGCGGGTGTCGAGGCAGGCGCGCTGACATCGGGAAACACCGCCGAAGAAACCGAAGCCGTCTGGCAGGCGATGGAAGCAGGCAAGCTCAAGCTGCTTTACATGGCGCCTGAGCGTTTGGCCTCTGGCGGCACGATGCAGATGTTAAATCGTGCCGGTGTCAGTCTGATCGCTGTGGACGAGGCGCATTGTGTCAGCCAATGGGGCCATGATTTTCGCCCGGACTATCTACGCATCGGCGAATTACGCCAGATGCTGGATGTGCCGCTCGCCGCCTTCACCGCGACCGCAGATGCAGAAACCCGCGACGAGATTGTTCAAAAGCTGTTCGCCGGACAACAACCCGCCACCTTCCTGCGTGGCTTTGACCGGCCCAATATCCATCTTGCCTTTGCGGTCAAGGATGGGCCGCGCAATCAGATCCTTAACTTTACCGCCGCCCGCAAAGGGCAGTCCGGCATCGTCTATTGCGGCACCCGCGCCAAGACTGAAACCCTGGCGAAGGCGCTGAATGACGCAAACCACAGCGCCTGCCATTACCATGGCGGGATGGAGGCCGAGGACAGGCGCATCGTCGAACGCCGGTTCCAACGGGAAGACGGGTTGATCGTCTGCGCCACCGTGGCCTTCGGTATGGGTATCGACAAACCTGATATTCGCTGGGTGGCCCATGCCGATCTGCCCAAATCAATCGAAGCTTACTATCAAGAAATTGGGCGGGCAGGCCGTGATGGTGCCCCAGCTGAGACCCTGACATTGTTTGGCCCCGATGATATCCGCTATCGCCGTCAACAAATCGACGAAGGCCTTGCCCCAACCGAACGGCGTGCAGCCGATCATGGCCGTTTAAATGCGCTTCTGGGTTTGGCAGAGGCATTGCGCTGTCGCCGTCAGAACCTGCTGGGCTATTTCGGGGAAACCTCTGAACCCTGTGGCAATTGCGATCTGTGCGACAAACCAGCAGAGGTCTTTGACGGCACGACGGCGGTGCGTATGGCCTTGTCTGCCGCATTGCGTACCGAAGAATGGTTTGGCGCAGGCCATCTGATTGACATCGTGATGGGTAACCGCACCGAAAAGGTTGCGCAACGGGGTCACGACGCCCTGCCAACATTTGGGGTTGGCAAGGAATATGACAAACGCCAGTGGCAGGCGATTTTTCGGCAGATGATGGGTCATGACCTGCTGCGCCCGGACAGGGATCGGCATGGCGCCTTGCGCATGACGCCACACGCCCGGCCTATCCTGCGGGGCGAGGCCAGCATCGAATTGCGCCGCGACACGATCAAGGCTGCCAAATCAGGGCCCAAGGTGCGTATGCTGGTCAGCGATGAAGATGCGCCGCTCCTCTCTGCACTCAAGGCGCAGCGGCGCTATCTGGCCGAACAGGCGAATGCGCCCGCCTATATCATCTTCAACGATCGCACGCTGATCGAAATGGCCGAAACGAAACCGATGACGCTGGACGAAATGGCCCAGATCGGGGGCGTCGGTGCCAAAAAGCTGGAAAGTTATGGGCAAGCATTCCTCGAAGTGATTGCCGGCGCGGTCGAAGAGATGCACCCGGCGCGTCGCAAACTGGCTGGGCAGGATGAAGGCGCGATCTATGACCGCTTGCTTGATGCACAGGCCAGGTTGTCACGCGGCCCGCAGGGCCAAGACAAACCGATGAGCTGCTCTGCCTCCCTGATTGCCAAAGTTGCGCAGATGCGGAACCCGGATAAAGGTCATTTGATACGGGTTTTGGGCGAAAAATACGCGGCGCGATTTGGTGACGCCTTTTTGGAAGTGCTCGAACAGGATAACGCCACCTGATCTTGACCGTGCCGCTACATCGCAATAGCAGGACAAAATTCTGGCAAAGGGCAAAGACATGGCACGCAAACGCAAGGGGCGCGATATTTCCGGCTGGCTGGTCGTGGACAAACCCGCAGGCATTACATCGACCTCTGTCGTGAACAAGGTCCGCTGGGCACTAGACGCCAGGAAGGCAGGCCATGCAGGCACGCTGGACCCTGAAGCGACCGGTGTGCTGGCCGTCGCACTGGGGGAAGCCACGAAAACGGTGCCGTTTGTGACCGATGCGATGAAGGCCTACAGCTTTACCATCCGGCTGGGTCAGGCCACCAATACCGATGACGCCGAGGGCGAAGTGATTGGCCAAAGCGATCTGCGCCCGGATGATGACGCGATCAAGGGGGCGTTGGGCCAGTTTGTGGGCGACATCATGCAAGTGCCGCCGCAGTTTTCGGCTGTGAAAGTGGATGGACAACGCGCCTATAAAAAGGCCCGCGAAGGCACCGAAATGGAACTGGCGGCCCGACCTTTGTGGGTGGAAGAACTGCTGTTGGTTGATCGTCCCGATCCCGACCATGCCGTGCTTGAAATGACCTGCGGCAAAGGGGGCTATGTCAGGGCTATCGCCCGTGATCTGGGCGATGCCTTGGGCTGCAAGGCCCATGTGAAATCACTGCGTCGGATCTGGTCCGGCCCGTTTCAGGCAGAAGATGGCGTGACGCTGGAGCAGGTTGATGAGATGGCCAAAACGCCCGATCTGGATGCGTTCCTCAAACCGTTGGAAATTGGGTTGGATAGCCTGCCAGAGGTCCGCTGCCTTGCCGAAAGCGTTGCACGCTTGCGTAATGGCAACCCAGCCTCGGTGATCGCAACGGATGTGGAATTCGGCGAGGAAGTATGGGCGTCCTATGATGGCAAGGCGATTGCGGTTGGGGCCTATCGGGGCGGAGAGTTGCAGCCAAGCCGCGTTTTCAATCCCTAAGGCATTCGCCCATGATCACGCGCACCCATACCAAGGACTCGACCGTGTCAACCGCGCTCTATTCCGATTGCGAGCGCTATCGCTACGCCCTCACCCGGGTCTGGGATGTCAAGGGGAAGCGGGTGTTGTTCATCATGCTGAACCCATCCAGGGCGACAGAGCTTCAGAATGATCCGACTGTCGAACGCTGTGAACGTCGGGCGCGGGCGCTTGGCTTTGGCGCCTTTCAGGTGACCAATATCTTTGCCTGGCGCGAAACGGACCCACGCAAGATGCGGCAAGCTGTCGATCCCGTCGGGCCGGACAATGACGCCGTCATTCTGGACGGGGTCGGCTGGGCGGATGTGATCGTGGCGGCGTGGGGCACACATGGGGCGCATATGGATCGTGGGTCGGCAATGGCGGCCGTTCTGCGCCGCTCTGGCCGGGAACTGTATATGTTGGGTCTGACCAAGGACGGCCACCCCCGGCATCCGCTTTATATCAGCTATGCGCAACAACCCATGCTTTGGTCGCATTAACCTTGTCCCCAGTTTCAATGCGGGATCATCACCAATTCATGCTATGAACATCGCCTGACGGGTCGGGGGCGACCATAAAGAATAGGTTTACCATGCTTGCCATACTTGGCCTGATGGGCATTGCTGCGTCTGCGCTGTTGATCAACTTTGATGACGCGCCAGAAGAAACGCAATCCGCACCATCGGAGCAGGATGATGATGACGATCCAAGTGTTGAGGTTGCGACGCTTGACGCGATGATCGAACCCGAAAAGGACGATACCATTGCCGTGAGTGGTGATGCCGATGATTATGTCAAAACCGGTGCTGGCGATGACTACATCCATGGTGGCGATGGCGATGATCATCTTGCGGGTGGCATGGGTGATGATGAAATCCATGGTGGTCGTGGCGATGATATCCTTGATGGTGAACAGGGTGATGACGCCCTTTACGGCCATGTCGGCGATGACATCATTGCTGGACGGGCGGGTGACGACACCCTGAACGGTGGCGACGGTGACGACATCCTGATGGGCGGCGATGGCGACGACGCGTTGCTTGGGTCGCTCGGAGACGACGTATTGGTCGGCGGTGACGGTGCCGATACGCTTCACGGTGGGTCAGGCGATGACGTGCTTTATGATCGCGGCGATAATATCCGCGATTTCCTGAATGGCGGTGCGGGTGATGACGTGCTGATGGGGGGCACCGGTGACAACCTGCACGGTGGTGCAGGGGCCGATACCTTTGCCATGTCAGGCGCGATCAATGCCGTGGTCGAGGATTTTGATCCAAAGGAAGACGTTATCGAAATCGACTACAGTGATGCACCACCCAAGCTTAGCACTGCCTTATCCGATAATGGGCTGATGCTGCTGGCCGATGGGGACGTTGTGGCGACATTCACCAACCTGACTGAGCTGAACCTGAACGGCGTGCAGCTGACGAAAACTGTTTGACGCAGTACAGCATGTAAACATGCCTCTTTCTTTCTGCGGCAATACAAACTAAACGCACCTATCTGCGCGCAGAATCACTGTGAACAGACCCTCCACGGGCCTTTCTGGACGACATCCCGGATCGTGCCATCCACATATCAACCCAAAGGAGACCCCGATGTCGATTACTGCTGAAGAAAAAGCAAAAGTCATGAAGGATTTTGCAACCAAGGACGGCGACACAGGTTCGCCCGAAGTTCAGGTTGCCATTCTGTCCAGCCGCATCGCGACCCTGACAGAGCATTTCAAGACTCATAAGAAAGACAATCATGGCCGCCGTGGTCTGTTGAAGATGGTGGCCCAGCGCCGCAAGCTTCTGGACTACACACGCGCCAAGGATGAAGCTCGCTATCAGGACCTGATCAAGCGTCTGGGTCTGCGCCGCTAAGCAAAGATCTTTTTGGTCAAGACAAAGCAAAGCGCCTGCCCTTTGGTAGGCGTTTTTTGTTGCGCCGCGCCAAACAGACTTTCTAAGAAAGTCTGACTGCAAATCCTCGATGAGGATTTGTGTGCAATTTCTATAATAGAAATTGCCTTACCCGTTTTCGTGAAAGAAATCGTAGATCACCTGCGCCATATTCGCCGAAACCCCATCCACGGCTTTCAGGTCTGTCAGGTTTGCCCGTGCGACTGCCTTGGCTGACCCGAAATGCGCCAGCAGCGCACGTTTGCGTGTCGCACCGACACCTGGGACGTCATCAAGGGGCGTCGCGCCGATGGCTTTGGATCGTTTCGCCCGGTGGGTACCAATGGCGAAACGATGTACCTCGTCTCGCATGCGTTGAATAAAGTACAACACGGGGTCGTTGTGGCGCAGGGCCATAACAGGCTTCCCGGTGCGGTAAAACTCTTCCTTGCCCGCGTCCCGGTCTTCACCTTTTGCTACGCCTACCATGGGGATATCAGCCACACCCAGATCATCCATGATTTCCTGCACGGCACTGACCTGACCGGCACCCCCGTCGATCAGCAACAGATCGGGCCATGTGCCCTGGCTGCGTGCGGGATCCTCTTTCAGCAGCCGTTGAAAGCGGCGCGTCAGCACCTCTTTCATCATGCCGAAATCATCCCCAGGTGTCAGTGTGGTATCCTTGATATTAAACTTGCGATACTGGTTTTTGTCGAACCCTTCAGGGCCAGCAACGACCATCGCACCGACCGCATGCGCACCTTGGATATGCGAGTTGTCATAGACCTCAATCCGCTGCGGAACCTTCTCCATATCAAACGCCTCGGCCACGCCTTTCAGCAGTTTTGCCTGCGTCGCGGTCTCTGACATCTTGCGCGCAAGGCTTTCGCGGGCGTTGCGCAGGGCGTTCTGGACCAGGTCGGCTTTCTCACCCCTTTGGGGGATGATGATCTCGACCTTACGCCCTGCTTTTTCAGCAAGTGCGGCGGTCATCAGATCATCATTATCCAACCCATGTGAGAGGATCAGCATGCGGGGCGGTTCGCGGTTCGAATAGAACTGGCCGACAAAGGCCTCCATCACCTCAGACGGGTCTTCGTCGCCACTAATCCGCGGGTAATAGTCGTGATTGCCCCAGTTCTGGTTAGCACGAATAAAGAACACCTGCACGCAGGCCTGCCCCCTGTCGCGATGCAGCGCAATCACATCCGCCTCTGCTGTCGATTGCGGGTTGATGCCTTGGGCCGACTGCACTTGGGTCAAGGCCTTGATCCGGTCGCGCAGGGCAGCGGCGCGTTCAAATTCCATGGCGGCCGATGCGGCCTGCATCTGCGTCGCCAGCGCCTCTTGTATCCCTTTGGTGCGCCCTTGCAGGAATTGTTCGGCGTCACGGACCGAGCCCGCGTAATCGTCTTCGCTGATCAGCCCGCAGCAGGGGCCAGAGCAGCGCTTGATCTGATATTGCAGACACGGGCGCGTGCGGGTTTCGAAATCACTGTCGGAGCAATTCCGCAGCAGGAACACGCGCTGCAGTTGGTTCAGCGTCCGGTTCACGGCACCCACCCCGGCAAAGGGGCCATAATAGTTGCCCTTTTGCTTTTTCGCGCCCCGATGTTTCTTGATCATCGGAAAGGCGTGATCCTTGGCCACCAGAATATTGGGGAAGGATTTGTCGTCGCGCAGCAGCACGTTATAGCGCGGCTTCAACTGCTTGATCAGGTTCTGTTCAAGCAAAAGCGCCTCGGTCTCTGTCCTTGTTGTCAGGAACATCATCGAGGCGGTTTCGCGGATCATCCGGGCGATGCGGGGGGAATGCTGGCCGGGGCGGGCATAGCTGCTGACCCGTGCCTTCAGATTGCGCGCCTTTCCAACGTATAAAACGCGGCTGTCGGCATCCAGCATCCGGTAAACCCCGGGAGAGCTATCAAGCGTTCGCAGATAGCTGTGGATGATGTCATGTCCTGTCTTTGTCTGCGCGCTCATGTTCACGGGTCCGTGATTCTCGTTTGGCTGCAATGGTAGCGGGTCGGGGGCAAGAGAAAAGGCATCCACTTATTCTGTGGATAACTCCGTGGGTTAATCCCTGAGAATAGGAAATTTTCGTTGTTTTCGGCTGACTTCAACAGTTTGCACAAAAAATAGGCACTTTTTCAAACCATTGATATCATTATATATTTTAATTGATATCTGGTTAACTCATTGAAAAATAGGTTAATTGTGACAGTTTCGTGAATGGCTGAGGGTTCCGGTGCGTAACTTTCTTTCACGGCTATTCAACCCCAAGAACATCCGGCGTTTCCCAAGCCAGATGTTGCCCGCCATCGACTGCAAGCATCTGGCCCGTCACCGCCGGCGCATCAAGGAAATATCCAAGGGCAGCGGTGATATCAGCGGGGTTGGAGCCGCGTTTCAGGACAGTCGCCGCGCGTTGCCTGTCGAAATGTGCCTGGCTTTGATTATGCCCCTTCAAGGTCGGCCCTGGGCCGATGCCATTCACCCGGACGCGAGGTGCCAATGACTGGGCGGTTGTTCGGGTCATCGCCCATAGCCCCATTTTGGCGATCGTGTAGCTCATGAATTCCGGCGTCAGCTTGTGAACCCGTTGATCAAGCATATTGATGATCAACGCCCCTGCCACAGGTTCCCCCATTTCGTCCAGTTCAGGATCAGGCACTTGGGCCGCAAAGTGCTGCGTCAGGACGAAGGGCGCGCGCAGATTGGATTCCATATGCCGGTCCCAGCTTTCGCGGGTCGCCGTTTGCATGTTGTCATATTCGAAGACGGACGCATTGTTGATGAGACACGTAAGCGGCCCGCCCAGCGCTGCAATAGCCCGCCCGACAAGGGCTGCGCTATCATCTTCGTTCAGCAGGTCCGCCTGCAAGGCTATTGCGCGCTGGCCCATGGCTTCGATCTGAGCGACTGTTTCGCGCGCACCACTTTCTGAACCGGCGTAATGCACGGCGACGTCATAACCGCGTTTGGCAAGATGCAGCGCCATCGCCTGCCCCAATCGCGCGCCGGCACCTGTGACAAGCGCCTTCATGATCGTGTCTTTTCGCAAGTGCAGGGACCTTTCCCAATCTTGAAGCGCAGGCATTTCGGGCATTTTGCGCTGGCGAGCTTTTCCTGCCCGGGAAACCGGAATTTTCCAAAGATCGACAACACCACCATGAAGATGAGGAAGAATACGATGATCTTGGTGATCATAGGCCGAACCGTGCAAATGCTGCGCGCTCTTCGATCTGACCGACAGCATCACCCATCAATTGTGCGCCAAACCGTGACAGAAGCGACTTCTTTTGCCCGTAACGCCGGAACGTCACCTTGTCGCCAAACCGTTCTTTCATGACGGGCGCAAGATGTCCGATTCCGTCGGCCAGACCGGCATCAATGCCTTTCTGCCCGATAAAAACCTCGCCCGTGAACAGGTCAGGGTTTTCGGCCAGCTTCGTCCCGCGCCGCGATTTGACATAAGCGATGAAGGTTTCGTGGATATCTTCCAACCAGCCTTTGAGCCGTTTCACATCGGCTGGTTTTTCGGGCTTGAACGGGTCCATCATAGATTTGGATTTTCCCGCAGTATGCACCCGCCGTTCAATCCCATAATTGTTGATAAGTTCATGCGCGCCGAAATTGGCGCTGATCACACCGATCGACCCGGTGATCGAACAATCATCGACGAAAATCTCGTCCGCCGCACAGGCCAGCCAGTAACCGCCGGATGCGGCAACGTCTTCGACAAAGGCGAAAACAGGGATCTTCTTTTCTGCGGCCAGCCGCCGGATGCGGGCGGCGATCAGGGATGACTGCACGGGCGATCCGCCAGGGCAGTTGATCTCCAACGCGACGGCAGCCGGTTTGCCCTTGCTGAACGCTTTTTCAATGACCGGCGCGAGGCCGGGGTTATCAAGGCCCCGCCCGCTGTTGACGATGGCCCCTTGCAATCGGATCACGGCGACGAAGGGTTCATTTTTTGTGAACGGAATATATTTCATAACCGCCTACTTAAACCTTAATGGTTCGCCCGCAAGGTCACTGTCTGATCCGCCACCCGGTCTTGAAGATCCACCAGATGAAGGCGAGGCACGCGCCGGTGAAAAGTGCGATGGCAAAAAGTGACAGACCGATGGACACATCTGCTGTTCCGAAGAACGACCAGCGGAAGCCGCTGATTAGGTAAACGACCGGATTAAACAATGTGATCGATTGCCAGATCGGTGGCAGCATGCTGATGGAATAAAAGGACCCGCCGAGGAACACCAAGGGCGTGATCACCAGTAATGGGATCAGTTGCAATTGTTCGAAATTCCCTGCCCAGATCCCGATGATAAAGCCCAGCAAGGCGAAACTGATGCAGGTCAGCGTCAGAAAGGCCACCATCGCAAGTGGATGTGCGATGCTGATATCGACGAAGAAGAACGACGTGATCAGGATGATGACCCCGATGAACATCGCCTTTGTGGCCGCAGCGCCAACATAGCCTGCGACGATCTCTAGAAAACTGACTGGCGCGGACAGCAGTTCATAGATCGTGCCGATGAATTTGGGGAAGTATATCCCAAAGCTCGCGTTGGAGGTCGCTTGTGTCATCACCGTCAGCATGATCAACCCCGGCACGATGAACGCGCCGTAGCTTGTGCCCTCTACCTCTTGGATCCGGCTGCCAATGGCTGTGCCGAAGACCACGAAGTACAGCGATGTTGAGAGAACCGGTGAGACGATGGATTGCGTCATCGTGCGGAAAAAACGCCGCATTTCAAAGATGTAAATGGTCCAGACCGCGTTGAAGTTCATGCTGTTTCCTTCACGAGATCAACAAAGATATCTTCCAGGCTGCTTTGCCGTGTTTGCAGGTCCTTCATCTGCAATCCGGTCTTTTGTAGATCATTCAGCAAGGTTGTGATCCCTGTTCTTTCGCCCGTCGTGTCATAGCTGTAGATCAGGCTGAGCCCGTCATCCGCCCGTTCCAGCGCATAGGATTTCAAAGCGTCGGGGATGTCATCCACAGCTTGTGCCAGTTCGATCTGGATTTGCTTGCGCCCCATCTGTGCCATCAGGTCCGCCTTGTCCTGCACCAGCAGAATTTCACCTTTGCTGATGACCCCGATCCGGTCGGCGATGGCTTCGGCTTCTTCGATGTAATGCGTGGTCAGGATGATGGTGACGCCGGATGCCTTGAGCCCGGCGACCACGTCCCACATATCCTTGCGCAATTCCACATCGACCCCGGCGGTTGGTTCGTCCAGAAACAGGACTTGCGGTTCGTGGGCCAACGCTTTGGCGATCAGCACTCGCCGCTTCATCCCCCCGGACAACATCATGATTTTGTTGTCTTTCTTATCATGCAGCGACAGCTGTTTCAGGATCGCCTCAACCTTGGCTTCATCGCGGGGTTTGCCGAAAAGCCCGCGTGAGAAGCTGACCGTGTTGAAAACCGTCTCAAACGGTTCCAGGTTGATTTCTTGCGGGACCAGACCGATCAGTTTGCGTGCGGCCCGGAAATCGGTCTGTGTGTCGTGCCCGCCGACGGTGATGCTGCCGGATGTGGGCACGGTGATCCCGCAGATCGTTGAAATCAAAGTTGTTTTGCCCGCACCATTGGGTCCCAACAGGGCAAGAATTTCACCATCTTCGATATCAAGATTGACGGATTTGAGGGCCTCAAACCCGCCAGCATAGGCCTTGCGCAGGTTCTGGACAGAGACGATGGCGGGCATGATGGTCACCTTTTGGCATGTCTGATCGAACCTAATGCGGGACACCGATGAGGGAAAGCGCTTAACGCTGCGCCCGCTGCGGGTGGGGTGTGCGGCACTGCACAAGTCCGCCATGATTGCGAATCAACTGTTAACGAAGGGGATTTGCCCGAAAAGCCCGGTCGGCAAAGCGTCGGCCAGACGTCGGCAAAACGTCGGACCCTTTTGACAGCCCCACCCCCATTAAACATGCGTGCGGTGGTGGTTTGTTAACCTTTGCCCGCGGCCTGCGCGCCGATTATTCCCCCAACATCCAGCATCCGGCAGGAGAACCCCCATTCATTGTCATACCAGCCAAAGACCCGCACCAGCCCGCCTGATGTGACCCGCGTTTCAGGTAGCGAGATGATCAGGCTTTCGGGACGTGCCCGCAGGTCTGACGACACCAGCGGCTTGTCTGTCCAGCCGATGATCCCTGATTGCTGCCGGATCGTGTCATGCACATCAGCAAGGCTGGCGGCTTTGTCCAATGTCACCGTCAGATCAACAGCCGAAACACTGGCGGTTGGCACGCGGACCGCCGCCGCCTCGATCCGGCCGGCGATATCAGGCAACACCTGATTGAGGAGCCGCTGCGCAGAGGTGGTCGTGGGCACCATCGACAGCCCGGCAGCCCGGCTGCGCAGCATGTCGCCGCGCGGTGCATCAATCGTGGGCTGGCTGCCGGTGTAGCAGTGGATCGTCGTCATCCATCCGGTTTTGATCCCCCATGTGTCATCCAGCAGCTTGACGATCGGGGCCAGCGCGTTGGTGGTGCAGGAGGCATTTGAGACGATCAGCTGATCATCGAGCAGATCGTCATTGGCCCCCAATACCATGGTCAGGTCGGCGGCATCAGATGGCCCGGAGATCAGAACACGCCGCGCCCCGGCCTTTAAACCGCGCGTGGCGATATCACGGGAATTGGCCTTGCCCGTGCATTCCAGCAGGATGTCCACCTGATCAAGGTCAAGCGTGCTGATATCCGGGGTGCGGTGCAGCGGGATGGGTTTTTCATCGACAACCAATGCGTCGCCGATCAGTTCTGCCTGTCCGGGGTAGGGTCCAAACACGCTGTCATAGGCAAACAGATGCGCGCAAAGATCGGATGCCGCGATATCGTTGATGCCGACGATTTGCAGGTCAGGTGCCCGCCCTGTCGCCCAGGCACGCAACACCGTCCGACCGATCCGCCCGAAACCGTTGATAAATATCCGTGTCATCGCCTGTTACCCTCCGTTGCGCGGATGCTGCAACTTTGGCGCAATACCTACAAGGAGGGTTTCCTGCTTTGCGGCGATGCCGCTATACCGAAAAATGTAAAGGAATCATGAAGGATGCCTGAGTTAGGGAGCAAGGCAGAATCACAGCCGATTCTCATGGGACGGGAGGGCTTGGTTCAGAGAAGCTGGCAGAATGCCGGGTTTTCCACATTTGTGACCAAACGTTCATCTTTGAGATGATGAATGTCGTTGCTATCCCGGGAATCGAGTATTTTTAAGGGCGAATAGGCGGAAAATTGCCAAAGACTGTTTCTTGATCGTGTGATAATCATACCGAAACCCTTTGATTAAGGGCCATGAAACAACAAGTTGGCGTCACTTTTTAGCCCAATTTGAATGAGACTAGACACTATAGGTTTGTGGTAGAACCACTTAGCCGCCGAAGTTTGAAAGCTGGATGTGAGATGGGTAAGGCGCAGGTACAAGATAGCAGTGACGACAAGGACAATTTCGTTGATGAACTGAAGCCAGGCACCAAGTTGATGCATGGCCAGTACACCATCGAACGGTTCCTGAACGCGGGCGGCTTTGGCATCACTTATCTTGCCAATGACAGCCTTGAGCGTAAGGTCGTCATCAAAGAGTGTTTCCCCGGGGCGTTCTGCCGCCGGAGCCGGTACGTTGTGCAAGCCCGTTCGCGCGCCCACCAGAACGAACTGAAATCAATCGTGCGCCTGTTTGTTCAGGAAGCCCGTAGCCTTGCCAAGTTGGATCACCCGAATATCGTCGGTGTCCACCAAGTCTTTGAAGACAACGAAACCGCCTATATGGCGCTGGACTTCGTTGAGGGCCGCGATCTGCTTGATATCATCGAGGACCCGAATGAGGGTCTGACCCCGCCACAGATCAAGAACATCCTGAAGGAAGTGCTGGGCGCTGTTGGGTTCATTCACGACCAGAACATTCTGCACCGTGACATTTCCCCAGATAACATCCTGATCAATTCGCAGTTTCATCCGGTCCTGATCGATTTTGGCGCTGCCCGTGAAGAGGCCACCAAGCAAAGCCGCGTTCTGTCGGCGTTGCGTGTGGTCAAGGACGGCTATTCCCCGCAGGAATTCTATATTGCCGGTTCTGATCAAAGCCCAAGTTCAGACCTTTATGCATTGGCTGCATCCTTCCACCATCTGATTGCGGATGATGTGCCCCCCAATTCGCAGGCCCGATTGGCGGCCATCGCGTCGGGTGAGCCTGATCCCTATGTGCCGCTGCTTGGCCGGTTTGACGAATACGACACGGATTTCCTTGCCGCGATTGACAAGGCGCTTGCCGTTCTGCCGAAAGACCGTCTGCAATCCGCGCAGGATTGGATCAACATGATGGATGGTGTTGAAGGCAATGTCACCGCCCTGAACGTGGTTAATCCCGCTGCTGGTGCTGAAGGCGCTGCTGCCGCTGGTGGTGAATCCAAGTCAAAGATGCCCCTTCTTTTGGGCTCTGCCGCTGTGGTTGCCTTGCTGATTGGTGCCGGTGCGTATGTCATGACGTCCGGTGGTGACACCGATCCGGCCCCGGTTGAGGTCGCGTCTGCGACTGTTGTTGAAACGCCTGCCGTTGAGCAAACCCCTGCCGTCGCAGAAACACCTGCGGTCACGCCGGAAGTGGCCGAGCCTGAAACCGTTGCCACAGCACCAGCGGAAGAAGAGCAACCGGCCCCGGCTGAAGAAGTGGCTGCGGTTGAAGAACCCGCCCCTGTCGTCGAAGAACCCGTTGCGCCCGTTGTTGAAGAGCCGGTTGCACCGGTGATCGAAGAAGCTGTCGCCCCGGTTGTTGAAGAACCCGCCCCCGTTGTGGAAGAGCCTGCACCGGTCGTTGAAGAGGCGACCCCGCCGACCGCACCGGTCATTGTTGACGCAGCCGAACCAGCGCCAAGCGAAAACCCCGCGCCCCGTTCTGATGTTGTGTCCGGCCCCGAAGTCGTTGAGCAGCCAACCCCGGTTGTCAGACCAACCCCGCGCCCTGAAAGCGTGGAAATCGCGGCTGTCCCGCAGGTCGAAGCACCCGCGCCATTGCCTGAACCGCTTGCGACCCCGCGTCCAACCGTCAACGAGCCTGACGCCGCCGCAGAGTTGCCAAGCCAGGTTGCCAGCAGCGCATTGCCTGAAAGCACTACACCGTCTGTTGTCTTGCCCGGCACCCCAGAGGTTGTCGCCTCGGTCGGGACCGGCCCATCGGTTGATGCGATTGCGGCCATCGTTCCTGGCAATGAAGTGATCATTTCTGCCGTTGAAAGAAACTGGTCGGTGGAACTGCCGTTCAAGCCCGCTGCCCCGGAATCGAACCTGATCGGCGAAATCGGCTTTATCTCGCCCGTTTGGGTGAAGCCCGGTTTGGTCATTACCTCGGTCAATGGTATTGAGGTTGACGCGATTGAGGATGTGGCCAGCATTGTGTCGTTTACAAGTTCGCCGAGCGAGTCAGGTCAGATTGAACTGCTTTTCGGCACACTTGATGAGACGACCGGCCTGTCAGAAGAGCATAGCTGGTCCGTCCCCATTGTGCAGGAGACTGCGCTGGAGAATGGCTTGCGTTTCGAGACCGTGTTTATCGGGTCTGCCTGGCGGACAACCGTCAAGGACGTCCCTGCAGAGCTTGAAGGTGTGTTTGAGGTTGGCGATGTCGTCATGACCGACATTACGACAGCAGAACCTGTGAATGGCCGCGAAAGTCTTGCGGAAATTCTTGATCGTGAATTGAGTGATGGCCAAGGCCAGTTCGCTTTTGAAGTGCAGCGCGGGGAGACCCGTTGGGTCGCGCCGTTCAGCTACACAGTGAGCGAAGGTTAAACCGAGCTGCGTCTGTGACGTAAATTGGAAGGTAGGTAAAATGAAATTTCTCCGTGCACTCTTCGGCAAGAAAGGCGGCAGTTCCGCAGCCGATAGCGCTGATTCGTTGGAACAATCATACCGCGACACCATCGGATCCATCGTTGATGAAAATGAAACGCTTCAGTCCCAGCAATCTGGCTCAGACGTTGCCGTTACTGATATCCTGACCAATATCAACACCAAGGTGAATACTGGCGAAGCCGCGCAAGGCGCGCCTGCCGTCAATATCTGGGATATGGATGATGGTGGTTCGACGGAATTGCCAAGTGCCGCGCCGCAGCTGCCATCGGCCGCTGCATCGGCGGCGGCTGCCCGGTCACCCGCCCGGTCTCGCCGGACCAAGACCCGGTTGATCGGTTTTGACAAATCTGACGGTGATGTTGTCGACATCTTCAATGATGCCCCGAAGGCTGCACCCCCTGCTGTACGCAGCAAGTTCCCGGTTGGCTGGATCGTCGTTGTTGAAGGCCCCGGTCGTGGTGAAAGCTTTGCACTATTTGCCGGAATGTCCCAGATCGGTCGCGGTGATGATCAGGCGGTGCAGCTTGATTTCGGTGATAACTCTATTTCCCGCACGAACCATGCGGCGATTGTCTATGACCCAGAGACATATGAATTCACGCTGGGTCATGGTGGTAAATCAAATATTGTGCGTTTGAATGATAAGCCTTTGATCAGCAACGAGTTGCTGAAAACAGGTGATGTGATGCGTATCGGTGAGACGGTTTTGCGTTTTGTCGCCCTATGTGACGAGAACTTCAACTGGGATGACAATGATGCGGACGGGGAGGATGACGAAGATGTGGCGATCGCCTGAACCACGTTTTGACGTCGCTTCGGCGATTTGTCAGGGCGGTAGAGACTATCAAGAAGACGCGATTGTTACCGACTTTCCGTTTGGTATGGACAGTGGTGTTGTGGTTCTTGCTGACGGCATGGGCGGCCATGCCGCCGGTGACGTGGCCAGTAAGATCGTCGTGACCGAAGTCTATAGCGAGCTGAAGTTCCAATCAGCAAATTTCACCGATTTCGAACATGAAATTCCGCAATACCTGACATCGGCTGCGGTGAACGCAAATAACTGCGTCCGTGAACATGTCATGGAACACCCTGACACGCGGGGCATGGGTGCCACGCTGGTGTCGCTGGTCCTGATTGAGAACCGCATGTTCTGGATGTCCATTGGTGACAGCCCCTTGTACCATTATCGTGCAGGCAAGATGCAGCAGTTGAACGAGGACCATTCGATGGCCCCTCAGATCGACTTCATGGTCAAGCAGGGCCTGCTTGACCCTGTGGCTGGCAAGAACCACCCGGACCGCAACTGTCTGACCTCCGTGATCCTGGGCGACCGTGTTGCAAAGTCTGACTGCCCCAAGACCCCGTTTGAATTGCAGGTCGGCGACATCGTCGTCGTGTCCAGCGATGGTCTGCAATATCTGGAGGATGAACGTATCCAGAAGATCTTGCACCGTTATCGCCGCCGCAAGAGCGCCGAGATTTGCGGTCATCTTCTTGAGGCGATTGAAGCCCTTGCCGACCCTGACCAGGACAACTGTTCGTTTTCGGTTATCAAGCTGAACCACAACAAGCCGGTGATCCGCGCCATCCGCGCCAAGCCCGCCGGCTATATCGAAGAGAGCACAAACATGACCCGCGTCGTCAAGATGGACGATGCAGCAGAAGGTCGTGTTGCCGCCCGTGGTGATGAAAAGATCAGCAGTAACCTGCAGCTTCCCCCTGTTGTCAAAGAGGTGAAGCCGGTGAAGCCTGTCGACAAGAAGCCAGGTGCCAATCCCGCCGCCGGTCAATCGGCGAAAAATGCAGACCCCAAGATACAGGAGGTTGATGAGGCTGCGCCTCCGGCTAAACTCGCCGCCGGAGGAAAGTAATGTCGAATCGATCTTTGGGCGCACGCGTCCAGCAAAAACTGACGCAGGCAGTGGCTTCTGGCCGTTTGCCTGCGAATGCACAAGAGCGTGCGGAAAAGCTGCTTGAACGGATCAGCAAGCCTGTTCGCGTTGGCTTGATGGGCCTGCCCGGTTCAGGGAAATCCACCATTCTGAACCTTCTTGTCGGGGCCATCGTTGTCCCCCACACTATGAAATTTCCAACCCTTCTGCTGACCCATGGCGAAACCGCCCAGACCACTTGCACGCTTGCTGATGGCAGCCGCACAACTTTGCCACATGCCAATGGCCGCGAAGTTGCCGCCCTTTCCCCCGCATTTGTCGAGATGCAGATGCCGTTGCCCGCATTGGGCAAGATCAGCCTGTTGGAAGTTGTCACCCCGGATGATCCCACCGCGCTACAGCGTGCCAGCCAGTGGGCCGCTGGCCGCATTGATGTGGCCCTTTGGTGTACCCAGAGTTTTGACAAGACAGAGCAGTCCTTGTGGGCGCAGATGCCCGATATCTTGAAGGACCATGCGTTTTTGATGGTCACCAAGTCGGATTTTTTGATCGCCAATGACATGCTTGATCAAACCATGGACAAGATCCGTCATGTCGCGGGAGAAGAGTTCAGTCAGATCCTGCCAATTGCGACAAAACAGGCGATTGCGTCGCGCCGTCCTAATGGCACGGTTGATAAGGCCCTGATGCGCAGCAGTGGCGGTTCTGCCCTGATTTCGGCCGTGTTGAAACAGGTTGATATGGGCCGCCAAACCGCCGTCGATATGGCCGACATTCTGTTGCACCAGCATGCCGAGTTGCTGGACGCCCCGGAAGAAGAGGTTGCACCGCCACCTGCGCCCGCGCCAGAGCCGGAACCAGTTGTTGAAGAGCCTGAACCAGAGGTGGCCGCAGCCGCTGAGCCGGAGCCTGACCCCGCCGCGCCGGAGGAGGTTGAGCAAGCCGCAGACGACGCCAATATCGTGACGCTGCAACCCGCCACCCGTACCGCTTATGAAAGTGCAATTGCCTATCTGACCGAACAGGGTCAGGCACTGACCGGTGTTATCGATCAGATGGGCGACGACGCCCCGTCTGCAATCATGGCGCAGGCTGTCGAACATGTGCAGTGGTTGAGCGATCATTTGAACGAGAATGGCGATGACGCGGATGCAGCGTTGCAGCTTGCCCGGGATACGGCCATGGATGCCGCTGATCTGGTCCAATTGATGCAGATGGAGAAGCGTGATAGCGCTGCCATTGAAGCGGTCAGTTTACTTGTTCAGCTAAAGCACGAGCTACAGGCAGACCTTGCCGCTTAAGTTGTTGCGAGAACTTAAAATTTTATGAAAACTATGCCACACTTTTGCCCTGCTGGTCTGTTTCCATTATGGCAATAAAACTGGTTTATAGTTCATGATTTGGCGTGGGGGCGATCAACTGATAAAGGTGATCCCGACCAAAGTGTTTGAGGACGGAAAAGAATGAAGATGGAAGAGCTGACAAAGGGAGACGGGTACAAAGTCCCTGCAGCGCACCACCCATTCATGCGGCTTGGCCTTGAAAAGCTGGACGCATTCCATGACGAGGTCACCGACCTTGAGGCGACCCTTGGGGACGTTGTGAAGCTTGGCGGGCAAGACGCAGAGAAGAAATCATCAAAACTTATCAAACAGTTACGCACGTTTGAGCCAAGCATCACGATGATTGGTCAGATCAAGTCGGGCAAGACATCGCTGGTCAATGCGATGATCGGCCGTCCTGAATTGCTGCCTGCGGATGTGAACCCCTGGACCTCTGTTGTGACGTCCCTGCATCTGAACGCCCCACTGCCTGCCGATGCCCCAACCGCGTCTTTTCAGTTTTTCAGTCAGGGTGAATGGGACCATCTGGTCGAAAATGGTGGCCGAATCGGTGAGCTGTCATCCCGTGCCGGTGCCGATGAAGAGCTTGAGAAAGTCCGCGAACAGATCGCCGAGATGCGCGAAAAGACCAAGGCCCGCCTTGGCCGCAAGTTTGAATTGTTGCTGGGCCAGAAACATAACTATGCCGAGCTGAACGATGAGCTGGTGCAGCGTTATGTCTGCATGGGCGATGATTTTGAGGATATGGACGAAGAGGATCAGCAGGGCCAGTTTGCTGATATCACCAAGTCCGCCGATCTGTATCTGACTGCTGAAGCCATCCCGATGCCTTTGTGTCTGCGTGATACGCCGGGTGTGAACGACACGTTCATGATGCGCGAGCAGATTACCATCAACGCCTTGCGCGATAGCCGCATTTGCGTCGTTGTCCTGTCTGCCCACCAGGCGTTGAGTTCGATGGATATGGGCTTGATCCGGTTGATCGCCAACGTGAAATCCCGCGAGGTCATCATCTTTGTGAACCGGATCGACGAATTGTCCGATCCCGCTGCACAGGTCCCGGAAATTCGCGAAAGCATCCTGCAGACCCTTGCCGACAATAACGGTCCAGAAAACCCGGAAGTGATCTTTGGCAGTGCCTATTGGGCCAATATCGCCCTGTCTGAGGATCTGAATGATATCGTTGCCGATAGTGCCGCAGCCCTGTTCAACTGGGCCGAAGTTGCGCTGGGTTCCGGTACGGCCGGGATGGAAACCAATGAATTGGTCTGGCAACTATCGGGTGTGCCTGCCCTTTATAAGGCCTTGTCGGAACGTATTGCCGAAGGGCCGGGCGCCGAAGTCCTGACAGCGTCGCGCAAACGCGCGCTGAACCTTGTTGGCGGCGTGCGTGCGTCTAGCGACATGATCTCCATGCGTATGGAGGGTGACAGTGTGGATGTCATGCCCCCTGATCAGTTGCTGGCCCATCTGGACAAGCTGGAAGCTGACAGCCTGAAATTCCTGAATGATCGTCTTGATATCGTGTTCCAGCAGTTCGGTTCGCGGGTGGACCAGTCGCATAAGCGTTTTCTGGACCGCGCGCTTGAATCGCTTTTGCAGCATCTGGAAACCAATGGCGAAGATGAGGTTTGGCAATATAGCCCGGATGGCCTGCGCATGTTGCTGCGCACCAGCTATCAGGTGATGCGGCGCAACGTGTCATCGACCTGTGAACAGGTTTATGCGGCGGCGTCGAACGATCTGGCCGAAACATATCGCACCGCCTTTGGTGTTTCCGTCGAGAATTTTTCGATTACCCCACCGGCCGCCCCTGAAATTCCGGCCCCGGTATCGCTTGGCCAGACCATCGCGCTGGATTTGCAGACATCCTGGTGGAAAGGCTGGTGGAAGCGCCGCAAAGGGTATCGTGCCTTTGCCAGCGGTTTCTATGATCTGATCGAGGCTGAAACCGCCCCGATCGTGGATGAGTTGAAAGTACGCCAAGCCACGGGCATCCGTCAGATGGCAGAACGCGAGCTGAGCGAGTTTTTGTCCGAGCAGCGGGGGCTGCTGACGGATATCAGCAATAAATCCCAGGTCGGCGTAGACGATTTGGAAAACATTTTCGGTATTACTGCCCAACAAGAACGCGAAGAACTATTCGATTACATCTTCGAGGAATTGAATGATGGGCCACAGGCTGAAACAGAAGGAACAGCGTAATGAGTAACCAGGCCGCCGGATCAGGTGGGCCGCGCAAACCGCGCATCGCGTTGATGGGCGAGTTCAGCGCCGGCAAGAGTACCTTGTCGAACCTGTTATTGGGCGCACGCCCCCTGCCCGAAAAAGTGACCGCCACCCGTCTGTCACCGGTCTGGATGTCGTATGGCAGCGAACAGCCCTACCGTGTTGATGTCGACGGCACGACCGAACCGGTTTCCATTGATATGCTGGAAACAGTGCCGGTCGACGAAACCCACGTGATCCGCTTGTTCATGGAAGCCGATATTCTGGATGTGATCGACCTGGTCGACTTTCCCGGGATTTCCGACCCCAATATGAGCTCGGACGTATGGGAACGGGTTTTGCCAGAAATTGACGCCGTGATCTGGTGTACCCATGCCACACAGGCCTGGCGCCAGTCAGAGGCCGCCGTGTGGGAGATGATGCCGGATGTCGTGCGCGAAAATTCGATTCTGCTGATCACGCGCTATGACAAGCTGACCACAGATAATGATCGTCGTCGGGTTTTGCGGCGTGTCATGCGTGAAACAGATGGTCTGTTTGGCGGGACATTCCCGATTTCACTGCTCCAGGCACTGGAAGCCGGGGATGACTACGACCGTTGGGATGGTAGCGGCGCTGGCCCATTCGTTGACCATTTTCTCAATACGATCGCCACGCTTTGCGAATTGACCGCGAAATCCAAAAAGCCGCTGTTTAATAGCGGAAGGCGCGCGCAAGGCGCCGATGGGGCAGGGCCGGAAGAAGAGCAAGAGCCGGAAGCACCGGCAACGCCCGTCATACCGCGCCGTGTGCAACGCCCATTGGATGCCGATCAGCCCAAACGCGCCCGCCCACCTGCATCACCCGAAAGTGGTGTTGGCTAGGGTTAGGACCCAAAGCGGTACTTGTTCCATTGCAGCCGCAAAGTGACGTAGGAAAAATCTGCGACGCAGATTTTTCAGCCTCACGAACTACATATCGGCCACAGCCCTGCTAAAAATCTGGGTCAGATTTTTTCATGTTACTTCTGAACGATCAAAAGCGGTGCATACCGTTTTTGGGATGGCGTTACCCCTTTGTTCATCCCGCAGTGACCGCGTGATCAGATATAGGTGACTTGAAGGTTTTCTGCGGGCCCGGCAGT
Source organism: uncultured Paracoccaceae bacterium (assembly GCA_947495295.1). GTDB lineage: Bacteria > Pseudomonadota > Alphaproteobacteria > Rhodobacterales > Rhodobacteraceae > Yoonia. The sequence goes on from CANLYJ010000002.1 coordinate 22,184, forward strand.
CGCCACAAATGTATCCGTCACATCATGGCAGACCTACATCTTGGATGGGCTTCCACAAGTGACTATTTTGACGTAGTCACAATGATGTGGGACGAAATTGGGGCTTAGGACATGGTTGCGGACGTTTTGGACGCGTTACACGATAAGTTTGAGGAATGCGAAACCGTCGCATTCGCAGATTTATCAACGCAGATGGTTTTGATTACAAATTCGGACGCGAGCCATCGTCGCGAGACGCTTGACCGCCTTTGCGCAGAGGCGGCAATGGCGCTTGGCACGGCCAAGAAGCCCGCCGCATTTGGCGACACCCCCAGCAGCGCTGCATTTGTTGCCACAAATAATCAGCTGCGTATCTTTCTGCGCGCCACGGACGAACCTGCTGATGTGTTGTGTTGTGTCTGCAAACCCGGTGTTGATGTGGCAGCGTTTCTATTGGACGCTCGCCCATGTCTGGCAAAAATCAGCGGTGGTGCGTGATATTGAAACGAGCATTTATCGGGGACAATTTGCGTGACTGACCTGACCGCCCTTGCCACCAAACTAAGCGCGTTAACATCGGATGAAACCGTCTTTGCGGATGGTGGCGCGCGCGTGATCAGCCAAGGCGGCACACCGCCGCCTTTGGTCGCGATTTTGGCTGAGGTGGACAACACCGTTCTGGAGCGCACTTTGGTCTTTGGCATGGGTGCCGCCACCGTCAGTGCCGTTGTCGCTGGTCGCCGTATGCGGGGCATCGTGGCGATTGAAGGGGACGTTCCCGGTGCGAGCGATGTCATCGGGCAGGTTTTTTCCCGTGAGGATCCGCAACTGCTGGAAAATACCAGCGCATTGCTGACGGCATTGGGGGAGGCAACGGGCGTCATTACTGTGCGCAGCACACCTGTCCAGCAACTGGGCAGCAGTGGCGATGCGGGGATTTCGGCTAATGGGCTGGCCGATCTTTGGGAGGTCGATATGGACGCCACCCCGCCCCCGCCGATGGAACGGTTTCTGGAGGCGAATGCCGACAAGATGGTTGGTCTGGTCCATGTTAATGCAGGTAAAGTTATCGAAACAGGCGGCGAAAGCGATATCCTACAGGCCATGTGGGACGATCAGATCCCAGCGTTTCGCCAGCGTTTCAAAACGATGCACCCGCAGCACGAAGGTCCAATGTTGATCTGTCTGGATGATGTGATCGCGGGCGAGCTGGGCGCTGCACTGGCGCTGGTCGAAGATGAGGCTTGCATGTTTTCCTACAAGCCGGATGACCTGACGGCGATCATCGGATCATGGGGCGCGATCACTGCGTAGGCATTGCGCGGCGACATGATTGCCGCCGCGCCTGATGATTTAGGCGATCCCGATGCCACCCCCAAAGTCCAGGCCGATGATCAGCGGATCATGGTCGGACGATGCAAAGACCCCATCATTGAAGAAATCAGGGTTCTTGAAGGATGTATCGTAGTTCAGCAGATCAGGTTCGTCGGCATTGATGTGCCATTCTGTGGCCCCGGTCACAAAACCGGCCAGCCCGTCATCCGCAAATCCCTGATCAAGCGTGCCCCGTTGCCCGTCAAAGACAAAGCTATAGGCGTCATCCTGCCCGATGAACGTGTCAATCAGATCGACCAGCCCGGCATCATCATCCAGATGTTGCACAGGATCTTCCTTGGCATAGGCGTTCAGGTCACCCAGCAGCAGGTAATTGTCCGTACCGCCGCCATTATAGCCATTTTCGATCCAATCGCTCAGCTCAATAGATGCATCGAGCCGCACCTGATTCCAGAACCCCTGACCGTTGCCCTGATCGAAGTTCGGATCAGCCCGTAATGCATCGACATCGGCCTGGGTGAACCCGGTTGCCGTCCCGTTGTCGATCGCATCCTGTGCGGCATCTGCAAGTCGATCCAGCCCGCTTGGTCCTTTGGATTTGAAATGCGACGACACAACGGTGAATGTTTCGCCGGTTTCAAGATCTTCGAACGTGGCCGCGACCGAGGGCCGGTTGCGTTGGAAGTCCCCAACCCGGCTTGTCCCCAGCGCCGTATCAAGCAGGTTCGCCAGCGCAAATGTGTCGGCCGCAGAGGATTCGTTGAACACCAGGAATTCGGAATGCACCAACCGCACGGCGTTTTCATCATAGATGATACCCGTGCTGATCGCGTCCGTCCCAATGAAACCCGCGTCGGTGGTTGGGTCGGCGAAGGCGTATGACGCCCCAGAGCCGGTTGCAGTGGCCTCCGTATTCAGTGCATCAACCAGCGTCTGGATCGCGCTGTCCGCCCCAAAGCCACCGTTTTCGATTTCCTGCAACGCAAAGACTTCCGCCTCTGTCCCGGTGATGGCCGCGACCAGTTTTTCGGTCTGCCGCACCAGTTCTTCGGGGTTGTCAGCACCCCGTGGGTCGAGGCCATTTGGCCCTGACCCTGCGCCCGGTTCGTCGATGGTTGAGAAGTAGTTGAGCACATTGACACTGGCCACTTGCAGGCTGCCGCCCACGTCATCGGGGCTATCCTGCCGCGCGCCGCTATTGGTGCTTTCGTCGATATCCAGCGTTTCGGTGACCACCAGTTGGTAGTCCCCAAATGCGTAGGACAGCACGCCGGTGACATCGTCGGTCAGTTCGGTGCCAAGCCGCAGTGTTGAACCGCCATTGCTGAAATCATCCCCCGCATCGAGGAACCCGTTGCCATTATCCCCCGGACCACCGGGCACAAATTCGAACTGGTCGGGGTTTTGTGACCCCACCCCGTCTTCAAGGATCAGCCGGTTGTTTTCGTTTCCTTCCTGATGGGCAGCAATCTCTGCCGCCTCGGTCTGGGCATCGAAAAGCTGTGTTGCCTGGGTCTGCACCCCGGCGCTGATCACCAACTGCCCGAACCGGTCAAAGTTGAAGTTTTCGATCACTGTCAGCGGGTCAGGTGTGCCTGATGTGACATTGATCAGCATGCCTTCGACGGCTTCGTAATCCGGGGCTGCATCGGGCGATAGCAGGATGCTGGCGGCGGTCGGTGTTGCAGTGACGGCCGCGATCACCGCTGTTGCGCTGACATTCGTGATCTGGGTCAGGCCAAAGAATTCGGCCACTTCGCCGGTGATCCCCACCAGATTGCCCACGCTGACGGTTGGCGCACTACCGGTAAAGACAAAGATCCCTTCGGATGTTGTGGCGTCGCCATCCGCGTCGCTGTCTTCTTCCTGCAGGTAGTAGCCGTTGGACACGATGTGGGTCACGACCGCCTCTACATTCACGATATCGCCGACCAGCGCGGATTCGTCTCCACTCCCCTGGATTTCGCTAATCAGCCGATCTTCACCCGGTTCGACGACAACTTCATTTGCTGCGCCACGGGTTTCGGCGGAGGGCCCGAACCAGACGCCATCTGTGCCCAGCTGCAATGATTGCCCAACATCCGTGCCGCTGGTTTCGGCAACGCCGACATCCGTGGATGTCTGGCCAGCCGCAGGGCCGTCTGTTGCAGTTACTTCGCCTTCATAGCTAACGAATTCCACAACTGCCCCATCATTGGATAGCGCAATGGCATCCGGGCCGTTCTGGATGCCCGGCGTGTCGATGACATAGTAATCATAGGTGCCATCGCTGGTCACTGTGCCGCTGCTGACCGCGAAAGTCGCATAGCTGCCGCCGCCATTACCGTTATAAAGATCAAGCGACAGGTTGCTGACGTCTTCGCCCGTTTCCACGCGGATTTCGATAAATTCGCCGACATCACTACCTGCGTTATCATAGTGGAATTCGTTGATCTGTGCCGTCGTTGGCCCAGCCGGAATGACGTTTGCCGCGCCGGATGTGTTCACATCAGTCGCGGCCCAGCTGCCCGCCTCGTTCCGTTGCAGTGATGCGCCGATCACGGTGCCGCTGTTTTCGCTGACGCCGATATCGGTGGACGTCACGCCATCAGCGCTGCCCCCCACTGCGGTCAGTTCACCTTCGTAGCTAAGGAACTCGATCAAGGTGCCATCATTGGACAGGGCGATCCCATCGGGTGACCCGTTTTGCAGCCCGTTTGTTGGCAGGTTAAGCACGTAATAGTCGTAAGTGCCGTCGCTGCTGGCAGGGGCGGCGGGCAGAGAGAGTGTGTTGTATGGCGCCCCGTTGCTGCCATTATAGAGTTCGACCACAACCGCCGATACGTCACCACCTGCATTGACGCGGATTTCGATGAACTCGCCCACATCCGTTCCGTCGTTGTCGTAATGCAGCTCGTTGATCCGTGCGACCAGCGGTTCGGGCACGGGGATGTTGGCCGCGCCTGATGTGTTGGTCGCGGCCTCATCCCATGTGCCATCATCATTGCGTTGCAGGCTGTCGCCAATATCGGTTCCGCCATTTTCGGCAACGCCGATATCGGTTGATGTCACGCCATTTGCAGCACCGCCAATGCCGGAAAGTGTGCCTTCGTAGCTGAGGAATTCGATTAGTGCGCCATCGTTGGACAGGGCGATCCCGTCAGGCGACCCGTTCTGCAGCCCGTTCGCAGGCAGGTTGATCACGTAGTAATCATAGGTGCCATCGCTGCTGACCGGCGCTGCGGGCAGTGACAGGGTGTTGTACACGGTGCCATTGCTGCCATTGTAAAGTTCGACCGCGAGTGTAGAGGCGTCGCCGCCCGCGTTGACCCGGATTTCGATGAATTCACCGACATCGCCGCCTGCGTTGTCATAGTGGAATTCGTTGATCCGCGCTTCAATCGGGGGTGTGTCGTCATTACCTGTGATCGTGACCGTGACGATCGCCGTGTCGGTGCCGCCATTGCCGTCGTCGACCGTGTAGGTGAACGTATCTGTCGCGGTTTCACCTGCGTTCAGGTCGTTAAAGATCGCGCCCGCATCATAGCTGATGGACCCATCGACAAGTGTAATGGTCGCCCCTGCGGTACTGGTTGCGGCCACGGATGTCAGCGTGATGGTGTCGCCATCAAATTCCTGATCATTGGCCAAAAGATCAGATGTTGCGATTGTCAGAACGCTGTCTTCATCCGTTGTGGCCGTGTCATCACCGGCAAGTACGGCGTTGTTGGTGCCGTCGATAAACAATGTGTAGTCGTCAGCAGCGAAATAAAGCGCCTCGACCCCGAAAATCTTGTCCGTACCCGCGTCAGTGACATCGGTCAGCGATTTGACCGTGGTCTTGCCCCAGAACCCGCTGCCGACAGAGACGTCATAATCGGCGATCCCGCCTTCATAGGTGACTGTGTCCAGCCCAAATCCACCGCGGATATAATCGTCGCCTGCGCTGCCTGCGATGATGTCATCGCCAAATCCGCCAAACACCCGATCATTGCCAGCGCCTGCATCAATGATGTCATTGCCCCAGCCGCCAAAGATGATGTCATTGCCGCCGCCGGTGTCGATTGTGTCGTCGCCCCAGAACCCAAAGACGATGTCACGCCCTTCGCTGCCTGTCAGAACGTCATCATCGAATGTGCCGAAATGGAAATTTGCGCGGTGAAATGTCATGGTTTTCCCCCAACCGTTGGACTTCATATTTTTTGGTTTGTCCGAAAAGTGTAACAGCAATATTTTCTGACACACTATCGAAATGAGTTACCTTACGTTAGTTCGCCGATCGGTAGCACCTGCTTTGTGGTGGTCCCTGATTTGTCCTTGCCCTAGGCTAGGTTCCTGAAACAAAGGAGTTCTGATGCATCCCGCTGCTGCTGCCGCGTCCGTGGCCCCCGATTTCTTTGATGGCTTCGAAGAGCGTTTTATTGACGGCCCTGATGGCCCGATGTTTTGCCGGATTGGTGGCGATGGCCCGCCTTTGGTGTTGCTACATGGATACCCGCAGACATCGGCGATGTGGCATGTCGTGGCGGCTGATCTGGCCCGTGACTATCGCGTCATCTGCATGGATTTGCGTGGCTATGGCCGGTCGGTAAAACCACCCAGCGCGCCCGATCACGCCCCCCATTCCAAGCGGGCGATGGCCAGTGACGTGATCGCCGTCATGGATGCGTTGGGCCATGAGCAGTTTCTGATCGGCGCGCATGATCGCGGTGCGCGGGTGGCGCATCGGTTGGCGGCGGATCATCCCGACCGCGTCCGCGCGTTGGCGATTCTGGATATCGCGCCCACCCGCGAGATGTATCGCGAAGGTGATAGCGCCTTTGCCCATAGCTATTGGCATTGGTACTGGTTGACCTTGCCGCACCCGTTTCCCGAAACGCTGATCGCGGCTGATCCGGCATTTTTCTGGTTGACCAAATCAATAGGTCTGGCGAAAACCCCCGCCCCTTTTGTCCAGCAGGCGTTGGATGAATATCTGACCTGTTTTGACGATCCGGTGTTGATTCACTGCGCCTGTGAGGATTATCGCGCTGCCGCCGGCATTGATATCGCCCATGATGATTCTGACCCAAGTTTGCTGCAAATGCCGCTATTGACGCTGTGGGGTAAGGATGGGGCGATTGAACGCCATTTTGATAGTCTGGCGCTGTGGCAGGAACGTGCGGCAAATGTGCATGGCTGGGCTTTGCCCGGCGGTCATTTTCTGGCCGAGGAATGCCCGGAACTGGTGATTGCCGCCTGGCGCGAATTTTTTGCCACCGTGTGACGCTATTCCAGTTTGGCGGGAAACCCATCGGCACGCAGATCGGTACTTAACAAATCCTCTAGCAGTTTCACGACCATGGGGGATTGCGCTTCACCGCCATAGGCAGCCCGTGCGGCCACATAGCTTTGCCTTGTCGCACTGGCCAGATCGAGCGGGACTTCGAATTCCTTGCCAAAATCCATTGCGAACCCAAGGTCTTTGAGCACGAGGTCCATGTTGAACCCCACATCATAGGACCCGTTCAGCACCAGCGCCCCTTCGGTTTCATGGACGAATGAATTGCCTGATGATGCCTTGATCGCCTGCCATGCCTGCCCAAGGTCCAGCCCGCCGCGTTTGGCCAGCATCAAGGCTTCGCCGCTGGCTTTGAGGTGGATGAAGGCCAGCATGTTGGTGATCACCTTGATGATCGCCGCGGACCCAAGTGGCCCCATGTGAAAGACCTGATTGCCCATCGCTTGCAGGGCGGGCAGGTGCAGGTCGAACATATCCTTGTCACCGCCTGCCAGCATCGTGATGTTGCCTTGCGCCGCCAGATGGACCCCGCCAGTGACGGGCAGTTCCATCATTCGGACCCCCTGCGCGCTGGCTTTTCGCGACATTTCCAGCACTTCGTCGCGCCCTAATGTCGACATTTCGATCCAATGCGCGCCGGGGTTCATATGGGGCAGGATTTCATCCAGAACCTTGGCCGTCACGGCGGGTGAGGGCAGGCAGGTGATCACGTGATCGGCGGCTTTTGCCACGCCGACTGCATCGTCGGCCCAGTTGCAATCCAGTTCCCTGATCCGGCTTGCGAGTGATGTATCAAGGTCAGTCGCTGTAACCTGCAACCCCGCCTTGCGCAGGCAGGCGGCGCAGTTGACGCCCAGATTGCCCAGCCCGATATACCCGTAATGCATGGCGTTTCCTTAGTTGAAGTAGATGTTGTAGTCGGCCCGGATCGCCGCATCCAGCGTCGGATCAATCTGGATCTGCGCCTTGGCGAGGATGTCGTTTTTGCGTTCAATCGCCTTGTCCAGCAGCATGGGTTTGTCGGCCTCGCCCCACTCCTTGGGGCTCATCCGATTGCCAAGGGTCGGATAGATATATTCCGTCTGCATCAGTTGCAGCGTCTGTTCAGAACCCAGATAGTGACCGGGCCCGTCAAGGCAGACCGCTTTCATCGCCTCGATTGAGGTGCTGTCTGCGGTCACGTCGATCCCGCGCACGCAGCGCATGACCTGACCCAGGATATCATCGCCCAGCACCAGTGATTCCAGACAGAAACCCAGCAGTGATGCGTGCATTCCAACCGCTTCATAGGCCATGTTCAGCCCCGAAAGCCCGGCCAGCACATTGGTGATCCCCTGTTCCCAACCGGCCTGCATGTCGGGCAGTTTGCTGTCAGATATGCCAGCCGCCGCACCACCAGGAAGCCCATAGAATTTATGCATCTGCGAACAGCCCGCTGTCAGCAGCGCCTGTTCGGCGGACCCACCCGACATCGCCCCGGTCCGCAGGTCGGACACGAAAGGCCATGTGCCAAAGACAGCCGTATGACCGGGTGATATCGCATTGACATAGACCACCCCGGCCAGGCATTCCGCGACCGCCTGCACGATGGCCAGTGCTATGGGTGCCGGTGCCGTCGCCCCGGCCTGACCCGCAGACAAAAGCAGCACCGGCATGCCTGCGCGGATGCAATGTTCCATTGCGATGCAGCTTTCTTCGGCGAATTTCATCGGTGGGACGACAAAGCAGTTCGAGTTCGAGATGAAAGGCCGGGCCCGGTATGTCGCCTCGTCCCCCGCGATGCGGTGGATCAGTTCCATGCACGGGGCCACATGATCCGGTTCGCTGAATGACGTACCGATGTGCTTTGTCGTCCCTGCGCAGCTGGCGTAGATCGTGTTCAGATCCAGTTCCAGATTGTCGGTCACATCCCGCGCCACCATGGCCCGTTGGAAGAAATGCACGTTATCCAACGCATTGGTGATCCGGGCTGCATCATGCAAATCCTGCGCGGTGCTGTCGCGATAGGTGTTGGTCGCCAGATCGACGATATGCACAGCCGCCCCGGCAGTGCCGAAATGCACCCTGTTACCTGACAGGTCCAGATCATGTTTCGGGTCACGTCCATGCAGGGTGATGTTGCGCGCGGCCTTGGCCAGCATGTCTTCGACCAGCGCGCGCGGGAAACGCAGCCGGCCGTCATCGCCCAGGATCGCACCGGCCTTCGTCATGGCCTCAACACCGGATGGCGGGGCTTGTGAAAGCCCGATCTGTTCAAGCGCATCCAAGGCCGCGTTGTGAATGCGCAAGACGTCAGCATCGGTCAGCGGTTTGTATTGTCCGCCCTCAAGCCCGGCGCGCACTGGCCGCAGGTCTTCGGCCAGAGGCGCGTTGCGCAGGGCCACCCGTGCCGCCCGCCCGCCACTGCGTGGTTTTCTGCTTGGTGCTGTCATCTGATCCTCCCCGATCGTCCGACCAGTATTGTAAGTGAAATCATTTCGATCAATTCGCAAAGACACATAGAATTAATCGGAAGATCCGATTAGAATTCATTCATGCAGATAGAACTGATCGAAACATTTCTGGACCTGTGCGAAACCCAGAGCTTCAATCGCACTGCCGACAGATTGGGGGTGACCCAATCCACCGTGTCCGGTCGCATCGGATCGTTGGAAAAGACGGTCGGACGCCGGTTGTTCCGCCGATCCCGGTCAGGCACCGCATTGACAACCGAAGGTTTGCGATTTGAGCCGCATGCCCGCAGCCTGCGCCATGCCTGGGTCACCGCGCTGCACGCGGTGCGCGATACCGGTATGGCGGGCGTGACCATGCGCATTGGCGTTCAGCACGACCTGATCGGGTTGGAGATTGACACCCTGATCGGCAATTTTCGCAGCGCCTTGCCTGATACTGTTATTTATGTTGAGGCTGATTATTCGACCCAGATGTGTGCCGATCTGGCCTCTGGCGCGCAGGATGTGGCGGTGTTGTATTCGCCGCAAACCCATCCCGATATTCATTTCGAACCTTTGGGTGATGTGACCTACGTGATGGTGTCGACGGATGTTGATACCTTGGCGGATGTCACGGCGGACAACTACATCCTTGCCAATTACTCGCCCGCATTTTCCCACACCCATGCTGCCCTGTTGCCCGGCCTGACGCGCGTGTCCTTATCAATCGGGCAGAATGCGGCGATGGAGGGGTTTCTGAAATCACTATCCGGGGCGGCTTATGTTTTGCGCCATTCCGCCGCGGAATTGGTTGAGGCAGGCACCTGCAACTACGTCAAGGACGCCCCGGCCATTACGCAGCCGGTCTTTGCCGGGGTTAATCTGCGAAACCGGCATCGTGCGCCTTATCGTAAGTTTTTACGTATCTTGCAGGGCCATTATGCACCGGCACAATCGGATCGCCGCAGGCATTCGACCCGCCGATAGGCGCCGCCTGCCAAATTGTGCCGACGCAAAATTTTCTGGAATAATTGATTGGCTGATCTGGTATCGTCGCAACAGCACCCCTATGTATCGCCTGTTAACATTCGACTCACGGATTTTTGAAGTCACGGCTTTTCGAAGGACGCTGTTATGGCAAAAGATACTGCCCCCGATCTTACCGGACAATTGAAGTTTGAAGGTGACAAGAAGGCAGGGCGGTCCAAGTGGATCGCAATGCTGCTTGCGCTCGCGCTCGTCGGTTGGATGGGTAGCGGCTATATTATGCCAAGCGCGCCAGAGGATGATGTCGCAGAAGAGCCACCAATTCGTGCCGTTGCCGTGGCGGTCATGCCGTCCATGGCGCAGGATGTCGGCCTTGTTCTAACAGCAGAGGGCCAATCGACCCCTGATCGCGCAACTGAAATTCGCACCAAGGCGACGGGCCAGATCATTTCGGTATCCGTCAAGCGTGGTGATCTGGTGCAGGCGGGGCAGGAGATTGGCCGTTTAGATGCCGAGACGATCAATGCGCAGCTTGCCCAGGCGCAGGCGCAGTTTGCGCAGGCCGATGCCGATCTGACCCGTGCAGAAACCTTGCAGGAACGCGGTATCGGCACCGAAGCGCAGGTTAGTCAGGCTCGTGCGGCCAAGGCAGCAGCAGAGGCATCCGTGACCGCCGCGCAAGAACAATTGGACAATACCGTGATCACCGCCCCCTTTGCCGGTCGTTTGAATGAAATGACCCTTGATGAGGGTGAGTTTGTGAATGATGGCGACATGGTTGCCGAGGTGCTGGACAATGATCCGCTCAACGTTGTTGTGCAGGTCCCGCAACAGGCCCTGTCGCGTCTGTCCAAGGGACAGATGGCCGAGGTGTCGTTTATCACGGGCGAAAAGCGCATGGGCGAAGTTGGTTTTATTGGCAGCAATGCGGATAGCCAGACCCGGACATTCCGCGTTGAGATTGCCGTTGATAACCCTGACAGCGAAATGCCTGCAGGCCTGAGCGCCCGTGTCGCAATTCCGACCGGTCAGGCGCGGGGACATTTCATTTCGCCTGCGATCCTGTCGCTGGGCACCAGCGGTGATCTGGGCATCAAAACTGTCGAAGACGGTGATGTCGTGGCCTTCCGCCCGATCACGATTGTGCGCGCGCAGACCGACGGCATTTGGGTGACCGGCCTGGGCGAACGGGCGCAGATCATCACTGTCGGTCAAGGCTTTGTCAGCGCCGGAGATACGGTTGATCCACGCCCGGTCGAGGTGTCCGAAGCCGTGGCGGTGACACAATGAGATCCCTGATCGATGCTGCATTCAGCCGCAGCAAGGTTGTTCAACTTGTCCTGGTTTTCCTGCTGGCGGTGGGGTCGCTATCCTATGCCGCGATCCCAAAGGAAAGTAATCCCGAAATCCCGATCCCGATCATCTATGTTTCAACCAGTCTGGACGGGATTTCACCGCAGGATGCCGAGGATGTGCTTGTCGGCCCGATGGAGACGGAATTCGCGTCGCTGACCGGCCTGAAAACCATGACGGCACGTGCCAGCGAGGGTCATGCATCGGTCGAACTGGAATTTGAACCGGGTTTCGACGCTGATGCCGCACTGGACAAGGTCCGCGAGGCCGCCGACAAGGCCGAAAACGATCTACCGCAGGATGCCAACCTGACGGTGACCGAGATCAACACGGCCCTGTTCCCGATCCTGAATGTCATCCTGTCCGGGCAGGTGCCCGAGCGGACATTGAATGCGCTCGCCGATGACCTCAAAGACGATATTGAGTCGATTTCCGGCGTGCTGGAGGTTGATGTCGGCGGCAAACGTACAGAACTGATGGAAGTGCTGATCGACCCGACGGTGTTTGAAACCTACAATATCACATTTGACGAAATCATCGGTTCGATTACCCGCAACAACCAGTTGATTGCAGCGGGTGCGATTGAAAGCGAGGCGGGCCGGCTGGTGCTGAAGGTGCCTGGTCTGATCGAAAACCTGCAAGATGTGATGGAACTGCCGGTGCTGGTCCGTGGTCAGACGGTTGTGACCTTTGCCGATGTCGCCACGATCCGCCGCACATTTGAAGACCCGACCGGGTTTGCCCGGATTGATGGCCAGCCTGCTTTGGCGCTTGAGATCAAGAAACGTGTCGGCGCCAACATCATTCAAACCGTGTCGCAGGTGCGCGAGGTCATTGAAACGGCCCGTGCCGATTGGCCGGACAGTGTGCAGGTCAGCTATACGCTGGATGAAAGCGAACAGGTCGAATCCATGCTATCGGATCTGGAGGCGAATGTAATCGCCGCCATTATTCTGGTGATGATCGTCGTGGTCTACGCGCTTGGCCTGCGGTCGTCCTTGCTGGTGGGTCTGGCGATCCCGGGGGCGTTTTTGACAGGCGTGGCCGGGCTGTTTTTTCTTGGCTTTACGATGAATATCGTTGTGCTGTTTTCGCTGATCCTGGTGGTGGGGATGCTTGTGGACGGGGCCATTGTAACAGTCGAACTGGCGGACCGTTACCTGCATGAAGGCCACGATTCCAAGACCGCTTATGCCATGGCGGCCAAGCGGATGGCGTGGCCGATCATCGCCTCTACCGCGACAACACTTTGTGTGTTTTTCCCGCTGCTGTTCTGGGAAGGCGTCGTTGGTGAGTTCATGAAATTCCTGCCAATCACCGTCATCATCACGCTGGCCGCATCGCTGTTTATGGCGCTGGTTTTCATCCCTGTCATGGGTGGTTTGATCGGAAAGCGGCAGAAACAGACGGCCAAGGCCAAAGCACAGCTATATGCCGCCGAACGTGGCGACCCCCGCCATATGACCGGGTTTATGGGCGGTTATGTCCGGCTGCTTGAATGGTCTATTCTGCGCCCTTGGATCACGCTTAGCTTTGCGGTGATGGCTTTGGTTGCATCCTTCGTGGCCTATACCCATTTCGGCAACGGCCTGACGTTTTTTCCGGAGGTGGAGCCTGAATACGCGCAGGTCGAGGTGCGTGCGAAGGATAATTTTTCAGTCTACGAACAGGACGCGCTGGTGCGCGAGGTCGAAGCGAAACTGGCCGATTACACCGAAATCGCCAGCATTTATGCCCGCTCTGGCGGCAGCAACGAAGGCGGCGATGTGATTGGTGCCTTACAGTTGGAACTGGCTGAATGGGACACCCGCAGGCCCGTTGCCCTGATTTCCGAGGATATCCGCGCCGATGTTGCGACGATCCCCGGTATTGATGTGCAGGTGCAGACGGATTCGGGTGGTCCGGGCGGCGGTAAGCCGATTAACCTTGATCTCTTGGCCAAAACCACAGCGGATCAAGAGGCAGGTGTCGCCATGATTATCGGCGCGATGGAGCGGTTGGGCGGTTTCATCGACATCGTTGAAACCCGTCCGTCGCCGGGCGTTGAATGGGCGATCACCGTCGATCGGTCAGAGGCGGCGCGCAGCGGTGCTGATGTGGCCCTGTTGGGGCAAGCGGTGCAGTTGCTGACCCGTGGCATTACAGTTGCCGATTACCGGCCTGAGGATGCGGATGGCGAAGTTGATATTGTTGTCCGCTTTCCCGCCGTTGACCGCACGCTGGCCGAATTGGAATCCCTGCGCGTGCCGACCAATGCCGGGCTGGTGCCGATTTCGAATTTCGTATCCTTTGAACCGGCCCCACGCAGCGGCATCATCACCCGGATTGATCAGGCGCGTGTTGTGTCAATCACCGCTGATGTGACCGCCGATGTTCTGGTCAATGACCAGATTGTTGCGCTGCAGGCCGCCATCGAAAAACTTGACTTGCCGCCGTCTGCCCGTGTCGATTTCGGGGGTGAGGCAGAAGAGCAGCAAGAGGCGATGACATTCCTGATGGGCGCGTTTGCATCCGCCATTGGCCTGATGTTCCTGATCCTGCTGACCCAGTTCAACAGTTTCTGGCAGGCCTTTGTGGTCATGTCGGCCATTGTGTTTTCCATCGCGGGCGTTTTGCTGGGCCTGATGATTACCGGTCGTCCCTTTGGTGTCGTGATGGGCGGTATCGGTGTGATCGCGCTGGCGGGGATTGTTGTGAACAACAACATTGTTCTGATCGACACGTATAACAACCTCAAGGCGGCGGGCCTGTCCCCGCTTGAGGCTGCGTTGCGCACCGGTGCCCAGCGTCTGCGCCCTGTCGTGCTGACATCCGTGACAACGGCGCTGGGGCTGATGCCGATGGTGATCGGGCTGAATATCAATTTCTTCACCCGCGAGATTGTCTATGGCGCCCCGTCCACTCAATGGTGGACCGAATTGTCGAGTGCCATTGCGGGTGGGCTGGTCTTTGCGACCGTTTTGACGCTGTTGGTCACGCCAGCAATGCTGATGCTGGGCGAAAAACGGGCCAGGCGGGCATTGCCGACCGGCGGGGCGCTTGCCGCCGCTTAACCGCGCAGGATACGGCCATCCGCATCAAACGGTGGTTCATGCAGAATGGTCGCCCGGTGCGGGCGGCCAAGCACCATGACATCGACCGCGTCGCCGGGCGCGGCGTCGTTGACATAGCCCAGCGCAAGCGACATGCCGACGCTATAGCCGTAAGCGCCGGACGTAACGCGCCCGATCCCTTGCCCATCCTTGAAAATCGGCTCGCCCCCCGTCGCGTCCGCGTTCGAGGCATCTGTATCGGTCGCATCAAGCTGCAACAGCACAAGCTGTTCACGCGGGGTTTCGCCCAGAACCGCTTGTGCGGCGTCTTTGTTCAGGAAATCCTTATCCATCTTGCACAGCCGATCCAGCCCGACCTCATGTGGCCAGTATTCGGGGCTGTATTCGCGCGACCATGATCCATAACCTTTTTCGATCCGCAGCGACATCAGTGCGCGGCTGCCCACGGGGCCCGCGCCAAAATCCTTGCCCACCGCGATCAGTGCTGCATAAAGCTGCGCCTGATCTTGGGTTTTGCAGTGCAATTCCCACCCCAGATCGCCGGTAAAGGACACGCGTAGCGCCAGTACCTGCACGCCTGCCAGTTCGATCATTGCCGAACGCATGAACGGAAAATCGGCATTGGCCAGCGATGTGTTGGTTAGCCGCTGCAACAGGTCCCGCGACTTTGGCCCGGCCACGTTGAAGCCGCAGTAGGCCTTGGTCAGGCTTTCAAAGGTCGTACCCTCGGGCAAGGGAACCTGTTTGAAGAACCGTTTGTGATAGCGTTCCGCCATGCCGGAACCGATGATCCAGAATTCATCATCGCCCGTGCGGGTCACAGTGAAATCACCCGCGATCCCGCCGCGTTTTGAGATCAGCGGCGTCAGGCAGGACCGGCCCACCGATTTGGGCATGTTGTTGGCAAAAACGGCGTTCAGCCAATCCGCCGCCCCCGGCCCCGCACACCGGTATTTGGCGAAATTGGAGATGTCGACGATACCTGCGTGGTCGCGCAGCATTCTGCATTCCGCCCCGACCGGTTCCCACCAGTTTTGCCGGGTGAACCCGTTCGTGTCTGTTGCCCCCGGTTGATCCGCGAACCACAGCGGATGTTCCCACCCCGCATTCAGGCCAAAGACAGCACCCATTGCCTTTTGTGTTTCATAAATCGGCCGGGTCAGTGCGGGGCGGCCCGCGTCACGTTCTTCATTGGGGAAATGGATGGCAAAGCGGTGCGCATATTGGTCCTGCACTTTCGCCTTGGTGAAGGCGGGCGTCGTCCAACCCCCGAACCGCGCCATATCCCATGCGAACATGTCGTATTGGGTCTCGCCCTCGATAATCCACTGGGCGGCCATCAGCCCCATGCCGCCAGATTGGGAAAAGCCGGGGATGATCCCGTTACAACAGAAATACCCATCCAGTTCGGGCACGGGGCCCATCAGCACATTGGCATCGGGCGACCAGATCATCGGGCCGTTGATCACCCGCTTGATCCCGGCGTCGCCCACGGCGGGCACGCGTTCAATGGCGTTCATCATGTTGTCTTCGATCCGTTCCAGATCGTCGGGGAACAGGTCATGGGCGAAATCAAGCGGCGTGCCATCCTCCGCCCAGAATTTCATGTCTTTTTCATAGGCACCGACCAGCAACCCTTGCCCTTCCTGCCGCAGATAATACTCTCCATCGCGGTCGCTGACCGATGGCAAACGGCGTCCGGCATTGGCGACGTCAGTCATGGTTTCGGTGACAAAATACTGATGCTCTGTCGGTTGCAGCGGCAGGGTGATCCCAGCCAGTGCAGCCACCTCGCGCCCCCAAAGGCCGGCGGCGTTGATAACCCAAGGGGTTGTGATGTCGCCCTTGGGGGTTTTGACGATCCAACCGCCATCAGCTTGCGGTTCCGTCGCGGTCACCGGCGTAAACCGATGAATTTCTGCGCCCCGTTGCCGGGCACCGACCGCATAGGCATTGGTCACACCGGACGGGTCCACATTGCCGCCATCGGGTTCATACATGACGCAGCGAATACCGTCGTAATTGACCATCGGGTTCAGCACCTGCGCCTCTGCGATGCTGACTTCATAGAAATTCATGCCATACAGCCTGGCCTTGGCGGCCTGCAAACGCAGCTGATGTTCGCGTTCTTCGGTTTGCGCCAGATAAAGAGATCCGGGTTGAAAAACACCACAGCTTTGGCCGGTTTCAGCCTCCAATTCCTTATAAAGCGTCATTGTGTAATGCTGGATGCGGCTGATGTTGGTGCTGTCATGCAAGCCATGGATGTTGGCAGCAGCATGCCAGGTCGAACCACTTGTCAACGCGTCCCGTTCCAGCAGCACAACATCAGACCAGCCAAGTTTGGTCAGGTGATAAAGGATCGAACAGCCGATGACGCCACCGCCGATGACAACTGCCTGTGCTTGTTTACGCATGAATTGGTCCTGGTCTTGGACGGGCTACCGCGCCGTCAGAAATCGATAAGATGCGCCCGGCCCTGATCAGCCAGGCGTTTGTTCAGGGCGGGGGCCTCTGGTGCGCCTGCTTCCAACGCAAATACAAAAGCGTGGGTCAGATAAAAGCCAGCAGCATCGTGATCCTGATGTGACACCGCCGCATCAGCAGCCATGGTGTACAGGTTCACAAGTGCCTGCAGATCGTGGCTTGCATGTGCGGCCAGCAGTTGTTGTTCCAGCGCTTTTTGGTCCATCATCAAGCCCGGCTATTTCCGCATATTCATTCAGCGCGGCCCTTTTCAACCTGACTGGCCACCCAGTGATGGAAGTTATGGGTCGGCCCATCCATCACCGGCGAAAACCGTCCGCCGTCAAACAGCGCGCCATGACGGCCCTTTTGCATGCCCTCGACGACAAACACATCTTCTTCAAACACGGTTTTCCAAAGCTGGCCGTTCGTCAGGCGCAGCGTGTCATGCTCTGGCGTATCTTCGACGCTTTTGGCGTAATAAAGTTCGATATGTTCGACGGTGGTGCTGCAATCGACAGGTTCCAAAACGATGGCAAAGCTGTGGTCCCGCTGCACCCCAAACAGGACATTGGGATAAAACGCGACATATTCCGCGCCTTCGTCCCATTGTGCGCCGAGCCCCTCAAAATCGGGAAACGTCTCGCCCTCGGGACCTTTCAATTGGCGATAGACCAGCGTGCCCTGACCGGAATACTGACCGCGCAGTTCAATATTATAATGATCCTCCAACCGGGAGTAGCTGTTCAACCCCGGATGAACCCAAGGCAGGTGATAGCTTTCGCAGTAATTTTCGACTGCGAGTTTCCAGTTTGTTTTGACATCCAGCCGCAGTGAGGCGCTTTCGCCGCCATGATGAAGCGGTTGGTCGAACTCGGCCCATCGTTGCATCAATGATCCGTGCGCTTCTTCAAAAGCGGGCGCATTGCCATCCACATTCACAAAGATCACATCGCGCCAGACATAGGATCGCACCCGAAACAGGCCCAGCTTGTCCATCTGGATGTTGTCATGGGTGTTCTGTCCGGGGCCGCCCACATGCGGGGTCGCGCGCAATTGGCCATCCCAGCCATAGCACCAGCTATGATAGGGGCACCGGATCGCACCGCGGATTTTTTGTGGTTTGTCGATCAGGATCATACCGCGGTGACGGCAGGTATTCTGGAAAACCCCGATCGATCCGTCCCGGTCACGTACCACCAACAGCGGCATGCCCAGAAAATCAATTGGCCGGGCATCGCCGGGTTCAGGCACATCCTTGCCAAACCCGATCCCGGACCAGTTTGCAAACAGAACCGATTGTTTTTCTTCAGCAAAGATGGCGGGGTCAACGTAATGTTCGTTCGGCAACCCATTGGCCGTTTCGACATCTTGCAGGACAGTCGATAGCGCGCTGTGCTTGTTCATCGGATTCCCCTTTTTGACCACGTTATTTCGGTGATTTTGAGGGTATCATCCGGGTCGTCGCAATATCAGAAAGGCTCAATCAAGGATGAACTGAACTAAACCGAAGTTTCGTGAAGTTCTGCCAATATCCAGTCCTTCAACTGGGTGGCATTGGCGGAAAGCCCGGTATCAGACAGGTCCACAAGGTAGAACTGATGCGGCGCGGGCAGAACATGCTGCCCGATCACGGCAAGTTTTCCTGACCGGATCAACGGGTCCACCAGCCGCCGCCACCCAAGCGCCAGACCCGCCCCCTTTTGGGCCATTTGCAGGGCCACGGCATAGCTGGTGACGCGTGATCCGGTGGCCAGATCGCCGGCATGCCCCAGCTTTTGAAACCAGTCCGGCCACGTTGTCCAAAGCTGGCGATCACTTTCCATATGGATCAACCGTTGCTGCGCCAGATCTTGGAGCGAAATCCCGGACAAGGTCTGCGCCGCCTCCGGCGTGCCGACGGGCACAAGGGTGTCGCGGTAAAGCGCGGTATGCGGAAGCGTCGTATTCCTGTCGCGCCCGTAGCGTATGATGAAATCAAGGTCGGCGCGCACGGTAAACGGATCGTCCTGCGACATCTGGTTGATATTCAAATCCGGGTATTCGCGCCAGAACCGGATAATCGCGGGCGACAGCCAGAGCGCGGCGACGGCAGTGGTCGAGCCGACTGTCACCTTTTCGATGGTCTGGCTTTGCCGGATGGTTTCAAGCCGCTTGGACATCCGCCCGAACGAGGATGACAGCGTCTCAAACAGCGCCTGCCCTTCCGGCGTCAGGGCCACGCCTCGGTGATGGCGCTGAAACAAGAGCGTGCCAAGATCGCCCTCCAGCGCCTTGATCTGATGGCTGACGGCACCCGGGGTCACCGACAATTCCTGCGCGGCATTCTTGAAGCTCAGATGACGCGCCGCCGTCTCAAACGCAGCAAGGGTCGTCAGCGGGGGCAGGTTGTAGTGGCGTCTGGACATGGGGATTCATTGCGTGATGGGTTGAATAGGTTTCATGCGACCATAAGGGAATATGGGTGTAGCGCTAGTCGTGATGGGAGGTGGCTCCTGCAGGCTGAGCGTGGCTCAAACACGGGTGGCGACATGGCCCATGAAAAGCTCGATCCGGTGCAGGCTCGCGGAGAAGAAAGCACGCGGGGAGGTGAAGGCGTTGAGGGGCATAGTTAGTCAAAAGAAAAGGTTTCCGGTCAATCGCAGTGTACCTTTGATACGATTGCGGCAGGATAATGTGCTCATACAAGCGGTTTGTAAGACAGTTGGGTTTGCAATTTCTGAGCTGGTTGGATGAGGCGCAGTGTATGATGTCATTGGGTAAGCTGCTGTGGATCAACTTGGGTGTATGCCTGTGGAAAACGCTTTAACAACTCAGATTATCGATTCCATTCAATGACTTACGTAAGTCGTTGACTCTAAACAAACTTATGGCGTATTTGCATTGACCAAAACTGTCCTCAACGCTAAGATCACGGTATGCGAAAGGCCCGCTGCCTAAGCATGAGCCATGTGTGACACGGTGATATTCTGCCGGCCGTAGCACCACTCGCGGGTGGGAGCGCATTGTGGGGTTCTTGGCAGGCCCCACCGCATGGCACCTCTAACTACCACGCCGGTCTGAGAAGATTACCCCTGCGGAACATGGAACGAGTTTGTCTCGGCGCGGTCAAATGTAGTGTTTTAACATAAGTTCTTCGCCTATCTTCAGTAACTTTCACTACCGCTTTGAGTCTACGGCTTCCAACTTCACAAGAAACAACTGCATGCGTTGGCCGATCTTTGTCTGCTAACCACACACCCTGGAATAAAATACGTGGTAACAGCTTCAGCTCTGTATTTGAGATGCTATCGCCATGCTTCATAATAATATGACGCGCCGATTGATAAGATAAGTAGACCGTATCTCGTGAACACCGGAAATGCTCTCTTGCCTCATGGGGCAGCACAGCAACCTGTAACTCTGGTCGCTTGCCTGAGATCAATTCCACCAATTCTGAGTCGCTAACTTCAACAAGATACTGTTCCGACATGCACGCTTGAGTAGCATCGCCTTTGTTCGTAGTCGACCAAATTGAGGTCTAAACCACAACCTCCATCTCCACCTGCTCCCCAACCCCGAACACCCGCTTGTACCGTGTGATCTCTTCCTCTGGCCCCATGGCCTTGTTGGGGTTGTCGCTCAGCTTCACGGTGGGCTTTCCGTTGGCTGCGACGGCTTTGCAGACGAGGGAGAATGGCGCGAGCCCGTCATCTGCCACCAGCCCTTTGAAGTCGTTGGTTAGCATCGTGCCCCACCCAAACGACACCCGGCACCGCCCCGCGAATTGCTGTTGCAGGCTGATGATCTTGTCCACGTCCAGACCGTCCGAGAAGATCACCAGTTTCTGCTGGGGGTCCTCTCCCCTTGATTTCCACCAGTTGATGGCGGTCTCCGCCCCTGTCGCCGGATCGCCGCTGTCGACCCTGATCCCGGTCCAGCCTGCCAGCCAGTCGGGCGCGCTTTCCAGGAACCCTTTGGTCCCGTAGGTGTCGGGCAGGATGATCCGCAGGTTGCCGTCATGTTCGTCCTGCCAATCGGCCAGCACGTCATAGGGGGATTGCCGCAGGGCGTCGTCGCTTTCGGCCAAGGCCGCGTAGACCATGGGGAGTTCGTGGGCGTTCGTCCCAATCGCTTCAATTTCCCGCATCATCGCGATCCGGCAGTTGGAGGTGCCGGTGAAGTTGCCGCCCAGCCCCTCCATCATCGCCTGCACGCACCAGTCCTGCCAAAGGTAGGAATGCCGCCGCCGTGTGCCAAAATCGGCGACCCGCAGGTTGTCGATGGGTTGCAACTGTTCGATCTTCCCCCAGAGTTTGGTCATTGCGCGGGCGTAGAGCACCTGGAGTTCGAATTTGCCCATGTCGCGCAGCACCGCTCGACTGCGCAGTTCCATGATCACGGCGAGGGCGGGGATTTCCCACAGCATGACCTCGGGCCATGTGCCCTCAAAGGTCAGTTCGTATTGGCCATCTTTTTTCTCAAGATGGTAGGGCGGCAGTTGCAGGTTTTCGAACCACGTCATGAAGGCAGAGGTGAACATCTGCCGTTTTCCGTAGAAGGTGTTGCCGCGCAGCCAAGTGGATTCCCCGCGCGTCAGCCGGAGGGAGCGGATATGGTCAAGTTGCTCGCGCAGTTCACCCTCATCCACCAGTTCGGCCAGCCGGATCGTTTTGGTCCGGTTGATCAGGGAAAATGTGACCTGCGTGTCGGGGTGATTGCGGAACACGGACTGGCACATCAGCAGCTTGTAAAAATCCGTGTCGATCAGTGACCGGACGATCGGGTCGATTTTCCATTTGTGGTTCCAGACCCGCGTTGCGATGTCGACCATTGTGGTCCCCCCTCAGGTTTTAGGGTGTTAGAGCAAGCAGGCGGCAGGCATGCAAGCGGGTTATTGGGTGTCAAGGGGCGGATCACCGCCCTTGTCTGTCTGCCCCTGTCATGCAAGCCTTTGTGCAAATTCAACGAAAGGTTTGGTCATGACACGGTCTTGGATTTCCCTTGTCTCAGCGGTTTTTGTGATCTGTGGGGGTGTTGCGGCAGCGCAGGATGCCGTGCCACAGACCCGCACGGTTTATGAACGGGGGATTGATCTGGTTGGAACCGACCTGGCGCAGATTTTTGATACCACCCTGCCTGCCTGCGAGGCTGCATGTACCAATGATGCGCGTTGCGAGGCGTTCACATTCAACCAGCGGTCCAACGCCTGTTTTCCAAAGCGTGATATTACCGGAATTGTCCCTTTTGACGGCGCTGTGTCTGGCCGCGTGTACCAGACCGACCCGGCGGTGCTGGCTGGCGTAACGGACCGTATGGCCGAGTTATCATTTCTGTCTGAGGTTGATTTCAATCGTGCCGCTACACTGACACGCGCCGAAAACCAGCCCTTGCCGAGGGCAACCCCGACCCAGCGGTCGGCCTGGATCAGGGCGGTAGAGACGGACCTGCCCACGGATTGGATCGCGTTTGGCCGCACCACCAAGGTAAATAACAGTCGTATCACGGGCATGGCTGTGCCTGCCCATATCAAGGCGTATCTGCGTACCGTTGACCCCCAGGCCCGCCGACTGGCCGCGATGGAGATTGCTGGTGCTTTGGAAACAGCCGGGCGTGGCCGGTTGATGATTAACGGGCTGCGCCTTGCGCAAGACCTGCGTTTTGACCGCGAGACAGAGATCGCGTTGGAAGCAGCAATCGGCAAATACGGTTTTCGTGTCGTCGATACAGTTGTTGAAAGCGACAGCGCAGCCCCCCGCATCTGTGCCGTATTCAGTGAGGATCTGATCAAGGCCGGCACTGATTATGCTCCCTTTGTCCAACTGCCCAGCCCGCAACTGGCTGTCACCGTTGATGATCGCCAGCTATGCGTTGACGGGGTCACCCATGGTAACCGCTATCGTATTGTCCTGCGCCAGGGCCTGCCTGCGGCGAGTGGTGAAACACTGATACGACCGGTTGAGTTGACCCATTATGTCCGTGACCGCGCCCCGACTATCCGGTTCACTGGCCGGTCCTATGTTCTGCCCCGCTTGGGCGATGTCGCTGTGCCGATTGAAACGGTGAACCTGGCTGAGGTGCAGTTGATCCTCAGCCGTGTGGATGATCGCAATCTGATGCGCACCATGCAGTCTGGTCTGATGAATAGTGCAACGGCCAATTATCAGCCCGACGGGTTACCAGAGGAGATTGGCACAACTGTCTGGTCAGGGACTGCCGATGTCGCGCAAGAGTTGAACCGCGATATGCTGACCCGTCTGCCCTTGGGGGATGCTTTGGGTGATGAACCGGCAGGGCTTTATGCCCTGACTGCAACTGGCACTGACCCAAGCCGCGATATCGGGGCTGCCACGCAATGGTTTGTCCTGTCTGATATCGGGATTGCCACCTATCTGGGCAATGATGGTCTGACTGTTGTCGCGCGTGGGCTTGGCGATGCCATGCCTTTGCCGGATGCGACAGTGACCCTTGTGTCGCAAAGTAATGCCGTTTTATCCCAAATCCAAACCGATGCAGATGGCGCGGCCCAGTTCCCCGCCGGTCTGACCCGTGGCACGGGCGGCAACCGGCCAGCGCTGGTCACTGTGACGCTGGGCGATGATATGACATTCCTGTCGCTGACCGACCCTGCATTTGATCTGTCAGATCGCGGTGTCGAAGGGCGCGACCCCAGCCCGCCGATTGATGCGTTTTTGGCGACGGATCGTGGTGCTTATCGCGCTGGCGATACGATCCATCTGACTGCCCTGATGCGCGATCAACTGGCGCTTGGTCATACCGGCATTCCGTTGACCGCTGTGCTGACCCGTCCCGATGGGGTCGAATATAGCCGCACCGTTTCAACGACTGATCAGGCGGGCGGGCATGTTTTTGCATTGCCTGTTGCGGCCACCGCACCGCGGGGGACATGGCGGATTTCGGTGTCAGTTGATGCTGACCAGCCCGCCCTTGCCCGCAAAACCGTCTTGGTCGAGGATTTCCTGCCTGAGCGTATTGATTTCGATCTGTCCCTGCCGGACCAGATCAGGCTGGCAGATATCCCTGACCTGTCGGTCACGGCCCGTTACCTGTTTGGCGCTGTCGGTGCTGATCTGGATGTTGAAGGCGAGGCCCTATTGCGGGCGGCTGACAGTTTGGATGGATTTCCAGGCTATCGCTTTGGTCAATATGATGCGGCTTTTGACGGACGGCTGACCTATCTGGATGGGGCAACGACGGCGGCGGATGGCACGGCGGTTCTGCCGATTGATTTGCCACAGGCCGATGCATCCCAACCGCTGGAATTGCGGGTCACGGCACGGGTCAAGGAAGGGTCGGGGCGGCCGGTTGAACGTCAGATCACGGCCCCGGTCCTGCCGGATCAGCCCATGATAGGGATCAAGCCCCTTTTTGACGGGGTGATTGGTGAAGGCAGCGAGGCCCCTTTTGAACTGATCGCGCTGACCCCTGATCTGGCCAGTGCTGACCTGCCGGTGCGATGGACCGTCAACAAGGTCACAACCCGTTATCAATGGTATCGGCTGGATGGCCGCTGGAACTGGGAACCGACAACCACCCGCGAACGTGTAGCAACCGGGCAAGCCACGCTTGGCCAAACGCCGGTTCGCGTGGCGGCTGACGTGGATTGGGGCCAGCACGAGATTGTGGTTGAGGCGCTTGGCGCTGCGTATGCGGTTGCGTCGACTGATTTTTCAGCAGGCTGGTACGCGCCTGCATCAGCAGATGATACGCCTGATTTGCTAGAGGCATCGTTGGATGCAGACCGATACGCCATGGGCGATACTGCCGTATTCCGTATTGTCCCACGTCATGCGGGCGTGGCGGTTGTGACGGTAATGTCTGATCGCCTGATTGCGCTGCGCAATGTGCCGGTGACAGAGGGCGAGAACCTGATCGAACTGCCGGTTACCCAAGAATGGGGCGCAGGCGCCTATGTCAGCGCGTCGGTCATTCGCCCGATGGCTGTTGCGGAAAAACGCAATCCGACACGGGCGCTGGGCTTGGGCTACGCGCAGGTTGATCCCGGTGCCAAGGCGCTATCGGTATCACTGGATGCGCCTGACACCATGCAACCACGCGGGCCGATGCAGATTGGTGTGCAGGTTGATGGGGTGCAGCCCGGTGAACAGGCTTTTGTCACGCTGGCGGCGGTTGATCTGGGCATCCTTAATCTGACCGGATTTCAATCGCCCGATCCGCAAGAGCACTATTTTGGCCAGCGCAAGCTTGGGGTTGAACTGCGCGATGTCTACGGACGGCTGATTGATGGGCTGAACGGGGCGATGGGCACTGTGCGGTCGGGCGGTGATGCCCCCGCACAGGCAGGTTTGCAAAGCCCGCCACCGACCGAAGAGTTGGTGACCTATTTCACTGGGCCGGTCACAGTCGATCAGAACGGGCAGGCGCAGGTCAGCTTTGATCTGCCCGCATTCAACGGCACAATTCGTCTGATGGCGGTTGCGTGGTCACCCACAGGTGTCGGGCAGGCGGAGCGTGACGTGATTGTCCGTGATCCGGTTGTTGTGACCGCCAGCGTGCCGCGCTTTCTGGCCCCCGGCGACCAAAGCCGCCTGTTGTTGGAGGTGATCCATGCCGATGGGCCCGCAGGACAGATGGGGCTGAATGTCAGCGCCAATGGGTTGGGAATGGTGTCACAAGTCCCTGCAAGTTTCGATTTGCCCGACGGCGGCAAACATGTCGTCACGATCCCTTTTGCCGCCTTTGATGTGGGCAATCACAGCATCGATGTCACGCTGACCACCCCGGATGGGCGTGATTTGGTGAAATCCCTGACTGTTCCGGTTCTGGTCAATGATCCAGAGATCAGCCAGATCAGCCGTTTCACACTTAACCCCGGTGATGTTTTCACCTTTGATGACGATGTCTTTGCCGGGTTTGCGAATGGGACAGGCAAGGCGACCCTATCGGCGGGGCCACTTGCCCGTTTTGATGCGCCGGGCCTGCTGAATGCCCTTGATCGGTATCCTTATGGCTGTACCGAACAAATCGCCTCACGTGCTTTGCCGCTGCTTTATCTTGATGGCGTGGCCAGCGCGATGGGGCTGGCCACACGCGATCAGATTGGCAAACGGATCGAACAGGCGATTGCAGCGGTAACCGCCAATCAATCCGCCAACGGGGCCTTTGGCCTGTGGCGGCCAAGTTCGGGGGATTTGTGGCTGGATGCCTATGTCACCGATTTCCTGACGCGCGCACGTGCAGCCGGTCATGCCGTGCCGGATGTGGCTTATGACAATGCGGTGGCCAATCTGCGCAATGCGGTGAATTACTATCCTGATTTCGACGATGGTGGGAATGATCTGGCCTATGCATTGTTTGTGCTGGCGCGCGAAGGCGAGGCGGCCATTGGTGATCTGCGTTATTACGCGGATCAAAAGGCTGAAGCGTTCAGTTCGCCCTTGGCGCAGGCCCAACTGGGCGCGGCATTGGCGCAATATGGTGATCAGCCGCGTGCCGACGCGTTGTTTGGTCTGGCGGGCAGGGCGATGCAGGCGCGCTTGGCGGCGGAAGAACAGCGCACATGGCGCAGTGACTATGGCACCTATCGACGTGATGCGGCGGGGGTTCTGGCATTGGCCGTGGAGGCTGGCAGCGAAGCCATCAATCGGGCGCAGCTTGTCCGTTATATCGGGCCGGACAGCAGCCGCGTTTCCACGCAAGAAGCGGCATGGACATTACTGGCGGCCAATGCGCTGGTTGATGATCTGCGCGGCACAGGGCTGACCGTTGATGGGCTGGCCCCGGACGGGCCGGTTGTGCAATTGCGTGACGCGCTGACCTCCGCGGCACCCGTTCTGATTGCTAATGACGGTGCCAACCCGACAGAGCTGACGGTGACCACGTTTGGCGTGCCTGACACCCCTGAACCTGCGGGCGGCAATGGGTATGCGATCCGTCGGACCTATAGCACGATGGATGGTGAACCGGTTGATCTGGGCAATGTGGCGATTGGCACCCGGTTGGTGACCATCCTTGAAATCCAGCCATTTGGACGGCAGGAGGCGCGGCTGATGGTCAATGACCCGCTGCCTGCCGGGTTTGAGATCGACAACCCCAACCTGATCGCGGGCGGGGATATCCGCGCGCTTGAATGGCTAAGGCCGGTTGATGCAAAAAACGCTGAGTTCCGCGCTGACAGGTTCCTGGCCGCCGTTGATTGGCGATCTGACAAGCCGTTTCAGCTGGCCTATATCGTGCGGGCGGTGTCGCCGGGGCAGTTCCATCATCCGGCCGCGGCGGTCGAGGATATGTATCGCCCGCAGATGCGCGCGCATACCGATCCCGGGCGGATCACGATCAGCGAATGACGCGGGCGTTCATTGCCATAGCGATTTGTTTGTGGGCGGCGGGCGCCGCGCGCGATGCGGTTGATGACTGGGTCGATGCGACGCAACTGCCCAGCCTGACAGCCGAGGTAAGCCGCGAAATACGCGACAGGGATGGCGTGCTTTTGCGTGCTTACACTACGCCTGACGGGCGCTGGCGGTTGCCGGTCACGTTGGCAGAAGTTGACCCGACCTATCTGGAAATGCTGATCCGCTATGAGGACAAACGCTTTGCCAGCCATGCCGGTGTTGATCCGGTCGCGATGATCCGGGCAGCCGGTCAGGCGCTGTGGCATGGGCAAGTCGTGTCGGGTGGGTCCACATTGACGATGCAGGTTGCGCGTTTGTTAGAGGGTGGCAGTTCCAGCCATCTGGCAGGCAAGCTGCGGCAGATACGGGTAGCGCTGGCGCTGGAACGGCAGTTGAGCAAGGACCAGATCCTGACGCTGTATCTGAACCACGCGCCATTTGGGGGGAATATCGAAGGGGTGCGTGCCGCATCCTACGCTTATTTTGACCGCCCGCCCCGGCGGCTGACGCCAGCGCAGGCCGCATTGCTGGTTGCATTGCCGCAATCGCCCGAGGCGCGCCGGCCTGACAGGGCATCGGATCAGGCAACGCAGGCCCGCGATCATGTGCTGCACCGTCTTGCGGCATTTAACGTGATTGATGACGCAACCCAGGCCGCTGCGACGGCAAAACCCGTTCCATCAACCCGCCATCTGATCCCCGCGCTTGCCCCGCATTTGACCGATAGGGTGATTGCGGTGGATGACACCAGCCACCGCATCGACCTGACGCTGGATCGGCAATTGCAGACCCTGTTGGAACAGCTGGCGGCGGACACGGTCCAGGGCCGCAGTGACGGGTTGCAGATTGCGATTATTGCCGCAGATCATCAGACGGGTCATGTGCTGGCCCATGTCGGATCAGCCGCCTACAGCGCAGATGGTCGGGGTGGTTTTCTGGATCTGACGCACGCGGTGCGATCCCCCGGTTCAACGCTGAAACCACTTGTATATGGGTTGGGGTTTGATCGGGGCTTGATCCATCCTGAAACCATGATCGCGGATAGACCAACGGATTTTGGGGGCTATGCGCCGCAGAACTTCGATGGCTATTTCCGTGGTGAGTTGCGGGTGCGGACGGCCTTGCAGCATTCGCTGAATATCCCTGCTGTTGCGGTGACAGAGGCGCTTGGCCCGGTTCACCTGCTGGCTGGTTTACGGCGGGCGGGGGCAAATCCCAGATTGCCAAACGGGCGTCCCGGGCTGGCCATCGCCTTGGGCGGTGTGGGGCTGACCCTTGAAGATCTGGTACGGCTTTATGCGGCCATTGGGAATGCCGGGCAGGCCGTGGATTTGCGTTGGCATGACGCGCCAAGCACGGGGTTTACACCGCATCGGGTACTGGACGCCGCTGCCGCCTGGCATGTGGCGCATATCCTGACCGACGTGCCGCGCCCGACCGGGGTAAAGGGGGCTGGGATCGCGTTCAAAACTGGCACCTCCTATGGGCATCGGGATGCCTGGGCGATTGGATTTGACGGGCGACATGTGGTTGGGGTCTGGATGGGGCGCCCGGATGGCACGCCTGTACCCGGCGCATTTGGTGGCGACCTGGCGGCACCTGTTCTGTTTGATGCCTTTGCCCGGATCAAGCCGGTCATGGCGCCGATTGGGCCACCACCGCATAACGCGCTTTTGCTGCCAACAGCACAACTGCCCCGGCATTTGCAGCATTTTGGTGACCCAAGGGACATCGCCACCCTCGCGCCCAGCATCGCGTTTCCCCCGGACGGTGCCGTGTTGGAAGGCACCATGTTGACCGTCAAGGTGCGCGACGGGCGCGCGCCCTTCATCTGGATGGCGAATGGTGAACCGGTGGCACGCACACATCGGCAGCAGATCGATATTGCGGCCCCCGGCATCGGATTTTCATCGCTGACGGTGATTGATGCCAATGGCCAATCGGATCAGGCGCAGATTGCAATCGAATGATGTCTGGAACGTCACGCACGCCTTGATCACATTGCCACGATAACCCTTGATCAAGCCTTGTGGTTCACACCAATTCGCGGCAATTGGGCACAGTGCCATCCGGTGAAAAATCGCCACAACCAAGACAAAGAAAAGGTCTGTGTCAGCATGAAAAGACTTCTCGCCCTTGCCGTTCTTGCCTGCCCATCCATTGCGATGGCACATGACTACACAGTCGGTGACCTGATGATCATGCATCCGGTGGCCTATGAGACGACGGCGACCGCGATGTCAGGTGCGGGTTATATGACCGTAACCAATAACGGCGAGACGGCTGATCGGATTATCCGGGCCGAGGCCGATTTTCCGCGCGTTATGCTGCACGAAACCAAGATCGAGGACGGTGTCGCAACGATGACCCATCTGGAAGGTGTCGAGATCCCGGCAGGCGCGACCATTGCATTTGAACCCGGCGGCAAACATGTGATGTTCATGGGGCTGGACGGCGACCCATTTGAAATCGGTGAAGAGATCAACGTCAAACTGGTGTTTGAGAACGCCGGCGAAATAGACGTCGTATTCAAGGTGGAAGCGCGCGATCATGCCAACGACAAGGCCGAGGATCACAGCGGTCACTAGAGCCTGTTGATTTAGGCTGAGTCGTCGTTTTCGCGGCTCAGCAGATCGAACTTGCGCAGCTTGACATAAAGCGACTGCCGGGAAAGCCCCAGCATCTCTGCTGCAGCAACCCGGTTATTCATCGTCAGCTCAACCGCGGTTTCGATGCACATCTTTTCAACAACATTTGTTGTTTCGGCCACGATGTCCTTGAGCGTCGCACTGCCAACCAGTTCAACAATGGAACGCATGCTTTCGTCGCTTGTGGGATTGGCGGTGTTGCGGCTTGGCTCTGCGTGGATTGCATCGCGGAACACAAACGCAAACACCGATTCAGACCCTGCCTTTAGCCGGGTGACAGACACCTCAACCGGGCGGGGGTTGCCGTAATCACCAGCGACTTTGGTGGTGTAGATCCGCATTTTGCCGGACCGGTTGGCATTTTCCATCATCACCTTCAGATCAACGCTGCCGCGCAGCAGGTAATCGGAAAGGTTGCGTTCGCGGATACGGACGTCATGCGCTGTATCGATCAAGCTGAGGAAGGCGTCATTCACCGAAAGGACCTGCCCAGTGTCCTTGGCAAATACGATGGCTTCGGGGCCGTCAGCATAAAGGTCATGCAAATTGCGGCTTAGATCATTGACGTTCGGGCTGCTTTCATCGGCTGGCTTGATCCGGCACAGCAAGACCCGGTCGCCTGCGGTGCGAAACAATGTCGGGGTGATGATCACGCCGGTGGCTTTGCCGCGCAGTTCCAGTGTTTCCTGCGGGTCGCCCTCGGCGATAGCGTGACTGGTCAGGTTATCAATCAGATCGCCACGCTTGCGCTGTTCAAAACACCCCGAAAATGCAGCACCGATCAGTTTCTCTCTGGGTCGGCCAAGTAGGGTCGCGGCGGCGGCATTTGCCTCTGACACTTCACCGGTTTGAACGGATACGAACACGACGGCCTCAGACGCGCTATCCATCAGGACGCGAAAGCGCGTGTCGTATTCGCGCTGCGCCTCATAATCACGTTCAAGGGCCAGTTGTGCCTTGACCAACTGTTGCTGCATCTCTGCAATCGGGCGCAGATCCCGGCCAAGCAACAGTATCGCGCCATCAGGGCCGATACGATGAAAGCTGTAACGAACCGGAAATTCCCACTGACCCAGATCGTCCGTATGGTTCAGTTCGACCGGTCGCACGGTCTTTGCGCCATCCAAAAAAGTGGCCAACCTGCCGTCGAATTTTGAGACACTTTCGATCGTCAATGCGCCACGAATATCTTTGCCTTCCCAATGTTCAAGCTTGTGAAAGGCTTCGTTCGTGGGGCTGACAAGGAAGGACAGCACCTTACCTGCATCCGAAATGACAATCCCAAGATCGGCAACTTCGGCGATGATATCACCCAGTATCTCGGGGGCGATCAGGGGAATTGCACCGCTGCTCCAGTATTTTGCTCCCCGGGACGTCATCCCAACCGCACCGAAGTTTGCAGCACCACCATCAGTCACGTCCTGCGCATCGTAGGGGGGTGATTGGTCGTTGCCACTTTCAGGTTGCACAACGCAATAGCCTGATCTGGTTGTGCTGTCGCATGGTCCGCACCTGTCAACGCCTTAACATCTTCTACTGTTTCGACCTCCAGAATAGAGCCACCAATGACAATGGGCAAATGCTGATCAGTCGCGTTCTTTACTACATCGACGATCCGGCGCAGTGATTCAAGCCTTTCACCGCGCGACGAAGAAATGAACACGGCATCAAAACCTGTGCGCTGAATACGCGCGGCGATTTCTTCGGGGCGCACGCCAAGCGTTAATCTGACCGACAGGCCCTTGCGGCGCAACTGCCCGGCCAGAACCATCGCGCCAAGCGTATGATAGATTTCTTGCGCAACGATCAGCATGACAGCCGGTGCCGTCGGATCGGCGGAGTTGTCACCCGACCAGTCCGGGCCAAGGTCCCGCAACATCGATTGCAGGCGCGACACCCCGATTGTCACCCCGGCAAAGCCCAGTTCGTCAGAACACCACAAATCGCCCATCTGGCGTGCCAGCTCCGGGATGTAGCTGTCGGCAATATCTTCGCGGCTGATCCCCGATGCCAGCGCGTCTTCCAGTGCCTCACCACAAGAATCGCGATCAGCGCTCATCGCGGCGGTATGCAGGCTTTTTAGTATGTCAGCATCTAGGTCTGGTGGCGGATTGCTTGCCACGATCTGCACGTGCAGTGCCGACATTGCATTTGCGGGCAATGGTGTCGCATCAACTCGCGATTTGGCGTCTATGTTCCGATGTTCGGGCATGCACGCAATCCTTTTGCTGAATTCGCGCTTTTGGCAACCTCTGCAGCATTCCTTGGCATTGTCCTGTGCGGTGTCCAGAATGTCAAAGAAAATTGACATATCGCACGCTACATAAGCTGAGATATGACCCAATACATTGAAAAATATAGTAAATGTGCATCTCCGAAGATCAGAGCAGTCGCGGCTAGAACATATAAGCCCCACTGTAAGTTAAAGTTGACACATGGCCCAAGTGACACCTAATCTAGACATATATGACTGTCAGGGGCCGTTTACATGTCTGTCACGAATGCCGATCCAGCCAGTGTATCAGCGCTCGTTTCTGCACGTCCAAAGCAGCTTTATACTGAAGATGAACGCGCCCGCCGTGACAATACAAAATGGACCCTTGTGCAGGGGGTTTTGGCGCCCTTCCAGTTCCTGGTTTTCCTGATCTCACTTGCGCTGGTGATCCGCTACCTTCTGACGGGGGCGGGATATGAGGTTGCAACCTGGTCGATCGTTATCAAGACCGGGGTGCTTTTGCTGATCATGGTGACCGGAGCGATCTGGGAAAAAGTCGTCTTTGGACAATACCTTTTTGCCCATGCGTTCTTTTGGGAAGACGTGTTTAGCTTTGCAGTTATCGCATTGCATTTGCTGTATATTTTCGCGCTTTGGACGGCTTTGCTAGCGCCCATTGCACTGATGTATCTGGCGCTGGCGGCCTATGCCGCTTATGTCATTAACGCCGGTCAATTCATCTGGAAATTGCGTATGGCCCGCCTTGATGCGGAGGCCCGCGCATGAACGCTCCACTCCCCCCTGCAAATGGCGGCTGCCGCAGCGCGCCGGTCCTGAAGGAGCGCGGTCAGCGCGAGGTGTTTTGCGGCCTGACCGGCATCATCTGGCTGCACCGTAAAATGCAGGATGCGTTCTTTCTTGTTGTGGGCTCGCGGACCTGCGCGCATCTGCTGCAATCCGCTGCCGGTGTGATGATCTTCGCCGAGCCACGATTCGGAACGGCGATTCTGGAAGAATCAGATTTGGCTGGTCTGGCCGACGCGCATGAGGAGCTGGATCGCGAGGTTGCGCGGCTTTTGGCTCGTCGCCCGGATATCCGGCAATTGTTTCTTGTTGGGTCTTGCCCATCCGAGGTGATCAAGATTGATCTGGCCCGCGCGGCAGAACGGCTAAGCCAGGTGCATGCGCCCCATGTGCGGGTCTTGAACTATTCCGGTTCGGGGATTGAGACCACATTCACCCAAGGTGAAGATGCTTGTCTGGCCTCCATGGTGCCTGTGTTGAAAGACACGACTGCGCGCGAATTGCTGGTGGTCGGTGCCTTGCCTGACGTGGTCGAGGATCAGATGCTGGACCTGCTGGCCGATATGGGTGTGGGTCCGGTGCGTTTGCTGCCCGCGCGTCGCATTGATGACACCACTGCCGTTGGTCCCAATACCGTTTTTGCCCTGACGCAGCCGTTTTTGGGCGACACGCACGCGGCATTGGAACGGCGCGGTGCCCGGCATATCGCGGCCCCGTTCCCCTTTGGTGATGAAGGGACGACGGCATGGCTGCGTGCCATCGCCACGGAATTCGGCGTCAACGAGGAAACGTTCGAGGCGGTCACCGCCGCACCCCGCGCCCGTGCCCGCAAGGCGATTGCGCAGGCGGCAGATGCGCTACGTGGCAAATCCGTCTTCTTCTTTCCTGACAGCCAGTTGGAAATCCCCCTTGCCCGGTTCCTGACCCGGGAATGCGGGATGACGGCGGTTGAGGTTGGCAGCCCCTATATTCATGACGCTTTGCATGGTCCCGACCTTGATCTGTTGCCCGCTGGTCCGCAGATTTCTGAAGGGCAGGATGTGGATAAGCAACTGGCCCGCGCCCGTGCCGCCCGCCCCGATCTGACAGTTTGCGGGCTGGGTTTGGCCAATCCGTTAGAGGCCGAAGGCCTATCCACCAAATGGGCGATCGAACTGGTCTTTACCCCTGTGCATTTCTACGAGCAGGCCGGTGATTTGGCCGGGCTGTTTTCGCGCCCCTTACGGCGCAAGTCGGCCCTCCGACTGGAGGCTGCGGAATGAAGCTGACGGTCTGGACATATGAAGGCCCCCCGCACGTCGGCGCAATGCGTGTCGCCACGGCGATGAAGGGATTGCACTACGTCCTCCATGCCCCGCAAGGCGACACTTACGCCGACCTGCTGTTTACGATGATCGAACGGCGCGACCACCGCCCGCCCGTCACCTACACGACCTTTCAGGCCCGTGATCTGGGGGCTGATACGGCGGTGTTGTTCAAAGATGCCTGCAACGATGCGGTCGAACGTTTCGACCCGGAAGCCATTATCGTCGGCGCGTCCTGCACGGCTGAACTGATCCAGGATGACCCTGCCGGTTTGGCCGAAACGATGGGCCTGTCGATCCCGGTGATCCCGTTGGAATTGCCCAGCTACCAGCGCAAGGAAAACTTTGGCGCGGATGAGACGTTTTACCAGATCGTCAAACATCTGGCCCGGCCGCAGGATCGCACGGCACGGGTGACGTGCAACATTCTGGGGCCAACGGCGCTTGGCTTTCGTCATCGTGACGATGTGGAAGAAATGACAGGCCTGCTGTCTGATCTGGGGATTGATGTGAACGTTGTGGCGCCCCTGGGGGCAACACCCGCTGACATCGCCCGCCTGCCCGCTGCGCATTTCAACGTGTTGCTGTCCCCTGAAACCGGCGAAACAGCCGCCCGCTGGCTGGAAAAGAACTACGGCCAGCCTTACACCAAAACCATGCCCATCGGCGTCGGCGCGACCCGCGATTTCATCGCAGAGGTCGGGGCGATCACCGGCCTGCCTTGCACGCCTGATGAAAGCCGGCTGCGGATGCCATGGTGGTCCCGGTCGGTGGACAGCACCTATCTGACCGGCAAATGCGTGTTCATCTTTGGCGATGGCACCCATGTTGCCGCCCATGCCCGCATCGCGCGCGATGAGATGGGTTTCGAGGTGGTTGGCATCGGCTGTTACAACCGTGAAATGGCGCGCCCCATTCGGGCGCTGGCCAAGGAATACGGTGTCGCACCGTTGATCACCGACGACTACCTGGAAGTTGAACAGGCGATCGAGACGCTGAGTCCCGAAATGATCCTTGGCACGCAGATGGAGCGCCATATCGGCAAACGGTTGGGCATTCCTTGCGCTGTCATCTCGGCCCCTGTCCATGTGCAGGATTATCCGGCGCGTTATTCGCCGCAGGTTGGTTTTGAAGGCGCCAATGTCATTTTCGACACGCTGATCCATCCGCTGGTCATGGGGCTGGAAGAACATCTGCTGACCATGTTCCGCGATGACTTTGAGTTCCACGACGCCGCCGGACCAAGCCATCACGGCGGGCAGCACCAGATGGCAGACGCCGGAGCCTCCGGCGGGAGTATTTCGGGCAAAATGATAGAACAGGTGGCTGCCAGCGATAACGTGATTTGGTTGTCGGACGCAGAGCGCGCGTTGAAGAAAATCCCGTTTTTTGTGCGCGGCAAGGCCCGGCGGAATACGGAGACATTTGCAGTCGAACGCGGGCTGCATGAAATCAGTCTGGATACGCTTTACGAAGCAAAGGCCCATTATGCGCGATGAGGTGATGCATAAACCCTACCGCGTGGTGATCGTCACGCTGGATGCACATTCTGCTGGCCCTGCGGCGCGGGTTTCAACCCGGCTTGCCCCTGATTTCCCAGGGCTGGACGTGCAGGTCCTGTCATCTGCTGAATGGGGCGAATGCCCCGATGCCCTGGCCGAGGCGAAGGCTGCCATTGCGAAGGGCGATATCATCATCGCCAATCTGCTGTTTCTTGAGGAACATATCCGCGCCATACTGCCCGCGATGCAGGCCCGCCGCGATGGGTGTGACGCGATGATCGGCATGATCGCTGATGCCGAGGTCGTCAAATTGACCCGCATGGGCGATCTGGATATGGCCAAACCAGCCAGCGGCGCGATGGCGCTGCTGAAAAAGCTGCGGGGGTCGTCCAAGCCATCGACCGAAAGTGGCGCCAAGAAGATGCGGATGCTGCGCCGTCTGCCCAGGATTCTGAAACTGATCCCGGGCAAGGCGCAGGATCTGCGCGCATGGTTCCTGTCCATGCAATATTGGCTGGGTGGATCGGATGACAATGTCGAACAGATGATCCGGTTCCTGATCGGGCGCTATGCAGACCGCGCGGATTGGCATGGTGCCAAGGCGGACGCGCCGATTGAATATCCGGATGTTGGCCTCTACCACCCTGATTTGCCGGGCCACAAGATCGTGACGGATCTGGCCGATCTGCCGTCCGGCCCGGTGGCACCGCTTGCTACGGTTGGCGTGTTGATGCTCCGCTCTTATGTGCTGGCCTCTGATTGTGCGCATTATGATGCCGTCATCCGCGCGTTCGCGGCACGCGGGATGCGTGTCATCCCCGCCTTTGCCGGCGGTTTGGATGGCCAGCCAGCGGTCGCGGCTTATTTTCAGGATCGCGTTGATGCAATGGTGTCCCTGACCGGGTTTTCCCTTGTTGGTGGCCCTGCCTATAACGATAGCGACAAGGCCATCGCGTTATTGCAGCAACTGAACGTGCCATACATTGCAGCACAACCGCTGGAGTTTCAGACGCTGGAGCAGTGGGAGGCCAGCGCCCAAGGTCTTGGCCCGATTGAAACAACGATGCTGGTGGCCTTGCCTGAACTGGATGGGGCCACGAACCCAACAGTTTTTGCCGGGCGGCACGGGCAGGACAGTGATCTGGCATCTGATTGCAAGGCGATGGCACCTTGCCCGGAACGGGTTGAGGTTTTGGCGGAAAAGACCCTGCGTTTGGCGACCCTGCGCCGGACGCGAAATGCCGACAAAAAGGTGGGTGTCGTCCTGTTTGGCTTTCCGCCCAATGCGGGAGCTGTGGGCACAGCGGCCTATCTGAGCGTTTTTGAAAGTTTGCAGAATGCACTGATCGCGATGAAGGCGGATGGTTATACCGTCGATGTGCCGGATAGCGTTGATGATCTGCGCGCGGCGATCCTGCAGGGCAATGCTGCGCAGTATGGGCAGCAGGCCAACGTGGCCGCCCATGTGGATGCAGATACGATTGTGCGCACCTCTAGACATCTGGCAGAGGTCGAGGCGGTGTGGGGCCCGGCACCGGGCAAGCATCAATCTGATGGCCGTGGTGTTTACATATTGGGTCATCAGTTTGGCAATGTGTTCGTCGGCGTCCAGCCTGCCTTTGGCTATGAGGGCGATCCGATGCGCCTATTGTTTGAACGTGGTTTTGCCCCGACCCATGCGTTTGTGACCTTCTATCAATGGCTGCGCGATACATATGCTGCTGACGTCTTGCTGCATTTCGGGATGCATGGCGCGCTGGAATTCATGCCGGGCAAGCAGGCGGGTTTGGGGGCTGCCGATTGGCCGGACCGCCTGATTGGTGAGATGCCCAATGTGTATCTGTATGCGGCCAACAACCCATCCGAGGCGACACTGGCCAAGCGGCGTGCGAATGCGGTGACGATCACGCATCTGACGCCGCCGTTGACGACGGCGGGTCTTTATAAAGGGCTGGCTGAGCTAAAGGACAGCCTGACCCGGTGGCGCGAGATGCCTGCCCGCGATGATCAGCGGGCCGACTTGGAACAGTTGATCCGCGATCAGGCCAATGCAGTGGACATGAATGCCCGCGATATTGATGCGCTTTGGCTGAAGCTGGTCGAAACCGAAGGTGCCTTGATCACCGAGGGTTTGCATGTGGTCGGCCAGCCGTTATCGGATGCTGCACGTGCCGATATGATACGGTTGATGCCGCAGGGTGAGGCGGCCGATCATGCCGCCGAACTGTTGAAGCAGGATCACGAACTGCCGGCGTTGATGCGCGCGCTTTCGGCCCATTACATCGCGCCGGTGCCCGGTGGTGATCTGATCCGGGCGCCGGAAATTGTGCCGACCGGGCGCAATATTCATGCCTTTGACCCGTTCCGAATGCCAACCGCGTTTGCCATGGCGGAAGGGGCCAAGCAAGCCGATCTGCTGCTGGAAACCCATGCAGCATTGCCGCGTACTGTTGCGCTGGTGCTTTGGGGGTCTGACAACATCAAATCGGATGGTGGCCCGATTGGACAGGCGCTGGCGCTGATGGGGGCCACGCCCCGGTTTGATAGTTTTGGGCGTTTGTCGGGCGCGGATTTGATTCCGCTGGCACAACTGGGTCGGCCCCGGATTGATGTGGTGATGACCCTATCGGGTATCTTCCGCGATCTGTTGCCTTTGCAAACACGGATGCTCGCCGAGGCCGCGTTGAAATGTGCCGAAGCTGACGAGCCGTTGGAGCAGAACTTCATTCGGGCCCATGCGCTGGCTTATGCAGATGAGATGGGCTGTGATCTTGAGACCGCAGCGCTGCGTGTCTTTTCCAACGCAGAAGGTGCCTACGGGTCCAATGTGAACCAGTTGGTCGATAGTTCCGCCTTTGGGGATGAGGATGAATTGGCCGATGCCTATGAGGCGCGCAAGTCGTTTGCTTACGGCGTGAATGGCAAGGCCGCGCAAAACCCTGCGCTGCTGCAGAAAGCGTTGAAAGACGTGGATCTGGCGTATCAAAACTTGGAGTCGGTCGAGTTGGGTGTGACTACGGTCGATCACTATTTTGATACGCTTGGCGGGATTTCGCGGGCGGTGAAACGTGCCAAAGGTGGGCAAGCTGCCCCGGTTTACATTGGCGATCAGACCCGTGGATCAGCCAAAGTGCGGACCTTGCAGGACCAAGTGGCGTTGGAGACCCGCAGCCGGTCGCTGAACCCTAAGTTTTATGAGGCTTTGTTGCATCACGGACATGAAGGTGTGCGTCAGATCGAGGCACATGTGACCAATACCATGGGCTGGTCGGCGACCACTGGTGAGGTCGAGCCTTGGGTCTATCAGCGCCTGTCGGAGACGTTTGTTTTGGACGATGCAATGCGCGCGCGACTGGCCGCGTTGAACCCCCAAGCGTCGATGCGCATGGCCAACCGATTATTGGAAGCGTCAGACCGCGACTACTGGGCGCCTGACGATGCGACCCTCACGGCGCTGCAGGATGCGGCGGATGCGCTGGAAGATCATATGGAAGGAGTGGCTGCGGAATGACATCGCATATTTCATATGCTCACGCCTGCGGCGGGCGGCGCCCTGGGGGCCAGCCCCCAGACCCCCGGAGTATTTTTGGCAAAATGATGGATACAGGAAGGAGGCTCTCATGAGCCCCAAGGATAATGTGCCGAACCTTAATGGGTTGGATGGCGAAGGGTCGGTTCAGGTCCATCAGCCCGAGGATGCCAAGATCGAAGGCGCCAAGGTGTTTTCGGTTTATGGCAAGGGTGGGATAGGGAAATCGACCACCTCTTCCAACCTGTCGGCGGCTTTTTCAATGCTCGGTAAACGTGTGTTGCAGATTGGCTGTGATCCCAAGCATGACAGTACGTTTACACTAACCGGTTCACTGGTTCCGACGGTGATTGATATCCTCAAAGAGGTTGATTTTCACGCTGAAGAGTTGCGACCGGAGGATTTCATCTTTGACGGTTTCAACGGGGTGAAATGTGTTGAGGCCGGTGGCCCCCCAGCGGGCACCGGGTGTGGCGGTTATGTTGTTGGCCAGACTGTAAAATTGCTCAAGCAGCATCATTTGTTGGAAGACACAGATGTGGTGATATTCGACGTATTGGGGGATGTCGTCTGCGGTGGGTTTGCCGCCCCGTTGCAGCATGCCGACAGGGCGTTGATTGTCACCGCAAATGACTTTGACAGCATCTATGCGATGAACCGGATTATTGCTGCCGTGCAGGCGAAGTCGAACAACTATAAGGTGCGCTTGGCTGGATGTGTGGCCAACCGTAGCCGCGAGACGGATGAGGTGGACCGCTATTGCAAGACCGTCGGGTTCAACCGCATTGCTCATATGCCTGATCTGGATGCGATCCGCCGTAGCCGTCTGAAAAAGAAGACACTTTTCGAGATGGAAGACGAGGAAGACATCGTTCAGGTCCGCAAGGAATATATCAGGCTGGCCGAGACGTTGTGGAACGGAACGGAGCCTTTGGCCCCCGCCCCGCTGCCGGACCGTGAGATTTTTGAATTACTGGGATTTGATTGATGAAAACCCTGTCGGCAAAGCGTCGGACAAACGTCGGACTTGCGTATGGCAAGGTTTCCGCCGCCTGTGGGGTGCCTGCATGACGCAATATGCCGCCACACGCGACCGGGTCGAAGATTACTTTGACCGTTCTGCAACCAAAGTCTGGGAGCGGCTGACATCGGATGCGCCCGTATCGGGCATTCGCGCCACGGTCCGTGCGGGCCGTGATCAGATGCGCGATCTGCTGTTGGATCAGTTTCCTGCTGATCTGCGCGGCGCCCGCATGCTGGACGCGGGCTGCGGCACCGGGGCAATGGCAGTGGAACTGGCCAAGCGTGGCGCGCAGGTTGTTGCCGTTGATATCTCGCCCGCCCTGATCGGGATTGCCAAGCAGCGGGTCCCGGCCGGATTGTCTGGCGACATCGAATGGGTGGCTGGCGATATGCTGGATGCGACCAAGGGCGGGTTTGATCATGCGGTCGCGATGGATTCGCTGATCTATTACAGTCCCGATGATGTGGCTGCCGTCTTGGGCCGTGCCGCCGCTCGCGTGCGTGGCAAATTCGCCTTTACCCTGCCACCACGTACCCCGATGCTGATGGCGATGTGGCGTGTGGGCAAACTGTTCCCACGCGCGGATCGCAGCCCGACCATGGTGCCGCAGACGACCGCTGGCGTTGCCAATGCGCTGCGCGCGGCAGGTATTGCGGGACAGCTGCGCGAGGTTTCCCGTATCAAATCGGGTTTCTACATCTCGAACGCCCTTGTGTTTGAGGGGGGTGCCGCATGATTTTCCGCGCCGCTGCCCTGAAGAAAGTGTCGGTCAGCCTGCTGCCCTTTGGGGATGCGGTCAGTGAAGACCTGCCACTGGGCCAGCTTTTGCGCCTGTCACTGTTTCAGGTCTCGGTCGGTATGGCGGCGGTGATGCTGCTGGGCACGTTGAACCGGGTGATGATCGTTGAACTGAATATCGGTGCCATGCTGGTGGCGGCGATGATTGCCATTCCGGTGCTGGTCGCCCCGTTCCGGGCGCTGGTTGGGTTCAAATCAGACAATTACAAATCAGCCATCGGCTGGAAGCGCATCCCTTACCTGTGGTTTGGGACGATGTGGCAGTTTGGTGGCCTTGCCATCATGCCCATGGCGCTGCTGGTGCTGTCGGGTGATCGCACCCTTGATATGCCATGGGCCGGGTATGCGGGTGCGGCGCTTGCGTTTTTGTTGACCGGGATTGGCATGCATATGACCCAGACTGCGGGTCTGGCGTTGGCGGCAGATCGCGCCACGGATGAAACCCGCCCCAAGGTGGTGGCCCTGCTTTATGTCATGAACCTTGTCGGGATGGCGTTTTCGGCACTGATTATCGGCGCGCTGTTGCGCGACTATTCTGCGCTGCGGCTTGTGCAGGTGGTGCAGGGCACGGCGGTTGTGACCCTGCTTTTGAACCTGATTGCCCTGTGGAAGCAGGAAAAGGTCGCGCCGATGACCAAGGCCCAGCGCGAAGCCGCTGGCCCCACATTCCGCGATGCCTGGCGCGATCTGGCCGATGGCGGTGATGCGGGCCGCCTGTTGGCCGTTGTGTTTATCGGGACCATGGCCTTCAACATGCAAGACGTGTTGTTGGAACCTTATGGCGGTGAAATTCTGGGCCTGTCTGTATCGGCCACCACGCTGCTGACGGCCATGTGGGCCGGGGGCGCATTGGTTGGTTTTGGTATTGCCGCCCGTTGGCTGGCGCGCGGGATCGACCCCTACCGGATGTGCGCGCGCGGTATTCTGGCCGGGGTTGCGGCGTTTTGCGCGGTGATCTTTTCCGCGCCGATGGCATCGCCGGTTCTGTTTTATGCCGGTGCTGCCCTGATCGGGTTTGGCGGCGGTTTGTTCGGGGTTGCCACCCTGACGGCGGCCATGACCATGCCGACGCTGGGTGCCGCCGGGCGCGGCCTGGCACTGGGCGCCTGGGGGGCCGCGCAGGCCACGGGTGCGGGCCTGTCCATCTTTATCGGGGGCACCATGCGTGACCTTGTGAACCATGCCGCTGGGAACGGCACATTGGGAGAGGCGCTCGCCACGCCTGCCACCGGCTATTCGGTCGTTTACCACACCGAAATTGGCCTTCTTTTCATCACTTTGGTCGTCCTTGGCCCGCTTGTGCGGGTCATGGCTGTGCCGAACCGGACATCTGGCAAGCTGGGTTTGCCGGATTTCCCGACCTAACCACCGAAAGGACAACACAATGGTTGGTGTAGAATTTTTTGGAAACTTCGATCTGGCGAGCGCAGCGATATGGCTTTTCTGGATCTTCTTTGCAGGGCTGATCTATTACCTGCAAACCGAGAATATGCGCGAAGGCTATCCCTTGCGTGACGATGATGACGGGGTGCCTGCCAATGAAAGCCTTTGGCCCATGCCAAAGGAAAAGACATTCCATCTGCGTGATGGCCGGGGCGAGCTAACGGTTCCGTCGAAAGAGTACGAAGATAGCAAGATGCGCACCGATCTGGCGCTGGAGCCTTCCTCTGCCTCGACCGGGTCCCCTTGGATCCCGACCGGTGATCCGATGATTGATGGTGTTGGCCCTGCCGCATGGGCCCCGCGCAAGGATCACCCGGAACTGGATGCCCATGGTCATGTCAAGATCAGGCCAATGGCGACATTGGAGGATTTCCATGTCTCTGCCGGGCGTGATCCGCGCGGCAAGCCTGTTGTCGGCGGCGACGGAGAGGTTGTTGGCCGGGTGACCGATATGTGGGTGGATATTCCCGAACAGATGGTCCGTTTCATGACCGTTGATCTGAACCCGGAAGGCACCGGCAAGACCCGTCTGATCCCGATGAATATGGCCAAGATCGGCGCCGACCGTGTGACGGTGCGGTCGCTGCACGCCCATAACTGGGATGGTGTGCCTGCCACCAAGAAGGCCGATGAGGTCACATTGCTCGAAGAGGATAAGATCATGGCCTATTACGCAGGCGGCACCATGTACGCCACCCCGGCCCGATCACAGACCGTCCTTTAATGAACCGGCGGTCCCGTTTCGCCAACGGGGCCGTTCCATCCATGCCAGAGGGAAGCTGCCATGAGCCACGATGACTTCAAATTCGAACCTGTTCGCGGATTGCCCGAGGAACTGCCCAAGGATGAACATATCCTTTGGCAGGGTGCCCCGGACCCCCGCCGTCTGGCCCGTGAGGCGCTGAGCGTTCGTTGGGTGGCCGGGTATTTTACCCTGCTGGCCGTTTGGCGCATTGGTGCATCATCTGCCGACTTCCCCTTTGGCGTGGCGCTGTTGCATGGGTTGCCCTTTGTTGTGTCCGGCCTGATTGCCTGCGGTATCCTTTATGGCATTGCCTATGTGCAGGCCCGGTCCACGGTTTATACCCTGACCAACAAACGGGTGGCGATGCGCATTGGTGCCGCCCTGACCATGACGTTGAACCTGCCTTATGTGTGTATCGGCACCGCCAAGCTGGATCAGAAACCATCGGGTCACGGCACGCTCGCCTTTGAACTGATTGGCGATACCCGCC
This sequence comes from uncultured Paracoccaceae bacterium, assembly GCA_947495295.1. Lineage (GTDB taxonomy): Bacteria > Pseudomonadota > Alphaproteobacteria > Rhodobacterales > Rhodobacteraceae > Yoonia. The sequence continues at coordinate 65,906 of CANLYJ010000002.1, forward strand.
TGTCATATATGATGACCTGGCCGCATGTCCGGCCCTGGCGCATGGCGCGGACCCAGCCCGCCCTGCGCTGTATCCCGGATGCCGAGGCTGTTGCCCGTATCTTTGCCGATGCGGCTGAAACCCGGATTTCGCAGCCGCAGATTGCCCGTGTTCACCACCATGACGGCGATGCCGTCGCAGCGGAGTAAGCATTATGTCAGTTGCCAAGCAAATGCGTCATCGCGACAAGGAAATGGTCCCCCGTATCCTTGTTCAGGGGATGTTTGCCCTGATGGCATCAAGCCTGGCCATTGTGGCCTATGCCCAGTGGTTTGATGTGCCCCAAAGGGGTGTGCTGATCGAGGCCCCGATTGTGCAATCGGTTGATGTTGTGCTGACCGGGGACCGGGAAGGCACGTTTGAAGTCTACGATCTGGCAGGTACGCAGATCGCCGCCTCTTACGAAAATAAGGCCGGGTTTATCGGTGTCATGGGTCGGGTCATTGACCGTGAACGCACCGTCCGCGGCCTGCCTGTGGATGCGCCATTGCAAGTGGTGCGCCGTGAAAATGGCCATGTGGCCATCATCGACCCCAGCACGGGTCATGTGTTCGAGTTGATTGGGTACGGAAAAGACAACGTCGCTGCCTTTGCGCAGCTTTTGAACTGAAACCTGCGCCGGGGCTCGCCACCCCAAGGCGCATCAAATGTGAAAGGGAACGCACATGGGATTGCTATTCAGAGAGAAGGAAACCGCACCTTGCACGGTGACGATTTCGCACCGTTTTGAGGAATTATCGGCACATGTCCGGCTGGATAACGGGGCGATCATTCACCCCGGCGACACTGTGCAGGTGCAGGGCCCCGAGATCATGGCCGCCTTTGGCGAGATGATTGAGGAAAAGCGCACCGCTGTGATCACCCGCGCCAGCAAGCTGGAGCAGATGTGGACCCGCGCGACGGGTGATCTGGAGTTCATGGAGCTGTGCGAGTTTTCGTTCAGCGAGGAGGTGATGTCATGAATATGCATTCATCAGACGCCAGCACCGCAGAAGAGGCCATTGCAGCGCAAGAGGCGCTGCCGCCGCTGACAAACGAGGAAGCCACGCAAGTCGCGATGTCGAACACCCTGCTGACCCCGCGTTTCTACACCACTGATTTTGATGAAATGGACGCGATTGATGTGACACCCGTCCGTGGTGAATGGGACAAGCTGATTGCCCAGATGAAATCGGACCCCAACAAGGGCCATTTCAAAAAGAATGAAGACTGGGACAAGGTTGATTGGGACGGCATGGAACCCGCGTTGAAGGCGGAGTTCATTGATTTCCTGATCTCAAGCTGTACGGCTGAATTTTCGGGCTGTGTACTTTACAAGGAGATGAAACGCCGTGGCTCGAACGAGGATATCACAACCCTGTTCCAACTGATGGCACGCGACGAGGCACGCCATGCAGGCTTCATCAACGATGCCCTGCGCGAGGCGGGGATCGCAGTGAACCTTGGCTTTCTGACGCAGGCCAAGAAATACACCTATTTCCGACCAAAGTTCATCTATTACGCGACCTACCTGTCTGAGAAGATTGGCTATGCCCGATACATCACCATCTATCGTCATCTGGAAAAGCATCCCGAACATCGGTTCCACCCGATTTTCAAATGGTTCTGTGAATGGTGCAATGATGAGTTTTCGCATGGTGAGGCATTCGCCCTGTTGTTGAAAACCGATCCGAAGCTGACTGAGACCTGGGTCAACCGCATGTGGATCAAGTTTTTCCTGACAGCGGTGTTTTCGACCATGTGGGTCCGTGACCATCAGCGGCCTGAATTCCACAAGGCGCTGGGCGTTGACCCCGAATGGTACGGGCAGGAAGTGTTCCGCAAAACATCCGATATCTCGCGTCAGGTGTTTCCGATGGTGCTGGATATCGATCATCCGCGCTGGAAGCCGACATTGCGCCGGATGGAAGCCGCCAATGTGCAGATCGCCCAAGGTCGCAAGCAAGGCGGTTTTGGCGGTTGGCTGAAACGTATGACCGGATCAGCCAAGGCTGGGTTCGCCTTTGTGTCGCTGCTGACCATTCCGGTTGAGAAAAGCACGGTGCCTGCATCGCCACGTATGGAGCCCGCTTACTGATGACATCGCCCTGGATCGCATCGCTGTTTGCCATTTTCGTCTGGTGGTTTTCCACCGGGGCGATTTTGGTGGCGGTGCGTCGGGCGGACCGGCTGGGCGCCCATGGAATGACCGTGTTCAGTTGGCTGCCGCTTTTGGCGCTGGGCGTTGTGGCGGTGGTGTTGTCACTGCCGGATGCAAGCGTGTTTGGCGCCTATTTGGGATTTGTCGGTGCGCTGGCGATCTGGGGCTGGGTTGAACTGGCGTTTCTGGCGGGTGTCATCACCGGCCCGATGCGCGATGACTGCCTGCCTGGCCTGTCAGGCAAGGCCCGTTTTCAGCGTGCTTTTGCCACAGTCGCCTATCATGAACTGGCATTGACGATTGGCCTGTTGGGCCTTGTCATTGCATCAAACGGTGCCCCGAACCGGATGGCAGTGTCGACCTACCTGGTGCTGTTTCTGGCCCGCGTCTTTGCCAAGCTGAACCTGTTTTTTGGTGTGCCCCGGATCAACACCGAATTTGTGCCCGACCGGCTGTCACATTTGAAAACCTATTTCCGGCGTGGCCCTGTGACACTGGCCTTTCCTGCCGCGATCACCGCATTGACGGCGCTGCTTGCGGTCTGTGCCGAACGGTTATGGACCGCCGGGTCGGATACAACGGTTGTGGGCTTTGCCCTGCTGACGGCGCTGGCCGCGCTTGCCCTGCTTGAACATTGGCTGATGGTGGTTCCGCTGCCTGATGCGAAACTCTGGCGTTGGATGCTTCCCGCGCCCAAAACACTGCCCAACGAGGACTGACAGATGGATTTTGACGCACTTTTCAACAAACAACTCGACCAGCTGAAAAGCGATGGGAACTATCGTTACTTCGCTGAGCTTGAGCGGAAATGCGGCAAGTTTCCCCGGGCGGCGAACCATGACGAGGACGGCGTGCGCGATGTGACCGTCTGGTGTTCGAACGATTATCTGGGCATGGGTCAGCACCCGCAGGTGATTGCCGCCATGTGCGAGGCGGTGGAACGTACTGGCACAGGTGCAGGCGGCACCCGGAATATCAGTGGCACCAACCATGACCATCTGTTGTTGGAGAATGAACTGGCCGATCTGCATGGCAAGGAAGCCGCGTTGCTGTTTACCAGCGGCTATGTGTCCAATTGGGCTGCCCTTTCGACCCTTGGCAGCCGGTTGCAGGATTGCGTCATCCTGTCGGATGCGGGCAATCACGCCTCGATGATTGAGGGCATTCGCCATTCCAAAGCGGACAAGGTGATCTGGCGCCATAATGATGTTGCCGATCTGGAGGCAAAACTGGCCGCCTTGCCTGCGAATGTGCCCAAGATCGTCGCCTTTGAAAGCGTCTATTCGATGGATGGCGATATCGCCCCGATCCGTCAGATCGTTGAAGTGGCCGAGAAATACGGTGCGATGACCTATCTGGACGAGGTTCATGCCGTGGGCATGTATGGCCCGCGTGGCGGCGGCGTCAGCGAACGCGAAGGTCTGGCAGATCGTATTACCCTGATTGAGGGCACGTTGGGCAAAGCCTTTGGCGTGGTGGGCGGCTATATCACCGGGTCCGCTGCGTTATGTGATTTTATCCGCAGCTTTGCCTCTGGTTTCATCTTTACCACGGCATTGCCCCCTGCGGTGGCTGCTGCTGCCCGCGCATCGATTGCCTATCTTAAGGAATCGGAAATTGAGCGTGCCAAACAGCGCCGTCAGGTTGCACGGTTGCGCGCAGCACTGGGCCGCGAAGGCATTCCGCATATGCATAACGAAAGCCATATCGTGCCTGTGTTGATCAAAGACCCGGTCAAAACCCGGATGTTGGCCGATTATCTGATGCGCGAATGGGACATTTATGTGCAGCCGATCAATTATCCGACCGTGCCCAAGGGGACAGAGCGGTTGCGCTTTACCCCATCACCACTACATACTGATGCCGATATTGATCATCTTATCAATGCTTTAAGTGTCTTGTGGCGGCAATGCGCGCTTGCCCACGCGGTGGCGTAACGCCTATCACGCAATCTTTTGCAGACGGGGGTGGACCCCCCCGCAACATGCATTACATTACCCCCGACTGGGGCAAACGGTCACCAAAGCAAGATCGAAAAGGAACACGATCATGAAGAAATTTACTATTGCAGCCGCTCTTGCTGTGCTTGCAGCGCCGGCTTTTGCTGATGGACACGCATCGACACAAGGCGATGCCGCCGCCGGTGAAGAACAATTCAACCGGCAATGCGTCGCATGCCACGTTGTTGCAGATGCATCCGGCGAAGTGCTGGCAGGTCGCAACGCAAAGACTGGCCCGAACCTTTACGGTATCGCAGGCCGCGTCCCGGGTTCTGTCGAAGGCTTCCGCTATAGCGATTCAGTTGTTGAACTGGGCGAAGCTGGCACGTTGTGGACCGAAGAGACATTCGTCGGCTATGTGCAGAACCCAACCGGCTGGTTGCGTGAAACGCTTGATAACCGTCGCGCCCGTGGCAAGATGGCCTATCAGGTCCGCGAGGAAAGCCAAGCCTACGATCTGTATGCCTACCTGTCGACTTTCGCTGCTGAATAATCAGCCGCAACAGATTTCAGTGATTGGGCCGTCGGAGCATCCTCCGGCGGCCCTTTTCGTTATTGTGCCTGCAATACGCTGACAACAGCTGCGCCAAGATCAGTAATTGCAGCGTTGCGCCTGTCCCAGCTCGCAGGGCTTTCGGCGATATAGATGGCGACAAAGACAGGTGCATCACCCGGCGGGGTGATCATCGCCACCACACTGCGCGAACCGGATCGCCCGCCGCCGGATTTGTCAGCAATCGACCAGCCAACTGGCAGATGCGGTCGGATCATCCCTTGCGTGGCCCAGCCATCGCTCATCCAATCCGCCAGTTGCTGTCGTGATCCGGGTTGCAGCGCATCGCCCAGCAGCAGCGTTTCCCAAGTCGCAATCATGGCGGAGGGCGTTGTGGTGTCCCGTGGATCGCCGGGCAGATACAGGTTCATCTCAGGCTCCATCCGGTCAAGCCGGGACACTGGGTCACCGATGTCGCGCAGATATTTGGTGACGGCCTCTGTTCCGCCCAGACGCCGGATCAGCAGGTTGGCTGCTGTATTGTCGCTTTTGTCCAGCGTGCCGTAGCAAAGTTCATCAATCTGCATGTCGTCGCCCGCGCGGTCTTTTGTTGCGGGGGCGAATGACAGGATATCCGACGCGGTCACTTTTATCGTTTCATCCAGTGAAAGTGTCCCGTTTTCGGCCCGGCCCAGAATGGCGCCGCAGAGCAGTGATTTGAACGTACTGTTCAGGGGAAAACGTTCATCCGCCCGATGCCCCCAAGCCCAATCCGTGCCGCTATCGCTGATCGCAATACCAACACGCCCGCTGATGTCAGCCTCGGTCGTGGCGATTGTATCGGCCAATTGTGCTAGCGGATCTGCGTTCACGCCGGTTGCTGCCATCGTTAATGTGGCAACGAGAAACTGCTGTCGAAAGGTCCTGAGAAAGGTCATCTTCTGCCCTACGTTTATTATGGTTATCAAAGGCAGGTGGGATTGCTAGCGGCGTTGCGCAAGACTGATCAGGTTGGCAATTGCGGTAGCGTCCTCTTCATGGGCCAGATGCCCCAGATTGGGCAGTTCCGTCAGGTGGGCATCCGCCAGTTTCGGCAGGATATCCCGGCTGACTTGTGGTGGAACGGCCATGTCGTTCAGCCCGGTGATCAGCTGTACTGTGGTATCGATTTGGGGCAGTCGTGCCAGTAACCCGTCAAGCGACCACTGCGCCATCATTAAAAGGGTCGCATCTACATGCCCCCGATCCGTGGCCAGCCGGTAGTAAAGCCCTATTCCATCCGCATCCAGCTTCGACCCGGTTCCAGTGATCAGCCGGGCCACGCTGCTGTGCGTTGTGGTTGCGGCAAACAGGCTTGCGCTGAATGGTGTCACCGCCAGCGCCTTGGCCATGATCGGGAATAGCCAGCCTGCGACCCCTTTGAAATTACCCAACGCGGCGTTGATGCCAGTGATCCCTTTTGCAGGCCGCATCCCCAGTTCCCACAGTCGCAAGGCAATGGCGACCCCAGCCGAATGCCCGACAATCTGGGTGGGGTTCAGGTTCTGGTGTCGGCAGAGCGACAGGATGTCTTCGGCCATGTGGTCCAGCCCGCAGCGCTGCTGCGCGCCAAGCTGGGTAAACCCCTGCCCGGGCAAATCGATTGCAACGACATGATTGGTCTGCATCAGTAGCGGAAACAGGTGCCGAAAGCTCTGTGTCGCCCCGCCCGCCCCATGGATCAACAGGATTGTATCGCCTGTGCCTGCCTCTTGCAGGTGCCAGCGATGGGGACGGTGTAGTACGATCCGGGAATAATCGGTCAGGGGCCAGTCGGTTGCATCGTCTGGCCAGCGCATTTCAATCGCCCAGCGCTGTTGCGACGGATTGCGACAGCTTTTGTGCGTCAGCGCGGGGCAATGGCAGATAGGCGGCATCAAGCGTCTGTGCCAGGTTGCGCAGCGCCGGTTCGGGCCGGTTGCCCGTGTCAATCACAAGAGCGTCGATGCCTTGACCGCGCAGCGTGCGGGCAATCTGTTGGGCATCGGTGGCCGCCTGTTTGCGGTTGGCCGTCCCATCCAACGCGATATTGGCCCGCCCATCGGTCAGGATGGCGATGGTCGGTGTCAGACCTTTGCGTTTTGCATGATTGGCCTGCTCGAACGCGGTCATCATACCCGCCGCCAGCGGTGTGCCGCCGCCGCCAGGCAATCCCGCAAGGCGGCGTTTGGTTTGTACAAGTGAACGTGTGGGGGGCAAAAGAAGCTCTGCCTCTGTCCCCCGAAACGCCACAAGGGCCACATGGTCGCGCCGCGCATAAGCTTGCGCGAGCAGCAGTTCGACGGCCCCCTTTGCTTCGGCCAGCCGGGTCAAGGCGGCAGAGCCTGAGGCGTCGACGGTGAAGATCAGCAGTCGGTCTGATTTTTCTTCGAACCGTTTGATGCGGAAGTCGCTGGGCCGGATCTGGATTGTGTCCCGTCCCGTTGCGTTTTTGCGGATCGTTTGCCAGGGGGCAGCGGCGCGCAGCGTGCCGATGATGTCGATCCGCGCGCCATCGCTGATCTTGCCCGCCCGCGCAGGGAGCGGTCTGCCCCGCCGGTTGCCTTTGCGCGCAGCACCTGTGCCATTCCCGCGCCCTTGGCGGGCTTTTTGGGCGGCGAGTTTTTCGAGCAGGTTATCGGGAAGAAGTGCCCGAACCGCGTCGAGCAGAAGTTCGTCGGGGATGTTGAGCGTGTCGTCGCTGTTTTGGCTTTCGGTTTGGTCGGGCGGTGGTGCTTGGGGTTGCTGTGGTGCCGGTTCAGGGATGCGCGTGGCCCGATGGGCCAGCGTCAGGGCGCAGGCGATTTCGATGTCTTCGGCTGTGACATGATCGCGGTCTTGCAGGATGGCGTGTGCTTGCGCCGCGCGCAGAGTGAACAGCGGGGCGCGCAAGCTGTCGATGCCAAGCTGCGCTGCGATATCGGTGATCTGCGTCAGCGCGTCAGAGGGCAGTGCCCGACCGCGGGCGTCGCGCTGCCCGGTTTCACCGGGCGGATCGGTAGATGTATCGTGCAAGCTGACATCCGACAGGTCTGCTTGGAACGCGAGGCGTTCGGTCAATTTTGGGTCGACTGCTTCGTCCGGTTCGGCCCCTTCATCAAGCGCGATAAGGCTATGACCAGCATTTCTGTCCAACGCTTGGGCTAAATGCGCGGCCAGCCGGACTGGTGCCCGTTCGGCCATGGTAAGGACCATGGCGCCGGGCCTCGCCAACAGGCCCTGTTCTTGCACCAGATGGCCACGCGTGAGCGTGGCGGAGAGGTCAAGACCGCCGAAGAGAGTCTCGTCAGTGATCGCCGGGTGAATGCGTTTGGTATTTGGGTCGATCTGCGACAGCAGCTTGTCCCGTACCGGCCCGGACCTTGCACGGATTGTGATCCCGCCTAGTCCGGGATCAATGGCCAGCAATTGCAGCGCCAGCGTGGCCTGCGTCCAGCTATCCAAGAACTTCTTCCACCGTGCGCGCAACACGTGTTCCGCTGCCCGCCTCATCCAACGGATCGCGCCGCAAGCGGTGGCGCAACGCCATGGGGGCGACATCGCGCACATGCGCGCGTGTCAGGGCCGTGTCGTCGCGCCATGCGGCATAGGCGCGGGCGGCCTTAAGCAATGTCAGTTCGCCGCGCAGCCCGTCAGACCCAAGGGCGAGGCAAAGTTCAGCCACGTCTTTCAGCGTCTTTTCAGGCGTTTTCAGCTTGGTCAGCGATTTGCGCGCGGTCAGGATGCGGTCGCGGATTGCGGCGTCTTCCGCCTGCCAGCGCAGCATGAAGGCGGCATTGTCATTTTCAAACGCATCGCGGCGTTTGATGACCGCGACCCTTGTGTCGATTTCCTTGGGCGATGTGACCTCGACCGACAGCCCGAACCGGTCGAGCAATTGCGGGCGCAACTCGCCTTCCTCCGGGTTGCCCGACCCCACGAGGACAAAGCGGGCAGGGTGCCTGATTGACAGCCCTTCGCGTTCAACCACGTTTTCGCCAGATTGGGCCACATCAAGCAGCAGATCGACGATGTGGTCTTCGAGCAGGTTAACCTCATCAATATAAAGGTAGCCGCGATTGGCTTTGGCCAGCAGGCCGGGCTGGAACGCCTTTTCGCCCTTGGTCAAAGCCTTTTCGATGTCCAGCGCGCCTGTCACCCGGTCTTCGGTCGCGCCCAAGGGCAGGTCGACAACGGGCGTTGGTGCCTCGTGGCTGCGCTTGGTTTTCAGATTTGCCCAGCCGGGAACCTCGGCCGCCTTTGCACTGTTCACCGGACAACCTTTTATCGCCTTGATCGGCGGTAGCAGGGCAGCCAACGCGCGTACGGCGGTGGATTTGCCGGTGCCCCTGTCCCCGAACACCAGAACGCCGCCGATGCTGGGGTCGATGGCCGTCAGGATCATCGCCCGTTTCATTTCATCCTGACCAACGATGGCGGAGAAGGGGAAGGGGGTCATGCGGCCTCCAGTTTCTTGAGTGGTGACGTGCCGTTCCACGTGCCCCGGTCGGAATGGACGGCGAAGCGGGCATATAGTTCTTCGCGAAACCAGCCTTCATCCCTGACGGCACGGATGGCGTCGGCATGTGGGCCGGTGCGGGCGAAGGCGGCCATGGCTTTTTCAGATGGCCAGATGGAAAACGTGACCTGATGCAGCATCGGGACCTCGCCAATGCCGATCTTGAAAGCCACGTTGGGGTCCTGGCCGATCATTTTAGAGATATTAGGCACACGGCCCCAGAACCGGGCAAGGATGCGGGGTTTGATCGCCGCCCGCGTCAGCGCGGCAAGCGGGCCGTTGGTAAGGTTAGTATCAGGTTCGAACGGGGTTTCGCCGGACCATTGCCCGCGCGCAGTCTGGGTTTGCAAAAAGACGGTCCAGTTTTCGGTCGCGCGCCGGATGTAGCGGGCAAAGACGCCAGTTTGCGTGCGCTTGCGTGCGGTTTCGGCATCCGGCCATGTGGCCAGGATCGCGTAGACGGCTGTATTGGGGACGGGGGTGAACCCCTCGCCCGTGCCAGAGCCGCAGAGTTTCCAGAACCCGATATCGGTGGTGCGGCTAAGTGGTAGCCGTGCGGCGCCCATCATGCCCAGCGCCCATGCCCGGGCCAGAACCCCGGAAAAGCGGTAGAATGACAGGGTGACAATCTGGGTCACGGTCGGAACCTTTGTTGGTGTCAAGTTATCCTGACATAAGGCCGCTCTTTTGGGAAGATCATGCGATAATAATTGTCAACTTAACCTGACACTATTAGTGTTAAGCCATGATGACATCTGATCTGACCGACTCAAATGCAGCAATTGTTATCGGTGCGGGCCTTGGTGGCCTTGCTGCGGCGATGCGTCTGGGGGCCAAAGGCTACGCTGTGACGGTGCTGGATCGGCTGGATCGGCCCGGCGGGCGGGGGTCATCTGTCACGCAGGATGGACACCGATTCGACCTTGGCCCGACGATTATTACCGTCCCGCAGGTATACGAGCAGCTATGGGCCGCTTGCGGCCGCGATTTTCACAAAGATGTCGATCTGCGCCCGATGGATCCGTTTTATGAGGTTCGCTGGCCGGATGGATCGACCTTTACCGCCCGGCAAGACACCGATGCGATGCTGGCCGAGGTCGCGCGGCTTAGCCCGCGCGATGTCCCCGGTTACAAGCGGTTTTTGAAGGATAGCGAACGTCGCTATGTTGTCGGTTTCGAGGGTATGGTCGCCAAGCCGATGCACAAGCTGTGGGAAACGATCAAGGTTCTGCCAGAGTTTGCCTGGCTGCGCGCGGATCAATCCATCCTTGGCCTCGCCAAGCGGCGGGTAAAGGATGCCCGGTTGCGCATGGCCCTGTCGTTTCATCCGCTGTTTATCGGCGGTGACCCTCGTCACGTCACATCAATGTATGCATTGGTCGCCTATCTCGAAAAGGAATTTGGCGTTCATTATGCGATGGGCGGCGTGCAGGCGATTGCCGATGCGATGGTGGCTGTGATCCGGTCGCAAGGCGGGCAGGTGCGCCATGGGATCGAGGTGGATGAGATACTGGTCGAAGCCGGTGCAGCCAAAGGTGTGCGGCTGGTGGATGGAGAGCGTATTGCCGCCCCGCTGGTCGTCAGCAACGCTGATGCGGGCCATACCTATCAACGTCTGCTGCGCAACCAGCCCCGCAAACGGTGGACCAGCAAAAAGCTGACATCGCGCCGATGGTCGATGGGTCTGTTTGTCTGGTATTTCGGGACAAAGGGCACCGCTGACATGTGGCCCGATATGGGCCATCACACGATTACCAATGCGCCGCGTTACGAAGGGCTGCTGAAAGATATCTTTATCAAGGGCAAGCTGTCTGACGACATGAGCCTTTATATCCACCGGCCCGCGCGGACCGACCCAAGCGTTGCGCCCAAGGGCGACGATACATTCTATGTCCTGTCGCCCGTGCCACATCTGGGGTTTGATGATCCGGTCGATTGGGAGGCCGAGGCCGAGACATACAAAGCCAAGGTACAGGCCGAGGTCGAAAAATACCTTCCCGGTTTTGCCGACCATATCAGTACTGAAATGACCTTGACCCCCTCTGATTTCCGGGACCGGTATCTGTCGCCCAATGGGTCGGGCTTTTCGATTGAGCCGCGCATTCTGCAATCCGCCTGGTTCCGCCCGCATAACATCAGTGAAGAGGCTGATGGCCTTTACCTGGTGGGCGCAGGCACCCATCCCGGCGCTGGCGTGCCGGGTGTGATTTCCAGTGCCGAAGTGTTGGGCAAGCTTGTACCGGATGCCCCTGTGCAACCTGAATTGAAAATGGCCGCCGAATGATCCGACCTGACGACCTGAACCATTGCAAAGAGGCGATCCGCCATGGGTCGCTGTCATTTCATGCCGCATCGAAGCTGCTGCCTGCATCGGTGCGCGATCCGGCCTTGGCCCTGTACGCCTTTTGCCGCTTGGCCGATGATGAGGTAGACGAGGGCGAATATCAGGCAGGCGCTGTTTTGCGTTTGCAAGAACGGCTTGATCTGGCCTATGCGGGCAAGCCGCGTAATGCGCCCGAAGATCGGGCCTTTGCAGCGATTGTCGCAGATTTTGAGATGCCGCGCGCCTTGCCCGAGGCATTGCTGGAAGGGTTGGCATGGGATGCGGCCGAGCATCGTTATGACAGCTTGAGCGGGGTGCGGGACTATTCCGCCCGCGTCGCCAGTGCCGTGGGTGCGATGATGTGTGTGCTGATGCGCGTGCGTGACCCCGATGCGCTGGCGCGCGCTTGTGATCTTGGGGTTGCCATGCAGCTGACCAATATCGCCCGCGATGTGGGCGAGGATGCGCGCATGGGCCGGATTTACTTACCGCTGGATTGGCTGGCCGAGGCGGGGATTGATCCGATGAGCTTTACCCGCGACCCGCTGCCGACTGATAGTGTCCGGCGGATGGTCAAACGATTGCTGGCAGAGGCAGACCGGCTTTATCGCCGGTCCGAAGCCGGGATCAACGTGCTGCCTTTGCAGGCGCGCACAGGCATATGGGCGGCCCGGTTGATCTATGCAGGCATTGGCAAACAGTTGCGCCGACAGGGCTATGACAGCATTTCGATGCGCGCCCATACCTCAACCATGCAAAAGCTGGGATGGCTGGTGCAATCGGGCGCGCGCACGGCCGGGTCCGTCATCATGCCGAAATCCGCCGTGATTTACGCAAAGCCGCTGGACGAGGTGGCGTTTCTTGTGGATGCCGCGAGCCGGGCCAAACCTGATCCGGGCCGATCTGCGTCGGTGGTGGATATTCTGGCGCAATTGCGCGCACGCGAACAAGGCATTGGAACTGACCGCCCACTGGCGTAGTAAACAGGGTGACCTTGAAAGGGCCCTGCGATGGATATTCTGCTGTTTTTCCTGTTTCTGGCTGCGACTTTTGGTGCCGCGGCAACGGGCGCCCTGTTTCCAACGGGTGCGTGGTACAAAAACCTGAACAAACCGTCATGGGTGCCACCCGATTGGGTGTTCCCGGTGGCGTGGACCAGCATCTATCTGCTGATCGCGTTCGCTGGCGCACGGGTCGCCGCTGTGGAGGGGAGCGCTTATGCGATGGCATTCTGGGCAATCCAGATCGCATTGAATGCGCTTTGGACGCCGGTCTTTTTTGGGCTGCGCCACCTTAAGGCGTCTTTGCCCGTCATGGTCTGTCTGTGGCTGGCCGTCTTTGGGGCAACGGTGACCCACTGGCAGTTGGATTTCTGGGCCGGGCTGGCGTTTTTACCCTATCTGGCGTGGGTGACAGTGGCAGCGGCGCTGAACGTGGCGATGTGGCGGCTGAACCCGGACGAGAAGCCATTGGATCTGGCGAATATGTCGTAAGTCTGCACAGGCCTTTAGGCCGTTCCTTTCCGATCCTTTTGTTCGGCCAACGCGTCGCGCAAGGCGTCCCCGGTCAGGTTGATGGCGAGAACGCAGATAACCACCGCCAGCCCGGGCCAAATCATTTGCAGCGGGGTTGACCGCATGTGAATGCGCGCATCCAGCAGCATTGTTCCCCATTCGGGCATCGGAGGCTGCACCCCAAAGCCCAGAAACCCGAGTGCTGAGATGCCAAGGATCGCGCGGGCGAACATGCCGGTCCAGACCACCGCAAGCGATGGCAACAGTGATGGCAGGTAATGCCAGCGTGCGATCACCAGCGGTGACAGCCCCGCAAGCTTTGCCTGAACAACGTAGCCCCGGTTTTGCAACGACAGCCCGATGCCCCGCGCAACACGGGCATAGCGCATCCATCCGGTTACCGTGAGGGCAAAGATCAGGCTGCCCGTACCGGCCCCGAGCACGCCTGCGATCACCACTGCGGCCACAAGGTCGGGGAAGGCCAGAAATGTGTCGGTCACCCGCATCACGAACCAATCGGCCAGCTTCCCCCCTTGTGCGGCCACAAGACCCGCAACCGTGCCGATGCACAGGCCGATGACCGAGATCAGAAAGGCAAGACCGAGCGACCAGCGCGCGCCATGCAATAGCCGCGACAGGATATCCCGCCCCAGCGCGTCTGTTCCCAGCAACCATTCGGGACTTGGCGGGCTTAAGCGATGTGGGATGTTGATTTGCGTGGGGTCATGAGGTGCGAGCATTGGCCCGATCAGCGCAAGCAGCAGCATGATAACAATAAGCGCCCCGACACTACGCATCCCGCTCTCCGATCCGGGGATCAAGGGCGTGATAGATCAGGTCGATCAGCAGATTGACCGTCACGAAAAGCACCGCCGTGAGGACCACTACGGCTTGCACTTTGGGGAAATCGCGCGCCTCGATCGCGTTCACCAGAAAGCTGCCAAGGCCGGGACGGGCAAAGATCACCTCGACCATGACCACGCCCTCTAGCAGAAAGGCCAGTTCGAGGCCGAAGACGGTCACAACGGGGATGGCGGCATGAGGCACCACATGGTCGCGTTCGATATCCCGATTGGCGACGCCGCGTCGTTGAAATGCGGGAAGGAAATGCTGGTCCCGCGCCTCCAGGATACCTGACCGCAGGATGCGCGTCAGCGATGCAGCGACACCCAAACCCAGTGTGAGCGCGGGCAGGATGATATGTGCGGGCGTGCGGGCACCCATGGCGGGCAGCCAACCCAGTTGAACCGCAAACAGCAGGATGAGCAGAAGTCCCAGCCAATAGGCCGGAATGGCCGCACCTATCGATGCCAGTGCTACGGCACACCGATCTAGCCAGCCGCCGGGATGTTGCGTTGCAAGCAGGGCAAGCGGTACGGATATAAGCAGGCCGACGGACAGACCGGCGAGCGCCAGCGGGCCAGTATAGGACATGGCGGTGACAAGTTCGGGCCAGACGTCACGGCCGGTCACCGATGATTGCCCAAAATCCCCGCCGATCAGGGGGCCGACCCATGCTTGAAACGCAGGCCAGAACCCGGCGTCCAGGCCAGCCTCTGCGCGGATAAGATCAACGACTTCGGCTGGCGGTATGGAGGCATATCGGGCATCTGCGATTGCCAGCGCTGGATCGCCGGGCGCGTGCCACAGCAACGCGAACGTGGCCAGCGCCGTGCCCGTCAAAACGACAGCGGTGCGCAAGAAAAGGTTTCCGAGGCTTCCGATCACGCGACCCGTTCCAAAGCGCCCAGCGCAAAAGCGGCATCGCGCAAGGTCCGGCCATATGCGGTTTGAGGGGTCTGGACGAAGGCTTGCGACGGGGTGATTTCCGCGATGCGACCGGCACGCAGGACGGCGATGTCATCCGCAAAGGCGGCCGCGTAGCCCAGATCATGGGTCACGATCAGGGATGCGAAGCCTTCTTCGTGCTGCATCTGCGCGATCAGGCGCGCGGTGTGTTTTTGGGTAACGGCGTCAAGCGCCGAAAGCGGTTCGTCGAACAGAACGAGCGGCGGTTTGGCGATCAGCGCGCGCAGAATGCCCATGCGCTGCGCTTGACCAATGGACACTTCGGTCGGGCGACGGTCCAGCAAGTCGGGCGCGATCTCCAGGCCATGGCAGAGGGTGTCGAGCCTGGCTGGATCGGCTAGGATGCCCCGCGCAACCAATGGTTCCATCACCGAACGGCGTAGTGACATGCGTGGATTGAACGCGCTGCGTGGTTCTTGCATGACTAGCGCAGGACGGCAGCGATGCACTGGCGCGTTGTCCCATGTGATATGACCCAAATTGCACGGCACCAGCCCGAGGATAGCGCCAATCAGCGTGGATTTTCCCGCGCCACTTTCGCCGACAACAGCGAGTGTTCGGTTCGGGCCGAGTGAAAGCGAGATATCCTGCAGCGTCGCGATGGTTCCGCGTCGGACGGAAACGTGATCGACCGTTAGCATGGCAGTTCAAGCCAGTTACGATGGGCGCAAAGCGACTTGGCGGCTTGGGTCACCGGAGCCAAAAGAAACCGTTCTGTTGGTGCGTCTTCGACAATCCGCCCGTCCTCCATGACCATCAAGCGATTGACCCGGCGGGCCGCAAGTCCGAGATCGTGGGTGATCAGCAATAGTGCGGTCTTGCGATCTGACAGAGAGGTGTCCAGCAAATCCATCATGCCAGCCGCCACCACCGGGTCCAAGGCTGATGTCGGCTCATCCATCACCAGCAGGTCCGGCGTCCCGATCAGGGCCATGGCGATGACAAAGCGTTGCTGCATCCCCCGGCTCCAGCCCCACGGGCGCTTGTTCAGGTCACTACCTTCGATCTGCAAGGCGGCAAACAGGTCCTGCCGCCGGGTCGGATCAGCTGAGAGGTTCAGCGCATGTTCCGCCTCACGCCAATGAAACGCCATGGAGCGCAGCGGATCGAGCGCCTCGTCCGGGCTTTGCGGAACATGAGCGACACGTCGGCCTTGCGCGCGCAGCCGATCGATCAACGCGTGACCAAGCGTTGACTTGCCCGAGCCGGAGGCACCAACCAGCCCCACGCGCTCACCGGGTCTGATATCCACATTTGTGGGATGTAAGATCGTGCGGCCCGAGCGGATTGCGCCAAGGCCGGTCGCGGTGATTGTCATTCGGTCAAAGCAGTCTCATGTGTGATCCAGTAGGTTTCGGTCGGGTGTACGGCATAGCCGGTCAATCCTGGCCGCGCCACATTGGTTTGACTGACGTGAAACACCGGGATCATGGCGGCCTCAGACGCGATGATGTCTTGCACGCGATCATAGATCGCTTTGCGCCCGGCTTGGTCAAACGTCGTGCGACCATCGGCCAATAGCTGGTCCAGCGCGGGGTTTTTATAGCCGCCCGCATTTGATCCGCCAGTGGATTTCAGCAGCGCTTCCAATACTGCGCCGGGATCGCCCTGGGGTGTTGTTACCCATGCCTGCAGGAACATATCGGCGTTTCCATTGGCGATTGCATCATTGCTGGCCCCATATTCGCCGACACGCACATTCGCGGTGACACCGATGGCTTGCAGAAAGGCTTGGGTCAGTTCGGCAGTTGGCCGCAACGCAGCCCGGGACGAATAAGTCACGATGTCGATTTCGAGCGGGGCGCCATCAAGCATCCACTTGCCGCCATCTTTGACAGCCCCCGCAGCGGCCAGCAATTCTTCGGCCAAGGCTGGGTCGTAGACAGGGGCGATGTCTGCCGCCCATCCCGTGCCTGCGGGATATACCGTGCCTGCGGGCACGCCGCCCACGCCTGAAAGCGCTGCGTCCACGAGACCCTGCCGGTCAATCGCGGCAGATATGGCGCGTCGGATAAGCGGATTTGCCATTGGGCCGTTCGTGGCGTTCACCGTGTAGAAGTAAAGTCGCGCTGTGGGGGCTGCGAAACCCAACGCGCCGGTTTCCTGAATACGTGCGAAATCCGTTTCGGGATAGTTGATCACCATATCCACCTCTCCCGCTTCAAACGCGAGGGCAGATGCGCCGGGATCAGGGATGGCGACGACGCGTATTTCCTCAAATCCCGGCTTGCCAAGGCGATAGGCGGTGTTCGCGGCCACACGGTAAAGCTGTTCGGGGATCGCCTCTTGAAAAACATAGGGGCCTGTGGCGTTGATCGGATAGTCGTCAGACGCAGCGCCAACAACGGCAATACCGGGTTCGGAGAGTGCCCAGGGGAAGGCGGCGTTTGGGCTGTTCGTCGTAAACACAACAACCTGATCCCCATCTGTTGAGATGGACGCCAGATCAAGCAGGTTTGCGATGCGTGCGTTATAGCCTGCATGCGCCTCGTCGGAGATTGGGACAATCGCATCCACCACGGCCTGCGCTGTTACCGGCGTGCCGTCATGGAATGTCAGGCCACCGCGCAGTGTAACCTGCCATGTCGTCGGCGAAGATTGTGCGATTCCTGCCGCCAAACGCGGATAAAGGTTCAGTTCATAATCGATGCCCATCAGGGTTTCTGTCACGCCCGTCTGGTTCGACATCCAGCCATTATATCCTGCACGGGGGTCGGGCACCTCTGCCGTCGGACCGAAGCCCACAGAAATCGTAAAACTGCCCTCTTGCGCCGATGCTGGCAAAGCGGGGCCTAGCGCCACAAGAGCGGCCAAAGCAAGTTTTGAAATAAGCGACATGGGCGATTTCCTTCAGGCTTGAGAGTTGGTGGTCGGTGGCGCGGCGTATCTATCGCGGGCGAGCGTTTTTGCTTCGGCCCTTGAAAGTGAAGACAAGGCTTCTTCAACGCTTAGGCCTTTCGCATGCGCCTTTTGCCAGATGCGCCTTGCAGATACCGGCGACCAGGGCAGCGCCGCCTGACCCAGCCAATTGCGGAGCGGTGCCGGCAATGCATCATAGGTTTGCATCGGATCAGCCGCGCGACGCCTGCCACGAAGGCTTGTTTGCCCAAGATTGCGCGCGTGTTGTTGAGACATCATGTTCGCCGAGAATACGAGATATGCAATCACGCAACTAGCGAAGTTACTAGATACACGCAACACATAATGTTACGTGATGCGAAAGATGCGCGGAGAACCACCTTGAAGCGAAACAGTCGCCTGTCCCTGGCCCTTCACACCCTGAGCCATATGGCTGGGAATCCTGAAAAGATGCGCACTTCCGCGGACATCGCGGACCATGCGGGCACAAACCCGGTGGTGGTACGGCGGGTCCTGGGTCGATTGCGGGAGGCGGGGTTGCTCACCTCCGAGAAGGGGCATGCAGGCGGATGGCAGTTGGCCCGTGCGCCAGAGGCGATTACGCTGGCCGACGTTTACCTCGCGCTTGATGAAAGGCTTGTTGCGAGCGATGAAAACGCCGATGCCCCCGCCTGTTCGGTGGAGCATGCGTTGCACAAGCGGGTCTCAAGCGTTTTGGAAGATGTCGAACGCAGCTTGGTCCAAAAACTGGGTGAAACGTCAATCTCTGAAGTGCGCGGAAATTAATCCTAGGCCTGATAAGGCTCGATCCTGTCCGCTGACAACGCGTAGCCGATTTCTGCAAGCTGCGTCGAGATGGATGAGACGCCAAACATACCGGTCACATTCACCGGTTCGAACAGTCCTTCGGTTTCATAAGGCGTTTGTGTCGTAACAAATACCAATTGATTGGCGGGCGGGGGCGGTACGTGGACGCAGGCCCCGACATAAGGCACCAGAATAAATGCGGTGACGCCGGTGCCCTTGTAGTCAATTGGCACAATGAACCCGGGGATGCGGACGATCTGACCGTTCCAATCGGCACGAACGCCGCTGGATGCGGGTTGCTGGTTCGACATCGGGGCACTGTCATGATCAATCAAACCCCGCAATGCGCTGGGGATCGCCGTCTCGTTCTCGGGCAGCAGATCATCCCAGTCGAGGTCGATATAGTCTTCGGCCCGCGCCATGCCGGGCACAAGTACCGTTGCCGCCATCCCGGCCAGAACCGCGCGGCGCTGAAGATGTCCGCTTACCATTCGTAGATCTCCATTTCATTGGCCGCGATGAAATAGCCCGTCTTGCCAAGATCAGTGGATTGCAACTGCGTGCGCATGACCCCGGTCACCCAGACTGCATCCCATAGTTGGTCACCGGGCCAAGGGTCCGTGGCGTTGACCATGACAAGCTGGTTTGCGGGTGGCGGCGGCGTGTGAATGCAGGCCCCGACATAAGGGACGAGCATAAAGTTGGTCACCCCTTCGGCGCTGACATCGAAGGGGATGATGAAACCCGGCATCTTGATATAGGCGCCGTTCAGCGTTTCGTTCAGCTTGACCGCGTTGGCGTCATAGATCGGGTTCCAAAGATCATTGACCAGATCAATCTCTCCCTCCCCGATGATTTCCGAATAGGGGACGCCCGGCGGGATAAGGTCCTCCCACTTGATTTCCCGTGGTGTGGCGGCCAGCGCTGCCTTTGGTCCCGCAACCATGGTCGACAAAAGCATCAATGTGGTTCTGCGATTCAGCAAGTAAGCCACCTCGTTCTCAGCATTACGTTTTGACGATCATACCATCAGCAACAGACATTCTGTAAGCCCGCAATGCGGGGACAAGGCTCACAATTGCGCCAGCACATATCACACCTAGGATGACCCAGGCTTCGCGCAGCGTCGGCGCATCAATCGGCAGCCAAAGGCCAAACGCCGTGTCGACAATCGGCTGCGCAATGATCAACCCGATATACAGCAGCGCCAGCCCAAGTATCGCACCTGCCGCCGCCATCACCATCGCCTCCAGCACCAGCATGCCAAGAATGGTGACGGGTCGTGCCCCCATCGCGCGAAAGATCGCCATTTCGCGGCGGCGTTCATTGAGGCTGGAAAAGATGGTGGCCATCATGCCAATCAGCGCGGTGACAACAACCATAGCCGACACCGCCAAAAGCGCTGTTTCCGCAATGCCCACAATCCCCCAAAGCTCTTGCAAAGCGACGCCGGGCAGGATCGCAAGCAATGGCTCTTCGGGGTATTGGTTGATCGCGCGCTGTAAGGCAAAGGTCTGTAGCGGACTTTCCACGCCCACAAGGGCCGCAGTCACCGCTTTGGGGGTCAGGTCCATTCCGCGAATGACATCAACGGGCGTGGACTGGCCGGGGATCTGCGCGCCGCTTTGCCAATCGACATGGATCGCCTCGATCGCCTCCATGCTGACAATGACGGTGCGGTCTACCGGTGTCCCCGTCTTTTCCAGAATGCCCGACACGCGAAACGGCTGATCCTTATGTTCGGTAAAGGATGCCAGACCATGCGCCACGATAATCGGGTCATCGACGCTGTAGCCCAGCGTGGCCGCGACATCCGCACCAATCACAGTATCAAACAGGTCATCCATAACGATGCCTTCGGCCATGTTCAGCGATCTGCCTTGCCGGTATTTATAATGTTCAAAAAACGCCTGGGTGGTGCCCATGACCCGGAACTGGCGATGGCTGTCGCCCAGGGAAATCGGGACAATCCAGTCCACGTCAGGCCGCGCTGCGATGTCCTGATAGCTTTCCCAAGTGACGTTGTTGGTGGCATTGCCAATACGAAAAACGGAATACAGCAAAAGTTGTACGGACCCGGACCGCGCGCCGACAATCAGATCAGTGCCGGAGATCGTATCGGCAAAGCTGGCCTTGGCCCCGGTCCGCACCTTTTCGACACCCAGAAACAGTGCGACTGACAAAGCGATTGCAAGGATTGTCATACCCACCGTCAGCGCACGCGCGAAAAGTGAAGCGATGGCAAGGCGCAGGGTCATGCTGCGCCCCTTTCAATCTGCGCAATATCTTCCATGCGGATGACCCGATCAAAGCGGTCTCCAAGTCGGGCGTCATGACTGACCATCAAAAGAGAGGTTTGATGCGCTTCTGTCTGCGCGAATAGCAGGTCAAGAAAGGCCGCCTGACTGTCGGCATCAAGGGCGGAAGTGGGTTCATCCGCGATGATCAAAGGCGGCTGTCCGATCAGCGCCCGCGCTACCGCGACACGCTGCTGCTGTCCGACGCTGAGCGCATTGGCCTTGTTGCGACCCACATCGGGTGGCAGGCCAAGCGCGGCACACAGCTCTGTGGCCTGCGCCACCGCATCACCCGCGCGTTTGCGACGTTCCGGGGCAAAGCGAAGCGGCAGCAGGATATTATCGGCGACCGTGCCAAAAGGCAGCAGATTGAACTGCTGAAAGATCACGCCGATCCGTTCAGCCCGAAACCTGTCACGCTTGCCGCCAGATAACGCGGTCAATTCAGTGCCAGCGATGCTGATTGAGCCGCGATCCGGCAGGATCGTCCCACAGATCAACGACAATAGCGTCGACTTTCCCGAACCGCTTTCGCCCAGTAGCAAAACCGATTCACCCCGAGAGATTGCAAAATCAGGCACAGTCAGCGAAAACGATGCCCGCCCCGGCCAACGATAGCCAATGTCAGAGAGGGTGAGGACCGCCGCGTTCACCTGCGCTCAGCGTCCCAGGTTCAAAACGGGTGCGTCCCGTTCCACTTCGTAGCCCTGCGCGCCTGAGGCCGTGATGATTTGCACTTCGACCTCTTTGGCATTTGGGAAGGTGTCAAAATAGGCGAAGGTGATCTCGCTCAACGCATCCGGGTTGTCGCAGGTCAGCGTGTATTCGGCATGGAATTCGGTGTGACCGGCATCTTCGGCATGCTCTGCGTGGTCTTCATCCCCGTGGTCGTCATGCTCATGCTCATCATGCCCGTGATCCTTGTCGTCGGCGTGGTCTTCGTGACCTTCTTTGGCGTGATCATCGTGATGCTCTTCGTCATGATCGTCTTCGCTTTCCAGTTTTGCTTCTGCTGTCGTCACCGTGCAAGCTGCAGCATCAGGCAAAACGAACAAATCAAGCGGTGCGCTCAGCGTCGCGACCGCCGCATCAATTGCGGCAAGATCGGCATCACTTTCCGCCGCATATTCAAACCCAACAATATCCGCCCCCGGGGCATGAAGCTCCATCGCGACCGTCGTGCCATCAATGGCGATATTCAGCGCGCCAACACCATGTTCATGGGCGTCAAGTTGACGGGTATCATTGGCGAGTGCGGGCATAGCAGCGACAAGAGCAAGAAGAGAGAATGCGTGTTTCATGTTACATCCAAGTGATTTGTGTGAGAGGGGTCAGGCCGCGCAGCTTCCGCATTGCCCATGGATTTCAACGATGTGCCGGTCCGCCTGAAAAGCACTTTGATCGGTCAGCGCTGTGAGTTTCGGCAGCAGATCACTGCCGTCATGTTCCTCGACCGACCCGCAATCTTCGCAGATGGCAAGGACCGGCACGCTTTCGACATGGTTGCAGCGGCAGGGCACAAAGGCCTTGATGGATTCCAGACGATGCGCCCGCCCTTGATCGGTCAAGGCCGATAGCGTCCGATAGACCGTGGGTGGCGCGATATCAGGTTCGCCGACCTGAAGCCGTTCAAGAATTTGGTAAGCCGTCATCGGCCTGTCGCATGCGTTCAGCACGCTCAGGACATCACTTTGCCGGGCCGCCGCACGTTTTCTCATCCATCAGGCTCCATCGTTTCAAATTTTTTATTTTATAAAATAACAAACCGCAAGCTGTGAAACGCCAAACGGGGGTGCCCTAACTTCACCCCCGCCGTTGTTCGGCCTGCTGGCAAGGATCGTCTGGAACGGCCAAACAGACACGCCGGCCAGATCTGTCAGTGTGGACCAATGCCCCCTCTTGAACCTGCTTAAAATCAGTGAAACCATTGGGGATGGAACTTCACTTCAAATCATGGGCTGAGTCGGCCCCGCGTTTGGTCGCTGTGGCTGCAGGGCGGGAACCGGCTGATCTGGTTATGCGTGGCGGGAAGCTGGTCAATGTCCAGACCCGCGAAATTCTTGATTGGCAGGTTGCCGTGGCTGACGGTCGCTTTGCTTTTATTGGCCCCGATGCGTCCCATTGTATTGGTCCTGATACCCGGGTGATCGAGGCTGATGGCCGCTATCTGATCCCCGGTCTGTGCGACGGCCATATGCATATCGAAAGCGGCATGCTGACCCCTGCGGAATTCGCAGCCGCTGTCATCCCCCACGGCACCACGACCATGTTCACTGACCCGCATGAGATTGCCAATGTGCTGGGTCTTCATGGTGTGCGGATGATGCATGACGAGGCGCTGATGCAGCCCATCAACATCTATACGCAGATGCCGTCTTGTGCGCCCTCCGCCCCGGGGCTTGAGACGACAGGGTTTGAGATTTCGGCGGGGGATGTCGCCGAGGCGATGGGCTGGCCCGGCATTATTGGTCTGGGTGAGATGATGAATTTTCCCGGTGTGATCAATGGCGATCCCCAGATGCTGGCCGAGATGGCGGCAACCATGAATGCGGGCAAGACCGTGGGCGGGCACTACGCCAGCCCAGACAAAGGTATCCCGTTCAGCGCCTATGTCGCTGGCGGCGCGGCAGATGATCACGAAGGCACAGCAGAGGCGGATGCAATTGCGCGGGTGCGCAACGGGATGAAGTCGATGATGCGGCTTGGGTCGGCCTGGTACGATGTGGAAAGCCAGATTACGGCGGTGACGAAAAAGGGGCTCGACCCGCGTAACTTTATCCTCTGCACCGACGATTGCATGGCCGGGACGTTGGTCAATGACGGGCATATGAACCGGGTGGTGCGCCATGCGATTGATTGCGGCTGTGATCCGTTGGTGGCCCTACAAATGGCGACGATTAACACAGCCACCCATTTTGGGCTGGAGCGTGAATTGGGATCCATCGCGCCAGGGCGGCGGGCGGATGTGATCCTGACCTCTGACCTGACGACCTTGCCGATTGAGCATGTGATCGCAAGGGGTCAGACGGTCGCGCAGGATGGTAAGATCAGCGTCGATTGCCCGCATTATGACTGGCCCACTGATGCGCGACAGACGGTGCGGATGGGCAAGCAGCTGACAGCCGATGATTTTGCGGTCACGGCACCCGACGGGGCCAATACGGTGAAGGCCAAGGTGATTGGGGTGGTCGAAAACCAGGCCCCGACCGAAGCGTTGACCGCCGAACTGCCAGTGATTGACGGGTTGGTCGAGGGGCAGGATGACACCTATCAGATTGCGCTTGTGGAACGGCACAGGGCAACCGGGGCCGTCACAAACGGCTTCGTTTCGGGCTTTGGGTATACTGGCAAGATGGCCATGGCCTCGACCGTGGCGCATGATAGCCACCATATGATCGTCGTCGGCACAGATCGCGCAATGATGGCCGCCGCTGCGAACCGGCTGGGCGAGGTCGGCGGCGGTGTGAGCGTCTGGAAAGACGGTCAGGAACTGGCGTTGGTGGAATTGCCCATCGCGGGCCTGATGTCGGACCGACCCGCAGCGGAGGTCGCGGCCAAGGCCGATGATATGGTCGCAGCCATGGCGGCCTGTGGATGCACCCTGAACAATGCCTATATGCAGCATTCGCTGTTGGCGTTGGTTGTCATCCCATCATTACGGATATCTGATCTGGGATTGGTGGACGTGGACAAATTCGAACTGACAGAACTTTTTGAGGAAAACACATGAACGTGGCGCATCAGGTGGCAATAAAAACCCCCGACATCCCCCAGCCCGAAGCGTTTGACGATCCGGCCATGGCGGTTGATCGGCTGATCATGCTGTATCAAACTGCGGTCAGTTTCCTGTCGGACAATTTTGCGGCTGCACTCACCGACGGGCAACCGCTGAGCCGTGTGCGTGCGTTCTATCCCGAAATCCGGTTGACCACGACGACCTATGCCAAGACGGATACCCGCCTTTCCTTTGGGCACGTCGCTGAACCGGGGGTCTATGCCACGACTGTCACACGGCCAGACCTCTTTGCTGATTATCTGCGGCAGCAAATCGGATTGCTGATCGAAAGCCACGGGGTACCGGTGATCATTGGTGCGTCTGACACTGCCATGCCGGTCCATTTTGCGGCGGCCAATGACCCAAACCTGACCGTGCCGCAGGAAGGATCGATGGATTTCAACCTGCGCGACAATTTCGATGTGCCGGATCTGAGCACCACGCATGATGACATCGTGAATGGCGAAACGTTTACCTATCCCGATGGGGCGCGACCACTGGCCCCGTTTACGGCACAACGGGTCGATTACTCACTGGCCCGGCTGCAACACTATACTGCCACAGCGGCAGAGCATTTTCAGAACCATGTGCTGTTCACCAACTATCAGTTCTATGTCGAAGAGTTCGAGGCTTACGCCCGCGAGATGCTGGATGATCCCGAGAGCGGATACACCAGCTTTGTCAGCACCGGAAACATCGAGATCACTGAATCCGGCACACCGATCCCGACACCGGCAAAACTGCCACAAATGCCGACCTATCACCTGAAAAGGGAAAACGGCGGTGGGATCACCTTGGTCAATATCGGGGTGGGACCATCAAACGCCAAGACGGCAACAGACCATATTGCCGTCCTGCGCCCACATGCCTGGCTGATGGTCGGGCATTGTGCCGGTTTGCGTAATTCGCAGCGGTTGGGTGATTTCGTGTTGGCGCATGCCTATCTGCGCGAGGATCACGTATTGGATGACGACCTGCCGGTTTGGATTCCGATCCCGGCACTGGCCGAAATCCAGATCGCGCTGGAAACCGCAGTGGCAGATGTGACCAAGCTGGAAGGGTATGAGCTGAAACGGATCATGCGGACAGGTACGGTGGCCACCATCGACAACCGCAACTGGGAACTGCGTGAACATACCGGCCCAGTGCAGCGTTTGTCACAGTCGCGGGCGATTGCGCTGGACATGGAAAGTGCGACGATTGCGGCGAACGGATTCCGGTTTCGCGTGCCCTATGGCACCTTACTTTGCGTCAGCGACAAGCCACTTCATGGGGAGCTGAAATTGCCGGGAATGGCGTCGAATTTCTATAAAACGCAGGTGGCCGCGCATCTGATGATTGGTATAAGAGCCATGGAAAGACTGCGTGAAATGCCGCTGGAACGCATCCACAGCCGCAAATTACGTAGCTTTGAAGAGACAGCATTCCTGTAATTCTGCAAAAAACAGCCGAAAACCCGTTATTTTCACTTGAAATGTGCCACTAATCATTGTGGTGTCCCACAACATACCGTTATATGAGCGGGTAAGAGGCCCAACTACTGGGCGAACGAGGGAGACCAGTAAAATGGCGACAAAACCAATGACAAAAGCGCAGCTTGTTGCTGCACTGGCCGATGAAACAGGCATGGACAAGAAAGCTGCGGGTTCCGCACTGGATGCTGTGACAGGCATCATCACCAAGGAAGTATCCGGCGGTGGCGCCGTGACATTGCCTGGTGTTGGCAAGATCTATTGCCGCGAGCGCCCAGAGCGTATGGTCCGCAACCCTGCCACGGGTGAGCAGATCAAGAAGGAAGCTGACAAGGTTGTCAAAATGACAATCGCCAAAGCGCTGAAAGACAGCGTCAACGGCTAAGCCACCGGGCCTATGCCCAAGCGAATTTTGAGAAGGTCGCCCTGATGGGCGGCCTTTTTGCGTATTTCCTGATCAGTTTGGCATACGCGTGTGCTACGGCACTGCAGTGCAGTCAGTATGCGCTTTGCTGTTGATCTGTGACACGCGGCCATTCATCCTGTAAGACAGCCAAAGATATAGATTCCCAAGGTTTTCCAATGACCAATTCATCAGTAACACCCGTCATTTTATGTGGTGGTTCCGGCACGCGTTTATGGCCGCTGTCACGCAAGAGTTATCCCAAGCAATTCGTAGAGCTGATGGGCGAAGAGACGCTGTTCCAAGCCTCTGCCCGGCGCATGTCAGGCAGTTCTGACATGCTGTCATTCAATGCGCCCCTCGTGCTGACAAATTCTGATTTTCGATTTATCGTGACCGAGCAATTGCAGGCGATTGGCATTGATCCAGGTGCTATCCTGATTGAACCGGAGGGGCGCAATACCGCGCCAGCCATTCTGGCCGCCGCCCTTTACGTGCAGCAAAATGATCCCGATGCCATCATGCTGGTTGCCCCGTCCGATCATGTTGTCCCGGATCGTGACGCGTTCCATGCTGCTGTTGCGGCTGGTATGAGTCCTGTGATGGCTGGTGATCTGGTTACGTTTGGCATTGCCGCAACGCACCCTGAAACCGCCTATGGTTATCTGGAACTGGCCGAAAAACCACAGCCCGAAACGCCGATCAAGCTGTCGCGTTTTGTCGAAAAACCGGATGCATCGCGGGCGGCGCAGATGTTGGCCCAAGGCAATTACCTGTGGAATGCAGGCATTTTCCTATTCAAGGCCGCCGATATTATTGCGGCGTTCCAAAAACATGCAGCGTCGCTGTTGGACCCGGTGGGCGAAGCGCTGCGCACAGCCCAAACTGATCTGGGTTTCCTGCGACTGGGGCCAGAGGCCTGGGCGCAAGCCGATGATATCTCTATCGATTATGCGGTCATGGAACGCGCTGATAACCTGTCGGTGGTCAGCTACGCTTCGGACTGGTCGGATCTTGGTGGTTGGGATGCCGTGTGGCGCGAAAGCGGGCCTGACGCGGATGGTGTCGTGACATCGGATGGGGCAACAGCAATTGACTGCCATGACAGTCTGCTGCGAGCCGAAGGCGACCGGATGGAAATTGTTGGCATCGGTCTGGAAAACATCATGGCTGTAGCGATGAATGATGCGGTGCTGGTGGCGGACATGTCGCGCGCGCAGGATGTGAAACTGGCGGTTTCCGCGCTGAAAGAAAAACAGGCGGTGCAGGCCACGCAATTCCCCAAGGATCACCGGCCATGGGGCTGGTTTGAAAGCCTGGTTGTGGGCGACCGTTTTCAGGTCAAACGTATTCTGGTCCATCCGGGTGCCTCACTTAGCCTGCAGAGCCATTATCACCGGTCAGAGCATTGGATCGTTGTGGAAGGCACAGCAAAGGTGACCATTGATGATGACGTGAAACTGGTCACCGAAAATCAGTCCGTTTACCTACCGCTGGGTTGTGTGCATCGGATGGAAAACCCGGGCAAAGTTCCGATGGTTTTGATTGAGGTGCAAACCGGTGCATATGTGGGCGAAGATGACATCGTGCGGTACGAAGACGTCTATGCACGCAGCTGACAAGCGCTGCTTTGGCGTCCGAAGTCACTGCACCGCTGGGTTGTTTGTCGTGGTCTAAATGGCACAAAAACACGCATGAGAGCCCGTTAAACCGGCAAAATGCATGATTTTTCTTTCGAAAATGCGAAGGCTCCGGCATAGTTAATAAAAAAAGAGCAGTGGAAGTCTGACGAAATCTTGGGCTTCGCACAACGATTTTGAGGATTTGGTATGAAACGTTTACTTTTCTTGGTTTGCGGTCTTTTCCTGACCGCATCAGCCGCCTTTGGACAGGGCAATTACCTTGTCCAGCCCGGTGACACATTACGGATCGAAGTACTGGAAGACGGCAACCTGAACCGGACGGTTCTGGTTACGCCTGATGGCCGCTTCGCCTTCCCTTTTGCTGGATCGCTGCGCGCATCCGGGCGTACGGTTGAACAGATCCGCCGTTCTGTCGTGGCCAGTATCAAGGGCAGCTTTGCCTCTGAGCCGACGGTTTTTGTTTCTGTCGCCGCGCTGGACCCGACCGAGGATGAAGAGGACGAACCGCCCACAATCAATGTCTATTTTCTGGGTGAAGTGAACACCCCCGGTCTGGTTCTGGTTGAGCCGGGCACGACATTCCTGCAAGGCCTGTCGCAGGCTGGCGGTTTCACGAATTTTGCAGCAACGAAACGCGTGCAGCTACGCCGGACGGATCGCCGGACTGGCCAGCAATCCGTGACGACGATCAACTATCGCGCCTTGTCGGAAGGCGCGTCGCTAAGCCGATCAATCCGGTTGTATGATGGTGATGTCATCCTG
Source organism: uncultured Paracoccaceae bacterium (assembly GCA_947495295.1). Lineage (GTDB taxonomy): Bacteria > Pseudomonadota > Alphaproteobacteria > Rhodobacterales > Rhodobacteraceae > Yoonia. The sequence goes on from CANLYJ010000002.1 coordinate 94,758, forward strand.
ATCCCTGAACGGCGTTTGTTTGAATAATCGGTATGGCCGGAAGTCTGGGGGCCTTGTGATAACAGTTGGAAATAGCTTCGAAAAACGCGGTTTGGCGCGGGTTCTGCTTTTGTCATCCGTGTGCTTTTTATCCAGCGCAGCCAGTGTGTTGGCGCAAGAAGCCGGTGGGCTGAACGCGACTTTTGATGTGGGCCAACGGCTGGACTATCGCGAAGAAGAAGGGTTTGCCGCTGGCGATGTTTCCGAGTTCCGGTCGCTGACCACATTGGGGTTCGGGATCAGCAGCGAAACCCGCAACCAAAGCATTGCCTTTGACGTGTCATCGGGGCTTGCCATTACCTTGGGCGATGACAGCGAAACCACCTTTGAGGGGACGCAGGCCACGCTGGATTACACGCTGGACAATCGCGAAAATTTGCTGACCTTCAACACCCGCTACAGGCGTGATCAGGTGGATGATCTGGTCTTTGAAACGACCATGGTCGATGATGAGGTGGCCACTGGCGTGGGCCTGCGTGAAGTCACGACCGTCACCACCGGCCTGACCTTGGGACGTGAAAGCCGCGTTACGGGTGTTTTTGGCTACTCTTATGAAAACAGTGAATTTTCTGACGTTCTGGACCCATCATTGAATGACAGTGATCGTCAGAATGCAGAGGCCCGGATCAGTTTTGGACTGACGCGCACGGCCACTGTTGATCTGTTTGGTGCATGGGGCGAGGTTGATGAACAGGGTGCGGGCGCGACTGATCGGGAAACCCGCCGTGCAGGCATCGGCCTGGAATATGAGATCAGCCCGATCACCACAGTGACCGGTGAGATCGCCTATAGCGAAGAGGAAAGCCGCGGTGACACCATCGACGAGACCGAAGGCTTTAACTACGCATTGTCAGTGGTGCGTGCCCGCCCGAACGGGGCGATTAATCTGAACTACACGCAGGCCGATACGTTGAACGGTGCCCGACGCCAGTTGACTGCCGGGCAGGAGCTTACCTTACGGCGCGGCACGCTGAACTACGCGCTGGGCGCGACGCGGACGGAAGGGTTTGACGCGCAATTGCTGGCCAACCTGACCTATAGCTACGAATTGGACCGCAATAGCACGACCGGCATTACCCTCAGCCAGATTGGCACGATAAACAGTGATGACGAAGAAGTCGTGAACACCCGGTTCGACCTGTCATATACCCGCGCGCTAAGCCGCGTTTCCGAGATCAACGCCGGTTTGGCGGTGGTGGATGAAAATGTGCTGGAAGACGGTGCAGCCGATCAGCGATCGATCCGGTTTGACGTCAATTATGGTTATGAGGTGGGCCGGGATTGGTTGCTGACCTCGGGCTATGAATATTCAACCGTGCGCGTGGATGGCGAGGATGATCGTGATCGCAGCACGGTTTATATCGGTCTTTCCAGAAGTTACGCCTACCGTCCTTAGCCGCTGGTTAACGCGGTATTGCCGTATCGTGCGCGGTGTCTGCCCTGCAGTCGCGTCGCAGAACCCGAATCATGTGTTAATGCAGGGGAATTGGGCCGAAATGCCCGGTCTGCAAAGCGTCGGCCAGACGTCGGCAAAGCGTCGGACCCCTGAGCGCGAATTCTGCTGTTTAACGCATCGCGCGGTGGCGCGTTTCACTATGGCGTGCGGTGGCGCATTTGAATGTGGCGTGAGCGCGCGATAGGGTCGTCTGATCTGTTGAAGCCGGAGATGCCATGCCAGCACCCAGTGTTATCCTTGATCCGCATTGGCGCGGCATGGCCGAACTGTTCAGCGCCGCCGATCTGACCCGGTTGCATGACACATGTGACGTTGTATGGGGGCGGGATGCCCCGATCCCTGCGGATGTTCTTGCCGATGCCTTACCACAGGCCAAGGTCCTGATTGCCGCTGAACCCGTGGTCACCCGTGACACATTGGACGCTGCCCCGCATCTGCGTATGGTCATCGAGGTGTCGGGTGCCTTTCCCGATAGTATTGATTACGCGGCCTGTGCCGCGCGCGGTGTTGAGGTGTTAAGCTGTGCGCCGGGTTTTCGTCAGGCTGTGGCCGAGATGGGCCTTGCCATGGCATTAACCGGCGGGCGTGGATTGATCGCGGAACATGAGCGGTTCCGCAAAGGCGCGGAGCATTGGCTGGAAGATCACGCCGAAACGGACTTTACCCTTTATGGTGCTGATATAGGCTTTGTCGGCTTTGGTCAGATTGCGCAGGAAATGACCCGTCTGCTGACCCCATTTGCGCCGGTGATCCGCGCCTATGACCCATGGTTGCCGGACCATGTGGCCGCCGAACATGGGGTTACGCTGACATCGTTGCAGACCGTTATGTCGCGTTCGCGTTGCGTGTTTGTGACGGCCATTCCAACGGCTGAAAACCTGCATCTGCTGGATGCTGCCGCATTTGCGCAGATGCCGCGTCATGCCTTGTTTGTATTGCTTAGCCGGGCGCATCTGGTCGATTTTGATGCCTTGCGTGATGCTGTGATGCGGGGCCATATCCGGGCTGCAATTGATGTGTTCCCGACCGAACCGGTGCCTGCCGATGATCCGATCAGGACTGCGCCCGGTGCAATCCTGTCGCCGCATCGTGCCGCTGCCGTCAAGGATGGCCGTCAATTGATTGGGCGCATGATTGTCGATGACATCAGCGCATTTGTTTCGGGATCACCTGACCGCCGTCTGGCCGTCGCTGATCCGGAACGTATCGCCGTATTGGCAGGTGCGACGGACGCCGCGCAGGTGGCTGCGATGTCGAAATCCCGACAGCCCGGTTAAAGCTTTAGAAGTTGAAGCTGACGCCCAGATTGACCGCGTTTGTCACGATATCGGTTTCGAGCGTGCCGCCACTATCCAGATCGGCGGTGTTGGACGAGAACGTCCCTTTATATTCACCAAAAACGGACCACTGGTCGTTGATCGGGTAGGTTGCACCGGCGATCCATGTCGCTGCCGGGCCTGTCAACTGATATTCGAAGGTTTCAGAGGCGCCATTCGTCAGTTCAACATGTGGTATGGCGACCCCAAGCCCGCCACCGACATAAGGTGACACATCCCCGAATGCCCCGGCCCAGCGCCGATAGGCATTGACCGTCAGCGTGTTGATCCCGTCAGTAAATTCCAGAACGTCATAACCCGCTGGAAGGTCGTCATCTTTTGGATAGACCTTGTTATGCGCGAAATCGAGCCCGTAACCAAAGGAGCTTGTCTGCCAACGTGTCGCCCGGATCCCGTAATAGACCGGCGCGTCGAAAGAGCGCCCTTCCCAATCCTGCGAAAAATCATCATCCGCGATCACATCATCATCGCGAATCGAAATATCGGATGATGGTGCGGATTGCACGCCGCCATAAATGCTCAACTCAACCTCTGCGAAAGCAGAGGCCGGTGCAGTCATAACAATGCAAATGCTGGCAGCAAGCGCGCGATTCATCTGTTTGGCCCCGACGTGAGTGTCTGCTTCGAGCAATAAGAAGCTTCATGGACGATGACAACAAAACATTAAGTGAATCCTAATACTCGTGACCCTTCTGTGTCGGCGCCGTCACAAACAGCTTGATTTTGTACTATAAATTGCCGATCCCCGGCAAAAAATAGCCTATGCGTCGCCGCAATATGTCTGCTTTTTGTGCGCCCCGCCCCGCCCGATGCCAAGAATCGGCCCGCCCCGCCATTTTGTGCATCTTAACGATGTGTTGGCCAGTTTCGGTGCAACAGGGGGCCCAACCCCGGCCTGCGCCCGAATGTCCGCTGGACTGATCTGGATTAGATGGGTAAACAGCGGCAAATTGCCTGTTGAAAACAGCAGGCCAGTTTCTTGTGCGGGCAAAAAAGCCCATGAATATCGGAGATGTATCCCGTGTCACATGCAGACGAAAATCCCGGCACCCGTCGAGACTTCCTTTATTATGCAACTGCGGGGGCGGGCGCTGTCCTGACTGGCGCTGCTGTTTGGCCCCTGGTCAACCAAATGAACCCGTCGGCGGATGTTCTGGCGCTTGCGTCGATTCGCGTAGATGTTGGTGCCGTCGATCCCGGCACGCAGATCACGGTCCTGTGGCAGGGGAAGCCGGTTTTCATCCGCGCCCGCACCGAAGACGAAATCGCGCAGGCCCGTGCGGTTGATGTCGGCGACCTGCCCGATCAGGAAGCATTCAATGAAAATCTGGGCGAAGTACCCGCAACCGATGAAAACCGCGCCTTGACCGAAGATGGCGTTTGGCTGGTGCAAATGGGCGTGTGTACCCATCTGGGCTGTGTGCCATTGGGCGACGGTGCAGGTGATTTTGGCGGCTGGTTCTGCCCTTGCCATGGTTCGCATTACGATACGGCTGGCCGGATCCGCAAAGGTCCTGCGCCACGTAACCTTCCCGTTCCTGTTGCGTCCTTCGTGGACGAAACAACGATCCAACTCGGTTAAGGAGAGAGAGCCATGGCTGGTATTCCCCACGACCATTACGAACCCAATTCAAACGGCGAAAAGTGGCTGCATTCGCGCCTGCCCATCGTGGGTTTGCTGTATGACACGTTGATGATCCCCACACCCAAGAACCTGAACTGGATGTGGATTTGGGGTATTGTCCTGACATTCACACTGGTTTTGCAGATCGTCACCGGCATCGTGCTGGTCATGCATTATGTGCCGCATGTCGATATGGCCTTCCAATCGGTTGAGCATATCATGCGCAACGTCAATGGCGGTCATATGATCCGCTATTTCCATATGAACGGTGCTTCGCTGTTCTTCTTTGCCGTTTATCTGCATATTTTCCGCGGTCTCTACTATGGGTCCTACAAGGCCCCCCGCGAGGTCACGTGGATCATCGGTATGCTGATCTATGTGCTGATGATGGGCACTGCCTTTATGGGTTACGTGCTGCCATGGGGTCAGATGTCGTTCCACGGGACGGCTGTGATCACCGGCCTGTTCGGCGCAATCCCGTTCATTGGTGAAAGCGTGCAGGTCTGGCTGTTGGGCACCCCCAATGGTGCTATTGATCAGCCTGCGCTGAACCGCTTCTTCTCGCTCCACTACCTGCTGCCCTTTGTGATTGCGGGTCTTGTGGCTGTCCATATCTGGGCCTTCCACACCACGGGCAACAACAACCCCACGGGTGTTGAGGTGCGTCGCACAAGCAAAGAAGACGCCGCCAAGGATACCCTGCCATTCTGGCCATATTTTGTGATCAAGGACCTGTTTGCCCTTGGTATCATCATGGCCCTATTCATGGCTGTTGTCGGCTTTATGCCCAACTATCTGGGCCACCCTGATAACTACATCCCGGCCAACCCGTTGGCGACACCATCGCATATCGTGCCTGAATGGTATTTCCTGCCCTTCTACGCCATCCTGCGCGCCTTTGACCAAGAGGTCTGGCTGGTGATTGCGGTCAACTGGCTGAGCTTTGGCATCATCGACGCCAAGTTCTTTGGTGTGATCGCGATGTTTGGTGCCATCGTGGTGATGGCCCTGGCCCCGTGGCTGGATACATCATCCGTCCGCTCTGGTCGCTATCGCCCGATGTTCAAATGGTGGTTCTGGCTGCTGGTGGTCGATTTCATCGTCCTGATGTGGGTTGGCGCCCGCCCGGCAGAGGGGATTTATCCTTACATCGCCTTGCTTGGGTCGACATATTGGTTCGCCTATTTCCTGGTGATCCTGCCACTGTTGGGCGTGATCGAGAAACCGATGACCCCGCCTGCCACGATCGAAGACGACTTCAACGCCCACTATGCGCCTGACGATGCGGGGTCTACGACCCTTGCAAAACCGGCCGAGTGAGAAAGGACAAAAGAACAATGTTCCGCAAGCTCACCCTGACTGCCGCAACAGCACTGGCCCTGACAACGGGCCAGGCCATGGCGGCTGAAGTCGAAACCCATATCGAGGATTTCGCATTCTCGTTCGAAGGTCCGTTTGGCAGCTATGACCAGATGCAGTTGCAGCGCGGTTTGCAGGTTTACACCGAAATCTGCTCTGCCTGCCACGGTATGGAACTGATCCCGTTCCGCACCCTGCATGATGAAGGCGGCCCCGCGCTGCCCGAAGATCAGGTCCGCGCCTATGCTGAAGGCTTTGAAATCTTTGACCCGACCCTGTTTGACGGCGAAGGTGATTTCCGTCCGGCCACCCCGGCGGATCATTTTCCAGCCTCGTCACTGTCAAACGCCCCTGACCTGAGCCTGATGGCCAAGGCCCGCGCCGGTTTCCATGGCCCCTACGGCACGGGCATCAGCCAGTTCGTCAACGGTATGGGTGGTGCTGAATACATCGCATCCCTGCTGACTGGTTACGAAGAAGAGCCAGAATGCGCCTTGGAAGGCGAACCGATGGACGGCTATTACAACGTGGCCTTTGCCGCCGGTGGTTTCCCTGACAGTTGCAAGGATGACCATGGCAAGCACAAGGTGCCCGGTAGCTGGATTTCCATGGCGCCACCGCTTTACGGTGACGATGTTGACTATGCTGATGGGCATTCAACCGAATTGCACCATGTCGCTGAAGACGTATCCGCGTTCCTGATGTGGACCGCAGAGCCCAAGATGATGGCCCGTAAGCAGGCGGGTCTGACCGGTGTGATCTTTCTGACGGTGCTGTCGGTGCTGCTGTATCTGACCAACAAACGCCTTTGGGCGCCACATAAGAAGAAAAAGCACTAAGGCTGATGCCAAGAATGCCGAAAGACCCGCCAGTTTGGCGGGTCTTTTGCGTTTATGGGCCGTTACCCTGCCAGAACCCCAAAAGGCACCTTGACGGAGGACAATGCAAGGCCCGCCCCGGGGCCTCTACGTCAACCACGAGGTCCCGGGTCAAGCCCGGGACGCGGTTGCCCTGCTGCACCCATGCGGCGTGACCCAAAACGTCATAAATAGGCCGCCAATGCCGGGGGCGGTGCCGCAAAAAGCTGATCGGTTGGGATAGCCGGATGCACGATCCCATCCGCGACCAGCGCCGTTTCATTCGCCACACGCTGTGCGTCTGCCGGGTCATGTGTGATCATGATTACGGTCCTATCTGTCCTCAGAAGGGTTTTCTGCACCAGATCCAGCATTTCCGATCGGAGGGCAGGGCCAAGCGCAGCGAAAGGCTCGTCCAGCAGGATCACGGGTCTGTCGGCCAAGAGGACCCGAGCCAACGCGGCGCGGCTTTGCTGCCCACCTGACAAGGCAGCAGGTTTTCTGTCAGCCATGCCATGCAACCCAACCTGATCCAGCACCGTTGCGACCTGCGCCTTTTGGCTGTCGCTCAATCGCAGCTTGGGTTGCAGGCCCAGCCCGGCATTTTGCCCGATGCTCAGATGCGGGAACAGGTTATTGTCCTGAAACAGGATGCTGATAGGTCGCGCGCCGGGGGCCGTGCCGGTCAGGTCTTGCCCGTCATAGCTGACCTTGCCGCTGCTTGGTGTTAGGAATCCCGCCAGTGCTGATAACAGCGTCGATTTGCCTGCCCCGGACGGCCCAATGAGTGCTGTAATCCCACCGGGCCGGAAGCTTAGATCGGCAGACAGTTGGAAATCCCCTTGGGTCAGGGTCAGGTTTTCACATGTCAGCATTGGCTCTGCCCCCCTGATCGCAGATCCAGAACATCGCAAGGCTGAGGGTCAGCAGCAAGAGTCCGGCTGCTGCTGCTGCCTGCATCTGATAGGCCCCCATCAACCGGAACATGGCCAAAGGTAGAGTTTCCTGTGCTTGCCCTGCGAAAAGCGCGATCACCCCCAGATCCCCCATAGAAAGTGCTGCGGCCAGCCCGGCCCCGAACCCCAGTGGTCGCCTGATCCGCGGCAACATCACGATCCGCAGCCATGCCACTGGCCCCAGCCCCAATGTGGCCCCCAGCCGTCCGAAATCCCGCTGCACATCCGCAACGGCTGGCCCGATGGACCGCAAGACGAACGGCAGCGCCAAGGTCGCGTTCACCAATGCGGTGACCACGAGCGCAAGTTTTGCCGGGTTGACGAAAGGGTAGACGATGACGAAAGCCCCGGTGCCGACAACCAGACCAGAGGCGGCAAGTGGCAATGCGCCGATGATGCTGACCAACCGGCTTTGCCATAGGGCGAGCGACAGGGACAAGGTGATGCATAAGGCGGAGGAGATGGTGGCGACGATAATCGACCTGATTGCTGCTTGCCAGACGGAGGGCGGCATATCCATCAGTCCCGGTACCCCGCGCACCGCAATCATGCCAAGCGGGAGGAGCAGGAATGCAGCGGCGGCACTGATCGCCGCTATGTCCCAACCCGGTGCGGGCAGGTTCCAGCGTTGGATCACCCGATCCATCCCGCCGCTCAGCATGTCCGGTTTGGTGATTTTCCATGCGATGAATGCGGCGACAGCGCAGAGGCTGAATTGCACCCCGGCCAGTAGCGCTGCTCGCCCCAGATCGAAATCAAAGCGCAGTGCCTGATAGATCGCCAGCTCGACTGTGGTGGCGCGTGGCCCGCCGCCCAATGTCAGCGCCACCGCAAAGCTGGTCAGGCAGATCAGGAAGATCACAAGCAACGCGCCGGGCAGGGTGCTGCGCAGCATGGGCCGTTCGAGCATTTGCCAGATGGAGGCGTTGAGCGTTGCGGCGAGCCGGAACCGTTCTGCCGGGATGGCGAGCCAACCTTGCAGGATCAGCCGTGTGGCCAGTGGCAGGTTGAAGAACACATGCGCCAGTACAACCCCGTGAAATCCGTAGATCGTGAATGTTGGCAGTCCTACTGCGCTTAATGCATCATTGAGTAACCCGCCGCGCCCGAAGATGGCGAGCAATCCGATCACCGCCACGATAACCGGTAACAGAAAAGGCGCCCCCAGCAGGGTGATCAGCGCGCCGCGCCCTTTGAATTGCCGCCGCGCCAGTGCCCGGGCGACGGGGATGGCCAGCGTCACGCTGATCGCGGCAGAGGCGAGCGCTTGCAGGATGGTGAACCGGATTGCGGCCCAGTCCGCCGCCCCCAACCCGCCATCCCATTCGGCCCGCCAGCCAACAGCGGCCAGCGTGCCAATGGTCAACGCCAGCACCAGCAATCCCGCAAGGATGCCGGGCCAGCGTGGGGTCATTTGGACAGGGCGTTGCGCCATTCTTCCAATGCCGCGTCACGTTTGTCTGCCGCATCTTGTGCCGAAAACAGCAGCGCCTTTTCAGGTATCAGCAGGGTTTCAAACCCGTCGGGCAGCCCGTCAGCGGGTGTGGCTGCGGGGTACATCCAGTTGGTGGTCGGGATCACGCTTTGGAACGCATCGCTTACCATGAAGGCCATGAACTGATCGGCGAGGTCGGATTGGTCGGTGCCCGCAACCTTGCCCGCAACTTCGACTTGCAGGTAATGCCCTTCGGTGAAGCTCCAGGCGATTTTGCTGGCGTCTTCCTCGGCGATCAGGTGGTAGGCGGGGGAGGTGGTGTAGGACAGGACGGCGTCGGCCTCCCCATCCAGAAACAGCCCGTAAGCCTCTGACCAGCCGGGTGTGACGGTGACGATATTGTCGGCCAGATCGGCCCAGATCGTGCCAGCCTCGTCCCCGTAAGCGGCTTTGACCCACATCAGCAGCCCCAGACCGGGGGTGGACGAACGCGGGTCCTGAATGACGATCTTGACCTCGCTATCGGCCAGATCACGCAGGGAGCCGGGGGCGGCATCGCCGACATTCCCGACAAAGGCAAAGTAACCCCAGTCGAATGGCAGGAAATCGGGATCGTCCCATGCGATGGGCAGCGACAGGTCCGCATCGACCCCGTGCGGCGCAAATAGCCCGGTTTCGCGCGCCGCAGCCGTCAGGTTGGTGTCGAGCCCCAGCACGATATCGGCGTCTGTTCCCGGCCCCTCCAATTGCAGGCGCGCCAGCAAGGCCGCGCCATCGCCGGCCCCGATGAATTGCAGATCGCAGGCGCAGCTTTCTTCAAAAGCGGCCTCAACCGCGGGGCCAGGCCCCCATTCGCTGGTGAAGCTGTCATAGGTATAGACTTGCAAGACGGGTGTGTCCGCCAATGCGCCAGTGGCACAAAGGGCAAGTCCCGCAACAGCTGGCAGATAGGTGGTTGGTTTCATCGTATCCTCCAAATGCGACGGGCGGAATTGGGGGATAGCATCGTGCTAAACCTTCCCTCCGCCGGTCTTAACCGGTTCAGGTTCAACGGGTCCGCTATGAAGCATCTCAGCCAGGATTGGCCCCCCGAGGTGCGCCTTAGCTAGGATGGATCGGGGGCGGGGGCAAGGGAAACCTCTTGAGCCTGATTGTCGCGCCCGCTAGACCCGGCTGGCAAAGGGGACGCGCATGTCGATTAACAGTTTTGGTCATCTTTTCCGGTTTACGACATGGGGCGAAAGCCATGGCCCCGCTTTGGGGGCCACGGTGGATGGATGTCCACCCCGTGTGCCTTTGGAACCGGCGATGATCCAGCAGTGGATGGACAAGCGTCGTCCGGGGTTGAACAAGAATACCACCCAGCGCAATGAGCCTGATGCGGTTGAAATCCTGTCAGGTGTGTTTGAAGGGCAGACAACCGGTACGCCGATCCAGTTGATGATCCGCAATACTGATCAGCGGTCGAAGGATTACGGCGATATCGTCAATACGTTCCGCCCCGGTCATGCTGATATTACCTATCACCAGAAATACGGGATACGCGATTATCGGGGCGGTGGCCGGTCATCGGCCCGCGAAACGGCGTCGCGCGTGGCCGCCGGTGGTGTCGCCCGCGAGGCGATCAAGGCGATTGCCCCGAATGTTCAGATCAAGGGTTACATGACCCAGATGGGGGCCAAGCAGATCGACCGCGCGCGCATGGATTGGGCGCAGATTGATCAGAATGATTTTTTCTGCCCTGATGCCGAAGCCGCGCGGGAATGGGAAGATTACCTGCAATGGCTGCGCAAGGATGACCACAATTCGGTTGGGGCGATTATCGAGGTCGTGGCCCGTGGCGTTCCTGCGGGCATTGGCGCCCCGATTTATGGCAAGCTGGATACTGATCTGGCTGCCGCCATGATGTCGATTAACGCGGTCAAAGGTGTTGAGATTGGCGAAGGCATGGCCGCTGCTGCCTTGACCGGGCGTGACAATGCAGATGAGATTTTCATGGGGCAGGGTGGCCCGGAGTACAGTTCCAACCACGCGGGCGGCATTCTGGGCGGGATCAGCACCGGGCAGGATATCGTGGTGCGGTTCGCGGTGAAACCTACATCGTCGATCCTGTCCCCACGCCAGTCGATCCGTATGGATGGCACCCCGACCGAGGTGATCACCAAGGGTCGCCATGACCCGTGCGTCGGTATCAGGGCGGTGCCCGTGGGCGAGGCGATGATGGCCTGTGTCATTCTTGACCATCTTCTTTTGGATCGTGGTCAGACGGCTGGCGTTCGTGGCCAGATCGGTTAGTAATTGTGTCTGTTACTGAAACAAGTTGTTGATTGTTATAGGTTACTGATACGGTGACCCGATGAACTGAGGGGGGAATCATGCTGCCGCACTTCCGCTATTTTCTGACTGCGATGCTGTGTTTTGGTCTTGCAGGCTGTGGCCTGCCACGGGGCGCTGGTTTTCAGGCCGAAGTGCTTGCCGCATCATCGGTCGAAACCAAAGATGACGGCACGGTTGAACGGACCTATGATTTTTCGGTTTTTGAGGTAACGCGCGAGACATTGCCTGTCTTGCAGTCCTGGCCGGACCTGGGTGCGCGCCACTATCGCTGGATCAGCGACAGGCAGGCCGCCACATCAATGATCATTGCCCCCGGTGACAAGTTGCAGCTGACCGTCTGGGATGCTGAGGAAAACTCCCTTTTGTCCGGCACCGGTCAGCGCGCCACCCCGTTGCAAGAGGTTGAGGTCAGTTCCAATGGCCAGATCTTCGTCCCCTATATCGGCAATTTGAAAGTATCCGGCATGGCCCCCGAAACCGCCCGCCAGCGGATCGAGGAAGAGTTGACCATGACGATCCCGTCTGCACAGGTACAGCTGATTTCGGCCCCGGGTCGTGCCAATACAGCCAATATCGTGACTGGCGTTGCGGCCCCCGGCATTTACCCGCTGGAATATCGCAATGTGAAGCTGCTGGATTTCCTGTCACTCGCAGGTGGCGTTCCTGCCGATCTGATCAATCCGCAGGTCAAGCTGGCCCGTGGCAGTAATGTTTATGGCATTTCCTATGATCGTCTGTTGTCGAACCCCGCACTGGATACAACGGTGCGTGGTGGCGACCGGATTATTGTTGAACCAGAGGATCGGACCTTTCTGTCCTTGGGTGCCACCGGCACGCAAGCTATACACCCGTTCCCGCAGGATGAGGTCAGCGCCCTTGATGCCATGGCCATTGTGGGTGGGGTGAACCCCGGCCGCGCCAACCCGGAAGGTATTCTGGTTCTGCGCGAATATGATGCATCGCAGGTCCGCACCGATGGGTCCGGCCCGCCGATGGATCGCGTTGTGTTCACGCTTGACCTGACATCGGCGGATGGTCTGTTTTCGGCGGCCCAGTTCGAAATTCAGCCCGGTGATCTGGTCTATGGCACGGAAAGCGCGCTTGGCTCTGCCTTTACCGTGCTGAATATCTTTAACACGGTCTCGACTTTGCGGAACTAGGGCCTGTTGCGTTCACCATACGCCGCTGGTTTCGGTCCAAAATTGGCCGGTTCCAGGCATCTGAGCACGGGAGTAACCAGTTACGTCAAGCGCGACTAACACAGAAATGGGCAATTTTGGCGAAACCCTGCAAGGACGCGGCCCAATGTGAACGTCAACAAACCCTGGAACGTCGCCTAGAATAGCGCGATATCAGTCGCCAGCGTGTTGAAATCGGTGACCCCGTTGATCTGCAGGATATTGCCATCGCCCAGATCGATGGTCACTTCCGTGCCGTTGATCTGACCATAGACTGTCAGCACATCCTGCGCCGAGGTCAGCCCGGTCCACAGTGATGCGTCCAGTTCGATGTCATCCACCCCCTGTTCGTAATCGGCGATAAGGTCAGTGCCGCCGTTGAAGATGAAACTGTCCGCGCCTGCGTCACCGAACAGGATGTCATCACCGGCCCCGCCTGCCAACCGGTCATCATCGTCGCCCCCATGCAGCACATCCTGCCCGCTGCCCCCTTTCAGGTGATCGTTCCCAGCACCGCCCATGATCAGGTCGCCGCCGGTTTCCCCATCCATGTTATCATTGCCCGCCCGCCCAAGCAGGATATCGTCGCCGCCACCTGCGCGTACAATGTCATTGCCCGCGCCTGCGCTGATGATATCGATCCCGTCCCCGCCATTGACCGCGTCATTGCCCATTGTGCCGCTGATGACGGTATCGCCGCCGGTGGTTTGTGCCGCTGCCGCGTTACCCTTTCCTGCCAGCGCATCGCGCAGCGTGCCAAAGCTGTGGCCGCTGATCACTGCGATACCGTCTGCCAGACTGCCGACAGTTCCGGCATCGTCACCCGGAGGGGGTGTCGGGTTGGGATCGGGCGGCGGCGTCGCTGGCCCCGGATAACCCGGTTCGATCACCGTTGAAATCCGTGTACCTGCCCCGATCACATCGTCATTATCCAAAAGCCGATAGTCGATAAAGTTGCCATCCGCGCTGCGCACGATCAGCAATTCATCGCCATAGGCCACATCCATCCCGTAGGATTGGATCGAAAAGGTCAGTTGGCTGACATCGCGCAAAAGCGGCCAAAGCGACAGGTCCAGCTTATCCTCGCCCAGCGTGAAATCGGTGATTGTGTCTGTCAGCCCGTCGCGCGACAGGATGAATGTGTCGGTCCCTGCGCCCCCGGTCATCGTGTCGCTGCCATCACCATCACGCAGGATGTCATCGCCAGTGCCCGCACTGATCTGATCATTGCCATTGTGCCCTTGCAGGATGTCGTTGCCCGCCGTCCCCACCAGCAGCCCGCCACCAATCGCTGCCGTATGCGTCACGCCGGGCAGGCCCGCGTCATAGCGCAGCTGGGTCACCCCGATTTCACTGCTGCTGGCGACATAGATATCAAGCCCGTTGCCGCGCCCCTGCACGGCCAGCGCGCTTACATTGTCGAAGCTCATGTCATTGCTGTCTTCGATATGCGCGCGGGCCAGAAGATGCCCGCCTTCAAGCAGCGCAAAGACAGACACCCCGTCATCTGCCCCGCCTGCGATCACATAGGTCTGGCCCTGATGGGTCACGACATCAAGCGATGTGATCCCCCCGAAACGGGTGGTCAGGCTGTCCAGCACATGATCGCGCATGGTCAGGCTGCCATCCAACCCTACCTCCATCACGCTAAGCGTGCTGCTGCCCGCCGCACCCAGGATCGCGTAGGTGATCCCCCCAACCACGGCTATTTCCATGGCGCTGGGCGCGCTGATCCAGAGCCCGTCATCGGGGTTGATGTGGTCAGTGGCCACGGTGGACCCATCCGCGCCGACCGCCCAGCTTGTCACCCCGTTTTGCAGCGGGTTGGCGGTGAACAGATAGTCTTGCCCGTCAATCCGCGCCGCCGCTGTTGTCGCGACCTGGTCGGCATAGCCGGTCGCCCCGTCATGGATCACCTGCTGTCCGGTGAATGTGCCGCCTGCGTCAAAGGAAAGCTGTCCGATCCCCGCAATCCCGGCGATGCCGCCATAGATGATCTGGGTCCCGTCATCAAAACTGATTTGTGTCCCGTGCTGAAAACCAGCAAAGCTGGCAGGCAGTGTCGTCAGCGCGCTGGCTGCCGCAAATGTGCCGTCGCTGTTCAGGCCGCGCGTTTGCAAATCCCCACCCGTCCCGCCGCCGGTCAGCAGGCCGCTATCCGCCCCGAAGGTCACGGTGCCGATTGTGGCGGTTCCACCCGGTTGGTTGCCGCCGTCAGAAGACGTGCTGTCGATCGTTGCCAGATTGGCCGGCCCGATCTGCCAGCTTTGCAGCACCCCGTCATACCGTGTTGTGCTGATCAGGAACCCGTCCACAATCGCCAGATCAGTGATCCGCGAATGGTCCAGTTCAGCGTCGTCAGAGACGTGATCGACGAACAAAAGCGTTGACATGATGGTCCCCCAAGACCGGTTGCCGCCGGGCGGCACGGCAATAAAGCCAGCCTTGGCCCGAATGCGCAGTTTGCCGGTTCTTGGTTTAGATTTGGTGCAGCGCTATGCCGCATTTTATTCAACTTGGCCGGGTTTGCCGTTGAAGCCCGTCCGAGGGCCGCGCTAAGGTCGCCCCGATCCGATGGTAGGAGTTTGATATGTCACCGAAATTTGGCACAAGCGGCTTGCGTGGGCTGGTGACTGACCTGACCGCTGACTGCGTTGCGGATCATGTCGGGGCGTTCATTGCATCCTGCGATATGGGATCTGGCCTTTATGTCGGCCATGATTTGCGCGCCTCATCCCCCGATATTGCCGATATGGTCACCGATGCCGCCTGCGCGCGTGGCGTCGCGGTCACCCATTGCGGCCCGGTGCCGACCCCCGCCCTGGCCCTGGCGGCGATGCAGGCGGGTGCGGGGGCTGTGATGATCACCGGCAGCCATATCCCGGCGGATCGCAATGGTTTGAAGTTTTATACCCCCGAAGGTGAGATCACGAAGGATCATGAGGCAGCGATTGTGGCCGCACTTGGTGCCCCGACGCCTGACGCACCTCCCGCTGATATGATCCGCGCTGACGGTGTCGCGCAGGCCTATATGGATCGCTATATCACCGGATTTGCGGATGCCCTGCGGGGGATGCGCATCGGGCTTTATGCCCATAGTGCGGTTGGGCGCGACTTGATGGATTTCCTGCTGACCCGGCTTGGCGCGCAGGTCATCATGTTGGGCCGGTCGGATGAATTTATACCGGTTGATACCGAAGCCGTATCCGCCCCGATCCGTGCGCAGCTAAAATCATGGGCGGCAGAGCACGGCGTCGATGCCATTATTTCGACCGATGCCGATGGGGATCGTCCCTTGGTCGCGGATGAAACGGGCGCCATCGTTGTAGGTGATGTGCTGGGGCAGATCACTGCAGGATTGCTGAATGCAGCCACCATTGTGACGCCGATTTCGTCCAATACAGGGGTTGATCAGGGCGGCCAGTTTGAAAAGGTCGTCCGCACCCGTATTGGATCGCCCTATGTGATTGCGGGCATGGCGGCCCACCCACACCGGGTCGTGGGTTATGAGGCGAATGGTGGTTTCCTGCTGGGCTTTGATGCCGCAGGCCCGACCGGCCCGTTGCCGCAATTGCTGACCCGTGATGCGGTGCTGCCCATTCTTGCCTGCCTTGCCGCCGCCCGCGAGACCAGCGTGAGCGCGCTGGTGGCCCGTCAACCGGCCCGGTTCACCGCAGCTGACCGTTTGCAAGAGGTGCCCACCGATCAATCCGCGGCCTTTGTGGCCGGTTTGCGCGAGGATGCGGATCAGCGCGCGGCGTTTCTGGCCCCGTTTGGCGCTGCAGAGCAGGCGATCAACATTGATGATGGGCTACGCATGACCCTTGCGAATGGCCGCATCATCCACCTACGCCCATCCGGCAATGCACCCGAGCTGCGCTGTTACGTTGAGGCGGAAACCGCTTCCGCAGCGGACGAGATGCTATCACAAGGGTTAGCGCAGTTGCGCGGCGTCTTCATGTCGAACGTCAGGCATGTTTGACGCGGCGCACCGGGTTTTCCACATCGGGCTGTGTCTTGGCGTTGCGCAATACTGATCCAAACATCTAGCATTTCTGAACCAGACCGGACCTTAGGCGCGAACGGGGTCAGCGGTGACGCGGACAAAGTGTGAGTTCGCTGCGATTGCACCAATGGCCGCATTCGGATCAGCTTGACAGTATTATCTTTGTTCACATTTTGCATCACAGTGCCGAGCAATCCCTGAGATATTGTCTGTTTCCAATACCTATCTGACCCCAGATCGGTATCTGTTCGCCGTTCAGATCGTATTGGGTATCAGGATCCCAAAGCGTGACGATCTGATTCATGAAGACATGTTCGTGCTGATCGAAATTTACTGCCGCCTCACCTTCGTCCTTTTGAAATAACTCGAAAACGCGATCTGCATTCGTTTCAAAAAGACTGATGCCCTGAAACGTCAACCGAAGCGCTTGGTGGGGGGCAACGCCAATGAAAGAGGCTTCACCGTTTGGTTGAAACTCGACCATGATGGCATTTTCGAGGAAATAGAGATGTCCATGCGCAGTCGAACTGACACTTAACCCACAGGTTTTCATTGCCGAACTGATTTCGTCGCGTGTCATACTCAGTTTAAGCGATCCAACACCGACATGGGGTGTCATTTCAAGTTCAAGAATTGACGGTTTTCCCAAAAGGCGTGATAGTAATTTCATAGGTATTCTCGTGTTTGGAACGGGCAACCTAACATATTGTAATCCAAACGGATATCCATGCAATGTTCAAGAAACTATTTGGATCAAATCGGAAAGAGTGGCTGTCAGCCGAGGCCATTTCAAATGCATTGTGTTCCCAAAATATTGATCGGCTGATGGGCGTAGATCAACTGTATAATGTGTCGCCCGACAATACCTACTGCATCCTTGTTCGTAATCATGCAGCGTGGTTGGATCCGTCTTTTGATGACCAGCGTTGGCGAGATGGGAACACCCCACCAGACGCCGGACAATCCGGGCGCACCATGCTAAACGTGTTTAAGGTGAACCGTTCTTGCGACGGCGGCTATTGGTATAAGCTCTTTGTACCGAAAGCCGTGCAGATCACTGGGATAGCCAATGATGAAGGTTCTTCCACGCGATTCACGATCACGACCAACTCGGGAACCCACAGCATCTTATTTGCGAAACTGGATGGGTTTATGCGGCTGGCGATCACTGGGAATGCACAGACAGAAGAGAATATTCATGATCGATTTACACAGTTTGTGAACCTGTAAGATTTTAGTTTGGAACAGGTATGTCGAATGCAACGAATGCCGGATTAGAAGCCCTAGGAAAGTCTACCGTGAAGCGCACTCTCGACATTAGTGGAGTACGCAGCATCGGTTGCTCTGGGCTCGTTTGAGACCTTCGCCGCATTTGGTGTGAACGTCCATTTCTCCGTCTTAGGCTAGGTACCTCCCATGAAAGTCGAGCCGTGTGACGTTAAACACGTCGGGGGTTAAAGGATGAAATCGGCACTGCTGAGCCCGGTTGCATCAGAGAGCAGGATTTCGAGGTCAGCGATGCCATCGCCATTGCGGTCGGCCTGCACGATTGTGTCGGTGCCGTCTGTTTCCAGCCGCAGCTGACCAGCGCCGGAAAACGCATCTGTGCCGATAAAGGCGAAACCCTGATCGCCGCTTGCATCCCTGTCTGCGTCGATCAATTGCAGATCGATCAGGTCCTGCCCGGTTTCGAAATCCGTCACCTCATCGCGCTGGGCGCTGCTGCTGTCTGACAGGAAGCTGAACACAAATGTATCTGCGCCCAACCCACCGGTCAGCCTGTCGGCATCCCAGCCGCCTTCGATCCGGTCATCGCCTGTGCCACCATCGATTGTGTCGGCCCCGCGCCCACCGGACAATGTATCATTGCCCCCACCGCCACTGATCACATCATGGCCGGTGCCGCCGGTGATTGTATCAATGCCACTGCCACCGGTCAGCGTATCTTGCCCGCTATTGCCGCGCAGCGTGTTTGTGCCGCTGTCGACCCTGATGTCATCAGCGCCGGAATTGCCGGTCAGATCGTCATCGCCTGCTCCGCCAGACATGTCGTCATTATCAGCCCCGCCATGTGCCGTATCATTGCCGTCGCCACCGCTGATCGTGTCATCCCCGGCATCCCCGGTCATGATGTCATCATCGGCCCCGCCGTCCAGCGTATCATTGCCTGCCCCGCCGAAAAGCATGTCCTGACCTGCACCACCTTGCAGCGTATTGCCCGCCTCATTGCCGACCAGTTTATCTGCACCGGCCCCGCCGATTGCGTTTTCAATGACGACCCCGTTGGCGATCGTATAGCCGCCGCTTACCCCTGCGGCGGAGGATACAAAACCGCCACCCCCGATTTCATAGGTCAGCGTGGCGTCACGCAGATCAATCGTACTGTCCAGGTTGCCGGAATAACGGATCGTGTCACTGCCGCCGGTGTCCCAGATCGCCTTCCACGCTGTGATCCCGGATTCGGGCAGTTCGTAGACAT
Organism: uncultured Paracoccaceae bacterium; assembly: GCA_947495295.1. Taxonomy (GTDB): domain Bacteria; phylum Pseudomonadota; class Alphaproteobacteria; order Rhodobacterales; family Rhodobacteraceae; genus Yoonia. The sequence goes on from CANLYJ010000002.1 coordinate 113,821, forward strand.
TATCACCGGATGCATATGACCGGTTGGCCCCATAGATTGCTTGCAGGGCTGCGATATCCAGCGCCATTGGCCCGGCCTCGTTCCCGCGCAGATAGCTGGATGATGGGGTGGTCTGATACCCTCCATTATAGGACATGGTGGTATAGATGCCCTGATTCAGGCCGCTGACCCCGTAATCGCGAAAGGCGGTATGCACCCCGCTGAACGGGTTGCCGGCATCATGTGGGTGTTCCAGGCCAAGCCCATGCAGGAATTCATGGACCAATGTGGCATAGGCCAATCCGCCTTCTTCCAGCCCACCGCCCGGCGCGTCATCCCAACCAAAACCGTTGCCGTTAAACACACCGACGCTGGCCCGGGTCCCCGACGGCATGTAAAAATAGCCAAGCAGGCCGTTATTGTTCAGCTCATTGGTGTCGAGCACCAGTTGGAAATCGGCATTGGGGTTGCTGGTGACCGCAAAGCGCAGGTCAGTCACCGCCGCAATGGAATCGAGTGCTGCGATGGCCCGGGCTTTTTCATAAGTGTTCCAACCCTCTGACACGATATCATCCTGCCCGGTATTGGTGCTGCGCCCGAACGCCGCCCGGTCACCCGCATCCACGAAATGCACCGAGATCACGCTATCGCTGCGCTGTGTCCCACTATCAAGCGATGCGACAGGGTTGCCGGCCGGTGCCGCGACCGCCTTGGCTTGCAGGGAATAGTCGCCGCTGAACCGGTCCCGGGACCCAGCCGCCTCGACATAGTAGGTGCTGGCACTGTTGCCGCCAAAGGTGATTGCGGCGTCCTTATTGGCGTTGGACGCCGACAATTCGTCATCCCCGGTGATCATGGCCCCATCGGCATCATAGACCCGCAAGTAGGAATCGCTGATCCCGTCGGAGCCGACCCCGCGCTGGGTGACCTGCACCCATTCGCCTGCGGCCAGATCCATGCGGACCCAGTCCCTGTCACCGGCAAAGTCGATCTGTCCGGTGATGGTTTGTCCGATGTTCAATTCAACGGATGTAGTGGTATTTTCTGGTGTATCCGACATGCTGCGACCCCCATCGTGCATTTTACGTTGGCCGGAGAGATGGCTTCAGATTGTGGCGGAGGTGTGCCCGAATTGCTCGGAACCCGGGGCATGATGCGCGGCTTTGAACTGATTAAATCACTGTTTTGCTTTGTGTTTTAGAAACCAGCCTTAATCGTTCATGAATTTTGGTACGGTGGTCGAACACATCGTTCATGACCCTGACCTGATACTGCGCGCGATTTCATTCATCGCGGAAGGTGCCCTTTTCCATGCCAGATCAGACCCCAAACCTGTCCTTGCCCTTTATCATGCCAGCGCAGGCACAAAAGCACGTCACTCATAACGAAGCGATCGAGCTGTTGGACATGATTGTTCAACTGACGCTGGAAAGCACCGGAGCCACCACACCACCCGGCAGTCCGACTGAAGGTCAGGCCTGGGCGCTGGGTGGGGGCGCGACAGGCGACTGGGCCGGGCAGGATGGCATGATCGCCACATGGCGCGGCGGTGGCTGGCTGTTCGTGGCCCCGCGCGAAGGCTGGCAGGCTTGGGTGCTGGACGTCGCCGCCATGCAGGTGCTGACCGGTGGTAGCTGGATCACCCAGGGGGATTTGCCGCCCTTGGAAAATTTGTCTGGGGTTGGCGTAAATGCGGTATCGGACGCTACCAATCGTCTGAGCGTGTCCAGCGATGCGACACTGCTGAATAATGATGGCGCAGGTCATCAGCTAAAGATCAACAAGGCCAGCACTGCCGAAACCGCGTCACTTCTTTACCAGTCCGGGTTTGATGGTCGCGCCGAAATGGGTCTGGCTGGCGAAGACAATTTCAGCATCAAGGTCTCGGCGGATGGGTCATCATGGACCACAGCACTGTCGATTGATGCGGCAACAGGTCATGCCCAATTCGCCGAAGTAGTGGCATTAACGCCGGGGGCCGCACCTGCCAGCCCGGCTGCGGGTGATATCTATTTCGACGCCAGCAGCAGCAAGTTGCGCTGCTTTGACGGCACCATCTGGAACGATTTGTTCTAGGGTTCTGCGCCTTCTGCATCTAAACTTTGCTAGTCTATCCCTGTCGGCAACCTTGGTTAGGTTTGCTGACAGGGCGGTATTGGGCGTCTACGCCTTGTGGCATTGACCATGTTTCCTTGGCCGTGTTGACAATCACCACGCAGCACCGATGCGGCGCAAAGATTATCCGGCGATATGCGCCGGTCATGGGTCTGCGCGCCATGGCGCCTGCCGCTAGCAGGTATTTCTATTCACGTCTCCCAACCGCGCCGCCTCGGGACCCGCACGGCAAGCATGGGTTTAATCAAGGGTGATCTGAACCGGTTGAGGTCAAGTGCCTCATGGACGCCGGTCACTACTTCACCGTTCAGTTGGGTCTGCACTGCCGAACGGGAATAAAACGGCGCATCCAGCATGTTCAGCACTTGTTTTGGCATCACGCCCCGGTCGGCGCGGGTTTCGCGTTTAACCTGCCAGAGCGAGCGTTTGAACCGGGTGCGCGGTGGTGCATCAACCTGTTGCGCGTTTCCGTCTGCGTCAAAGGCGATCGCGGTATCGAGGGTTGTCCCATCCCGCCGCACCGCATCATAGATGCAGGTCGCCCCGGCTTTGGACGGGTAGCGCCCCCATGTCCAGAAACTGAAATCCTGCTCCAGCGCGCGAGTCCCGAAATTCGCGTCGAAATAGCCGTGGCCCGACCATTGCCAGCCCTTTGCCTCCAGATCGACCTTGATGTCGGATGATGGGGCGAAGGGTCGCCAGATATGCGTGCCGTCGGGGGTTAGGGGCAATTCAACGGATGTCACAGCATGGGGCGTGACCGTGATCTGCCCCCGCACCCGGCTGATCAGGGGCGGGCTGCTGATTTCATTGATATCAATGACCAACTCGCGCCCCGTCCAGTGCATTGATGATGGTCCAACCTGAAAACGATCTTCTGTGGTGTGCAAGGCCGCACGCCCTCGGTCCGTCATGGTGAACCGCCCGCCGGGGCCGTATGTGGCCACGTTGATACAGCAATGATTGGCAGGATCTTTGCGGCCCGACCACGCATACCACGGCGAAAAAACTGACCCTATGAACCCGATGACAGAGACCGCTTTGGTCCCGCAATCGCTGATCCCGTCAACATACCACCAGGCGTAACCGTTTGGGGGGACGTCGAGGTGGAAGCATGGTCCGTCATGATCGCCGCGGCCGCGTGCCGGGCGGAGAGTGTCGCCATCGGTACCCCCGCCCCCGGATGCGCCCCGCCCCCGCACAGGTACAGCCCCGGCAGGTTGGTCCGCGCCGTCGGGCGTTTGAACCCCGCCGTCAGCCCATGCGGGCTGCGCCCGTAAAGGGAACCGAGGCTCCCCGGACACATCTGATCGAACCCGTGCGGCGTTGTCAGCGCGTTCGGCCCCGGTATCGGCCCGAAACTGAGCCCGAATGCGGTCAACCGGTCGAAAATCTGTGTCTGACATGGTGGCTTTTCCTTTTCGGGGTCGTTCAGAACCGGGGGCGCGTTCATGATGATCTCAAACCGCTGAACAGCGTCGGGGGCAACCTGCCCGTGATCCTGCGCGCATAGGTATAGTGTGGCATCGGTGGGCATCTGCCCCTTAGCCAAGGCCGCAAACTCCGCGCTCGGGTCATGGCCAAAAAACACCGTATGATGAGCCAGTGCCGGGCCGTCCGGGGCTGCCGCAAAAGCATGCACATAGGCCGACAGGCTGCGCGGTTCGGTATGGGTTTTGGTCACCGCGTTTTGCGGTGCTTTCCCCAGCAAACCGGTTTCCAGCGCCCTTGGCTCGCCGTTGAAAAGCACATAGTCAGCCGGATGGTGGCCTGCATCGGTTTGCACCCCTGTCACACGCCCACCTTGTTGGGTGATCCGGGTCGCCTTGGTCTGATAGATAAATGTCGCCCCGTGTTTGCTGGCCAAGCCCGCAACGGCGCTGGCCAGACCATGCATTCCCCCCTTGACCGTCCAGACGCCGCGCGCCTCTGCCTGCCAAATCAGGGACAGGATTGCAGGTGCAGCATAAGGTGATCCGCCAACATATGTGGCGTAGCGGCCAAAAAGCTGGGCCAGCTTGGGTTCGCTGAATGCGCCGCGCAGCATTCCCGCAAGGGTCCGGTGCGGGGCCATGTCCCGTATCAGTTCGGGCTGGCGTAAAACCGTCTTGGTCACGGCCCATTGATCCGGCGCTGCGGTCTGCATGATCGGGCCGTCAAAGGCGTCAAACAGGCGCTTGGCCCGGTCGGAAAACCGGATGAACTGCTGTGCGGCCTTTTCGCCAAAGACAGTGCGGATATTCGCGCGGCTTTCATCAGGGTCGGCCATCAGATCAAGGCACGTGCCGTCATCCCAGTAATGACGCGCCAGCGTTTTCAGGGGGGTAAGCGTGACATGATCCGCCAGCGCCTCATCCACATCGGCAAACAAGGCCTCAAACACCGGGCGCATGGTCAGGACAGTGGGTCCCGCGTCAACAGGCCCTGCGGCGGACGCGACGGTGCGCATTTTCCCGCCCGGCGCGGCGTGCATATCCAACACGGTCACAGCGCAGCCTTCATGGGCCAGTCGCAATGCGGCAGCCAGCCCGCCGATGCCAGCACCAATGATCACGACCTTTGGTCCGCTTTGCGTCATCCGACCCCGAGTCTCTTCTGTCCTGTTTGATTTACATTGACACATGTAAACTAAAATGGACACTATGAACTGTAACCTGGAGATCATGCATGCGAATCTCGGACCGGATCGAAGCGTCGATAACGGCGGCCATTGAAATGGGCCAGGGCGGCATCGCCCCGGGCAGGCTTGCCAGTGCGTTGAACTATGCTGTCACCCCCGGGGGCGCGCGGATCAGGCCGACAATTCTGACATCTGTGGCACTGGCCTGTGGCGACAGTCGCCCGGCGCTGACGGATGCGGCCGGTGCCGCGCTAGAGGTCATTCATTGCGCCAGCCTTGTTCATGATGATCTGCCCTGTTTTGACGATGCCGATATGCGGCGGGGCAAGGCGGCGCTTCATCTGGCCTATTCCGAACCGCTTGCGGTTTTGACGGGCGACAGCCTGATCATCATGGGGTTTCAGATCCTGGCGCGTGCCGCTGGAAATGACCCTGCCAGCGCGATTGCGCTGATCGATATTCTGGGCACCCGCACCGGCATGCCCTTTGGCATCTGCGCCGGGCAAGGCTGGGAAAGCGAAGACCAGATTGACCTGTCTGCCTACCATCAGGCCAAAACCGGGGCCTTGTTCATCGCGGCCACACAAATGGGTGCGGTTGCCGCCGGTCAGGATGCAGAACCTTGGGAGGAACTGGGCGCGCGGATTGGTGAGGCGTTTCAGGTCGCTGATGATCTGCGTGATGCGCTATGTGATGAGGCGACATTGGGCAAACCCGCCGGTCAGGATGACCTGCACGGGCGGCCCAATGCGGTGGCATCGCTGGGCATTACAGGGGCGATCCAACGATTTGATGATATTCTGGGCGGCGCGATTGCATCAATCCCGGCCTGCCCGGGAGAGGCCGCATTGGCGCAGATGGTGCGGGCCTATGCCGATAAACTGGTGCCGGCAGGTGCCCGCAATCGGCCAACCGTTCCGGGTGAATAATGGCTGATGTCGATCTGCCCGGTCCAGCGCTGCACAATAGCGGGCCGCGCCCGGCATCGCGGCTGACCCGGCTGATCGCCTCCCGCAGGTTTCAAAAATGGGCAGCCCGGTTTCCATTGACCCGCCGCATTGTCCGCAGCGAAGGCGAGGCGATGTTCGATCTGGTGGCCGGGTTCTGCCATTCGCAGATTTTGCAGGCCTTGGTCCAGCTTGAGATCCCGCAAATGCTGCTTGAGGCGGAACAGGACGCAGGCATCCTTGCGCGCCGCACGGCACTGCCCTGTGACAGGATGCAGGTCCTGCTATCGGGCGGGGTTGCAATTGGTTTGCTGAAGAACCGCCGCAACGGGTGCTATGCGCTAACCACACGCGGCGCGGCACTGACCGGGGTGCCGGGGCTGGCGGGAATGATCAAACATCACGACGTGCTTTACCGTGACCTTGCCGATCCGGTCGCGTTCTTCCGGGGCGAGGTGCAAACGGAACTGGCCGATTTCTGGCCTTATGTTTTTGGGGCAGGTGGGGCAACGGACCCGGATGTCGCCGCAGCCTATTCACAACTGATGGCCGACAGTCAGGTGCTGGTTGCCGAAGACACGCTGGCGGCCATTGATCTGGGTCAGGCATCACGGCTGATGGATGTGGGTGGCGGGACCGGTGCATTTTTGACGGCGGTCGGTGCCGCTCATCCGGCCCTGACGATGACCCTGTTCGATCTTCCCGCAGTGGCACCAGCGGCCCAAACCCGATTCGATGCCGCCGGTCTGACAGATCGGGTGACAATCGCGACGGGGTCTTTTCGGGATGATCCGCTGCCAACAGATGCTGATGTGATCAGCCTTGTGCGTGTTCTTTATGATCATGCCGATGCCACGGTGGCCCACCTATTGGGCGCGGTTTTTGCTGCCTTGCCCCCCGGTGGAACAGTCATTGTGTCTGAACCCATGACCGGTGGTGTTGCGCCAAACCGATCAGGTGACGCCTATTTCGCCCTTTATTGTATGGCGATGCGGACAGGGCGCGCGCGGTCCTCTGATCAGATTGCGGAACTGATGCTGGCAGCTGGATTTACAGATCTCCAGCGCCCGACCCCATCACGGCCTTTCGTGACCTCGGTTGTGTCGGGTGTAAAGCCAAGTTGACACTCAAGATGTCCAAAGTAATTGACAGTTTGTTCTGTAAAGCTAGACTGACAGGAAGAACAGAGTGTCGCAGTTGAGTCCCCCAAGGGGTGCAAGTGCAACACGAGGGAGACATCGTGGAGAGCAAAGCCGTCATCCTATCCGCGCCGAAACAGCTGGCGTTGGGACATGTGGGCATCACGCCGCCTGCCGCCGATGATATTGTTGTGGCCGTCCGGCATTCGGGCATTTCGACCGGCACGGAAAAGCTGTTCTGGTCCGGCGACATGCCGCCCTTTCCGGGCATGGGTTACCCCCTGATCCCCGGCTATGAGGCCGCTGGCGAAGTGATCGAAGCTGGTGCAGATAGCGGTTTTCGCGTTGGTGAACATGTGTTTGTGCCAGGTGCCAGCTGCTATGAAGGCGCGCATGGGCTGTTTGGCGCGGCCGCCGAAACACTGGTGACCAAAGCGGCGCGCGCCACGCGGATTGACCGGGGCTTGGGTGCGGCAGGTGCCTTACTGGCCTTGGCTGCAACAGCCCGGCATGCGATGGCCGGACCGAACAAGGCGGTTCCCGACCTGATTGTCGGGCATGGTGTGCTTGGTCGCCTGCTGGCACGGTTGACGATTGCCGCAGGTGCGCCCGCACCCACGGTGTGGGAAATTGACCCCGCCCGGATGGATGGCGCAGATGGCTATGCGGTTGTGACGCCCGATGCCGATGAGCGCCGCGATTACATGTCGATTTACGATGCCTCGGGTCGGGGCGATCTGTTGAATGACCTGATCGGGCGCATCGGCAAGGGCGGCGAAATCGTCCTTGCCGGGTTCTATACCGCACCACTGCAATTCGCCTTTCCGCCCGCCTTCATGAAGGAGGCCCGCCTGCGGATCAGTGCCGAATGGGCCGCCGATGACATGATCGCCACCAAGGCGCTGGTCGAGGCCGGGGTGCTGGAATTGGCTGATTTGATCACACACAGGCAACCGGCAGCGGCGGCGACGGCGGCATATGAAACCGCCTTTACCGATCCGGCCTGCCTGAAAATGATTCTGAATTGGGGTGCGGCATGAAAGATGAAATTCCAAACCTGAAGGATTTCGACAAACGCCTGCGGGATGAGGCGGCAGAAGAGCCATCGCTTGAGGTGCCGCAAGGCGAACCGACGTCAAAGACCCAGATCATCGCGATTTATGGCAAGGGCGGCATTGGCAAATCCTTCACCCTGGCCAACCTGTCACACATGATGGCCGAAATGGGCAAGCGGGTGCTGCTGATCGGGTGTGACCCAAAATCCGACACCACCAGCCTGCTGTTTGGTGGCAAGGCCTGCCCGACGATCATCGAAACAAGCGCGAAAAAGAAGCTTGCGGGTGAAGAGGTCGCAATTGGCGATGTCTGCTTTAAACGCGGCGGGGTTTTTGCCATGGAGCTTGGCGGTCCCGAGGTGGGGCGTGGCTGTGGTGGCCGTGGGATCATCCACGGGTTTGAACTTCTCGAAAAACTGGGGTTCCACGACTGGGACTTTGATTATGTGCTTCTCGACTTTCTGGGGGATGTCGTCTGTGGCGGCTTCGGCCTGCCCATTGCGCGCGATATGGCGCAGAAGGTCATCCTGGTCGGCTCAAATGATCTGCAATCGCTATATGTTGCGAACAATGTCTGCTCTGCCGTCGAGTATTTTCGCAAGCTTGGCGGTAATGTCGGAGTGGCCGGGCTGGTCATCAATAAAGACGACGGGACCGGCGAAGCACAAGCCTTCGCCGAGGCCGTCAATGTTCCTGTCCTTGCTGCAATCCCACAAGACGATGACCTGAGGAAAAAGTCAGCCAATTACCAGATCGTCGGCACCCATGAAAGCAAATGGGGCGCGATGTTCGAAGGCCTGGCCGAAGCCGTGGGCGTGGCCCCGCCGGTACGCCCGACGCCGTTGGATCAGGACGGTCTGCTTGGCCTGTTCGACGCCAAGGACACCGGTGCCGATTATCAGCTGATCCCCGCAACCGATATCGATATGCGCGGCAAGAATGCCAAACCCAAAGAGTCGCTGGAGGTCATTTATGACGATGCCTGACGACCAGCGGCAAGGCTATGAGGTCGGCTATGATGACGCTGGCAATGTCCAGATCATCGAAGGCGCGGCCCGGTCAGAGGTCCCGGATCAGGTCCGGGACGCCGTTGCGTTGGAAGGCGGCTGTACTGCCGGTGCCGACACCATGGAGGCTGCCGCGCGGGCCGCAGGTAAATCGGACATTCTGGACCAATACGCACAGGACTACCCCCAAGGGCCCCATGATCAGCCACAAAGCATGTGCCCGGCCTTCGGGTCATTGCGTGTGGGCCTGCGGATGAAACGGGTTGCGACCGTGTTGTCCGGCTCTGCCTGTTGTGTTTATGGCCTGACCTTCGTGTCGCATTTTTATGGCGCGCGCCGGTCGGTGGGTTACGTCCCGTTCAATTCCGAAACGCTGGTCACCGGCAAGCTGTTCGAGGATATCCGCGAAAGTGTGCATGATATGGCTGATCCGGATCGCTATGATGCGATTGTGGTCACTAACCTGTGCGTGCCCACTGCATCCGGCGTGCCATTGCGGCTCTTGCCCAAGGAAATCAACGGTGTGCGGATCGTGGGCATTGACGTGCCCGGATTTGGCATTCCAACCCATGCCGAGGCCAAGGATGTCTTGGCCGGGGCCATGCTCAACTATGCCCGGGAAGAAGTCGCCGCTGGGCCTGTCCAGGCACCTGTTGGTGGTAAATCGGATCGTCCCACCGTTGCCTTGCTGGGTGAAATGTTCCCGGCTGATCCGATGATGATCGGGGCAATGCTTGGCCCGATGGGGCTTGCCGCTGGTCCGGTTGTACCGACCCGCGAATGGCGCGAGCTTTATGCCGCATTGGATTGCGGCGGCGTTGCTGCGATCCATCCGTTCTACACCGCTGCGATCCGCGAATTTGAAGCTGCCGGACGGCCCATCGTTGGCTCTGCCCCGGTTGGTTACGATGGCACGGCTGCCTGGCTGATGAACATCGGGGAGGCGTTCAATGTGCAGCCTGCACAAATCGCCGCCGCACAAAACGCATTTCTGCCGGCCATACGCGGGGCGCTGAACGGCGCCCGGATCAAGGGCACGGTGACCTTGTCAGGCTATGAAGGGTCTGAATTGCTTGTTGCCCGGCTGCTGATCGAAAGCGGCGCGGATGTACCTTACGTTGGCACGGCCTGCCCGAAAACCGCATGGTCGGCAGATGACGCAGACTGGTTGACCGCAAAAGGGGTGAAGGTGGTTTACCGCGCGTCGCTAGAGGATGATCTGGCTGCGGTCGACGCAATCAAACCGGATCTGGCCATTGGCACGACCCCGGTTGTGCAGCATGCCAAGGAACATGGGATCCCGGCGCTATACTTCACAAACCTGATTTCGGCCCGGCCTCTGATGGGTCCGGCGGGTGCAGGATCGCTTGCACAAGTGGTCAATGCGGCGATCGGGGGCAAGGCAAAGATGGATACCATGCGCGCCTTTTTCGAAGGTGTCGGTGCGCAAGACACCGCCGGTGTCTGGGAAGGTACACCCAATCTGCGCCCCGATTTCCGCGCACAGCACCAGAAAAAGCTCGACAAAATGGCCCGTGTTGCCAAGGCGGAGCAGATGATATGAAGAATTTTGGCCAAAATTCTTCCGTCGGGAAAAATCTTCGTGACGAAGATTTTTCAATCGCGGGGTGCGCGCCATGCTGATCACCGATCATGATCGCGCTGGCGGCTATTGGGGTGCTGTTTACGCATTCTGTGCTGTGAAAGGGCTGCAAGTTGTGATCGACGGCCCCGTCGGTTGTGAAAACCTGCCCGTCACCTCCGTTCTGCATTACACTGATGGTCTGCCACCGCATGAATTGCCCATTGTCGTCACTGGCCTTGGCGAAAGCGAGATGGGCGAAGGCACCGAAGAGGCGATGAAACGGGCCTGGGATGTGTTGGACCCTGCCTTGCCTGCCGTTGTCGTCACCGGGTCCATTGCCGAGATGATCGGCGGTGGCGTGACCCCGCAAGGCACCAATATCCAACGTTTCCTGCCCCGCACCATTGATGAGGATCAGTGGGAATGTGCGGATCGGGCGATGACCTGGATATTCACCGAGTTTGGGATGACCAAGGGGCGTATGCCGCCCGAGAAGAAACGTGAGGAGGATGCAAAGCCGCGCGTGAACATCCTCGGACCGATGTATGGGGCATTCAACATGCCCTCTGATCTGGCCGAAATCCGGCGTTTGATCGAGGGGATCGGTGCCGAAATCAACATGGTCATGCCATTGGGCGCCCATCTGGCCGAGATGCGCAATCTGGTGAATGCCGACGTCAATGTCACAATGTATCGCGAATTTGGGCGTGGGCTTTGCGAGGTTTTGGGCAAACCTTACCTGCAAGCCCCGTTTGGCATCGACAGCACCACGAAATTCCTGCGCAAGCTGGGTGAACTAACCGGCCTCGACCCCGAACCGTTTATCGAACGCGAGAAACATTCGACGATCAAACCGGTCTGGGACCTGTGGCGGTCTGTCACGCAGGACTTCTTTGCCACCGCCGAATTCGCCATCGTGGCAAATGAAACCTATGCCCGCGGTGTTCGGCATTATCTGGAAAACGATCTGGGTTTTCCCTGCGCTTTTGCGGTTGCCCGCTGCCGGGGCAAGAAGACGAATAATGAAGAGGTGCGTCAATTGACGCATCAGAAACGGCCACTCATCGTGTTTGGGTCCATCAACGAAAAGATGTATCTGGCCGAGATGAAGGCGGGGCACGGACCTAGCCCTGTCTTCATATCAGCAAGTTTTCCAGGTGCTGCGATCAGGCGGGCCACCGGGACGCCATTCATGGGCTATGCAGGTGCGACCTATGTGCTGCAAGAGGTCTGCAATGGCCTGTTTGATGCGCTGTTTCACATTCTGCCACTGGGCAGTGAGATGGACGCGACCGACGCCACGCTGACCCCGCTGCGCCGCGATTTCCCTTGGGATGCGGACGCCCAGGCGAAGCTGGACGAAATCGTCGCAACCCACCCCATTCTGACACGTATTTCTGCCGCCAAGACGCTGCGCGATGCAGCCGAACGGGCGGCCCTCGACGCCGGGAACGACCGGGTCGTCCTTGAGACCGTCGAGACACTGCAACCATCCTCGGGAGGACGGAAATGACCGATTTTACCTCAGACGCACCAGTGCTGCGCGCGCGCACAGCGCCGCCGAAACGCGAGTATTACGCCTATTTCACGCTGATCTTTCTGGCGACCCTGCCGCTGGCCTTCCTGACATGGATGCTGACCGCTGCACGCCGGATGGAACTGCCCGAAAAGGGCCCATTCGCCAAAGCCTGGACACAGGCCCGGATCATCACGCCGCATATCTTCAGCGCGTGACGGCCCGACCCGAGATTTGCCCGGTAACGGGCATACGTTGTTCATCATTCCCCCCCGGGGTGATGGATTGGGGCAGAGGAAGAGCTTCTGTCGTAACCCGGCCGCGGGGGGTGCGCGGCGTCAGAACCTAATTTTGGAGACAAAACATGGCTGACAAATCAGATCTGTCTTTCACAGGTCTCACTGACGAGCAGGCCCAGGAACTGCATTCGGTGTACATGAGCGGGTTTACGATCTTCACGATCGTAGCCGTGGTTGCTCACTTTCTGACGTACATCAAGCTGCCCTGGTTCAGCTGGTAGGGAAAGGAAAAGCACATGGCACAGTTCTACAAGATCTGGCTGGTTTTCGACCCACGCCGCGTTTTCGTGGCGCAGGGCGTTTTCCTGTTCCTGCTTGCAGCGATGATTCACCTCGTCCTGCTGAGCAATGAAAGCACAAACTGGTTCCAGCTCGCCTTTGGCGCAGGTGGCTAGCCGGCTTTTGCCGCAATAACAAAAGCTGTGGGCGGGCCTTTGATCCGCCCACGGCAAACCGCAAGACATTGACGACGACAGGGCGCGCCCGAACGGGGTCGCAGGGCCTGTCCATGAATGGAGTAGGAAGATGGCACAGCTCAGCTTCGAAAGAAAATACCGGGTCCGTGGCGGGACATTGGTAGGCGGTGATCTGTTCGACTTCTGGGTGGGGCCATTTTACGTTGGCTTCTTCGGGGTCACGACGTTCTTTTTCGCCGTCCTTGGGACGATCTTGATTTTTTACGGGGCCAGCCAAGGCCCGACATGGAACCCGTGGCTGATTTCGATCAACCCGCCGCCTTTAGAATATGGGTTGGGGCCGGCACCGCTGCTGAATGGCGGCCTGTGGCAGATCATCACGATCTGCGCGATTGGCGCTTTTGTCAGCTGGATGATGCGCGAGGTCGAGATTTGCCGCAAACTTGGCATTGGCTATCACGTGCCGTTTGCCTTTGGGGTCGCGATCTTTGCCTATGTGACGCTTGTTGTGATCCGCCCTGTCCTGCTGGGCGCATGGGGTCACGGCTTTCCATACGGTATCTTCAGCCATCTCGATTGGGTGAATAACGTGGGCTACGCCTATGGCAACTTCCACTACAATCCGGTCCATATGATCGCGATTACGTTCTTCTTTACGAACTGTCTGGCGCTGGCGCTGCACGGCTCACTGGTCCTGTCCGCTGTCAATCCGGGCAAGGGCAAGGAAATCGCCTCACCCGACCACGAAGACACGTATTTCCGGGATCTGATTGGTTATTCCATTGGGCCATTGGGCATTCACCGGCTGGGTCTGTTCCTGGCGCTGAATGCAGGCTTCTGGAGCGCGATTTGCATCGTGATTTCAGGCACCATCTGGTTCGAAGAATGGATCGTCTGGTGGGATTGGTACTTTGAACTGCCCTGGTGGCGGGATCTATAGGAGGACATGAACAATGGCTGAATATCAAAACATCTTCACCCAGGTTCAGGTTCAGGGGCCCCCTGAATTAGGGATCAACCCCGCTGATACCAACCCCGCATCCGAACGGATCGGGAAGGGGAGGTTCTCAACCCTGTTCGGCTGGTTTGGGAATGCCCAGCTTGGCCCGCTCTACCTTGGGTCCTTTGGGGTGATCTCGCTGGCGACGGGCCTGATCTGGTTCGTCATGGTGGGCATGTCCTTCTGGGCGCAGGCTGATTACAACCCCGCGATTTTCCTGCGCGATCTGTTCTGGCTGTCGCTTGATCCGCCATCGCCGGGCTATGGTCTGGGCATGCCGCCGATGAATGACGGGGGCTATTTCATGATCGCCTCTTTCTTTCTGCTGATTTCGGTTCTGACATGGTGGGTCCGCACCTATCTGCGCGCCGAAGCGCTGGGCATGGGCAAACATGTGGCATGGGCGTTCGCTTCGGCGATCTGGCTGTTCCTGGTGTTGGGTCTGTTCCGGCCGATCCTGATGGGCGACTGGTCAGAAATGGTGCCTTACGGCGTCTTTAGTCATCTGGACTGGACCAACCTTTTCTCCATCACTTACGGCAACCTGTTCTACAACCCATTCCACGCGCTCAGCATCGTGTTCCTTTACGGGTCTGCCCTGCTGTTTGCGATGCATGGGGCCACGATCCTTGCCGTCAGCCGTTTCGGTGGCGAACGCGAGATTGAACAGATCGTCGACCGGGGCACAGCGACCGAACGGGCCGCATTGTTCTGGCGCTGGACCATGGGCTTTAACGCCACGATGGAAGGTATCCACCGCTGGGCCTGGTGGTTTGCGGTTCTGACGACCCTGACGGGTGGTATCGGGATCCTGCTGACCGGCACGGTTGTCGATAACTGGTTTGTCTGGGCGCAAGAGCATGGCTACGCGCCGCTCAACTAAGGAGAGAGATGATGAGTGAGCACGAAAACATCCTTGAGCTGAGCGAGAAAAGCAGGCTGTCCGCCGATATCACGCTCTTGATGCTGAAAGGTGCGGGTTACGCTGCTGCGTTTTGCCTGGCGGTTTGGTTGATCATCGCGGTAATCGCGCTGATTGGTAAGGCCCTGCCGGATGAAAGCCGGGACAGACCTGACCCGATCAACCGGTCTTCGGTGATCATCGACATGCCGATTGATCGCATTGCCTGATTGGAGCGGGCGACCCGCGACGCGGTCGCCCGTTTCTTCGCCGTCGGACTACCCTTCCCTGGCTGGTCCGTCATTGGGGTGAAAGCCCCGTTCCCTTCCTGTTGGCTACAGGAGACTAGCGTCGCAAGCGGGCCTGACCCCCTTGCGGCGCTTTTTTATTAACACGAAAGGCGCGCTATGACCAATCGTCCCGAAACCCCGTTTCTGAATGGCGTGGCTGGCCCCGCCGATCTGCGCCGTTTGAATGATACTGCACTGGCCAATCTGGCTGATGATGTGCGTGCCGAAGTGATCTCTGCCGTGTCGGAAACCGGCGGGCATTTGGGGTCGTCGCTGGGCGTGGTTGAACTGACCGTGGCCTTGCATGCGGTGTTTGATACCCCACGCGACAAGCTGATCTGGGACGTATCACACCAATGCTATCCGCATAAGGTGCTGACCGGCAGGCGCGACCGTATCCGCACCCTGCGACAGGAAGGCGGGCTTTCCGGTTTCACCAAACGGACCGAAAGCGATTATGATCCCTTTGGTGCCGCCCATTCCAGCACGTCGATTTCCGCCGCCCTGGGGTTCACCATTGGCCGCGATATGGGCCAGCCCACGGGTGATGCGATTGCTGTGATCGGCGATGGGTCGATCAGCGCTGGCATGGCCTATGAGGCACTGAATAACGCGGGCGCTGAAGGCCGCCGCATGTTTGTGATCCTCAATGATAACGAGATGTCGATCGCCCCCCCAACCGGTGCGATGTCAAAGTATTTGTCCAGTCTTTATGCATCCCCGGTGGGTGAATTCCACAAAATGGCCGAAGGGTTCGAATCCGCCTTGCCCGGCCCCTTGCGGGACCACGCCCGGCGTGCCCGGCAACTGGTGACCGGGATGCAGACCGGCGGGTCTGGCACGTTGTTTGAAGAGCTTGGTTTCAGTTATATCGGCCCGATTGACGGGCATGATATGGGGCAGCTTTTGCCGGTGCTGCGCGCCGCCCGGACACGGGCAACCGGGCCGGTCCTGATCCATGTTTGTACAACAAAAGGAAAGGGTTACGCCCCCGCAGAAGGCAGCGTGGATTGTGGTCATGGTGTCGCAAAATTCGATGTCGCTACAGGGGCGCAGGCCAAATCCAAACCCAACGCCCCGGCTTATACCAAAGTGTTCGGCAACGCCCTCATGACAGAGGCGGGGCTTGACCCCACGGTCGTCGCGGTGACGGCGGCCATGCCGTCCGGGACGGGGGTGAACATCATGGGTGAGCGGTTTGCAAACCGCGTATTTGATGTGGGCATCGCGGAACAGCACGCGGTGACATTCAGTGCGGGGATGGCTGCGTCGGGCTTGAAACCGTTCTGCGCGATTTATTCGACCTTTCTGCAACGCGGCTATGATCAGGTTGTGCATGATGTTGCCTTGCAAAACTTGCCGGTCCGTTTCGCGATCGACCGCGCCGGGCTGGTGGGGGCGGATGGCCCCACCCATGCGGGCGCGTTTGACATCGGCTATATGGCCGCCCTGCCCAATATGGTGGTGATGGCCGCCGGTGATGAGGTTGAACTGATGCATATGGTGCGCACCGCTGCGGCCTATGATGCGGGCCCTATCGCATTCCGCTATCCGCGCGGCGAAGGCGTGGGGCTGGACCTGCCAGAGCGGGGCGATGTGATCGAGATCGGCAAGGGTCGTGTGGTGCAGGAAGGGACTGATATCGCTTTGCTTTCCTTTGGTGCCCATCTGGAGGAATGCCGCAAGGCAGCCGAACAGATGGCCGCGCAGGGCGTGTCGGTGACCATTGCGGATGCCCGTTTTGCCAAGCCGCTGGACCGCGATCTGATCCGGCAATTGCTGCGTCATCACAAGGCGATTGTCACCGTCGAGCAAGGCGCGCGCGGCGGTTTTGGGGCCATGGTGCTGCATGATCTGGCCAATGACGGACTGCTGGACGGGCGCTGCCAATTGCGCACGATGACCCTGCCGGATCGGTATATCGATCAGGCCTCACCGGCGGCGATGTATGCCGATGCGGGGCTGACGGCGGTGGATATCGCGGCGACAGCAATGCAGGCCGCCGGGATCAAACTGAAACGGTCCCCGGTGGGTGTTGCATAGCCCCACCGGACGGCGATGTCCGCGATTGAACGCGAATCACAGGTTAATGCCCTATTTTGTTGGGAAACGGGCTGTCGGCGATACGTCGGCGCGACGTCGGCAAAGCGTATGGCACGCTTTTGGCGTTTCGTTGGATTAAGGGGCCGTGCGGTGGGATGTGCGACCATGTTCGCCAGATGCTGCATTGCCTGCACGTACCGGGTAAGAGAGTCGTGACTTAAAGAGACTCTCCCTTATGCCACCACCAACCGCATCCTATGTCATCTGCACGACCCCGCGCAGCGGCAGTACGCTTTTATGCAAGCTGCTTGAGGCGACCAATATCGCGGGACGGCCGGGGTCACATTTTCACACCCCTTCATTCGAAAGGTGGCTGGCGGTCTACGACCTGGATGAGGCCGATTTCGGTTCTCGGCGGGCAGCGCTTGATGCGGTCGTCAACGCAGCCATCGCGCGCGGTAAGGGCGGCGCCAGCATTTTTGGCTTGCGCATGCAGCGGGGCAGCTTCGCCTTTTTCATGGAACAACTGGCGCTGGTTGCATCGGGGCAGATGGCGGATGTCGCGCGTATTGAGGCGGTGTTTGGTCCGACGTTTTTCATTCACCTCACACGTCCCGACCGGCTTGGCCAAGCGATTTCATTGGTGCGCGCGGAACAGTCCGGCCTGTGGCATCGCCGGGCTGACGGAACGGAATTGGAGCGCGCCGCACCCCCGAAAGAACCGCAATACGACGCCGCAGCAATCGCGCATCAAATAGAAAAGCTCACGGCACTTGATGACGCTTGGGAGCGTTGGTTCGACCAACAGGGGCTACAGCCGCCACGGATCAGCTATGACGCATTATCGGATGATCCGCAGAGGGTTTTGGCGGATGTTCTTTCCGCACTTCAACTCGACCCCGAGAAGGCAAAACATGTCGCGACGCCAACTGCGAAACTCGCCGATGCGCAGAGCCGCGAATGGCGGGAGCGTTTCGAAGCAGAGCGTCATTGATCTGTGCCAGAAGTTATTCAAGGCTTGATGCCTCACGTTCCATAAGCGTGCGGATTGCAGGTGCGCGACGTATAAACGCGTGCCGCATCGTGGATCTTGGAGCGGCGGACGATCCGACATAGTTGCCAATGACACGGGGCAAGCCTTACGACCCGAGCTGGGACTGATCTCATACGAAAAAACAAGGTCCTGCCATGTTCAATCCGCCGACCAATTCGGATCCTCAAACAGAAAGGCGCATGTCATTATGGGCGCCGGGCAAGCCGCATACCCCATCATTAAATGCCTCACAAAGTCCGGCATCCCATATGATGATCGCATGGGCGAGGTTGCCAACGCGTGCGTGGCGGCTTCAGCCCATCATCGATTGTGATGCGCCTACCGCAAGTATCAAAACAGGCTAAATGACGTGCTTTCGATGAACGCCTGTCTGAATTTGTGATCAACATATGTTGAAAATATCAATGTTAAGAGGATGTTGGCGTTCTGAACATTTTGCGAAGGTTGAATTCTGCCAAGACGGCAGACCATAACCGGCGGCATAGGCTGTTTAGGTCTCACATAGCGGGACGGTATTTGGTGTTATTGATGAACAGTATTGAACGACATCTCGTTGTCACCCTCGGGTTCGGGGGGCTTTTGATCAATACACTTCCTTTATGGATCGGCGAACTGGCTGCGCATCCGACGATGTCAGACCAGTTTGCCGGCGCAGCGGGCAGTCTGGCGCTGGTGCTGGCGGCGGTTGGCTGTGGCGGGCTGTGGCGTGGGTATCTTGAACGCTGGGCATTGCTGGCCTTGTTTGTAAGCCTTTTGCTGTTTGCACTGACAGCCGGCGTTTCCCCGGTCATGTCCACAATGGCCTGTTGTGGCATGGGGTTCAGCATGGGTGCAGTTTTGGCAGATGCGTTTCGACTGGGCACCGATGGGCAGCCGCAGCGTCTGATCGCGGCGGCAACAGCGCTTGGGCTTGTCGCCGCGCTTGTGGCATATTTTATCGTTGCGCTGACGCAAATCTCGATCATCTGGATCCTTGTGACCTTATCGGTCGTTCTGTTCGTGTCCCGACCGCGTGCGGACCACGACGCAAAACGCGCCACGACAGGCGCAACGTTTGACCTTGCGGGCCTGCCTTACAAGTTCCTGCCCTTCTTTGTCATGATGGGGGCCTATTGGGCCTATCTGGATGTTTTCGCAACCCGGCCGCTTGGGGCGGGGCAGGTGGAATTATGGCTATTGGGCAGCCTGATTTCCGGGGCCATTGGATCAGCCTTGGCGGCGCGCGTGACAGCGGATACGCGCCAGATGGTCCTGAAACTGTCGCTGTTTCTTGCGGCCATGACAGGCGCCGCGACTTATGTCACCACGAACCCAAACATGATCGGGATGGGTATTCTGACCAATGGGTTCTTCCTGTTCCTGTTCTTTCCGCTGTATCTGACGACCGTGCCGGACCAAGCCGCGAAAAGGATGGCCGCCTATCTGGCAGGGTTCGCACTGGGCGGTATCGTTGGCGCAGCGTTGATCCAGCTTGGCGGATATACTGCACTGGCGGTTGTCATAGCCGGGTCTGGCCTGATCGGGATCATGGGTGTGCGGCAATCGCAGCAAGATCAATGATCAGCCCGGCCTTGCGCCAGCCGTCGATGGCGGCCTGCATCAGGTCTTCGTTCTGGCGCCACATTTGCAGTTCGGCAACGGCATGTTGTTCGAAATCGGGATAAACCTTGCGCAATATGTCCACTTCGGCCCGCGCCGCAGGCAAATCGTCAAGCGCTACGTGAAACCACACAAGATGCGCATGATACCAATAAAAACCCAGCATCGGGACTTTCTGGATTTCGACAAGCGCCGCCTCGTACATCCCCAGGCGGGCGTAGCGCCATGTCTTGGCAAAGTGATACCAGCCGGGGTGTTCGGGGCTGATCTCCATCGCACGATCAAGAAGCGCAATCGCCTCCTCCTCGCGTGCCAGAAAGGCATAGCAATGCCCCGCCTCTGACAGGACATCGGGGTTATTGGGGTTCAGTGCCAGCGCGCGTTCAGCAGCCGTATCGAAACCGGGCAGATCAAGCGCAAACAACCGGCACATCGCCAGGGCGACATGCGCAAAGGCATGGCGGGGGTCTGCCGCGACCGCCCGTTCTGCGGCTTGTGTGGCTTCCGGCAAAACATCCATGCCGGGGCGTGCATTGACGTGATAGCGGTGTTCTTCCAGCAGGATCACGGCATATGCCGCCCATCCGTCGGCCACATCAGGGGTATGCGCAAGTGCTGCAGGCAATGCATCGCGCAGATAGGCATGAAGCGCGGGATCATAGTTGCGATAGAATTCGCGGAACTGTGCGACCAGACGAAACATCGTCCAATCCTCATAAGGTCGGGTACGACTGCCGACGGATGCCATTGGGCCATGTGGCCCGGCCAATCGTCCTGCACAAAGCTGGGCAATCTGGTCTTGCACATCAAAGATGGATGACGCTGTGGCGTCCCTGTCAAACTGCTCTGTCACCGCGATCGCGCCGGTTTCGGTCGAGGTTAGCTGCACTGTCACCCGTAATTGGTCTGCAGCGCGGCGAACACTGCCTTCGATGGCAAAATCCACGCCATACCGTGTGCGCATATCAGCGTGATCCAGCCCGGCGACCTTGATCGCTTCTGTTGTGTTGCGGGCCAAAACCTTGAAGTCGCGGAACTGCGACAGGTTCATCAGCAACTCATCGGTCAGGCCATCACTGATGAACCTGTCATCAGGGTTGCTGCCAATATGGCGAAACGGAAGCACAGCAATGCAAAGCTGTGCGGGATCGGGTGTGGCGGCCACCGGGGCCTGCGTCAGCTTGAACCCAACACCATGCACGGTCTTGATGACCCGCTGATCTGATCCGCTGTCGCCAACCGCGCGGCGCGCTTCCTTGATCGCGGTGGACAGCGTTGCATCGGTGATGATGCGGCCGGCCCAGACAGCTTCGATCAACTGTTCCTTGCTGACGACATCACCCGCAGCATCGTGCAGCGCCTGCAATATCCCCTTGCTCTGACGGGTCAGCCGTTGCGATGCCCCGTCGCGGGTCGCAGTCATCTGATCAAAATCGACCTCTGTATCGGCAATGCGCAGTTTCATGGGCGCATATTACACCGAAATCAGATGGGCCTGCAAAGCGCTCAGAACATCTCAGGGTTTTCTCAGGTTTGTCTCAAGCTTGGTCAAAACGGATTGCCTATTGCTCCTCTCATCAGCCCGCAAGGCGCGGGCCACGAAAGGAACAAAGATGAAATATCGACACGCATTGCCGCAGTTGAACGGCACCCAGATGATCACCGATGGCGGGCTTGAAACAACGCTTGTGTTTCACGAAGGCATTGACCTGCCTTATTTCGCCGCCTTCAAGGCGCTGGAAACCGATGAAGGGATCCGGATCATGGATGCCTACATGACACGCTTCGCCAAGCTGGCCGTGGCGGAAAAACGTGGTTTTGTCATGGATACGCCCACATGGCGGGCCAGCGCGCGCTGGGGTGGCGAGATGTGGATGACCCAGAATTCACTGCGCGAAATCCACCGCGAGGCCATTGCCACGCTGAACAAATTGCGCAGCACGTATGAAACCCCTTCCAGCCCCTTCGTAATCAACGGGGTCATTGGCCCGCAGGATGATGGCTATTCACCAGCCACAAAGCTGTCAGCCGATAACGCGGAACAGTATCATCAGGTGCAGGTGAAATGGTTCGCCGAACTTGGCGCTGACATGGTCTCTGCCCTGACAATGACCTATGTCGATGAGGCTTTGGGCATTGCGCGTGCAGCAAAGGCGGCGGGTATTCCGCTGGCGATCTCGTTCACCGTTGAAACTGACGGGCGGCTCCCCTCGGGCGAGGCATTGGGCGATGCAATTGCGGCTGTTGACGCCGCAACTGACAGCGCACCGGCCTATTACATGATCAACTGCGCCCATCCTGACCATTTTGCGGATGTGCTTAAAGGTGACTGGACCAGCAGGATCATGGGCATCCGGGCAAATGCATCCCGGTTGAGCCATGCCGAACTTGATGCGGCAGAGACGTTGGATGATGGCGACCCAGATGAGCTTGGCATGCTTTACGGCGGTCTGTCAGCACTGTTGCCGAACCTGACCGTCATTGGCGGCTGCTGCGGCACCGACCATCGCCATGTTGGCGCGATGTGCCACGCCACCCGCGCGGCCTGACCATCCAAAAGATGCGCAAGCGGCCAAACCCGCTTGCCCCACCCACAGCGGCATATGCCCTGTACCTGAAACCCTAACTTTCAATCCAAATCTACAAAGGACCTACAATGTTCAAATCAACACTTTCCGCACTGGCCATGCTGGCTGTTGCAAGCTCTGCTTTTGCCAGTGATACGCCGAAATCCTTCGACGTGGCCGAAGACATCACCCGCTTTGTCTTTGCCGACAAACCCGTCTTTGATGACGGCATGCCTGCCTATGGCAACGCCTTTATCACCCAAGGGTATATCTACGAAGACGGCACGCTGGATAGCGGTGCAGAAGGCACGCTGGCCGATGGCAGCCCGGCCTTCCCACATAAGGTGATCGGCACATGGACCTGCGACGGCTATTTCGTTGGCGACGGCGCGCGCACCACAACCGGCGCAATGGTCATCACCCGTCAGGTTTTTGAATTCGACAATGGCGACATCCTGATCAACCAGGGGGCCGAACTTGCCGATGTGAATGTCAAAGCACCACGGGTGATCACCGGCGGGACAGGATCATTTGCTGGCCTGTCTGGCGAGATGTCACAGGTTCTGCTGGGCATGACGGATGGCTACGGCGTGCGTCTGCTGGTCGATATCGAACCCGAAAAACACGCGTCACTAACCATCCAAGATGACGAAATTTTCGACGACTGAACAACCACCACTCAAACCCGCGCCACCATCATGGCGCGGGTCAATGCGGGACATATCCAATGAAATACATCCTTTCGATCGCAGCACTTTGCCTTGGCGGCCATGCAGCCTTGGCAAATGATCTTCCCGAACCGCTGAAGGATACAGACTATCTGTGGGACGGCGCGCCAGACCCGGAACTGGTCCGGCTGGGGCGCGATCTATTTTTTGATCCCATCTTGTCAGGCAATCGCAACATCTCTTGCGGGACATGCCACGACCCGGCCATGGGAACCGGCGACGGGGTTGCGCTGTCAATTGGCGAAGGCGGCGTTGGATTTGGGCCGGACAGGCATGTGCAGGACGGCGTCGTCGGGCGGGTCCCGCGCAACGCCCAGCCGCTTTATAATATCGGGGCACGATCCTACGGCGCATTCTTTCACGACGGACGATTGGAAGTCGACGCCTGGGGTGGGTATCCCAACCGTCTGCGCAACCCTGCGGGGCAGGATTTGCCCGAAGGGATCAACAGCGCGCTGGCGGCACAAGCGATGTTCCCGGTGTTGTCCGCCATCGAAATGGCCGGGCAACCGGGCGAGAACGCAGTCGCCGACGCGGTGTCAGATAACGCACCAAAACTGGCGTGGGATATCCTCGCCCGCCGTCTGGCCGAAACGCCTGACTATGCCGCACGGTTTGTTGACACATTCGCAGAGGTCGAAGCACCGGGTGACATCCATTTCATGCATGCGGGCGAGGCAATTGCCGCCTTCCAAACCGTGGCCTTTCGATCCGACAACAGCCCGTTTGACGCGCGGCTTGCCGGGGTGCCGCTGCCTGCCAAGGCAGAGGCAGGGATGCAGCTGTTTTTCGGCAAGGCCGGATGTGGGTCCTGCCACAATGGCCCCTTGCTGACCGATCACGCGTTTCACGCAATCGGCATGCCGCAGATTGGTCCGGGCAAAGGGCACGGGAACGATAGCAGCTACAGCACCCATACCGGCTTCCCGCACCGGGTCGAAGACCTCGGGCGTTATGCGGTCACCGGCGATGAACAGGACCGTTACCGCTTTCGGACCCCATCCTTGCGCAATGTCGCGCTGACCGGACCCTGGGGGCATGATGGTGCCTTCTTGGAACTGGAAAACATGGTGCGGCACCACCTGAACGCGCCGCGATCCTTGGCCAGTTATGTCCCGTCACCGCTCTTGAAACTGGATGTCGTGATCAATGAAATGCGCGGCCGCACCGGGCCGGGCTTTGCGCCGCTGGATGCAATGCAACGCTCCCGGTTTGATCTGCGCGATGGCTGGGCACATCTGTCCGCACCGCTGCGCGCCGACATTGCAAAGGCCATCGAAATCGAACCTGTGGACCTCTCCGAAGCAGAGATCAGCCAACTCATGGCATTTCTCAACGCGTTGACGGACCCTGCCGCGATTGACCAACAGTTCCTCATTCCTGATCGCGTTCCGTCAGGTCTGCCGCCGCAGCCATCTGCCATGCGGATCGAGTAAGACAGGTTGGGCTTGTCGTGATCAACCGTCCAATCCTTAATGCGCGTTAACGCCGCCTGCCGCGCGCTGCGTTAACGGCGCATATCGGCGCCAAAGGGTCCGACGCTTTGCCGACGTCTGGCCGACGCTTTGCAGACCGCCCATTTCCCAACAAAACATGGCGTTAACCCGCGATTCGCGGGATCGGGCAGAAACCACCGCGCGGTGGGGGTCACGCAACGTCCGGTTCTTCGATCTGGAAAGCACGCGCCGGTGCTGTTATCCGGGCCAAAACCAAACGGAGCTGATGATGAGCGCCACAGCCAAAAAACGTGCCCCCCTGCCCGACGACATCCGGGCCGCCAAAGGTGGCACACCGCTGGTCAGCCTGACCGCCTATACCACGCCGATGGCGCAGATGATGGACGCGCATTGCGATTTTGTGCTGGTCGGCGACAGCGTCGGCATGGTGCTGCACGGGCTGCCCTCGACCCTTGGGGTGACGATGGAGATGATGATCCTGCATGGGCAGGCCGTGGCGCGTGGGCTGACATCGGCCATGATGGTGATCGACATGCCGTTCGGGTCTTACGAGGAAAGCAAGGAACAGGCATTTCGCAACGCTGCCCGGCTGATGGCTGAAACCGGGGCGGGCGCAGTCAAACTTGAAGGCGGCACGCAAGTGGCTGAAACCATTGCGTTTCTTGTGGCGCGCGGCATTCCCGTCATGGCCCATATCGGCCTGACACCCCAATCCATCAACACGCTGGGCGGCTACAAGGTGCAGGGGCGGGGCGATGCCCGCGATGCTGCCTTGGCGGATGCCGACGCGGTGGCAGCGGCGGGCGCATTTGCTGTTGTGCTGGAAAAAGTGCCGGAAAGCCTCGCCGATGAAATCACCGCCCGCGTGCCGATCCCGACCATCGGGATTGGGGCCAGCGCGGGCTGTGACGGGCAGATCCTTGTGGTTGATGACATGCTGGGCCTGTTCACAGCCTTCAAGGCGAAATTCGTGAAGCGTTATGCGCATTTGGGCGATGATGGCGCAGCGGCAATTGCGGCCTATGCAGCAGAGGTGCGGGCACGCACATTCCCCGGCACAGAACATGTTTTCGCGGACGAGGCCCCCAAGTGATCGCCCCTATCGAACGGAAGCTGGCCGGGCTGCGCGCGCAAACGGCGCTCTGGCGGAAGGCGGGCGAAACCATCGGCGTTGTGCCCACAATGGGCGCGCTGCATCAGGGGCATTTGTCGCTTGCCCGGGCGGCACGCGAACGCTGCGACCGAGTGATTGTCACGATCTTTGTGAACCCCAAACAGTTCAACAATCCCGATGATCTGGACAGTTACCCAAGGACGGAAGAGGACGACGCGCGCAAGCTTGAATCCATTGGCGTTGATCTGATCTATGTCCCTGATCCAGAACAGATATATCCTGATGGGTTTGCCACGAATGTAAGTGTTGCAGGCCTGACGGATATGCTTTGCGGTGCCGCCCGACCGGGTCATTTTGACGGGGTGGCGACGGTTGTGTCAAAGCTGTTTTTGCAGACCTCCGCCGATTCCGCATTCTTTGGGGAAAAGGACTATCAGCAGCTGCAAGTCGTGCGCCGCCTCGCCGCTGATCTGAATATCCCCATCGAGGTCATCGGCTGCCCCACCATCCGGGAAGAGGACGGGTTGGCCATGTCATCGCGCAACCTGTTGCTGTCGGACCGATCACGGATCAAGGCACCGGTATTGGCCGAAGTCATGCAGGATCTGCGGACGAAATTACGCGGCGGGGCCAGCATGACCGACATTGAGGAAGACGCCAAAGCACGTCTGCTGGCGGCGGGTTTCAATGAAGTCGATTATCTGGAATTGCGCGATGGCGGGGATTTGTCCCTTCTGGGTCAAACAGTTCCGGATGCGCGCCTGTTTGCCGCCGCATGGCTCGCCGGGGTCCGGTTGATCGACAACATCGCGGTTTAGGATGCGCTCGTCCCGGGCTTGACCCGGGACCTCTCGCTTGGGCCTGTTTGAGGTCCCGGGTCAAGCCCGGGACGGGGTCACCAGAATATCCACCAATGCCCCTGCCATCACCTTTGCGCTGTCGATCATGTCATCGACACCCACATATTCATCCGGCTTATGCGCCAGCTCCAATATCCCCGGCCCATAGGCGATGCAGTTCTTCAACTTGCCAATCCGGTCGATATGTTTCTGGTCATAGGTTCCGGGGGAAGCTACAAATTCCGCAGGCTTTCCAAGCACTTCTTCGATCTGCGCCGCGACTGTCTGCACCACGGGTGCATTCCGGTCGGTCATGCTGGGCAGGACCATATTGATTTCGCGCAGGTCATAGTCGAACCGATCCCTATGCGCTTTCAACCCTTCAAGCAGCTCGGTCACCTCGCCCCGCACATCATCGATATTTTCCTCTGCCAGAAACCGCCGGTCGATCACGATCCGGCAGCTATCGGGGACGCAATGGGCGGGCAGGCCGGTGTAGTCGTCGGGCTGTTCCGGCTGGCCGCCATGGATCGAATTGATGTTCATCGTCGATGACCGCGCCCCTTCGGGCACGACCGGCATATCGGTCGTGCGCGCAGCCATGGCGGGGTAAAGCTCATCCTCGAACGCTGTCAGCACCGCCCCCATATGCCGCACAGCGCAGTCGCCCAGAAACGGCATGGACCCATGGGCAATCTCGCCAAATGTCTCGATCTCGGCCCACCAGCCGCCGCGATGGCCAAGACAGACGCGGTCCTTGTTCAAAGGCTCGGGGATGATCACATGCTGCACGCGCGCAGGGTCGAAATACCCGTGCTCGGCCAGATATGCGACGCCGCCATAACCACCGGATTCCTCATCCGCCGTGCCCGAAATCTCTATCGCCCCAGCGAAGTCGGGATAGGTGGCCAGAAACGCCTCTGCCGCGATGATACTGGCCGCCAGCCCGCCTTTCATGTCGCAGGCCCCGCGCCCATAAATCTTGCCGTCTTCCAGTTCCCCGCCAAACGGGTCCTTGGTCCAGCCGGCCCCAACCTCGACCACATCAATATGGCTGTTGAAATGCACGCAATCGCCGGGGGCAGTGCCGTCGCGGCGGGCGACGATGTTCCAACGGGGATACGTGTCACTATCCCCCGGCGTGCCATGCGCCCGGATCAGTTCGGTCTGGAACCCGGACCGGCGCAGACGTCGGTCCAGATAGTCACAGATGTCGCGATAAAGCGCGCCGGGCGGATTTAGCGTGGGTATGCGGATCAGGTCTTGTGTCAACGCGATCAGGTCGTCGCGCCGATCAAGGATTGCGGCATTAAGCGAAGTGATGTCTTGTCCCATGACCCAACTATTGGCCATATGCGCCAAACCCGCAATGGAGGTTTCATGGCATATTTTCTGGGTGTCGATACCGGGGGCACCTATACCGATGCGGTGCTGCTGGATGAGGCGGCAGATCAGGTCATTGCCACGGCAAAGGCGCTGACGACCCGGCCCGACCTTGCGGCAGGCGTGGGTGCGGCGATTGATGCCGCGTTGGCCAGTGCTGACGTGCCGGTGGATCAGGTTGCGATGGTGTCGCTTTCCACCACGCTGGCCACCAATGCATTGGTCGAAGGGCAAGGCGGGCGCGTCGCGCTGGTGGCCATTGGCTTTGCAGACGGTGAATTAAGCCGTGCAGGCTTGGCGGATGCGATGGGCGATGATCCGGTGATCCGCATCGCGGGCGGTCACGACCATGGCGGGGCCGAAAAGCAACCTTTGGATCTGGACGCTTTGGCCGATGCATTGGAGGCGCTTGGTGACGGGATCACCGGCGTTGCCGTTGCTGCCAGCTTTGCCGCGCGCAATCCGGTACATGAGGTTGCCGCCCGTGATTTGATCCGCGCCAGGACTGGTAAACCCGTGACCTGTGGGCATGAGTTGTCCAATGCATTGGGTGGCCCGAAACGTGCCCTGACCGCCGTGCTGAATGCCCGGCTGATTGGCCTGATTGATGGGTTGATCACCGCATGTGAAGGGCACCTGACCCAGTTGGGTATTACCGCCCCATTGATGGTTGTGCGCGGCGATGGCGCCTTGATCTCCGCTGATCTGGCCCGCGCCAAACCGATTGAAACCATCCTTAGTGGGCCAGCCGCATCGGTGGCGGGGGCCAGTTGGCTGACCGGTGCAAAGACTGCGCTGGTCAGCGATATTGGCGGCACCACTACGGATGTCTGCCTGCTGCAGGACGGCAAGCCGCAGATTGATCCGCAAGGCGCGCAGGTTGGCCCGTACCGCACCATGGTTGAGGCCGTGGCGATGCGCACAACAGGTCTTGGCGGCGATAGCGAGGTGCATGTGACCGAAGGGCTGGCCGGGGGGCTGCGCCTGGGGCCGCGTCGGGTCATGCCCATTGCCCTGGCGGCAAGGAAACACCCACAGCTTATTCATGACAGCTTGGATAAGGCGTTGGCATTGGACGTACCCGCCCTTGATGGCGGAAAGTTTGTGCTGCCCGTGGTGCCGGATATTCCTGCCGGGCTTGACCCGCGCGAGAAGGCGGTGATGGAAAGGCTGGCCGCCGGGCCAATGCGCCTGGGGCAGGCTGCGGTGACCCGGCTGGAGGGGGCAGCCCTGAACCGCCTGATCACACGCGGGATGGTGATGTTGGCGGGGATCACCCCATCGGATACCTGCCACACGCTTGGCTTGTTGGCCGACTGGGATCATGACGCCGCCACCAAGGCACTGACACTGGCAGCCCGACAGCGCACCGGTGCAGGCCAGCGGATCGCGGTAGATGCCGGGACGCTGGCGCAGATGATCGTCGATCAATTGACCGCCCAGACCGTTGATTGCCTGCTGCAAACGGCCTTTGCCGAAGATGGTTGGGGCGATGACCCTGCCAGTCTGGTCCAGCATCCGCTGACCGTTGCCGGGCTGAACCGGCACAAAGGTCTGATCAGGGTCGAGATGGCGCTGGGACTGCCGGTCATCGGGCTGGGCGCCTCTGCCACGACCTATTATGGGGCGGTGGGTGACAGGTTGGGCACGCAGATGATCCTGCCGGAACATGCCGGTGTGGCCAATGCCGTGGGGGCAGTGGTGGGGCAGGTCGCGATGCGGGCGACAGGGTCGGTGACATCCGCAGGTGGTGGTCGATACCTTGCGCATTTGCGTGACGGGCCAGCCCCATTTGATCTGCCCGATGACGCGATTGCCGCGCTCACAACCGCCTTGCAAGATGAGGCGACAGCGCGCGCCCACGCGTCGGGTGTGGATACGCCGCAATTGCGCGTGGATTGCGAAAGGTCAGAGGCGAATGTCGAGGGTCAGGCGATGTTTGTGTCGGCGGATATCACCGTGACAGCCAGCGGACGGCCTCGGATTGCACTTGGCTGACACTCACTTTCCCGTCAGGAACATTGCGCCAGCCGGGCACATCGGCCACAAGGTCGCAGCGTTCTGACAGAAAGACCTGATGCTCGACCGACTTGCCCGCCAGATCATTGATCCACCGTTGAACCAACTGGGGCGTGGCCTTGCCGTGCGTGGGGTCAGTGCCGACGGGGTGACGCTGGCCGGATTGGTGCTGGGGTTGCTGGCGGCCGTGATGATCGCGCTGGGCGCGCCGGGTCTTGCCCTGATCCCGCTATTGGCCAGCCGATTGGCCGATGGGTTGGACGGGGCCGTGGCGCGTGCCACGCGCAAGACCGACTTTGGCGGATACCTTGATATCGCGGCGGATTTTCTGTTTTACGGAGCGATCCCCTTGGGCTTTGTGCTGGCCGATCCGGTTGCCAACGGGGCCGCAGGGGCATTTTTGCTGACGGCGTTCTATTTCAACGGCACCAGCTTTCTGGGCTATGCCATTCTGGCCGAAAAGCACGGGCACAAGACGGACGCGCAGGGCCAGAAATCGCTTTATTACTCAAACGGCATTCTGGAAGGGACCGAGACGATCATCTTCTTCATCCTTCTGTGCCTGTTGCCGCACCACTTCGCGTTGATGTCATGGGTCTTTGGTGCGCTTTGCTTTGCCACAGCGACCTTACGCATCTACGCTGCCAAAAAAATCTATACCGACTAAAGGATCGACATGATGAAACACCTCGCCGTTCTGGCCGCGTTGCTGGCCCCCTTGCCCGCATTGGCAGACCCTGATCCCGCCGATTGGGATGCCGTCACAGCCGAGGCCGAAGGCCAGACCGTTTACTGGAACGCATGGGGTGGATCGACCACGACCAATGATTTTATCGCATGGGTCGGTGACCGCGTGGCCGAGGATTACGGGGTGACGCTGGAACATGTAAAGCTGACGGATACTGCCGATGCGGTCACCCGTGTGTTGTCCGAAAAGCAGGCGGGCGAAAATGACGATGGTGCCATCGACATGATCTGGATTAACGGGGCGAATTTTGCCGCGATGAAAGAGGCTGATCTGCTTTTCGGCCCTTATGCTGAACAGCTGCCGAACTGGGCTGTCGTGGATTATGAGGGCAAGTCGGTGCAGACCGATTTCACCGTACCGGTTGAAGGCTATGAAAGCCCCTGGGCCATGGCGCAGGTGGTCTTTGTCCATGATACGGCGGATATGCCCGACAGCTTGGGGTCGATGCAGGCGCTTCTGGAATGGACAAAGGCCAATCCGGGGCGTTTCAGCTATCCGCAGCCACCGGATTTTCTGGGCACGACGTTCCTGAAACAGGTGTTGGTTGATATCCTGCCCGATCCTGCCGTTCTGGCGGAACCGGTCAGTGATGAGACCTATGATGACGTGACCGCACCGCTTTGGGCCTATCTGGATGAGCTGACGCCGAACCTGTGGCGCGAAGGCAAGGCATACCCGGCCACCGGCACGGCCATGTTCCCGCTGATCGCGGATGGCGAATTGGATTTGTCGATTTCGTTCAGCCCAGGTGCCGCGTCGACAGCCATTGCCAATAGTGAACTGCCCCCAACGGTGCGCACATTCGTGCTGGACAAGGGCACCATCGGCAATGCGTCTTTCGTGGCAATTCCTTACAATTCAGGTTCCAAGGCCGGTGCAATGATCGTCGCCAATTTCCTGATGTCGCCCGAAGCACAAGCGCGTGCGCAGGACCCTGATGTTCTGGGCTACGGTACGGTGCTGAACATGGACGCCCTGTCGGACGCAGATCGCGCGCTGTTTGACGCGCTGGACCTTGGCGTCGCGACACTGTCACCGGCCGAGCTTGGCACCGTGCAGGCCGAACCGCACCCCAGCTGGATGACCCGGATCGGCGATGACTGGATGACCCGCTACGGCGTTGCGCAGTAAGCAAGTGTCGGGCTTGGCGCAGGCGCGTCCCAGACCTGATCCGGGACCTCTACCCGAGCCAAGAGGCCCCGGGTCAAGCCCGGGGCGCCGTCGCTTTCCACCGGCACTGCCTGTCCTGACACTCCTCGTCATGCTTGGTCCGGTGGTTGCGGGCCTTTGGGGCACGCTATTGCCCGCCTTCGGTCATTTGCCTGCCGCTGGCATTACCGGCCCGTCACTGGACCCGTTTCGCGACTTGTTTGATTGGGCCGGTCTGCCCCGTGCGATGGTCTTGTCGGTCAGCACGGGGTTGATCGCCACCGCCGCTTCCCTGCTGATCGTGATGCTGATCACGGCCGGATGGTCGGGCACACGGCCCTTTCGCCTGCTGGAGCGGTTGTTATCCCCGCTTTTGTCCGTGCCCCATGCGGCAGCAGCGTTTGGGCTGGCGTTCCTGATCGCACCGTCAGGTTGGCTATCGCGCCTTGTGTCGCCGGGGCTGACGGGCTGGGATCGTCCGCCAGACCTGTTGATTGTGCAGGACACATGGGGCCTGACCATGACGGCAGGCCTGATTGTCAAAGAGGTGCCGTTCCTGTTGCTGATCACGCTGGCCGCATTAGGGCAGGCAGATGCAAGACGCAGCGTGGCGATTTCACAAGCGCTGGGATACGGGCGGCTGACCGGGTGGCTCAAAACCGTGTTTCCGCGGGTCTATGCCCAGATCAGGCCACCGATTTACGTCGTTCTGGCCTATTCGATGTCTGTTGTGGATGTGGCCGTAATCCTGGGTCCGAACACGCCGCCGCCCCTATCTGTCCAAATCGTCAAATGGATGTCCGATCCTGACCTGGCAATGCGTTTGGAAGGGGCGGCAGGGGCGTTGCTACAACTGCTGCTGGTGATCGGCGCGCTGGTATTTTGGCGGCTGGGCGAAATGGCCGCGCGTGTCATTGGTCAGCGCTGGATCATTGCTGGCCGCAGGGGCCGGTTTGACGCGGTCACGGCGCAAATTGCCCTCGGATTTGGCACCGCATGTGCGCTGGCCGTTTTGTTGGGGGTCGTTGTCCTGACGATCTGGTCATTTGCTGGCTATTGGGGCTTTCCTGACGCGCTGCCCGATCAGCTGACATGGCGCAACTGGATGCGCCACGGCCCCGGCACGATGGAGGCGCTGGGCGAGACTGCGTTGATTGCGGGCATTGTCGCCCTTGCCGCGCTGATCCTGACCATCGGCTGCCTTGAGGCTGAATATCGTTATGGCCTGCATATTAGCCAGCGCGGGATCTGGTTGCTTTATCTGCCACTTCTGATCCCGCAAACGGCTTTTTTGCCGGGGCTGCAAACACTCTTGTTGGGGATCGGGGCCGATGTGGGCCGTGGCCCGGTGATGGCCGCGCATCTGGTGTTTGTTCTGCCATATGTTTTCCTATCGCTGGCCGATCCGTTCCGCGCCTGGGACGCGCGGATGGGCACCATTGCCGCCGCCTTGCGTGCCAGCCCGAACGGCGTGCTGTGGCGGGTCCGTTTGCCGATGTTGCTGCGCCCGATTTTGACGGCGCTGGCGGTGGGTCTGGCGGTGTCCGTCGGGCAATACCTGCCGACCCTGCTGATTGGCGGCGGTCGGGTCGCGACCTTGACCACAGAGGCTGTCGCGCTGGCATCCGGCGGGGACAGGCGGGCAATTGGGGTGTATGGGCTGATGCAAACCGGGGCCGCGCTGGTGCCTTTTGCGCTGGCATTGCTGGTGCCCGCCCTGGTGTGGCGTAACAGACGGGGACTGCGACATGGATAAGGGGTTATCGCTGCGGCATGTGACGATCAGCAAAGGCGGCGCGCCTTTGCTATCCGTGCATCACGATATCGGCCCGGGCGAGGTTTTGACGGTCATGGGGCCATCAGGCGTCGGCAAATCAACGCTGCTGGCCTTTATCACAGGCACACTGGCCCCCGATTTTCAGGCAACGGGCGAGGTTTGTCTGGATGGGCACGATATCACCCACGCCCCACCGCATCAGCGGCGC
Organism: uncultured Paracoccaceae bacterium; assembly: GCA_947495295.1. Classification (GTDB taxonomy): domain Bacteria; phylum Pseudomonadota; class Alphaproteobacteria; order Rhodobacterales; family Rhodobacteraceae; genus Yoonia. The sequence continues at coordinate 147,375 of CANLYJ010000002.1, forward strand.
GTGGGTATCCTGTTTCAGGATGATCTGCTGTTTCCGCATCTATCGGTTGGGGCCAATCTGGCCTTTGGGTTGCAACCCGGTGGGACGACAACCGAACGCAAGGCAAAAATCGCCGAGGCGCTGGACGAGGTCGGCCTGAGCGGTTTCGAAACCCGTGATCCCGCAACCCTGTCAGGCGGGCAAAAGGCGCGCGTGGCCCTGATGCGGATGCTTTTGTCAGAACCATGCGGACTGCTGCTGGATGAACCGTTTTCGCGGCTGGATGCAGCCCTGCGCGCGCAAGTGCGGGACATGGTTTTTGACCGGGCAAGGGCGCGCGAATTGCCTGTGTTGATGGTCACGCATGACGCCGAAGATGCCCGGGCAGCAGGCGGTGTAATCGTGACATTGGGCGACTGACGGTCCAACCCGTTCTGCAACCGGCCCGAGAATTCAGATGCAAATCAGTTCGCTGGCCCTGCGACCTTTCTTTGCGACACCAAAGGCGCGAACCGGCGCTAGCGAAGCTTTTCAAGTAGCGAATAGTAGATCATTCCCATGGCCACCATCAGACTGCCTGCACGCCGCCCAACCAGCAGGCGCAGGTGTTTGACATTTGCGAAGACATCAAAACGTTCCAGATGGCCCGTAATGGCTTCGGCGATGACTTCACCCAGAATATGGGTGAGCGCGATGCCGTGGCCGGAAAAGCCCTGAACGTAGAACACGTTGTCAGAGAGTTTGCCGACCTCGGGAATGCGGTTGATGATGATGCCGTCCATCCCGCTCCAGGAATAGTCGATCTTGATACCTTTTAGGCGGGGGAACGTGCGTTCCAGCGCCGGGCGCAGCTCTGCCTCGATGTTTTTGGTATTCACGCCAGAGTAGTTCGTGCCACCGCCAAACAGCAGCCGCTTGTCAGCGGTCAGGCGGTAGTAATCAAGCACAAACCGGGAATCATACACAGCGATATCCTGCGGGTTGATCTTATCTGCCATGTCCCCCAACGGCGCTGTCGCCATGATGCTGAGTGATGCCGGAAATAACGCGCCTCCCAGCCTTTTTTGGTCCAGCAGGTGATATGCATTCCCCGCGATCATCACCGCATTGGCGGTCACAGAACCGTTCTGTGTCACAACGCGCGGTGTCGCCCCATGTTCGATACCTGTCACTTCGGATTGCTCAAAAATAAGCGCGCCCGCGCCAGCCGCTGCGCGTGCCTCGCCCAGGCACAGGTTCAGCGAATGCACATGCATGTTCTTGGTGTTCAGCAATCCACCACAATAGAGGTCAGTTTCCAGATAGTCGGGCATCTGTCTTGCGTCGAGCATGGTCAGCACATCACCCATGCCCCGGCGCTGGCCTTCCTCGTATATCTGGGCGAGCTCTTTCATATGGCTTGGTTTCATCGCTGTTTGCATCTGGCCACACTTCAAATCGCAGTCGATGCCGTATTTCTTGACCCGTTTCTGAATGATGTCGTGGCCGCGCCACCGCAGGTCCCAGACAAAATCATCTGCGGCACTTCCCAGAGTTTTGCGAAACTCTCTTGCCATTGCCCTGTCGCCTGACAGGCTACCGGTGATCTGGCCGCCGTTGCGACCGGTAGCACCCCAACCAATTTTCTTTGCCTCCAGTACGGCGACTTTAAGCCCGCGTTCGGTCAATTCCACTGCTGCAGCGACGCCAGAAAAACCACCACCAATAATCGCGACATCGACGCGGTGATCCCCGGTCAGTGCGGGATAGGCCGTGGTATCATTGCGCGTCGCTGCATAGTAGCTGGTTGTGTGCAAAGCTGTGATCCTTCGAGATAGTTGTTTGGGGGCGATACTCAGTCAGCGGCCTGGTCGAACCCCTGAAGGACGTTTACGGCGTTGATGCCAACCTGTTCAACAGCATAGCCGCCCTCCAACAAGAAAACGGTAGGGAGATTCAGTGCAGCAATCGCCTGACCGTAATCAGTGAAGTCATCACTTTCCAACTTGAAAAAGCTGATCGGGTCTTCCTTGAATGTGTCAACACCGAGTGAGACAATGAGAACGTCCGCGTCATAGGCCTTAATCCGCGCGCGCGCCTGATCAAGCGCTGCTTTCCAGATGTCGTAGGTCGCACCCGGTGGCAGTGGATAGTTCACGTTAAAGCCATGACCAACCCCTTCGCCCTCCTCTTCAGCGTGGCCAAGGAAATGCGGGAATGCGTGCAATGGGTCGCCATGGATGGAAAGAAACAGGACGTCGTCGCGCTCATAAAAGATGTGCTGTGTGCCATTGCCATGGTGAAAATCGACATCCAGAATGGCGGCCCTTTTCGCGCCCTTGGTCAACGCGTGTTGGGCCGCAATGGCTGCATTATTCAAAAAGCAATAGCCCCCGAACTGATCAACCGCCGCATGATGGCCCGGCGGGCGGCAAAGGCCAAAGGCTGCGCGTTCACCAGACAAGACCAAATCCGTTGCGGTCAATGCCACATCCTTACTGGCAAGTGCCGCTTCCCAAGTGCCCTCTGACACCGTGGTTTCGCTGGCCAGCGCATAGTATCCGATTTTCCCCTCGATCATTTCGGGGATGTGGGGTGAGTTCATGGTGCGTGTGGGCCAGCAATTGGCCATTGCTTCGCCGCCAAAGCCAGCGGCCGCCCAGTCAGACGCGCAGGTTTCCAAGAACTGGACAAACCCTGCATCATGCACCGCCAGCACGGGTTCCAGCCCGTAAGCATCTGGCGCCAGCACTTGTCCCAACTGCTGAGAGATAACACGTTCCAGAATAATCTCTGCCCGGCGCGGACACTCGAAAGGCGCGACAATTGTGCCTTCGTGTATCTCGATTTTTGCATCACGCAGTTTGTGTTTGTCAGTATAAACTGTACGCATCGTTGTCTCGTTCAGAAATGCATGCGACGCCGCCTTTTTGAGACATCACCGCTTGGTTTGCGACATAGGCATCACACACTGAAATTGAAATCAATGGGACCGGAACCTCGCGCTGCTTTGGTGTCAAGGCCGCCGATGCGGGTCGATCATTTAGTGTGTTCAGGCCCTAAATGGTCGCGATCAGGTATTTTGCATCAATCACGTGTTTTGTCGTCATGCGCCTCAGCACTTTCTGATTCGGCCCAGCCGCAGCGTTGCCAACAGGCCGATGCTGCCGTTTTCCAAACGGTGCTGAAGCCGTGATTCATGATCCATTTCACACACGCAGTTTCGAAACTGAAATTTTTGTCGTTGGTGTGGATTTCACAATTGGACAGTTCTGCACCCAGCACATCATCAAAGCTCCAACACGCGCAATATTCGCTTAATGCATTGATATTTATAGTTAAAATTGTTCGCTTTGCACGAGAATACAATGCTGGCATTCACCTCTGCGTCTCACTTTCGCGCAACAATAGTCGTGATTTACCGCCATTTTGCCGCAAAAATCGCATATTTCTTAAGAATACGTTGACCCATCTAATGCCTCCATAACTGGTGTCCCCAACTGCAAAAGCCTCGAAAGGGTTCGACTATGCTTCATCGTGAAAAACGGAATTCACTAATCGCAGTCTTAATGACGAGTTGCGCGCTTATTCCCGGCGCGCTTACAGCACAAGAAGTCACGCTGACCTCCAATGACGGTAGCATCAATATCGTTGGTGACTTTGTTGACCTCGTCGATGACTATTACATCATCAACTCCGCTTTGGGTCAGCTTCGCGTTGAAGCAGGTCGCGTTCAGTGTGAAGGCGATGCCTGCCCACGCGCCGACGTTCCAACATCTGACGTCGTTGCAGTAGGGTCGGAAACAATCGGTGTTGGCCTGATGCCATTCCTGATCGATGGCTTTGCAACTGCACGTGATGGTGTCATCGAAACACAAAAAGCAAATGGCGCAGTCGTTACGTCCAGCCTTGTCGGTGACGGTGGCTTCGGTGACCCCATCGGCACATTCAGCGTATCGTCCACGTCGTCCTCTGATGCGTTTTCCGGTCTGCGTGACGAAACTGTCAAAATCGGTATGTCATCACGGCGTATTCTTCCTGCTGAAGCGCGCCAGCTTCGCAACTTTGGCGCGGGCAACATGATTGATGTCAATCAGGAGCACGTTGTCGCGGTGGATAGTGTTTCGGTCGTGGTTAACCAGAACAATCCGGTCGACACGATTTCAATTGAGGATCTTGACCGGATCTACAGCGGTGGCATCACAAACTGGTCCGAAGTCGGTGGTCCAAACGCACCAATCGAGGTCTTCACCCGCGAGATTGGTTCAGGTGCTGCATCGGTCTTTTCAGAGCGTGTTTTTGAACTTTCCGGACGCTCCATTTCGGCAAACGCTGTTGAGCAGACGTCAAGTGAAGGTATGGCAGCCGCCGTACGTGAAAACCCAAATGCGATTGGGTTTGTGGCATCTGCATTCGAACGCGGCACTAAGCCATTGTCCCTTGAAGGCACATGTGGCCTGACATCTTCGCCGACCGCATTTAATGCAAAAACGGAAGAATACCCGCTGCAGCGTCGTCTGTACCTCTACAATCGTGCGGACAATGTGGATCCAACAACGCAGGCCTTCATTGATTATGCGCTTTCCAGTGCCGCTGATGAATTGATCGCCAAATCGGGTCTTGTCAGCTTGTCGATCAGCACGGTGCCACAAGACCTTCAGAATGGCCGGATGCGCGCTGTTTTGGAAAACGCGGTTGATCCGTTCGAATTCCGCCTTGCACGCGACATGCTGCTGGAAATGTTCGAATGGGACCGTCTTTCCACAACATTCCGTTTTGCGTCAGGGTCTTCGCGGTTGGACGGTAAAGGTCAGGCTGACCTTGAGCGTTTGATTGATTTCCTGAAAACACAGCCCGCGGGCACACAGGTGTCGGTTGTTGGCTTTACGGATGCCGATGGTGCCTTCGGGTCGAACCAGGAACTGTCGCTTGGCCGCGCGCAGCAGGTTGCAAATGAACTGCTTGCAGCCGGTGGCAGCGACCTTGCCAATATCGAGCTGTCAGTCAAAGGCTACGGTGAGCTTTCGCCATCTGCCTGCAACGACTCTCTTGAGGGTAAGCGGATTAACCGCCGTGTCGAAGTTTGGATGCGTTCATAATCCGCAACCGACCCTCAATTGGTTGGTGGAGCCTGCATAGGCCGGACTCCGCCAGCCGACCACATAACAATTGGACCGAGTCGTTACTTTTGGTTACTGGCGACGCGTGTCTTGGAGAGATAAAATGCAACTGAAAGCCACTTTACTGGCGTCCCTAGCTGCCCTTGCCATCCCGCACATAGCCTTGGCAGAGTCGGGCATTGACGATACCACAGTCCACTTTGGACAGATCGCCGCACTTGATGGCCCCGCCGCCCAGCTGGGTCTGGGTATGCAGCAAGGCCTGCTGGCCGCATTTGAGGAAGTCAACAAGGCAGGCGGCGTCAATGGCCGTATGCTGACCCTTGAAAGTCGTGATGACGGCTACGAGCCTGACCGTTCAATCGAACAACTGACCAGAATGATCGCGGAAGACGAACACTTTGCTCTGATCGGTAGTGTTGGTACACCAACCAACCTGGTTCTGCAGCCCATCGCCACTGAAGCGAAGTTCCCGCTGATTGGGCCATTCACAGGTGCTGGCTTCTTGCGCAACCCGTCCTTGGGCAACGTCTATAACGTCCGCGGCAGCTATGATGCCGAAACAGAGCAGTGGATCGCCCATTTGGTCGACGAATTGAACCTCAGCCGGATCGCTATTCTGTATCAGGATGATGGTTTTGGCCAAGCTGGTCTGAGCGGGGTGAACAAGGCCATGGATGCGCGTGGCATGTCTTTGATTGCCGAGGGCACCTATACCCGAAACACAACAGACGTGAAGGATGCGTTGCTGAGCATTCGTGAGGCTGATCCTGAAGCTGTCGTTATGGTTGGGGCATATAAGCCCATCGGCGAATTCATTAAGCTGTCCCGGTCTTATGAATTCACACCAGAGTTTGTGACCATCTCGTTCGTGGGGTCGCAGGCTTTGGCTGACGAATTGTGGCCAGAGGGCGCGGGCGTCGTGATCAGCCAAGTTGTACCTTTCCCATGGGACAACTCGATCCCGATCGTTGCTGACTATCAGGCCGCATTGCAGGCAAATGATGTCAACGCGCTGTTCGGTTTCGTTTCACTGGAAGGTTACATGGTCGGTCGCGTCGCTATCGAAGCGCTGAAGAACGCCGGCAGTGATCCAACACGCGCAGACTTTCTGGAAGCGTTTTCGAATATCGGCACGCTTGATCTTGGTGGTATCGAAATCACGCTGGGAAGCGACGACAATCAGGGGATTGATGATATCTTCATGACCCGGTTGCTGCCCGACGGTTTCTTTGAACCAATGTAATCTGGCAACTGAAAACGATGCATCGGCGGGCTATGTGTAAAACATGGCCCGCCGATTGACCAAGTCGGTTACCGGTTGAAAGACCCAACATTCTTACAAAGAAGTAGCGCCGCGCGAGCGCATTTTTATTGTCTCGTAAGCGTCACTTTTAGACAATGTCCATGCTGTGTGACACGTTTTTGATGGTCATGTAGTTGTCCAACCCTTCGGTGCCGCCTTCGCGCCCGTAGCCGCTGGATTTGACACCGCCAAAGGGCGTTTCGGGCAGTGATGCTTCAAGCGTGTTGAACGAGATATTCCCGGCTTCTACTTCATCAGTCATCTTGTCGATATCGTCAGCGCGGTTCGAAAAGCCATAAGCGGCAAGGCCGTAAGGCACAGAATTGGCCTGCGCTATGGCATCATCGAGCGATGCGACAGGGTTGATGACCGCAATCGGGCCAAACGGTTCTTCTTGCATAACCCGCGCATTATCCGGGACATTGGCCAGAACCGTCGGGGCAAAGAAGTAGCCCATATCGCCAATGCGCCCGCCGCCCGTGCAAAGATTAGCGCCCTTGGCTTTGGCATCCTCGACAAGGTCCAGCAGTGCAGGCATTCGGCGATCATTGGCGACCGGCCCCATTTCAACCCCACTATCAATACCATTGCCAACCACCGTTGCAGCGGCACGTTTAACGAAGATATCCAGAAACGGTTCAAAGATGCCTTCATGTACAAAGAACCGTGTTGGGGAGGTGCAAACCTGCCCCGCATTACGGTATTTTCTGACTGCACTGCTGAGCGCGGCCCTTTTCACATCAGTATCATCGCAAACGATCACGGGTGCATGACCACCCAGTTCCATCAATACTCGCGTCATGTTTTCCGAGGCCATTGTGGTCAGATGGCGACCGACTGCGGTTGAGCCAGTGAATGCCACCAGCCGCACCTGATCTTGTTTGATCAGGTGATTTGATATTTCGGCGGGTTTGCCAAAAACAAGGTTCAGCACACCGGGCGGCAATCCGGCATCATGAAATGCTTGCGCGATGTGCATCGCCCCGGCTGGCGTTTCCTCGGCTGCTTTGAGGATGATCGCACAGCCTGATGCCAGCGCCCCTGCGATCTTGCGCGCTGGCTGGCTCATTGGGAAATTCCACGGGGACAGCCCCAAAACCACACCAACGGGTTGATGGTGGACAACATATCGCACACCCGGTGCAGACGGGATCACACGGCCATAGGTTCGCAACGCTTCGCCCGCGTCCCATTCGAAAAACTCGCATCCGCGAATGACCTCAAGCCGCGCCTGCGCCAAGGGTTTGCCGTGTTCGGCGGTAATGGATTGCGCGATTTCTTCTTGCCGTTCGCGCATCAGGGCTGATGCCCGTAGCATGATATCGGCGCGGTCGCGCGGCGCGGTACGACGCCAGATCCGAAAACCCGCCTCTGCCGCCGTCAGCGCATCGTCCAGGTCTGCAATGCTGGCGCGTGGACACAGACCAATCTGGGCTTCGGTTGCCGGGTTGATGACAGGGAAATCTTCTGTCGTTTTCCGCCATTCGCCACCGATATAGAGCTTCAACTCTGGATACGTGTTCATGCGCGCCTCTTGATGTCCTGTCTTTCGGCAAAAGTCACATTTGCACGGATATCGGCCAACCGAATTGAACAAATACCGATATCCGATTGCATGATATCAACACAGATCCCCTTGGGCGATTTTTGCTGCTGCGCGCAGTGCATCCAAAAAGGTGCTGCCAGCTGGTGAAAGACTTTGTTCGCCCCGGTGCGAGACGCCAACGGGCCCGGCACCAAACGGCACAACCCAATCAAGCTGGGTCAGCAGCCCGTTGTCGATATCAAGTGCTGCAACATGGGCCGGCATCAGCCCAACAAAATCATGCGACCGCAGCAGGGAACGATTGGCCAGATAGGACACTGATTCAATCGCGGTGCTGGGTACATATTGCCCTTGTCGTACGAAATACTGATCCGCCTGACGGCGCAGGGTTGTTTCGACCGGCGGCAATATCCAACCAAATGGCATGAGTTGTTCAAAAGAGATATCTATCGCCTGTTTCAGCGGATGCTGCATACCGGCGACGGCGACGACCCGTTCATCAAAGAACTTTTCCTGCACCAGCTTTGAACGGTGTCGGTGACTGGGCAGCCGTCCAACGACCATGTCAATCTCGCCCGACAAAAGTGCGGGCATCAGGACTTCGTTTGTGCCTTCAACGATTTTGATGGCCACTTTTGGACGGTTTTCCAATAGCTGTTCAATGGCGATTGGTAGTAAACCGGGGGACGCGGCCAGTAGCGTGCCAATCACAACCCGCCCGCTATTGCCCTCGCTCAGGTCATCCAACTCCTGCGCCGCATTTGATACCTGCGCAAAGATCAGCTTGCCATGTCTGATTAAGGCCGCGCCAAAGACGGTGGGCACCACGCCGCGATTGGTCCGTTCAAACAGTTTCACCTCGAAATCAAGCTCAAGATCCTGAATCATCTTGGTGGCAGCGGGTTGCGAGATACCAAGGTCGCGTGCGGCGTTTTGGATGCTGCCATGTTGACCAACAGCGACAAGCAGCCGCAACTGGCGCAGTTTCAGACGGGTCAGGGCCCGATCAACGATCCTTGTGTGACGTGTCACCATGCCGCGTTCTCACATCACAATCGCAGCGCGCCGTCGTGCGATTGCGGCAATGGTGCTCATCGCTGCAAGGGCTGAGCTGCGCGGATTGTCAGGCAGCGCCCGACCTTCGATGCGGAACGTAAATGCACCGAAATTGCCGGTTGCGTGGATTTCATGGATGTTGGCAGTCACCGCTGGATCGGCAATCAACTGTGTGCGGGTGTTGTCGAAACCACGCCCCGCCAAAGCCACTGCTGCGGCGACATTGGCATTCTTGGGATATTGGGCGGCGGCCTGCCGCGCCGTGCCGTCGAAATGGATCGTCGCGGCATCCAGATTGTCCAGATCAAGCTGCGCCTCGGCGGGCGAACCTTTCCATCCGCCGGGCGGTTTGCGCCCGGTATAGGTCACATCGGTCAACCCACCTACCTTTGCTGCCTCAAGGCAATCCAGCGCCCCAATCGCCCCGCTGGCAAGGTGCAGTTGTGTGCCGCCGGTCTGTGCGGCCTTGGTCAGTTGGCTTTCCAATTCTGGGTCGGCCAACGCACCGACAGAGACAGTGATCAGGTCGATCCCGCGTTCAAGAATTGCAGCGCCATGCTCGGACAGGGCTGCATGCCCCGCGCAATCGACCATCAGTGACAGGTCGTCAGGCAGGTCCGAAACGCGCGCTACGCGCCTTTTGTTGTTCGCCTGCAAGCGTGCAGGCCGGACAAGAGTGATGTCGGGGCCGCGCCCTTCTGCGTTGAGGTGCTTTGCGACATAGCGGCCAATGGCGCCTTCGCCGATAATTCCGATTTTCATATCTGTCCTTGCGTTGTTGACTTCACATATAAGAAATCACGGCGGCTTTGGTATAGGAAATTTAGATAGCCATTTCTGGCGAATGACATTGGTTCCCGAAACCGCAAGGTCCTTATTGTGTGCCAGTTACAAATGCCCGCCATACCGAGAGTGAAGTCATGAAATATGCCAAACACGAAGCCAAGGATTACGCGCGTGAAACCATGCGCGGTATCTGGGCAGCAGCACTTAACCCGTTTGATAAGGATCTTGCTCTCGACGAAGCTGGCCTGCGTCGTAACATCCGGCACTGGATTGATGATCTGCGCATTCAGGGGCTGTTTATTGCGGGCAAACAGGGCGAATTCTGGTCGATGAGCTTGGACGAGCGCAAGCGCAACATGAGCATCGCCGCGCAGGAATGCGGGGACAAGGCCGGAACGATCATGTCGATTTCGGATCAGAACGTGGATACCGTGCTGGACCTTGGTCGCCACGCGCAGGATTGCGGCGCGGATTACGTTGTCGTTCACGCGCCGATGCTTAGCTTTTGTCACGACAGGGATGAGGTTTTGTATAATTATTACAAATACCTATGTGACCGGCTGGATATTGGTATCGCCATGTGGAGCCATCCTGACAGCGGCTATCTGATGCCGGCCGAAACATGCGCCCGGATTGCAGAGCTACCGAATATTATGGCCATCAAATACTCTGTCCCGCGCGAAATGTATGTGCAACTGACCAAGATGGCGGGTGACAGGATTATCGTTTCCACCTCGCTTGAGGATGATTGGCTCGACAATATCGAAGAGCTTGGTTGGCAACTCTATCTTTGTTCCTCTCCGCCATACCAGATTCAGACTGGAAATGATCTGCGGATGCATGAATATACCGAACTTGCCTTTGCGGGAAAATTCGATCAGGCGCGCCGCGTGCGGGACAGTCTGGAGCCTGTCCGTGCAGCAATCCGCAAGACGAAACCGGCCGGCAAACCAACCGCACACGGAAAATACTGGCAGGAGCTTTTGGGACAGGTTGGCGGCCGGGTGCGCCATCCGATGCTGGAACTGACCGAGGCAGAAAAAGCGGCGACAAGTGCCGCGTTTGAGGACTGTGGGCTGGTAATCTGATATACCCAGATGACAGGGTCTGAGGGCCGGATATTACGTTTACGGATACCCAGTTTCCCGGAAACCAATTCTTTTTGCGCCAGACTTGCCTAGACTTGCTGTTGCCGGGTTAGGTTTCAATCGAGAGGTCACCATGTCCAGACTAAGTGCATTCAACTTCAAGCAATGGATCGATGAACATCGTCACCTGCTTAAGCCACCCGTGGGCAATCAGCAGATTTGGGAAGACGCCGATATGATGGTGACCGTTGTCGGCGGGCCAAATAAGCGCACTGATTATCATGACGACCCGGTCGAAGAGTTTTTCTACCAGCTCGAAGGCGACATGGTTCTAAAGCTTTATGATGGCGAAGAATTTTACGATGTGCCGATCCGCGAAGGTGAGATTTTCCTTCTGCCGCCGCATGTCCGGCATTCACCGCAACGCCCGCAAGAGGGGTCCATCGGACTTGTGGTTGAACCCAAGCGCCAAAAAGGCCAGCTTGACGCCATTGAGTGGTATTGTTTCGACTGTGGCACGCGGGTCCACCGCGCCGAGATGCAATTGGAGTCCATCGTGCGTGACCTGCCACCGGTTTATGAGGCATTCTATGCCTCTGAGGAGGCCCGCACCTGCCCGCATTGTGGGACGATACACCCGGGCAAGGAGCCGCCAGAGGGATGGGTAAAACTCTAACAGATATAAATTCAGGGAGAAGAATATGAAACTAATCCAAAAAACGCTGGGTGGTGCGGCCGTTGCGGCCATCGCGTTGTTTTCGGCGGCCACGGCCCAGGCCGAAGAATTTCGGCTAGGCCTGATCACGCCGCCGCCGCATATCTGGACAAAAGCTGCCGAGGCATTCGGTGCGGAACTGAGCGAAGCAAGTGGCGGGGCGCATAGTGTCACGGTCTTTCCTGCCCGCCAGTTGGGCAACGAGGCCGAGATGCTGCAGCAACTGCAGACCGGCGCGCTCGACATGGCGTTTATGACTGTTGCAGAGGTGTCAAACCGCGCACAGGATTTCGGTGCGTTTTACGCCCCTTTCCTGGCCGATGATATTGATCACGCCGGGCGCATCCTGCGCAGCGACACCGCAATTGGGCTGCTGGATCAACTGCCTGCGGAAGTCGGTGTGGTTGGGACCGGCTATGGCATGGCCGGGCTGCGCCAGATCGTTAGCCGGGGCGAGGTCACATCAGCAGATGACCTTGTGGGGCTGAAGCTGCGTATCACGCCGTTTGATCCAATCCTTGATTTCTACAACGCCTTGGGGGCCGCCCCCACGCCAATGCCATTGCCTGCGGTCTATGACGCCTTGGCCAATGGGCAGGTGGATGCAATCGACATGGATGCCGAACTGATCTGGGTGCTGAAATATTATGAACACGCCGATACGGTCGTGCAATCCAATCACATGATGTTCCCGATGGTCGGGTTGGTATCTGCCAAGGTCTGGGCGGGTTTGTCCGAAGAAGACCGGGCGATGATCCGTGACCTGATGAGCAAACATGTGGACAGCACCATCGATACCTATGTCGCGAAAGACCGTGACTGGCTTCAGCAGGTGCGCGACACAGGCAAAACCTATGTTGAGGTTGATCAAGACTTCTTTGGCGATGCCGTAGCGGAATGGAATGCGATCTGGTCCGAAAAGTCAGGCGCACTTGATGATTTGCGTCAGGTTGCCGCCGATACCGCAAACTAATAGAAAAACAACAGCAGCCGGGGGCGCCGTCATCATGCGCCCCCGGTTTTTTGTTGGAGGAACGGCAATGATCGGGCGGATTTCGGCGATATGGGCGCAGTTTGAGCTGACATTGGCCGCAGCTTTGGCGGCATCTATCACCCTGCTGATCCTGCTCAATGTCGTGACCCGCAGCCTGGGTGCCGCCTTGTTCTGGGTCGACGAACTGGCGATCTATGCCATGGCATGGATGGCGTTTCTGGGGGCGTCATCGGCCCTGCATTATGGCCACGCAGTTGCTGTCACGATCCTGACGGACACCTTCCCGCCGATGCTGCGCAAAGCAACCGCCAAGCTGGTTGATGTGATCGTGCTGGTGTTTGCATTGTTCATGATCTGGTTCTGCTGGCGCTGGTATTCCCCATTGGAACTTGCGCGGAATGGTTTTGATGTGAAAGCATTTCAAGGGGCGACTTTCAACTTTATCTACGCCGAACCCACCACGACGCTGGGGATCAAGAAGTTCTGGGTCTGGAGCGTGATGTGGTTCTTTGCGCTTGGGGCCACTTTGCACAGTGTCGCCAACTTGTTCGAACAGGGTTCGGCGCAGGATGAGCGCGTGGCATGACCCCGCTGATTTTTGCCTTCAAACTTTTGATTGCCGTTCCTGTCGCCCTTGTTCTGGCGCTGACGGCCATCTGGTACATCTGGGAAAGCGGCAATACCGTTCTTTATGACAGCTTTGCCCAGAAAATGTTTTCGGGTCTGGAAAACTACGGTCTTCTGGCCATCCCATTGTTCATGCTGACTGGCGAGATGATGAACGAAGGTGGCATGACCCGCCGCCTGATTAACGCCGCACGGGTTTTTGTTGGCGGGTTTCGCGGTGGGCTGGCCTATATCAACCTGTTGGCGAATATGTTCATGGCGGCCATCATCGGATCTGCCACAGCACAAATTGCGGTAATGGCGCGCGCGATGACGCCCGAGATGGAAAAAGAGGGTTATGACAAAGGCTTTGCCGCGGCCACTACCGCGGCGGGCGGCCTGCTGGCCCCGGTGATCCCACCGTCGATGATGTTTGTGATCTACGGCGTGCTGGCGCAAATTCCAATCGGCGACATGTTTCTGGCAGGTATCCTGCCCGGGCTTTTGCTGGCGGTTTCCTTTGCTGTGGTGATTTCGCTTATCGGATTTGCCCAAGGGTTCCCAAAGGGCGATTGGTTTACCCGCCGCGACGCTTTCGCCGCAATCCTGTCATGCCTGCCTGCCACGCTGATCCCTTTTGCAATCATCGGCGGCATCCTTTTTGGCATCGCCACGCCAACCGAGTCCGCGGCCATCGCATCGCTTATCGCCTTCATGATCGGTTGGCTGATCTATGGGGAACTGAAGCCAGGCGCAATTTTTCAGATGTTCAAGCGCACGGCAGTGAATGCGTCGATGATCATATTCATGATCGCCGCTGCCAACGTCTTTGGCTGGGTGATCATCTATGAGGCGTTGCCGCAGAAACTGGCTGCCTTGATTACATCAATGACCAGCGACCCGTTTATGTTTTTGCTGATCGTGAACCTGATCCTGCTATTTGTTGGCATGCTGATCGACGGTATCGCAGCGGTCATCCTGATAACCCCGATCCTGCTGCCCATCGCGATGAATGACTATAGCATCAGCCCCTACCAGTTCGGCGTTGTCATGTGCCTGAACCTTGTGTTGGGATTGCTGACGCCACCGGTTGGCGTTGGCCTTTACATTGCGTCGTCAATGAGCGGCACATCGCCCGGACGCATTCTGAAATCGCTGTGGCCATTTCTGCTTGCCGTGGCGGTGATCCTGATCTTCCTCAGCCGGTTCCCATGGCTTTCGACAGCACTTTTGTGAAGCTTGGGTCAGACTAATTCTGCATCCGTCATAATTTCAACGAGGGCCGGTCCGTTGACGTCCAGCGCCGTTTGAATTGCTTCTTCAAGTTCAGCCGCATCGGTCACTTTGTGCCCATGGCCGCCGCACAGTCTGGCGAAGGCTGCGAAGGAAGGGTTGATCAGGTCGGTTTCCCAAACTGGCCATTCGCCGGACCGTTGTTCCTTTGAAATTTTTCCAAGCTCGCCGTTATGCAGCAGGATATGTGTGACATCCATGCCGTATTTCACGGCTGTCGTGAAATCCATTGGGTACTGCCCAAAACCGCCATCACCGGAGATCGACACCACCTTGCACCCGCGCAGTGCCGCGACATCCTGGGTCGCAGCCCAAGCACCAATCCCGGCAGGGAAACCGTAACCGATAGACCCAAGATAGCCGGACATCAAAACCCGTTGACTGCCCTTGGTTTCAAGGTAGCGGCCAAATGAATATGTGTTGTTGCCCACATCGACCGCAAAGATCGTGTTGTCCGGTACCAGCCGCCCAAGAATGTCAAAGATCGCAAATGAATGGATCCCTTGTCCGTGGTCCTCTGCCAGGCGACGCTGTTTTTCGTCGCGCCAGATCGCCCAGCGTTCGGCCAGTTCAGGCCGTTGATCAACGGCATCGGCATTGGCACTGATCAGCGGGCTGGCCGCGTCGCAAAATGCGCCGATATCCCCCCAAACGGGGACCTTTACCGCATGAAACTTGCCAAGCTGCATCCGGTCATAATCAACCTGAATGATGTTTTCCTTTAATGCGATCCCGGTATGGTTTGAAAAGCTGGCACCAAAGGCGACAAGCACATCAGCCTCGTTCATGAACCAGCTGGCAATTGGCGTGCCGGACCGACCGATGACACCGGCCCCCAACGGGTGACTATCGGGCACAAGCCCCTTGGCCTTGAATGTTGTCACCACTGGCGCGCCGATTTTTTCAGCGAGTGCAACAATCTGCGCCCGCGCATCATAGGCCCCGTGGCCGACAACAAACATCGGTCGCTTGGCGCTGTTCAGAAGCTCGGCGGCGGCTTCGATATCGCTTTGCGATGGTGTCACACGGGTGCCACCCATCCGCCCAATCGGTTCGGCTGCGGGCTTGTCAGATGGCACTGTTTGCACGTCATCTGGAAAAATCAGATGGGCGACGTTCTGTTCAACGATGGCATTCTTGCACGCCAGCGACATAAGCTCTGCATGGTTTGAGCTGTTCAGCACAGGCTGTGAGAAAGTGGATACCGCCTGAAACGCCGATTTCAGATCAATGTCCTGAAACGCACCGGGTCCGAAAACCTGTGTCTGCACTTGTCCGGTCAATGCAAGGACGGGCGCGCGGTCGACCTTGGCATCCCACATGCCAGTCAGCAGGTTGGTGGCCCCTGGTCCGGCAATCGTCAGGCAGGCCGCAGGTTGGCCCGTCAGCTTGCCATAGGCCGATGCCGCAAAGGCGGCTACCCCTTCATGGCGGATGCCGTAATATTTGAGCTTCTTGTCATTCACCTGCCGCCTGATCGCATCCGCCAAGCCAAGGTTCGAATGGCCCACCATGCCAAAGACCGTCTGCACACCCCAGTTGGTCATTGTTTCGACCATCACATCGGTAACAGTGCGTTCATGCGGGGCTTCTGCCGCAAGCCCGACAAAGATTTCCCCATCCCGGATGTCCAGCGGATACATTTCCTGACCAGTGTCTTCGTGCCCGCCGGGGGGCTTGCCGGTCAGCGGGTCGAAATCCCAGCCATGCCACGGGCAGCGGATCCAGCATTTGTCGTCGATCCCTTTTTCAATAGAACCTTCGCCAAGTGGTCCCTTTTGGTGCGGGCAATGGTTGTTCATCGCCGCCCATTGCCCATCGAAATGCACCAGACAGATTGATGTCGTGCGCGCGGTCACGGTTTTGACCCGACCCTCGGGCAGGTCGTTGATGTGGCCGACGGAAATCCAGTCCAGATTTTCAGTTGTCATGATTATCGTCCTTTTCTGGCGCGGGGGCTGGAAAGATGAAATCGATGAATTTTTGCAGGTAAGTCAGGATCAGGAACACGCCTGCGGCCCAGATCAGCAACTCAAACGGGGCAAGCGGTGTGCCACGTAGCCAGCGCCCCAAGAGCCCGCCACCTGGGCGAAGTTCCTGCCAGCCAAACAGGCCGGATCGCGGCCACAGATCAAAAAACCAGAACCGCGACAGATACAGCATGACAAGGCCAAGTACGGCCATCAGGACAAGAAGGGTGAAGCGCTTCATCCGTCAATCAGCTCCATCGTTGTGTCGTCCATGCGCAGGACAAGCATATCGCCACGTCGTTCCAGGTCGCCCTCAAGCGTGATGAACTGACCGACGTAATCATAGGCTGCCGGTGGCAAGGTGGTGCCATCGGGCCCGGTAATGAGCATGAAATCCGACCCTTCGATAGGCTGGGTCGAAACGAAGACAGGCGGCACATCCCCCAACAAGCACAGATTGGCGCAGGCTTTGTGCGCGAGGCCGCGACCCGGGCGCATCGCCCCGTTCAGGCATTTGCCGTCGCAAATCTCGCCCGCCACCTTCCAACGGCCCAAGGCTTCGGTTTCCATGGCGGGTGGATCGCCTTCGACCGCTGTCAGCCCCCGTTGCCCGCCACGCAACTGCATCATATCGATCGTGCCGCGTTGTAGGATGACACCGGACACCTCTGCCAATTGTCCGTCCAGCCCCATCGCCCGCATATCCACCCCGGATTTGCCAGCGCTCGCCAGCATCAGGGTTTTGCCCGGTTTGATCAGGTCGTTCCCTTCTGTCACCCGCAACAGGGGATATGGCGTCAATTCGATGACGCCGGTGACGGTCTGGCGACCATAATCAAAACGAAAGCCGGATGCGGCTGGTTCATCTTGGGTGGCGCCAATCAGTAATCCAGTGAACACGAAGATCGCCACAACCAGCGCCGAAGCCAGCAGCAGGAACTTACGCAATGGGCCGGGAACCGGCAGGTAGCCCACAAAAAAGGGTGGCTTGTCGCTCATGCTGACACCTCTTGCGTTGGCACCGGTTCAACATAGGTGCCCGGCGGATTTGCATCGCGGTGGACCTGCACGCCTGTTCCGTTCAGGCGGATGTTGTAGGTTGGCACCATTTCGGTGAAGGGCGCTGGCGATCGGCCATTGGTCACATCATATTGGAACCCGTGCCAAGGGCAGGTCACAAGACAGTCAATGACCCGACCTTCACCCAGCGGCCCGTTCTGGTGGGCGCAGGCATTGGAAATTGCGCTGAGCTTGCCATCTTGTTTAAACACGGCCACCCGCTCACCACCCGGCAGGATTTTGATCTTAGCGAAACCTTCGGTGATGTCATTCGCATCGCAGATATCGATCCAACCATCCGCATCCGTGCCAAGTTCATCACCCCCGCGCCAATCAAGGAACGCAGCATAGGCGTGCAGCCCGGCGACAGCCCCCGCACCGCCGATAAAGATCACGGTAAAGGTGTGGTTCTGCTGGTCTTGCAAGATGCCAAGGCTGACATGCGCCACGACCGCCACATAGGCAAAATAGATCAGTGCGTGGATACGTTTCCAGACTGGTGGTGTCAGGAACTTCATCCAGAAATCGTGGCTGGTGGCTGACAGGATCAACAGGCAGATCAGGGCGAAGATGCCAAAGATTTCGAACGGGAAGCCCGCCAGTTGCCCATAGCTTGTGTTGGCAAACAGCAATGCTTCGTATTTGTCGGAGCTTGAGAAAGCAAAATACCAGTTGAGGATATAGCTGGCATGGGTGATCGCCACGAAGGTCGTCATCACCCCGAAATGGCGGCGATTATACAACAGCGGCAGAAAGCGACGGTCGATCCGGGCAAGCGGCCCGATGCACAGGATTACGGTCAGCATGACAAAGGCGCAGGCCCCGAACGCACGGGCGTTGTGGACCTGTGGGTTAATCGGAAATTCGTGGCTGAGCAGTTCGGGACTGACGAACAGGAATAACCACAGGAAGCCAACGACACCGGCCAGCATGATCCAGTCATATAGCCATTTATTGCGGTTCCATTGGACTGGAATGTATTTGACGCTCATTCCGGGGCCCCGCTTAGCTGGACCGGAGCGATGTCGGTGGGCCATGACTGGCGCACGGACAGTCCCGCGACAATGATAACAACAATGGCAACGGGCATGAGCCATGCAAACCACTTATGCGACGCGCGGCGCGGTCGATATCGGTGCGACCATTCATCCTTGCCATCCGCCAGAATGTACCAGCGCCATAAAACCAGTGGCCAGATCAGAATGATGCCCGGCACCAATAATGGCCGGAATACGTAAGCCCCGCGTGCATCTTCGTCCAGCCGATCCATACCAAAGGCCAGAAAGGGTATCGCGACCAGCATACCAAGACCGCCCCAGATTTTGACGATCAGCAGAATGAGTTCTGCCTGGTTCATGCAGCACCCCCGAAATTGACGCCCGAAATGTCCGCCATGTCTTTTTTCCAGGTGGTCAGATCACCATGGTTGAACTTTGACAGGTGATCATGGCCGCAGGCGCGGGCCATTACCTGCATCAACTCGACCGATGCGCCAAAGAAGTTCGCCAACTGCCGCGCAGATTTTTCAGCCACCAGACGGTTGACGAGATGCGGTTTCTGAGTGGCAATGCCGACCGGGCAGTTATTGGTGTGACAGGCGCGCATGGCCAGACACCCTATCGCCTGCATCGCGGAATTCGACACCGCGATAGCGTCTGCGCCCAATGCCATCGCCTTGATAAAGTCAGCCGGTTTGCGCAGCCCGCCCGTGATAACAAGCGTGACGTCGCCGCGCCCTTGTTTATCAAGATGTCGCCGCGCCCGCGCCAAGGCCGGTATCGTCGGGACAGAGATATTATCGCGAAAGATGATCGGTGCCGCCCCCGTCCCCCCGCCGCGCCCATCAAGAATGATGTAGTCAACGCCGACGGCCAGTGCGGCATCAATGTCCTTTTCGATATGCTGGGCGGACAGCTTGTAGCCGATGGGGATGCCGCCGGTTCGGTCGCGCACCTCATCGGCGAATTCCTTGATCTGGCTGACCTCAGTCCAGTCGGGGAAGCGCGGTGGCGAAATCGCAGATGTGCCTTCTTCCAGGCCGCGCACTTCCGCGATCTTGCCTTTGACCTTGTTGCCCGGCAGGTGACCGCCTGTTCCAGTCTTCGCACCCTGACCGCCTTTGAAGTGGAACGCCTGAACCTTGTCCAGCTTGTCCCAGCTGAACCCAAACCTGGCCGAGGCGAGTTCGTAGAAATAGCGCGTATTTTCTGCCTGCTCTTCTGGTAACATGCCACCTTCGCCGGAACAGATACCTGTTCCGGCCAGTTCCGCCCCGCGAGCCAGCGCGATTTTGGCGGATTCCGACAAGGCCCCAAAGCTCATGTCAGACACGAAAAGCGGTATATCCAGTTTCAGCGGCTTTTGCGCATTCGGGCCAATGACCACCTCGGTGCCCACTGCATCATCGTCCAACAAAGGAGGCTTTGCCAACTGTGCTGTCAAAAGCTGAATGTCATCCCAATCGGGTAATTCGGCGCGCGGAACACCCATCGAGTCGACGATGCCGTGATGCCCTGTCTTGGTCAGGCCATTCTTGGCATAGTTCTGTATCATCCCGTTATAGGGTTCGGCGTCAGTACCGTGGCTTGGGTCGGCATAAAGCCCAAGATAGGCGTCCCGGTTATAGGGCTGCGGATTGGCGTAGCCCCATGCGTTGATCTCATCCGCGTCGACACAGACATCGTCACCATCTATCCATGATTTGAACTTTGGAAGTTTCTCGTCATTGGCATAGGCAGAAACGCCGCTATCCAGCCGGTAATCCCAGTTATGGACGCCGCAAATCAGATCATTGCCCCGCACATGCCCATCCGACATCAACGCACCACGATGCAGACAACGCCCATAAAAGACGGACACCTCTTCATCAAATCGGACAACGACCAGATCGACCTCTCCGACGATCGCATATTCGGGCTTGCGATCATCCAGGTCGCTTAGTTTGAAGATGGCTGTGGCGTTCATGGCTGTCCTCTTTCGTCGCAGGCTATATTGATCAATTGTTGTTGTTTTCGGCGGTGCTCACCTTCTGTTGCATCGACTGCCTATCCGGGCGCGGGCCAAGATCTGCGATCTTGCGCCCATACCACCTTGCCGCAGGTGCTGCTGTAACGCCATGCAATACTGCACTGATCCAGACCGTGTTCACGGCGATATGAAGTATGTTTTCACCCAGATCATGGGGCAGCATCTCGACCACCAGCAGTGCAAAAAGCGCGGTCGCGAGCCCACGGGGCCCAAACCAGCCAAAGAACAAGCGCGTCAGAGGGGACGCGTCAGTGCCGATCAATGACACCCAGATTGCCAGTGGACGCACGATAAACAGACTGACCAGTATTAGACCGAATACGGGCAAGGTCAGATGCATGATGGCTTCAGGCACCAATGCGGCCCCTAGCAAAAGGAATGCGGACCAAGATAATATTTGTCCTTCGCCTTCGACGAATTCGTAAATGAATTTGCAGCGTCCCTGTACAACAGCGCCGAAGACAAGGCCGCTGACAAAGGCCGCGATGAACCCGTTGCCACCGATTTGCGTGGCTGCAAGGTAGGATAGACCCGCAAGCGCAAGTGCGCCGATACCTTCATATGTTTCAGAGGTTAGCGCGTGGTTTTTTGCATAGATCAAAACACGCCCACCAACCCAGCCCATGATCACCCCGGCAATCGGCCCAAGAACCACTTGGGCCAATCCGAAGGCAATCCAGGACGCATTGGATTGCGACATCGCATTCGCCACAAGACTGGCCAATAGCAGGATCAATGGCAGGGCAAGCCCGTCATTCAGGCCGCTTTCAACAACCAGCGCACGACGGGGCCGGATCGGGACGGCCTCATTCGACACGACCGCCTGCCCAAGTGCGGCATCCGTCGGCGCCATGATCGCGGCAAGCAAGAACGCGGCCAGCAGGGACAATTCTGGCAACATCGCCGCAGCCGCAACCGCACCTAAGATAATGGCCAGCGGCAATCCGATCAGCAGCATACGCGCGGGCCAGACCCGGCGCATCTGCAACGCACGCAAATCTGTGCTGGCCGCGTCAAGGAACAGCAAAATGACCAATGCGATTTCCGCAACCGGATGCAACAACGCCCGCGCTTGATCCGATGATGTCAGTCCGCCCAGTGAAACGATTGCGCCCAACAAAAGAAACACCATCGGCGCCGTCACAATGGTGGTGACCAATCGTTGACCAAGCATGCAGAATGCAATCGTCACACCACAAATAAGAGTGAGGCCTAGCATAGTATCGCGCATTACTCCGATTTGCAGTCCAGTGGCGGAAGCATCATGTGCAGGTCCCATCGACGTCAAGTGGGTTGATATAAGGTCTGCGTGATAGAAATCATGGCAGTGGTCGCCTGTTCGTGACCGCAACGTTGATCATTTGATGGTCCAAGCGTGCTTCAGTGGCTGCAAGATTGGGCAAGACAGTGTTTCCAAATCGGGTTTATAGTCTGAAAGCATGGATTGCTTTGCGTTGAAGCCTCACTTCGACCACTGACCGTTATTCAAACGACAATAAAGGATACATCATGTACCGCATCTCGATCTTACTGGTATCCGCTTTTCTTTTGATGTCCTCGGGAAACCTGGCTTCAGCGCAGGATACAGTTGTTCGCCCTGCCAAACTGATGGTTGTCGGGGCAGACACGGATGGCGTCACCCGCCAGTTCTTTGGGCAGGTGGTCGCACGTCAGACAGTGGATCTTGCATTTCAGGTGTCAGGACAAATCGTGGAGTTTCCAGCAACCGAAGGACAGCAGGTTGCGCAAGGCGCTTTGGTTGCGATGCTTGATGCTGAACCATTTGAGTTGCAGCGCCAGCAGGCTGCCCTGCAATTGGAACAGGCGGACCGTCTGTTGACGCGCCTGAATAATCTTGGTGTTTCGGCTTCGGAAGTTTCAAAACAAGACGCAGAAACGCAACTGGCCCTCGCCCGTGTTGCATTGCGTAATGCCGAGTATTCGTTGGAAAACGCGACGCTGCGCGCGCCCTTTGACGCGCTTGTGGCGAGCCGTAACGTGGCGAATTTCACAACCACAAATGCCGGAAGTCCAGTCATCAGACTGCACGACATGTCAGAATTGCGCATCGATATCGATGTGCCAGAGGTGCTGTTTCAGCGCGCTGGGCAAGATGCCGATGTGGCGTTGCTGGCGCGGTTTCCGACCAGCGATAAGACCTATCCGCTGGAGATACGCGAGTTCAACGCAGAGGCGTCATCTATTGGCCAGACATTTCGTTTGACGCTTGGTATGGAGCGGCCAGATGATCTGAATGCGTTGCCGGGCAGTTCGGTTATTGTGCTGGCGACGCTGAACGAAGGTCCGCCGCGCCTGATTGTACCCGCCACGGCAATTCAGATTGGCAATGATGGATCGACCAGCGTCATGCAGTTCGTTCCAACCGAGGGCGAAAACGGCACCCTGCGAAAAGTGGACGTTTCGATAGATGCCACGCGTGACGGCGCGTTTATGATTACCTCTGGATTGGAGGCCGGGGCGGAAATCGTCAGGATTGGCGCCCAAGTTCTGGCGGAGGGTGACACCGTCCGTCGCTTTTCAGGTTACGCAAATTAATCAAGGGTAGCCTGATGAATATTGCACGCGCTTCGATTGATCGGCCGATCTTTACCTGGATCATTATGTTGACCTGCCTGTTTGGCGGTATCTGGGGGTTTAACACTGTCGGTCGGCTGGAAGACCCGGCATTTACGATCAAACAGGCCGTTGTCATCACGCAATATCCCGGGGCGTCTGCCCAGCAGGTCGCCGAAGAAGTCTCTGAGCCATTGGAAGCCGCCATTCAGCGGATGGCTGAGGTGAGCCAGATTAAATCTGTCAATCGCCCCGGCGTTTCGCGCATCGATGTAGAGGTTCAGGACACGTTCAGCGGAGATGAGCTGCCGGCAATCTGGACGGAGCTGCGCGAACGGTTGCAGAATGTTCGAAACGAACTGCCCAGCGAAGCAACAACGCCTTTTGTCGATGACGGGTTCGGAGACGTCTACGGCATCTTTTTTGCGGTCACATCTGACGGCTTTACAGATGCAGAACAGCATCAGTTGGCGACGTTTCTGAGGCGCGAAATCCTGACCGTCGAAGGTGTCGCGGACGTCGATATTACGGGGCTACGCGCGGAGGCGATTTTTGTTGAACCCGATCTTGCGGTCAGTTCCCAACTTGGCGTTGACCCGCAGATCATCCAGCAGGCGCTGGCAACTTCAAATTCGGTGTCCCAGGTTGGGTCTGTGACAGCTGACGATACCCGGACCCAAATCCAGACGGCCGAAGGGTCTGATACGGTCAGCGAAATTGCAGCCCTGACAATTGGCGTTGGCGGTGATCTTATCAACCTCATTGACATCGCGGATGTCAGCCGCGGACGACAAGAAAACCCCGCGCAGATCATACGGTACAACGGACAGCCCGCATTCACCATCGGCGTATCGGGGGCAACCGACGACAACATCGTCGATGTTGGCAATCGTGTTGATGCGCATTTGGCGGCGCTGGCCGCAGAAATTCCATATGGTGTCACGCTGCACCCCATTTATCAGCAACACGTCGTTGTTGATGAATCCTCGACCGGGTTTTTGATAAACCTCGCCATGTCGGTGGGTATCGTCGTGCTTGTCCTTGCGGCCTTTATGGGCGTTCGTGCGTCCTTGGTTGTGGGCATCACACTGCTGCTGACGGTTGTTGGGACGCTTATGTTCATGTCGATCTTCTCGATCGAGATGGAACGGATATCGCTTGGCGCGCTTATCATCGCGATGGGCATGCTGGTTGATAACGCAATTGTCGTGGCCGAAGGTATGCAGATTGCCATGCAGCGTGGCAAATCATCTCGCGATGCGGCGGATGAGGCTGCGGGCAAAACGCAAATCCCGCTGTTGGGGGCAACCGTTGTTGGCATCATGGCCTTTGCGGGTATTGGTCTTAGCCCGGATTCAACCGGCGAATTTATGTTCTCGCTATTTGCAGTGATTGGCGTGTCCTTGCTGTTGTCTTGGATTTTGGCTGTTACCGTAACCCCGCTTTTGGGGCACTACATTTTCAAACAAGGCACCGGTGACGGGGCCGAACCCTATGGCGGCCTGATCTTTCGTGCATATGCCACTATCCTGCGCGGTGCGCTTCGGCTCCGTTGGTTGGTGCTGGCCGCGCTTATTGGCATAACCGCCGCCAGTTTCGTGGGCTTCGCGTCAGTGAAACAGCAGTTCTTTCCAAACTCGAATACCCCGCTTTTCTTTGTCCATTATACAATGCAGCAAGGGACCCCGATCGAGACGACGTCTGATCAGATGGAAATCGTTGAGGCCTATCTAGCAGAGCATGAGGACGTTGTTGCGGTTTCAACATTTGTTGGCGAGGGGGCGACACGTTTTCTGCTGACCTATGGTGCGGAACCACCTAACCCGGCCTATGGTCATCTGATTATCCGCACCGAAAACCTAGAACGCATTCCGCCACTGCAGGCTGAATTGGAAGCATTCGCTGCCGAGAATTTACCCGAGGGCGAATTCAGAACCGAGCGGCTGGTTTTTGGTCCGGGTGGTGGCAGCCCTATCGAAGTACGCTTTTCCGGCAGCGATCCTGAGGTTTTGCGCGATCTGTCCGATAAAGCGATTGATGTGATGACGGCGACATCCCCAAATATTCTGGCCCCACGGACCGACTGGCACGAGCAGGAACTTGTTCTGCGCCCACGCTATGTGACCGAACGTGGGCAAGCGGCGGGTATTACGCGCGATGACGTTGCGAACGCTATCCTATTTGCTACAGATGGTGTCACGGTTGGCACCTATCGTGAGGGCGACCGCGCGATCCCGATTGTGACCCGGGTGGCACCTGATGCGGATGCCGGGATCATGGATCAGATCCTCGCGACGCAGGATCAAGCGTCGATTATGCCTATCGAACAGGTGGTTGATGGTTTTGAATTTGAACCGCAGAACACGATTATTCGTCGTCTGGACCGGCTTCCCACAATCACAGTGGGTGCCAGCATACCGGCTGATATGACAGCCGCACAGGTACATGCAGAGATACGTGATGTGATCGAGGCGATCACCTTGCCCATCGGATACAAAATGGAATGGGGCGGAGAATTCGAATCCTCGGCCGACGCCAATGCCAGCCTTGCGTCACAACTGCCGATTACCATTCTGATCATGATTCTGATCACAATCGTTCTGTTCAACGCGCTTCGCCAACCTCTGATTATCTGGTTGCTGGTGCCGATGGCAGTAACGGGTGCAGTCATCGGTCTTTTGGGAACCGGCTTGCCCTTTACGTTCACGGCGCTTTTGGGATTGCTGAGCCTGTCAGGCATGTTGATTAAGAACGGAATCGTGCTGGTTGAGGAAATCGACATTGTCCGCCGCGAAGGGTCAGCGCTGCGCGACGCAATCGTCGGGGCGTCTGTGTCCCGTCTGCGGCCTGTTCTATTGGCTGCCGCAACGACGATCCTGGGCATGGTCCCGCTTTTGGGGGATGCATTCTTTGTCTCTATGGCGGTCACGATCATGGGGGGCTTGGCGTTTGCTTCGATCCTGACGCTGGTTGCGGCCCCGGTATTTTATGACCTCTTCTTTGGCGGTGGTAAAAAACTGGGCGGTGTTCCGCAGGGGCAGCAGTCATAACACATGATGGTTGTGGCAAGTGTGATTGTCGTGGTCCAAGTTTAGGACAGCAGTTTTGAGTCACGCTGATGTCTGCTTGTTCTTTTGCGCGATCTTGGGTCGATATTTGACTCAAAGGTCAAAATCACCTGACCTCAACCTCGCGAAACCCCGAAATCCGCCCCGAATGGCAATTCAATTCCGTACCGAATGCCGAATGCACCAGACAGACGCGGATTCTTGTCGCAGAGTGCTTGCGACACCATACCGCCTCTGATACGACGCGCAGGATTTTGCCGCTCTCGTGGAAACGGGGGTGAAACAAGCTGCCCATTCGCCATCGGTTTCAACCGGCTGTGGTGAGCCCGGGCCCAAGACATCGGAAGGCTCAACGTGTCCGAAACTGCTGGTATTTCAACAGGCATTGCGCAGCGCTATGCGACCGCTGTGTTTGACATCGCCAAGGAAGGCAAAGCGATCAAAGCGCTCGAATCAGATGTGGCTGCTTTGGAAGCTGCAATGAACGAAAGCGACGATCTGCGCACATTGCTGACCTCACCGCTTTATAGCCGTGAAGAACAGTCTGCTGCGATTTCTGCCATTGCTGCGAAAATGGAACTCTCTGACACCACAAGCAATGTATTGGCGCTGCTGGCAAGCAAGCGCCGCTTGTTTGTGATGCCCCAGCTTTTGGCCGTCCTGCAGGACATGCTGGCCGAAGAGCGTGGCGAAGTGACTGCCGAAGTCACCACTGCCAAGAAGCTGACCAAGGCACAGGCTGACAAGCTGGCAAAAACACTCAAAGCCCAAGTGGGCAAATCCATCACCATCAAAGAAACCGTCGATGAAAGCATCATTGGCGGTCTTATTGTTAAAGTGGGCTCAAAGATGATCGACACGTCGATCGCCTCCAAGCTCAACGCACTCCAGAACACTATGAAAGAGGTCGGATAAATGGCGATCCAAGCGTCTGAAATCTCTGCGATCCTGAAGGACCAGATCAAGAACTTCGGTCAGGAAGCCGAAGTGGCCGAGGTTGGCCGGGTACTGAGCGTGGGCGATGGTATCGCCCGTGTATATGGCCTGGATAACGTGCAGGCTGGTGAAATGGTCGAATTCCCCGGCGGTATCCGCGGGATGGCACTGAACCTTGAAGCTGACAACGTGGGTGTTGTTATCTTTGGTTCCGACCGTGACATCAAAGAAGGCGACACCGTCAAGCGCACAAAATCCATCGTGGACGTGCCTGTGGGTGACGAACTGCTGGGTCGCGTTGTTGATGGCCTTGGCAACCCTCTGGACGGCAAAGGTCCGATCAAGACAAAAACGCGCGCTGTTGCTGACAGTAAGGCGCCGGGGATCATCCCACGTAAGTCGGTTCACGAGCCGATGGCGACTGGCCTGAAATCCGTTGATGCGATGATCCCGATTGGCCGTGGCCAGCGCGAATTGATCATTGGTGACCGCCAGACAGGTAAAACTGCTGTGGCACTGGACACGATCCTGAACCAGAAATCATATAACGATGCGGCTGGCGATGACGAAAGCCAGAAGCTGTACTGCGTATATGTGGCTGTTGGTCAGAAGCGTTCGACTGTTGCCCAGCTGGTGAAGAAGCTCGAAGAGAGCGGCGCGATTGAATACTCCATCGTGGTTGCTGCCACTGCATCTGACCCCGCGCCAATGCAGTTCCTTGCGCCTTATGCTGCCACATCAATGGCTGAACATTTCCGCGACAATGGCCGCCATGCGCTAATCATCTATGATGATCTGTCCAAGCAGGCTGTGTCTTATCGTCAGATGTCGCTGCTGCTGCGTCGCCCACCAGGGCGTGAAGCTTATCCTGGTGACGTTTTCTACCTCCACTCTCGCCTTCTGGAACGCTCTTCCAAGCTGAACGAGGATAACGGTTCCGGTTCGCTGACGGCGCTGCCGATCATCGAAACCCAGGGTGGTGACGTGTCGGCGTTTATTCCGACCAACGTGATTTCGATCACTGACGGTCAGATCTTCCTTGAAACCGAACTGTTCTATCAGGGTATCCGCCCTGCGGTGAACACCGGTCTGTCGGTGTCGCGTGTGGGTTCGGCTGCGCAAACCAACTCTATGAAGTCGGTCGCCGGTCCGGTGAAACTGGAACTGGCGCAGTACCGCGAAATGGCGGCCTTTGCGCAGTTTGGTTCCGATCTGGATGCGGCCACGCAGGCCCTGCTGAACCGTGGTGCCCGCCTGACCGAGCTGATGAAGCAGCCGCAATATTCGCCGCTGACCAATGCAGAGATCGTTTGCGTGATCTATGCAGGCACAAATGGCTATCTCGACAAGGTCGATGTGCGTGACGTGGGCCGGTTCGAGGCCGGGTTGCTCAAGCATCTGCGGACAAATGCGTCCGACGTGCTGGACTACATCACCAAAGAAGACCCGAAGATCAAAGGTGAGGCTGAAGACAAGATCAAGGCAGCCATCGAAGCGTTCGCCAAAGACTTCGCCTAATTCTTTGAGATAGGAGTACCTTATGCCCAGTCTTAAGGACCTAAAAAATCGGATCGAGACGGTCAAATCGACCCGCAAGATCACAAAGGCCATGCAGATGGTCGCGGCCGCAAAATTGCGCCGCGCCCAGGATGCAGCCGAGGCATCGCGCCCTTACACAGAACGGTTTAACGCCGTGATGGCAGGGCTTGCCGCATCGGTTGGCGGATCAGATAGTGCGCCAAAATTGCTGTCCGGAACGGGCAGTGATCAGGTGCATTTGTTGATCATCATGACCGCAGAGCGTGGGCTGTGCGGTGGCTTTAACAGCAACATTGCTAAACTGGCCCGCAGCCATGCGCAAAAGCTGTTGGCCGACGGCAAGACGATCAAAATCGTGACCGTTGGCAAAAAAGGCCGCGACGCGATCAAGCGTGATTTGAGCGATTATTTTGTCGATCACGTCGATCTGACCGAGGTCAAGCGCGTCGGTTACGCCAACGCACAAGCCATCGCCAAGGATGTTCTTGCACGGTTTGATGCGGCTGAATTCGACGTCGCAACGATCTTTTTTGCCCGCTTCGAAAATGTTGTGACGCAGCACCCGACGGCGCAGCAGATCATCCCTGCAAAGTTTGAGCAGGCCGAAGATGCCGACGTAACACTTTACGATTACGAACCCGGCGAAGAAGAAATCCTTGCCGATCTGCTGCCCCGCGGCGTGGCCACTGCAATTTTCAGCGCATTGCTGGAAAATGCGGCCTCTGAACAGGGCGCGCGGATGTCTGCGATGGACAACGCCACACGCAACGCTGGTGAAATGATCGACAAGTTGACCATCGAATTTAACCGTTCGCGTCAGGCCGTCATCACCAACGAGCTGATTGAAATTATTTCGGGCGCGGAAGCGCTCTAGGACCCCGGAGAAACATAAATGGCAAACGCAAAAGGTAAGATCACGCAGATCATCGGCGCCGTCGTTGACGTGCAGTTCGATGACCATCTGCCTGAGATCCTCAACGCCCTGACAACCGACAATAACGGCAAGGAACTGACACTTGAGGTGGCACAGCACCTTGGTGAAAACACAGTTCGGGCCATCGCGATGGACTCGACCGAAGGTCTGGTGCGCGGTCAGGAAGTCACCGACCAGGACAACACAATCACCGTGCCCGTCGGCGACGCCACGTTGGGCCGGATCATGAACGTGGTCGGCGATCCCGTTGATGAAAAAGGCCCGATTGGCGAGCAGGAGCGCCGGTCGATCCACGCTGAAGCCCCGCCATTTGAAGCGCAGTCGACTGCATCCGAAGTGCTGGTGACGGGTATCAAGGTCATCGACCTTCTGGCCCCTTACGCGAAGGGCGGTAAGATTGGCCTGTTCGGTGGTGCGGGTGTTGGTAAGACCGTTCTTATTCAGGAACTGATCAACAACATCGCAAAGGTACACTCTGGTTATTCTGTGTTCGCCGGTGTGGGTGAGCGGACCCGTGAAGGGAACGACCTGTATTACGAATTCATCGAATCCGGCGTTATCGACGCCGAAGACCTGACCAAATCCAAAGTGGCGCTGGTTTACGGCCAGATGAACGAGCCTCCGGGTGCGCGTATGCGTGTGGCCCTGTCCGGTCTGACCATGGCGGAATCCTTCCGCGACCAGTCTGGTACGGACGTTCTGTTCTTTGTCGATAACATCTTCCGCTTTACCCAAGCCGGTTCCGAGGTGTCCGCGCTGTTGGGCCGGATCCCATCTGCTGTGGGTTATCAGCCAACATTGGCCACCGATATGGGATCGATGCAGGAACGCATTACATCCACCAAGAACGGTTCGATTACATCCGTCCAGGCCATCTATGTGCCTGCGGATGACTTGACCGACCCTGCGCCGGCGACATCGTTCGCGCACCTTGATGCGACAACCGTTCTGAACCGTGCGATCTCGGAAAAGGGTATCTATCCTGCTGTTGACCCGCTTGATTCCACATCACGTCTGCTGGACCCTGCGATTGTGGGTGAAGAGCATTACAGCGTGGCGGCCGACGTGCAGCAGACGTTGCAGCGCTACAAGTCCTTGCAGGATATCATCGCCATTCTGGGCATGGACGAATTGTCAGAAGAAGACAAATTGACCGTGTCGCGCGCACGGAAAATCGAACGCTTCCTGTCGCAGCCGTTTGACGTGGCCCAGGTCTTCACCGGTTCGCCCGGTGTTCAGGTGCCGCTGGAAGACACAATTGCGTCGTTCAAGGCCGTGGTTGCCGGTGAATATGACCACCTGCCCGAAGGTGCGTTCTACATGGTTGGTGGCATTGAAGAAGTGAAAGCCAAAGCCGAGAAAATGGCTGCTGACGCAGCTTAAGGAGACGCCAATATGGCAAATCTACAATTCGATCTCGTCTCGCCCGAGCGCCGTCTGGCGTCGGTCGAGGCATCCGAGGTCCGGATCCCCGGTGCAGATGGCGACATGACCGCGATGGCGGATCATGCGCCAACAATCACCACATTGCGCCCCGGTGTTCTGACCGTGGTGCATAAAGGCGGTTCCGACGAATATGTTGTCTCTGGCGGTTTTGCAGAGATTACTGCGGCAAGTGTTTCGGTTCTGGCCGAACAGGCGCTGCCAAAGGCCGAAGTGACGCAAGAAATCTACGATCAAATGGTCGCCGAGGCGAAGGCGGCCCATGGCAAGGCTCAGGAAACGTTCAAGAACGAACCCGGCCCGGTTGATGACGCAGCCAAGCTGCTGTCGGACATGGTGGCCATTGGTGGCCATATCGGCCTGACCGCCAACAACTGATCCGGCCCGAATTTCAGCGAAAGCCCTGCACATTGTGTGGGGCTTTTCGCGTTAGTCCTTAAGGGCGGACACGGTCGCAATGGCGATATCGTTGGGTGTATCAAGCCCATCAATGGTGACATCCATGTCGCCATGGACACCGGTGTTACTGCCAATGGCATAAAGCCCATCGGCATTTGCGCCATAAAGTGTCCCCACCAGATTGCCCGAAACGTCGAACTGGTTCAGCCCATTGTCCAGCGCTCCATCGATCCCAAAGCCAAGGGTATCCATGCCAGTCGAGTTATCAATGACGACCCCGTTTGTGATCGTAACCACCCCTTCGTAATGGGCGGCCCTATTGGTGCCAAGTTCATCCCGGGCGATGCCCATGAAACCGTCAGCCACGCCAGATACAGTTTCGGTAGCAAGGCTCACCTGCAAGGTCGCGTTACCAACGACATTGGCGGAGACTGTCGCGTTACCCATGATCAGTTGCATGTAGCCGGCGTAGGTGACGTTTCCCGTCGCAGGCTGGGTCGCAAAATCAGTTGGTGCCCCTGCTGTCGCGGCAACCCGAACCTGATCGAAATTATCCAGAAAGCCATTATATCCGGCCAATTCAACGGCTGTCAGCACATTCAGATCGGTAATGACCGGTGGGTCGATCGTCCCGCCGCCGTTGTCGCCCGGGGTTTGGTTCCCGACCGAGCCATTCGACCCGGTATTGCCAGCGTCCGAACCACCCCCGCCGCAGGCGGTTAACCCACCGATCAGGATCGTCGCGATTGCAAGACGTAGCTGGCTAATTTTCACCTAAGAACATCCCTAGAATTTTAGTCATCTACATGTTTAGTATCTGTTAATTATGAACCAATGATTAGCATTTCCCCGGTAAACGCACCTTCAAGGTGACCCGTGCCTGGCATGAAACTGATAGTGATGGCGTAAGGAATGCCAGTAAGCATATGCGTAGGTTGAACAGTGGAACGGTCGGGATCGACCACGGTGACGTGGTTCTATTCTCTGATTTTGAACATGATGGCGAGATGTGGCGCGGCGAAGGCCCGCGCCAAAATCGTGCCAGCGTGGAATTCGCGGAAACCTATCTGAACCCACCGCATGTGCAGGTTTCTATTTCAATGTGGGACATTTCGAACAACACGAATATTCGCGCGGATGTGCAGGCGGAGAATATCACCGCGTCCGGGTTTAACATCGTGTTCCGTACTTGGGCGGATACGCAGGTGGCCCGGGTGCGTGTGGCCTGGACGTCAATTGGTGAGCTTGCCAATGACGAAGGGTGGGAGTTGTACTGAACCCGTCCCGGACTTGATCCGGGACCTCGACCTGAACCAACGTGGAGGTCCCGGATCAAGTCCGGGACGGTGTCACCTATTCGGCGGCGTAAAGCCCCTCGTAGATCGGGCCCAGCGTCTTGTGATCAAACAGCGATGATACGGATGTGCCGTTCCATGTGTTCAGGATCGCCTGTGCGAACATGGGTGCGGTCGGCACGATCCGAATATTCTTGCAGGCGCTGACGGCTGCGGTCGGCGCGATGGTGTCTGTGATCACCAGATTTTTCATGACGGATTTCGAAACACGCTCAACCGCCGGGCCGGACAGGACCCCATGTGTGATGTAGGAATGGACCTCTTTAGCGCCGTTCTCCATCAGCACCTCGGCGGCTTTGCAAAGCGTACCGGCGGTGTCCACGATGTCATCGACGATCACGCAAACCTTGTCTTTCACGTCCCCGATCACGGTCATTTCGGCCACTTCACCGGGTTTGCCCCGCCGTTTGTCAACAATAGACAAGGGTGCGCCGATCCGTTGGGCCAGATCGCGGGCCCGGGCTACGCCGCCGACATCGGGCGAGACAACCATAACCTGATCCATCTTGCCCCGGAAATGGTGCATCGCATCCAGCGCGTAGATCGGCGAAGCATAAAGGTTATCGACCGGAATATCGAAAAAACCCTGAATCTGCGTTGCATGCAAATCCAGGGTCAGAACGCGTTCGATACCGGCTTCGACAATCATATTCGATACCAGCTTGGCGGTGATCGGGGTGCGGGCCTTGGACCGGCGATCCTGCCGCGCGTAGCCAAAATAGGGGATCACGGCGGTAATTCGCGCCGCAGATGACCTGCGCAGCGCATCGGCGATGATCAACAGCTCCATCAGGTTGTCGTTGGCCGGGTTCGATGTGGGTTGAACGATAAACATGTCCTCGCCCCGCACATTTTCGAAGACTTCGACAAAAATCTCACCATCATTGAAGCGCTCGACCCGCGCGTCGCAGAGCCCAACCTCCATACCGCGATGCATCGACATGCGTCGGGCAATTCCTTTGGCTAGCGGCTGGTTTGCGTTCCCGGAAATCAGCTTGGGCTCAATCATTGTGGGCATGGGGGGTCCTTTGGCAGAAGGGTCACTTGCGTGTAACAGATTCGTGGCGTTGACACCGACTAACACAGGGTTACCGTCGCGCAAAGAATTCGCGCATGTCAGGAGGTGACAAATGCCCCATATCGATTACTACTTTGCAACACTCTCGCCCTTTACCTATCTGTCCGGCACGCGCCCGGCCGAGATTGCGGCCAAGCACGGCGCGACCATCACCTACAAGCCGCTGGATATCATGGCCCTGTTCGGTCGCACCGGGGGCGTTCCGCCCAAGGACCGGCACCCGAATCGACAAGAATACCGGTTGCAGGATATGCGCCGTCGGGCCAAACATGTGGGCCTGCCGTTGAACGTGAAACCGATGTTTTGGCCCACCAATGGTGCCCCGTCCGCCTATGCCATTATCGCGGCCCAGAATGCCGGTGGCGATGTGGGTGCGTTGGTCCATGCGTTTGGCGCTGCTTGCTGGGCAGAAGAGCGTGACATCAGTCAGGATGATGTTGTCCGCGATTGTCTGGAAAAGACCGGGTTCGATCCTGCCCTTGCGGATAAGGACATGCTGACCAGCGCCGACACATTCTCCAAAAACCTCGAAGACGCTGTGAATGCTGGTGCCTTTGGTGCCCCGTTCTTTATCACCGATACGGATGAACGATTCTGGGGTGAAGATCGGATTGATGATCTTGATGCCTATCTGTCTGCCTAATGGCTGAAGTCGTGCATCGCGTCACCGTTGGCAGCGGTGCGCCCGCCGTCATGGTCCATTGCGCGTTGGCCCGGCATGATGTGCTGCTGCCTTTGGCCGAGGCTGTCGGCGGGCAGGTGACCCTGTTTGATATGCCCGGGCACGGGCGTAGCCCGGATTGGGACGGCAAGCAGGATTACCAGACGCTTGTGGCCGCCTGTATCGCGGCCTGCTGCGACGGTCCAACCCACCTGATTGGACACTCCTTCGGGGCGACTGCCGCACTGCGGCTGGCCGTAGAGCGCCCAGAACTGGTAGACCGGCTGACACTGATCGAACCAGTCTATTTTGCGGCGGCCAAAGGGACGCCCGCACATGCGGCACATGCCAAGGCGTTCCGTCCCTTTGTCAGTACGATGTTGATGGGCGACGAAGCCCGCGCGGCAGAGATTTTCAATGACCTTTGGGGTGCAACGCCATGGGGGGCGATCCCCGCAAGGCTACAAAGATACCTGGTGGACCGCATCCATCTGATCGTTGCGGGTGGTGGCCCGATTGAGGAAGATGCCGATGGTATCACAACGCCAGAACGGTTGGCCGATGTGAACATCCCCGTCACCCTGATCCGTGGGGCAGAGACGCAGGCCGTTATCGGGGCCATTCACGAAAGCCTTGTTGCGCGCCTGCCTGATGTCGCAGATCATGTCGTCCCGGGGGCGGCGCATATGGTGCCGATCACCCATATGCCCGAGGTTGCCGCGATTATCCGCGCAGCAGATCCAGGAATTGATTGACCCCGTCTTCGGTCATTGACCAATCGGTGACCAGACGGCCGATCAGCGGTTCGTTCGGGTCACCGGTTTCGGGGTCACCATTCATCACATAATAGACCGCGCCACCATCCAGCATCCGTTTATGTTCCCGGCGGGGCATTTGGAAAAAGATGATGTTGGCTTGCGGTTCATACATCATCTCAACCGCATTATGGCCGCGCAGACCGGCAGCCAGTTGGCCGCAGCGCGCGTTGGCGGATCGCGCCATATCCAGCCACAGCCCGTCGGCCAGATAGGCCTGCATTTGCGCCGACAGGTAGCGGTGCTTGGACAGCAGATGCCCGCCGCGTTTGCGCCGCAACTCAAACTCCCACGCCAGATCGGGGTCAAAGATCACGCAGGCCTCTACCCCCAAGGCACCATTCTTGGTGCCGCCGAAACTCACTGTGTCCACCCCCGCCTTCCACGTCATTTCAGCAGGCGAACAACCCAGCGCGGTCAGCGCATTAGCGAAACGCGCACCGTCCAGATGAGTTTTCATGCCGTATTCTTGTGCAATTTTTGCCAGCTTGTTGATTTCGTCCAGCGTATAAATCGTTCCCTTTTCAGTGACTTGGGTGATAGAAAGCGGACCGCGTTGCGGACCGTGTACCCCGCGGGTTTCCTCGCCCAGAATTTTCCGCCGCAGGTTATCCGGGGCCATCCGGCCATCCGTTGTAGGCACCAGCGTCAGCTTGGCCCCGGTATAGAATTCTGGCGCGTTGCATTCATCTTCGTGGACATGGGCGCAGTCGCTGCAAAAGATCGTTTGCCATGGCTGCGACATCGTCCCCAGCAAGACAGCGTTGGCCGCCGTGCCGTTGATGATCAGATAAACGGCGGCATCCGGGGCCTCAAAGATATCGCGGACCTGCGTGCGGACCTCATCCATGATTGGGTCCGCGCCATAGCCCATGGCGTAGCCCTGATTGGCGGCGGTCAGTGCCTCCATCACTTTTGGGTGGGCCGGGCCTGCGTTGTCGGAAGCAAAGAACATCTAAAGCGGCTCCTCTATAATTTGATCGTCCCAGTCGTCTTCGTCGATATCAGCCTCGGACACGGTCATGTGTTGGATCGAAACACCGGCGCGATGCACCGACTGCGGATCGCCTGAGATCAGCGGGTGCCAGTCATAAAGCGGGCGACCTTCGTAGATCAGCCGGTATCCGCAGGTCTGCGGCAGCCAATACATGTGTCTTTCGATGGTTTTTGGGGTCAGCACAATGCATTCCGGCACGAATTCGTGGCGCATGGTGTAGTTGCTGCACAGGCAGGTCGCATCGTCAAAAAGGCGGCAGGCCACGCGGGTCAGGGCGACGTCGCCATCGTCATCCTCCAACTTGTTCAGGCAGCATTTGCCGCAGCCGTCGCAGATCGCCTCCCACTCCTTGCGGTTCAACTGGTCCATGGGTTTGGTTTCCCAGAACCGGTCGGCCAACCCGTTGCGGTCGATCTTACTCGACATTGGCTAAAATCTTTCGGGCCTCTGCGCAATCAGCATCCATCTGCGTGATCAGCGCGTCCAGCCCATCGAACTTCAATTCGGGGCGCAGATAATCCACCAGCGCAACGGATAGATGTGTGCCGTAAAGATCGCCCTTGAAATCAAAGATGAAGGTTTCGCAATTGGGCAGGTTTTCCCCAAACATTGGGCGCACCCCGATAGAGGCAGCGCCATCATATGTCCCTTTATGTGGGCCGCTAAGCACATCCACCTTCACCGCATAGACACCGTGTTTGGGCGGGTGCAAGCCGGTGATCGACATGTTGGCGGTGGGGTAGCCCAATTCGCGACCGCGTTGATCGCCGCGAATGACCTCGCCCTCGATCCGGTGCCAGTGGTCCAGCATCGCGGCGGCATCGCGCGGGCGACCGTCGGTCAGGGCCTGCCTGATTGCGGTGGACGATACCGCACCGGCGTCATTGGTGATGATCGCGGCGATGGTGACCCCAAAGCCCATTTCAGCGCCAAAGGCTTTCAGGCGGTGGGCGTTGCCGGCCCGGCCTTTGCCAAAACAGAAATCCGCCCCCACAACCACATGTTTCAACCCCAGTTGATCAACGATAATCCCTTGCGCAAACTCGCGTGGGGTCAGGGCGGCAAGGGCGGCATTGAACGGGACTTCGTATAGTTTTTCGACACCTAGCTTGGCCAGACGGTTCGCCTTGGCCTCTGCATTCATAAGTCGGAATGGCTTGGGATCATTGGAAAAAAAGCTGCGCGGATGCGGCTCGAAGGTCATGATGCCCAATGGCGCGCCGGTCGTTTCAGCGGCCTTCCGCGTGATGTCGATCACGGCTTGATGGCCGATATGCACACCGTCAAAATTACCAATGGCTGCGGCAGCGCCGCGGTCGGTTGGGTCAACAAAAACGGTGTCACGGATAATGCGCATGGCGCTTTGGGTATCGTGACCCGCGCGGGCGCGCAAGGTCAGTCGAATTTACGCGATGGGGCCAAGACCGTGGCGTCGCCGACAAGCACCTTTTTGTCGTTCACCAGACAACGGGTATCCATTTTGACGCGGCGCTTGGAAAAGTCGATATCGGTCACTTCAACCTCTGCCAAAACCATGTCACCGGGGCGGACGGGGGCCAGAAATTTCAGGTTCTGACCCAGATAGACGGTGCCGTGACCAGGCAGTTGTTCCCCGATGACGGCGCTGACCAGCCCTGCGGTCAGCATGCCATGGGCGATGCGGCCACCAAATATGGTGTCCTGCGCGTAATCTTCGTCAAGATGTACCGGGTTCCGGTCGGTCGAGACTTCGGCGAAAAGCTCAATATCCCGGTCTGTCACCACCTTACGAAGCGACCGGACCATGCCGATTTCAATGTCTTCGATGCAGATCGTTCCGCGAGGGGCGTTATCCAGCATGTCCTGCTCCATAAAGTAACATAAATCCTAATATCACTACGATATTGAAATTTTATTACTTTGCAAACGCAGAAAGATCAAGTGATTCCATTACCGCAGGTGACCGATTGTGTAACTCGCGCTCATCTGTTGCGATTGCAGGTAAGCGTCCAGCGCTTCAGGGTCTGGCTGGTCGTCAGTCTTTGTTTCTTTGGCGGCCAGGCCGCCAGAAATGAACAGCGCGTCGATATCTTCCTGCACGGCGCCCAAAATATCGGTGCCAATGCCGTCGCCGATCCCGATAATACGCGGATCGGATGGGGCACCGGTTAACGCAGCGAGCCGTCGGCGCGCGAGGTCATAGATCGGCGGGTGCGGCTTGCCGAAATAAAGGCTTTCGCCCCCCATTTCCGTGTAAAGCGCGGCCAGCGCCCCGGCGCACCATTCGCGGACCTCGCCCCGGTCCACAACGATATCGGGATTGGCGCAAAGCAGCTTGAGACCCTTTTGCTTGGCATAGAGGAATTCGGGCCGGTTCACATCAACATCCGCCAGCGGATCAAAGGGGCCGCAGCAAACGATGCCTTCGGCCTGTTCCAGCGGAACTTTTTGAATATCGACAGGGTTTTCGATGATTTTCAATGGCTTGAAGAAGTCATCATCGCGAGGGCTTTCGCCCATGAACCAGATTTTCTGGCCAACAATCCCGCGATACATGGCAGCGCGCGCGCTGTCACCGGATGTTGCAATCGCGTCCCATGCATCCTCTGGAATACCGAAACCGGCGATCTGCCGGGCGACGCTGTCCCATGGCCTTGGGGAGTTGGTGACAAGCACCACAAGCCCGCCCTGACGGCGATATTTCTGCATTGCGGCAACGGCGTCGGGCAGGGCATGCACGCCGTTATGCATGCAGCCCCACAGGTCAACGAAAGCCGCGTCATAGCGGCCTGAAACCTCTTCAAAACGCGTGATGATCTGGGTCATCAAAGGGTCCTTTTATTGCTGTCGGCATCGCGTCGGCTTTGCGTCGGCAAAACGTCGGACCCTTTTGCACGGTGGTTTAGGAGATTTTCAGGTTCGGGATGATCTGCTTTTTTCGGCTCATGATGCCGGGCAGCACAACGCTGTCACCGCTGACCTTGGCGTCAAAGGATTTTTCGGCCACGGTTTTGGTCAGATCATTGGGGATCAGCATGGTGGCTTCCTCGGACAGGATATCAACGACGAACAGCAGTACCTGATCAACGCCGTCTTCCTTCGCCACGTCCGGCATCGCGTCAATCAGCGCCTGTTTGCGGTTCAGCACAGCATCAGGTGACGTGGTTTCGAGGACGGAGACGCGGAATTTCTTGCCATCGACCTCATATTCCTTGCTGTCCATGCGCAGCAACTCGGCTTCGGAGAATTTGGAGACATCGGATTTCGCGGCAAACATTTCACCCGCGTAGTCGTGCAGTTTGACCTTTAGTTCATCGGCCAGCTTTTCGGCCAGTTCCTTGTCCATCGGGGTGGTTGTCGGCGACCGGAACGCCAATGTGTCGGACAGGATGCAGGACAGCATCAGCCCCTTGACCCCGTCGGGCATATCGCTGGCGGCGCTGCCCATCATCTGGTGCATGATGGTGGCGGTGCAGGCCAGTGGCCGGATCGTGATGTTGATCGGGTTCTTGGTTTCCAGCCCACCAGTCAGTTTGTGGTGGTCGATGATCGCAACCACCTTGGCGTTGTTGATATTGTCGGGCAGTTCTGCCGGGTTGTTGGTGTCAACGATGACGCATTCCTGATCGTCATCCACATCCTTGATCACCTCTGGCAGATCAAAGCCCCATTTTTCGGCCACGAACACGGCTTCGGTATTTGGCGTGCCCAAAAGTGCCGCCTTCGCGTCGATCCCGGTGTGGTTCAGATACCATTCCCAGATC
Source organism: uncultured Paracoccaceae bacterium (assembly GCA_947495295.1). GTDB lineage: Bacteria > Pseudomonadota > Alphaproteobacteria > Rhodobacterales > Rhodobacteraceae > Yoonia. The sequence goes on from CANLYJ010000002.1 coordinate 187,441, forward strand.
AGGGGGGAACCGGTGCTGTCGGTGTCGGGGGCCTTGTGGCCAAAAACGAGTGTGCTCATGTGGGTCACTTTCAATGGGTGCGAAATTTGCCCCGTATATATGAGGGTCAGTTGGGGCTGTCACCCCATGCTGTGCGTTTGACCTTAACGCATCTTGGATGGTAAGCTGCGTCTATTCAAAAGGAGGAAACTGACAATGGACAAGCTGGTTTAGCCGCTTTCGTGACTGTTTGGGCTGTGACGCCCGCCACCTTTTGTAGAAGGAGCACCCTGACAATGGACATGTTTGGCTGACGCCTATCGGCGACCCATCCCCCACGACCATTTATCAGAGAGGTGCAATTATGCCCCGCAAGACACCAAAACCCCGCAATGGGGGTTCAAAACCTGTATCCGTCACCAAGAACCGCCGCGCCAACCGGCCTGATCCGCTGGTTGGGCCTGCGTCAAAAGTCCCACCGGGCCTGAACCGGCCACAGCGCGGCGGGGGACGCCCGCCACGTTTTCCCGGCAGGCAGGGTGGACGATAAGATAATGCGCCCTGCTCGTTTGGGCGGGGCGCTGTCATTCCTCGGCGAGGAAGGCGCCTTGAACGTATATTGGTTGTTGGCCGCTTTCGGTGATGGTCAGGCCAATGCCGCCACTCGCCGCGTCACCATCTGTGCCAAAGAATCGACCGTCATAGACGGTATCGGTCGCTGATTGCCCTGCGTCCAGCGGGTTTGAGGCTGACACGACAAACGTCCCGGAGAAGGTGTTGCCGTTTATATCGGCCTTTGACAGGTCATAGCTGCTGGAGCCGGTCAGGCCCGAAAAGGCATTGAGATTGAGTTGGCCCGAAACTTCATTGTCATTAAAGTCTGCGGCGAGGGTGATTGTGCCACCCGCGAACGCCGTATTGTCCACCTGGTTGGCGACCGCAAAGACGTCACCAGAATAGGTGACATCGCCGCTAAGCGCGGTGATTGCCGTTGGATTGGTATCAAAGCCGTATACGAAAAATACATCTTTGCCGAACACGTCCCCATTGCTGGTGACCTGCGCCAGCTTTGCGTCACCATTGCCGGAAACGCTTCGGATGAAGAGTTCTTCTCTTGTGAAACCCTGTGGAGCCGTTTCGATATAAGCCAAAGCACCGTTTTCTTCCATTTCGTAGTTGAAACGGCCCACACGGATTGAAAGACGGTCGCCGTTTTGGCTGAAGACGAGTTCGAGATTTGCGGGATTGACGGCTACGGTTGAACCACCGACCGTGCGTGTTGTGTAAGACGCATTCGTCGGCGTGAAGGTCGCATTGCTGTCGAAGGTACTACCGGATGTTGCGAAGCCCGAGGAGGCCACTGGCGTTACATTTGCGTTGCCGCCGCCGCTGCTTGAGCCGCCGCCGCCCCCCCCGCCGCCACAGGCGCTGAGCCCGAGTGAAAGAAGGATGACGATCATACTGCGTATGCTGACGATTTCCATTGGCCTATCCTATTGTGAGTGGAGGTGCCTTCACACTACCATGGCGGGACTCGGGGTACAGTCATTATCCACCCTGCAATACATCTTTTCCGTGTGAGGACGGGGCCGCATTCAATCGTATGTCAAAACCCAAGGAAACAGCGCTTTACCCCCCCATAAAGGCCCATCTAGAGGCGCAGGGCTATACCGTAAAAGGTGAAGTTGGCGTTGCTGATATTGTGGCCCGTCGTGCTGATGAGCCAGTGTTGATTGTCGAACTGAAGCTGGGGTTCTCGCTGGGTCTGTTTCATCAGGGCATTGCCCGGCTGGCTGTCAGTGATGTGGTTTATCTGGCCGTTCCCAATAAGCCCGGGAAACCGTTTCAACGCGCCTTGAAGGACAATGTGAAACTGGCCCGCAGACTGGGGCTTGGTGTGATCACCGTTCGGCTGCGTGACGGCCATGTGGAGGTGCATGCCGACCCTGGTCCCTATGCGCCGCGAAAATCAAAGCGTAAGGCGGCCCAGCTTTTGCGTGCTTTTGACCGGTTGCAGGGTGACCCGAATGCCGGCGGTGCCACCCGCCACGGTATCATTACCGGTTATCGTCAGGATGCCTTGCGCTGCGCCCGATTTCTGGCGGTGCATGGCCCGTCAAAAGGGGCCACGGTCAAAGACTGGGCAGAGGTCCCGGATGCCACACGGATCATGGCCGCCGATCACTATGGCTGGTTCTGCCGTGTCAGTCGCGGGGTCTATGACCTGACGGCGGCGGGCCGTCAGGGGTTGGCTGATTATGGCGATGTTTAGCGCAGTGGGTTCAGCGTCCAGCCTTCATCTTGCAGGAATTGCAGGACTCCGCTTTTCCCCATCAGATGCGCTGCACCAACGGCGATGACGATATCGTCATGCTGGCCCGCGGCGTCACGAATAACGGGCATCCATGCCCGGTTCCTGTCGATCAGGAGAGACTGTTCAAAGGTTGCAAAGGATTCTGCGGCCTCGGCACTGCTGAGCCCGGGTGTGTTTTCCATCACCACACGGGACATTTCCCATAAGGTGGCGACATCCCCGGCAAAGTAGCGATCCAGCATTGCCACGAATAACTGTTGCTGGGTTTCAGGGGCCAGCAGGTTGATGCGCAGCATATCGACCTGTTCATCGATCGGGTCGCCTTTGAAAATTTCAAAGATTGTCATCATGGATTCGACGGATTGCGTCGGAACGCCCGCCGCCGCCGCATCCTGCATGATCATGTGATCCAGCCCCAAGGCCCCGTTGAACATGTCCTGGGTTGCACAAGGCGGGATCGACAGCATGATCGACAGATACCAAGGCTGCATCTTGGCGGCCATGAAGGAGGGGATCGACCGCGCCTTTGCCGCCTCTGAAATAAGCGCCCAGGTTTCTGCATCCAGCAGATCGGGCAAGGTCGGCCCTTCGGTGATGAACAGAATGCCCGGGTCGGTGACGATCATCTGTTGCAGGTTTTCCTGATCTTCCAATGTCGCTTCGAGCATCACCAGATCAGCGCTTTGCACCTGGTCCTTGACCTTTTCGCGGATTGCTTCCAATCGCGCGTCAAAGATGTGCATGGTCCCGATAACGGTAATCCGCTGATCGCCTTTTGTTGCGTCCCACAAGATACCCTGACCGTAAGGAATGTCTGCTGTTGCCGCCGCAAGGGCCGCCTTGTCCTGAGTGCTGAGCTGGTCAAGGTAATTGTCGCCGGTGCAGCGAGCCGCCGCAGGTAGCCCAAGCAGGACAAGCGCGAAAGCGGTGAGAAGGCGATAAAGCATGGGCGTTCCTTTGGCTTTTGTCGTCAGCAACGTAGCTATGTGCGCCACGGCGTCAATTGCCGTGCTCTACAAAGAAAAAGCACGCCCGTGGGACGACGGGCGTGCTGATTGCTGTGTTTCAGTGCAACCGGTTAATGACCAAACATCACCCGGACACTTTTTGGTTCCACATTTGTGCCATTTGCCGCACCACCGGCATTGATGACAGCGAAACCCAGCAAGGTAACTATGCCCGCGATAATCATGGCTGTTGCTTCGGGACCAAGAACATTCACAAATCGCATTTCAGGGCTTCCACTCACTCACTATGCAGATGAGATTAGCTGTCGGGGGTGTCATATTCTGTGCGCAATGACACTTTGAATCAAATAAGTTCTAAATTTCTGATAAAACTTCGGGGTTGATAATTTCGATCCGCTGCCGCGATGATTTGATCCCGCCACGCTTGACCAGTTTGCTGATCGAGCGGCTGACCATTTCCCGGTTTGCACCAATTGTACCAGCGATTTCGGAATGGGTGGGCGCATTTTCAATAACAGCGCCCTTGGCCAATTTCCCCTGTTCGGCGGCCAGCCGCAAAAGGTAGCTGCCAACCCGTTGTTCGACAGACATCGTGCTCATCTCTGTGCTGCGCTCGGTCAATGTGCGGATCCTGGCGACAAGGTTATTTGTGACCCGTTCGCGGACCCTTGGCACTTGGTTGAAAATCTGCAGAAAGCAGTCCCGTTTCATCGACAGCACGCGTGCGTCCGTTTTGGCGAAGACGGCCAGGGATCGCGGCACACCGTCAAATGCAGCCAGTTCGCCGAAATAGGCACCCTCGGGGAAGCGTGAAAAGACGATTTCACGTCCTTCTTCAGTCCAGAACACCGCCATGATCGACCCGGATAGCAAGAAGTACAGATCATAGGAGCTGTCATCTTGGTCAAAGACTGTCTGCCATGCCGCGAGTTTGTGTTCGCTGACATTCAGGGTGATGCCATCCAGATCATCTGTGCTGACTCCTTCGAACAGGGGCAGCGCGAGAGCCAGGAATTTGTCAGCGTCCATTCGAATTCCAGTGGATGTTAAATCGCGAAATAGCATTACAGTGACCGGGTATCTTGGATTTGGCCTATGATGCGCAACTTGTCCACTGTTCAGTTGACGTAGGCGTCAAGCTGTTGAAGGGAAATGCGAGAGCCGTATGGCCCGATAGATTGGTGGAGATTAAAAATTTCCATTTTATTATAATCTGTTAGGGGAAAATGGACGACGTCGCATTGCATCATTCCACACCTTGAAAAAAGACAAAGAAAATTACCCCGTCGCAATCTGTGCGACAGGAACAGTTGGAATTTCTTTGGGGGCGTGCCTGTTTCAGCCCGCCCCGATTAGGTCAGCCCGCATCAAAGATGCAGGTCCATGGTGCCGCGACGCCGATCGACAACTGGGGTGCTGCCCCTTGCCGCGCCGTCATGCCGATCTTGCCGTGATGCGTTCCGGGCACCGAGGCGGGCGGCAGGTTGTCGACCAATGCTGCGTAGCCGGTCAATTGATACCCCCCGCTTGCCTTGATCCCTTTTGCGATATCTGCGTCCGATCCAAAGATGGTGGTAGAACACATCGACAGCGTCAGTTCTGGCCGATGATTGCCATCCCGCATCCGATAGCTGATCCCAAGCTTTCTGGTTGGCAGGTCGCGGCTGTCAGTTGCGCCGCTTAACCCGTCCATTGCCATTGCCAGAATTTCGGGTGACACCTGTGCCGGTTCGGCAAGCACGGCCAGATCGTCGCGCGTTGCGTTGTCCATGTCGAAATGCAGCGTCACGTCACCGCTGCCCCCATCAAAGCTGACCATGCTGGCCCGTGCGTTGTCGCCTAACCGTTCCATCGCTGCTGCAATGGCTGCATCACCGATCAGCCCTGACAGGTCCGTCGCTGCTGCTGGCAATTCCGCCAACAGCTGGCATTGCAACCCGGCTTTGCCGTGACGCAACCCCAGCCGCGCCCCATAGGTCAGACCACCTGCTGACTGGGCGGCACTGATCACATCGCGTAATGCACCAGGCAGTTGTCTGCCGCCGCGTCCTTGCATGATCTTGTTGACCAGTGCCACGCGGTTGGTGGGATCATCTTGCGGATTGGCAACCTCTGTCACCATTTGAAGGTCGGTCTGTCCGGCCTGAAAAATCATCTCAACCGGTGATCCGGTTGTGGTCAGGCTGCTGGGTGCCCATGCTGCCCAGCCGCCCGGGTCCATGACACCGATGTCGTGCAGGATCCGTTCCAGAACCTCGCCGAGTTTGCCTTGCCGACGCAGATACCAGCACCAATCGACATCGCTGCGGGCGGGGATGGCGGGGGCGAAATTGAACATGTGTCACGACTCATTTCAGGTTTCGGGTTGATCATGAGATTGCCCCGGTCCTGAAGAATGGTCTGTGTCGAAACGCACATTTGGTCGAATGAGGTGAAAAACCTATCGTCCGCGCCAGACTGGTGCCCGCTTTTCGATGAAGGCCCGTGCCCCTTCGGCGGCATCTGCCGTTTTCCCGATCTCGGCGATAAGCTGGTCATTCAGGGACCAAATCGCTGCATCATTCGCTGTGTAAGCGGCGTTTGCGATGGCCAGAGTGTGGCGTGTTGCAAGCGGGGCATTCGATGCAATATCGGCGGCGATGCGGCGGGCAACCTTAAGCGCGTCCCCATCAGGCGCCACCCGATTGATCACATCCCAGAATACGGCCTCGCCTGCACTGAACGGTTTGCCTGTCAGTAATATCTCATTCGCGCGTAACCGAGGAACTGATGTCGGCAATCGCACCGCACCGCCGGCACCGGGGATCAGGCCAATTCGCACCTCTGGCAAGGCGAATTCGGCGGTATCCCCGGCAACGGCCAGATCACAGGCGAGCATCATTTCGAACCCACCGGCCAGTGCCGCACCCTCAACCGCAGCGATCACCGGTTTTGTGCGTTGCCGTTTTACAAACCCGCCAAACCCGTATTGTCCAAACAGGATTTCATCGCCCGCGCCAGCCGCAAAGGCTTTCAAATCCATGCCTGCACAAAACAGCTTGCCAGCCCCGGTCAGGATGGCGACCTGCACGTCATCATCGGCTTCGACCTTGTCAAAGGCATCGCGCATGCCGTCGCAGACCGCCGGGTTGATTGCGTTGCGCTGATCCGGCCGGTTGAGCGTGATCGTGGCTATGCCGTCTGCGGCTTGATAGAGAACAGGTGTTTCAGTCATTTTCAGCTTCCTTTGCGGCGCGCTGGCGAAGGTCGGCGCGGATGATCTTGCCTGTGGTTGTCATCGGCATGTCTTTGATGAACCGCACCACGCGAGGGTATTCATAGGCGGCGAGGCGGGATTTCACATGTTTGGCGATATCGTCGGCCAGTGCGTCTGATGCGCTATATTCAGCGGCCAGCTGAACATAGGCCGCCACGACCGCCCCCCGGATCGGATCGGGTTTACCGACGACGCCTGCCAGTGTCACGGCAGGGTGCGTCAGCAGGCAGTCTTCAATCTCTGCCGGTCCAATCCGGTAGCCGCCGGAGCTGATGATATCGTCATCGCGCCCGATGAAACGGATGCGCCCTGATGCGGTTGTGCTGCCCTTGTCACCGGTCAGCAGCCATTGGTCCCCGTCGATGGTTATGAATTTGGCGGCCGTGGCGTCCGAGTTGTTCCAGTATTCCAGAAACATCACCGGGTCAGGCGCGCGCACGGCGATGCTGCCTTCCTCGCCTGTGGCACAGATCCGGGCGCGGTCTTCGTCAACCACGGCGACGGTATGGCCGGGGACGGCAAAGCCCATGACCCCAGGTTCGGCCGGTTCCAGCGCCGCGCAAGACGATACGATCATGTTGCATTCGGTCTGGCCGTAGAATTCGTTAATTGTGGTGCCAAAGACCTGTTGCCCCCATGCGATCAATTCCTTGCCCAGCGTTTCGCCCCCACTGGCAACCGACCGCATGGGCACAGGTGCGTCGGGCGTGTCCAGTCGCATCAGTTTCAGGGCAGTGGGCGGCAGGAATGCGTTGCGGATATTGTGGGTGCGGATCAGGTCAAAGGCGGCTTTGGCGCTGAACTTGGCAAAGCGGCAGGCGACCACCGGCACACCGTGATGCAGCGCGGGCATCAGCACGTCGAGCAAACCACCGATCCACGCCCAATCTGCGGGTGTCCAGATCCGGTCGCCCGGTTGGGGAAAGAAATCATGGCTCATCTCGACACCCGGCAGATGGCCTAAAAGGACCCTATGGGCGTGCAGCGCGCCCTTGGGTGCGCCGGTTGTGCCGGAGGTGTAGATCAGGATCGCAGGATCATCCGCACGGGTGGCGACTGGGGTGAATGTGACGGGCTGTGCGGCGCAAAGCGCATGCATGTCCTTTGCATCATCGTAAGCCCCATCAATGGACAGGATCACCGATAGGTCAGGCAGTGACGCCCGCAAGCGGCCCAGTTGCTCCGCCCCTGCCTGATTGGTGATCACCACCCGCGCGCCTGAATCCTTTAGCCGGTGTTGCAGGGCCTCTGGCCCGAAAAGGGTGAAAAGCGGCAGGGCGATGCACCCCATTTTGGTGATCGCGATATGGGCCGCAGCAGTTTCCACGCATTGCGGTAGCAGGACGGCAACCCTGTCGCCACGACCCACCCATTCCTGCAAGACATGCGCCAACCGGTTCGACGCTGCGCGCAGATCAGCAAAGCTGTGAGTGCGGTGGCTGCCATCTTCGGCCACGTCGATAATGGCCGGGTTGTCAGGGTTCTTTGCGGCGATGCGGTCACAAATGTCGACGCCAATATTGTAATTGTCCGGCACAGCCCATGCGAAAACGTGACGCGTTTCCATGATGGTCGATTGTTGTGTCAGCATCCGGTCGCAGCCCCCCGCGCAAACATGGGGCATGGGCGTCATGACAGTCAATGGATGCGGTAACGGCCCGTTGGAACGATTCGCAGCGTTGCCTGCGAATTAATCGTTATGGTTGCGGCGGCGTTGAGACGCATTACGTGTGGTTTAAAGCTGACGCCACGTCGGTTGCAAAGTGCAAAACCGGTTAATTGCGCCCAATCGCGCGGGCAATCCTTTGTTTCATTGACGATTTCGACGCAATTGCGCCGCATCTGCGGGCAAAATCGTCAAGATGAACCCAAGATGAATGAATTGTTTCGACGATGTTCATGTTGCGGGTCCCATATGTTGAAAGTGGAATGTGTTGGATGCTTGGGGGAGCGACCGAAGACACAATTGGGACTTTGGAGTGGTTGTTATGTTTGCGTGGAAGTTACCCCCGAATGAAGCTGCGGCTGTTGCGCCGTCAGAAGATATGGCAGATGAAATGCCTTTGCGTCGCATCTTTGCGAGCAATGATACAACGGCTCGGCCCGTTGATCAGGCTGCCAACGCCAAGGGCAACCCCTTTCCCGACGTCGATGATATTGCTGATCGGCTAAGCGATCGCATCGATTATTGCTAGGGCCAAGCCCCTAGGACACCCCAGAACAACGTCTTGGAAGACAACACTTGCCTTGCGAGTTATAACCTGTGGGAAAAGGTTGTCTGTTGGATACCATGATGCACCGTTTATACATCGTGATGCTGCTGTTTCTGCTGGTCCCGTCGACCGGCAAGGCTGATGTGCGCGAATTGTCCCAGGCTGAGCTACGTACAATCGTGTCTTCTAACGGGGCCATTGCAACGCGTCGCCTGATCGCAGGGGTTGAGGATTTCACCAATGGCGATGTGGTCGATGTTCGTGCCTTCCTTGTTGAAAATACGGTCACCTATCGTGTTCTGATCCGTCAGGCCAATGGCCTACTGGGATCGATCATGGTTGATGGCACAACTGGCTTTGAAGTGGGGCATAATACGTCGCGCGGGCGCCGTGTGAGTGAAGTTGCTGCCACGAATACCGCAATTGGCAAGGCAAGCACGATAGCAACGCCATCACAGGAAAATCGTGGTTCTGGCAATAATCGCAACGCCGGGGGCAACGGCGGGAAGAATGGCAATAGCGGTGGAAACGGCAACGGCGGTGGCAACGGGAACGGCAACGGCGGTGGCAGCGGGAACGGCAATGGCGGCGGTAACGGTAACAGCGGCGGCAACGGCAACGGGAACAATGGCAACAACGGTAATGGAAAAGGCCGCAGGGGTTAGAACTGGATCGCCACAATTTTTGTGATCGACAGCAAATATTTGCCCAACAATTGCCACGGGCACACGTTAAGAGCGTAAAGATGAGAATACTTCTTGCCGAAGACGAGCATGTCCTTGCTCAACAAATTAAGAGCGTCCTTTGTGCAGAGGGCCGTGTCGTGGACGTGGCCAGTGACGGGGCAGAGGCGCAATTTCTGGGTGAAACAGAACCTTATGATGTGATTGTCCTTGATATCGGTCTGCCACAGCGCGACGGGATTACGGTGCTCAAGAGTTGGCGCGCAAATGATATCAATACACCGGTGATCATTCTGACCGCGCGTGATGGATGGTCTGATCGGGTCGATGGTCTTGATGCCGGGGCAGATGATTATCTGACCAAGCCATTTCATATGCCAGAGCTGTCTGCCCGCGTCCGCGCGATGATCCGGCGCAAGTCGGGTCAGACCAATCCGGTCTTTGCCAAGGACAATGTCGTTTTTGACACCCGCAACAATCAGGTCACGCAGGATGGCATTCCGGCCAATCTGACAGCACAAGAGGTCGCGGTCTTGTCCTATCTGTTCCATAATGCGGATCGCCTTGTGTCCCGGACAGAACTATCCGAGCATATCTACGAGTATGACGGTGACCGCGATTCAAACACCATTGCGGTGTTCGTGAACCGGCTGCGCAAGAAGCTGGGCAATGAATTGATCGAGACTGTCCGTGGTCGTGGTTATGTAATCAAGATTGCCGCATGACATCGATGCGGACCCGTGCCGTTGCGGCGGGTGTGATCTGGGCGATTTTCTCGATTCTGATTGGTGTTTTTGGACTGGCCTCTTATCTGGATGGCCAGACACAGGCCCGGTTTGATGAATTGCTTGCCAGCCGCCACACGCAAGCCGTCATCGAAGTGGCCAATTATGCAGAAACGCCGCAGTTGATCGATACAGGTATCGGTGACCCGGTTTATCGCCAACCCTTCTCCGGCCAATATTGGCAGATCGAAAATCCGGATGGCGAAATTTTTGTGTCGCAATCGCTGGTCGATATGTTGTTGCCCCGCCCGACAAAACGTACTGGCACGATACAGATCGGCAACTTTGCCGGCCCGACCGGTGAACAGCATCGCCGCATACAGGAATGGATCACGTTGGAGGACGGCTCTGTCTGGCATGTGCAGGTCGCTTCTTCCCTGCAAAGTCTGATTGCGGATCGCCAAAAATTACGGGGCAACCTGGTGCTGGCTTTTGGATTGATTGCGGTGGTGGGTGTCATGGCAGGGTTTTTGCAAGCGTCCACCGTTTTGCGCCCCATCAATGATCTGCGCCGCGATGTGCTGTCCCGCTGGGATACTGATGATGAGTTGGATGTCTCCGCCTATCCTGTCGAGGTGTCCCCCTTGGTGACGGATATCAACACGCTGCTGGAAAGAAACCGCGAGATTGTCAGCCGGTCGCGCAGGCAGGCGGCCGACCTTGCCCATGCGGTCAAGACGCCGTCGGCCATCGTTCGCAATGAGCTGGAAAAGCTGCGCGACACCGGTCAACCGGTTGCCAATTCTATTGAAGCGCTTGATCGGCTTGATGCCCAGTTGAAGCGGTCATTTGCCCGGATGCGCGCCGATGGTGGCAATGCCGCGATGCATACGTTTACTGATCTTGATGACGCGCTGGGTCGGATGGTCCGTGCCTTTACGGCCCTTGCCCGGAATGAAAACAAGGCGCTGACGGCGAAGGTGGATCGTGGTTTGCGGGTGCGGATTGATCAAAACGACTTTGAAGAGGTCATCGGTAACCTGATGGATAACGCGATGAAGTGGTCCAACAAGAATATCGGAATTGGTGCCGAGGCTGATGGTGAACATGTCCTGATCCGCATTTGTGACGATGGCCCAGGCATCCCTGATGAGGACCTCGGTGTTGCGACGCTGAGCGGACAGCGGCTGGATACATCCAAGCCCGGCACCGGCCTTGGGCTGGCCATTGCCGCTGACCTTGCCCACGCCTATGGCGGCAAGATTTCGCTGTATCAATGCCCTGAGCTGGGTGGCCTGCAAGTGCAGGTTCGGCTGAAAGCCTCTGGTATCTGACACCGCTTTATTGTCACGCTGGTCACTGGCCCTGTCAGTGTCTACTACGTCACGTGCAAGCGTGCGCGAGGCGATCCGATGAAGCGACTGACATATCTGGTGCTGTTTATTGCCGCGATTTACAGCGGTTACTGGTTCTGGGGCAGCCGGACCGTTGCAGATACTGCCATGGATGGCATTGCAGCGGCGCGGGAAGAAGGTTGGCAGATCGCCTATACCGACCTGAATACAGTCGGCTTTCCATCACGATTTGACACCACAATCAGCGAGCTTGCGGTCATCCCGCCGGATGGGCTTTGGTCCTGGCAGGCGCCGTTTCTGCAGGTTTTTGCACTGAGCTATCAGCCCAATAACATCATTGCGGCGTTCCCGCCCAACCAATCGCTGCGTATTGGCGATGAGACCTTGCAGATTGCCGCCGACGGATTGCGCGCGAGCGGTGGCGTTCGCGCCAATACCGACCTGTCATTCAAGGCCGCAACGGTAGAGAGTGGCCGGGCAACCGTCACATCCGATCTGGGCTGGACTGCTACGCTAGATCGCGTCTTGCTTGCCCTGCGCGAGACTGCCGATACACCCCGCAGCTATGACTTCTACGCTAATGCCGACCAAATCGTTTTACCGGATGGGTTCGTTGAGGCATTCGACCGTGATGGGACGTTGACCGATCAAATCACAGGTGTGGCGATTGACGGCAGCGTCCTGCTGGATCAGCCGCTTGACCGCCATGCGGTCGAACCGCTGCCCGAGGCGATTGAACTGCGGTCATTTACGCTGGATTGGGGGCGGATTGCGTTATCCGCAAAGGGTGACGTGACGATTGACCCCGCCGGTATTCCCGGAGGCAGGATCACATTCAAAACGGCTGAATGGCGTCCCCTGATCGATCTGGCTGTCAATGCTGGGTGGATTCAACCCGGTGTTGTGCCAACGGTTACCAATCTGGCCAATGCGATGGCCGATGACGGGGGGGTGCTGGAACTGCCGATCAGCTTTCAATCTGGGTTCATGTCATTGGGACCATTGCCATTGGGACCTGCGCCGCGCTTGCGTTAGCCGCCCCCAAAAAGCCCTGTCAGCGCCCGCCGCACCAGTGCTGTGACGGATGGCCGTTTGGCTGCGTGGAAGGGGAGCGGCCTGCACACCTCGATCGCGGCGACGCCGACCCGGGCGGTCAGTGCCCCGTTCACGACCCCCTCGCCGAACCGGCGCGAAACTTTGGACAGCACCCCGCCACCGGCCACTGATCCGATCAGGTCGTCGCCCACGGCGACCGCCCCGGTTGCCACAAGATGGGTCAGCACGCTGCGGGTCAGCCGCCAGCTGCCCAACGTGCCCGCGCGTCCGCCATACACCTCGGCGATCCGGCGGATCATGCGCAAATTGGCGGTGAGTGCCGTGAAAAGGTCCGCCAGCGCCAGCGGCACGATGGCGGTGACTGTCGCAACCTGACGGGCGGCCCCTTCAACCTCGCGCATGGCGCGGGCATCCAGCGGGCTGATCAGTGTGGTTTCGGCCAACCCGAGCAACCCGTCCGCGTCCAGAATATCACCTTGCCTGTCGCGCAGTTCAGCCCGCCCCCATGCGGTGTCTTCGCGGGCGCTGTAAAGCTGATTGAGCGCTGTGACGACGTCGCGCGCCGCCTTCAGATCGTGGGTTTCCAAGGCGTCAGCCGCCTGATGCTGGATCGTGTCCAGCCGCCGCAGCCGCCCGAAGGCCGCCAATTCGCGCATTGCGACGACCAGCAGCACAACACAAAGCAAGGTGATCAAACCGGTGGCGATCCCGCCAAGGATGACTGACCTTTCGAGCAGGCCGTTTACGTAATCCCACGCCGCCAGTGATACCACGAAGCCCGTCAATGCAACGGCCAGTGACCAGAACCAGCGCGCAAGCCGGGAGGGGCGGCGTGCGGCAAGGGCGGCCACCTGTTGCATCGCTGCCCCCTTTTGGGGGCTGGCCAGATCGGGGACGGCTGGTGCCGCCTCTGGTTTCGCGACTGCGTCGTCGTCAAGTTCGATCAGGACGGGTCCGCGGCTCATGATGCCTTCCTCCAGACGTAACGGATATCGGGCAGGTTCTCTTCGTTTCCGGCCCCATCGGTCATGTGGTCCACCGCAAAACCCTGCCCTTCGTAGAACCGCCTGGCCCCTGTGTTGGCCTGAAAACACCAGAGCCATAGCTGGTCGGATCGATCCATCATTTCCGCCATCAGGGCGGTGCCAATCCCTTGTCCACGGGCCTCCGGTGCCAGATAGAATTGTCCGATTTCGGTCTGATCGCGAGCGATGAAACCCTGTATGTCGCCGGTTATCTCAGCCACAAGCACATCTTGGGTCTCGATCACTTTTTGCATGAAGCCCTGATCCTCCTCGCGCGTATGCAGCGGTGGGATATAGGGAGTTTCTTCGCACCAATCCCCGAGGATTTTCGCCGTGGCATTGACGTCTGCCTTATTGGCCTGCCGCAGGATCATAGCCGGTCCCCCAAGAGAAACTGTGCCGCTTTGTCCAGCCTTATATGGGGTGGCCCGTCGCCGGGCCTGAGCGTCAGTGGCGGAGGGGCGAAATTCATTACGCTGTAATCAGCATCCAGCCATTTGTCCGACCCTTCCCGCGCCGGGGTCAGCAGATGCGACGGATCATCAGGCAATTTGCCCGGATAAAAGGCCGCTTGTCTGCCATCGGCCAGCAGTTTTCCGCGCACAACGTCCAGCGGCCCGTCCGTGTGATCAACCGTTTCTTCCACCGTGGTGCGCAAGGCCGCAATGGACATGGCACTGGTCTTGGCCCCGGCGAAATCGGCCCGGTCCTTTGCCTCGCGCAGCAGCGCCTTGGCGATCGCGGTCAGTTTCGGGTGTTGTGTATGGTGCAGGTGATCGGCCTTGGTGGCCGCGAACAAGATCTTTTCGACCTGTCGCCCTTGGAAGATGCGGGTCAAAAACGCATTGCGCCCGGGTCGGAACGCCCCAAGGATGCGTGCCATGGCCGCCCGCAGGTCATCCAATGCGGCAGGCCCTGCGTGGATCGCCCCAAGCACATCGACCAGCACGATCTGGCGGTCGATCTTGGCAAAGTGATCCCGGAAGAACGGTTTGACGATATTGCGTTTGTAGCTCTCGAAACGCCGTTCGAATTCGCGCCCCAGCGACCCGCGCGGATAGCTGTCACCCGCCAGCGGCGCAAATGTCAGCACCGGCGAACCGGCCAGATCGCCGGGCAGCAGGAACCGCCCCGGTGAGCAATCTGAAAAGCCCGCCTCGCGTGATGCTTGCAGATGTGCGGTGTAGCTTTGCGCCAGTGCCAGCGCGTCAGGTTCGTCCAGTTTTGCGGTCCCGTCATGGTTGCTCGCCAATTGCAGGTAAGCATCGCCACCGGGCCGCCCCTTGGCGCGTTCCAGCGCCGCTTCTGACCAGTCCTGATAGGTTTGATCCAACAGTCCAAGGTCCAGCAGCCATTCGCCGGGATAATCGACGATATCGATATGCACCGTGCGTGGCCCTGAAAGCCCGCCCAGCAATCCGCTGGGTTGCACCCGCAATGACAGGCGCAATTCGCTGATCTGGTTGGTCCCTTCGGGCCAGCTGGGTTCGGGCGCTGTCAGCCGGTTCAAATGCGCCTCGAACGCGAAGCGCGGGATCGTGTCGTCGGGCTGTGGCTGCAGATAGGCTGTACGGATCGCGCCATTGGCCGCCGCCGCCAGCCCGGTCATCCGCCCCCGGTCCATCAGATTAGCCACAAGCGAGGTGATGAATACCGTTTTGCCCGCCCGCGACAGCCCCGTCACCCCCAGCCGGATTACCGGATCGGAAAAGGGGGCCGTGACCGTATCGGTGACATTTTCGACGCCGCGCAGGATTTGATCGGCGATTGTTGAGATGACCACTGGCTGTCCCTTTTACGTTTGGACAGAAGATAGGGACGTTGCCGTGCGTTGTGTAGGGATTGATTTTGCCGAATGCTCCCCCTAATCGGGGGCCATGCCCCGTTATGCCCTTCTTGTTGAATATCATGGTGCCCCCTTTGCAGGCTGGCAACGGCAGGCGGATCAGCCGTCGGTGCAAGGCGCGATCGAGGCTGCATTGGCCAAGCTGGAACCCCGCGCCCATACGATTGCCGCCGCAGGTCGTACCGATGCGGGGGTGCATGCCACGGGCCAGGTCGCCCATTGCGATATGGATAAGGAGTGGGACCCGTTCCGCCTGTCTGAGGCGTTGAATTTTCATCTGAAGCCAGCGCCGGTTGCGATCCTTGGTTGCGCCCGTGTCGACGATGACTGGCATGCGCGGTTTGATGCGATTGAACGCCGTTACCTTTTTCGCCTGATATCCCGCCGCGCGCCATTGACGTCGGAGGCGGGGCAGATGTGGCGGGTCAATCATCCCTTGGATGCTGCTGCGATGCAGGCAGGCGCAGACCAGTTGATTGGTCAGCATGATTTTACCACCTTCCGGTCATCGATTTGTCAGGCCAAAAGTCCGGTTAAGACCTTGGATGAGTTACGGGTAGAGGCCGTTGATAGACCAGTCGGCACCGAATTTCGCTTTCACGTTCGCGCCCGGTCTTTTCTGCATAATCAGGTCCGCAGTTTTGTTGGTACACTGGAACGGGTGGGTGCAGGTGCGTGGACGCCGGACGACGTGGGTGATGCTTTGGCCGCCAAGGATCGCGCCGCCTGTGGCCCGGTCAGCCCGCCGCAGGGTTTGTATCTGGCTGGGGTGACGTATCCGATTGATCCGTTCGGTTAAGGTGCCGACTACTAGCGGCGATATGACTGTGGCGACGACATGGTCTTCTAATCCTCATCACCCGGACCAGCCCCGCCTTTGGGCGATGTATCGGTGGCGGGCACATGGGTTCTTGCCGCTAACTGGGTGAAGATGGCCCAGACGTCATCGGGGATTTCAACCGGCCCCAGCATTGGATCAGAGTTCACGCGGCCTTGCCTTTTGATCATTGTGCCATCAGCGACCACGTTCAACCCGGCCTCTGCCAGCATCGCCACAACCAATGGTACATGGGCTGCGTTGCATAACCGTGCCTTGGCCCCGCCGGTCGCAAAGCAGTCTTTGACCATGGGAGCGGTCATCGCTGCATTGCCGCTTTTGACGATGACCCGGTCGCCGCCCCAGGCCACATCAACCGGTGTTGGCGGTTCCGTCAAGGCAGCGACGATGCAGTCCAGATCCTGACCATGCCCCGCCAGATAGACTGCCGTATGCGCCAGATCGTCGGCTTGCCCTATGGGAATGCCCGCACCGATGGCGGCATGACGCACCATTTTGCCAACCTCATCAAGCGCACGCATCATTTTCCGAGAACCGGCAGCCACCAGTCGTCGGCAAGGTCAAGCTCATCAAACAGGGGTGCGCCTTGCGCCAACGTGATCCGGGTCCAGCGATCTGACTTGGGGTCGAATTTGCAGGCACCGAAAAACGCCAGTTTGCAGCGCAGCAGATCAATCGGCAGGCAATCGGCCCCAATCAGATTGTCCCGTATTTCGGCATAGGGGTGCTGGTCGAGCGTTTGTACCCGCTGGATCGCGGCCCGATGTTCGGGATGGGTCACCAGAAACTGTGCGGCAGGCCCGTCGGTGCACGCCAGATCGTTTGCAAGGGCCTTGACCTGCCGCCCGGTGTCGAGCGGTGTTTCAACATCGGCCCCGCTGTCGGTGTGTCGGTTGCCCAGACGCGGTTCCAGCTTTTCTTCGGAGACATACCAGAATTGCGCGCAGGCGTCGGGTTGATTGTAATCAATCGCACAGGCCCAATCCCAGTCGCGGGCGATGAGGTCCCGCAAGGTTTCGCAAGACATATCCGCTTTGAGCCGTGGGGCAAATGGGTTCGCCATACAATGCGCTAACTCATCAACGAGCGATCCGAACGGTTCCAACACCAGAGCCACGATCAGTTCTTGCGTGTCCACTGACCAACGCGTGCTGTCGCTGATAATGCGGTCAATTGGGCGGGTGGTCGACAGTGCTTCCGGCGTCAGCGTATCGGCGAATGCCATCCACTCCTGCCGCATCACGGCTATCCGCTCTGTTGCGATCTGATCGGCGACGTTCCATTCGGCCAGATGTTGTGCAGCCCGGGCAACCAATTCATAGATCCGCGACATCTGATCAAGGCTAAGTTCCGGGATCGCCCGCACCCGCGCGAGCGCCATTTCGCGCACCTGTATCCATGCATCCAGCAGCAATGGGTGGTTGACCAGAAACGGCGCCATGCCAAGGCCCGTGGCATTGCCGATGCCCAGCTGGCGCTTTGTTTCGCGCGTCAGCTGCCCGCCGCCGACATGTTCCACCAGATCATGCGTGAAGCCCCGGATCAGCCAGACTGACAGCATTTCGGCCATGAAAGGGCCGTCCAGCCCGGGCCGGTCAATAATATGCGCCCGATCGGCGATCCCGAATTTGCCGTTGCCGTAAACGGCGGTGGTTCGCATGAGGTAGCCGGTTTGCCGTAGTAACGCCGTATCCGGTTGTCGCCCGTCGCTTAGCGCCGCGACGACGTGGTCAAACAGCCGTACGGATTTATTGGCACGGCTAAGGACAAGATCCTTATAGGTAAAGCGCCCGGCCTCTTGCAGCGGTGCGGTGGCGACGATCCGGGCGATTTCGTCTGTATCCGGGATGCCGTCATAAAGCACAAATGCACTGTCCCAGGCGGTCGCAATCACCCGGTCGGTTCGCATTTGCGGTGGCAGGTCATTTGTTACCGCAACAAGTGCATAATCATACCCGCCAAAATGCACACTATAGACGGCATGCCCAAAGCCATGTTCGTCGATGTTCCAGACGGGCCGTTTGACCTGCACGTTATCAGCGGCCAGCGCCCGCATCAGCGTGCGTAGAAATGACAGCCTGGTTGGGAAAGTGGCCCCCATCCGCCGTAGCCGCATCACGTCTTGCGGTGGCCTCATGGGTAATTGATCGGGTGAAAGGTGGTCTTTCATAAAAACCAGACTAACCTGCGTAACTATGGGCAACTACCCAAAAAAAGTTTAGGGCAGGGCCGAATAAGCGAGGAACCACCGACGGGCGAATGTGTTCCTGTCAGAGAGTAGTAGAGTGAGTTAGCGCATGAGGATGGTTTTGCAACGTGGACTGCTTTGTTTTGTCGTGGCTGCTGCGGTTGGTTCATCCGCCGGGGCGCAGGATGTTCGCCTGATCGCAGAAAATTCGCGCGATGCGCTGAGCGATGCATCCCTGCTGCGCCAGTTGGAAGACGATGCTGTTCCGCAGGATTATGTTGCAGCTGCGCGTGCTGACTACCGCCGTTTGCTGACTGCCCTTTATGATAACGGCTATTACGGTGGCACGATTTCGATCCGGATCAATGGGGCAGAGGCCGCTGATCTGTCCCCGCTTGCCGCCCCTGCGTCGATTGATAGCGTTGTTATTCGCGTTGATGCCGGTCCCCGGTTCAAGTTTGGCCAAACCGATATCGCGCCCCTGCCCGAAGATGCGACACTGCCTGCATCCTTTGAGAGTGGGCGCACGGCCAGGTCCGCCCGGATTGGCCGTGCGGTTTCTGCTGGCCTGCGCAGTTGGCGTAACTTGGGCTATGGCAAGGCGCGCGTCAGCGGCCGGCAGATCGTCGCCCGCCATGAAACAAACCGTCTGGATGTGAATGTCACCATTGCGACAGGCCCCCGTCTGACGTTTGGCCCCTTGTCGATTTCGGGGAATGAGGATGTCCGCACATCCCGCATTCGCGAAATTGCCGGTTTGCCAGTGGGTGAGGTTTATTCACCCGCCGAAATTGACAAGGCAGAACGACGCTTGCGCCGCACGGGTGCCTTTGACAGCGTGGCGATGCGCGAGGCGTCTGATATTGGTCCGGGCGACACGCTGCCTATTGCTGCGCAAGTGGTTGAAAGCAAACCGCGCCGTATTGGTTTTGGTCTTGAACTGTCGTCGATAGAAGGGCTTACGGTGTCGTCATTCTGGCTGCATCGTAACCTGCTGGGCGGCGCTGAACGCTTCCGCGTTGATGGCGAGGTATCCGGCATTGATGGCCAGACCGGGGGCACTGATTACGAATTGCGCGGGACTTTCAGGCGTCCCGCGACCTTTGACAGCGACACGGATTTCTTTATCCGGGGTGCGATTTCCCGTGAAGATGAACCGGATTACGAACTGGATAAGATCGCTGTTGAAACGGGGTTTTCCCGGATCATTTCCGATGATCTGACCGTGGAAGCGGCTGTCGGTTTGCTGCGCGCCCGGGAGGAAACGGATACGGGTAGCCGTTCTTATACGCTGTTGACCCTCCCGCTGAAGGCGACATTGGATCGCCGGGATGAACCCAGCGATGCGACAGATGGCTATTACCTTGATCTGTCCGCGACGCCGTTTATCAGCACCGATGGTGAAATTACCGGTGCGCGCCTGTTTGCTGATGCTCGCGCATATCAGCAATTCGGTGAAAGGGTGACCTTTGCAGCACGGGGGCAGGTGGGCAGTGTCGTCGGTGCCAGTCTGGATGAAGCCCCCGCTGATTTTCTGTTCTATTCCGGTGGCGGTGGCACGGTGCGGGGGCAGCGATATCAAAGCCTTGATATCGACAGGGTGATTGATGGCGAAAGCGTCAGCACTGGCGGCGCGGGTTTTGCCGGTGCCCAGTTGGAAGCGCGTTTTGCGGCGACCGACAGCCTGTCGCTGGTTGGTTTTTATGATATCGGCTACCTGAGCGCCGATGCCACCCCGTTACAGGATGGCGACTGGCATGCCGGTGCCGGGATTGGTCTGCGTTACAACACAGGCATCGGTCCGATCCGGCTGGATATCGGCACGCCGGTTGGCGACGATGATGCCGGTGAAAAGGTGCAAGTCTATATCGGGATTGGACAAGCGTTTTGAGGTTTCTTTTACTTATCATCGCCTGCGTTTTCGCCCCGCTTTGCGCCATTGCGCAGTCTCAGGAGGAAGAAGACAAGGGCTATATTGTTTCGCTGATCGAAGAAAATCTGTCGGGTGTCAGTCGTGATGTGAACATTATCGGTTTTGCTGGTGCGCTTAGCTCTGAAGCCACGATTGAGGTGTTGACCATCGCAGATGCCGAAGGCGTCTGGTTGACGCTGGAGGATATCAAGCTGGTCTGGACCCGCAGTGCCCTGCTGCGCGGCGCCATCGACATTGACGAGATCAGCGCAAGCCGCATCATCGTTGCCCGTCCGCCCATATCCGAAGACACTGGCCCATCCCCGGAGGCGCAGCCGTTTTCCTTGCCAGAGCTGCCGGTCAGCATTTCGCTGGGCCAGTTGGATATTGCCGAGATTGAGTTGGGCGAGGATTTTCTGGGTGAGCCGATTTCAGTCAGTCTGAAGGGCACCGCTGAATTGGCTGGTGGTGAAGGTTCTGCCAATGTTGTTGCCGAACGACTGAGCGAAAAGGCGGGTCGTTTTGAAATTGACGGCAGTTATGTCAATGAAACAAAGGTGCTGGGCCTGCTATTGAAGCTTGAGGAGGGCGCTGATGGTATTGCCGCTCGCATCCTTGATCTGCCCGGGCGTCCTGCTGTCGGGTTACAGATTAAAGGCACCGCACCGATCAATGACTACGCCGCCACACTGGCCATCGCCACCAATGGCGAAGATCGGTTGACCGGGACATTTGGCCTTACAAATGAAGGGGCAGAACGGTTGGTGCGGCTGGATGTCGGGGGCGATGTTTCGCCTTTGTTTGAAGAAGCATATCAAGGTTTCTTTGGCACTGATGCACAGTTGAAAGTCACCGCCCGCCAGACGTCTGACGGGCGTATTGACGTGTCCGAACTGGACCTGAGATCACAGCGCCTGAATCTGTCTGGCGCATTGCTTATCGGGGCGCAGGGTTGGCCGGAACTGATCCGCCTGACAGGTGGGATTGCCAAGGGTGATGCGCCGATTTTGTTGCCCATTAGTGGCCCGAAATCCTATGTTGATGCGGTTGATCTGCTGATCGACTACAATGGCAGATTGTCAGAAGACTGGCGTACCCAGATTACCATTGACGCTTTTGACCGCCCGGGTCTGTCTATTGATGAACTGGCGTTGGAGGGCGGCGGGACCTTGCGCAATGGCGAAGGCGCACAAATCGGCCTGTTCACAGCGAACCTGAACTATGGCGCGCGCGGGCTACAGCTGGACGACGCTGGTGCCGCGCAGGCGCTGGGCGATGCGATCACCGGTGTTTTCACGGCGCGCCGGATTGAAGGCGAACCAACCGAGGTTTCCCGCCTGACCCTGAATGGTGCCGGGCTGGACGTCGATGCGCAGGCAACCATCCAAGGCCCCAAGAACGGCTTGCGGACGCAGGCCAATGCCACACTGAATGTTGCCGCCCTTGGCCGGTTTTCGACACTGATCGGTCAGGAACTGGGCGGTGGCGCGGATCTTGCGCTTGATGCGGCCCTGACCCCGTTGGACGGGCTTTTTGACCTTTCGCTGACCGGCCAGACCAATGATCTGAGCGTCGGCATTCCCGAAGCTGATGCTGTGCTGGCGGGCACCGGGACGATTGCGGCGCGGGCAGTCCGGGACACCGCGGGCACAAGGCTGGAAAGCCTGCGGATTGCTACAGATGCGGCCCGGATCACCGCAAATGCAGAACTGACGAGTGATGGCAACGATGCGGAATTCACTGCCCGGCTGAATGATCTGTCCCTTGTTGTACCGGACCTGCGCGGCCCAGCAACAGCCCGCGGGACCGTTACGACGAATGCCGAAAACATCGTGGATTTCAATGTGACCGGTACCGGCCCTGCCGCCACGTTGGAGGCAAGTGGCGTTGTGCAACCGGCTGAGACGGGACAGACGATCAATGCCTCCGTTGCTGCGGATGTGACCGATCTGTCCCGCTATGCGGCGATGCTGGCCCGGCCTTTGCGTGGTGCTGCACAATTCAACGTCAGTGGTGTCTTGCTAAGTGATGGGTTACGTTTTGACGCCGATGTGCAGGCGCAAACGACGGATGTCGTGACCGGGATCGCCCGTGTTGATCCCTTTCTGCGAGGGCGCGGTCAGTTGGAAGGTGCGGTTACACGCATCAGCGCCAGCCGTTTCAAGGCGTCCGACTTGCGCTTGGTCACACCTGGTTTGCAGTTGACCGGTGATGCAGATGTCGACCTGGAAGGCCCGGTGAACGCAGATATCGACCTGCTGATTGCTGATGCGTCGTTGATCGACCCGAGCTTGCGCGGTCCGGTGACCGCAACAATCGACGCGACCCCGACCAGAGCCAATGACGTTCAAGTCGTGCTAGACGCCAATGGTCCGGGTGCCAGCATTCAACTTGATGCGATGGTTAACCGGCCCAGCAACGAAATCACCGGCGATTTGTCCGCGCAACTGGCCGATCTGGCCACCTATCGGACATTAATCGGCCAGCCCGTATCCGGCGGCGTCGATCTGACGGCCAGCGGTTCAGTTTTGCCTGATCTCAGCCGCTTTGATACCAAGCTGAACCTGCGCAGTGAGAACCTGTCGATTGGCAACCCGACGCTTGACGTGCTGTTGCGCGGCACGGGCCGGGTCAACACAGAAGTCGGGTTGAACGATGGCACATTGGCGGTGCGCACGCTTGAAGTGTCGACCCCGCAGTTTTCGATCGTCGGCGCGCTGAATGGCGCGGCTGGTGCGGGGCAAGGCAGGTTCAATGCCAGTCTGCGCGATGTGGCGGTTTTGACCGACCAGATCAGTGGCCCGATCCGTGCGCGCGGGCTTGCCACCCTGGACCCCAATGGCAACTGGGGCATCGACGCCAGCGGCACTGGTCCTGGCGGTCTGACGGCACAGGTCAGCGGGCAGGTCGGATCGGATGGTCGGTTGAATCTTGATATTGATGGTGCGGCCCCGCTGGCGCTGGCCAATACCGCGATTGAACCTCGGCGGTTGAGCGGAACAGCCAATATTGATCTGAGCGTGAATGGCCGGGCGCAAATCAGTTCGCTTGGCGGGCGTGTGACATTCACCGATGGCCGTTTGGCGGCACCAACTTATGCCCAGGCGTTGACCAATATCGGCGGGCAGATTGGGTTGGATGGCGGGCGAGCGCAGATTGACCTGCGTGCCAATGCCGAAGATGGCGGTACGATTACGGTAACCGGGCCGGTTGCGTTGGAAGGTACGAATGTGGCTGATATTACCGTTGCCCTGCGCGACGTGGTGCTGCGTGATCCTGAACTTTACACCAGCACAATTGCGGGCACGGTGTCTGTTACCGGTCCTCTACAGGGTGGTGCGCGTGTCGTTGGCAGGCTGGGTTTGGGCGAGACAGAGATACGTGTGCCGTCGTCATCCGTGGGCACATTGGGTGACTTACCCAAGGTGCGCCATGTAAACCCATCTGCGGCTGTCCGGCAAACGCTGGGCCGCGCAGGCGAGGATGGTAACGGCGCAAGTGCAACCCCGCGCGCATCGCGCGGGCCCGGGCCAAGCTATCCATTGGATATCGTAATCAACGCGCCGTCGCGGATTTTCATCCGCGGTCGCGGGCTTGATGCGGAACTGGGCGGCAGGCTGAGCATCGGTGGCACCAGCCGCAATGTGGTTCCTGTGGGCCGGTTTGAGCTGTTGCGCGGTCGGATCGATATCCTGCAACAACGGTTTGACCTGACCGAGGGTGTCGCCACGTTGCAGGGTGATTTCGATCCTTACATCCGGCTTGTCGCCACGACCCAGACGGATAATGGCACAACGATCAACATCATCGTCGAAGGTCCCGCAGGGTCGCCGGAAGTCAGGTTTGAATCCGTTCCCGATTTGCCGCAGGACGAGGTGCTTTCGCAACTGATCTTTGGCCGCGATCTGGACAGCATCAGCCTGTTACAGGCGGTGCAGCTGGCATCGGCAATCAGTACATTGGCCGGGCGTGGTGGCGGAGCGGTTGACCGTTTGCGGGACAATATCGGGCTGGATGACTTTGATGTTACGACAGATGAAGAGGGCGCCACGGCAGTCCGTGCTGGCAAATACCTGTCTGAAAACATCTATACCGATGTGATCGTGACCAGCGAAGGTGACACGGAAATCAACCTGAATCTGGATATCACGGACGAAATCACAGCCAAAGGCAGCGTTGATCAGGACGGTGGAACAAGCGTTGGCGTGTTCTTTGAAAGGGATTATTGATCAACCGCGGCAACCACAGGTCGAACGCTTAATGGCTGCTTATCCTATTTGACGTAGAAAATGTAACGTCTGTGCATCTCTCTTCGTTTCGCCGCTATTTTGCCTATTTTTTTACACCTTAGAATGTATGAATAGCGCGACTTTGAACAAGGTGCGCAGTTACGATGACAATTCGTTCGTTTACAGGCTATCTTAACACCGATCTGATCGGGTTTCAGACCTATCAGACCGGTGACACATTCAACATCGGTACGACCCCTGAGATTGAGATCCTCTTGCAGGACAATAACGGGGATCTCGTTGCTGAAGGTGACGGTGTCACGCAGGAGGTGTCATCTGACCCCGACGGCGATCAACTTGCCTTTATCCGAGATGGATCAGGGACAGTGCTGGTTGATGGGTCGGAGTTCTTTCTGGAAGCGACGTTTACCTTCACTGTCGGCGGCCAGACATTCACCGGGTACCATCTTGAACAGCAAGGCGGCGGTACGCTCAACTTCACCATTTTGCCACCGGGCGTTCCGACCGGGACTGCGACAGTTGGTGTTGTCAACTTCTTCCCGAGCCCGGATGAAGTACCTTACGCAGACCTGAGTTCCGGCGATGAAGAGATTGACGATGCGCCATTCGCCAACCTTGATCTGAGCGGTGGCGACGAAATCATTGCAGGCGCGGGCGCGGACGAGATATTTGCAGGCAGCGGTGATGACACCGTGGACGCTGGCGGCGGTGCCGACACCGTCGATGGCGGCGCCGGTGATGATACGATTAATGCGGGCGGCGGCGCTGACACAGTTTACGGTGGCGCGGGCGACGACATCATCAATGGTGGTGGCGGCGCGGACGTCATTCGCGGTGACACTTCGATTGACCCGGATGAAGTGAACAGCGAAGGCACGGACTTCAGCGCCATTCCCGACCCCAGCGGCGACGGTACAGCAATCGATGACGATGATGATGTCAGTGCTGGCTTCAGTCTGGACACCGGCACCATGCAGGTGTCGCTCAGCTTCGCAGATGATGACCCAAACAATACCGCGGCAGGTTTCGAATTTAACAGCTCTGATGGCCAATATACCGATGGGCTGAACAATGGTGACGGTGTTACTGACAACGCCATTTTGTTGGCCGGTCGGGGTACAGGCGATACATCAACGACCACAATTTCCTTTTCATCCAACGATGCAACCGTCGAGGATGAAGTTCAGAATGTTAACTTCCGGCTGAACGATATCGATGATGCCGGTTGGCGCGATGTTGTCACCATCCGGGCCTTTGATGCCGATGGAAATCCGGTTGAGGTGACACTGACGGGCGGTGCCAACATGGTGCTGTCCGATGCCGATGGTGTTGCGGGTAACGATACAGCGACCGCCATCGATGGGACCGGCAATGGAGATCCGTCGGACGCGGAAAATTCGCTCCTCGTCGAAATTGCTGGCCCCGTTGCGTCAGTTGAAATCTCTTATGGCAACCTAGAGCCGGGCGGCCAGCGGATCGACCTGACAGAGATTTTCTTTGATACGATCCCCGCTGATCAGCCAACCGGGTTCAATGACACCATCGATGGCGGCGGCGGCGATGATACCATCTTTGGTGAGCTGGGCAGCGATACCATTGACGGCGGTGCAGGGACTGACGCGCTGGATGGCGGGGTTGGTGATGATACTTTTGTTATCAGCGCTGGCACCGATACAATTGCTGGCGGCGAGGGTGCTGACACATTTGACGCCGAAAACGGATCGTCGCTAACGGGTGAGACGATCACCGTTGATGTCGACAATAGTGGCACCGCGACAATCGCCAAAACCAATGACGGCACCACCGACACAACCACCAGCGTCGAAACCTACATCGCTGACGAGGATGTTGCTGAAGCCGATACCATCACCCTGACCACCACTGATCTGATGACGACAGAGGTCAGCGGGATTGATGACAACGCCATTGGTATCTTTACGCCGCAGAATGGCGCGCCGCCTGTCGCCTTTGGCGGTCCGGGCCAGCCAACATTCAGCGAATTGATCAGCGGCGCAGAGGCACCGGGGAATAACCCCGCAGGCCGCTATCAGATCACAGATGGTGACGAAAGCGGTCAGGTTGGCAATATCGCCTTCGAAAATTTCGAGAATATCGACTTTTCAGTCGTCTGCTTTGCCGATGGCACGCTGATTGGTACTGATCGGGGCCTGCGCCCGATTGAGGCATTGCGCATCGGTGACATGGTGCAGACGCTTGACCATGGGCTACAACCGTTGCGCTGGATCGGCCATCGGCACATGGATGCTGCAATATTGGCCGCAAAACCCAATCTGCGTCCGATCCGCATCAAGGCAGGCGCGCTGGGCGAAAACACACCGGCCCGCGACCTGGTTGTGTCGCCGCAGCACCGCATCCTCCTGAAATCCAAGATTGCGATCCGTATGTTCGACACTCAGGAGATTCTGGTTCCGGCGAAGCAATTGCTTGCGGTTGACGGCATCGATGTCGCGGACGACCTGGAACATGTGACCTATCATCATATCCTGTGCGACAGCCATGAAATTGTTGAAGCTGACGGCGCGCTGGCCGAAACGTTGCATACCGGGACACATGCAATGAATGCGATGAGCGCCAAGGCAAAGCAGGAAATTGCCGAGATCTTTGGCGATCTGCCCTTCATGAACAGGCCGTTGGCGCGCATGAACCCCAAGGGGAAACAGGCCCGCCATTTTGTCGCCCGGCACCTCAAGAACGCCAAGCCGCTTTGGTCATAGGGTTCTGTTCCGGGGCCTAGGTCCCGACGGCAAGAACCCTTTCAGCCTCGTGATAAGGGCAAGCGACTAGATGGTTGCCCCCGATATCCTGAAGCGCCGGTTTTTCCTGCGCGCAACAGCTTTGCACTTTGGGGCAACGCGTACGGAACACGCAACCGGATGGCGGTGCCAGTGGTGATGGAAGCTCACCTTCCAGAATGGGCCGTGGCCGCGCGCGTTCAAGCACAGGATCGGGGATTGGCACCGATGAAATCAGCGCTTGGCTATAGGGATGTTCAGGAGCGGTGGTCAGTTTGTGACTGTCCGCCATTTCCATCACCCGCCCCAGATAAAGCACCAGCGTCCGGTCGCTAATATGTTTGACGACGCTCAGGTCATGGGCGATGAAGATCATCGACAGGCCCATATCCCGCTGCAATTCCATCAGAAGGTTGATCACCTGGGCCTGCACCGACACGTCCAGTGCCGATACCGGTTCATCACAGATCACCAGCTTGGGGTTCAGGATCAGCGCGCGGGCGATACCGATCCGCTGACACTGGCCGCCAGAAAATTCATGTGGGTAGCGGTTGATCAAATTTGGCAGCAGGCCAACACGATCCATCAGCGCGCCGACCCGGGCCTTGACCTCTTTGCGGGGGGTGCCGGGTTCGTGGGTGATAAGCGGTTCGGCGATGATTTCGCCTACCGTCATACGCGGGTTCAGGGCGGCAAGCGGGTCCTGAAAGATCATTTGCACATCGCGCCGATGCACCCGGCGCTGGCGCGGGTCCATATTGGCCAAGTCGTGATCTTCAAAGAAGATATTGCCACCCGATGATGGGATCGTCCCGATAATGGCGCGGGCAAGAGTCGACTTACCAGACCCGGATTCACCAACGATGCCAAGGCATTCACCGGGTGCCAGATCAAACGTCACCTCGGACACTGCGTGCAACGGGCGCGGCGGCGTCCAGGGCCAGGAGCCGGGGCGACGGACATCGAATGTTACGGAAAGATCGCGAACAGAAAGGATCGGTGCCATTACGCGACCTCCTTTATTGGCAGGTGACAGGCCCGGCGGCGGTTATCCAGCAACTCCAGCGGGGGTCTGTCGGACCGGCAGTTATCCAGCACCTGCGCACAGCGCGGCGAGAACGGGCAGCCGCTGGGCAGGCGCGACATGTCGGGCGGTTCGCCCGCGATCGTAGCCAGTTCGGTTTCGGCCTGATCAAGCCTTGGCACAGCTTTTAAAAGCCCCTTCGTATAGGGGTGCGAAGGTGTTGCGAAAACGTCGTCGGTTGGTCCCTCTTCCATGATCTGCCCGCCATACATCACCAGCGTGCGGTCACAGAATCCGGCAACAATTCCCAGATCGTGGGTGATCAGGATCACGGCCGTCCCGAAATCCTGTCGAATATCGGACAGGACCTGCATGATCTGGGCCTGCACCGTTACGTCCAGCGCAGTTGTTGGTTCATCAGCGATCAGCAAGCGGGGCTGGCACAGCAGGGACATGGCGATCATGATCCGCTGCCGCATCCCGCCGGAGAATTCATGCGGGTACATGGTGATCCGTGCGCGCGCATCCGGGATACGCACCGCATCCAACATTTGTGCCGACTGTGTCACCGCATCAGATTTGCTGACGCCTTTATGCAGCATCAGCACCTCGGCCATCTGATCACTGACCCGCATATAAGGGTTGAGCGAGGTCATCGGATCCTGAAAGATCATTGCGATGTCCTGGCTGCGGATTTTGTTCAGCGCGCGTTGGTCCATCGTCAACAGATCACGCCCGTCAAACCTGGCTGTGCCGGTGGCCCGCCCGTTTTTGGCAAGCAGCCCCATCGCGGCAAAGGCGGTCTGGCTTTTTCCTGATCCGCTTTCTCCGACAATGGCGAGGGTTTCGCCCTTGTCGATATTCAGGCTGACGCCATTGACCGCATGGACATCGCCATCAGCGGTGGTGAAAGTCACCATAAGGTTGTCGATTTCAAGCAATGCCATGGTTTACCGATCCTTGGGGTCAAGCGCGTCGCGCAGCCCATCACCTACAAAGAAGAAGGCAAAGATGGTCAGCACAAAAAAGAAAAGCGGGAAAGCGATCTGCCAGTAAAAGCCGAACTGCATGGTGCGTGATCCTTCATTGATCAATGCGCCAAGCGATGTGTTGGGTTCCTGCACGCCGAGGCCCAGAAAGCTGATGAAGCTTTCAAAGATGATCATCGACGGCACCAGCAAGGTTGCATAGACGATCACGATTCCCAGCAGGTTTGGCACGATATGGCGCAGGATGATCTTGATCGGCTGCACACCCGTTGCGACCGCGACCTCGACAAATTCCTTGTTCTTGATGGTCAGGGTCTGACCACGGGCGATCCGGGCCATATCCAGCCAGGAAATCAGTCCGATCCCCAGAAACAGCATGAAGATCGACCGCCCAAAGATCACAAGCATCAGGATCAGCACGAACATGAACGGAATGGACATCAGGACATCAACGATCCGCATCATGATCCCGTCGATCCGGCCGCCGAAGTAACCTGCCGTCGCCCCATAAAGCGTCCCGACGATCACGGCCACCAATGCACCGACAATCCCCACCATGAGCGAGATGCCAGTGCCCTGCACCGTGCGTGCAAAAAGGTCGCGCCCATTGCTGTCAGTGCCGAAGTAATGACCCGTTTCTATTGACGGTACGCCCTTGGCGGCGTTGGCGCCGATAAGCGCGAAATCAACGAAATCCCGTTCCCACTGGGCAAAGAAGTTGCCAAACAGGGCAAAGCTGGCCACAGCGACCAGAATCGCGAGCGAAACCACTGCGGCCTTGTTGCGGAAAAACCGGATGCGGGCATCAGCCCAGAGAGAGCGGCCTTTAACCTCTGCAAGGTCAATAGCGTCGCCGACGGATTCAACTGTCGCCTTATCGGGAAACATCTTATGGACCCCCTTAGTAGCGGATTTTTGGATCGATCCATGCGTACAGGATATCGACCACAAGGTTGAAAAAGATGGTCAGGGTGCCCACCAGAATGGTGATACCCATGATGACCGAATAATCGCGGTTGAAGGCAGAGTTCACAAAGAACTGCCCGATCCCACCAGTGGAAAAGAACACGTCAATCACCACCGAACCGGTGATCATGCCGACAAATGCGGGCCCCAGATAGGACAGGACCGGCAGTATTGTTGGCTTCATCGCGTGCCGCCAGATGACCCG
Source organism: uncultured Paracoccaceae bacterium (assembly GCA_947495295.1). Taxonomy (GTDB): domain Bacteria; phylum Pseudomonadota; class Alphaproteobacteria; order Rhodobacterales; family Rhodobacteraceae; genus Yoonia. The sequence goes on from CANLYJ010000002.1 coordinate 217,986, forward strand.
CCGCATGGGCAAACCTTTGGCGCGCGCTGTGCGGATGAAATTGGTGTTCAGCACTTCAAGCATTGATGACCGGGTGATCCGTGCAATTGATGCCATATAGGATGTTGATAGGGCGATGACCGGCATGATCAGATACTGCCATTGCCCATCATTCCAACCGCCGCCGGGCAGCCAGCCCAGCCAAAGCGTGAAGGTGAGCAGCAAGATCGGTGCCATCACGAAGTTCGGCAGCACCTGCGCCCCGATGGAAATGCCGACGGCCATGTAATCCAGCCATGAGTTCTGGCGGATAGCGGCGGCGATCCCCAGTGAAACACCGACGATCACGGCCACGACAAATGACCAGAACCCGTAGGTCAGGGTAACAGGGAACCCTTGCGCAATGATGTCATTGACGCTGCGGTCTTTGAACTGAAAAGACGGGCCGAAATCAAAACTGGAGACGACGCCCCAGACATAGTTGACGATTTGTTTCCAGAACGGCTGATCCAGTCCGTATTTCGCCTCGATATTGGCGAGCACTTCGGGCGGCAGCGGCCGCTCTGAGTTGAAGGGGCCGCCTGGGGCGGCATACATCAGAACAAAGGACAGGATAACCAGGATCAACAGGGTGGGGATGGCCACGGCAAGGCGGCGAACAACGAAGCTCAGCATGGGACAGGTATCCAAACAGAATGGGAAAACCGCGCCCTGATCAAGGGGCGCGGTTCATCACGATGTGTGATTACTCAGCGATCTTATACAGATCCTTTGAGTACCAGTTCTGCTCGAAGTTCTCGTAGGGCCAGCCTTCGAGATCCTCAGCATACATATATACCGAGGCGTAGTGGTAGATTGGGATAATCGGGGTATCCTTAGCGATGAACTCTTCTACCTTGTCATAGTTGGCCTGAGGGTTGTTCGAAGTCTTGGCTTCGGCCAGCAGCGCATCAACTTCGGCATTGACGTATTTGCTGTCATTATAGCCGGACTCGGACTGCATCAGGTCAAGGAAGGTCGAGGCCTCATTGTAGTCGGCACACCAGCCGCCCCGCGCCACATCAAAGTCACCATTGTTGCGGGCTTCAAGGAAGGTCTGCCATTCCTGATTGGCCAGCGTCGTTTCAACACCCAGCGTCTGTTTCCACATTTGGCTTACCGCGATGGCAACGGCCTTGTGCGATTCGTTGGTGTTGTAGACCAGGTCAATGCTGAGCGGATTGTCAGAGCCATAACCAGCACCAGCCAGCAATTCCTGCGCCATTGCATTACGGTCGGCCTGCGTCATGCTTGCCATTGGAATGTCAGGCGTTTCAAACCCGGCGGTTGCCCAGTGGGTGAATGTGTAGGCAGGTTTCTGACCACCAGCGAGCACGGCTTCGACGATGATGTCACGGTCAAGTGCGAGGCTAAGCGCCTTGCGCACATCGGCGTTCTTCAACTCGTCAGGCGCTGCGTCACGCAGGTTGAACATGTAGTAGTAAGAACATGCGCGTGGCACGGATACAGCCTGTTCCGGGTATTGCTGCGACAGGCTTGGGAATTGGCCGGCCGGTACGATGGTCCGATCCATTTCGCCTGCAAGGTAACGCGTCAGCGCGACGTTCTCGTCAGAAACGACGAGTTTGACAACCTTTTCAATGATGGTGTTGTCGTTGTCCCAATACATTGGGTTACGTTCCCGGACGAGCCGTTCTTGTGGCACGAACTCGGTCAAAACATAGGCCCCGTTGGACACCATGTTTTCGGGCAGCACCCAATCGCTCCCATGTTCTTCGACAGTGGCCTGATGCACAGGGAAGGTTGTGCCGTGGGTGACCATCTGTGGGAAATATGGCAGCGGCTGCGCCAGGCGCACCTCTAGCGTTGTGTCATCGACAGCTGTCACGGCCAGCTCTGATGGGTCCATGTCGCCGGCAATGACGGCAGATGCGTTTTCGATGGACATCAGTTCGATGTACCAGGCGTAGGGTGAACCAAGTGCCGGATCGGCGGCGCGTTTCCACGCATAAACGAAATCGCCAGCAGTGACAGGGTCGCCATTGGACCATTTTGCATTGTCACGCAGTGTAAATGTGTAGGTCAGATTATCTTCGCTGACTTCGTAACCGGTCGCAACACCTGGGATCAGGTTCCCGGCGGCGTCCTGGTTCATCAGGCCTTCGAACAGGTCGCGCACGACATCGGCGCCGTCAACGTCTTCGACAAGGCCGGGATCGTAGGATGGGCTTTCATCACCCACGCGATAGGTGAAGGTCTGGTCAGAGGCGAGCGCTTCGCCGGTTTCAGGATGGGTGGCGTGCCCATCGGCATACACTGCACCGCCTGCGGCGATGAGGAATGCGGCGGTGGTCGCCATTAATTTTGTTTTCAATGTCATGAGAATCTCCCTGATTTGGTGCGCAGTTGGCCAGCGCATTCATTGGAATTGTCACGCGCTTGTCGCGCGGATGTCATTATCTTTTGATTTGTTAACGAAAATGGCAAGGCCAATCGGCACTTGACCCTACGACAATTTGCAGCGGTGGGGGTGAACCCAGAACACGCGCAAGATGTGGATAGATTTTGGGCGACCGGCGGAATGATCTGACTTTCGCTTCTGTTACTGACCCTGAATTTGATTCGTCATGTCGGCAGAATATCGTGGTTTATGCGGCTGCTTGGGCTTATGTCTTGGCTTCCAACGAAGTGGACTTGCCATGACCGACCTTGCCTTGGAGACCCGCATCGGCCTGCCAGACGCTTTACGCGTCTTGCTGGAAGAGTATCCCCGGGATGCGTGGGAACAAGACCCAGGCTTTGACGGTTTGATCCGGTTCTGGCTGGACCGGCACCTGATGTTCCGTCGTCTGATGAAAGAGATGCGCGGCACGGCCGAAGCATTGATTGATCACAAAGTCGATGCAGGTCGCTATCTGGCAGTGGTGTCACGTTATGGCGGTATGTTCGTCAACGGCCTGCACGAGCACCACACGATTGAGGATACTTACTACTTTCCCAAACTGTCCCAGCGTGATGGCCGGGTTACCACGGGTTTTGACATTCTGGATAGCGATCATCACGCGATTGACGGGTATCTGAACACATTTGTGGAAAAGGCGAATGCGGTCATCTCCACGGCCGATGACCGGACCGGATTACAGGATGCCGCAGGCGCGTTTCGGACCCAACTGAAAGAGTTGGAGCGATTGTTGAATCGTCACCTTCTGGACGAAGAAGAACTGATCGTTCCTGTGATCCTGAAATACGGCGCTGAAGGTCTTGGATAGGGTCCTGATCTGGCCGGGAGCATTGAAAACCGAATACAAAAACGGCGTCTCGTGAAGCCGTCTATAGTTTTGATTTAATTTCTTAATTCTACGTTTTTGAGAAGAGTGGTGCCTCAAGAGGGACTCGAACCCCCGACCTTGTCCTTACGAATTTTGGCGTCGAGTTATTGGACAGAACTGGACCGCGCCGCCGTCAGTCGCATAAGGCCTTACGATTGCTTGACTAATTCGGAGCGAGCCTTTGGACGCAGTCAGATGGCGTTTCCGATTGTTTGATGCACACGCCCTACTAATCCCCTACGAACCTCCAGATTGGTGCCCTACTAACGACCTGATTAGGCAAATCTCACTACTCGAGTTTTAGTAACAGCGCATCTCGTGCAAATTTTGCGCCTGCCAACCACGCTGGTTCGACTTCTCTTAGAAGCCTCTCTTTGCGATTATCCAGGGGTCCATGAATGATAGCCGAACGCACGTTGTAGAAATGAGCCACTCTGTCTTTGATGAGATTTTTTTCTTCTTCGTCTTTCCCGAGTAGCTCAGCGAGCTCATGTTGGAGGGTCTTGCTTATCTGTCTGTTGCCCGGTTTGAACATCCGCTCGAAAACGATCGCAAGGTCCAAAACTCTGTCTTGCGCTGCAAAGCGCCCGTCCCGACTATAGGCTTCCGCCAGTCGATACATTGCAGGCGCAAAGTCAGCATAGTCCGTTTTTGCTCGGCGCGAGAAAAGAGACCGTGCTTTCTCGATATCTTTGACGTCCGCTTCCTCAAACTTTGCAAATGAGCTGAACAGGTGGCTGATCGGCCGACCCTTTTGAGGCGAGTTTGGCCCATGGTGCTGCCCAAGCAAATCTGACGCCACTCTAGAAATGCAGCCCTCAAACGTCATGACTCGAGTCGTTCGTGCTCCAAGCGTGACGGTCAGCAAATTGGAAAACTCCTCCGTCCAGCGGTGAAACAACGGTGGGAGCGCCTTGAACGAGCGTTCGTCAATGGAATGCTTGTTGCGGATGTGTGGACGCCAAGCAAACCTGTGGATGATTGCGAACATTGCTTCCGTGCGACGCCATTCGACGTGTTCAGGAGCAACTTCCCGAAGCCATTCACGATCAACGAAGTTTTTTAGGAGAGCTAGCGGGATAAGAGAGTACCCTTCACCAAGGTCAATCTCATGGGGAACACGGAGACCAAAAAAGAGTGCAACGTCCATCCCGACATTCAGGTCGTTTGCTTGGCCAAGATCGGGTCTCAATGTTGACGACAAGAGCAGCGCGTTCAGTCTTGATGCGGTTTGTAGGAACCCGTCACTCGAACCTGATCCATTCTGCGCCATTTGACCTACAATCATCTGGCTAAGACTGGTGAGTGTGGTTGAGTTCAAAACTCCAACCTGAACTTCGTCGCTATCAATCCGCGGCCCAAGCGCTTGAGCAATGACTGGGTGATCCCGCAAAACTCCGCGCACAGGATCGAGCGCAGCTTTTAATTCCGAATAGTACTCAGCATTGCCGAAACGAATTGAATGCCGCGCGTCCTCGTAGACCATGTAAAGATCGTCGGCAGGAAACGGAGTTTCGTCATGATTGTTATACGTTACCTGAGCAGGAAAGCCGTGGGATTGCCAATATCGATGAAGGTAAGGCTTTTGGGCCGAGGAAAGAACAACAAGGCCGTCGGCGAGCCTTTGTCGCCAGGACGCGTCATCGAACTTTTCCAATTTCACACTGTTCGCCTCTTTCGCCAGAGATGCTTAGCCCGCCACAAATCTCACGATCTTTCGGCTGGTTTCTGAACCGACCAAACAGGTAGAAGAAGAGGATCGCAGATCTCTCAATATAAGCTGATTGCTCTCATGTTGTACTTAACAGGATTGTTGTGGGTCAAAGCAGGAACACCAAACGCCAACTGGCTCATTACCGGAATACAGAAATCCGTGATAACAAGTAGTCTTGTTTGATTATCTAACTCCCTGTTTGAAATGTGATATTCAGTCTCTTTGTTGTGAACAACTGAGCATCGCAATAGATAAATTAGTTTTGGTACCCGCCCCCTAAAATCATTCCAGTTTGCTGGATTGGCAGCGGCGGAACCCGAACGGTTTAGAGTTAACCGATTCAAAAAATCATCAAAATCAGAATTATCAAAGTCCGCGTGCCCAAGAAGATTAGTAAGACACTGATTGGCGAAGTCTGACAAAGACAGGCCGCCGATGTTTTCATCCCAACAGGCGTCAAAGAGTTTAATAAGGTGTCTTTGCTCTGAATCTTCGGACGCCAGAGAAAGCCTTTTAAAATCGCGAATGCTGAAAATTGAGTTGTTGGCCTGAGCGTTCGTCACCTGTGCGATTCTGGCTCGCAGCATATAGTTCTCAAGAGCATGATAAACGCTTAGAAAGGCATCTAGCACAGACGCTCGAGAGTTGAACTCACCCAGAATTTCAAAGGGCTCCAAAAACTGCTCGAAGTGTTCGGAAACCTCTAGCGTGTCCGCCACCGAAACGAAATTCGGGCGTGCAAGAAGTGGTTTCGGTTCCACGAGAACAAAGCCATTTAGCACTAGATGGTACTTTAGGGTTGCCGACCTTGCTTCGGCAGAATCTGAACCACAAACGCAAAAACACTTGCCCAAAAGGCTATCACCAGAATCAGCAAAAAGTGTTGCAACTGCCGCAAGCGAAAGCTGTCCACCATCCAATTCCCTGAAACCGCCATCTTGCAGAGCGGTTCGCAGATCTGACACGTCTCGAAAGTCAAAAAAGGCGATAAAGTGAGGCTTTCCAGTTGCAGGCTCAAAAGCCGCCACCCTTACCCTGTCTCCATCTATTTTTGATACATTGTCAAAACCGGGGAGGTCGTGAATTTCAAAGCCAAATAGATCCTCGGGAATTTCTTCGTCCCAGTTTTCCTCCGAAAGCATGTCGGCTAGGTTCAGCGAAAGAAAGAGATTATCCGCACTACCCAGAATTCTTTCAGAGAAAACGATGCTCTCCCCAAATCCATCTCGGGCGGATAGTAGGTCCTCGAGGAACGTATTTCCTTCACCTGACAAGTCCTCAAGTTTTTCTAGCGCCTCTTCTAGGACTGCCAATTCATCGAGAAGTTTAGTGTTTTCTTCCTCTCCGGCTACGGAGTCAATTTGTTCGTCGCCAACATTGAAGGCTTGTCGGATCTTTTCTGGAAAGCTCTCTCGGAACGTCACGGTGCTACCCCTCGAAGTGCTTTCGCCAGTCGAATTTCTCCAAAGAAGGTGCATCAAGAAATTCCAGAGTCGCTTCATAGACAGCCTTCTTGTTTTTTGCGCCGATGTTCACTTTTGAAAGATCAAGGCTATTTCGAACTTCTTCGAACTCTGAGAGATTCAATGAACCTACATATTCGCCGATGTGGGATTCAAAATGCTCTAGCCCGGACAATGCCGACACATAATTGTCTTTCGCGTGCTTACCAATGGCAGCAAACAAGCCAACGAGCACTACTTCTCTTCCAAGCCACGTCACGCCGATCCTATCGGAGAGATGTGAATCCAGTTCCGATATAGTATGCGCAAATTTCTGCATTGTTTCGAGATCAACTCTCGAAAGCTCGTCGCTTTCCGTTTCATCGCCGCTTGCGAACGACTTGGCCGCAGAGAATTCTGAATTTGTAGTAATTGGTTTCGCTGAATTCAACGACTCAAATGCAGATATCAAATGGGCGAAATGAAAATCATTGGGTCGCCTGTTCTTGCTGTAACTTTGAGAACTAACGTCGCGTTCGCGATACACTGTTGCATTTGGGATGGCTTCCTTTAGAAGCGGAAGATACTCGATAAAGAGAAGCTCAATTTGGTGCTTAATGTTGACGGTCTTATGCCCCGCGTTCAACACGAGCATCTTTTTCACTTGCTCGGCTTCGGTGAGTCCTACCCACACCTCAAGCCAAATGAAGTTATTGTTAAAAAAGTCATAAAGGCTTTCACTTTTCTGAAGGGTACGCTTCGTCGAGAGCATCTTAACAAAAAGAGATGGCGCACAGTCCAGTTCTTTCAGCCGTGAGCTGTGTTTTCTCGCAAGACGCGCCCCGTTCAATTCTAGATCGTCTTCGAATTCGGTCTCGAGAAAAACCAGAGTATTCCAAATGGCATGAAGCCGCGCGCTTCTTTGCAATCCGTCCAGAATTTTAATTTCACCATTAATCTGAAATTCTTCACCGATTTGAAGTTCAGATTTCTGGTCATTCGTAACTAAAACAATGGTTGGAATGTGCCGCTTTCTCGAAACCGTTTCCCAAAGTTGATCTAGGAACTTGTTTGTTACGATTGCTCTTTGTACAAAATAATCTTGGAAGTCGCCCCCTAAGGACGAGACGTAGTCTTTAAGTGTTGTTCTGCAGAGCAAGCATGTTGCTCCATCTTCTTCAATTTTGTCTAGAAACGTTAATCTCATGCCAAGCCCAGAAGTAACTATCGTCTCATCTAAGAACGGGGAGCGCTCTTTTCACCTCAGAGACGGTCAGGAGTAATATACGCGCAATAATCCACCTGTTTCCACCCTCAATTGTGTTCATAGAGCGCATCATGCTGTGCATCGGCGGGGTCGGTCGAACGAGCGGTCGGCTTGGATGTTAGGGAAGAGGCAGTCCCCTGATTTCGAGTTGAACGTCATCGCCTCGCAGAAAGGTCCCACAGCTCTCGAGAATTTGCCCGACCGTATGCTTGCCCCGGCCTTTTAGAGCACATTCCCAGACGACCATGACACGCCAGCCTTGGTCTATGAGCAATTCGGTGGCGTACGCGTCTCGCGCTTTGGTTTTGTTTATCTTATCCAACCAAAAGTCTTGTCGTGTGGCTGGGACTTTGAAGAGATGGCAGTCATGGCCGTGCCAGAAACACCCATGGACGAAGATCACAGCTCTGTATTTTGGAAAAACCAAATCTGGTGATCCGGGAAGGCTTGCGACATTGAGGCGATAGCGGAAACCTTGTGCATGCAGTGCCCGTCCCAAGAAACGCTCAGGTTTTGTTCCGCGCCCGCGAATGTTGCGCATGTTCTTTCGACGCTGCTCTTTTGTGAGAACATCCATGGTTTTATCGCGTTTTTGAACGGCTTGTTTTATCGCGTGCATCTTCGATGATCGCGCGCAGGCAGGCGCAGATTTCAGCAAGCGGCATGCCCGGTTTAAGAGTTGCAGCCCCAAAGCGGAAGGTTGAGCGGTAGTCAGGGTGAAAGAGCCGCCCTGGCATGGCCGTCTTCTGAAAGTCTGGACTACCGGCATCGGGGATATGGGGTGTCAGCAGGTAAGCAGCTTCCACGATCCGGGGAAAATCACCTCTGCCAGCATCTTCAACCAATGCATCGCGGTAGGTGTGAATCGAGCTAATGGCGTCATTGAGCGCGGTGTCTATCCGGTATTTCGCATCAAGCACTATGAGCTTGGGCGGGCCTGGGGCCTTGGGGTTTGGTCCAGCCAGGACAATATCGGGTGTCATTGTTCGGCTGAAGGAACCGCGTTTATCATCGGCTTTCCAAAACTCTTCATAGCGTTTTTGGAACATAAGCTCCCAATCTTTGGAGACTTTTACGGTGACGGCGCTTGCAGCGATGGTGAGACCGCCTGCCCCATCCCGGATGAATAGATTTTTGAAGTCCACAGCAGTCGGACCAAATTGCTTCACACCGGCATGAACCAACCGCAAAAAGCACCAGAGCTCATATAGGTCGAAAGTGCGAGCCAGCGGCAGGTTGAGAAAATCCCCAAAGATAGAGGCTAAGCCTAAGTTAAACTGCTGATAGAGCTTGTAGAACTTGCGATATCTGGGATCGCTGCGGAATAGCGAGGTTAGTTGGAGCTGCGGTGGTGCGCTCGGCAGATCTTTGAGCGGATCGGTATTTCGCATAACATGCAGTCGCCGCGCCAGACGGCGGCAGCGATTAGCCCAGAGCGCAGCGGATTGGCTCGTTTCGGGGTCACCTCTTGTGGTTATCTTTTGCAGTTGATCGGCGGAGACGGTGAGCCATGCCGCCCATGAAGACAGGACGGCTGCCATTTGCCTGTGCTCCGGCAGATCAAAGGAGCTAAAGCGTTGTCGGACTCGGAAATCCAGCGGCAGAAAGCCGCCAAGCGTGGATGGCAGTCGAGTGTTTGGCGGTACACGCGCGACATGGCCACGGGCAAATGACCGGATCACTTCGTCACCGGTGGCTTTGCGCACTTGGTGATAGGGAATGACACGCTCTTGAGAGCGTAAATGGTGGCGTGGACGGCGTTCGATTTCTTTGAGAACGCGTTCAAGATCGTCCATTCTCGATCGCAGATATTCGAGCCGGGCAATGGCAGGCGGCTTAGCACTGATGCCCTGGGCTATGCCCTTTCGGAAGGTTGTAAGGGCAAACAGAGCGAAGCTATCCGTGAGGATATCGCGCAGCATGGTATCGAAGTCATCGCGAGTAAGCTTCTTGCGGTCGGGGTCGGTGACTAGATCAAAACGGATGGAATTGCGCCCAGGAGTTTTGAGCTCTGCTGCGACTTCCCCTGCGTGAAATCCTGTCTGCCATCGCCAGCGTGCGGCGCCGGGTTTGCGCGATCTCAGCGCTTCGAGCGGCACCTCATCAATCAAAAGATCCGTGTCCTGAGCATGATCACTGTCGCGGAGCTCAAAGATGTAGCTGGCGGATTCGCGCACTTCGCCCGGTGGGATAACATCGGCGGCGGGCCAGATCTGCCAGGATGCGCCCGTGTCCTCAGAGATGATATGCAGCGAGGGCACGCGTCCGGTGCTCTATCGGCTGGCCTGGAACGCGCCGTACTCGTCTAGATCGGCGGCAAGGCCATCGAGAAGTGCTTTGGAGCGCGGCAATGATGAGAGCTGCTTGGTAAGGTCTTCAAGAAGCGAGCGCTGTGCTTCAGAGCCTCGAAGTTTGACCAAGAGCTTTTGGATCATTAGCTGATCAAGCACTTCGTCTGAGCTCTGTCCGAGTTTCCGTACGGCGAAGTTGTGATATGTGATTACTTCGCTGACCAATCGGTAGCCGAAACCTAGCCGATGTCCGGTCATGATATTTTGCAGGGTAACAAGATGCGTCCGACAGGCACCGCAGGCCGTGCCAAGCGCCGGTTGCTCGGCTTCGATCTTAGTGATGTAGCCATCAACATCGACGTCGTTCATCTCGATGAGAATGGCCCGGTCGAGCACCTTGTCACTGACGGGGTTGGTGGTTTCATCGATATTGATCGTACCGGTTATGAACAGATTTGGCGGCAGTGGGATCGATGCGGGGATGCTGCTTCCCGTCGATCCTTCAAGCGGAACTCCGTTTGAATGCAATGGTAGAGCTTCGCCCGTCTCGATGGCAGAAAGAACGTCAGAGAAATAATACTCAACGCGAGCAAGGTTCATCTCATCGAGAATGACGAAGACAGGAGAGTCTTTGAATGCTGTGGCGACGAGCACCGCCTCCAAGAAAGGCGGCACCACGTATCGATCGGTCAGCACGTCATAGTAGCCAGTCAGCCCTGCCGGGTCGGTCCATTCCGGCCTGACGGGGCAAACAAAGAGGAATGGATCATCGGCATCACGGGCGGTTTTACCGTGGATGGCTCGCGCGTAGAGCAAAGCAAGCTGGGTTTTGCCGGTGCCGGAAAGACCGGAGAGTATGACAAAATGCTTGTGCTTTAAGAAATTGAGCCCGGCGTGATAGCGCGCGATCTCGCCATTGGGATAGTGCCCGCCAAGGGCGCTGACGGCGGCTTCGATGCCTGGAAGGTCGATCGTATCCGGCATGCGGGCCATTTCAGGGCTGACCGCATTGGTTTCGGGCCAGACAGAGCGTGCCTCATGGATGTTTTCACGCCCGATGAGCGAGCCCAGATAGCCGACAAATTCGCGCGCCAGGAGCGAGCGTCTGGCCGCTGCGGCTGGTGGATAGATCGCAAACACGATTTTCTCGATGGCGACCGGACGACTGATAGTGCCTAAATCTTCAGGCAGCTCATCAAAAAAGCCCTTATTGCGAAGGTAGAGCCGCCCATCCTGTGCTAGGTATCCTTTGACGTTGTTGTTCTTGGCGGCGTAGTCGAGGCCATCAGGCGATTGCGGCAATGACTCTGGTGCACTGGCTGCACCGCTTTGATCTTGATCGCTGTCGTCCTCAACCTCGTCAGCGTCACCGGGGCGCTTCCAAGGTTTTGAAGTTCCGACCGCTTTCATTTCAGCCAATCGGGCGCGCAGCTGCGGCATGTCCTTTTTGATAATTATCGAAAAATATATTTCGTCTTCCGGAGGAAATCGCAAAAGGCAGTGGACGACAAGTTGATCAACGCTTGGCCCAAGGCTCTCAAGATTGAGATTAAAGCAAAAGAACCCACGACCAATTATTTTGGCACTATTGGAGACGCCAAATGCATCTCGAAAGCTTGTATTCGGAGTGGCGCTTTTGTCGTTCTTTAGCGCCTGCCTATAGAGCTCCTGCCGCTTTGAGATGTCCATAATCACTCTCTTGAGAAAATTGCATGAGGGTAGCGGCCATCTGTGTTGCTATGGCTTTTGCCATGAGCGGCGGGACAGCGTTGCCAATTTGGCGGAAGGCCGGATTCATCGTGCCAGAAAACACAAACCCGTCTGGGAAGGATTGCAACCGTGCAGCTTCACGTACTGAGATGGTCCGTGCCTGGGCATGGTCATAATGGATGTGGCTATAGCTGTCCTTGCCAAGATGGGCCATCAGCGTCCTAGCCGGAGCATCCGCCCACATTTTACGCCACTTGTTCGGGAATTTCCCCGGATCATAGGGCGGGACGATGGATTTTTTTAGCTCGTCATAGGCAGCAGAGCCCTCTTTGAGAGGTTTGCCTTGGGCTGCGAGCTCTTCGAGGGCTTCTGCAAACATGACGTTTGCCTGTTCGAAGGCTTGTGGATACTGATCGCCCGGCTTGAGGCGCGCGAACAGTGGATAGTCGCGCGGCAAGTAGCGGATCACATGATCATAAAGGGCACTCCTCGCTTCGAAGCCCGGCCAGGAGCGCATGACCTTAGCATAGTCCGAAAGTGTCGAGGCTTGACCGTATGGAATCAGCTGGTCAAAGCGTCGTGCGCCCCGTTTCAGTCGGCCTTCGGCCAGCTCTTTGCGCGCATCAATTTGCGGTAGATCGCCAAGCGCTTGGCGCGCCGTAACAGCAGGCGTCAGGTCCGGTTTGACCTCTGGAGGTGCAATATAGTCAAAAGCGTCTTCTAACAGCCCGTCTTTCTTCAGGAATTTGAGCGCAACGGCTCTCGAGCCTTCATAACCGGGCGGAAGTTGCACCCAATGGGTTGGCTTTGGGAATACGATTTGATCGGCGGCTTCACGACGATAAGCCATGAGAAACATCCGCTCGCGCATTTGGGGCACACCATAGAATGCCGCGTTCAGAAGGGTATATCCCGCTACGTAACCCTTGGTTTCGAGTACTTCGCAGATTTCTTCCGCGAGGTTCTGCCCGCCGTGATTGAGGACGTCCGGAACGTTTTCCATGAGGACAGCGACCGGTTTGAAGGCCTCAACATAGTGGAGGTATTCTTGGTATAACCTCGCACGTGGATCGCGCCGAAAGGCTTCAGGATGTTCATCCACTTCACGAAGCTTAGGCCGCCCAACGCGGGCGAACGCCTGACATGGCGGGCCACCAATGATAACATCGACAGCCTGAGAAGTCGCACCAAGCTCCAAGCTCTTAGCCAGCTCGTCGGGTCCCGTTACAGTAATATCGACTGGTTTGGCATGGGCGTTTTTCCCGGGGTGGAAATTCAGACCGTGTGAGCGGGCTGCATCTGGATCAAGTTCAACAGCGCCGACGATTTCAAAGCCCGCCGCATTGAAACCCAGAGATAACCCGCCGCAGCCTGCAAACAGGTCAAGAACGCGAGGCGCGTTGCCGGCACGGAGTCGTGTAAGCTTGTTCACGAATACATCCGACGACACTGGCTTGTCCCTCATAGCTGAAACTTCTTTCTGGCTCGCAAAGTGAATGAGGGGATACCGCCCCGAAACACAATGCTGCTGTGTCGCACAACATATGGGTCGGATCCTAACAAGTCACGCCATATTTGCGTATGTCTGGTGCGGTTTTGCCATGCCGTAGGATTGAGAATACGTACATGCCAGCGCCCGTTGATGCAATCAGCAGACAGTCTCAGGGTCGGCAGTCGACTCGATTGTGGCAACTGAAAAGCTCGGACCGCTTTGTCAATTCACAAGCAATAGTCACGTCAGCTAGTTTGTATTTGCTGTTGCCTTCCAAAAACCAAGAGACCGGACAGGTTTTCCTTCTGTCGCACCACGTCTCATATGGTTTCATAACATGATGAAAAGTCGAGCTTTTTCTCTGGATGTACTTATATTGGCTTGTGGCCAGAAGGAGGGTCACAATGCCAAGTCTACGTCTTACACGCCGCGCAGTCGATGAAGTTCCCCACCCCAAGAGCGGACAAGTGTTTTATCGCGACACTATGCTATCGGGCTTTGGGTTACGGGTTGGGGCCAACTCCAAGGTGTTCTTTGCCGAAGGGCAGGTGAACCGATGCACGCGGCGGGTGACGATTGGCCGGGCCGATTTGTTTGCGCCGGAGATTGCCCGCAAGAAGGCACTGGTCATTCTGGGCGAGATGGCCGAAGGGCGCGACCCCAATGCCGAGAAACGCAAAGAGAAGCGGGAACGGGTCACCGTGGAAATGGCCTTCGACCGTTTCTTCGAGGCCCGTAAGACGCTGTCCCCCAATACGGTCAGCAACTATCGCCGGTCGGAACAGCTGTACCTTAAGGCTTGGCGCAAGAAAGAGATGAAGGAAATCACCCGCCAGATGGTTCTTAAGAAGCATCAGGAGATTGGCAAGAAACACGGCGAAACCACCGCCAACAACGTGATGCGCCACTACCGTTCGGTCTACAATTTCATCTCCGCCACGCAGGACGACTACGCGCCCAATCCGGTGCAAATCTTGACCCAAGCTCGGGCGTGGTTCAAGGAGCGCCGCCGCCAGACCGTTGTGACCGCTGGCGATCTGCCCGCATGGTGGAAGGCAGTTATGGCGGAGCCAGTTTATTCCCGGGATTTCCTGCTGACCGCACTGTTCACGGGCATGCGCCGCAGCGAAGTGATGCAACTGCGCTGGGAGAACGTTGACCTCTCGGCCAAGACCCTTCACCTGCCGACCACCAAGAATGGCGACCCTCTAACCCTCCCTCTGTCGGAGTTTCTGGCCGACCTGTTGGCCCAACGGCGTGAGGCGAACCCAGACTCCCCGTGGGTGTTCCCCGGACCGGGTCGTACCGGCCATCTGGTCGAAACCAAAAAGTTCCTTCTACGCGTGTCGGCCGGGTCTGGCGTCAGCTTCACCTTGCACGACCTGCGGCGCACCTTCATCACCATCGCCGAGAGCCTCGACGTCCCCTACTACGCGCTTAAGCGCCTGCTGAACCACCGCACCAATGGAGATGTGACCGGTGGCTATATCGTGGTGAACGCCGAACGTCTGCGCGAGCCGGTCGAACTGGTGGCCAAGCGCATCCTGGAACTGAAAGAGCCACGCGACTGACTCTCGGGTGACCCCACCCCATCGACGGCACTCAAAGCCATGGGTGCGTTAGCCAATCCCGCTCCGAAGGAATCCGGGAGCATACCTGAACATAGAAAAGACGAGATTCATGTGTTTAACCGGTGATCGTCCGGTTGCGCCTTCGCGCGGGCGCGCGTGGGATCTCAAGAATTTGATCAACAGCACATAGATTGAGTGGGAGTGTTACGATGTCCGACAAAAGTACCGAACAGATCGAAGATAACTACGAAGATTATGCAGTTGGCACTTTGTTTGGGCGTACCTATTTGGAAAAACTGCTTCTATCCATTATCGAGGCGCACCCACTTGGTCACGATACCCCAGAAACCCGTCTTAGCGTTGCTGTCCGCGCATTGACTGGCGAAAACTCAAAAGCGGAGACTGTGAAGCAGGACGGCGATTTGCCCGCGCTTCGACACATGGCCAGCGAGCATCATCGCGACAAAGGGAACCGATTTTTACTTTATATGAAGCATCGCAAAGACAAGTCACCACCAGAGCTTCCAAAGGTCCGCTCAGACTTGGCCCTCGCCAAGGAGGCCACTGACAAGTTCTTTGATCCTTCCAACGAACAGGCTCGAAAATCTATATACGACCGTCTACGCGAGAAATTCAGCGGTGTTTATTATCGAAAACAAGGCAAGGGCCACGGTGTCAATTTCCGCGAGTATTTTGTGTACATGGCGGTTGAGCATGATGATGTCGCGGAAACACTTGAGGCTCAGAGCCTTGATACTATTTGCAAAGAGCTTCGCGAAAACGGTGTGAAAACCGCGCGCTAACCGAATCCTCCATGTTGCGAAATAATTTAAATTTGTTTCGCAACATGGGCCGTTGCGTCATTGGCAAAGTCCTCGTCATCACAAGATGACAAAGGAGGACACAATGTCCGCGCAATCACAATTCCTAACCACAAAAGAACTGCCGGCGATCACCGGCTTTAGCGCAAGTTACTTCGAAAAAGGTCGCCATCTTGGCTACGGCCCGCGCTTTTTGCGCTCCAAGTCCGGTAGCCGCACCGGCAAAATTCTCTACCGCCGCACAGATATCGAAAGCTGGCTGGCAGATTTGGCGTGCGAACCGCAGGGAGGTGCAAATGCCTGATGCTGGAAGAACCTCAAGTCCCGTTTTGGCGCTCGTTCAGCAAATAGCAGAACTTGGAAATCCAACAGTGCACGCAACTTACAATCCGAAAGGAAAGGCAAAGTACCAGCCCAGAAAGGCTGAAATCACAAAGGAGGTTATTCATGCGCATCTAAACGGGGAGCAGCCAATTGGCTGCTACTTCGTTTTGGGTGAGCACACTCAAGTTGCTGTAATCGACTTCGATGACCATGATAGCTCCATGACTTGGGACGATATGGCAGAAGCCGCAAAGCCCATCGTGGATAGTTTGAAGAGTATAGGTCTGAAACCTTTGTGTTGTCGTTCCGGTGGTGGCGCAGGTCTACACATCTGGCTGGTTTGGCAATTGCCGCAATCGGCAAAGCTGATGAAAGAATTTCTTCGCCATCACGTATCTACCTGTGGCTTCAAGTACGGCACAAAAGGTGTGTTGGATGCGGAAGTTGAGGTGTTTCCGAAAAATGATCGCGTCCGTGAGGGCAGTTTGGGCAACCTAGTCGCCCTGCCTTACGCGCGGAAATCCGTGCCTCTGGATGCCAATCTAAAACCGATACCGTGGGAGAGTTTTGTCGCGCCTTCGCTGAGTACTTTTTTCAACCCAGATGTGTCTACGATCTACAAACCGCCAGCGCAGAAGGCGAAGAAAGCGCAAAAACCGCCGAAGGTGACTCCAGTCGGTCAAATCTCAAGTGAGGTATTGCCGGGCGACGAAAATGAAGTCCGCGAAGCGCTCAAATATGTTGATGCTGACGACTATGAAATCTGGATCAGATTTGGCTTAGCATTGAAGAACAGCTTGGGCGTTGCGGCCTTCGAAATCTGGAACGAATGGTCGAGGTCATCTGCCAAATATGAAAGCTATGAGAAATCGATCGAAATTTGGGAAGGGTTGGAGCCTGATGGCAGCTTGACGATTGGCACCGTGTTTCAGCTTGCCAAAGACCGTGGCTGGGAAGGTCCCTCCAATGCCATTGTACGGGAAATGAACGCCCGGTTTGGCATCCTGACATATGGCTCAACAACCAGAGTTATTCTCAAAGAATCCACTAGTACCGAGGTGCTGACGTGGCTGGGCAAAGGTGCATTTGAAGACAGGATGGCGCCGGAAAAGTTTCCTGTGACGGACGACAACGGTAATACTACTTGGCGACCGAAATCGCGGTTTTGGCTACAGCATCGTCTTGCGGCACACTACCACAAAGTGGACTTTGACCCTTCGCTGCCTCCTGGTCACAACGGGCGCTCTTGGAACATGTGGCGGGGGTTCGCAGTAAATCCCAAAGCTGGGGACTGGTCGAAACTGAAAGACCACATTCTCGATAACATCTGCGACGGGAACCAAGAATACTTCCAATGGATGCTGAACTGGATGGCCTTGGGTGTCCAGCAACCAGCACTGGTGATCGGAACCGCACCGGTGCTCAAGGGGCTACCGGGAACCGGTAAAGGTGTACTCGCCAATGCCTATGGTCGGATTTGGATGCCGCACTTTGTTTCGATCACAAAAGACGACCATGTAAGGGGCCGCTTCAATCAGCATCTCGAAGGACGGCGGTTTGTCTATGTCGATGAAGCGATGTTCGGCGGGGATCGCAAGAATGCCGGGGTCATCAAGACCATGTTGACCGAGCCGCAAATTATGATCGAGCGAAAGGGCGTCGATCCGATCTGGCTCGATAACCACATGATATTCATGATCACCTCGAACGAACGTTCTGTTGTGCCTGCAGATATCGGTGACCGCCGCTGGCAGGTCTTCGAGGTATCTGACGGCAAACGCGAAGATAAGACGTACTTCTCGGAAATCATGAGCCAGATGAAATCTGGTGGCTACGAGGCAATGCTGCACGAATTGCTGGAACGGGACATTTCCGAAGGTCCAGACCCTCGCAAGACGATCCGTACACCCGAACTGTTTGATCAGATTATCCAAGCCCAAGGGCCGGTAGAGAAGTATATCTACCAGTTTCTTGACACAGGCATCTTGCCGCAACCGGAAGCGAAGGGAAACGGACCCGGCGTCACGACTATTGCGGCCATGTTTTCGGAAATGAAGCGCACCCAACCAAACGCCCAGTATGTCCATGAAACCTTGTTTGGACGTGATCTAGGTAAGATTTTTACTGGAATCAGGAAGGTCCAAAGCGGAAAGTTCATCACCGGTTACGGCAAGTACGGCGAACCTGTGGCAGAGCGTTCAATGCGCTACCATTTTCCTCCTTTGCGAGATTGTCGCCGGATGTTCGAAGACTTTATCGGTCAACCAATCCCGTGGTCGAAAGAGACGGACGAGTGGTTGGGTGATATCGATCCCGCCCATGATTACAGTGGCCTTGAGAGAGGTGGCGGTACGCCGTTTTGATATAGGTGAAATAGGCAAACAGGGCGGCTTTGGATCGCCCTCTCTTGTGCTGTCGTGGTGGTCACCAATTCAGCCAATACACCCTATACTTCCTATACGAGTACCTCTTTTTTCTTCCTCCCTGCGCAAGGGAAATGAGCGAAACTTGAGGGCTGAGCAGCGGCGGTTTTAGCGTATGCGGAGGGTATACCTCCGGGCGGCCCACTAAGCCACTCGAAGGACGCCTGAGGACGTGTGGTAGTGCCTTTTTGGACTTACCCTTGCACATCCAAGGTCAGCGTGCGCCAGCTACCGCGCGCCGGGAAATACTCTGTCGTTCCTGTGAATGTGCCGCGTATCATCGCTCCGAAACTATTTTGGGCATCGAAGTGTCCGACGACTTGATAGATGCAGTTTCCCATGTTTCGTGTCCCCACGCCGAAGCGCCCCGGAAATTCCGCCGTCGATGGCGCGCGCAGTGACCGGCGTACATCTTCTTGGATCATAACATAGGCCAGCGCAGTCTTTTCGTTGGAGCATTCGGCAAGTCGGTCAGCTTGGGCTTGCGCGGCACGTCTTGCGGCCTCCGCTGCATGGGCTTCCGGGTCTAAGTCGCGCAACTCGGCAAACCATCTGTCCGCGTCCACGTCGCGTAGTTCTTGCAGGTACGCAGCGGGATCACTTTCGCGGAGGTCGGACCAACGCGCCTCGCGTTGTTCTTCAAACAAGACCGCTCCTTGCAAAGAGAAGAACCCGGCGACGATCACAAACAGTAAGGCTTTGCCGCGATGGCGGAAATGCGGAACACCTTTGCCAGTGATCAGAGTAAAGGCGAACACGCAGAATAGCAGCATTGCCACCAAGGTTTGGGCGGTCACGTTGCTCTGCTGGAGCAGATACAGGGCAAAACCAAAAGCGATAAGTTCCAAAATCAATATCTGGGAACGCACAAAGGTACCGACGACGGTTGTTCCCTGTTTCTTCAAATCAACGTTGCTCATAACGGCTCCTCTACTAACGAAATCGGCCACCAGAGTTACCTCTGGCAGCCGGGGAGTTAGTAAGCCGCCGTCAGACGACCGCGTTGGCCTTTAGGCCGAAGCCCTGGACATACGCCAGCGCCTCCCCGACCATAGGGTTCGAGGAGGTATCGTTGCGGTCGATACCGACCGCTGACGGCGGGGTTACTACGCCCCGAGATCGGCTCTGTTTGCCAATCCTGAGCGCAGCCTAGCCCGTATGTCCGAAAATCGAAAGCGCAAAACGTCACCTTACGGGCTTGCCGAAGGTGTTGATTCCAGTGCTTAATTTGGTTGTGTTGTGAGAAGAGTGGTGCCTCAAGAGGGACTCGAACCCCCGACCTTGTCCTTACGAAGGACCTGCTCTACCAGCTGAGCTATTGAGGCCTTCTTCTCTTTTCCGCGGCCCTACTATGGCCCTACTAATTACTGTGCGCCTTCTCTAACTCACTGGTCCTAAACGTCAATCGCGGACCGACCCGCTACTTACGAAGGACCTGCTCTACCAGCTGAGCTATTGAGGCCTTCTTCTCTTTTTTGCAGCCCAACCATTGCCTTACGAGTTGGTACGCGTCTTTTTCAGTTCACCGGTCTCAAACGTCAATCGTAGATCGGTCGGCTAGCTGTGAATGACGTGCTCTACCTTTTAAGCTACTACGGTCTGACCCGCGCCTGTTAGCATTCCTGAATTTTGGTGGAAAGCACTACTTGTCCGCGACTTCTTCCAAAACCTCTGCCTCGACGATCTCTGTTGTGGCAGGCAATTGCTCTTCTTTCTCCTGCCCGACGATCAGCGGCAGCATTTCGGTTCCTGCGGGCATGGCTACATCGGTTGCTGGCGGTGTTTTCCAGGCCAGTGTGTCGAATGATTTGCAGTTGTCGCAAGTCGCCGACCATGTCGCGTGGATGTGCTGACAATTGTCACAGATCCATTGCGGGCCGCGTGGTGCGGTCAGGGCGCGGGTCAGCCATCCACGTACGACTGAATCGTCGGCACCTTCGCCACGTTCGATCGCTGCCATCAAGGTCAGGTTACGCGCGGTGGCGTCGGTTTCGACCAGATCGCCAAGCGCGCGTTTGGCCGCCGGGAAATCTTCGGCAGAGATGTTCAGCTCGGCCAACAGCATCTTGGTTTCGGGATGATCAGGCATTGGTTTGATCAGGGCCCGGAACCGTTTCAGCCGTGCCTCTGCATTCTCGTCAGGCACAATCTCGGCAAAAGCCGCGGCAAGATCGGGATGCGGTTGCACGCTCCAGGCTTTGGTCAGCACCCGGGTCGCATAGCGGGCGTTGCCATCGGCGATATAACCACGCGCGGCCATGACGGCAGCCGGGATCAGATCGGGGGACAGACGATTAGCCTCGATTGCGGCCTCGCGTGCTTCAACAGATTTTCCGTCCTCCATCACGTCGCGGGCTGCGGACAGTGCCAGCACAGCGTCGCGCCGTTTATGGACATCACGGGGCAGGCTGCCGGATTTCAATTTGGCGCCCAAAGTCTCGCGGGCACCAGCCCAGTCAGCCTTGTCGGCCTGTAGTTTCAGCAACACATCCTGGGTTTCTTCGTGACGTGGTTTCAAGGCAAAGGCTTTCTTGGCCAGCGCCAATGCGGTGTCGGTATCCCCGTCCGAAAGTTTCTGTTTCATGATGCCGCGCACTCCGACAAATCGGGTCTTTTCATCCGACAACAGTTGTTTGTACGTGTCTTCGGCCTTGCGACGGTCGCCGGTCAGTTCTGCAGCTTGCGCAGTCAGCAGGTTCGTCAATTGCGGTTGTTGCAGGTATTTTTCGGCGCGCGCGGCCTTGGTCATCGCCAGATGCCCTTCGCCGGATGCCAAGGCCATCATTCCTTCGGACAGCGCCTCATACCCTTTGCGTTCGCGATTGCGGTCGAAATAGCGCGAGATTGCCGTTTCGTCCCCATTCAGAAATTTGAACGTGGCGACCAACAGCGTAAGAAGCTTGAGCCCCAACCACACCGCCACGACCAACGCGACCAATGCAAAGACGATTTCAATCGGGCTGAGCGTGAATGAAATTCCGGCGACGGCTATCGTCGCCCCGCCGTCCACGTCCATCAACATGGTGCCGCCGTATGTCAACGCCGTCACGGCAGCGACAAAAACCAGAATTTTGATCAAAGACCAGAGCATATGTGTCGCCTTTAGCTATCGTTAAGAGAAGTGGACAAAATATCGATGGCAGTTACCGCACTGGCGCGGGTTTCGGCCTGACCTAACCAATCAGTCATTTCGACACGGGCTTCTTCGGGAAGTGCTGCGATTTCGGCCAGGCTATCGGACAGGCGCCCGGCCTTTAGCGCGGCTTCGGCCCGCGAAAGGATTGCATCTGTGCTGTCACCTTCGCGTGGTGTGGTTGAGCGTACCTCGAATTGGTTTTTCAGGAATGCCCCAAGCCCGGATGCCTCTTCACCGGCAACACCTGCGCTGCGCGCGGCTGCCAATGCCGCTGTTGCAACCTCTGAAAAGCCGTCCTGCAACGCGGCCAGTGTTGGAACGCCATCCTGTGCCGCCAAAAGGGCGTCAGGCGCCGGTGTGCCAATCGCGGCCTCCAGATCACCAAGCGCGACCCCAAGCGGTTCGCCATTATCCAGCGATGTCTGGATTCGGGCCAATGCCGCCCGGCCCGCTGCCGCGCGTGCCGCAGCTGCTGCGTTTTCTTCAATCGCAGCTGCTTCGGCGCGTGCTTCATCCAGTTGCGTCCGGGCACTGCCTGTCATTTCCGCCATTTCGGCGCGCAAGGCTTCCAGATCGGCTTCATAAGCGGCAATCGCGCGTTCAGACACTGTTCCTTCACCGACTGGCAGGCTTTCAAGATCCGCCATGCGCGTATCCAGTGCGTCGATCCGTCCGGTCAGATCCGATTGAAGCGCGGCCAGGTTTTCAGCCAGCGCTGCTTGTGTTTCTTCGACACCGCTCAGATCGACTGTGGGCAGCTCTGCAACCTGGTCTCTCAGATCCGCCAGGCTTTGTGACTGCGCGGCAAGTGCATCGGTCAGTTGTGTATTCGTATCGGTCGCTGACAATGTGGCGATCCCATATCCGATGACCCCGGCCAGCAGCCCACCCAATACCAAGGGAAGAAACCCGCCTTTGCGTTGCGGCGGCGGCGCGACAGGTTCCGACCGTTCGGGTTCAGGTTCCTGTGTTGGCGGAACCGGCGCTGCCTGTACAATTTTTTCAGCATCGGGGGCAGGCGCAGTTGTGATTTCTGCTGATGGTGGTGTGTGAAACTCGGGGGGAATCGGATCAATCACAGCTTCCGCCTTGATCGATTCGTCTGGTTTTGCCGTTTTGACCGGCGTTTTTCGCGATTTTGCCGGTGTTTTCCCACCTTTGGCTGGCTGTTTTGCCACGTTTTCACCCTTTCAGCGCCCCCACCTGCGAAACGCACAGGTGATGGACCACGTTACCCTTCCTGCATCCGACCCTCAAGCATCGCCCGGACTATCCGGTATCTTGGGTCACCACCCGCAAACACGCGATGGTTGCGTCAATCATCGCGTCCTCGTCAGGCTGCGCGGCGATTTCAGCCTGTACTGCCGTCAGATCGGGCAGCGCTGCCTGACTGATTGCCGCAATATGCACGGGGGCCGTAAATGGCCCCTGTTCCGACAATATGGTTCCCGTTCGCGGAGAGAACAGGGGGAGAACCACAGGAAATTTCCCGGCAAGTGCTGTCGCAGCCGCGTCTGACAACTGGCGGGGCGTTTGCGTATAGGCCACAACGTCGTGGCAAGGTACGCCCGCTGCGGTCAGTGTTTGCGCAATTGCCCCGCGCGCATGTTGACCACGAATATGCGCCAACGGGCCATTGGGACGTTCCCGCATAATTTCCGTCATCAGCCCCTTTGCGTTGCCCGGTCCGGTTCGGGGGCTGAAGCCCGCAGCTGCCGCGGCATCGCTGGTCTTTTGTCCAACACAAAAGGCGGGCGTCCCGGGGCGCGCGCCAAGGCGTTCGGCCTGCGCGACGCCGTTGACGGATGTAAAGATCAACCCGGCCACATCCGGCAGTTGGGCATCAATCGGTAAAATATCGAGCAATGGCGCTTGAATAACGTGCATTTCACCAGCCCATTGATCCTGTAGACGCTGTAGGAACACAGCGCCTTGCCGCTCTGGCCGGGTCATGATCACTGTTGGTTTCATCTGCCTGCCATTGTTTGCACCGATCCGCAGTGTTACCTGCCAGTCAACGACACGCAACCGGAACGGCTGATGGCGGATGACCTGACAGTGCTGGGGATCGAAAGCAGCTGCGATGATACCGCAGCGGCTGTGGTGCGGGGTGCCGATATCCTGTCTTCAATCGTGCATGGCCAAACCGACCTGCACAAGGATTTCGGCGGCGTCGTCCCTGAAATTGCAGCCCGCGCCCATGCCGAAAAGCTGGACCATTGCGTTGAAGAGGCGTTGATGCAGGCCAATATTGGATTTGATCAGTTGGACGGTATCGCCGTCACCGCAGGGCCCGGCCTGATCGGCGGGGTGCTGTCCGGTGTCATGTGCGCCAAGGGGTTGGCTGCGGCTACGGGTCTGCCGTTGATCGGGGTGAACCATCTTGCCGGTCACGCGCTGACGCCCCGGTTAACCGATCAGATCGCGTTCCCCTATCTGATGCTGCTGGTATCAGGCGGCCATTGCCAGTTCCTGATCGCCGATGCGCATGATCGTTATCGCCGGATCGGCGGCACCATTGATGATGCACCCGGCGAGGCGTTCGATAAAACCGCGCGTATCCTTGGCCTGCCGCAACCGGGCGGTCCATCGGTGGAACAGGCGGCGCGGCAGGGTGATCCGAACCGGTTTGTGATGCCGCGCCCACTGCTGAACCAACCGGGTTGCGATATGTCCTTTTCCGGGCTGAAAACCGCGATCTTGCGCGCCCGCGACGGTGTCGTCGCCGAAGGTGGTGGGTTGACCGCGCAGGATCAGGCGGACCTCTGTGCAGGCTTTCAGGCCGCAGTCACCGATATGCTGACTGAAAAGACCCGCCGCGCGCTGGAGATTTACCTTACTGATGCCCCCGCGGAAAAGTCTTTCGCCATTGCGGGTGGGGTTGCGGCGAACGGGCCAATCCGCGCGAGCCTACAACAGCTTTGCGCGGATCATCAGACAGCATTTATCGCGCCGCCCTTGGCGCTATGTACCGATAATGCGGCGATGATCGCCTATGCCGGGATGGCCAAACTGGCTGTTGGTGCCATTGATGATCTGACATTATCCGCCCGACCGCGTTGGCCGTTGGATGATCGGGCTGCGCCGATGTTGGGATCAGGCAGGAAAGGGGCCAAGGCATGAGGATTGGTGTTGCAGGGGGCGGTGCGTTTGGCACTGCACTGGGTGTCGCATTGGCGATGGATGGCAATGACATCACCCTTTGGGCACGCGATGCAGCGGCCGTGGATGACATAACCCGGACCCGCACAAATCCGAAACTGCCCGGCGTGACGCTCCCGCCCAATATGGATTTCGTGGCAGATGCGGCGGCGCTTTTCACCTGCGATATCATCCTGCTGGCCATCCCTGCGCAGACTTTGCGCGCGTTTCTGGAACAGCACGCCGGGCGACTTACTGGCAAGTATCTTGTGGCCTGCTGCAAGGGGATCGACCTGACGCGGATGACTGGCCCAGCCAGCACGATCAACGCGCTTGCGCCGGATGCGACGGCGGCGGTCCTGACCGGCCCCAGCTTTGCTGCTGATATCGCGCGCGGGCTGCCGACGGCGCTGACGCTGGCCTGTTCCGATGACGAGATCGGGGCGATCCTGCAAACCGCATTGTCGACCACGGCGCTGCGGCTTTACCGGTCAACGGACACCGTTGGTGCCGAACTGGGTGGCGCGCTCAAGAACGTGATGGCGATTGCGTCTGGCGTCACAATTGGCGCGGGGCTGGGCGACAGTGCCCGCGCGGCGCTGATCACTCGCGGTTTCCCAGAAATGCAGCGGCTTGCGGCAGAATTGGGTGCAGTGCCAGAGACATTGTCAGGCTTATCCGGTTTCGGTGATCTGGTGCTGACATGCACCTCCGATCAGTCGCGCAACTACCGTTACGGCCTGGCATTGGGGCAGGGGCGTAACTTTGACAGCGGCACCACCGTCGAAGGAGCCGCCACGGCGCGGGCGGTCAGACAATTGGCCGTTGATCTGGACATTGACCTGCCAATCTGCACGGTAGTGGCCGACCTGATCGAAGGAAAAACCGATGTGGCGGCAGCCCTGAACGCGCTGTTGTCGCGCCCATTGAAGGAAGAATAAATGCGCTTCGCCCTGATGACCAAAGACAAACCCGGTGCCCTGCAAACCCGCATGGATAACCGCGAGGCGCATCTGGCTTATATCGCAGAAACAGGCGTCGTTGAAATGGCAGGCCCGGTTTTGGATGACGACGGGCAGATGTGCGGATCGCTGATCATTCTTGATGTCGATGATCTGGCCGCCGCCCAAGCCTGGGCTGATAATGACCCCTACGCAAAGGCGGGACTGTTCGAAAGCGTCACGTTACAGGCATGGAAAAAGGTGATTGGCTGATGGCTTACTGGTTGTTCAAATCCGAACCGGATGTCTGGGGGTGGGATGCCCAAGTTGCCAAGGGCGAGGCAGGCGAAGAATGGGACGGCGTGCGCAACTATCAGGCACGCAACAACATGCGCGCGATGAAAAAGGGTGATCTTGGGTTCTTTTACCACTCGCGCACCGGGCTGGAAGTTGTCGGCATTGTTGAGGTCTGTGCAGAGGCACATCCAGACAGCACAACCGATGATGAACGGTGGGAATGCGTGGATGTCAAAGCCGTGCGCCCTTTCACGCGGCCTGTCACGATGAAAGAGATCAAGGCCGACCCACGACTGAAAGATATGGTGCTGGTCAACAACTCGCGCCTGTCTGTGCAGCCCGTCACAGAAGATGAATGGAAGATCGTCTGTGAATTGGGCGAGACTAAGCCCTAGGGTCAGGACCCATTAATTCCGCTCCGCTGGTTTGACAGATTTTTCGTGTGACAAGGCGCATCTGCGCAGGAACTCTGGTTGAATTTCAAGCAGTTGCAACGCAGATCACGCGGAAAATCCGGCAAATCCTGCGGAGCGGAATTAATGGGTCCTGACCCTAAGGCTTTTGACCCTAGCCTGCGACAAACTGACACGGCATAATCCCCTCAACGAAATTGGGAAGGGATCAGACCATGGAATTTCTAGCCGTGATCGTCGCAACAATCGCAAGCTTTGCCTTTGGGGCATTTTACTACGGGGCCTTGTCCAAACCATGGATGGAGGCGTCTGGCGTTCCGGTCGATGCGGATGGAAAGCCGGTTGGTGCGAACAACCCGGTTCCTTACATCGTGTCCTTTGTCTGTATTCTGTTGGTGGCGGGCATGATGCGGCACAGCTTTGCCCTGTCCGGTATTGATACGGCAGGCAAAGGATTTGTCGCCGGATTGGGCATTGGGCTGTTTTTCATCGCACCGTGGATCTTTCTGAATACCGGATATTCCGCGCGGCCGTGGAAGCTGGCCGTAATAGATAGCGGATATGCAATCGCGACCGGGGCGATCTGCGGTATCATACTGACATTGTTCTAAAAACGGAAAAGAGGGTTTGGACATAGCCCAAACCCTCTTTTCACCCCCGCGTGCTTCCAAGTCCACCACACGCTATGAAATCTCTAGGTCCGGACCATACTGGTCTTGCGACGTGTCTAGCGTAATTAGATGCCATCACGCAAATGATTTGCCTTGAAAAAACGAAGCAAAAAAAATCGGAACCGATGGAACAAAATGCAAAACGCCCGCGTTGCAGTGCGGGCGCATCACGAAATTTGAGCCGGATCGTTAGCCGTAGACGGACTCTTTTTTGAAATGCTTGGTCAGCATGTAATAGACCACAGCACGATATTTGTTGCGCTCTGACTTGCCATATGTGTCCAGTACGGACGCAATCGCAGAGTCAAGCTCTGCCCCATCTTTCAGGCCGAGTTTCTTGATCAGGAAGTTCTGTTTGACGGTTTCAATTTCAGACGGCTGGCTGGCAGCCACGGTAGAGGCGTCTGCGTTATAGATCGCCGGACCACACCCGATCGTCACTTTTGTCAGCAGATCCATATCCGCCGTCATGCCGCATTTATTCTTCAGGTCGTCCGCATACTTTGCGATCAAATCGTCTCTCTTACCCATAGGAATTGTCCCCGTTCATTATGTTATGACATAGTTGCCCACCACCGCATTGGACGGCGATGGCGGCACGTTAAAGGGACGAGGCGCAATTCGTAAAGAAAAAAGCCCGGCACGCGGCGATGTTTTGCCATGCGGTTCAGCGCGCGTTGAATTGACGTCGGGTAAGCAAATAAGGGCTTTGCAGATATCATCTATCGGCAAAGCCCCCAACCGCGTGACTGAAGATGAAAATGATCAGCGTGCAGGCTGTTATAGTCAGGCGACAAAGTCAGGTTGAACCAGTCGCAAGCGCCGTCGCGGGCTGCACGCAGAAAGGCCGCTTTGGGGCCGTTCCCGTCCCAATCGGTAACAAGTTGAACCTGACTGCCATCGGCAAACCCGAAGCCAGCGATATCAATCGCCTCTGCCGATGCATGGGTGCTCATCCGCGACGATACGCCAGTCGCTGTGCGCATTGTGCGGCAGCTGTAGCTACCAAAATGGTCGATCCGGGTCAGGGTGCTGCCGAATTGCGCTGCGGCTGCGGGTTGCAAGCTGTGCTTTTCCCACATGGCCATGCGCAAAGCGATGGCACAGCGCGTCTCAACCGGGGCCAGTCTGGCATTGCCGACGGATGACAGGTCTACCCGGTTGCGGATGTGACATTGATCGGATGTGTTCTGGTCTGGCAGGTGTCGCAGTGCTGCAAACCCATCCAACGCGGCCTGACACGCCGTGGGGGTGGCTGCGGCGCGGTTCAATTTCCACGATGTAATTGGGGTAACGGGATCACTGATGCGCAAGGGTATGGTGGGGTTCCACGCCGTCGGCAGGGGCGTTTGCGGGTGGCGCAGCAACTGGTACCCGCCCACGCCCAACAATCCTGCAAAAACCAACGTGGCCGCCCCTTGCAATAAGGAACGGCCACGCGATTTCGTCTGCTTGTCTTTCTTTGCGGCGTCCTGCGCCATGGCCTGACGTCTGGCGTGCCGCATAAAGATCAGTACCGGTAATGTTCAGGCTTGAACGGCCCATCCACGGTCACGCCGATATAGTCAGCCTGTTCTTTCTTCAATTCGGTCAGTTTCACACCAATCCGGGCCAGATGCAGGCGGGCAACCTTTTCATCCAGATGCTTTGGCAGGATATGCACGCCGACCTCGTAATTGTCGCCATTGTTCCAAAGTTCCATCTGCGCCAGCACCTGATTGGTGAAAGACGCCGACATGACGAAGGATGGATGGCCGGTCGCGTTCCCAAGGTTCAGCAGGCGGCCTTCGGACAACAGGATCAAACGGTTGCCTGACGGCATCTCGATCATGTCGACCTGTTCCTTGATATTGGTCCACTTGTGGTTCTTGAGCGCGGCGACCTGAATTTCATTGTCGAAATGGCCGATATTGCCGACAATGGCCATATCCTTCATCTCGCGCATATGCTCGATTCGGATCACGTCCTTGTTGCCAGTTGTGGTGATAAAGACGTCAGCGCTGTCCAGCACATCCTCAAGCACAACAACTTCGAAACCGTCCATGGCAGCCTGCAAGGCGCAGATCGGGTCAACCTCGGTCACCTTGACGCGCGCACCGGCTCCCGCCAGTGACGCAGCCGACCCTTTACCCACATCGCCATAACCACAGACAACCGCCACCTTACCGGCCATCATCGTGTCGGTGGCGCGGCGAATACCGTCAACCAGCGATTCCTTACAGCCGTATTTATTGTCGAATTTCGACTTGGTCACACTGTCGTTCACATTGATCGCGGGGAACGGCAACTGGCCATTCTTGTGCAGGTCATAAAGGCGATGAACGCCGGTGGTTGTTTCTTCCGAGACGCCTTTGATCTGATCGCGCATCTTGGTGAACCAGCCAGGGCTTGCCGCCATCCGTTTTTTGATCTGGGCTTTGATGACCTCTTCCTCTTCCGAGGTAGGGACCGCCAGAATGTCTTCACCGGCTTCCATGCGTGCGCCGAACAGGATGTAAAGCGTCGCATCGCCACCATCATCCAGGATCATGTTGGGGCCGTCGGGGAACATGAATGATTTATCAAGATAGTCCCAGTGCTCTTCCAATGTCTGACCTTTGACGGCAAAAACAGGTGTACCACCTGCGGCGATAGCAGCGGCGGCGTGATCTTGCGTTGAAAAGATGTTGCATGACGCCCAGCGCACATCGGCACCAAGTTCGACAAGCGTTTCGATCAAAACGGCGGTCTGGATCGTCATGTGTAGCGACCCAACGATGCGCGCATCTTTCAGCGGTTTGCTGTCGCCATATTCTTCACGCAGAGCCATCAGGCCCGGCATTTCGGTTTCTGCGATGTCCAACTCTTTACGGCCAAACGCGGCGAGTTCGATGTCCTTGACAGCATAATCTTTTGGCATTGGAATAATCTCCTGAATCCTGTTGCGGCCCCATAACATCGCGCTTGTCTTGCCACAATCCGGTTGCTCGTATTAATTGAAATGCTCAAGATAGTTTTAAGGCCGTAAGATGAAGCAACCACGGGCATGGCAACGCATGTTGTCTGGGCGCAGGCTTGACCTGCTCGACCCAACACCAATGGATATTGAGATCGCCGATATCGCCCATGGGCTGGCCTTTGTGGCGCGTTGGAACGGGCAAACAAAAGGTGATTTTGCTTACTCCGTGGCCGAACATTCGCTGCTGGTGCTCGAGATTTTCACGCGGCTGCACCCCAAGGCGCCGGTGAAATGGCGACTGGCCGCATTGCTGCATGATGCGCCTGAATATGTCATTGGCGATATGATTAGCCCGGTGAAGGCGGCGGTCGGTCCCGGTTATGGCGCGTTGGATGACCGGTTAACGGCGGCGATCCACCTGCGCTTTGGCTTACCTGCTCAGATCCCTGCGACCATTAAACGCCAGATCAAAAAGGCGGATAAGGTTTCCGCCTGGCTGGAAGCGGTGCAGATTGCTGGTTTCACCAAAGCCGAGGCTGACAAATTCTTTGGTAAACATGACACAGCGCTGTGCCAAACCCTGACCATCCGCCTGCGCCCGCCAACAGAGGTGCGCGATGATTTCACCCGCACCCACGCCAAACTGATGGAGACACTATGATCATTCGGCCCGCAACCGGCGCTGATGCGTCCGACATGGTGGAAGTTCTGAACCCGATCATCGCCGAAGGTGGCACAACGGCCCATCTGCGCCCCTTTGATGTGGATCGGATGCACAGCCACTACATCGCACGCGCCAGTGCCGTCAGCTGTATCGTGGCAGAGGATGCAGGTTGCGTGATCGGCTTCCAATCACTGAACTGGCCGCAGAATAAAGACGACCCTTTCCCCCAAGGTTGGGCAGTCATCGCCAGCTTTGTTGCCCCACATGCCGCCGGTAAAGGCGTTGGTCCACAGCTTTTTGAGGCAACCAAAACTGCCGCCCGCGCGGCTGGTGTGCAGGTGATTGATGCGACCATCAGGGCCGACAACGTCCCCGGCTTGCGTTATTACAGCGGGCTGGGTTTTGTGGATTACGCCTTGCTTGAGAGCATTCCATTGGGTGATGGGACGGTCGTGGACAGAATCCGCAAACGATATAATCTGTAGCGGCTGATGACCGGCAATATATTCAACCTCAAACAGCTGGAAGCGTTGATCTGGGTTGCTGATCTGGGCAGTTTTCGCAAAGCCGCGCAGCATCTGAATACCAGCCAGCCCAATATCTCGGCCCGGATTGCCGCATTGGAATCGTCGCTGGACGTCGTTTTGATGCACCGCGATAGCGGCACCATCCGTTTGACCGATAAAGGGCAGGAGATTCTGCACGCAGCCCGGCAGGTTCTGCGCGATGCGGAACGCTTGGTCGAGATTGCAAACAGGCGTGACCTGATTGATGACAGGTTGCGATTGGGCGTCACCGAACTGGTCGCCTGCACATGGCTGCATTCCTATTTGCGGGCGATCAAGCAGACCTATCCGGGTATTGTTGTGGAACTGACCGTCGATTTGTCCCGCAACCTTGACAAGGAACTTGGCAGCGGTGCGCTGGACCTGACGATCCAGACGGCCCCTTTCGGGGTGGCAGCCAGCGGTGTTGTTGAACTTGGGGTCTTTGAATATGTCTGGGTCGGGACTGCCAATAAACTATCTGATCTGCCGGAAACGCCGGGACTGCAGCATCTGCTGCCCCTGACCATTCTGACCCATGCCCGTCACACGCAGGCCTATAACGAACTGATCCAATGGGCTGAGGCCAACAGCCTTCCAACCGCTCGCATTGTACCGTCAAACAGCATGGCGTCCTGCGTGCAGATGGTGGCTGACGGGCTGGGCATGGCGCTTTTACCGCGTGCGCTGGTTGACCGCGAACTGGCGGCGGGTGATCTGAAAATCGCTCCGGTCGATTGGCATCCTTCACCTCTGCGTTTTGCGGCACGGTATCAGGCGGAACGCGTGGCGCGCTACGTGCCCGAATTGGCCGATCTGGCGCAGAATGTGGTCACTGCCTATCGTCAATCAAGTGATACCAAATAGCGATCACATATATCGAAAACAATTATTTGCAGCTATCGAACTAAAACGCCAAACTCTGCCCATCTTTCCTTCAGGTGGGCCACATGAAATCTCAATCAGTCAGACTTGGCGTTGATATCGGCGGGACTTTCACCGATGTAGTGCTCGAAACGGACGGTGCGTCGTTTTCGACCAAGGTGCTGACGACCTATGGCGCGCCAGAAGACGCGATCATCGACGGGATGCACCAGGTCTGCGCCGATGCCGGGATCACGCCTGCCCAGATTGGCCAGATCATTCACGGCACCACACTTGCCACAAATGCGTTGATCGAACGGCGCGGGGCCAAAACTGCCCTGATCACCACGCAAGGTTTTCGCGATGTTATCGAAATGCGCACCGAAAGCCGGTTTGAACAATATGACCTGAACCTTAATCTGCCCGAACCGCTACTGCCCCGGCAAATGCGCTATACCGTCCGGGAACGTATGGATGCCAAGGGCAATGTGCTGATCCCGCTGGACCGGGCAGAGGTTGAAGCAGTGGTCGATCGGATCGCCACCGCCGGTTACACAAGTGTCGCCGTGGGCCTGATCCATTCCTATCTGAACGATGCGCATGAGGCGATGATCGGTGATGTACTGGCCGAAAAGCTGCCCGATGTCATGGTGTCGCTGTCATCTGAAGTGTCCCCGCAGATGCGCGAATATGAACGGTTTAATACCGTTGTGGCGAACGCCTATATCAAGCCGCTGATGAAATCCTATCTCGGGCGGTTGCAAGGGCGGTTGCGGGACGAAGGGGTCGCTTGCAATATATTCCTGATGCATTCCGGTGGCGGGATCATTTCCATCGAAAGTGCGGCGGAATTTCCGGTGCGGCTGGTCGAATCCGGGCCTGCCGGGGGCGCGGTTTTTGCGGCCAATATCGCTGCACGCTATGGGCTGGATAAGGTCTTGTCGTTCGATATGGGTGGGACGACTGCCAAGATCTGCCTGATCAAGAAACAGACACCGAAAACATCTCGCGTCTTCGAGGTCGCCCGCACCTATCGGTTCAAGAAAGGGTCGGGCATGCCGATTTCGATCCCGGTGATCGACATGGTGGAAATCGGGGCGGGCGGCGGCTCATTGGCCCATGTGGATGCGATGCGCCAAATCCGGGTCGGGCCGGAAAGTGCGGGGTCGGAACCGGGCCCCGCCTGTTACGGGCGTGGCGGTGATAAGCCTGCTGTCACAGATGCGGATCTGGTGCTGGGCAAGCTTGATCCCGCCAATTTTGCGGGCGGTTCGATCACGCTGGACACACACAATTCCGAAGCCGCCCTTGCCAGTGTGCTGGGTGACCCGCTGAAGATGGACGTGGCCACATCGGCTTTTGGATTGGCCGAGGTGGTGGATGAAAACATGGCCAATGCCGCCCGGGTCCATGCGGTCGAAAATGGCGAGGATCTGTCGGACTACACCATGATCGCCTTTGGCGGGGCAGCCCCGCTCCATGCCGGGCGGTTGTGTGAAAAGCTGGGGGTTGATCGGCTCTTGGTCCCGCCGGGGGCCGGTGTTGGATCAGCCATCGGATTCCTGCGTGCCCCGTTTAGTTTTGAGGCGAACAGGTCCGTTTATATGAAACTGTCGGATTTTGATGCGGATGCGATCAAAACGCTGCTGACCGATCTACAACAAGAGGCGACGGGCTTTGTCCGCACTTGCGACGCGGAAAGCCCGATCCTGTCCGAATTCAAGGTCTATATGCGCTATACCGGGCAAGGCTGGGAAATCCCGATCAGCCTGACCGAGGACCAAGCCATGCAGCCTGACGCAACCACGTTTCAGGCGCGGTTCGAGGAAGATTACACGAAGCTGTTCGGCAGGCCTGTCGCGGGCATGGACATTGAAATCACCGTCTGGGCCGTCAACGCGACCACGCCCCCGGAACAGGTTGAGACGGTGGCACAGGTCGAGGTCCCGGGTCAGGCCCGGGACGGTGCCGGCCGCACACGGGACCTGTTTGACCCGGCGAAGGCCGGTTATGTCAGCGCGGCCATCCACCAGCGCGACCAGATGCAAACCGGTGATCTTGCCACCGGCCCGGCGATCATCACCGAAGATGAAACAACCATCATCGTCCCCAGCAGCCGCAATGCCATGCGCCAATCCGACGGATGCATTGATGTGAAAGCGAAAAGGTAAGCCATGACCACCCAGTCCAATGTATCCTATCAGGTCATGTGGAACCGGCTTATTTCAGTCGTTGAGGAACAGGCGCAAGCGCTGGTCCGCACGGCCTTTTCCACCTCAGTCCGCGAGGCGGGCGATCTGTCTGCCGGGGTCTATGATGTCAAAGGCCAGATGCTGGCGCAGGCGGTCACCGGCACGCCCGGCCATGTGAATGCAATGGCCGACGCAGTGGCGCATTTTATCCGGCGGATCGGGCGGCAGAACATCTTTGAAGGGGACGTTTACATCACCAATGACCCTTGGGAAGGCACCGGCCATCTGCATGACATCACCATGGTCACCCCATCCTTCAAGAACGGCGCGCTGGTCGGTTTCTTTGCCTGCACCGCCCATGTCGTGGATATTGGCGGGCGCGGTTTTGGCGCAGATGCGGCGAGCGTTTATGAAGAAGGCCTCTATCTGCCGATCATGAAATTTGCGCTGCGGGGGGAGGTCGACCAAACCCTGATCCAGATCGTGCGCGGCAATGTCCGTGAACCTGACCAGCTGATCGGTGACATGTATGCGCTGGCCACATGCAACGAAATCGGACACCGCCGGCTGATCGACATGATGGATGAATTCGGGTTGGATGATCTGGAGGGGATCGCGGGTTTCATCCTCGACAATTCGCGCCGGGCCACGCTGGAGCGGATCAACGCCCTGCCAAAGGCCGAAGCAAGCGGCGAAATGACGGTGGATGGGTTCGATACACCCATCACACTGCGGGTCAAACTCTCGGTGCAGGATGACCGCATCATCACCGATTTTGCGGGCACGTCTGGCGTGGATAAGAAAGGGATCAACTGCCCGCTTGTCTATGCCAAAGCCTATGCCTGCTACGCATTGAAAGTCGCGATTGCCCCGGAAATCCCCAACAACGCCGCCTCGCTTGCCCCGTTTGAGGTGACGGCACCAGAAAACACGATCGTCAACGCACCACATCCGGCCCCCGTGGCGCTGCGCCACGTCATCGGGCATTTGATCCCCGATACGGTCTATGATGCGTTCGACAAGATGTTGCCCGGCATCGTACCTGCGGAAGGGGCCGGATGCCTGTGCAATTTTCAGGTCTCACTGCGGCCTGCGCCAGGGCATCAGGGCGTGCGATCCGAGGTATTGACCTTCAACTCCGGCGGCTCTGGCGCACGGCCCGCCCATGACGGGCTGAACGCGACCGCCTTTCCGTCCGGGGTCATGACAATGCCGATTGAAGCCACCGAACAGGTTGGTCCGGTGATCATCTGGCGCAAGGAGCTACGGCCAGATTCGGGTGGGGCCGGGCAGCAGCGCGGGGGCCTTGGGCAGTATATGGAAGTTGGGGCAACTGACGGTTACGAATTTGACTTTCAGGCGATGTTCGACCGGGTCGATCATCCCGCCCGCGGGCGGCGCGGCGGCGGACTGGGCGCGCCCACGACGATTGCGCAGGATGACGGCACGGCGATGCGGGGCAAAGGCAAGCAATTCGTGCCTATGGGACGGAAAGTCATGCTCGGCTTTCCCGGTGGCGCGGGCTATGGCGATCCGGGCACGCGCGACCCGGCATCGGTCAAACGCGATCTGGCGCGAGGCTATATCACGGCGCAGACAGCCGCCGCCGATTATGGCATGACCGCTCAAGATATTGCGGCCGTGCAGGCCGCCGTAGAAGCGGGGGAGGATATTTGATGAACACACAAACACCGACCCATGACAGCTATGACGTGATCATCGTCGGCGGCGGGATCATGGGGGCGTCCACCGCGTGGTTCCTGACCGATAACCCCGATTTTGATGGGCGGGTGCTGGTTGTGGAACGGGACCCGACTTACGAATTCGCCTCAACTACCCACACCAATAGCTGCATGCGGCAGCAGTTTTCCGAAGAACTGAACGTGCGGATTTCGCAATTCGCGGCTGATTTCGTGAAAAATCTGCGCCACTATATGGGCGGGGATGACCGAGTGCCGGAGTTGGCGATCCGGTCTTTTGGTTACATGTATCTCGCTGATACGGACAGTTTCGCCAATGTCTTGCGCGAAAACATCAAGGTGCAGCACGCCGCTGGGGCCGCGACCGAGTTGATGACCCCGGATCAGATCAAGATGGCCTATCCGTTCTATAGTGTCGACGATATCGTGCTGGGGTCGATCAACCGGGTTGACGAAGGATACTGGGACGGTGGCGCGGTCTTTGATTGGTGGCGGCGGCAATCGCGTGAGCGTGGGGTGGAATACCTGAGTAACGAAGTCATCGCGATGAACCGCAATGCGGCGGGCACAAAAGTGGAAAGCGTGATCTTGCAATCAGGCGAGGTTGTGCCCTGCGGGCAGGTGGTCAACGCCTCTGGCCCCCGTGCGGTTCTGACATCCCGCATGGCGGGGATTGAGATCCCGGTAGAGCCGCGCAAGCGGTATTCCTGGGTGTTCTCTGCGGAAAAACCACTGGATCGTGATCTGCCGCTGACCATTGATCCGTCGGGCGTTCATGTACGCGAAAATGGTGGTGGGACCTATCAGGCGGGCGGGCATCCCGACATTGATCCGGCGGCAGATTACGATGATTTCGCCATGGATCACGGGCTTTGGGAAAATCACATCTGGCCGGTGCTGGCCACGCGCATTCCCCAGTTTGATGCGATCAAGGTGCAGTCCGAGTGGGTTGGGCATTACGCCTATAACACATTCGATCACAACGCGATCATGGGACCCCACGTTGATGTGGAAAATTTCTTTTTTCTCAATGGGTTCTCGGGTCATGGGCTACAGCAATCCCCCGCCATGGGACGCGGCACAGCCGAGATGCTGACCTATGGCGCGTATCGCAGCCTGGACATGCGCCGGTTCCATTTTGACCGGATCATAGAGAACCGGCAGATCATCGAAAAAGCTGTGATCTGATGGGCAAACGCGACATCACCATACAATTTCTGACGCGCTGCAAAAGGCAGCAAAGGGAGACATGACATGAAAAAAATCGTCCTCACAGGTGCCGCTGGCCGACTAGGATCTTATCTGCGCGAGCCGCTTTCGAAGATGTGTGATGAACTGGTTTCAACAGATATCGCGGATGACATCGGCACGCTTTACCCCGGCGAAACCTATGCAAAGGCTGATCTGGCCAGCATGGAACAGATGGCGGGTGTCATCCAAGGTGCTGAAATGGTTCTGCATTTTGGCGCCATTGTTGACGAGGCGCCATTTGAGGAATTGCTGGGGCCGAATTACATTGGGTCCTATAATGTCTGGGAAGCGGCCTATAAAACAGGGGCGCGGCGAGTGGTTTATGCAAGCTCGATCCACGCCGTTGGCATGTATCCAAAAAATGAATGTATCGATACCGAAGTGCCGCATAGGCCAGATACTTTCTATGGCCTTGCCAAGTGTTTCACCGAAGATCTGGGGCGCATGTATTGGGAAAAACGTGGGCTGGAATCAGTGCATCTGCGCATTTTGTCCTGTGCCCAGGTCAATAACGCCCGCGCGCTTGGATCTTACTTGTCTTACAATGACTTGATCCAGTTGGTGCAGCGGGCCGTGGACACGCCTGTCACCGGTTTTTCGGTGGTGTATGGGGTGTCGAACAATGACCGTTCGCCGGTAGATAACAGCAAGGCCCGTTTCCTTGGATATCGTCCGCGGGACAACGCCGAAGAATTTGCGGAAAAAGTGCTGGCCGAGACCGATCCTTTGGATCCGCAAGACCCCGGTCATATGTGCCATGGCGGACCGTTCGCATCGGTTGATCTGGGCAATAGCGGGTTGGCAGGAATGAACGTCGTGGATGACCGCAAGAAGATCTGAAAAACACTGTCGGCAAAGCGTCGGCAAAACGTCGGCAAAGCGTCGGACAGTTCCTGGCCATGCGTTGACCGCGTGTTTACGACTTCAGGCTAACGTAGCCCGTGCGTCCGAGGGCGTTTTTCGGGCAAATGCCGGATCAGATCAGGAGCTGGGCAGATAATTATTGTCTATTATTGGCTACAGATGCGCAACAATCTGCCGCTTTTGATTGGAATGGTCTATGGGCGTAGAAATTAACACTCTGTTTATGTTTCGGTGAATATAGTGATTCTAGTAGAGGTATGGTGTCTTGCGGGTAACACAACCAACGCGTGACTGTACCAAGGGCTGGATTCGACTCGGAAATACTGGGAAATGAACTGGATGCAGTCGCAAGAATTCATGAACGCCAATGCTGAAGATGTCAGCACGCCGGGAAAGCCGGTCTTGTTTTACGCGCTGCTTTGCGGTGTCATTAGCGGCACCGCTTCCAATGTTACCGCATTGCTGCTTGGCTATTCATTCTGGATTGGTCTGTTGTGTCACAGCCTTGTGGGCATGCTGGGCATGCTTCTTGTGATCGCAGCGTATTTGGTGCGCGGCGAAAAAGTCGGGGATGACAGCGCATCATAGCGTTGATCAGCACATTGCGCGACTGACCGGCCGCTTTGCTATTCCTGCAACTCTGACAGTATTCTACGTGCTTCGGCAATCTGTGGTAGGTCGCTGCCTTGGCCAAGACTGACGGCACGCGTCAACGTATCAATGGCATCTGCATTCCGTTCCAGTGCGACATATGTCAGGCCAAGGTGAAACTGCGTCAGCGCATCCTCGGGCAAGCCGCGCGCGGCTGGTTCCAGATATGACAACGCCTCTTCATGTTCTCCGCGGCGATAAGCAATCCAACCAAGCGTATCCTGAAACGCCGGAACATCGGTGCCCCGCATCCGGGCGGCGATACCATAGGCCCGTTCCAGATTGGCATCATCATCGCGATGGGTGGTGATCAGGCTTGCCAGATTATTGGCAACGATCAGGCTGCTGCTGTCGCGGGCATAAAGCTGTTCCAGAATGGCAATCGCACCGTCAAAATCACCCAAAGCCTCCAACCGGCCCGATTTGATCAGATTTGCCATCATCGCATCAGGTGCGTCGGCCAGAACCTGATCCAGCACTGCGTCGCCGTCGGCCTGACGGTCCTGCGACAAAAGCAAGCCGTAAAGCCGCCCTAGCACCTGTTCATTGGTGGGGTAGCTGGCCAGCAGATCGCGGTAGATCGCTTCGCCAGCGGGGGCATCATCCATCAGGACCAGAATGTCGGCCTGCAGGAACCGCAGGGTCGGATCATCCGGGGCCGTTTCCAATTCGGTGGCGACGAAAGCACGTGCCTCATCCAACCGACCGGCCCTTATCTGTGCTTCGACCAATCGCGCCTTTGCGGCAGCGGTGCTTTCACCGCCAGCCACAATATTTTCCAGAAAGGCCTGCGTGTCGTCATAGCGTTCTTGCCGGTTCAGCAAGGCAACTTCAATCTGATCGGCAACGCCAACCGCTTGTGGCGTATCAATCGCCCGCAGTTTCCAGATCGTGCGTGTGACCTTGTTCCAATCGCCCAGGCGCAGATGAATTTCGGCCAGCTTGGCCAGAAGTTCCGCGTTTTGCGGGGATACAACCAATGCGCTGTTGATCACGGTTTCGGCCGCGTTGACCCAGTTCTGCTGAAGCAGGTAATTGGCCTGTCGTAGTGACGGATTCACCGCCTGATTGGATACCTCGACCGCAACGGCATAGCGTTCAGCGGCCAGATTATGGTCACCCGCCCGTTCATGCGCCCCGGCCAACATGGTGATCAGGCCAACGTCGCGCGGTGCCTCTGTCAGGGCTTGCCGCAGGATAATGACGGCGCTGCCGGGGTCATCGGCCTCGATGGCCCATGCGGCCTGCATGCGCAGCGCCTCGACATGGCCAGCATTCGTTTCCAGCACATTGGCGACCTGTGCTTTGGCATCCTCGGTCTTGCCCTGCGCGTTCAGCATCTGTGCAAGCAGGATCTTGAAGTCGAGTGCCTGTTCGGCGGGCACGTCGGCGTCGATAATGGCCTCAAGCTCTGCAACGGCGGTGGCTTGGTCACCTTGGGCAAACAGAATGCTGGCGCGCAGGGAACGGTATCTTGCGTTCTGCTCCTGGCTGGCGATCAGGCTTTCCAGTTCCGCCTGTGCGGCATCAACCCCTTTTGTCTGCCGCAGAAAGTCGACAACTACGATCTTTTCCGCCTCACCTGCATTCGGGGCTGCGGCCAGCTCGCGTAGGTAGCGTTCCGCAGCGGGCAGGTCGTCCTGTTGGATGTACCAGCCAAACAACTCGCGCTGCACATCAAGGTTTTCGGGGAATTGGGCCGCCATCGTTTCCAACGCGGATTGGGTGCGGCCGGTGTCATCCCCTTCGCTAAGCAGGGCGACGCGCGCGGCATGAAAATCCAACCGGTCGGGATGCAGGTTCAGCCCATCCTCGACCACGACGAGCGCGCCGGTCAGATCGCCGCTTTGGATGGCGTGGTCGATCACGATCTTGCGGGCGATGATGCTGTCGGGTGATTTGTCCAATGCGGATTTGGCGGTGGCTGCCGGGGCGGATGGATCCCTGGAAGATATGACCGCATCACGGTAGTCCAGCATTGCGTTCACGATGATGACCCTGTCATCATCCGGGGCAACCATTGCCGCGCGGCGTCCGTATGTCTGTGCCTCTTCCCAACCATCGGCCAGGATCGAGATTTCGGACAGTGCGATCAGGCCTTCTTTGTTGTCAGGGTCAAATTCGACCACCTGCACATATTGGCCGTAAGCGTCCGCAATCTCGCCCCGTCCAAGCTGTGTTTCGGCGTAGATCAACCGCCCGTCCAAATGGTGGGGGTTGTTGGCGAATACGTTCCGGAACTGGACCAGCGCCCGATCAACATCGCCTTCTTCAAGCAGGCTTAGCCCGGATTGGTAAAACCGCTCTGCCCTTTCTTCGGCGCTTTCGCAGGCGGCAAGGGCCAGGAAGAACAACAAGAACAGTTTTGGGAAAAAGCGTGACATGATGAATGATCGGTCCTGATGAGATCAAATTGCGGGTGTTATCATCCCTGACAACGGGAATGGCACCAAAGGTGTATTCACCTTTGGTGCCATCAAGATGTCAAAACAAGGGTTATTATTAGCAGCCCGTACCGCGAACAACCACACCAGCCGTTGCCGCAAGGATACGGCAGTCCGTTGCAAGCGACATTTGCTGGTAATACGCGGTGTCGAATGACGCCCGCGCGGCAAAGGTCGAATTGTTCCGGTCAGAAACCTGCCACAGACCCGTCAGGCCGGGCCGCATCGCGAAATAGGCTTTGCCTGGATACATCTCGCGCTGGTCGACCATCATGGGCCGGGGGCCAACAAGGCTCATCTCGCCCTTCAGGACGTTCAGCAGCTGCGGAAGCTCATCGATTGATGTCTTGCGCAGCAGATGCCCGATCTTTGTGATCCGGGGATCCCGCTTGAGCTTTTGATGGCCATGCCATTCTTTTGCCAGTGCGGGGTCTGATGCGATCAGTTCCTGCAACTTGCGTTCGGCATTGGGGACCATGGTCCGGAATTTCCAGATCCGAAAGACCCGACCGCCGTAACCCAACCGTTCCTGTGTGTAGAACGGCGATTTGCCATCAAGTGCGACCAGAATTGCCACGACCAAGAGGAACGGCAACAGGAATGGCAACGACAACACAATAAGTGTCGTATCCATCAACCGCTTTGTGAACTCTTTGTAGATTGGGGAAGGCTGGGCTGAAAAAATATGTTGGTTTGCAACAAGTGCCAGCTTAGAGCGCCCGTGTTCACGAGCTGTAAAATTATCAAACATTATTAAACTCTCATAAAATTTTAAACACTATGGCAAAATCGCCACCACTCATATCAACTAGCAACAGTGTAAACTAACCATCGACCTTATTACAATAGCCACTGCAACCGGTCGTAAACATCGCTGCTTCAGTTAACGCTAAGTTAACAGTCGGCCCATGGCACCGGCAAGTGAAATTGCTGTGAATGCTTAATATTTCCCCGCTTCATGATTTTATTGGTTCGCGCCTGCGGCAAATGCCCGCGACCTTGCTTTATTGGTTATGTTTTCAGCACAATAATGACCCAGCGTCGAATCGATGCGGCCAAATTGTGGCGTTTTGACATCACTCCAATGCAAGGCTGACCCTACGTCATCTTTTTGTCATTTTTAACGATCCCGGTCGCTGCCCTGTTGACCTGACTGCCTTGCTGGAAGGGGTATTGGCGGTTGGTTGGCTTCGCTTTGCATTCAAAATGCAACCGGTTGCAAAAATACTTTTTCAGTTCTAAGGTGATTCTGCTGAAGGTTCGCACGGTAATGGGAGGGAGCGCCGCGCATGTTGCAAATTGCACAATTTCGCATGACGGTCGCGACGTGCAGAAATGCCCGTTTGGCGCCTTGCGACCCAGAATTTCAGCACCCACAGCACATGAGCTTAGCGACCCAAAGACGTCTTTGCGGTCAAGGAATTTCATCGAAACGGCATGATCGGCCAAGGTCGCATGGCGGGATGAGGTGAATGTCGCCCCAAACAAGGGGCCCCGGTTTATTATGACGTGTCCGGGCACGATTTCTGGGAGGAAAACATGAAAAAACTTCTACTGACAGCTGGCCTGGCCACCCTGATGGGCACAACCGCGATGGC
The DNA here is from genome assembly GCA_947495295.1 of uncultured Paracoccaceae bacterium. Taxonomy (GTDB): domain Bacteria; phylum Pseudomonadota; class Alphaproteobacteria; order Rhodobacterales; family Rhodobacteraceae; genus Yoonia. Next base: position 260,659 of record CANLYJ010000002.1, read on the forward strand.
CGAAACGATCGGTGCATCAATCGCGCGTTTTGACGACAACTTTCTGACCGTCATGCGCAACGGCATGGTCGAATATGCTGCCGGGATCGACGGTGTTGACCTGCAGGTTGAAGACGCGACCGATGATGTGGCCAAGCAGTTGGATCAGATCAACAACTTCATCGCCTCTGGCGTGGATGCGATCATCGTGAACGCTGTTGATACATCCGCGACCGAGGCGATGTCGCAAGCCGCTGCCGCCGCCGGCGTGCCGCTGGTTTACGTCAACCGCGAGCCAATCAATGTCGATACACTGCCTGACAATCAGGCTTTCGTTGCCTCCAACGAAATTGAGTCCGGCACATTGGCCGCTTTCGAGGCCTGCAAACTGGCCCGTGCGGCGGGTCTTGCTGGTGGCGCGAATGCGTATCTGTTGATGGGTCAGCTTTCCAACCAGGCCGCTGTGCAGCGGACCAAGGATGTGGATGACGTCATCGGCATGGACATGTGTAACTTTATCAACATCAATGACCGTCAGACGGCTGAATGGTCCCGCGACAAGGCGCAGGATTTGATGACCAACTGGATGTCGGCTGGTGAAGATTTTGACATCGTATTCGCCAATAACGACGAAATGGCCATTGGTGCGATTCAGGCGATGAAGTCAAATGGCGTATCCATGGAAGACGTAATCGTGGTTGGTGTTGACGCCACACAGGACGCCCTGCTGGCTATGCAGGCCGGTGATCTGGACGCCACCGTGTTCCAGGATGCGTTTGGTCAGGGCGAAGGATCTGTCGATGCCGCGCTTGCGCTGGCGCGCGGCGAAGAGGTTGACCAAAAGGTCTACATCCCCTTCCAGCTGGTGACACCTGCCAATATCGACGGGTTCCTCAGCAAGAACTAAACCGGTTCTTTCAACCGAAATCTGGCAGGGCGCGAACCATGCGCCCTGCCACCCAAACGACGAAACAGTGTCCAGCACGACACTGACGATCCCACCGGGGAGAGGGACAGATGGCAGATCAAGCACATGGCGTCGGCGGGCTGACTTATGACAAGTCAAAGCGCGGCTGGCCGAACGAGGCCAACATCTTTATCGCACTGATTATCATCATCGCGATCTTTGAAATTCTGGGGCAGGTGCTGCCTTACATGAACGGGCAGAGTTTTCTGTTCGACACGCAGGAGCGGTTCGATTCCATCTTTAACGAGGCCCGTTTGCGGATCATCATCCTGCAGGTGGCGATTATCGGGATTATCTCGCTTGGGGTGACGCAGGTGATTATCTCGGGCGGGATTGATTTGTCGTCAGGCCCGCTTGTCGGGGCCGCCGCCATGATCGTGATGTCATTCGCCCAGACCGAGCTGGTGAACGGCAACCCCAACCCAAAGGCTGTTTTTGGTGACTGGGCCTTCGACCTGCCAGTTCTGGTCCCGGTGATCGTTGGTTTGTGTTTCGGGGCCTTTATCGGCGCCATCAACGGGTCGCTGATCGCCTTCACCCGCATCCCACCCTTTATTGCCACACTGGGCATGTTTCTGATCTGCCGGGGTATTGCGCAATGGTGGACCAAGGGGCAGCCGGTTTCATTCCCCACCGAAAGCTTTGCCTGGCTGGGGGCCGGCATGATGCCGGTGGTCTGGTTTTTGTTATTGGCCGTGCTGTGTCACGTCATTCTGAAATACACTGTCTATGGCAAACATACCTATGCCATCGGATCCAACGAAGATGCCGCACGCATGTCGGGGATCAACGTCAAACGGCACAAGGTGATGGTCTATATGATCGCATCCATGCTGGCCGCATTTGCCGCGATTATCCTGAGTTCCAAGAACCTGACAGCGCAAACCGGCATGGGCCAGTTTTACGAATTGTTCGCTATTGCCATGGCCGTCATCGGCGGCGTCAGCCTGACGGGCGGGCGCGGGTCGATCATTGGCACGGTGTTGGGCGCGATGGTGTTCGGCGCGATCCAGTCCGGGTTCACCTATATCAAACTTGATGCGTTCTATCAGTTGATGGCCATGGGGACCATTATCATCAGCGCGGTTGTTCTTGACCAATGGCGCCAGCAACGCGCCGCGGCTGCGGCTTAAAGGGGGAAAGACATGTCAGATACCATTCTTGAAACCCGCGACCTGACCAAACATTATGGTGGCGTGCATGCCCTCGAAGGCGCTGATTTCGCGCTGAAAAAGGGCGAACATGTTGCGATCATGGGCGATAACGGGGCGGGTAAATCCACCTTTGTCCGCCAGATTACCGGCGTTGAGCAACGCACACGCGGTGAGGTGATTTTCGACGGTCAGCCGGTTAAATTTGACGGCCCCCTTGATGCCCGCCGCGCCGGGATCGAGGCGGTGTTCCAGACATTGGCCTTGGCCGACCATCTGGATGTGCCCGACAACCTGTTTCTGGGTCGTGAAAAGACCAAGCTGAACTGGCTCGGCCCCTTTCGCCTGTTGGATTACAAATCCATGCGGCAGGACACGCTGGCGGCGTTGCAGAAAACCGGGGTGAAAATCCCCAATATCAGCAACACGATTGAACGCATGTCAGGTGGTCAACGCCAATGCGTGGCGATTGCCCGCACCGCCAGTTTTGCTTCGAAACTGACCATCATGGACGAACCCACCGCCGCCTTGGGCGTGCAGGAAACCGCACAGGTGGAAAACATTATCCGCACGCTGAAAGAACAGGGCGAACCTTTGATCCTGATCAGTCACAACATGCGGCAGGTGATGGACCTTGTGGACCGCATCATCGTGTTCCGCCGCGGTCGTATCGTCGCCAACCTGCGCAAGGAAGAAACCGATGGGCAGGACGTTGTGGCCTATATTACCGGTGCCAAAACCGGTGCGGAATATGAGGGGGCGGCCTGACCCTGCTGCCCTGCTCTGGCTGTACCCGGTTAAACCGGATATGCACGTCTGAAACCGGGCAGGGGGGCTAAGTTTGGCGGTTACACTGAAAGATGTCGCAGAAAAGGCGGGGGTGTCCCGTTCTGCGGTGTCGCGCACCTATACCGAAGGCGCGTCAGTATCCGAAAAGACCCGCGCCAAGGTCCGCGAAGCGGCTGATGCGCTGGGCTATAGCCCCAATGCCCTGGCATCGTCCCTCACCACGGGCCGGACCAAGCTGATCGGTCTGGTGTCCAACAACTTTCACAACCCGATTTTTCTGGAAGTCTTTGACCGCTTCACCAAAGGCTTGCAGGATCGCGGTTTGCGCCCCTTGCTGGTCAACCTGACGGATGAGGTGGACCCGGCCAATTCAATCCGCATGCTGCGCGCCTATTCGGTCGACGGGGTGATTGTTGCGTCCTCTACCCTGCCGGTCAGTTTCGCGGAAGGGTTCCGCGAGGCGGGCGTGCCCATCGTGCATTCCTTTGGCCGCCATTCCGCCAATCCACAGGTCCATGTTCTGGGCATCGACAACATCGCGGCGGGTCGGATCGCGGCGACAACACTGCTCGCGCGCGGCTACCGGCGCATTGCCTTTCTGGGCGGGCCGGAGAGTGCCACATCAACGCAGGACCGGTTGAAGGGATTTGCAGAGGTTTTACAAGATCGGGCGGATGTGGACCTCAGCATCAGCTTTGCCACCCAATATGCGTTTGACGCGGGCCGTGATGAAATGACCCGCCTGTTGCAGGCCCGCCCGGCAGAGGCGTATTTCTGCGGCGATGACGTGCTGTCCATCGGGGCCCTTTCTGCAATGCAAACTGCCGGTCTGCGGGTGCCGGATGATATCGGCATTCTGGGGCTGAACGATATGGAAATGGCCGGATGGCAGAACATCAACCTGACCACGATCCACAACCCCATTGGCCCGATCATCAACGCATCCGTGGAACTGATTGCGGACGCGTTGAAAGTGGATGAAACCCAGCCCGAAGCCCGGCTATTTGACTGCCATATCGTTGAACGGGGGACGTTGCGGCCTGTGCCGTGACAAGCCGGGTGCCTAGATCACCGGAAAATATCGTCGGGGATCGTCAAAAGTGATCTTCGGTCGATCTCAATCGGTTCGAACCGCAAATCATCAATCGGCGCCTGCCAGATATGATCGCAGGCCCCCGTCGCTTTCAGTTCAGCTGTGACCTGTTCCAGATTTTGATTGATCTTAAAGCCGTCCGTAGCGTTTCGGTGTTCGGGTGCGGTTTGCGCCGCATGCTCGTACAACCGGAGCAACGTCGCGATACGACATTCCACCTCGCTTTGGAACTCCGCCTCGGGTGGCCATGTTCGCCCTTCGAAATTCTTGCCCTGGTATTCGTAGAAGTTACGACGCTGCTGCAACTTCGCGCCAAGAAAATTACTGATCATGAACACGTTATGATCAGAATATGCGATCGCATTGATACTAGCAGTATCGCGCGTATTCAGTGAATCGGCGTACATGTCATGCGTTTGTTCGGTGCCAGCAGTGGTCCAATTGTCCAGATGCAAGGGCTGGGCAACAGCGATGCGCATCAGGAAATTCTCGTATTCATTGTTATTGATCAGATCGTTTCGCGAGATCGAAGGGTGTTGCCATGTGGCGACGCGCAGCAAATATAGGTTGAAGGGATCATGGACCAATTGCGCACGGACTTCCTGGTGCAGCCGATCTTGCAGTTCGGACAGAAACGCACGGTTCCCGTTTGGCGCGTAGGTGAAAGAGATCCGGGAAAACCTGTGCGCGGTCCAAATCGTGCCCTTGATCCATGGCGTATCGAAACGGGTGTCACGCAGGTGGTCCATCACGAATTGCCGATCCGCCTCAGTGTTTCGGGGAAGGGCGCGTTGCACCCGGGCCTCGCGCAGCACGACGTGATCGTCACGGTCAAGAACATCGGCCGCTTCGTTCCAGTTGCCCTCCAGCTGATTATTTGCGGCCCAAAGGCTGACGATGCAGGCCTCTTTGGTCAAATCAGGATATTCGGGGATTTGATCGGAGTAACGGTTACAAAGATCGGCGATCAATACGGGCCCCGGACCACCCCAATTTGAGTTCGACAAATAGGAGGCGCGGACAACACTGCCGAAATTCGGTGTCGTCGCCATCACATTCGCAATGATGATTTTGCGCCGCCAGACTCGCAGAAAACGCACATGTTTATTCATGGCAATGGCGCCATCTGACGCCGGAATGAAATCCGGCGCTGTGGTGAAGGCACTTTCCATCAGCGAAAGCGCCTCTCCCCGCATCTGCGAAAAAACACGCAGCGCCTGTGGCGGCGTATCGCGGGGCATGGCGTTCCCGCGCATTTCAAAGCTTCTGTTATAAAGAAACCAGGACATCGTGGCTTGCGCGTAGGGCGACTCTGGCATGGCCGCCAACCATTGGTTGCGGAAATCTTCCAGGTCTGGATGGGTGCTACTCAGAACGGTGACCAGCCACCGCAGATCATCGTAGGGGATTTCACCAGACAGGCTTTGTTGGTGGGCTTCCTGCATCGCTGCTTCAACGCCTGCGATATCGCCTTGATAAGCAAGGTCCCGCAATGCGTCGTGGTGAATTGCTGCGCTGGCCGATGTGGCACATAAAAGAAGGATGAGAGAAGAAATGAGGGAACGCATGATCAAGCCGTCGGCCGTATTACAAAATGCTGCATGTGCATTGCATGACAGAAACGGCGGGGTATTCAAGTTCAATTCAGGATTGTGCGTTTGCGTCAGGTAAGATGGGTTTAAACCCATCTTACGTCATGTCGGGATATCACCGCATTGAGGGTGGTCGGGCGTCCAGCCATTTGCCGTCTGCCTTGCCCGATTCAGCAACCGCATAGACCGCAGCCATGGATCGCAGCCCATCCTCTGCCCTTGGATAAAGATTGGCCGCCGGGTCCATCTTGCGCCCTTCCTTCCGGGCGCTGATCGCCTCGGCCAGATCGGTGTAAATATTGGCAAAGGCCAGTGGCATTCCTTCTGCGTGGCCGATGGTCACCCGTGTTGTCCGGTCCGCCTCGGGCGACAGGTTCGCCTCACCCCGTTCGATGACCTGCAACCGTTCGCCCAGCGGCATGTAATAAAGCTGGTTGGGCTGTTCCTGTGACCAGCGCAAGCCGCCGGTTTCACCAAAGACCTGAATGCCCAGCCCATGCTGCCGCCCGATGGCGATGGAACTTGTCCAAAGCCGCCCCACGGCGCCCCCATCCATGCGGAAATTGACCATGGCGTCGTCTTCCAGCACCCGTACATCAATGCAGGACACCGTGTCGGCTGAAAGTTTTTCGACCTCCTGGCCGGTCACAAAGCTGGCCATATGCAGTGCGTGGATGCCGCAATCAGCGAATTGGGCCGATACCCCGGCCTGTGCGGGGTCATAGCGCCAGCGGACCCGGGGGTTATCTGCGTCAGCCGCATCAGCATGGTGGCCATGGGCAAACTCGGCATTCACCAACCGCACCTTGCCGATATCGCCGCGTGCGATCATCGCTTTCATGTGACGGACTAGTGAATAGCCGGAGTAGCCGTAGTTCACCGCGCAGATAGTGTCGGTCTGGCGTGCGATTTTGACGATCTCTTCGCCCTCTTCGACGGTCATGGTCATCGGCTTTTCGCACAGCACGTTGAACCCGGCCTCTAGAAACGCCTTGGTAATCTCAAAATGGGTGGCGTTGGGCGTGGCAACGGTGACCAGATCGACCCGGTCGTCGCGATCCCGTTCGCCTGCCAGCATGTCCTGCCAGCTGCCATAGGCCCGGTCGCCCAGCCCCAGCCGCCGCCCATAATCGATGCCTTCCGCCGCGCGGTGATCCAGCGCGCCCGCCGCAAAGCCAAAGAGCCCGTCCAGCCCAGCCCCCAGCCGGTGCGCTGGCCCGATCTGGCTGCCTTCACCGCCGCCGATCATCCCCCAGTTCAATTTCGCCATGGCTCAGGTCCCTTCAAAACCAATGGATTGCAGATAGGCGCGGTTCAGCTTTGCGTCATCAATCGGGGATGTGTCGCCCGCCGGGTCGCAATCCTGTTCCACCGTACACCAACCTTCGAAACCCGCATCCAAAAGGACCTGCCGCACAGCGGGGAAATCCACATCGCCGTCGCCCAGATTGCAGAAAATCCCCTGCGCGCAGGCATCATAGAAATCGGTGCGATTTGCGACGACCTTGGCTTTCACCTTGGGGTCGATATCCTTGAAATGCATATAGCTGATCCGGCCAATATGCCGTTTCATGAACGCCACCGGATCAAAGCCTGCATAGGAATGATGCCCGGTGTCAAAACAGATTTTCAGGATGTTTTCATCCACTTCGGCCAGCAGCCGTTCCAATTCCGGCTCAAAATCGATGAACCCCGCCGCATGGGCATGCATGCCGACGGTCAGCCCGTATTCTTCAGCCCCCATCCTGGCGATTGTCGCGATCCGGTCGCGGAATGCAGCCCATTCGGCATTGTCCATCTGTTCGGCCTCATCCGCCCGGCCCGCCGTGGGTGCGCGACGGGGTGAGATGCTGTCGATCAGCACCAGATGCTGCGCACCATGCGCCTGAAGCGCCTTGCAGGTCCGCACCGACGCATCCATCACGTCATCCCATTTTGCGGCATCATGGAATGGGCGGAACACGACGCCACCGACCAGTTCCTGACCGTATTCTTCCAATGCGTCACCCAAGACGGCGGGATCTTCGGGCATGAACCCAACGGGGCCCAGTTCGATCCCGGTATAGCCCGCATCCGCGTTCTCCTGCAGCACCTTACGCCATGCCGGATTGCGCGGGTCATCTGCAAACTCTACGCCCCATGAACAGGGCGCATTGCCTATTTTTATCATTCTTTCAGTCCTTTATCAGTAATCCGCCACGTTGACCCAGGTGCTGCGCGCACTGGAATCCATCACCGCGGCGACGATGCGGTTCACTTCCATGCCCTCTGCGAATGTGGGCCAGATGTTGCGTTTTTCGGCGATGGCGGTCAGGAAATCCTTCGCCTCGATAATGATCTGATCCTGATAGCCGGTTCCATGGCCCGGACCCTGACAGAATGGCAGGTAGTCGGGATGTTCCGGCCCGGTCAGAATTTTGCGGAAGCCGCGTTCGGCCTCTGGTCCTTCGGTCGTATACAGATGCAAGGCGTTCTGATCTTCCTGATTAAAGCGGATATGACCTGCGGTGCCGTGGATTTCATAGGCGTAGCCCATCTTGCGCCCTGTGGCGACGCGGCTGAAGAACATATGCCCTTGCACCCCGTTTTCAAACCGGCACATCATCTGGGCCTGATCGTCGTTCGTGACGGCTTCGCCCGCCCGTTCCGCATGCACCGTTTCGACCGATGCGCAAAGCGATGTGATCGGCCCGATCAGCGCCCGGGCTGCGTTGATCATATGCGGGGCCAAATCCCCCATGCAGCCATTGGCCGCCCCTTGCCCGCGCCAGCCGCCAATTGCGGGGTCGGCAAAGAAATCTTCGGTCATTTCACCCCGGAACCATGTGACCTGGCCAATCCGGCCATCGGCGATCAGCTTTCGGGCATATTGTGATGCGGGCGTGCGGATGTAGTTGAAGCCGACCATATGGACAGCACCTGACGCTTCTGCCGCCGCCAGCATGGCCCGGCTGTCATCCAACGTGGCCCCCAGTGGTTTTTCGCACAAGACCGGCTTGCCAAGGGCAAAAGCCGCCTCTGCGATGGCCCGGTGCGTGGCCTGGGGTGATGCGATGACGATGGCATCGACAGCAGCGTCGTTCACAAGGGTCTGCCAGTCGCTGGTTGCGCGGGCGAATCCATATGTCTTGCGATAGCGTTCTGCCGATGCGTCAGACGTCGCGCAAACCATTTCCAACTGGGGACGCAAGGCGGTATCAAACACCGCGCCAACCGACCCAAAAGCCACCGCATGCGCTTTGCCCATATAGCCACCGCCGATGATGCCGATGCGAATATCCGTCATCGTGTGGGTCCTCCCAAAAAACCAATTGCAACCGGTTGCAAATTGGGTATCCTTGTTTTGCAGTGGCGGTCAACTGGAAATGTTGTGCGCGCTCTATTCTGATCTGCCTGAGGGGGGAAGATGTCTTGGGACAGTCAACCGTGACATTGACGGTGGCGCAGGCCATCACGCGCTATCTGACAGCGCAATATATCGAGATTGACGGCGTCAAAACCCGCCTCTGCGGTGGTGGTTTCGGCATCTTTGGTCATGGTAATGTGACCTGCCTGGGCGAGGCGCTGTATAACGCGCAGGATGCACTGCCGCTTTATCGCGGTCAGAATGAACAGGGGATGGGCTTTGCCGCGGCCGCCTATGCCAAGGCGCATCTGCGCCGTCGTTTCATGTTTTGCACCGCGTCTGCCGGGCCTGGCACCGCGAATCTGCTGACCGCTGCGGCGCTTGCCCATGCCAACCGGTTGCCGATGCTGATGCTTTGTGGCGATACGTTTATCACCCGTCTGCCGGACCCGGTTTTGCAGCAATTGGAGCATTACGGAGACCCGACTTTTGGCGTGAACGATGCGTTCAAAGCGGTCACCCGCTTCTGGGATCGGATCACGCATCCCGCCCAGATCATCCAATCCTTGCCTGCGGCGCTGAACACCATGCTGGACCCGGCCGATTGCGGCCCTGCGTTTATCGGTCTGCCGCAGGATGTGCAGGGCTGGACCTATAGTTACCCCGAAAGTTTCTTTGCCGAGCGGGTGCATCGCATCCGCCGCCAATCCCCTGATATGGCAGAGGTCGCAGATGCCGTTGCCTTGTTGAAAGCGGCCAAACGCCCGATCATCATTGCGGGCGGTGGCGTGCAATATTCCGGTGCCGTGGCGGAACTGACCGCATTCGCCGAGGCGCATCAGATCCCCGTTGTTGAAACCATCGCAGGCCGGGCCAATCTGCTGGATACGCATCCGCTGAACACAGGGCCCATTGGGGTCACCGGGTCCGATTGCGCCAATTGGGTGGCCGAGCGGGCCGATGTGATCCTTGCCGTGGGGACAAGGCTACAAGACTTTACCACCGGGTCTTGGACCGCCTTTGCCCATGACGCGCAAATCATCGGGCTGAACGCGGCCCGCCATGATGCAGCCAAACATATGTCGATGACCGTGGTGGGTGATGCCAAGCTAGGGTTGAATGCGCTGGCGGATGCGTTGGGCAATCATCAGGCCCCTGCGGTCTGGGTCAGTGATGCGCAGGCCGAGCGTGCCAAATGGCAGGAACACGTGGCCGAAAACACACGGATCGGCAATGGCCCGGCCTCTTATGCCCAAGCCATCGGCGCGGTGAACGCGGCCTGTGACACGCGCGACCGGGTTGTCGCGGCGGCGGGTGGATTGCCTGCCGAGGTCACCGCCAATTGGCGCACTCTTGATATCGGCACCGTCGATGTCGAGTTCGGCTTTTCCTGCATGGGTTATGAAATTGCAGGCGGCTGGGGCGCGCGCATTGCGCAGTCGGAGCAGGAACCGGACAAGGACACCATCGTCTTTACCGGTGACGGATCCTACTTGCTGATGAATTCGGACATCTATTCATCGGTCCTGACCGAGAAAAAGATGATCATCCTGGTGCTCGACAATGGTGGTTTTGCGGTGATCAACAAGCTGCAAAACAACACCGGCAATGAAAGCTTCAACAACCTGATCGCGGATACACCCACGGCGACCCATCAGGTGGGGGTCGATTTTGAGGCGCATGCCCGGTCACTGGGGGCATTGGCTGAAACGGTGGAAAACCCCGCCGGGCTGGCCGATGCATTCGCACGGGCCAAGGCGGCGGATCGGACCTATGTCATCTGCATGAAGGTTGACCCCTATGAAGGCTGGACCACCGAAGGCCATGCCTGGTGGGAAGTCGGCACGCCGCATGTGTCAGGCAGCGCCAAGGTGACCAACGCCCATAAGGACTGGGAAAGCAGCCGCAGCAAACAACGCAAGGGGGTCTGATGTCAGATTTCTGTTGCGAGGGGCGGGCATGAAACATCTGCTGGATGGCATCAAAGCCAACAATTTCGTCATTGTGGGCCGGGCGGGTATGGATTTCTTCCCCGATCCGCCGGGCACCAAGACCGAAGATGGGCTGATGTTCACTGCCAGCCTTGGCGGGTCGTCGGCGAATATCGGGGCGGGGATTTGCAAGCTGGGCGGCAAGGCGGCTTTGGTTACCCGGGTCAGTGATGACAGTATCGGGCGGTATTGCGTGAACCAGTTGCGCCACTACGGGGTGGATACCACCCATGTGACACCGGTCGGCGGCGAATATCGTAATTCGCTGGCTGTCTATGAAAGCCGGGTGGAGGACCATCAATCGGTGATCTACCGCAACGGGGCCGCAGATTTTCAGATGGATGATGCGGATGTCGCGGCGGTGGATTACAGCCGCTACGGCGCGTTGATCACCGCTGGCACGGTTTTCGCGGCCGAGCCATCGCGCAGTGCGACGTTCAAGGCGTTTGAACTGGCAAAAGCCGCTGGTCTGCCGATCATCTTTGATGTGGATTACCGGCCCTACTCATGGCCCAGCCCGCAAGTGGCCGAAGAAGTGCTGAGCCGGGCGGCAGCAGAAAGCGATATGATCGTCGGCAATGATGAGGAATTCGGGTTTATGGCCGGACATATCGACAAGGGCCTCGATAAGGCGCGCGCATTGTCGGAAACCAGCGCCGCCATCGTCGTCTACAAGATGGGCCATAAAGGCGCGATCACCTTTGCTGACGGGGTGCAAATCCATACCGGAATTTACCCGGTCAACGCACTGAAACCCACCGGTGCGGGCGACAGTTTCATGGCCGGACTGATGACGTCACTGGCGGCAGGGCATGGCTTGGAAACCGCGATCTTGCGCGGATCTGCCTGCGCCTCCATTACCGTATCCAAACCCGGCTGCGCGCCTGCCATGGCCGACACTGCCGAACTTGACCAATTCCTGGCTGACCATCCCGGTCCCACCTGAAGGAGAACCCACATGCATATCCCCCCGTTTGACAATCAGAACAAACCCATCGTGGATGTGGACGATCCCACCGTGCCGCTGAACTATTTCAACATCGTAAAGCTGAAAAAGGGGCAGGCGTTCGAATATGCGGTGCCGGGCTATGAAACCTGCATCGTGCCCGCCACCGGTATGGTTGATATCGATATCGAAGGGTTCAAAGCAGATGCATTGGGCGAGCGGGTCGAAGATGTCTGGGATGGCGAACCCGAAGGTGTTTACGTGCCCACGGCGGCCAAGGCGACAATGGTTTGTCAATCAGATGAGGCAGAGGTGTTCGTCTGCGGTGCCCGCTATGACAAGGTGCTGGATGCGTTTGCGGTGCGGTCCGATGAATTGGACCTCGTGCAATACGGATCGGACGACACGAAAACGCATCGCAAGATCAAACATATCCTTGGCACGAAATATCATGACAAGGTGGGTCGCCTGCTGGTCTCTGAGCTTTTCACCGTTGGCGAAGGCGGTTGGTCCGGTTTCCCCAGCCACAAACACGACACCGACCGGCTGCCCGACGAAACGCGGCATGACGAAACCTATAATTTCCGCTTCAAACCCAATCACGGCTCCGGCGTGCAAATGCTGCAACGCGAGGATGGCAAGGCGGGCGACGCCTATCACATCGTCGATGGCTCCACGATCTGCCTTGATAGCGGTTATCACCCCTGCGCGGTGCTGCCCGGCTATCAGATGTATTACTTCACCATCCTTGGCGGGCTATCCCAGCGGTCATTGATCCAGTATTTCCAGCCCAGCCATGCCTATCAGATCGAAACGATCCCGGGCATCAAGGATATGATCGCCAAGTTCAAGTAAGCTTATCATTTTGCCAAAAATACTCCCGCCGGAGGCATCCGCCCTCCCAACCAGACTGGAGCTTTCATGCCTCTCGTGACGCTTAAAGATGTCCTGCAACCCGCCCTGAAAAACGGCTATGCCGTGGGCGGGCTTGTCACCCTTGGCTGGGAGGACATGCGCGCCTTTGTGGCCGCGGCAGAGGCTGAAAATTGCCCCGTTATCCTGCAAGCCGGGCCATCCTGCCGCGCGCATACCCCGCTGCCGGTTCTGGGGCAGATGTTCCGACATCTGGCCGAGAATGCAAGCGTCCCCGTCGTGGCGCATCTGGATCACGGATACACGTTTGAAGAATGCAAGGAAGCCTTGGAAAGCGGTTTCACCTCTTTGATGTTCGACGGGTCGCGCAAGCCACTGGCCGACAATATCGCCGAAACCAAGGCAATCGCCGACATGGCCCATGCCGCCGGGATTTCCTGCGAGGGCGAGATCGGGTTTGTCGGTTATGCAGATGGTGAAAGCTCTGCAGGCACGGACCCTGCCGAGGCAGCACAATTCGCGGCCGAAACAGGCGTGGACGCCATGGCCATCTCCGTCGGGAACGTCCATCTGCAACAGGATAAGGAAGGCGGGCTGGACGAAGGCCGGATAGCTGCCATTCAAGCCCTCACCGACTTGCCGCTGGTGATCCATGGCGGTTCTGGCGTGCCGGTGGCACAGCGCCAGCGCCTTGCCCGAACCACCAATATCTGCAAATTCAATATCGGCACCGAATTGCGCATGGCCTTTGGGGCCGCGATGCGCGCGGCGGTGAATGCCGACCCGGACCGGTTTGACCGGGTCACGATCCTGAAAGAAACACATGAACCCACCGTCGCAGCCGCGCGGCAGGTTCTGGCAGCACTGAAAGGCTGACATGATGCTGAATATCGGACTTCTGGGCTGCGGCCGGATCGGGCAGGTGCATGGCGCAACCTTGCGGGGCATGACGACAGCCCGCGCCGCCGCCGTTTCCGACGCGATGCCAGCAGCGGCAGAGGCGCTGGCGGTGACCTTGAATGCAAGGGTCATGACCAGCGACGACTTACTGCATGATCCTGACATCGACGCGGTTGTTATCGGCACCCCCACAACCACCCATTACGACCTGATCCACCAGGCCGCCGCCAATGGCAAAGCGATCTTTTGCGAAAAACCTGTCGATCTGTCAGTTGACCGGATCAGGGAATGTCTGGCCGCCGTGGACAAGGCGGGTGTGTCCTTCATGACCGCCTTTAACCGGCGGTTTGACCCCAGTTTTGCGCATCTGCAACGCCAGATCGTTGACGGGGTCATTGGCAATGTGGAACTGGTCACGATCCTGTCGCGTGATCCGTCACCGCCACCTTTGGGTTATATCAAAACCTCCGGCGGGATTTTTCGCGACATGATGATCCACGATCTGGATATGGCGCGTTTCCTGTTGGGCGAAGACCCCGTTGAACTCCATGCCGCCGGATCCTGCCTTGTTGATCCCGCTATTGGTGAGGCAGGCGATTTTGATACCGCCACGGTCACGCTAAAAACCGCCAGCGGCAGGCTTTGCCAGATCTCCAATTCCCGCCGCGCCACCTATGGCTATGACCAGCGGATCGAGGTACATGGAGAGAAGGGCCTGTTGCGTGCAGAAAACCAGCTGCAAAACACGGTTGAGCTGGCCAATGATGCCGGGTTCCGGCGTGCCGCGACAGAACCGTTTTTCCTCGAACGCTACGCCGCTGCCTACCGGGCAGAGATGGAATATTTCGTGGATGTGATCGCGGCGGGTGGTCAGATGACACCCAGCGGTCAGGACGGGCTGAAGGCGCAGATACTGGCGGATGCCGCCACGCAATCGGCACAGGATGGGCAGTTGAAACGGCTCTAGGGACTTGCCATGCAGACGGATTGCGGCAATCAATCCTGATGCGTCTGTTGTCCTACATCCTGCCTTTGCTGGTCACATTGCTGATCGCATTTTGCGTGTTCAAAGGCGCATATGGCTATTTCCAGTCAGAGGAACTGTCCAAGGCTGAAGGGCGGCTGTCGCTTTATCAAAGCTCGGTCACGGCAGAATTCGAACGGTTCGCGCATCTGCCTTATGTGCTGGCGCGGGACCCTTTTGTCATCGACACGGCCAGCGGGGCAGGGACGGCTGCGTTGAACGCACGGCTCGCCGCCTTTGCTGACCGGGCGGGGTTGGATGCGATCTATCTGATGGATTTGGCAGGGCAGACCATCGCGGCCTCGAACCACGCCGCGCCGGGCAGCTTTGTTGGTCAGAATTACGCCTTTCGCCCTTACTTTAGCGATGCATTGCGGGGCGGGCAGGGCCGGTTCTACGCCATCGGGGCCACGACGGGGCAGCCTGGCTATTTCATCGCCGATCCGGTGCGCGATGCGGTCGGTGACACAATCGGCGTCATCGCGATCAAGATCGATTTTTCGACATTGGAGGAAAGCTGGCGCAGTTCTGGCGAACAGGTGCTGCTGGCCAATCGGGATGGTGTTGTCCTGCTCGCTTCCGATCAGGGCTGGCGCTATCACACATTGACCGCGCTGACCGATGACCAAAGGGCGCAGATTATCACGGCACGGCAGTTTCCAGGGCAGGATCTGACGATGCTGGATTGGACACCGCATAATGATCAGCGCGCCCGTATCGGCGGGGCCGAATTGCTGCATCTGATCAGTAGTGACCTGCCCCAGGGTTGGGCGCTGCATTATTTCACCAGCGATGATCGCGCTGTTGCGCAAAGCTGGCTGGTCACCGCTTTGGTTGGGTTTGTGGCCGGGTTGGCGTTGATCCTGTTTCAGGTGCAGCGCGCGCGCCGGGTCAGCGCGGCACTGGCCCGGTCCGAAAAAGAAGAGGCGCAGTTGCGACAGGCGAATGCCCGGTTGGCCGTCGAAATCGAAGACCGGCGGCGCGCTGAACGCCGCCTGCAACGCACCCAGAACGAGTTGGAGCGCGCCAGCAGATTGGCCGCCCTTGGGCAATTGGCCGCATCGGTCACGCATGAACTGGGCCAGCCGATTGCAGCGATGCGCAACCACCTGACAGCCGCCGAAATCAGCCCCAAACCCAACGCGACGTTGGCCCGGGATGTCAGCAGCCTTGTCGACCGGATGGAAGGGATCACCCGGCAGCTGAAATTCTTTGCCCGGTCCGCCCCCGAACCTTTTGTGGAATTGGATTTGCGGGACGCGGTGGCGACCGCCATGACCCTTGTGCAGCCGAATTTTGAGGCGGCAGGCATCACCTGCGACGTGCAGTCCGGTCCGGACCCGATCATGATGCGCGGCATCCGGCTGCATATCGAACAGGTGCTGACGAATATCCTGCGCAATGCAGCTGACGCTGTCGAAGGGGCGGCGGACCCTGCGGTCACCATCACCCTTGGCCAATCAGATGCCGAGGTTTGGGTGACATGCGCCGATAATGGGCACGGGCTGGGGCAGACGACATTGGCGGAACTGCAGGAACCCTTTGTCACCACCCGCGAAAGCGGGCAGGGCATGGGGCTGGGCCTTGCGATATCCGCCTGTATTGTCAGCGATCTGGGCGGGCAGATGACAGCAGAAAATGGGTTGGCAGAGGGGGCGATTTTCCGGGTCAGCTTTCCATCGCTTGCAGCATTGCAGGAGGCAGCCGAATGACCGATACGCCGAGATTCAGCATTCTGGTCGTCGATGATGACAAGGGTATGCGCACATCCCTGATCGATCTGTTACAGGCCGCCGATTGGGATGTGCAGGCCTTGTCACGGGCAAGCGATGTGGCGGTGCAGCTCGGCAAATCGATGCCGGATGTGATCCTTTCGGATATGCGCATGCCGGGCATGTCGGGCATGGAATTGCTGAACAGTCTGGATCAGGCAACCGCCCCACCGCTGGTCCTGATCTCGGCCCATGGTGATATTCCAATGGCGGTAGAGGCGATACAGGGCGGCGCCTACAGCTTTGTGGAAAAACCCTATGAGCCGCGCCGGTTGCTGACCATTCTGCGTAATGCCGCGGAACGCAGCCGGATGCAGCGTAGCAATATCCGCTTGCAGGAACGGCTTCTGGCCCTGTCCGGGCTGGATCGTATCCTTTTGGGACAAACAGCCGACATCTGCGATCTGCGGCAAGAGACTATTGACATTGCCCCCACTGCCGCCCCGGTGATGATCCTTGGGGAAACCGGGACGGGCAAGGAACTGGTCGCCCGCGCATTGCATGATCTGGGCGGAAACCCAGACAGCCCGTTTCTGGCGCTGAATTGTGCGGCCCTGTCGCCTGATACGTTCGAGGCGGAAATGTTTGGAACCGCTGATGGTAAGGACGGGCTGTTGCAGGCGGCGTCTGGCGGAACTTTATTTCTGGATGAGTTATGCGCCTGCCCGCTGCCGGTGCAGGCCAAACTGTTGCGGGTGATTGAGGACAAACAGGTCCTGCCCGTCGGTGCCACAACACCGGTGCCGGTGCGCTTGCGGGTCATCAGCGCCACCAATCAGGATGTGCAGGCGGCGATCGCGGATGGGCGGCTACGGTCGGATCTTTTGTTTCGGATCAATACGGTTGTGCTGACCCTGCCGGCCTTGCGGCAACGGCAGGATGATCTGAAAATCCTGATGACGCATTTTCTTGGGAAATTCGGGCGTGTTTACGAGGTCGCAGCACCGGTGATTGAACCCGATGATATGGCGGTTCTGCTGGCCCATGACTGGCCGGGCAATGTACGCGAGCTGCGCAATGTCGCCGAACGGCGCATTCTGGCCGCCCGGCGCGGCGGCGGCAGTATGGCCGAAGCGGTTGCCGGTGACCGACGGGTAGAGGTGATGCCCGCCACCCTGCGCGAGGCTGTGGCGACTTTTGAACGCGAACTGATCAGCAAGGCGGTCAAGGCGCATGAGGGCCGGATGGAAGATGCTGCGACCGCGCTGGGCATCGGGCGGCGCACGCTGAATGAGAAGATCGTCAAGCTGGGGCTTGATAAGGACGCGCTACTTTAACAACGGGGGACCGCGCGGCCTATCGCCAGGCAAGATGCCATGCCCACCGCGCGGAAATCCGCAGGGCATCCCGCGTCGACCGGGCGATTTTGTTCATATACATGCGTCAGTTTTCGTTGAATGATGCCTCCCATCATATCTGCATGCATTTTTGGGAGGAAGACCATGCGCACGCTACTCAACCGCACTGCTATTGCCACATTGACCCTTGCCTTTGCCACCGAAGGGATGGCCGAGGAATGGAACGTCTCTGTCTGGGGCAAACGCCGTGCCTTTACCGAACATGTTGAAAAACTGGCCGAACTGGTGGCCGACAAGACCGGTGGCGAATTTACCCTGAATATCAGCTATGGCGGCCTGTCCAATAACCGCGAAAACCTTGACGGGATCTCCATCGGGGCGTTCGAAATGGCGCAGTTCTGTGCCGGTTACCATGCCGATAAGAACCCATCAATCACCGTGCTGGAATTGCCCTTCCTTGGAGTAGAATCACTGGAACAGGAGGTCGCAATCTCTATGGCGGTCTATCAGCACCCCGCCGCGCAAGAGGATCTGGGCCGCTGGAACGCGACCCTTCTGATGCCATCGCCATTGCCGCAATATAACCTTGCCGGTGTTGGGGACGCGCCCGCCAGCCTTGCCGATTTCGAAGGGCTGAGCGTGCGAGCCACCGGAGGGATCGGGGCCGCGATGGAAACGGTTGGCGCCGTGCCCACATCCATGTCGGCAACCGAGGTTCGTCAGGCGATGGATAGCGGCGTGGTCAAGGCCGTGGCCTTTGCCCCCCATGCCCACATGTCATTTGGCACGATTGAAAACGCCACATGGTGGACGACAAACCTGAACCCCGGCACGGTGAACTGCCCTGTGGTGGTGAATACCGACGCGCTGGAAGGGTTGTCTGATGCACATCGTGAGGCACTGCTGGGTTCCGTCGACGAGGCGCTGGATCACTATGTGGATTTCTACAACTCCAACACGATGACGGCATGGGGTCCTGCGCTGGAAGAACGCGGCATTACCGAAGTCTCGTTCAGCGATGATGAACTCGCGGCATTCAAAGAAGCCGCAGCAGCCCCGGCTGCTGCTGCGTGGATCGCCGATAACACAGCCAAGGGTCTGCCCGCGCAAGAGCTGTATGATCTTGTGACAGGCATGATCGCCGAAGGCGGTTCCTGAGCCAAATCTGCGCGGTCCGGGTAATGGGCCGCGCAATCTGTTTCTGGCATGAATAAAGGACCTTTGGCATGGCGGGCGCATCGCTGGTGCTGTCGGATGACAGCTATCTAAGCAAAATAGACCATCTGCTGTTACGGGCTGAACAAAAGCTGGCACTGCTCAGCGGTTTGGCTGTGTTCGGACTGATGTTGCTGGCTGTGGTATCCGTCAGTGGGCGCAATTTTTTCAACCAACCGCTGCCGGGTTATGTGGACTGGATCGAACAGGCGATGCCGCTGATCGCCTTTATGGGGGTGTCCTTTACGCAGCGCGAGGGCGGACATATCCGCATGGATATGGTCGTCGGTGCCTTGAAGGGCAGGGCCTTGTATGTAGTAGAGATTATCACCACGCTGGCCATCCTGCTGTTGATGGTGCTGTTGGTCTGGGGCAGTTGGGCGCATTTCCAACGCAGCTTTGATTTTGGGGCCCCGATGTGGAGCCGGGACAGTTCGATGGATATCGGCCTGCCGATCTGGCCTGCCAAACTGCTGGTGCCCGTGGCCTTCGGGGTGCTGTGTTTGCGCTTGATCCTGCAGCTTTGGGCCTTTGCCCGGGCCTTTGCGCGAAACGATCCGCGCCCGATTGCGGTGCCGCTGGTTGTGGATGCTGCAACCCAGGCCGCGATGGAGGCTGAACATGTTTCGGCCAATGAACCTGGCGAAGGGCGCTGATCATGGAACCGACCGATATTGGATTGATCGTCTCTGGCGGAATGCTGTTTCTTGTCGTTTTTGGTATGCGGGTGGCCTTTGCTGCCGGGCTGGCCGGACTGGTCGGGCTGATCTGGATCTTCTGGGAAAAGAAAGATTATGATCCGGCAGATTTTGCATGGGCGTTGTCGGTGGCGGTCAAGACCGCAGGTCAGGTGCCGCATTCAAAGATTTCGTCACAGGCGCTGAGCCTGATCCCCACCTTCATCCTGATCGGTTATCTGGCCTATTACGCCGGGCTGACCAAAGCCTTGTTCGAGGCGGCCAAACGCTGGCTGGCCTGGGTGCCCGGGGGGCTGGCCGTATCGACGGTGTTTGCCACCGCAGGGTTCGCGGCCGTTTCCGGGGCGTCGGTTGCCACGTCGGCCGTCTTCGCGCGCATCGCGATCCCCGAAATGCTCAAGATCGGGTATGACAAACGCTTCGCCGCCGGGGTTGTCGCGGCAGGGGGCACGCTGGCGTCGCTGATCCCGCCATCCGCCATTTTGGTGATCTATGCGATCATTGTGGAACAGGACGTGGGCAAATTGCTGCTGGCCGGGTTCATCCCGGGGGCGTTTTCGGCTGTGATCTACGGGCTGTTGATCATCGGCATGGCGGTCACGATCAAAGGGTTCGGGCCACCGGTGACCGGGTTCACATGGCGCGAACGTTTCGCGTCGCTGCCGCCCGCCTTGCCGATTGTGTTTGTTGTGATGACGATCATCCTTTTCGTCTATAACCCGTTTGGCGGCGATGCCTGGGGCACGCCAACCGAAGGCGGGGCCATCGGGGCATTTGTCGTCTTCCTAATGGCGCTGTATCAAGGCATGCGCTGGTCTCAGCTGCGCGACGCATTGCTGGAAACTGCTAAGCTGAGCGTGATGATCTTTACCATCATCTGGGGCGTGCTGATCTATGTGCGCTTTCTGGGTTTTGCCGATCTGCCGGGCGTCTTTGCTGACTGGATCACATCGCTGACAATGTCTCCGATGTTGATCCTTGTCTGCATCCTGTTGGCTTATGCGGTGCTGGGCATGTTTATGGATGCGATTGGGATGCTGCTGTTGACACTGCCGGTCGTTTATCCGGCGGTCATGGCGCTGAACGGGGGGGAGGCCGTGTCGGCGGCTGACAGTACCTTTGGCATGTCAGGGCCGATGTGTGCGATCTGGTTTGGGATACTGGTGGTGAAGATGGCAGAGTTCTGTTTGATCACACCACCCATTGGCCTGAACTGTTTCGTGGTGGCTGGGGTGCGCGATGATATGAGCGTGCAGGACGTGTTCAAAGGGGTGACGCCGTTCTTTATCGCGGATGGGATCACGATCGCGCTGCTTGTGACCTTCCCGATGATTGTCCTATGGCTGCCAAGTCTCGCCTGACGGTGAAAAAATCTGTGTCCACAGATTTTTTCTGTCCCGTCCGTTGCAACCTGGCGCTGGCCCCGAAAAATCTGTGGACACAGATTTTTCCCACCTTGCATTATGCAACAGCCAACCCCGCGTTGGTGTTCAGCAGATACTGTGCAAGGATCGGTCCACAGGCCGCCCCGATAGCCCGTGCATTGCCACCAATTGTCCCTTCTGCGATCTCCGGCGGGATCAGCCCGCGCGTGTCCTGATTGACGATATAGCGCTTCACCCGCTCGACCAGTTGAGTGCGGATTTCCGGAGGAAAACCACCATCAATCAGGATTGCCTCAAAATCCACGACCGAACAGGTGGACAGGCTGGCCTTGGCCAGCTCCTGCGCGGTCTGGCCCAACCAGGGTTCGACATAGCGCTCGATCCCTGACCAATCCTGCGGCGATTGCCAGATCACTGACGGGTCCAGATCAACCTCGCGCAGGCGGCGTTCCAACAGGTGGATCGAGGCGGTATCGACCAATTGCATGCTTTCGCCATTGGGGCCAATGCTGCGCAATGATCCCAGCGCACCCGCATTGCCCTGACGGCCTTCGAAGACCGAATGGTTCAGAACGATGCCACCGCCGACAAAAGCGCCAACAAAGAAATAGGCGTAATCGCGATAGGCCTTGCCGCGGCCATAGATATGTTCAGCCCGGCAGGCGGCAGTGGCATCATTGACTACCAGAACCGGCAAGGCCGTGAATTTCGCGATTTCGGCGGCGATGTGGACGTCTTTCCATGACGCAAAGTGATCATTGGCCGTATCGACAAGACCCTGCCAGTTCCACATCTCAAACGGAGCGGCGACACCGATCCCGCAAATGCGTTTGACCTCTGCCGCAGTCAAAGTCGCAGTGATGGCAGCAATCGTATCAGCCAGAAAGGCGAAAACTGCGTCTGGCTGAGGGCTGTCATAGGTCAGCCGGCGTTGCTGGCGGACATCGCCCGTAAGGTCCATCAATAGCAGGTCTGCCGACCGGCGCCCGATCTTGAGCCCAAAGGACAAGACGCCACCGGGGGCAAGGCGCATCGGCACAGATGGCTTGCCCACCTTGCCGCGTACCGGTTCGCCGCGTTGCAACAAACCATCGCCTTCCAGCCGTTTCAGAATGGCGGATACCGCCGGCGGTGACAGGCCCGACAGCCGCGCCAGATCACTGCCGGGCATGTCGCCATGCCGCTGCAACAGCGACAAAAGCAGGCGCTCATTATGATTGCGCACGCCTTTTTGGCTCAGCCCTGTGCTGATTGATCGGACGACTGACGGTTCCATCTCAGCGTTCATAAATTGCTCTGCTCCCGCGCTCAAGATACACCGTATCAATTAATAAAGAAAGTTAATTAACTAATTGACACCTGCCAGAGAATCGCGTTGTTTAAGAGCATTCGCTGCAGAACTCTGCGGGAAGTGGGGGGCATTAAACCCCGAAAATCATAGTGTTTCTGGGAGGAAATCATGAAGAAGCTACTCATCGGTACGGCCCTCGTGGCAGTGACAAGTGCAGGCTCGGCAATGGCTGACGCGCATGGCACATCGGCCTGCCTGATCACCAAAACAGATACCAACCCGTTCTTCGTCAAGATGCGTGAAGGCGCGCAGGCCAAGGCCGAAGAATTGGGCATCACACTTAACGCCTATGCCGGACAGATCGACGGTGACAACGAAGCACAGGTTGCTGCCATCGAAACCTGCATCGCAAATGGTGCTTCGGGTATCCTGCTGACCGCATCCGACACCGCGGCGATCGTGCCATCGGTCGAGGCCGCGCGCGACGCAGGCCTGCTGGTCATCGCACTCGACACACCGCTGTCACCCATTGATGCCGCAAACGCGACCTTTGCCACTGACAACTTTCTGGCAGGTGAGCTGATCGGCCAATGGGCGGCTGCGTCCCTTGGCGATGACGCCGCAAATGCCAAGATTGCCATGCTCGATCTGGCGATCAGCCAGCCCACCGTCGGCGTGTTGCGCGATCAGGGGTTCCTGACCGGCTTTGGCATCGACACGGTTGATGTAAACAAATGGGGCGATGAGACAGACGAACGGATCATCTGCAACGAAGTCACAGCCGGCAACGAAGAAGGCGGGCGGACGGCTATGGAAAACTGCCTGGCTGTCGATCCTGATATCAACGTCGTCTACACGATCAACGAACCGGCCGCCGCTGGCGCTTATGAGGCGCTTTCCGCAATCGGGCGTCAGGATGATGTGCTGATCGTATCGGTCGATGGCGGCTGCCCGGGCGTGCAGAACGTGGCCGATGGCGTGATCGGTGCGACATCGCAGCAATACCCGCTGCTGATGGCATCACTGGGGGTCGAGGCGATTGCCCAGTTTGCAAAGGACGGCACGTTGCCCGCCAATACCGAAGGCAAGGATTTCCTTGATACCGGTGTTGCCCTGGTCACAGATCAGCCCGCTGATGGGGTCGAAAGCATCTCGGTCGCCGAAGGCACCGACCTCTGCTGGGGCTAAACGTCAAAGTTCTGGCCAAACAGGCTGGATCACGTGAATACTGATATAGGGCGGGCCGGGTGCCCGCCCTATATCCAAGCGGCCCAAGGGGGCGCGGGGCGCGAATAAGGGGGCAGGGTCATATGACCGACAAAGACAGCTACGAAGATGTGGTCAAGACGCAAGGGCAGGAAAGCGTGGCCCATTTTGAGGATGAGCATGAAACGCTGTTGGGGCGCATTCAGCACACGCTTCATGTGAACCCGGCCTTGGTGCCGCTGATCATTCTGGTCTTTGCGATTGCCCTGTTCGGCCTGCTTCTGGGCCAGCGGTTCTTTTCGCCCAGCACACTGACGCTAATCCTGCAACAGGTGCAGATCGTCGGGGTTCTGGCGGCCGCGCAGACGTTGGTGATCCTGACGGCGGGCATCGACCTGTCGGTCGGAGCGATTGCCGTGCTGAGTTCGGTCATCATGGGGCAATTCACCTTTCGATACGGTGTGCCGCCGACGATCAGCATCGCGGTTGGCATGGCTTTCGGGGCTGGGGTCGGTGCGATCAGTGGTTATCTGGTCAGCCGGGTGAAAATCCCGCCCTTTATCGTCACACTTGGGGTCTGGCAGATCGTGCTGGCGGCGAATTATCTGTATTCGCGCAATGAAACGATCCGCTCCTCCGATATCCGCGAAAACGCGGCGGCCCTGCAATTTTTGGGCAACAAGATCCAGATTGGTGGGGCCAATTTCACCTATGGGGTGATCCTGATGATCCTGCTGGTGGTGGTGCTGGCCTATGCATTGCGATCCACGGCATGGGGGCGGCATGTCTATGCCGTTGGCGATGATCCAGAGGCGGCGCAACTGGCCGGTGTCAACGTGCATCGCACATTGATGAGCGTCTATATGTTGACGGGCCTGATCTGTGCGGTTGCAGGCTGGGTGATGATCGGGCGGTTTTCATCCGTGTCGCCATCGGCATCCACCGGTGTGGTCGGCAATATCCAATCAATTACGGCCGTGGTGATCGGGGGTATATCGCTTTTCGGCGGGCGGGGTTCGATCTATGGGGCGTTCTTTGGGGCAATGATCGTCGGTGTCTTTGAAATGGGGCTGCGCATGGCGGGGGCAGACCCGCAATGGACATTCCTGTTGATCGGCATGTTGATTATAGCAGCCGTTGGCGCAGATCAGTGGATCAGAAAGGTATCAGGATAATGGAACCTATTCTTGCAGGTAAAAATCTGGTCAAACGCTATGGCAAGGTCACGGCACTCGACCATTGCGATTTTGAGCTGTATCCCGGCGAAATCCTGGCCGTGATCGGCGATAACGGGGCGGGCAAGTCATCCTTGATCAAGGCACTTTCCGGTGCGGTGACCCCCGACGCGGGCGAGGTGTATCTGGAAGGCCAGCAGGTCAATTTCCGGTCACCCATTGATGCGCGGGCGGCGGGTATCGAAACGGTCTATCAGACGCTGGCGATGTCACCGGCCCTGTCGATTGCAGATAACATGTTCATGGGGCGCGAATTGCGCAAACCCGGATTCATGGGCACGGTGCTTGGCCAGTTGGACAAGAAACGGATGCAGGATTTCGCCCGTGATAAACTGTCTGAACTGGGGCTGATGACGATCCAGAATATTAATCAAGCGGTCGAAACCCTGTCAGGGGGCCAGCGGCAAGGTGTGGCTGTTGCACGGGCGGCGGCGTTCGGGTCCAAGGTGATCATCCTTGATGAACCGACTGCGGCGCTGGGCGTCAAGGAATCGCGCAAGGTGCTGGAACTGATCCAGGATGTGCGGTCGCGGGGCATTCCGATCATCCTGATCAGCCACAATATGCCACATGTGTTTGAACTGGCCGACCGGATTCATGTGCATCGGCTGGGTAAACGGCTGTGCGTGATTGATCCCAAGGATTACACCATGTCCGATGCCGTGGCCTTCATGACCGGCGCGAAAGAGGCGCCAATGGCGGCCTAGGCGATGCTGCGGAGAACGCTCATGATGCTTGCCCTGATCGCTTTGGCGCTTGTGGCGGTGGTGGGCTGCCAGACGATCCGGCATTCGGGCAAGATTGCATTGCCTGATCCGGCTGCCGGTGCATTGCGCATCGCGACCTATAACGTGCATTACATCATTCTGGGGCAGGCGACTGGCCCTTGGTCGGTGGGCGATTGGGACCGGCGCAAGGACCCGCTTGATCAGGCGTTCAAGGTGGTCGGTGCGGATGTCATCGGGTTTCAGGAGATGGAAAGTTTCGGCAGGGGCAGCGGTGGTCAGGTGAACCTGACGCTGGATTGGCTGCTGGAAAACAACCCTGGCTATGCGGCAGCGGCAGCGGGTGATCCGCAGGTTTTTCCATCCACCCAGCCGATCCTTTATCGGATAGACAGGCTGGACCTGTTGGATCAGGGGTGGTTTTTCTTCTCGGACACGCCGGATGTGATCTATGCCCGGACGTTCAACGGGTCCTACCCCGCCTTTACATCCTGGGCGCAGTTTCGGGACCGGGACAGTGGGCAAGTGTTTCGGGTGGTCAATATGCACACTGACTATGCCAGCCGGTCGAACCGGTTGCAGTCGATGGAACTGGCCGCAGCACGCATCGCGCCATGGATCAATGCAGGTGAAACCGTGTTCGCCATCGGCGACCTAAACGCGCGGATCGGGGACCGCCCGGTCGCGATATTGCAAGAGGTCGGTCTGACATTCCTGCCAATTCCGGGGGCAACCTATCATTTCAATCGGGGCATCAACCTGTTTGGGGCGATTGACCATATTGCGCATGCGGGGGCGGCGCAGCCACAGGGAACGCCGGTTGTGCTACGCCAGAAATTCGATGGGGAATGGCCGACAGACCATTATCCGGTGATCGCTGATTTCACCTTCTAGGGCCTAGATATCGACAGCCGCCGCTGCAGCAATCGCCGTCAGATCGGGCTGTCCCCCGGGGCCGATGACAACGTAATCGGCACCGCCAGACGACCAGGACACGAAATCAAAGCCATTGATAGTCTGTTCGCGGAAGGCAGGTGCGCCCTGCACATCACGATTGCTGTCCTGCAAACACAAGGCCACAACCGTGCCATCGGGCAGGCGATACATCAGCTGCGCCACCGGTTTACCATTGGCCACCAGCAAACGACCGCCTTCAAAGGTCAGGTCAAATTCGGACAGGTCAGGAATGGTAAAGCTGGCACCAATCGTGTTGCCCAACCATGTCTGAATATGGTCAGCCTCATCCGCGCCAACCTCAACCAGATGACGGCCCTGGCTGGCATAAACGGCATGGTAATCGGCAATATCGGCAAGCCACCCGGCCGTCTGCACCGGCGGGGCCAATCGGTCGTTCAGCACGTATCCACCGGCACCACCAATGACAAAGACCATCAAACTGGCGGCAAGCGTACCCCAGATCGGGCGCGACCGGGGGGCTGCGGGGATATTGGCGGGGCGGTCCGGCAATGGGGTATCCCTGATGGTCTGCGCCAGCGCAAAGGGTACGGGATCATCCAGCTGGGCGGCAAAATCATCCTGCGCAAACCCATCGGCCAGCATCAGGGCATCCAGTTCGGCCTGCGCTGCGGCATCTGTGGCCAGGCGTTCCTCGACCTTCGCTGCGGCGGCAGCATCCAATTCACCATCCAGATAGGCGCTCAACTGTTCGGAAAACGCGGTCATGACGGAACAACCCCCTCTGAAGACAAGGAGGACATAAGCTGTTTGCGTGCCCTGTGTATGCGACTCATCACCGTACCAATGGGAATCCCCAGTAATTCTGAGGCTTCACGATAACTGTAGCCCTCGGCACAGACCAGCATCAGCGGCTGCGCAAGATCCTGATCAAGGTCATCAACCTTACGACGGACCTGTTTGGCGGTCAGCACCTCATCAGCCTGGTCTTCGACCCGCAGCTCTGTCGCTTCTTCGGCAGGGACCTGGCCCGCACCCTGACGGACATTGCGCTTGCGGATCTCGCTGATCCACAGATTGCGCAGGACGCGGAACAACCAACGATCCAGCGGCTGGGTGGGGTCATATTGCTGCCATTTCTGCAAGGCCGCAGCACAGGCATCCTGCAACAGATCATCTGCATCCGGACCAGACCGGGTCAAAGACAATGCAAACCGGCGCAAGCGTGGCAGCAGGCTGATCATCTCGGATTTGAATTGGTCAGGTGTCATGGCCATCGCGGTTGCTTGCATCAGGCAGCCGGGCCACCCTTTGTCACTATTCGCGATATTGGGCCGGGCATCAATGCACTGATTGCGCCATATCGGCAATCCGGCGCCGTTCTGCACAATATGGATCGCTGATTTCGCCAAACCTGCCTGTTCAACAGGCGTTATGTAAGTAATTGCCAATGGCATCTTCGTTTCCCGCTTTCACAACGGTTACGCATCAGCACCATGGTTTATTCTGCCTCGGGCCAATTTCATTTCAACAGCGCGGTATAGGGGGGCTTCGACGTGATGCAAAGATACTAAGAAATCAATGCAATCTGTCAGATCAGAAAGGTGCAACCCAACCATCAGGCATTGGCAGCCCGATGGCAACTAAGCGGGCGTTGCCATTGGCACCTAGGCGATTCCGGGTTGGGTCCTGACCCTAGTCGTCGATCTTCCCGCGCAGCGCCTTGACTTCGCCGCGTGCTTTCTTGGCTTCCAGCCGCCGGCGCACCGACCCTTTGGTGGGGCGGGTCGGGACGCGGCGTTTAGGTTTTTCGCAGGCCTTGGCGATCAGTTCGGCCAGTCTTTCGCGGGCAATCTCGCGGTTGCGGGCCTGGCTGCGGGTGTCCTGCACAAACAAGATCAGCGCGCCATCCTGGGTCCAGCGACGCCCGGCCAGCCGTTTCAAACGGGCCTTGACCGCTTGTGGCAGGTTGGGCGAACGCGCGGCCTCAAAACGCAGCTCGACCGCCGTCGACACTTTGTTGACGTTCTGCCCGCCAGGGCCAGAGGACCGGGTAAAGCTTTCGGTCAGCTCCCAATCGGCAATCTCGATCTGGTCGTTCACCTTTATCATTTTGCCAAAAATACTCCCGCCGGAGGCTCCGGCATCTGCAGTCGATCACCTATGCCGGGTCTGTATATCAAATGTCGCTGCGTCAACCGCATCAGATTCAAAAAAAGGGCCACCCCGGCGATGGGATGGCCCTTTCCTGAATTACGGAGGCGGGTCGGTTAGGGTTGCCCACCTTATGGTCTTCTCAGCCAAGGGCTGCCTTAGCTGCGACCCCCATAAGTTGTCCCGACACACTTCTCCAATACCTCATGATGCACTGGATCACCTCCTTTCAAAATGTTTCGCCTGAAAAGAGGTTGGCACAGATTTGGTATATTTCAAGTAAAAATATCGTACATTTCGTGTTTATGCGGTCTTGCGCTGCAAGCGCCCAACAACGATGCGGAACGGGACCAATGCAATCAACGCGATTGACAGTTTCACACCCCAATCCGCCACAGCCAGCGATACCCAAAGCGGGGCGATTGGTCCTGTGGTCAGGAATGGCATTGAATCCTGCGCCCAGATCACCTCTTCCGCCGCCGCAGCGCTGAACCCGTTGAACACGGCGGCAAAGGCGATAGAGAAAAAGATTACCGTATCAACCGTCGAACTGATCAGCGTGCTGCCCAATGGCGCGGTCCACCACGACCCGTCACGCAGGCGGTTGAACACAGCGATATCAAGCAGTTGCGCCACCAGAAACGCTGTGGCGGATGCAATTGCGATCCGCAATGCCACCGCCGGATATTCAAAACCGTCGCCCTGCAACATGATCTGCGATCCGATCAGGCTGCAAATGATCCCCACGACCAAACCGGCAAACACCACTTTTCGTGCGGCCGACACGCCGTAAACCCGGTTCATGATGTCGGTGACCAGAAAGGCCAGCGGATAGGTGAACGCTCCCCACGTCAGCAGACCGTCAAGGATCAGGAATTGCACAAGGATATTGGACGCCACAACAATGGTGGCCATGGCGAGAACGCCGGGAAGGATACGTGTCATCAGAGTTTCCGTTTTGACAAGGGTGCGGCACTTGGCCCCCGTGCGTCGGGGACAGGGGCAATTACCGCCCGCCGCCTAATCCGTCAATTGGTATTCAACAAACAGTGTTTCCTGAAAAGGCTGAAAATTGTTGTCTGAAATCAGTGTCAGGCGCAGCCCGGTGCCATCATGCCAGACGGCGATCCCCTCAAGGTTGTCAAAATCGCCAAGCCCGGTTTGTATGATATGTTCCTCTGCCCCGCCGGTCAGATCAAACCGGCGGATGCGGTTGCGAAAGCCGATCCCTAGAAAGTCGCGTTCCAGCAGATAGAGCCGCCCGTCCGGCCCGATGTCGGCACCCACCGGCAAAAACGGGCCGCGCCGGGGAATGTCGAATGGCTGATCCCAGACCCCATCTTTCAACCGCGTCACCGGGAACGGCCAACCGGCCCGGCCGGACCGTTCGGGCAACGTATATAGCGCGCCATCAGGGCCGATCGCCAGCGCCTCCAGCGAGGCGTTTGGCGCGATTTCTGCGTGATCCGGGTGAAGGATCGCACGGGATGTCGGCGCGCCGACCGCCTCTAACATGCGCAGGCTATGCGTGCGTTCAAACGAAATGATGATCGTGCCGTCCGGGGCGATGGCCAGACCTTCACTGTCGTTCCTGTCGCGACGAAACCGGCTACCGATACTGTCGGTCAGGCCGGTCAGCGGGCCTGCATCGATGCCGGTGATCACCCCATCGGTGCGGATGAACCGCCCCGTGACGATACTGCCCCGATCCGTGATGGCGGTGAAATCCATGCCATCGGCAGACACCTCAAGCCCGGAAAACCCGCCAGAGCCCTTTTCGTCCCGGTCCCAGACATAAGTCCCAAGCAATAGCGGCTCGGCACTCGTAAAGGACGCCCAGAGCAGGGCAATCAGTGACAGAAACAGACGCACTTAGTTGGCGTTCAACACACCCAGGCATTGGCCGGGCAGATTGGCCATGGTCAGTTCCGCACGCGGTCTGGACGGCGTCGGATTGGGGTCGGGCGGTGGTGGGTTCAGGATACGATCCACCCAGCCCTGCGCCTCGGCACAGCCATCACCGGGCGGGGGCGGCGCCTGATCGGTGCAACCGGTATTACCCGCAGGGCAGTTCAGCCGCACATGGAAATGATAGTGGTGACCCCACCATGGTCTGATCTTGTTCAGCCAGCTGCGGTCACCGGTCGCTGAATTGCACATCGCGACCTTGGCACCGGGAAAGACAAAGATGCGGGCGACACGCGGGTCAGATGCGGCGGCCCGCAAAATGGCCTCATGCTGCGGGGTCCAGCGGCTATTGGTAAAGGCCCCGCTGCTGCGGCGCATCGAGATGGAAGAGATATTTTCCCGTTCATTCGGTGTCAGGTCCAACCGCTTGGGTGGCAGCATCCAGATATCGGCATCAAGGCCGGTCTGGTGGCTGCGATGGCCGGTCAGCATCGGGCCGCCACGGGGCTGGGACATGTCACCGACATAAAGCCCGGCCCAGCCCGGCTGGGTAGCGGCGAACCGGCTGAGGTCCTGGACAAAATCCACCGTTTCAGGCTGCGCCCAGTTGCGATTGCGCGACAGGCGCATGGCCTGCCAGGTGGGGCCGGTTTCAGGCAATTGGGTTGCGCCCGCCTGACAACCACGGGCATAGCCGCCAACAGCCTGTGACTGCTGGGCGGACCCGGTCGGCGCGGCCCCGAACAAAGTTTTGGCGACACGGGTGTCATTGGTATTTTGAGTGGCGACACTGACCTTCGGGGCGGGGGGTTCCGACTGGCACGCGGCCAGCCCCAGGGCGATACATACTGCTGCGATTATGCGGACCATTCTGCGCGATCTCCGTCTTTATTGACCCACCGTAACAGGAAAAGGCCCATCAGGAAAAGGATGATCACAGGCAAAAAGCCCAATTGCACATTGCCGGTCATATAGGTGAACAGGCTGATCGATGCCGGGGCCAGAAACGCGGTGGCCTTGCCGGATAGGGCGAACAGGCCAAACGCCTCTGCGGGACGGTCAGGATGGGTGTGGCGGACCATCATGGACCGCGAGGCGGTGTAAACCGACCCACCCGCACCACCGATCAGGACCCCGCAGGCGTAAAAGATGATATCAGGTAGCGATGATCCTTCGGCTAATGGGATGCCAAAAATCTGTTCGCGGGACATGCCAACAATGACAGTGGACACCAGGATCAGGATCCAAACCATGGTACGGATGACCGGTTTCGGCCCAAAGCGTTGATCAGCCATACCTGATAGCCATGTGGTGATCGCGGCAGCAATCGCAGCGACAATACCGAACACGCCGATTTCAATTGTGCTCCAGTCCAGCACCAGTCGGGCGTAAATCCCGCCAAAGGCATAAAGCGCGTTCAACGCATCGCGATAAAACATCGAACCGACGAGAAAATTCAGCAGGCTTTTGCGGTGGGCTACACCCTTTAGCGTGGTCCACAACTCGCCAGTTACAGCGCGCAACTTGGTGGATTTGCCTTTGACGTTGGGGTCATCACGCACCCATAAAAAGAACGGGATGATGAAAATCACATACCAGATGCCGATGAACGGGCCGACCGACCGGGTGCCTTCGCGCATCTCCGGATCAAGGCCGAACAGGGGCGGATTGCCCAACAGGGTCACACCCTGATCATTCTCGGCCATCAAAAGCAGCACGAAAAACAAGGCCAGAACGCCACCCCAATACCCAAACGCAGCGCCGGAGCCTGAAATTCGACCGACGTCCTCATCATTGCCCAGCGATGGCAGAATCGCATTGACGAAGTTCAAGGCGCTCTCGGCGGCGAAAAAGCCCACGTAAAAGATGATGAGCATCAAAAATAGGGACGATCCGTCCGGTGTCAGCCCCCATAACATGCAGGCCGCGGCGACATATATGATGGAGAAAAACGCGATCCACGGGATCTTGCGGCCTGAATTGTCGGCGAACGCACCCAGAAACGGGGCAGTAAACGCGATCATAAGCCCTGCGACGGTTTGCCCGGCGGACCATATCGATTGCGCCTGCGCCTTGGCGGCACCGCTTTCCATGCCCAGACCCAGGTAATATTCGGCCGCGACAGCCGCAAAATAGGGGCCAAAGATGAATGTCAGGCCAAGCGTATAAAAGGGTTGCGATGCCCAATCAAAGGCCATCCAGCCCCAAATCCGTTTCTTGCTGACTGCCATCTGCCTGTCCCTGT
Organism: uncultured Paracoccaceae bacterium; assembly: GCA_947495295.1. Lineage (GTDB taxonomy): Bacteria > Pseudomonadota > Alphaproteobacteria > Rhodobacterales > Rhodobacteraceae > Yoonia. The sequence goes on from CANLYJ010000002.1 coordinate 293,357, forward strand.
TTTTCTTTGGACCGATCAAACACCGGGCAACAGGGCGATGGCAAGCGATGCTTTACGTCAGGCCGCTTTCAACAGGGGGCCATGGCCGCGTTGCATCAGCGTCGACCCAGTTCTGCACCCAGTCCGGCAGCGGGGGCGGTGCGGCGTCAGATTTAATGACTTCCAGCAACCGGTGCGGGCGCACAAGCCCGTTCTTGTCGGTCAATGCGGACCGGTAGAGCGCCTGAACCGCGCATTCTTCGCCGATCCAGATCGACTGATCCAGATACATGAACTTGTCGTCCCAGCCGACCGCCTTGCTGACCACCCGGAATTTGACAAAGGGGCGGATACGCTTGCGATAGCGCACTGATACGCCCGCCATGGTCAGTCCCCAACGCTGCTGTTTCAGCGCGGCCAACAGGCCCACGCGGTAGGCCAGCGATGTGCGGCCCAGATCGAGGATTGTCAGGATGCGGCCATTGTTCATCTCCATGAACAGGTCGATATCCTGTGGCCAGCAGCGGTGATGCGACACATGGGTGCCCAGTAGGGGCAGCGGGTCCGCCTTACGCGACAACAAATATTCCTTGGCCAGTCGGACGAGCGGATACATCAGGGGCGCCTTTCATCAGTTTAACGGCCAGATGGTGTCAATTGACGCAAACGTCAACTTTAACCTTGCGGCAATGCGGGGCTTGCCCGGATCGACCAGAACACCTAGGTGATACGGGACGAAATAAAAGGCGCGACCATGGTATCCATTATCCAAATCCTGTTGCTGATCATCGGCGTTGTCCGGTTTCTTGTCATCGCGCATTTCATCATGAGCTGGCTGATCCGGTTTGAGGTGCTCAATATCCGGCAGGAATTTGTGGGCCAGGTCTGGTACACGCTGCAACGGATCCTTGACCCGATCTATAGCCGTGTGCGCCGGTTCATGCCCGATCTGGGCGGGATCGACCTGTCACCGATTGTGGTATTGATTGGGCTGGAAATCCTGCGGATCCTGATCATCAACAATCTGGGCGCCTTCGTTTGATCCTGTTTCTGCCGACCTGAAAATCAATTCCGGTCAGACGGTTGCAGCATCGCGGAAATTCCTCAAAACTGGGCCCAAAGGGGCAACAGGCGGTTTTTTGAACCGCTAGAAGGAAGGAATTTACCCATGGGCCTATTCAATATGACCAAAACGGGCGTCGCTATTGCACTGTCCGCACAGCTGGTTCTGGCAACAACAGCCGTCACCATGGCGCAGGCCGAAATGCTGGGCACTGACCTTGCGATTTCGAAATATGCGCAGCATCAGGACCGCACCTTCCTGATGAATGAATTGCAGCGCGACGATATCCGGGCCGAGATTGTGCGCCTTGGCGTTGACCCCGCAGAGGCAGAGGCCAGGCTTGCCGCACTCACCGATGCAGAGGTCGCCAGCATCATGGTGCAGATGGAAAAGGACAATGCCGGGGCTGATGTTGTCGGCACGCTTTTCACGATCTTCGTAATCTTGCTGGTGACGGATATCCTGTGTCTGACACGAATCTTCAACTTCACCCGTTGCGTGCGTTAATTGCCATATTGGCGCTGGGCTGGCTGACAGCCTGCGCCGCGCCATTCGACCCTGATGAACGACTGAGCGTCGACGTACCCACGCGCGCGGCTGTCGCCGACGTGCCGCTGATCCAGCAAGAGGCATTCTATTGCGGTCCCACCTCCATCGCTATGGTGATGCAATGGTCCGGGCATGACGTCACACAGGCCGATATCGCTGCGCTGGCCTTCAGCCCCGGCGCGGGCGGGACCTATCTGGCGGATATGATCGGCAGCGCCCGCCGCAAAGGGCAACTGGCGGTCGAGGTGAACAATTTCGATACGCTGCTGGGCGAGGTGAGCGCGGGGCACCCGGTGATCGTCTTTCAAAACCTTGGACTGGGGATAGCACCAGTCTGGCATTACGGCGTGGTCACCGGCTACGACCTGCAAAAGGACGCGGTGTACCTGAATTCCGGGCAACTGGATCAAATGGTCATGCCATTCGCCCTGTTTGAACGCACGTGGCGGCGCGGCGACTTCTGGGGTCTCGTCGTGTTGCCCCCGGACGATCTGCCCGCAACCGCGCCGGAAACAGCCGTTCTGAATGCGGCGGCGGCGTTGGAAAGGGTGGAACAGTTTCAGGCCGCTGAAACGCTCTACGAAACCGGGGCCACACGCTGGCCGGACAATTGGCTGTGGCAGTTCGGGCTAGGGAACGCGCGCTACGCGCAAGGAGACCTGCGCGGCGCACGCAGGGCGCTTCTACGCGCGCGGGCAATCGCCCCAGACATCCCGGAAATCCAGACCAACCTCACTCACGTGCAAAGTCTGATGTAGCGCGGCCTACTCCGCCAAATGGCACGCCGCACGGCTGGTGCCGATCTGGCGCAAGTCGGGGCGTTCGGTTCGGCAGCGATCCACGGCGAAGGGGCAGCGCGGGTGAAAGGCGCAGCCTTTGGGCGGTTCAATCGGGTTGGGGATTTCACCCTCGGGTGGCACAACCTCGCGGCCAAAGGCATCCAGACGCGGCGCGGCCTCCAGCAACATCTGGGTGTATGGGTGTTTGGGGTCGGAAAACAGCGTGTCGGGATCGGCCTCTTCCACCAGACGGCCCAGATAAAGCACACCGATCCGATCCGCCATGTGTTGCACCACGGTCAGGTCATGGCTGATCAACAGATAGGTCAGGCCAAAACTGTCCTTCAGATCGCTCATCAGGTTCAGGACCTGTGCCTGCACAGACACATCCAGCGCTGATGTGGGTTCGTCACAGACAATCAGCCGTGGTTCCGATGACAGGGCGCGGGCGATGCAAATCCGCTGACGCTGACCACCGGAAAACTCATGCGGGAACTTGCCCGCATCTTCCGCTGAAAGACCCACCTGTTCCAGCAGCCGTTCTGCCAGACCCTTTGTCTCACCACCGCGCGCCAGCACCGGTTCCACAATGATATCGCGTACACGCCAGCGTGGGTTCAGGGACGCATAAGGATCTTGAAAGATCATCTGGATATCGGCGCGAACGGCAGACACCTTGGCCGCATCCGTTTCATGGGCCAGATCAACGCCTTCAATCTCAACATTGCCGCCAGACGGGGTCAGCAGACCGACCAGCATCCGCCCAATCGTCGATTTACCGGACCCGCTTTCGCCCACCAGCGCATAGGTGCTGCGTTCGGCGATATCAAAATCAACCTCTGACACGGCTTTCAGAAACAATTTCGGCTGGCGTTCAATCACCCGGTTCAACCAGGGTTTTGACACGTCAAAGCTACGGCTGAGGTTCTTGACCTTGACCAAATCCATCAAGCAGTCCTTTCGCGGACAATCGGGAACCAGCATGCGGCGCGACCTTCAACCCCTTGGGGGCCGGGATCGTGACGGCATTTATCGGCAACATAGGGGCAGCGGGGATGGAATGCGCAGCCATCCGGCAGGGCATTCAGGCGGGGCATTGATCCGGGGATCTGATGCAACCGGGATTTGCCACGCGACGCCAGCGGGGTCGAGGCCATCAGCCCGTCAGTATAAGGGTGGCTGGGGCTGGTCAGGATCTCGCGGACCGGGCCAAGTTCGGCCAGACGACCCGCATACATCACCGCCACACGGTCGGCGGCTTCGGCAATCACGCCCATGTCATGGGTGATCAGCATGATCGCGGTGCCCCGTTCACGGCAAAGCTTTTTCAGCAAGGCCACGATCTGGGCTTGCACGGATACATCCAGCGCGGTTGTCGGTTCATCGGCAATCACCAGCGACGGTTCGGCACAAAGGGCAAGCGCGATGACCACACGCTGGCGCATGCCGCCGGAAAATTCATGCGGATAGCTGTTCAACCGGTCGGCGGCGCCGGGGATGCCGACCTCTTGCAAGGCGGCGATGGCGCGCTGTTCGGCCTCTGACCGGCTGATATCCAGATGGGTCAGCATCGTTTCGGTCAGCTGATCGCCGATCTGCAACAGCGGGTTCAACGATGTCAGCGGGTCCTGAAACACCATGCCGATTTCCTTGCCGCGCAAGCGGCGCATCGCATCGCCGGACAGCTGATCAATGCGGGTGCCGTTCAACCAAATCTCGCCCTTGGCAATACGGGCGGGCGGGTTCAGCAGGCCGATCACGGCATTGCCCGCCATGGATTTACCCGCGCCACTTTCGCCAACAACGCCAAGAATTTCGCCTGGCTGGATATCATAGCTGACCCCATCGACAGGGCAGACAACGCCTTTGCGCGTGGGAATTTCGACCGACAGATCGCGGATCGACAAAACAGGTTCAGTCATTAACGTAGCCTTGGGTTCAGCGCATCGCGCAGCCAGTCGCCCAGCAAATTGACGCTCAGCGCAAGGGCCAGCAGCGTGACGGCAGGGAATAGCAGGATCCACCATTCACCGGAAAACAGAAAGCCTTGGCCGATACGGATCAACGTGCCCAGTGATGGCTGGGTCGGGGGGGCGCCGACGCCGAGGAATGACAAAGTCGCCTCTGCAATAATCGCCAGCGCCAGCGAAATAGTTGCAATCACCAGCACCGGCGACAGCACATTGGGCAGGATATGGCGCAGCATGATCGCACCGGGCTTGCGCCCGATCAGGCGGGCCGCGGCGACGTAATCCTTGCTTTTTTCGACTAGCGTGGCGCTGCGCACGACGCGGGCAAACTGCACCCAATCGGACAGGCCAATCGCCAGGATCAGCACCCATATCGCCATCTGATCGCGGTATTCGACCGGGGTGATCCCCTTGGCGATGCCAAAGATCAACATCGCCACAAGGATGGATGGAAAGGTCAGCTGCACATCGGCAGTGCGCATGATGATGGTTTCGGTCCAGCCCCCGAAATAGCCCGATATCAGGCCCAGCGTGATGCCCAGCACCATCGCAAACAAGACAGCGGCGACACCGACAAATAGCGAAATCCGCATACCGTAAAGGATGGTTGAAAACACATCGCGGCCCTGGTCATCGGTTCCCAACAGGAACGTATCACCGGTGAAGGCGTTAGGTTCCATCGGTGCGGTAAACCCGTTCATCAGGTTCAGCGATGCGGGATCAAACGGGTTGGTCGTGGCGATCAGCGGGGCGAACACGGCCGAAAGCACAAGGATCAGCACCACGATGCAGGACACAATCGCCACCGGCGAGCGTTTGAAAGCGTAGACAAAATCGCTTTCCATCGCCACGGCAAAGCGGGATTTGTCGCGGACGGGTGTTTTTTCAAGGTTGGGTGTGTCGGTCATTAATGGGCTCCGGCCCGGTCGGCGCGCAGGCGCGGGTCAATCAGGAAATACAGGACATCAACGATCAGGTTGATGCCCACAAACATTACCGAGATCAGCATCAAATAGGCGGCCATGACCGGGATATCGACAAACTGAATGGCGTTGATGAACAGCAGGCCAACACCGGGCCACTGAAATACCGTCTCGGTAATGATGGCAAAGGCGATAATTGACCCCAATTGCAAACCGATGACCGTGATCACCGGCATCATGGTGTTTTTCAACGCATGGCGGAAATTCACAACCCGGTCGCGCAGGCCTCGCGCACGGGCAAAACGGATATAGTCCTGGCGCAAAACCTCCAGCATCTCGGAACGCACCAGCCGCATAATCAGCGTCATCTGGTAAAGGCCCAGCGTGATGGATGGCAGGACCAGCGCCTTTAACCCTGTTTCGGTCAGAAAGCCGGTGGTCCAATTGCCGATCCTGACGGTTTCCCCCCTGCCGAAACTGGGCAACCAGCCCAGTTCGACAGAAAAGATATAGATCAGCAATATCCCGATCAGAAAGGTCGGTAAGGACACCCCGATCAGTGATGCGGACATGATGAAATTTGCGCTGAACCCATTTCGCCTGATCGCGGTAAACACGCCCAATGCGATACCCATCGCAATCGCCAGAAAACCGGAAACAGCGGCCAGTTCCAGCGTGGCAGGCGCACGTTCCAGCAGGATATCCGATACCGGACGGCCCTGCCGGTAGCTGACCCCGAAATTGCCCTGTACGGCGTTTTCCAGAAAGCGGAAATATTGCACGGCAAAGGGCTGATCAAGGCCCAGCTGCCCGCGCAACCGGTCGATATCTTCCTGTGTGCGTTCCTGCCCCAGCATGTTGTCGATAGGATCACCGACAAAGCGGAACATCCCAAAGGCGACCATCCCGACGATCAACAAAACCAATCCCGACTGCGCGACGCGTCGTATCAGATATGCCAGCATTGATTTTGTTCCTGCTTCGTCTTTAGTTCACGGTGACCCAGCGCAGGATAAAGAAGTTATCCGGGCGTTGTGTCAGGGCGATATTGCTGCGGGTGCCCCAGACAAGGGGTTGGACATATAGCGGAACATAAGCCACCTCATCCTGTAGGATCTTGGTGATCTCATCGACCATGCCTTGCCGCTTGTCGGCATCAATCTCGGACTGAACCATCGGCAACAATTCGTCAACACGTGCGTTTGAATAGCCGCCAAAATTCCAGCTTCCCAGCTTCTTTTCCTCATTCGGGGTCGCGGCAAGGAAACGGATCGGGTGTTCGGCATCAAACGTGCCCGGCGACCAGCCCAACAGATACATGTCATAGTTATCGGCGCGCAGTTCCGGCCAGTAATTCTGCACCGGCATCGCATCCAGTGTGGCGCGCATGCCGACCTGTGCCAACATGCCAGTGACCGCCTGACAAACGGATTCGTCATTCAGGTAGCGATCATTGGGGCATTTGAGCCCGAATGAGAATCCATCCGGATAACCGGCCTCGGCCAGCAGGGCGCGGGCCTGATCCGGGTCATAGGCAGGACGATCCACGAGACCTGTGGAAAACCCGTTCATCGCAGGGCTGACCAGCTGGCTGACCTCTTCAGCATTGCCGCGCATGATGGTTTGCAAAATGGCCGGTACGTTGACGGCATGGGCCACCGCTTGCCGGACACGGGGGTCGGCAAAGGGGTTGGCATCTGTCGTCTCAGCCGAATATTTCAGGGCGTCGGCCTCATGCGGGAAACCCAGCATGATAACCCGCGCCTCGATCCCCTGAATGACATTCACATCAGGGTTTTCGGACAGCCGGGCAACATCCTGAATGGGCACGGGATTGATGTAATCAACGTCACCAGACAGCAGGGCCGCCAATGCGGTGGCCGGATTCTGGATCGGGGTCAGCTCGGCACGGGTGATGTTGTGTTCTGCCTCACCCCACCATCCGTCAAAGGGTTCGAGGACCGTGCGCAGGCCGGGTTCGCGGGCAGTAACACGGAAAGCGCCCGTGCCATTGGTGTTCAACGTGGCATAGTTGCCAGCTTCCTTATCGGGCAGGGCAGCTTTATTCGCGTCGGCCCAGCCGCTATCCATGATCATCCAGTTCGCGATGGAACTGGGGAAAATAGGGTTGGGGGCGGATGTCATGATGTCGATCGTATAGTCATCAACAACATTCACCTCGGACACGGCAGCAAACCAGCTGCGGGTGTCTGACGCCTCGTCCGATGCACGCTGATAGGAAAACAACACATCTTCGGCTGTGAAATCGGCACCGTCATGGAACGTGACGCCTTCGCGCAAGGTAAACCGCCAGCCTTCGCCTGCACCAATCGGCTCCCACGCGGTGGCAAGGGCGGGTTCAACGCTCATATCCTTGCCGCGACGGACAAGGCCCTCATAGACATTGTTCAGGAAACCCAGAACCGGGGCCGAGTTTACGGCATGCGGGTCCATGGTCTGCGGGTCTGTGGTTTCGGCCCATGTAAACTCGGCAGCCTGTGCAGCCGATCCCAGGGCAACCGCAATCGCGGCGTAACGGATAGTGCGTAGCATGAAGATTCCCCCCGATAAATCAGGCGGCGCGTCGATCCAGACGCGCCGCCCATTGTCTTAGTTCATGGTGAAGTATTTGACCTTTGGCTGATCTTCCGGATCAACATCAATGCCAACGGCATCGGTCATGGCCCAGTTCAGCACCTGGTGGTGGATCGGGATGTAAAGCTGTTCATCCTGCACAACCCGCCAGATCGACGCGATATCAGCATTCCGGGCATCCAGATCAGTGTTCGATGCCAGCGATGCAATCTTGGCATCCAGATCATCGCTGTCAAAGCCAGTGCCATTCCACGTCCCGATATCCGCCTCGCGACCATGCACAAGGAAGTTAAAGATATATTCGGAATCGTAGGTCGGGACACCCCAACCCAGCATGTAGAAATCGGTCTTGCCATCGGTGATCAATGGGAAGTGCTGGGCCTTTGGCTTGGCATCCAGGTTCACGGTCACACCAATCTGACCCAGCATGCCAACAGCGGCCTGACAGATCGCTTCGTCATTGACATAACGATCATTGGGGCAATCCAGACGGATCGAAAATCCGTCAGCATAGCCTGCATCCGCCATCAGACCTTTGGCAGTTTCGATATCAGTGCCGGATTCACCGTCCATTTCAGCGGTCCAGCCATTGACGAATGGCGGGGCAATCATGCCTGCAGGCTCTGATTGGCCGCGCATGACGACCTGCTTGATCGCATCGCGGTTGATCGCCATGGACATGGCCTGACGGACGCGGACATCAGCCAGCGGGTTCGCACCGTCAACATTGTCAGCCTCGATATCGTCAGCACCCTGGTTCATACCAAAGAAAATAACCCGGTTCTGTGGGGCAGTCTTGACGGCAAGGCCATCAGCCTCGGCCACGCGGGACAGATCCTGTACCGGCATATCCTGCAGGAAATCAATCTCGCCTGACAGCAGGGCAGCAACACGGGTGGCGGCGTTCTGGATCGGGGTATAGACGATCTCGGACACTTCCATGGGGAACTGATCGCGGCCCCAATAGTCCTCGTTGCGGGTCATGACGGTTTTGACATCAGGCTCGCGGCTGGTCAGCACGTAAGGGCCGGTTCCGTTGGTATTTGTGGTGGCAAACGTGATCTCGCCGCCTTCAAAATCCTGCACGTTGACGGTGTTATTCGCCTCGGTCCAGCCCTTATCCATGATGAACAGGTTGGTCAGGTTGGATGGCAGGATCGGGTTCGGCCCATCGGTGACCATCTCGATTGTGAAGTCGTCGACGGCGCGAACCTCGGTAATCGAACCGATCAATTCCTTCATGTCGGAATTTGGCTGCTGGGCGCGTTCAAAGCTGAAAACAACGTCTTCGGCGGTAAAGGCCGCACCATCATGAAAGGTCACGCCTTCACGCAGATTGAAGACCCAGACATTCGGATCGCCCTCTTTGGGCGCCCAATCGGTGGCCAGCGCAGGTTCAAATGCGCCAGTGACATCGCGAATGATCAGCGGCTCATACATCTGGTGGCGGATTGTGTGGGTGGGGCCTTCGTTTTGCGCATGCGGGTCAAGCGTCAGCGCATCCCCCGATCGCGCCCAGCGCAGTGTTTCGGCCTGCGCAACCATAGCGGTCGAGGCCAGCAGTGCGGCCGTTACCGCGACTGTTGATACTTTCATGGTATTCTCCCAAATGTCGTTGTGTGGCGTACCATTTGCGAAAACGGCAGGCTTGGCAAGGCAGTATCTGAGGTTGCCGTCGCAAGATCATCTGGAAGGCCAGATCGCTTTGACTTTCAAGCCGTATATCGGACCCGGAGCAGAAAACACAGACGTCTGCGCAGGAACTCTGGTTGAACTTCAAACAGATGCAGGTTGCGCATGTGGAACATTCGCCAAGTCCATCACACCAAAAGCGTGCCGTTTCAGAGCAGCATGCCTCCAGCCCGGCGGACCGCAAACCGCCTCATTTCAACGGTGTGATATCAATGGGCCCCGACGCTGACAACGCGGATTGGGCGCGAACCATGGTGGGGCCGCACCCGGAAGGTGCCGGTCATGTTTTGCTTTTTTTGCTCAGGCCTTTTCAGATGACCCGCGCCGGGTCGCAGTGATTTGCCTTTACCGGGGCAAAGGCATCGCCCGACCAAATGATCCCCATCACTTGGACTGGTTCTTCCCCAGATACCGAAGATCCGCGCAAGAAGACCGCTTCTATTTCCAAGCGGATGTGACGCCGCGCAGCGGGAAACGGTTTACAGCAAGGATATGGCGTTTCATGACAGCATCGCTCCTGAACGAGCGGCGGCGATTTCGCGTCAACTTAGCGCCGTGGGCCTCTTGGGCGTCGATAACCGTGCCCGGCGTATCCGAAGCCCCTGATATTTCTTGAAATCCCCTCTGACCCGAACCCTTGTTGGGTCATAACCCCAGCCAATCATGTGCCGCATCAAGAAAACGATCGGATCATGTGGGCCATAAACCAAATCACGGCTCGTACCTGCCAAATGAATGGATCATTGTCATCTGATTGCCGTCCGACAGTCGGTCGAGCTGGTGCCGCTTCACAACGGCGTCCCTTCAGGACGACGCATAACAAAACAGCTTCATCTTAGCGGCTTGCATCATTTGAAAATAACCCACCATTCTCTGCATGTCTCAAACCCCTGATATTTGTAGTTTTGACGCCAGCGGCGTCGCATTAATGGGTTCTGACGCGAAGCCCCAAACTTGCGCAACACGGCGACAGCGTCTTGCGACAACAGCAGTCCGCGATTCTGACCCCTTCTGGATGCATCGTTTATCTTCACCCATGCGCGGCTGACGACAGCGCCGCTTGCCGCTGTGATCAAAGCAGAGGAAGGATTTGCGACGCAGATTTCCCTTTCGGTCCGAGGGGGTGCAAGAAACCAAATCCTTTCCCGCACCGCCGCCTGCACTCCTTTTTATGTCACCCGCGTTTTGAGAAACGCGGACGTCATGAGGTGCCGGTGACACAGCATATTGTGATCGTTGCATGAAACCGGGCTGACAGGCGTATCAGCGCCGCCAGTCGTCAGGATGTTCAAAACACTCTGCTGGTTTCCGGCTACATCAACGCGGTCAGGTTGATCCCCACTGTCAGCGCGCCAATGATTGCACCCGTGGTCTGGTCGGTGATCGTCATGGATACCTGTGCCTGCAACTCTTCCGTTGAATCGTCCATTTCCACCTCGCCAAAATGTACCGCACTGGCCCCCACGCCATAGGTCTGCTGGAACTTGGCTTCATCACCCTGCCAATAATCGGATGTGACAGCGGATGCCGCAACATTCAGCCCGCGTGCATCCATCACAAACACTTCGGTAATGGCCCCGCCTGCCCCATCTACCTGTTGGCGAAGGAACGCAGCCGCATCATTATTCAGAACATCATCGATCAGCTCGGCGCCATCCATGCCGACCTGCGCGCGCCATAACTGGTCCATTTCATCAATTGTCGCCTGATCATAACTGGCCGTCACTGCGTTTTGCGCGTCAATGGCGGCGACAATCAGCGGGTCCGTGGCCCAGGGCGCAATACTATTTACAAGAAAGTCCTGCATCGCCCCTTCAAATTCATTGGCAGACAAGGTGGTTGTGCAAGCGAACACAGCCGCTGCAGCGAGGATCAGTTTTTTCATGGCGTTCCCTTCTTGATGAGGAAGACCGTCGTCGAAAAAGGCTAAGAAAAAGTTGAGCGGATGCGGAATTGCCGCGATCGCATGAAGCTTAACGCCGCATTCATAGTTTGACCGTGCGCTATGTTAATGTCGCGTCATGCGCCCAAAGGGTCCGACGTTGGGCCGACGCTTTGCCGACGTCTGGCCGACAGCACGTTTTGGCCAAAACCCCTGCTTTAACACATGATTCGTGAAACCCGCCGATCCCGCGTGTTGCGCACCCCCATGCGAGGCACCGTGCGTTGCGTCACCGCTCTGTCAGTTTCAGTTCAATCCGGCGGTTTTGCGCGCGCGCCTCGGGTGTATTCTCCGGATTTAGCGGTTGATATTCGCCAAACCCGTTTGCCGCCAACCGGGCCGGCGCAAAGCCAAGCTCGTCGGTCATGTAACGCACGACGGACAAGGCCCTTGCCTGGCTGAGTTCCCAATTGTCGCGGAACCGGCTGGTGCTGCCCACGGGGATGTTATCAGTATGCCCGTCAACACGGATCACCCAGTCAATTCCCGGCGGGATGTCATCAGAGATAGAGGCTAAGATACCGGCAATATTGGATATTTCATCCTCGCCTAAACTGGACAAGACAGCGCTGCCCGGTTGAAACAGCACTTCGGATGAGAATACAAACCGGTCGCCTTCGATCCGGACGCGGTCCTGTCCTTCCAGCACCTGGCGCAACTGGCCAAAGAAATCGGATTTGAACCGCGCAAGGTCCTGCGCCTCGGCGGCCAACCTTTCCGCCTCTTGCGCCAACCGGGCGGCTTCTTCTTCCAGCCTGATCCGCTCGGCCTCTTCCAGTGCGCGGCGCTGCCGTTCCTCTGACACGACGCGCGCCAATGCAGTGTTCAGCTGCGCGCCAAGCGTTTCAATCTGCACCTGGGCTTCGCGATCCGCCTCTTCGGCGAGGTTCAAAAGCGATTGCAGATTGCCTACCTGGGTCCGCAATTCAGTGACCTGTTCATTCAGCAATGCGACCTGTCGCTGGCTTTCCGCAGACAGGGCTTCTTCGGCTGCAAGTGCTTGATTTGCTTGGGCAAGCAGGGCTGCTTGGCGTTCCGCTTCAGTCGTTTGCGTGCTTTGCGCACCCTGCGCGCGGGATAGGGCGGCAACGGCCTCGGCCAGCTGGGTATTCAGGTCTTCGTTTTCTGCCGCAGCCTGTGCTGCGGCGGCTTCCGCGGCACGGCGGGCGCGTTCGGCTGCGGTCAGGTTTGCGTTGATATCTGCGCTGGTGGTCTGGATCGCGGCAAGCTCTTGATCCAGTTGTTCCCGCGCGGCTTGTGCGGCCGCGAGCAGTGTCAGTGTCTCTTCAGCTTCCTTGCGTTGGCGTTCAAGGTTCAGGGTCATCGCCGTCAATTCCGTATCGGCATTGGCAAGACGTTCGCGCAGGGCGGCGGCTGCGGCCGCATCGGCCAGCCCTTCGGCTTCCAGCGTTGTAATCTGTTCGGATTGCGCGGAATTCTGGGTTTCCAGATCGGCAACCAATGCTTCCAACGCCTCTCTGCGCGCCGCGGCCAACCGTGCGGCCTCCGCCCCTGCATCAATCTCACTCCGCGCTTGGGCCAGGGCAAGGTTCAGCGCCTCTTGTTCGGAAATCAGATTGGTCTGTTCAGCCAATAGACGGGTCTGTTCATCCTCCAGATTAGCAATATTTTCAGCGGCTTGGGCATTCTCTGCCAACAGGCCCGCAACCTGCGCCTCAAACTGGGTAATCTGAGATTGGGCCTGTGTCAGGGCCTGATCCTGCGCCGCACGTTCGGCGACCAATGCGGCGATGCGACCGGCCTGCGCTGCGGCCTCTGCTGCGGCGTCGTCCAGATCAGCGGTCAGGGTCGCATTGCGGTCGCGTTCGATCCCCAATGTGCTGCTAAGGGCGGCGATCTGACCGCTAAGCGCGTCAAGCTCGTCCTCTTGACCGGTGATCGTTTCGCGCAAGACAAACTGGATCACCATAAAGATGGTCAGCACGAACATCAGCACCAGCAAAAGCCCGGTCATTGCATCAACAAAGCCTGGCCAAATGGCGTTCTGGAAACGGTTGGATGATCTGCGGCTCAGCGCCATGGATCAGGTCCTGTCTTTGATCACGTTGGTCAGGGTAATGATTTCTTGGCGCAGATCGCCAACGCTTTCCTGACGGCCCGCCGACATCTCTTCAAGGATGCGCAGCAGTTGCACGTCGATCGAGCGCAGGCGCATGCGGCTTTCGGCGTCGATCCCTTCCATGCCGCTTTCATCCAGCTTCTTGATCAGCATTTCCTGCCCTTCGGCAACACGGGTCAGCAATGCCTCGGTCTCGTCATTTTCTTTGATTTGCGCCATTTGGTCCATCGACTCTGCGAGGTTGGCAAAGCGTTTTTCATTCTCTTCCCGGTCGGCATCCATCTGACCCATGCTCATCTGGATCGTGTCCATCAACTCGCCAAGTTGATCCACGAATGCAGCCATAACGCCACTATCAGCACCGCTGCCGCCCTCGTCCCCTTCAAGGCCGACGCGGGTGATCGTGGACATCCATTCTTCCAGTTCGCGGTAGAACCGGTTCTGGCCGTGACCTGCAAAGAGTTCCAGCAAACCCACAACCAATGATCCGGCTAGACCCAGCAGAGAGCTGGAAAAGGCTGTGCCCATGCCACCCAGCTGGCTTTCAAGGCCTGATTGCAGGCGCGCAAAGATATCCGCGCCATCTTCGCCATCGCCGGGGTTGAGCGAACGGATGGTTTCGACCAGTGCGGGCACGGTCGTGGCCAAACCGTAGAACGTACCCAAAAGCCCAAGGAAAATCAGGACGTTGCCAATATAGCGCGTGATCTCACGGTCTTCATCGATCCGCTGCGCCACAGAATCCAATATCGACCGGCTGGAGGTGGATGATATCTGTGTGCGCGCACCGCGCGACCGCAGGAGCGTGGCCAGCGGGGCCAGCAGTGATGGTGCCGCGATATAGGAATGCCCCCCCGCATCGCGGGCAAACCGTTCGATCCAGCGCACTGATTTGATCAACAGAAAGACCTGATTGAAACAGGACAACACGCCCAGAACGAACACGGCCAGAATGACCCCGTTCAGATAGGGGTTGGAATTGTAGATCGCGATAATCTGGGCCTGTCCCAGATAAAACCCAGCCCCGATCAGCCCGATCACGACAAACATGAACAGAATCTGGCGGAACGGCTGCGAAAACTGTGGTTGTGCCTTGGCTGCCTTTTTGTCGGACACGGGCTACCTTATCTTTTGTTACTGCTCTCCACCCAGAGTGGAGCATAGGCGCAGTCGGCGAGAAACCCTAGTAAAATCACGGTTTGGGTGATGTTGCTGTCAAGGCACGCACACGGGTCACCAACCACTCCATATCGGCATCCTTGATCCCAAGCTCTGTCAGGTGATCGGCGGTGTTGAACAGGTATTCGGTATTTGGGCCGCGCCCACCTGTGGCATGGGCGATCATCTGGGCCTGCTTTTCCAGATCGAACTGGCAATACTGCACATGATCACGGCTAATGATGTAGGCCAGTGCCGGGATGGTTTCGCCGTCATCGGTCACCAGGTCGACTGTGTCTTCGTAATAGGCCGATGAGATCAGTTCGCGTTCGCGCAGCATGGCCAGAACGGCGTCTTCCTCGTTTTCGGCGACCTGAAACGCCACGCCTGTGCATTGTCCGCCGGGATAGGTATCAAGCGCCAGAACCAGCCCGGGGTCCTCTTCAGATCCCCGATGATGGATCGAAAGCATGCAAAAACTGCGATGATAGTCATGCAATCGCGCCTTCACCTTGCGTGCAGGGGTAAAGCCCGGGTTCCACAACAACGATCCGTATCCAAAAACCCAAAGTGACACTGCGCAACCTTTCTTGTTGCGGCACGTAAACACCGGATTGGGGGCGTTGTCACGGGGTAGGGTGCGCGGTCATGCGCACCGCATGGGTCTTACACAGCGCGCATCAGATCGCCAAAGATCGCGGCCTTGTGATCTTGCAGATAAATCCGCAGCCAGGGTGTGTAGTGATCGGGGTGCCGGGCCACATCGGCAGAGAGGTCATAAAAATCGACCCAGCGCGTCGCCATGACCTCGTCCGGGTTCGGCGTGATTTTCAGCCCGCTTGGTGCGTCGGCCACGTAAACCTGCACCACCTCATGTTCGATCAGCCCGCCGCCGACATCGGCCCGATATTCGATCTGGTCACGGTGGCTGGGGTAAAGTCCGCTGATCCCCAGTTCTTCGTTCAGGCGCCGCACGGCGCAATCGGCAGGGTCCTCGTCCCATTCGGGGTGTGTGCAACATGTATTCGCCCAAAGCCCGGGCGTGTGGTACTTGCCCATGGCCCGCTGTTGGATCAGCACGCGCCCCCGGTTCATCACAAAGACACTGACCGCCTTGTGTTTCAGTCCGCGCTGATGCGCCTCCAGCTTTTCAACCGGTTTGAGCACGCCGTTTTCCCAGGCCGGGATCATGATCGTCATGTGCGCAGCGGCGAGACGAGCCGCGTCAGATGCGCGAGGTTCTTGATGCCGATTTTTAGATGCGCCATGGGCCGGGCCTTTACCAGTTTCTTGTTCATATACGCCTCAAAGGTCAGCTTTTGCACGTCTGTATCGTGACATAAGGACACAAACCGCTCACGCCGTTCATCGCTGCGGTAATAGGCATTTTGCATTGCGCCCAAAACCCGGAAAACCTGCTTGTGTTCGCGCATGAAGAGTTTTCTTGCCAGTTGCAGGTCCTTGACGCGCCCCGATGCCAGCGTTGCCGCCGCAGCTGTGGCCGCAACACGCCCGCCGACCATGGCGTAATAGATGCCTTCGCCCGATGATGGGGCGACCACACCGGCGGCGTCGCCTGCCAACACCACGTCTTTTCCGTTGTCCCAGCGGTCCAATGGTTTCAACGGGATCGGCGCGCCTTCTTTGCGGATTGTCTTGCAGTCTGTCAGCCCAGATGCGGCCCGCAGATCAGCGGTCGCCTGTTTGACATCGACCGACTTTTCCATTGATCCCATGCCAACGCTGGCCTGCCCGCCATGGGGAAAGACCCAGCCGTAAAAGTCGGGCGAGATGCGACCATCATAGACCACGTCGCAGCGTTTCGGATCATACACAGCGTTGGCCTCGGGGGCCTCAATAATTTCGTGATAAGCAATGACATATGGAGTCTTGTCACCACCGGGGATTTCTAACCGTGCGACATTCGACCGGGCACCGTCTGCGCCGATGATAAGACGCGTCTGAAGCTTCATGACATTCCCGCTGATTTTATCGCGAAAGACGACCTTCTTGCTGTCACCATCCCGCTCAATCCCCTGAAACGTGCCGGTGTATCGGTGGGCCCCTGCCTCTTTTGCCCGGACACGCAGGAATTCATCGAAATGTTCCCGGTCAACCATGCCAACAAAGCCGTTTTCGATGGGTATATCGACGTGGCGCTGGCTGGGAGAGATCATGCGCGCGGTGTTGACCTTTGCCACCAGCTGTTCATCGGGAATGTGGAAATCGGCGATCAATCGCGGCGGGATCGCTCCGCCGCAGGGTTTGATCCGCCCATCCCGGTCGATGAATGCGACACTGTGCCCTGACCGCGCCAAGTCTTCGGCGGCGGTGGCCCCGGATGGGCCTGCGCCCACGACAACGACATCATATTGCATCTGTTATTCTCCCGGAACGAGGGTGATGGATAGTGACTTGTGGTCCATGATTTTAGCGGCCATCACGGTCGCGGCGATAAAGAGCGCCGCCTCGGCAATGAAGACGGATCCGAAGGCCTGCGTGTCGGACATGCTGACGCGCAGAATGTCGACCATCCCCGCGCCAATCAGCCCGCCGAACCCCGCAGCAATGGCCTGTGCCGCCCCCCAAAGCCCCATGCGGGTGCCTTCGCGCCGGGCCATGCCTTCGGCGGCCAATGCCATCATGGAACCGATAGCAGCAACGGCAAACATGCCGTTAAAGAAGCCTAGCAGAACAACGGCGGGGATGATGGGTGCGGTTGGACCAAGCGGCCCAAGGAATGTGATGAGCGCGAGCGCGCCAGCAGAACCCAGACAGCCGGCCATGACCCAATTACGCAGCGCCCCGATTTTGAAACCGGTTGCGAGGATGCCGACCGTCAACATTCCGATAAAGACACCACCATTTTGTGCGCCTGACAAGGATGTGGATTGCCCGGGCGTGAACCCAAATATGAGGCCAGCATAGGGTTCCAGGATCAGTTCCTGCATGAAATAGGCGGTCATTGACAGGAACACAAAGATGGTGAAGTTGCGGGCTTTGCGTTCGGCCCAAACCTCGCGCAGTCCGTCCATGAATGGGGTTGGGTCCGGCTCACGCACGGCGATCAGATTACGTTCCACCCGCCAGACCGCGACACAGGTGACCAGTGTGGCTGTGGTCACGACGATGGCAACGATTTTTAGCAGAAGTTGTGGGGTATAGGGATCAATAAGCTGGCCAACGGTCCCGGCGGTCATTGCAATCCCGAAGATCATCATCAGCCATGTGATTGTGGCGGCCGCCGCCCGGCGCTGTGGTGCTGTTGTCGTGGCAAGCAGCGCCAGAAGCGAGGTACCAGAGGCGCCGACACCAAGGCCGATCAGCGTATATGCGACGACAGATACCGTCAGCCCGAGCGCGAAGGATTGTGCGAAAACAAGCACGCCGCACGCCGCCATGAAGGCACCAATGGCAAGCGCCGCCATGCCCCCGATGATCCAGCGCGTCCGGTGCCCGCCCGTGTCGGAATAGAACCCCCAATGCGGTCGGGTGAGCTGGATACCGTAGTGCAGTCCAACCAGCAGTCCGGGCAGGATGGCAGGCAGCGAAAGCTCAACCACCATCAACCTGTTGAGCGTTGACGTCGTCAGTACAACGATGGCCCCAAGTGCCATTTGCACAAAGCCGAGCCGAATAATCTGGAACCAGGATAAAGTCATCTTAACCTCCCAGTGCGGTGGCAGCGATCATCATGCCACTGATGTAAAAAAGAATACCCATGCCCTGATACCAAGGCGTCTTGCCTTCCGGGTCGCGCAGAAGAGCGCGCATCGCACCCAGTTGCACGGCAAGCATCGCCATCACGCCAAGCGCGTGAAATGCATGCCCCCAGTAGGTCAGCAGGCCGATCACGATGGCTTGGGGGATGGCCATGACCCAGCAGGCGGTTTTTGCTGCGCGGTCGGGGCCAAGTGTGACGGGAAGCGAACGCAAGCCCATGGCGCGGTCGCCTTCAATCGCCTTGAAATCGTTAAGCGTCATGATGCCATGCGCGCCCAGACCATATAGCACGGCGATCAGAATAACCTCTGGCCGGGGTGCGCCGGCGCTGACGACAGCGGCACCTGTTACCCAGGGCAGTGTCTCATAGGCGAGGCCACATAGGCCCGGTCCCCAGATACCGGACTTCTTCGCCCGAATGGGTTCAGCGGAGTAGGCCCAAGCCGCAATGATGGCGAGGATTGTCGCGCCAAACCCCCAAGGGCCAAGCTGATAACCGACGATGAGCCCAAGCGCCGTCATGGCCAACGCAATATAGAGCCCCCAGCGTCCGGGGATGCGCCCTGATGGAATCGGGCGGTCAGGTTCATTGATCGCGTCGACATGGCGGTCGCACCAGTCATTGGCGGCTTGCGACATGCCGCAAAC
Organism: uncultured Paracoccaceae bacterium; assembly: GCA_947495295.1. GTDB lineage: Bacteria > Pseudomonadota > Alphaproteobacteria > Rhodobacterales > Rhodobacteraceae > Yoonia. The sequence continues at coordinate 312,458 of CANLYJ010000002.1, forward strand.
AATTGGACCGGCGAGGATCACGCCTAAGATGACCAAAAACCAATGCCCAGAAGGGTTTACCCCCGAAGAGACAACGCCGCAAAGATAGGCCCACATGGGGGGAAACCATGTCACCGGCTTGATGAGCCGCAAGGTTGCGCTTGGCTGTGGCCAGCGACGCGGCTCTGCTGCGATCTGTAAATCAGACGTGACACTCATTTTGTCAGTTTAGAGTGACATGTGGTGCTTGGGCAAGTGTAAACCGGGCTTGACACCGCGCCAAAGCGCCGCGCCGTTGTCATTGTCCGCGATCACTGTCAGTCAATCACCGGGACACGACGCGCAAGAATGGTGGGCCGTGTTGATTTGTTGGTGCGACGCGCGGCATTTGGAGGGCGTGCATAATCTGTTGCAGGATCCAGACGCGCACCAGTCGCCAATCGATACAGGAAGACCAACCAGGGTGATTGCGCCCTGACAGGTCGGACCTACAATGGGATGTAGGTTTAGCCGCTTTTCTGCTGCTGATACCGCATACGTGTGCGTTCAAATGCTCTGACCAGACGTGGATCAGTTGCCCCCAACATCTTGATCTGCTCTGCGAATGCTTCTTCGCTTTGGCCGTAAAACGCCTCGGCAGCGTCATTCGGTTTCAAAATACCATGTTCCGTTGACATAATCGCACTCCTAACACTAACGGTAACGGTTTTCACGTGGTTTGAGGCATTAATCAGGCAGAAATGGCGTTTTTTGACAAAAGTACAGGGCGGAATTGCGCATTTTCTGAACAATTAATCCTATTCCTTTCATTCGTAGGCCAAAATTCACCCCTTGGTTGTCGATCAGATTTCGCACTTGTTTTTGATTTGAAAGGGTCGCAAGGTCAGCTCAAAGCGCTTTGGGGGGGCATTTTATGGCTATTCGCGTGGTAGTTTGGAACGAAAACGTTCATGAGCAGGAAAACGAGATTGTCGCGAATCTTTATCCTGACGGCATCCATGGCGCGATTGCCAATGCGTTGAACGCTGCGGACGGCATTTCCGCAACGACGGCGACATTGCAAGACCCTGAACATGGCTTAAGTGCCGCCCGCCTTGCCGAAACGGATGTGTTGTTATGGTGGGGCCACGCCGCCCATGGTGATGTATCGGACGCCGTTTCAGAACGTGTGGTCGAGGCGATCTGGTCAGGCATGGGATTTATTGCACTGCATTCGGCGCATTTTGCGAAACCGTTCAAGGCACTTATGGGCACGGCCTGCAATCTGACCTGGCGTGAAGCAGGCGAGCGGGAACGTATCTGGCTGACATCACGCAATCATCCGATTGCGCAGGGTTTGCCCGATCAGTTCGCCTTGGAAAATGAAGAGATGTACGGCGAACCCTTTGGCGTGCCAGAGCCGCAGGAGACGGTGTTCATCAGCTGGTTCCAGGGTGGTGAGGTGTTCCGGTCGGGTCTGACATACCGGCGGGGTGCAGGGAATGTGTTTTACTTCCGTCCCGGTCACGAAACCTATCCAACTTATCACAATCCAGATGTGCAGCGTGTTTTGCAAAATGCCGTGCGCTGGGCGCATAATCCGGCCCGCCGCGTGCCGGATGTAACAGATGCCCCCAATGTTCCTATCGATGCCGCGTTGGAGCCAATTGAAGAGCGTGGTCCACGGCTGCATCGCGACGGTGAGGCGGGTTTCCGTTGATCCGTGTTCTGATCCTTGGCACTGGTGGCATGGCCAATACCCATGCCGAAGCCTACGCACAGATGGAGGGTGTGTCCCTTGTGGCCGGTGTCGATACCAATCAGGCCAATCTTGCCGCGTTCAAGCAAACCCATCATGTCCCGCATGGCTTTTCAAGTATTCGCGATGCGCTCGCCTGGGGCGAATTTGATGCTGTGTCAAATGTGACCCCCGACGCGGTACATCATCGGACGACCATCCCCTTGTTGACTGCGGGCAAACATGTGTTGTGTGAAAAACCGCTGGCAACAAATCAGCAGGATGCAGATCAGATGGCGCAGGCTGCGGCGGCAGCCGGGGTCGTCAACATGGTCAATCTGACCTATCGGAATGTACCGGCGTTGATGCATGCGGCGGATATGGTTGCGCGCGGCGATATTGGTGAAGTTCGGCATTTCGAAGCCTCTTACCTGCAAAGCTGGCTGACACAGGATGCCTGGGGTGATTGGCGCACCGAAGATCAATGGCTTTGGCGCCTGTCGTCTGAACACGGTTCCTTGGGGGTTCTTGGTGATGTGGGCGTGCATATTCTGGACTATGCCAGTTTTGCCGCCGGGTCTGATGCAGCAGAGGTGTCTTGCCGTTTGCAGACCTTTCCGAAAGCCGAAGGTGATCAGGTCGGGCCATATCAGCTGGATGCCAATGACAGTATGACCATGCACCTTGCCTTGCAGAACGGGGCGATTGGTGTGATCCACGCCAGTCGCTTTGCAAGCGGCCATCTTAATGACCTGAGCTTGCGCTTGTTTGGAACAAATGGCGGACTGGACGTTGGCTTTGTGGGCGGCGAAAGCCGATTGCGCGTTTGTCTGGGCGACAACCTGCGGGACGGCAAATGGTCTGACCTGCCAACCCCGCCGGTCAAAACCAACTTTGTCCGATTTATTGACGCCATTCGAACGGGCAAGGAAGTGCAACCTGACTTTGCCCGCGGTGCGGCATTGCAACGTGTTTTGGACCTCGCAGTCGCCTCAAACACGGATTCGTTTTGCAATCAAGCTGTTTAGAAAAACCATCGTGCGGTCCATTTCTTTGACTTTGATGTATTATTAGGGTTGAGTTCCTCAATGCCGTTTCCCGTTATTGCGGTAGAGGACCTTACATGATTGCCTTTTCATTCGACCTGACAAGTTGCACCGGATCGCCTGCATCGGTCAAACACCCGATGTTTGCTTATCATTTGGAAAGAAACCTTTGCTACCGAAGGCCATCGCGGACGCGATCTGTTTCGGATGAGAGTGCAGGAAAACCAAATATGCACGCCCTAAAAAGCTGGGAGTTTGCAAATGAATGATATCCTTGTTCCGCTGGCACCAGCTGACATTATCGATCAACTGGCACAATTAAAGTTGCAACTGGAGTCGGCAAAAGACTCCGATCTGCATGCTCATTTTTCAAAGCAACGCCATTTATTGCAACTCGCACTTGATCGCCTTTTGCCCGGCGATGACGTTCAGGCTGCGATGCAGGATCTGCTGTATGAGGTGTATGCCGACCTTCACGCCCTGGAGGGCGACATGAGAGATTGCGAGTCCCGATCCGATTTTGGCCCGGCCTTTGTTGCCTTGGCACAATCATATCTGGCGACATTGCAGGAACGCGACATGCTGAAAGCCGAGTTGATCCGGCAATTGCGTGACGCTATCGCCAAGGTCAGTATTTCCTAAAAACCGGCCCATTTAGGTTAAATTGTTACCTTAAGCTCGCTTTCATTTCCCGCCTGTACCCACGACATCAGGGTGAACATGAGGTGGCAAAATGAACGCTGGATCCAACGCGCCAGTCATTATTAAACGCAAGAAGGTCGTGGGCGGCGATGGGCATCATGGTGGTGCATGGAAAGTGGCCTATGCCGACTTCGTGACCGCGATGATGGCGTTCTTTATGCTGATGTGGCTTTTGAACGCGACAACAGAGCAGCAGCGTAAAGGCATTGCTGATTACTTCTCGCCGACCATCCCGATCAACCGCGTTTCGGGTGGTGGATCCGGCGCATTTGGTGGCAACAACATCTTTACCGAAGAATCGCTGGCGCAAAGTGGGACAGGGGTGAACCAGCCAACAATTGGTCAGAATCCCCTTCGCTCCGAAACGCAAAGTGATGCCGAAAGTGACGCCGCACAAGCATCGCAAGTCGCTGCACTGCGCGATCTTGAGGCGGTTTTGTTTGGGCAAGGCGGCGAAAGCATGACGTCAGAGCAGGCCTTGCGCCACATCGTCACCCGGCTGACCGATGAAGGGCTGGTGATCGAAATATTCGACCTACCGCAGGCAACGCTTTTTGAACCTGACAGTGTAGAACCAAGTCCCGTTGCTCGTGAAATTGGTGCCATTCTGGCCCGCCTTTTCCAAAGCGTCAGCAATCCCGTTGCAATCAAGGGTCATCTGCAAGCCAAGCCAATCTTGGCGGTGAATAATCCGGTGTGGGAATTGTCGACAGGACGTGCCGCACAAATGCGGTTGCTGCTTGAAGAAGGTGGGCTCGATCCACGTCGGATCGCACGAATCACAGGGGCTGGTGATCGGTCTCCGGCTGTGCGCGATGCCACTGCACCGCGAAATAACCGGGTCGAGATCGTTTTGTTGCGGTCGGACCGGTGAAGGAAAATGAGTTGGATTTTAAACATTAGGGGGACGTTAAGTCTGGGCCGTTAGGCAGGAAGGGACTTTGACGTCATCCACGCAGCAGAAAGGCTCAATATGACGATATCCTCTTCCCTGAATGCAAGTGTTGCCGGTCTGGCGGCAAATGCATCACGCCTGGCGACCATTTCGGACAATATCTCCAACTCTGCGACTTACGGGTACAAACGCGCTGCAACGGATTTTCAGTCCATGGTCATCCAAAGTGGGCAGGGCACATATTCGGCCGGTGGCGTCCGTATCACAACCTCGCGGTTGATTGATGAACGCGGGGCGCTGGTATCGACGTCAAATCCGACCGATCTTGCCGTGCGCGGACGTGGCATGTTGCCGGTAACATCGGAAACGTCGGTGGCGGTCAATAACGGTGACAATCCGCTGTTTTTATCGACAACCGGGTCGTTCAGGCCGGACGCGCAAGGTTTCTTGCGCACGCCGGGTGGCTTGGTGTTGTTGGGCGTGCCAGCGGCGGCTGACGGTACAATCCCGAACTATCCGCGTGATTCCGTTGATGGGCTTGTGCCGGTTCAGATCAACGCAAACCAGTTCGCGGGAGAGGCGACAACGCGTGTTGACCTGTCTGTCAACCTGCCCGCGACATCGACACGAGAGGATTCCGCCGGCGAGGTGGAAACGCTGTCTGTTGAGTATTTCGACAATCTTGGCGCCTCATCCAACCTGAGTTTTTCGTTCACGCCAACGGTGCCTGCAAATGGTGCGTCGAACGAATGGACCATGGTGATCTCGGACAGTGAGACGGATGTTGACGCAAACGGTGTTCCCGATGTTGTTGGCGAATACACACTGCTTTTCGATGACAGCCGTGGTGGTGGTGGCACATTGGCGAATGTCGACTTTGCTAACCCTGGTACGCCGGTTGGTGGCCCTTATGACCCTCTCACGGGAATTCTGACGATAGCCGTCGATGGTGGTCCGATGGAAATCAATATTGGTGAGCTGGGCAGTTCGCTTGGCCTGACCCAGCTATCGGACGCATTTGCGCCTGTTTCGATTTCAAAGAACGGTACACCTGTCGGCAGCCTCACCTCTGTTGAAATTGATCAGAATGGGTTTGTCCGCGCGTCATTTGATATCGGGATCAATCGGGTACTTTATCAAATTCCTCTGGTCGATGTGCCAAATGTCAACGGTTTGGAAACGCTCGATCAGCAAAGTTATCGGGTCACCCCTGAAAGCGGCACGTTCTTTCTGTGGGATGCGGGAGACGGGCCCACCGGCGACATCGTGAGTTCTGCTCTGGAAGAATCCGCAACAGATGTTGCGGGTGAACTGACAGAACTGATCCAGACACAACGGGCCTATTCATCCAACGCGAAAGTCATTCAGACCGTTGACGAAATGTTACAGGAAACAACCAATATCAAGCGGTAACGCGATAGGGGACAGGTGAAATGAGTATTTCCAGCGCACTTAGCAATGCCATGTCGGGACTGTCCGTCACGTCTCGTATGGCCGAGGTTGTTTCGTCCAACCTGTCCAATGCCCTGACGGATGGCTATGGGCGCAGGTCGCTTGATCTAAGCGCACGGCAGGTTGGTGGCGTTGGCGCTGGTGTGCAGATTGATGGGGTCAACCGTTTCGTCGATGCAGGGCTGCTCGCGGATCGACGCCTTGCCGATGCGGCGCTTGGTGGACAAGAACGCAGTGCGGGCATGTTGGTCCGACTGGAACAGACCCTTGGTGGCCCTGATGACGCGGCGAGCCTTGAGGCGCGGCTGGCACGTTTCGAGCAGGCCTTGATCAGCGCCAGCAGTGATCCGGCGTCAGAGACACGGTTGGCCGAAGTCCTGTCACGTCTGGAAGATGTCACGGCGACGCTGCGCAACAACACCACGACGATCCAGTCACTCCGGCAGGAAGCGGATGCAAATATTGAAAATGATATCAATACACTGAATGCAGCTCTGCTACAGGTGGAGGCGATGAATGCCGATATTCTGCGACTGAAATCGACGGGGTCCGATGTCAGCACGTTATTGGATTCGCGCCAACAGGTGGTCGACAAGATTGCGGATATCGTGCCCGTTCGCGAAATCCCGCGTGATAACGGAACCATCGGTTTGATGACCACAAATGGAACAACGCTCCTGGACGGGCGTGCCGTGCAATTCGGTTTTGAACCCACGCCGACCATTGTCGCTGATATGACGCTGGCCTCTGGTGCCCTCTCCGGCATCACGCTTGACGGTGTGCCGCTGGACGTGGCGACTGGCGTTGGTCGGTTGGATGGTGGGTCGCTGGGCGCATCTTTTGCGCTCCGGGATCAGACGCTTGTCGATGCACAGAGCGCGCTGGATGGAATTGCTGCAGATCTGGTTGCGCGATTTGAAGACCCCAACAATGATCCGACACTTGCACCGGGCGATGTTGGCCTGTTGACGGATGACGGCGGTACACTTGACCTGGCAGATATTCCCGGCCTCGCTGGACGCGTTTCCGTGAACCCTGTTGTTGATCCAGCACAAGGCGGTGTTTTGACATTGCTGCGCGATGGATTGAACGCCACAGCACTTGGTCCTGCCGGCAGCGCAATACAACTGGATCGCTGGATTGGCGCTCTCTCTGAAACACGTAACGACCTGCCGGGCAGCGCCGCCCGATCGGCGGCAGGCCGTATGGCTGATTTCACATCGCAAATTGGTTCATCCCGACTTGCGGCCCAAGAAACGTTGAGCTTCACAGCCGCACGCTGGGAGACATTGCATGAGGCAGAATTAGCGATGGGGGTCGATACGGATTTGGAACTTCAAAACCTGCTGCGGGTGGAGCAGGCCTACGCCGCAAATGCAAAAGTTATTCAAACTGTCGATTTCATGATGCAACGCCTGATGGAGATTTAGAGATGCCAGTCATATCAGTCGGCGATGCTGCGCAGCAGTTCATATCGATGCGCAACGGCGGCACAATCAAAACTGAACTTGCGCGTTTGGCTGAAAGCCTTTCGACCGGGCGTGTCAGCGACATCACAGCCGAACTTGGCGGAGAGACAAACAGATATTCCGGGATCAACTACAGTCTGGCCCAGCTTGACGGGTTTTCTCAAGCTGTTAGCGAAACTAGCCAGACGCTCGCCGGTATCCAGACGGTATTGGGAAAGATCGATACTGTTCGGAGTGACACGGGCGCACAACTTTTGTTGTTGAGTGATGCCAGTACCGGTTCACAGGTCGACGAAGCCGGACGCGCCGCACGCAGTTCATTTGACACAATCGTGAGCACGCTCAACACTCGCCTGGCAGACCGCTCCCTTATGGCCGGTGCGGAGGTAGACAGATCCCCGTTGGCGTCAGCCGAGGATATGCTTGCCGACATTAGAACGGCTGTGGTCGGCGCAACAACGCCCGAAGATATCGTCACGGCAATTGAAGCCTGGTTTGACAGTCCCACAGGGGGCTTTGCCACCATGGGCTATCTGGGTGACAGCGGTGCTGTAATGGAAAGGCGGGTTTCCGAGAACAGAAGCTATCAAATTGATGCACGCGCCGATGATCCGGCAATTAGAGATGTATTGAAGGCGACGGCAATCGCGACCATTGCAGATGAGTTTGTCGGTTTGGACACCGAGGGGAAATCGGATCTCCTTCAAGAAGCCGGCGAACGACTTTTTGCCGCTGCCGCCGGAGTTGTTGCTGTCCAAGCGCGCATCGGTTTTGTTGAAGCAGGTGTTCAACAAACCGGTGTCGAGATAAGCGCCCAGAAGACGGCGCTGGAAATATCCAGAAATGATCTGACCTCTGCGGATCCTTTTGACACCGCATCACGCCTGCAGAGTGTGCAGTTGCAGCTGGAAACGCACTATAGTGTCACAGGTCGTCTCTCTCGACTAAGCTTATTGGACTATATCTGATGCTGTGGCGTGCATTCCTGACGAGCATCTTCATCATCGTCCCGCTCGTTGTTCAGGCGACACCCATTCGCATTAAGGATCTCGTTGAATTTGACGGTGTCCGTTCGAACGACCTTGTCGGGTACGGGTTGGTCGTCGGCCTAAATGGCACTGGGGATGGACTACGAAATTCGCCATTCACCGAAGAGATGTTAAGCAACATTCTTGAACGGCTTGGTGTCAACGTTACCGGTGAACAGTTCCGGCCAAAGAATGTTGCAGCCGTCCTTGTAACGGCTAGTCTGCCTCCTTTTGCGCGTGCCGGTAGCCCACTTGATGTTACTGTTTCGGCAATTGGTGATGCCAACAGTCTATTGGGTGGCACACTCATCATGACACCACTTAACGCAGCGGATGGCGACATCTATGCGGTCGCGCAGGGAACTATCATTGCGGGAGGCGCATCAGCGACCGGCGACGCCGCGACCGTCGTTCAAGGCGTTCCGACGGCCGGGATAATCCCCTCTGGCGCGACAATTGAGCGTGAGGTTGCGTTCGATTTTTCCGGCATGACGTCGCTCCGGCTCGCCCTTCGGACCCCAGATTTCACTACAGCAGGGCGGATTGAACAGGCGATCAATCAGAGCTTTGGCCGGCAAGTTGCGATTATGCTGGATGCCGGGACCGTTGAATTGAGTATCACGGCCACGCAAATGCAGTCGCCAGCCCACGCTCTTGGGCGGATCGAAAACATACTTGTTGAACCTGAGCGACGTGCGCGCGTTGTTGTCGACCAAAGATCCGGTACAATTGTAATGGGTGAGGATGTTCGCATCAGTCGCGTGGCAGTCAGCCAGGGCAATCTGACACTGAGAATCCGTGAGACGCCGCTCGTCGCTCAGCCAAACCCGTTTTCACCGGGCGATACAGTGGTCGTGCCGAGGACTGATGCTGCGGTCGTTGATGAGCCTGGGATCGGTTTAGCCGAGATAAATGAGGGGACGTCACTGAGTGAGGTCGTTGCTGGTTTGAATGCGCTTGGCGTAGCGCCGCGCGATATGATTGACATTCTCAAGAGCATCAAAGCAAGCGGTGCTTTACATGCTGAGTTTATCGTTCGATGATTTGCAGCAGTGCAGATCGTAACTGGCATACTCATTGAACCGCGCCGGGTTTGCCGGAGGCTGAGTTGTCTTAGTCACACGGCGATGCCTGATCTTTCCAGAGCGGCGTAGTTTTTTGCCTCTGCTTCGGCTGGCGGGATATTCCCGAAAGGTCCCTGCAGGCGGCGGTTGTTGAACCAGACGACCCCTTCAAGCCTGGCATACGGCGGTTCTAAAGTTGCGCCACGGACCGCGCCTGTGAATGACGTCAGCCTCGAACAGGCCGTTGATCGTCTCTGCCAAAACATTGTCATAGCAATCCCCGATGCTGCCGACGGAAGGCGTGATCTTCACCTCTGCCATTCGTTCGGTGTGCTTTATAGACAGGTATTGCGATTTCCGGACCGAGTGATGCACCAATTGGTCTTGTGCTTGCCTGCGTTGATGAATGGCACTGTTCAAGTGCATTGAGAACGAGGCCTGCATTGGCTGTGCGGTTTGCCTGCCAAACAACGATCCGGCGGCCAACCACGTCGATGACGAAAGTCACATAGACAAACCCTTAGCGCGTCGCGACATACGTAAAGTCGCTGATCCACGGCACGTTGGGTACGGGCGCATGGAATTGGCGGTTCACCCCGTCCAACGGGCACGGCAATGCTTTGTCAGGTATCGTCCGTCTTGGCTTCTTGCCACCAATGACGCCTTCGATGCCGATCTCCTTCATCAGACGTACGACGATACAGCGCGCGATATCAAAGCCTTCCCTACGCATCTGGTGCCAAACTTTGCGCACGCCATAGACGCTAAGGTTTTCCTCATAGACAGTTTCGATTTCAGGCTTCAGTTCTACGTCACGCTTGGCGCGCCGCGACAGACGCGACGGATCGGCCCGCTTGGTCAGATCGTCATGGAAAGTGGTCATGATCACCCTTCCGGCTATCGGCCTTAGCCATACCCCCTGACGAGACTGGATGCGATCAGCCCCCAGCCATCAGCCACCACGAAGAAGGCCAACTTGAAGGGGAGCGAGACAATCGCAGGCGGCACCATCATCATACCCATCGACATCAGCACGGCGGCCACGACCAGATCAATGATCAGGAAAGGTATGAAAATCAAAAAACCTACCTGAAATGCTCTCTCCATTTCGCTGAGCAAGAAGGATGGGACGACTACGGATAACGGTGCGTCATCAATCGCGAGCGTTGCCGCCACGTCGGGCCGCAGATCCGCGAGCGCGGCGAAAGTATCAGCTTGGATTCGGCTGGACATGAACGCGCGCAACGGTTCCATCGTGCGGATGAAGGCCTCTTCGAGGGTTATGGCATCGTTCAGAAGCGGTTCGATGCCAGCGTCCCACGCCTCAATAAAAACCGGTTCCATCACGAAATAGGTCAGAAACATCGCAAGGCTGACCAGAAGCATGTTCGGAGGTGATTGCTGCAGCCCAATTGCCTGCCGCAAGATGGCGAAAACGGTCACGATGAAGGGGAAACACGTCACCATAATTGCGATACCGGGCACAAGACTGAGGACTGTGATCAGTATCAGTAACTGGACGGAACGCGTGGCCAGTGACCCGTCATCACCCAGACTGATCGACAGGTCTTGCCCCATCGCTGGTCCTGCCAGTGCGATGGCGATGATTGCCCCAAGCCAGCGCAACCTCCACATTCAGGCTACGTCGCCCTTATCTGTTGCGACCTCGGTCAATCGAACCGCTAGCTGACCGGGTTCACCACCTTCCATTTCCTGCAACTCACCACGCGCAATCAGCCGGTCCCCTACATAAAGTTCGACCGGGTCTTCGATACGTTTGTCGAGCGGAAGGACCGCATTTTCACCGAGGCTTAGCAGGTCACGGACCAACGGGCGCGCCTTGCCAACGGTTACAGAGACTTCAATCGGAATGTGCTGTAGCGGGTTGGCATCGTCATGGGACTGTCGTTGCACGGAATCATCCATGGGATTCTATCCTCGTTTCTGGGTTGGTCATCAGGCTGAGTGCCGTTGTGATCTCAGCCAGCAATGCAGCCGTATCCAGCAGCGTCCCCTGCTGGATCTTCTCGATCCAGGCGGCATGAATATCGAGCGATGAATCTGGCTGAACGGAGATTGCGGCTGGCAACGCGCCTTTTAATGCCAGAACGGCATCATAATTGTCAGGATGTACGAAAAGTGAGATGGGCGCGCTGGCATCGTCTTCTGCGGCTTGTTGCAAGACCTTGCGCAGATGCCCCGCGAAGCCATTCTCGATGCAATGCGGCAGGACCTGCGTCACCAAAGCAGAGAAAAGCGGCTCAAGAGATAGCAGCAATTGGCCACGCGCCTCGGCATAGGTGAAATCCATGTCGCAAATCGATTGCACAAACTGCTGCTGCAACGCCCCAACCTCTGCCTGCGCTGCGGCAGTGCCCGCCGCCAACCCTTCTTCGTAGCCACGATTATAGTCCTCGCTGACTGTATCGTCCTGCGTGATCACGTCTTCGAAAGATTCCAATGGCAATATGCCGGACATTTAAGCACGCTCCGTCGGCTTGGGGTCTTCGATCCAATCCTGCAGAATCTGTATTGTTTCGGTTTCACGATCGGTGATCATCTGCCGCAGGCGCGACACCGGGTCGTCGCCGCCATTTGCCGCTGAACTCAAATCACCGCTCATGAAATCTCCCATACTGTCGTCTCCAATCGCCATGGCCATCGGTGGATCGATATCTGCCGGTTCAGGAAGCGCGACCGTGTCGGCCGCGCTGATTGCTGGCCGTGCCTGTAACAGGATCGGTCGAACGACAAAGAGGCCCAGAATAAGCGCGACAACGGCCAGCACCGCGACCTGAATCAACTGCATGGTGTCAAGCGGCACGCCTGGGACGGGTGTTGCCACCTCGGTTCCCAAGGCCGCAAGAGGTTCGAATGGCATCGATTTCAACGTGATGATATCGCCGCGCGCTTCGTCGATTCCGACGGCCGATGCAACCAGTTCCTGTAGCGAGCGCAGTTCTTCTTCGCCGCGCGGTGTCACTGAAACAGTGCCATCATCCGCGACGGTCTTGACGTCATTGACCAACACGGCGACGGTCAAACGCCGTACCGCGCCGGGGGCTCTGATCAACTGCCGTTCAGTTTCAGAGACCTCGTAATTGGTCAGGGACCGGTTTTCCGAATTTTCGTTGCTTGATGCGCCGCCAGTGCCAGCGGCATCGCCATCCGGCAGATTTGACGCAACGGTGACGTCACCGCCGCGGCTGTCGGTTGATGTGCCTGCGCTTTCCGTGACCTCGGTGCTGATGGCAACCCGGCTATCGGGGTCAATCCGGCGTTCGGTAATCTGCTCTGTCTGGGTAACGGTATCGACGCTGACTTCGACCACCGCATTTCCGGCCCCGACACGGGCCGCCAGTAAACGTTCGGCCCGTTTGCGCAGGCTCTCGGCGCGCTCATCGCTCCCCGGTAAGACGGTGCTCCCATCTGCATCCGACATCAGGCCGCCACTGTCATCAATCACGGCCACGGCATCGGGTGATAGCCCAGGCACTGCGGCACCAACCAGGAACTGCAACGCCTTGATATGAGGCGCTGATAGCGAACCACCTGCTGTTGTCACCGTGACGGCAGCCGTTGGGGTTTGATTGCGCTGGAACGGACGGCCTGAGGGTGTCGAAATATGTACCCGGGCCGCGCGGATATGCGGGCTTGCCAGTATGGTCCGGGCAAGTTCACCTTCCTTTGCCCGCCAGTAGGCGGCATCAAACATTTGCGATGTGGTGCTGAACCCTGAAAGCCCGTCAAGCAGCTCGTAGCCCTGGCTGCCGGCCGCGGGCAAGCCTTCGCCAGCCAAGGACATGCGCAAGGTGTCACGTTGTCCGGTGGGTACATATATCGCCCCGCCGCGGACCTCGTATGCGACGCCTTGTTGGTCAAGCGCTGTGATGACGTCACCGGCGGCCCGCGTTTCCAGGCCGCCATATAGCAGTGACATGTCCTTGTTGCTTGCGCCTTGGGCGAGCATCAGGACGGCTGCAAATACCGCAACTGTCGCCAATATAACAAATAAACGGCGACGACCGTCAAGCCCCGACCACATGCTGCTGAAACTCTGCAATCTGGTTCTCCATCACTTTGGCGTTCTGCCTAATCTCCTCCTTCTTGGACCATCAGGCTTAACAATCGGTTAGGGCTTCCCAGTTATGTTCCGGAAAAGTTCTGAAAGGATTTGGGATGACGGCAGAAGCTGATGCACCAGAAGAGGCACCAAAAAAGGCTTCAAAACTCCCTTTGATTCTTGGCGTGGTTCTTGCCGTTGTTGGGGGCGGTGGCGGGTTTTTCGCGGTTCAATCCGGGATTCTTTTTGGGAGCTCCGACGACGATCATGAGGCTGAGGTTGCCGAGGCTGATGCTGTCGCTCGTCCAGAAGTTTCGTTTGTTGCCATTGATCCGTTGGTGATTTCGTTGCCCAGTAGCGGCGGGCGGGACCATCTGCGGTTTGCGGCACAGCTGGAGGTACCTCCCGAATATGCGGCCGAGGTTGAAGCAATCAAACCGCGCATCGTGGACGTGCTGAACGGGTATCTGCGCGCCGTTGATCTTGCCGAGCTGGAGGATCCCACAGCGTTAATCCGTTTGCGCAGCCAGATGCTGCGTCGCGTGCAAGTTGTCGCCGGTAAAGGCCGTGTCGGTGACCTTCTCATCATGGAATTCGTGCTAAGTTAAGGAACGTCCAAATGACTATGATTGCTGATATTCTGTTAATAGCAGGGGCGTTTGGTGCCGGATTGTACTGTTTGGTACTGTCGCGCAGGCTGCGTCGTTTCACCGATCTTGAAAAAGGTGTTGGTGGTGCGGTGGCTGTCTTGTCAGCGCAGGTAGATGATTTGACAAAGACGCTCAATAAGGCGCAGTCGACCGCAAAAATGTCTGTAAGCACACTTGATGACGTCAGTGCCCGGGCCGAGGCGGCCGGGGCGCGACTGGAACTGCTGGTTGCGTCGTTGCACGATCTGCCTGATCCGGGGATCGCGCCATCCGGTGAAAGCCCGTTCTTCGTGCGCCGCTCCACCGGACCGGAAGGCCGACAGTAATGGCCAGACGAACGCGCCGGACCAGGCGGGCAACGCTCGGCATTATCTCCAGTCTGCTGATTGCATCAGCTATGATCCGCCTTGGTGCAGGGACGGGCCCTGCGCTGGCGGAGGAAGTGGCTGCGGCTGAAATCCCGATTGCGGCATCATCTGTTGATGCTAAGGATACAAGCGCGCTGCTCGAAGCGTTTCAGCGCCGGGAGGCCCGATTGGCCGAGCGTGAGGCGCAACTTCAGGCGCGTATCCAGGCGTTGAATGTTGTCGAGGATGAGGTCGCAGAGAAACTTGCGGCCTTGGAAGCTGCTGAGCAGACGCTTGCCGCGACAATAGCGCTCGCAGACGGGGCTGCTGCGACGGATCTTGAAAAGCTGACAACGGTTTATGAGAACATGAAACCGAAAGAGGCCGCAGCTCTTTTTGAAGAGATGTCGCCTGAGTTTGCGGCCGGATTTCTGGGAATGATGCGCGCGGATGCTGCAGCCTTGATCATGACGCAGTTGGAACCCGAAACGGCCTATTCATTCAGCGTCGTTCTTGCCGGTCGCAATGCAAATGCGCCGACAGAGTAAACGCTGAGGGAACGTTAACCCCTTTGTTGTAACACCAAGTTGCGGCTGTTCGCCGTCAATCTGAATTGTAAGGAGAACCGTACCCGATGGTTGGTTTGATCGGTATTGTGGTCATCTTTGTGATGGTTTTTGGCGGCTACCTGTTGGCCGGCGGTAAGATGGGTATCATTCTCAAGTCATTGCCTTTCGAGATGATCATGATTGCCGGTGCCGCCATCGGGGCCTTTGTGATCAGCAATGACACGTCCGCCATCAAACACACGCTCAAAGATGTTGGTAAGGTCTTTAAGGGGCCGAAATGGCAGTCCCAGGATTATCGTGATGCCTTATGCATGATGTTTGAGCTGGTTCGGGTTGCCCGAACCAACCCCGTGGCGCTGGAAGGTCATATCGAAGCCCCTGATACCTCGGACATCTTCGGGAAATATCCTAAGATTCTCGGTGACAAAGAAGCGATCGCGCTGATCTGTGATACACTGCGTTCGGCATCCATGAACTACGATGACCCGCATCAGGTGGAGGAGGTACTTGAAAAACGAATCGAGGCGACGCTTCATCACAACATGCATTCTTCCCACGCGCTACAAACGATGGCTGATGCATTGCCCGCCCTAGGTATTGTCGCGGCGGTATTGGGTGTGATTAAGACGATGGCGTCCATTGACCAACCGCCAGAAGTTCTGGGTAAGCTGATTGGCGGCGCACTTGTTGGCACGTTCCTGGGCGTTTTTCTTGCCTATGGTATTGTCGGCCCATTTGCCACGAAGGTCAAAGCCGTTATCGAGGAGGACGCGCATTTTCAGCAGTTGATAAGGGAGGTTTTGGTAGCAAATCTCCATTCTCATGCACCCAATATCTGCGTTGAAGTCGGGCGCCAGAATATGCCCAGTCATCATCGCCCAAGTTTTTCGGAAATGGAGGATGCACTGAAAGCGTCAAAGCAGGAGGCGGCGTGATGCTACGTTTGCTCCTGCTGTTCCTTTTACCCTTGGCAAGTGCGGCCAACGCCAACCCGGTGCGCGTCCAGACCGGCGAACATGATACATTTACGCGCGTTGTGTTGACGATTCCCAGTGGAGCGGACTGGCAACTGAACCGTGACGAGCAAGGCTATATCGTCAGTCTTCCGACATCAGATGGCTATGATATTGATGGTTTTTTCGAACTTATCCCACAAGATCGGATTTTTGAGGTATCTCAGAACGATACCAAAGGCGAACTTCGTTTGGGTGTTGATTGCGACTGCTATGCAGATGCGTTTCTCGATCAACCAAATATTCTGGTTGTGGATATACGTGACGGTACACCTGCCGCTGATTCACCTTTCGAGGTTGTGCAAGTTGGCGCATCATCAGGATTGCCAAAAAGTCCCCCACTGCAACCAGTCCCGCGCTTCGAGGTGCAGCGCGATCCGTTGATTCCATTAATCGTTTCGCCGGATGCGCCCAAACCGCGACCCGTCATCGAAGCTGAACAGGACGTTCCGGTCTTAGCTACACCTGATGCTGAGGCCGGCGATCTGCCGTTGTCCTCTGCCGAAGCGCCAGCCGTTTCGGTTGATCTTAATGAGCTGGAGTCATCTGTTGTCGAAAGTCTCGGGCGCGCGTTGAGCCAGGGTCTATTGGAGCCCGAACTTGAAGGTGGTCTTTCGGATCGTCGCGCCGGTGACCTTGTCGATGTGGCTGCACCAGGAATTCGCGCGCTGACGGGTGTTGATCGGGCGGCCGTGCCAGAAGACCCGCCAGATATCCTTACACAGGATGGTGGGTCGTGCCTGCCGGATCGTTGGTTCGATGTCGGGACGTGGGGCGACGAACGACCATACACAACGCAAATCGGCGAGGCGCGGGCAAAGTTGACATCTGCGACCGACCGAATTGATGAAAATGCGGTTCTCGAATTGGCCCGGAAATATATCTTCTTCGGTTTTGGTCGAGAGGCCGAACAAACGCTACAGTTGGACGGGGTGCGCTCAATTGAACGAAACTACTTGATTGCGATGGCGCGTGTCATTGACGGTGACTCTTTTGACCAAAGCTTGTTCTCGCAACAAGCAAGCTGTGCATCACCGGTGGCACTTTGGGCGTTCTTGGCGTCTGGTCCGGATGCGGTTGATGTTCAGATCGATCAACCGACTGTCCTGCGCACATTCATGAGCTTGCCTGAGGCCCTCAAACAGCATCTTGCGCCAATGCTCTCGGACCGATTTGTCGACATTGGAGAAAATGATGCTGCGGTGCAAATTATGAAGGTGATTAGATCCATACCAGATGCAACGCTCGCTGCAGAGCTCGCACAAGTGGGTCTGCTACGATCCCTGGGCGAGGAGGAAACCGCTGTCGAAAAGGTGGTCGAAATCGTCGCCACCGATGTCAGGACTACCCCGGAAGTGATGATTGCCCGGCTTGATGATGCAATCCAAAATGAACGCCCCCTCACCGAAGATGATTTTCTGTTGGCGGATTCATTGCGGTTTGAAAATGCGCAGACGTCGGCAGCGATCAATATTGCTACGGCGCAGATACGGGCATACCTTCACCTTAACAATTTTGCCGCAGCAGAACATCTAATCCGGGAGGAAACCGGCCGGATAGATGATGAAATCCTGATTGAACTCGAAAACGAGTACGCCCGCGGAGCTGTGGAGGCGATGAAAGCCGATGCCTTTCTTGGATATGTCTTTGACCCTCTATCCACGAACCTGACACCAGCAACGGAAAACGAGATCGCTGCCCGATTATTGATGCTCGGCTTCCCGGAACGGGCCAAGGAAGTCGTCGCAGGTCGTGCCGAGAATGATGATGCGAACGAAAGAAGCTATCTGCGAGCCAAAGCTGCGTTGGCTTTGAATGATCCAAGTGCAGTGCTGGTCGCGCTTGATGGACGTCAGTCTGAACAGGCAAACAAGTTACGGCGCATTGCCCTGGAAATTGCGCAGTCAGATGGTTTGGTTGCGGAAGCTTATGCAGATGAGGCGCCGCGAAGCCTTTGGCGTCGGGGGGATTTTTCCGCGTTGATCGATTCAGGCGATCCGTTGTTGCAAGCAGCATCCAATACAGCGCTTGACCGTGAGGTTGTCGCATTGGATCCGGACAAGCCGCTGACGAGCAGCAGAAACCTTTTGAACCAGTCTGCGCAGTCAAGAGAGATCATGGACGAGTTGCTTGCGCGGTTTTCAGTTTCCGACGGCACTTGATTGGCCCTGTTTCGAGTTACGAATTGTCAACCAATCGCAAATAGGTTGACAGCGAAATAGCAGCAGAAGGTGCGTTTGCGTATGTGGGGCAGAATGCCGCTGGGGTGTGTGATCCAAATAAGACATGTGGCAGCCTTTGGACTGGCGCTTTTGATCGGCGTCCAACCGGTCCAGTCGCGCGAGGCGAGCCTGTGTTACGATGCCGCTCGGCTTGCGGCTGCACGAAACAACATTCCCTTTGCGGTTCTGTGGGGTATCACGCAGACCGAAACCGGCCGAAATGAATCTGGTGTGGTCGAACCTTGGCCCTGGACACTCAATATCCATGGCCAGGGATATTGGCTCAACTCACGTGACGCGGCACGCAGGCGCGCGACTCAAAGCATTGCGCTGGGGCATGACAGTGTCGATCTGGGGTGTTTCCAAATTAACTATCGTTGGCATCACCAGCATTTCACATCGGTTGACGAAATGTTGGATCCCGACGCCGGGGCGACTTACGCAGCTAAGTTCTTGAAATCGTTGTTTGCAGAAAAGGGCAATTGGTCGGAAGCGGCTGGCGCATATCATTCACGCACGCCCCGGCATGCCGCCAGATATCGGGAGCGGTTTGACCGGTTTTATGCAAGAGCAACCGCAAAGACCAACCAATCAGCCCTCAGGCCAGCCCGACAAAACAGTTTCCCGTTGCTGCGCCAGGGTTCTGGGCAGACTGCACTCGGTTCGCTGGTGCCATTTGCAGAAAGCGATAGCTAATCTATGGCTGGACTTTCACTTCGCGACTTATTTCAACCCACGATCATCTTGGCGCTTGCGCTAATGGCCGTCATTGTCATGATGATCTTGCCGATGCCAGCATGGGTATTGGACATCGGACTGGCGGCATCGTTCGCACTGGCTATCCTTATTTTTACGGTGACTTTGTTCATCGATCGGCCGCTTGACTTCTCCGCGTTCCCGACCGTTTTGCTTGCATCACTGGTACTACGCCTGTCGTTGAATGTGTCGTCGACAAAGTTGATTATCGGCGAAGGGCATACAGGGACCGATGCAGCCGGTGACGTGATTGCGGGCTTTGCGATGTTCGTGATGGGTGGCAATATCCTATTGGGACTGGTCGTCTTTTGCGTGCTGTTGATCGTCAACTTTGTTGTGATCAATAAAGGGGCGACGCGGATGGCAGAGGTGGGTGCGCGATTTGCGCTTGATGCGATGCCTGGCAAACAATTGGCGATCGACAGCGATATGTCTGCCGGCGCCATAGACCACCAAGAGGCCAAGTTGCGCCGCGAGCGTGAACAGGCCGAGACGACATTCTTTGGATCACTTGATGGGGCGTCAAAATTTGTAAAAGGCGATGCAATCGCAGGATTGCTTATCACTGCTTTGAATCTGGTGATGGGACTTATCATCGGTGTCTCGGTTCACAGTATGCCAATTGGGCAAGCGTTTGAAACTTATGCGATTTTGACGGTAGGCGATGGGCTGGTATCCCAAATACCGGCTGTTGTCATATCGATTGCATCCGCACTGCTGCTTGCGCGTGGGGGGGCGACGGGATCGACTGATTTGGCATTGGTGGCCCAGTTGGGGCGCCACCCGGCCGCGCTCGCAACTGTGGCACTTCTGATGGGGCTGTTCGCCTTGGTACCCGGTTTGCCGTTTTTGCCCTTCATGGTTGGCGCGCTTACGCTGGGCGGTTGTGCTTATGTCATGTCTACCGCCGCACAAAAGGCTGCGGCAGAAGCAGCTGCTGAACCCGAAATGACAGAAGAGCCGACGACACAAACATCGCTGGGGGATGTGTTGGATCTGGATGACATCCATGTGGAATTTGCACCTGATCTGGTCGAGATGGTTCTGGACCCGGGCACGGGGCTGGACGCGCGGATTGCAAACATGCGCAGCCATGTGGCTACGGCATTCGGTGTTGTATTACCGGAAATTCGTCTGACAGATAACGCAGCCTTGCCGCCCGGCTGTTATGTGGTGAAGGTGCAGGGGGTCGAACAGGTCCGCGACACTCTGAAATCTGATCAGATCCTGGCCCTGTTGAATGAAGGCGACGTATCCGAGCTGCCAGGGGAAGTTGTAAAGGAGCCCGTTTACGGTGCGCCGGCACGATGGATCGACCCGGCCAATCAGGAAACGGCGGCGCTTGCAGGTCTTACAACCGTACAACCGACAGAAGTGTTGGCGACGCATCTGCTTGAAATCGTCAAGCGCAACTTCCCAAGATTATTGACGTTAAAAGCGCTTCGCCGTCGGCTGGACGAAATGGTGAACCTCAGCGATCCGGCCCGCGCCGAAGCGAACCGGAAAATGCTTGATGAGCTGATACCCGACAAGGTCCCGATTGACGTGCTGTTATCAGTATTGCGTCTATTGTTGGAGGAGCGGGTTTCAATCCGAAACCTTCCGTTAATTCTCGAAGCCACCGCCGAGGGGCGGCAGCTCTTCCAAACGGCCGACAGCATCACCGAACATGTGCGGCAGCGGCTGGGTTTCCAACTGGTGGCAGAGATGCGGCGGCCTGACGGAACCATCCCCCTGGTGCAGTTATCGCCAGAGTGGGAAGACACATTCACGACCTATGAAATTCGCACTGATCGCGGCGGCGGAGATGTGGCGTTGCCACCGGAAAGCTTTAACCAGCTCGCAGACGGCATTGCGGAAAAACTGGGCCAGGCTGCAGCAGCAGGGGCCTATGCGGCTGTTGTGACCTCGATGCGGCGTCGGCGGTTTCTCAGGACAGTAATGGCGGCCAAGGGGATTATGAACCCGGTTCTATCATTTGAAGAGATTGGCATCGATGCCCGCCCGGCACTTGTTGGTCTGGTGCCGACGTGATCAACGAACTGCTGCCCCTGCTACCACTATCCCAGGCCATGTTGTGGACCGGTTTGGTTGTCTTTATCCGGGTTGGTTCCATGATGTCACTGATGCCCGCATTTGGTGATCAGCCGGTTCCGATGCGGATCAGACTGATCCTTTCATTGATGTTTACGCTGGTCGTTGCGCCAGCGGTGGCGCCCGACATCGGCACCGCTCCCCAAGACTTGCTGCAAATAGCATCGGTATTGGGCAAGGAAGTCGCGGCTGGATTGTTTTTTGGCGTTCTGCTGCGCTTTTTCATCCTTGCGTTGCAGATTGCCGGATCGATTGCGGCGCAGTCGACGTCACTATCGCAAATCTTTGGTGGGTCCGCTGGCGTAGATCCGCAACCGGCAATCGGACATGTGCTGGCCGTAGCCGGAACGGCACTTGCCGCATTGTCGGGACTGCACGTGCAAGCGGCGTCTTACATGATCTACACTTACACGATGGTGCCATATGGTGCCGGGCTGACCGGAGAAATCGTCAGTCGGGTCGGCACGGCAGAGGTCGGTCGGACCTTTGGCATGGGGTTCACCTTGGCCGCGCCATTCCTGATCGCATCGTTGGTCTACAATGTGATCCTTGGCGTCATAAACCGTGCAATGCCGCAACTCATGGTTTCATTTGTGGGGGCCCCTGCGATTACAGCGGGCGGATTATTGCTGCTGCTACTTACGGCACCGATCATGTTGGGCATTTGGATGACGGCGTTCAGTACATTCATGGCCGCACCGTTTGAGGGTTGGCGATGAGCAATGAGGCCGAAGACACCGAAAAGCAGTTCGAACCAAGTCAGAAAAAGCTCGACGATGCCCGCGCAAAAGGGGAAATCGCAAAATCAACCGACCTGACGACGGCTGCGGCCTATGGTGGCCTACTACTAGTGATGTCAACAATTGGCCCTGCAGCATTGATCGGTTTGGCCGCCGCCATGACGGTTTTATTACGCCAGGCTGATGATTTAGCGGCTGTTTTCTTTTCGGGCGCAAGCCGTCCCTTGATGGGTGGTGTGTTCGCGGCGGCATTCTGGGGTACATTACCGTGGTTCGGTGTGCCTGCCGCGCTGGCTATCCTGTCGGTCGCTGCCCAACGTGCGTTTGTGGTTGCGCCAAGCAAGATTGCACCAAAACTCAACCGTATATCCCCCATCTCGGGCTTCAAGAACAAGTTCGGGCGGCAAGGGCTTTTTGAGTTCATCAAGAGCCTGACAAAACTGGTGCTTTACAGTGTGATCATGGGTGTCTTTCTCGTTTCGCAGATTGACCGCATTATTGGCAGCATGCATCTGCCACCCGCACTGATTGTTGCCGAACTGGGGCGGATGGTTGTTGGACTGATGATCATTGTCGCGGTGTTCGCGGCGATATTGGGCGGCATTGATTACCTTTGGCAAAGTGCGGAACATACCCGCAAAAATCGGATGAGCCGGAAGGAAATGACGGATGAGCTGAAGCAGTCCGAGGGTGATCCGATGATGAAACAGCAGCGCCGTCAAAAGGCGCAAGAAATCGCCATGAACAAGATGCTTGTCGATGTGCCCACCGCCGATGTTGTTATCGTTAATCCGACACATTTTGCCGTCGCCTTGAAATGGGATCGCATGGCCGGCAGTGCGCCGGTTTGTGTGGCAAAAGGGGTCGATGAGGTCGCCAAGAAAATCCGCGAACTAGCGGCTGAACATACTGTTCCGTTGCATTCTGATCCACCAACGGCACGGGCTCTTCACGCCAGCGTTGCGATTGGAGCAGAGATCGCGCCGGAACATTACAAGGCCGTTGCTGCCGCAATACGCTTTGCAGAAAGCATCAGACAGAAGGCCGGGGGCAAGTGACCGACAGAAATAAACTGGATAAGTTGCGTGCGTTATCTGGTTTGCAGTTTCGCGCAGCTCAGGCAGAGATGGCAGCAATTTTGCGACGGGAGGAGGGGTTACGCCAGAATTTGGCACAACTGACCCAAAGCAAACAGTCGCAGGCGCGCGCGCCCCGCGCCCCGGATGATGCGGCACTGGTGGCGGGGGCTGACATTCGTTGGCAGCAATGGGTCGATCAGAGACGCGCGACCATCAATGGCGAACTTGCGCAGGTGCTGGTTCTAAAGGAAAACTGTAAGCATAAGCTCAAGATCGCGTTTGGGCGTGATCAGGCGGTTAACGGCCTGCAAAAAAAGCATGTCCAGTCGCGGCAGCAGTGGGTGCGCCGCAAGGAAAGCTACGAATCCTGACGTATAATATCGATAATCAGAACATCGGTCACGTTATCCCCGGCAACCTCTTGCGCGCTTCGCAGGAGTTCATTGCGGAGCGACCTCATATTGGTGCCGCTCGTGAAGTTACCTGAAAATCCACCAATATTCGCGTGATCAAACATGACCTGCAGAAAGCCGTCGCGCAATTTCGGTTCGATGGCAAAAACAGTCGCGCGGCTGCCGGGCACAACTTCGAGGTTGAGTGACATCACAACCAGTGCCGCGACGGCGCCATCCTCAACAACGGGGATGACGAACTGATTATTGAGTTTCGCATATTCCCGTTCCTCGGGGATCGCTGCGACTGGCGCGGGACTGTGATTTTCATCAGCTTCAGCGGGGTCGCCACAGGGATGACCATCGGCGAGTGGATCTTCTTCATGTGCGGGTTTCAAAAAGAGGCCGGCACCCACACCGCCGCCGACACCAATCAGTGTCAGCAAAAGAGGCAAAAGCAACTTCATCATGATGAATTCTCCGATCCGGGGCTTAGAAGGGCAGCGCCTGTTCAAGGATCTGCTGTCCGTATCGCGGCTGCTGCATGTCGGTGATCTGGCCTCGTCCGCCATAGGAAATCCGGGCTGACGCAATCTTGTCGTAGGTGATTTCGTTCTGCCGGGTGATATCTTCAGGGCGGACATAGCCGGTAACAAGCAATTCGCGCAGTTCGAAATTGACCCGCACCTCTTGCCGCCCGAAAATCGCCAAAACACCGTTCGGCAAGACATCAGTGATTGTGACAGCGACCCGTAGTTCCAGTTTTTCGTTGCGGCGCACGGTCCCGTCGCCCGATGACGCACTTTGCGAATTCAGATCCACCAGAGATGATGATGTCGCACCGTCTGGCAAGACCTTGTCCAGCCGCTGTGGGATGCCAAAAAGCTGCGGAAGGCCAGCCTGTTGTGAGGCAGATCTAGACCGGTCGCTAGAGTTCGAAATCTCGGCCCTGTCATCGATTTCGATGACGACGGTCATGATGTCCCCGCGCAACATGGCGCGACGGTCCCCAAGCAATGACCCCCTGGCCCCTGTCCAAAGTGACGCGTGCGATGACGGGGCAAGTGCAACTGTTTCGATTCCATTTTGTGTGCCGGGGTTCAGCATCGCATTGCGTTCCACGGTTCTGTCGGGTGCAGTAAAGGGGGGTGGTTTACCCACCGGGCTTGTGCCGCAACCGGCAAGCAAGGCGACCAGAAAAAGATTTTTGCGCATTTTCATTCCCTACCGCGAGACATAGCCAGCACCATCCGCACCGATCAGCGCGGTTACGGTGCTGCGCGAACTGATATTCATCACCCGGATCAATTCACCGGGTCCGGCCCGCCCCAGCGCCCGCCCTTCGGTTGAAATCATCAACCCGCTGCTTTCGTAATGAAGGGTGATGATCTGATTGCGTTCAACAACAGCAGGATACCCCACGTCGCGGGGCCGGATCGGGCGCCCCGCATATAGCGCGACTTTCGCTTCCATGCCGATGATCTCGGCGGGGTCTTGAACACTGCCCGGTATATTCTGATCCCGCAGGATCACATCCTCTGCCATGATAAGCGTCTGCGCGGGTAAGGTACGCGCGGCTACAACGGTGTCCGCCGAAACCGGCGTCGACAACGCGTAAAGAAAAAACAGATACCTCACCGCAATTGCACCATCGCGCTCAGCATCTGATCTGCTGCCGTAATCACCTTTGAATTAAGTTCATAGCCACGCTGCGCCTCAATCAGATCGGTAACTTCCTTGACCGGATCGACAGAGCTGTCTTCCAAATACCCCTGACGCAGGACGCCCAGCCCGTCTTCGCCAGGTGTTGTGACCACGGACGGACCAGAGGCGGGTGTCTCAAGAAACAGATTTGATCCGATTGCCTCCAACCCTTTGGCGTTGGTAAAGCCAGCAAGCGTGAACTGCCCAAGAAGCTGCGGTTCAACCTGATCGTTGAAGTATCCGTATATTTCGCCTTCTGCGTTGATCGAGATTGAGCGTGTATCGCGGGGGATCGTCACGTCAGGAACAACGGGATACCCGTCAGAAGTGACAATCAGCCCGTCGCCGGTCAGTTTTAGCCCGCCGTCGCGCGTATATGCGGAAATGCCGGATGGAAGCGTGACCTCAAGATAGCCATCGCCCTCAATCGCGACATCCAGATCCCCGCCTGTCGAGGCCAGCGAACCCTGGCTAAGCATGACAGAAACGGCATTGGCCCGCACGCCCAAACCCAATTGAACGCCCGTTGGCAGGACCGTACCGTCAGAGGCGTTGATGGTGCCGGGTCGGGCAAGTTGCTGGTAATGCAAATCGGCAAATTCAGCCCGTCGGGCATTGTAGCCCGTCGTGTTCATATTCGCGAGGTTATTGGAA
Source organism: uncultured Paracoccaceae bacterium (assembly GCA_947495295.1). GTDB lineage: Bacteria > Pseudomonadota > Alphaproteobacteria > Rhodobacterales > Rhodobacteraceae > Yoonia. Next base: position 338,093 of record CANLYJ010000002.1, read on the forward strand.
ATCACCTCGACGCGCATTTGTTGTGCGGACATGCCCGCGGCCGCGATCTTAAGTGCCTTCATCAGATTGCTCCTTTATCTGCGGATTGCTTGAATGACGCCGCGAATGCGCTCATCTTCTTTGTCGAGGAAACTTTGGCCAAGTTCGTAGGCGCGCTGAACTTCGATCATCCGGCCAATCTGCAGAATTGGATTTACATTCGATTCCTCAAGGAAACCCTGCATCATGCGGCCGTCTGGCGCGGGCTCAAAACCACCGCGCGCATCGAACATCACGCCGCTATCGCGGATCATCTGGTTGGGATCAATTGGTCTGACTAGGCCGATCTGGCCGATGGGCTGGCCGTTGGCGCTTATCGTCCCGTCAGGACTGATACCAATGCGACCAACCCCTTGCGGTACAAAAACCGGCGCGCCGCCGGCATCAAGCACCTGATACCCATCTGGTGTGACAAGATCGCCGTTTTCGTTGGGTTGAAAAACCCCGGCACGGGTCAGACGCTGACCGCCCGGCGCCTCGATCAAGAAAAAACCGTCGCCCTCAATGGCCAGATCAAACGTCCCGCCGGTTTGCGACAGTCCACCTTGCGATTGCACCGTGTCACGCACCGCGGCGGTGGCCATGGAAAGAGAGTTCGCGCCCGGACCCAATGATTTAACGTGTTCGGCAAACATGATCCCCTCGGCCTTGAAGCCGGTGGTTGACGCGTTGGCGATATTGTTCGCAATCGCGCGCATTTCCTGCATCAGGCCGGATTGCCGGGTCAGGGCGGTATATGATGCGTTGTCCATTCTTAACCTCCGGCGATGATCGGGATCAGGGTTGATTTGAATAGGCTGACAAGCGCTTCGGTCATGAAACCCATCGTGGCCCAGAAAATGGCGACGATGGCGGCCAGCTTTGGTACGAATGTCAGGGTCATTTCTTGGATGGATGTCAGCGCTTGAAAAAGACCAACAACAAGGCCGGCGGCCAAGGCAACCGTCAGGATTGGGATCGAAATCATGAATGCCGTCCACAAACCCTGTCGTAACGTGTCGTAAAACAGCGCTTCATCCATCAGACTGGCATCCGCAGGATTTCCTGATAGGCCTCGACAACTTTGTCGCGCACCGTCACGGCGGTCTGGACAGCCAGTTCCGTCTGCGCAAGAGCCTGAACCAAAGCGTGCGGATCTGCGCCAGCAGTCATGGCCTGCATCGCGGTGCTTTCACTTGCACGCATTGTTGACATGAAATCCTGCGCGGCACCCATGATGGCATTTCCACCGACTCCGGCATCAGGGGCCGTCGCAGCCTTACCGGCTGCATAATTCTGGGCGACAAGTGCATTAATATCCATTTTTGGGCTCCTTTAATTGCGAAGAAGATCCATCAGAGCGGATGACATCTGCCGCACCTGATCAAACATTTTGAGATTGGCTTCGTAGCTGCGTTGCGCTTCTCTGGCGTCGGCCACTTCAAGCAATAGATTGACGTTCGATCCGTCATAATGCCCGCTTGCGTCGGCAAGTGGGTTGGCCGGGTCGTAAATGCGCGTCGGATCAGTTTGATCAAGACGGACACGGCCAGTGGCCACCGCACCGGTCCTTTGTCCGTCGGTGACCATCTGCTCGAATGATACAACCTTGCGACGATAGCCCGGCGTATCAGTATTTGCGATGTTTTCCGAGACGTGGCGCAAACGGTTGGCTTGCACTTTCATACCACTTGTCGCAACGGACATTGCTTCGCTGAAATCAGTCATTTGTTCACTTTATGTTCTGCCTAGGGTTGTGCGTAAGACGGTCATCGTGTGCCGGTAAATCGTCAGCGCGCGATTGTGTTCGCGGCCAACAGCAACGGAATTCAACAGCTCGTCTTCCAGCGAAACGGTATTGCCGTTTGGCGATGGCTCCGCCACCGTATCCGCCACCGACCGCGCCATTGTCATATCTGGCGCGGTTGTGATGTGGCCGGTGCGGGTAGCGCGCAGTTGGTGCGTGCCTTGCGCGTCATAACTTTCTTTAAAGGGTGGGATATGCTGTGCTCGAAAGCCCGGAGTATCGGCATTTGCGATATTGCGGGCGACGATAGCCTGGCGCGACCCTGCATGGCGTGCCATGGCCGTCGCGGTCTGGAAAAGCTCCAGTGAATTATACATCGGGGTTTCTCCCTCGTCTGGTTTCAACGAAGCATTAAGCCTGATTCCTTAAGAAGAGGTTTGTGGTTAATCGATTGGATCGAATGTGATGGATAATTTGATCAGGCAAATGACGGCGGCGATCGCCAATTTACAATCCGTATACGATGTCGGGCGAGTGACTGGTGTGGCCGGTGGCAGCGTCCAGATCGGTGGCGTGAAGGATTGTGCAAGCATCGGTGACAGGGCAAGGGTGCATACCGGCGGTGGCATGGTCCATGGTGAGGTCGTCAAACTTGACGCGGATGCTGTTCACTTGTTGATCGATGGTGCGCCTGATGGTGTGTCGCTGGGGGACCGGGTTGTTATCTTGCAGCGCGCCGAATTTGCGCCTGACGCCAGTTGGATCGGACGCATTATCGATCCTGACGGCCAACCAATCGATGGGCGTCCACTACTGCCGGGCGTTGATACGCACCCGCTGCGCGCTGCTCCGCCAGAGCCACATCGGCGTCGGGCGCTGGGCGCCCGATTGGAAACAGGTCTGGCTGTTTTTAATACACTTCTGCCTTTGGTGCAGGGACAGCGTATCGGGTTATTCGCGGGTTCCGGCGTGGGCAAATCGACGCTTCTGGCTGATTTGGCAAGGGGTGTGGTTGCCGACGTAATTGTGATTGCGTTGGTGGGCGAACGCGGTCGGGAGGTCAGGCACTTTGTACAGGATGTTCTCGGGCCGGAAGGGATGCGGCGTGCGATTGTGGTTGCGGCGACATCCGATCGTGCGCCGCAAGTGCGCCGGAACTGTGCGTGGGCCGCAACCGCCGTGGCAGAATATTTCAGGGACCAGGGCAAGCAAGTCTTGCTGCTTATCGATTCGGTTACCCGGTTCTGCGAAGCTCATAGGGAGGTCGCCGTCGCTGCGGGTGAAAATGCAAACCTGCGCGGATATCCTGCATCGACCGGCCCAGCGATAGCCGCATTATGCGAACGTTCCGGACCGGGCGTGCCTGGAACCGGTGACATCACAGCCGTCTTCTCGGTGCTCGTTGCTGGCTCGGATATGGATGAACCGGTGGCAGACATGCTGCGCGGTGTGTTGGATGGTCATGTTGTCCTTGATCGCCAGATCGCCGAACGGGGTCGATTTCCGGCAGTCGACGTTCTGCGTTCGGTGTCCCGATCCTTGCCAGAGGCCGCAACAGATCAAGAAAACAAGATGATTTCGCAAGCCCGCGCGCATCTCGGCGTTTATGATCGCTCAGAGCTGATGATACAGTCTGGCCTCTATACAAACGGATCCGATCCAGCCATTGATGCCGCAATCGCCTGTGCGCCCATGCTGGATGAGTTTTTGACGATCAAAGACAGCCGCGGAACGCTGGCACATTTTGCAAAACTGCGGCAAGCGATCGCGGTATCATCCAACCGCATGAAACCCGATGATCTGACTGCGGCGCGGTCAGACCAGGGGTGAGACGGATTGCAGCAGGGTCAGCGCTGTTGAGCTTCCCGATGCGGCCGTGATATCAGCTGCCTCGGATCGGACAAGAAAAAGACGAATAAGCTTTTCCTGTTGATCTGGATCAGCGAAGTCAGTCACCTGATCAGTACCAAACACCGATGCTGAGCGATCCTGAAAAAGTTCCAGCTGTTTGTCTAGATCGATGCTCGCGATACTGCTTGGCAGCCCAAGAGCAGTTTGAAAAACCTCTCGCAAGGGGGCATTGCCCATGATGGAAAACCACTGTGCATTCACGCTGGAGGTACGGTCCAGAATATCATCGATTCCGGTACTGACATTCATCGCAAGCCTTAGATCATTATTCTGTTCACCAACAGCGCGCTCGAATTGTCGGGCTTCATAGCGATCCGTGATTTCGCCGGCAAAGCCGGTCAGGCCAGTGCGCGCAAATACGCCGTCGCCGAAGCCGAACGCGCGGCTGAAGTCGGCGAACCGGTTGTCGGACAACCGGTTCGCCAGCGCGCCATCGTCAATTGTGCCCTCTTCCAGGATTTTCTTGATGTAGAAAGTGTTGTTGATGTCTTCATCAAGGCCAAAAGCACCCAGAGCAACCGAAAGAAGCTGTCGGTCGGCAACCAGATCATCGGCGGTTCGTACATCGCCGATCTTGTCGCGAAAGTACTCGGTTGCGCGCATCACAGGCTGACTTTCAGAGAAAGCGTTTTGCTGGTTCTCCAATGTGCGTTCCAAAAACCGCCAGCCCACATAGCCGGTTAGGGGGACAACCGGTTGAAAGGTCATGACTGATTGGCCGCCAAAAGACGGGCCTCACGCGGCAGCAGGTTTCTCAACGATTTCAGCGCACGATAAAAGTCATCGCGGTCGACTGCCTCGGTCGCCGTATCCAGGTGGGTTCTGCTATCATCATCACGCAATGCCTGGCTCAATTGTTCGATGCCGCGCAGCATCTGCAGCCGCGCATCCGCTTTTTCGACATCCCCTGAAAGTACAAGCTGCGCAATATAGCAGATCCGACGGACGGGGGTGTTCACCTCATCCGGCCGAATAGCGTCTCGAAGACGCAGGATATTGGCGTTTGGCGTCAGAATTGACAAACGGCTGCGTCGGTCCCCATTCTCTATGACGGCTCCATTCACGAGCACGCGTTCCTTTGGGTTCAGCTTCAGGACAAGTCCGGACATCAGACCCCTCCCTGACCATTTAGCCCGCGCAGGACGGCGGTGTTGATTTCGATCAGAGCCACCGCATCCGCCTCGCCTCGTAGGACCTTACGGCTATGAATTTCAGTGAATTCCGCGAGGTAGAATATTTGCGCCCGCAAGGGTTTTGGCAGCGCGTTATCGTTGTCGGCAACATCTGCGGCCATCGTCACCCACATGCGTCGGTTATCATGCAGCACGCTCGCAAGCGCTGGGAAATTTATTGGGGTGGTTTTTGATTCTTTGCGTAGGCGTGCTGTTATCTGACTGATCAACTGCGCTTCTACGGATCGTTCTGTGCGAACTGCGACTTGGGTGGGGGCATATGCCTGACGAGCTTGTTCTATTGCGTTCACGTGATGTCCTTCCGGCACGAATTTGAACGAGATGCGGGTTTTCCGCAGTGAAATGCGCAGTGGCACCGGTTCTCCGGTGCCACTGGTTGTTTAGATTACCGGAACAATGACAGGATTGTTTGCGGAGCCTGGTTCGCAATTGACAGCGACTGAACACCCAACTGCTGCTGAACCTGCAATGCCTGCAAACGTGCTGAGGCCTCTTCCATGTCAGCGTCCACCAATGCACCGATGCCTGATTTCAGGCTGTCGGTTAGGTTCGAGATAAACTCTGACTGCGTATCGATCCGGCCTTGACTTGAGCCAAACTCAGCGGCGGCGTCGATCGTGCTGCCAATGAAGGTTTCGATATTGGCCAAGGCGGCGGCGACGCTGTCGTCATTTGTCACATCGACGTTGTCCAAACCTGCAAGCCCACCGGTCGCCTCGCCATCGGCTGCGCCAGCGACACTCAAAGTAACGGCCGTTGCACTATCGGTATCGACTTCAAGGACCCATGCACCGCCTTTTTCGGTCACGTTTGTGGAAAGCCCGGCAACGCCAGCACCATCAATGATGGTTTTCAGTCCACGTGCAACATCCTCAAAGGTTTCCCCAGGGCCTGCAACATAGTCATAGTTGTTGCCAGCAATGGCCACGCGATAACCATCGCCTTCGTTGACGCCAGCAGTAGCCGAGAAGGTGATGTCAGACGCACGCGAACCCAACGAAAGTGACGCTGTGGTTGCCGCTGCGCCAGAGTTGACAGTACCGCCGTCATTGTCGCCGGATGTCAGAACGAATGTTGTCGTTGGGCCAGATGCGTTCACTTCAACGTCTTCGAACGACCGGGTGTTTGTCAGGACAATTTCACCGGCGTTCGCATTTGTGGCTGAAATACCTTCGATGCCCGCAGCGTTAATCGCAGCCGTCAGCCCATCACGCACGTCATCGACCGTCAACGCGCCCGCGACTGTAGTAAAGCTCACGGTTTCACCAGCGATCTGCAGGTTATAGGTCTCTCCGGCAGCTGCAGGAACAGTAGCCAGATCAATCGTCATTTCGTTGCCTTCGCCAGAGAAGTTGGCGCCAGCACCGGCTGCATCTTGGCTTGCACCAGCAGTAAAGGTGGCGTTTGCACTCAGATCCGCGCCAGTGCCATAAACACCGGAGTCAAAGCTGAGGTCCTGACGTGCTACGGTGATGTTGGACGAGGCGACCGTGCCATCGCTCGACCGATCAAGAGACGACAGAATGTTAACGTCATCGGTGCCCTGCAACATGTTCAGGCCGTTGAATTGCGCCGCGCCGACAACAGATGCGATCTGATCGGTCAGGGCGTCAACGTCAGCTTGCAGCTTGCTGCGGTCAACATTCTCGCCCTGTGCGGCGACAATCTTTTCCTTCATGTCATTGAGCAGATCAGTCACTGTTTCTGCACCGTTACGTGCAACAGCAACGGACGAACTGCCAAGAGATAGGCTTTCGGAAATCGCCTTGAAACCCTTGACGTCTGATTCCATCACTTTGGAAATCGCCCAAACAGCTGAATTGTCGCGGGCAGAGCCGACTTCCTTACCGGTTGAGATCATGGCCTGTGTTTTGGACAGATCGCCATTGATGGATTTCAGCGTTTGCAGCGCAACCATTGCGCTGTTGTTGGTCAGAATACTGGACATATTTTTGGTCCCTATAAAAGGCGCTTTGCGCCGGGTTGATTCGTGAATCCATGCCGTTTCGGCACGGGCTGAAACGTCATTCTGACGGAGTTGGTCTGCGTCCGTTTCGGGGCAGATTAGCCTTTTTGGCGGTAGGCGCAGATAGACCCCAACTGGCTGAATAAGATGTTAATCCCAGCAGATGAATTGCGATCAATTTGATGCAATTCAGGCCTTTTTCTGCAAAGCTGGTTTCGTCGTTGGAACCTTAGCCAACTGGCCCTTTTGATCATAAACGGCAAGCCCGTCACGCACATTATCGAGCGCAGCAAGTCGTTCGCGTGCGGCTGTGACACCGCGGATTGCCGCCGCCAGAAGTGTCTGGTTTTCAGAGAGTTTGTTCCTGATTAAAGCAAGATCAGTGGCTGATGATCCGCCGCGAGTCAGGCTCTCAAACAACGACGTTTTTGCGCCAGCAAGTTGATCCAGTTCTTCAAACGCACCCACATGCAAGGCGAGGCGCTCCTTTTCGAGTAGATGGATAAGTTCTTTTGCGGTCTCACTAGACATCCAGACGGACTTTCATGGCTTCAAACAAGGCTTCGGCCAGACCGATTCCTCCTGCGGATGCCATCTCCTTCGCTTGGGCTTCACGCAGGAAAGACGAAAACTGATCTTCGCCAGACCCGCCCCCAAAGGCCGTGCGACTCGCTCCAAGCCCAGCTGACTTCAGCATTTCAGCCAGAAATGTTGCTTCCAGTTTTTGTGCGGCGTCACGCAATTTGGCATCGGCCTGTATGTAGTCAGGAACAGGCGCGGCCGCGCGTGGTGATGGCAATACCGGGATCGTGGTCATCGGGTTCTCCGTCGTGATCTTTTTTCCTTTTGCCGAACAGCCGTAAAGAATCAGTAATTTTTTTCCGCCAAAAAGCTCCAAACGCAGATTCTGTCGGAGAACCGATGATACAATTGATTGTCAACGACGCGAAAACCACACTCAGCCAGCCCAATATAGAGGCTGACACATCCGTCGTGCCTGATGATGTCGACTTCGCAGAAATGATCACATTGCTGATTGAGGGCGAAAAGCCAAAACCTGGCGATGTGATGGCATCAACCGATCAGTTATCAGCCGATCCTGAACCGTCGGCAGAGGTCCTTGTGGAGGATGTCGCGCTTGCTGCGGATCAAGACGATTGGACTGATCCCGCGCAATTGGAGTTTGGGTCGACAGAAGTCAGAGATGTCGAAAAACCAAATGACACAGAGCTTCCCAAGGCGGCAAATGTGGTCGAACGACAAGTGCCGATCGAGGGGCACAAGACAGTGCCTGACGCTGAGACTGACGTGACGATGGCCGATAAAACGGTACATGTTGTCGAACAAAAAACCGGTACAGTTCCGACCGCCGCGCAAAGCGTTGTCGAAGGCCAGTTTCCGCGAGATGCTCAACAAAATCAGCTGCCTGACAGATCTTCGAAGGCTGCCGTGCCAGATGCCGAAGCGCCGCCAGAACCGCAAAAATTGTCATCTGCAGTCCCGGAATTGATCGCCAAGCCCGGCCCTGCGGCGAAGGATCTTATGGGCACTGCGTCCCACACGGTGCCGCCGACGCTGATCCCTGATAAACGGCATCTGGTTTCCGATCATCTCGATCAAAAACCGTATCCGGTCAAAGCTGACGGGTCTATCGGATCCACGAAACAGGAGGCCCCTGCGACCGCGAAAAGCGGCGCTGTTGCGATGGCGGAACTGCCAGCAGCGCTTCAGTTTGCGCAATCGAAAATGATAAAGGGTATCGCTGCTGCTGAGGTGTCAGGCGAATTGATGGGGTTGTCGTCTGCGGGTGAACGGCCTGTTGTAAATATCCAAACACTAACCGTATCGCCTGCGACCGCGGGCCCGGAAACGGCGCGCCATGTCGCGGGTCAACTTGCGGCTGCTATAACGGCGCAGCCCGGACGCACTACGGAAATCGCGCTCAACCCCGAAGAATTGGGCAAGGTGCGTTTGAGCATGAATTCAGTCGATACGACGATCACACTCAGCGTGATTGCCGAACGCCCAGAGACGACCGATCTGCTGCGGCGTCACATCGATGTGTTGGCGCAGGAATTCAAGGCATTGGGCTTTGAAAATATCTCGTTTTCTTTTGAAGAGCAAAGCCAGGCTGGCGCCGACGGTGGCCGCGAGGATGACACCCATAAGCCAACAGAAAATGATGCCGTGCCAGCCGATGCGCACCAGCAGATGCGTACAGACGGCCAGAACAGCGGGCTTGACCTGCGACTTTAAGGACAAAAGATGGAAATCACACAGAACCCAGCGGCGACAACGCCCGTGGCATCACCGGCCGCGTCAGGCAAAACCAGCGAAATCAGCTCTGATTTTGAGACGTTTTTGCGGATGCTAACGGTGCAGATGCAAAACCAAGACCCTTTGAACCCGGTCGACTCAACGGACTATGCGGTCCAGCTGGCCACATTTTCCGGCGTCGAACAGGCTGTTCTGACGAATGATCTGTTGAAATCCCTGACATCGCAGATGAACAGCAGTGGACTGGCGGGGATGGCCAATTGGGTCGGCAAAGAAGCGCGGGCCGCCGCCCCTGCATATTTCGACGGCAATCCAATCACAATAACACCGAATCCATCGGTGGTCGCGGACCGGGCAGAGGTTGTCATACGCAATGAAAACGGGACGGAAGTGCAGCGTTTGGATATCCCGGTTACATCAGATCCCGTGCAGTGGGCCGGCGTGTCAGAAGGGGGGTTCCCGTTCGACGATGGGCTTTACTCCTTCGAAGTTCTTAGCATCGCAAATGACGAGGTGATCGCGCAATCACCGGTTGAGATTTACAGCAAAGTCACCGAAGTTCGCAGCGAAGGGGGCGCAACCGTTCTGATTTTGGAAGGCGGTGCGGCGGTTCCCAGCGATCAGGTCACGGCGTTGCGTGATCCGCAAAGCTGAAACTCTCCGACCCCGGGATCACATCAAACGGCTGATCCAGACGGCGGCCCCTACCAAGGCCCCGCCCAATGACATCCATGCCAATCGCGCCAGCCGACGTTGGGGTTTTGGTTCAGGTGGTGGGTTGTTCAGCCGGATCAAAGCATCCTCGGCCAGTCGGGGCAGACGTGGACCGAAACGGGCCAGCACACGCGCGGTTTTGGTCAAATCGCGCAGCAATGCCTTGGGGCCAATGCTCTCTTTGATGTAGTTTTCGACCACCGGGCGGGCCACCTGCCAGATGTTCATATGCGGATCAAGGGAACGGGCAACGCCTTCAACCACGACCATTGTACGCTGTAACAAAATGAGTTCCGTGCGCGTTTCCATCCCGAAACGTTCGGTCACTTCAAACAGATAGCTCAGCAGGCGCGCCATTGAAATCCGGCTCGCATCCATGCCGAAAATCGGTTCACCCACGGCACGCAAGGCACGGGCAAACTCATCCACATCGCGGTCGGCCGGTACATACCCGGCTTCAAAATGCACTTCCGCCACCCGGTTATAGTCCTTGCGGATAAATCCAAAAAGAATCTCTGCGTATACACGACGGGTATACTCATCAATCCGCCCCATGATCCCGAAATCATAGGCAATGATATCGCCATTCGCGGCGACCTTCAGATTACCCTGATGCATGTCGCCATGGAAATAACCATCACGCAGGGCGTGGTTCAGGAAAAGTTCCAGCACACGGGCCGCCAGCGCGCGACGATCATGGCCTGCCGCATCCAGCGCGTCGTTCAACCCGATATTCGTGCCTTCGGCCCAATCGAGCGTCATGACCCGTCTGCTGGACAGATGCCAGCGGATCAACGGGACCTCGAACCCTGCGTCACCATCCGTATTGGCCGCAAACTCTGCCGCGGCAGAGCTTTCCAGCCGCAGATCCAGCTCGCCCATCACGACGCCTTCGAAATGGGTGATCACCTCCATGGGGCGCAATCTGCGTGACGCGGGGGAAAGAACCTCGACAGCCCGAGCCGCGAAATAGAATGCGTCGATATCCTTGCGGAACGCTTTTTCGATACCGGGGCGCAGGATTTTGACGGCGACCGCTTCGCCGGTTTCGGCCAGATGCGCCTTATGGACCTGGGCCAGCGACGCGGCAGCGACGGGCTCCGAGAATGTCGAAAAAAGCGTATCAAATGGCAGGCCAAGTTCGCGCTGGATTTCGGCCTTTGCCTCTTTCATCGAAAATGGGGGCAGTTTGTCCTGCAAGACGCGCAGTTGCACGGCCAACTCATCACCAACCACATCTGGACGGGTCGACAAGACCTGACCAAATTTGATGTAAGCCGGGCCAAGCGCTGTCAGCGCACGCGGCGCAGGGGGCATCGACAGATCCCCCTGAAACCCCAGCCAACGAAACGGCCAGACAAGCGCACGAAACGTAACCCGCAGAAGCGGGCCTGCATCAAACGCATCAAGGACAACTTTCATCGCACCCGTGCGTTCCAGCGTGGCGCCCGTTCGGATCAGGCGGATAATGTTATGTGGGCCGCGCAAGTTACAGTTTCCAACCCGAATGCAAGGCCGCGATCCCCATCGACAGGTTGCGGTATTTCGCATTCTCGAAACCAGCCGCGCGGATCATGGCAAGAAAACTGTCCTGATCGGGGAATTTGCGTATAGATTCCACCAGATATTGGTAACTGTCCCGATCACCGGCAATCATCTGACCCATGCGTGGAATGACGTTAAAGGAATAGGTGTCATAGGCCGCTTGCATCATCGGGTTTGGCAGTTGTGAAAACTCCAGAACCATCAAACGGCCACCGGGTTTCAGGACGCGGTAGGCTTCGGTCAACGCATCCTGCGGGCGGGTCACGTTCCTGATCCCAAAGCTGATTGTATAAACATCAAAGCTGTTGTCTTCGAACGGCAGGGACATCGCATCGCCAACCACCCAATCCAGACTGTCAGACATCTGTGCGGCTTCTGCGCGTTTGCGGCCTTCGACCAGCATGGGTTCCGTCAGATCCAGAACAGTTGCATGACCCCGGCCTGCGCGTTTGAGGAACCGGAAAGAAATGTCGCCAGTGCCGCCAGCGACATCCAGCAGGCGCTGTCCCGGACGTGGCGCCAGCCAATCCATCATCGCGTCTTTCCAGATACGATGGATACCCACCGACATCACGTCATTCATGATGTCGTATTTATTGGCGACTGAAGAAAACACGCCCTGCACCCGGCCGGCTTTTTCGGCTTCTGGCACGGTTTCAAACCCGAAATGGGTGGTATTATCCGGCTTATCGGTCATGTCGTGATCCCGTTCCGCTCTTGTCTTCCGCCCGGGTTATACGCTGTTGCGACCAGAGACAAACTGTCAATCTGCCACATCGGGCCGGAACCGATTGTCTTGGCGGCTGTGGCCTGTATGCATGTTATCAATTCAACCAGCAAAGCACACCGCATTCATGCCAGAACTACCCGAGGTCGAAACAGTCAAAGCCGGGCTTGCCCCCGTGATGGAAGGGCAGGTGATTACGCGTGCTGACGTGAACCGTCCCGACCTGCGCTGGCCCTTTCCAGAGGGCATGGCCGCGCGGTTAACGGGCAAATGTGTGATCCGGCTGCGTCGCCGGTCCAAGTACATTCTGGCCGATCTGGATAGCGGGGAAACCCTGCTGATCCATCTGGGCATGTCGGGGCGCATGTTGATTTCTGGCCAAATGCCCGGCGACTTTCATTTCGACCATCCGGCACCTGCAAAACATGATCATGTTGTGTTGCATATGGCGACTGGCGCGCGGATCACTTTCAATGATGCCCGGCGCTTTGGGGCGATGGACCTGATGCCGACAGACCAGCAGGACGATCATTGGTTGATCCGTGATCTGGGGCCGGAGCCGCTGGGAAATGCTTTTGACGAAACATACCTCACCCAACGACTGAAAGGGCGAAACACCCCGATAAAGTCGGCTCTTCTTGATCAACGCATCGTCGCTGGACTGGGAAACATTTATGTGTGCGAGGTTTTGTTTCGCGCAGGCATCCATCCGCGACGCAAGGCGGGGCAGATCAGTGCAAAACGCATAGCCGGTCTTGTGCCTCTGATCCGGGATGTTCTGGCCGAGGCAATCGCGGCTGGCGGTTCCTCACTGCGTGATTATCGGCAGGCGGACGGGGAACTGGGATATTTTCAACATGGATTTCAGGTCTATGACTGCGAAGGTGCTACATGCGTAACACCCCACTGTGAAAAGAAAATCACGCGAATCGTACAATCGGGACGCTCATCTTTCTTCTGTCCGCAATGCCAAAGATAGCTTGATCCAGCAGCGCGCTTTGATAAGCAATAAGCCTTGACCAGCGGCAAACAGGGACAGCAGCATGGCCTTCGAGAATATTATTGTCGACATCACGGACTATGTGGCGACCATCACCCTGAACCGACCGGACGCGCTGAACGCGCTGAACGCCAAGCTTCTGGGCGAGCTTTGCACGGCTTTAGAAGATGCCGACACAAGCGACAAAGTGCGCTGTATCATCATCACCGGCTCTGAAAAGGCCTTCGCCGCAGGCGCTGATATCAGCGAAATGGCGGATAAGTCCTTTGTCGAAATGTACACCAGCCGTTACTTTGAAAATGAAACGGATCGCTTTAACCGAATCCGTAAACCTATCATCGCAGCCGTCTCCGGCTATGCACTGGGCGGCGGGTGCGAACTGGCAATGATGTGCGATTTCATCATTGCAGGCGACAATGCGAAATTTGGCCAACCTGAGATTAACCTTGGTGTGATCGCGGGGATCGGCGGGACGCAACGGCTGACACGTTTTCTGGGCAAGTCAAAGTCGATGGATATGCATCTGACCGGACGGTTCATGGACGCCGAAGAGGCCGAGCGGAGCGGACTGGTCAGCCGCGTTGTACCAACAAAAAAGCTGTTATCAGAAGCCAAGAGCGCCGCAGAGAAGATCGCTGAGAAATCGCAAATCGCCACCATAGCGGCAAAAGATGCGGTCAACCGCGCCTTTGAAACAACCCTTGCCGAAGGGCTGAATTACGAACGGCGTCTGTTTAATTCGCTCTTCGCCACAGAAGATCAAAGCGAAGGCATGGCCGCCTTTGTCGAAAAGCGCGAGCCGCAGTTTCGCGACAAATGAACCGTCCTGTGTGAATGCCGCCACGGCGGCCAGCGATACCCGGTTGACTCAATCCATCTGAAGGCGTAATTGCCGCGCCAGACATGCGTGTGAGGCCCGCTTTGGCCAGACGAACCGGTTCTGAACCCGGTCGGGGCTTATTGCGCGAATTGATTTGTATTTGACCCGACCAAGGTCACGAAAAAGGAACCGAAGACATGGCAAATTCGCCCCAAGCCAAGAAGCGTGCGCGCCAGAACGAAGCACGCTTTGCCGTAAACAAAATGCGCCGCTCGCGGATCCGCACATACCTGCGCGCCGTGGAAGAAGCGATTGCATCCGGTGATCAAAAAGCCGCGGCCGAAGCACTGAAAGTGGCCCAGCCAGAACTGATGCGCGGCGTGACCAAGGGCGTCTATCACAAGAACACAGCAGCACGGAAAATGTCCCGTCTGGCCTCACGTGTGAAGGCGATCGGCTAGTAGGCGATTCCCAGCCGATTACGCCAACATCGAGTTCTTAAACGCGCGCCAGCCACTGGCGCGCTTTTTGTTTTGGTGTTGCGCCGCTGCCCAGTTTGCGTGGCATTTCAAAGGGGCCAGAGATTCTTTTTCATCAATCGCAGAGTCAAGGACGAGTTTGTGTTGAAGCGTCCGCAAACGCCTTGCTAGCTTAGCGGTGCGATTCACATCGTTCCGGGGGGACATGGAGAGGATCGGCAACAGAAACGGGCGATGCGTGGCGTGTCACGCGATGACCTTTGAACTGGATTTGCCGAACTTCATGCAAAAGTGGTGACGGAATTCGCAGCTGCGCTGTGATACCAATCCAATTTGCGTCTGCAAGATCGCCAGAGTCTGCTCTCTGGTTGGCCTGTTGTCTATGTGCCCGTATCTGCCGCGCGGCGTTTGTACATGTGGGACACATGTATGGTGCGCCAAGGCTTATGGATTTGGTGAAAGGCATTCCGCCCGGGTGGGACCAACCCGGACGAATTGAATGCATTTGCCCGGAGCGTTGTGTCGTAAGTGAAACGGGGCAAAGACCCCGAATTGTGTGATGCGGCGTGTGCAAGTGGGGACAAAGAGAACAAAATGACCAATGACATCTGGGCAAAGGTACTGGCAGCGTTAAAATCTGCGTTAGGGGCAAACAATTTTTCAAATTGGATCGAACCGCTTGAATTCGCGCATCTGACCAGTGGCGTCGCGACGTTTAACGTCCCCACGAATTTCATTGGCAACTACGTTTCGCAGAACTTCGGTGATCAGATCATCTACCACATGAACAAGCAGGGCGAAAAAGTACAACGCCTGCAATTCTCTGTTGAACCCCAAACGCGCACGGCGACTGCAAGCAAGCCAGCGCTGCGCAAGATCGCCGGTTCTGATGACGGATCAGGCTCTCCTCTTGATGCACGGTTCACCTTTGACACGTTTGTTGTGGGCAAGCCCAATGAACTGGCCCATGCCGCAGCCCGCAGAGTTGCCGAGGGTGGCCCGGTCACCTTCAATCCGCTGTTTCTTTACGGGGGCGTCGGTCTTGGTAAGACACACCTGATGCACGCCATCGCACATGAATTGCAGCGACGTTCGCCCGAACTCAACGTGCTTTATCTGTCGGCGGAACAATTCATGTACCGGTTCATCACGGCGCTACGCGAACGCAAGATGATGGACTTCAAACAACTTTTCCGGTCCGTCGATGTGTTGATGGTCGATGATGTACAATTCATCAGC
Organism: uncultured Paracoccaceae bacterium; assembly: GCA_947495295.1. GTDB lineage: Bacteria > Pseudomonadota > Alphaproteobacteria > Rhodobacterales > Rhodobacteraceae > Yoonia. The sequence continues at coordinate 353,729 of CANLYJ010000002.1, forward strand.
GGCAAGGACAGCACGCAGGAAGAGTTCTTTCATACGTTCAATGCCCTCGTGGATGGGCAAAAACAGATCATCATTTCGGCTGATCGTGCGCCTGGCGAAATCAAGGGTCTTGAAGAACGGATCAAATCGCGCCTGCAATGTGGCCTTGTCGTTGACCTGCACCCCACTGACTACGAACTGCGTCTTGGCGTGCTGCAATCAAAAGTCGATTTTTATGCCAGCCAATACCCTGAATTGGTGATCGCGCCCGGTGTGCTGGAATTTCTCGCGCATCGCATCTCGACCAATGTGCGCGTGCTCGAGGGCGCATTGACCCGGCTTTTTGCTTTTGCATCGCTGGTCGGCCGTGAAATTACGCTTGAACTGACGCAGGACTGCCTGTCAGACGTCCTCAAAGCCTCTGATCGCAAGGTCACTGTGGAGGAAATTCAGCGCAAAGTTTCTGAGCATTACGCAATTCGCCTGTCCGATATGATCGGGCCCAAGCGTGTTCGCAACTACGCCCGGCCTCGTCAGGTCGCGATGTATCTGGCCAAGCATATGACCAACCGGTCCTTGCCTGAAATCGGGCGACGCTTTGGTGGGCGCGACCACACGACCGTCATGCACGGTGTGCGCCGGATCGAGGAACTCAAGGCGCTTGATAGCCAGATCGCGGATGATCTGGAATTGCTGCGCCGCGCGCTGGAGGAATAGCACCAGCGCTTGACGCAGGCCGAGCCATCGTCAACAGTCAACAAAACGCTTGAGCCGCCCGAGAAATGCAGTACATTTTGCGTCCCGGCGGGATCGGACACCAAGATATGCGGAGCATTGGGACATGAAATTCAGCATCGAACGCGCGGTTCTGCTAAAGGCGGTCGCACAGGCACAATCTGTTGTTGAACGGCGGAACACGATCCCGATCCTCGCCAATGTCCTGATCGAGGCTGAGGGCGACGATGTCCATTTCCGCGCTACTGATCTTGATATCGAAGTGGTCGATAAGGCGCCCGCAAAAGTTGAACGCGCCGGGGCCACAACCGTTGCCGCCGTGACACTGAACGAGATTGTGCGCAAATTGCCTGACGGCGCACTCGTGACCCTGACGGAGGATGGCGCATCCGGTCGTCTGACGATCGAGGCGGGCCGTTCGAACTTTTCTCTGGCGACGCTGCCAAAGGAAGACTTCCCCGTCATGGCGTCGTCTGACTATGCCGCGAATTTTTCGGCACCGGCACCGGTTCTGCGCCGCCTTTTTGATAAGTCAAAATTTGCAATCTCGACCGAGGAAACCCGTTATTATCTGAATGGCGTCTATATGCATGTAGCCGATAGTGATGGCGGCAAGGTCCTGCGTTGCGTGGCGACAGATGGACACCGTTTGGCGCGCATCGATGCTGACCTGCCCAAGGACGCAGAAAGCATGGCGGGGGTGATCGTGCCGCGCAAAACGGTTGGTGAATTGCGCAAGCTTCTGGACGATGATGACATGCAGATCGCCGTGTCGGTATCAGAAACCAAGATCCGCTTTGCCACACCGGATATCACCCTGACATCCAAGGTGATTGATGGGACATTCCCCGACTATACCCGCGTGATCCCGCAGGGAAACACACGCAAGTTAGAGGTTGATGCAAGCGAGTTCGCCAAAGCCGTGGACCGCGTCGCAACTGTGTCGTCAGAACGATCACGCGCTGTAAAGCTGGCCCTGGATGAAGACCGGCTGGTTCTGTCTGTCAATGCGCCTGACAGTGGCGCTGCCGAGGAAGAACTGGCCGTTGCATATGGCGATGAACGTCTGGAAATTGGCTTTAATGCCAAATATTTGCTGGAAATCGCAAGCCAGGTGGATCGCGAGAATGCGGTGTTCATGTTCAATTCCTCTGGCGACCCGACATTGATGCGTGAAGGCAATGACACGTCTGCCGTCTATGTCGTCATGCCGATGCGCGTGTGACGGGCCCAAAAATTTTTAAAATTTTTGAGTGCAGGATTTTGGAAAATCCTGTTCAGCGCGCATGATGGAACTTGCACTCCGCAAACTGGCCCTGTCGCATTTCCGTTCGCATAAGCGTGCAGAATTGACAATCGGCCCGCAACCCATCGCCATTTTTGGTCCGAATGGAGCAGGTAAAACCAACTTGCTAGAGGCTGTTTCGCTCCTGTCGCCCGGGCGGGGGCTGCGCCGTGCTGGCGCCGCTGATCTGACCCGCAGACCAGAGGCTTTGGGCTGGAAAATCACCGCCATTTTGCAATCCTTGCAACAAACGCATGAAATCGGAACATGGGCGGAAGCGGGCGGCCCGCGTCAGCTGCGTATTGATGACAAAGCTGCACCGCAGACAGCCCTTGGCCGGATCGCGCGTATTTTGTGGCTGGTCCCGTCCATGGACCGGCTCTGGATCGAAGGGGCCGAGGGGCGCAGGCGCTTTCTTGATCGTGCCACGCTTAGCTTTGAACCGACCCATGCAGAGGCGGTGCTATCCTACGAAAAGGCGATGCGCGAACGCAACAGGCTGCTCAAGGACATGGTCCGCGACCCGCATTGGTACACCGCGATCGAGGCGCAGATGGCCGATGCCGCAACTGCAATCCAATCCAACCGGTATCAGGCCATTGCAGAACTGGAAGCCGCGCAAGCGGCCACAGAAACGACATTCCCCACAGCCACATTGGCACTGACCAGTCCCGATCCGATCCCGGATGATCTGCAATCGGCTCTTGCTGAAAACCGGCATCGCGACATGGCGGCGGGACGCACATTGATCGGGCCACATCGCGCGGATTTGGATGCCGTTTTTGCCGACAAAGACGTGCCGGCCAAGGATTGTTCGACCGGCGAACAAAAGGCGCTTCTGATCAGCCTGATCCTGGCCAATGCCCGGGCATTGACGCGGGATTTCGGCGCTCCGCCGATCCTCTTGCTGGATGAGGTGGCAGCCCATCTTGACGCGACACGCCGCGCCGCGCTTTATGATGAAATCTGCCATTTGAATGCGCAGGCTTTCATGACCGGCACCGGATCCGAACTTTTTGCCGAACTTGGCGGCCGCGCCCAGTATCTGGAGGTCACCGACACAAACGGCACCTCTATCGTCACCCGGAAGGATACACCATGACCCCGCAACGCATCACCTTGATCACCCTTGGCGTAGACGATTTGGAACGGTCCAAAGCCTTTTATGCACAGCTTGGTTGGTCCCCACATAGTGAGGTGCCGGGCCAGGTCGTGTTTTATCAGATCAACGGTATGGCCTTTGGGTTTTTTGGGCGCGCAGCATTGGCCAAGGAACAGAACCGGCCAACAGCAGCGCTGGGTACCGGGGCGATTACACTTGCCCAGAATATGCCAAGCATGGCGGATGTGGATGCAGCTTTTGCCAAAGCGATTGCCGCCGGTGCGACCCCGTTGGCCGAGCCAACAGAAATGGCCTGGGGTGGCTACTCCAGCTATTATGCGGACCCCGATGGACATGTTTGGGAATGCGCCCATAACCCTTTCTGGCCGCTCAATGATGACGGTAGCCTGACTTTGCCCTCAGATGCAGATTGAGCGTATCCCCGAACTGTCGCTGTCTGTGGAAGATGACCGGCAGATAGGTGTCTTGCTGGATGCCGCCTTTGGGGCGCAGATGGAAAGCGGCTTTGACGGTCGGTCCTATTACCAGCAGCGGCATCACCTGCGGATCATGATGCGCGACGGTGCAGATGTGATCGGCCATATCGCGCTGCTGTTTCGGGCGATCCGTATAGGTGATCAGCTTGTGCAAATCACCGGACTGGCCGAGGTTGCGACGCACCCGGATCATGCGGGGCAGGGGGTCGCCTCGACCCTGCTAAAGGACGCCATTCAGCAATCCCGGCACAGCCAGGCCGCATTTGTTGTCCTTTTCGGCGATCATCCGATCTATGCCAAACACGGGTTCAGGCCGATGGGTAATTGGCTGCGTTACGTGGCGCTTGACGATTGCCGGACGCATGAGGTCACCGCCCGGGTAGATGATGCACTGATGGTCTTGTCCCTCGGCGATGTTGCATGGGATCCCAAGGCAGAGGTCGATCTGCTGGGGCATTTGTTCTGAAATGACAGTGACATTCTTTGACCTGTGCCTTTATGCGGGTGCGCTGGCGGTCCTGTTTCTGACACCCGGCCCTGTTTGGGTGGCGTTGCTGGCGCGGTCGCTCTCGGGCGGGTTTCAGGCGGCGTGGCCGCTTGCGATGGGTGTCGCCGTTGGTGATGTATTCTGGCCGCTTGTGGCTGTTCTGGGGGTGGCGTGGCTGGTCACCACCTTCGCGTGGTTCATGGACGTATTGCAATGGGTGGCGGTCGTCGTTTTCCTGCTGATGGGGCTGGCCCTGATCCGCAACGCAAACCACGCGCTTAACGCAAATAGCCGACTGACAAGGCCTGGCATGTGGGCCGGGTTCGTCGCCGGGCTCGCGGTGATCATTGGCAACCCCAAGGCCGTATTGTTCTACATGGGGATCCTGCCCGGATTTTTCGATCTGACGCAGGTCACCGTCCTCGACATGGTGGCGATCTGCACGCTCAGCTTTGTGGTGCCGTTACTGGGCAATCTGGTCCTTGCTGTTTCGGTCGATAAGGTGCGGGGCATCCTGAAATCGGGTGCGGCGATCAGGCGGATGAACCTGACGGCTGGGTGGCTTCTGATCGGCGTCGGCATTGCCATTGCAATGACCGCGTAACGCATATCTTGCGGTCGGAAAAACCCGTGTGAATACCGGGAAAAACCGGCTTCCCGGCCAAAGGGATTCACCGTCGAAATGCGGTAATTAAAACCACAAAATCTTGTGTCAATTGCGTGACATCCGCTGCCGAAATGCGTATATTTTGGGCATAAAGACACAGGAAATCCTCTATGGCCGAAGACAACAGCAACCCAGAAGATTATGGCGCTGATTCTATCAAAGTTCTCAAAGGCTTGGAGGCTGTGCGCAAGCGCCCCGGCATGTATATCGGTGACACTGATGACGGGTCCGGTTTGCACCACATGGTGTATGAGGTTGTCGATAACGGGATTGATGAGGCTTTGGCCGGTCACGCTGACCATGTTTATGTCAAAATCAACGCCGACGGATCAGTAACCGTCGGTGATAACGGGCGTGGGATTCCGGTTGGGATCCACGAAGAAGAAGGCGTTTCCGCGGCAGAGGTTATCATGACCCAACTGCATGCTGGCGGGAAATTTGACAGCAACTCCTACAAAGTGTCCGGCGGTCTGCACGGCGTTGGTGTGTCGGTGGTCAACGCCCTGTCTGACTACTTGGAATTGCGGATCTGGCGCGATGGCAAGCAGCATTACGCGCGTTTTGAAGGTGGGTTCACAACAGAGCATCTGCGTGTCGAAGGCGATGCAGACGGGCGCAAGGGGACAGAGGTCACATTCCTCGCCTCGACAGACACGTTCAGCAACCGTGATTACAGCTTCGACACGCTGGAAAAGCGTCTGCGCGAACTGGCCTTCCTCAATTCCGGCGTCAAGATCATCCTCGAAGATCTGCGCCCTGCCGAACCGCTCAAGACAGAATTGTTCTATGAGGGCGGCGTGAAGGAGTTCGTCAAATATCTCGACCGCTCCAAAACCCCGCTGATGGACACGCCGATCTATGTCGCGGGTGAACGTGACGATATCGGGGTCGAGGTCGCGATGTGGTGGAACGACAGCTACAACGAAATGGTGCTGCCCTTCACCAACAACATCCCGCAGCGCGATGGCGGCACCCATATGGCAGGTTTCCGCGGCGCTTTGACCCGCGCCATCGCAAAATACGCGACTGAAACCGGGATCACGAAAAAGGAAAAGGTATCGCTGACGGGTGATGACGCGCGCGAGGGGCTGACCTGCGTGCTATCCGTCAAAGTACCCGACCCCAAGTTTTCCAGCCAGACCAAGGATAAACTGGTCAGCTCAGAGGTCCGCCCAGCGGTGGAAAACCTGATGGGTGAAAAGCTCAACGAATGGTTCGAGGAAAACCCGAGTGAAGCCAAGATGATCATCACCAAGATCGTCGAAGCTGCCGCTGCCCGCGAGGCGGCGCGCAAGGCCCGCGAAATTCGGCGTAAATCGGCAATGGACGTGAATTTCAACGCCTCCAAGCTGAAGGACTGCTCTGAAAAAGACCCTTCCAAGACCGAAGTCTTCCTGGTGGAGGGTGACAGTGCCGGTGGTTCGGCCCAGACAGGGCGCGACAGGGGCACGCAAGCCATTCTGCCGCTCAAAGGTAAGATCCTGAATGTCGAACGTGCGCGTTTCGACCGGATGCTCTCATCCCAGGAAATCGGCAACCTCGTCATGGCGCTGGGCACCGGAATCGGGCGCGACGAATTTAACATCGACAAACTGCGCTATCACAAGGTCATCATCATGACTGATGCGGATGTCGACGGCGCGCATATCCGCACGCTGCTTCTGACCTTCTTTTTCCGGCAAATGCCCGAACTGATCGAAGGCGGCTACCTCTACATCGCACAACCCCCGCTCTACAAAGTCGCGCGCGGCAAGTCAGAGGTTTACCTCAAGGATCAGGCCGCGATGGATGAATACCTGATCGAACAAGGGATCGAAGGCGCGCTGCTGCGGCAAGGCAATGGCGAAGAAATCACAGGCGCTGACCTGCGCCGCGTGGTGGATGAGGCGCGCCAGCTCAAGCGCGTGCTTGAGGCGTTCCCGACGCACTACCCGCGCCACATCCTCGAACAGGCTGCCATCGCTGGTGCGTTTGTTCCCGGCGTCGTGGATAGTGACCTGCAAGGCACTGCCGACCGGGTCGCCCAACGGCTTGACCTGATCGCACTTGAATGGGAACGCGGCTGGCAGGGGCGGATCACGCAAGACAAAGGCATGCGGCTTGCCCGTATTCTGCGCGGCGTCGAAGAAGTGCGGACGCTCGATGGCCCAATGCTACGATCAGGCGAGGCGCGGCGGACCGGCACCTTCACGCAAAGCCTGCAAGACGTCTACAATTTGCCTGCGACTTTGGCGCGCAAGGAACGGAGCCAGATCATCCATGGGCCGCTCGACTTGCTGAAAGCGATCCTTGAAGAAGGCGAAAAAGGCTTGTCGCTTCAACGCTACAAAGGATTGGGCGAAATGAACCCCGATCAATTGTGGGAAACCACGCTCGACCCTGACGCGCGCACGCTGTTACAGGTCAAGGTCGAAGATGTGGCCGAGGCGGACGACCTCTTTACCAAACTGATGGGTGATGTGGTCGAACCACGGCGCGAATTTATCCAGAACAACGCGCTCAACGTCGAAAACCTCGACTTCTGATCAGCGGCGGATCGCTGCAAAAACCAATGGTGCCGCCGCGATCACGCAGGTGATGCGAATGATATGCATGACTGAAACATAGGCGACATCCTGTTGCATCGCCAAGGTCAGCAGCGACATTTCGGTCAGACCGCCCGGTGAATAGGCCAAAAACGCCTGCGCCAATGGCAAACCGCTTAACCATGCAACGGCGGCGGCCGCGACCAGTGTGACCAGCAGCATCCCCAGTGAAGCGATTGCCGCCAATGACAGGTCGCGGCGGACTTCCGCGATGGTTGCCCCGGCAAAGCGGGTTCCGATGATCGTGCCCATGGTCACCTGCGCGGCGATGACAAATAACGTGGGTGGGGCAACCGTCACCCATCCGGCAACATGCGCGATGCCGCTCAGGATCATGGGGCCGAAAACCGGCGCGGCGGGTAGCCGGGCCAACTTGCCAAGCCATGCGCCAAACACTGCACAGGCCCCGAGGATCAGATAATCCGTAACGCTCAACGCATCCATAGCCACCCAGTTCGCCGCACCCCTGCTGCCGCTCGACACACCCAGAAACAAGCCAAAGAAAAGGGCGACAAAGACAATGACAACCAGAATACGGGCCGCATGTGCCAGTGCGATCCGCCGTTCATCGCCACCGGCAGCACCACCAATGATCAACATCTCATTCAAACCACCCGGCACAGCCGAGAAATACGCCGTGACCGGATCATATCCGCCAATCCGACGATACACTGTATAAGACACCGCAGCGGCACAGATCAGAAACACAGGCAATAGGATCAGGGTCGGAATCCACGCGGTCAACTGTCCCAAAATCTCTGCCGTAACAGCAGAGCCAAGCATCACACCAATCACCGGAATAACATAAGGGCGCAGCCGATTTGGGGCGCTGACCGGCGCACGCAGCATGGCGGCGATGGTATTGCCGATCATCGGGCCCAGCATCCAGGGCAAGGGCAGACCCGCGAAATAGGCTGTCACGCCACAGATCAGCCCAATCGCAATGGCGATAACCTGTCGCATAACCGCTCCGGGTTCCGGCAGGTTCAGCACATGTAACCTTCGCGGGATCGGGCAGTCATATTCAAAAAATCAGAAGGGTTCTTTTGGGGGAGCAACGACATGCGCGCACCATGGGCGCGGCAGCGCAGATCGTCAACGGCGGGATCGCCAGACATCAATGTGATGCCTGGCGACAGGTCATTAGTACCGATGCAGCATGATCGGATCGATATGCATCCTGTGATGCGTATCCGGCTGCAATCCCAAATCCGCCCGCAGATGATCCGACAGGCGGTCAACACCAAGCTGTTTCACCAGCTTGGGGAAGGTCCCGCTATCCGGCGGATGCTGCTTGCGAAACAGCCTTGCTGCAACAGCCAGCAAGACCTGGCGCAGACCAAAGTTTGCAACCAGCTCATCGACAACGGCACCCAACGGTTGTGGGTTTTTCATTGGCAAAGCGTTCATGATTTTACCATTTCCGCAGATTCACTGCGGCCTTTCGTTTGAAGGTTGGTGTTTGACAAACGCGGACGCAGATAGACTACGGGCGTGTGGATCAAACGGGTTTTAAAGTTGGTGGGTTTTGGTCGCCTTAGCGACCGGAGGCGGCTAGCAGGTTCGATTACCTGCAGGTGACAAGGTCACCGCTGCCAAGGTCGGAAGGCCCCAGAGGAAGGTAAAATTGCGCTGATAAGTCATCGTCACCCTCCTTTGGCTCATGTGGTCCGACACGCGCACTCATACAGTGCACCGGTCAAAAAGCAAACAACTTTACGCAAGGAAAAGCCGACGTGGCGAAGTTGCCACGCTCGTAATCCAAAAAATGGCTAACCTGGATCCAAAACGCACCGCATTGGACAGGGCCTTCGGATCGCCTGCGATCCGGTTTGCGCCGGACCCCGCGCCCCAAGGCGCGCGCGCAACTGCTGTCGCGCAGGTCGCCAATGTCGCGGATTGGGGTGCCGGATACTAGCTCACCCGGGACAGCGCGCGTGTGGCAAACTCCAGATAAATCGGGTCCGAAAGCTCGTGCAAATCGCGCATTTCTTGCAACGTAACCCAGCGCAGTTCGGTATGCTCGTGATTGGCCAAAACGGGCGCGCCGCCATCCCAGCTCCGCACGACAAAGAAATGATAAGTTGGTGGCTGCGTCAGCCCAAGCGCGCGATCCACCATGCGATCCAGAAACACCGGATCAACGGGGCGCAGCGCAATTTCTTCGGTCATTTCGCGGGCAAGCGCGTCGGTCAGCGCCTCACCGTCCTCAACATGGCCACCGACAAAATCCCAGCAATTGGGATAGGCCGCCTTATGCGGTGCGCGTTTTCCCATCAACACCCTGTCGCCATCGACCAGAATAGCGATGGCGATATCAGCCACTAAAGCCCACCGATGTGATGTGTGCCACGTTGTTTGGCCAGGGCGATCTGCTTTTGACGTTCTCGGAACCGGCCTTTATCGGTGTCCGAGGTTTCATCCACGCATTGATGACAGGCCACGCCCTCTTCATAAGCCGGATGGTTACGATCTTCGGGAACCAGCGGGCGACGGCACGCATGGCACAGAATATGCGGCCCTTCTTCCAACCCATGCCCGACGCTCACGCGGGCATCAAAGACAAAGCACTCGCCGTCCCATTTGCTGTCTTCCGCAGGCACCTCTTCAAGGTATTTCAGAATACCACCTTTCAGGTGATACACATCCTCAACCCCTTGTCCCATCAGGTAATTCGTTGATTTCTCGCAGCGAATCCCACCTGTGCAGAACATCGCAACCCGCTTGTTATGAAAACGATGCTTGTTTTCCTCCCACCAGGCGGGAAACTCACCAAAGCTTTTGGTTTCAGGATCAACCGCACCTTCAAAGGTGCCAATCGCTACTTCGTAATCATTGCGGGTATCAATCACGGCCACATCTGGCGCGCTGATCAGGTCATTCCAATCGGCAGGATCAACATAGTTGCCAACGCGTGCCACCGGGTCCACATCCGGCTGACCCATGGTCACGATTTCCTTTTTCAACCGGACTTTCATCCGGTGAAATGGCGGGGTCGTTGCGGTGCTTTCTTTCCACTCCAGATCGGCGCAACCGGGCAGGGCGCGGATATGGGCCAGCACCGCATCAATCCCCGCGCGATCACCCGCAATCGTGCCGTTGATACCTTCGTTGGCCAACAACAGGGTTCCGCTGATCCCGCGCGATTTGCATAGGGCAAGCAATGGCCCCTGCACTGCGGCAGGGTCATCAAAACGGGTGAAGTGATAAAGGGCGGCAACAGTAAACATGGGGGTCGATTTACGCCTGTCTGGTCAAAGGGGCAAGTCAGGTCGCAGCGGCAATGGCCAAACCATCGGCCACGGCGGTGAATGCCTCTGCCCGTTCCAGCGCTGCGCCGGGGAACATTCCGACCATCACGTCTTCGATGACATGCAGCAGGCTGGAGCCGCCGACAAAGACGATCTTGCCAATCCGGTCGGGCGGGATATCGGCCATCGCCAATGTCTCTGCCGCGCAATCCCGGATCTGCGCGGCATGGTCGGCCAGCACAGCGCCCATCGCAGCCTCGGTCAGCCGCGCCCAAAGTGCAGGTTCGATAACCCGCAGATCAATCCCCGCATCGTCGACATCCGGTTTGTTAAGGTGGATTTTCCCCGCTTCAACGGCAAAGGCGATATCGTGGCCCAGCTCCATCTCCAACACGGTTTTCAACCGGCCAAACAGGGCGGGATCAATGCCAAGCTTGGCAAAATCGGCAGCCATGCGTCGATTTTCAGGGGTGTAGACAAACGGGATTTTCTGCCATGTCGCCAGATCGTTAAAGATTGCGTTGGGCGCCACATGACGCCCTGATCCCAGCGCATTGCGCACCTCGGCACCACGGCCAAGCAAAGGCATGACTTCGGCAATCGAAATCGACCGGTCAAAATCAGTCCCGCCCACGCGGACACCATGGCTGGCAATGATCCGGGTCGCGTCGCCATCGCGTTCAAAGACCGAAAAGTCTGACGTGCCCCCGCCGATATCCACGATCAGACCCAAGGCACCTTTGTCCAATGGACCACTGGCCAATGCCGCCGCCTCCGGCTCATACATGAACGAAACATCACGATAGCCGGCGACCATATAGGCCTCGCGCAAATCAACTTCGGCCTGCGCATTGCGCGCGGCATCCGTCGAATGAAAGCGGACTGGCCTGCCAGACAGGGCCACATCATAGGCTTGGCCGGTTTCGGCTTCTGCCCGTTCGCGCAACATGCGCAGGAACCGGGCGACCACCTCGATCAAGGTCAACCGCTCATAAGCAATCTGACGTTTCTCACGCATCAAAGGCGTGCCAAGCACGGATTTCAGCGCCCGCATGAACCGGCCCTCACGGCCATCAATCAGTGCGGCATTCGCAACCGATCCATAGGTCGTGACCTTGCGGTCATAATCAAAGAATACGGATGTCGGCAGCGTCTTGCGCCCCGGCTCCACGTCGATCAAATGCGGACGCCCCGCGACCATCACCCCAGCCGCCGTGTTGGAGGTCCCAAAGTCGATACCCAAAATCGCCATCATCGCCTCCTGTCATCATGTGAAAGGCGCGCCTTTTATGCGGAACACAGGCCACATGCAACCCCGTCCCGGACTTGATCCGGGACCTCCAACAGGTCAGCGTAGCAAGCAGGAGGCGCACATGACCAAAATCATCTGGATGACTGACCCGCATTTCCAAAATGAAGGGCTGATCGGCGACCTGAACCCGCGCAGCCGGTTGGCGGCGGCGATCAACCATATGAACACGCATCACAGCGATGCGGATTTCATGGTGCTGACCGGTGACCTTGTCGGCGACGACATCGCAGGCGACTACAACCGGCTCGCCGATTACCTCGCGCAGTCGAAAATCCCGGTTTATCCAATGGTGGGCAACAATGATGACCGGGCGGGTTTCCGGGCGCATCTGACGCTGCCGGATGGGGCGATGCGGGATTTCGTGCAATATAGTATCGAGACGTCTGACGCGCGTTTTCTCTGTCTGGACACGCATATGACCGGGTCACATGCCGGGCAATTCTGTGCCGCGCGTCAGGCCTGGATTCGGGACAAGCTGAGCAGCAACACACCGACCTACATCTTCATGCACCACCCGCCCATGGCGCTGAACCTGCCGTCACAAGACACGATAAAGCTGCAAGAGGATGAAGCATTCCTTGATATCATTCGCACCCATGGCAACGTCAGACACCTGTTCATCGGGCATGTGCATCGACCAACTTGCGGCACGATCAAGGGCATCCCCTTTGCGACACTGGGCGCGCTATCTTTTCAAGCACCCGCACCAAACCCTGCCTGGGATTGGGACAGCTTCGTGCCTGCAAAGGAAGCACCGCATTACGGTGTCCTTTACATCGAAAACAGCGACGTGACCCTGCAACATACCCAATTCTGCTGCTACGGGCACGGCATCGAAACCCCGTCCCGGGCTTGACCCGGGACCTCACCACCAGCCCCGACCACGAGGTGCCGGATCAGGTCCGGCGCGCGCTTCACTCTTCCCCGATGCCGCGTTAACAAGCACCCATGCAACGTGTCATGATCTGCGGTCAGCCGGGTTCCGGCAAAAGTACGCTCGCCCGGATCATGGGCGACCGGCTGGGGTTGCCCGTCTATCACATGGACCAGATCCACTGGACACCCGGCTGGGTCGAAAGACCCAAGGCAGAAAAGACGCCTCTTGTGCTTGATATCATCGGTCAGGACGCCTGGATCTTTGAAGGCGGGCACTCCACGACCTATCCCGATCGCGTGGCGCGCGCAGATACATTCATCTGGCTCGATTTGCCGGTGTCATTGCGATTTTTCCGTGTGGTCTGGCGGACGATCCGGGACCATGGCAAAGTCCGGCCTGATATGGCGCCCGATTGCCCAGAAGGATTTCATGGGGAAACATGGGCCTTTTGGAAATGGATCTGGCAAACCAGAACCAGCGCCCGTGCCAAGCTCGCCGCAATCGCAGATAACCCGGGCCACCTGACCATCCACCATCTACAATCACGCTCGCAGGTGGCGGCATTCATTGCTAACCTGCCCATAAAACAGGAGGCCCAGCCATGACCCACGCCCTACTCGTCATTGATGTGCAAAACGACTTTTGCCCGGGCGGCGCCTTAGCCGTGACGGGTGGCGACGAAATTGTCCTTGGCATCAACGCCGCGATGACTGATTTTGATGCGGTAATCCTGACACAAGACTGGCACCCGGCGGGGCATTCCTCATTTGCCTCCACCCATGATGCAGACCCGATGAGCATGACGGACATGCCCTACGGCCCACAGGTGCTTTGGCCCGATCACTGCATTCAGGGGTCGATTGGCGCACAGTTGCACGCCGACCTGACGACAGACCGTGCCGACCTGATCATCCGCAAAGGATATAACCCCGCAATCGACAGCTACTCCGCGTTTTTCGAGAATGACAAAACGACACCAACAGGGTTGGAGGGGTATTTGCGCACACGCGGGATCGATACATTGACATTGGTGGGGCTGGCGACTGATTTCTGCGTCAACTACTCGGCAGTGGATGCCGCCAGGCTGGGGTTCAAAACCAATGTGAACATGGATCTGTGCCGGGCGATTGATTTTGACGGGTCACTTGATGCGGCCAAAGCCGGGATGCGGGATGCCGGGGTAAAGCTGGGCTAACGCCCGCGCCCAGCAAACCAAACCGAAGAGACGCCAGCCACCATGATAATGGTAAGCCCAATAAGGCTGAGCCCATCCGGCCATTGGCCAAACACAGCCCAGCCAATGATCATCGCGGCCAGAAGCTGACTATAGATCAACGGCGCAATCACCCCGGCCGGGGTCGTGCGATTGACCAATACCAGCAACAGGTTGCCCGCAGCGGACCCAAGGGCAGAGAGCGTGATCAACCCCATCACCGGTGCCGTAAACGCGGGCACTGCAACAACGGCAAACGGGGCCAGCATGACAGCACCAATGGCCAGTTGCGACAGCAACAAAAACCGGGGGCGAAACCCACCCGCCAACCAGCGTGTGGCGACCAGATACGCACCATGAAAACAACCGGCCAGAATGGCAAAACCCATGCCGGCCGTCATGCCAAAGCCGGGGCGAACCACCAGAAGGACACCTGCAAAGCTGACAAGCAACAGCAACGTCCGCAGCGGCGTGATCCGCTCGCCCAGCAGCAACGCCGAAAGCAGGTAGGACACTACCGGCCCAACAAAGAAACCGCCAAACACATTGGCCATCGGCTCGGTTTTCAGGGCGGTCAGGATACACACGATCCCACCGACGATCAGGGCTGTGCGCAAATATAAACGCCAGTCCGCGAATTGACGTAATTCGGCCAGACGCAATCCGCAAAACGGTGCCAGCAAGACGGCGGCAAGGGCAAAGCGTGTCCAGGCCACAAACACTTGCGGAAAACCGGCACCTGTCAATACTGTCGCCGCCGCATCACCGCCGACGATCATGAACATCGCCGCGACCACCATCGCGACAGTTTGTATCGAAAATCCGCCGGTCACATCGCCCTCATATGCTGACCGGCTTGCCAGTCACTCAACCCTCTCACCCTCTATTGAATTCACAACAAAGAGTGAAGGCTCAGGGGAACAAACAAAGCCCCGCAGGCAAAACAGCAATGCGCTGCTTGTGGGGGCTAACCGAAACGGGGCGGGCAAAATGCTGCTGCCGTGCTGCATAGATTTCTGTTGCTTTATACAGCAACTCGTCTAAAGGGTTTCCAATAGGAAACACGCCAACCGGGAGAGAACGGCCCGATAAGCAAACGTCCGTCGCCGAAGGAGCAACCGCCCCGGTCACTCTCAGGCAAAAGGACCGGTTGGGGTGCAACACGCCGCAGAGTGGCCCGCAAGGCCCGCCGGAGGAGCAAGCCGCAATCGCGGTGAATCTCTCAGGCTCAAACACGGTGGGGGCAGCGCGCAAGCGCAAATGGTTAGGAGATGACCATGCCTCATATCACCGTTCTGGGCGCCGGGATCACCGGTGTCACCACAGCCTATTCCCTTCATACCCGCGGCTTCGACGTGACCGTCTATGACCGTCAGCGTTATGCGGGCATGGAAACCAGCTTTGCCAATGGTGGCCAGTTGAGCGCATCAAATGCAGAGGTCTGGAACCAGTGGTCCACCGTGATCAAAGGTATCAAATGGCTGTTGCAGGGCGATGCGCCTTTATTCGTCAACCCGCGCCCCGGCTGGCACAAGATCAGCTGGATGACCGAATTTCTGGCCAATATCCCCCGCTACAAGACCAACACGATCAAAACTGCAGGCATGGCCGTGGCCGCCCGCGCAGGTCTGGCAGAGATGGCCGAAAAATCCGGGGTGGATTTTGATTTCAGCCCCGCAGGTATCCTGCATTTTTACAAGAGCCAAAAGGATCTGAACCATGCCCGCATGGTTAACGGGTTGCTGGAACAAGGCGGGCTGGAACGGCGCGAACTGACCGTTGAAGAGGTCATGGCCCGCGAACCCAACCTGCGTGGCGACATCATCGGCGGGTTCTGGACCGAAAGCGACAGCACCGGTGATATTCATAAATTCACCATGGGGCTGGCCGATTGGCTGAAAAAACAGGGGGTTCAGTTCAAACTGGGCGCGCCTGTGACCGATCTGCATGTGCGCGATGACGGGGTTTATGTCGAATGCGGGCATGAAGAACGCTATGACAGCGTGGTTGTCTCTGCCGGGGTGGCCAGCCGGAAATTCGCGCAAATGCTGGGCGACCGGGTGAATGTCTATCCGGTCAAAGGCTATTCGATCACGGTCAATCTGGATGACGCGGCCAGTCAGGCCGGGGCACCAACCGTGTCCCTGCTGGATGACAAGGCCAAGATCGTCTCATCGCGTCTGGGCAAAAACCGGTTCCGCATTGCGGGTACTGCCGAATTCAACGGCGAAAACCGCGATATACTGGAGCGGCGGGTGCGGCCACTGGTCAAATGGTGCGAGGAACATTTCCCCGATGTCTCCACCGAAAACTGTGTGCCATGGGCCGGTTTGCGCCCGATGATGCCCAATATGATGCCGCGTGTGGGGCCGGGCAAAAGTGATCGGGTGTTCTATAATACAGGGCATGGGCACCTTGGCTGGACGCTAAGCCCGGCAACGGCGGACGCCATCGGCGCAACTGTCGCAGCACGGCTCAAAAGTAATAGTATGCCGTTGCATACATTGAAAACGACCTGAAACGTAACTATCTGTCCTTCATAGCAATAGAGGGACAGATATATGCCATTGGAACAATTGATCTCTGAATTTCTGGGCCAGAACCTGCTTTATCTCATACTCGCGGTGTTTCTTATCATCTGCGCGATGGCTGCGGTGCGGATCGTGCCCCAGTCCGAGAAATACGTGGTGGAACGGTTTGGCCGGTTACGCGCCGTTTTGGGGCCAGGGATCAATCTGATCGTGCCGTTTCTGGACCGGGTGCGGCATAAAGTGTCGGTGCTGGAACGCCAGTTGCCGAATATGACGCAGGACGCGATCACATCCGATAACGTGCTGGTACAGGTGGAAACATCCGTATTCTACCGGATTATCGAGCCGGAAAAGACCGTCTACCGAATCCGCGACGTCGATGGCGCGATTTCTACAACCGTGGCCGGTATTGTGCGGTCCGAGATCGGGCGGATGGAGCTTGACCAGGTGCAGGCTAACCGGGCCAACCTGATTGATGCCGTCCGCAGCCAGGTGGCCCAGCAGGTCGACGATTGGGGGATCGAAGTGACGCGGGCCGAGATCCTTGACGTCAACCTTGATCAGGCGACCCGTCAGGCGATGTTGCAGCAGTTGAACGCTGAGCGGGCCCGCCGGGCGCAGGTGACAGAGGCCGAAGGCCAGAAACGCGCGGTCGAATTGCAGGCCGACGCGGAGCTTTACGCCGCCAAACAAGACGCCGAGGCACGCCGTGTTCTGGCCGATGCTGAAGCCTATGCAACACAGGTGGTTGCCGTGGCCATTGCCGAAAATGGGCTCGAGGCCGCGCAGTATCAGGTTGCGTTGAAACAGGTTGAGGCGCTCAATAAGCTGGGCGCAGGCGAAGGCAGCCAGACGGTTGTTCTGCCGGCCAATGCGGTTGATGCCTTTGCGGATGCGTTCAAAATGCTGAAAGGACGTGGATAATGCCACTTTGGACTGAATGGTGGGTCTGGATGTCCGGCGCGCTGGTGCTGGCAACGCTGGAGGTGCTGATCCCGGGTTACATCTTTCTGGGATTTGCCATCGGGGCGGCTGCGATGGGTTTGCTGATCCTGTTCGGAATATCGGCAAGCGGTCTCGCGCTGACGCTGGTGATTTTTGCGGCGCTGTCGCTGGTCTCTTATATCGTGATGCGCAAGGTCTTTGGGCTGCGCACGGGCCAGGTGAAAATCTGGGAAACTGACATTAACGACTGACGCGACGCAAAACTCTGACACAGAGTTTTGTTCAAAAAATCTGCGATTTTTTGGCCCCCAGCCTTATTGGTTGGGGGTCTTTGCTTGCGGTGATGCGAGTTCGGACTGGATATCCAATGCGGCCTTGCGCGGGTCGGCCGCCTGCCAGATCGGCCGCCCGACCACGACATGGTCGGCCCCGTTTGCAATCGCCTGTGCGGGCGTCATCACCCGCTTCTGATCTCCCAGATCTGCGCCAACAGGGCGTACACCTGGTGTCACGATCAGCCTGCCTTCCGCCTCGGGCAAGGCACGGATCAGCGCCGCCTCTTGCGGGGATGCGATGACACCATCCGCGCCGTTTGACAGGGCGATACCCGCCCGTTCCTGCACCAGATCAGCCAGATCACCGGGTTTGACGCAGGACGCGTCCAGATCACCCCGGTCCAGCGAGGTCAGGATGGTGACGGCCAGGATTTTCATATCCGATCCGCCAGCCCCTTCGCGGGCCGCACGCACGACATGCGGATCGCCATGCACGGTCAGGAAATCCAGATCAAATTGGGCGACACCACGCACCGCAGCCTCCACCGTGGCACCGATGTCAAAGAACTTCATGTCCAGAAAGATGCGCTTGCCGTGTTCCTGCTTCAACTCATTGGCCAGCGCCAGCCCGCCACCTGTCAGCATGCCCAGCCCGATTTTGTAGAAACTGACGCTGTCGCCCAGCGTCTTGGCCAGTTCCAGCCCGTCCAGCACATTGGGGACATCCATCGCGACGATCAGGCGGTCATCTGACATTGGCAGGCTCCTTCGCAGTTTGAGGCGGTCTAACGGCTGGGCAGGGCAGGTGCAATCACGCTATGCTGTGCTGATGGACATGACGGCAGTTTTTCAGAACTGGGACGGTAAGACTGTGGCGCCGCTTCGGCAGGTGGCCGATGGGCTTACACCGGATGATTATCCCACACTATTGACCGCCTGCCGTGGGACGGATGAAACAGCAGCGCGGGCCGCATCCTGGGTTGTGAAAGCCGGATATGAGGCTGGCAAAGACATCCCTTACCCTGCCGATCTCTTGGCGCGGGATCTGCATTGGGAAATCGCCCTGCATCTGCTGCAATCAATCCAGCATGTGGCGGTCGATATCCCGCCCAGCCTGATCACCCCCTACTTGAGGCATGACAAACCCATGCTGCGGGCATGGGCGCTGGATGCCTATGTCAGGCTTGGCGCGCCTGACGCGGATACTGCCCTGAAAAGTGCAGCTGACGATCCGGCGGCCTCTGTTCGGGCGCGCGCCCGCAATCTGACCAAATGAAAAGGCGCAGCCCGTCCCTTGGCTGCGCCTTTGTCGCCCGGCTCGCGCGCTATGCTGCGCCCCGGACCATCCGTGAGTGGTCGTCAATCGTCTATGGCAGGCGCTGATGCCGCGGGTTGGGTCACATCCTTGCCGTCGCGCAGCGCGCGGACCGCTTCCGGCGAAAGCGGAAACAACGGTGTCGCGCCGGGTGTCCTCTCCGGCAGGATGGGTGCTTGAGGCATCAGCTCTTCCATGCGGTATATATGACGCCAAAGCGCTTTGAAGAACCGGGGAAATGCCTCAAATCGCTCCCCCTATGGATTTCCATACCTTTGGCCTTGCGACGCAACGTTACCAACCCCATCTAAGGTTTGAGGCCCAACAACAGGGTGTGCCGCCATGCCGGGCACCCACCAAATCGGGCGCTTAACAAAGGAGAGACCCATGAACTTAGATAAGTTCACAGAGCGGTCGCGCGGCTTCGTACAAGCCGCCCAGACGATCGCCATGCGAGAGAATCATCAACGATTCGCCCCCGAACACCTGCTCAAGGCGCTGCTGGACGACGAGGAAGGGCTCGCATCCAATCTGATCAGCCGTGCAGGCGGTAACCCATCCGTCGTGATCGGCGCGGTCGAGGCTGCATTGGCCAAACAGCCCAAAGTGACCGGCGATGCCGCCCAGGTCTATCTGGATAACATCACCGCCAAGGTCATTGATGAAGCCGAACAGATCGCCAAGAAGGCGGGCGATAGCTTTGTGCCGGTGGAGCGGCTGCTGACCGCGCTGGCCGTGGTGAAATCCAAGGCCAAGGACGCGCTGGATGCTGGTGGTGTCACCGCCCAGAACCTGAATGCGGCGATCAACGACATCCGCAAAGGCCGCACCGCCGACAGTGCCACGGCAGAGGATAGTTTTGAAGCGCTGGCCAAATATGCCCGCGATCTGACCGAAGCCGCCGAGCAAGGCAAAATCGACCCGATCATCGGTCGGGACGAGGAAATCAGGCGCGCCATGCAGGTCCTGTCCCGCCGGACCAAGAACAACCCGGTCCTGATCGGGGAACCCGGCGTAGGTAAAACCGCCATCGCCGAAGGGCTGGCCTTGCGCATCATCGACGGCGACGTGCCGGAATCCCTACGCAATAAAAAGCTTATGTCGCTCGACATGGGTGCCATGATTGCGGGTGCCAAATACCGGGGCGAGTTTGAGGAACGGTTGAAAGCGGTCCTCAAGGAGATCGAATCCGCCGCTGGTGAAATCATCATGTTCATCGATGAAATGCACACGCTGGTTGGGGCTGGCGCGTCCGAGGGCGCAATGGATGCCGCCAACCTGATTAAACCTGCGCTGGCCCGGGGCGAATTGCACTGCGTCGGGGCCACAACGCTGAACGAATACCGCAAATATGTGGAAAAGGATGCAGCCCTCGCCCGCCGGTTCCAGCCTTTGATGGTGGAAGAACCGACCGTCACCGACACGGTCAGCATTCTGCGCGGGATCAAGGAAAAATACGAACTGCACCACGGTGTGCGGATCAGTGACAGCGCCCTGGTGGCGGCGGCAACCCTGTCGCACCGTTATATCACCGACCGGTTCCTGCCAGATAAGGCCATCGACCTGATGGACGAGGCGGCCAGCCGTCTGCGGATGGAAGTGGACAGCAAGCCCGAAGAGCTCGACGCGCTGGATCGGCAGATCCTGCAACTCCAGATCGAATCCGAGGCGTTGAAGAAAGAGGATGACAAAGCCTCCAAGGACCGGCTCGAAAAGCTGGAGAAGGAACTGGCCGACCTCAATGATCGGGCGTCCGAGATGGCCGCGAAATGGCAGGCCGAACGGGACAAGCTGGAAGGCACGCGCGAGGTCAAGGAAAAGCTCGACCGCGCCCGCGCCGATCTGGATATCGCCAAGCGTGAAGGCAACCTGCAAAAGGCGGGTGAACTGTCCTACGGCGTGATCCCGGAACTGGAACGCAAACTGGCTGACGCCGAAGGCAATGACGACTTGATGGTCGAAGAGGCCGTGCGCCCCGAACAGATCGCCGAAGTGGTCGAACGCTGGACGGGCATCCCGACCTCCAAGATGTTGGAAGGGGAGCGTGAAAAGCTGCTGCGCATGGAAGACGAACTTGGCAAACGGGTGATCGGCCAAAAGGCCGCCGTGACCTCCGTCGCCAATGCCGTCCGCCGTGCCCGGGCCGGTCTGAACGACGAAAACCGGCCACTGGGCTCGTTCCTGTTCCTCGGGCCAACCGGTGTGGGGAAAACCGAACTGACCAAGGCGGTCGCGGAATACCTCTTTGATGACGACAACGCGATGGTCCGCATCGACATGTCTGAATTCATGGAAAAACACGCAGTCGCCCGTCTGATCGGCGCACCTCCGGGCTATGTCGGTTATGACGAAGGCGGGGTGCTGACCGAAGCCGTGCGCAGACGCCCCTATCAGGTGGTCCTGTTTGACGAGGTCGAAAAGGCGCATCCGGATGTGTTCAACGTGCTGTTGCAGGTCCTTGATGACGGCGTCCTGACCGATGGTCAGGGCCGCACCGTGGACTTCAAGCAGACGTTGATCATCCTGACATCCAATCTTGGGGCGCAGGCGCTCAGCCAGTTGCCAGATGGTGCTGATGCGTCAGAGGCCAAGCGTGACGTGATGGATGCGGTCCGGGCGCATTTCCGGCCCGAGTTCCTGAACCGGCTGGACGAAACCGTGATCTTTGACAGGCTCGCCCGCGAGGATATGTCCGGGATCGTCACGATCCAGCTCAAGCGGTTGGAAAAACGGCTTGCCGGGCGGAATATCCATATCGAGCTGGATGAACCGGCCCTGAAATGGTTGGCCGAGGAAGGCTATGATCCGGTCTTTGGCGCGCGGCCGCTCAAGCGGGTGATCCAGCGGGCGTTGCAAGACCAACTTGCCGAAATGATCCTGGCCGGCGACGTGATGGATGGCGACACAATTACCGTCAGCGCCGGAACCGAAGGGCTGATCGTGGGTGACAGGCTATCGGCCTCAAACCGGCCCAGACCGGACGACGCGGTCGTACATTAAATCAAAAGGGCGCCGTCAAAGGCGCCCTTTTTATAACCCGCTATCCAACGCCCCGGCATCGACAAGTGCCTGATACTTATCGCGGTCAAACCACCACAGATCGACACCCCGGTTGAAATCATAGGGCGACGGTTCGGCAGGCATCCCGAAAATATCCCACATCGCGACCCGGTGCGCCCCCAGATGCCAGGCCCCGATCCAGAGATGTTTTGCCCGCAGCACCCGATCCAGCGCGCGGACAGCCGCAATCAGATCGTCGCGGGTTTCGGCCTCAACAGCGCGTTCGATCAGGGCATCGACAACCGGATCAGCCAGACCGGTCAGGTTATTGCTGCCTTCCGCAGCAGCCGCAGCAGAACCGTAAAACGCACGCAGCTCCGCACCGGGCGTGACGTTGACGCCCCAGGCTGTCATCGACAAATCAAAGTCATAGGTTTGCCGCCGTTCGGTCCATGAACTGGGGTCGATCAGTTCGAAATTGATATCAATACCAAGCGCTTTGAGGTTCTGGACAAACGGCGCGATGATCCGTTCCAGGCTGCGACTGTCATCAGGGAAATCCAGTGACAGGACCTGACCGGCTGTATTCCGGCGCAACCCGTCATCACCGACAACCCAACCGGCCTCATCCAGCAGGCGGGATGCCTCGCGTAGCCCGGCGCGGTCGCGGGGGTTCGGGCCACCTGCATAGGGAATATGGGCGGGTTCGGTGAAAACCTCTGGCGGTAACTGATCACGAAATGCATCCAGTATGGCCAGCTCTGCCCCTTCGGGCAGGCCGGTCGCCTGCATCTGGGTATTCTCGAAAAAACTGTCTGACCGTTTATAGGTGCCATAGAACAGGGTTTCGTTGGTCCATTCAAAATTGAACGCGTATTCCAGGGCCTGACGCACACGGATATCCTGCAAAATGGGACGACGCATATTGAACCAGATGCCCTGCGCCGTGGACGGGCGGCCATCGGGCAGCAGTATTTGCTTTACCCAGCCATTTTGCGCCGCTGGAAAGTCATATCCGGTCGCCCAAGCAGCCGACCGATATTCAACGCGCATCATGTATTCACCTGCCGCAAATGCCTCCAGCCCGATGGTTTCATCCGCGAAATACTCATAGGCAAAGCAGTCAAAATTGTTGCGGCCTTTATTCACAGGCAAATCAGCGGCCCAATAATCATCATCCTTGCAAAACCTGATCGTGCGCGGGGCATCGGCGGTCTCTACCACATAGGGACCGGACCCAAGGGGCAATGTCATCCAGCTTTCGTCAAACGGATTGGCATCGTAAAAATGCGCGGGCAGGACCGGCAATTGCGCAATTTCGCTGGGAAAGGCGCTGCCAGCGCCGGGGGCCAGATCAAACCGGACCCGCAGATCGCTTTCCGCCTCAACCAGTTGTACGTCCGACAGCAGATTGCGGTAATACGGATGCCCTTCGGTTTTCAGCGCGTTGATGGTAAAGACGACGTCACTTGCCGTTAGTTGTGTGCCATCGTGAAAACGGGCGTCAGGGCGCAGGTTGAAAGCAACATAAGACAGGTCATCAGGGTATTCGATGGTTTCGGCAATCAACCCGTAAATCGCATCGGGTTCATCATAGGCACGGACCATCAGACTGTCATAGACATGGTGGCCAATCTCTGGGGCGCTGTCCCCTTTGATGATGAAGATGTTCATGCTGTTGAATGTGGGCGTGCCGTAAAGCTGACGCTGACTGATCGTGCCGCCCTGCGGGGCTTCGGGATTGGCATAGTCGAAATGGGTAAAATCCGGCCCGTATTTCAGATCGCCAAAGGCGGAATAGCCGTGGCTGATGGTGACCTCGGCAGCAGCCTGGCCTGTCAGCCCGATGCATGTGAGCAGTGTAAGAATGTAACGTTTCATATAGCCTCCGGATCCTACCAACAGCCACAACGACCCGGCCCATTTTGTCAAGAGGACGGATGGCAGCGGATATGAACACGGCGTTTACCTTTGCGCCGCGCGGTGGCTTAAGCATGCAAATCCGGGCCAAGGGGTCCGACGCAAATCCGACGTCTGGCCGACGCTTTGCCGACAGGCGTTTTTGCAACGATCCCAAGCGTTAACCTACGATTCGTGTGGTTGCGCGTTTTCACGGTGTTGCGCTGCCCTGGTCTGACCACCGAACGTTGCGCTGCCTCGCGTAGCGCGCCCACATTCATACCTCATTCAGGCCGCAAAATGATCTTATCGCTCCGTTTAGGTCACCAGCGATAAAGACCGCATGAGATTTAAAATGACCGATAGATCGCTTTACCTTTTTGCCCTGCTAGGTGTGCCTTTGATCGCCGGGACGCTTTATCTTTGGGGGCAGCCGCTGATCTGCACCTGTGGGGATGTAAAGCTCTGGATCGGGTCGGTTTTCGACAGTGGCAATTCGCAGCATATCGCGGATTGGTACACGCTTAGCCATATTCTGCACGGTGTGCTGATCGCGCTTCTGGGGCGGCTGTTCTTTCCCAAGGTCGGGTTTGGCGGGTTGTTTCTGGTGGCCATCATCACGGGCATCGGGTGGGAGATTATCGAACATACCGACTTCGTTCTCAACGCGTTCCGGTCCACCACAATCAATGCCGGATATCATGGTGATAGTGTCCTGAACGCGGTTGCCGACTATATCTGGATGATGGGCGGGTTTTTTGCGGCCTATGCGATGCGGACGCTGCATGTGGTTGGTATCGTGGCCGCGCTGGAATTATCGGCCGCTTTCATCGCCCGCGACAGCCTCGCGCTCAGCACCTTGATGCTGCTTTATCCGGTTGATGCAGTCGAAGACTGGCAGCAGGAACTGAACCCCAACCGGGCGAATACCTGACCCACGTTCAGATCATCGGCCAAAAAGCCACAACATGCTGCATCTGCGCCCCCTTTTTCTGGACAGATGAGTCCCCGTCAGGCTAGTTTGGGACAAAGCGGGGCGAAATGATCCCGTAAGTTGAGGCAGTTATGAACTTTCCCGAGCGGTTTTCGAACCTCCCGGTTGCGACGTGGCCACGCCTGCGTGCGTTATTGGACGTACCCAGCAAGTCCGCGGATGTGATCAATATGACAATTGGCGAACCGCGCCATGCGTTCCCCGCATTCGTGGGTGATATCCTTGCGGCTAATCTGGATGGGTTCAACAACTACCCCAGCAATGAAGGGCAGGCCGATCTGCTGACGGCCATGGGCGGCTTTCTAAAGCGGCGTTATGGTTTGAATGTGCCGAATGACCAGATCATCGCGCTCAATGGCACGCGCGAAGGTTTGTACAATGCCGCGATGGCGCTTTGCCCCGAAATGAAGAACGGTAAACAGCCTATCATCTTGACACCAAACCCTTTTTACCCGGTTTACGGCGTCGCGGCCCTGTCGGTCGGGGCAAAGCCGGTCTATGTGCCTGCCACGGCTGGCACCGGGCATCTACCCGATCTGGACGGGCTGTCGGCAGATGTACTGGACCAGACAGCACTCGCTTATTTCTGCTCCCCCGCCAACCCGCAGGGGGCGGTGGCCGATGATGCGTATTGGCGGCGGATCATCAGCCTTGCCGAAAAGCATGATTTCAAGATCCTCGCCGATGAATGCTATTCCGAGATTTACCGGACCGACCCGCCACCCGGCGCATTGCAAATCGCGCACGACATGGGCGCGGACCCGGACCGGGTGATGATTTTTCAATCGCTGTCAAAACGATCCAACCTGCCGGGCCTGCGCTGTGGCTTTGCCGCGGGTGGTGCAAAATCCATCGCAAGGCTGCGGCAATTGCGCGCCTTTGCCGGTGCGCCGCTGCCCGGCCCTCTACAGATTGTCGCGACGAAGGTCTGGAATGATGAAGGTCATGTTGTTGAAAACAGAGCGCTTTATCACCGCAAATACGACATCGCCGACGATATCTTTGGCCATATTGACGGCTATCAATCCCCGCAGGCGGGGTTCTTTCTATGGCTGCCCGTCGCCGATGGTGAGGCCGCATCGCTCAAACTTTGGCAGGATACTGGCGTGCGCACATTGCCCGGCGCCTATCTGAGCCAAGAGGTAAACGGGGAAAACCCCGGCTCCAAATATATCCGGGTGGCCCTGGTCGCCCCAACACAAGAAATGCAGCGCGGACTGACCCTGATCCGCGACTGTTTGTATGACTGAGGAACGGTATCATGGCATCATATCAGACACGGCAGCGCGATCCGCTCTTGGACAGTACAACACAGGCGGCGATTGAAAAACGCGGCAAGGAATTGCTGGGGATCGGGTTGGTCTTTGCAGGCCTGCTGATTGCGGCCCTTGTGGGCAGCTACAGCCCCGATGACCCAAGCTGGATTTCGGCCACTGATGCACCGGTGCAAAACTGGTTGGGGCATTTCGGGGCGTCGATTGCGGCACCAGTGATGATGGTGATCGGGCAGGGGGTCTGGGTGCTGTCTATTGTGCTGATCGTCTGGGGCCTGCGCTTTGTGATGCATTACGGGCAGGAACGCGCCATCGGGCGGTTGATCTTTGCACCTGTCGCGGTGGTCGTTGGGTCGGTCTATGCCGCAACATTGACGCCGGGCGCGAACTGGCCCGCCAATTTCGGTCTGGGCGGGATTTTTGGCGATACCGTACTGGCCGTGATCCTGACGGTTCTGGCTTTCGGAACCAGCTTTGCGGTAAAACTGGCATCGCTCTTGACGTTCATCGGGCTTCTGGTCCTGATGACCTTTGTATTGGGCTTCACCCGGCCAGAGGTGCAGACAGGCACGCGATTTGCCTGGCTGGGCACGGTGATGCTGTATGACGGGATCCTGCGGCTGGTTGGACGCGGTGCCAGCCTGTCAGCGCAAGCCGCCCATGGGGTGACGGCCACGCTTCAGGACAAGCGCGCGCAGGCGATGCAGGCGCGCGTTGACCGGGGTGATGTTACATTGGTTGAATCCGTTGCGGCCCCGGCCGCAGACCGGCGTGCCCATGTCGCTGCCGTTGTGCGTGCGAACCCGGTGATGCCGACCGCTGAGCCGCCTTTGACCGCATCCACCATGCCAGCCGCCCCGCCGCTGGAAACACCGGCGCCCATGGCAGAACCTGAACCGCAAGGTGGCTTTCTGTCGGGCCTTCTGAAACGCAATGATCCGATGCCGGAGCCTGAATTGGTGACGCCTGAACCCACGGCTGATGCGGCCCCTGGCAACCCTGACCGGGTCAGCGCGCGCATCGCTGACGCGATCAAGAACCGGGCCGCGCCGCCATCCCCGACCGGGGTGCGGATTGAGCCATCACTGACAGCCGGACGCGGCCCAAAACCGCTGGTTTTTGGCGATGTGGACAGCGTGGCAGACGATATCGACGCGGCCATCGAAGAACCACAGGATGCCCCACGCATGGCTGCACCGCATATGCCGATCCCGCCGGTCAGCATTCCGCCTGCGCCGTCCCTCGCACCCGCGCCGCGCAGCGTGGTGCAGCACCCACCCAAAAAGGCACCACAGCCATCAACACAAGCCAAGGCCGAAGCCCAGCCAAAGCTGAAATTCGACGACAAACATGGCGATTATGAACACCCGCCGCTGAACCTGCTGATGAACCCGATTGAAATCCAGCGCCATCATCTGAGCGATGATGCGCTGGCCGAAAACGCACGCATGCTGGAAAGCGTGCTGGATGATTACGGGGTCAAAGGTGACATCGTATCGGTTCGCCCTGGCCCAGTTGTCACCATGTATGAACTGGAACCGGCACCGGGCTTGAAAGCATCCCGTGTCATCGGTCTGGCCGATGATATCGCGCGGTCCATGTCTGCCCTGTCGGCGCGTGTATCCACCGTGCCGGGGCGCAGCGTGATCGGGATCGAACTGCCCAATGAAAACCGCGAAAAGGTGGTGTTGCGCGAAATCCTGTCGCACCGTGATTTCGGCGACGGTAATCAGAAACTGCCCCTCGCGCTGGGCAAGGATATTGGTGGTGAACCCATCGTGGCCAACCTCGCCAAGATGCCACACCTGTTGATTGCAGGGACAACCGGTTCGGGTAAATCCGTGGCGATCAACACGATGATCCTGTCACTGCTGTATAAGCTGACGCCGGAAGAATGCCGGATGATCATGATTGATCCCAAGATGCTGGAACTCAGCGTCTATGACGGCATTCCACATCTGCTGTCGCCCGTCGTGACCGACCCGAAAAAGGCGGTTGTCGCGCTGAAATGGGTCGTGGGCGAGATGGAGGAACGCTATCGCAAGATGTCCAAAATGGGCGTGCGCAACATCGACGGCTATAATGGCCGGGTGAAGGACGCGCTGGCCAAGCAGGAAATGTTCAGCCGTACCGTGCAAACCGGGTTTGACGATGAAACTGGCGATCCGATCTTTGAGACCGAAGAATTCGCGCCAGAGGCGATGCCCTATATCGTCGTCATCGTGGATGAGATGGCTGACCTGATGATGGTTGCCGGCAAGGAAATCGAAGCCTGCATTCAGCGTCTGGCGCAGATGGCCCGTGCATCCGGCATCCACCTGATCATGGCGACGCAGCGCCCATCGGTGGATGTCATTACCGGTACGATCAAGGCGAACTTTCCCACCCGGATTTCCTTCCAGGTGACATCGAAAATCGACAGCCGCACGATCCTGGGTGAAATGGGGGCCGAACAGCTCTTGGGCATGGGTGACATGCTTTACATGGCGGGCGGGTCCAAGATCACCCGCGTCCACGGCCCCTTTGTCAGTGACGAGGAGGTTGAAGAAATCGTCAACCATCTGAAAGGGTTCGGCCCGCCGGAATATATGTCAGGTGTCGTTGATGGGCCATCTGATGATGCTGAAAGCAGCATTGATCTGGTGCTTGGCCTTGGCGACGGGTCCGATAGCGAAAACGCGCTGTATGACACGGCCGTGGCGATTGTGATCAAGGATCGCAAATGTTCGACATCCTATATCCAGCGCAAGCTGGCCATCGGCTATAACAAGGCTGCGCGGCTGGTCGAACAGATGGAAGACGAAGGCGTCGTCAGCGCCGCCAACCATGTCGGCAAACGTGAAATTCTGGTGCCCGAACAGCAATAGGGCACCTGTCACATGGTTGGTACATCGCCGCATTAGGGCTACGCTGCAGTGATCCATCCATTGCAGGAAGATGTCATGCCGAAAATCACAGCGCCGGATGGCAGCCCGATAGCGGCGCTTTGTTTCGGCTGTATGCAGTTTGGTGGGACTGCGGATGCCAATGATAGCCGGGCGATGTATGCCGCCTGTCGTGATGCGGGGATCAACCTTTTTGATACTGCGCATCTTTACACCGATGGTCAGTCCGAGGCTCTGCTGGGACAATTCGCCAAACCCGCGCGCGAAAAGCTGATCATCGCGACCAAGGTTGCCTATACCGGTGGCAGCCGGCGCGCGAACATCCTTGCCATGTTCGACACCAGTCGGACCCGGCTTGATATGGATATGGTCGATATCCTTTATCTGCACCGATGGGATCCTGAAACGCCGCTGGAAGAAACCTTTGAAACGCTGGCTGCTTTGCAGGAACAGGGCACCATTCGCTATATCGGCGTGTCCAACTTTGCGGCGTGGCAAGTGATGAAAGCGCAATCTGTCGCGGCAGGACTTGGGACGCGCATCGACATCATTCAGCCGATGTATTCGCTGGTGAAAAGGCAAGCCGAGGTTGAACTGTTCCCGATGGCGTTGGCCGAGGATATTGCAGTGACGCCCTATTCCCCCTTGGGCAGTGGTCTGTTGACGGGGAAATATGCGGCAGGCGGGGCCGGGCGGTTGTCCACAGATACACGTTACGCCGCGCGCTATGGGCAAGGTTGGATGCAGGACACGGCCAATGCGCTGTCGGCCCTCGCAACCCGGATGGGGCAGAACCCGGCAACACTCGCCGTGGCTTGGGCGGCGCAGCATCCGGCAGTGACCGCCCCGATCATCAGCGCGCGCAATGTCGGGCAGCTGCAAGCCTCGCTTGATGCGATGAAATTCACGCTTGGCGACGATGCCTACGCGCAAATAACCGCACTGGCACCGACCCCCGCGCCGGCAACGGATCGGTCAGAGGAAGGTTAGGCCGGACTGGCGACCAGCTGTTCCCAGTTTTCGCCCATGGCCAGAATGCAGGATGTTCCGTTGGCGTAGTTCTGGACCATGGTCCAATCGCCATTACGCGGCACAATCCAAATCTCGATCAATGCATCAGGGTCGCGAACCCCTTGGGCGCGCCGCTCTGCCCCGACCACATTGGTCAGTTGGTTTTCCAGCCGGGCCGTATCATCACACACGACATCCGATAAATTCGCAGATGCAAGCTGGGGCAGCACCAAAAGGGATGTCACCAGTGTCAAAACGCGCATTTTCATAGGTCACCTGCTTTCCTGCCTCAGATGAATGTAACAACCATATGACAAATCGGGCAACAGCGCGAATTGAACGCCCGGAGCTAACTGCCCCACCACCGCTGTTACAAAACCGCGACAAAAGCTTCACCAAGTTGACGCAAGACTGCCACGAAAACTTTAATCAGCGACCCTAGCGTCCCCGAGAAATCTGGGGGACGCCATGTTAACGATAGATGCGCTGACCAAGCGCTTTGGTCAAAAAATAGCTGTGGACAAGGCCAGCGTGGTTGTGGACCGCCCGGCGATGATCGGGATCATCGGACGGTCGGGCGCCGGGAAATCGACGCTGTTGCGGATCATGAACCGGATGGACAATGCGACATCCGGCACCATCACCTATGACGGAACCGATGTGACCGGGGCCAAAGGTGCGGCGCAACGGGCATGGCAATCGCGCTGCGCGATGATCTTTCAGCAATTCAACCTCGTGCCACGGATGGATGTGGTGTCCAATGTGTTGCACGGGACCTTGAACCGGCGATCCACCCTGTCCACGATGTTCAGCCTTTACCCGCAAGACGATATTCACACGGCCATCGACATCCTCGACCGGCTGGGGATTGCTGAACAAGCTGCCAAGCGCGCCGATGCCCTGTCGGGCGGACAACAGCAACGGGTCGCGATTGCGCGAGCCCTGATGCAAGACCCCGAGATTATTCTGGCTGATGAACCCATCGCCTCGCTCGACCCGATGAACGCCCAAGTGGTGATGGACGCCCTGCGCCGCATTCACGAAGAAGACGGGCGTATGGTCATCGCCAACCTGCACACGCTTGATACCGCCCGGCGCTATTGCGACCGGGTGATCGGGATGCGCGACGGGCGCATCGTCTTTGACGGGCGTCCCGATCAACTGACCACCGGGGTGGCCCGCGACATCTATGGTGCCGGGGCCGACTTTTCGGAAAGCGCCACATCCACCCAGATCAGCACGCTGGCCAAGCCCGGGCGGCCCGCGCTGGTTCCAGCCTGACAATTATCCAAACCTCAATCCTGAACGGAGAGATCAATGAAAACCACACTCGCACTTGCGCTTGTTGCCAGTACGGCCCTCACATCAACCGCCATGGCTGACGACGCCGCCATCACCGAATTCCGCATCGGCATTCTGGGCGGCGAAAATGCGCAGGACCGGATGAACTCATTCTCATGTCTGCAAAACTATGCGTCCGAAACACTGGGCGTTGAAACAAAACTGTTCGCACCAGCAGACTATAACGGTGTGATTCAGGGCCTTCTGGGTGGCACAATCGACATGGCCTGGCTGGGCGCGTCCAGCTATGCCGCTGTGTACCTGCAGGATAACGACGTGGTGGAGCCGGTTCTGGTCAAGCAGAACCTTGACGGGTCCATCGGCTATCACTCCATCGGTTTTGCCCGCGCCGATAGCGGCATCACATCACTGAAAGACATGCAGGAAAAGGTGTTTGGCTTTGGTGATCCGAATTCGACCTCTGGCTACCTGATCCCCTCCATCGAAATCCCCGAAGAAATCAACGCAACCATGGAATCCGGGGACTATTTTGGTGAGGTCAAGTTCACCGGCGGTCACGAACAGACAATCGTCGCGGTGTTCAACGGCGATATCGACGGTGGCGTGACCTGGGCGGATGCGCAGGGCAACTGGGAAGATGGCTATAACTCCGGCGCGCTGCGCAAGGCGGTTGATGCGGGCCTCGTCGATATGAACGAAATGGTACAGATCTGGCAGTCCAAAGTGATCCCCGAAGGGCCGGTTGTACTGCGCTCAACCCTGCCTGACGAGGTCAAGGCCAAGATGACCGAACTGGTTGATGGGCTTTATGAAAAAGACGCCGATTGCGCCTATGGCGTCGCGGCTGGCGACACGCTGGGTTTTCAGCCGGTCACGCACGAGACGTACGAATCCGTGATTGCTGCACGTCAGGCCAAAATCGGCGGCTAACGCAAGAAAAACAATGCAATCGGCGGTTCCATGGGGCCGCCGATTTGCCATCCAAAGGGGCCAATCATGACAGGCATAACCGCCGCCACGCCGCCAGACCTGTCGGTGATCCGGGCAAGCTATCTGGCACAGGTCCAACGCCGCCGCCTTTATGGTAGCCTGACCTTGCTGATCTTCGTGATGTTGATGATCGCAGGGTTCAATATCGCCGATGACCGCAATGCAGGCGGGTTCTGGGCGGGGTTAGGCCAGATTGGCGATTATCCGGCTGATGTGCTGTCCGAAGCTTGGGCCAAACGGGCGGACCTGCCTGTGCTGCTGTGGAAATTTGTGCCTGCGCTGATTGAAACGATCAACATTGCCGCCGTTTCAACTTTGCTAGGGGCGGTGGCCGGGCTGATCTTCTCACTTTTGGCGACGCGCGGGCTGGCGCCATGGCCGCGGTTGATCCCGGTGTTTCGGCGCATCCTCGATATCCTGCGTGCGATCCCCGAAATCGTCATCGCGCTGGTGCTGATTTTTGTCCTTGGTGGCGGCCCTGTGCCCGCGATGATCGCGATTGCGCTGCATACGGCAGGCGCGCTGGGCAAAATGTTTTCCGAAGTGGCCGAAAACGCCGACCTCAAACCGGTCGAAGGGCTGTCATCCACCGGCGCATCATGGGCGCAATGCATGTGGCTTGGCGTCCTGCCGCAAGTGGCGCCGAACTATGTCAGCTACGGGTTGCTGCGGTTTGAAATTAACATCCGCGCCTCTGCCATCCTCGGTTTCGTCGGCGCAGGCGGGCTGGGCTACGAACTGCGCAACGCCATGTCATGGGGGCCGGGGCGATTTGATGAGGCGGCAGCGATCTTTGTCCTGCTCTTCAGCACGATCGTTTTGTTTGATCAGGTGTCCAGCCGCTACCGCAATCGCCTGACCGAAGGACAAATGACATGAGCGCCGCTGACCTGAGCCTGCTGAAATCCCATGCCGATGACAGCTTCACCCGCAAACGGTTGGTCGCCTTTGGCATTCCCGCCCTGATTCTTGCCTATGTCGTCTATATTTTCTTTGCCTTCGATATCGCAGGCCTCGCCAAACGGGCGAATTGGGACAATGCGATCACACTTGCCTCTGACAGCTGGTCGCACAAGGTTCATGTGACCCGGGCCAACAGCACGGGCGAGTTCAGCTACGCCATCGAGGGCGAGCGCAAGGGCACCTATCCCAACGGCACGCGCCCTGACTGGGTCAGCGGTACGGATGTGATTACCGTTGATCTGGGCGGCGATCATATCGTGCGCTTTCTACCCGATCAGCGGACAGCGGTTGACGTGCCCGGCTACGGCCAGATCACCGCACAGGCCGAAGGGCGGCAAATCACGACAAACCTTGGTGATGATATCCCGGATTGGATCAATGCGTCGGATCGCCGGGTGTCCATCACCACGCCCGAAGGCCGGATCACCATCACCGGATCAAAGACGGAAGTGTTTAATTATTTCGCGGGGTGGGAGCTGTTCTGGTTCACCTTTGACAGCCCTTATCACGGGGCGTCGCTGGGCCAGATCCTGTTTGGTGCGCAGATCGACCCGGACCGGGGCAACATCACAGGCGCTGTTGCAGATTGGTGGAAAAACCCGATGTGGCGGCACAATGAAATCGCCTGGGCGATAGGTGAAACGATCCTGATGGCGTTTCTGGGCACATTTGGGGCCGCGATGCTGGCATTGCCGCTGGCCTTTATGGCAGCCCGGAAGTTCACCCCGATCATGGTGATCCGGGCGGCAACGCGGCGGCTTTTCGACTTCCTGCGCGGTGTGGATGCCCTGATCTGGACGGTGGTGCTGGCCCGCGCATTCGGGCCCGGCCCGTTGACCGGCGCGCTTGCCATTCTGCTGACCGACACCGGCACATTCGGCAAAACCTTTTCCGAGGCGCTGGAAAATGTCGATGACAAACAGATCGACGGCGTCCGTTCCACCGGGGCCAAGCCGCTGCAACGCTATCGTTTTGGGGTGATCCCGCAGGTGGCACCGGTGCTGTTGTCACAGATCCTGTATTTTCTGGAATCCAACACCCGATCCGCCACGATCATCGGGGCCATTACAGGGGGCGGCATCGGCCTGATGCTGACCCAGGCGATCCAGACCCAAAAGGATTGGGAAGAAGTCGCCTACTACATCACCCTGATCGTGATCATGGTCATGCTGATGGATTGGTTTTCCGGCTGGCTCCGGTCGAAACTGATTGGACGGAAGGCATAGGATGGCACGTCTAAAACCCGACGATCCCGTGATCCATGATGGCTGCACGATCACGAAATCCACATTCGATGCCTTCACCGAAATCGGCGCAGGCAGCCGGATCGCGAACAGTCATTTCGGTGACTACGCCTATTGCGACCGCTTTGCTGATATCGCCAATGCCAGCATCGGCAAATTCGCCAATATCGCCGCGTTCACCCGGATCGGGGCGACAGATCACCCGCTGGAAACGGCCTCCTGCCACCACTTTCTGTACCGGTCGTCCGATTATTGGGACGACGCGGCAGATGACGCGGCTTTCTTTGCCCACCGGGCATCCCGGCGGGCCAAGATCGGGGCCGATACATGGATCGGCCATGGCGCGATGATCAAACCAGAGGTGACAGTCGGCGACGGTGCGGTCATCGCTGCCGGGGCCGTCGTGACCAAGGATGTGGCACCCTACAGCATCGTCGCAGGCACCCCCGCCAAGGTTCTGCGGCTGCGTCAACCACCCGAGATCGCCACCCGGCTGATCGCATTGGCATGGTGGGACTGGCCGCATGAGGTATTGCGCGAAAGGTTGGAAGACTTCCGCAGCATGACGGCGGTGGCATTTCTGGAAAAGTACGAAATCTAACCATCCAAGGTCAGCGTCACCCGATCCCCGGCAAAGAACGTCCGGCCGAACTCGACCGGTATACCAGTCCCATCCACATTAACGCCCGTTGATTTCAACAGCGGGTCACCTTCGCGCAATTGCAGATGCATGGCGTGGATCTGATCGGCCAGCATGGCGGTTAACCTGGTCGACGCGCGCGTGTAGTCGGTGACCCCGACATCTGCCAAGGCGTCGGTGACACCCGGATGCTGTTCCAAGGCCTGCGCGATGCCGGGCAAGCGGTCGGCGGGAAAGACGCTTTCGAACAGGGCAATCGGTTGGCCATCCGCCAGCGATAGCCCGTGATATACACAGACCTGGGCACCTTCGGCGATCTGCAAGGCCGCGGCCTCGCTGGCATCAGCAAGCCGGGTCTCAATCTGCAACATCCGTTTTTCGGGATGCCGTCCGGCTGCCAGCAGGTTTTCGTGAAAACGCACCCGTTTACCGATGGCATAATCCGTGGGGCGGGCCGCGACAAAAGCACCGGCGCCGCGCCTTGTATGCACCAGCCCTTCCCCTACCAACTGCGACAAGGCATGCCGCACCGTGTGTCGGTTTACCCCGAACCGTTTCGACAATGCGGCCTCTGTCGGCAGCTTGTCACCCTGGACATAGCGGGCTTCGGCAATATCGCCGCGCAGGGCGTTCGCGATGGATTGCCAGACGGGGGTGCGTTTCGGGCCTTGGGTCATGTCATGCAAATTTCACAAATATTCGCTGGGGAATCGGTGTGTCTGTGGTAAGATATGTCTAGTTGTATAGTAACTGGGAAAGTTGTCGAGATGAAAGACCACATCGACACCAATGCCGACCGCAAGGCCTGGATGGGACTGCTGGCCAAAGCGCCGGAAGGACAGGTAGCGACCTTGCTGGACGCCTCTTGCAAACGGCCCGACCACACATGGCTGCGCCCGCCAGAGATTGGCAGCGTCATGGTACGTGGCCGGGCGGGCGGTACTGGCGCGCCGTTCAATCTGGGCGAGATGACGGTGACACGTTGCGCGCTGCGCCTGTCCTGCGGGACCGTTGGACATGGCTATATCCAAGGGCGGCGCAAGGCGGATGCGGAAGTGGCCGCATTGGTGGATGCAATGATGCAGACGCCACAGGCCGACAGGGTGCGCACCCATGTGCTGACCCCGCTGGCCGATGCCCGAGACGCGGCGCGCGCGACACGGGCGGCCAAGGCGGCAGCAACAAAGGTTGATTTCTTCACAATGGTCCGGGGGGACGACTGATGCAGACACAAACGCTTGACGGTGGGTTCACCCAACCTGCCTTGCAGGCCGCCACGGCCTTTCGCAGCGTGATGGAGGCGATGGCACGCCCCGGCACGATCCGGACCATTACAGGTGCCGCACCCCCCGCGCCGGCGTCACCGGCAGCAGGGGCGGTTCTGCTGACATTATGCGATACCGAAACGCCGCTATATCTGGCCGGTGCTTGCGATACGTCCGACATCCGCACATGGATCGCCTTTCATACAGGCGCGCCGCTGGTCGGGCCATCCGCCTGCCAGTTTGCTTTGGGCAGTTGGGCAGATCTGATGCCGCTTTCGGACTACCCGATCGGCACATCCGAATACCCTGACAGGTCCGCGACCCTGATCGTGGAAATGCCTGACCTCAACCAATCAGGTGCCACGCTGACAGGGCCGGGGATCAAGGACACAGCAATGCTGTCACTGCCTGACGCAGCCGCGTTTCAGGCAAACGGGGCGCAGTACCCGCTTGGGCTCGACTTCATCTTTACCTGCGCGGACAGGCTCGCCGCGCTGCCCCGCTCAACGGAGGTGTGCTGATGTATGTAGCTGTCAAAGGGGGCGAACGGGCGATTGAAAACGCCCATGCCTGGCTGGCCGAGGAACGGCGGGGCGACGTGAATGTGCCCGAACTGTCGGTCGCGCAAATCCGCGAACAAATGGCGCTGGCCGTGAGCAGGGTGATGGCGGAAGGCTCGCTATTTGATCCCGACCTTGCCGCACTTGCGATCAAACAGGCGCGCGGTGACTTGATCGAGGCGATTTTCCTGATCCGGGCCTACCGGACCACCTTGCCACGTTTCGGGACGTCGGCGCCGATAGCGACCGACAGTATGGCCTGCGACCGCCGGATTTCAGCGACCTTCAAGGATGTGCCGGGCGGGCAGGTACTTGGGCCGACCTTCGATTACACACACCGGCTGTTAGATTTCAAACTTGCGGCTGACGGAGACGTCGCAGAAGCGCCGCAACGCGAAACCGATCAGGCTGATGTGCCACATGTGACCGATTTCCTGAACCGGGAAGGGCTGATCGAAGAAGCGCCGCATGACGACACAGCACCCCGCGACCTGACCCGCGAACCGCTGGAAATGCCCGCCGACCGCCCCTTGCGGTTGCAAGCGCTGGCGCGGGCGGATGAGGGGTTCACCCTCTCGCTCGCCTATTCGACACAACGCGGCTATGCGCGCAACCACGCCTTTGTTGGGGAATTGCGAATTGGGACCGTGGATGTGGAAATGGACATCCCCGAATTGGGCTTTGCGATTGATATCGGTGAAATCACCATTACGGAATGCGAAAGCGTGAACCAATTCACCGGCTCCAAAACCGAACCGCCGCAATTCACCCGCGGCTATGGGCTGGTCTTTGGCCAGACAGAGCGCAAGGCGATTTCCATGGCACTGGTAGACCGGGCGATGCGGTGGGAAGAGCTGGGCGAAGACAATCTCGGCGCGCCGGTACAGGACACAGAATTCGTGCTGTATCATTCTGACAACATTAAGGCCACTGGATTCCTCGAACATATCAAATTACCACACTATGTCGATTTTCAGTCAGAGCTGGAACTGGTCCGCCAGTTGCGCCGCGAAGCGGGTGCAGCAGACATGCAGGAGGCCGCAGAATGACCGATTACAACTTTGCCTATCTGGATGAGCAGACCAAGCGGATGATCCGGCGCGCGATCCTCAAGGGGTTGGCGGTGCCGGGGTATCAGGTGCCCTTTGCCAGCCGGGAAATGCCGATGCCCTATGGCTGGGGCACTGGCGGTGTACAGGTTTCGGCGGCGGTAATGACGACTGACGATCAGTTCAAGGTCATCGATCAGGGCGCGGATGATACGACCAACGCAGTATCCATCCGCAGCTTTTTCGAACGCACCGCAGGCGTCGCCACCACAACCCAAACGGCAGAGGCGACAGTGATCCAGACCCGCCACCGCATTCCCGAACAGGACCTGACCGAAGACCAGATCC
The DNA here is from genome assembly GCA_947495295.1 of uncultured Paracoccaceae bacterium. GTDB lineage: Bacteria > Pseudomonadota > Alphaproteobacteria > Rhodobacterales > Rhodobacteraceae > Yoonia. Next base: position 392,209 of record CANLYJ010000002.1, read on the forward strand.
TCGTCTATCAGGTGCCGATCCCGGAACCGCTGCGCTTTCTGGAACCGCGTGAAAGCGAGACCCGCAAGATGCACAGTCTTGAGGAATACGGGCTGATGCATGTGAAACTATACGAGGATATCAGCCGCCACGGCCACATCGCCACCTCCTACGCCTATCCGGTGAAGGTTGAAGGGCGCTATGTGATGGACCCATCGCCAATCCCGAAATTCGATAATCCCAAGCTCAGCGATTGTCCCGCAATCCAACTGTTTGGTGCGGGCCGGGAACAGCGGATCTATGCACTGCCGCCCTACACACAGGTTGTCAGCCTTGATTTTGAGGATCACCCGTTTGTGGCGTCAAAAGCCGATCACCCTTGCGGGCTTTGCGGGGTCGAGGACAGCTATCTGGACGAGGTGATCATCGACGATGCGGGGGGGCGGATGTTTGTTTGTTCCGACACGGATTACTGCACCGCGCGACAGGCGGATGGGTTCAAAGGAAAGGATGCGGCATGACTGATACTGCCTTGTTATCGGTGCGTGGCGTGACGAAACGCTATGGTGCGCATATCGGCTGCGCGGACGTGTCCTTTGATCTTTATCCCGGTGAGGTGATGGGGATCGTGGGCGAATCCGGGTCCGGGAAATCGACCTTGCTGAACTGCATGGCGGGGCATCTGGCACCCGATGCGGGGCAGGTCGTGTTTGACACCGCCGTCGATGGGCCATGCGACACATTGCAAATGTCGGAACCCGAACGGCGCATGTTATCGCGCACTGATTGGGCCTTTGTGCATCAACATGCCCGCGACGGGCTGCGCATGGGGGTCAGCGCGGGGGGCAATGTCGGCGAACGGCTCATGGCTGTGGGTGCGCGGCATTACGGTGATATCCGGGGCAGCGCGATTGACTGGCTGGGCCGGGTCGAGATTGATGAAACCCGGGTCGATGACAGGCCCACGACCTTTTCCGGCGGAATGCAGCAGCGGCTGCAAATCGCGCGCAATCTGGTCACGGGTCCGCGTCTGGTATTCATGGATGAACCCACTGGCGGGCTGGATGTCAGCGTGCAGGCGCGGCTCTTGGATATGATCCGGTCGCTGGTGCGTGATATGGGCCTGTCGGCAATTATCGTGACCCATGATCTGGCTGTTGTGCGGCTGCTGGCCGACCGGTTGATGGTGATGAAATCGGGCCATGTGGTCGAGGCGGGACTGACCGACCAGGTCCTTGATGACCCGCAACATGCCTATACCCAGCTGCTTGTCAGCTCGATCCTGCAAGTATGAGGACCTGTAATGTTTGATCTGAAAGATGTGTCAAAAACCTTTACGCTGCATAATCAGGGGGCGGCGGTGATCGAGGTGTTGTCCGGGGCGAATATGACAGTGACCGCCGGCGAATGCGTGGCCCTGACCGGGGCGTCAGGGTCGGGCAAATCGACGCTGATGCGGATGCTTTACGGAAACTACCGGGCGCAAGGTGGTGTCGTATCCGTCGCTGGTGTGGACCTTGTGCAGGCCGCCCCGCGCGAGATTATCCGCCTGCGCCGCGAGGTGCTGGGCTATGTCAGCCAGTTTCTGCGCGTCGTGCCACGGGTGCCAACACTGGACGTGGTGGCAGAGCCGCTTTTGGCGCTTGGTGTCCCGGCAGCGCATGCGCGGGATCAGGCCGCCACCCTTCTGGCGCGGCTGAACATTCCCAAAACCCTTTGGGATTTGTCGCCAACGACCTTTTCGGGTGGTGAACAACAACGGGTGAACATCGCACGCGGGTTCATTCACCCGTTCCCGGCGTTGCTGCTGGATGAACCCACCGCCAGCCTGGATGCAACAAACCGGAATGTGGTGCTGGAATTGATCGCGGATGCCAAGGCACGCGGCACCGCCATCATCGGAATTTTCCATGACGAGGCGGCACGCGATCAGGTCTGTGATCGCCAGATTGACGTAACCGGGTTTTCGCCGGGCTGTGCGGCATGACCGGCCGTTTGATCGCCGTGGTCGGCCCGTCCGGGGTCGGCAAAGATAGCGTCATGGCGGGCATTGTGGCCGCTGATCCGACAATTTCACTGGTACGCCGGGCAATCACCCGCGCACCTGATCTGGGTGGAGAGGATTATGACGCCTTAACCCCCGATACTTTTGGCAAAGCCGCGCAGGCGGGACGGTTTTGCGTGCATTGGGGCGCGCATGGCATGTTTTATGGCATCCCGCAGCGGGTTTTGAACGACGTCGCCAATGGCAAACAATGTCTCGCCAATTTTTCGCGCACGGCGCTGTCCCGGGCGGCGGATGTATTCCCCGCCGTGACCGTCCTGAACATCACAGCCGGGCCCGCAACACTGGCCCGGCGACTGCATGCGCGGGACCGTGAAACACCCAAGGAAATCGCAAAGCGCCTGGCGCAGGCGGCCAAACCGCTGCCCGCCGGGATGGATGTCGTGACGGTCAGCAATGACGGCCCGCTTGCCGAAACGGTGGCTGCCGCCATTGCAGCGCTTCACCCGGTGAGGGCGTAGCGTTGGATCAGCTCAAACCGTCCATCGGTACGTTCGCCGACCAAAGCAATCGACGCAATCTCAAACGGGACGGGCAAGGTGGGCAGATGTACCACTGCGATTTGTTGCCATGCGCCGATGCGGTCGGCCTCCAGTGCGCCGGTCAATGTCAGGTGAAACCGGAATTCATCCAGCACATAAGGGTATCCCCAATCCCGCAAATGCCGATCCTGCGCCGGGGTCAACCCAGCCTGCCTGCGGCGGGCGAGTTCGGCATCGGTCGGGGGGGCACGAAAGTCATCCAGTTGCGTCACGCAAGCCGCCGCCACCCGGGCCAGATCTGCCATATCGCCGGTCGGGGTCAGCGCCAGAAACTTACCCAAGCCGCGCAACTGCAACCCATCGCATGTCGCAGGCGCAGTGCGGCGGGCCAGATTGGCGACCGCAGCATCCAACGCCTGCGCGTCATACCCGGGCTTCAGCCGAAACGGTGGCTTCAACGTGCCATGAAACCCGTATTTGCGCGGTGTCATCGTCACGTCATCAAGACCGTCGATAGCAAACTGATCTGCGGCTGCGCCCGCAATCACATCCCACCCCAGCCAACGGGCCCCGAAACCCGCCAGATCACCAACAGGCGGGACATAATAAATTGCAAAGCGAGTATATGACATGAACTCTCCGTTTGTTCCCGCCGCTGTGACAGCTGTTGATGACAGTCTTATGTCAGGCACGCTGTGTCTTTCCAACGCGCAGCTGGTCCTGCCGGATCATGTCATGACGGGCCGCATCACAATTGTGGATGGGGTGATTGCCGACATTGCCGAAGGCGATGACGTGCCCGCCGGGTCCACTGATTGTCAGGGCGATTTCGTCATTCCCGGCCTGATCGAACTGCACACCGATAATCTGGAACGGCATATCGAACCCCGGCCAGAGGTGGACTGGCCCCATCTGCCCGCATTGATCGCCCATGATGCCGAACTGGCATCCACCGGGATCACCACCGTGTTTGATGCCTTGCGGGTGGGATCAATCCACAACAGCAAGGCCCGCTACAACGCATATGCGCGTGGTCTGGCGGATGAATTGCTGGCGGCACGCGCGTCCGGTTTTTTCAAGATCAGCCATTTCCTGCATCTGCGGGCCGAGGTCTGTTCCGAAACCCTGCTGGAGGAAATGGCCGGGTTCGGCCCGGATGACCGGGTCGGGATCGTCAGCCTGATGGATCACACGCCCGGTCAGCGGCAATTCCGCGATCTGTCATTGCTCAAGACCTATGTCGGGAAAAAGCGTGGCCTGAATGATGCTGAGTTCGAGGCGCATGTTGCCAATCTCCTGCGCCTGCAAAAGACATATGGCGCCAAACATGAAATCGGCGCAGTGGCAGAGGCGAAACGCTACGGCGCAGCACTGGCAAGCCACGACGACACGACGGCGGCGCATGTGGCGACGTCACATGCCAATGGGGTCAGCTTTGCGGAGTTTCCAACAACGCTGGAGGCCGCACAAGCCTGCCGCGCGGCCGGGATCATGGTGATGATGGGGGCACCCAACATTGTGCGGGGCGGATCGCATTCGGGCAATGTCTCGGCCGGTGAACTGGCCAAAGAGGGGCTGCTGGATATGATCTCATCCGATTATGTGCCTTCCGCACTGCTCTTGTCAGCCTTTCAACTGGCACGTTTATGGAATGACGTACCACGCGCGATCAGGTGCGTCACCGCGGCGCCGGCCCAAGCTGCCGGGCTGCAAGACCGGGGAACGCTTGAAATCGGCTTGCGCGGCGATGTGGTGCGGCTGGCACAGCTTGGCGAAACGGTTGTCACCAGAGGTGTCTGGAGCAAGGGCGCGCGGGTCAGCTAACTGCGGGCCTCCGCCGTTGCCGAGAATAAAGGGCCGCTTTGAGCCCATCTTTACCGAATGCTGCGCTTTACACTAATGACTGCAACGGCAACGCAACCCTGCCGTTCGAGTTAGGCAGACGGGAAAGCAATTGTCTGGTCAAAGGTTTGCAGTTGCGTCTTTGAGATGGAGCGGTAAGCATGCTCACATGACAAAAACATACACAGGAAAATGCCTTTGCGGTGCGATCACCTACACTGTCACTGGGTCGCCCATCGTTGTCGCCCAATGCCATTGTGAAGAGTGTCGCCGACTAAGCGGAACAGGCCACACCGTGGGTGCGATGTTCGCCTCCGAAGCGGTCGCTGTGAGTGGAGAATTGAGTGAATTCAGCTACTCATCTGACAAGGGATCTCAGGTTACCAAGGTATTTTGCGCAAACTGTGGTAGTCCAATTTATGGCAAGAACACGCGATTGCCGGAACATCTAACATTGTCTCTTGGCACCATTGATGATGCGAGCGGTCTCAATATTGAGGTCGTCATTTATGAGCGCGATAAACCTCATTGGGATCGGCTTGGGGAGGAAGTTGTTTCCTTCGCGACACAGCCAGATTGGAAACCCGAAGGCTGAACGACACCATGTAAAAGGCTCCGTCCGCGAACCGATTTTTGCGGCCATTGCCTTACCGTGAGTCAACGGCAGTTCCGTCCGCAGAGCGGACGATCCCTTTTCCGTACACGGATCAACTTGCCAGCGATAACGTTGTGCAAACTCCAAACACTGCATAGAAAAACCCCCGCCTGATTACTCAGTCGGGGGTTCCTTGATCGTCACGTCGAACGGTTGCTTTACAGCAAACCTTCGCGCTGGAGCTTCTTGCGCGCCAGCTTACGCTGACGGCGGATTGCTTCTGCTTTCTCGCGCGCTTTACGCACGGAGGGCTTTTCGAAATGCTGCTTGAGCTTCATTTCACGAAAAACACCTTCACGCTGAAGTTTCTTCTTCAGAGCACGCAACGCCTGATCGACGTTGTTATCACGAACACTAACCTGCATGTGGTTTACACCACCTTTCTAAGTTGGATTTGCAAAAATTGCAGGAAATGGGCACATAGCAAGGGCGTACTAGTTTGTCTAGTGCCCGGAGCGAGGAGTAAGACCGATGATCAATACCCCGATCGACCCAGCCAAAGACAAACTGATCGATGCCATCCTGCCGCATGTCGCCTTTGACGGCTGGGCGCCAAGCGCGTTCAACGCGGCGGTGGCTGAGGTCGGGATTGACCCGGCCCATGCCAAAACCCTGTGCCCGCGCGGGGCGGCTGACCTTGCCGTGGCTTACCACCAGCGGGGCGATGCGGCGATGGTCGCCGCCCTGAAAGATGCCGATCTGTCCGATATGCGGTTTCGCGACAAGGTCGCCCATGCGATCCGGCTGCGCATCCGTGCCGTGGATGACAAAGAAGCCGTGCGCCGGGGGACCGCGCTTTTCGCGCTGCCGCATATGGCCGGGGACGGGGCCAAGCTGATCTGGGGGACGGCAGATGCGATCTGGACAGCGCTGGGCGACACATCGCGCGATGTGAACTGGTATACAAAACGGGTCACGCTTGCAGGTGTCTATGCCTCGGTCGTGCTCTATTGGCTGGGCGACGACAGCCTTGATGCGCAGGCGACCGACGCCTTTATCGACCGGCGGATCGATGACGTGATGCAGTTTGAAAAATTCAAGGCGCAGGTGAAAGCCAACCCGTTGTTGAAACCCGTGACCGGGCCATTGGCGCGGATGATGTCAGGGATTGCGGCACCGGCCAAGGTCCCGGATATCGATCTGCCGGGGATCTGGCGCGACCAGCAGTAACGCGCTGTTCAATGGACCCGGCTTTGCGCATATTCTGACGATGACGCAAATGGGGTGCCGCAATGCAAGCAGTTGAAATTACCAAACCGGGCGGGCCAGATGTGCTGGCCCTGACCGACCGGCCCATGCCGGAACCAGCCCATGATCAGGTGGTCATCAAGGTCGCCTATGCCGGGGTCAACCGGCCCGATGCGTTGCAACGTGCGGGGCTTTATAACCCGCCACCCGGGGCCAGCGACCTGCCAGGGCTGGAGGCCGCGGGCGAGGTGGTGGCCGTCGGTGCCGGGGTCACAGACCCCAAGATCGGCGATCAGGTCTGCGCCCTTTTGCCCGGTGGCGGCTATGCGGAATATGCGGCCACGCCTGCCGCCCATTGCCTGCCGGTCCCGGATCGGCTGGACCTGAAACAGGCGGCCTGCCTGCCCGAGACATTCTTTACCGTCTGGTCCAATGTTTTTATGCGTGGCGGGCTACAGGCGGGGGAGCGGTTTTTGGTGCATGGGGGCAGTTCCGGCATCGGCACCACGGCGATCCAACTGGCGAGGGCCAAGAGCGCGCGCGTCTTTACAACCGCCGGGTCGGACGAAAAATGCGCCGCCTGCCGCGATTTGGGGGCAGAACTGGCGATCAACTACAAAACCGATGATTTTGTTGAAAAAGTGAAAGCCGAAGGCGGTGCCGATGTCATCCTTGATATGGTCGGGGGGCCGTATATGCAGCGTAATCTCAAGACGCTGGCCGATGACGGACGGCTGGTGCAGATCGCATTTTTGCAAGGGATGAAGGCTGAATTGAACATGGTCCAGCTGATGACACGGCGTCTGACGATGACCGGTTCAACGCTGCGCCCGCAATCCGATCTGGCCAAGGCGCGCATTGCCGACGATTTGCGCCGCGAGGTTTGGCCATTACTGAGTGCAGGCAAGATCGCCCCGGTCATGGACCAGGAATTTGCGCTTGCAGATGCGGCTGCGGCCCATACACGGATGGAAAGCAGCGCCCATATCGGAAAGATCGTGCTGAAGGTGGCATGACGCACAATTTCGTTCCGACGAAATTGATCAAATTCTGTTCAGAATTTGGCCGCACCCGACCTGAGAGGCAGCCGCCTACTGACGCGCCGGTCGTATGGGCGGCTGTCGCACGACAGGCGGAAAGAACGTGGCCCTGTTTTGCAGCAGTCTGGATTGGGTGACTGCATGTTCTTCAACACGCGCCTCATCCGCAGCATAACCCGGCTTGTCAGACATTATACAGGCCGACAAAAGAAGGGGCAGAAGGATCGCAAGGCGGTACATGTCACTGTCAGTCTCTTGGCTTCGTTGCCAATAGATTAACCACAAAACATGGCCATAACGGGGCGCCATGGTGACCTGTTTTCGTCCTACGTCCGTGCCTTTTCAAAGGCAGCCCATGCTTCCAATAGCTTATCCAGATCAAACCCAGGTTCTTTCGCTGGGCCAAGGATGATCTGTTCGCCTGCCCACATCTTCTCAATCGCTGCTTTCAGGTCGGGGATCACTTCAGGCGGGATCACCAGCCCGCCATGCCGGTCCGCATGCACCAGATCGCCCTGATTGACCGTTATGCCAAAAACATTCACCGGCGTGCCCAATTCGCGCACATGTACAAAGGCATGGCTTGGCCCGACGGAACCTGCGACCACCGGAAACCCGTCTGCCAGATCACCCAGATCGCGCATCACGCCATTGGTCAGCGCACCGTTCAGGCCCAGCCCCTTATGCACATTGGTATGGACCTCGCCCCACCAGGCGCTGACGCAATGGGGGAAATCGACGTCTTCCAGCACCGCAATAGCCGGGCGCGGCCCTGCGGCCATGCTACGAAAATAATCCAGCCTGCGGGCGCGGATCACATCCGGGGCCTCGGTCGGCGGTTCGCGGCCCGCAATTTTGGCAGTGCGGGCAAAGCCGACCATAGCCTTACCCGGGGCCGAGCATTGCATCGTACCCTTGGTATAGGCGTCAAAGCCGCGTTTGCCCTGGGCCACTTCGATGGCGTTGCAAACGGTTGGGGTATCGACCCGTTGCAGTAGCGCCAGCAGGTCGTCAGGGATCACGATATCAGCCATTTTGCCAAAGCCTTATTGGTTGCGTCAGGTTGTTCCAGCGTGGGCAGATGGCCCGCGCCCTTGATCACGGATAAGGTCGATCCGGGGATCAGATCATGCATCAATTCATGCCGATGCAGGGGGCAAAGCGTGTCATCCTCACCACAAAGGATCAAGGTTGGCACCCTTACCCCGCGCAGCATGTCCTGCTGGTCCGGGCGGGTCTGCAAGGCGCGGGACTGGGCGACAAATGCGGCCGGGCCGACGGTTTCGGCCATCGCCATGCACAGATCAAGGATCTGGCCCATCTGCGGCCCATCGGTCAGGTAATTCGGCTTCATCTCATCGCGCATCACGGCGCGCAGCTGGCCGCCGGCGACTTTCGCGATCTGCGGCTCACGGCGGGTGGCGATGGCGTCGGCCTCTGCTTTTGGGTTGGTGTCCAACAGGGCAAGGCGGGTGACCCGGTCAGGAGCCTGACGGATCACTTCCATCGCAACAATACCGCCCATCGACAGGCCTGCCAGGGCAAAGCGGGGCGGGGCCTGCGTCAGCACATCCGCTGCAATCGCAGCGACGGTTTCATGCAAGCCAAACGGGGCGACCATCACCGGGCGCTGATGTGAAAAGGCGGCCATCTGCGGGCCGTAAAGGCGGGCGTCACACATCATGCCGGGCAACAAAAGCAGCGGTTCTGTCATGGTTTGAACGGCTCCATTCCGGCGCGGGCCAATTCGTCGGCACGCTCATTCTCGGGGTGGCCCGCATGGCCCTTGACCCATTCCCATGTCACATCATGACGGGCGACGGCGTCATCCAATCTGCGCCAAAGGTCTTCGTTTTTGACGGGCTTTTTGGCAGCGGTTTTCCAGCCGCGTTTTTTCCAACCGTGGATCCAAGCGGTGATCCCGTCTTTGACATAAGCGCTGTCTGTGACGATGGTCATTTTTGTGGGCCGGTCCAGCGTTTCCAGGGCGGTAATCGCGGCCAGCAGTTCCATGCGGTTGTTGGTCGTGTCCGCTTCGCCGCCTTTCAGCGCCCGTTCCTTGACGACGGTGTCACCATCACGGGCGATCAGCAGGGCACCCCAGCCACCAGGGCCGGGATTGCCGGAACAGGCGCCATCCGTATAGGCGAAAAGATCAGGCAATTTTGCGCCCTCGCATCACGACAAACGGATCAACCGTGCCAGCGCATCCTTTTTCGCGCCCTTCTTCAATGCCGATCACTGCAAAGCCTGCGGTTTCCAGCAGGCCCTGCAACTCGGGAACCGTCACAAATGTGTACTTGCGGTCGATTTTGTCGCGCAATTCCCCCTCTCCGGTTTTCATGCCGATATGCAGGATACCATCGGCGCGCAGGGACGTGGCAATCGCCGCCAGATGCCGGGGCAGGGCATCACGCGGGGCATGCAGCAGTGAAAAATTCGCCCAGACACCGTCATAGGCGGCAATCATGTCGATCTGGTCAAACGTCAGTAAACGCGCGCCAATATCATAGGCTTCATTGGCCAGGGTGATCATACCGGTTGAGGCATCAACCGGATCAGGGGCAAAACCTGCATCGCGCATAAGTGCAGATGCTTTTGCCGGGCCGCAACCAAGGTCCAGCACCTGACCGCCTGCGGGCAACAGCGCCATGAAAGCCTGCAAATGCGCATCCGCCTCGCCTTTATGGGTCAGTTGGGCGTAACGATCCGCAGCATCGTCATAAAAGGCGATTGTTTTTTCATCAGGCATCAGATTACCACCGGTAAAAGCGACAGACAGACGATGGCGGTCAGCAGAACACGCAGATGCATCCACCAGGGCGGGGCCAGTTCCAACCGCCAGAAATGCCAGTCCAGTAAAAGCAAGGCCAGAAAGCCCACGATCAGGTTCATGGCCGCTGTTGTGGGGCCGCCGCCTGTCATGAAAAACGCCCAAAGGGCAGGAATGACAGACAGGACATAACCGGCGGTGGCGGTGCGTCCGGCGGCCTTGGTCGCAAAGCCCCACAGTACGCCAGACATGAAGGACAGGATCACCGCACCATAGAAAAGCTGGACATAGGGGCCGATAAACCGGCTGCCGATATGCATCTGCCCCCAAAGGCCAAGCTCTGGCCGTAACACGGTCAAAGCGCCCCAAAGGAACGGTAGCAAACCAGCGAGGCCAAGGATCAGGGCAGAGCGGGGGATAGCATACATGCGAAATCCGCGATTAGGGTGTCGTCTCTCGCTTCATTTAGCGGCATTCGCCGGTAACGGCAAACGGGGTCACGCCTTTTCAAATGCCAACCGTAGACCAAGCCCGGCAAAGATCGCGGCAAAGGACCGGTTCAGCCAACGCATCACCATCTGGCTTTGCAGCAACCATGTGCGGGCAAAGGCGGCAAAGACACCGTAAAGCACGAAGATGACAAAGGTCAGCGCCATGAAGATACCGCCCAGCAGGACCATCTCGGCGGTGACGGTGGCGGGATTGCCTGACAGGAAAGGCGGCAGCAAGGCCAGAAAGAAGATCGACAGTTTCGGGTTCAGGATATTGATCAGCGCCCCGCGATAGGCGATACGGAGCGAAGACTGCGCGCTGGCTGTGCTGCTGACCGACAGGGCGCCGTCAGCTTTCAGCGCCTGCCAGGCGAGATAGAGCAGATATGCCACGCCGGCGAACTTCACGACCTGAAAGAGAAGGGCGCTGGTATGCAAGAGCGCCGCAAGGCCCAGTGTCGCGGCGGCCAGATGCGGCACGATCCCGAATGTGCAGCCGATTGCGGCGGCAATTGCCGCGCGTCGTCCCTGACCAAGACCCAAGGCCAGTGTGTAGATGACGCCGGTACCGGGTGCGATGCAGACGACAAGGGCGGTGAGGAGGAATTGCAAGGATATCATGTGGGTGACTCTAACGCGGTTTCCGCCGGCTGCACAATTCTTGTCACAAGAATTGTCTGCAAATCCTCAATCTGAGGATTTGGATGCAGATTTTTCGTCAAAAATCTGCCCGCTCACGCGGGTTCCCGCAACACCCTTGGCACCTTGAATTCGACGTTTTCCTCTGCCGTCACGACGGTCTCGACGGTGACGTCGAACCGGTCACGGAAAGCGTCGATGACCTCGTTGATCAGCACTTCGGGGGCAGAGGCCCCGGCGGTGATGCCCATGGAGGTGATGCCGTCCAAGGCGCGCCAGTCGATATCCGTGGCGCGCTGGACCAGTTGGGCATAGGCGCAACCGGCGCGGGCGCCCACTTCGACCAGTCGTCTGGAATTGGATGAGTTGGGCGCGCCAACGACGAGCATGGCGTCGCATTTGGGGGCCATCGCCTTCACCGCCTCTTGCCGGTTGGTGGTCGCATAACAGATATCTTCCTTATGCGGGCCGACGATGCCCGGAAAACGGGCCTGCAGGGCGGCCACGATATCGGCTGTGTCATCAACCGACAGGGTGGTCTGGGTCACAAATGCCAGTTTGGCAGGGTCGCGAACCTGCACATTGGCGACATCTTCGACCGTTTCGACCAAAAGGACTTCTCCCTGGGGCAGTTGTCCCATGGTGCCCACGGTTTCGGGGTGGCCTTCATGCCCGATCATGATCATCTGCAAGCCATTATCGGCATGGCGCTGCGCCTCGATATGCACCTTGCTGACCAGGGGGCAGGTGGCATCGACATAAATCATTTCGCGCTTGGCGGCTGCGGCTGGAACGGATTTTGGGACACCATGGGCGGAAAAGATGACCGGGCGATCATCGGGGCAGTCTTCCAGTTCTTCGACGAATACCGCGCCCTTGTCGCGCAAGCCATCGACGACAAATTTATTATGCACAATCTCGTGGCGGACAAAGACGGGGGCACCCCATTTATCCAAAGCCATTTCGACAATCTTGATGGCGCGGTCGACGCCTGCGCAAAAACCACGCGGGGCGGCAAGGTAAAGGGTCAGGGGGGCTTTGGTCATAGGATGCTCCGACGGTTAAGCAACAGGTAAGCGCTCAACCGGTCAAGGTCCAGTATCAGATGGTGTGACCAAAAGGAGCGCGCTACGCGCGCACGCCATTTTTTGTCTGGTCTGTGTGGCAAGGTCCTGTCTGTCCCAGCGGACCTTGCAAGACCGGTCAGCTTTCTTCGGTGACCTGTTCGGCTGGTTCCGGGCGCGGTTCGCGTGCCGGGCGTCCCACCACATCACGCAATTCATCCAGTTCGATGAAGTTATCAGCCTGGCGGCGCAGTTCATCCGCGATCATTGGCGGCTGGCTGCGGATGGTCGATACAACCGATACGCGCACGCCTTTACGTTGCAGCGCTTCGATCAGCGGGCGGAAATCGCCATCGCCGGAAAACAGCACAACATGATCCACATGTGGGGCAAGTTCCATGGCATCGACGGCAAGTTCGATATCCATGTTCCCTTTGACCTTACGCCGGCCCATGCTGTCGGTATATTCCTTGGCCGGCTTGGTGACCATGGTGAACCCGTTATAGTGCAGCCAATCGACCAGCGGGCGAATGGGCGAATATTCGTCATTCTCCAGAAGCGCCGTGTAGTAGAAAGCGCGCAGCATCTTGCCGCGGCGCATGAATTCTTGTCTGAGCAACTTGTAATCGATGTCAAAGCCAAGCGACTTAGCCGCTGCGTATAGGTTTGATCCATCGATGAAGAGCGCCAATCGCTCGTCCCGATAAAACATTAAATGTCCTTCCAATATAGCCTTGCTGTGGTGTCCGCTTGTGAGTGGTGTGATTTGAGCGCAAGACTAGAGGTTAATGTACGGTTTTCTGGATGCGAGGCAAGTGGGCAAAATGGGGGCGATTGGCCAATTAGCGCTTATTACATTAGGAAGTAATAATATTTCGCCTTGGGGTGACGCAGCGGAAACTGTCCAAAAAGCCATGATTTGCCTGTCTGGACTGGCCCAAAAGCCTCTCAGGCAAAGCCCGCTTTACGCCACGCCGGCCTTTCCGGCAGGATTTGGCCCCGACTTTGTGAATGCGGCAGTGGCGTTTGAGACATCGCTGTCGGCCACTGATTTGCTCGCGCATTTGCATCAGATCGAGGCAAAGGCAAATCGCACCCGGACCAAACGCTGGGGGCCGCGATCCCTTGATCTTGATCTGATTGGGTTGGGTAACCTGATCTGCCCCGATCTGAAAACACAGCGTCACTGGTGCGATCTGGACCCTGATGCACAGACCCGCGAGGTCCCCGACCAGTTGATCCTGCCGCATCCCCGCGTGCAGGACCGGTCGTTCGCCCTTGTCCCGCTTGCCGATGTGGCCCCGGACTGGCCTCATCCCGTTACCGGGCAAACCATCCGGCAGATGCTGCAGGCCAGACCGGCGGCGGAACGCGACACGGTTGTGCGGATGTGACTTCGGGTGTCTTGCCAATGCCGCTTTCGCCCTTGCCAATAACCGCCAAACCCCCTAAAGACGCCATTTCTAACTCTGTCAGATTCCCAGTGGAGATCGCCAATGGCCCGCGTCACCGTCGAAGATTGCGTCGATAAGGTTCCGAACCGGTTTGAGCTTGTCATGCTTGCCGCCCATCGTGCCCGCGAAATTTCTGCTGGTGCCCCGATCACCGTGAACCGTGACAATGACAAGAACCCTGTCGTGTCCTTGCGTGAGATCGCGGATGAAACACAGCAGGCCGATGATCTGCGCGAGCGGATGATCGAAGCCAACCAGACCCAGATCGAAGTTGATGAACCTGAAGAGGACAGCATGTCCCTTCTTATGGGCGCAGAAACCGACAAACCGGCAGAGGACGACATGTCCGAAGAAAAACTGCTGCGTGCTTTGATGGATGCACAAGGGCAACGCTAACGCCAGCCCTACATGAATAGGCGCAGGATCAGATGACGACCGCTGACGAACTGATCAATCTGGTCCGCACCTACAATCCCCGCTCGAACGAGGCGCTGTTGCGCGACGCTTATGCCTTTGGTGCAGACATGCATGAAGGGCAGTTTCGGCATTCGGGCGAGCCCTATTTTACACATCCCGTAGCGGTTGCCGCCATTCTGGCTGAACAGCAGATGGATGACGCGACCCTTGTCACCGCCTTGCTGCATGACACGATTGAGGACACGAAAGCATCGTTTTCCGAGGTCGAGAAACGGTTCAGCCGCGAAATCGCTGATCTGGTCGATGGCGTCACCAAGCTGACCAATCTGCAACTGAACTCCACCCAGACCAAGCAGGCGGAGAACTTTCGCAAACTGTTCATGGCCACCAGCCGGGATTTGCGGGTGACCCTCGTCAAACTGGCCGACCGGCTGCACAATATGCGCACCATCAAATCGATGCGGCCTGAAAAGCAGGTGCAAAAAGCGCGCGAAACCATGGACATCTTCGCCCCGCTCGCAGGTCGGATGGGGATGCAATGGATGCGGGACGAATTGGAAGATCTGTCATTCCGGGTGATCAACCCTGAAGGGCGCAATTCGATCATCCGGCGGTTCATCACCCTGCAACGCGAAACCGGCGATGTGGTCCAGAAAATTACCGCCGATATGCGGGTGGAACTGGAAAAGGCGCAGATACAGGCCGATGTGGTCGGTCGGGCCAAGAAACCCTATTCGATCTGGCGCAAGATGCAGGAAAAGGATCAGGGGTTCAGCCGCCTGTCCGACATCTATGGCTTTCGGGTGATCTGCGCGACAGAGGCGGATTGCTACCGTATCCTGGGGGCGATCCACCAGCGCTGGAAATCTGTGCCGGGCCGGTTCAAGGACTATATCAGCCAGCCCAAATCCAACGGCTACCGGTCGATCCACACCACCGTGTCGGGGCGCGATGGCAAACGGGTCGAGGTGCAGATCAGGACCCGCGAAATGCACGAAGTTGCCGAAACCGGGGTGGCCGCGCATTGGTCTTATAAAAACGGGGAACGGGTCGAAAACCGGTTTGCCGTTGATCCGGTGCATTGGTTGTCGTCCCTGACCGAACGGCTGGACGAAGATCAGGACCACGATGAGTTCCTCGAAGCTGTCAAATTGGAGATGTATACCGACCAGGTGTTTTGCTTCACGCCCAAGGGGGATGTGATCAAGCTGCCGCGCGGGGCGACGCCAATTGATTTCGCCTATGCGATCCACACACGCATCGGGTCGGCCTGTGTGGGGGCCAAGGTCGACGGGCTGCGGGTGCCGCTTTGGACGCGGCTGAAAAACGGGCAATCGGTGGATATCGTCACCGCCGAAGGGCAGACACCGCAGGCGACATGGATCGATATCGCAGTGACCGGGCGGGCGAAAACCGCGATCCGGCGCAGTCTGAAAGACGAAGACCGTGAAAGGTTCATCCGGCTGGGCCGGGAACTGGCGCGGGTCGCCTTTGAAAACGTGGGCAAATCCGCGACGGTCAAGGCGTTGCGCACGGCGGCCAAGGCGCTGGCGCTCGAAAACAGCGATGAAATGCTGTACCGGCTTGGTAGCGCAGAACTGATGGGCCGGGACGTCGTGCGCGCGATCTACCCCGAGCTGAAAGACCGGCACGGCGAAGAGGTGGATCAGAAACGGGCGGTTGTCGGGCTGGGCCCTGATCAGGTGCAACAACGCAGCGCCTGCTGCCAGCCGGTGCCGGGGGAACGGATTCTGGGGATCACCTTTCGGGGGCAGGGGGTCATGGTCCATGCGATCGATTGCGAAGCGCTGATCGATTACGAGGATCAGCCGGAACGCTGGATTGACCTGCAATGGCACGAAGGCACGCATAGCGCGGTCAACACCGTCACCTTTGATGCGACCATTACAAATGATGCCGGCGTGCTTGGGCGGATCTGCACATTGATTGGCGAACAGAACGCCAATATCTCGGATCTGCGATTCATTGACCGCAAACCGGACTATTATAGGTTGCTCATCGATGTGGATCTGCGGGACGCAGAACATCTGCACCGGGTGATGACGGCGCTTGAGGCGGAAAACAACGTGTCATCAATCGCGCGGTATCGGGACCCCGGTCTCGCCAGTACGGGAAGGAAGAGTAGTTTTGGTGTTCAAACGCAGGGATAGGCGACCGATCTGGCGGATCGTTGTCGATTTTGTCTATCCTCGCGGCGGTTGGACCAGGGCTGCGCAATACGTCAATCACCGGCTGCGCCGCCTGCCGGACACTCCCGAAAAAATCTGCCGGGGCATCTGGGCGGGGGTGTTCATCTGCTTCACGCCGTTTTTCGGGCTGCATTTCCTCGGGGCGTGGCTGATCGCGACCGCGGTACGGGGCAATGTGCTGGCCGCATTGATGGCAACCTTCTTTGGCAACCCGCTGACCTTCCCGGCAATCGGCTACAGCGCGATCAGCATTGGATCATGGGTGCTGGGCCTGCCCGAAGGGTCGCATGCCCGTCTGGGGCAAAAATTCATCGATGCGGGCTACGATCTGTCGCATAATTTCAAGGCGATCTTTACCCCCGCAAAGGCCGACTGGCACGGGCTGGCGGTGTTCTATGACCAGGTTTTCCTGCCCTATCTGATCGGGGGCATCGTGCCGGGGCTTCTGACGGCTACCTGCCTCTATTACCTGTCATTCCCGCTGATTTCGGCCTATCAGAAACGCCGAAAAAAAGCGTTGCGCGCAAAGCTTGACCAACTCAAGAAAAAGGCGTCACCTGCCGATGACGCTGGTCAGTGACCTAGCAAAGGAAACGGTTATGACAAACAAGCTGCGCCTTGGTGTGAATATCGACCATGTGGCAACCGTGCGAAACGCCCGCGGCGGGGCCGTGCCCGATCCGGTGCGCGCGGCGATCATGGCCGAAGAGGCGGGCGCAGACGGGATCACCGCCCACCTGCGCGAAGACCGGCGGCACATATCCGACACCGATATCGAAGGGTTGATGGACGCGCTCAACGGCCCGCTGAATTTCGAAATGGCGGCCACTGCGGAAATGCAACAGATCGCCCTGCGGCATAAACCCCATGCCGTCTGCATCGTCCCGGAAAAGCGGGAAGAACGCACAACCGAAGGCGGGCTGGAAGTCGCGCGCGAAGAAAATGCACTGGCCCATTATATCGCCCCCCTGCGCGATGCGGGTTGCCGGGTGTCGATCTTCATCGCCGCCGATCAGCGACAGATTGAAGCCGCGCATCGGATCGGGGCAGAGGTGATCGAACTGCACACCGGCGCCTATTGCGACGCGCATGCCGAAGGACGGTTCGACGAACGGGACGATGAACTTGCAAAACTCACCGACATGGCCGGTTTCGCCCATGATCTGGGGTTAGAGGTGCATGCAGGTCACGGGCTGACCTATGATTGCGTCAGTCCCATCGCCGCCCTGCCGCAGGTGATGGAACTCAATATCGGGCATTTCCTGATTGGCGAGGCGATTTTTCGGGGTCTCACCCCAGCCATCGCAGAAATGCGTCGGATCATGGACGCAGCGCGGGGATAAAGTTTGGAAATTCTCCTTCTCTTGATCGCTTGGATGGTTGGCGGTGGCAGCCCCGGTCCTGCAACGCTCGCCATCGCGGGCACGGCCATGCAACGGGGGCGGGCCGCCGGTCTGGCCGTGGCTGGCGGGATCGTCACCGGCTCTGCCTGCTGGGGTGTCGCGGCCGCACTGGGGATGAGCGCGCTTATGCTGACCCATGTCTGGGCCTTCACGATCCTGCGCTATGTCGGGGCGGTGTTCCTGATTTATCTGGGTTACAAAGCCTTGCGCGCGGCATGGAAAAGTGGTGACAGCGCCGTGGCGACGGGGCTGACTGATACAAGCCTGCGCCGCCTTTGGATCAAAGGCGCGCTGATCCACCTGACCAACCCCAAGGCCATCCTCGGCTGGGGTGCTGTCTTTGCAGTCGCTGTCCCAGCCAATGCGCCACCCGCCCAGATATGGCAGACCTTCGCGATGCTTCTGACGGCATCCTGCATCGTGTTCTTTGGCTACGGTGTTCTTTTTTCCTCGGCCCGGATGATCCGCGCCTACACGTGCGCGCGGCGCTGGTTCGAGGCGACATTTGGCATCCTCTTCGGCGCGGCTGGGCTGACCCTCCTTTTCACACGGGGCCATGCCCAATGATCACACCAACCGGTGCCGAACGCGCGGCCATGCGCGAGGTGACAGATCATGCCTGCGCGCTCGCCGCCGATGGGCACGATATCGTCTTCACCGCAGCCATTGTCAAAGACGGGCAGGTCATCGCCACCGCCCGGAACGAGGTGGGCGATACCGACGATGTCAGCCGCCACGCGGAAGTTGTGGTCATCGGCAAGGCCGCGAAACTGACGGGCAGCCGCGATCTGTCCGGCACAACGCTGATCGCCTCCTGCCAACCGTGTGAAATGTGTCTGTCCACCATGCGCTGGGCGCAGATTGACCGGGTGATCTTTGCCGCGCAGCAGGCGAATACCAGCGACGCTTTCTTCCGCTTTCCCAAACTGACGATCAGCGATTTTCATGCCGCGTGTGACGGGGCGTTTGACTGGCATGGCGGGCTGGATGAAGACAGGGTCGCGCATATCTACCAATCAGAGGGTAAATCATGATCTGTCACATCGTTCTATTGGCGCTGCCTGATGATCATGACGCTGGCGAACTGGCACAGATCATGGATCAGCTGGCTGCACTTGTCGGCCATCTGCCCGGTTTCATCGGGTTCGACCACGGGCCAAACCGCGATTTCGAAGATAAATCGGCGCAATACCCCTACGGCTTTATCGGGACTTTCACCGACACGGAGGCCCTGAACACCTATGCGGGTGACGCAAGGCACAGTGCGCTGGGCGCACGGCTTGTGGCGCTGTGTGACGGCGGTGCAGATGGCATCATGGTCATCGATCTGGAAACGACATGACGGTGCAAAGGTGGCACAAATGATCCTTGGCGTCGGCACGGATCTTGCAAATATCGACCGGATTGCGGGCACGCTGGACCGGTTCGGTGACCGGTTCCGCAACCGGGTGTTTACGGATATCGAACAGGCCAAGGCAGAACGACGCAAGGATGTGGCAGGCACCTATGCCAAACGCTGGGCCGCCAAAGAAGCCTGCTCCAAGGCGCTGGGCACCGGGCTGCGCATGGGGATTTCCTGGCGGGACATGGCAGTGTCGAACCTGGCGACCGGACAACCGGTCATGGCAGTGACAGGCTGGGCCAAGGAACGGCTGGACCAGATGACGCCACCGGGGCACGAAGCGATCATTCACGTAACCTTGACCGATGATCACCCATGGGCACAGGCCTTTGTGGTGATCGAGGCGCGGCCCATCGCTTGACAGGACAGGTCCGCCGCATCATGTAGCCCCAAACCGAACGAAGGATATCATTATGGCCGAAGGAAAAGGCTTCATTGGCGGCATCGTCGAGACATTCAAGACGATCTTCTGGGCGCTGGTGATTGCCGGGATTTTCCGGACGATCTTCTTTCAGCCATTCTGGATTCCATCGGGCTCCATGAAGGACACGCTGCTGATCGGTGACTTCCTGTTCGTGAACAAAATGGCCTATGGCTATTCCTATGCGTCCTGCCCATCGATCCGGATCCCACAAGCCGGGATTGATCTGGGGGCAGAGGATTTCTGCGGCTGGTTCGAAGACAATGACGGACGGTTGTTTGGATCAGAACCCGAACGGGGCGATATCGTCGTCTTCCGGCACCCTGTGACGGGGCGGGACTTCATCAAACGGTTGATCGGGCTGCCCGGCGACCGGGTGAAAATGACGGATGGGCGGCTTTATATCAATGATGAGGCCGTCGCGGTCGAAGATGCGGGCGTCTTTGTCGAGACTATGGAACCGCAAGGGCCGCTGGGCCAGCAACCACAATGCGCCAATGGGGCGGTCGGGCTTGGGGCGGCCTGCGAAAAACCACGCCAGATCGAAACACTGCCAAACGGGACAAGCCATGCGATCCTAAATATTGGCAATCGGGCCGCCGATACAACTGGCGTCTTTACTGTGCCCGAGGGCGAGTATTTCTTCATGGGCGATAACCGCGACAACTCCACCGACAGCCGGTTTCGTCAAGCGCAAGGCGGTGTTGGCTTTGTCGAAGCCAAGGATCTTGTCGGGCGGGCTGACCGGGTGATGTTCTCCTCCGCCGGGCGCTCCATGCTCTATTTCTGGACCTGGCGCAGCGACCGTTTCTTCAAGGCGCTCGATTGAAGCTATCAACAGACCTCTCTGCCTTTTCCAGGCGACTTGGCTACACATTTGACAAGCCGGAATTGCTGCTGCGCGCGGTCACCCATTCGTCCATCGTCAGCCCGCATCGGGATGATAACCAGCGGCTGGAATTTCTGGGCGACCGGGTGCTTGGGCTGGTCATGTCCGAGGCATTGCTAAAAGCAGACCCATCCGCCCCCGAAGGACTGCTTGCGCCACGTTACAACGCGCTGGTGCGGCGGGAAGCCTGCGCAGATGTGGCGCGCCAGATCGATCTGGGCGCGGTGCTGAAACTGGGGCGATCAGAAATGAAATCCGGCGGCAGGCGCAAAGAAGCGCTGCTGGCCGACGCCATGGAAGCGGTGATCGCCGCGGTCTATCTGGATGGCGGGTTCCCGGCGGCGCGGGACGTCGTGCTGGCGCAATGGGGGGACCGGGTGCATAATGTGGCCGCTGATGCGCGGGACGCCAAAACAGCCCTGCAGGAATGGGCGCAGGCGCGCGGCGAAGTGCCCCCGCGCTATACCGAAATTGCGCGCAGCGGCCCGGATCATCAGCCGGTTTTCACCATTCAGGTGCAATTGGCCTCGGGCGCGTCCGAACAGGCGACAGCCGGGTCAAAACGGCATGCCGAACAGGCGGCGGCCACAGCCCTTTTGCAGAAAGTAAGCGAATGAATGATGCGGCGACAAAGGCCGGATTTGTAGCCCTGATCGGGGAACCGAATGCAGGTAAATCCACGCTGTTGAACCGGATGGTCGGGGCCAAAGTGTCGATCGTGACCCACAAGGTGCAAACGACCCGGGCGCGGATCAGGGGTGTGGCGATGGAAGGGGCAGCACAGCTGATCTTTATCGACACGCCGGGGCTGTTCAAACCACGGCGCAGGCTTGACCGGGCGATGGTCGCGGCGGCCTGGGGCGGGGCGGCAGACGCGGATGTGGTGGTGCTGATGATCGAGGCGCATCGGGGCATGACCGAAGGGGTCAGCGCCATTCTGGAAACACTGGCAGAGCGTGCGGGCAAAAGCCCCGTGGCACTGGCGATCAACAAGATCGACAAGGTCAAGTCAGAGGTGCTGCTGGCGCTGACAAAAGACATGAACGAGGCGTATCCTTTTGCCGAAACCTTCATGATCTCAGCCGAACGGGGGCATGGCTGCGACGCCCTGCGCGGCTGGCTGGTGGATCAGGTGCCAGAAGGGCCGCATCTTTACCCCGAAGACCAGATCGCCGATCTGCCCATGCGGATGATTGCCGCCGAAATGACGCGCGAAAAGCTGACATTGCGGCTGCATCAGGAACTGCCCTATGAACTGACGGTTGAGACCGAAAGTTGGGAAGAACGCAAAGACGGAACCGCCCGGATCGATCAGATCATCTATGTCGCCCGCGACGGGCATAAGGGGATCGTGCTGGGCAAAGGCGGCGAAACCGTCAAGGCGGTCAGCACCGCCGCCCGGGTCGAGCTTGAGGAATTTCTGGGCCGCCGGGTGCATCTGTTCCTGCAGGTCAAAGTGCGGCCAAACTGGCTGGAAGAATCCGAACGCTATTCCGAGATGGGTCTGGATTTCAAAGATGGCAATAGCTAGCCGCGCCGTCCCGGGCTTGACCCGGGACCTCGACCTGACGCGGCGTAGAGGTCCCGGGTCAAGCCCGGGACGGGGTCACTGATGAAGCTCACAGCGGATATCTGGGTCTCTGCCTATTTGACGCGGCTGCGGTTGCAGGAAATTCCGGCATTTGTGGTCAAGCGCGGCGACAACACCGCCGGGGCAGTTCTGGTCAAGCTCAACACACTGGACGGGCAGGCGCGCTGCTATCAGCGCAGTTTTGATCTGATGACGGGCGACCGGCAATGGATGGTGCTGGTCGAGGGCGAAGAGGCGGAAGTTGATAATTCCATCGCCAAACAACGCAGCTTTGATCCGGACCTGTGGGTGATCGAGGTCGAGGATAAAGCAGGCCGCCACTTGCTGGATGAACCGGGGCTTGAATGACTTTTATGCGCTCCGCGCAGGGAGTATTTGGGGCAAAATGATAAACACTTTGCCCCGGCGATAAACAATCGTTCATCACTTTGCACGGTCATCGGCTCTCCAGCCTGTTCCGCATGATGACAATCGGCATTCATGGTTAATTTTGTCTTATCATTTTGCCAAAAATACTCCCCCGCCGGAGGCGTCCTGCCCTAAGACCATGATGCACCGCTTGCATTTTGGCACCCCCTTGGCCGAAGTTGCGTTTATGCATTGGCAGGTTAACCCATGATCAGCTGGACAGATGAAGGCGCCGTTCTGGCAAGCCGCCCCTTTGGCGAAGCCTCGGTGATCCTGGAGGTGTTCACCGCCACCCATGGCCGCCACGCGGGCGTTGTGCGCGGTGGGACCAGCCGCAAAATGACCCCGGCCATCCAGCCCGGTGCGCAGATCGCCGTGACGTGGAAGGCACGGTTGGATGATCATCTGGGCGCGTTCACATTGGAGCCGCTGCGCAGCCGCGCCGCTGCAGCCATGGGCGACCGGCTGTCGCTGGCGGGGTTGAACGCGGTTTGCGCATTGCTGACCCATGTGCTGCCCGAACGCGAGGCGCATGATGAACTTTACACCCGGACGATCCAGTTGCTGGATCTTCTGGGTCAGGCTGACATATGGCCCTTGGCCTATCTACGCTGGGAACAGGCATTGCTGGACGACCTTGGGTTTGGTCTGGACCTGTCGCAATGCGCTGTGCATGGCGTGAACGAGGATCTGATCTATGTCTCGCCCAAATCCGGCAGGGCAGTCAGCCGCGAAGGCGCGGGTGAATGGGCCGACCGTATGTTGCCCCTGCCGCCGGTTCTGGCGGGCAAAGGTGATGCTAGTGCCGCCGATATCCTGACGGCACTGGGGACGACCGGCTATTTCATCGAAAACCGGCTGATCAAGAGCCTTGGGGATCGCCCCGTTCCCGGCGCGCGCGCGCGTCTGTTAGAGGCGATCAAGCGGGCCGCGTAAAGGTTAAGCCAGGGTTTACCTTTGCACCGCACGGTCCATTACTGCACCGATATTGGTAACGGGGTCCGACGTTTTGCCGACGTTCCACCGACGCTTTGCCGACAGCCCAAAAAACAGCAAACGCTGGTGATTAACCATGATTCGCCTGCATCCGGGCGCGACCACGGCACGCACCCCCACCGGACGTTGCGCGCGGCCATCTTCCGAACTCACATATTGGGGTAATTCGGCCCGTCACCGCCCTGCGGCACCGTCCAGGTGATATTCTGGCTTGGGTCCTTGATATCGCAGGTTTTGCAATGCACGCAGTTCTGGAAGTTGATGACAAATCGGGTGTCTTTGCCTTCCTCCTCCACGAATTCATACACGCCTGCGGGGCAGTAACGTGCTGATGGGCCTGCATATTTTGCCAGATTGACATCAACCGGCACGCTTGGGTCGGCCAGCTGCAAATGCGCAGGCTGGCTTTCTTCGTGATTGGTAAAGCTGAAGGACACATTGGTCAGACGATCAAAGGACAAGGTGCCATCGGGTTTGGGATAATCGATTGGCTTGTGCTTGCTGGCCTCTTCTGTGGCGTCTGCATCAGATTTGCCGTGCGGCAAGGTGCCCAGAAACCCAAGGCCAAATGTGTTCATCCACATATCCATCCCGCCGATGCCGAGCGAGGCGACAAGACCATATTTCGACCACAAGGGTTTGACATTGCGTACTTTTTTCAGGTCATCACCAATCGCGCCCTGGCGCACAGCGGCGTCATATCCACCCATGATGTCACCTCCACGACCTGCCTTGATCGCCGTTACAGCAGCCTCTGCCGCCTCGATCCCGGACAGCATCGCGTTGTGGTTGCCCTTGATGCGCGGCACGTTGACCATGCCTGCCGAACAGCCCAGCAAGGCACCGCCTGGGAATTCAAGCTGCGGCATGGACTGATAGCCGCCTTCGGAAATGGCACGGGCACCGTAAGCGACGCGTTTGCCGCCCTTAAGCAGTTCGGCCACCATCGGATGATGCTTGAAGCGCTGGAACTCCATGTAAGGGAAAACATGCGGGTTCTTGTAGTTCAGGTGGGTCACAAAACCGACATAAACCTGATTATTTTCAAGGTGATAGATGAATGAGCCGCCGCCAGCATTGCTGCCCAGTGGCCAACCCATCGTGTGGGTCACGGTGCCTTCGCGATGCTTTTCAGGGTCGATTTCCCAGATTTCCTTCATGCCCAGGCCGTATTTCTGAACATCATAACCGGCACCCAGATCGAATTTGGCAATCACCTGTTTGGAAAGCGACCCGCGCACACCTTCGGACAGGAAAACGTATTTGCCATGTAGCTCCATCCCCGGTTCATAGGATGGGCCAGGAGTGCCATCTTCGGCCTTGCCGAACTCACCGGCAACGACGCCTTTGACCGCACCATCATCACCAAAAACCAGTTCGGAACAGGCCATGCCGGGGAAAATCTCAACGCCCAATTCTTCGGCCTGCTCCGCCATCCAGCGGCAGACATTTCCCATAGAAACAATATAGTTACCGTGATTATTCATCAGCGGTGGCATGACGAAATTGGGGATGCGCAGCTTGCCCGCTTCGCCAAGCATATAGAAATTGTCTTCCTTGACAGGGACGTTCAGCGGCGCGCCTTTTTCTTTCCAATCCGGGATCAGCCGGTTCAGGCCAGCAGGGTCCAGAACAGCACCTGACAGGATATGCGCGCCAACTTCGGACCCTTTTTCAAGGACAACGACATTCAGCTCGGCATCCAGTTGTTTCAGACGGATCGCAGCCGAAAGGCCAGCAGGCCCGGCACCCACGATAACCACGTCATATTCCATTGCTTCGCGTTCAATCTCGGCCATCGTCACATCCTTTTCGCGGGAGGGGCGCACCCCTTTTATCAAGTCGCAGCAAGGGTTACCCGAGGAACGGTTGCGGAGCAATCAAGACACGACGTCAAAACGCCAAGGCGCGACACCAGATCGCGGATTTACCGGATCGGCAATGCCTGCAAACCGCCTGTTGAACGTCACCGAACGCTAAGCTATGAACGTCCGATTGATGATTTTCGCCTTGGGGGCATTATGGAAAAGATACCACTGACCCGTGCCGGTTTTGACAAGCTTGATGCAGAGCTTAAGCACCTGAAAACGGTGGAACGTCCGGCAATCATCCGCGCCATCTCAGAGGCGCGCGAGCATGGCGATCTGTCCGAAAATGCAGAGTATCATTCCGCCAAGGAAAAGCAGTCCTTTATCGAAGGACGGGTGAAAGAGCTGGAAGGCGTGATTTCGCTTGCTGACGTGATCGATCCGGCCAAGCTGTCCGGCACGATCAAATTCGGTGCGACCGTTGAAATCGTTGATGAAGATACGGACGAAGAAAAGACCTATCAGATCGTTGGCGAATACGAGGCCGATATCGAAAACGGCAAGCTGAACATGAAATCACCCCTGTCGCGCGCGCTGATCGGCAAGGATGAAGGCGACAGCGTCGATGTCCGCACGCCCGGCGGGGTGCGCAGCTATGAGATCCTGAAAATCAGCTACCTCTAGGGACCGGGTGCCGCACATGGCCGATCAGCTGACACCGGCAGATGAAAACCTGACCCGCATCGACAAGATCGCGGCGGGTCTTGCGGTGGGCTGGCTTGTGGTTGTGGGCTTGTTTTTCTGGCTTTTGCCACCGGCACGACAACCGGGGCAGCCCTTTGACAGTCTACGCTTTGTGCTGATGCTGATCGCGATTTTCATGCCTGTTGCGATGATCTGGGTCGCTGCCGCCGCTGCCCGCTCCGCCCGGATCATGCGCGAGGAATCGTTTCGCGTGCAGATGGCGATTGATGGGATGCGCCAGACCTATCAGGCGGCACAGGCACAAAAAACGACCGAACCGAATGTCGAAACCAAGCTGAATGAAATCGCCGAAACCGCCAAGCAAACGCAGACCGCCGTGTCTGGGTTCACCTCTCGGCGCGAGGTGTCGCGCCTGATCGTCCCACAACCGGCCCCGCAGCCCCCGGACCAGCAAACGCTGCCGCTTGGCACATCGGCGGAAGAGATGGACCCGCCACTGGACCGGCTGGACCTGATCCGTGCGCTGAACTTTCCCGATGATGAAAACGATCATGACGGGTTTGCCGCGCTGCGCCGCACCTTGCGTGACCGCAACGCGCGCAGGCTGGTGCAGGCCAGTCAGGATGTGCTGACGCTGTTGTCGCAGGACGGGATTTACATGGATGATCTGCGGCCCGATCCCGCAAGCGCCGATGTCTGGCGCCGTTTTGCCAAAGGCGAACGTGGGCGCAGTATCGAAACACTGGGTGCAGTGCGCGACCGGTCGTCGCTGGCATTGGCTACCGGGCGGATGCGTGAAGACACGATTTTTCGCGACACCGTCCATCACTTCCTGCGCAAGTTTGACCAGATGCTGATCACGTTTGAAGAATTGGCCACCGATGCTGATCTGCTGGAACTGGCCGAAACCCGCACCGCTCGCGCCTTTATGTTGATGAGCCGGGCGGCGGGCACCTTCGACTGATATGTGGGATATCTTTCTGAAAACCCTGCCGTTCTTCATGCTGATCGCGGTGGGGTATGGGGCCGCACGGACCCGGTTTTTCACGCCAGAGGCGACGGCCTATCTGACCAAATTCGTGTTCTACTTTGCACTATCAGCGATGTTGTTCCGGTTTTCGGCCAATCTGTCGCTGGATGCGATCCTGGATTGGCGCTTTGTGCTGGCCTATCTGGCAGGCACCGGGATCATCTACCTGTTTGCAACCCTTGTTGCGATGCGGCGCGGCGTCGCCGAAGCAGCGGTCGAGGCGCAATGCGCCGTCATCGGCAATGTGGGTTTTCTGGGCATTCCGATGCTGGCGCTGCTGCTGGGTGAGGCTGCGGTCGGGCCGATCATGATGGTGCTGGCGGTCGATCTGATCGTCTTTGGCAGCTTGATCGTGATCCTGATCACCGGGTCACGCGACGGGCGGATGTCGCCCCGCATTTTGGTGACCGTGGCGCTGGGGCTGATCAAGAACCCGATGATCGTGTCGATCTCTGCCGGGCTGATTGTGTCGGCCTATAAGGTCAACGTGCCGGTGCCCGTCAACGAATTCCTTACCTTGCTGGGCGGGGCGGCAACGCCGGGTGCGTTATTCGCTATCGGGGCGTCGCTGGCCACAAAATCGGCGGAACGGATGGCGGTGGCAGGCTGGCTATCGCTTTGCAAACTGGTGCTGCATCCGGCTGCTGTCGCCATCGCGGCCTTGCTGGTGTTCAGGATTGATGCCTATGCCGCCGGTGTCATGATCGCCGCAGCAGCCTTGCCGGTGGCTGGCAATGTCTACATCATCGCTCAGCATTATGGGGTCGCCCCTGCGCGAGTTTCCGCTTCCATCCTGATTTCGACGATCATCAGTATCGTGACAGTGTCGGCTGTCATTGCATGGGTGACGGGGTTCCAGTAGCCATAGGGCAAACCCGTGCGGAGAGTATGATGGAAACTGTTTCAGAAAACCGGTGCTTTGGCGGCACCCAGGGCGTCTATAAACACGCCTCAACCGCTTGCAATTGCGAGATGACATTCGCCGTGTTTCTACCGGCCGAGGCTGCGCATGGCCCAGTGCCTGTGCTGTGGTTTCTGTCTGGCCTGACCTGTACCCACGAAAACGCAATGACCAAGGCGGGCGCGCAGGCCTGGGCGGCGGAACAAGGGATCGCACTGGTCTTTCCTGATACCTCCCCGCGCGGTGATGGCGTTGCCAATGATGAGGCTTACGATCTGGGCCAGGGTGCGGGTTTCTATCTGAACGCGACGCAGGAGCCGTGGAAGCCGCATTTCCAGATGTGGGATTACATCGCCACAGAAATGCCCGGCATTCTGGCCGCAAATTTCCCGATTGATATGGATAGCCAGTCAATCACCGGTCACTCCATGGGCGGGCACGGGGCGCTCACGCTGGCCATGTCCTTGCCTGGGCGGTTCCGCTCTGTTTCCGCCTTTGCCCCGATCTGCCATCCGACGGGCAGCGACTGGGGCCGCAAACAGTTCACGGCCTATCTGGGCAGTGATGAAGAGCTGTGGAAACCGCATGATGCGAGCCTTTTAATGCGCGAACACGGGTTTGCCGGACCGATGTTGATCGACACTGGCACTGACGACCAATTCGGCGACCTGCTGGGCACCGAACAGATGGCCGGTGCCATCGCAGCCCGCCGCCAATACGCCCATATCCGGCTGCAAAAGGGCTATGATCATTCTTACTTCTTCATCTCGACCTTTATGGAGGATCACGTGACCTTCCATGCCGAGGCGCTTTATCAGTGATCTATATCGACGCCGACGCCTGCCCGGTAAAGGCCGAGGTGGAGCGTGTCGGCACACGCCATAAGCTCAAGATGTTCGTGGTCTCGAACGGCGGCATCCGACCATCGGCCAATCCGTTTGTGGAAACAATTGTAGTGCCGGACGGGCCGGATGTGGCTGATATGTGGATTGCCGACAGGGCAAAGGCAGGCGATGTGGTGATCACCGGTGACATCCCCCTTGCCGCGCGCTGCATCGAAAACGGCGCTTTGGTACTGAAACATAATGGTGAGGCGCTGACCGACAAAAACATCGGCAATGTACTGGCCACGCGGGATTTGATGGCCGATATGCGGGCCGCAGATCCGTTTCGGCAAGGCGGCGGCAAACCCTTTGGCAAGGCTGACAGGGCGCGGTTCCTTGATGCGCTGGAACTGATGGTGCGGCAGGCGGCACAACTGCGCATCAAATAGAGATAGACAGCCCCGCCCATCGCTGCGACCACTGGCAGTATGAATAGAATGGGCACCATATCTCCGGCGGCGCTGGGGGCCATTTGCGCAACGGCGGCGGTGATGCTGCTGTCGATCAACGATGTGGCGATCAAGTTCCTGAGCGAAGATTACGCGCTGCATCTGGTGGTGCTGATCCGGTCAGTGATCGGGCTGATCATCATTCTGGCTGTGATTGCGCCATTAACCGACGGCTGGACCATCGCGCGGACCAATCGTTTGCGCATGCATCTGCTGCGCGGGTTCTGCGTGGTGATTGCCAATATGACGTTCTTTCTGGGGCTGGCGGCCATGCCACTGGCCGATGCGGTGGCGATCTTTTTCATCAGCCCGCTGGTGATCACCGGGTTTTCGGTGATCTTTCTGGGGGAAACGGTCGGGCCGCGACGTTGGGCGGCGATTGGGGTCGGGTTTGTTGGTGTGTTGGTCATGATGCGGCCCGGCACGGCGGCGTTTCAGCTTGCATCGCTGCTGCCACTGGCGGCTGCGTTCTTTTACGCGGCGATCCACATCATCACCCGGCGGATCAAGGCAACGGAAAGCGCGGGCACAATGGCGTTTTATATCCAGTTGAGCTTCATTGTGGTTTGCCTGCTTATGGGGTTGGCTGTTGGTGACGGACGGTTTGGCGATCAAGGCAATGCATCACTCGCCTTTCTTTTGCGGGAATGGAGCTGGCCTCAGCCTGCGCATTATCCGGCTTTTGCGGTGATCGGCATTGGCATCGGGTTCGGCGGTTATCTGATCAGCCAGGCTTACCGGGTGGGCGAGGCGTCATTCGTGGCCCCGTTCGAATATCTGGCCCTGCCGATGTCTGTGATCTGGGGGATCATCGTATTCGCAGAATATCCCAGCACATGGGATTATGTCGGGATGGTGCTGATCCTCGGGGCGGGATTGTTTGCGATTTGGCGGGATGCGCAGGCGAAATAGTTTACACACCGCGCCCGGTTGTTAAGGTATTGATAGTATAGGGGAGAGTTTATGGCCTTACCGCGTGCGCAACGAGCGACCAGATTGGTGGTGACACCATGACGGTGGTGATCCCTTTCGCCGAAGGCGAGGCGCATCTGGATTGGCTTGCCCTGACGGATGCATTCGCCGACGGGCATCGCCGCCCAAAAGCCGAAGTGGCCGACGTGTTTTTATACGAAGGCGACAACACCCTGCTGAACCGGTCGGCATGGATCGCGGGGATGGGATTGGCCGTCAAATGCGCCACGATCTTTCCGGGTAACAAGGATGCCGGGAAGCCCGCAATCGGGGGGGCAGTGAACCTGTTTTCCGGGCAGGATGGGGCGCTAGAGGCGATTTTGGATTTCCATCTGGTCACCAAATGGAAAACCGCAGGCGATAGTCTGTTTGCGGCGCGACGCCTGGCGCGGCCTGACAGCCGCAATATTTTGATCGTTGGGGCAGGCACCGTCGGGCAGTCCCTGCATCAGGCCTACAGCGCGGCTTTCCCGCAGGCGCGGTTCACGATCTGGAACAGATCTTCCGCCGGGGCGGCAGCATTCCAGGCAGATCACCCCGATGTGCAAATCGCAGAGGATCTGGAAAGCGCGGTGCAGTCCGCCGATATCATCACAGTGGCCACGATGTCGCACGACCCGGTGATCAGGGGGGACTGGCTGCAGCCTGGGCAACATCTTGATCTGATCGGCGCATACCGCCCCGATATGCGCGAGGCTGATGACCGCGCGTTGCAGCGGGCGTCGGTTTTTGTTGATAGCTGGGACACGACAATTGAACATATCGGTGAGCTGATGATCCCGATTGCAAGCGGCGCTATCGCCGCGGGTGACGTGGTGGCCGACTATTATCAGCCAGATGCATTCCGGCGCAGTGATGACACAGAAATCACGCTGTTTAAAAATGGCGGCGGCGCCCACCTTGATTTGATGACCAGCAGGTACATACTGTCCGCCTGGCAAGGGGCGGGAAGGAACGGAAACTGATGTGGTATGCTGCGACCCTGGCGGGGTTGGTTTTGCTCGCCGTGATCCCCTTTATCCGTGAACGGATGCGGCCTGCAGTCGGGGCGACCGCCCGGCACGGGGCGGATGGTGATTTCGCCCAATTGTCGCAAGGAGTGACGCATTATCGATGGGTCGGGCCGACGCGTGGGCCAGTCGCGGTGTTGATCCATGGTCTGGCAACCCCGTCGGTTGCGATGGACGGTGTTGCCGAAGGACTTGGCGCCATGGGTTACCGCGTGCTGATGTATGACCTTTACGGGCGCGGATTGTCGGATGCGCCGCCCGGTGCGCAGGACCGGGCGTTTTTTTTACGGCAATTGTCCGATTTGCTTGCCCATCAGGACGCGGGTGACGATCTGACCTTGGTGGGCTATTCCATGGGTGGATCGATTGCGACGGCTTATGCGGCTGAAAACACCTACCGGATCAAACGGATGATCCTGTTGGCCGGGGCTGGGGTGCAAACCAACGAAAGCGGATTTGCCCGATTCTGCCGGACCACGCCGGTCCTGGGCGATTGGGTGCATGGCATGTTTGTCAAACGCCGAATCCTGTCAGCGATCCCCAAAGGGACGCGCCGCCCTGCTGTGCAAAAGGTGCTGATGGCGCAGCGGCAAGAGTTGCACCGGCGCGGATATCTGCCCGCAATCCTGTCCAGCAGACGTGGCATGCTTTCCGAGATACAGGAGGAAGAGCATCGCAAACTGGGCCGCGAGGATGTGCCAATCGTGGCGATCTGGGGCGAAAACGATCAGGTGATCCCGATCTCAGCATTGGGGCTTTTGGCGCAATGGAACCGCGAAGCGCGACAGGAAGTCGTTGAAGGGGCCGATCACGCCTTGCCCTATACGCATGATGACCAGTTGATCGAAGCCTTACGGCTTGCCTTGCGGGACTAAACGTCAAACTGCCACGGCCCGCGGCTCAAGCGGTGGTAACGCGCCTTTCTTGAACTTTTCAAAGGCCATGCGATCGCGCCCTTCTTCCTTAGCGCGATACAGGACCTGATCCGCCGCCGTCCGCAGGTCGCTGAAATTCGGACGCTCAGATAACCATGCACAACCAATACTGACCGAGGTATGGATTTCCGCCCCATCGGCGATAATGGGCGTGGCGCTGATCGTCTTGCGGCATCGCTGCGCGACAGCCTCTGCATGCTCAGATGTCAGATTGTCCAGAACGATGACAAACTCATCACCGCTCATCCGGGCAAAGATGTCTTCGGGGCGCAGGCAAAGCGACATGCGTTTTGCAATCTCGACCAACACCTGGTCGCCCCGCAAATGACCATGTGTGTCGTTGATCCTTTTGAAATGATCCACATCGATGCACAGCATTGCTGTGCCATCTGATCCGACCCTTCTGTCGCGCATGCCGTCATAGGTATTCAGCGCAGCGCTTCTGTTCAGCAATTGGGTCAACGGATCAATCGTCACCGCCGAACGCAGTTCTTCACGTTCTTTCATAAGCTTCTGTTCACGGGTCAGCAGCTTTCCCAGCAGCAGCGCGCCAAACACATTGGCTGCGAAAAAGACCGGCCCGAGGTCCATAAGGATCTTGGCTTGCAGATCCTTGGGCAGCGCAATAACTGCGGCAAGATGCGCTGTGATCATGGCACCAAGGATCAGAAATGCCCTGTTGTTGCCGGACATGCGCGGCCGTACCCAATGCGCCCAGACAAGGCCCATGACGACAGCGATGGACATGCCCATAAGCCCTGATACAGCGCCCGTTCCACCGACATAAAGACGGGTCAGCCCGCCCAGAACCAACGCAACAAAACCACCGATCAATCCAAAGAAGGCGGCCGCCAGACCGACAAAAAGGTTGCGAATATCGATAATGACACCTTCGGCGATCGGTATCGGGTTTGACATGGCATAGACCGCGCTTAGCCCGAAAATGCCACCCATGATCAGATGCACCAGATGCTGGTTCCATCGCGAACTGCCAAAGAAGCTATAGGTATAGACAAGCACCAAAGCGAGGGCGACGGGTTCAGCAAACAGCGCGATTCTTTCGAGGACCAGCATGTAACGAGATTCCTTTTCAACCGTTACCTGCTGTATGACCTGTGCTTGGTAAAGGTATCCTTGACCCCGCCCGCATTGACGCTCAATTCGCCCGATTCAATCGGTATTTTTGGTTAAAATTTTTCAGGAAACCGTAAGTCCCCGCTAGGCGGTCTGCAGCCCCGGACGCTTCTCAGCGATGGGTAAATGTACAATTGCGCTGAATGCACCAACCCCGACACCAACCCACCAGACATGGGTATATGTGCCGTATAGATCATACAGCGCACCGCCCAGCCACACCCCCAGGAACGACCCCAACTGATGGGAAAAGAACACGATCCCATAAAGCGTTCCCATATACCGCAGGCCATAAAGATGGGCGACCAGACCAGAGGTCAAAGGCACAGTGGCCAGCCACAGGCTACCCATGGCGACCGAAAATATGATCACGGTGACAGGCGTGATCGGGGTCATGATAAAGGCGGCCGCAATGATCGTGCGACCGGTGTAAATCCCGGCGAGCAGGTATTTCTTGGAGTAACGCTTGCCCGCCCAACCGGCCAGCAACGTGCCGCCGATATTGGCCAGCCCAATCAGTGAAATAGCCACAGCGCCAAGCGCGCTGGTCGTGGTGATGCCCAGCCCCGCCAACATGCTGCCTTGGGCAATCGGGCCGCACATCTCGGTCACAAGGGCGGGGAAATGGGCGGTGATAAAGGCCAGTTGATAGCCGCAGGAAAAGAAGCCCAGAAAGATCAGCGTATAGGATGGGTCCTTGAAGGCGCGGATCAGGATCGCGCCCATGCTTTCTTCCAATTCGGCCTTGCTGGCTGTCACCGGGCTGCGCATCATTGGCAAGACCATCAAGGTTGACAGGATCAATGCGGCAAAGACGACGAAGGTCATTTGCCATGTCAGAAAGCCCAGCAGGTATTCCGCCAATGGCGCGCCAAATACCTGCCCCGCAGACCCTGCAGCGGTTGCAATCGCCAATGCCATGGACCGGTTGTCATCAGATGCGGCACGCCCAACCACGGCCAGAATAACGCCAAAGCCTGTGCCAGCGATGCCAAAGCCAACAAAAATCTCGTAGATCTGATGCGCCAGCGGCGTGGTTGCCCCGGCGGATAACAGCAGCCCGGCAGCATACATCAGGGCACCAATGATGATCGCCTTGCGGTCACCGATCTTTTCGGCAATCGCGCCAAAGATTGGCTGGCCAATCCCCCAGGCAAGGTTCTGAATGGCAATGGCCAGACTGAAATCCGTCCGCAGCCAGCCAAATTCGCTGGCAATCGGGATCTGGAACACACCAAAGGACGCCCGGATCGCAAATCCGGTCATAACGATAATGCATCCGGCGATCAGAACGGGATTGATCAGATTGGCGTGTTGACGGTCCATCAGCACACTTGGCGTCGCGATGCGGAATTTGTCAATCTGACCCGTTGTGATGCGACATTTCACAAAATGTGATGATGACTGACACCTCTTACTGATCCCCGGCATTACAAAGTCATATGTTTTCAAAAAAAGCTGATTTTATTGCCACTTTAGGAGGTAAATCAAAGGCGTAAACTCAGGTTTATTCCCTACAGTAAAAGTTAATGTGACCATTTCAATGGAATCGCGCGCAGAGTTTTTGGGTTTTAAAAAGGATGATTCATGACAAATCACGACAGGCATTTCACAAAACGCATGGTGGCCGCCACTATTCTGATGCCGTTTATCCTCGCCAGCGGGGCATTGGCCGAACAGGTCACACTGCGCTCCGATGATGGCCAAATCAACGTCAGTGGTGACCTGATTTCATTTGACGGTGTACAATATGTTGTAAGGGTGCCTGATCTGGGAGACTTGCGAATTGTAGCAAGCCGGATGACGTGTTCCGGTCCGGGGTGCCCGTCGACCGAAGAGCAGCAAGTCACGAGCACAAGTGAAGTTGATGAACCGGCAGAGGAGCCCGCCCCGGTCCGCCTTGAGGCTGACCTCGTGATGGTTGGATCGGATAATGTCGGTGAAGACCTGATGCCCTTGGTGATGGAACCATTCGCGGAACTGCTGAATGCTACCGTATCAGAACCAATCGAGTTTCCCGATGATATCGCGCAATTTGTATTCACGCCTATCGGCGGTGGCGATCCCTTTGTGGTGGAGGTCGAGTCCAACGACTCGGAAATTGGATTTGACCGTCTGATCGAAGGGACCGCAGATATTGCAATGGCATCCGGGGCGCCTTCGCAGTCCCAGGTGGCCGCGCTGGCCGCACAAGGGCGGGGTAATCTTTTTGACGTGTCGCAGGAGTACATCATCGGCGTCGATTCAGTGCTGATGACTGTGCATAATAGCAATCCCGTTAACGCGCTATCACGTCAGGAACTGATCGCGATCTACAGTGATAATATCACCAACTGGGCAGAGGTTGATGGCCCAAATATGCAAATTCTGGCGGGCGCCCGCGATGGCGGGTCCGCGCGCCGGAATTTCGAAAACTGGGCCTTTGGCGAAGAACGTGACCTGTCCCCCGGAACGACTGAACTGGACCGTGGTCGCGACATGCGGAATTTTGTTCAGGATAATCCGGGGGCTATTGGTTATTCGATCAGCGATAATATCGGGGATACCAAACCGATTGATCTGGTCCTGGATTGTGGTGTCGTGACGGAGGCGACGCCGTTCAAAAGCAAAGCAGAAGAATATCTGCTGGGCAGACGCATTCGCCTTTACATCGACAACCAGAACCCCAAACCTGAGGTGCGCCAGTTGGTGAACTATATGATTTCACCCGCCGCTGACCCACATGTGGCGGAATCCGGCTATTTCAGCCTTGGCATCGTCGAAGATGATCGTGCATTGGCGCGGCTGACCGATGCCGCGCTGATTGGGCAACCGCCCTTGGTCGGGCGTGCCGCGCGCGGTGATATCGCGATCCAGCTTGCCGGTGCCAGCCGTCTGTCTTTGACGTTCCGCTTTGCCACCGATGATTTCACATTGGACAGCAAGGCATTGCGCGATCTGGATCGTCTGGTGAACTATCTCGCACGGCCAGAAAATGCAGACCGCGAGGTGATCGTTGTCGGGTTTGCCGATACGGTCGGAAACTATGCCTATAACGTGCAACTGTCGCTCAACCGGGCCAATCAGGTCTTGGAACGGATCCGTCAACATCCTGAGGCAGGTGGTTTGCAGGATCTGGACTTCTCC
Organism: uncultured Paracoccaceae bacterium; assembly: GCA_947495295.1. GTDB lineage: Bacteria > Pseudomonadota > Alphaproteobacteria > Rhodobacterales > Rhodobacteraceae > Yoonia. The sequence continues at coordinate 428,572 of CANLYJ010000002.1, forward strand.
GTCGCTGGTTTTGGTGAGGCCGCACCGGTTGGATGTAATGAAGACCTCTATGGTCGTTCACGTAACCGCCGGGTGGAAATCTGGGTGCGGTAACCAACTGATCCGCACGGGCCGCGGCGCGGGCGTCAGGTAAATGGTGGGTCGGTCCAACCATAAACGCAGTCCGTGATGGTTGCACCGCCCACCTTTTCGGGACGGGTCAACAGCAGCCTGCCGCCGGATTTTTCATAAAATGCGCAGGCCCGGTCATTGCCCTTGATCACGCTGGCGGTAAATGGGCGCCCTTCCGGTCCATATGCAGCCGTCAGCAATTCACGCCCCAGCCCGTAGCCCGCGCGGATCAGATACATTGAAAACAGCTCTTCCGGGTAACCTTTGTCGCGGAACTGATCCTCGCGCTGCGGGCCGAAATGGGCAAAGCCCAGATCGTCAATCAGCATGACCCGCCCGATCCCTTGCGTGATAATCCACGTCCAGACCTGCACACGCTTTTCAAACCCATTGGCGGCAATCTCGGACGCGGGTAGCAAGCCGGGATAGCTTTCTTGCCAGGCCTGCACATGCAGATGCGCCAGCATTTCCACATCGTCCGGGGTTGCGGGACGGGGGGTCATCCATTCTTCCTGACTTTTCAACCTGTGCCTGTCAGGCTATCGATCAGATATGACAGTGCAAGAGGCATACCAATCCGCCGTCGCGGCGGGCACGTTAACCAGTGATCCAGCGCAGTTAGCCGTGCTGTCCGAGCTTGAACGGGTACGTGAAGGGTTGGCGGCACCGGTCAAGAAAAACCTCTTTCGCAAGGCGACGGTGACTACGGTGCCCGGGCTTTACATGTGGGGCGGGGTGGGGCGCGGCAAATCCATGCTGATGGACCTGCTTTACGATCATGTCAGCGTGGCCAAACAGCGGCGACATTTTCACGCCTTCATGCAATGGGTCCACGCGGAGATGAATGATGCCCGCAAACGCGGGGTCGATGACGCGATTGCACCAGTGGCAGCGAAACTGGCGGATGAGGTGCGGTTTCTGGCCTTTGACGAAATGCAGATCACTGACATTACGGATGCAATGCTGGTCGGGCGGCTGTTTGAGGCGTTGTTCGATGCCGGTGTGACGGTGGTCACCACCTCGAACCGGCCACCCGATGACCTCTATAAGGACGGGCTGAACCGGCAGCTATTCCTGCCCTTCATCGACCTTTTGAAACACCACATGGTGGTGCATGAACTGACCAGCGACACCGATTATCGGCAGAACCGGCTGGCGGGGACACCCAGCTATTTCACACCCATTGATGATGCGGCGCGGACCGCCATCGCACAGATCTGGCACGATTTCAGCGGCGGGCAATGCGCGCCGCTGATCCTGCATGTCAAAGGACGAGAGGTCGAGTTGCCCCAGTTTCATAACGGGGTGGCGCGGGCGAAGTTTTTCGACCTTTGCGGCAAACCACTTGGGGCGGCGGACTATCTGACCTTGGCCGAAGCCGTGCGGGTTCTGATCCTTGAAGACATCCCCAGCCTGTCGCGGAACAATTTCAACGAAGCGAAACGGTTCGTCACCCTGATCGACGCGCTTTACGAGGCGAAAGTGCAACTGATCTGTTCCGCTGCAGCGGCACCGGAAATGCTCTATCTGGAAGGTGAAGGGACGTTCGAATTCGAACGCACCGCCAGCCGGTTACGCGAGATGCAGTCAGATGGCTGGGGGCAGCAGACTGATGCGCAGGGTGGATGATGCATGGGCAAGGCGAATGGGAACAACGCCGCCGGGTAATCGGCGCGACCGATCCTTTACCGACGCCGCTCTTCATATGCGCTTGACTGGCGGCGACACGGCGCAGCTTTTCTGCTATGATGCGGTATCGTCAGTTGCCTGAAGTATCGTGCATGATCTGACACGAACTCTTGTCAGACCCAATGCCCGCCGCCCTGAACAGGCAGGCATTGCGCTGTAGATGAATTGGACGACGCTCTGGCCCCGGTTGCATGTTCTTTGCCTTGCACGAGAGGAGAAAGCCTTATGGTCGATACCATCGGAAATCCCGCATCATGGTTTGTACAGGCCATCAGGCGCCGCTCCCTTTATCTCAGGCAAGGGGCGGCGGAACTGGGTGGTGACACAGATGCACCAATCGAGACGCGCGATTTGCAGATTGCCGACCTGCAAATCGCCCTGCGCAAAGGGTTCGAGGATTTTGTGGCGCTGCGGACGGATGTGATGTTCATCGTTCTGATTTACCCCATCGTAGGTGTGGTGCTGACCCTGTTTGCCGTCAACCGAGAGATGCTGCCGTTGCTTTTCCCGCTCATCGCGGGCTTTGCGCTGGTCGGACCGGTGGCCGCGATCGGACTTTATGAAATGAGCCGGCAGCGCGAAATCAGCGGGCGGGCGGGCTGGCGCGATGCGTTCAATATCATCCAGTCGCCATCTTTCGTTCCGATTCTTGTACTTGGATTCTATCTGGCGGCGTTGTTTCTGACCTGGATGATCACGGCATTCACGCTTTACAGCGTAACGCTTGGTCCCGAACCACCACAATCCGCCCTTGGTTTCCTGAACGATGTGCTGACGACCGGTCCGGGCTGGATAATGCTGGTGGCAGGCGTGGCGATTGGTTTTGTCTTTGCCGTGGCTGTTCTGGCGATCAGTCTTGTGTCTTTCCCTTTGCTGATTGACCGGCATGTGGGCATCCCCAAGGCGGTTGTTACGTCGATCAAGATCGCCCGGCAAAACCCCGTAACGGTGGCCGCCTGGGGGTTGATCGTGGTGGCCTTTCTGGGGTTGGGAGTTCTGACGCTGTTTGTCGGGATGATTTTTGCCCTGCCTGTCCTGGGGCATGCAACATGGCATCTGTATCGGCAGGCTATCGTTTGAACAAAGGGTTCCAAAAACAAGAAGACAGGCGTAACGCCTGCCCACTCGCCCTGCCAAGACTGCTCTGTTACGCCTTATTTTCCGGACGCTTCGTTAAGCGCGAATCTAGACGAGTAAGTGATTCGCGGTCAATCCCCTGATTCGCGAATCGGCGAAATTAAGAGCAAGCGAAGCGATCAGTCGCAACCAAATCCTCTCAGAGGATTTGACATCAGACTTTCTGTGAAAGTCTGTCTACCGTTCCGCCCGGTTCAAAGCCTGTTCCAGATCATAGATGAGGTCGTCGGCATCCTCGATGCCGATAGACAGGCGCAGCAGGCGAGGATGGACAGGGAAGCCATCGCCAGACACTGTTTTACGATGTTCGATCAGGCTTTCGACACCCCCCAGTGATGTTGCGGGATAAAACACCTCGCAGAACCGGCAGACATCAATTGCCGTTTGTTCGGAACCTTTGACGATAATCGACATCATCGCACCAAACTGGCCACCCGTTTGACGCCGCGCGACGTCATGGCCGGGATCGGCGGGCAAACCGGGGTAATGGATCACCTCAACCATTGGATGCCCGTCAAAATGACGGGCGACGGCCATCGCGTTCTGGCAGGCTTTTTCGACCCGCAGGAACAGGGTGCGCATGCCCCGGATCAGCAGCCATGCATCAAAGCTTTGCAGGACCGTGCCTTGCAGCTTACGGATCAGCGCAATCTCTTCCCAGAACGGGCCAGTCTCGCGGACCGACAGCACACCGGCAGTCACATCCGAATGCCCGCCCAGATATTTGGTGGCGGAATGAAATGAAAAATCGGCCCCGAAATCCAGCGCCCGGGTCATGCATGGGGGCGTGCCCGTACAATCGGTGATCAGCTTGGCCCCCGCCGCATGGGCCAGTTCGGCAGCGGCTGCGATATCGGTGACCTCCCAATTGGGGTTATTGGGAGTTTCGACCCAGACCAGCGTGGTTTCACCGGGTCGGATCGCGGCGGCCAGCTCATCCAGATTGCCCGCTGTGTAATCGGACAGGGTCAACCGGCCCTTGGCGGCGTAGCCCTGCAACTGTGCCAGCACGCCGTGATACATCACCTTGGGCGCCACGACATGGGCGCCCGTTGGCAGATGTTCGATCACAGCCGTACAGGCGGACATGCCGGAGGAGAACAAAAGCGACTCTGTCGCGCCCTCCAGCTCTGCAATCACCGCCTCTGCCTGTGCGGTGGTCTGGCTGCCATCACGGCGATACCAATAGGGTTTGCGGACTTCATATTCTTCATCGCGGGCATAGGTCGCGGCTGGCTGGATCGCCGGAGTGACTGCCCCGGTGCCGTCCTCGACGAAATGCAAGGCCTGCGCGATGCGCGTGGACAGGGACGGTTTACGGTTGCTGTCAGTCATTGGGGTTCGTCCTTAACTTACCGGCGCATAGATCCGGCATTGCGGGTCAACAGGGATCGTGCTGACCAAAAACGGGGTTTCGGGGGGCATCCCGCTTTCTTCGACCCAGACACCGTTCAGGCAGAAATCCTGCGCGTAGTTGCCCAGATTGAAGCCAAAGCCAGGATTGCCGCAATCGGTGGCCGTGCCGTCAGCGTTCCAGGCCTGGCTGACGCCCAGACCGGCATCACCCGGTGTCAGAAAAGCACTGCGCGCCGGGTCGAAATGCAGGATCCAGCTGGCATCATCGGCCCGGGTCGCCATATCCCACTTACCCAGCAGGATACCGCCCTGATAGCCCGCGATTTTGAACAGGGTCACATCATCCTCGGTGATCACGGGCTTGTTCAGGGCGACCGGATTGATATCCATCTGTCCGGTCATGGTATAGCCGTTTTCACCCTTCCAGCAGAAATAGAAATCCGCCGCATTGGCCTGCCCTGCCAACAGGGTCAGGGTCATCGCCAGACCGCGCATCATGCCCCGTTTTCCCGCATCACATGCCCGGCAAGATAAAGCGATCCGCAGATCAGGATACGCGCGTTGGGGGTGTCTTGGGTGATCTTTGCAATCGCGTGGCGCAGATCGGGGGCCACATATGACGGCAATCCGGCGGCGGCAGCCGCGGCGGCGGTATCTTCGGCGGGTAATGTTGCCTGTTCACCGGGGATCGACAGCGCATGCAGGCTTTCGGCCACATCCGCCAAGGGGGCCATATAGCCGCTGATATCCTTGGTGTTCAGCATCCCGCAGATCAGATGGGTCGGGCGCGGCGGCTGGGCACGCAACGTCGCGGCAAGCGCGTGACCTGCAGCCGGGTTATGGCCACCATCCATCCAAAGCTCTGCCGGGGCGGCCAGATCGACCAATGCACCCTGACGCAAATGCTGCATCCGGGCGGGCCATGACACATCTGTCATCGCGGCCTCGCAGGCGGCGTCATCACGGCCCAGCAGGCGCAGGGCAGCAATGGCCCCCCCAGCATTCATCACCTGATGCGCGCCGGGCAGGGCGGGCATGGGTAGATCAAGAAGCCCGGTTTCATCCTGATAAATCAACCGGCCCCTTTCGGTGCTGACATGCCAATGTTGGCCATAGACGGCCAGGGGGGCTTGCAAACGGGTGGCAACCGCCTCAATCACGTCCAGACTTTCCTCATGCTGCGGGCCGACAACGCAAGGGACGCCTTGCTTGATGATCCCGGCCTTTTCGCCCGCAATCTGGGTCAGGGTGTCACCCAGAAACTGCTGGTGGTCCAGATCAACCGGGGTGATGATCGTCACGGCCGGGTCGCTGATCACATTGGTGGCGTCCAGCCGCCCGCCCAGACCCACCTCCAACAGGCAGTAATCGGCAGGGGTTTCGGCAAAGGCCAGCAATGCAGCAACGGTTGTAATCTCAAAATATGTGATCGGTTCACCGCCATTGGCGGCATAGCAGCGGTCAAGAACCTCTGTCAGCGCGTCCTCTGATATCAGATCACCCGCCAGCCGGATCCGTTCATGAAAACGGGCCAGATGGGGGGATGTGTAGGCATGCACCTTTGCGCCCGACTGTTCCAACCCGGCGCGGATCATGGCTTGGGTCGACCCTTTGCCATTGGTGCCTGCGACATGAATGACCGGGGGCAGGCGATCTTGCGGATTATCGAGCGCGGCCAGCAAACGCCACACCCGGTCCAGCACCAGATCCATGACCTTGGGGTGTAAGGTCATCATCCGGTCCAGGATCACATCAGACTGGGCTGTCACTTGGCATCTTCCGCCGCGTCCAGCTCGTCAGCGGCTTCTGATGTGATTTCCGGGGCGGGCAGGTCGCCTTTGACGGGCGCGCTTTGTTTCATCAGCAGGCGGACGATGGTCACCAATTCGTCCTTCAGCTCTGTACGCTTGGTCACCCGGTCCAGCATCCCGTGATCCAGCAGGTATTCGGCGCGCTGGAACCCTTCGGGCAGCTTTTCACCGATGGTTTGTTCGATGACGCGGGCACCGGCAAAACCGATCAGGGCATTGGGTTCAGCGATCTGGACATCGCCCAGCATGGCATAGGACGCGGTCACACCGCCGGTGGTCGGATGGGTCAGGACAACAATGTAAGGCAGGCCCGCTTCTTTGAGCATCTGCACTGCAATCGTCGTGCGTGGCATCTGCATCAGGCCCAGAATACCCTCTTGCATACGGGCGCCGCCAGCGGCGGAAAACAGGATCAGCGGGCGTTTGAGGGCAACTGCACGCTCAGCAGCCGCCACAATCGCATTGCCGACATACATCGACATCGAACCGCCCATAAAGGAAAAATCCTGCACGGCGACAACCACGCCGGTACGGCCCATCTCTCCCTCGGCCACCAGCATGGCGTCTTTTTCGCCGGTTTTCTTGCGGGCTTCCTTGATGCGATCCGTATAGCGTTTCTGATCGCGGAAATGCAGCGGATCGGCGACCGGATCAGGGACGGCAACCTCAACAAAGACGCCACCGTCGAAGATGGATGTCAGCCTGTCGCGGGCGCCGATGGCCATATGATGATCGCAATTGGTGCAGACGTTCAGATTGTCCGCCAATTCGCGGTGGAACAGCATGGTTCCGCAATCATCGCATTTCGTCCACAGATTATCTGGGACCTCGCGGCGCGAGAAAAGCGAATTGATGGTCGGGCGAACGTAGTTGGTAATCCAGTTCATGCGATAGCCTTTGACATTTCACCCACCAAATATGCCGCAGCGCGGTGAATTGCAATTAGTGTCCTGACCCTACCGGCGTAGCTTGATCCGGGCGGCGAGCCACATAATCAGCACCGTCAGGCACATGACCACCAGCTCAAAGATCGCAGCGGGGGTGGCCAGCATGGCCGCACTGGTATCCAGACTGGCGCGATCAAAGGGCGGGTAAAGAAACAGGGCCAACCCTGAAGATGGCCAGCCTTGCACCCCGACAATCAGCAGCGCAAAGACGTTATTGGCCAGATGCAGGCCAATTGCGGCCCCCAGCGTTCCGGTCCGGGCAGTCAGATCGGCGCAGGCCAGCCCCAGCATTGTCGCCCAAATGGCCCAGATGGTGCCGTCGGCCACACCATACCCGTTGCCGTAATGCGAGGCCCCGAACATCGCCGACGGGACCAGCATCCAGACCAGCCGCGACCGGGACAGGCAGGCAAGCTGTTGTTGCAGATAGCCCCGGAAATAGATCTCTTCGGTGCCGACCTGAATAATCAGAACCAACAGGGCAAGGGGCAGCATGACAAGCCATCCGGCGATGTTGCGCATCTCGACCCCGTCACCGGCGCCGATCCAGGGGGGCAGGAACTCCAGCAATAACAGGATGCCGCCCACCGCAATGCCGACCCGCCACAGATCAACCAGCGCCTGGCCCGGCGCGCCGATCAGTGACCAGAACCCGCGGCCATGCACCCGCCGCAACAGCAGAACGAACAGGAACGCGGTCACCCCGAATGTGGCAAATTGCAACAAGGTGGCCCAGCCGGTGATGCCTTCGTAATAGGCATTCACCAGCGCCTCACCCGGCAACAGGGCCGTCACCAGTTCCGGGGCGATCTGAAAGGCCAGTTCGAACCCGACAACCATCAGACCGATGCGCCATAGCTCACGCCGGGCCCATGCAGGGGCGATAAAGCCCCGGTGGGCGGTATATGGTGTCTGATCACGGGCCATTCGCGTCAGGTATGACCATGGCGTGCCACCTGCGCAACAACAGTTCCGCCTTGCGCAGTGCGAGCCCACTATTTAGACCCGTTTCCAACAGTTTTCCGGGAGAAGATGAGATGCTCAAAGGCAAGGCCGACAAAACAAATCTACCCAGCCGCCACGTAACCCAGGGACCCGCACGCGCACCGCACCGGTCCTATTACTACGCCATGGGTCTGGATGAAGAGGATATCGCCCAGCCATTTATTGGCGTTGCGACTTGCTGGAACGAGGCCGCCCCCTGCAACATCTCTCTCAACCGGCAGGCACAGGCGGTCAAACTGGGGGTCAAGGCTGCGAGCGGGACGCCACGTGAATTTACGACGATCACCGTGACCGACGGGATCGCGATGGGGCATGAAGGGATGCGGTCATCGCTGGCCTCGCGCGAAGCCATCGCCGACACCGTCGAATTGACCATGCGCGGGCATTGCTATGATGCAATCGTGGGCCTTGCAGGCTGTGACAAATCCCTGCCAGGGATGATGATGGCGATGGTGCGGCTGAACACGCCATCCGTCTTCATGTATGGTGGATCGATCATGCCGGGCCGGTTCAACGGCAAGGATGTCACCGTGCAGGACGTATTCGAGGCCGTCGGCCGCCATCAGGCGGGGGCGAACTCGGACGAAGAATTGCGCGCGCTGGAAAAGGTCGCGTGCCCCTCGGCGGGGGCCTGCGGCGGGCAGTTCACCGCCAATACGATGGCTTGCGTGTCCGAGGCAATCGGGCTGGCCCTGATGAACTCTGCCGGGGCGCCTGCGCCTTATGAAAGCCGGGATCAATATGCACAGGCCAGCGGCGAAGCCGTCATGAACCTGTTGGAAAAGAACATTCGCGCCCGCGACATTGTCACCCGCAAATCGCTGGAAAATGCGGCGCGGATCGTGGCCTGCACCGGGGGGTCAACCAATGCCGGGCTGCACCTGCCCGCCATCGCGCATGAGGCGGGGATCGATTTCGACCTCTTTGATGTCTGCGACATCTTCCATGACACGCCCTACTTCGTCGATCTGAAACCGGGCGGGCAATATGTGGCCAAGGACCTTTACGAGGTCGGCGGCGTGCCTGTGGTGATGAAGGAACTGCGCAAGGCGGGCCTGATCCACGAGGATTGCATGACAGCCTCTGGCCGGACCATGGGCGACGAGCTTGACCGGATCGAAGGCGAGGCCGATGGCAAAGTCATCTATCCCGCCGCCAACCCGATCACCCAAACCGGTGGCGTTGTGGGGCTCAAGGGCAACCTTGCCCCCGAAGGCGCCATCGTAAAGGTCGCGGGCATGTCGGAAGAGGAACAGGTTTTCTCTGGCCCTGCCCGCGTGTTCGAATGCGAAGAAGACGCTTTCGAGGCGGTCAAGGCGCGCGGTTACAAGGAAGGCGAAGTGCTGGTCATCCGCAACGAAGGACCATCTGGCGGGCCGGGGATGCGCGAAATGCTGGCGACCACGGCGGCCCTATCGGGGCAGGGGATGGGCAAAAAGGTTGCCCTGATCACCGACGGGCGGTTCTCTGGCGCGACGCGCGGGTTTTGCGTCGGGCATGTCGGGCCTGAATCGGCACATGGGGGTCCCATTGGCCTGTTGGAAGACGGCGATGTGATCACCATCAACGCGATCACCGGTGAATTGTCCGTGGACCTGACAGACGCAGAACTGACCACACGCAAAGACAACTGGAAAGGGCCGAAGGAGACGATCTATGCCTCCGGCGCGCTGTGGAAATATGCGCAGCTTGTGGGTGGGGCGCGGCTGGGGGCGGTGACGCATCCGGGTGCGAAGGATGAAAAGCACATCTATATGGATCTCTGATCTTGCGGGTTTTTGTTCTGGGGCTTCTGGGTGTGGCGGCTTTTGCAGGTTGCACACCTGCAGCAACACCCGTCAAATCACTGGCACTGGTCGCTGGCGAGATTACAGCGACCGCCCCGGCCGGGTATTGTGTTGATCCAGGCTCCAGCAACCCTGATGCAGGCTTTGCAGTGATGGCACCCTGCGCCACATTGGGCAGTACCGATGCGGCGCCGGATGTTCTGGGGGTGGCGACCGTCCAGATCGGGCCGCCGGCCAGCGGGGCAGTTGCCGACAATCAGGAAGCACTGATCGGCCTGCTGGATAGCGATGCAGGTGCGCGATTGCTCAGTGCGGCAGGTGCGGCGGATCAGATCACTGTCATTGGGACAAAAGCCGAGGACAATACAGTTACGGTGCATTTCAGCGATGACGGGGCACCGCCCATCACCGGGTTGGCGGCGGAAGAATGGCGTGCCTTTACCGATATCAACGGGCGGCTCGTGACGGTCGCCGTGCGCGGGCTTGCCAGCGCGCCCTTGGGCGAAAGAACCGGATCATGGCTGCTTGGGCTGGTTGTCAACGGGCTGCTTGGCACTGGCGAAACCACTGATCCTGAAACATCCGAGAGTTAAATTGTTTCAATATTTACATCTGTTTGGCACAATCGACCCCGATAGATCAGGCAACAGGGGGCATAATGGCGATTAATCCGGACGGAATAATCGGACGCTTGCTGCATCGGCGGGCGCTGGCCCGCTGGACCAATGCCGCGCGCAACGCAAAAGATGCAGAGCTGGCCGCGCTGCGCGCGCAACGGCAACAGGCCCGGCAATTGCGCACACCATTGCAAGAACTGACTTATGTGGCAGACACCCGGTTGGCATTGCCCCGGATCGGATCAAACACATTTGCCCGGCCTGCAGGTACGGACTGGGCGTGGCGGCCACAATTGTGGCGCGGGGCACTGCCCGACCGGGGACTTGCGCCCGCGCGCAACAAGGACAAGCTGGGCCATGATCTGACGGTTTTTCACGACTGCCCGATGGGTGAAGTTGCAGTCAGACAAGTGCGCAACAGCCGCGATGATGACCTTGCCCCCTTCGCGATTTCGGTCGAGGTTTTTTCCTTTGCGGGCAGTTTTCTGTCACTGGCGCTCGACGTGCCAAACGGGGTCTGCGAGGGGCTGCGCAAACGGCATCTGATCCGGCTGGCGGCCACGCTGGACCGGGAGGCACCGGTTAAAATCTTCGCCCGGCTAAACGTCAAACACGGGCCAAATACCGAACAGGTGTTGGAAACGCTGCCTGATGATCAGGTGGAAACTGTGGCAGAATTTGATCTGGCCCACAGCCAGCTGAATGAAAAACGGGTCGAACGGATGTGGATCGATCTGATGTTCGAAAACCCGCAGATGAACAGGATCACCTTGCGTGACCTGAACATCTGCCGTTACCCGCGGGCCGAAATGTAAGAGCAAGGGGAAGCGATCGATGACCAGGCTGACACTGACAAAAACCCAACTGCGCAGCGGCGTCTGGGAGGGAGAGCTGACCGGCGCCGGGGCAACCGAACCCAAACTGACAGCCAGCCATCTGGGCGAGGTGATTGAAGGGCTGCAAGTGTCCCATGACGCGGCACATGATGTCTGGCGGGTTACCGTGCCGATCCCCGCACGTTTGATCAGCGACGGTGTGCAGACATTTGTCATCTGCGACGATCAGGACAATGTGCTGGACAGCTTTACGCTGATATCAGGACAGGCACTGGCCGAAGACATGCGCGCCGAAATTGCGCTGCTGCGCAGTGAGCTTGATATGCTCAAACAGTCGTTTCGACGGCACTGTAATGACGGCTGACTACGTCTGAAAGCGGCGTTCGGATCACTTTGCGTCCGCTCTTCAACAGATTGTCAGAACGACAACCAGTCCGGCAATTCCCCCGTAACAATAGCGTTAACAGGGACTTGAAAGGACTACCCAATGAATCGTCGTTTTGCACTGAAATCCGCCATCCTTGCCGCAGGCGTTGCCGTTATTGCCGCCTGTACACCGATGATGGAGAAAGAGCCCGACATCGTCGACATCGCCGTTTCCAACGGCAACTTTAACACACTGGTCGCGGCTGTGACCGCTGCTGGCCTCGTGGACACACTGAAAGGTGACGGGCCGTTCACCGTGTTTGCACCAACTGACGCAGCTTTCGCCGCATTGCCCGCAGGCACAGTCGACACCCTGCTTTTGCCCGAAAACAAGGACCAGCTGACTGCGATCCTGACATATCACGTCGTACCGGGTGCCGTGACGTCTGACCAATTGGCAGGCAAGCGCATGTCCGTGGCCACCGTCAACGGGGCGAACGTCCATATCGACGGACGCAATGGCGTGAAAGTCGAAGACAGCAATGTCACAACCGCTGACATCATCGCATCCAACGGTGTGATCCATGTGATCGACGCGGTTCTGCTGCCCTGATCAGCTATCAAAATGTGAAAAAGCGGTGGTGGATCATTCCGCCACCACTTTCTTATGCGACGCGCCCCGGACTTGATCCGGGGCCTCCGCCTCAACCATCCCCGCCCAGATCATCCCAGATATCGCGGACCCAGCGCATGATCACCTGCGCTTCTTCCCAACGGTTCGACATCTCGCGCCCGTCAGGGCCGGTCATCGCGTATTCGGGCGGCCCAAGTTCGCAGACAAAGATGCAGTCACCGGTGGCATTGCGGGCGCGCCAATCAGCCATGCCTTCACGCCACCATTCCTTGAACAGCTTGATCCATTTTTGATTTTGCGGAAAATCCAGCTGTAGCTGGATTTGCTGACGACTGGCGACGCGTCCCTGGAAACTGTCGGATCGTTGCAGGATACGGCTGATCAGGCTGCGATCATGATCCGATAACGGAAACCAGAACTCCCGATCCACGACGTAATGCGACAGGTCTGCACAGATCCGCATCTGCGGGATGCGGTCCAGCAATTGCAACGTGGTAAAAAGGTCGTTGGTGATGCAATTGCGATGGGTTTCGAACTGGATTGGCACCCCGATCCGTTCCGACATATCCATCCATGTCGTGATTACTGGAACCATATCATCCAAGGCGATGGGCATGACCTGCCCGATCACATCGACAAAAGGCGCGCCGAAATCGGCCGCCATATGCAGCGTGTCTTCCAGGCTTTCGATGGTTTTCGGAAAGGCCACGATCAGCGGCGTCAGGTTGTTCGCCGCCATATGGGGGCGCACGGCGTGGGCGACAGCCACATCCGACGCGCCCAAATCAATTGCCATCCCGTCAAACCCGGCCTCTGCCACCATGGCGCAGACCTGATCGAAGGGTAGTTTGATCCCGGTATGGTCATGCGGCTGCATCGCCCAAAGGGAGGTATAGACCTTCAGCTGCCTCATCATGCAACGGCGTCCCGGATATGATCCGGGACCTCATGGTCAACGTTGCTCACTCCGCTGGTATCCTGGCAACCCGCCCGCCTGAACGCGGGACGATCCAGACCTCATCCATCGGGTACTGGCTTTCATCCTTGGCCATCAATTTGCCGATCACTTCGATCTGAAACTCGATCCAGCCCATGCGATGCACGTCACCAGCCTTCGCCTCAAGCCGGTCATTCAGGTCACGCAATTTCCAGAAGGGCACGGCGGGAAATGTATGATGGGCGGTATGATACGGCATCTGCCAACAGAGCCAGTTCTGCACTGCATTGGCGCGGGTCGAACGGGTGTTCTCCAGAATATCGCTTTCGTGGCTCAGCCCCAGATGTTCGATCGTGTTTTGCAATTGATGGATCGGTTTGGTCAGAATCATCGGGATCAGCCAGAATGTCAGCGCAGCCCATGACCCTGTGATGATCGACAGCAATGCGATCAAAAGATAGCCCAGCAGATGCAGGCGGCTCTCGATGATGACCTTGGCTTCTTCTTCGGCACGGATGAACGGTTCGACGATGATGCCGCGTGCGCGGCGGATCACCCCAAAGACCCGGTTACGCCAATAGGTGATCCCGCTGAGCCACAGCAGATATGTGGTCAGGGTGTAGGGTTCGCGCACCAACTCGCCATCGCGTTCCCAATCCTGGGTATATTGGTGGTGGGCGAAATGCATGATCTGGTCAAAATCGCGCGGAAAGATCTGGATGAAGCCGATGATGCGGCCAAACACCTCGTTCAGCTTGCGGGTCTTGAACACGGTCGCATGGGACAGCTCATGCTGGGCGGCGTAAAGAAAATTCAGCAGCACACCCATGGCCAATCCCGTCAGCCAGACCCATGCGCTGCCGATGGCCTGCGCATGCAGCACGGCAACAAAGCATATCGCGCCCAAATGGCTTGCCATTTGTAACCCACCGCGCAGGTCAGACCGTTCTGAAAGGCTGCGCAGCTCGGTTGGGGTCAGGATTTTGCGGCGTGAAAAACTGGCATCCATGATCAAATCTCCTGACCGGCAGGGTGGGTTGAAACCCACCTTACGTCAATCCTTAACACGGCGTTTACCTCTGCGCCGCGCGCTGTCTTAACGCCGCGATTTGTGCCCAGGGGGTCCGACGTTTTGCCGACGTGGCGCCGACGCTTTGCCGACCGGTGATTTTCCATGAAAGAAGGGCATTAACGCATGATTCGGATGGTTGCGGATCAGACGGAGGTCGCGCACCCCACCGAACGTTGCGCCGGTGACGCTGCGTTTGGGGGTGACGCCCGCGTCAACATTGATCAAACTCCTCTGAAACGGGAGGCTTTTCATGACCGCATATCCACATCTTCTGGCCCCGCTTGATCTGGGTTTCACCACGCTGAAAAACCGGGTTCTGATGGGGTCCATGCATACCGGTCTGGAAGAAACGAAAGACTGGAACCGTGTCGCCGAATTCTATGCCGCCCGTGCGCGTGGAGGGGTTGCGTTGATGGTCACCGGCGGTATGGCCCCCAACCCAGAAGGCGGGGTTTTCCCTGGTGCGGCAGGGCTTTACACGGCTGAGGATATTGCCAACCACCGGATCGTTACGGACCGGGTGCATGCGGCCGATGGCAAGATTGCCATGCAGATTCTGCATGCGGGCCGCTATGCCTATGGTCCCAATTGCGTGGCCCCGTCCGCCATCAAATCCCCGATTTCGCCCTTTCCACCGACCGAGTTGGACGAAGACGGGATCGAAAAGCAGATCACCGATATCGTCACAGCTGCCACCCGGGCACAGGAAGCTGGCTATGACGGGGTCGAGGTGATGGGTTCCGAAGGCTATTTTATCAATCAGTTCCTTGTAGCCCACACCAACAAACGCGCGGATCGCTGGGGTGGATCATACGAGAACCGTATGCGCCTGCCGGTCGAAATTGTGCGCCGGGTCCGCGCAGCGGTTGGCGCTGATTTCATTATAATTTACCGGCTTTCCATGATCGATCTGGTCCCGGGTGGATCAACTTGGGAAGAGGTGGTGCAGCTTGCCAAAGCGATCGAAGATGCAGGCGCCACGATCCTCAATACCGGCATCGGCTGGCACGAAGCGCGCATCCCCACAATCGCCACATCTGTCCCCCGTCGGGCCTTCACCTGGGTCACCAAAAAACTGATGGGCGAAGTGCAAATTCCGATCATCACATCCAACCGGATCAACATGCCAGAGGTTGCCGAAAACGTGCTGGCAGATGGTTGCGCGGATATGGTCAGCATGGCGCGGCCTTTCCTTGCCGATGCGGATTTCGTGGCCAAGGCAGCGGCTGGAAAATCGGCAGAGATTGCGCCCTGTATCGCCTGCAATCAGGCCTGTCTGGACCATACGTTCAGCGGCAAACTGTCGTCTTGTCTGGTCAACCCGCGTGCATGCCATGAAACTGATCTGGTCATTGAACCTGCTGAAACGCTTAAGAAAATTGCCGTTGTGGGCGCGGGGCCTGCGGGGCTATCGGCCGCGCTGACGGCGGCTGAGCGTGGACATGACGTCACGATTTTTGACAAAGCGAAAGAGATTGGTGGCCAATTGAATATGGCCAAACAGGTCCCCGGAAAGGAAGAGTTTTGGGGGCTGGTTGATTACTACCGCACCATGGTGGCCAAGGCGGGGATAACCCTGCAACTGGGCACCACCGCCACGGAAGACATGCTGGGCGATTATGACGAGATCATCATCGGCACCGGTGTTGCACCACGCGACCCGGCCATTCCGGGGCAGGACGGCCCGAATGTGCTGTCCTATATCGATGTGCTGCGCGGCAAGGCCAAGGTCGGTCAGAACGTGGCGATCATCGGCGCGGGTGGCATCGGGTTTGACGTTGCCGAATATCTGGTAACCGATGACAGCCCCACCGAAAATCTGGATGAATGGCTGACGGAATGGGGGGTCGGTGACCCTGCTGAGACCCGCGGCGGTCTACGCCCCGAAGGCCCACAGCCCGAGGCAGCGGTCCGGCAGGTTACACTTCTTCAACGCAAATCAGAAAAGCTGGGCAAGCGGCTGGGCAAAACCACTGGCTGGATTCATCGTGCCGGTTTGCAGATGAAGAATGTGGAAATGATCGGCGGTGCCAATTACGAAAAAATCGATGCGGACGGGCTGCATATCAGCAGTGGCGACGGGCGCGAAAACCCACAGGTGATTGCAGCCGATACGATTGTCCTTTGTGCTGGGCAGGTGCCTGAGCGGTCGCTGGCGGATCGTTTGATCGCCCAGGGGCGCACGGTTCATGTCATCGGCGGGGCTGACGTCGCGGCCGAATTGGACGCAAAGCGGGCAATTGATCAGGGGACGCGTTTGGCCGCACAGCTGTGACAGATCAGGGTGCCTTTAGGTCAAATTTGATCTGCAATTAAGGCAGCTTAGACGCGAGAGGCAGGAT
Organism: uncultured Paracoccaceae bacterium; assembly: GCA_947495295.1. Classification (GTDB taxonomy): domain Bacteria; phylum Pseudomonadota; class Alphaproteobacteria; order Rhodobacterales; family Rhodobacteraceae; genus Yoonia. The sequence continues at coordinate 445,219 of CANLYJ010000002.1, forward strand.
TCTCGCAATCTTATCAGTTGTTTCCGTTGGTGAACCAAATGGGGATATACCCCGTTATTGTCAGGCATTGGTCCCATTCCTGCCCGATTTCACGCGCATCACTGTTCCCAGATTTGATTGAGTTTGGGAAGCGCGTATGGATCGTCTGACAGAAATGGAAGCCTTCGCGACGGTGGTGGATCAGGGCGGATTCACAGACGCCGCCAAGAAGATGGGGATTTCCAAATCCGCCGTTTCCAAACATGTTTCATCGCTGGAGGCGCGGCTTGGTGCCCGGTTGCTGAACCGCACAACCCGCCGCGTCAGCCCGACCGAAATTGGCCTTGCCTATTATGATCGCGCCCGCCGCGTGCTGAATGATGCGGGCGAGGCGGATGCATTGGTCACCTCCATGCAATCGGCCCCGTCAGGTCTCCTGCGGATCAGCGTTGCAACTGACTTTGGCGTGAATCACCTGTCGCCCGTACTGGGTGAATTCCTGAGCGAGTTCCCCGATATCACGGTCAACATGGTTCTCAACAACCGCTATGTTGAATTGATCTCTGAAGGTTTCGACATGGCCGTGCGGATTGGAGAGCTGGAAGACAGCACCCTGCGCGCGCGCAAACTGACCGAAACAACCAAACGCATGATCGCCAGCCCTGCTTATTTTGAGCAATACGGCAGGCCGGAAAAGATTGATGATCTGAACGAACACAAGCTGTTGCACTATTCCAATCAGGCCAATTCGGCGGTTTGGAAACTGACAGCCCCATCAGGCGAAAAACGCCAGGTGCGCACCGCAGGTTGGCTGACGGTGAATGATGGCCAATCACTGCTGAACGCCTGTATTGGTGGTCTTGGCATCGCTTATCTGCCCAGCTTCCTTTATGCCGACGCGATGCGCGACGGTCTGGTGCAAGAGGCTATTCCAGATCTTCCGCAGGAAAGACAAGGCATCTACGCCGTCTATCCACCGGGTCGGTTCACCCAGCCAAAGGTGCGGGCTTTCATCGATTTCCTTGTGCATGCATTTGCTGAAAAGGGTCCCGATATCTGGTAGTATTCACGAAATTTCCCAAGGTGCATTTTAGAATACTCGCGCGGCCGTGTTGTTGGCCGCGCTTTTTTATTGCGCGTCGCAAAGACCTTGCTGCACGGGACGAAGACGCGGAACGGCATATGACATCGCCACACAAGGCTGGGACAGCCTGGATTTAAAGAAGTCTACATGTTTGGATGTCAAGATGACCCCCGTGAGGGGTTAAGATGAACACCATCCTACGCATGCTCGAACCGCGAAGTCGCTTGGGCGTCTTGGTACGGTTTACGCTATATGTCAGCCTTATTGGCATCGCCAACGGGGCGTTTACCCTATGGCGGGATTGGCAAGCTGTGCCTTTGCCGGTTTATCTGGTTGCGCATGCTGTCTTGGTCGGTGGACCGTTCACGGCGTTCTTCTTCTTCATGCTGATGCAACAGGTACGGCTGCAAAAGCAACTGTCACGTCTGTCGCGCATGGATGGCTTAACCGGCCTCAACAACCGTCGCAGTTTCATGGAGATGGCCGAAAGACTGATGCAGAATTCTGATGGCGGCGCTTTGCTTTTGATTGATGCCGATCATTTCAAGAAGATCAACGATACTTACGGCCATCAGGCCGGTGATAAGTGTTTGAAATCCATCGCGCATGCCATGATGTGGAACTTGCGTGAAACGGATATTGCCGGTCGTATCGGAGGAGAGGAATTTGCGGTCTTTCTCGCCAATGCAACCCCGGCGCAGGTCCGCACAATCGGCGCGCGCCTGACAAAGCCCATTCCTTTCAGTGCGGGATCAGATGACCGACCATTGACGGTAACACTGTCGGTTGGTGCGGCGCCGTGCTGCGACGGCTGCAGTTTGGATGATTTGTTTCACCGGGCCGATCATGCGCTTTATCAGGCAAAGGCATTGGGGCGCGCACGCGTCGTGATTTGGGACGAAATCGAGGAAAGCCCGGGGTTTGTCGATGCAAGTCGTGCTGTGTGTTGATGCCAGATCGCGTCAGTCCGGCAGCGATGTGACGATGACCTCAACCCTGCGGTTGGCCTCGCGGCCAGTGTCAGTGGCGTTGGTTTCGATCGGGGCAAGATAACCCATGCCTTCGGCCGCGAGCCGTATGCGGCTCACACCAAAATCGCTGACCAACCGTTCCAGCACGGCTGCAGCCCGCCTTTTTGACAAGGCGATGTTTGTGTCCAGTGATCCCGAGCTGTCCGTATGACCGACAAGCGCCACCGTCCTGTCCGGGAAGGTGGCCAGATAATCGGCAAGGCCGGCAAGTGATGCAAAAGGCCCATTGCCCAACTGCGATGATCCGGTCGCAAAGGTCAGGTCATCCAGTATTGCATGACCAACTGTTTCAAGCTGTTGCGCCAGATCACCGGTGGCCGCTGCATCCGGGCCGCGCAAGGCAGGGGCCGTGGTTGTGACCAGGGGCGTTTCGGCCACCTCAGCCGGACTGACCTGGGTAACCTGAACAAAGCCGGCTTGGGCAGTACGACTGACAAACAGGCTGATGTATTCCGTGCCTTCCGGCACGATCCTGCTGGCGGCCAGAAACCGGAAATCACCAATGTTGATCTGCATTTCGGGTGGCGGCAACGTTGCTGTGTTGAAACGGAAATCGAAGCCGCCACAGGCCTCTGTCTGGCATTCGAAAATGACACGAAAACGGTCATTTCGCAGTTGTTCACGCAACGGGCGCAGCAATTGCAATGTGGTCAGTGATTGGGCCGCGATGCGCCATGCCTGCTGGGTCAGGTGGCCCTCGACCGTGTCGGTTGGCATGACACCGTTGTCCCAGATGCCGACAGGCATGATGTAACTGTCCAGATCGCTGGTCTGTTCCAGCTGCAAGCTGGCATTACTGGGAAATTCCAGTGTCTGGGCCTCGGTCATCCCCGCCCAGCAGATCAGACAACACAGCCCGATCCGGATCATCGGGCTTGCGCGTGATATTCATCATTCGGGCGCATGTCGGTGGCGGATGCGACCCGGTTGCTCATGTTGTAGAAACCGGTCACGGCGGCGATGTCCCAGATGTCGCGATCTGAAAAGCCGACTTTGCGCAACGCATCACGGTCTGCTTCGGTGATCTTGGCGCTGGCCACGGTCATCAGTTCCGCAAATTCCAGCATCGCCTTTTGCCGTGCATCCAGCCGGGCCGCGCGCCAGTTCATCACCAGCATCTCGCCCAATTGCGGATCGCCCGACAGCTGCCTGACGGCTGCCCCATGCGCGGTCAGGCAATAGTAGCATTTGTTGATCGATGAAACGGTGACAGCGATCATTTCGCGTTCCAGTTTCGACAACCCGGACTCGGCCAGCATCACGTCGTTATAAAGCGCAGTGAATGCGTTTAGCTTTTCGATATCAAATGCATAGGCCTGCAACACATTGGGGATCATCCCCAGCTTTTCAGTGCAGATATCAAAATATTTTTGGGTCGCTTCTGGCAGTGGATCAACCATTGGCAGGTCCAGCGCGGTGGGTTGTTTGGTCAAGGGATCACTCCGACAGGCTACGATAATGATACTGTCCCACAATGGCCATCCCGAGGGAAGCATAGAGCGCATTTGCGCCCGCATTGTCGCGGGTGGTGACGAGCGTCAGATAGGTGGCCCCCTTGGCCTGCGCCCAGAATGCCGCGGCGCGGGTCAATGCAACTGCAAGCCCCTGCCGCCGGTAATTCTGCGCGATTTCAAGGGCATGGATCATGGCACAATCCGCAGCGATACCGACATAGACTGACCCGGCTGGCTTGTCATTCATCCGGCCCAGCAAGGTGGTTTTCGGCTGACGCGCCCGATCCATGATATCCAGCCGACCCGCGCCAATCCCACCTGCGGCCCAGATTTCAGTCTGCACGGCAAGTGGCGGCCAAACCTCGAACGACGTTACGGGTGGCGGGCGTTTTGTGGCGATGGCCGCGACCGGGGCGGCATACATGTTCACCGGGTCCTTGATCACATACCCAAGTGCTTCCAACGCGGCATCCAGCGCATCTTCGCCCTCGCGGATCATGAAAAGCGGGTTTTGGCCGGCCTCGCGCATGGCATCGGCGGCAAGCGCGATATCATCGGTGGCTGCGGGTAATTCGGCGGTTGCGGCGCTAACGCGGCTGGACCCGCTATCATCCAGCCGCACCGTCCATGGCCCAAGCGCCTGTTTGGCAGAGGCGGGCCATGTGCCATCAATCACGGCATAAAGTTTCTGGGCACTGGGTAACGTCACATGTCCAACATATGTTGCAATCGATCCATTGCCAAATCCAATTGTGCTGCATCCGCCCCGCGCAGGACGATATTTGATCCATAGATCCCATCCTTTTGAAACGGATAGGACCCGACCGACAGATCGGGGAAACCTTCGGCAAATTGTCCCAATGGCCCGGCGATATCCCCTTCGCCGCGCATCACCCGCAGGGTCCGCGATATCAGCGCCGCGCCGCCGGTGAGTGTTGGCAGGATGCTGGCGACCATGGCCTGAAACACCGATGGCACCCCGGCCATCACATGGACATTGCGGATCGTGAAACCGGGCGCGGTGCTGACCGGATTATCGATCAGGGTGGCCCCATCCGGGATCCGGGCCATGCGCAGCCGGGCCGCGTTCAGTTCCTGACCTGACCGGTCGTAATGGGCTTGCAGCAAGGCCCGCGCGTCGTCCCGCACGTCGATATGTGTGTCAAAGGCTGCAGCAATACAATCGGCGGTGATGTCATCATGGGTAGGGCCGATCCCGCCACTGGTGAAAACATGGGCGTAACCCGCCGACAGGGCCTGCACGGCTGCAATGATTGCGGGCCTGTCGTCGCTGACAACCCGAACTTCACGCAGGTCAATCCCTGCGGTCGTCAGTTCCCCGGCAAGGTAATGCATATTGGCGTCGCGGGTGCGCCCGGACAGGATTTCATCCCCGATGACAAGCATGGCTGCGGTGGGGTTCGGCATGAGGCTCTCCGTTTCTTGGTCTGTCAGGTTATAGGGCGCGGCTTGCCGATTGCCATGCCCGTTATGCCGGCACCCCGTCAGGTGCCGTATTCTGTGCGCAGGATGTTCTTCTGCACCTTCCCCATCGTATTGCGGGGCAGGGCATCCATCACGATATAGCGGCGCGGGTGTTTGAAACGTGCAAGCTGTGGCGTTACCAGTTTGGCGATTGCATCGTTGCTTAGCGATTGATCCACCAGCACGATAGCGGCCACAACCGTTTCACCAAAATCGGGATCCGGCACCCCAAAGACAGCACTTTCCAGCACCCCCGCGATATCGTTGATTACATCTTCGATTTCCTTGGGATAGATGTTGTAGCCGCCCGAAATGATCAGATCTTTCTGCCGCCCAACAATGCTGATCCGTCCATCCGCCGTTTGTACACCCAAATCGCCGGTGATGAAAAACCCGGTATCACGCAGTTCTTCTGCCGTCTTTTCCGGCATTTTCCAATAGCCTTGAAAAACATTGTCGCCGCGCACTTCAATCATGCCAACCTGCCCGGGGACGGCAGGTTCACCATCCACAGTAATTGCCACCTCAACATCGGGCAGGGCAAAGCCCACGGTCCCGGCTATGCGTTCGCCATCATAAGGGTTTGAGGTGATCATATTTGTTTCCGTCATCCCGTACCGTTCCAGAATCCGGTGGCCTGTGCGGTGTTCAAAGGCCGTGTGCGTTTCGGCCAGCAAGGGGGCGGAACCCGATATGAAAAGGCGCATCTTTGTCACCAGAGCATGGGTCAGGCGTGGGTCACCCAGAAGCCGGGTGTAGAAGGTTGGCACCCCCATCATCAGCGTGGATTGTGGCAGTTCATCAACGATCTTGTCGGTATCAAACCCGGCCATGAACCGCACCTTTGCCCCGGCAAGAAGGCTGGTGTTCAGCGCCACAAACAACCCATGTGTGTGAAAAATTGGTAAGGCGTGGATCAAGCGATCCTGATCAGTAATTTGCCACAGTTCGGTCAGGGAAACGGCGTTCGACAAAAGGTTCCGATGGCTCATCATCGCTCCTTTGGAGCGGCCCGTCGTGCCGGAGGTGTAAAGCAACGCGGCCAGATCATCCGGCCCGCGATCCACCGTGTCAAAGGTGGTGGGCTGATCATTGGCGGCGATGCTCAGGCTGCCTGTGCCATCATCGGAAAGGGTCAGAATCTGGCATGGGCAGATGTCCCTCATTGCATCAAGGTGACCTGGGTCGCAAACCACAAGGGTCGGGGTCGCGTCATCCACGAAGTAGCGGACCTCACTTTGTGTGTAGGCCGTATTGAGCGGCAGATAGATCGCGCCGGTTTGCAGGGCAGCCCCATATAGCGCGATCGCCTCGGCCGTTTTCGGCCCTTGCACCACAAGCCGATCACCCGCGTTGACGCCCGCCTTGCGCAGGACATGCGCCAGCTGTGCCGCCCGCTGTACGAACTGCCGATAGGTCCAGCATGTCCCATTATCCAATGCCAGAAAGATTTGGTCATTTTCGGCATGCGGCGCGATCAGCGCATCGTAAAGCGTATTGGTCAAAATGGTGGTCCTTCGGGCATCAGATAATGCCACTTTGTGCAACGTTGAAGCGCGGGCGGCAATTTCTGTTTCAGAAATTGCAGGCAAATCCTGCAACAGGATTTGTGTGCAGACTTTCGATGAAAGTCTGTGCGTCGTTGTCGGCCATCGTCACGTTCGGTCAAAAATGTTGCTGCAGTTGACCCGCCGCGAACAGACCCTAGAAGTCGCGTCGCAATTCGCCTATGTGCTAAGGCGAAACGGATAAAGGACGACCCCGGTGGAAACGAATAGTGGCCGTATCACCAAAGATGGCATTCGGATTTACGAACGCGCTGACTATGCCGGTATGCATGCGGCAGGTGCCTTGGCGGCCCGGATTCTGGATGATATCGCGGCACATGTCTTTGCCGGCCAGACCACCGGTGAAATTGACCGCCTGATCACCCAGATGGTCGAGGATGCGGGCGCGACCTCTGCCACGATTGGCTATAAGGGCTACCAGCATGCCAGCTGTATTTCCGTGAATCATGTGGTCTGTCATGGCATCCCCGGCGACAAGAAGCTGAAGGACGGCGATATCCTGAATATCGACGTCACGGTGATTGTAGATGGGTGGTTTGGGGATACCAGCCGGATGTATGTGGCGGGCAAACCGTCGCGCAAGGCAGAGCGGTTGATCGAGGTCACACATGACGCCCTGATGCGCGGTATCGAAGCGGCAAAACCGGGCAACACCTTTGGTGACATCGGCCATGCCATTCAGGTTTACGCCGAAAGCAACCGGATGTCGGTGGTGCGCGATTTTTGCGGCCACGGCCTTGGCCGGGTGTTTCATGCCCCCCCGAACGTCGTCCATTTCGGACGCCCCGGTACTGGTCCCCGGTTGGAAGAGGGTATGTTTTTCACGATTGAGCCAATGATCAATCTGGGCCGCGCCGATACCAAGGTTCTGGCGGATGACTGGACGGCGGTAACACGCGACAAATCGCTCTCAGCCCAGTTTGAACATTCTATTGGGATCACGGCAGATGGGTGTGAGATTTTCACGACATCCCCCGCTGATCGGTTTCATCCGACATCTGACTGGTAATATTTCGCGGTTTTTATTGCGAATGACTTGCAACTGGCGTGTGGACGACCCATATAAGTGATGTCGCTAGCGGTGACACCTTCCCAAAATCACAGATGAAAAGGATGCATGTCATGCACCTGACGAAACATGTGGCGTTTGCCGCTGCCTTCACCCTGTCCGCGACTGCCGCAATGGCCCAAGAGGTCACGCTGCGCTTTCAACACTTCGTGTCACCGGCCAGTGCCAATCCAACCTATTTCATGCAGCCTTGGGCAGATGCCATTGAAGAACAGTCGGATGGGCGCATCAAGGTCGAACTCTACCCCTTTATGCAATTGGGCGGTGCCGCCCCCAGCCAATATGACCTGATCCGCGATGGCGCCATTGATGGCGGCTGGGTTATCCCCGGCTATCAGCCCAACCGTTTTCCCGAAGCTGAGGCGATGGAACTGCCCTTCATGACCACGAAATCGGGCGAAGAGGCCTCTGCCGCCGCATGGGAGTTCACCCAGCAATACCTGATGGACGATTTCGCCGATGTGCATGTGATTGCCGCCCATATGCACGGCCCTGGCATTGTGCATAAGCGCGGGCAAAGCGTGGCGACGGTCGAGGATTTCGCAGGTCTGAAACTGCGCGGCCCGTCCCGCCCTGCAACCTTGCTGCTGGAAAAGCTGGGTGCCACCCCCATCGGCATGCCCGTCCCGCAATTTCCAGAGGCTTTGTCGAAAGGTGTTGTCGATGGCGGTGTGATCACGTGGGAAATGTCACCATCCCTGAAGCTGAATGAATTGACCGATAGCCACACCGATGTCGCGGGCGACCGGGCACTTTACAACCTGTATTTCATCTGGGCGATGAACAAGGATGTTTATGACGGGATGCCCGATGACCTGCGCGCGATTATCGATGCCAATTCCGGCATGATGGCCAGTAAATGGGCCGGTCGCGCGCATGATACAGGCGATGTTGTGGGCCGTGATCTTATGGCTGCCGATGGCAACGAAATCGCGCAATTGTCTGAGGATGAGACCGCGCGCATCAAGGCTCTGGGTGTCGAGGTGACGACCGATTGGATCGCCGAGATGGACGCAAAAGGCCATGACGGTGCAGCGCTTGTTTCAGCCGCGCAAGATGCGGTCGGGAACAATCTCACACGGTAGTGCGTTCATCCTATATGTATTCGTTAACGATTGCCGCGTCCGGACCGTTGGTTCGGGCGTTTTTCGTTCGCCTTATCCAGTCTCCGCCAGATCAGTGACAGGATCGTTTCCCCGGCCAGCGGGCTAACACAATCCCCGATCAAGACCGGCGTATCAAAAGGCACCGGTGCGGGCAGTGTCACCTGCACGGGAACATCCCTTGTCCAATGGTCCTGATAAATGGCGTCGGTCATGCCACCAGCTTAGCGGCGTCAGGCCAAGCCGATCAACCCCGGCACTTGCGCCATATCCGTGAAACCCGTGACATCGCCCTTGGCCCGATTCAACCCGCCATCCGCGACATAGGCCAGCGCACGTACCTTTGCGGCATGCGCGGCCCCCCAACCGGCAGGCATGTCATCAATCATCACGGTGCGGTCGGGAGATGTGCCTGCGACAGCCATTGCATGCAACAACATGCCCGGACGCGGTTTTGGTTCGTGATCTTCGCGGCTGTAAATCCGACCCTCCAACCGGTCCCACAGGCCCGATGGGCCCAGTGAAATCCGCATCTTTTGCATCGGCCCGTTTGAGGCGACGGCAATGGCGATCCCAGCTTTCTCCAGCCGGTCCAGCAGGGTTATGACGCCCGGCACTACCGGGACCCCTTTGGCCAATGCGTCAAACACTTGCGCGTAAATCTGATCTAGCCAATTGTCGGGCAGGTTCGCGCCTTTTTGGCGGGCTGTTTCCAAAACACCCTGCATCGTGCCGCCTGCGAATAGTGAATGCACGTCATGTGGTGCAATGGGTAGCCCATGTGCGGTGAGGTTCTCTGCCAGCACAATGTCCGTGACCGGCTCTGTGTCCACCAGTACGCCGTCGCAATCGAAAATGACCAATTCCGGGATCATGTTGCCGCCTTTAGAAATGTCACCCAAGTGTCGCCATAACGACGCTGATCAAGCGCCGCGAACCCCGGTGGGGCCAGTTGCGCGGCGGATTCTTCCCAAACGATCAAGGCACCCGGCGCAATCCAGTCTCCTGCGGCGTGCAGTGCTTTTGCGCCAAGGTTCTGGCCGTAAGGCGGATCAAGGAAGATCAGATCGCAAGCGGTAGCCGGTGCCGGCAACGCCTCTGCCCGCGTGCTCAGGACAGTGCAATCGGCCTCGCGCCGCAGCTTTGCGATATTGGCGCGGATCAGTTTTTGCGCGACCCGACCGCTATCCACAAACGTCACATGCGCCGCGCCGCGCGACAACGCCTCAAGCCCCAATGCGCCTGTGCCGGCAAACAGGTCCAGCACCTGCGCGCCATTGATCGGGTCACCAAAACGACCGCCTTGCAGCACGTTGAACAGGCTTTCGCGGACCCGGTCCGTGGTTGGGCGTAAATGCGCGCCCGCGTCGCCTTTGCCCACAGCCGTCAGGGCCGTGCCGCGATGGGTGCCTGCGATGATCCTCACGCCTTCAGCAACGCTTTCATATCGGTGGCGGGGTCAGCGATCTGGGCTGGGCTTGGGCTGCGCCCCGCCTCAATCAGGCGCTTGCCGATCATATAGTTGCGGGCGTCATTCATCGCATCCACCGCCAGTAGCTGATCGCCCTTGTAATACCAGTTGGACTGGACGCCGGGGCTATCGCCCTTGCGGATATAGACGTCCGTATAGCCCATATTCAGACCCGCAATCTGCAACTTACAGTCATACTGATCCGACCAGAACCATGGTTTTGGTGCATAGGGCTCCGCACGTCCCAGCATGTTGAGCGCGACCGCCTCCGCCTGATCAATGGCGTTACCGACGCTTTCCAGTCGGATGCGATTGCCGTGAAACAGGCAGGATGCGCAATCCCCGGCAGCCCAGATATAGGGGTCGGTCGTGCGGCCATATTCATCGGTCGTAATCCCGTTCTCAACCGCCAGTCCGGCACTGTCGGCAAGGATTGTTGCGGGGTTGATACCGACACCGACGACGGCAAGGTCGATCTGCAACTCGGTCCCGTCGGTCAGGCGGGCGCCGGTGACATGGGTGTCACCCAGCAACTGGTCAAGCCCGACACCCTCGCGGATATCGACACCATGACGGCGATGCAGATCACGGAAATAGTCTGATGTCTCAGCCGCTGCGACACGTTGCAGAATGCGATCCGCCATTTCGACCAGCGTTACCTTCATCCCCGATTTGGCGGCAACCGCCGCCGCCTCAAGCCCGATATAGCCGCCGCCGATGATCAGGACGTGCTTGCCCGGGACAAACTGCGGGGCCATCGCATCGGCATCGGCCAGATCGCGCATGGTGAACACGCCATCCAGTGCGCCGCCGATCGCGGTAGGCAGCGTGCGCGGATGTGCGCCGACGGTCAGGGCCAGTTCATCATAGGCCAGCCGCCTGTCATCATTCAGCGTGACTACCTTTGCCGCACGATCAATACCTACGACACGGGTGTTCAGCCGCAGCGAAATACGCTGATCTTCGTAGAATTCAGCCGGGCGGAGATAGAGCCGTTCCTCCGCCATTTCCCCAAGCAAATAAGCCTTTGACAAGGGGGGGCGTTGGTAGGGGGGGACCTTTTCGGCACCGATCAGCGTGACGTCACCATCAAACCCGGTACTGCGCAACCTGGCCACCAATGAAGCCCCGGCCTGGCCTGCACCAACAACGACAATATGGGTCATGGGAAAAATACCTCTGGCTGCTGGTCCCTTGCTGACAAAAACTCTATATGCGAGTGGTCGGAAGACACAATGCGAACGAGGGGCTAAATTATGACGATCAAAACTGGGGATACACTACCAGACGCAACATTGCTGGTGATGGCCGAAGATGGCCCGCAAAAGGTTTCGTTGGCTGATAAGCTCAACGATCGCAAGGTTGTGGTTTTTGGACTGCCCGGCGCCTACACCGGGACCTGTTCCACCGCACATGTGCCCAGCTTCATGATTACCTATGATGATTTCATCGAAAAAGGCGTGGAAGAGATCATCTGTGTCGCGGTGAATGATCCGTTTGTGATGAAGGCCTGGGGTGACGCAACCCGCGCGAACGATACTGGGATCACGATGCTGGCAGATGCAGAAAGCGAGTTCACCACAGCGATTGGTATGAATTTCAGCGCGCCACCAGTTGGATTTGTCAACCGGTCCAAGCGTTATTCAATGCTGGTGGAAAACGGTGTGGTCAAGATTTTGAACGCAGAGTCCAACCCCGGCGAATGCGAGATTTCCGCCGGTGAAACCCTGCTTGAAGCGATGAGCTGAGGCACAACCGGAAAAAAATCTGTGGCACAGATTTTTTGAGGTCTTTGTGCAGGGTGCGATCAGGGCGTTGATAAAAATCTGCGCCGCAGATTTTTCCGTTGCCAGCCTAGTCTTCCGCTTTGACGATGGTCCGTGTCGGGAACGGGATTGGTACGCCTGCCTGGTCCAGCGCCTCTTTCACCTTGCGCTTCATGTCAGCCTGATACTGAAAGTAATCCGCGCTGTCGCACCAGACCCGCACCAGAAAGTCGACCGAGCTATCGCCCAGATTATTCACCTGAATAAAGGGTTCTGGATCGGTCTTGGATCGCGGATCCATAAGGATCGCATCGCGGATGGTTTCTTCTGCGGCCTTCAGATTTGCGCCGTAACCCACACCAAACACCCATTCGGCGCGCCGTGTTGGATAGCTGGAATAGTTGGTGATCGTGTTGCCCCAGACCTCGCCATTGGGCACGATAATCTGCACATTGCTGATTGATGCCAGTTCGATGAAATTGAGCGTAATGTCCTTGACCGTGCCCATTTCGCCGTTCACTTCGACAAAATCACCCAGCTTGAAGGGTCGGAAAAACACGATCATCACGCCTGCTGCGACATTGGACAATGTACCTTGCAGCGCCAGACCAATGGCCAGACCTGCCGCACCGATGACGGCCACAACGGATGTCGTCTGCACCCCGAACGTGTTGAGCACGAATAAGAATGCGAAGCCGATGACGATGTAGCGCGCCACATTGCCCAGAAAGTTGAACAGGGTGATATCAAGATGGCTGTATTTCTCGCCCAACCGGACCAGCCGCTTGCGCACCCAGCCGCCCAAAAGAAAGCCCACAAACAGAATGAACAACGCGGCCAGCACGCTGCCCACAATGGTCAGAAGGAATTCGGGTGACAGGAAATCGGCAATCGTCTTGCCGTTCCAGATTTCGGTTGTCAGCAGGTCGTTCACGTCAGTCTCCGGCAAGCATATCCATCTTGGCGCCCAGTTTGGCGTCCAGCGCGCTTAGGCCGTCTGCGTCATGCGTTGTCAACGTCACATCCACGGTTTTGTAGACATTGGCCCATTCGGGGTGGTGGTTCCATTTCTCAGCCCAGATTGCAACCTTCGTCATGAAGCCGAACGCATCCACGAAGTTCTTGAAGACAAAGGATTTCTGGATCGCATCGCGCCCATCCACCATGGCCCAGCCATTTTGCAAAAGCGGGTCAATCTGGTCGCTGCGTTCAGCGTCAGTCAGTTTGTCGGTCATTGGTGTTCCTCCATATCTGTTTTTCGAAACGGGCCATAGCTGGTCAGCACTTCAATCTCGTGATCCACGGCGTTGCGTTCTGCCTCAAGATAGCGATCAACCGCATCGCGAAAACCCGGATCGCCGAACCAGTGCAGCGAATGGGTCGCCACCGGCAGGTATCCCCGCGCCAGCTTATGTTCGCCTTGCGCACCGGCCTCAACCGTTTTCAGCCCATGCCGGATCGCGAAATCAATGGCCCGGTAATAGCACAGTTCGAAATGCAGGCAGGGGTAATGTTCGGTGCAGCCCCAATAGCGCCCATAGAGCGTATCGCGCCCAATGAAATTCAGTGCCCCCGCAACAGGCTGCCCATCGCGGACGGCAAGCGTTAGCAGCATGTCGTCGCGCATCACTTCGTGCATGAAATGAAAGAATGTGCGCGTCAGGTAGGGCGTGCCCCATTTGCGGCTGCCTGTGTCCTGATAGAAGGTCCAGAATGCATCCCAATGTTCGCGCTGGATCTGATCCCCGGTCAGTTCGATAATCTCACCACCAAACGCAATGGCCTGTTGCCGTTCCTTGCGCATGTTCTTGCGCTTGCGGCTGGACAGCGATGCCAGAAACGCATCGAAATCGACATAGCCATCATTTTCCCAGTGAAACTGCTGGTTAACCCGGTGCAGCAGGCCCATTTCTGCCCCTGCGATGGCTTCGGCCTCGGTACAGAAGGTTGCGTGTAGCGATGACAATTCATTGTCCGCTGCGATCTGCACTGCCCCTTGGACCAGTGCTGACATGCCGACCGTTTCAAATCCGGGTCGGGTCAGAAACCTGCGGCCTGTTGCCGGTGTAAAAGGCACGGCAATCTGCAGTTTGGGATAATACCGCCCGCCCGCACCCTCAAACGCATGCGCCCAGTTGTGATCAAAGATGTATTCGCCCTGGCTATGCCCCTTGGCATAAAGCGGGGCGACGGCGATGACCTGCCCCGCGATTGTGGCGGTCAGGTAGCGGGGCTGCCAGCCCGTGCCGGGGCCAACCGAGCCGCTGTCTTCCAGTGCCTTGAGAAACCGATATGTTGTGAACGGGTCAATGGGCCGCCCATCCACCGCCTCTGGGCAGGCGCAAGCGTCCCAGTCGGATGGTTCGATATCCGACAGGTTGGCATGGGCTGCAATTTCGATGGGTGCATCATTCATGGGGTGAAACTTGGGGGGCATGGTCCCGTCGTCAAGCCAGATACCCTTCAAAGGTCACATTATCGACGATCTGGCGGGCTTTCGCCTCTTGTGCCGCGGACCGGATGGTCCAGCACAGGATATTGGCCCCTTCGGCTTTCAGCTCTGCCACCCGGGGACGATCCAGATCGGCGGCTTCGTGGCTGATGAAACAGGCCCCGACGCGATCATAATCGGGGATGTTGCGCAACCTGTCCTGCACATCGATGGGGACTTCTGGCCAGATCACCGGCACATAGGCCGAGGTGACGATGCCACGCGGGATATGCGGCGCAAGTTCGGCCAGTTTTGCAACGGCATGCGGGTTGAACGACATCACCGCAACGTCGCCGTCGTAACCATCCAGCGCTGTCACCACAGCCTGTTCCAGCAGGCCGATATCCGGGCCCATCCCGCCATCCTGATCCTTTATCTCGATCAGCAGGGGAACGCGGCCTGCGATTAGCGCCAGAACCGTGGGAAGCGACTGGATCGTGCCACCATCATCGGTCAGGGGAATCCGGGCGAGTTCGGCCTGCGAACGGTCACGGACTGCACCGGTCTCGCCGGTCAACCGGTCCAGAATGGGATCGTGGAAAACCACGGCCTGATCATCGCTGGTCAGTTGCACGTCAATTTCGATCCCGTAGCCTGCGTCCAAAGCGGCTTCGATCGACTTGATGCTGTTTTCAACCCGTCCGGCCTTGCGGTCATGCAAGGCGCGGTGGGTGATCGGGCGGTCAAGAAAGGATGCGGGCAGGCTCATTTGATCTGAAAAATCGCTTCGATTTCGACGGCGACGCCCAGTGGTAAACTGGCTGCGCTAACGGCGGCACGCGCATGGCGCCCCTTGTCACCCAAGGCGGCCACAAAGAAATCGGACGCGCCATTGATCACCTTCGGCTGATCGACGAAATCAGGGGTCGAGTTGACGAACCCCGTCAGTTTGACCACCTGCACCAGCCGATCCATATCGCCATCCACGGCGACCTTGAGTTGGGTGAGCAGGGAAATCGCACATAGTTTTGCGGCTTCAGCCCCTTGTTCAAGGGTAAAATCAGCACCAACCACGCCCCGCACCGGGCCGTTTTCATCCTGACTGATTTGGCCGGACACATAGACCATGTCGCCAACAGTCACGAAGGGTAGGTAGTTGCCAGCAGCCTTCGGCGCATGGCCCACATCTGGCAAGGTCACCCCAAGTTCGGCGAGTGTGGTTTCGATGGCGCTCATTGCATTCTCCATTGATGTTTGCCCGGACGCTACCGGGCAAACAGGCAAGGTGCAATCAGGACTCGCGGAAGGCCTTGGCGAAATAATCAGCCAACGGTTTCAGCAGGTAATTCATCGGGCTGCGATCAGCGGTGCGGACAAATGCCTCAACCGGCATGCCCGGGATCAGGGTCATGTCCTCCGGCAGTTTTTCAATCTCGCCTTCGTCCAGTTGCACCTCGGCCCGATAGAAAGACACGCCAGAGTTTTCGTTCTGAAAGGCGTCGGCGGATATCAGGGTGACCTCGCCCTTCAACTCCGGGGTGCGCCGCTGATCAAATGCAGAAAAGCGCAGCGTGACCTCCTGACCCAGATGAATCTGATCAATATCGACGACCTGCACCTCCGTCGCAATCACCAAGGGCCGATCCTGCGGGATCAGGAACAGAACCTGATCGGCAGGCCGGATCACCGATTTTTCGGCAAAGACCTGCAACCCGTAAACGATGCCCGAGACGGGCGCACGGATGTCCAGCCGGTCCAGTTGCAGCTTCAAGGTGCGGCGGCGTTCGGACAGTTCCAATTCGTTGAATTGCAGGTCGCGCAGACGGGTGATTGCCTCTTCCCGGCGGGTTGAGGACAGGCTGAGGATCTGAATCTCAATCTCGGTCATCCGCTCACCGGCCTGGGCTGCCTGCGCGGTCAACTCACCGACGCGGCCCAGCAGATTGGCCTCTTCACGCTGCAAGGTCAGGACCCGGCTGGCCTGCGCCAAGCCGCGATCCAGCAAGCTTTGCTGGTCTGCCAGCTCCTCGGAAATCAGCGATTGCTGCGTTTTCAGTGCAACCTGCTGCGCGTCGATCCCTGACATCTGGCTCGCGATCTGGGCGCGCTGCTGGGTCAGTTGTTCGACGGCGCGACGGTTCGATTCCAAACGGGCCTCAAACAGACGCTGCTGACCGATGATCAGGTCCTTTGCATCCATATCATTTGCTTCCAGCAGAACCGGATCAAACTCCAGCGTGTCACTGTCGTCACGTTCGGCTTCCAGCCGGGCACGGCGGGCCAGGATTTCGTAAAGCTGCCCTTCAACAACCGCCAATTCCGATTGCAACACGGATGCGTCCAGCCGGATCAGCATATCACCGGCTTCAACGGTGTCGCCTTCATCGACAAGGATTTCTTCGACCACACCGCCATCGGGGTGTTGAACAACCTGCCGGTTACGGTCCACCTCGATCTGGCCAGAGGTGATCACAGCCCCGGTGATCTGGGCCAGAACGGACCATGTGCCAAAGCCGCCCACCAATACAGCAAGCGTGATCAGCCCCGCGGTCATGTGCCGTTTCGCCGACCAGCGTTTCACATTTTGATCAGTGCCTTTATCAATCATGACACACCCCCGGTCTTGCCGACGCTGTGTTTGATTTCTTTGTGGTTCGTTACCATTTCGGCCAAAACTTTGTCCTTGGGGCCGAAGGCGCGACGCGCGCCGCCTTCGATAACCAGCAATGTGTCGCATTCCTGAATGGCAGCAGGCCGGTGTGCCATGATGAACACGACTTTGCCTTCGGATTTCAGGATCTTGATTGCCTTGTTGAGCGCCGCCGACCCGTCATTATCGAGGTTGGAGTTCGGTTCATCCAGTACCAGCACAACAGGGTCGCCATACATCGCCCGGGCAAGGCCAATGCGTTGGATCTGACCGCCGGAAAGACGCCCGGTATTGGCAGACACCCGGGTGTCATAGCCGTCAGGCAGTTTCAGGATCATTTCATGCGCGGCGGCCTTTTGCGCGGCTTTGACAACCTCGGCATCGTTTGGGGTCATCGACATGCGGGCGATGTTTTCCTTGATCGTCCCATCAAAAAGCTGCACCCGCTGCGGCAGGTAGCCGATATGTTCGCCCAGAATATCCGGGTCATATTGATCCAGCGCCGCACCGTCGAGGCGGATTTTCCCACCCGCTGGCTGCCATACACCCGTCAGCACCCGCGCGAGCGTGGATTTGCCAGCGCCCGAGGTCCCGATCACGCCAACAGCCATGCCCGGTTTTACGTCAAAGCTAATCAGGCGCAGTGACGCCTGCTTTTCGCCCGGTGGCACCACCGTGACCTGATCGGCCAGCAATCGCGCCTTCGGTTTGGGCAGTTGCATGCGCTGTTCTTCTTCGCCGACGCTGCCCAGCAGAATAGACAGATTGCGCCAGCCTTCGCGGCCCTTTTGAAAGACGGCCCATTGTCCCACGATCATCTCAATCGGGGCCAGCGCGCGACCCAGCAGGATCGAACCCGCGATCATCGCACCGGGCGACAACTGGTTCTGTAGCACAAGATAAGCGCCCAGACCCAACATGGCTGATTGCAGGAACAGCCGGAACGACTTCGTCATTGCGGTAAACGTGCCTGATGCATCCGCCGCCCCAATGGTCGCATCCAGTGATTTACCCCGGGCAATCTGCCAGCGATCAAAGGCAGCGCCACGCATGCCCAGTGAATGCACCATCTCGCTTTCGGTGCGGATTTGCGTGCCCATCTGTTCAGAGGCGAAAGACGCCGCATTCGCCTGTTCCAGCGGTTTGCGGGTTGTCATCTGGTTCAGGATCGCCACCCCGACCAGAATGATCGCACCGACCACCGCCAGAAGGCCCATCAGAGGGTGAAAGATGAAGATCCCCCAAAAGAACAACGGCGCCCAAGGCAGATCAAACAGCGCCATCAGCGCGGGTGACGTGATCAGGCGTTGCGTCGATTCCAGATCGCGCAGACCGGTCGCGGCCTCGCGGGGGGCGCGGTTCAGGGTTGTGGCCTTCAGGACAGCGCCGAAAACACGCCGGTCCAACCGTGCCTGAAACCGGGCGCCAACCCGGCCCATCACCCGGCCACGCACGAAATCAAGGATACCCATCATCCCGTAAAGAAACGCGACCAATACTGACAGGGCGA
This sequence comes from uncultured Paracoccaceae bacterium, assembly GCA_947495295.1. Taxonomy (GTDB): domain Bacteria; phylum Pseudomonadota; class Alphaproteobacteria; order Rhodobacterales; family Rhodobacteraceae; genus Yoonia. The sequence continues at coordinate 463,820 of CANLYJ010000002.1, forward strand.
GCAATGTCTCAAACGACCGCGAGCTGAGCACCCGGTCATAGACGTTCAGCATATAAAGCGGACCGGTCAGCATCAGCAGGTTTACGAAAAAGCTGAAGATACCAACCATCCAATACAGATGTCGGCTCTCGCTGCGGGCCTCGATCAGTTCGGCCTCGCCCTTCGTTCTTAGTTCTTCCAACATTTGCCCCAGTTCAGTTCTTACGTCTTGGCACCCTGCATCTTAGGTTACCGGAAATCAGGTTAGAGTTAACGCCATATTTTGCATGACCACCCCTTGGCGTGGCGTAATGGGCGTATTTCATTGATTTGGCGCGCCAAATGGACCAACAATCCCCAGATGCGCAAGATCACCACGTTCCACTGGGCCGTTTTCTGCCTGATTTTTCCCATGATTGGGCAAGCTGGCCCCTATGACGGCGTCTATAAACAAACCGCAAATGCGGAATGTGCGCTTGTCGGCGTTGATGGTGGGTCGCTCAAGATCGCAGAAGGTATCTTTTACGGGGTCGAGGTCGAATGCCGCATGACCAGCCCGGTGGATATCAACGATATGGATGCCACAATCTATACGATGGAATGTTCCGGCGAAGGCCAGAGCTGGAATGAACGTGCCATCATGATGGCCGATTCGGCAGGCGACGGGATCTATATGATCTGGGACGGCTACGCGTTCCGCTATGACCTTTGCGAAGAGGGTGAGTATTAACCTCCGCATTTGGTTATCGTATTAAGGGCGGCCGGGGCCGGGGGGCTGCCCGGTCTACCGAAAGGGCCGCGCGATTGCAGCGCGGTGGGCCCGACCATCTGGGCAACTTTGGCGAAATTACTCCATGATGTGGCGGACTTTCTGGGGGTCTATTCCGCGCCGGAGGCATGGGCCAACGAAGAAAGCCGTTTAACCCCCGTTGAGGATGTTATCGAGAAGGTTGCTGATATCGTCATCGACAACTTCGCCGCCTTCACTGGTCAGCACGCCGGTCGATGCAGGTTGCTGCGGGACGATCATGGGTAGGGATGTGGGCACTTTGTCGGCCAGCACACGCACCATGGTTTCGTGCCAGATGGTTGCAGGCAACCCGCCGCCAGTCACCCCCGATAGTGGTTTGTTGTCGTCATAACCCATCCAGACGCCAGTCACATAGTCGCCGGTGAACCCAATGAACCAGGCGTCACGCGCCCCTTGGGTCGTGCCGGTCTTGCCCGCAATTTCCCAGCCGTCGATCCGGGCGCGCTGGCCAGTGCCTTGTTCCACGACCCGTGTCATCATCCATGTCAATTCGCGGGCGGCTTCTTCGTCGATGATCCGTTCACCAATCCCCGATCCGGTCGAATCCATCAAGGATGCATTATCCCCCTGAATGCGCAGGTCCGTCAGGCCATAGGGTGTCACGGCGTAGCCGCCGTTGAGGATGCCCGCAAAGGCCCCGGTCATGTCAATCAGCGTGCTTTCGGACACGCCGAGCGCCAGGGCAGGGCCAGCCGCCATGTCACCCTGAATGCCAAAACCGGCGGCGACATTGCGGACCAGCTCGCGCCCCACATCCTCTGACACCAGAATGGCAGGGATGTTGCGGCTTTGGGCCAGTGCGTCGACCAATGTGACCGGCCCGACAAATTGGCGATCATAGTTTTCGGGGCACCAATCGGCTGATCCACGACGCGACCAACATGTGCGCTGATCATCGACCAGCGCATATGGTGACATGCCCAGATCAAGGGCGGCGGCATAGATGAACGGTTTGAAGGCCGACCCTGTCTGACGCAAGGCTTGCGTGGCGCGGTTGAACGCACCCGTTGCCTTGATATTGCGACCGCCCACCATGGCACGGACAGCGCCATCGGCGGACATCACAACAATTGCCGCCTGCGCCTCTGATCCCTCACGGACCTCGTTTTCAAAGACCGAAATCAACGCTTCTTCAGCGGCGGCCTGAATGTCCTGATCCAGCGTTGTGCGGATAATGACGTCCTCGGTTGTGTCGCGGGTAAAGAACTCTGGCCCGCTTTCCATGACCCAATCGGCAAAGAAGCCGCCGGTACGGGCTTTGGCCGCTTCGGATAGCGTGGCGGGGTTTGCGATGGCCAGGGCCGCGTCAGTTGCGCTCAGATAGCCCTGTTCCTCCATCAGCCCCACAACAAGTTCCGCGCGGGCCTGTGCCCGGCCCAGATTGGCGGTGGGGGCGGTGGTCGACGGGGCTTTCAGCAACCCGGCAAGCATCGCCGCCTGTGCGGGGTTCACCTGCGATGCAGAGATGCCGAAATAGCGCTGGGCGGCGGCCTCAAACCCCCGGCTCCCGGCGCCAAGATAGGACCGGTTAAGGTAGATCGTCAGGATTTCTTCCTTGGTATAGGCGATTTCCATGCCAAGGGCGAAAACCGCCTCCTTGGCTTTGCGCCAAAGCGATGACTGGCGGCAGTCAACCTCATATGCGGTTTCTGTGTCCCATTTGGCGGGATCATAAGGGACGCCGAGGCACAGAAGCTTGGCGGTTTGTTGCGTGATGGTCGAACCACCATGGCCGGATAGGGGACCGCGCCCTTCGCGCAGGTTGATCCGGACAGCAGACGCAATGCCGCGCGGTGAAATGCCAAAGTGGCGATAGAAACGCTTATCTTCGGTCGCCACAACGGCATTATGCAGATGTTCAGACACCGTATCGGCGGTGACCATGCCGCCAAACTGATCGCCGCGCCAGGCAAAGACCTGACCGGTCAGATCGGTCATCGTGACCGACCCGCGGGCACGCTGATCAATCAGCTCCTCCATCGCGGGCATCTGGCTGGCAAAATAGAGCGCGAAACCACCGATGATCAGCGCTGTGACCAGCCCGATCCGCCAGGTAAACGCCCAGATCAGGCGGAACACCCAACGGAATGGCAAAAGCAACCAGCCGATCAGGCCGCGCGGCTTGCTGGGACGCTTGGGTGCTGCCTTGCGACGGGCCGCAGGCTTGGCCTTTTTCTTGGGGGCCGCCTTTTTCCCGGCAGGTTTTGCCGGATAGCGCCGTTCAGCCACCAAAGGTGACTTTTTTCTGCCATTTCCACTCATGTTCCGCTCGACTGACTATTGCGTCTATTTTGGTCATCATAGCTGTGATCCACGCGCGCCACCACCCGGTTTAACGCAAGGACAGGGGTCCGGTTTCCCTGACTAGGCGAAGATGGGATGCTTGTGCACAGTATCGTCATAATAGGAGGACCCACGATGCGTATTGATATTGTTGATGTTGTTGCGGACGAAAACGGTGTTGAGCCGATGGCCAGCTTTGCAATGACAGATTTGGCGCAACGTGGCCGGACCTATGTCATGAATCTGGAAACCGACACTTGGCAATCGCTGATTGGGCGCGTGCAGAACCGATCCAACGGGCCGGGTTCAATTGATATCCTGCAGGTCCATTCTCATGGCACGCCGGGCACGATGTTTGCGGGGCGACTGAATGAAAACAACGCCACAGCGTTAGAGGGCGTCTTTTCCGCCCTTGCCCCTTACTTTGCCCCGGGTGGTCAGGTTTATCTGAAAGGATGCACAACCGGACAACGGCCCGGTCTGCTACAGCCACTGGCGCGGGCATTTAACGTCCCTGTCACGGCTGGGGTTCAGGTGCAGTGGGTCGCCGGGGGATTGACCGATGTTTACATCGGCAGAACCGTAACCGCGACGCCAGATGGTATGATGCACATTGATCGGGATGGGATTCCCCGGCAGGCGACGCCCTAGGCAGCGATACTGTCAAATTGATTTCCAGAAGCGCCCAATAATCGGGCAAACGCATTTTTTTGTGCAAGAATTGTGCAAAATTCACTAAAATACCTACAACCTAAAGGTGTCGTAGCCTTGCTGCGCCTGCAAAGTCGCGCTTTTCCTTCCCCCATACGCACGGCCCGTATTGCAACGGGGCCATGTCGAACTTTGCAAGGGGAAGAAAGTGAAACTCATCATTGCGACAATCAAACCGTTCAAACTGGAGGAGGTCCGCGAAGCGCTGACCACCGTCGGTGTGCGCGGGATGATGGTGTCTGAAATCAAGGGCTTTGGCGCGCAATCGGGCCATACAGAGATTTATCGCGGCGCCGAATATGCCGTGAATTTCGTGCCAAAGGTCAAACTGGAAATCGTTGTGCAGGACAGTATGGCCGATCAGGTCGTTTCGACCATCGCCACCACCGCACAGACCGAAAAAATCGGTGACGGTAAAATCTTCGTTCTCGACGTGGAAAGCGCCCTGCGGGTGCGCACGGGCGAGACCAATGATGATGCGCTGTGATCGCGTAATGAGGGACAAATCCATGAAACTGTTTAAACTTCTTTCCATCGGTGCGGGGCTTGCCCTTTTGCCGACATTGGCGGCAGCACAGGATGCCGCCCCGACATTTGACGAAATCGGCCCCTATCTGATGACCACGTTGCTGTTCCTTGTCGGCGGCTTTCTTGTGTTCTTTATGGCTGCGGGTTTTGCCATGCTTGAGGCCGGTCTGGTCCGGTCCAAGAACGTCACAACCCAGCTGACCAAGAACATCGCGTTGTTTTCGATTGCCTCCATCATGTATTGGCTGATCGGTTTTAACCTGATGTATCCCGGTGATGGCTGGCTCGTATCCGGCTGGATCGGCCCGTTCTTTAGCTGGACCGAATTAGAGGCCGTGGGCCTTGCTGCCGGTGATGCATCGCTTGACTATGCCTCTGTCGGGTCTGACTTTTTCTTTCAGTTGATGTTTGTCGCCGCGACCGCGTCGATTGTGTCGGGTGCGCTGGCGGAACGGATCAAACTGTGGCCTTTCCTGATCTTCGTTGTTGTGCTGACCGGTGTGATGTATCCGATTTCGGGGTCCTGGAAATGGGGTGCCGGTTGGTTGGACGCGGCTGGCTTTAACGACTTTGCGGGTTCTACCATTGTGCATTCCGTAGGTGGTTGGGCGGCCCTTGCCGGGGCGATCATCCTTGGCCCGCGTCTGGGCAAATACGGCAAGGATGGTCGTGTGACGCCGTTGCCCGGCTCAAATCTTGCGCTGGCGACTTTGGGGACATTCATCCTGTGGCTGGGTTGGTTTGGGTTCAATGGCGGTTCACAACTGGCCGCCGGTACTGTGGGTGATATCACCGACGTGTCGCGCATCTTTGCCAACACCAATATGGCTGCGGCCTCGGGCGCTGTCACAGCGCTGATCCTGACGCAGATCATGTTCAAGAAGGCTGACCTGACCATGGTGCTGAACGGGGCGCTGGCTGGGCTGGTGTCGATCACGGCCGAACCATTGGCACCCAGCCTGTTTGGTGCGCTTTGGATCGGTGCCGTGGGCGGGGTGATTGTGGTTGTCGCAGTGCCTTTCCTGGACAAGCTGAAGATCGACGATGTCGTCGGGGCGATCCCTGTCCACCTGTTCGCGGGAATCTGGGGCACGATCGCTGTGATCTTCTACAATGGCGATGCGACACTGGGTGCGCAGATCACCGGTATTCTGGCTTACGGTGTCTTCACCTTTGTTGCCAGCCTTGCCCTGTGGATCATCCTGAAAGGTGTGATGGGCATCCGCGTCAGCGAGGAGGCCGAGATCAACGGCTTGGATACATCCGAATTGGGTATGGAAGCCTATCCCGAATTCTCAAAAGGCTGATCCCTTCCTTAGCCGTTTGTGAGAAACTGCCCGGGTGCATGCGCCCGGGCTTTTTGGGCTTATCTGACATACCGTCCGTCGAATGAGGATCGCCGCGCCGCATTCTTCGATGTACCGCCTACTCCGTGCAAGAATATCGCGTATCACCGTCGAGATGTGGCGCAATATGACATGACTTATCGTGAATGGCGCGCAAATCTCGCTCAGATATCGAATCCTGCAGCGGAGCCTTGTGATGATCCAGACCCCTTATCTTTTGTTCCTTGGCGATGCGCCTGACCAGTTGGCCGCCAAAGTGGCCCAAGGCATCAAGGATTGGCGCCCCGAAAACGCCGTTGGCCAGTTCCGCATGAAAGGCTGCGGTGCCGATCTGGGGATCAACGACCTGACCCTGGCAGAGGCGAAAGCCGCTGGCGCCCAGACCCTTGTCATCGGTGTTGCCAATCGCGGCGGTTACATTTCCAAGGAATGGAAAGAGGTTCTGGTTGAAGCGCTGCGCATGGGGTTCGATATCGCGTCGGGCCTGCATAACCTATTGCGCGATGAGGATGAGCTGGTCGCCGCTGCCCGTGTGAATGGCCGCACCTTGTTTGATGTGCGTATACCGTCGGTTGCTTACCCGATTGCGAACGGTAAGTCCCGCACCGGCAAACGCTGTCTGGCCATTGGCACGGATTGTTCGGTGGGCAAGATGTATACCGGCCTCGCCATGGATGCAGAAATGCAGAAGCGCGGCCTGAAATCCACTTTCCGTCCGACCGGGCAGACCGGCATTTTGATCACTGGCGGTGGTGTGCCGCTGGATGCTGTCATTGCCGATTTCATGGCGGGTGCTGTCGAATACCTGACCCCAGACAATGACCCGGATCATTGGGATCATATCGAGGGGCAGGGCAGCCTGTTTCATGTGTCCTATTCCGGCGTCACCATGGCCTTGATCCATGGCGGTCAGCCCGATGCCTTGATCCTGGCGCATGAGCCGACCCGCACCCATATGCGCGGCCTGCCTGATTATGATTTGCCCAGTCTTGAAACATTGCGCGACACTGCATTGCCGATCGCCCGCGTTGCCAACCCGGACTGCCAAATCATTGGTATTTCAATCAATTCCCAGCACCTGCCCGAGGATGAAGCGCTGGAATATATGGCCGGAATCGAGGCGCGCATGGGCCTGCCCACGGTGGATACATATCGGCAAGGGGCAGCGCGGCTGGTGGATGCCCTGATTTCACTTTAATGCCTTCGGCGAGAGTATTTTTGGCAAAATGATGAGGCAAGATGCGCATTGAAGTGACCCGTGATGTGTTTCGGCTGGCGCAGGTTTTTACCATCAGTCGCGGGTCGCGGACCGAGGCGAAGGTGCTGACCGTCACGATCGACGGCAAGGCGCGCGGCGAATGTGTGCCTTATGCCCGTTATGATGAAGCACTGGACAGTGTAGCGGACCAGATTGCCGGGCTGCCGGAGGATTTGACCCGGATGGGTTTGCAGGAATTGTTGCCTGCCGGTGCCGCTCGCAATGCCGTTGATTGTGCCTTGTGGGATCTGGAGGCCAAGCAGGCTGGCAAGCGCGTCTGGGACCTGATGGGGATGCCGGTGCCGGGCCCTGAGATCACCGCCTATACCTTGTCCCTGGATACGCCTGAGGCGATGGAGCGTCAGGCCGCGCAGCATGCCAAACGTCCGTTATTGAAGATAAAACTGGGCACAGCCGATGATATGGCCCGGCTGGAAGCCGTGCGCCGCGGTGCCCCCGATGCCCCGATTATCGTGGATGCCAATGAAGGCTGGACTGCCGAAGTTTACGCCGAACTTGCACCGCATCTGATCCGCCTTGGCGTGCAGATGGTCGAACAACCCTTGCCTGCGGATGCCGACGATATGCTGGGTGAAATCGCCCGCCCCTTGCCCGTCTGTGCTGATGAGAGCTGCCATGATCGCGCCAGCCTGCCCGGACTGCGTGGCAAATACGATATGGTCAATATCAAACTGGACAAGACCGGTGGCCTGACCGAGGCTTTGGCCTTGAAAGAACAAGCTATATCAGATGGTTACGCCGTGATGGTTGGCTGCATGGTCGGATCATCGCTGGCCATGGCACCGGCCACATTGCTGGCGCAGGGTGTGGCGTTTACCGATCTGGATGGGCCGCTTTTGCTGGCGGAAGATCGCGATACGCCCTTGCAATTCGATGCCGACGGGGTGCATCCGCCTGCTGCTGCGCTTTGGGGGTAGATGATCTGACTTGACCTTGTGGGCAATTCATCGGACGAACGAAGCGATTGATCAAAGGGAGCATATCAATGACCCGCACAGTTTATGTTAACGGCGCGTACCTGCCTGAGAACGAGGCAAAAATCTCGATCTTTGATCGCGGGTTTCTGATGGCTGATGGCGTTTACGAGGTCACATCGGTTCTGGATGGCAAGCTGATTGATTTCGCGGGCCATGCCAAACGGTTGGAGCGGTCCTTGGGTGAGTTGGATATGCGGCATCCTGAATGCCTGCCTAACCTGTTGGAAATACACCGTGAATTGGTTCGTTTGAATGGCATTGAGGAAGGGATGGTTTATTTGCAGATCACCCGTGGTGCGCCCGATGACCGTGATTTTGTGTTTCCTGATCCCGAGACGACAGAGCCGACCGTGGTTCTGTTTACCCAGAATAAACCCGGCCTTGCCGATAGCCCCGTTGCCAAGAAGGGCATCAAGGTGATTTCGATCGAGGATCAGCGCTGGGCCCGCCGCGATATCAAGACGGTGCAGCTCTTGTTCCCGTCAATGGGCAAGATGATGGCCAAGGCCGCCGGTGCCGATGATGCCTGGATGGTTGAAGATGGTGCCGTGACAGAAGGCACATCCAACAACGCCTATATCATTAAGAACAATACGATAATTACCCGCCATCTGGGCAATGAAATCCTGCATGGGATCACCCGCGCCGCCGTTTTGCGCTTTGCCAAGGAGGCGCAGATGAAAGTGGAGGAACGCAGCTTTACCATCGCGGAGGCCCAGGAGGCTGATGAGGCGTTCATCACCTCGGCCAGTACATTTGTGATGCCGGTGGTTGAGATTGATGGGGCTGCGATTGGTGCAGGGACACCGGGCCCGGTTGCGGCCCGGCTGCGCGAGATTTATCTGGATGAAAGCCGCAAGGTCGCGGTCTGACCCGCGCAACGTTCGGTGGGGGGTGCGGCGCGGCGCAACACCCGCACATGGCCGGATTTGCCGAATCACGTGTTAATGCAGGGATTTTGGCCAAAAATGCCGGTCTGCAAAGCGTCGGCCAGACGTCGGCAAAACGTCGGACCCCTGCGGGCAGAATTGCCTGATTAATCCAGCGTCCGCCATATGTATGAATGCAGCGTTAAGACCTGTCGGGCGGTGCTGCGTCGCGTGCGGCCACTTGCAATTCGCGGGCGCGGGCGGGCGATATGCCCAGCACATCTTCGATCTGGTGCAGCAGCCTGTCTTCTTCGTTGTGTTTGATTCCGTCCGCATAGACCACAGCCCAAAGTGCGCGCAGCGTCGCCTCGCGTTCGTCTTTGCTGATCGCGTCCTTGATGATGGCCGCGATTTCGCTGGTGTCGGGCATTTCGGCCTCCAGCCTTTCACAAGAGGCGCGGTATTTGGCGGCCTCGACCGGGTCGAGATCGTGGCGCTTGCCCAGCACCTTGTCGATCAACTGGATTTCTTCGAAAAGATACGCATTATCAGCCTTGGCTGCCCTGACCAAAAGCGCACCCATCGCATGGCCTGCATCGGCCTCTGGTAGCGGTGTTTCATATCCGCTGGGATTGCGGAGAAACGAGAGCAGACCTTCGAACATCGCAACGCCCTATCTTGATGACTTTCCCAAGATTAACGGCATTGCGCGGTGACGGTAAAGGCCGTTGTCGGGGGTCAGCGCATCCTGCTTAATACAAAAACAAATCTTTCCATCTATAGCGTCTTTTTAAACTGAAACGAGGCGTCGCATGTATGGAATGGTGAATGAAGGTCTGCGCACATTCGTTGAGAAAGAGCATGGATCAGATATGTGGCGCGAGGTCTGTGACATGGCCGGCGTTGAGGCAACAAAGTTTGAGCGCATGACCAGTTATCATGACGCGGTCACATATGCGCTGGTTGGCGCGGTTTGCCAGAAAACCGGGAAATCGGCTGATGAAGTGCTGCAGCCTTTCGGATCATATTGGGTAGATTTTGCAGGCCAGTCGAATTTCGGCACATTTCTTCGATTGGCTGGCAACACATTTGTTGAACGGATCAAAGGGCTTGACGACATGCATGACAGTATTCTGCTGTCGATGCCGCATCTCAAACCACCATCTTTCGAGATCGCGGAGATTGGTGCCGATACTTATGAACTGTCCTATTATTCCGAACGCGAGGGGCTTTCCCCGATGGTCATCGGTCTATTGTACGGTCTGGCCGCTGAAACGAAAGAAAAGATCAAGGTTGAACAGACGGTCCAAAAGGCTGCTGTGTCGGATCCCGATGTTTTCGAGGTAACGCTTCTCCGGTGAACCAGATGGGTAATCACCCAAGGACACAGCCCCTGTCAGATGACGCGCTGGTGTTGGACGTGACAACAGTTGCACAGCTGATGCCGTTGCACCTTGTCCTCGACTCGGCTGGAAAGATCATATCGATGGGGCCGACCCTGCGGACGGTGATGGGTGACGGCATCGGGGGCAAGGCGTTTTTTGATGTGTTTCGCGTCGAACGCCCCCGTCATGTGCAGCAGATTGCGCATGTGCGCAGCAGAGCGGGCAAGAAGCTGGTATTGGCTGGGCAAGGCGTCGATGGGGAACGGGTTGGTTTTCGGGCGATGCCGGTTCTGCTATCTGATGATAGCCTCCGGGTCATCATTGACCTTTCATTTGGCGAAAATTTTGCCGAGGCGATTGCGCGGTACGCCTTGACCAGTGCCAATTTCAAGCCGAACGACCTGTCAATCGACCTGCTGTATAGTTTCGAGATTCAGCGCAACCTGTTGAAAGACAGCGAAACCATGGCCGATGCGCTGAAGGCCGCCAAAGCCGAGGCCGAAGATATTGCCATGCGTGACCCGGTCACCGGGCTGGGCAATCGCCGCGCACTTCAGATGCAGTTGGACAAGGCCCTGTCGGGTGAGCGTGGCCAAGGCCCGGTCGTCCTGATGATGGTTGACCTAGATAAGTTCAAAGAGGTCAATGATGATTTCGGACATGCGGCCGGCGACATCGTTTTGCGTCATACCGCCACTTGCCTATCGGAGCTCGCAGGCCACGAGGGATTTGCCGCCCGTATGGGCGGTGACGAATTTGCACTGTTTTTGCGGATGGATCTGGCGATGATCGGTGCCGTGTCACAACAATTGTTGTCAGCCATAGCATCAAAGATAAGCATCGATGGGATTAAATATGCCACATCGGCGAGCCTTGGCTATCTGAGTTTTGAGCCGGGCGAGGATATGTCGGCTGACCAACTGCTCAGCCAGGCTGATATCGCACTTTACCACGCAAAGGGAACAGACACCCGTATCGCCGCAGTCACCCCGGAGTTGTTGCAGAGATTTGGTCAGCAGAAAGCGCTGACGCTGGATGTTCAGCGCGCGCTGAAGCAAGAGGAGTTCGTGCCCCATTTCCATCCGCAGATCGATATGGAAAGCGGCGACGTGGTCGGCCTTGAGGCGCTGGCGCGCTGGAACCATCCGCAAAAGGGCGTCGTTTCGCCCGCCGGTTTTCTGGACGTTGCGGCCAAATCCAACCTTCTTCTGCTTTTGGACCAGCAAGTCCGACTGCGCGCATTATCCCAGTTTGCCCGGCTGTCGCGCCTCTTGCCGGATGGTGCGACCTTGTCCTTGAACATCACCGCTGCAAAACTCAGGACCGATGACTTTGTCAGCGACTTGCAGCGAGAGGTGAAAGCGGCGGGTTTGGTGCCCGGGCAGATCAAGCTGGAACTGCTTGAGACGATCTTTTTCGATCGCAATGATTGCCCGTTTATTCACCAGTGCACTGCCTTGCGTCAGGCGGGTTTTGGGCTGGCGCTGGACGATTTTGGCACTGGGCGGGCGTCGATTTCGACCTTGATCGACGCGCCCATTTCGATGCTGAAGATTGATCGGTCCTTTGTGACCGGGATCGACCAAAGCGACCGTTTGCGCCAAATCACCGGGGCGATCATCCGGATGGCCTATCATATTCGTCTGGCTGTGCTGGCAGAAGGCGTGGAAAACGCCGCTGAATTGCAGGTGCTTTCCGATTTGGGCTGCCAATATGTGCAAGGTTATCATTTCGCAAAACCGATGGATGCGACGGCGCTGGCGCTTTGGTTGGAGCAGGGCGGGCATGGTCATGCGCCGTCAACCCCGGTTGTCCCTGATTGATATGGTGCGCGCCGGTGCGGTTGACCCGCATTTACGGGTTGCCCACCGATGGCGCGTTTTTTGCCGTAAAGGCTGCCAATTGCGTTGATTTTGATCCTGTCTGGTCTAGTTATCTACCCCAAGATCAAGGGGAGGATTACTGTGTCACACACCATCAAAAACCTGCTGAGCGGGCATCCCGAGGACGCGCCGGCCATCGGTGCGCCAGATCGCGATTGGCTGAGCTATGGCGGCCTGCGTGCGCTTGCCGTTGACGTGCGCCAGCAGCTTCACGCGGCCGGTGTGGGTCGTGGTGACCGGGTGGCGATTGTACTGCCCAATGGACCGGAAATGGCCGCTGCTTTTGTGACAGTCGCGCAGGCCGCCACGACTGCCCCCCTGAACCCGGCCTACCGTGAAGATGAGTTTGCGTTTTATATCGATGACCTGAAAGCCAAGGCTGTCATTCTGGCCGCGGATGAAGATGGCCCGGCCTATGCCGCAGCGTCCCGGCTGGGTGTCACGATCCTGCGTCTGCAGGTTGATGCGACACAGCCAGCGGGCCATTTTGCGCTCCGCGCTGAAGGCGCTGGCGACACGGCGGATGCGGATGAGCCCGGTGCGGAAGATGTGGCCTTGATCCTGCATACATCCGGCACAACCTCGCGCCCAAAGATCGTGCCACTATTGCAGTCAAATGTCGCCGCCTCTGCCCATAATATCGCGTCATCGCTGGCGCTGACGGCGGATGATCGTTGCATGAATGTGATGCCGCTTTTTCATATTCACGGCCTACTGGCGGCAGTTTCGGCGACATTGGCAACGGGTGGTCAGGTCTGGTGTGCGCCGGGCTTTGACGCGTTACGCTTTTTCGGCTGGCTGCGGGATGCCGACCCGACATGGTACACGGCTGTGCCCACGATGCATCAGGCGATCCTGTCGCGTGCGGGTCGTAATGCCGACGTGATTGCCAATGCGCGATTGCGGTTCTTGCGGTCATCGTCGGCGTCATTGCCCGGCCCGGTGATGGAAAAACTGTTTGAAACCTTTGGCGCGCCCGTCGTCGAAGGCTACGGCATGACCGAGGCCGCGCATCAGATGTGTTCGAACCCGTTGAAGCCCGGGTCGCAGAAACCCGGTGCTGTCGGCCTGCCTGCCGGACCTGAAGTGCGTATCGCGGATGAGGCTGATCCTGTGCTGACTGATGGCGGTGTGGGGGAGGTGGTGATTTCCGGCCCCAACGTGACCCCCGGATATGAGGGTAATCCCGAGGCCAATGCCAAGAATTTCTTTGAGGTGGATGGCCAGCGCTGGTTCCGCACGGGTGATCAGGGCACGTTTGACGATGATGGCTATCTGATCCTGACCGGTCGTTTGAAAGAGATTATCAATCGTGGCGGCGAGAAGGTCAGCCCGCTTGAGGTCGATGGTGTGCTGTCCGCCCATCCGGCCATTGCGCAGGTTGTCACCTTTGCCTTGCCGCATCCGAAACTGGGTGAGGAGGTGGCCGCCGCCGTTGTGCTGCGCGAGGGGGAAGACGTGACAGATCGTGATATCCGCGACTTTGCCAAGGAACGGCTGGCGGATTTCAAGGTGCCGCGCAAGGTGATCATTCTGGATGAGATCCCGAAAGGCGCGACTGGCAAGTTGCAGCGGATCGGGCTGGCCGAAAAGCTGGGTCTGGTTGAAGAGGCTGCATCATGAAGATCTGTATCTTCGGGGCGGGTGCGATTGGCGGCTATATGGGTGCCAAACTGGCAGAGGCGGGGGCCGATGTCAGCCTTGTCGCCCGTGGTCCGCATCTGGCCGCGATGCGCGAGAATGGTCTGACACTTATCGAAGGGGGCGTGGCGAAAACCCTGCCCGTGACCGTGTCGGAAAACCCTGCCGATCTGGGCCCGCAGGATTATGTGATTGTCACGTTGAAAGCCCATTCCGTGCCGCCTGTGGTGGACAAGATGCAGCCGTTGATTGGTGAGGGTACGACAATTGTATCGGGCGTGAATGGGGTCCCTTGGTGGTATTTTCACAAGATTGGCGGCGAACTGGATGGCACCCGCCTGGCCAGTGTTGACCCGGGCAATGCACAATGGGACGGGTTTGGCCCCGACAATGTGCTGGGCTGTGTTGTGTATCCGGCAGCGGAGGTCAGCGAGCCGGGTGTGATCAACCATATCGAAGGCAACCGCTTTTCGCTGGGAGAGCCGTCGGGCGAGAAATCGGAGCGCGCCATGGCCCTGTCAAAAGCGTTAAGCGCGGCTGGTCTGAAAGCCCCTGTTCGTCCCAAGATCAGGGATGAGATTTGGGTGAAGCTATGGGGTAATCTGTCGTTCAATCCAATCTCTGCCCTGACCCATGCCACCCTTGATGTGTTGTGTACCGAACCCGGCACCCGTGATGTCGCCCGCAACATGATGCTGGAGGCCCAGACGATTGCCGAAAAGCTGGGTGTGAAGTTCCCGATTGATGTGGATCGCCGGATTCAGGGCGGCGCGGATGTCGGTGCGCATCGCACGTCGATGTTGCAGGACCTTGATGCGGGTCGTCCGATGGAAATTGATGCGCTGGTCGGGTCGGTGCAGGAGTTGGGCCGGGTCACCGAAACGCCGACGCCGACCATCGACACGGTGCTGGCGCTGGTGCAACTGCGCGGTAAGGTGGCCGGGCTTTACTAAAGCTTTTGCGTCTGACCTGCGGGTTCGAATTGCGGGTGGCTCCCGGCCTATCGGCCGGGCGGTGTTATAGACGCAGACCATCGGGCAAAGCGGACTGCCACTGCCGCGCTCTTACGCCGGCTCTTTCCTTTTGTCGCGCATCCGCCGCACTAGTTTGATCCCCGGCAGAAAGATCAGGATCAGGGCGATGATGGTGATTGGCCCGGCCACGGGGCGGGTGAAAAAGATCGAGGGGTCGCCTGATGACAACAGCAGTGATTGGCGCAATGTCGGCTCTGCGATTGGTCCCAGCACGATGGCAAGGACCGCGGGTGCCAGTGGGTAGTCGAATTTGCGCAGAAAGAATGCGCCAAGCCCGAAACCCACCATCAGCCAGATATCGAACATATCTCGCGTTGCGGCATATCCCCCCGCAATCGACAGGACAAAGATCATCGGTGCCAGGATCGTAAACGGCATCCGCAGCATCCAGATAAAGACCGGGATGAAGGCCAGGTTCATCAGCACCGCTGCGAGGTTTGAGATGTAGAAAGACCCGATCAGCCCCCAGACGAATTCGGTTTCATCCACAAACAGACGTGGCCCCGGCACCAGCCCCCAGATCACCATGCCACCCAGCAGGATCGCCGTGGTGGGCGAGCCTGGAATGCCCAGTGTCAGCATTGGCAGCATTGATCCGGTTGAGGCAGAGTTATTGGCTGCCTCCGGTGCGGCGACCCCGTCGGGATGGCCTTTGCCAAACTCCGCTGGCCTGCGCGACACCATTTTTGCCACGCCGTAGGACATCAACGAACCGGGGGTCGCCCCGGCTGCGGGCAAGATGCCTACAAAGAACCCCAGGAAGGACCCGATCATGGTGCCTTTCCAACCGCGTTTGGTCGCTTCTTTGGTGTCGGCGGCCATGCCCTTGGCCGTCATCTTGGGCGTGGTTGTTGTGACGTCGCCCCGTGTCTGTTCGATGGTCCAGAACATTTCGCCAATGCCATAAACCCCGATGGCGAGGACCAGAAACCCGATCCCCTGCAGGAACCCGTTATAATCAAACAGGACCAGCCGTGGTGCGCCGGAAATCTGATCAAACCCAACGGCGCCCAGCACCAGCCCGAAGCAGATCGAAAACACCGTTTTGGGGATGTCATCCCCGCCCAGCCCCACGAATGTGGCGAAGGCCAGCAGCATCAGCGCGAACACCTCTGGCGGACCGAAGGACAGGGCGACCGTTGCCAGTATTGGTGCAAAAAGCGTGAAAAGGATGTTGGCGACCGTTCCGCCGACAAATGATGCCAGTGCGGCTGTCACCAGTGCAAGGCTGGCCTTGCCTTGCCGTGCCAGTGGCCGCCCGTCAAACGTGGTGGCGACTGCCGTTGATGCGCCGGGGATGCCCAGAGTGATTGACGATATCGCCCCGCCATACATCGCCCCGTAATAGATCGCCGCCAGAAAGATGATCGCTGATCCGGGCGGGACAAGGAATGTCACGGGCAACAGGATCGCGACCCCGTTCACCGACCCAAGCCCCGGCATCGCCCCGATGAATAGCCCCACCGTAACCCCGATCAGGATCATCATCAGGTTGAGCGGTTGCAGCGATAACAGCATGCCATCGGCAAGGAGGGATAGAACTTCCATTGTCAGGCACTTTCATTCGGGGAAGATGGCATTGGTTCAGTAGATGATGTCGTAAAGCACGTTGAACACAGGGTCCGTGAAGGGCAGGCCGGATGGCATTGTGATCCGCATCGCCCCTTCGAAGAAAAAGAACATCGCAATCGGTGTGACCAGCGCGATCAGGAGGCTAAGCCAAAGGCTGTGCCGCCCCAGAAACCACATGTAATAGAACAGAAAGACCGCAATCGCCCCATACATCGAGATGATGCTGACCAATGCGACAAACCCGATAATCCCGCCGCCCACAAATAGCAGCATTTTCCATCCGTAAGCGTCGAGCAGGGGGGCGTCGGACCGGGATGCAGGCGTGTTTTCCCGCCACCAGTTGAATGCCGTGAACCCGCAACAGATCAGCATGATCCCCGACAGCCAGAATGGCCATGCACCACCCCCCGGACCTTGCCCGGCGATATAGCCGACGGGCAGTTCGGTGCTTTTCCACATCAGGTAAAGCGACAGGAGGGCCAGAAACCCGGCTGTTACGATTTCGCCGACACGCATCTGGCTCTCCCCTTTGGTGGATTACTTATTCGCCCAGTGCGGCGAGCAGTTTCTGGTGGTTTTCGACTTGCAGCGCCCAGTAATCCCGCTGTTCGCTGGCATCCATCCAAAGCGGTGAGAGGCTTTCGGAGGTCAGGTAGCTTTGCCATTCATCGCTATTGTAGATCTCGGTAAAGAGGGTCTGGTAATACGCGGCAGCCTCGTCCGACATGCCCGGTGCGCCGACCACGGCGCGCTGGTTGTAGTAGGAAAAGTCGTGCCCCAGTTCTTTGATCGTTGGCACGTCGGGATAGGCGGGCATCCGTTCATCAGAAAAGGCCAGAAGCGGGGTGAAATCACCGGCCTCGTAAAACCCCTTGGCCTCGGCCGGGTTGTTCACGCTGGCCATGATCTGTTGCCCGGCAAGGTCCTTGGCCACGGCACCGCCACCATCATAGGGGATGTATTTGATATCGAGATCATAGGCGCCCGACATAAAGGCGATGACGATGGAATCTTCCTGACCCGCACCGGTGCCGCCCATCACATATTCGCCGCCCATTTCTTTTACCTTGGCGACGTAGTCGTCAAATGTCGTGATGCCTGAATCCTTGTGGACCCAGAGCACAAAGGGATCGACGCCCATCATCGCAACAGGGGTGAAGGCCTGAATATCGATGCCAAGGTTTTCCTGCCGCAAGGGCGTTGTAAAAAATGAATTGAGGGTCACCAGAATGGTATGGTCGGGGTCGCTGGCTCCGCTGACGTGGATCAGCGCCTCTGCCCCGGAACCGCCGCCTTTGTTGTTGGGGACAAGCGGCCGGTTCGTCAGGTCCTTTTGTTCTGCGACCGACTGGATGTAGCGTGCGATTTGATCGGCGCCGCCACCGGGACCCGCCATGATCACAAAGTCGATGGGTTTGCGTGGCTGCCAATCCTGGGCCTGTGCAATCATCGGGGTTGTCGCAAGAATTGTGGCACCGGTGAGCGCGAGAATGGACCGTCTGGTAATCATTTTTGTCTCCTCCAAAGTCATTGGCAGGGTGCGCGCCATCATTTGGTGATCGTACAGCCCCACCTTGTAGAGCAATTATCTTTCAATTTACGCATTTCAAGGAAAACTTTATTGCTGGCGCAAAGAATACTTTAGTGTACAAAGATCGTCGGAATTTTCGCTTTGTCTACAACGGCTTGCGTGTTGCCACCGAAAATGGTTTCGCGTTCGTGGTTCTGCCCATAGGCCCCCATGATCAGCATATCGGCGTTCAATTGGGTGGTGATGTCCAACAGGGCCGCGCCGGGCTGCTTGGCCTCAAAACGATGCGTTTCGGCTGCGATGCCGCGCAGCCGGTAATAGTCCACCAGTTCGTCGGTCGTGGCGCCATGGGGTTCGCCCTTGCCGCCCGACAATATGGTCACTTCAGAAGCCGCTGCTGCGAAATCCAGTGTCATGGCCACGGCACGCGATGCTTCAAGCGACCCGTTCCAGGCGATCGTCAGCCGGCTGCCGAAATTGGCGGTGACGTCATGCCCCGGCGGACACATGAGGACCGGGCGACCGGTCTGAAACAGCCCGGACTTGAGCGAATTGGCCCCTAGGTTGCGATCCCGATCCGGTTTGGCGACGACGATCAGGTCGGCCAGCCGTCCGTTATGTTTGATGATGTCCGCCATACGCCCGAATTCTTCGATCATCTGCATCGATGCCGTGCCGGATGTGGGCGTATCCGTGACCCGCAGGCCAAGCGTTTCGGCGAACTGGTCGAGTTGCTGGCGCACCTCGTTTTCCTGCTGATCAGCGTATTCCTTGGCCTGCTGCGCCATGGTCTTGCGTGCGAAGGCGGGCAGGGTGGAACTGTAGGGCATGAAATCTTCGGTCTGCGCCCGGCAATGCACCACAACGATATGCGCCTTGTGCGTTTTGGCGAGTGCAGCGGCGTGTTTGATCACAGTTTCCGCCATGCCATCCCCACGCACGGGCACCAGAATTCGACTGAGCATTTCTAACCCTCCTTGTCATGGCGCGGGTGTCCCACGCCATTATTGCTTTGGCCGGTTAGATAGCCCGCGATTGCCGGATTGCTCGTTTTTTTTGGGAATTGGCGTTCGTTTCCAAAGTGTTGGTGACGCTATGCGCCGAAGTTTTTCCAGACCTCTTTGCCCTTGTCGTTCAGCCGGGCCGGGGAGCAGAACACGGATAGTGTCATTTCCGCCTCAAGCGATGCAGGCCCGATCTGGCTGACCAACCCATCGGCCAGTTCTGATTGAATGGCCGAATGTGGCAGCCAGCCGATCCCGACCCCGTTCAGCACCCGCCGTTTGATCGCCTCGACCAACCCATCGACATATTGCACGCTAAGATGGACCTGCTGTTTGCCAAGTGTTTGGTCAACGACCGCACCCAGAAAGGACGACCGTTCATAGGCCAGATAGGGGCTGGGTGTTTTGGCCGTGCCGGGTAAGTCCCAGCCATGTGTGTCGGATGCGGATTTCAGCGCAACCGGCACCATTTTTTCCGATCCCAGATCGATGCGGGCAAACTGGCTTTCGTCCAGAACCAAGGGCACATCGGGGTGCCGGTAACACAGCAGAAAGTCGCATCCCCCATCGGCCAGAAGCTGGCAACAGGTGCTGAGACTGTCAGAGATGACGCGGGCCTTGAGGTTTTTGATGTCGGCTTCAAGCTCTTCCAGCCGCGAGGTCAGGTAGTTCACGGAAATTGTGTGCAGGACGGCGAAACGCTGGAACGATTTGTCGCCTTGTTCCTGTTCGCGAATGGCCTGACGCGCGTCGATCAGTTCGGCGATTGTCGCCTTGGCGATAGGCAGAAACTGTTTGCCAGCGGGTGATAGCTGCACCGGGAATGTGGCCCGGTCGATCAGTGCCACGCCCATCCAGTTTTCCAGTGATTTCACCCGCCTGCTAAAGGCTGATTGGGTGATATTGCGTTCTTCTGCCGCCCGCGTGAAGCTGAGCGTGCGCCCCAGACAGACAAAATCCCGTAGCCAATTCAGGTCCATACACCCTACCTTTCCTGTTGACTGTAAAGGGAAAATTGACGTTATGCAAATTCGGAATAACCCGATGCGTTGTTTGAATTGGCCCCGAGCGCGGATTCGCGTCTAGGCTGGTTTTGCGATCAGGCATGTTGTCTGACGCTAACCGGAGAGACCCCTTATGCATCTTGCCCGCTTCCCACGGATTCAGCTTGGCCATTTTCCGACACCACTAGAGAAGCTGGACAATCTGACGCGCGCATTGGGTGGTCCTGATATCTATATCAAGCGCGACGATTGCACCGGGCTGGCCACAGGTGGCAACAAGACCCGCAAGCTGGAGTTTCTGGCTGCCGATGCAGTTGCGCAGGGCGCTGATACGCTGGTCACCCAAGGCGCGACCCAATCAAACCATGTACGCCAGACGGCCGCCGCTGCCCGCAAGCTGGGCATGACATGTCATGCGTTGCTGGAACGCCGGGTCGAAAATATGGGCGACGGGTATGAAACGGCGGGCAATGTCCTGTTGGATGATCTGCTGCAATGCGAATATGCGTTCCGCCCTGATGGGGCTGACATGAATGCAGAGGCGCAAGCCTTGGTTGCGCAGTTGAAGGAAAAAGGTCGCAAGCCCTATTTCATTCCCGGTGGCGGATCGAACACGATTGGCGCGCTGGGCTATGTCCATGCCGCGCAGGAACTGGTGTATCAGGCGGATACCGCGGGTCTGAAGATCGACAAGATTGTGCATGCCACCGGCAGCGCGGGCACGCAGGCGGGTATTCTGGCGGGCCTTTACGCGATGAATACGCCAATTGATGTGATCGGCATTTCAGTGCGCGCGAAACGTGCCCAACAGATTGCCAATGTGCATAAACTTGCGGCAGCCACCGTTGAAATGATCGGTGCCCGGGGTGAACTGCCGGTTGAGATGGTGGAGGCCTATGACGATTATGTAGGCTCTGGTTATGGCCAGCCCACTGAAAGCATGGTTGATGCGATTGCGTTGCTTGCGCGCGAAGAGGGTATTTTCCTTGACCCGGTTTATTCGGGCAAAGGCATGGCTGGCATGATCGGGCTGATCAATAAGGGCATCCTGAAAAAGGGCGAGACTGTCGTCTTTATCCATACCGGTGGTGCCGCCGCGCTGGCCGCTTACGAGCATCTGTTTTCAAAGCAGTCTGCTGCGTGAATATCAGCACCGACCTTTCAGCCGATAGCGGCCTGACATACCGGCGCGAGGGCAAGGGGTTTCCGCTGGTGTTGTTGCACGGGTATTTTGGCGGGGCGGCGTTGTGGGAACAGCAGCTTGCCGCGTTTCGCGACAAGTTTGACGTCATCGTGCCGGAACTGTCCGGCTATGGCGGCAACGCTGATCAGCCGTCGCTGGACACAATCGAAGGCTATGCCAATCAGATCCTGACGTTTCTGGATGAGATTGGGGTGACCCGGTTTCATCTGGTGGGCCATTCGATGGGCGGGATGATCGCGCAGCAGATGGCGGCCCTTGCCCCTGACCGCATTGACCGGCTGGTCTGTTACGGCACGGGTCCGCGCGGTGCGATGCCCGACCGGTTTGAAACACTTGATGCGTCCCGCGACCGGGTGCGCAGCGACGGGGCGGCAGCCACCGCCCGCCGGATTGCGGCCACTTGGTTTACCGACGGTGAGGCGGCGGAGGGGTTCGCCACATGTGCCCGTTTGGGCGAGAATGTCAGCGTGGCAACGGCCCTGTCCGGGCTGACGGCGATGGAGGGCTGGGATGGCCGTGCATCGTTGGATCAGATCACGCAACCGACACTGGTCATCTGGGGCGATTGTGACCGGTCTTATGGCTGGTCCCAGCCAGAGGCGCTCTGGCGTGGGATCAAAGGCAGCAGTCTGGGCGTTCTGCCGGGCTGCGGCCACAACGCCCACATGGAACAACCCGAGATTTTCAACGCCATCGTGGAGAAATTTCTGCCGGAAAATGTCTGAAAAACAGATTGCGCCAGCCGGCGGCGCGCTAACCAACAGTGGAGAAACACATGAAGAAACTACTTATTTCAACGGCTTTTGCCCTGTCTATGGCGGGTGCTGCATCCGCCGAAGAGGTCAAGATCGGCGCACCCGCATGGACCGGCGCGCAGGCCATCGCGCATTTGATCGCTGAAATCGTCGAAACGCGCATGGGCGGCGAGGCTGAATTGGTCCCCGGTAACAATGCCAGCATCTTTCAGGCGATGGGTCAGGGCAAGGGCGACATTGACGTGCATCCCGATGTCTGGCTGCCCAACCAGCAAAGCTTCACCGACAAGTATGTCGAAGGCGAAGGCACGGTGATCCTGTCCGACAACTCCTATGAGGGCAAACAGAGCTTTTGCGTCAGCCGCGCCTTTTCAGAGGCCAACAATGTGACCTCGATCTTTGATCTGGCCCGGCCCGAGATTGCTGCGCTGATGGACAGCGATGGCAATGGCAAGGGTGAGATCTGGATCGGCGCGCCCGGTTGGGCGTCGGCCAATGTGAACGAGGTGAAGGTGCGTGATTACGGCCTGATGCCCTTTATGGAGCCGATCCGCGCTGATCAGGCGGTCATGACCGCCACCGTTGGTGACAGCATCCGCAAAGAAATGGGCTATGCTTTCTATTGCTACTCACCACATGCGATCTGGTTCCAGCATGATATCGTGCGCCTGTCAGAACCGCCCTTTGACCCCGAACAGTATATCGCGATCCAGCCATCCGATGACCCCGATTGGTTCGAAAAGTCCAAGGTGATGACCGAAGATGCGCTGAAAAACGTCCAAATCGCCTATTCCGGCACATTGCCGGACCGGTCGCCCGCGATTGCCGATCTGTTGGCCAATATCCAGCTGGATGGCGAAACCGTGTCTGATTTTGCGTTCCAGATCGAAGGCGGCAAAGACCCCGCTGACGTCGCACGTGACTGGGTTGCCGCCAATTCAGAGCGCGTCGACAGCTGGCTTGGCCTCTGATCGTAACAGGGCATCGCGCGGGATCGCGCGGTGCCACCATGGCACCGGGGGACGCAAGCGTGACGCAAGAATTCGCCATTGAAATATCGAATGTCTGGAAGATTTTCGGCGCTCGCGCATCCGAGGCGATTGAAGATGTGCGCGCCAATGCCATCACCAAGAAACAGGTGCTGGAAAAGTATAACTGCGTGATCGGCGTGGCCGATGCGACGATGCATATCAAACCGGGTGAGATTTTCTGCGTCATGGGCCTGTCCGGGTCCGGCAAATCGACGCTGGTCCGCCATATCAATCGCCTGTTGGAACCCACGGCGGGTCAGATCATCGTCAATGGGCAGGACATTATGGCGATGGCCCCGGACGCCCTGCGCCAGTACCGTAATGAGCATATCGCGATGGTGTTTCAGAACTTTGCCCTGATGCCGCACAGGTCGGTTCTGGATAATGTGGCCTTGCCTTTGGAAATTCGCGGTGTGTCGAAAAACCAGCGCATGGA
Organism: uncultured Paracoccaceae bacterium; assembly: GCA_947495295.1. Classification (GTDB taxonomy): domain Bacteria; phylum Pseudomonadota; class Alphaproteobacteria; order Rhodobacterales; family Rhodobacteraceae; genus Yoonia. The sequence continues at coordinate 487,083 of CANLYJ010000002.1, forward strand.
AGTGGCGGAACGCACGGTTGAGATGGTCGACCTGACCGGATGGGGCAACAAATTTGCCCATGAACTATCCGGCGGGATGCAGCAGCGTGTCGGCCTTGCCCGCGCCTTGGCCGCTGACCCTGAAATCCTGCTGATGGACGAGCCCTTTTCGGCGCTGGATCCGTTGATCCGCCGCCAGTTGCAGGGTGAGTTCATGGGGCTGGCTGCCAATATGAACAAGACCACGGTCTTCATCACCCATGATCTGGATGAGGCCGTGCGCATCGGTGACCGCATTGCCATCATGCGCGACGGCATGGTGATCCAGACCGGCACGCCCGAGGATATCGTGATGAACCCGGTCGATGACTACGTATCGGATTTTGTGGCCGGGATTTCCCGGCTGAAAGTCGTGCGCGCCCATGCGGTCATGCAGGGTCTGGCGCAGTTTGAAAGTGCCAATGGCAGTCTGTCTGAAACCGCCCGCGAGTTCGCACAGGATGCCCATTTGGGTGAACTGATTGATGCTGCTATCGCCACTGACCAGCCCGCCGCAATCATTGATGATCATGGCGCACGGATCGGGGTGATTACCCGGTCTGATCTGCTGCGCACTGTCATCGAAGGCACGGAGACATCCTGACCCATGACCGATAAAACCAAAGATGAGCTTTTGGCCGATTTCGTGGCGACCAGCCCCGGCTATTACCGTGATCAGTTCCAGAAGATCGGGGCGAGCGCTGCGTTCACCTGGACCTTTAACTGGGTGGCGGCGGTCCTTGGCCCGATCTGGTTTGGCATGCGTGGCCTTTGGAACTGGGCGCTGACATTCGTTATTCTTGAGGCTTTCGCCTATATCCAGCTGGGCCGTGGCCTGTTTGGTGATTTGGGTGCCAGCGCCCGCGAACGGATTGCCCAGATCGAAGGCACGCTGGAATTTCGCCGCGAGCAGTTGCAGGCGGCCAAGGACCGCAATGCTGACAATGTCGATGTGTTCGAACGCACGATCAAATCGCTGGAAGACGCGATTGGGGATGTGCAGGCCGAAATTGCGCAGCTGGAGGCGGGGGCCATCTGGGTCGCGTTGACGGGGCTTGTGGCCCTGATCATTGTCAAAGCCATTGCTGGGATTGTTGCCAATACGGCCTTGGAAAAACGCTATTCCGATTGGCTGTCGGACGGTTCGATCAGTGCTGGGTTGGACCCCGCCCGCACAGCGCTTGCTGCGTTATTTGCTGTGCTAGTGATCGGCATCAGCGTTATTCACTATGCTTTTCCCGGTGCCATCGGCTGGCTGACGGATTTTCCCACCGACCCCGGTATCCGGCTGGATGCCATTGACAAGGTCGAGGCGTTCTTCGCCTTTATCATTGAATCGGGTGAGTGGTTTTTCCAGCTGATCACGCTGGGCATTCGCACGGTTCTGGATGCGCTGGAGGTGTTGTTTGTTGACACCCCATGGCCCGTTATCGGCAGTTTCATCATCCTGCTGACATGGTTGTCGGCGGGTAGCCGGGCGGCGATTTTCGCCGGTGCCTTTCTGGCCTATATGGGTTTTCTGGGGTTCTGGGAAAAGGCGATGACGACGCTTGCGCTGCTGGGCACGGCGGCTTGTATTTCGATTGCCATCGGCATTCCTGTTGGCCTGTTCTGCGCTCGCCGCCCGCGCTTTTATGCCATCGTCCGCCCGATCATGGATTTCATGCAGACCATGCCCGCCTTCGTTTTCATGATCCCGGTGATCGCGTTTTTCGGCACGGGCAAGCCTGCGGCGGTTGTCACCACCATGATTTTTGGCGGCACCCCTGTTGTGCGCCTGACCGTGCTGGGTCTGCGCGGTGTGCCTGAAACCATTCGCGAAGCGGCCATCGCATATGGTGCGTCCAAGTGGTTTTTACTGACAAAGGTTGATTTGCCTCTTGCCGCGCCATCGATTCTGGCCGGGGTCAACCAGACCATCATGCTGAGCCTTGCGATGGTTGTTGTTGCCTCACTGATCGGGGCGAAGGGGCTGGGCGAGGATGTGTTGGAGGCGCTGCAATATGCATCCGTCGGTCAGGGGATTTTGGCCGGTTTCGCCATCCTGTTCTGTGCGATGATCCTCGACCGGATTGTGCAGGGTAAACGCGACTGACCCCATTGCTGTGGCCTGCGCCGCAGACATGTGCCACACCTTCGCCAACCTGCGGAAGTGAAGGAGTGACAGGATGGAAGACCGGTTAAAGGCCGCGATTGCGATTGCCAAAAGTGGCGGCGCGCTGGCGCTGGACTACTATCGCCGTTTGCCGACGCTGGAAGTCGTCAGCAAAGGCTTGCAGGATTTCGTCACCGAGGCGGATCAGAACGTCGAATTGCATATCCGCGATCTGATCACGGCGGCCTTTCCCGATGATGGCATCGTGGGCGAGGAACATGCCCCCAAGACCGGGACGACCGGCTATCGTTGGGTGATTGACCCGATTGATGGCACATCCAATTTCATCAATGCGATGCCGGTCTGGTGCGTTGTGATCGCTATCGTCAAGGATGACGCGACACAGATTGGCGTGATCCATGACCCCGTTCATGATGAGACATTTCATGCCGTCAAGGGTGCCGGTGCGATACTGAATGATGCGCCTATGCGCATGCCTGCTGACGCGGTGATCAGCAGGGGTACGATCAGCACCGGCTATTGCAACCGGATCAGCAAGGCGAGTTTGGTCGCTGTGATTGATGCCGTCGTCGCCCGTGATGGCGTATTTCATCGTAACGGATCTGGCGCGCTGTCGCTGGCTTATGTCGCGGCGGGGCGGTTGATCGGCTATCTTGAAGGGCACATGAACGCCTGGGATTGTCTGGCCGGTCAGTTGATCATCGCCGAGGCCGGTGGCCGGGTAGAGCCGCAATCGGCTGACGACATGATCGTCAAGGGTGGCCGCGTCGTGGCGGGCAGCGCGGGCATATTTGACGAGCTTGTGCAGATCGCCGACGCGACCTTGCATCTTTGATGGCGGGGTCCGGCCTGCCGCTGCTGCTGGTGCAAAACGATGCCGCTGGCGACGTGCTGACCTGTCAGGAGGGGCTGAGTTTTTGGGGTGGTGTCGACCCTGATACCGGCGTGATCATCGACGCACATCACCCCGATTGCGGGGCCTCGCTTGCCGGGCGGATCGTGTTGATGCCGACCTCGCGCGGGTCATGCAGCGGCAGCGGTGTGATGTTGCAACTGGCGCGCAATGGGCACGCGCCTGCGGCTTTGGTGTTTTGCGAAGCTGAAGATATTCTGACCCTCGGGGCGATGATTGCCGCACGCTTGTTTGATCGCCCCGTTGCCGTGTTGCGCCTGCCCCGGGTCGATTACGAACGCCTGTCCGGGGCCAAACACGCTGAAATTCGGGGCGAGACTCTGGCGTTTGATGGTCATGTGATCGGGTTGATCCGGCCCGATCCGCATCAACTGACGCTAAGCGATACAGATAAAAATATGCTCGCCGGGCAGGATGGCCTGGCAGCACAGGTGGCGATGGAGGTGCTATGCCTGATCGCCGCAGCCCAAGGCGCGCGTGATCTGATCGATGTGACCCGCGCCCATATCGATGGCTGCATTCTGGCCCACGACGCGAATCTGGATTTCGCCGAGACGATGCTGAAGATGGGTGCGCGTGTGCGCATTCCCACGACGATTAATGCGATTTCGGTTGATCGGATCGGGTGGCAGGCGCAGGATGTGCCACCGGATTTTGGCCGCAAGGCCAGCCGCTTGGCGGATGCTTATGTGAACATGGGCGCGCGCGCGACATTCACCTGCGCCCCTTATCTGTTGGATGATGCGCCGCAAAAGGATGAACCGATTGGCTGGTCGGAATCCAATGCGGTGATCTATGCCAATTCGGTGCTGGGTGCGCGGACCCAGAAACATCCCGACTACCTTGATCTGTTTATCGCCATGACCGGACGAGCGCCGAATACTGGTGTTTATCTGGCGGCCAATCGGGTGCCGGGATGTGTGATCAACGTTGCCCTGCCTGACCATTATGATGAAAGCATCTGGCCGATGCTGGGTTGGTTGGCCGGTGCGAAGTCCCCCAATGCCATTCCCGTCCTGACGGGGCTGGAGGCCGCTTTACCTACGCCAGATGACCTCAAGGCATTATGTGCCGCTTTCGGTACAACCTCTGCCGCGCCGATGCTGCATGTGCGGGGGCATACGCCAGAGGGTGATCTGCCCGTGCCGGTTGATGCCGCGCAGTTTGATGTTTCGCCCTTGGATTTGATGCAGGTCTGGCGCGGGTTCAACGCGGGGCCTGTGCAGGTTGATCTGGTTGCGATTGGCAGCCCGCATGCGTCGTTGACGGAATGCCGCGAATTTGCGCGCCTGCTGGGCGATCAGAACGCGCCGCTGATGACCGATGTTATCGTGACCGTTGGCCGCAATGTCCTTACCGCCGCGACGCAAGAAGGGATCGTTGAGACGTTGACGCAGGCCGGTGTTCGGGTGATCCCTGACCTATGCTGGTGTTCGATCACGGAACCTGTCTTTCCTGTCGGCGCGCAGGTTCTGATGACGAATTCCGGGAAATACGCGCATTACGCCTACGGTTTGACCGGGCGCGATGTGCGGTTCGGCAGCCTGCGTGATTGTGCAAAGGCTGCCGTGAGCGGGCGGGCCCGCGATGATATGCCGGCGTGGTTGCTGCGCTAGCGCATTCCCTTTGTTGGTCAGATCCGTTCAATTGCCAGTGCGATGCCTTGTCCGCCGCCGATGCACATGGTGATCAGCGCGCGTTTGCCCCCGATCCGTTCCAGTTCATACATCGCTTTGACCGTGATGATTGCACCTGTCGCACCCACGGGGTGGCCAAGCGCGATGGCACCGCCATTGGGGTTCACGCGGGCCGGGTCAAAGCCAAGTTCTTTTGATACAGCCAGCGCTTGGGCGGCGAAGGCTTCGTTTGATTCGATCACGTCAAAATCACCGACGACCATTTTCAGCTTTACGAGCAGGTTGCTGACGGCGGGAACCGGGCCGATGCCCATCACCTCAGGCCGTACCCCCGCATGGGCATAGCCCAGCACCCGGAACTTTGGGGTCAGTCCGGCCCGTTCGGCCGCGTCCGCCGTGGCCAGAACCACAGCCGCGGCCCCGTCATTCAGCCCAGAGGCGTTGCCCGCTGTCACGGACCCATCTTTTTGGAATACCGGGCGCAGACCGGCCAAAGCTTCTGCCGTGGTTGCCTTGGGATGTTCGTCTCGCGCGAAATCCACCAACTCGCGCTTGCGCTTGACCTGCACCGGCACGATCTGGCTGTCGAAATGGCCCGCGGCGATGGCCGCTGCCGCGCGTTCCTGGCTTTGCAGGGCAAAGGCGTCCTGATCGGCCCGGCTGACGTCATGTTCTGCGGCGACATTTTCAGCCGTCACACCCATATGGCCGGTGCCAAACGGGCAGTTCAGCGCGCCCAGCATCATGTCCTGCGTGCGCACATCACCCATTTTTGCGCCCCACCGCTGATCGGGAATGATGAAGGGCGACCGGCTCATGTTTTCGGCCCCGCCTGCAAGTCCGAATTCGGCGTCATCCAGCATCAGCGATTGCACGACTGACACAATCGCCTGCACGCCAGACCCGCAAAGACGGTTCACATTCATCGCAGGTGTGGTGTCGGGGATGCCCGCATTCATGGCTGCAACCCGGCTGACATACATGTCCTTGGGTTCGGTATTGATGACATGGCCCATTGCCACATGGCCGATCTGTGCGCCTTCGACGCCTGACCGTTCCAATGCTGCTTTTGCGGCCACCGTGCCCAATTCGATGGGCGTTGTACCCGCCAAAGCGCCGCCGAATGTGCCAATCGCCGTGCGTGCGCCACCCAAGATCACGATATCGGTCATGAAGGCCTCCCAAATCATCAGTTTTGCGTAGTATAGCGCGGTTTATTCTGCATGCAGAAAAACGTGGCGGCACCGCGTCAACTTGAAATGTCATGTCTCATGACCTATGTATAGTATACAATTGTATACCTCACAGAAGGGAAGTACATGACCCAAGATATTCTTAATGGAAATTTCTTTATATTCGTTCTGGTTGTGATCGCCGTTTTCTGGATTTTGATGCGTGGCGGTGGAGGCGGTGGCCGTGGCGGCCGTGGCGGCGGCGGTGACAGCGGTTGGGGCGGTGATTTCGGCGGCGATGATGGCGGGGGCGACTGACATGATTGAAACGCTTGATCACATCCAGCTCGCCATGCCGTCCGGGGCAGAGAAGCCAATGAAGGCCTTTTATTGTGCGCTGCTGGGCATGACCGAGCTGCGCAAACCTGCGCCCTTGCAAGGGCGCGGTGGCTTCTGGGCCATGGCAGGCGATATGCAAGTGCATTTTGGTATTGATCCGCAGTTCACCCCGGCCACAAAGGCGCATCCGGCATTCACAACACATCAGCTTTCTGACCTTGCTGAAAGGCTGCAAGCTGAAGGTCATGCCTTGCGCTGGGACACGGATTTGCCTCAGGTGACGCGGTTTTTCACGCATGATCCGGTGGGCAACCGGATCGAATTCATTGCAAGCAAGACCGCCGCGCCTGTAACCTGAACCGAGGTTTGATCCCGCATGCGGTCAGATCTGGCTGACGCGAAGGCACATATATGGACGATTTCCAAAGTTTTATCGGGATGGTCAGCCTTGTCATCCTTGTGCTGATATTTGGTAGCTCGCGTCTACGCAGCCGAAAGGATACGTCAGAGGCGCGGCGTATCGCTGACCTGAAAAGCCGGGCAGGCAAACCCGATATGGCGCTGAGCGCGGGGCGCGACGCTGCTGCCAAGCTGGCCAATGTCAAAGAGGTCTTTGTGCCCATGCATCCCGAAGAAGAAGAGGCGATGCGGGCCTTCTATCTTGGCATATTGGGCATGGCTGAGATGCGGTCGCCCAACTATCCAAGGGATCAGGACGGCTTTTGGGCGATCATGGGCGCGCGGCGGGTCTATTTTGGACTTTCGCCCAGTTTTCCGGTGGACCGGAAGGTGCCGCCCATCCTGACAACCCGTGATCTTGATGCCATGGCCGATATATTAACCGTGGCTGGTCACGAGATTGCATGGGATAACCGCGATAGCTATGCAAGGCGTCTGGCGACGGTTGATCCCGCGGGCAATGGTATTCTTTTCCTGCGGGGATAATCGCCGTCGCCCCGTTTCCTTTATGCGACTGCGTGTTAAGTCATCCCATAGCCACGAGGTCGCATGTTACTATCCGTTAAAGATATCCACAAAACCTATACTACAGCCGATGGCCCTTTTGCTGTGCTGCGCGGTATCGATCTGCGCCTGGCGGCGGGTGAGACGCTGGCCCTGACAGGCGAGTCGGGCAGCGGCAAAAGTACGCTTTTGCATTTGATCGGCGGGTTGGACACCCCGGATCAGGGTCAAATCATGATCGACGGGCAGGATATTGCCGCCCTTGATGACAATGGGCGCGCAGCGCTGCGCCGTGGCACTGTTGGCGTTGTTTTTCAGCAATTCAACCTGATCCCAAGCCTGAAGGTTGCGGATAACATCGCCTTTCAGGCGCGGCTGGCGGATCAGCATGACCCCGATTGGGTGGCCACGCTGGCCGACCGAATGGGTTTGACCGAACAATTGAACAAGTACCCTGAACAGCTATCGGGTGGGCAGCAGCAGCGGGTTGCCATTGCACGCACGCTGGCCCCCAAACCGCGCCTTGTTCTGGCCGATGAGCCAACCGGTAATCTGGATGAGGCGACCGCCGCCACCGTCATGGATCTGATGCTGGAACTGGTGGCTGAAACCGGTGCGGGCCTGTTGATGGTCACCCATTCGGAGGCACTGGCCGGACGTATGGCACGCAGATTGCATTTGCGGGCAGGTCGATTGGCATGACCCGTGCCACGCTTCAGGCTTTGCTGTCGCATTGGTGGCGCAACCCGTTGCAGTTATTCACATTGCTGGCGGGGCTGGCCTTGGCAACCGCGCTATGGTCCGGGGTGCAGGCCGTCAATGCAGAGGCGCGCGCCAGTTATGATGCCGCCGCTGCCGCCTTGGGCGAGGGGCAATATGACAGGTTGCTGCGCCGCGATGGGCAGCCGATGGATCAGGCGACTTACATCACCCTGCGTCGTGCAGGTTGGCTGGTTAGCCCGGTGGTGCAGGGTCGGCTGGACGGGGTGCGGATCATCGGGATTGACCCGTTGACAGCCCCCGGTGATATCGGCCCTGTCGCCATCGGCGAGGATGCTGATGTCGTCGGTTTTCTGACTGGCGCCGGACAGTTATTTGCCAATGCCGAAACCGCGCGACGACTAACCGGCCAGCAGGTCATTATCACACCCGAGGCCGCGCCCGGCACCGCGATTACCGATATCGGTGTCGCCCAGCGCCTGTTGGGCAAGCAAGGGCAGATTGATAGCCTGATTATTGCCCCAGCCCAGCCACGATCCCAGCCACCGCTGGAAAACATCGCCCCGCAACTGCTGCGCCGCGCAGCACAGGGCGGGTCCGATATCGGGCGATTGACCGACAGTTTTCATTTGAACCTGACCGCTTTTGGATTGTTATCCTTCGCGGTCGGTATCTTTATCGTACATGGGGCTATCGGACTGGCCTTTGAACAGCGGCGGCCCGTCGTGCGCACCTTGCGCGCGTTGGGCCTGCCATTGCGGCGTTTGATTGTGCTGATGGGGGCGGAGCTGATGCTGTTTGCGCTGTTTGCCGGTGCGATTGGTGTGGCGTTGGGATATGGAATTGCCGCCCTTTTGCTGCCGGATGTGGCGGCCACCTTGCGCGGGCTTTATGGGGCGGATGTGTCCGGCACTTTGCAATTACGTCCCGCCTGGTGGCTGTCGGGTCTGTCGATTGCGCTGGGCGGCACGGCGCTGGCCGCAAGTGGCGCGCTTTTCAAACTGTCCAAAATGCCGCTTTTGGCGGCTGCACAGCCACGGGCGCTGGCCATGGCTGCTGGCCGGAACGCGGTGATACAGGGTGCTGGCGCTGCCGTGCTTTTGGCTGTCGCTGGGGTGCTGATGTTCACAGCCCAGGGTTTGATTGGCGGTTTCACCTTGCTTGCGGCACTGTTGATCGGCGCCGCACTCGCCCTGCCACTGATCCTTGACCGGGTGTTGGCGGCCTGTAGCGGCCTTGCCAGATCGGTGACCGCGCAATGGTTCTGGTCGGACACCCGGCAGCAATTGCCCGGGCTGTCATTGGCCCTGATGGCGTTGCTATTGGCGATGGCCGCTAATGTGGGCGTTTCAACGATGGTGTCCAGTTTCCGCCTGACATTTGTTGAATTTTTGGACCAACGGCTGTCATCGGAACTCTATGTCAGTACCGAGGATGCGACCCAATCCCAAAAGCTGACCGCCTTTGCCGCCCCGCGGGTCGATGCGATCTTGCCAATTCAGTTTGCTGACACGGAAATCGCCGGGCAACCCACCGAAGTTTACGGCGCGCGTGACAATCACACCTATCGCGATAACTGGATTTTCCTGCAAAATAGTGCGGCACCTTGGGACACAACATTTGGCGGGCAAACCATCCTGATCAATGAACAACTGGCCCGTCGGGGTGGATTGGGCATTGGCGATCAGGTTCAGTTGCAGGATCAAGTTTTTATGATTGCGGGCATCTACGGCGATTATGGCAACCCGATTGGTCAGGCTGTTATCAGCGAGGCGCAATTCGCCGGGCTGTATCCGGGGATTACGGCCCAACGGTTTGGGCTACGGCTGGACCCGGATCAGGTGCCCGATTTCGTCGCTGCGTTGGAGGCAGAGGCAGGCATCCCCGCCACCCAGACCGTCGATCAGGCGCGGATCAAGGCGATATCACTACAGGTTTTTGAACGCACCTTTACCGTAACAACGGCGTTGAACATCCTGACGCTGGCGGTGGCGGGTTTCGCCATTTTGATGAGCCTGCTGACGCTGGCTACGATGCGCGTGCCGCAATTGGCCCCGGCCTGGGCGATGGGGATGACGCGCGGCCAATTGGGAAGGCTGGAGCTGTTGCGCGCGGTGCTTTTGGCGGTGTTGACGGCGTTTGTGGCACTCCCCCTCGGCCTGGCCTTGGCCTGGGCGCTGTTGGCGGTGGTCAATGTCGCTGCCTTTGGCTGGGAATTGCCGATGTATCTGTTTCCGGGGGATTATGCGCGCCTTGGTATCTTTGCGCTGCTTGCCGCTGCGCTTGCCGCGCTGTGGCCGGCAAGACGGCTGGCGCGCACGCCCCCAGCTGATTTGCTGAAGGTGTTTTCGAATGAGCGATAAGATGGTGCAGGGCGTTGTCGGGCGGATTATTGCGTTGGTGTTCTTGTGCTTTTTGCCTTTACAGGTCGCCGCCCAGGGGTTTGCGGGCCTTGGCACTGATGCCGAAGGCTTTGCCATTCCAACCCCTGACCCAAGTTTTGACTTTCCGGCAGATCACGGCCCACACCCGGAATACCGCATCGAATGGTGGTATCTGACCGCCAATCTGACAGCGGAGGATGGCACGCCCTATGGGCTGCAATGGACCTTGTTCCGTTCGGCTCTTGCGCCCGAAGCGGGCGAAGGCTGGGCCGCCCCGCAACTGTGGATGGGCCATGCGGCGGTTACCACGCCGGACCAGCACCATGTCAGCGAACGGCTGGCGCGCGGCGGGATCGGGCAGGCGGGCGTGACAGCAGAACCGTTCAGCGCGTGGATTGACGACTGGGTGCTGCGTGGCGACTGGGATACCCTGCAAATGACCGCAAGCGGGGCTGATTTCAGCTATGATATGGCGCTGACTGCCCAAGGCCCGCTGATCTTTCATGGGCAGGATGGGTATTCGGTGAAATCCGCCGCCGGGCAGGCATCTTACTATTATTCGCAGCCCTTCTTTGACATCGCGGGCGTGTTGGATTTGCCGCAAGGTGATGTTGCGGTGACAGGCACCGCCTGGCTTGACCGGGAATGGTCGTCGCAACCGTTGTCGGACGATCAGACCGGCTGGGACTGGTTTTCGTTGTCTTTTGATGATGGCCACAAACTGATGGGGTTTCGGCTGCAACAGACTGACGGGCAGAATTACACTTCGGCCACATGGATCACGCCCGATGGGCGAACGACCGCCTTTCCTGACGGGGCGTTCAGCGCCGAACCGCTGATCACGCATCAAACGGTTGGGGGTGAGGTCCCGATCCGGTGGCAGGTGCGCTTGCCAGCCAGGGATGTCGATGTCACGGTCAGCGCAATGAACCCGGATGCATGGATGACCACATCAATCCCCTATTGGGAAGGACCCGTGACAGTGATAGGCAGTCATATGGGAATGGGTTATCTGGAAATGACTGGGTATGAATAAGCGCGTCGAAACACTGAATGGATTGCGCGAGGAGGTTTGGGATTGCGTTGTCCAGGGGGTCACTGACCCTGATCACCCCGCCCGGACACCGACATTCGCAACCGTGTCACCGAAAAACTGGCCAGAGGCGCGCAGCGTTGTCTTGCGCGCGGTTGATATGGATGCCGCCACCATCGCGGTGCATACGGATCTGCATTCTGACAAGATCCGCAGCCTGCAACATACGCCTCGCGCTGCCGCCCATATCTGGGACCCTGCGCGCAAGTTGCAGGTCCGGTTGAACATGCATGTCGAAATCGCCTCTGGCGATGACGTGCGGGTGATCTGGGACCGGGTGCCGGATCACAGCAAACAAAGCTATGGGGTAACCCCGCCGCCGGGCCAGCCGATCAAATCAGCGCTGGCTTATGTGAAAGAACCGAGCCCTGATACATTTGCCGTCCTGCATTGTGAAGTTCTGACAATTGACGCGGTGCATCTGGGCGAAGAACACCGGCGGGCGATCTATTCACGATCTGACGATTGGATGGGGCACTGGCTTTCGCCGTAACAACTGACCCGCTAGAACACATGCTATGAATACACTTCCTCTGACCCGCGACCTTGTGCTGATCGGCGGTGGCCATACCCACGCGCTGATCCTGCGTAAATGGGGGATGAACCCGCTGCCTGGTGTGCGCGTCAGCGTGATCAACCCCGGCCCGACAGCCCCCTATTCGGGGATGCTGCCGGGCTTTGTGGCCGGGCACTATACGCGGGACGAGTTGGATATTGATCTGGTCAGACTGGCCCGATTTGCGGGCGCGCGGTTGATCGACGGTTATGCCACGGCGATTGACCGCGATGCGCAGACGATCACCGTCGCAGGGCGCCCGCCCATCGGCTATGATGTGGCGGCGGTTGATGTGGGTATCACCTCGACCATGCCTGCGCTGCAGGGCTTCAGCGCACATGCGATCCCGGCCAAGCCACTGGGCAATTTTGCATCGCGCTGGGATGCGTTTCGGGCATCTGCCGAAAACCCCGAGATCGCCATCATCGGTGGTGGTGTTGCAGGCGCGGAACTGGCGATGGCCATGGCACATGCCCTACGGGACAGAAACCCCAAGGTCAGGCTGATAGACCGCATGCGGGTGCTGACTGCATTGGGGTACAAAGCGCGGCAAAAGATGCTGGCTGCCCTCGACAGCGCCCAAATCGAGATCATCGAAGACGCCGAAGTGTCAGAGGTGTTCCCCGAAGGTATCGTGCTGACCGACGGGCGCACCATTCGCAGCGATTTTACGACAGGTGCTGCCGGGGCAAAGCCGCATGACTGGATCGGCACAACCGGTCTGGACCTGCATGATGGGTTCATTACGGTTGATGCCCATCTGCAATCCAGCGATCCGGCGATTTTTGCCGTGGGCGACTGCGCCCATCTGAGCCAAGACCCACGCCCCAAAGCTGGGGTCTATGCCGTGCGCGAAGCGCCGGTTTTGTTCGATAATCTGCGTGCGGTGCTGTCAGGCGGCCAGATGAGCGCGTACAAACCGCAACGCGATTACCTCAAGCTGATCTCACTGGGTGGGAAATCCGCGCTGGCGGAAAAGTTCGGCACCGCGCGTGCCGGTGGGCTGCTATGGAAGCTTAAGGATCATATCGACCGTACTTTCATGAACCAGTTCGACGATCTGCGCATGATGGAAGCGGACAAGCCACCCCGGACCGCTGCATTGGGCATGGCAGAGGCGTTGGGCGACAAACCGCTTTGCGGTGGTTGTGGGGCCAAGGTCGGGCGGGCCGCATTGCAGCATATCCTGACTGATACATTTGGCGATGATGCGGCCTTGATCCAACCGGGTCAGGTGATGACCACCGATCATCTGCGCGCCATGATTGACGACCCAGTGCTGATGACCCGGATCACGGCCATTCACGCGCTGGGCGATATCTGGGCGATGGGCGCGCAGGCGCAAGCGGCGACTGCACAGATCATCCTGCCGCGCATGTCAGCGCCCTTGCAGGAACGGACCCTGCGGGAAATCATGACGACTGCCGAACAGGTGATGGATGCAACAGGGGCAAAGATCATTGGCGGGCACACATCGCTTGGCGCTGAGCTGACAATCGGTTTTACCATCACCGGGCTTGTCGAAAAGCCGATCACGCAGGACGGGGCGCGCGCCGGCGATGTGCTGATCCTGACCAAACCCTTGGGCAGTGGCACGATCATGGCGGCTGAGATGCAGGGAAAGGCACGCGGCGCTGATGTGATTGCCTGTTTGGCACATATGACAGTGGCGCAGGATGCGGCGTCCGGGATTCTGGGCCATGCGACGGCGATGACAGATATCACCGGTTTCGGCCTTGCCGGTCATCTGCGCGGCATCTGCGATGCGTCGGGTGTGGGGGCCAAGTTGGATGTCGGGGCAATCCCGCTGATGGACGGGGCGGATGAGCTTTCGCGCCAAGGCATCCGGTCCAGCCTTTTCGCTGACAATCAGGCAGGGGCGGGGGTGATCGCCGGGCCCGGGCATGATCTGCTGTTTGATCCGCAAACTGCTGGTGGATTGCTGGCGGCAGTGCCTGCTAATGCAGCGGAAAAGACCCTGCGTGAATTGCGTGAAGCGGGTTACCCGGCAGCGCTTATTGGCATGATCATCGCCGGAGGTGAGATCAATGCAAGTTGACCATGGCGAAAACCTGTCCCGGGCTTGCCCCGGGACCTCTGACAAGATTGTGCTGGAGGTCTCGGGGCAAGCCCGGGACGGGCAGGGCAAATCACAAATGTGCAGATCATATCAACTGCCAAAAGCACCAGGATGCTGTTTGCCCGCATCACCGATCTGATCCCAAACGGCTTTGGACTCCACAAAAATATGATGTGCGACGGCCAGGTCGTCGCCACCTTCTGCAATCAAACCGGCTGGCACGAACATCCGCTCGGGGTCATTCGGGCCGGGCAAGGCGGATCCGCATGTGCCGCAAAAATGCGCCTGCCAATCGGCATCCGGCTTGTCCCAAAGGCGGACCTGATCGGCACCGCGCACCCACCGAAACGCCGCATTGGGAACGACCACGACGGCCACACCATGCGCCCCGCTGTAACGCCGACAGATCGAACAATGGCAGACATAGACATCGGCCAAGGGCGCATCGATTTCAAACGCAACCGCGCCGCAATTACAGGCACCTTTGGCCATGGCTCACCTCCTGATGGCGGCCGCAACAGCGTCGGCGGCCCGCGCAAGCCCATCCTGATCCAAAGCCTTTGCCGCGACAACCGCCAGCGTGGCGCGTTCATGAATGCAGCGGGACTTGGTGTAGGCAGGGTCGTAATGATCCACCATCAGCGCTGTGGATAGGTCCTCCAACGCGCCTTGGCGGGACAATGTAATCCAATGTTCAACGACCGCGTGCCCGCGCAAGCGGCGCAGCGGGGCGAGGCGTTGGGCAACCAGATCGGGGTCGGCGATCACGTCGCGATAGGCCCGGGCCAGATAAGCCGCACGGGCGGGCAGGGGTACATCCATCACAACAGATGGGGCCGTCAACATCGCCCGCCACAGCGATGGGGGCAGGGTCAGGCGGCCGATCTTGTTACTCTCAGCCTCAACCACGACAGGCCGGGCGGGGTCCAGATCGTGCAGGGCACAAGCCAGACCGGTTTCAAACGCGCGCTGGGATGGCTGGCCACCCGGCATCGCGCCCAGCAACGACCCGCGATGACAGGCCAACCCTTCAAGATCCAGCACCTGCACACCACGGTCGGCCAGCATTGGCAGCAGGGCGGTCTTGGCCGTGCCGGTATTGCCATCCAGCAGGATCAGATCATGCGGCAGCGGATTGTCATACAGGGCGCGGTTCACGCGGCGGCGATAAGTCTGATAACCGCCCTTGATGGTGTCCGCCCGCCAACCGATCTCGGCCAGCAGCGTCGCAAATACGCCCGAGCGCTGACCACCCCGCCAGCAATAAACCAGCGGACGCCAACCGCCATCCATATCGGCCAGCGGACCGTTCAGATGATCGGCCACATTGCGAATGACCATCGCTGCCCCCAGCTTGCGGGCATCAAACGGGCTGACCTGTTTGTAGATCGTGCCGACTTGGGCGCGCTGGGCATTGTCGAGCGCGGGCAGATTGATCGCGCCCGGCACGTGGTCTTCGGCAAATTCTGCCGGGGACCGGACGTCAATCACGGTGTCAAACCCATGCCCCAGCAAGGCACCCAAACTATCAAATTCACGCGGCATGGGGTGGGGATAGAGGGCGCTGGGCCAAGACACAAGTCGCGTGCAAAAGTTGCGCGAACGGTATTTCCCGCGTAGCGTGTGAAGCATTCAATTTTCGAGTGCATATTTCAATGATAGATACCCCGCTTCCGCGCATTACCAAATGGGCACAGGTCCAGAAACTGAAAGACGAAGTCAAACTCAGCCCCGCTGAGTTGAAGCTGTTGGAAAAAGCGGCGATTGGAGAACAAGCGGAGATCAGTGATACCGTCCCCACCAAGCCCAGCGAAGCCACCCTGATCCGCGCACCCTTAATAAGTTACATGATCTTAGGGGGCTGCGAGGAATTTAAAACACAGGCCGCAGGAATTGAGCTTCAAGGTGCCTGGATTGGTGGCAAGCTTGATCTAGAATACTCGGAAACAGTCGGGCCAATTCGACTGATTGCTTGCAATTTCCCAAGTCGTTTGGAGATGAGCCAATGTCAGACGCCGATGCTGGATTTGGATGGCTCCAAGCTCGCTGAGGGACTTGAGGCGGAATGCGCGCGGGTTGCGGGACATGTTTTGCTAAGAAACATCAATGCAAAAGGTCAGATCAATCTACTTGGTGCGACGATCGGGGGGCAGCTGGTCTGCAAATACGCAACCATGGAAAACACCGAGGATGATGCATTGAATGCACAAAATGCGCAAATCGGTGATCATGTCATTCTGGAAAAAGTGGCCATGAAAGGCACTCCGAATCTGAGCGAAGCAACGATTGCCGGACAGCTTAATTGTAGCGGTGCGACATTTGACGGTGCGCCCGGCGAAGCGCTGAATGCACAAGGCGCCGAGATTGGCAGCGATGTCTTTTTATTAGACGTGATCGCAAAGGGACAGGTCAGCCTTTTAGGGGCAACGATTACTGGTCAACTGGAGTGCAACCGTGCAGAATTCGACAACGGTGATGGCATAGCGCTTCAAATGCAGCGCGCAGTCGTGAAGCGTGGCTTTCACTGGTGGAAAGTTGCATCAGTTGTCGGCGATGTTGATTTGAACTCTGCCGAAGTTGGTGATTTGCTGGACGACGCTGAAAGCTGGGAGAAATGTGATGGTATCTCTCTGCCGGGTTTGACCTATGACGTGGTTCATGGCTCGGTTGATGTAAGATCGCGTCTGGCGTGGCTGGAAAAAGGTGCAATTTGGGCTGGCGAATTCCATCCCCAACCGTACCAGCAACTTGCAAAGGTTCTTCATGAAAGCGGACATCGGACTGAAGCCAACCAGATCCTGTTCGAGAAAGAGGTCGCGCAGCGTAAGGCAACACGTGCCGGGCTGATTGATGGCAATAAGGCGCTGCTTTGGCCGCTTCATCTGATTTGGGACTGGGCCTTGCGCCTTACCGTTGGCTACGGCCTGAAACCGCAGCGTAGTTTCTATGGGTTGGCGTTTCTGATGGGGCTGGGTTGGTATGTCGCGGATCAGACATGGAAGGCCGGTGATTTTGCCCCTAATTCCGATATCATTCTGGGCTCGGAAAATTGGCAGAGCCTTGCCACGGATGATGCCATCGCGAACCCCGCGCAGGTTTGGTCGGATCGATATGCGACCCTGCCGACGGATAATGACCCCGGGCAATACGCCAAGGGTCGTGATTATGAGACGTTCAATGCAGGCTTTTACGCCATCGATACTGTCGTCCCCATCATCTCGCTCGGGCAAGAGGCTGCCTGGTCGCCGTCCACCAATCGCGGGGTCTGGGGGCAACGGATGTGGCGGCTGGGTTATTGGCTGACCATTCTGGGCTGGGTCGTCACCGCCATTGGCGCTGCTGCTATCACCGGTGTTGTGCGGCGCGAGTAATTCGCCGTTGCGACCGGCCCTTGTGCCGCCTAGCGTAGCCCCATGAGTTATGACGACCTGCATTTGATCACCCATTGGGCGCAAGTGGTGCAGTTGCGCGATGATGGTCTTTTGACCCCCGCCGAACTGGTCCTGATCGACGCTGCAAGCCGGGGTGAGACGGCGCAGATCGGCCTGACTGTCCCCAATCTCAAAGCCTCTGGCGTGCTGATCAGAGCGGCCCTTTTGCGTTATCTGATCCTGGGGGGGTGCAAGGACTTCCGCATCCAACCCAACGGAATCACCGTGAACGGGGCCTGGATTGCGGGGCGGCTTGATCTGTCGTTCACTACCGCGCACGGGCCGGTCGACTTATATAACTGCTACATCGCTGAGAAGCCGCAGATGCTGCAATTGCAGGCCGACGGGTTGGCATTGGTTGGGTGTACGCTGGTCGAGGGGTTGAATGCCGCGCGGATCCAGATCAGCGGTAACTTGACCCTGAACAGGACACGCAGTTCTGGAAAAATATCGCTCTCTGGCGGTGAAATCAGGGGGCATCTGTCTTGCACGGGTGCCAAGTTGCGGCACCCGGGCGGATCGGCCTTCAAGGCGCAGGGGATCAGCGTCAGCAGCAGTGTTCTGCTGGAAAATACGACGGCGGAAGGCATGGTCAGCCTGCTGGGCGCGCGGATCGGCGGGCAACTGGTGTGCATCGGGGTATCGCTGCATAATGAAACGGGCCACGCGCTGAACGCGCAAAGCGCGCAGGTGCGCGGCGATGCCTTTTTGCGCGACGCGGTGACAACCGGTGAGGTCAGCCTGCTGGGCGCAGAGATTGGTGGTGTTCTTGATTGCAGCCATGCCGAGATGCGCAATCCCGATGGGTATCTGCTCAACGCGCAACGGTTGGTGGTCAAGGAAGGGTTCATCTGGCGCAGGCTGAAGGATCTGAGCGGAGCGGTGGATCTGACCTCGGCTCATGTCGGTGATCTGTGGGATGATCCTGAAAGCTGGGCTAAATGCGACCGGCTGTATCTGAGCGGGTTTATCTATGATGTGCTGCATGGGGGCATCGACGTCGATGATCGGTTGGCCTGGCTGCAAAAGGGGGCCGTGTCCCGGCGCGAGTTTTACCCGCAGCCCTACGAACAACTGGCCAAGCTATTGCGCGACACCGGGCATCGGTCCGATGCAAGGGCGATCATGGTCGCCAAGGAAAAGGAACAGCGCAAGGCCGCCCGTGAACGTTGGGGGCGCGAAAGGGACTGGCGGCGGGATCTGCTGGCCGCCAGTCACATGAATGACGCCGACCGTGCGGAAGCGGTGGCGGTCCTGACCCGCCGTCGTCCCCATGATGAACATCTTGCGCGGCTCGTCTTGCTGCATCCCGTCAAAGGGGCGGATGGGTTTGTTGATCCGCTGACCATGCATTACGCCCAAACCCAATACAGGGGCGAACAGCGCTGGTTCAACCTGCGCAAGCAAATGCGCCATGTGGGGAGCCTGATTGCTGACCGGATCTTTGGGTTGGTTGTTGGATACGGGCACAAGCCGGAACGTAGCTTTTACATGCTGATGGTGCTGGTGCTGATCGGCTGGGTGCTGGCAGACAATGCGTGGAAACGGGGCGATTTCGCCCCCGCACAAGGCCCTGTGCTGATGTCTGCCGACTGGCAGGCGCTGGCGACGGATGAGCGGATCGATAATCCCGCTCAATTGTGGTCGGACAAATACATGGCCGCCCCGGATGGAACAGCCGTGCTGACCGCTGGCCGCGACTATGAGACGTTCAATGCACTCGCCTATGCTGTGGATATCGTGGTGCCCATCGTGTCATTGGGGCAAGAGACATCATGGGCACCTTCGACGACACGCGGACCATGGGGCTGGTGGTTATGGTGGATCAGATGGTTGCTGATCATTTTCGGCTGGATCGTGACAGCTATCGGGGCGGCAGCAGTTACCGGTGTGATCAGGCGGGACTAAGCTGGTGTATCCGGGACGTTAGGCGGCCCAGCGTGGGCACCGCCAACGGTCGCGGTTGCATCAATCCAGTTGAGGCCGACACGGCCGCTTTAAGCCCATACTTCTCATTCCTCAAAGCTCTGCGACGGTCTGCTTCCGCGATATTGCGGCCCGCACTTTTGGCGCGCAGGCCGCTCGGCATTACTATCAATAGGTAGTCAGAACAAAGTTGGACCCATTGGGTTTTCCATGATTCTCCACAACGATCATAAACTCGCCGGTCCAAAGCGGCGTGAAGTCAACGCGCTCTTGGCAACCGTAGCTGGTCGATTTGGCAATTA
The DNA here is from genome assembly GCA_947495295.1 of uncultured Paracoccaceae bacterium. Taxonomy (GTDB): domain Bacteria; phylum Pseudomonadota; class Alphaproteobacteria; order Rhodobacterales; family Rhodobacteraceae; genus Yoonia. Next base: position 506,733 of record CANLYJ010000002.1, read on the forward strand.
GGTTTCTATACTCATCGTACACCCAGAGATCGATGTCCGAAAAACAATCACCATCCAGAACAACGCTTGCGATAAAGCCGCCTTCAAACGTTTCAAAGTAGACAGCTTCACCATTTGGCGTGACGTAGTCCCAATAGGGACCAGGCGTATACGACCCAGCTTCAGCAGAAGCTCCAAGACCCGCACCTAGCCCTGCCGCAAGGAAGATAGAATTCAAAAGCGTATTCATAGTCAGTTTCCATTTGTTGTTAAGACCGACGACGGCGCGCTTTGCATTGGGCCGTCACACTTTTCGTCACAACATCGGCGGAATCCCGACTAACGACTTTTTTTCCGAAGAATGATGATTTCGTGTCGAAATATATAGATAACGCTTTATCTTATTTTAAGGAGGAGTTTGCATGGCCAGTGCGGGATGGCAAGATTTGGATCTTGAGGCGGTAGCTGATGTGATGCTCCGTAAGGATAGAAAAAGAACGTGCAAGCACTCCTTCGCCCAAATCGACCTCCTCACCGAGCGCGATGCACATCGTCGCGATCGCCGTCGTCATGCATTGATAATGCGAAATCTGGCGGTACTAGACATGTTTTTGGGTCCGGTCTCGAGCCCCGAAGATCAACTGATCAGAAAGCAAGAACAACGACATGCATCTGCGGTGCTCAGCCGCGTCATTGCGAGATTCGAGCGCGACAAGACCGCAAAAGCGATCATTTTTGTAGTGCTTCTAGGCGACGTCTCGTTCTCTAAGACGAAAGAAATCGCCAAGGCGTGTAAAATCCGAGAAGATATCGTTCGAGCCGCGAAAGAGCGACTAAAGTACCATGTAAGGTTGTGTGAGAAGCAACTCGACGCTGCATAACTTCGAAGCATAAGGATCGACGAATAATGAGCATTTCTCGCAGCACCAAAACGCTGACCTACAGTCTCAGTGCGTCCTTCTGGGCGAAAGTGTGCATCTCGGGGAAGCTGGTCCCTGCAGAACGGACCGTTTCCGGCACCTCAGAAAACGGACCTTAAACCAGATGGAGCAAAAGTCGGCATTGTTCGCCTTGTGCCCACTGATCGTCAAGCCGTTCAACGTCCGTTACTCAACCTCAGGGCGGTTTATATAACGCTCGTTCAGCGAGGTTCACGCTTCGCTATGCCTGATGATTTCGGCGTTGATTTGTGCGCATTCGGCCGTTCGTGTCAGTTGTCTTGGAAACCCGGTTGCTGCCGCTTAGGAAGCAAATATCGCCAACCCAAAACAGGCCCTTGTGATGCCCGGATAAAGGGCCGTTTCGAAATGGGTCACTGTTTCGTGCAGGTCGTTGACCAGAAATGCATCGCCCGTGTTTGACCAGACCCGGCATCCTTCATAAGCGACACGCTGTGCATGCATCGCTTGCTGCCCCACGATATCGAGCAAAAAGCAGCTGACCCGCGCGAAGGTGTCCGGTCTTTTTGTAGATCTCAGTGACCTTGGTTCTACGCATCAAACGGGTGCCGTAAGCGCTTGCCTCCAGACCGATCGACGTGACCCAATCCCCGACGATCCGTGCATGCCGACGGATAATTTCTGGCGTTGAAGTGAACACCGCCCCATCGCCAATGGCGCCCTCTGGTCCGGCCAATTTGATTTCATCAGAACTGGTCACGCTGTTAGGCTTCATAAGTCCGTTCCGTGATGTCAATTGCGGATAATTCCGCAACACAGGCCGAAAGGAATGTCGCTTCGGCATCCGATTGGCGGCGGGCGGGATTGCTGACAAGATAGATATTCACCAGCGGCAGGTCGTCGTATGGTGGCAGTTGGCGTAGACGTCTGGCCTCGACATCCTGCTTTGCGACGTGAAGCGGGAGCGCCCCAACACCGATATTGGCCATAATCATGCGCCTGACTTCATTTAGGCTGGAAGACACCCCACGCCAGCTATTGGCGAGTTTCAGGCGGGCGCGCAGGCGCGACATGGACTCGAGAGGCCCACCTTCAGCCTCGGTCTGGAAGGCCACAAAAGGTTCGCCTTCCAGGTCTTCGGGGGCGATGTCCTCAACCTCAAAGAGAGGGTGACGTGCCCCGCAAAAGAGCCCGAAATACTCGCGGTATAGAACCAGCGTCTCCAGGTTTTTCGGGGGAGCGGAGAGCAGGCAGATACCAAAAGAGGCCCGGTTCTGAGACACTATTGTTTCAACTTCATCACTTTCCGAGACTGAAAACGAATAGGTCACATGGGGGTGGGCATTGGAGAACGAGTTCAGAAAATCGTCGAAATGATCCGAAATCACATGGCTGGTTGTCGCGATCGAAAGATGTCCGCGCAGCTCTGCATGGGCTGCATCCAGAAGCGACGGAAGCTGAGAAACCGACCCGAAAATCTTGGCGCATTCCGTATAGAGAACCTGTCCTGCACGCGTCACGGAAAACTCGTTTGGCTTGCGTATTATGAGCACTTGCCCTGTGTGCTGCTCCAACCGCTTCAAAGCTGCCGAAATCGTGGGCTGCTTCAACCCAAGAAAATCGGCCGCTTTCGAGATACCATGCTGTTCAACCACGACCATGAAGGTGCGCAGTAGATTCCAATCGAGGTTCCAGGAGAACCGTTGTTTATAAAGTTGATCCATAGATTCCATCTATATTCAGGATGTTTTATATCTATTTGCGCGATACTTGTTCCCGTGCAAGGTTTATTATCAGCGCGGTCAATTCCGCCAGCGTATTGCCGACAAAGGCCGAAATGCGCGACACAACTAGGGAGAAAAATATATGACTGTTCGCCGTACTGTTCTGAAATCTGCATTTGCTGCTGTCGGCATGGCTGTTTTGGGTATGAGCGCCGCCGCCGCAGATGAGCTTGATACCTTGAAAGAAAAAGGTGTGATCCGCATCGCCATGTCCGGTGCGTACCCTCCGTTCAACTTCGTGAACGACGAAAACCAGGTTGTGGGGTTTGATCCGGCAGTCGGTGCAGAGATTGCATCGCGTATGGGGCTTGAGGTCGAAATCGTCACGACGGCATGGGACGGAATTATCGGTGGTCTGCTCGCCAACAAATACGATGCGATTGTTGGCTCGATGACGATCACGGAAGAACGCGACGAGGTTGTTGACTTCGTCGGCCCATACTATTCCGACAAGCGCGCGATCTTTACCAAACCCGGCTCGGGAATCGCCAGCCTGGAGGATCTCGAAGGCAAGAAAGTCGGTCTCACGCTTGGCGAGACCCACGAAGACTGGGCGCGCGAGCGCGGCTATAGCATAAACACCTATAAAGGCCTGCCCGAGCTGCTTCTTGAACTCGAGAACGGTCGTGTTGACGCCATTGTCAATGACTCCATCGCAGCAATTCTGGCAATGACGGCCAAAGAGCAAGAATTCGAGATGTTCGGCGACCCGACAACCGAACCTTTCGGTGCTGGTATTGCCATTCGCGAAGGCAACCCGGAACTGGCGGCAGAGATGCAAAAGGCGCTCGATTCCATGATGGAAGACGGCACTTATGTTGAGCTGGCCATGAAGTGGATTGGCGCAGACATTCGCTAAGAAACCCGGACCCTCGGCGCCGATCGGCGGCGGGGGTTCGGCACACCGCAGCAATGCAGAAAGCCACGCTACCTGAAGCGAATATATGCGAAGCGCGAGAACAACGCTGAGCGCGGCCGGGATGCAGTCATCAGAGTCGGGCAGCGTTTCCGATCAGGCGCTCACAACGTGTTTGGTGCGTAAACTGTGTGTTTGTCTACGAATAATCAAAGGGGTAGAGCGTGGACTTTGAACTGATGCTAAAGGTATATCCGTTCTTTCTTGAGGCGGCCTGGCTCACCGTCTTATTGTCGATTCTAACAGCGCTTCTGGGTCTGACCTGCGGGGCCTTGGGGGCGGCTGCACGCTTATCCCGCTTTGCGCTTCTGCGCTTTCTGGGCGCGGCCTATGTCAGCGTCATCCGCGGAACGCCCGCCTTGATCCAACTGTTCATCTTGTATTTCGGTGGCCCGCAGATTGGCATCCAGCTTGATGCGTTCGAGGCCGGTGTGATCGGACTGGGCGTAAACGCCGGCGCCTACATGACCGAGACAATCAGGGGCGCAATCATCTCTATCGACAAGGGGCAGCGCGAAGCGTCTCGCACACTTGGTCTGAGCCAGTGGCAAATGATGTATAAAGTGGTTCTGCCACAGTCCGCGCGTCTTATGGTGCGTCCGCTAGGTGTCAACATCAATGCGCTGATCAAGGCGACAGCTCTTCTTGCAGCGATCTCGGTGGTGGAACTGACCTACACCGCGCAGCGTTATATCGGCTCGACATACAAGCCGTTCGAAATGTTCCTGCTGGCAGGGGTTCTCTACATGATCATCATTTACGTGACCGGTCGCGGCATTGCCTGGCTGGACCGTAAAGTGCAGATCACCTGATCGGGAAAGGACACCACCATGGGCCTCGATTTCTCAGTCATCCCGAAATACATCGATATTATCCTGCTGGGATGTGCATGGACTATCGGCATTACGGTTGCCGCCGCGATCCTGAGCTTTGCCGGGGGCATCGTCTTTGCCGTAATCGCGCTTTATGCGCCATGGCTGATCCGCCAGCCTTTCCGGTTTTTTGAATGGCTGTTCATGGGCACGCCGCTCTTGCTGCAACTGTTCCTAATCTATTTCGGGCTTGTCCAGATCGGGATCGACTTACCTGCATTTGTGGCGGGAATTATCGGGCTGGGGCTACACTTTGCAGTCTACAATTCCGAACTGATCCAAACTGCGATCCTGTCGGTGGACAAAGGCCAGATGGAAGCCGCGCGAACCTTGGGGTTGAGCCGGACAGAAGCACTTCGCAAAGTTGTGGTTCCGCAAGCCGTGCGTGCTGTGATCCCTCCAATTGGTAACAACATGATTGCGCTTCTCAAGGACAGTGCTCTGGTGTCGGTGATCGGCGTGAGTGAACTGACACTGTCGGCGCAACGTGCCATCGGCGCGACTTACCGGCCGTTCGAGTTCTACCTTCTCGCGGCCGCTTGCTACTATGTAATCAACCTCGCGATGGAATGGGTGCAGCGTAAGATCGAACGCCGCATCTCGATTTCTCGCTGACGCCAAGAGGCCGCTATGACCGACCAAACCAATTTCGTCGAAATCCGGCATGCCCAGAAATCCTTTGGAACGCTAGAGGTCCTGAAAGATATCAGCCTGAGCGTTGAGCGCGGGCAGATCGTGGGCATCATCGGCTCATCCGGATCTGGAAAATCCACCCTCTTGCGGGCGATCAATGATCTTGACCCGCTCACAGGTGGCGAGGTCTGGTTGGATGGCGTGCAGGTGAACCAAGCGCTCTCGCATCGCCAATATGAAAAACACATCAACCAAATGCGCCAGCAGGTCGGGATGGTGTTTCAGCACTTCAACCTGTTCCCCCACATGACTGCGCGCGAGAACGTGACCATGGCCCCGAAGATGCTCAAGGGGCTGTCTCAAGCCGAGGCCGACAAGCTGGCCGAAGAACAATTGGACAAGGTCGGCATGCTGGAACGGATCGACTATTACCCGTCGCAACTGTCCGGCGGGCAGAAACAGAGGGTCGCCATCGCCCGCGCGCTGGCCATGAAGCCCAAGCTCATGCTGTTTGACGAGGCCACATCGGCGCTGGACCCCGAGCTGGTCGAAGAAGTGAACCACGTTATGCGCAAGCTTGCCGAAGAGCATATGACCATGATCATCGTCACCCATGAAATGGATTTTGCCGCGTCGGTTTGTGACCGGGTTCTGTTCATGGATCAGGGCGTGGTGGTCGAAGAAGGTCCTCCCAGCCTTCTATTCACAAACCCCACACAAACCCGGACCCGCGAATTCCTGCGCAAACATCTGGAAGGTGCCAAGTGACCGAAGACGCTTCGTATCTTTTCTACCAGACCCGCAATCCGCGCCCGTTTCTGGATCGGGGCGAAGGGATCTACCTGATTGACGAGAACGGCAAGCGGTATATCGACGGCTCCTCCGGTGCGATGGTGTCGAACATCGGCCATTCCAACCCGCGCGTTCTGGCCAAGATGAAGGCGCAGATAGACAAGGCGACCTTTGGCTACAGGCTGCATTTCCGGACCCGCCCGTCCAAGGATCTGGCCGCCAAAACCGTGTCGCTGATGCCCGATGGGCTGGATCGCGTTTTCTTTGTCTCCGGCGGGTCCGAAGCGGTGGAAAGCGCTGTGAAACTGGCGCGGCAATATGCACTCACCCAAGGGGAGGCGAGCCGCTACAAAGTGATTTCACGGTTCCCGTCCTATCATGGCAGCACATTTGGAGCGCTGGAACTGACCGGCTATGATCCGTTGTGCAAACCGTTCATGCCAATGCTGCGCGAGATGCCCAAGATCACCGCACCCGCGACATATCTGGACCGCGATAATCTCAGCGAAGAACAACGCGGGCTGAAATATGCCGAATTCCTGCGCGACAAGATCATCGGAGAAGGCCCGGAAACTGTCCTTGCCTTTATCATGGAGCCCGTGGGCGGCGCGTCAACTGGCGCGCTTGTCGCGCCCGACAGCTATTATGGCCGCGTCCGCGAAATATGCGACGAGTTCGGTGTGCTACTGATCTATGACGAGGTCATGACCGGCGCGGGGCGCACGGGCAAATTCCTTGCAGCCGAACACTGGGGGATCACCCCTGATATCGTGGCGATGTCCAAGGGCTTTGGTGCGGGCTACGCGCCACTTGGGGCCATTGTCGCGGGCGCGCGGCTGGTCGAGCCGGTGCTGGATGCGGGTGGCTTCTTGCATGGGTTCACCTATGCGGGCAACCCGATGGCCTGCGCAGCCGGGCTTGCCGTTCTGGAAGAGATGGAAGAGCAGAACCTGATCGAGAACGCTGCCCGTATGGGCGTGATTTTGATGACCCAGCTGCGCGGCCTGATGGACCGCTACCCATTTATCGGAGATGTGCGGGGCAAGGGGCTGTTGACCGCGTTTGAATTCGTGGCGGATCGCGACACGATGGACCCTTTGCCAACCGTACTCAATGCCTATGATCGCCTGGTGGAACTGGCCTATGCGCGTGGATTGATCATCTATTCCCGACGCACACGTGGAGGTACATCCGGCGATCATTTCCTGCTGGCGCCGCCGCTGATCATCACCGAAGACCAGATCGGCGAAATGATGGGTATTCTGTGTGACGCGCTGGATGCCTTTGCGAGCGAAGCAGGTCTGCCCGTATCGGAGGAGGCCGCGTGAAGCTCCCCAATAAGCAGAGCAGCATGGAAGAGGCCATCGCCAACATCAAAGACGGCGATACGGTTATGCTGGGCGGCTTTGGTGTTCCGGGTACACCCTTTGCTCTGATCCACGCGCTTGTGCGCCACGGGGCGCGTGACCTCACGATCATCAAGAACGATGCCAATGAACCAAATATGGGCGTCGATCACCTGCTGCAAAGCGGGTTGGTAGCGCGTTTGATCACCACCCATTTGGGCCTGAATGGCCACGCCATTGAGCTGATGAACAGCGGCATGATCAAGGTTGAGTTCAATGCCCAAGGTATTCTGGCCGAGCGTATCCGTGCGGGCGGGGCCGGACTTGGCGGGTTCCTCAGCGATATCGGCATTGGCACGGAACTGGCCCAAGGCAAGCAGGTGATCGAGTTTGGCGGCAAGACCCAGATCATCGAACCTGCGTTACGTGCCGACGTGGCGCTGCTGCACGCTGCACGCGCCGACAGCTTTGGTAATTTGGCCTATGTTGCCACAGCGCAGAATTTCAATCCGTTGATGGCCATGGCCGCGGATTGTGTCATTGCCGAAGTCGAAACCCTTCTGCCTTTGGGCAGACTTGCGCCCGATGACATTCATACCGCGGGAGTTTTTGTAGATCACGTGACCGAACTGGGTGCATTGTCCGAGGAATACGCCGTTGTCCAACGCTAGAGACAGAATGATCGCGCGCGCGGCCCGTGAAATCCAGCCCGGCATGGTGGTGAACCTCGGCATTGGCCTGCCGACCAAGGTGGTCAACCACCTGCCCGCCGATTTCCCCGTTTGTCTGCATACGGAAAACGGGTTGGCGGGGATCGGGCCGACTTTGCCCCCGGAACAGGCCGACCGAAATCTGATTGATGCAGGCGGAGCTTATGTGTCCACCATTCCCGGCTCGGCATTTTTTGACAGTGCTACAAGCTTTGCGCTGGTACGCTCGGGGCGGCTGGACCTGACCATGCTTGGCGCTTTTGAGGTCGCCGCCAATGGCGATCTGGCCAACTGGAAGATCCCCGGTAAGTTCTCTCCCGGAGTGGGCGGTGGCATTGAGCTGGCGCAAAAGGCGCGGCGTGTTGTCGTGTTGACGACCCATACCGACCGGGCGGGAAACCCCAAATTGAAAGACCATTGTCGCCTGCCGTTGACCGCGCGTGGCTGTGTCGGGCGGATCTTTACCGACATGGCCGTGATCGATGTGGGGCCGGACGGCTTTCATCTGGTTGAAACGGCCCAAGGCGTCAGCGTGGCCGAGATCAAAGAGGCTACCGACGCGGTGTTGACCGTTCCTGACACGACACTCCCCAGCTTTTGAGGCCACGATGCAATCCGATCTGCAAAACCGTCTGTTTGATGCCGTGGATGCGGCTTTTGACAAACAAACCGCGTTTCTCAGTGAACTGACCTCCCACCCGTCTCTGCGCGGGCAGGAACAATCGGCGCAGGACTTCATGACGGCTGAACTGACCGAGCGCGGCCATGAGATAGACCGCTGGCAGATTGACGTTGCCGACATTCAGCACTTGCCCGGGTTTTCACCGGTGCTTGGCCCCTACGAGGATGCGGTGAATGTGGTCGGCACACACCGCTCAAAAACACAAAAAGGCCGGTCACTGATCCTGAACGGCCATATCGACGTGGTGCCCACCGGACCGCTGGAAATGTGGGACAGCCCTCCGTTCGAGCCACGCATCGCCGATGGCTGGCTTTATGGCCGTGGCGGCGGTGATATGAAGGCAGGACTGGCGTCAAACCTGTTCGCTTTGGATGCGCTGTCGGCCTGCGGCCTGGCACCTGCGGCGGACGTGTTTTATCAATCTGTGGTCGAAGAAGAATGCACCGGCAATGGTGCGCTTGCCTGTCTGGCGCGTGGTTATACCGCCGATGCAGCACTTATCCCCGAGCCGTTTAGCGAACATCTTGTCACGGCCCAGCTGGGCGTGATCTGGTTTCAGGTCCATCTTAAAGGGCGGCCAACACATGTCGCCTATGCGGGCAGCGGTGCAAATGCGATCGAGGCAGCAATTCCCTTGATCGACGCCCTGCATAAGATGGAGCATCGCTGGAATGCCGCTGACAAGCGGCCCGCAGATTACGCCCATATGGACCATGCGCTGAACCTGAATGTCGGCAAGTTCGAGGGCGGCGACTGGACCAGCTCTGTCCCTGCATGGAGCACATTTGATGTGCGGATGGGGGTTTTCCCGGGGCAGTCGATAGAAGCCGCAAAGGCCGAGATCGAAGAGGTTATTCTCGACGCTGCTCGCGAAAATGAATTCCTGCGCAATTCCTTGCCTGAGATCGTCTATCACGGGTTTCACGCCGAAGGGTATGCTTTGTCTCAGGACAGTTCGGTCATGGCGGCATCTGCGGTCAGCGCGCTCGATGAGGCCCATCAAAGCGCCACGGGTGAAGCCCTTGTGCGCGAAGCCATCACAGCCACAACAGACGCACGCTTCTTCGGGCTTTATGCCGATACACCTGCGCTGGTTTATGGCCCTCGCGCCGAGGCGATCCACGGCTTCAACGAACGGGTCGATCTGGAAAGCATGCGCCGCGTAACCAAGGCCACTGCTGCTTTTATTGTTCGGTGGTGCGGTGTCGAAGAACGCTAAGCAAGAGCTTGAGGGCCAGAGCCCAAGCTTCGCACGACATATTTTGAAAGAGGCCCCATGGCTATCCTGACACAAACGCAAATAGCGACACTGACAGCGCTTCGCCATGAACTTCATCGGCGCCCTGAAGTCTCGGGCGATGAGTTTGAGACAGCAAAGCGCATCACACAAGAACTGACCTCACTTGGGGCGGATCAGATCTGGCAGGGGCTGGGTGGCCATGGGGTTGCGGCAGCTTTTAACGGCGCGGTGGATGGCCCAACCGTGCTTCTGCGCTGTGAACTTGACGGGCTACCGATTCATGAGATTTCCGATGTTGCTCACAAATCCGAAAGCGAGGGCAAAGGGCATCTCTGCGGTCATGACGGGCATATGGTGTCGATGCTGGGTGTGGCTATGGCGCTCGCGCAGCGGCCCGCCTCGGGCCGCGTAATCCTGCTGTTCCAGCCTGCCGAAGAAACCGGCGCAGGGGCCAAGGCGGTCATCGAAGACCCCCACTGGCCGGAAATCCGCCCCGACTATGCTTTTGCCTATCACAACGTGCCAGGCCGCCCGCTGGGCGAGGTGGGGTTGCGCGCAGGCCCGAGCAATTGCGCGTCACGCGGGATGCAGATCCTGCTTGAGGGCAAAAGCTCTCATGCGGCGGCCCCTGAAGACGGGGTGTCCCCGGGGATGAGCATGGCCAGTCTGATGCAGGCCTTGCCAGCACTGAGCAACGGCACGGTTGGAGCAGAGGATTTTGCGCTCGCCACGCTGACCCATGCCCAATTGGGTGAACCGACATTTGGCATTGCACCGGGGTGGGGGGAACTGCGGGTGACACTGCGTTGCATGACTGATACGCGCATGGACCAGCTGATGCGCGAGGCCCGGGCGCTCGCTCTGCAATATGGCGGTGATCTTTCGGTTGAATATCACTGGCACGATGTCTTTTTATCGGTGACCAACGATCCGGACGCGACAGACATCGCTCGCAAGGTTGCGCGGTCCCAGCGCCACAAGCTTTACGAAATGCCACTTCCGATGCGCTGGTCCGAGGATTTTGGCCGTATTGGCGGGGATGGAGCAAAGGCGACCATGCTTTATGTGGGCGCAGGTGAAAACCACCCGCAATTGCACAACCCTGACTATGATTTCCCTGATGCGCTGATCCCGAGTGTGACTGATCTGTTCTATGGAATTATTGCGGACACCCTTGGGACCACGTGGGGCTGACTATGTTCGAAGCGCCCGTTTCAAGCTCTTGGTGTGAAATCCATTGTGATCGTATTTCAAGGAACCTAGAGCTGACGCTCAAACTGATCCCTGACGGAGTTCATTTTTGTGCGGTGATGAAGGCGGATGCTTATGGGCACGGCATCGGGCGGGTCGTTCCTCTGCTTATGCGACAAGGGGTCAGCCGTATCGGAATTACCTCGAACGCCGAAGCCCGCGCCGTGCGTGATGCAGGGTTTTCCGGCAGGTTGATCCGCTTGCGTGCAGCAACTCCACAAGAAATGGCAGCGGCGACGGTTGATCGTGTTGAAGAACAGATCGGTTCATTATGGGCTGCCAAACAGCTGCGCCAAATCATCGGTTCCGGCGTCCAGATGCCAAGAGTTCACCTTGCATTGAACGCCGATGGCATGTCGCGCGACGGGTTGGAGATTTCGACCAGAGCCGGGCAAGAGGATTGTCGGGACATCATTGACGAGGTCGGCCCCAATGTCGTTGGCATCTGCACCCATTTTCCGACAAATGAACCGGCGCCTCTCAGACAAAGTTCAGAGCTGTTCAAGCAGCAGGTCGCATGGATCTGTGCCGACAGTGACCTGAGAAGATCGGACCTTCTCGTCCATGCGGGCAGCACGCTGACGTTGCTATCGGGAGAACCGGTAGAGACCGACATGTACCGCTGCGGTGCCATCCTCTATGGCATCCTGAACCCCGAACTCGGCTTCCGTCCGACCATGGAACTCAAATCACGTGTGGTTCATCTGGGGGATTACCCCAAGGGATCAACCGTGGGGTATGATCGCGACAGCTGTCTGGACAGGGATCTTCGCCTGGCCTGCATTTCAATCGGGTACGCCGCCGGTTACAGCCTGATCGCACAGGATCGCGGTGCGGTCCTGATCCGAGGCAAACGCGTCCCTGTCTTGGGCAAGGTTTCGATGAATTCCATCGTCGCGGATGTGACCGAGATACGCGATGTTCAGGTCGGTGACGAAGCAATAATGTTTGGCGGGAACGGCCCAGAAGCGATTGGTCCCGATACGGCCGTCACGCAATTCGGCACGATCCTGCCGGATTTGTTTTCTGACTGGGGAATGCGAAATCCGCGGACTTATCGCTGATAAGAAAGTGCAACTCATCCGGCGGCGCACTTTCCCCATAACCCGTTCTTGGAACCCCGCACACGAACAACGGCACGCTGTCGCCCGTTAACGATGAAAAATGACAGCTCTAACTGGAAAAGGCAGATGCCTAGGGTCAGGACCCATTAATTCCGCTCCGCTGGTTTGACAGATTTTTCGTGTGACAAGGCGCATCTGCGCAGGAACTCTGGTTGAATTTCAAGCGGTTGCAACGCAGCTCACGCGGAAAATCCGGCAAATCCTGCGGACGTCAAAACCGCTTCATCTCAGCGGCGTGAGCCATTTGCGAATAACCCGTTATTCGCTGCATAACTCAAACCCCTGATATTTTGCGGTTTTGGCGCCAGCGGAGCGGAATTAATGGGTCCTGACCCTAGGAAACTTCGGGCACCTCAATAGAAGGAAGCATTATGCGCTGCCCGAGAGGGGACACGTTCGTCACCGGGCCGCCACAACCACGTACGCTGTCAGCGCAGCAATACAGCGACAGCGATCACGCTACCAATCATGTCTGCGGAATCCGCCCAGTTTACCGTGACAGTGATTTTCGCAATTTGGATAAGCCTTTGCTCTTCTCTTTCGCTGGCTTATCTGATGTTTCGCGTAGCAACTGGGCTCTTTTGGAACGTAGATCAGCTTCGAAAGCGAACTTGGTTTTATCACCCGCACGCAGATACTTCGCCGTGTGCTCTGGCGTGAAAAGTGGCGTATCTGCAATAGGCGCCATCGATGCTGCCTGGCGGAAGACCCCTTTCATCATTTGCCAAACCTGCGTCTTTCGAAGTTTGTCGGGGCTAAGAAGCTCAACACGTTTGATAAAAAAGGCGTTGAACTCGATAGCGGCGCCTTCGAACCGTCCCTGCTGCTTTAGGGAAATAAGTTCAAACCCTTTGTCAAACAGGAACTGATAGATATCAGAAGCGAGCCCTTGCCCCTTATAGAGCGGCAGCAAATGTACTTCTAACTCGATACAAAGTGCCTCTCTGATATGCGGCCCCATCCCCTGCAAGACCGAAAACTCAAACCCCTGCGTGTCAATCTTCAGGAATTCAATTGAAGGTAGTTCCAGTTCAGAGACGATATCATCATAGCGGCGCAGCTCAATTTCAATCTCCTTCTCAACCTCGAACCACGATCTGATTGGATAAAACGCGAGAACACCCATGTTAGGCTCAAGAACCGACGAACAACCTGCCTCTCGTGTTACGTGTAGCGTCGCAGCCCCATTTTCCGCGCCAAGACCATATTCCGAGATGATCGCAGTGGGATACTTTTCGCGCAGCGCGGCGGCGGCCACCGGCTCTGGTTCAAAGCCAACCCAATGCAGTCTCCCCATGTCATACAGCAGGTCAAAATCTTCTGATAGTTTTCCTCTTGCACCAACGTCGCACAGAACGAAGTCTGTTTCGCTGGCATCAAGATGATTCAATGCAGCCTCTAAGAATGCTCGGTTCAATTCGGTGCTCCGGTTGGGGGCTGAGCGCACGGAATTTCGCGGCACGCCGCACATTTAGCGTTATGCTGACATAACTTTCTGATGCTCAATGGTCTAGCAGAATTGATCGTGCTCTTATCCGTTGTTGCCCATCCGCGCGATGGATTACGAATGTAACAGGCCCACACTGTGCGTCACTTGGCGCCAAGGTTGAAGGGGCGTGACACATGCAATCTAAATCGGATAGGTAGTCACAACCGGCTCTCTTGAAGAGGGCAGTATGAGCCCCGGAGAGCCTGTTTCTTGAAGCGCCTTGTTATTGATCTTGACCACACAATCACATCAGGTGATAGCGCGGACTATGCAGAGGTTTCACCGCAGTCGTCCGTTGTAACAAGGCTAAGGGAATACAAAGCTGCCGGGTTCGAGATTGTCATTCATACCAGTCGGAGCATGCGAAGCTACGAAGGTAATATTGGCAAGATCGTTGCACACACAACACCAACGATCATCGCGTGGCTTCAGCTGCATGACGTACCTTACGATGAAATTTGGGTCGGCAAGCCCTGGTGCGGCACCGAGGGGTTTTACGTCGATGACAAAGCGATCCGACCGGATGAGTTTGAAAAGCTCTCTTATGAAGAAATCAAACTTCTTACGTCCTCAAAACGCGAGACATAGCCGTGTCACGGCCTGATTTTGTCATTCTTTCTGGTGCCTTTGCATCATCCGGCTTGATTGCCGAATTTGGACGGCTGCCCCCTGCGATGCTGCCAATCGGCAATGCTAAGCTCTACGAGCACCAGATCGACTTCGCCTTGCGGGCTGCTGATACTGATCCACAAATCACATTGTCGCTCCCGGCCAATTATGAACTGGACACGTTTGATCGCGACAAGCTGGCGTCGCTGGGCGTCAACGTCGTAAAGGTTGATCCTGCGCTGACTTTGAGCCAATCGCTTGCTTGCGTGCTTGAAGCAATCAATGCGCGCGGACCCTTGCAGTTGCTTCACGGCGATACCCTTTTGTCAGGGGCGGATTTCGGTCAGCCAGATAGTTTTGCGGTTAAACGAACAGCAGATTATTACAACTGGGGCGAAGTCATAGAGGAGGCAGACGGCTTCCGTCTCAAGACCAGCTTCGGCGACGGTGTGCGCAGGCGCAGGGTGCTTTGTGGGTACTTCAATCTGTCGGACGCAAATACGTTAAGATCGGTTCTTGAACCCGATGTGACATTTTTGGGCGCGCTGAATGCCTACAAGGCAAAAAAGCCAACCAAACTCCTTGAGGCGGATCGCTGGTTCGATTTTGGTCATGTGAATCTTTATTATCAAGCCCGCCGTGATCTTCTCGTGACCAGAGCGCATAACAGCATTCGCTGCGAAGAAAACCGCTTGATCAAGTCAAGCGAAAATCGGGCCAAGATGATAGCTGAGGCGCATTGGTACCAGACCGTTCCAGCCTCGCTTCGGACCTATCTTCCAAACTATCTGGGCAGTCGGGACGTTACCCACCGCGATGTGCTAAGGCGGGAATACGATCTTGAATATCTGTTTCTGCCAAATCTGGCGGATCTGGCTGTCTATGGGGCGCTTCCAGTCTATCAATGGCGCATGATCTGCAACAAATGTCTTGATTGCTTGACGAAATTTGACGCAATCGAACCGGGGCCTGACAATTCTGAGGGGACACCTGATTTCAGGGAAGCCCATTTTGACTTCTTGGTCCGTCGCAAGACATTGTCTCGGCTAAAAATGTTCAAAGCGGCCAGCAGCTTCGATGGTGAACGACCTCTCTTTTTGAATGGCAACGCTCTGCCATGTCTGGACGACATGGTCACGCAACTCATCAGTCAAATACGCCCAACTGGCACGCAGGATGTGCGGATGTGGCATGGCGATTTCTTCTTTGGAAATATCCTTTACGACGGGCGATCAAGAGGGATCAAGCTTGTTGATCCACGCGGGGAAAGCCTTGATGGCGTCGCAGGGATCTTTGGTGACAAGCGCTATGACCGGGCAAAACTATTACACTCTTTGATCGGTCAGTATGACCACATTATTGCCAATCGTGCTCGCTTTAGTCAGCCGACCGAAGGTGTATTTGAATTGACCTTTCCTCCGGCTTGTTTCGGCTCTGAGACGGCGGCGGTTATCGCCGGGATGACAGTTGGCACAGAGCCGCTCATGACAGCAGAGACACTGGCATTGACGGCCCTGCTATTTTTTTCGATGCTCCCGCTGCATGCCGAGGATCCACACCGCCAGTTGGTTATGTTGGCGAATGGTGCTCGGCTTTATCAGCTCTCACAGAACTTTGGCTGACAGGACCACTGAATGATCATTTTTCCAATGGTAGGCGCCAGCAGCCGGTTTTCTTCGGCAGGTTACACGCTGCCGAAGTTTATGCTGCAAGTACTTGGTGTTAGTATCTTCCAGCATATTGTGAAGCAGTTTGTTGAGTTGAACACCACGGATGATTTTGTTTTTGTACTTCGCGCCGACGCCTTCGCAGAAAACTTTGTTCGTGCGGAATGTGCAGCGGCGGGGCTTCCCCAAAACCGACTCAAGATCGTCGTGTTATCAGAAATGACCCGCGGCCAGGCAGAGACCGTCCTGCGGGCGCTTGACGATCTGACGCCGCCATCGGACGAACAGATCACGATTTTCAACATTGATACCATACGCTTGCCAAGACCTCTTCCAGACCTGTCGCAATGGCCCCAATGCGATGGGTATGTCGAACTGTTCCTGGGCGAGGGCGAGCATTGGTCATTTGTAGACCCGGTAGACCCAGACGCCGTCCGTGCCGGAGCTGTAAGCGCGGCCCGTTCCGTTGCAGAAAAGAAGAGAATCTCTGACTTCTGCTCCGACGGTTTGTATATCTTTCGCAACGCCGCTGTGTTTCGAGACAGTTATCGGAAATGCCTGTCCGACATGCCTCAGGACGCGGAAATATATGTCGCACCACTATATCAGGAATTGATCGATCAGGGGCGGGACGTGCGTTGTGGTTTGATCGAAACAACGGATCTGCATTTTGCGGGGACGCCCGAAGAATATGAAGCGCTCGTCGCACAAGAAGCCCCAACCGACCTGAATGCATCGGTTGACCATGTCGCACAGACGATCATTGACACGACAATGAGCGGCGTGACGCAAACCGGATATCTGTCGATATTGGCCCTTCTCACACGTCACGCCGATCTGATCGGGGAACCGAAGGTGACCCAAGCTGTAACGATCTTCTTGACGCATTATGCACAGTTCAAACGGTTTGTTGGTTACGCGTTCTTGTCTCACCCAAAACATGAAAGCGTTGTGCAATACCAAGCAGCGCGAAAGCCCTTGGAGCCGATCGTTTTCCAATGTCTGCGCTCTTTGTTGAAAGAAAGCCGGTATAGTAGTGCGGCGGCCAACCTTGCCAGTTTTGCTTTATTGAACAATGATGCTGACAGCATACGCGCGGAAAGCAAAATAATCCGGAAAGCCCTGTGCTTTATCGAATTTCCAACGCATAGCCTGTTGTTTCGTCCACTGAGCCGACAATTCACGCCGGACGAAGTCTTTAAGCTATTTTTTACGCTCACACCCGCAGTTCCAACAGTTTCATATCTGTTTGCGCTGCACCTCCTTTCGATGTCGCTGAAACGGGGCAGCAAAAGACAGGTTGAAAACTACATAGCCGACACATTGCCTGAACTCGAGGCAAAAGCCGGTGCCCGAAAAGGTGCGCTTGATCCCTGCCAGATCGACATGATGAAAGTGCGGTTCAGTGCGCCAAAACGCTCTGTGCTTGAAAAGATCTCTGCGCGCTTTGCACCAAAACGGTCCGTTGGCTCACGCCCAAAGGTGGCTCTTCTTCTGTCTGGGCAGATGCGCAATTACACCGAAGTCGCGAAATTGTTTCAGGAACCCTGGACGGCAGATTTTGATATCGATGTCTTCATATCGACATGGAAAGACCGTGGAACACCGCCCGTCCGCCTGAAAACAGAGCTTCGCGGCTATGACCCCTCAATCCGGCGCACCATTATGGAAATCACGCGGATCCACGATATTGATCAGGCCACTTTTGAACGGCTCTATCACCGCACAGGCGTAGATGAGCCGGTAACGGTTGAAGAACTTGAAACAGCGTTTGCCGCAAAGGTTGTCGAAATTGATGTTGAAGGTGAAACCACACCAAGGTTCGGCCATAATCAGGAGCGGATGTTCTACAAGATTTCGTCGGCCTTCGAAGCTGCAAAGCGTTACGGCCCTTATGATGCCTATGTGCGAATACGTCCGGATCTCCAATTCGGTATCACGGGCAAGCAGATTGCGCCTTTGATTTACGACGTGATTGGCATGGAACCAAAAGTTATCGTGAAAAACGTCCCTCTTTACGAGTCACAGGTCCCGTTTGTGGATGATAACTTTTGTATCGCAAATACCGGCGGAATGAACATTTACCGGGGCACATTTGATGCGTTTCGCTCTACAAATCGTCGCTGTATGGGAAACCCAAAGACGGGTGTGTTGAAACCCCACGAAGGCCTGGCGGCATGGTTGTTGCTCAACGGCGTTGAGATTGGATTTTTGCCCAAGGATGAGGATTGGACATACGCCGATAACAACATCTGCTCGGCCGATGACATGATCCGACATCTCGCAAACCTGCCGCAACATGATGTGGATGTCGGCTTCGTGAAAGCTTTGCAAGATGGTTTGCGTCCTTTTAGTTCAGCTTCCGCGTCCCAGAGCTAGCCCGGCACCGTACGGGCAAAGCATGGTGTTTCCTTTCGTTTTGAGAAAAGGTCCGCTTGATCAGGTGCCACGGACTTGCGCTGCAGCATGTGGCTGCCACATAAGGCAAAGTACATTAGAGGCACCATAAGGGACCCGCAATCATGCGAGAACAACAAGAAAAATACGAAAAGATGCTCGACGAGGGATTGCAGGCGCTCGAAGATGTTTCGGACTTGTATTGCCCAACCAATTTTTGGGATCATGGCGTGCGCGACATCGTCAGAGATTTTCGCGAGCTTGGACTGAAGCACTTCAAACGGTGGCCGTCCGGCAGTTGGTTTTTCGCACCCAAATACGTGAATGCCTACGCGGATCAATCGATGGCTGCTGTGGTTGAGGCGGTAACAGAGCGCAACTTCGTCGCAACTGAAACACAGCTACGGCGCATCCTTGATGGGACGCAAGAGGCGCTGAATGAATGGGACAAGGCCGGGATCATCTGGAATAAGAAGAACTGGCCCACAAAGCATGATTTCGGCGAAAGCCTGGTCGGTGATCCGGACTCTTTCCAGTATCCGCGAGGCGAGAACAAGCCCGGTGTTACGAAGGCGTTCATGAACTACAAGATCTTGTTCGCACTTTTGTCGCGCCACATGAAGAAGGTGCCGCAATCGGTGCTTGAACTTGGCGGCGGCTACGGCGTGGCGGCAGATGTATTATTTGGGGTCAACCCGCGCGCTGTGTACTATGATTATGACCTGCCTCCGTTGAGCATCGTCGCGCGCTATTACTTAGATCAGGCCCATGCAGACAAATCCTACCGGGTTGGCCAGTCATGGGACCTTCCAAAGCATCGTGACCCCGTTGATGTGTTCATCAACAGCTTTTCATTGCAAGAAATGGAACCGCATGTTGTGGAAAACTATGTCAACGATGTTGCGAATATCGGACCCGAGTACATCGTTTCTTTGAACTCGACCAAAGGAAAGGTGGTTGCTGCATCAAAGGAAGAAGTTGGCGTTTTCGAACAGGTCACATCAGCGATGATCGAGGCCTGTTTTGAGGAGCGTGGCTACACAAAACTAGCCCGCTATCGGCACCCCTACCAGCGATCATCTGCAACCGCACTGATCATGAAAAAAGCACCTATGAAGGGGTGGTTCAAAAGAAGCCGGCGACCGGTATCCAAACCGTGATGAATATCATGCAACACATGGGTGACCGATGGGCATCGCAAGAAGTTGTGCAGACTTCTTGGTGACCGGTACATCATGTTCAGTGCGAGTGACTGACCCGGATATGCGCGCTGAGTTCCTCCACGGCGGCAGGGTGGCGGCTGACGAGATCGGTTTCCGAGAAGATGTCGATCGGGCGTTCCGGGGCAATGCCGCGGCCTTCCCATAATATGCCGTCGGGGTCGTAATAGACCTCGTTGGACATCCCGATTTCCCAGCCGTTGGGCAGTGACTTGTAAAGGATATCCGAGAGCGCGCCTTGGGTTGCCTGCCCGACATGGGTGACCTGCGGCAAGGCGCGCAAGGCAAGTGTCATGATTTCGCCCGCGCTCACCGTCGATTGCGTCGTCATCAGATAGACGGGGCCATTGAATGACGGGCGGTCAGTGGGTTCGATATAGACGGGTGTCGCGGCGGTATGTTGCGCATCAAAGGCTTGTTTTGTGAGCACAAGACGCTTTTGGTCAGCAAAGCGGGCAGCGATTTCGCGCCCCAGATAGTCATGACCGCCAAAGTTAACACTTGCATCTATGATGACCGCCTCGACGCCTGCATCGGCGAAGTCTGTCATGATGTCATCCATGACCTCGTTCACGACCCTGTATTCATTTTCGTCGTCAGGATCGTCCGGGATTGACAGGGTTCCTGGTTCGGCAAAGCCCGTCAGCATCAGAACGGCAATATAGCCGATATTGCCATCTATCAGGCCATATTGGATCTTGCCGCCTGCTGCTTGGGTGCCAGCACCCTGCAATACCTGCTCATTGATACCATTAACCCAATAGGCTTCCAGTTGCTCAAGAAAGACTGCGTCCTCACTTATGCCAAGCGCCGCTGCACGTCGGGCCACGCCACGGCTCAGCGGCGTTGTCTTTGGCGCTGCATTGTAATTGACCCCGTCAATCTCGGCCTCAAGTTCCAGATGGCCGTCCTTTAGTGGCGCGATCATTTCGGCAAACAGTTGAAACAACGCTGCATCTGTCATTTCAGGTGAAAGGCTTTGCCTTGCGGTTTTTACCTGATGGTCCCAATTCACGTCATAGAGGTCAAAAAAGGCGTAATGGGTAGAAAAAACATCGGCAAATGCCTGAAAGTTCCCCTCGGTCGTGTCGGTAGCGGGTGACAGGCAAGCGCCAGGAAGCGACGCTTGGCGCGTAAAGACCGTTCGGTGCGGTTCGTAGGTGACGCCGAAATCAAACACATCCTCGGTCTTTGACGGATGAACAGTGTCTGAAGTCAGAAACATGTCCAGCTCTGAACTCGCATTGTAATCCAGAATGCAGGTATCACCTGCGAGGTGGTACAGTTCCTGATTATCTTGTCTGACGTCGATGACATAGCCATAGCCATCGCTGACCCAAACACCTTCCGATATACCCAGTTCGGCCAATAGCTTTGCAGTCGTGCCACCGCAGGCGACCAGTGAAGCGAGGGTCACCGCCGAAATGATGCCGATTGTTGATTGTCGCATTAGAACTTGCCTAGATTGGTTTTTGATTTCCGATCCCTAGCGCAACATATGTGACCTTTCGTCTGATCCTTTCGGGACGGACAGTTTGGCGCACATGATGTCGATCTGCTTGTCCGGGGATCGGGCCCTTGGCAGGCAACCGCAGGTGGCTAATAAACAATTGCCGCGAAGGCGGATTTATTCGCCGCCCAATATGCCTTCCATTCCGTCTTTGAACCCTTCTGCAAAGAGGACGCCCAGAACGACAGTTGTCACAGTCACAATCGCCAGACCAACGGTAATACCATTGTAACGGCTTGTGCGTTCGGCTTCTGTTTCGTTGGGCGGCGCGGCGCAGGCGGGCACCATCGCTATCCCCAAAATGAGTCCAAGTCTCAGGATGATGTTCATGGGGCGTTGTCTTTCAATCTCAATGTTTTGACGGTCGCCGCAGGCCGCCGTATCGTTTGGCGGCCTGCGACCTGGCTTTGTGAGTGGTGGGGTTGGTGGGTCGTCTGGGTTAGGTGCAGCCTTTCTGAGCGAAAACGCGGTTGAGCTTGTCGATCTCGCTCTGAGCGGCGGCACCAGTAATATCACCAGCAATCGATTCAACGCCGCCAGTGATCTCGTCGGCCTTGTTGTCTGCTGCCAGCATGTCGATGGTCCCGAAAACACTATCAACGGCGGCATCATCCCTTGTTTGTGTTGCCTTGCCGATTTCAAGTGCCAACTGCGTGCAGCTCATGCTGGTGAGCGGCCTTTCGTCTGTTGTGCAAGCGCCAAGCGCCAAAGCAGTGGCAATAGCGGCGCTCAGTGTCATGTTTGTCTTGATTGTCATTTTCGTTTTTCCTTGTTTGTTTTTGGTGCAGCAACCCGACCGCCGGGTGCTGCGTTCTGAGGGGGTTGTGGGATCGGCAGTGGACAGACCTAGAGGGCGCCAATCCATTTGCTGATCCGGTTCAGGACATCGACCGAGATTGTGGTTTCAATTTCGGAGTATTCAGAGGGCAGGCCTGTCTGGGACGGCTGGAACAGGTGATTCATACCGGGGATCACCTGCACCTCGGAACGCGGGTGGCGCAGCGATGCGCGCATGACGGGGGCTTCTTCCTTGGCAGAGACTTGCAAATCGGTTTCGCCAAACAGCGCCAGGACCGGATTTGACAGGGCACGTAACGCCGCGCTTGAATCGTAGGCGGCGTAGCTCACCCCCCAACGGGTCGCAAATTGATCCAGGAATGCCCGTCGATCACGCCGGCCGAGCCCCTGCGATGCAAGGTAGTCGTCCAGGTTTTCGCGAACCTCCGACAGCGGGGCTTTTTGTGCCAGAATGGCGGACCCCATTTGATACTGGGTCGTCGCAAGGTCAATCAGGGCTTCATCTGCCCCTTCTGCACGCATCAGGTCAGCGGTTTGCGTCGCGACGACATAGGGCAAGAGCGGGCGCGCAGCACCGGCCAGAAATACCATAAAATCAGGATCAGTCTGCCGTGCGGCAACCGGTGCGATATAGCCGCCTTCGGAATGGCCGATATAGCCAATCGCCGTGTCGTCAATTTCAGCACGGCTTTCCAGATAGCGGAATGCACCAGCGGCATCATCAGCAAAATCATAAAGATCTGCTGTGTCGTAGTCCCCTGTGCTTTCTGCATAGCCGCGATCATCATATCGCAAGACGGCAAAGCCCGCGCGTGTCAGATGATCAGACAGGACAAGAAATGGTTTGTGGCCAGCCAGTGCTTCGTTCCGGTCTTGCGGGCCAGAGCCAGAGATCAGCACAACCGCCTTAAACGGCCCACCGACCTGCGGCATTGTCAGCTCTCCTGCCAGGGTTACGCCTGATCCCCCCGCAAAGCGGACGGATTCGACCTTGTAACGCCTGTCATCTGGGTCCTGAGGACGTTTGGACAGTCCGGTGAGTGCAGTGCATGCAGACAAAAGCAAGGCAGCGCCAAGCGTTATTTTGCTACCGTAAACAATACGCCGACGGAATTTTTGGTTGGGGTTAAGCCGTGTCTTTTCTTTGTATGGCGCAGCGATAAGCCTGCGCCATACAGCGGTGACGGGGCGACGGGATGTCATTTTAGGTCTCCTGATCAGTCTTGATGCGATCAGGTTGCGCGAACCTAACTGTTCACGTCGTCCATCCCCTCACGGGGAGACATTGTTTTTCGATAGTTGGTCGGGGTTTGGCCGGTCACACGTTTGAATGCATTATAAAATGATGATCGGGCGTTGAAACCCACCTCATATGCGATGGCGAGCACGGTTTCGTTGCTCGTGGACAAAAGCTTCATCGCTTCCGCGACCCGGTAGCCATTCACGAAATCAAAGAAACTCTCACCGATGACCTCATTTAACGTCTGCGAGATATAATTTGGTGAGGCACCGATATGACGCGCCAGCACCCAAAGCGACAGGTTCGGGTCGCGGTGCAGATGATCAAGTTCCATCGCGGCGCGCAGTTTGCGGGCAAGACGTGTGGATGCTTCTGCGCTCAACGCGGATTTGCCGTATTTTGTCGCGGTCGTTTCGGACTGCGTGTCAGCTTCCATTGCGGTGGGCTGTTCTTCCTCACTGTCGGGCACCAAGGGCGGGCGTTGACGCAACCCCCACAGCGTTGTCGCCGAAAACAATGCAAGACCTGCAACGCTGAGAAGTGCAATCGGGATCGTTGCCCATTCAGCCTCTAACGTGACAGCCAGCATAAGAATCTGGGCCACCCAAAACACTATCCCCAACCCGCCAATCACATAGATCCAGCGCAATTCATGTTCTTCGGTGCTGGCATAGACATCTCGCAACCTGCGGCGGAACAGCAACAGGCGGCGCACGATCAGGAATAGATAAAGCGCCAGCTGAGGATAGAGCGCCAACTCCAACAGGCCGCTGATTACGACCAGAGCAAGAGGCCAGCCAGACGTTGGCAGGTCATCACCGGAAAACAACTGGGCAGCCATGTCACTTGGCATCACGATCAGTGCAAGGCCGAGCAGGAGGCCAAGTGCGGGTAGAACTAGATGTTTATAAAGGTGCTTTGGCCGCCTTTGCGCCGTCGATGTAAGCGTAAAAACATACACCCAAAGCAGCGGGGCAAGACACAGCGCGCTGCACATCCAGATTGTCAGGGCCATCACCTGAACAAGGGTTCCTGGCACCATGTCGAACAGGCGGGCAAAAGCCTCTGGCACGTTATTGAGGGCGACAACAAACAAGAACGCAGCAAAGCTGCGGTTCAACCGTTTATATTGTGTTTGCATCAAGCAGAACCCGATGCCAAACAACGCAATCGCAATGGTGGCGGTACTGATTAACTCAAGGATGATTTGGTTCATGCCGCAAACTGTCCCAAACGGCATGAGGACACCAGAGCACAAACGCGCGCGCCACTCAAAAACTGTCCGTCCCTGTTGAAATGGACGACTTGTTACATGGACATGGTGAATAAGGACGCATTCACATCTCACTCAAGGAAAGAACTATGCGTAAGAAACTAATGTCCATGGCTTTGATCTGCATTGCCAGCGGCGCCTCTGCAGAGGGCAATTGGACCGTCGGCATTCTGGGTGTCGGCGCGACCGGTGTTTATGTTGGCGAAGATGACGCGGCGGGCTTCGCGCCAATTCTCAGCTACGACACCGAAAAATTCCATATCGGCTTGGACGGTCTGTCATATCAGGTCTACGACTATGGCTTGGGTCAGATTGATCTCGTGCTCGGATACCGTGGCGCGCCTGGCTTCCCTGAAAAGAAGGCTCTGTTTGATGGCCTGAAACGCGAAGATGCCGTTGAACTGGGCATCAGCACCCAATTGGAATTCGGGAATGCCTATGTGGGGTTGGACACGCTGACGGATGTAACAGACGAACATGGCGGCACCGAAGCTGACATCACGCTGGGATATGTGATCAATGCGGGTGGGTTGCAGATTGACGCAGCAGTGGGCGCAAGGTACCGCGACGACAAGCTGAACCAGTATCTTTACGGTGTCAGCGCTGCCGAGGCGACGGCAGCCAGATCAGCGTTTGCTGCCAAAAACACGACAACCGCATTTGCAAATCTTACCGTCGCCTATCCGATTACCGACAATCTCGCGGCCGTGGCCCAGATCGGGTACGAAGACCTCGGTAAAAACGTTGACAGCCCCTTGGTCAAAAAGTCATCGACGACCGGTATCGGTATCGGCGTCGCATGGACCTTTTAGATCCGCAGGTTTGGCAACCGTGGCGTCAAACGCCACGGTTGCCCAATTGCCATAGTAAGCACGGCGCGCATCTCTTGCCGCGAGGTGCCCAGCAATCACCCCGCGAAGCAGCCGTTTGTAAGAAAGAGGATCCTCGTTTCAAGTTCATTCGCCTGGCGCGGAACGTCGGCCATCATGTGGCGGTCGCGGCTGGTTTGGATGTCGCGACGGGCTGACGTGATCAAAACTCGACGTTGAGCCGAAGGCCCCGATGATTTAACTGACATAGGTACGGGTTGTGGTCGTCGGGGTCGCTGCGAAACCATCAAAGATGGATCGTCGATCAGGATGTCCGGCACAGACTGATGTTGTTTTAGAAAAGGCAAGAATATTGAGTAAGCACAGCGATGAACTCATCACGTCTGGCGAATGCGCGATCATCTACATGATTGATCCACCTCATCTTGTGTCCCAGTCGATCCCGCTGTTGCTGTCGCTGCGCAAGGCGTATCCCACCGCCCGCATCATTCCATATATGCCGATGGGAACGTCGGGATCGTTGCCAAGCCGGGTCGCAGAGTTTCACGCGCGATTGGATGCAACCCCAAGAGAACTGACGCGAGAGCTGAACTTCAACCGAAAACGCTACAACAAACCTTACAAACACGGCCACAAGATACTTGCCGCCGCTGAGAAGCGTGAGGGCGCATATTGTATCTTCGTCGATACCGACACCTATCTGGCCAAGCCGTTTGATGACCCGCGCTTGTGTCAACCCGATGCGGTTGCGGTTGTCCCTGAATCGGTGGCGGGGTTCTCTGGCCGCTTCATCGAAGTCTGGGATGCGACATATGCAGTCTTTGGCCTTAAAACGCCTGAGGAACGGGTGAAGATGCAGCGCACCGGGCAGGAACGGCCGCCATATTTCAATGCCGGTTTTATTGCCTTTCCCGAAGTGACGCCATCGGGGGATCGGTTTGGCGAATTGTGGTACGACACCGCCATGACATTCGATTACGAAGACACGGTAGACCACGAACGAAAACGTCCGTGGCTTGACCAGGCGACCTTGCCAGTGGCGAGCCTGCGCGGGGGATTGCGTCACGAAGTGATGGAAAATGACTTCAACTACCCGGTTGACGCGGAATTCCTGCCAAAGCCGAGCGTGCGCCTTTACCATTACCACGGGCTGGAACGGCTGCGTGCGGCGGAACATACGTCAGAATTGGAAAGCCTGCTGACCAAAGACGGTCTGTTTCAGTCGCTGGATCACTACGAAGCACCGCTGACTAAGCTGCGCGCGGCGATGCGGCCGCTCAGTCAGGAAGTCGGCAAACTCGCCGAAGAACGCCGCGGTCTCAAGGCGGTCTCAAAAGGCGAAGAGGTCAGCGAAACAATGAGCCAACGCGAGGCAAAACAGGCGATACAAGCCATACAGAAAAAGGAACGTGCGGTGCGCGAAGAACTTAGCACCATGCATGAAGCGCAATTCTATGACGATGACTGGTTGCGGTTCGACGGCTGAAAAGACAAGAAACGCCTACGCCGTCCAAGCCTTCAGATACAACAAAGATGACGCTTGCGGATGGAGCATTTTTCTCTCGACAGGTTCGCGCGCATAGCGCATTAAACCAACATATGAACCCCTATACGTCCCTTTCTTCAAAAGCGTTTTGGCGAACAGGCGTCGCTGACACAGCACCTGATGTCTTCGCAGATCTTTGGACGCCAAAGTTCTCAATCACACCGACAACGCCAATTCTGACAGTTGGATCCTGTTTTGCGCAGCATCTGGGGCGGGCGCTCAGGGATGCGGGTTATCGATGGGAGATACCGGAAACCGCACCTTATGGCCTGCCAGAGAGTGCCGCCGCGACGTTCCACTACGGCTATTTTTCGTTTCGCATCGGCAATGTTTACACGCCCGTTGTTCTGGAAACCTGGTTGAACTGGGCGGCCGGGCAAAAAACGATGGATCGCGAGATTTGGGAAGTTGATGGCGCGTTCTATGATCCGCTGCGTCCACAGGTCGAACCGGGCGGCTTTGAAACGGCTGACGAACTTTTCGCCGCACGGGATGAGACCCTCGCCGCCATGCGGCGCGGAATCGCCGACAGCGACATCTTTGTGCTGACTTTGGGGCTGACCGAGGCCTGGCAAAACAGCGCGACCGGCTTGACCTACGCGACATGTCCCGGGACCATCGCAGGCTCTTTTGATCCTGAACTACACGTGTTCAGGAACTTTTCGTTCGAGAAAATCAGGGCGCAAGTTCGGGGCATTCGCACATTATTGCAGTCGTTAAATCCCGATATAAAGATGATCCTGACTGTTTCACCGGTGCCACTGACGGCGACTGCCGCGTCTGATCAACATGTCCTTACCGCGACAGGATATTCAAAATCCGTCCTCCGGGCCGTCGCGGGGGAACTTTGTGCCAATCACGCGGATGTGGACTACTTCCCTTCGTATGAAATCGTCGCACTGCATCCGCTCAAAGGTGCTTTATTCGAAAGTAACCTGCGCAGTGTACGGCCTGCGGGTGTGGTACATGTCATGAAACATTTTTTCGCAGCGCTTGATGGCGGTCGCTCGGCCGTGCCGGATCAATCGTCGCCCGATATGCAGGCCGCCGTTGAACAGGAACTCGAAGCGTTGGATATCGTCTGCGAGGACGAGCAGCTTGAAAAACTACAAGAGCCCCCAGATGAGCCAAACACTTGAGGTCGCGATTATGGGCGACTCGCATGCCACTCTTCTCAGAAAACATGCGGCACCCGACCTTCTTTTTGAATGGAGCGTCACCGCACCGGCCAAGCATTTCTTTGGAAAGTTCCATGAAGCTGACGAGATGGGGCTGCGGATCACCCCCGACCATCTGACAGCGCAGTTTCCAAATCTGGATGAAAACAGATTGCAAGCGATGCAGAACGCGCGTGCGCGGCTGAATGACCAACTCCAAACCGTGTTAGAGGCAAAAGTTCCCGTTCTGTCGACATTGGGCGGCGCGACTTATCGCTTTTGCAGGGCCCACGCCGCGGCGCATCGGAGCGATCCAAACCAGCCGTCCAAATTATCGAAAAAGATGATCACGGTCATTCTGCAAGAGTTCTGTCAGCACTACCTCGACTTCTACGAAGCACTTTTGGAAAGATGTGGGAATGTGACGTTCATTGTGGGCCCGTCACGCTACCCGCCGCAGCAAAAGGATCTATGGTTGCACTATGACGGCTTCATGATCGACCGGCTTTCACAGATCGGTGTGACTGTTGTTGATATCAGGCCAGAAACCTGTGACGCTGACTTGCGGTTGCGCAGCACCTACGAAGCAGACGATGTCTTGCATGCAAATGCGGCGTGGTATGATGTGCTTTGCGACAACCTGAGTATGCACTTCCCGGCATTTGATCGCATTGCCAAACGCACAGTGGCCAAAGATGAGGTGCCGGAATGATCATATCCCACGCGCGCAAATTCATATTCGTGAAAACCAAAAAGACGGCAGGCACAAGCCTTGAAATCGCGTTGTCTCGCGCCTGTGAACCCGGCGATATCATCACCGATTTATCCGAACGCCAAATGGCGCAGTTTCGCGATGACAAGATCAACAGCATCGTCGCGCACAAGCCGCGATTTCGTATGCAGCAGCCCAACAAGATACGCGATTTCATGTATAAGGAACATTCGAATATCTTTCACGCATTCATGGTGTTTAAGGAACAACTGAAAGAATACACGATAATAACGGTAGAGCGTAATCCGTGGGAGAAAGTGATTTCCCAGTATTACTACCAGCTAAACAGTCGCTTTGGTGAAGAACTGCCTTTCAAACAATTTGTGCTAGGCGGTCAGTTTGTGACCGATTTTGTCTTGTACAGCATGCGGGGCATCCCGGTTTTCGACTATTGTTTGCGTCAGGAGCATCTTGAAGAAGACCTTGAACAGCTCAGGGGCGATCTTGATCTGCCGCAAGAGGTGTCGATCAGTGATATTCAAACGAAAACGGAACAACGTCCCCGTGACGACAAAAGCAGTCGCGCGTCGCTCTATGAATGTGAAATGCTCACGAAAATGGTCGAGTCCGCTTTCGCACCAGAACTCTATCACTTTGGGTATCGCTACGACCAGAAAGGGTGCGACCCTATCGCGGCGCATCCGGGTCGATTTGCCGCCCGGAACATGTTGATTGACCGCGCAGAACGACAGTTTGCAGGCGCTTCGTTTGAACCGACAAACAGCGCGTGATCATAGGCGGGCATCACATTTTGGCCAAGACCGGCATGGCACGGCCTATCGTCGGTTAAGGTCTGCATAGGCCGAAAGCAGGTCGGCCACGTCATCAAAGAACCGAATGGTTTGCCCTTCGAACAACAGTCCGCAGTCGCAGTATTGCTTAATTGTTGTTGGGGAATGCGACACCATGATAATCTGGCTATCCGCCAACTTGTCCTGAAAAACAGCCTGGCTTTTCTTCTTGAAGTCCTCATCGCCCACAGCCGTGATTTCATCGATCAGATAGACGTCAAAGTCGATCGCCATGCTGAGCCCGAAGGCCAGGCGGGCCTTCATACCACTTGAATAGGTTTTGATCGGCAATCTGATCGAACGGCCCAATTCTGCGAACGCGGTCACATATTCAATCACCCGTTTCGTATCCTGGCCATAGATGCGCGAGACGAACCTGATGTTCTCGATCCCGGTCATGCTGCCGTTGAACCCACCCGAAAAGCCAAGCGGCCAGGAAATACGCGGCGCACGAAAGATATGGCCGAAGTCCGGCGGTTCGGTTCCCGCGATCAGCCGCATCATCGTGGATTTCCCCACGCCATTCTTGCCCATGATCCCGATATTGCGATCAGTGGGAAATTCAAAGGTGAAGTCAGACAGGATGGTCTTCTTGATTCCCTTGAGCCGGTACGACTTGCTTACATTTTTGAAGGCAAGCATCTAGAAACGCGCCTTTCTGAAAAAGCGTTCGCCAGCAAGACCAAGCAGAAACAAGGCTGCGCCAATGCTCACCGGATACCAGATATCAAGGATCGTTGAATTGTAGTTTGAATAAAAGCCGTGCCGAAACCACTCGACCAGATGCAGCACGGGATTCCACTGCAGGACTTCTCTTGCCTGAGGCGGGAGCTGGCTGGGCACGTAGAATATCCCGGACACGAAGAACAAGGGTCTGGTCAGTATTTTCTCGATTTGTCCCCAAGTATCCCACAAAGAGAAAATGATCGCGTTCAAAGAGCCAAAGCCAAGCCCCAAGAACCACGTGGCAAGAAATGCCGCCACAAGGTGTTCGGGGCGCGCGGGCAGGGGGGCGAGGCCAAGCAAGATCAGCGCCGCATAAAAGATGAACATGATCATCGCATAGGTCGCCGCGATCAGCAAAGCTCGGGCAATCAATGTGTCGACATCCTTGATGATTGGATAGGTCAGCAACGCGCGATTGGCGTCAAATACGGTCATTAACTTGTTCGACAGCTCTGTGTAGAACTGCAAGGTCAGGATGCCGGTGGCAAAAAACAGCGCCAGGCTCGATCCGAAAGGCGGTTGGCGCCCAATCAGGCTAAATATGAACACCAGTAGTGCAACGCTGACCGTCGGTGTGATGATGGCCCAGACATAACCGAAAGGCGACGTGCCAAAGGTGGCGCGCGCCTCTCGCAGCACAAGGCTGGCGATCACACGCACCTGCAGCGATAACAAATCTGACGTTGTGATCAGCTTCATGTAAGGTGATCCCGCACGGAATAGGTGATCAGCGTGCCGATGCCCCATGCTGTAAAGCAGGCGAAACCAAGGACAAGCAGGTTCAGAAGGACACGCGGATATTTTGCAGATTCCGGTGCTTGTGGTTGCAGATGGATCGCAAGGTAACGCTGCTGGCGGTCAGCGTCCCGCCGGGCCTGCTCCAACGACACCAGTGCGGATGCATAGGCCTGCTGTGCAAGGCTGCGTTCGACCTCCAGTTCCTCGTAAAGCGCAAGCTGCTGTGTCACAGCGCTGCTGCCGGATTCAGCAAGCAGATCACTGCCGATGGCCTTGCGCCGCTCGACGATCTGTGCGGCCAGCGCATCAGCGTTGCGGCGCAGCCCAACCAGGCTTGGCGCGTTTTCATCCAGCGACTGGCGCAGGGCCGAAATGCGGGCATTCACATCGATCAGCCGGGCCTCAAGGCTGGCGATCAGTTCAATCTCCAATGCGGCACTTGCAGAAGGATCGACCGACTGCTCGGATGATCTGAAATCCCGGATCTCGGCAAGCGCCTGCCGCAGCCGTCCTTCCTGAAGCTCAACCTCTTCGCGTGCGAAGCGCAGCGCATCACTTCGCGCATTTGCTGACAGTTCATTGACCAATGTCTGCGTCAGGCTGAGGACGGTCGACGCAATCTCGCGGGAATGTGCGGCGTCAAAGGATTGCACCTCGAACTCGATAATGCCCGATGTCGGGTCAAATTGCGTATGGATCTTCCTGTTCCAGTATTCCAGAAAATCCTCGACCGTTGCATCGGCGGCCATACGGGAAAGATAATCGATGTTTTGTTCTGAATAGGCCCCGCGCAAATCCAGATTTTCATCAACACTTTCAAGCAGCTCTCTACTGCCAAGATAGCTAAGCACAATGTAGGAATCGGATGTGGTGGAACCTGTACTGGCAAGCCCTGTTAAGGCGCCAATGCCATCAATCCCGGCGCTGGCGTCGATACCACGGATCGAAAAGCCCGCCCGTGCCGCATAGCGGTCAGTTGCAACCGATATATAGTAATAAGTGGCAGCCGCCATCGGCATCAGGACGCAAAGCAAAAACGAAAGCCAAAGCAGAACGCCGCGCCGTTTTTGGGGGCGATACGTGCTGGACGTATCGGCGGCCGCATTGCTGATCGTCAGAATCTTACCCTCTTTGGGGGGCGTCGGCTTGTCCGGTTCGCTTGTCATCGCGTGGATCCTTTTAGTTTCAGCCAGATTGCAATCGCAGCGCGCAAGACCCTGCGCCGCCAGTTCCGCGCTGTCGGTCCGTTTGTTGACCAGATCGCGAGGTGCTCCACGGCACGCTCCGGTTCAATAAAACAGTTACCTTCATAATGAAAATATCGCGGATAGGAAATAAGCGCACCGTAAACAACCGCATCGATGCTCAGTTGTTTTGACCTGCGTGCGCAGGGCAATCGGTCTTCGGTCAGACCCCATCCCGCATAGAAGGGCAAACCGTGGCACACAACGCGCATCCCTCTGATCAGGGCTTCGAACCCCATCAAGGATGTCATGGTATGAACTTCATCCACCCGCGACAACAGACCGCCGATCGAGACGCGGGATGTCAGCACTTCATCGGCGACTTCAACGGATGCATCTTCGCCTTCCCCGTTTTTGCGCAGCCCGGCCAACACATCTGGATGGGGTTTATAGACGATATAGGCATCCAGGTTTTCTTGCCGGACCCGTCGCAATAACCCGATATTTGTCTTTATCTCAGGTGACCCAAGCCTGATCGACGCATCTGTCTCAACCTGACCGACAACCAATAGAACACGGTCATGCGTTCCGGGACGTTCCCATGTTTCAGCACCAAGATTGTATTTGGTCACATCAAGCTGGATAAGCCTGCGGCGCAGCTCCGCGGCCCTGTTCAACTGATCCTTATCAAAGGTCTGCGTGTCGAGGATGCGCTCAAGCCGCGATGGCTGGGTCGCATCATAATATATGCCAATATCGTCCACCACCAATGACAGCGGACGCACAAGTTCGGCCCCCAAACCCGACGAACGCAGAAAACCATCCTCAATCCGCAGGACCTGCGCATCTTCAAACCCGGCCGGCACCGGGGCACTGCCCCAGACAGCAACAGCATGGGTCTTGGCCAGTTGGCGGTCCAATTTCGCAGGCTTTGCAAAGGTGACCTCCGACCCTTGCAGGAACGATTTGATAAACGGCCGCTTCCACCGGGAAAAACCGATTGCGACAACCTGCGGTGGCAACTCATGGCGCTTGCGCCGTTGCAGGCCAATATGCCCAATCGCATATTCGGCGTCGCAAACCTGCATTGCTACCGGGTCAATATATCGGGGATACGCCACCAGCGCGGCATGGGTCAGCTGCTCCAGACTTGCCTTTCCGCGTCCATCAGGTTTCGGCAGCGCGTCGGTGGTCAGACCCCAGCCCGCATAGAAGGGCATGCCAAATGTATGAACCAGCTTGCCGTGGATCAGCCCTTCGAAACCCACCTGCGACGTCACAACATAAACACGCTTGGACGCCTTGATCAGCGTAGGCACATGGCAATGCTGTGCGATCACCCGAATGCGAGGGTTGCGGCTCAGTTCCGTGATTGAGAAATGCCGCTTGCGCGGATCAGACCGGCTATCGGGGTGGATTTTTACAAACACCTCCATCCCCGGATTTTCACGCAAGGCAGTGTCCAGCATCGTCTGAAACGAAACCTCATCAGCCTGACCATAGCGGATCGAAAGGTCGCCGCGCACCTGATCGATGACAAGAACAAAATCCGTATCCAGCGGGATATCGGGATCAGGCGCATTGTTGTATTTGGTCAAACCAAGGACGCGCCAGCGCGCCATTATGTTCCGCGCGCGCGCCGCTTCAGCATCTGACAGGCTTTCGGGGATAAGCCGAAAAAGCCTGCTCTGTGATTGTGCATCATAATAAATGCCACGATCATCAAGAACGAAAGACATTGGAAAATCCCTGCGTCTGGTCGACCGCAGAAAACCATCCTCCAGAATAAGCGGCTGAATATCACCATCCTGAACCGCAGCAACACGGCGACCCGAAAACTGACGCCCCCAGCCCAGCAATGTGTTGGGTCGCGTGGGCAACAGACGGCTCCAAAACACGGGCCGCGCGCCCAGTAGCACTTTGACCGCAGCGTTTCGCGTCAGTTCTAGCGAGGTTGCCGCATAGGATGGCCGCTTCCCGGAAACGGCGGCCCTCGCAAACTCAACCAACCACAGCGGCGCAAGGCGCGCCCGACGTATCGCGCGGGCATCTGGAACAAGGCTGAAACGCGCCATTCAGGTTGCGCCAGAAGCCGCCAAACGCCGGTCCGTCCAGCCACATGTGACCGACCCATGGTCAAAACGACCCGCGCATCTCGCGGTCTTGGGGGGCAGGTCAATTCGCAAGGTTTGAAGCCCCTGATGCGGCACCCAGCAAAGGGGACAGAAGAACCGAAAAGAACCTTTGGAAATCGGCCCCACCAGCGGATTCAATATATGTGATATCTGTCGGCTCCAGCCGGAACATTCCCGCCAAAAGAAAGGCGTCAGGCTTTGAAAAATCCAGCCGATAGGCCAACCCAACAGGCGCGCCGGACTGGTTGTCCGGGCGGGTTGGCCGAAACACATAAACCGATCTTGCCTGCGCAACCGTGTCTTTCAGGCCGCCGACCTCTGCCAGCAGGAAACCAAGATGCGCCTGCTCCAACGGGATTTCGACATTGCCGGGCTGAACGACGCCACCATAGACCGCGAAACGGCGCGGGACATGGGTCACATTGACGATATCGCCCGGCATAATGACAACGTTATTGTGCGGTCGCGCAAAAATCTCCGAAAGCGACAGGGTCGCTGATGCCGATGCACGCTGGATGGTGACTTTTGTTTCCCAAGGCGCGTTAGAGGTACCACCGGCCTGCGCCAGCAGATCAAGCAATCTGATGCCTCCCGACGGTATGGTTGCGCGTCCCGGCGACCCGACCGCCCCCAACACAGTCGCCGACCGGGATTGCGTTTCGACGATTGTGACCGCGATTTCGGGCTCAACCGCCTGACCTTTGTAGCGCCCCAGCAATTCCGTCCGCAATTGGGCGATTGTCAGGCCGCTGGCCTTGATCGTCCCTGCATAAGCGACCGAGATATTACCCGAATTCGACACCGCAACTTTCAGGGCCGTGTCCCTTTGCCCCCCACTGGCGAACAGGCCGTCTTCGGCGACTTCCCAGATACGGATTTCAAGCTGATCACCAACGCCGATGACCTCATCGGTTCTGCGAAAACCCCTGTTTCGGAATGCGTTCGGAAAGTTCCGCGTCGAAACGTCGGATGATGGCAGGGTCGACGCGGAAACATCAATGATGCGGAAGGGCAGAACGTCATCTGGATTGGATACCGTGACCTCAGCTGCCTCAGCAATGGCAGCATCGCTTGGCCCAAAGGATGGAATGGCTGAACAACCGGCAATTGTCGTAATAAGGGCGCAAAGCAATATGCGCGATTTTACTATCGCTAGCATCAGGCGTTGCATCATGCCCGCGCTTTACGGCGCGCGCCTATCCTGATCGTTTGTCGGTTCAGCTCTTCCAAAATCTCTGCAATCGCTATTTCCCGCCCGGTTGCAACATAGAAATCACCGGGGATCAAGCTTTGCATCTTTAAATCGGCAATGAATGCGTCGATCAAATCCTGCCGTTTTGCCTGCCGCGCCTGTAGGAATCTCTTGATATCGGATCGCGTTTCGCCGGTGGTAACGACGGCTTCATGGCGAAAAATCGCGTCGCCCAGAACCAAGATCGGGATACCGTTGTGAAGCGCGGAAAAGGCTGATGTCGAATTGATAAGGATCATCCCGCTTGCATTGGCGGCAAGTTTGCCCATCTGCCCGGCGGCGATCACCTGAACAGATTGCGCAGGGAACCCCATTTGCTTGGCCTGTCGCAGAATATGGCGTTTTAGACGCGCGCCATTGCGTTCAAGCGGATGCAGCTTAAAGACGATCTGTTGTTTTACCGGCGAGTCGGCCTGCGCCTCTAGGCAAGCATTGATCAGCTTTTTGGTATTCCACCCGCGCGAGGCCGTCTGGATCTGACTGTCATGGGACACCTGCAAAGGCACCAGAACATAGCCCGCGTTGCGGTATAACCGGCTGATGGCCCGCGCTTCCGTGGCATGTGCGGCGGTACGTCGCGCCATATGGGCCGCCCACGACCATGCCAATGGCAGCGGATGTTCCTTTGCACGGTGGAACAGGTTTTCTTCCGACGCGCCCGAGAACGTATCCCTGCTCAGGTAGTATAACGCACCCCAAAAGCATTGCGTGCGAAACGACGAAATCCCCGGCACGGGTTTTCTAAGTTGCGTATCAGCGCTCGTGAACATTGGGCTTTGGTCACAGCGCGACCAATTCGTCAGTGGCGAATGCTGATTGTTCCCCCCCGGTTCGCAGGTGATGTAACCCGACCGAAGATAGCCTTCTTCAAGGCTGATGACATTGACGCCGTATTCCTTCGCAACGCGCCGTGCGACCTGGTGAATTGGGCGGTTGGCACCAAATAGAATGATCGCCTCCGGCCAGTTCTGCGCGATGTCGGCGCGAAAATGTGCTTCCCAATCTGAAAGGTCCCCGGCGAACCGGATGCAGTTATCATGCTTCGCGAAAAGACGGTCTCCGGCATTAAAGGTAAACCGCTTCACGGAAAAACCCTGCTGCGAAAACGCCTTGTACATCTCGGCAAAAAACGGGCCGACCGGTCCTTGGAGCAGGACGATCTTCCTCGGCGCGCCGGCGATCGACAGATTCATCTTATCAAAAAAGATCTCGCCGACTCCATCTCGTCTGGGTTGAGTTTTGCAATTAAACTACGCTTGGTTGAAACTCAAGGCTCGACTCGCTCAAAAGTTATCTCAACCATGAGGGATTTCAGACCCTTATGCTAGATACGGCCAGCAGACCCGCATAAGAATCGCAGTTCGATATCAGAATATCGAATAAATAAAGGCTTTAAAGCTATGTTTGCCTGTTCCGGCAGCAGCAGCGAAACTCCGCTAACCGGCCGCTTGATCTCGCTGATCCAGCTTAGGTTGTGGCACCTTTAAGTAGAGTAATCGGTTGATTAGAAACATATTTTCTGTGCCCTCAAAAGCCCTGACATCGGCGCTTAATATCAAGACAGGCTCGACAACTTTTGCGATAGATCAACCATAGGCAGTGGAACGCAGCGCCCGAATGACTATCGGTGCCCGGAAGCGTCATTCGCAACGCTGATCCATGGCGCAAACAGGATCGCGGCCGAACCGGGGCACACGGCAAGGAAAGCCGGTGCCGTTGGCTGACCTGGGGTCAGCTTGCAAAATCATCGCGGCTATACCCTTGCAGGTACAGCAACGCAGTCAGGTCGCCATGATTGACCCGGATATCGCATTGCGCCTGCACCGATGGTTTTGCATGCAGGGCCACACCGGCCCCGGCCCGCGTCAGCATACCCAGATCATTGGCCCCATCGCCCACGGCCAGAACATCATCCACCGCAATCCCGCGCTGGGCGGTGATCTCTTCCAAGGCCTGCACCTTGGCCGCCTGTCCCAGAATGGGGACACCCGGCGCGCCCGTCAGCTTGCCATCTGCAACCAAAAGCGTATTGGCGCGGTTTTCGTCAAAACCCAACTGCGCGGCTACCTTTGCCGTGAATGCGGTAAACCCGCCAGAGACAAGCGCGGCATAGGCCCCGTTTGCCTTCATCGTTGCGACCAACACCTTCGCCCCCGGCATCAGGCTGATCCGCTGGTCCAGCACCTGATTGATCACGGCTTCTGGCAATCCTTTGAGAAGCCCGACCCGTTCACGCAAAGCGGCTTCGAAATCCAGTTCCCCGTTCATCGCCCGCGCCGTGATGTCAGCCACCCGCGGCCCGACCCCGGCTTCGGCGGCCAACTCGTCGATACATTCCTGCTGGATCATGGTGCTGTCCATATCCGCCAGCAGCATCTTCTTGCGCCGGTTTGTGCCAGGCTGGATGACCAGATCGGTCCGGGTCTGTTGCAGATCCGCCCAAACCGCCCATTGATTGTCGGGCAATTGGGGGATGTTGAACTCGGCCGCCTCATCAGGGGCAAGCCACAACGCATCGCCCCCGCCCCACGCATTGCGCAGACTGTCGACCAATGCACGGTCAAGGTTGGGCGTGGCAGGCGAGGTGAGCAAGGTAACAGTAAACATGTGCGTCCTTTGGCAGTGCGGGGCAGCGGCGGTCTAGCTGTATTTTGGCCGCTCTGAAAGGGTAGGCGTCAGACCCGATACGGGGCCGGGCGCATCCAGACGGTCGCACAGCCCGGATGCAGCAGCAGCGTCAAAGATCCTAACGCCGCATTTACCTTTGCACCGCGCGCCGCGTTAACAGGGGGGCGTGGCGTTTTGGGGTCCGACGTTTTGCCGACGTTCCGCCGACGCTTTGCCGACCGCGCAAATCAAAGGAAACGCCCGCATTAACACATGATTCGGCGATCACCGCGCGGTGCCGCCTCGTGCAACACCACCGGACGTTGCGTGGGCCTCGGGTTGATCGGGATCAAGGTTCAGTTGCGCAAGGCGGTCAATACTCTCCTCATGCCGGTGATGCCCACCGGCCATCAGGAAAGGATCGCGCCATGACAACAGCGATTATCTATGAGACGCTTGAAGGACAAACCGGCAAAATTGCCAGTTTCGTCGAAGACGTTTTGCGAAAGATGGATGAGGACGTCACCCGCATCGACACTGCCGATAAAATGGCGTCTGTGTCCTTCGATGGGATCAAAAAGGTGATCCTGGCCGCGCCGGTTCACGAGCGGCGGCACCCTGCATCATTTGAGGTATTCGTCGGCGCCAGCCGCCGCGATTTGGCTGCGCGTAAAACCTTGATGATCTCGGTCAGTCTCAGCGCGGCCTTTCCAGAAGGTATTGAAGAAGCTGGGGAATATGTCACTGAGTTTGAAATGCGGACCGGGTTTAAATCAGACGTGACGATCCTTGCAGCTGGTGCCGTGCGACCCAGCGGATATGACTATTTCCAGCAACAGGTCATCCGACACGCCGTGCTTGGCGACCGCTATCAGGAGCTTGGCGGCGGGGTGCAGGAGTTTACCGATTGGGATGCGCTTGCTGACGGGGTAGAGGCATTTATGCGCTGATCCAATATGCGCTGGTACAGTCGATATGCTAAACTGAGGCGCGGATCACGAGGAGCCGATCATGAGCCATGTGCGCTATCGCAAGCTGACGGTTGACGACTATGCCGATGCTGCCGCCCTTTATCTGGAACTGGCCGGGGATCATCCAGTGATTTCAGGGGTTTGGGGCGAAGACCGCTTTGCGCAAATCCTGCATCACGACGGCACAAACCTTATCGGCGCAGTGGTTGATGGCACGGTCACGGCCATGGCAACGCTGCATATTCTGCCCAACATGACATATGACGGACGCCCCTATTGCCTGATCGAAAATGTGATCACCCATCACGCGGATCGCGGGCAGGGATATGGGCGCGG
Source organism: uncultured Paracoccaceae bacterium (assembly GCA_947495295.1). GTDB lineage: Bacteria > Pseudomonadota > Alphaproteobacteria > Rhodobacterales > Rhodobacteraceae > Yoonia. The sequence continues at coordinate 546,209 of CANLYJ010000002.1, forward strand.
CGTATTGGATTATGCCGCCCGGCTGGCATGGGATGCAAAGGCCTACAAGATCATGTTGCTGACCGGGCAGGGCGGTCTGGCGCAGGAATTCTATCGCAAATGCGGCTATGATAGCGATGAAAAACAAGGGTTTATCCTGCGCCGCAACCTGGTCCGGGAAAAGCTGGACTAGTCCTCGGTGGGGCCTCCGGCATCTTTCCAGTCACCAAAACCGCCGATATTTGTGACGGTCTGATATCCCATCTCTTTCAGCGTTTTCCCGGCAAGGGCTGCCTGACCACCCGCACCGCAAACCAGGTAGATATCAGCATCCTTTTGCAGGGCCGCGTTATGAAAATCCGTTTCGGTATCGGCGGTGAATTCCATCATGCCGCGCGGGATGCGATGGGCGCCTGCAATGGTGCCGGTCTTGGCAATTGCGGCACTGTCGCGGACATCGACAAAAACTGCCCCGGTCGTGCCATGTTTTGAAATAGCCTCTTTCGCGCTGAGTCGCGGGACGGCGGCATTGGCCTCTTCCATGTAATGCTTGGACGATTTCATCGGATTCTCCTGATTGTTTTGCAATGGCAGACAATACTATCTGATCCGCCACGTCCATTCACAACATATTGAAAAGACGAAAAAAAAGCCCGGACACAAGGTCCGGGCAAGTCCAACAGGGAGGATGGAGATGTAACCCGATCTCCGGCGGGAACTCTTGCGATTGGCGGTCAGGACAGGGAGGCTACCCAACCGCCAATCTTACTACGCCACTAATCTATACCCACCAGATTCGGTCACAAGAAGGCGGGCATTTGACGGATCTGGTTCTATTTTTTGGCGAAGCCGGTAGATATGTGTCTCCAGCGTATGGGTCGTGACACCGGCATTGTAACCCCACACTTCGTGGAGAAGCACGTCACGGGCCACAACACCTTCGGTCGACCGGTAGAGGAACTTCAGGATGTTGGTTTCTTTCTCGGTCAGGCGGACCTTTTTGTCATCCTCGGTCACCAGCATCTTTTGCGCAGGCTTGAACGTGTAAGGCCCAAGCTGGAAAACGGCATCTTCGGATTGTTCATGGGTGCGCAACTGGCTGCGGATACGGGCCAACAAAACAGGGAACTTGAACGGTTTGCTGACATAATCATTGGCACCGGCATCAAGGCCCAGAATGGTATCTGCGTCGCTGTCCTGCGCCGTCAGCATCACGATCGGGCATTTGACACCCTGCTTGCGCATCAGGCGGCACAATTCGCGGCCATCCGTGTCGGGCAGACCCACATCCAGGATCATCAGGTCGTACAGACCTTCCTTGGCTTTCACCATTGCGCTGGCGCCGTCATCGGCTTCGAAGACATCAAAGTCCTCGGTCATCAGCAGCTGTTCACCCAGCGCTTCGCGCAGGTCATCGTCATCATCGACGAGCAATATTCTTTTGAGCTGTGCCATGACTGTCTCCTTCGTTTCGCTACTAGAGATGTGATGAAATGCTCGTTCGGACAAGGTTGTGCAGAAAATTTCACACGGACGTGTCCAATGCCGGGCAATTGTTTCACTTTACCACCGAAACCGGCTATCTGGTGAAACAAAGACAGGCGGTTTGCGATGGGATTTTCCCCCAACATTACAGAACGATTGGCCCGTGCGCGGGCGGATTTGCGCATGGGCGTCCCCATTGTGCTGGACGATGGGCTGCTGGTGGCAGCGGTGGAAACGCTTGATTCCGCACGGTTTGCCGATTTTCTGGCGCTGGGGGGCGCACCTGTATTGGCGATCACCGGGCGCAGGGCGCAGACGTTGAAAGCGCGCGCTTATGATGGTGATATCGCTCGCGTCATCCTTCCTGCTGATGCCAAACTGTCATGGGTCAGCGCCGTGGCTGACCCGGCAGATGATCTGCGCAACCCGATGAAAGGGCCATTGCAGACGCTGCGAGATGGGTCAGCCGACCTGCACCGGTCCGCGATTGCGCTGGCCAAGGCTGCAAGATTGTTGCCTGCCATCCTGGCCCAGGATCTGGACGATCCGTTGGCATTCGCTGCCATGCACAACCTGACCCTCGTCCCGGCCAAGGCTGCCGCTGACACCGGGCTCAGCCCGTTGGAGCCTATTGTCAACGCGCGATTGCCCTTGCAGGTATCAGAGGCGGGTCGCCTGCATATCTTCCGCCCTGATGATGGGGCGGAAGAGCATTATGCCGTTGAGATCGGTCAGCCCGACCGGTCAAAGCCGGTCCTGTCCCGCCTGCATTCCGCCTGCTTCACCGGCGACCTTCTGGGATCGCTTAAATGCGATTGCGGTCCGCAGTTGCGCGGCGCGCTGGCACAAATGGGGGCGGAGGGGGCCGGTGTGTTGCTCTACCTCAATCAGGAAGGGCGGGGCATCGGGCTGGCCAACAAGATGCGCGCCTATTCCCTGCAGGATCAGGGTTTTGATACGGTCGAGGCGAACCACCGTCTGGGTTTTGAGGATGATGAACGCGACTTTCGGATCGGGGCCGATATCCTGCGCCGGATGGGGTTTTCTGCGGTACGTCTGCTGACCAACAACCCGGCCAAAGTGGCACGTATGGAAAGCTGTGGCATCGCGGTCACCGAACGGGTGCCGCTGAAGGTCGGCGAGAACCAACATAACAGCGCCTATCTGGCAACCAAGGCTGCCAAGTCAGGGCATCTGCTCTAGCGGCAGTCAGTCACCAAAGATACCTGTTTCCATCCCATCAATGCTTTGCGCATTCTTGCGGCCCCAATAGTCGCGCACGCCGTCCTCGCCCATATCGGCGTAATAGGGCAGCAGCTCTTCTGGCCCGCGTTGTTTTTTGAATGTCATAAAGGGTACGCCGGTGCCGCAGGATGTCTGGACCATATCAATAGCCATATCGAATACTTGGCGACTGCCAGCCATGGCCGGAAACTATGCGACCGCGTCATCCCAGCCGGCATCATGCGGGTGCAATGTACTGGCGCTGCCATAGACACGCAGGATCAGCGCATCGCGCTCAAACGCACAGAACATCAGCGTCATACGATTGCAGGCCCGCAAATGGGCGGCGGTTTCATTGCCGCTGCCGGTCAGGTTTAGCCAGATGATGCGATTGTCATCAATGACCCGCAGAGAATCGAGCCCCTTGGGCGACATGTCCACCCTTCCATCAGGGGCGGCGGTGGCGACAAAGAACAGATGTTGACGTTTGATAAAATCGGTCAGTGTCTGGTTCAGCTTCTTTCCGATGGCCATTTGGTCGCTCCTTTGTTTGGCTTGAACATAACGGGAACATCAGGATTGGTGAAGCAGTCGTTTAAAATTGGATACCGTTACGTAGCCCATTGAAAACGCAAGAAACGAGTCGCGTCATTGCTATAAACTATGGTTTATTCCGCCATATGAAATCTACCGATCTTGTCGTCACACCTACCTGCCTTCGGTTCATGAGCCGCCGTTTTGCCCGGACCGTCGGGCGTGGTGGTGTGACGGATCGCAAAGCCGAAGGGGACGGTGCGACACCGCGCGGGACGCACCGGATTGTTGGTATGCTCTATCGGCCCGACCGACTGAAAAAACCCGCTGATTGGGCACTTCCGATCCGGCCGGGCGACCTTTGGTCGGACGATATCAAGGACCCGGATTACAACCTAATGGTTCAAAAACCCCATAAATACAGCCATGAAGCGTTGCGCCGCGCTGATCGCATGTACGATCTGATCATTCTGACAGACTGGAATTGGCCCTATGCGGTCAAGGGGCGCGGCTCTGCCATTTTCATGCATCAATGGCGCGGTCCGGGGCGGCCGACGGCAGGCTGTGTGGGTCTGTCGTGGACCGACCTATTGTGGATCGCACCACGTATCCAGTACCAGAGCCGCCTTGTTATCGTATAACCAAGATCACAGCGGGTATTCTGCGACCACACTCACCAGGATAACCCCACAATGAAATACCAAGGCCCAATTATGAGTCCCGAAGACATTGCGCAACTTCCCTACCGCCCCTGCGTGGGCGTCATGCTGGCCAATACGCGCGGCCATATTTTTGTCGGTCAACGCATGGACCGTGATACCGCCGCCTGGCAGATGCCGCAGGGTGGTGTGGACAAAGGCGAAAACACCCGTGACGCGGCCTTGCGCGAATTGGAAGAAGAAACAGGCATTACCCCCAATCTGGTCAGTATCGAGGCGGAGAGCGCGGGCCTGATCGCCTATGACCTGCCCCATGAACTCGTTCCAAATATCTGGAAGGGGCGCTATCGCGGGCAGGAACAGAAATGGTTTCTGATGCGCTATCACGGCGACGATACGCAAGTGAATATCGCCACCGCCCATCCGGAGTTTTCGCGTTGGAAATGGATTCATCCAAGCGAATTGGTGGGCGCGATTGTTCCGTTCAAACGGGCGGTCTATGAACAGGCATTGGCTGAATTCCAGGACAAGCTTTGATCGCTCAGAAAGAAAGGACCTTCGTCTGATGAAATCCTTGATACTTGCTATGTCTCTGATCGCGTTGGGCGGTCAGGCCATGGCCCTTAGCTGCATGCGCCCTGACCCGATTGCGACCTTTCAACGGGTTGCAGAGGCGCCAGAGGCTTATTTCGTGCTTTACGGTCAGCTGACATTCGATGAAAGCGCGCTGCCCGCCGGTGTGTCGCAGAATGCTGTCCGCGAACCTGATCCGATCCCGGGGCAATTTGTCGGTAAGGGTCTGACAAGCCGTGGTTTTACCAACGATTACATCAGCCCGGTGAATTTGCAGATTGGCTGTGCTGGCCCTTGGTGCGGCTCTGCCCGCAGCGGTGTTGATGCGCTTTATTTCGTGCGCGCTGACGAACCGCCGGTGACGATGCAGGCAGGCCCATGCGGTGGCATGATCTTTGAAGAACCTGATCAGGCCACGCTGGATGCCATTACCGCCTGCATGCAGGGTGGTCCCTGCTCATCGCAGCGATTGCAATAGTTGAAGCGATGCATAGCCGTCGGCGGGCAGGCCGCGACTACGTTGATAGGCCCTGATCGCCGCGCGGCTATTTGGTCCGATCTTGCCATCGGCACCACCGGTTGAAAATCCGGCGGCGGTCAGACGCTGCTGCAATTCAACACGCTCTGCCCGGCGCAGCCCGCGTGCCTCTGCGGGCCACGGCCTGCGCAGTGGTCCCATGCCCCGGATACGGTCACCCAAGTGACCGACCCCGATGATATAGGCCTGCGCATTGTTATAACGTGAAATGACCCTGTAATTGGAAAAGATCAGGAAAGCCGGGCCGTTGGCCCCGGTGGGCACGATCAGGGACGCCTCACCGTAATTCGGCACAACCTGCCCATCCACCCCACGCACGCCCAACTGCCCCCATGCAGCAGGCGACCGGCGGGACGTTTGGTTAAAATCGAAACCATTCGGCAGTAGCACTTCAACGCCCCAAGGCTGCCCTTGCCGCCAGCTGAAGCGGCGCAGATAGGCAGCGGTCGAGGCCAACGCATCACTTGGGTCGTCGGCCCAGATGTCGCGCCGCCCGTCGCCGGTAAAATCAACAGCATAGGCTTGGTAAGAGGTGGGGATGAACTGCGTATGGCCCATCGCCCCGGCCCACGACCCCGTCATGTTACGCGGCGCCACATCACCACGCTGCAGGATCGCCAATGCGGCAACCAATTGCTGTTCAAAGAAACGACCGCGCCGCCCGTCATAGGCCAGTGTCGCCAGGGTCGAGATCAGGGGCGTATCGCCACGACGCTGGCCATAATTGCTTTCCATTCCCCAGACAGCCGTGACGATATGTGCTGGCACACCGTAGGTTGACTCGATCCGGGCCAGCAGATTGGCATATTGGCGTAGCATTGCGCGCCCGTTCTGCACCCGCGCGTCAGAGGCCGCAGTGGCCATGTATTCGCCCAGGGGTTTGACGAATTCCGCTTGATTGCGGTCACGACGAATGCTGTCCGGCAGGTATTGCACACCCGCAAAGGCCGCATCTAAGGTGCGATCCGTGATCCCGGCCGACCGCGCGCGCCCGCGAAAACCAGCGATCCAGTTCTGGAAACCGGCTGCCTGTGCTGTGGCCAAAGCCGGGAATGTGAAACCTGCCAAACTCGCCGCGATGAATTGCCTGCGTTGCATGTTGACGCCTCCATCTGCTCTTTCTTCACAGCCTAACGCTGAGGTCGGGGGAAGCCAATGTGTGATGCGTTCACAAATCGGTAGAAGCGGGGGTTTTTGCCACCATGACAGAGGGTTCCGGCCAACATGACGACAAGGTTTCAATCGCTTCGCGCAGCATTGGCACGCGGCGGGGTCGAAAGCTGTCATCGGTGATCGCCAGGTTTTGCATCCGGTCGAGCCGGAAATTGCGATAGGCCTGCCGCAGATGGCACCAGCCGATCAGGTTATGGGTCTCTTTCAAAAACACGATGCTGAGCGGGTCGACGCGGCGTTTTGTGGCGGCACCCGTTGCATCAATATAGTCAATCTCGATGGTGTGTTCGTTCCATGTCGCTTGCCGCAGGGCGCGCACATCGACAGTAGGCATGGGCGGGCGTACGATCCGGTCCGCATGCAGGACCGCATATTGCAACCGATGCGCCTGCGCGCTGGGCAAACGCGCCTGTAGTTTGGCAACCGCGTTTTGCGCGGCTTGCGCCAGATCGGGGTCGGCCACGGCCTGTACTTCGCGCAGGCCCAGCACAATCGCCTCGATCTCTTCATCATCGAACATCATCGGGGGCAGGGCGGCATCTTCGGTCAGGGCATAGCCAAACCCGGCGGTGCCGTCGATGATCGCGCCAAGCCCGCGCAACGCCTCGATATCGCGATAAAGGGTCCGCAGCGACACGCCCGTATCCGTCGCCAGCTGCGCGGCTGTGACTGGCGGGGTGTGGCGGCGCAAGGATTGCATCAGCTGAAACAGGCGGGCGGTGCGTGACATGACAAGTGATTTAGCATTGCTGCCAAAAACTGTCAGTACCTTCCTGCATAACGGGGCAACACACAGGAGACCCCGACAATGATCACACTCGTCACCTATCAAGAAGGCTTTGGCCAGCTCAGCTTTAGCCCGTTTTGCGTTAAGGCCATGTGGCTTTTGCAGGCCGCAGGTGCAGACTGGCAGCGCGAGGATTGCAATGATCCACGCAAGTTCCCGCACGCAAAACTGCCTGCTATTCGTACATCAGAAGGGGTGATTGGCGATAGCCACAATATTCAGGCCTATCTGGAACGGCAAGGTGCGGATTTCTGGGGGTCAGTGACGGATCGCGCCACGGGTCATGCGCTCATTCGTATGGTGGAAGAGCACATGTATTTTCATGTCGTGCTGGATCGTTGGGGGAATGAAAAGATATGGCCGATCATCCGGGAAGAGTATTTTGCGGCTATCCCCGCACTGCTGCGACGCCCAGTCACCGGTGCCATCCGGAAGGCGACATTGCGAGGGCTGATGGCGCAAGGTCTTGGCCGGTTCAGCCCGAAAGAACGATTAGACCGGATCGAGCCTGATTTGCAGGCGATTGCAACCCGACTGGCCAATGCCCCATTCTTGATGGGTGATCAGATCAGCCTGCCCGATTACAGCACCGCTGCGATGTTGGGCGCAATCACGGCAAGTCCGCTGCCCACTGGCCTTAGCGAAAGGGTGGCCAATGATCGCATCTTGACCGAATATGCAGGTCGTGTTGCAGATAGGATGGCCGCGTGACCCACCCGTTCGAAAAACCGGCTGTAAAGGCCGTTTATGACGGCTTTCCGCCGGACATGCGCGCGATTGCCATGCAGTTGCGCGGGCTGATCTTTGGCGTTGCGGCAGAAACGCCAGCCGTTGGTCGGGTGGAAGAGGCGCTGCGCTGGGGCCAGCCATCTTATCTGACGCCTGATACCAAATCGGGATCGACCTTGCGCATTGGGTTGGCCAAACAGGGTGGCTGCGGCATCTTTGCCCATTGTGCGACGGATATCATCAGCACTTATGCCGCAACATTCCCGGGCTGCGACAAGGTCGAAGGCAATCGTGCTGTGATTTTCAATGCGCAGTCAGAAATTGTGCGGGACAGGCTGCGCCTGTTGGTGTTTCACGGACTGACATATCATCTGAAACGGTGATTGCAGGCCGGGTCTGACGTTGAGGTCCCGGGTCAAGCCCGGGACGGGCTCTCTCCCCGGGCCAGAATCAATCCAAGATCGATCCGAAACTGGTGTCACGCATCACAAGCTGGTCACCATCCAGCCCCAATGTGCGGGTCCGGCCTGCGGCGACGACATCAAACGGTACGGTGCTGCAATCATCGCAACCACCAACCGCATCCAGCCAGGATGTATTGGTCTGCGTCTGCACGATACGCTGCGCCACCATCTTTAGGGTCGCTTTGCGCTCGTGGCGGTCGAAATCAACATGGGCGTTCATGGCGGTCTCTTTCACAGGTCGTCTATCGGCAATATTCCCCCGCTTTGCGGCTAAACCGTGTCACGCTTCGCACTGAATTGGACAAAGTTTGCGGCCATTGGGCATGTAAATACGCCCTAAACACCTAATAAAATGACAATTTTTATAACGGGACAGCATTGTTGCGGATCACGCGACAAGGGCCGCGCAGCGTTACTTGCGCGTCCGTTTGACCTTGCGCGCGGTCTTGGCAGCCTTTTTCCGGGCTGATCCCATCTTGCGGCGTGGCGGTTTGCCACGCCCACGGTTGGGGCCGCGCGGCATCACCCGCTCATCCAACGTCAGCAATTCCACGATCAAACCGCCCGTCACCGGTGCAGCCTCAACCAGTTTGACGGTGACCCGTTGGCCCAGCCCGATGATGGTGCCTGTATCCGACCCCATCAGGGTCTGGCTGTCAGCGTCATAATGGAAATACTCGCGCCCCAGCGTTCGGATAGGAATCATCCCGTCTGCGCCGGTTTCATCCAAGCGCACAAAAACACCGAATTTCGCGATCCCGCTGATCCGGCCGCCCAATTCCGTCCCAACCCTGTCGGACAGGAAAGCCGCCAGATAACGGTCTGTCGTGTCACGTTCGGCCATCATTGATCGACGTTCCGTATCGCCGATCTGTTTGCCAGTCGCGGCAAGATGTTCGACATCCCAAGGGCTAAGCCCATCATCCCCCCAGCTATGTGCCGCGATCAGCGCCCGATGCACGATCAGGTCGGCATAGCGACGGATGGGCGAGGTGAAATGCGCGTAAGCCCGTAAGGCCAGCCCGAAATGGCCGAAATTGTCGGGGCTGTAATAGGCCTGCGTCATGGATCGCAACGTGGCCATGTTGATCAATTCGTCGTTTTCGGTGTCTGCGGCCCCGGTCAACAGCCGGTTCAGATGGGCCGTTTTCAGGACCTGCCCCTTTGCCAGAACAAGGCCAGAGGCTTGTGCAACCTCGCGCAGGGCTTCCAGTTTTTCGGGGCTTGGTTCCTCATGCACGCGAAACAGCAAGGGGGATTTGCGACCGATCAGGGTTTCGGCAGCCGCCACATTGGCCAGAACCATGAATTCCTCGATCAGGCGGTGGGCATCCAGCCGGTCCTTGTGGTTGACGGATTTGACCTTGCCGTCATCATCCAGAACGATCTGCCGCTCTGGCAGGTCCAACTCCAACGGTTCACGACGGGCGCGGGCCTTCATCAGCGCAGCGAAGGCGGCATAAAGCGGTGTAATGATGTCATCCATCATCGGGGCGAGTTTTTCGTTGGGCTGCCCGTCAACGGCGGCTTGCACCTCTTCATAATTTAGCGAGGCGACGGATTTCATCAGGCCGCGGTGAAAGCTGTGATCGATCTTGTTGCCATGGGCGTCAATGTGCATCGCCACAGCGATACAGGCCCGTTCGACCCCTTCATGCAGCGAACACAGATCGCCGGACAGCCTGTCTGGCAGCATCGGGACAACCCGATCCGGGAAATAGGTGGAGTTGCCACGCTTGCGCGCCTCGTGGTCCAGTTCCGAATTGGGCGTGACGTAATGGGCCACATCGGCAATGGCGACCCAGATGATGAACCCATCCTTGTTCTTGGGGTTTGGGTCAGCTTCGACATAGCATGCGTCGTCATGATCACGGGCATCCCAGGGATCGATGGTGATCAGGGGCATGTTGCGCAAATCGGTGCGCTTGGCCAGCTCTGCCGGTTTGGCTGCATCGGCCTCTGCAATCACCGGATCGGGGAAGTGGTCAGGGATACCGTGCTGGTGGATCGCAATAAGGGACACCGCGCGCGGCTCTGACGGGTCACCAAGCCGGGCAACAATGCGCGCCTTGGGCAGGCCAAGGCGGCCTTTGGGGCCAGATTGTTCAGCCTCAACCAACTCGCCATCCTTCGCACCACCCGTCGCACCGGCGGCGACCGTCCATTGCCGGTCGCTGCCTTTGTCGATGGGCAAGACGCGTCCACCGTCGGACCCGGCGCGAAACACGCCCAGGATACGCTGCGGATTTGTGCCAATCCGGCGGATCATGCGGGCTGTGTGGCTGTGGGTTTCGGTGGCATCCACCGTCAGACGGCCAAGGATCCGGTCGCCCGCACCCAAAGCCGGGTCTGAGGATCGCAGCATCATCAGGATGACGGGCACAGGCCCTTTGCCCTTCCATTCCAGCGGGCGCGCAAACAGATCGCCATCTGCATCAGCGCCCGTGATTTCCAGCACTGCCACGGGGGGCAATTCTTCGGCATCGCGGTAGCTGTTGCGACGCTTGGCGAGCTTGCCCTCGTCCTGCAGCTCCTTCAGCAGACGCTTGAGGTCGATCCGCGCGGCACCTTTGATGCCAAAGGCTTTGGCGATGTCACGTTTGGCCGTTTTGGTGGGGTTGTCGGATATCCATGACAGGATGTCAGACTTGGAAGGAATACTGTTCATGCCCCCGCCTAGCACGCCCTGTCGGGCCAGCCAATTCCTGGTACAGGAATTGAGAAAAATCCTTGCAAGGATTTTGTCCAGACTTTTTGAAAAAGTCTGGGTGCGCCGCAATGGTCAGGCGAAATAATCAGTGAGGATACGCTTGTAGATTGCCTTGAGCTGACCAATCTGTTCAACCGACACACATTCATCCACCTGGTGCATCGTCTTGCCAACAAGGCCGAATTCAACCACGGGGCAATGATCCTTCACGAAACGGGCATCAGACGTGCCGCCAGAGGTGGACATCACAGGTGTTACACCGGTTTCGGCGGCCACAGCAGCAGATACCAAATCGGACAAATCACCCGGCGGGGTCAGAAAGCTTTCGCCCGAAACCTTCACTTTGATATCAACATCAACGTCAAATGCATCGGTCAAGTGACCCGCCTCTTCGCCCATCCAATCAACGATTGCCTGGCTGGTATGAGCGTCATTGAACCGGACGTTGACTGCGGCGGTGCATTGGGCTGGAATCACATTGGTGGCCGGGTTGCCGGTATCGATGGTTACCACTGCAAGGGTTGAAGGATCAAAATGCGCCGTCCCTTCGTCCAGCACATGTGATGACAAGCGATCCACAAGGCGTGCGAGCGCCGGGATCGGGTTTTTGGCCCGGTGCGGATAAGCAGAATGCCCTTGCACCCCGCGCACTGTGAACCAGGCGGTCAGCGACCCACGCCGCCCGATTTTCATCGCCTCGCCCATAATATCGGGGCAGGTCGGCTCACCGACCAGGCAAACGCTCATCGCCTCGCCCTGCGCTTGCATCCAGTCCAGCAGCGCGGTTGTGCCATGCAATGCTTCGCCTTCCTCGTCACCAGTAATCGCCAGCACAACCGCCCCATCAGGGGGTGTTTCGGTCACAAAATCGATTGCGGCGGCAGCAAAGGCCGCAACGCCAGATTTCATATCGGTGGACCCGCGACCATAAAGATAACCGTCCTTGATCGCTGCCCCGAAAGGAAAGACCGACCAGTCACTTTCATTGCCCACCGGAACGACATCGGTGTGACCGTTGAACCCAAAGGTGCGGTTGGCCCCCTTGCGCCCCCAACGGGCATATAAGTTCGGAACACCCCCGCGATCGACACGTGTGCAATCAAAACCGCCGTCTGACAGCAGTTTTTTCAAAAGCACGAGCGCGCCCCCTTCGGCCGGTGTCACGGAGGGGCAGCGAACAAGGTCAGCAGTCAGGGTGACGGGATCAACAGGTGTCATGAAAGGCTCCTTTCAGAGCTGGCTACCCGGATGGCGGCTTGGATGCAAATCTGTCAGGTGGCCTGCGGCACGTGATGTTCCAGATAAACCAAATATGGGTCCAGCGCGGGATCATTGAAATTCTCTGCATAGCGCGGAATGCGCTTGAAACCGTAACGCTCATACATCGTCAGCATCGGCGTGTTACCTTTGATCGTATCGGCGTAAAGCACCTTGCAACCCATCTGGCGGGCCTCTGCCATGCGCGTCTCAAACAGCTGGCGGCCAAGCCCCAATCCCTGCGCTTCAGGCTTAACAAACATGCGCTTCAACTCTGCGGCATCATCGCGAACCATGCGGATCATACCGCAGCCCATTAGTGTGCCATCCTCGGCTGTGGCTAATAACAATCTGTTTCGAGGCGGGAGCAGTTCATCTGCATGGGCCATGGTTTCGGCGGCCAATTCTTTTGGTGATAGCTGAGGGCCACCGATTTCAGTCAATTTGTCCGCCATAATCGTGTAATACTGGCAAAGCAGCGCTTCAAACGCTGCCGCGTCGGGGATGTCTGCCGCAAATGAAAGAGTGATGTTCATAGTGAAACGGTCCTGCGCGCGATACGCCAGAAATTTCCAAATTTCTGACCAAAATCCTTGGAAGGATTTTGCGGGCTGCGCGAAACTTCAGGTTTTCTCATCAAAAAACGGGGTCATCTGGGCAACGATTACGCTGTTTTCGTCAAGCGCTCTTTGCATCAGCGCCTTTTCATCGTCCGAGATGTCATGCCCTTCGGCAAGCCGTTCATCCAACGTGCCGTAACCTGACACATCCAGTGGTGCCAGATCTGCCTGTTTGAGGATGGCGACGGTTTCGCGTACAGCTTCGGCTTCGTCCACGCCACTGGCATAGCACATCAGCGCGCCGCCTGTGGCCCCTTCAGGCAGCCCGTCACCCTTGTTTCGGCCAACCTCAACCAGCAGCGTATAGACCTTTTGTCTGGATTTCTTTTCCGCCATTGCCTGCGTCATTCCTTGTCTTCCCAGCGGGATCGCACCGCCCAGATTGTCGAGACGATAATCACGATCTGCAACGGGGCATAGATCACTGCCATCAGAAACAGCACCAGCCAGAACAATGAAAGCTGCATCAGGTAGATGAAGGTCAGTGCCGGGTTCCAGAGGGCAGCAAGCAGCAGCGCAATGATCAGCACGTCAGCGGCCACTGGCAGCCATGCTGCCTTGAAGGACGGGCGTTCGCCCGCCGCAATACGCTTGCGCGCCAGTGTCCGGCTGATGATCACCTAGTCGCGCAACAATTCGTTGATGCCAGTCTTGGAGCGGGTTCGTTCGTCCACCCGTTTCACGATCACAGCACAATAAAGGCTGACATTGTTCTTGGAAGGCATGGAGCCTGCGACGACGACCGAATAGGGGGGCACCTCGCCGTACGTGACCTCACCGGTTTCGCGGTCCACGATCTTGGTTGACTGGCCGATGAAGACGCCCATGCCAAGGACGGAACCCTCGCGGACGATACAGCCTTCGACCACTTCTGACCGGGCACCAATAAAACAGTTATCCTCGATGATCGTCGGGCCTGCCTGCATCGGCTCCAGCACGCCGCCGATACCAACGCCGCCAGACAGATGCACGTTCTTGCCGATCTGCGCGCAGGACCCGACCGTGGCCCATGTATCAACCATCGTGCCTTCATCCACATAGGCACCAAGGTTCACGAAAGACGGCATCAGCACCACGCCGGGCGCGATAAAGGCGGATTTGCGGACAACGCAGTTGGGCACTGCGCGAAATCCTGCGGCTTTCCATTGATTATCGCCCCAGCCCTTGAACTTGCTGTCGACCTTGTCCCACCAGCCACCGGCCTGCGGGCCGCCATCCTGCTGTTCCATATCCTTGATCCGAAAGCCCAACAGCACAGCCTTTTTGGCCCATTGGTTCACATGCCAACTGCCGTCATCCTGTTTTTCAGCGACACGTAACTGACCACCATCAAGGGCGTTCAATGTATCCTCAATCGCCTCGCGGGTTTCGCCGGTGGTCGCAGGAGAAATCGTATCGCGGGCATCCCACGCGGCTTCGATGGCGGTTTCAAGGGCGGCATTGGACATCTGAGGCTCCGATCAATGGTTTAAAGGGTGTCTAGCCCGGCTGAACTGATCATTCAACGGGACCGCATCGCGTATTTCAATTGCATCTCTGGGCCTGGCGCGTAACGCTGGGGCCGCACAACACAGGACATCCGTATGCAAGACAACCGACATCACCCGTTTCGCGACAGCCATCAGGATCGCGAGGCCGCGACGCATATCCCCGATACCCCGCAAACCCGGGCACCATCCTATGCGCTTGCCTTTGCGGATGAGGATTTCATGTGTCGCCCGGAATTGCGCCCGGTGCGGTTGCAACTGGAACTGCTGAAGCCTGAAATGCTGATGAACGAGGCGGGGATCGATTCAACGATTGTGCTGTTTGGGGGCGCCCGGATACCGGCACCGGCGAACAAAGAAAGCGCGCGGACACAGACGCTGGCAGATTTGTCGAAATACTATGATGAGGCGCGGCGCTTTTCTCAGATGATGACGGAACGGTCGCTGAAATCGGGCGGCACCGAAGATGTCATTGTCACCGGTGGCGGGCCGGGTGTGATGGAGGCGGGCAATCGCGGCGCGCTGGATGCGGGCGGGCAATCCATCGGGCTGAACATTGTGCTGCCCCATGAACAGGCCCCAAATGAATATGTGACGCCGGATCTGTGCTTCAATTTCCACTATTTTGCGATCCGCAAGATGCACTTCCTGATGCGCGCCTCGGCGGTTTGCGTGTTTCCGGGCGGTTTTGGCACACTGGACGAGATGTTCGAGGCACTGACGCTGATCCAAACCGGGCGCATGGCACAGGTGCCATTCCTGCTATTTGGCCAATCCTTCTGGGAAAAGATCATCAATTGGGATGCACTGTCTGACGCGGGCACAATCTCTGCCGAGGATTTGAAACTGTTCCGCTTTGTCGAAACGGCGGAAGAGGCGGTGGAGGCTTTGGATAACTGGGACGGTAAAGGCGAAAAGCGCGGGTTGATCCCGGGGCGCTGACTCTACGCAGGTCCGGCAGTCGGAATCTCAAGGAACTGCATTGGTGGTAATTCCGGCTGTTTGATGGCCTGAATCGCCGCCTTGGCCAGAAATTCGCCCGCTGAGCCAACCTCTTCTGCGATCGTCAGAATATCCTTGCAGACGATTTTCAGAACCGGTGATGCTTCCTTGGCGAAGATATCCATCTCCTTGCCGATGGTAACGCCGCGACTTTCTGCCGTTGCAAAGGCTGCTAATGCCGACGCGGCCGATGCGGTGACTATCGCATCCGTATCAGGGGCGGTGGTCAGATGGGCGGCGATCCCCTCGGCCACATCGGGGGTCTGGTCGTCGCTGGTCACGCTTTCAAGGATGGATAGCGACAGACCGGTCGCAGCGGCCCGTTCGCGCAGGCCGGCCACCAGGTGCAACGCATAGCTTTGGCGCAACGGCGGGGCGACGACGGCCACATGTTTACGGCCGCGCGCATGCAGCATGTCGATAGCAAGCCGCCCGTATGTTTCGTTGTCGAAATCATAATATGGGTGCTGGTCCGACCAGTTGCTGCGGCCATGGGTGGCGAAGGGAAAGTTGCGCTCCATCAGGTAGGCGATGCGCGCATCCTCGGGTTCGATCTGGTTCAGGATGACAGCATCTGCCGATCCCGTTTCATAAATGTAACGGATCGGTTTCATGATGTCGGCATTCGGGGAATAGGGCATGACGTTCAGGTGAAAACTTGTGCCCTCAAAACCGCCTGCAACCGATGAAATCAGACGGGCGGTGTGGTTGTCATGTTCGGTCGACATAACAAGGCTGATCACATTGGTCCGACCCGTGCGCAGGCGAACCCCGGCACGATTGGGGACATAGCCAATTTCATCCGCGATTTTGCGAATCAGCTTCTTTGTGTCGCTGCCGATATCAGGCGCATCATTCAATGCACGCGACACGGTCGGGACGGCGAGCCCGCTGATCTTTGATATTGTTTTCAGCGTCGGCTTTGGGGTCCGGCCCAATGTCGGATGCCCGTGGGCAGGGTCATTTTCATAATCCGACATGCGTATTTCCTCTTAATCGACGCCAGTTTGCAGGAACTCTGCACTGCCAGTAGCGCAGTACGGAGGTGAACGTATAGCGTTCAAAATGCCTTTGGCGCGACCGCATTTCTTTCTTTTATACTGTTTTAATAATTCTTGCGAGGTCAATCTAAATCGTTATAGGCTCATCTACAACGATTTAGAACCAGGGAGGAGATAATCGTGAAACTCACAACAAAACTGCTGGCAGCAACGGCAATGGTCGCTGCATCGTCAGTATCGGCCGTTGAACTGGAAGTGACCCACTGGTGGACATCCGGCGGTGAAGCCGCAGCCGTGTCAGAGTTTGCAAAAGCATTCGACGCGACAGAACATTCATGGTTGGACGGGGCGATTGCCGGTTCCGGCGGTACCGCGCGTCCGATCATCATTTCCCGTATCCTTGGCGGCGACCCGATGCACGCCACCCAGCTGAACCATGGCCGTCAGGCGGAAGAGCTGGTCGAAGCCGGTCTGATGCTTGACCTGACAGACGTCGCTGAGGCCGGTGGCTGGGCAGATGTTGTGAACCCAAGCCGTCTGTTGGACGGATGCACATTGGATGGCAAGATTTACTGTGTGCCTGTGAACATCCACTCACCACAGTGGCTGTGGTTGTCGCATGACGCATTCGAAAAGGCTGGCGTTGACGTGCCTGCCGATTGGTTCGCATTTGTCGAAGCCGCACCCGCACTGCGCGACGCTGACGTGATCCCGCTCGCTATGGGGCAGCAAGCCTGGCAGACCAGCCTTGCCTTTGGGGCAATCATGGTCGCCGTTGGTGGAACAGAACTGTATATCGACGTTCTGACAAACAAGAGTGCCGAAGCCGCAGCAAGCGAAGACATGACGAAGGTTTTTCAGGCTTACGCTGACGCGCGATCCTTGTCTGACGGATCAAATGTTCAGGACTGGAATCAGGCCACAAACCTTGTGATTACAGGTATGGCCGGTGGTCAGATCCATGGTGACTGGGCGCAGGGCGAATTCCAGGTTGCCGGACAGGTTGCTGGCGAAGACTACACCTGTCTGCCGGGTCTGGGCGTGAACGAAATCATCGCAACTGGCGGTGACGCGTTTTATTTCCCAAAGCAGGACGATCCAGAGATCGAGGCGGCCCAGAAAGAGCTTGCTGCGCTGATGATCAGCCCCGAAGTGCAGGTTGCCTTCAACCTCAAAAAAGGTTCGCTGCCGATCCGTGGTGACGTGGACCTGTCAGCCGCCAATGACTGCATGAAAAAAGGACTTGAGATCCTTGCAGCTGGCAATGTGCTGCCCGATGGCGTGAACGCCTATTCCGCTGACACCGCCGGTCAATTGGAAGACCTGATGGTTGAATTCTGGAACGATACCAGCATCACTGTCGAAGATGCGCAGGCGCGCTATGTCGGCATCATCGAAAGCGCTGACTAAGCGATCTTTCCGGTGGGGCCCGTAGCAGTTGCTGCGGGCCTCGCCGTTCCACCCATAAAAAACGGCAGTTCCAAGCACCTTAAACGGGCGGGGTGTTTTGACCCACCTGATAGCCAACGACGGGGGACAACATGGCGGTGACAGACACCGGACAGACAGAGGTCAGTACGAAAAGACCCTCTCGCCTGTTCAAAAACATTGCGGCAAAGATCGCAGCGATTCCGATGATATTCACGGCCCTGGTCGTGTTCGTCGGATGCACGCTTTGGACGATCTACCATTCGTTCACTCGGTCACGTCTCTTACCAGCCCCGGACAAGTGGGTTGGCCTGGACAATTATGAACGGCTGTGGAGCGAAAACCGCTGGCTGATTTCCATCGAGAACCTGGCCATCTACGGCCTGTGCTCTCTGGTTCTGTCGCTGACCATCGGCTTTGTCCTTGCGGCCCTGCTGGACCGCAAGATCAGGTTCGAAAACACCATCCGCACCATTATCCTATACCCCTTTGCCTTGTCATTCGTGGTGACCGGCCTGGCGTGGCAGTGGATCTTGAACCCTGAACTGGGTCTGCAAAACACGGTGCGCAATATCGGTTGGGAAAGCTTTACCTTTGATCCGCTCAACAACGCCGATATTGTGATTTATGGCGTTCTGATTGCGGGCATCTGGCAAGGGTCAGGCTTTGTCATGGTGCTGCTGCTTGCCGGGATGCGCGGCATCGACGAGGACGTCTGGAAGGCGTCCCGTGTCGAAGGCATCCCCGCCTGGAAAACCTATATCTTTATTGTCATCCCAATGATGCGGCCAGTATTTGTCACCGCATTGGTGATCATTTCGGCGGGGATCATCAAGGTTTACGATCTTGTCGTGGCCCAAACCAGTGGGGGACCGGGCATCGCGTCCGAGGTGCCCGCAAAATACGTCATCGAGAAGATGTTTCAGGCGCAGAACCTCGGGCTTGGTTTTGCCGCCTCGACCATGATGTTGCTCAGCGTTCTGGTGGTGTTGATCCCATGGGCCTACCTCGAATTCGGAGGCAAGAAAAATGGTTGATGCAACCGTAAATACACAGTCGGGCCCACGCGGTCCAAAACCCAAAAAGGCGCTGTCATCCACCAATGTCATCATCTACGGCACGCTTTTTGTCGTCTGCATGTACTATCTTCTGCCGCTTTACGTGATGATCGTCACGTCGCTGAAAGGGATGCCAGAGGTCCGGCTTGGCAACATCTTTGGGCCACCTGTCGAAGTCACGTTCCAACCTTGGGTCAAAGCCTGGTCAGAGGCCTGCACTGGCATCAATTGCGAGGGTCTGTCGCGGGGTTTCTGGAACTCTGTCTGGATCCTTGTGCCATCGGTGATCATTTCAATCGCGATTGCATCGGTCAGCGGTTACGCCCTTGCCAACTGGCGTTTCAAAGGGTCCGAGGTGTTTTTCACCATCCTGATCTTTGGGGCGTTCATTCCTTATCAGGTGATGATCTATCCCATCGTGATCCTGCTGCGCGAAAGCGGCGAAGGGATAACATCAGTGCTAAAGGCGTTTAATCCGATGCTTGAGGCGATGGGATTTGAAGGGTTCAAAACCTTCCGCCTGATGGGCAGCGTGTCGGGGTTGGTGATCGTCCACACGATTTTCGGCATGCCGATCCTGACGCTATTGTTCCGCAACTATTTCACCTCTGTGCCGGAAGAGCTGTTCAAGGCCGCCCGTGTCGATGGTGCCGGTTTCTGGGGCATCTATTTCCGGATCATGCTGCCCATGTCCCTGCCGATTTTCGTCGTTGCGATGATCCTGCAGGTCACGGGGATCTGGAACGATTTCCTGTTCGGGGTGATCTACACCAAGCCCGAAACATATCCGATGACCGTGCAGCTTAATAACATCGTCAACTCGGTCCAGGGCGTGAAGGAATACAACGTCAACATGGCCGCCACCCTTCTTACCGGGCTTGTCCCACTCGTCATTTACTTCGCATCGGGGAAACTTTTCGTCCGGGGCATCGCAGCAGGAGCCGTCAAAGGATGACATATTCGGTTGAAATCAAACAACTCGACCTCGCATTTGGGGCGGTAAAGGTCTTGCAAGGGCTGGACCTGAATGTAAGCGAGGGCGAATTCCTTGTCCTGCTGGGATCATCGGGCTGCGGTAAATCCACCCTGTTGAACTGTATCGCGGGCCTGTTGGAGATCACCGACGGCCAGATATTCATCAAGGGCAAAAATGTCACCTGGGCTGAACCTTCCGAGCGGGGGATCGGCATGGTTTTCCAGTCCTACGCGCTGTACCCGCAGATGACCGTAAAGGGGAACCTTTCCTTTGGCCTGAAGAACGCGAAAATCCCGAAAAACGAGATTGAAAAGCGGGTCGCACGGGCCGCCGAAATCCTGCAAATCGGTCCACTGCTGGACCGGAAGCCGGGTGCGCTGTCCGGCGGGCAGCGCCAGCGTGTCGCCATCGGGCGCGCACTGGTGCGGGACGTGGATGTGTTTCTTTTCGATGAACCGCTGTCCAACCTAGATGCCAAGCTGCGTGTGGATTTACGGGTCGAGCTGAAGCGGCTGCATAATCAGCTGCAAAATACGATGATCTACGTCACCCATGATCAGGTCGAGGCGATGACACTTGCCGACCGGATCGCGGTGATGAAGGGCGGTGCGATCATGCAGCTCGGCTCACCGGATGAGATTTATAACAAGCCCCGCAACCTTTACGTGGCTGACTTCATCGGCTCACCCTCGATGAACTTTGTCGAAGGGCACCTGGAGGGCGGCCTTTTCAAAGTGGATGACATGGTCTTGCCCATGGATGGCTATGTGTTTGCAGCGCCACAGACCGCTGACCGCCTCGCAACCATTGGTATTCGGCCCGAACATGTCGTTACTGGCGAACTCGTTCCCAATGCGCCTTTGCAGTTCAATGTCGATGTTGATCTGGTCGAACCGATGGGGTCAGACACACTGGTTTATGCCAAGCTGGGCCAGCATCCCTTCCGCATTCGGATGGACGGGCAGGCCAGCGTCAAGGTTGGCGAGACGATTTCAATCGGCGTGGACCCATCGCGGGCATCCTTGTTTGACACCGCGACCGAGGACCGTCTGTGACGGATCGATCGGTCATATCACGCAACTTTACGTTGACAGATGCCGGTATGAACCTGATCCTACGAGGTAGAGATACCGATTTCACCGCCAAGGTGAATGAACGGATTGTTCTGCGTGGCAGATGCGCGTGCAGGACTGACCGCGTGTCGCTCACGGGCACAGCGCGGGTGGGAAATAACACCGACAGCGCGGCGTTTCACTCCGCCATCGCTGCTGGTGCCGCCAAGCAGGAGGCCCACCCGTTCGCGCGCGCCATTCCCAATCCAGATTTCGCGCCGCGCTGTCAGCGTTGCGTCACGCATATCTAACATTGCGAAGGACAGATCATGCCTCAGATTGCTTACCAACTTTATTGTTCGCGGAACTTTCCGCCGCTGGATGATACGCTCCAGATGCTTGCGAGGTCGGGATACAGCCATGTCGAAGGCTATGGCGGCTTGTTTGATGATCTGGACGGTCTGCGCGCCGGGCTGGATGCCGCAGGCCTGCAGATGACAAGCAGCCATTTTGGGCTGGATATGGTTGAGGATGATCTGCCTGAAACGCTGAACATCATCAAGACGCTGGGAATAAAAAAAGTCTTTGTCCCCTATCTGGACGCCGATCAAAGGCCAACGGATGCGGCTGGCTGGACGGCCTTTGGCGAAAGGCTGGCGCAGGCGGGGCGCCCGCTGAATGATGCGGGTGTTGCGTTTGGTTGGCATAATCACGACTTCGAATTTGTCGCGACAGATAGTGGTGAACTGCCGATTGACCTGATCGCAGGTGCGTCCGATGACCTCGCGCTGGAACTCGATCTGGGTTGGGTCCGGGTCGCCGGGCTGGACCCTGTTGATTGGATCAACAAATACGCAGGCCGACTTAGTGCTGTGCATATCAAGGATATCGCGCCAGATGGGACTTGCACGGACGAAGACGGCTGGGCGGATGTTGGTCACGGGATCATGAAATGGTCCGCTATTCACGCCGCATTGCAGGCGGCGCAGTGTACCCATTACGTGATCGAACATGACAACCCCAATGATGATACCCGATTTGCGACCCGCAGCCTTGCCGCTGTTCAAAACTTCTAAGGAAAACACATGACACAACTTGGCGTTGGCATCATCGGATGCGGCAATATCTCGACCGCCTATTGCAGGCTGGCCCCGATGTTCAAATCACTGTCGGTCAAGGCGGTGGCGGATATCAACATGGATGCGGCACGGGCGCGGGCGGCAGAATTTGGTTTGCGGGCGGACACTGTGGATGATCTGCTAAAGGCGGATGACATTGATGTGGTTGTTAACCTGACGATCCCCGCGGTGCATTTCGCCGTTACCAAAAGCATTCTGGAGGCCGGTAAACACGCCTATTCCGAAAAACCGCTGGTCCTGACATTGGCGGAGGCTGAAACCCTGCGCGAACTGGCCGCATCGAAAAACCTGTCCATTGGGTCGGCGCCTGACACCTTCCTGGGTGGGGCGCACCAGCAGGCCCGTGCGGCCATTGATGCGGGTGATGTGGGCAAGATCATTGGCGGCACATGCCATGTCATGGGGCATGGTATGGAAAGCTGGCACCCCAACCCGGATTTCTTCTACCAGCCGGGCGCAGGCCCGATTCTGGATATTGGTCCATATTATGTGACGAACCTGTTGCAGTTGATCGGACCGGTGAAATCCGTCGCGGCTTTGGCAAGCACGACTTTCCCCGAAAGGGTCATCGGAAATGGTGACCGGGAGGGTGAAAAAGTGCCAGTTGATACCCCGACCAACATCCACGCATTGCTGGAATTTGCAAACGGGGCCACCGTGACGTTAGGCGCCAGCTGGGACGTCTGGGTCAATCGGCACGCGAATATGGAACTCTACGGCGAAGACGCATCGCTATTCGTGCCGGACCCGAATTTCTTTGGTGGAGAGGTCGAAATCGGCGGTCAGGATCAGCAGATCACAGCGTTACCTGCATGGGATCACCCGTTTGGGATCGTTAATGAAGGCGAACAAGCCAATTATCGTTGTGCGGGTCTAGCTGATATGGCGGCTGCAATTGCCGAGGAACGACCGCATCGTTGCAGCATCGATCTGGCTGTCCATGCGGTTGATGTGATGACAAGCATCTTGAAATCGGGTGAGGAGAAGCGGTTTATCGAACTATCTACGACATGTGCCCGACCGGCGGCACTGTCGCCTGAAGAAGCACGGGCGCTGCTGGCTTAAACGGGGCTAAAGTGGCGCTGCCGCGTAAGGCATCATCACCCGACCATGCGTAGGTTCGGCCCTGTATTTGCGATCGGCTCCCCGAATTGACGCATCAATTGGGCGTGCCGATGGCCCAGATCAGCGGCGCTGCAAACATGTCTGCCGCTCAGGTCATGCAAACTCAACCCGCCGCCACGGCGCACAAACTGATACCCTTTGCGCCGGACCCGCCGCTGCAAATCCTGCCAGTTCACGGCGTCGCGCACATCTTCTTCCAAATGTTGGCGCAACGGTGCCAGCGTTTTGTCCAATCGCAAACCACGCGCATGTTTTCGGCGGCGCAGGTCATTGTGCAGCGCCTCGCGCACAAGATCGCCAATCGTCATTTCATCACGCCCACCAAGATGTTGCAAAGCGTCAGCCAATTCGGGGGTCAGACCCAGCACTATTTGTTTCATGACGCCATATCAGAGGCTTAAGGTGAAGAAATTGTTAAAGCCCAGCATCTGCCGCGATTTCTGCGCGGCTTTTTCTGGCGCGTTCGGTTGCGGACTTCAACTGACCGCAGGCGGCCATGATGTCTTCGCCACGGGGCTTGCGAACAGGTGACGCATATCCCGCGTTATAAATGATGTCAGCAAAGGCGCGGATACGGTTATTGGATGATCGTTTATAGGGCGCGCCGGGCCATTCGTTGAATGGGATCAGGTTGATCTTGGCGGGGATGCCATCGATCAGCTTGATCAGACGGCGGGCGTCATCATCGCTGTCATTGATCCCGTCCAGCATAACATATTCAAATGTGATTCGTTCCGAATTGGACACTTTGGGATAGACGCGCAGCGCATCCAGAAGCGTTTCGATATTCCAGCGCTTGTTGATCGGCACCAGCCTATCGCGGACCTCATCGGTGGTGGCGTGAAATGATACCGCCAGCTGACAACCAATTTCCTCTGCCGTGCGCGCAATCTCGGGGACCACACCGGACGTGGACAGCGTGATGCGACGACGCGACAGTTGAATGCCATGCGGGTCCATCGCGATTTTCATCGCGTCGCGCACGTTTTCAAAATTATAAAGCGGTTCACCCATGCCCATCAGCACGATGTTCGACAATAGGCGGTTTTGCTTGGTGGGTGCGCCCGGCTCTGGCCATTCGTCCAGATCATCGCGGGCCAGCATGACCTGCCCGATAATCTCGGCCGCGGTCAGATTGCGGACCAGTTTCTGGGTGCCCGTGTGGCAGAACGAACAGGTCAGGGTGCAGCCAACCTGACTGGAGATGCATAAGGTGCCGCGATCAGTTTCGGGGATATACACCACCTCGACCTCGTGCCCGCCTGCAATGCGGCACAGATATTTGCGAGTGCCATCTTCGGATATCTGGCGGGTGACGACCTCGGGCACGGCGATAACAAATGTTTCGGCCAACATGGCGCGGTAGTCCTTGGCCAGATTTGTCATCTGGGCAAAGTCGCGCACGCCCCAATGGTAGATCCATTGCCAGATCTGGCCTGCCCGCATCTTGGCCTGCTTTTCTGGAGTACCTGCTGCAATCAAGGCGTCACGCAATTGGTCGCGCGACAGGCCAATAAGGTTCTGTGGACCATCCGGCAATTTGCGCGGAATGGTCATCACGTCCTGGGTAATCGGGGCCTTGGCGTCCATCGGGATACTCTTTTATGCGAGGTCAAGCTGGGCATATAAGAGAAAGGGCCGGTTTTCACAAGAAAACCAGCCCCATTTGCTTAAGAATAAGTTGGCCTAGCCCGCGCAGCGCTTTGCGGCCTCTTCAACAGCAGCGGTAAAGCCCAACAGGCTGAACGTGTCCTCAGTACGGGTGCCACGGCCAGAGCGGCCAACGGCCACTGCATTGGCGCCACGCTTCATCGCAGCGACGAATTTCGCGTCATCCTCTGGTGTGGCAGGCCAGGCTGTTTCACCTTCGGTGAACATCTGGAACTTTGTGTCGCCCACCGTCAGCTCAACCGTGGAACCGCTGGCGAAAGGATAGCCGCCCGCAAACATCACTTGGCCAGTGACATTTTCGGCGGGGCGGTAAAAAACGATCAGACGGATATCGCCCCGGCGGACTGTCACAGCCGCCCCATCGCGGGTGTTCACCGTTTCCTTCGGTGCGGACACGGCCCAGCATTCATTCGGGTCGCTTTCGACAAAAACGCTCCAGTCGGTGTTTGCGGCCACCCGGCTATCGCTTACCTCTTGCGCCGCAGCAGTGCTTGCCCAGACCAGTAAACCTGTCACGCCAA
Organism: uncultured Paracoccaceae bacterium; assembly: GCA_947495295.1. Lineage (GTDB taxonomy): Bacteria > Pseudomonadota > Alphaproteobacteria > Rhodobacterales > Rhodobacteraceae > Yoonia. Next base: position 571,401 of record CANLYJ010000002.1, read on the forward strand.
TTGCGCGAAAAATATTTGAAATCATGTCACAGCCTCCAAGCTGTCCTTGCCTCTGGATGTTCCTGTTTGTGTCACGGCGCATCTGACGTACACCTTTTCGACTGGCAGGAACTGTTTCAACTCGATAGCCATAAGCGTAGCAAAAAACCGCCAGCAGGGGAAAGCCCCAAACGCGACGACGGCTACGCAGACGACATATACAACCCAAAAAGGCAAAAAAATGGCAAATCCTGTTGATCTGGTTGAAGTTTGGCGTGGCGATCTGTTGGAGTGTATCCATCAGGGACACGCTGTTGTCTGTGATGACTTGGGCCAAATCGTTGATGCATGGGGCGATCCAACAGCAACGATCTATCCGCGCTCGTCGTGCAAGATGGTGCAGGCGCTTCCTTTGCTGGAAAGCGGAGCAGGCGCACATCTGACCGATGAACAACTTGCGTTGGCCTGTGCATCCCATAACGGGGCGGCGATCCACACGGAGCGGGTGAAGGCTTGGCTGGATGATCTTGATCTGACAGATGATGCGTTTCGCTGTGGTCCGCAGATGCCCGCTGACAAGGATGCGCGTTACGGCCTGATCCGGGCGCATGGAAAACCGTGCCAGATTCACAATAACTGTTCGGGCAAACACGCAGGATTTCTGACGCTGACCAAACATCTGCGCGCCGGGCCAGATTACGAACTGATCGACCATCCGGTGCAACAGGCCTGCAAAGCGGCGTTTGAGGAGATTACGCAGGAAACCAGCCCGATGTTCGGGATCGACGGATGTTCGGCCCCCAATCATGCCTGCACGGTGCATGGGCTGGCGCGGGCCATGGCGTTTTTTGCCAGTGCGGGTGACCGGTCCGACATGCGCAGTCAGGCAGCGGCGAAGCTAACCAAAGCCATGGCCACCTATCCGGAATTGGTGGCGGGAGAGACACGCGCCTGCACCGATCTGATGCGCGCTATGGATCACAAAGTCGCGGTCAAAACCGGGGCGGAGGGGGTATTCATCGCCATCATTCCGGAAAAACGACTGGGCGTTGCCCTGAAAATCGCCGACGGAGCGACGCGGGCGAGCGAGGCGGCAATCGCGGCGATATTGGTCAAGCTGGGGGTGCTGAACCCAGAACACCCGGCGGCCCAGGCACGCATGGCACCGCCGGTGACGAACTGGCGCAAGATAGTAACCGGGCATATACAGCCCGCCAAAGCACTACTGTGATGTCATGAGTGACGTGCGGGATCAGTACGAAGCCTACCCTTATCCCGCGCGTGATCCGGCGGATGAAACAAAGCGGCTGATCACAGGCTCACCATCCTTTCCTGTTGAGATGGATCATTGTCTTTGGGCAGGTCAGCGGGATTGGTCGCAGAGATTACGGGTGCTGGTGGCGGGCGGCGGCACAGGCGATGGGTTGGTGCAATTAGCACAACGGCTAAAGGACGCAGACAGGCCTTATCAAATTACATATCTCGACCTGTCCACCGCATCGCGCAAAATCGCAGAGGCGCGGGTGGCCGCACGCCAGCTGGACAATATCCGCTTTGTGACCGGGTCGTTGCTGGACGCCCCCACCTTGGGCGTTTTTGACTATATCGACTGCTGTGGGGTGCTGCATCACCTGCCTGACCCAAATGCCGGGTTGAAGGCGCTTCGCGCGGCTTTGGCCCCCAATGGTGGGTTGGGATTCATGGTCTACGCGCCCTATGGGCGGACGGGGGTCTATCCGTTGCAGGCCGCATTCAACCGGCTTTACGGCCATCTGCCCCCGCGTTCCCGGTTGAAACACGCCAAAAGGATGTTTGACAAAATCCCTGACAGTCACCCGCTGAAATGCAATCCGCATCTGGGGGACCATCACCAGTCGGAAGCAGGGTTTTATGATCTGCTTGTGCATAGTCAGGACAGGGCGTTCACCGTTCAGCAATGGGCTGATGCGCTGACGAAAACCGGCTGGATGCTGACCTCGTTCGCGCAACCCGGACTGTATGATCTGGCGCAGTTTACGGATGTGCCTGAGGGCATGGACGCCATCGCACAGATGACAACGGCCGAGGAACTACGGGGCACGATCAAAACCCATGTGGGCTATGCGCGTCTGGCAGATGATCCGGCACCGGAATGGGCTGATATGCAAGACCGCATCCCGCATATCGCCGGGATAGATACCGAAGCCCTGGCGCAGGCGATCAAGGCGCAAAAACTGCCGCCGTTGCGGGTCGGATCAGAACGGATCACGTTGACACTCCCCGCCAAGGCCGCAGCACTGGTTGGGGCCATTGATGGGCAACGCAACGTGGGCCAGATCATTGGGCACACCACCCTGCCCACGGGCGAAGCGTTGCGCCTTTGGGGGAAAATCGAACGCGCGCTCAGCCCATGGGGCGTCCTGCACTATTCGCGGTTTCTGACCTGACCAACGGCCAAACGGTTGATCAATGGCACCGCACAAGGCAGACAAGATACCAAACGATTGCCCGCATCCACCAACAGAAAGCCACACCCATGCCCTTTACCCTTGCCACCTGGAACATCAACTCTGTCCGCCTGCGCGAGGATATCGTCGCCCGGCTGATGCGCGAAGAGGCGCCGGATGTGCTGTGTCTGCAAGAATGCAAAAGCCCGGTCGACAAGATCCCGTTGGAGCAGTTTCAGGCGCTGGGCTACACTCACATGGTTGCCCGTGGGCAGAAGGGATATAACGGCGTCGCGATCTTCTCCAAAATCCCGATGGAGGAGGCGGGGGCAGAGGATTACGCCGCATTGGGCCATGCCCGCCATATTGCCGGAAAGCTGGAAAATGGGGTGACGATCCACAACCACTACGTTCCAGCAGGCGGGGATGTCGCTGATCGGGAGGTGAACGAGAAATTTGGCAACAAGCTCGATTACCTCACCGACATGCGCGATGCCTATTACGCAGCGAAGCCAGAAAAATCGATCCTTGTGGGCGATTTGAACATCGCCCCTCGCGAAGATGACGTCTGGAGCCACAAGCAGCTGTTGAAGGTCGTCAGCCATACCCCGATCGAGGTCGATCACTTCGGGCAGGTGATGGAGGCGGGCAACTGGTCTGATGTCACCCGTAATGATATCCCTGAAGGGCAGCTATATAGCTGGTGGTCCTACCGCGCGCGGGACTGGGATGCGGCTGACAAGGGGCGTCGCCTTGATCACATCTGGGCCACGCCCGATATTAAGAATGCCGCCCATTCGTCCCGCGTGTTGCGTGACGCGCGGGGGTGGGAAAAGCCCAGTGATCACGCCCCCGTCTTTGCGACCTTTGACATCTAGGAAACCGCTATGACCCTGCCTGACACTATGAAAGCCCTGATCCAGCTGCATGATGGCTACGCTGGCACGCAGACCGGGCCGAACATCACGGATATGACTCCGTTTGTTGCTTTGCAGGATGTGCCTATGCCATCGCCTGAGTTCGGGCAGGTGGTGATCAAGGTGCATCTGGCCGCCGTCAACCCATCTGATATCCATTTCATCAAGGGCGAATATGGCCAACCCCGGATCAAAGATGCGCCCGCCGGTTTTGAGGCGGTGGGCGAGGTTGTGGCAGGCGACACGCCGTTGATCGGGCAGCGCGTCAGCTTTTTCGCCACAGCCTCTGGCACATGGGCGGAATATGCTATGACAGATGCAACGGGTCTGGTGCCCTGCCGGGCCGATCTGGCAGAACCGGATGCTGCCGGGCTTCTGGTCAATCCGCTTACGGCCATCGCCATGTTCGATCTGGTCAAGGAAAGCGGGGCAGACAGCTTCGTGTTGAATGCGGCTGGTTCTCAATTGGGCAAATTACTGATTGGTCTGGGGCGCGATTACGGGATCAGGCCTATCGCCGTGATACGGCGTGGCGCACAAGCGCAGGCATTGCGTGATCATGGGGCGGTAGAGGTGATCGTGACCGGTGAAGATGACCCATTGGGACAGGCGCAGGCGATCTTCAATACCCTCAAACCGCGTATCCTGCTGGACGCTGTGGGGGATCAGTTCACCTCTGACCTGTTCTTTGCGATGCCCAGCCATGCGCGCTGGGTGAACTATGGCAAGCTGTCAACAGACGCACCTGCACTCAGCCAGCTTGGACAGATGATCTTTCAGAACAAAGTAATCGAAGGGTTCTGGTTGACCCGCTGGATGAAACAGGCTGACCCTGCGCGGATACCTGAAGCCTTCAGCGAGATTCAAAAACGGTTCGTGACCGGGAAATGGACCACCGATGTTGCCGGGATCGTCCCGCTATCCACCGCGATGACAGACCTGCCCGAGGTGCTGGCCAAACCGGACGGGAAAGCATTCATCGACCCTCGGAAATAGGTCAGGCAGGGTCCGCATCGGGCACAGCTTCCAGCAAGTCGCCGGGCTGGCATTCCAGTACGGCGCAAATCCCGGCCAGGGTTTCAAACCGGATCCCCTTGACCTTACCTGATTTCAGCAAGCTGATATTTTGTTCAGTGATCCCGACAGCATGGGCAAGATCGCGGGACTTCATCTTGCGCATGGCCAACATCACATCAAGACGCACAACAATAGAAACCTCACTCATACGATGGCTCGGTTTTCGGCTGCGGCAGCGGATGCTTCGCGCATGGCCCATCCAATAACGATGATCAGGCCACCTGACAGAGCAAAGAAAATCATCTCACTATCCAGGCCAACGGCCAAGCTGCGCTGCCCCGGCGGGTTTGCCATGGTCAGCAGAACCGACTGCACAGGACGCAGCAGAAACGGAACAACAGCCATAGCAACAAAGCCTTGGCCAATGCGCTGGATCAGACGCGCCGCGTGATCCGTCAGCACGTCACCCGCGATATAAGCGCCAAACAACTTGCGCATTTCGTTCAAGGTCCACAGCAGGATCAGCGGGCGCAGCAGGCTGAGCCCGGCAGCCAGTATCAGCTGCGTGCGCGTCGCATCGAGCGACGGGGTGATATCCACGCTCAACACATCGGGGGTCAGCGGCAGGGCCGCGAGACCACCCACAATTACCAAAGGCAGGACAACCATCGCCGCGATGGTGATGCCACGCAAAACACCGGCCAGCTTTCGCACATGTTCTAGATTAGACATTTTTCACCTTTTTGCTTCTAAAAATTAATGTAAAACAATAAAAATATAATGTCAAAGGAGATTCCATGCGCAAACTTCTATTATCCGCCCTCTTGATGTCGGCCTGCACCAGCATCGTGCCATCGACCCTGATGCGTCTTGATGATGTATCCCCCACAGACGCCGACCCGGCTGGGTTTGCTGTTGATCTATCATTGCCCACTGGTCTGGATATCGTGCCGGGCAGTGCAATGCTGACATTTGTCGTCCGTCGCAGCGATACCAATCAAATGGCGTCCGGTCGTTTTGCACTTGAAAATGTAGGCAACGTGTTTCGGGTGGCACCTGCTGACCTGCAAGAGCTACGGGGCCTGCAAGCAACAGCGCGTCAATGGAAGGCAAAATACGGCGCGGCAACAGAAGGATCGCTTAGCATCAACCTGACCCCCTGCACGCGGGGCGATGGGCCTGATGCAGATGCCCGGGTCAATATTGGGTTGCAGATAGCCGAAGGGGGTCGTTTCCTGCCATTGGTACGGAACGGGCGCTTATCCGCCGTTGCGACACCTGCCGATATCGAAATGATGGCAGCCTGCCCCTGATGCCCAAACGCAAAAGGCAGCCTCGAAAGGCTGCCTTGCATCTTTAAACCTGTGATATCGGTTTATGCGTCAACGACGGAGAATTCGATCCGACGGTTACGCCGCTTGTTCTCGGCTGTGTCGTTGGGGGCAAGTGGTGTGGCTTCGCCGAAGCCCACTGAGCGGACCCGCTCGGCCTCGATCCCGGTTCCAACCAGATAGGACAGCACGGCATTTGCGCGGGCCTCAGACAGTGTCTGGTTGTAACGTGCGTCACCGTCAGAGTCGGTGTGACCCGCAACCTGAATGTTCAAATCAGGGCAACGGCTGATGATTTCAGCAATACTATCGAGGAAGGCGGTACTGTCCTCGGCGAGCGCGGCACTGTTCGTGCCAAAATTGATACGATTTGTCAGCGACAGAATCTCAAGGCGACCCTTGCAGGCCTCAAGTGAAAAATCACCATCAACTTCCAGTGCAGCCTGTGCGCCCAGGCCAGATTCATCGGCCAGTTCCAACATTGCATTGGTGAATGTCTGCTGCGTTTCAGCGCGATCAAATGTGAAATCAAAGGTCACAGTGGCCGATGGAATGATGTCAACCTTTGCGGCCTCTTCAAGCTTGTTCATGCCTTCCATCAAACCAAAATCGACCAACGGCAGCGAAATTGGCGTCGCCGACGTGACCGATACCCGGTCATCATCAAGCAAGGTTACGGCAATCTCGGCCTCGCGCTCGGATGTGACGCCATGCAGGACAAGCGTGTAAGGTACTGTCATCACCTTGCGGCGGACATCTTGCAGGTCAGAAATCGATTCTGGATCGATCTGCATGGTGACGACGGCTTCGGGGAAGCGGAATGTTTCAAACATCAGGAAACGCATGCGCACGTTGCGCAGGTCGACATTTGTATCCACGGAATCCAGAAGGATGCGCACTGTGGCCAAGCCAGCCTCATCGATGGAGCCGATATAGGTGGCAAAGGTGCTGGATTCGACCTTGGTTTCGTTCTTTACAGACTGGAACCGCAGGGCAGAGGCCTCGTTGTTCATCACCCAGCCCGGGGAAAATACACTTTCCTGGGCCATAGCCAACTGCGGGCTCAGGCACATTGCGCTGGCCAATGCGGCATATTTTAGATGAGTCGATAGGGTTTTCCGATGTATTTGCACGTCTTAACTCCACAATCACAAATTTATACATGATGCAGGCCAGTCGAAAATGACCGCATCTTACGAATGACGATTTCAGCACAGACCCGGATAGTAGCGGAAACGGTGCTTCTCTCAAAACGGATCGCAGCCAAATCTGGCGATTTTATGGAAACGAAAATAGAAGTTCAGGGTTGCCCGACGGTATTGATCAGTGCGATTATGTGTATAAGTGGGACCGACGGCACCGAGTAGTATTTTTTGGAGTTTTATATGTTTTTCAGGACTTTAGCAGCCCTTGGGGCGCTATCATTTGTTCCTTCCGGGGCACTCGCGCAAGACCGGATCGCTTTGGTGATTGGTAATGGGGATTACCAAAATGTCACATCTGTTGCGCATGCGCGCGATGGTGCGCAGGTCATCGAATCGGGCCTTACTGAGATCGGATTCGATGTTCAGCGCCTTGAAAATGCGACTGCGGCCGAGATGCAGGCAGGTATTTTTGAATACACGCAACGCCTGGCAGACGCCGAACCGGGCAGCATTGGGTTCATATACTATGTTGGCCACGGCGCAGGCACCGAAACAGAAAATTACCTGTTACCCGCAGATGTCGTTTTGGACAGTGCCGCAGATTTGCCGGTCGCATCGGTTCCGATGTCAACGCTGCTGACACCGCTGGATTGGGATGAAGAAAAGAAATCAATCGTTGTTGTCGATTGCTGTGCGGGTGACCCTGCCAATGTGTCGTCAATCGGGCTGGCAGAATTGCTTGCGGCAGATGGCAACCTTGTTGTGTTTGCCGCCCCGCTGGGTGGCGAAGCGGTACAGGATACAACCTTTGCACGGCAATTAGCCGATGTGATGGTGCAGGCAGATCCATTTCTGGATCTGGCAGCGATTGAACTGGCGGCAAGTAAGTCGTTTTATGTCAGCTCTGCTCTTGACCCGTCAGAGGCGCCATCGCGCGATCCAGAAACACTGGCCTGGCAACAGATCGAGAGCAGCGATATCTCAGCCGATTTTGTGAACTTTCTGGAAACATACCCAACCGGCAGACATAGCGACCTTGCAAAAACCAAGCTGGTTGCGCTGCTGGCGACTGAACTGGCTGCGGCGCAACAGCCTGCGGTTGATGAACCAGCAGCACCGGTTGAAACATCAGCGGTGTTCTTTGATGTGCCGCTTCAGAATGGTGACCCGGAAATCGTGGGTCAGACCCTTGCGGAACTGATCAAGGGTAATCCGTTGTTTCCCCCGGTAGAAGGGCTGCCGGAAAGTTATTGGAAGGATCAGGAATGTTCGAACTGCCATGACTGGCAGCGTGCAAACCTATGTGACCAAGCAAATACCTATCTGTCGGATGCTGGGTCACAAAATTTGGGAAAACAGCATCCATATGGCGGGACCTTTAAGCAAAACCTGCAAAGCTGGGCGCGCGGTGGATGTGAATAGGTTGCTGGAGGCATCTTTGCGAATGACGGCGACGTCATTCATTGAAATTCAGCCCCGCTGTTGCTACCTTACCGTCATGCAAGGCGGCGAGCAGATTTCGCCGCGTTTCTAGGAGGACAATGCACTGTCTCTTACCACCTCGGCTGGAACAACAGCCGCCCCTGGGGCGCACAGCATGAGTGCCCCAAAAACTGCGACAAGCGAAGGGCTTTTGAAGGCCGTTCTCAAATCTCTTGAAGATGACAAAGGCGAAGACATCGTGCAGATCAATCTGCGCGGCAAGTCTGAAATGGGCGACTACATGGTCATCGCCAGCGGTCGTTCGACCCGGCAGGTCACCGCCATGGCGGAAAAGCTGACCGACCGGCTCAAGCAGGAATTCGGCGTGATCTCCAAGGTTGAAGGCAAGGATACGGGCGATTGGGTCCTGATCGATACTGGCGATATCATCGTTCATATCTTCCGCCCCGAAGTGCGCGAGTTCTACCAGCTTGAAAAAATGTGGCAGCCCGGGGCAGCCGCAGCAGGCTGATGCGGGTTCATATCTGTGCGGTGGGCCGTTTGCGCAAAGGGCCCGAGCGCGATCTTTATGATGACTACCTGACCCGGTTCGACCGCACCGGGCGGGCACTGGCCCTTGGCCCTGCGCAACTTATCGAAATCGAAGACAAAAAGGGCGGCGGCTTGGCCGCCGAAGCGATGCTTTTGGCACGCGCTATTCCCGATGGGTCGCTGGTCTGCACGATGGATGAGCGCGGCAAGCAGATGTCCTCCCCGGACTTCGCCAAACAACTTGGCGCGTGGCGCGATCAGGGGCGGCAAGATCTGGCTTTTGTGATTGGCGGTGCGGATGGGATCGATCCGGGGCTGCGCGCACAGGCTGATGCGTCACTGAGTTTTGGCAAGATGGTCTGGCCACATATGCTGGTCCGGGTGATGCTTGCGGAGCAGCTTTACCGTGCCGCATCAATTCTCTCCGGTGGTCCCTATCATCGCGCTTAGGGACGCCTCCGGCGGGAGTATTTTGGGCAAGGTGATGAGGCAATTGGTTTTGTTTTTGCCTATGTCGCGCTAATGGACAGGGTAAGAAATGAAGGAGGCTGTAATGCCAGCACCAAAACCTGTTGTCTTATGTATCCTTGATGGTTGGGGTCTGCGCGAGGACAGCACCGCCAACGGGCCCAAACTGGCACATACCCCAAATTTTGATACCGTAATGCAAGGTCCCCATGCTCAGCTTTTGACCCATGGCAATGATGCGGGGCTGCCCAAAGGCCAGATGGGCAATTCCGAGGTGGGCCATACCAATATCGGGGCCGGGCGGGTCGTTGCCATGGATCTGGGCCAGATCGAATTGGCGATCGAAGATGGATCATTCTTCAAGGCCGACGCGCTTCAGGCTTTCGTCGCCCGGATGCAAGACAGCGGTGGCACGGCGCATTTGATGGGTGTCGTTTCAGACGGGGGCGTGCATGGGCATATTGATCACGTTGTCGCTGCCGCGAAGGCCGTCACCGATGCCGGTGTCCCCGTGGCCATTCATGCGATCACTGACGGGCGCGATGTGGCCCCGTCTTCCGCCGCTGACTTCATGGCCGAACTTGAAAAGAAGCTGCCAAAAGGGGCGAAGATCGTCACCGTCATCGGGCGTTACTACGCCATGGACCGGGATAACCGGTGGGAACGGGTGGAAACCGCCTATGACGCCATGGTCAACGCACTGGGCGCGCAAGCGGAAAACCCGGCCACCGCGATCCAAACCTCTTACGATGATGGCAAGACTGATGAGTTCATCCCGGCCACAGTTATCGGTGACTATACGGGCTTCGCACAGGGCGATGGGCTTTTTTGTCTGAACTTCCGTTCTGACCGCGCCCGCGAAATTCTTGCAGCCATCGCCGACCCGGGTTTCGACGGCTTTGCCCGGACGCAGCCACAGCTTGCCGCCCGTCTTGGCATGGTCAGCTATTCCGACAAACATGATGCGTGGTTCGATACTGTTTTTCCCAAACGCGATATCCAGAACACGCTGGGCGCATGGGTTGCCAAACATGGGTTGCGCCAGTTCCGGTTGGCTGAGACGGAGAAATACCCCCACGTGACATTTTTCCTTAATGGCGGGGCTGAGACACCGGAAAAGGGCGAAGAACGCTACATGGCGGCATCCCCCAAGGTTGCCACTTACGATCTGCAACCCGAAATGTCCGCTGCCGAAGTGACAGAACATTTCGTCAAGGCGATCGACGACGGCTATGACCTGATCGTCACCAATTATGCCAATCCTGATATGGTCGGGCATACAGGCGATCTGGACGCGGTAATCAAGGCCTGTGAGGCGGTGGATCACGGGCTGGGCCAAGTTTGCCAAGCGCTTGAAAAGGCGGGCGGCGCGATGATTGTCACCGCGGATCATGGCAATTGTGAAACCATGGTTGATCCCGAAACCGGTGGGCCGCATACCGCGCACACAACCAACCCCGTACCCGTGGCGCTTGTCGGTGGTCGGGCGGGAGCGCAGCTGCATGACGGGCGGCTGGCCGATCTGGCCCCAACCATCCTTGACCTGATGGGCCTTGATCTGCCACCCGAAATGACCGGGAAAAGCCTGATTTCATGAGGCCGGCCGCCCTGATCATCTGTCTGGCGTTTCCTGTACAGGCGCAAAGCCCTGAAGCGGCAGCAGGAGCCGCAATGGAACGGTTGACGGCGGCGCAAACGCAGTTGACGACCGCGCAAACGCGACGTGATCGGGTGCAAGCATTGACCGAAACGGTACAGTCTTACGAAGATGGGCTTGCCGCCTTGCGCGATGGGCTGCGGCAGGTTGCTGCCAGCGAAACGGCCCTGTTGGCGGAGATTACCGAGAATCGCGCTGCGCTGGAAAAAATCCTGGGCACGTTGCAGCGGATAGGGCGCACACCAATTCCCGTGGTGCTGGACCACCCGGATGGGGCATTGTCCGCCGCGCGGGCCGGTGGCATCGTGGCCGATCTGACACCGGCGCTGCAAACCCAGGTCACCGATTTGCGCAGGCAACTGGCGGCACTGACGCAGCTGCGCGACCTGCGCGAGACGGCGGCGCAAACCTTGCATGATGGGTTGCAAGAGGCGCAAACCGCACGCGCCGCGCTTGGTCAGGCAATATCGGAACGGACCGATCTGCCCCAGCGTTTTGAACAGGACCCGTTGCAGGTCGCACTTTTGCAAGCCAGTACAGAAACGCTGGATGCCTTTGCAACAGGGCTGGCCGGTACGCTGCCATCCAATCAGACGGAATTCGTTGCATCGGGTATTCTGGACTTGCCTGCCGATGGCGAAGTTCTGCCCGATGACGGGCAAGGGCGGTCCGGTGTGTGGATCGCAACCGCACCGCAAGCGCTGGTGAAAACGCCTGTCGCGGCGACACTGCTTTACCAAGGGCCACTTTTGGACGACGGGCATGTGGTGATCCTTGAACCGGCGGCAGACGTGTTATTTATCATCGCAGGTATGGACCAAACATTCGGGACAGCCGGCCAAATCCTGCCTGCGGGGACGCCGATTGGGCTGATGGGCGGTGATCTGATGGAAAATGACGGCAAAGTGAGCCAAAATAATGCCTTTGAGGGCGGTCAACATAAGCAAAGCCTTTATCTTGAAGTGCGAGAAGGGCAAAGTCCGACCAACCCTGACGCATGGTTTGCGCTGGAATAGAAACGGGATACGTGATGAAAAAGTTGATAATGGCCGCCATTGGCGGAGCGGTTCTTGGACTTGTTGCCACCAGCCAAATCGCTGGCCCACTGCTGGCGCAAGAGGCAGAGAATAACGCAAGCGTTTATGAACAGCTTGATCTGTTTGGCGACATCTTTGAACGCATCCGCACTGGCTATGTCGAAGACGTCAATGACAAGGAACTGATCGAGGCGGCGATCAACGGCATGCTGACCTCGCTTGATCCGCATTCCAGCTACCTCTCTGCCGATGATGCTGCCCGGATGCGGGTGCAGACATCCGGCGAATTTGGCGGTTTGGGGATCGAGGTCACGCAGGAAGAAGGCTGGGTCAAGGTAGTGTCGCCCATGGATGGCACCCCGGCCGATGCGGCTGGCGTGATCGCTGGGGACTACATCACAGCCGTTGATGGGGAAAGCGTGCTTGGCCTGACCCTTGATGATGCGGTCAACATGATGCGCGGGCCGGTCGGGTCAGAGATTATCATCACCATCGTGCGCGAGGGCGAGGTCGAACCGTTTGACGTGTCGATCATTCGCGACACAATCAAGCTGACAGCCGTGCGCAGCCGGACCGAAGGCAATGCTGTGGTCCTGCGGATCACGACGTTCAACGATCAGACGTTCCCGAACCTGCGCGACGGCATGGAAAAGCAGATCGAAGAGGCGGGGGGCATCGACAATATCGACGGCATCGTCCTTGATTTGCGCAATAACCCCGGGGGTTTGCTGAACCAGGCGATCATCGTGTCTGACGCGTTTCTTGATGCGGGCGAGATTGTATCGACTCGCGGGCGCGCGGCCGGTGATGGCGAACGTTGGAATGCTGAAGACGGCGATCTGGCTGACGGCAAACCAATCGTTGTTCTGATCAATGGCGGCTCTGCGTCGGCGTCCGAGATTGTGGCCGGTGCCTTGCAGGATCACCGCCGGGCGATTGTTGTGGGGACAAATTCATTCGGTAAGGGATCGGTGCAAACCGTGGTTCCGCTGCGCGGCGATGGTGCGATGCGCCTGACAACGGCGCGCTATTACACGCCTTCGGGCCGGTCCATTCAGGCGCTTGGTATCTCTCCTGATATCATCGTGGAACAGCCGCGCCCGCGCCCTGCCACGGACGAAGAAGATGAGGATCAGCCGCGCCAGCGCTCAGAAGCAGATCTGCGTGGATCGCTTGATAATGACAGCCTGACAGAAGATGAAATCAGCCAGATCGAAGAAGACCGGGCGCGCGCCGAAGCTGCGGCGCAACTGCGTGAGGATGACTACCAACTGGCCTATGCCATCGATATTCTCAAAGGGCTGAATGCGCTGGGTCCAACGGCCATGGTGCAGCAATAACGCATACCGGGCGGCGGATTGCGCCGCCCGACAGCAGATAAATATCAGGCCTTCGCCCGCTTCCCCATGGGATCATAAAACGGTTTCAACTGCGCTTCCGCCTTGATGCGGGTGCCCATGATGTCGATTTCATAGGTACTGGCCAGCATATCGGCGACGGGCTCACCGGCTTGAGCGCATGGCACGTAACCCATGCCAATGGCAGCCCCCAGATGATGCCCATAACCACCCGATGACAGGTAACCTACAACCGCACCGTCCCGCAGGACAGGTTCGTTGTGGTACAGCAACGGCTCCGGATCGGTCAGTTTGAACTGGACCAACCGTTGCGCCAACCCGGCTTCGCGCTTGCGCAAGACAGCATCACGGCCAATGAAATCGGGTTTGTCGGTCTTCACCGCAAAACCCAGCCCTGCCTCAAGCACGTGATCCTCTGACGTAATATCATGACCGAAATGGCGGAACCCTTTTTCCATCCGGGCCGCATCCATCATATGCATCCCACACAGCTTTAGCCCCATATCCTTCCCGGCGGCATGCAGCACCTCGAAGACATGGGCAGCCATATCAGCGGACACGTAAACCTCCCACCCCAACTCGCCGACATAGGTTACCCGGTGGACACGGGCCAACCCCATGCCGATCTCAATCACTTGTGCTGTGCCAAACGGATTTGCGGCGTTCGAAAAATCAGCGGGCGAGACTTTTTGCAGCAACGCACGACTGTTCGGCCCCATCACTGCCAGCACGGCTTCACCGGCGGTGACATCTGTCATCACTACATTGAAATCACCCTGATGGCGCTGCATCCATGTCTGATCGGCCAGCCTTGTGGCGGCGGGGGTGACCACCAGATAACAGGTTTCCGACAGGCGGGTGACGGTCACATCCGCCTCGATCCCTGCGCTGTTGTTGAGGAATTGAGTATAGACGATCTTGCCCACCGGCACGTCATAATCACCACCACCAATGTAGTTGATGAAGGCCATTGCATCGCGACCATCGACCCGGATCTTGCCAAAGGACGACATGTCATACATGCCCACATTGCTGCGGATGGCGTTGACCTCGGCAGCGACATTGCCAAAGAAATTCTGGCGCTTCCACGAATATTCATATTCCGGCGCCTGACCGGCATTCGCAAACCAGTTGGCACGTTCCCAACCGGCTAGTTCCCCCATGACGGCACCCTGATCCAGTAAATGCTGATGGAACGGCGTGCGCCGAATACCGCGCGCTGTAGCCTTTTGGCGGAACGGGAAATGATCGGCATAAAGCAGGCCCAGCGTTTCCTTTGATCGTTCAAACAGATAGGTCTTGTTACCCTGAAAAGGCTGCATCCGGCTGATATCAACATCGCCCAGATCAAATGGTTTCTCGCCCGCATCCATCCATTGCGACAAGGCCATACCGGCCCCGCCAGCGGACTGAATACCAATCGAATTAAAGCCTGCAGCGACCCAGACATTGTCCATCTCGGGGGTAAGCCCCAGATGATAGGCGTCGTCAGGGGTGAAACTTTCGGGGCCATTAAAGAACGTGTGAATCCCTGCTTCTGCCAGCATCGGCAACCGCTTTACCGCGGCCTCAAGGATCGGTTCGAAATGGTCGAAATCCTCGGGCAATTGGTCAAATTCGAAATCATCCGGGATACCGTTCATCGCCCAAGGTTTTGCATTGGGTTCAAACGCACCCAGCAGCATCTTACCCGCATCTTCCTTGTAATAGGCACATTCATCCGGCACCCGTAGGACTGGCATCTGTGTCAGCCCTTTGATCGCCTCGGTCACGATATAGAAATGTTCACAGGCATGCAGAGGCACGTTCACCCCCGCCATACGGCCCACCTCATGACCCCACATGCCGGCACAATTCACGATCATGTCGCAATCAATCCTGCCGCTCTCTTCACCGCTTTGCCAATCCACGGATGTCACACGGCGGCCATCGCGATTGATACCGGTGACGTTGGACCGTTCGGCCACGATCGCCCCGTTCTGGCGGGCACCTTTGGCCAATGCCAGCGCGATGTTGGCCGGGTCACCCTGTCCATCCAGCGGCAGATAAACACCCGCAGTCACCCCATCGATATTCAGATGTTCATAACGGTTCTTGACCTCGGCAGGCGAAATCTCTTCCACGTCAACGCCAAAGGCGCGCGCCATGCCCGCCTGACGGAAAATCTCTTCCTTGCGCTCTTCGGTCAGGGCCACGGTGATGGAACCACAGCGCTTGAAACCGGTGGCAACGCCCGTCTCGGCTTCCAGATTGCCATAAAGTTCCTGACTGTACTTGGCGAGCTTCGTCATATTCGCCGTCGCTCGCAGCTGCGCGATGAGCCCGGCGGCGTGCCATGTGGTGCCGGATGTCAGCTGTTTGCGTTCCAGCAGGACCACATCTTTCCAACCCAGCTTGGCCAGATGATAGGCAACCGAACAGCCGATGACGCCGCCGCCCATAATGACCACGCGGGCTTTGTTTGGAATGTTCATGTTAAACGACCTTATGACCTGCCGCGCGGATCGCATCCGCCATCGCAGCAATATGTTTCGGACCAACCTCGCAACAACCGCCGACAATCGTGGCACCCTTGGCAATCCAGCCAAGGGCTGCCTGTGCATAGGCGTCGGGCCCCAGATCACGCCGGGCGGTCAGGGCATCGACGGTGGGCTTGTCTTTGAGGAAATCATTGGTAATTTGGGTAAATGCATTGGCATAGGCACCAAACGGCAGCGTGCCAGCAGCCAACACATCCATCGACGTGGTGATCGCCTCCGGGGCAGAGCAATTGACGAGGATCGCAGCCGCTCGGTCTGCCGCCAGTGGAATGGCATCTGCCAAAGCTTCACCCGAACGCAGCTTTGTCCCATCCTCATCATCGACTGTCAGGGCCAGCCAGATCGGTTCATCGGCAACCGCAGCGCCATCCAGAATGGCATCGGCATGGGCCAGTGACGCCACGGTTTCGCAAATGATCAGGTCGCAACCGGATGCGAGGGCGCTCGCGACCTCTGCATAAAGTGGCACCGCTGTTTCATGATCAGGATGCAGGTCAGGCCGGTATGACGCGGCCAGCGGCCCAATCGCGCCAGCCACTCGCGAAAACCCCGCAACCTCCTGCAACGCGCGGGCGTATAGTGCGGTGAACTGGCCTTCCAACGGTGTACCGGCAAGTCGGTCATGATGAATGGCATAGCTGTTGGTGGTATGCACAGTTGCCCCCGCATCACGGTAATCGGCATGCACAGCGGCCACCATCCCCGGATGGTCCACCATCACTTGAGTGGACCATAGCGGTGTCGGCTCGTCACCAGCGCGATGGATCAATTCCTGCCCCATCCCACCGTCCAGCAAGGTGATATCGGTCACGGGTAAACCTCTGCAAATTTGGTTTTGTAAAGCGCGATCATCTCATCCTCTGTCACGCCGTCATCATATGGCGGGGTCCAGATTATCTGGGCGCTGTTCAACCTGATCTCAACCAAACAACTGATACGACGGGCAAGATCACCAAAGACATCCAGCCATTGCGGATGATGCGCGGTAAACCAATCCGACCCTTTGGGATGCAAAACCGCTGACCCTGCCGCACGGACGGCAATCCGGCGAAACGGGTCGATGAAATTCACCTCAACCGCCGGATTGGCCGTCAGGTTACGGCGGGTGCCGGGTGACCGGATATCGCTATAAGCAATAGTCTGATCATCCAGCACCAGAAACGTGCCCTTGGGTGACACCGCAGGCGCACCATCCGGGGTGACCGTCGCCACGAAACCCAAGGGGAACATGGCGATCAGGTCTTTCATCGCATCGCTAAGCATCACGCGCGGATCCGTGCATTTTCAGGATCCCACAATGGCTGATCCTCTTGCACAGTCGCCTGATAGCGGGTGCCATAGATATCAACGGCAAGCTGGGTGCCGGGCGTGGCCAGATCGGCGCGCACCATGCCAAGGGCGATCGACTTGTTCACCCGATACCCCCAACCGCCGGATGTGGTTTCACCCACAACATCGTCACCGGCCCAGATCGGGGACATGTAGGGCGCATCGGCATCACCCGCGTCATCCAGCGTCAGCGTGACAAAGCGTTTGGCGACACCCTGCTGTTTTTCGGATTGAATGGCGGCCTTGCCCGGGAAATCCTGCGGTTTATCCAGCTTGATAAATCGCTCCAGCCCACCTTGCAGCATGGAGTAATCGGTGGACAAATCGCCCTTCCAGGAGCGATACCCCTTTTCCAGCCGCAGCGAATTCAACGCATACATCCCGAATGGCTTCAGCCCGTGGGGTGCCCCGGCCCTCAGGACGGTGTCAAACACCTTCGCGGTATCGGCAACCTGCGAATGAATTTCCCAGCCCAGCTCACCTGCAAAGGATACGCGAACCAACTGCACCCATGTGCCGTCAATCTGCGCGGATTGATGGGTTAGCCAGCCTTTTGTCAGATCGGCACCGGAACAATCGGCCAGAATGTCGCGGGATTTCGGGCCAGTGAGAATCTGGCATGAAAATGCGGTTGTGACATCCTCCAGCTCAAATGCAGCATCGGCAGGCATATGATCGTGCAGCCATTCAAAATCATGCCATTGGGCGGTGGCGGCGGTGATCAGGAAAAAGAAATCATCCTCCAACCGCATCGCCGACATTTCCGTCTGAATACGGCCACGGCTGTCAGCGAAGTAAAGCAGACCAATTCGGCCCACCTTCGGAATGCCGCCGGTGCAGAGACCGCGCAGGAATTCTGCCGCACCCTCACCCTTTAGCCGGTAGCGCGAAAACCCGGGCAGATCGAGGATACCGGCCGTATCGCGTACCGCCTCACATTCTTCGCGCACACGCGGCTCCCACGGGCCGGAACGGTCCCATGTCTCGGTCGCCGCAAGCGATGTATTATCGCCATCCTGAGCATACCAGTTCGCGCGTTCCCATCCATTATAAGCACCCATCTGGCCACCCATTTCACGAACCTTTGCATCAACCGGGGACAGTTTCTTGTCACGGCCGGCGGGCCATTCGTGATGCGGGAAATGCATGGCGTATTCATGGCCATAAACCTCCACGGCCTTGGCGTGGCAGTAGTCAAAATCTGTGTAATCGGTGTAGCGGCGGGGGTCGACGGCCCACATATCCCACTCCGTCTGGCCATCGACGATCCATTCAGCCGCCACCTTGCCCGCACCACCGCCTTGGGTGATGCCAAAGGTGAACACACAGGCCTCAAAGGCGTTTTTGACCCCCGGCATCGGGCCGATCAGGGGCAGACCGTCAGGTGCATAGGGGATCGGGCCGTTGATTACACGGCCAACACCGGCGGTGCCCAGCAGGGGCACGCGAGCCATGGCATCCTCAATGTACCATTCCAACCGCTCTAGATCGTCGGGATATAGCTGGAAGGAAAAATCATCGGGCTGCGGATCATCCGGGGTCACCCAATGGGCCTTGCAGTTGCGCTCATAAGGGCCAAGGTTCAACCCGTTCTTATCCTGCCGCAGGTAATACGAACTGTCGACATCGCGCAACAGCGGGACCTTGTGGCCGTTGGCCTCGGTCCATGCTTTCAGTTCGGGGATTTCATCGGTCAGGAAATACTGGTGTGACATGGTGACCATGGGAACAGTGCGACCGCCATAAGGTTTGAACCATTCACCAAAGGTCTGGGCATAGTAACCGGCAGCGTTCACCACCTTTTCACAGGCGATATCACCCTTTTCGGTATGGACGATCCATGTGCCGTTGGGCTGCTGGGTGACACCGGTGGCGGAACAGAAACGTTCGATCTTGGCGCCCATCTGCCGGGCACCCTTGGCCAGGGCCTGTGTCAGCTGGGCGGGGTCGATATCGCCATCATCGGGGTCATATAGCGTGCCTTCCAGTTCATGGGTTTCCAGAAACGGATACATCTCCTGCGCTTCATCGGGGGTCATCAGCTTCAGGTTCAGACCCTGATAATTCGCCATACCCATGGCGCGGGCAAACTCTTGCATCCGCTCTTTGGAGTGGGCCAGACGGATCGAACCGGTGACGTGGTAGTTCATCGGATAATCAACCTCTTCCGCCAGCCCCTTATAAAGACCCAGCGAGTACCGCTGCATGTTCATCACCGCCCATGAGGTGCTGAACGACGGGCAGTTGCCAGCGGCATGCCACGTGGACCCGGCCGTCAATTCGTTCTTTTCCAAAAGGACACAATCGGTCCAACCCTTCTTGGCAAGGTGATACAAGGTGGATACGCCGACCACACCGCCGCCGATAATGACCACGCGGGCCGATGTTGGAAAATCAGACATGGATGCTCCCTAGTATTTGTCGATATGCGGCGCGTCGTCCGCAATGTTGTAGTAAGTGCCTTTATCGGCGCAAAAAATGTGCTTGCCGGGTTTCAGATCATGCGGCGTGTCAATGCAGCCCGCCGCAATGCCGATCCCGTCTTCGTCATTCATCCGGTAGAACAAGCTTGATCCGCAGTGCTGGCAAAAACCGCGTTTGGCCCAGTCGGAAGATGCGTACCAACGCAGCCCGTCATCGCGGGTAAAGGTCAGATCGGCAATGGGGGCATTAGTGGCCGCCCAATGATGCCCGCTGGTACGGCGACATTGCCCGCAATGGCAAAAGGTAACAGCAGCGCGCAGGTTCTTGACCTCAAACGCGACAGCACCGCATTCACATTGGCCTTTATGCATGACAGCCCTCTTCAATAGACCGGCGGCGCGATCACCCAGATCGCCTCGCAAGTGGTGGAATACGGGTTGGCCCAACGATAAGGCTCGCCCTTAATGCGGAAACTGTCACCGGGCCGCAGGTGATAGCAGGTGCCGCCGATCCAGACATCCAAGCGGCCTGACAGAATATAGGCGACCTCCTGCGTCGGGCGGGTCACTGTCTCGGGCAGGGTAGCGCCCGGTTCAAATGTGGAATGGACCATCTCAAAATCATCGGTCAGATCGGGGGATAACAGCGCCTCGACCAGCCCGGCTTTGCGCGACCCCAACGGGCGGCGGGCATCACGGCGCACGATACGGCCTTCTTCGCCAGCCGCCGCCGCCACGCGAAACAGGCTGGATACTGATACATCCAGAACCCGTGCCAGATCGCGCAGATCATCCACACTGGGTGAAGAAATATCGCGTTCAATCTGGCTCAGCCACCCAACTGACCGGCCCAGCGACGCCGCCAGATCAACCAGCGTCAGCCCGCGTGCCTTACGCAGCGCGCGTATATCGGCCCCCAGCGTCCGCAACTCTTTTGGCATGTCGTGCAGCATGGCGTCCTGATGAAAAAATCACTCCCTTTTTCACAGAAAACACGATTCCATGAAATTCCAAAGCACTTTTTCATTGGCGAGGGTGCCGAAATAAAGTTCGCCTTATTGGGCAAACACAGATTGCAGAATCCCGGCCAGCGCAGCGGCATCCGCATCATCAAATGCATCCGGCTGTTCGCTGTCGATATCAAACACGGCAATCAGGGTTCCGGCCTTATCCCACACCGGCAAAACAATCTCGGACCGGGTCGATGATGCGCAGGCAATATGGCCTTCAAACGCCTCCACATCGGCGACCAACTGGACCTCGCCGCTCCGGGCAGCTGCGCCGCAAACACCCCGCGAAAACGGGATCACCAAACAGCCATGCCCACCTTGATACGGGCCAATCTTCATCAATTCAGGCGCAACGACGCGATAAAAACCGGTCCAATCAAACCGATCATCGCTGTGATGCACTTCGCAGGCAAGCGTGGCCATGAGGGCAATGACATCATCCTCACCATCGGTCAGGGCGGCTATTGTTTTTGCCAATAGGTCATAATCCACGCGCGTCATATCCGGGCCTTTCGGTATCAAAGAATGCAATCAGTCAGCTATGTCGATGATCAATATTGCGCAAGCTGACAAGGTGGTTGTCCCATTGCAAGCCCGGTGTCGGGCGGACGTCAGTGGCTTGCCCGGCAACATGCACGAGCTGCCCCTGACCCGTTGTCACCAGCGCACCACCCGCCGCCGCCGCCGCCCCACAGGCATCTGCAAACGCCGTTTCAAACGCCAAGGCACCGGTGCCGACATCATAATGCTGGATCAGCCCGCCGCGTGGCGACGTGGCGATGATCTGTTGCTCACCTTGCGAGAAAGCCACGCTGCCGACATAGCCCTGCATCGGGCGCAAATCAGGCGCGGTTAGCAGGGTCATGGAACGCCCACGTTCATGCAAGCCAACCAACGCATGCGGATCGGTGTCACCCTGCCACTGCATCCCGACGGCCACCCGGCCGTCACGGGCAACGGCCAGATGCCGGATCGAATTCTTGTGCCATTCTTGCGCAAGTGCAGCGGTTTCAACTACCACGTCGTCCACAACATAGGCCAGATTGGGGCGCATGGTTGGTATATTCAATTTGGCCCGGCCACTCTCAGGATGCGTATCAATGCCACCATTGGCAATGACCAGCGTATCGGTCCCCGGCAGACGCTTCAGGTCATGCGGGCCAATCCCGCCACTGCTGAACTCGGCAGTGCGGATATATCCGTGCGCGGCATCCCAGACGCCGATGCGACCCTCACCGCTTTCATAGTCATTCTCGGTCGTGAACAGCCATGTGCCATCGCGGCTGAATGTGCCGTGGCCGTAAAAATGACGACCGGCAGGGGCTTCCAGCGCTTTGCGCGGCTCACCCGTCAAGCAATCAATGACCATGGCATATGTGCCCGGACGGCGGGCAAAAGCCACGGCCTCGGGGCGCTGCGGGTGTGCCGCTGCCGCATGGCCACGGGCAGGCAGCGGGATTTCAAACAGGATGTCGCGCTGGGCGTTGATGCCACACAGAACGAAGCTGCCATCAACCCGGGCCGCTGCCGCCAGAAAGGCTGGCCCGCCAGCCTCTGCCCATGTCGCGGCAGGGGCCACACCCGCTGCTAATAACCCGGCGAGAAATGCGCGTCGGTTGGTCATCAATCGCCGTCCAGCGCATTGAAACCTGACGCAACACCCAAGCGCGGCCCCAGTTCGGTGGCTGCAATGACGCGAATGTCATCAACGGCTTGCTGAATGATCTCAACATGCAGGCGCGATTGCGGTGTATCGACACCGGCAAAGACCGGATCATTAAGCACCTGCAACTTGGCCAAAGCCCTGTCGAACGCCCCAAACAATTCGGGGTCGTTCTCAGATAGATGCCCCGCCAGATCACGCAATGACGTCAGCGAAATCAGCACATGGCGGGTAGAGCGTTCCGACCGCCGCGCCTCTGCCCGCAAGGGGCGGGGCTTGTCAAACGTGCCAAGCGGACGGCCAAGCCGGGTTTCAGATGTAAACTGCAACCCCGCCGTCAATGCCTTGAATAATTCCTGCAAGGCCTCGGCATCAGTCCGATATGTATCAGATAGGGACAGAAGGCGGTCGGCATAACCGTCATTCCAATCATCATCGACAGCCGCAGCAACGGCCGCAATATCGGCGGCGACGGTCTGCACCAATTGGCAGCGATAGGCGTCACTGCCCATGGACGTGATCACATCGTCATACAGCAGAAATTCCATCGCATAGAAACCACGCGCGGCGATGGACATATCGGCATAGGCTGCCGCACTGGCGGCGATATCATCCTCATCCCGGATCAGCGCGGACAAGGCTTTGGGTGTCGCCCCCCGGCTGTCCGGCCAAAAGGCAAGGGCGAAGGCGCGGTCATCAACCTCGGTCGGGCCAAAGCGCAGGTGGCTCACCGCAACCCAAGCATCAAACGCATCATGATAGGCCGCGCGCAAAGGGGCTGATGTGGGGCTGCAATCGGTCGCGGCGGTTTCAGCCAAAACTGCACTGCGCTGGGCCAGACGGTCAAAACCCGGCAGAATATGCTGGGCCACGACGATATCGACGGTCTGCGCCGCACCAGTCAGCGGCAGGCAAACAAGCGCAATGGTCGCGATTAGCTGTCTCATAGGCTTTCCAAAAATCTGATCAGGGCGTCACGGTCCACCTTGGGCATATCAACCACCGCATCGCGCTGCGCCTGCGCTTCGCCACCATGCCAAAGGATCGCCTCCAGCAGCGATCGGGCGCGCCCGTCATGCAGGAAATAGCTGTGCCCGCTAACCTGTTCTGTCAGGCCAATGCCCCACAAGGGGGCGGTGCGCCATTCGCGGCCCGTTGCCCGGGCCTCTGGCCGATGATCGGCCAGCCCTTCGCCCATGTCATGCAGCAGCATATCGGTATAGGGCCAGATCAGTTGAAAGCTTTGTTCCGGCTGATCCTTCAGGCGATGGGTGACAAAACTGGGTGTATGACAAGAGGTGCAGCCGGTGCTGTAGAAAACCTCCTTGCCGCGCAGCACTTGGGCGTCATCAACATCGCGACGGGCGGGAACGGCAAGGTTGCGACTATAAAAGGTGACAAGGTCAAGGATCTCGTCATCGATCTCAAACACCCGATCATCACCATCGCCATGCGGGGCGCTCTGACAGGCGGTCTGCGCCTGGGTGCATTCGCCAGCAGGGTTGGGAAACATGGGTGAGGCGATACCGATATCGCCCGCAAATGCGCCTGCCGACTGCTGCCTGATCGTGGGGTTGCCCGCCTTATGGCCAAACCGGCCCAGCATCGGTTGATCAAACTCCGCAGACCAGACAATATTCGCACGACCCGAAATACCATCGCCATCAGCATCGTCGGGGTCGGTTGCGGCCAGAATATCGGCGGCAGGAACGGCTTCTAACAGGCCAAGGCCGATCATCTGGTTGGCGATGCGGGGGCTGAGCATGGCATCAGGATGTAACGGTCCATAGCCAAGGTTTTCGGCGGTATATGTCGGATGACGCAGACTGGCGGTTTCACCCTCGGACAAGGCAATCTCTTCCTCGGTATAGGTGATGTCCAGCTGGTACTCGGCGGCGTGACCCTGCACCGAAAATTCCTGCAACTGGGTGCCATAGGTCGGGTCGGGCAGTGTGGCGATATAGTCTTCGATCTCTTTGATACCATCCTCGTAATTGCCGGGGATCGACACGCGCAGGAACATCGATATGGCATTATCATCACCCGGTTCGGGCGGGTGACCACGGCCATCCTTGATATGGCAGCGCTGGCAGGACCGGGCGTTGAACAGCGGACCAAGCCCGTCAGAGGCGAGGGTCGAGGAAGGCGAAGACACCCATAATTTGCGGAACAGGCCATTGCCAACCTTAAAGGTCAGTTCGTCCTCAAACGCGATATTGCCCGAAGGCTGCGAAAACGCATCGGCATTGTTGCGTGCGCGGACGGTTGCAGCGCCGGCCTGTCGTTCTTCGAACTTGTGGGCTTGGGTGAAATCGGTTGTGGGGGCAGTAACATCAGCGATGCGGGCGGCCTCAGCATCAGTGCGCGCAATGACGTCCAGATGTGGGTCACCCAAGGGGTCCGCCGACGACTCAGCCGCGATGCACATGATCACCATTGCAACGAATTTTGATGGTCTTCGCACGTTCTACCTTTCATTCTTTTCTAATTCTTATAATTATAGTCAGGAAAAGAAAATAGCGCAGATTCTATCGCTGCAACATTTGATGAAAGATACGACATGGCGTCATCGGCAGTCCGACATATGGCATTTGCCAGCCCATCCAGCCGCCCACCTGCGGATCCCATCCCGACGCACTGGCGGGGGTGCCTGAACCGGCTGCGCATGATTGCCCTACAATGCCGCAGCGCTGCATATACTGACCTTTTCAAGGCCTGCGCGCTGCTGTCGACAAAGCACGACATGGCAAGGGATGCGCATGCGCGGGCGCTGCTGAAATGTCTGCGTCAGGCGGTCAGTGATCAGCCCGTGTTCTACCGGCCCGGCGTGGCAGAGGTGTCGTTTGATGAGGCTTGGTTGTTGCGTGCGATCATGGCCATTGCCAGCGGCGATCAGGACAGTTTTTCCTTTCTCATCCGGTCGCGGGTGCCAAAACTGCACCAACGCAACATCGCATTCCTGATCAAGGGTATATCCGAGCGGTTTCGTCAGATTTAGAATAATTCTAAAAAAGGCTTGCCTACCGGTCGCAGTGGCTTATTTAGCTGTGGAGCAAGCCAGCCTGACGCCAGCCAGCCAGTGAGAATTTGAAAAAACCGGAGAGTTGGAATGACCCAAACAGCCATGTCGTTGAATACAGATGCGAAAACCGCAATTGCCGAGGCGCTGAACCAATCCGTGGCCGAAACGGCGGTCACAACGATGCTTGCGCAGAACTTTCATTGGAACGTGAAGGGTATGGCATTCGGCCCGTTGCACGATCTGTTTCAGAAAATCTACGAAGATCACTTTGTCGCGCAGGATGATCTGGCCGAACGTATTCGGGCCATCGACGCACATGCCGAAGGCATGCTTGCCGGGATGATCAAGCGTTCCAAAGTGTCCGAACATGACGGCCACGCGACGGATAAAGAGATGATCAAGATGATGCAGGACGCACAGGAAACCCTTGCGGCGACACTCGCAGGTTGCGGTGAACTGGCGGCGGAACATGGCGACACCCTGACAGAGGATCTGTGCATTGCGCGTGGTCAGGAGCACGAGAAATTCGCCTGGTTCCTGCGGTCGCATCTGGGTTGATCGCGTCACAAGACAAGCATGAAAAAACCCCGGCAAGGCCGGGGTTTTTTTGTTTTAGGTGTTGGTCCGAAAATCCGTAACGCCTGCATCAAAAAGGTTAGGGGACGTCCGCCCAGGGGGCGGTTGGGCGCTGCCCGGCGGTGCCCACCGGGCGGGGCGTCTTCTTTGTATTGGTTCGGACTTTTAAGACCGTAGATCGAAAGGCAGTGATGCACCTTTTTTCTTCAGCTTCTTGGCATAGGCTGATGACCACCCCTTGAACTTACCCATCTGGGCCTGCTGGGCGATCAGCATTTCGACGAACCCTTCGCGATGACTGTTCTTTTTCAAATGCTTGAAAAGTGACTTCTGCGCCCTGGTCATCGAACAACCGATGCAATGTCCTTGGCGTTTGTACTTGCAGACATCAATACAAGGGTTGGGGATCTTGGTCATCGGGGCTCCATGGAAAAAGGCTGCCCCAAAAGGGACCGCCTTCTTGTATCTAGGAATTACAACAGCTTATTGAAAGACGGCCTCTGGATCATCCAGGCTGTCGGATCCTTCAAAGGCGATCTGGTCAACGCCCAGTGCGGCAACCACACGTTCAATGGATTTGGTCTGGTCAACCAATCCGTTGACGCCACCCATCACCAGCGCTTCGCCCGCATCGTTGCCGCGTTCCAGCATCTGATCATAGCTGAACCCGGCTTCTGCCGCAGTCTTGATCCGTCCCAAGGCCATCATTGTGGTCGATAGCTTAATCTGCATTTCCTCGTCCAGCGCGGGGCTCGCCTCTGCAACCATATCCGACAGGGACGGGCCGGAAACCAAGCTGCCGTCAACCCGGACATATTCACCCAGATAGACGTTCTGAACTCCCAGACCATCATAGTAGTGGCTGTTATGGGTGTTGTCGGAAAAGCAATCATGCTCTTCCTCGGGGTCATTCAGCATCAGACCAAGGCGCATGCGCTCACCGGCTTGTTCACCATATGAAAGCGACCCCATACCGGTCAGGATGGCGGCGATTCCCGCATCGGTATCCGACAACAGCTCAGCGCGGGCGGCGCCCCCGTCGACCCATTGGGCGGCCATCCATTCCAGATCAGACACCAGCAGATCGGTGGCGGCGGTCAGATATTCCGCCCGACGGTCACAATTGCCACTGGTACATGCGTCGCCAGATGCAAAATCGGTCCATGGACGGTTGCCAGCACCATCACCATGACCGTTCAGATCCTGACCCCACAATAGAAACTCAATCGCGTGATAGCCTGTGGCGACATTCGATTCGATTCCATCAGCTTCGTGCAGCGTTTCGGCCAGCAGGGTCGGTGTGATTGATGTTGCGTCAATGTCCGTACCTGACAGCTTAAAGCTGGGGTTGGCCACGACATTCAACGCAGCAAAGGCGTTTTCATCCGTGGCACCGCCATAAGATGGATCAACATAGTCAATCAGACCCTCATCCAACGGCCAGGCATTCACCTTGCCTTCCCAATCATCAACGATGGCATTGCCGAAACGGTACACTTCGGTCTGCTGATACGGCACGCGGGCGGCCAGCCATGCCTCTTTCGCAGCTTGCAGGTTTTCCGCCGACGGGGCGGCAGCAAGGGCCGTCACTGCCGCTTGCAGTGTCTGGGCCGTTGTCAGGCTATCGGCATATTTCGCCGCTGCGATATTGGCATAATTGTCCAAAACATCGGTCTTTTCCAATGCAAAGCTGGGCGTCGCAAGGGCGAGGCAAAGTGCTGTTGACGCAAGAAATGTCGGTTTCATAAGGTTTGGTCCCTGTTAGTGAAGTGTCGTGTGGTTGGGGTGATGCAATGCAACTTCGCGCGGTGCGGCAAGCTTCATCTGTTTCAATGCCAGGCCAAAATCTGTGGCCAATGAGGCGATGATCGGGGCGACATCGGCACGCACCAGCAATGTGGCGATCAGCATGGCGTCGTCGCGCTCACCATCTGCGGCGGTGGCGATGAAGTTGGCAAAACAGGCCTCATCGGCACCGATGCATTTGCACTGAACCGAATGCCGCATCAGCGGGCGACGGCCATGGCGGGCGCATAACCCGCAAAGGTCTTCTAATGTCTCAAGCGCCTTGCGGCCGCGTTGCGATCCCAGCGCATTGGCCAGATCATTCCAGACATCAACCTGCGTTTCCGGGCCGTTACACCACATGCGCAGATATATGACGGACGCCGCAGAAACACTGTCCAGATCGGTCAGCATGGCCACCGGTGCGCCGCCGCGGTTTTCAACGGCGCTGGTCATTTGGTCAGGATCAGTTTGCCAGCGCGTGTAATGCGCAGCACATAGGTCTGA
This sequence comes from uncultured Paracoccaceae bacterium, assembly GCA_947495295.1. Taxonomy (GTDB): domain Bacteria; phylum Pseudomonadota; class Alphaproteobacteria; order Rhodobacterales; family Rhodobacteraceae; genus Yoonia. The sequence continues at coordinate 599,565 of CANLYJ010000002.1, forward strand.
TCGCCCAGCACAATATAGGCCTGATCGCCATCGCGGGTCAGGTCCTGTGCATCGTAAGTGGGCAGTTTGGGAGCGGCGGGCTTGGCGGCTTGGGGCATCATCTGAACTACCATTTATCCGCTCCATTCGCTGTATCGCAGCGGTCCAGGACCCATTCCAACTGGAGGCCCGCGCGGCCCTGATCGCTTTGAAGGGCGGCGAGTATTTCGGACCTGCTGGGCACAACGGGCGCATCATCGGTTCGTGTGGCTTTTTTATCTTTGGAAGGCTGTCGCATTGGGAAGTCCTTTCAATCTGGCGATGTGTCGGGCTTCCCCATCATGAATGAGGGGTGGCTAGAGGCTTTCCTTATACCTGAGTGAAATAATCATCTATGTCAATCCGACAATTTTAATCGGGTATCTAGACACCGCCAAAAAAGACGTTAGAACCTTTTCCTGAGTGAAATACTCGCAAAAAGGGATTGGACCATGCACAACACCACAAAAACCCGAATGATCCTGGCCGCGACCGTCGCCGCCGTGGCAACGGGTGCCGTCGCTGAAGGTGAATTAAACCTCTATTCATCACGCCACTATGACACTGACGAACGGCTTTATTCGGACTTTACGGACCTGACGGGAATCACCATCAACCGGATCGAAGGCAAAGCGGATGAACTGATCGCCCGGATGGAAGCCGAAGGCGCAAATTCGCCCGCCGACGTCCTTCTGACGGTCGATACATCCCGGCTGGAACGGGCAAAAGACGCCGGTGTCTTGCAATCCATCGACAGCGATGTTCTGGAAACCCGCGTGCCAAGCGCTCTGCAGGATGCCGACAACCAATGGTTCGGCTTCAGCCAGCGCGCCCGGATCATCTTTTACGACAAAACCGATGTGACAAACCCGCCCTTGGATTATGTTTCACTCGCCGATCCGGCGTATAAGGGGCAGATCTGCCACCGGTCGTCATCCAACGTCTATTCCCAGACATTGCTGTCAGCCGTGATCGAAAATCATGGTGCTGACGCGGCCAAAGGCTGGGCGCAGGGCGTTGTCGATAACTTCGCACGCGCACCGCAGGGCGGCGACACCGATCAGCTGCGGGGTCTGGTATCGGGTGAATGCGACATTTCGATCTCGAACACCTATTACTTCGCCCGCGCGATCCGGAAAGATGTTGATGGGTTGGACCAGGACGCAATGGATAATATCGGCTGGGTTTTCCCTGCGCAAAACGCAGAAGGCGCGCATATGAACCTGTCGGGTGGCGGTGTGGCCGCCAATGCGCCCAACAAGGAAAACGCCATCAAGTTCATGGAATACCTCGCCTCTGATCCCGCACAGCAATATTTCAGCGCAGGTAACGATGAATACCCGGCAGTGCCCGGTGTTGGCCTGTCACCTTCTGTCGCCGCACTTGGGCTTTTCCGCCCGGACGCTGTGGATCTCAGCAAGGTTGCCAAAAACGTACCCGCCGCACAGGCGATTTTTAACGAGGTAGGTTGGGAATAACCGCCCCCAAACGGCTCCCACTTATCTTCATTGAAAGGGGCGGACCATTGGTCTTGCCCCTTTCTTTTTAGGCGACACCCCGCCGCATCCGACGACATAGCAAGATAACTGGCAGCAACCCAACGGCAGCAATCACCAGACTGGGCACCGCCGCACCGTCCAACCGCTCATCTGACGCAAGCCGGTACGCCTGCACCGCCAGCGTGTCATAGTTGAACGGGCGCATGATCAACGTTGCGGGTAGTTCCTTCATCACATCGACAAAAACGATCAGCCCGGCGGTGAACAGGCTGGCACTGACAATCGGCATATGCACCCGCCGGACAAGGCCGGGGATGTCGGCGCCCAGCGTGCGGGCGGCAGCATCGATATTGGTGCCAACCGATGACATGCCGCCTTCATAGGCCCCGATGGCAGCGGCCAGAAACCGGATCATATAGGCGGCAATCAGCAACCAGATCGACCCGGTGAATAGCAGCCCGGTGGATATGCCCATATTGGCGCGCATCCAGGCATCCAGACTGTTGTCAAACATCGCAAAGGGCACAAGCAGACCAACGGCAATCACCCCGCCCGGCACGGCATAACCCAACCGTCCCAGATATAGGGATATGGCGGCGATGCGACTGCCGCGCACCCGGTTCAGCGTCCCCAAAAGCACCGCAGCGAACACCGTGACCAATGCGGCAATCGCCGCAAGCGTGATCGAATTCCGGATGAAACCAAGATAACGCGCGCTCAGCAGGTTCTGTTCCGACCCGATGGCCATTGTGGTCAGTGCGATGACCGGGATCACCACACCCAGAACAATCGGGACCAAACAGGCGATCATCGCGGCTGTCCCGGCAAACGATTGCAGCCTGATCCGCTGCATCGGCGGCTTGCGCTGGGCATCAGTATAGGCGGCATTGCCACGGCTGTAGCGTTCCAGGAATGCCAGCAGCAGGGCAAAAATCAGCAGGCCAAGCGACAGCTGCGCCGCCGCCGCCCTGTCAGCCATAGAAAACCAGCTTGTGTAAATGCCCACCGAAAAGGTCTGCACGCCAAAATAGGCGACGGTGCCGAAATCGGCGATCGTCTCCATCGCGACCAGCAGAACGCCCGCCGCTATGGCCGGGCGGGCCATGGGAAGCGACACCAGAATGCAAGCTTGCAAGGGGGATTTGCCCAGAACACGGGCCGCCAGGAAGGCTGATCCGCTTTGGGTGGAAAACGCAGCGCGGGCCAATAGATAGACATAAGGGTACAGCACCAGCGTCAGCATCACAGCAGCACCACCGATGGACCGGACCTCTGGAAACCAATACTCGCGCGGGCCCCACCCGGTGATATCGCGCAACGTCGTCTGCACGATGCCGGGATGATCCAGCAAATGGGTATAGGCATAAGCCAGCACATAGGCGGGAAAGGCCAAGGGCAGCGCCAGCGCGATCTCCATCCAGCGGTGGCCCGGGAAATCGGTCATTGTCACCAGCCATGCAGCACCGGTTCCCAACAGCGCACTTCCCACGGTCACAAGGGCGACCAACACCATCGTGTCACGGGAATAGCGCCACAAAACCGTCTCTGCCAAATGGTTCAGCGTGTCGGTGGACCCGGTAATCGCAGCGGCCAGAACCGCCAGATAGGGCAGGGCGCAAAAGAACACGACGATGCAAACCGTAAGGCCCAGAATCACCTGGATGATTTTCCGCATCGGAGAGGCTGTGATCGGCATGACTTGCATGCGCCCTAGCTATTCAAACCGGGGCAGCATGACAATGCATACTGGGGGCTAGACGCGTTCAATCGCAATCGCCGTGCCTTCACCGCCGCCAATGCAGATCGCGGCGACGCCACGGCGCAAACCGCGTGTTTCTAGTGCATTCAGCAAGGTCACAATAATCCTTGTGCCGGATGCGCCAATCGGATGACCCAATGCACAGGCACCGCCATTCACATTCACCTTGTCGCGGGCGATGCCCATCTCGTGCATGAATGCCATGGGCACCACGGCGAAGGCTTCGTTCACTTCCCACAGATCCACGTCATCCACCGACCAGCCGATCTTGGTCAGCAATTTCCGTGCGGCGGGGACGGGGGCGGTAGTGAACCAACCGGGGGCCTGGGCATGGCTGGCATGGCCCAGAATGCGGGCGCGGGCGGGGCCACTGGCGGCCAGCACCAATGCCGCCGCACCGTCGGAAATGCTGGATGCGTTTGCCGCCGTGACCGTACCATCCTTGCGAAAGGCGGGTTTCAGGGTTGGGATCTTCTCGGGGCGCGCCTTACCAGGCTGCTCATCGCGGGTTATCACCTCTTCGCCGGTGCGGGCATGCACGGTGACGGCGGCAATCTCTGCATCAAACGCGCCGGACCGCTCTGCCTCGAGCGCATTGGACAGGGATGCCAGCGCATAGTGATCCTGCGCCTCGCGTGTGAACTGGAACTTCTCGGCGCAGTCCTCGGCAAAAGTGCCCATCAAGCGACCCTTGTAATAAGCATCTTCCAACCCATCCAGAAACATCGAATCCTGCACTTGCTGGTGGCCGATGCGGGCACCGGCACGCATTTTGGGCATCAGATATGGGGCATTGGTCATGCTCTCCATCCCGCCAGCAATTACCAAATCGGCACCACCAAGGGCGATCTGATCAAACGCCATCATCGTGGTTTTCATCCCCGATCCGCACATCTTGTTCAGGGTCGTGGCAGGGACATCCTCGCCCAAACCTGCCAGAAACCCGGCCTGCCGGGCGGGGGCCTGACCTTGCCCCGCGGGTAAAACGCAACCCATCAACAGCTCATCGGCTGTTGTGACGTCCGCACCTTGCATCGCCGCCCGGATTGCGGAAGCACCCAAATTGGGGGCGTCCACATCGGCAAACACGCCCTGAAACCCGCCCATCGGGGTGCGGGCGGCACCGGTGATCACAACGTTTCGCATATTGGCTCTCCCCTTGGTTCGGCCCCGACGTTATGGCCACAATCACCGAAGGGAAAGCCCTCAAACCGCCCAAATCCGATCACTCTTGCGCCCTTATCAAGGGGCATAACTATCTGCATAGCCAAACGGCTTGCCCCGATGTCGTCGGATTACAGCCCCCACCCATGATGGCGGCATCGGGGCACCTTTTCCCGGATCGCAGACCTGATCTCACAGCGCGGAATGCGTCTCTCAGAAATTGTAATACTGCAAGCCCGGGATGTAGTCCTCCAGCGGATTGTTGACATCGTCAAAGTGATGGCTGCCAAACAGGATGATACTCCCCTCAGGACCATCGTTCTGGGTTTCACGCTGAAACGTGGCCTGCACCATTTGATGCCGGGTCCGAAACCTTGCCGCACCGCCACCGACCCAATGATCCGCACACCAGACGTCGACACCTTTTGACAATGCATATGCAAACAATACTGGTAAGGGATAAATCTGGCAAAAGAACTGCTGGCTATAGACAAAGTTTTGTACGATTTGCGTAGCCAAATTATTATTTGGCGGGGTCGCTGTGATCGCAGTCTTTAGGTTATTCATCCGCGGTTGCCATCCGGTCGGGTACTCTACAAACAGCCGCTTAACAATTCCAAGGTCAATTAAGTCTTCGATAAAGTCTCTCGCATCAGGCTGGGTGTGGGCCTCGCCAATCCCGATCGGACCTACACTCAAAAGATAGCGCATTTGTACTTTGTGATGAACCTGAGGCATCAATCATCTCCTTAATACACTTAACAAATTGACGGCTCTGTTTGATCTGCCATCGCAATGCTTACGCGCGAAGGGTCCAATTCATTCCGGGGGGGCGCAAAAATCACTGCCAAATCATCGTTGCACCGGCGGCTGCATCCCGTAGGCTCCCCCAAATTACGGGAGAACCTCATGCGCGACTTTCACAAACCCGGACGCTCGGCGGTTTATGCAACCAACGGCATCTGTGCTACATCGCACCCGCTGGCGGCCAAGGTCGCGGTGCAGATCATGGAAGCAGGCGGTAACGCAATGGATGCGGCCATTGCAGGGGCTGTTTTGCTGGGACTTTGCGAACCACAGATGACCGGGATCGGCGGTGATTGCTTTGTGCTGTTCAATCCGCCCGGATCGGATGAGATCAAGGCGCTGAACGGTTCAGGCCGGGCGCCCGCCGGGATCGACGTAGACGGCTTGCGGGCAAAGGGGAATGTCATCGCCCCTTACACCGCTGACGCTGTCACGATACCTGGCGCGGTGGATGCGTTCTGCCGGTTGTCAAAGGATTGGGGCAAGATCGGGCTAAAGGCCACGCTCGCCCCCGCGATCCACTATGCCGAAGCCGGCATCCCCGTGGCCGAACGGGTCGCGTCCGACTGGGCGCAGGCAGTGGACAACCTGTCGGGCCATGCCCGCGACCTGTTCCTGATGAACGGCGCGGCCCCTGCACCGGGTCAGTTATTCCGCGCGCCCGGTCAGGCCAAGGTTCTGCGCGAAATCGCAATGGAAGGCCGTGAAGCCTTCTACGAGGGCGAAATCGCCGAGGATATGGCCAACAGCCTGCAGGCCTTGGGCGGTAGCCACACGCTGGATGATTTCGCGAACACCGCTTGCGACTATACCGACCCGATCATGGGCAGCTATGGCGGGCTTGACCTTTATGAACATCCGCCAAACGGGCAGGGGGCCACGGCGATCCTGCTCCTGAATATCCTCAAACATTTCGATATCGCGGGCATGGACCCACGGGGGGCAGAACGCGCGCATCTCGAGGCCGAGGCGACCAAGCTCGCCTATGATGCGCGCAACCGGTTCGTGGCTGACCCCGATCACATGACACGGCTGAATCATATGACATCATCCGACACGGCTTCGGCACTGGCCGCCCTGATTGATCCGGGCAAGGCCATGCCGGGGAACGTACCAGCGTCAGAGGCGGTGCATAAAGACACAATCTACATCACCGTGGTCGATAAGGACCGGATGTGCGTGTCGCTGATCTACTCGATCTTCCATTCCTTCGGGTCTGGCATCGCGTCAGACAAATTCGGGGTGCTGTTCCAGAACCGGGGCGCGGGCTTCACGCTGGATCAGGGGCACGCGAACGCGGTAGGTCCCGGCAAACGCCCGATGCACACGATTATCCCTGCCATGCTGCAAAAAGATGGCAAGGCGCTGATGCCCTTCGGCGTGATGGGCGGGCAATACCAATCCACCGGGCACGCGCGGTTTGTGACCAACATCACCGATTTCGGGCTCAGCCCGCAGGCGGCCATCGACGCGCCACGCTGTTTTGCCGAAGGGGACGTGTTGAACGTGGAAACCAGCTATGGCGACGACGTGCGGGCAAAGCTCAATGACCTAGGGCACAACGTACAAACGCCCGAAACCGCCATCGGCGGGGCGCAGGCGATCAAGATCCATGATGACGGTGTTTTGGAAGCCGGGAGCGACCCGCGCAAAGATGGCTGCGCAATTGGATACTAGAATGAATTGACGTCGGCCAGCGGATAAAAGAGCAAAGCCATTGCGGGTCATGGGCGATGGCATCCTACACTAACCCAATGGCGGCATCGCGGGACAAAGCGCCATTTCGCTCTGACACCGCCAATGGCCGCTTTGGGCTTAGTTGAATGCGATGGAGTTTGGATCGCCTAGCCGCTACACCCTCACTTGATTGTTGAAAGCCGTTGAAGATCAGCGCGGTGAAAATTTACGTTGCTTTGAAACGGAGATTCAGATGCGGGTGCTTGTTCTTTCAGACCTACACGATGACTTTTGGTTCGAAAGAAACAGAAACCCCTTCGAGGGCATCGAGCAGTCCATCGCAGAACTGGATCACTTACTGTTAGCAGGGGATGTATCGAACAAGCCAAAAGTTCGGTGGAAGTATGCATTTGAACGCTTATCCCATATTTTGCCGCTAGATCGTGTATCCGTATTACCGGGTAATCACGACTTCTACGATTTCCGTTTTGATGGCGAAGACCGCCTTGAAGAAATAGCTGCGTCATTTGGGGTAGCATACGTTCAAAAGAAACAAATAATCCTAAACGAAACCAGAATATTATGTGCAACACTTTGGACAGACTTCGAGCTTGGCTTGGGAAGCGAAATTAACAAGAGGCTTATTGCCACTAAGATGAATGATTACAAAAAAATCCGCGTTGCATCGCGTGGATGTGGAAAGCTCTGGCCGACCGACGTTGTCGCTCGACATCGGGATCACTTGAACTGGTTGAACGAGACGCTTGGCCAACCATTCAACGGAAAGACATGCGTCGCCACACATCATGCCCCTTATCAAGGCGTTCTGCAGAGATATTCGGAGGGTCTCGACGCAGCATATGCTAGCGATCTGAGCAAGCTTATAAATACGCATAACCCGGACTCCTGGTTCTTTGGTCATAGCCATGATGCCAGAGACCTGACGCTGGGAAAAACAAACTTGCGGGACGTGTCGCTGGGTTACCCGGACGACGTATTCGATCCAGGCAGTCGAATAGAAAGCTTGATCTTCGAAGTTTGATCGATAGCAGCCATCGGTGCAGCTTGCAGCTTGCAGCTTGCAGCTTGCAGCTTGCAGCATTTGGCATTTTGGGCTCGTTTGAGACATTCGTACCGCCGTGCGCGAAGGTCCGGCCTTTCATTTTGGGTCAATGCCGTGACGTGACGGTCAGTGTTAGGTCGCGTTCACCGGCCAGCGGGTGCCGAGGTCTTCCAATCCGGTCTGCACGATCTCTGCGACCACATCCATATCCACATCTGCCAGTTTGTTGATGTAAAGGCAGGATTTGCCCAGCTTATGCTTGCCCAGCCGGTCCAGAATATGCCCGAAATCGGCATAGCCGGGCATGATGTAAAGGACGAGATTGGCCTTGCGCGGGCTGAACCCGGTGGCCAGTGATGATCCGGTTCTGCCGCTTTCGTAAGTATAGTCATATTGACCATAGCCGATGATTGTCGGGCCCCACATCCGCGGCTGCCAGCCCGTCAAACTTCGGAACATGTCGTCAAGCGTCTGGGCATCGGCCCGGCGTGTTGGATGTTCTATGTTGGCGATGAAATCGGCGATTTTGACATCGGTCGGCTTGGTCTTGTTTTCTGACATGGCGGTCCCTCCGCCTGACAACATAGCACAGACCGTATTTTGATTAACGGCTTATCAACCACGCCATTCTAATTTGCCTTAAATGGTACGCCCTTGCGTACCTCCCAGATGCCTGTAGGTGCGCCCAGAACGGGGCTTGTTGTCTGGGACAGATGTTTGCCCATGTTCTCGAGTTGGATGGTGATTAATCGCAGGATGTCCTGTGGTGCGCGATCGAGCAGGGCCGTGGCAAGTTCGGTGTCACCCGTGGTGGCCGCGAAACGCAAGCGGGTGTTGTTGTGCGACAACCCCGTTTGCGTAACGCTGGTCAGATCATCCAAACTGATGATCACCGGTTCCGCCGTCCTCTGCGCAGGGTAAATCACCAGTTGATCTGCCGAAATGGTCAGCCGCGTCCGAGAGGCCGTTTGCGAAAATGCGGCCCATAGCCCAAGGCCCAGCATCCCCGGCCCGCCGAGCAGGAATATCAGATCACCAAAATCAAAGCGCGGCGGAAACCCCAGCCAGAGCCACAATATCGTCAGGGGCAAGCCAATAATGGCAAGCATGGCACCGCCAAAACGCCGCAGCTTGCTGGTTTGTGTGATCGTGATCGGGCCAGACATGCCCGATGATTACCCATCCGATGCGATTTGCCCAGCCGCGACAAACCGGTCCCACGCATCCTGCACAAAGGCACGCCGAAATGAATGCCCGCCTTCGAACATGCAGAATTCTAGTACCTGCCCACCGGCATTACGATTGCCCTGACAATCCAACCCCGGCCCGGCCCGTTCATAGCTTTCGTTGAAACTGCCGACCTGTTGATAGAATGTCATCGCCTCGCCAACATCGCCTTGCTTGGTATTGGCGATGGCGCGGCCGGCCAGTGGCACAGTCCGGTCACTGTCCCCATGCATGTGGATGATGCTCGCTACGGGGATCGCGCAATCATCGGGCGGTTCCATCCAGAACGTACCCGATACCGGGGCGAATCCACCCGCCAGATCGGGCCGCGCGCAGGCCAGGTTCCAGACCAGCATGCCACCTGCCGAAAAGCCTGTGATCATGATCCGGTCATTATTGAACCCATGCCTATTTTTCAGATCGTCGATCACGGCGGCAACATAGTTGAAATTGGCGCTGCCATCGCCCGCATTGCCACCAGGCGCGTTTGGCAATTGCCAGTCATCCCCCGACCCCGCATCCAGCGCGACAAAGGCCAGCCCCATATCCGTCGCCATCCGCCGGAACCGTTCATTGCGCATGGTTCCGTTTGCCGTACCGCGATAACCATGGGCAAACAAAATGGCGCCAGTGGGCGGTGTGTCGGGCGTATCGATCCGATAAAACCCGCCGGGGACGTCGCAGTTGGTCTGCACCCCGCAGGCCTGGGCGTTTTGCGTACCGAGGAAGAGGGCGGTGACAGTAATAAGATATCTCATGGAATGTCCTGCATTAATTTGCTGAACTATTTCCAACAGCGCGCCTTTGCGCAAATCACGACCCTGTGTGATGCGGCGGTTCAACCGCCTTCGCGATATGATGCCACCATCTCATCAAAACGCTGCTGATAGGTCTCCAACCGCTTATCGTCCGTCTTGCTGCTCAGAAACGGTTTGCGCTTACCCGTGACCAGAATGTCCTTGTCACCCAGCGGATGCGACAGTTTTTGATAGGCGGCCAATTCCGCACAACGGATATCGGGTCGTTTCGCGCGCAGATAGGCATATTCCACCGTTTCAAACGTGCTGGGCAACAGCAACTCCCGCAAGGCCGCGCAATCCACCAATGGGCGCAAGCCATCCTCGGTCACAGCGGTGGCGATGATCTGTAATTCACGCAGCGCGGGCATGGTGGCCAGCGGCGCAAGCGTGTCGATCTTTTGCGTGCCATTCATGCCCCCGCTGATCAACAGCGATTGCAAAGAGGGCATGTCACCTAACGGCTGCAGATCATTGGCGTATCGGATGTCATCTAGCGTCAAAACATCCAACGGAAGCGTAGCCAACGGCGACAGGTCGACTAGTTTCTGCACCCACCAGAGTTTCAACCGGCGCAGCCGCGGCAGGTTCTGCAGGGGCGAAAGCGTGGTGGTACGCAACCCTTTGAACCCCAGATAGACCACATCAATCATTTCGCAGAGATGCGCCAATTCCTTTTCATTCACGGAGAAGCAAAAAGCGCGCTGCGCGGCGATAGGGGTGTTCAAGTCAAGGATGCGGTGCAGTTCGCCATCAATGAAAACCTGTCCGCCCTTGCCTTCGGGTACGCGGGCCGGTCCGCACGCATCCGCCGTGTCTTGCGCCAGTTGTTCAAGAAGCGGAAATGCCGGTTTAGCTACCATCCCGCCATCTGTTCACAATCGGATAGCGGCGGTCAAGCCAGAACGCCCGGTTCGACAGGCGCGGGCCGGGGGCCGACTGGAACCGTTTATATTCGCTGATATAGATCAGGTGCTCGACCTTTTTGACGATGTCGCGGTCATAGCCTGCGGCGACGCAATCGGCGACCGATGCCTCATCATCAACCAGCATCTTCAGGATACCATCAAGGATGTCGTAAGGCGGCAGGCTGTCTTCGTCCTTTTGGTCCGGGCGCAGCTCGGCCGAAGGCGGTTTGTCGATAATCGCGACGGGGATCACCTCGCCCGCCGGACCCTTCATCCAGTCCCGATGATTGGCATTGCGCCAGCGGCAGGATTCGAAGACGCGGGTCTTATACATGTCCTTAATGGGGTTATAGCCGCCCGACATATCGCCATAGATTGTGGCGTAGCCGACGGCCACCTCGGACTTGTTCCCGGTAGTGAGCAACATTTCGCCGAACTTGTTCGATTGCGCCATCAGCAGAAGGCCCCTGATCCTGGACTGGATGTTTTCCTCTGTCAGGTCGGCGGGCATATCGCCGAATAGCGGGGCAAGTGCGTCGGTCACTGCCGCGCGCGGACCTGCGATACTGACCGTGTCGTATTTGACGCCCAGCGCATTGGCAGCGGCGGCGGCATCATCCAGCGATCCTTGTGAGGTGTATTCCGACGGCAGCATCACGCAGCGCACGTTTTCAGCGCCCAGCGCGTCGGTGGCAATCGTGGCCACAATCGCGCTGTCGATCCCACCCGACAGCCCCAGTAACACTTTTTTGAAGCCGGTCTTGCGCATGTAATCGCGCAGCCCTTCGACCATGACCCGGTAATCCTGTTCCAGGCTATCGGGCAGGACCGCCTTGTCACCCGGCAGCGCCTCCCACCCGTCATCGGTCAGTTGGAAGTCCACATGAGCGATCTGGGTGTCAAAGACAGGCATTTGCAAGGCCAGTTTACCACCCCGGTTCAGGACAAACGATCCGCCGTCAAACACCTGATCATCCTGCCCACCAACCATGTTAAGATACACCAGTGGCACATTATTTTCGACAACCCGGGACACCATATTGTTCATCCGGATCGGAAACTTGTCGCGGAAATAGGGGGAGCCGTTGGGCACCACCAACACTTCCGCCCCGGTTTCGGTCATCGCCTCGCAGACATCGGGATACCAGGCATCCTCGCAGATCGGGCAGCCGATCCGGACCTCATTGCCAACACTGAAGGGCCCGGCGATTTCATCGCTTTTGAACAGGCGGACCTCATCAAAGACGTTGAAATTGGGCAGGAAATGTTTGCGCATGGTTGCGGTGATCTTGCCGTCCTTCAGAATGAAATAGCAGTTATATAGCCGGTCCTCTTCAAACATCGGGCCGCCAATGGCCAGGGCCGGGCCATCCACACAATCCAGCGCAAGGGTACGGATATGCAACATCGCATCGGCGACAAAGGCAGGCTTGGCGACCAGGTCCTGGGTCTGGTAGCCGGTGATGAACATCTCGGGCAGTGCCACCAGATCGGCCTTAGCGGCCTTGCCTTCCGCCCATGCTGCACGGGCCTCTTCTGCGTTCCCGGCAATATCCCCCACTGTAGGGTTCAGCTGTGCCATGGTTAACCGAAATAATTTTGTCATAGTTTTGTCCCAATGCGCTGCAATGCATGTAGCAGAATGAAACGCGGTGGAAAGCCGATTGGTGCAAGATCGCGTCAATCGATCATGATAGCCGTTGTCAGCTTGGGGTCCCTGAACTAGGCTTCGCCAACAGGGGTGCGAATGGAGAGAGTGATGAGCATGTTTGATTTAACCAAGGCCGCGACGGCTGCATGCATCACCGTGGGACTGGCTGTGGGCGCAAACGCGCAAACAGTGCAAACAAAACAATATGATGACGGTGGCGTCTACGAAGGAACCTTCGTGGAAGGCAAGCAGGATGGCACCGGCACATATCGGCTTCCCAACGGTTTTGAATATACCGGCGAATGGGTCGCAGGCGAGATTCGCGGTCAAGGGACCGCCCGCTTCCCCAATGGGTCAGTCTACGAAGGTGAATTTGCCGCAGGCAAGCCCGAAGGTCAGGGTCGAATCACATTTACCGATGGCAGCACTTACGAAGGTGACTGGGTTGACGGAAATATGACTGGCAATGGCGTGATGACCTATGCAAATGGCGTCGTCTATCAGGGCGCATTCCGCAATGCGATGCATAATGGTGTCGGCATCATGACTAGCCCGGATGGCTATAGCTATGAAGGCAACTGGATTAACGGCATTAAGGAAGGTGAAGGCAAGGTCACCTATGCAGATGGGTCGGTCTATGAAGGGTCGCTTGTCGCGGGCGAACGCGATGGAACCGGCACGATGACCATGGCCGACGGCATCACATATACCGGCGAATGGATTGATGGCCGGATCGAAGGCACCGGCGTGCTGACCCAGGCCAATGGCAATATCTACGAAGGCACGCTACTTGACGGCAAACGTCAGGGCGATGGCAAGATCACCTACGCCAATGGCGATGTCTATCAGGGCAGTTTTGTCGATGACCGCCGTCATGGCACCGGCACATTTACCGGCACGGATGGCTATGTCTATGTGGGCGAATGGGACATGGGCCTGATCGCGGGCAATGGTGAGGTGACCTACCCTGACGGGTCAATCTATGTCGGCAGCTTTGCCGGCAACGTGGCGAATGGCGCGGGGAAAATCACCTATCCCGATGGCTCCGTTTACGAGGGCAACTGGGAAGGTGGCGTGATCAACGGCACGGGTGTGGTGACCTATGTGAACGGCCTCGTCTATGAGGGCGATTTTCTGGATGGCAAAACCCATGGGCAGGGCAAAATGACCTATGCCAATGGCTACGTCTATGAAGGCGAATGGGCGGATGGTCAACGCAACGGTACAGGCACCGCGACCTATGCTGATGGCACCGTCTATGTTGGCACTTTCAAGAACGGCCAGCGTGATGGCACAGGTGAAATCACGATGCCGGACGGGTTTGTCTATGCCGGTGACTGGGTTGAGGGTGAAATCAACGGCGAAGGCACCGCAACCTATTCCAATGGTGACGTCTATGTCGGCACATTCGTGCGCAGCCGCCGCGAAGGCGAAGGTACGATGACATTTGCGGACGGCCGCGAAAGTAGCGGTATCTGGTCCGATGGCGCGCTGGTGTCTGAGACAACTGACGGGAACTGAACCCTCGCGGGGAAAAATCTGCGTTACGCAGATTTTTGGCCACGCTTTATCTGATCGCTGGCTCGGTTGTCACGACAGGCTTTGCAGGTCACCATTAAAATCAACCAGCGTGATACGTTTGACCTGTGGATGCGCGAGCATAGACGCCACCTGATCAAACGGGGCGAGGCTCAGGCTTGTTGACAGATAGTCAGCCATGGTTGCCGTTTCCGCCTCTACGGATACGGTTGACCATTGTGGTTGGCGTTTCGGGTGCAGGATATGCGCGCCTGTCCCAAGGATCATCGCACTCGGGCTGGACGTGGCCATCGCGCCATTGTGTAGTGTCCGCGTACCCAATGCCCCATATTCCGGGTCAGCGACTTCCAACCGCCACGGCCCGCCAAGCGCCCGGTGTTCGCCCATATTCACCAGCACATCAACCAACCCCAGATCAGCGAACCGCGCTGTGACAAGGTCTGTGGCAAACCCTTGTGCAATACCGTTGAAGGTCAGCGCCTGCCCGGCACCCAAACGGACCCAAGCAGGGCCAAACCGCACCCGATCCCACCCCACCAGATCTGCGGCTCTATCCACACCAATCCCTAACGCATAGGCCCGCCATAAAGGCTGCACGGTTGGATCAAACAGACCGTCGGTCAGATGGTACGCCTCATCCGCCCGCTGCATCAGCGCAAGAAATCGCGGGGCGGGGTTGTCCAGCCTACCGGTCGCGTTAAACTGGCTCAGCATCGATGCGGCGTCATAAAGGCTGAACAGCGCTTCGACTTCTGCCACAACCGAGCGTGCCTCTGCCATGGCTTGTGCTGCCAGCTGCGCCGGGCCCCTGATCGTCAGGCTGATCTCTGCCCCAAAGGCACGACCCTGCCAGCGATGCGTTCCCGCCCATGCGGGTGCTGCCAATGTCGTAGCGCTGATGGTCAGAAAACGGCGGCGGTTCATCATTCGGCAGCCACCCTATGCAAACTGCGACCATTCTTGGCGGCCAGCACCAATGGCACACACAGGCCCGGATCATCATGGATCGTCACACATTCAAGACATTGGAAACATTCGGAATACTGGATTTCGCCCGTCTGTTTGATCGCACCATAGCTGCATTTAACCTTGCAGAGCTGGCAGGGCGATCCGCATTCGGCGCGGCGCGCGATCCAGTCGCGTCCGCGCACCAAGCCACCAATCGCCATCACCGCACCAAGCGGGCAGATATAGCGGCAGAACCCTTTGAACAGGACCGCCGACAACAACAGCAACCCGACCGCATAAGCCACATAATACCATTCACGGATAAAAAATGTGGTGATGGCCGTCTTGAACGGCTCTACCTCAATCGCCTTGTCCAACCGGGCAGGCGTGGTGAAGATCAAGGCGACCAGACCGGCCAGCACCGCGTATTTCACCCATTTCAACCGGTCATCCCATTGCGCACTGGGTTCAATCTGCGGCAGGCGCAGCATGCGGCCTATGTGGTGGGCGAATTCCTGCATCGCCCCAAACGGGCAAAGCCAGCCGCAAAACAGCCCCCTGCCCCACAGCACGAAACCCGCAATTGTGACCGCCCAAATCACCAGCGAAAATGGATCATAGAGCAGAAAGGCAAAACTGCCGCCTTCCGATACCGTGCGGATCACCGCCAAAGGCGTCGCAATCGATAGTTGCCCCTGCCCCCACCAACCGACAAACGCCGTCATAAAGGCCAGAATGGCCAGTCGGATCGGGGTGAAATACCGGTGCCCCGCCAACCGGTTCATCCGCACCCCCAACAGCAGCACAAGCCCGATCAGAAACAGCGACAGAACAATCAGATCAGGTGCCCGATTGATGATCGCATCCAGCCATGCAGGCCGGGGTTTGACCACCTCGGGTCGGGAAAAGAACCGCGCATCGGTCGACAGGGTCGCATCCAGCGACACCGACCCAATTTCAGGCTGGAACACCCCATGTTCGCGCAACCCCTTCACCTTCAGCACCCATTCGGATGTCGGGTCAAACCCAAGGCGGCGATCGGTGCGCAGGATCAATGCCGCGCCATCCTGCAATGCCTCGGGCAGATCAGAATGCAGTTGAATAAAGATATCCGCATCACGCAAGGCAATCGGAAAGCCGCCCTGTTCAGCACTGATCAGATCGGGCGAGGTGTTGCGCACGAAATCGTCGGTGATCAACCCATGCCGGGCGGTTTCAATCACCAGCACCGGTTCATCGGTGGTGGCAATGGCCATGAAACCCTGCAATTCGTCAAATGTGCTGTCGGACAGAACCGCACGCGCAATTGATGGCGGACCGATATCGATCACCCACAGATCCAGATATGTGCCATCAGGGTCGGCGCTGGCGTCCGGGTCATCATATTCCCAGATCGTACCGGCAAATTCCGCGTCTATCTGCGCATTGGTGACGGTCTTGCTGGTGACCAGCCCCTGTTCCACCAGATCATCCCAGGTCAGATCCTCGGCATAATCCATATTCGGATAAGCGGGCGGGCCCGTGGCAATACCGCCCATCTTTTCGCGGGCGACTTTCAGGGTGGCGGCCAGAATGCTTTCATGGGCAATGCGCACCGACGCGGTCGCCTTGGTCACCCCGTCCAGATAGACCAACGCCGATCCGTCGCTGCCGCCGCCATAGGGATTGCCCACAACCAACGTGTCGGAAATCGAATGGCCCCGATATTGTTCAAAGAACTTGTGAAACGCAGCCTCGCCCAAACCAGAGACAAAGATCGGCTCATTATGTGAAATCAGTTTTACATCCAGAAACCGGCCATCCAGATCAAGCACCACTAACATGTTGATTGTCGCCCCGGAAAATCCGGGCAGCGGCGCCATCGGTTCTGTTTCAAACACAAAACCGGCCTCTGCCCCGCCAGAGTTCAGCAATTGCCAGACGCCCTGATCATTCAATTGTTCGCCCAGCGACATTGGCGGCACGACATAAGGTTCCAGCACGGCGCGGTCCAACGGCGCGGCAACTGCCGTCACCACAGACCAGATCAGCAAGACAAAACTCAAGATGTAACGGCACCCACGCATGGGCTGATCCTATGCCGGTGATGCATGTCAGCCTATGCGACTTAGGTAGGATCATCGCATTTTGGGATTGGGTCGGGTCGGGATTTCATGACATGCTGCTTTCATGCAAGCGACAAGCCCCCAGATGAATGGTGCGATCACAGCCATGTCCTTGATCGGGCTGGTTTTGTTTTGGACCTTTCTGGCATGGGCCAAGGCCGACCCAAAGGTGCTGCCCAGCCCGCTGGCCGTCTGGCAGATCATTCAGGCAGAGGCCGCATCAGGTGCATTGGCCCATCACATGTTGGCGACCATCGCCCGGGTCGCCGCCGCATTTGGGCTGGCCATGGGGCTTGGGCTGCTGATTGGGGTGACGATGGGGTTGAACCAGACGCTGGATCGCTGGTTCGGGGCATGGCTGCTGGTGTTTCTGAACATCCCCGCCCTTGTGGTCATTGTGCTGTGCTACCTCTGGATCGGACTGAACGAGGTGGCGGCTATCACCGCGGTGGCGTTGAACAAGACCGCAATGGTCGCCGTGACGATCCGCGAAGGCACGCGGGCGCTGGACCCGAAACTGGGCGATATGGCCCGGTCATACGGGATGTCGCCGCTGACCCGGTTACGGCATCTGGTACTGCCGCAACTTTGGCCGTTTATCGCCTCCAGCACCCGCAACGGGCTGGCGATCATCTGGAAAATCGTGCTGGTGGTTGAATTTCTGGGGCGCAGCAACGGGATCGGCTTTCAGATCCACCTGTATTTCCAGCTTTTCGAAATCGGCTATGTGATGGCTTACGCATTCAGTTTCGTGCTGTTCATTCTGGCGCTGGAATGGAGCGTGATCAGCATGATGGAAAAGCGGGCCACGCAGTGGCGGTTGCAGGAATAAGCAGCATTTCGAGACCCGCGCCAATTATCGGCGATAACGTCAGAAAGCATAAAACCACGTGTTTCCAACGGGATATTTGCCCGTCATTTCTACTTTTGCGGCAAAAATTTGCGTTTTTTCCCGACAAGCGGGAAATTTAGGGACCTTTTCGAGAAAGAAAGGGTTAACGTGAAAGTGCTTCACCCGAAGCGAATAACAACAGGGAGGGATAACATGTCCCGCAAAATCGTCGTCGGTTATGACGGTAGTAAAAGTGCAAAGGCGGCACTGGATTTTTCAGTCAGCCTTGCCAAGGCCGAAGGAGGCAGTGTCGTGGTGGCGCATGTCCTCGAATGGTCACCATATTCATTCCTGACACCAGAAGAACTTGAAGAGCGGCATAAACGCCGTGGCGAAGAGCTGGAGCGCGCGGAAACCGCCGTGCTGAAGCCGGTCGTCGATCAATTATCAGGCAGCGGCATCGCCGTCAGCACAGCGTTAAAATACGGGCATATCACCGATACGCTTTGCAAGATCGCCAAGGATGAAGGGGCAGATCAGATCATTATTGGACGCACAGGCCATTCGGGGCTGGCGACGCGGATTTTTGGGTCCGTCGCAGGCAGTCTGGCGCAAGCGGCCCCCGTGCCGGTCACAATCGTTCCTTAAATGACAGGGGAAATCATGAAAAACCTATTCAGGGCGGCAGCGATAGCCGTACCCGCCACGCTGGCCGCAAGCGCGCCAGCCATGGCGCAGTCACTGGACCAACAGATTAATGACGGTTTCGCAAATGCGACCGGTTGGTTCGTCAGTTTCATCTTCAGCCCATTCCCGGGCACAACCTTTCCCTGGATTGTGGCGTGGCTTGTCATCGCGGCCACGATTTTCACCGTCTATTTCGGGTTGATCCAATTCCGGGCCTTCCCGCATTCGATCTCGCTGGTCAAAGGTGACTATTCCGACCCCAATGACGCGGGCGAGGTTAGCCACTTTCAGGCCCTTGCAACCGCCCTTTCGGGCACTGTTGGTCTGGGTAACATCGCTGGTGTGGCCGTGGCCGTCAGTATCGGTGGTCCGGGTGCCACATTCTGGATGATCCTTGCGGGTCTGATGGGGATGGCGTCCAAGTTCACCGAATGTACGCTGGGCGTGAAATACCGGAATGAATATGATGACGGCACCGTGTCAGGTGGCCCGATGTATTACATGACCAAAGGTTTTGCCGAACGTGGGCTGCCATTGGGCCGGTTCATGGCGATCCTGTTTTCGGTCTTTTGTATCCTTGGCGCACTTGGTGGCGGCAACATGTTCCAAGCCAACCAGGCGCATGCACAGATCACCAATGTGGTCGGCGAATACCCCGGCTGGATCACCGGTATCGTGTTTGCGGGCATCGTCTTTGCGGTCATCGTGGGTGGTCTGAAATCCATCGCCCGGGTGACTGAAAAAGTCGTGCCAATCATGGGCGTGATGTATGTGCTGACCGCCTTGGTCATCCTGCTGATGAACGCCAACATGATCGGCTGGGCCTTCGGAGAGATCTTCCGCGGTGCCTTTACCGGGGCCGGTGTTGCCGGCGGTATGGTTGGCGCGCTGATCCAGGGTTTCAAGCGCGCTGCGTTTTCGAACGAAGCCGGGGTTGGCTCTGCGGCGATTGCCCACTCTGCGGTGAAAACCAAGGAACCGATCACCGAAGGGTTCGTATCTCTGCTGGAGCCGTTCATCGACACGGTTGTGATCTGTACGATGACAGCACTTGTGATCATCATCACCGGTCAGCTGATCATGGATCCAAGTACAGGCATGTATCTGCTGGATGAAGGTGCAAGCACCATCCAGACAGTGGGCGATAACAAAGGTGTGGCGCTCACCTCTGCAGCGTTCTCATCCGCGTTCCCGGCCTTTAAATACATCCTGGCCATCGCGGTGATCCTGTTCGCCTTCTCAACCATGATCAGTTGGTCCTACTATGGCTTGAAAGCCTGGACCTTCCTGTTCGGCGAAGGCCACACCAAGGAACTGGTGTTCAAGGTGATCTTCTGCATTTTTGTGATCATCGGCGCCTCGGCCAGCCTAGGCCCGGTCATCGACTTCTCGGATGCGGCGATCTTTGCCATGGCGGTCGTGAACATCGTGGCGCTGTACTGCCTGATGCCAATCGTCAAGCGCGAGTTGATCAGCTACCAGTCACGCCTGAAGTCCGGCGAAATCGCAAAGTTCCACTAAGGCGCTTCACCGCAATCAAAAAAGCAAAACGCCCGGCACAAGCCGGGCGTTTTTTCCAAGCCAGCCACCATATCACGACACACTGCCCCGAACCTGACCTTTAGCGCGCCGCAACCAAGGTCCGGGTGGCGGAACTTTGTTGACCTTCGCTAAATCAGATCCAATGGCTGTTTTATGCAGCCTGACAGTGATCATGTTAGAGGACTAGTGACTGAACCGAAAAGCAAACCGTGCTCAAAACGTGATGACTGGCTTGACGATCATGAGCCATAGTAGTGCAACAATCGCCAAGAACGCTGGAATGCCACATGCAAACCAAATGCGATAAAGTCGCATGTACCGTGGCGTGAGAGCTGTACCTGATTGCGCCGACATACGGGCCTCATCTCGCATTTTTGCTTGGATCGACACGACGGGAAGCCAAAAGAGTCCAATAAATACATAAAGCGCAAGCGAGAGGGCGATCCAGCCATCCCAAAGTGGCCATCCAAGATTGCGTGCTAAAATGAAGCCCGTGATAGGTTGCGCTACTGCAGCCGTTGCCGTGAATAGCATGTCTGCGATGACTACAATGCCGGCTGTATGCGCGATAGTGGCGGCGTCCTTGGTACAATGGGCCATAACCATAAAAAAAGCGATCCCTGCGCCTGTGCCAATTAATACACAGGCACCAAGGATATGCAGCAAAAGCACTACATCAATCCAAACGATCATCGCGTTTCCAATGCAATGCGTGCAACCAAAGCCAATGTAACACTTGGCAGCACTTTGACCAAAGGACCGAGCGGATCAAGCCAAAGGTTAGGCACGAAAAGCGTTGAAGCTGCCAAATAGAAAATACTGACCCAAATGGCACACCAGCACGCCAGTCTAGCATAGGGTCGGTAGGCAAATCCTACTGCTATCGCGATATCGACTATGGCCCAGAAAAGCACGCTGGTGACTGCCAAGGCATGTGTCCAACCGACATCTTCAAGAATAAGCGCAGCCTCGTTCATCCTGATGAAACCAATGACACCAGACAAAAACCAAAACAAAATTAGCGTGGCGATGATAATGGGGGTCAGCAGCGCCATTCGCGCAAACAGTCGATCCTCGGCCCGCGCTGGCATACTAGCCATTGTCTGCGACAGTGATCTGATAGGGGGCAACCCAAATTCCGAAAGGTCTGTCTGGTTTCCAGTACACCATCGGCCAACACTTTGACGGCGGTGCTTCTCAATGGTGACCGCCACCCTAGTTTGCCCAATCCATCCGCAACTCTGGATATTGTTCCTATCAAAAAATGTGGGATCAGGATTTCACGTCTCGCAGGCGCAAATCCCAGCCATTGGCGCATAGACGCCACAACTTCCTGCAAAGTATGCGTATCGCTTTCGACCAAATCCCCCACAAAACCCGAGGGAATATTGCCTGCGAGTGCTGCGCTCACGGCTTCAACAACATCATCTAGTGCGATAGTCTGAACTTTGGCCTCAGGTATTGCGATAGGCTGTATCAAGGGAACTGCAGCCAGCATGCGCAACATGGTCGTGCCGCCATAGCTATGTCTGGCCAAGACAAGTCCTGGTCTGAATATTTGATGGGTTTTAGCCGCCGTCTGGATAGCGGCATCTCCGCGCGCCTTTGACGCAAGAAATGGCGTTGTCGCATCCGCATGTGCACCTGCCGCTGAAATCTGAACAAGCTGCACGTCCGCGGATGCGCACGCTTGGGCCAAAGCAAACACGGCATAATGATGGACCACCTCTAGGTGATCCTCAGGCCCATTCTGCAAAGCGCCTGAACAATTCACCACGGCGTCAACGCCCTTTAGAAAAGGTTGCCACTTACTCACTTCAGTCAATGTGCGAAGGTCTGCGGCCAGCCAGCTGATGCTTGGAAGTACGCGTTTTCCGGTGTCGATATCGCGACCAAGCCCGATGGTCGTATGCCCGTCTCGCGCCAAACGCTGCGCAACCCCACTGCCGATTAGGCCATATGCACCTACTATCAGGACCGTCATCCTTGAAGGGGTATTTAGTATGCGGTCACTCATGTGAATTCTCTATTGAATAATCAGGGTCGCGGTCATCTAAATACACGGTGTCCCAGTTTTGGGAAACGCATCTCTGCTGGTATTGCGGACATCGGCCGCTCCGCGGAAAATCAGCACAATGGGCTCGTTACCGTCATAGGGACAGCCGCAGCGTTTGGGCACCAAGGCTTGGTGAGTTCGTCGAGCACGGCCCAAAGACCGCCGCAAAAGTCGAGGATACCTAAATCAGAGCTCCCTTCGAGATGTCCCATGGAGGGTGTGAGACGCGGCGACGGTTCTGTAGCAACAGCCTAGACCGGCCAATTGCGGTTTCCACCTTGCGGTTACATACCCCGCCAACCCAATCATGATCCAATGAGTTCGAAGGGAACAAAGGCAACCTCAGACAAAAGAGGCTGGCAGCTCACCAAACTAGCATTGACGGGTTAGTGAACACAATCTGCTCTTCCCTGCCATTCGGGTGCCGACTGAGCGCTTGCAGCATTCCTGCTGCACTTGACGGTCGCCCACATAAGAAAGACCCCCGCAAATGCAGGGGCCCTTAGCGATTTTGGGTCTGTTCATTCCTATTGTGGAATATCGCCGCTGAGCCCTTCGACGTAGAAGTTCATGCCAGCGAGCGTGCCGTCATCGGCGACCTCGCCATCGGCCAGCCAGGCTGATCCATCCTGTTTGTTGATTGGCCCTGTGAACGGGTGGTAATCGCCTGCTTCCATGGATGCGATCATTGCCTCGGCGCTTGCCTTGACCTCGGCAGGTACGGCGTCGGTGATGTCACCGATTTCGACCATCCCGGGGGCAATCCCGTCCCATGTGTTTGTGCTTTCCCACGTGCCGTCGATCACAGCCTGGGTCCGCGCGATGTAGTAAGGCGACCAGTTGTCGATGATCGAGGATACCCTTGGGAATGGCCCAAACTCGGCCATGTCGGAGGCTTGCCCGAAGGTTACCACGTTACCGGCCGCCTGTGCTGCCGCCTGCGGTGCGGTCGAATCTGTGTGCTGCAAGATCACGTCAGCGCCTTGTTCGATCAGCACACTTGCGGCTTCGGCCTCTTTTGCGGGGTCGAACCATGTATAGGCCCAGACAATCTTGAACTCGACGTCAGGGTTCACTTCCTTGGCGTGCAGATAAGCTGCGTTGATGCCCCGGATCACCTCTGGGATCGGGAAAGACGCGATATAGCCGATCACGTTGCTTTCGGTCATATGCCCGGCGATATGCCCTTGCACGGCGCGCCCTTCGTAGAAACGGGCGGAATAAACAGATACATTATCGGCCTGTTTGTAGCCGGTTGCATGTTCGAATTTCACGTCCGGGAATTTGCCAGCCACGTTGATTGTCTGGTCCATATACCCAAAAGAGGTTGTAAAGATCAGGTCCGCCCCTTGCAGCGCCATCTGGGTCATCACCCGTTCCGCATCTGGCCCTTCGGGCACGCTTTCCACAAACACGGTTTCAACCGCATCGCCGAAATGTTCCTCGACCGCCAATCGTCCCTGATTGTGTTCGTAGGTCCAGCCGCCGTCGCCCACGGGCCCGACATAGACAAAGCCGACCTTCGTCTTTTCGTGCCCATCGGCCAGCGCCCCTGTTGCAAGTCCCAAGGCGAGTGTTGCCCCGGTGAGTAGTTTGTTGAGTTTCATTATCGTCCCCTTGTTGGTCGTAGATGTGCCCCTAGCGTGAGGCATGGAATGATTGGCCCAGTGAGCCTGGCGCCCGTCCAGCGCGCATAATAACCAGAACCGCGATGGTGGCCAGATAGGGCGCCATGGAAAGGTATTCGACGGCGATGGCGGCCCCGGCTGCCTGCAGGTTGAGCTGCAATACGGTCACCCCGCCAAACAAATAAGCACCCAGCAAAAGCCGTCCGGGCCGCCAACTGGCGAACACCACGATCGCCAGCGCGATCCAGCCTGCCCCGGCGGTCATCCCTTCGGTCCATTGCGGCACCCGCACAAGGCTGAGATAGGCCCCGCCAAGCCCTGCGCAGGCCCCGCCGAACATGATCGCCAGCATCCGCACCCGCATGACGTGGTAGCCCAGCGCATGCGCCGCTTCGTGGTTTTCGCCCACGGCCCGCAGGATCAAACCCGCGCGTGAATATTTCAGGAAAGCCCATGTCGCCGCCACGATCCCTAACCCCAGATAGACCATGGGATCGTGTTGAAAGATGATCGGCCCGATGACCGGAATGTCCCCCAGAAGCGGGATGTGCCAATCAGGGAAGCTGGGTGCTTTGATCCCGATATAACCTTGTCCCATCAGCGCAGACAGCCCCAGCCCAAAGAGTGTCAGTGCGAGCCCGGTGGCCACCTGATTGGACAGCAGGAACTGTGTCAGCACCCCGAAGATCACTGACAGAAGCGCCCCGCCGATGGCCGCCCCAATGAAGCCGAGCCATGGCGACCCGGTATTGACCGCCACGATGAACCCGCAGACCGCCCCGGTGATCATCATCCCTTCGACCCCGAGGTTCAGGACACCCGCCCGTTCGACGACGAGTTCGCCGATAGCGGCCAGAAGGATAGGGGTTGCTGCCACCATGAGCGAGGCGAGCAGGAGGATTGGATTGATTGCTGAGAGGTCCATTACACAACCTGCCTCCGTCCGAAACGCACCGCGTAATTCGTCAACACGTCTACCGCGAGCAAGAAGAATAGCAGCATCCCTTGCATCAGTTGGATCGCGGCCAAGGGCAGCCCCAGATTGGATTGCGCGATTTCGCCGCCGATATAGGTCAGCGCCATCAGCCCGCCTGCCAGCAATATCCCCACCGGGTGCAGCCGCCCGAGGAAGGCCACAATGATTGCGGTGAACCCGTAGCCCACGTTGAAATCGATGCTGATCTGGCCTGCGGGACCTGCGACCTCGAACAGACCTGCCGCCCCGGCCAGCCCGCCCGACAGCCCCATGCAGATCAGGATCATTGCTGTCGGGTTGACCCCGGCGAATTTCGCGGCACGCGGGCTTTGCCCGGCCAGTCGCACGTTGAAACCGAAGATATGCCGCGACAGGGCGATATAGGCAAAGATGACTGCGATGAGTGCTGTTACGACCCCCCAATGCATCCCTGACCCAGAGATGATTTCGAGGTTCGCCGCCGATGGGTATTGCGACAGGTTCCGACTTCCTGGAAAGCCCATCCCATCAGGGTTACGTAGCGCGCCCAGCGCCATGGAGGCCATCAGCTGTTCGGCCACATAGACCAGCATGAGCGAGACGAGGATTTCATTGGTCCCGAATTTTACCTTGAGGATGCCCGGGATCATTGCCCAAAGCGTGCCCCCGAGTATCCCGGCGATGATCATCAGGGGGAAGATGATGAAGGATTCTGTGGGGTAGAAGGCCAGCCCGACAGCGGCCCCGCAGATCGCGCCCACGATATATTGCCCTTCGGCCCCGATATTCCAGATCCCGGCCCGGAACCCGAATGACAGCCCGATGGCGATCAGCACCAGTGGCGCCCCTTTGATCAGCAATTGTGGCCGGTAGAACCACGCGAATTCGGAAAACAGCGGGTCGAGGAAGATCGTGCGGATCGTCTCGAACGGGTTTTTGCCCAAGGCGGCAAAGAGCAATCCGCCGCAGATCATCGTCAGAAGGACGGCGAGGAGGGGGGTGGCCAAGCTCCAGATGCGGGATGGCTGCGGGCGTTTTTCGAGTGTGATCATGAGTCGGCGCAGCCGGGCAGCGCCCGGACCTCCCCCTTGGGGAGAGCGCTTCGCACCCACCCCGAGGTCCGGGCACTGCCCTGTGTTCCTTCAAGCATCCACATGCGCCACCTCCATATCGTGGGCGCCGCCCAGCATCAGTCCGATTTCCTCGACCGTCAGCCCTTGGGCCGGGCGGGGGGCCGAAAGCCGGCCTTCGTTCAGTGCGGCGAAGCGGTCAGAGATTCCCATCAATTCATCAAGATCCTGACTGATGCAGATCACCGCAGCCCCCTTGGCGGCCAGATCAAGCAGCGCCTGCCGGATTGCGGCGGCGGCAGAGGCATCGACCCCCCATGTCGGCTGGTTCACGACCAGCACATCTGGTGCTTGCATGATCTCGCGTCCGATGACGAATTTCTGTAGGTTGCCGCCCGACAGGGACCGCGCGGCATTGGCAGGGCCGGGTGTGCGCACGTCAAAATCCTTGATCACCCCTTCGGCGAACCGCCGCGCCTTGGCCCAGTGCAGAAAGCCTTTGCTGGTCAGGTTTTCGCGGGTCGTCGCCGTCATGATCGCGTTTTCGGTCAGTGACATATCGGGGGCGGCGGCGTGGCCCATTCGTTCTTCGGGTGCTGCCAGAAGCCCGATTTTGCGCCGTGCATTGGGGGGCATTTGCCCGACCGGCTGGCCTTGAAAATGTACCATGTCGGATGCCACCCGCATTTCGCCTGACAAGGCCGCAACCAGTTCATCCTGCCCGTTGCCCGCGACGCCGCCGATGCCCAGCACCTCGCCCTTGCTGATATCAATCGTGATATCCCTGAGCGCTGTGCCAAATTGATGCGGCGCAGGCGCGCTGAGGTTTTGCAGGGCCAACACCGTTTCACCAGCTGGTTTTTCGGCCTTTTCGGGCACATGCAGTTTGCTGCCCACCATCAGTTCGGCCATTTCGCGGGCCGAGGTGGCCTTGGGGTCGCATTCGCCCACGACCTCGCCCAGTCGCAGCACGGTCGCGTTGTCGCACAAGGTGCGGATTTCTTCCAGCTTGTGCGAGATATAGAGGATTGCGGTGCCCTCGGCACTGAGTTGTTTGAGCGTTTCAAACAGGATCGCGACCTCTTGCGGGGTGAGGACCGATGTGGGTTCATCCATAATCAGGAGCTTGGGATCTTGCAGCAGGCAGCGGATGATCTCGACCCGTTGGCGTTCACCCGCCGAAAGCTCCCCTACTACTCGGTCAGGGTCGAGCGGCAGCCCGTATTGGTCGGAGACCTGGCGCACCTGTGCAGCGATTTCGCGCTGCGGCGGTGGGTTTTCCATGCCAAGGGCGATGTTTTCGGCGACATTCATCGCGTCGAATAGCGAAAAATGCTGGAACACCATGGCGACACCGGCGGCACGTGCAGCGCGTGGTTCGGCGGGGGTAAAGGCGTTGCCTTCCAGCGTCATCGTTCCGCTGTCGGGCTTGACCAGCCCGTAGATGGTTTTCACAAGGGTCGATTTGCCCGCCCCGTTCTCACCCAAAAGCGCGTGAACCTCGCCCGGGTGGATTTCGAAAGAGACGTCTTTGTTGGCGACGACACCGGGATAGGCTTTGGTCAGCCCTGAGAGGCGCAGCAGTGGTCGGGTCATCCGGCGTGGTCCTTGATGGCGCTATTTTGCGCGCTGATCATGGCGGTTGCGACGCCCAGCGCAATGGCTGCGGGGCGCTTTCCCAGGCTTGGATCGCCGATTGGACACGCGATGCGCGATATGCTGGCGGGGCGATGCCCCAATGCGGCGAGCCGCGATTTGAACCGCGCCCATTTGGTCGCCGATCCGATCAATCCCGCGCTGCCGAAAGGCCGCGACAGGATAGCGTGGCACAGCGCCAGGTCGATGTCGTGGCTATAGGTCAAGATCAGGTGTTCGGCATTGTCGGGCGCGTGTTTGACGGCAGTTGTCGGGTCTTTGGCCACAAGCGTTGTTGTTTCGGTTTCGGGGAACCGGCCGGCATCGGTGTCGATCCAGGTGATGTCGAAATCGGGCAGCGGGGCCATGGCATGCACGATGGCCCGCCCCACATGGCCCGCCCCGTAAATCCAGAGTGGCCGCTGCGTAGGTTCGTTCAGCGCCGCTGCCCGTTCCCATGTCAAGGTGACAGACCCGCCGCAGCACTGCCCAAGAGCGGGGCCAAGCGGTATGGTTCGGGTATAGGTTTCGCGCCCATCGGCCAGCATCCTGCGCGCCTCTGCCATGGCGTCCCATTCCAGCGTGCCGCCGCCGATTGTGCCGCAGGTTCGGTCGGCCCAGACCAGCATTTGCGTGCCAGCCTCACGTGGGACGGAGCCAGCGGTTTTGCTGACTGTTATGCGGATCGGTCCTGTCATCCGTGTGCCCGTTGCACCGCGCTCAACACTTCCTCGGCCGTGGCGGGGGCTTGCAGATCGGGGTAGTTTGGCCCGCAGGCGCCGACCGCATCAGACAGGGCCATGAACGCGGAGATGCCCAGCATGAAGGGTGGTTCACCCACCGCCTTGGACCGGTAGATGGTCTGTGCCGGGTTGGGCTCATCCCAGAGCGTCACGTTTAAGATGTCGGGCCGGTCCGAGCAGGCGGGGATTTTATAGGTGGCGGGGGCGTGGGTGCGCAGGCGACCTTTGTCGTCCCAGACCAGTTCTTCTGTCGTGAGCCACCCCGCCCCTTGCACATAGCCGCCTTCGATCTGGCCGATATCCAGCGCGGGGTTCAAGGATGCCCCCGCGTCATGCAGGATGTCGGTCCGCAGGATGCGGTTTTCGCCGGTCAACGTGTCGATCACAACCTCGGTGATGGCTGCCCCTTGGGCGAAATAGAAGAACGGTGTGCCTTCGCCTTTGATCCGGTCCCAGCTGAGGCCCGGCGTTTTGTAGAAACCCGTGGCCGACAGGCTGACCCGGTTGAGATAGGCGGTTTGGGCCGCTGTCGCAAAGCTGATCTGTTCATCGCCGATCTGGACCATGCCGTCTTTGAACTGGATGCTTTCCGTAGCGGTCTGATGCAGTTCGGCCAAACAGGCCGCGATCCGGTCGCGGATGATGTCGCATGCGTTTGCGACCGCCATCCCATTGAGATCGGAGCCGGAGGAGGCTGCCGTGGCAGATGTGTTGGGCACTTTGCCCGTGTCAGTCGCGGTGATTTTGACGTGGCTTACATCGATCCCGAACCGGTGTGCGGCGACCTGTGCCACCTTTTGGAACAGCCCTTGCCCCATTTCTGTCCCGCCATGGTTCATATGCACCGATCCGTCTTGGTATACATGCACCAATGCGCCTGCCTGATTGAGGTGGCTGAGCGTAAAGGAGATGCCGAACTTGACCGGGCTGAGAGCGATCCCTTTTTTCAGGATCTTTTGGGTGCCGTTCCAGTCTGTGATGGCTGTCCGCCGGTTATTATAGTTGGCCTGCTCCAGCAGTTTCTCAGTCATTTCGCGCAGGATGAAATCGCTGACCGGCATGTGATAGGGCGTTGTTTGCAGGGGCGATGGGTCAAGACCCATCTTACGTTGTGGCATCTGTTGGTAGTAGTTTTGCTGCCGGATTTTGGCGGGGTCCCGTTTGAGTTCGGCGGCGATATGATCCATCACCCGTTCGATCCCGAGCACCCCTTGCGGCCCCCCGAACCCCCGATAGGCGGTTGCCGATTGGGTATTGGTTTTCAGCCGGTGTGACGTGATCCGTGCCGCTGGCAAGTGATAGGCATTGTCCGCATGCAACATTGCCCGGTCTGCCACGGGTAGCGACAGGTCCTGCGCCCAGCCGCAGCGCGTGGCCTGAGTGAAGTCCACTGCCAGCAACTGCCCCTCGTCGTCAAAGCCCACGGTGTAGTCGATCCGGAAATCATGCCGTTTGCCGGTGATCATCATATCGTCATCGCGGTCGTAGCGCATCTTGCACGGTCGCCCGGTGTGCCGCGCGGCAATCGCGCAGGCGACCGCCAATGCGTTGCCCTGGCTTTCCTTGCCCCCAAAACCGCCGCCCATGCGTCGCACTTCGCAGCGTACCGCGTGCATCGGCATCCCCAATGCATCGGCCACTTTGTGCTGGATTTCGGTTGGGTGCTGGGTGGAGCTGTGCACCAGCATATCTCCACCTTCCTGCGGCAGTGCAAGCGCGGCTTGCCCTTCGAGGTAGAAATGTTCCTGCCCGCCCATGTTGATCGTACCTTGCAGTCGATGCGGGGCCTTTGACAGGGCCTGATCCACGTCGCCCTTGGTCCAGATGCGCGGGCCATCTTCGAACCGGCTATCTGCGGCAAGCGCCTCTTCTATCGTCAGGATCGGTGGTTCTTCGTCATAGCTGACCTGCCCCATCCGGGCGGCCTTGCGTGCATTCAGATGTGTGCCGGCGACCACCAAAAACAGCGGTTGACCGATATAGTGCACAGTCCCGTCCGACAAAAGCGGTTCATCATGGATCGAAGGGGAGACGTCATTGGCGAAAGGCAGATCATCGGCTGTCAGAACGGCGATGACGCCGGGGGCCTGCCGGACCTGCGACAGGTCCATGTCGCTGATCTGTCCCTTGGCGATGTCCGACAGCCCAAAGGCCAGATGCAAGGTGCCCGCGGGCGTCGGGATATCGTCGATATAGCGCGCGGCCCCGCTGACATGCAGGGCGGCCGCATCATGGGGGAGGGGTTTTGCGACGCTCATGCGCTGACCTCCAGTACCGAGGTCTGTTGCCCGCTCATTTCTGCGAAATAGCGGTGCAGCAGGTTTTGCGCGCTTTGCAACCGGTAGTCGGCGGAGGCGCGCATGTCGGACATCGGGGTGTAGTCGGAGGCAAACTGTGTTGCCGCCTGATTGATTGTGCCTTGGGTCCAGGGTTGGCCCGTCAATGCGGCCTCTACTAAGTGTGCCCTGTGTGGGGTGCCAGCCATGCCGCCGAAGGCGATGCGGGCCTTTGTTACGATACCGTTTTCGACGCTGATGTTGAAACAGCCACAGACAGCTGAGATGTCCTGATCAAACCGTTTGGAGATTTTGTAGCAACGCAGGACGTGCGCTTTTTTGGGGATGGTGACACCGGTGACGAATTCACCGGGTGCGCGGTCTTGTTTGCCATATGCGATAAAGAAATCCGAGATCGGGATATCGCGGGTCGCATCGCCATGGCGCAGATGCAATCTGGCCCCCAATGCGATCAGGGCAGGGGGGTTGTCGCCGATGGGCGATCCGTTGGCGATATTGCCGCCGATCGTGGCCGCATTGCGCACCTGTTCGGACCCGTAACGCCGGATCATTTCAGCGTAGGATGGGTGATATTCATCCAACACACCCAGAACATCCGTCATGGTCACGGCGGCACCAAAGGTAATTGTATCTTCGGCAATTGTAATTTGACGCAGCTCTGCGCAGCGGTTCAGAAAGGCGACATCTGGCAGGTCACGCAACTGTTTGGTGACCCAAAGCCCGACATCGGTTGCGCCTGCGATCAGCGTGGCATCGGGGTTGGCGGCATACCATGTCGCTAGATCGTTCAGCGTTTCGGGCGCATAGGGTTGTGCCACTACATCTGGGGTATCGTCATGCATCCAGCCGGGGACGGGGGCGGCTTCAGCAGCCTTTGCCGCGCGAATGATCGGGGCGTAGCCGGTGCAGCGGCAAAGGTTCCCCGCCAGCACATCATCATGATCGGTCCGCCCGGCCTTATGCCCCGCGGCCATCGCTGCGATGA
This sequence comes from uncultured Paracoccaceae bacterium, assembly GCA_947495295.1. Taxonomy (GTDB): domain Bacteria; phylum Pseudomonadota; class Alphaproteobacteria; order Rhodobacterales; family Rhodobacteraceae; genus Yoonia. The sequence continues at coordinate 631,157 of CANLYJ010000002.1, forward strand.
AGCCCGGCGTACAGAACCCACATTGCGATCCGTGATGATCGACCATGGCCTGCTGGACCGGGTGCAATGTGCCATCTGGCCCGCTGATCCCCTCGACCGTGCGCACGGCCTTGCCATGCAGTTGCGGTAGAAACAGGATGCAGGCATTGAGGGACCGGGCACCGTTTTCATCGGTGACGACAACCGTGCAGGCGCCGCAATCGCCTTCGTTACAGCCTTCCTTGGTGCCGCAGAGCCCCTGATCCTCGCGTAGCCAATCAAGCAATGTGCGCGTTGGCGCGGCATCGACCTGGACGGTTTCCCCGTTTAGAAGAAACGTGACATTCATGTGTTAACCTGCCGCGGTACCAGTTGTTTGGGCGTCGGTGACCCGATGTCGATGCGGCGTAGACATCGGATTTGATCTGCCGGATAGCAAACCCAGACCAACTTTGAAAAGCAAGGAATTTTTGCCTTGTGCGAAGGTCCTTCAAAAAAAGACCAATAATGTGGCACGCAAACAATCGCTCTGTCGGCTTTGTGGCTAGGGGTTGATTTCCTGGGCCACAACCTCGCCTTTGTGCAGCAGCGCATCGACCCATCGGGCATTGTCGGCGAAGCTTTCGTAGATGGTGACGAAGCTGGTTGTCTTGGACAGCCGGTCAATCCGCCGTCCGCATGGTTCTGTGCGTCCGGCGCGGCAGAAGGAAGCTTTGATCACTTCATAAGCTTCGTCGGTGATCGTGTAGGGTCGATCGATCCCGACATTGGCGTAGCGTACCAGTTCATGGGTGCCCACATCGCCAAAGATGATCAGCGCGCCTGACAACTGGCGGGCGCAGCGATCACGGAACCCGTCGATGAAGAACGTGTGCAGGCCGGTCGCGCCCGGTTTCGTGTCGTAGATGTCGTAGCCCGAGACACTGTCGATCTTGGTGCCCATGTCGCGTTTGCGCACGGTACAGTTGCGCGCCAATTGACCAAACGGAACCTTGTCATCGACGGTTACATCAGAGCTGTTGTTTCCTTCGGAGGTGCCGATAAAACCGATGCCGCGCGGTGACTGGCCGTCAACATTGCTTATCAAATCCATCTGCGCCAACGGGTCGGCGCAACCGGTCAAAACGGTCGTAGTGGCCGCGAGCAAAGCGATGCGTAGAGGTTTCAAATCCGATCCCGTCCCAGCGAAGATGGGCGCGGTTTAACGAAAACTTCATAATTCGTCCAGTGAGAGCGGGCTCGACGTTACGCGTCTTCGACCTCGATCACGCCCCCAAGGCTGCGTAGCGCCCCCTTGATTTGTGGGTTTACAGGGAAATCAACGCCCAGATCCAGTTCGACCTCGCCCGGCAGATCATCGCCCATCAGGCAGAAATAGACGGGTCCTTTGCCTGCACGCACCCCATCCCGTTTTGCATTTTCGAGGATTGAGGCGACCGAGCCGATGGCGTCCGGCCCATCGATAAAGACCCGCAATCCCGCCCCACCTGCATCGGCTACGACGTTGTCAATGGGTGACACCGACCGGCCCAGCAGTTTCAACTGGTCCGCTTCCATCGTTGCCTCGCAGGTCAGGACGATCTGCGCGCCGGTTTCCAGGTGTTCGCGAGCTTTTTCCAACGTGTCAGAGAACATGGTCACTTCGTATTGGCCGGTTGGATCAGAGAGCTGCACGAAAGCAAACCGGTTGCCGCGCGCGGATTTTCGTTCTTGCCGCCCTGAAACAGTTCCTGCCATTTTGACGATGGCGGCCCCGTTTTCAGCCCTCGCGATCACCTCGTCCAATGTCATGATCTGTTTGCGCTTCAGCGGCCCCATATAGTCATCCAGCGGGTGGCCGGACAGATAGAAACCGATGGCCTTGAATTCCTCGGCCAGTCGTTCAGCTGGCAGCCAATCGTCGCCGCCCATCAGGCGCGGTTCGGGCAGATCTTCGCCCGCATCCCCGAAAAGCGAGACCTGATTGGATGATTTCTGATCGTGGATCGCCGCCGAATAGGCGGTGAGCGCGTCAAGGCTGCACATGACCCGTCGTCTGTTGGGGTCAAGCATGTCGAAGGCCCCGGCGCGTGCCAACATTTCCAGCGGGCGCTTGCCGATCCGTTTCAGGTCACAGCGCCGTGCGAAGTCGAAGAGATTGATAAACGGCTTGGGTGACCCGCCCCGGACTTGATCCTGGGCCTCCTGGTTGAGGTCCCGGGCCAAGCCCGGGACGGGGTCATTTGTTCCATCGCGCGCATCGACAATCAGCTTCATCGCCTCGACGCCCACGTTTTTCAGCGCCCCCAGCCCGTAGACCAGTTTGCCGTCATGGACGTTGAACGTCGCCATGGACCGGTTCACGCAAGGCGGGATGTAGTCCAGGCCCAGCCCTTTCTTGACCTCTTGGAAGTACACGCCCAGCTTGTCGGTCAGGTGGATATCGCAATTCATCACCCCGGCCATGAATTCGACCGGGTGGTTGGCCTTGAGCCAGGCGGTTTGGTAGCTGACCACCGCATAGGCGGCGGCGTGTGATTTGTTGAAGCCGTAATTGGCGAATTTTTCCAGAAGGTCGAAAACCTCGCGCGCCTTTTTCGCATCGACCCCGTTCGCCTTGGCACCGGTTTCAAATTTGGGGCGTTCCTTGGCCATTTCTTCGGCGATTTTCTTACCCATCGCCCGCCGCAAAAGGTCAGCGCCGCCAAGCGAATAACCTGCCATGACCTGTGCGATTTCCATCACCTGTTCCTGATAGACGATGATCCCTTGGGTTTCGGCGAGGATGTGATCAATCGATGGGTGAATGGATTCCAGTTCGCGCTGTCCGTTCTTGACCTCGCAATAGGTCGGGATGTTTTCCATCGGGCCAGGACGGTAAAGCGCGACGAGCGCCACGATATCCTCGATACAGGTTGGTTTCATCCTCTTGAGCGCGTCCATCATGCCGCTGGATTCCACCTGGAACACGGCGATGGTTTTGGCAGAGGAATAAAGCGCGTAGGATTTTTCATCATCCAGCGGGATCGCCCCGATATCGTGTTCAAACCCTTCGGGTGCGTCGTAAAGCTGTGCTCCATCGGCGGCGATGTTGAGCGGTCGCCCAGCCGCTCGGATCAGCTTGACCGCGTTTTCGATTACAGTCAGGGTTTTGAGCCCCAGAAAGTCGAATTTGACCAGCCCGGCCTGTTCCACCCATTTCATGTTGAACTGGGTGGCGGGCATGTCGGAACGCGGGTCCTGATAGAGCGGGACAAGTTCGTCCAGTGGCCTGTCCCCGATCACGACACCGGCGGCGTGGGTGGAGGCGTTGCGCAGCAATCCTTCGACCTGTTGGGCGTAGGTCAGCAGGCGATCCACGACCTCTTCGGCGTTGGCCTCTTCGCGCAGGCGCGGTTCATCGGCGAGTGCCTTTTCGATGCTGACGGGTTTGACCCCTTCGACCGGGATCATCTTGGACAGCCGGTCGACCTGCCCATAGGGCATTTGCAACACGCGTCCTACGTCGCGGACTGCGGCCTTGGACAATAGCGCGCCGAAGGTGATGATCTGGCCGACTTTGTCACGCCCGTATTTTTCCTGGACGTAGCGGATGACCTCTTCGCGCCGGTCCATGCAGAAGTCGATATCGAAATCCGGCATGGAAACCCGTTCTGGGTTCAGGAACCGTTCAAACAGTAGGCTGTAGCGCAGGGGGTCAAGATCGGTGATGAGCAATGCGTAGGCGACCAGTGACCCCGCCCCGGACCCACGGCCCGGGCCGACAGGGATGCCGTTTTCCTTCGCCCATTTGATGAAATCAGCCACGATCAGGAAATAACCGGGGAACCCCATCCCTTCGATGATCCCGAGTTCGAATTCCAGCCTGTCTTCGTATTCCTTGACCTCTGCGGCGTGGGGAATGACGGCGAGGCGAGCTTTCAGACCCTCCTTGGCCTGACGACGCAGTTCGGCAACCTCATCATCCGCGAAATTGGGCAGGATCGGGTCACGCTTATAGGCTTTGAAGGCACAGCGTTTGGCGATTTCCACTGTGTTTTCCACGGCTTCGGGCAAGTCCGCAAAAAGCGTTGCCATTTCTTGTGGAGATTTGAAGTAATGCTGTGGCGTTAGCCTGCGCCGCGCTTCTTGCTGATCCACATAGGCGCCTTCGGCGATGCAGATCAGGGCGTCGTGGGCTTCGTAGAGTTCGGTCTTGGGGAAATAGACATCGTTGGTGGCGACCAGCGGCAGGTTCTTGGCATAGGCCATTTCGATATGGCCGCGTTCGGATAAACGCTCTGCCTCTGGCAGCCCGTCGCCGGGGTGGCGTTGCAGTTCCACATAAAGCCGGTCGGGATAGATCATGGCCAGCCGGTCCATCAGGGCCTCTGCCTTGGGGCGCTGCCCGTGGCGCAGCAGCCTGCCGATGGGTCCGTCCGGTCCACCGGACAGGCAGATCAGTCCCTCGTTATATTGCGCCAGTTCATCCACGCTGACCTGCGGCAACTGTCCATTGGCATCAAGATAGGCGCAGGAGTTCAGTTTCATCAGGTTCATGTAGCCTGTTTCGTTCTGCGCCAGCAGAACGATGGGCGCAGGGTCCTCGGGCCGTTTGCCCGGTTCCGCAGCCACGTAACCCACATCCACCTGACAGCCGATAATGGGCTGCACCCCGGCCTTTGCCGCACCTTCAGAAAATTCCAGCGCACAGAACATATTGTTCGTGTCGGTCACGGCCACGGCGGGCATGTCCATGCCTGCCACCAACGCGGGCAGTTTTTTGACCGGAATCGCCCCTTCCAGAAGGGAATATTCGGTGTGAAGGCGCAGGTGAATGAATCGGGATTGATTGGTCATAGGCGGACCGTAGCCGATGCTGGTCTGGGCACAAGATGACAAAACGGAAAGTGGTGGTTACCGTGCCACTTATGCGTGCATTCTTGTCAATTTGTCTTGCTGTTCCGGTCTGGGCCGATGCGTTCCCGGTGGCGCGTTGCGTCAATCTGGATCAGGCTTTGGAAGCCCCCCAAGAGGGCGATTGGGGCTATCGGATCGCCCAACCCGATATTACGTGGATTGCCGATCAGGGATTTGACACGGTGCGCTTGCCTGTTCGTTTCAGCGCCCATTGGGATGGCCGCATTGATCCTGCGTTTCTGGCCCGCATAGATGAGGTGATAGGCTGGGCCGATGCAGAGGGTTTGAACGTGATCCTTGATCTGCATCATTTTGAAGAGCTGATGGCGGATCCGACTGGTTATGCCGGGCAGTTTATCAGTATCTGGACCGAACTTTCCGCCCATTATGCCGGTGCCGATGAAAGCCTGATCTTTGAGTTGCTCAATGAACCGACAGATCCGTTGGACACGGCGGGCGCCCTTGCCTTGTTTGGTGATGTGCTGCCGCTGATCCGCGCCGCGCATCCTGACCGTTGGATTATCATTGAGGGTGGCGGTTGGGCAAGTGTCGATGCATTGGCTGATTTGCGGGTGCTGGATGATCGCACGGTTTTATCGTTTCACTACTACGTGCCGTGGGAGTTTACGCATCAGCAAGCTCCGTGGCTGTCCGACCCGCCGCCTGCCCGAGGCTGGGGTGACAAGGATGATCGTGCCGCGATGCGTGCCGATTTCGCGTTGGCTGGTGCCGCAGCTGCGCCCGTCTTTCTGGGAGAATTTGGCGTGACAACGCTGACCGACCCTATGCTGCGCGCCACTTGGACAGGTGCTGTGCGTGAAGATGCCGAGGCGCAAGGGATAGGTTGGTGCCACTGGGGGTTAAGTGGCAATTTCGCAATTCGTGACCCGGCGACCGGCGATTGGGTGCCAGGTATGAAAGAGGCCCTGTTTGCTGATGAATAGCTGTTTGACTCGTCCCGACCCACAGCCCATGCGTCAGCGGCATGACTGACCAGCTTGATTCCTTTTTTGGTGCCATGTCTGACCCGACCCGGCGGGCCGTGATAGAGTATCTAACCCATGGTCCCGCGACCGTAAGTGCCTTGCATAGCCCGCATAAAATGGCTTTACCTACATTCATGCGCCATCTTGGTGTGCTTGAAAAAGCGGGTATTATCCGGTCGATCAAGCGTGGCCGCGTGCGCACCTGCTATCTTGAGCCATCACCCCTGTTGGAAGTGCAAGGCTGGTTAGCCTGGCAACGCGAGATTTGGGAACACAGGGACGCGGCTGATCCGTCTACGGAGTAATCACTGACCGGCCTGCTACAGCTTGCCGGTCACATTGGGGATTGCCATTTGGGTCGCGAGGCCTGACGTTGCTGCGGCGCAACGCTGAAGGAGCCCGCAATGACAGATGCTTATGATCCGGCTGATGAGGGGGCGCAGATGTCCTTTGCCAAGGACATGAGCTATGTCGATTATCTGGCGCTTGATCCCATCCTGGGTGCCCAGAACCGTCAATCGGATGCCCATGACGAGATGCTGTTTATCATCCAGCATCAGACGTCTGAATTGTGGATGCGTCTGGCCTTGCATGAGTTGTCCACTGCCCGCGACCTGCTGATTGCCGCTGATTTTCAGCCAGCCTTCAAAATGCTTGCCCGTGTGTCCCGCATCTTTGAACAGCTCAACAGCGCTTGGGATGTGTTGCGCACCATGACACCCAGCGAATACACCGCCTTTCGCGATGATCTGGGGGCGTCATCCGGGTTTCAGTCGCATCAGTATCGTTTGATTGAGTTTATCCTGGGCAATCGCAACACCGCGATGATGAAGGTGCATGAACACCGCCCAGATCTGCACCGGATGTTGGCGCAGGAGTTGCGGACCAAGTCGCTGTATCATGTTGTTCTTGACCAGCTTGCCCAGTCTTTGGATCTGTCGTTTCCGGCTGATGCCTACCGGATGGATCAGCCCCATGTGCAATGTGACCCCGTCATGCAGGCCTGGACCACGGTCTATGAGGACCCCCGTCAGTATTGGACCCTTTACGAACTGGCTGAAAAGCTGGTCGATCTGGAAGACTATTTTCGTCGCTGGCGCTTTAACCATGTGACGACCGTTGAACGCATCATCGGGTTCAAACGCGGGACGGGTGGCACGTCAGGCGTGAAGTATCTGCGCCGCATGCTGGAGGTAGAACTGTTCCCCGAGCTTTGGAATATGAGAGGTCAATTGTGATGAAGGATATGCCAGTGCAACTGCCGATCAAGGACCAGTTCCATTTGCCCGAAGGGATGATTTATCTGGATGGCAATTCGCTGGGTCCATTGCCCAAGGCCGTGCCGGATCATCTGTCCCGTATGGTCACGGATGAGTGGGGTGCGCATCTGATCAAGGCGTGGAATGTGGATGACTGGATGGGCCAGCCGATGCGGGTGGGCAATCAGGTGGCCCGATTGATCGGTGCCCCTGAAGGGTCCGTCACCATGGGTGATACTCTGTCGATCAAGGTGTATCAGGCCCTGTCCGCCGCCTTGCAATTACGCCCGGACCGCAAGGTGATCCTGTCGGATAGTGGGAATTTTCCGTCTGACCTGTATATGGCGCAGGGGTTGATTGCCCACCTGAATGCCGGGCATGAATTGCGCGTTGTCGCCCCCGAGGAGGTCGCCGCGGCCATGACCCACGATGTGGCCGTCGCGATGATTACCCAGGTCGATTACCGCAGCGGCCGCATGCATGACATGGAAGGCATTACCAAGGCGGCTCATGCCGCCGGTGCGGTGATGTTGTGGGATCTGGCCCATTCGGCCGGGGCCGTGCCTGTTGATCTGGCCGCCTCTGCCTGTGAGTTTGCGGTGGGCTGCACCTATAAATACCTGAATGGTGGCCCCGGTGCGCCTGCGTTCATCTATGTTCGCCCCGATCTGATTGGTGGCATTGACCCGGCGCTGTCCGGCTGGCTGGGTCATGATGCGCCCTTTGCCTTTGAACCATCCTATCGTCCCGCCCAGGATATTGAGCGGATGCGCGTCGGCACCCCGCCTGTGTTGCAACTCAGCGCGCTGGAGGCCGCTTTGCATGTTTGGGATGGCGTCGATATGCAGCATTTGCGGGATCGCAGCATCGCCTTGTCCGAATTGTTCATTTCAGAGGTCGAGGCGCGTTGTCCTTCGCTGGCCCTCGCCAGTCCGCGCGACGCGGCATCGCGGGGGTCGCAAGTATCCTTCGCCTTTGAACATGGCTATGCCGCGATGCAGGCATTGATCGCCCGCGATGTGATCGGGGATTTCCGTGCGCCGGATATCATGCGGTTCGGCTTCACCCCGCTTTATCTGGATGAAGACGATGTCAGGCGCGCCGTTGATGTGCTGGCGGATGTGATTGACAACCGTCTGTGGGATAATCCCGCCTACCAGCAGGCAGGCCGGGTGACGTGACCTGCTTGACCCTGATGTGATTGTGCCTAGTTTGCCGGTCTCATATCAAGCAAACAGGTGACCCATGTCAGATCACATCGACCCCGCAAAGCTGGACCGGTTGGCCGAGATTGCCGTGCGCATTGGTGTCAATCTGCAACCGGGGCAGGATTTGGTCATTACGGCCCCCACCGATGCGATGGAACTGGTCCGCCGGATCACGGTGCACGCCTATAAGGCCGGGGCCGGTGCTGTCGTTCCGTTCTTTTCTGATGATGCCATGATATTGGCCCGGTTCGAAAATGCCCGCGACGAAAGCTTTGATTACGCGCCCGGCTGGCTTTACGGCGCCATGGCTGAGGCTTTCAAAGGCGGGGCTGCCCGGATGGCGATTAAGGGTGACGACCCGATGCTGCTGGCCGAACAGGACCCCGAAAAGGTGGCCCGGCTGGGCAAGGCCACGTCGATCGCGGCGAAACCGGCGATGGACCCGATTGTGGGGTTCGAGGTGAATTGGAATATCGTCGCCTATCCCGGTGCGGGCTGGGCGAAAGCCGTTTATCCCGACCTACCGGTTGAAGAGGCGCAGGGTAAACTGATGGACGCGATCTATGACGCATCCCGGCTGGATGGCGACGATCCGGTGGCGAATTGGGAAGCGCATACCAAGACCCTGAAAGAAAGGGTGAACTGGCTGAATGATCAGAACTTCGCCGCCCTGCACTATACCGGGCCGGGCACGGACCTGCATCTGGGCCTTGCCGACGGGCATATCTGGAAGGGTGGGGCATCGCCCGCGCTGAACGGTGTGGTCTGCCAGCCCAACATCCCGACCGAAGAGGTCTTTACCTGCCCGCATGCCTATAAGGTGGATGGCACGGTTGCGGCCACCAAACCGCTGGCCCATCAAGGCAGCGTGATCGAAGATATCGCCGTGCGTTTCGAAGCTGGTCGCATTGTGGAGGCGACGGCCAGCAAGGGCGAGGATGTGCTGAAAGCTTTGCTGAAAACGGATGATGGGGCCAGCCGGATTGGTGAGGTCGCGCTTGTTCCCCATTCCAGCCCGATCAGCCAGTCGGGGACGCTGTTCTACAACACATTGTTTGACGAAAACGCATCCTGCCACATTGCCCTTGGTCAATGCTATGCCGACACGATCACAGGCGGATCCGAGCTATCGCCGGAAGAGCTGAAGCAAAAGGGTGGCAACCAAAGTATCATCCATGTGGACTGGATGATGGGGTCGGACGCGGTGGATATTGACGGGATTACCAAGACGGGTGAGCGGGTGCCTGTCATGCGCGGCGGTGAATGGGCCTGAACGCCCATCTGCGCTTGCGATTTCGTAACCTTTGCACATATAGAAAGGCATGTAATCGGAGGTCAAGATGCGCGCACGAATCTATAAGCCAGCCAAGACAGCCATGTCATCAGGCACAGCCAAGACAAAACATTGGGTTTTGGAACATGTGGCCGAAACTGCGCGTGAGGTTGATCCGCTGATGGGCTGGACGTCGTCCGCCGATACGCAGGCGCAGGTCAAATTGGAATTCGACAGCAAGCAAAAGGCTGTCGAATACGCCCGCGAGAATAATATCGATTTCGTGATTCAGGAACCAAAGACGCGCAAGGCCAATATCCGCCCCGGTGGCTATGGCGAAAACTTTGCCACTAATCGACGTGGGGCCTGGACACACTAGGTTTTTGTCTAACCCGATCTATTGAGAGTTCATTCTGACCCTACGCGAACGCACCGCCGCACTCATTGAAAGCCGCCCTGTGGGCGCGACGATCATTGGCGTTATCATCTTCAATGCCATCATCCTAGGGCTTGAGACGTCGCCCGCCGCGATGGCGCAGGCGGGTGATCTGATTCTGGCGCTTGATGCGGCCTGTCTTGCATTTTTTGTTGTCGAGATTCTGCTGAAACTATTCGCCTATGGTGGCCGCTTTTTCAGAAGTGGTTGGAACTTGTTTGATCTGGCGATTGTGGGCATCTCGCTGGTCCCCGCTTCTGCCGGGATGTCCGTCCTGCGGGCGCTGCGGATATTGCGGGTCCTGCGTCTGGTGTCGGTTGCCCCGCGTCTGCGGCGTGTAGTTGAAGGGTTTGTCACCGCCTTGCCCGGTATGGGGTCGGTCTTTGTCCTAATGGCGATCATCTTTTACATCGCAGCTGTCATGGCAACGAAACTGTTCGCGGCATCCTTTCCCGAATGGTTCGGCAGCCTGGGCCAATCGGCCTATACGCTGTTTCAAATCATGACGCTGGAAAGCTGGTCCATGGGGATCGTCCGCCCTGTGATGGAAAGCTACCCGTACGCATGGGCGTTCTTTGTGCCTTTTATCATGGTCACGACCTTTGCCGTGGTGAACCTGCTTGTCGGTTTGATCGTGAACTCCATGCAGGACGCGCATGCTGAGGAAAGCAACGCCGCGACAGATGAATATCGCAACGAAATTATCGCCCGCTTGGAAGCGATTGAACGCGCCGTGCAGAAGAAATAATCGGACTTGCCAAAGGCAGGCAGACCGCGCCATACCTCGCCCTGCGCGGTCCGGTAGCTCAACTGGATAGAGCAGCTGACTTCTAATCAGCAGGTTGAGGGTTCGAGTCCTTCCCGGATCGCCAGAATTGCCATTGTTCGAGAATGAACATTTGGTTGCGCTTTTGGGCGGCATTCATCCCAAAGTTTACGAAGAATTAAGATCGCTCTTGTTGGATGTGCCCGACTGAACAGTGTTTTCGGACGATGGTGATTTCATGCGTAACTACCTGACAATGGCCTTATTGGCATTCACAGGACTGCCTGTATCGGCGCAGGATGCGCCCGATCTGATCGCAATCGCCCAATCGCAGGGTGCCTGTGGTCCATTTGGCGTTGCGACCGCCGTCCTTGATGCCGAAGGTGCTTTGCGTGTCACCTGCAACGAGGATGCAACCGCCTTTGTGCCATTGCTTGGTGGTCTGGCCCCTGTGCTGGGTCTGGGTGCCGCTGCGACTGTTGCGGCGGCCCTTGCAGGCGGGAATGCGACCCCCGACACCCAATAGTTGTTGGCGCGCTTTCGGCAATTCTGTCGGTGCCAATGTCAGTCATGTCACGCCTTTTGCGTGTTTGTGTGAAACCTGGAACAATTTAGAGATGTTGCAACGTTCCATAATACCTGCCAGTGATGATGCGGATAAGTTGCCGAATACTTAGCGCCAGCGCTGATGACTGACCCAGACATTGTGAACGTGATCTTGAAGCCCGCAGTCAATACAAGCAGGTTATGTCGTGCCTTAGCTTCGGTGGCGCCGCGCCTGTTCTTAATCCTGACCTTAGGCCTTTGCATTGTCAGCATGCCGAAACCGGCATATGCGCAGGCCGAGTGGGAGATTGCGAAGAAACGGCTTTCCGACGCGAAAAACTGGGACGAGATGTGCGCAATTGAGGATTGCGATCAGTTCCCGAAAGGATATGCGACCTGGCTGGTCGGGTCTCAGTCCTACTATTTCCCGCTATACAGAACGTTGACCGAACGACCGCCCGAGATCTACGGGGTACGTGTTGGACGGTTCTACGAGTTGGACGATGAAGGTCATATAACGCGCTCATTTGACTATAGTCGCGGATACCGTTTCATTGAATGCTGCCACTATATGTTGACGTATTTCCGTCAGCTTTATGGTGTGTCTGAAAATGCAGAAAACGATCCGCCACGCGTCAACACAATTAAGTTTGAAACACACCCAGATCGCTTCAGGTATCTCAGTTCTATCTGGTCTCGCATGAGGAAAGAGAACTACAGACACCTACCTTTTCCAACGTTCGCGGAGGCATTTCCTGAACCGCTCAGGTCGTATAATGACGACTTTTGAATTGTAGATGTTAGTGAACGACAGAGTAACCGGACCGTTCCTTTCAGCATTATTTCCAAGCAACCCCTCCTGACGAACCGGCATGTCTACGGTTACTGCACTTCGCATTGCTGGTTTTATACTGTTTCGTTTCAAAAGGATGTGGATAACACCTTGCCAGACTTTGAAATCAACACGCACTCCTATGCAAGAAATCTCTTCCTTTGTGAACCGGACGAGCTGGAAAGCGGGTGCGATCCGCTCTCTCCGGATTTCCCGGATGTACCTGCAATGCTTGCTGGCATCGAAGAAACGCTCGAATTTGCAAAAAAGGTGCCGCCTTCAATCTCGCCTGACAGGAACTAGGTCGCCCAAGCAACGCATTAGCAGGGCGGATAGCCCATCGCGATCAGCTGGGTGCCGCTGATCCGCAGATAGCCCGAAATCGTGTGCCGCGCGTCGCGCAGGAACCAGTCCTTGAGCGCCGCATTATAATGCGCGGCCATGACGTTCGACCAATGGTTGAATTCTGAGGCGGGCAATGCGCGTCCATGGCGGCTGGGGCCGTGAAACCCAAAGGACGTATTCGGGCTGACGCACATGTCATCAACCCCCAGATACATCGTGCAGGACGAATAGCAGATATTTCCCCGCAATTCGACCCGCGTGCTTTCTGCGTTCATCGATGCAATTTCGACGGCACGCGCGCCAATATAACCACCGCGATCATTTTGGATGACCCGGATTGTCGCACTGTCTGCCACGGTCTGAACACCACAAATGGCTAGTATCATGGCTGCAAGCAGCGCATGACCCTTGGGGAATATTCCCCGCAAGGCATGTCTCATTGTTGTTTCTCACTCTACCCAATCACGTTTGTACGTGATTCCCACCCCTAGAGAAACAACAGCGGCGTTAAGGAAATCTTGCCTTTCGGATTTGTGGGATATTCATCTAAAAGTGTATGAGTTTCCACCGCACACGTATGACGTGTTTTCGTTAATTCGAAATATGAAAATTTGTCAAAAATTGCACGAATAGGGGGATTCTGAGCACTGCAATTAAGAACTCTTTAACTGCGCACATTACAGCTTCGTTAACCATGCAGGGCCGTAAGTCACTGTAAAGTCGTTAACTTTTTGGGAAGGTTGTGGCGATGCTGGATTATCATGCTGGTGCCTGGGAGGCCAAGGATGGCCTGCCCGGAGAAGAGAATTTTCAAAGTCTGAAACCCCCGCGACATATCGTCAAAACCTGTTCCGACCATATGATGGCACTGTTGCTGCTCTGTCTGTTGATCCCGATTGCTGCGGTCCTGACGCTGCTCAATCCGTTCATGAATCGTGGTCCGCTATGGTTCATACAACGCCGCATGGGATATCGTTGTCAGCCGTTCTGGGCGATCAAGTTTCGTACGATGACAATCGCAGGCGAGACCGAACGCGGTGCCTTTGATGCGCTGGAGCATGACCGGATCACAGGCCTTGGGCGGTTTCTGCGCAAGACGCGCATTGATGAGTTGCCGCAGATCATCAACGTGCTGCGCGGCGATATGAGCCTGATTGGCCCACGCCCCGATTCCTATGATCATGCCCGTGTCTATCTGCAGGCGGTCCCTGGCTACCGCGCACGTCACGAGATCATGCCCGGCATCAGCGGCCTGGCCCAGACCGAGGTTGGGTATGTCGACGGGTTGGAGGGTGTCCGTCGCAAGGTGGCGGCCGACCTGCACTATGTTGCCCATGCGACGCTGCGCATGGATTTGTGGATTGTCTGGCGGACGCTTGTTGTCGTTGTGAGCCGCAGCGGGTCCTGACCCCGGTGTTGCGTCAAATGCCGTGATGCGCGCGTAGGTCCAAGTGATCGGTAAGCCCTAGCCACTAAGCATTGGTTTCAATCTATTCTCTGGAGAAGCCAATGACCGACCCGTTTGATTCCGATTATGTGAACCTGACTTCACCTGCTGTCGCCCATTACGTTATCGTCCCGTCGGACAGTGAGGATTTGCCGACCCGTCCCCGTGCCATCTATGTCAACACTTCTGGCACGGCAGTCTTGCGCGACAATGATGGTGTGAATGCCAGCTACGAACTGTCTGCTGGCACCGTCCTGACATTGCGTGCCGTCCGGGTGCTTTCAACTGGTACGACGGCCCAACTGATCGCGTGGTACTGATCCATGATCGGTCTGGAGCTTTCCCCCCGTCAGGGGCAAAGGACAGGTGCGCCATTACCCTTGGCCGCCTTCTTTGCCGCTGGTGGGGGCCAGTCAGTTGCGCTGGCTGAAGGTGCGGGGGATAATCTGTCGGTTTGGACAGAAATTGGCCCCCATCATGCGGCTTGGATGCGATTTGACGGCGCAGATACGACAACCCGCTATTCTTGGCGCGAAACGCTGGTGATGGAGTTGCGAAATATCTACGCCGTGGGTGAGATGGCATTGTTTGGATCATGGTCCAGATTGCAGTCATCGGGGTCCGGCCTGTCGGGCAGCTATACCGGAAACCGTGCCGTCAGCACGTCTTCATTAACGGCATCTGCATCGGTGACTGTTGATCGTGCCGCTCCTTATGACGTTTGGATCCACTACACAGGCCGCACCAATGGCGGCTATTGCCGTGTCGATATTGACGGATCGCAGACCCTGGTGAACGAAATCGATGACCCGGCCGGTCTGGGCTTCAAGGCCTTTCCAACCTATTCGGCAGTCGATTTGCAGCGTCGTCGCGCCGTCAAGGTCGCCAGTGGTCTGACCGGTCCGCATGATATCACCTTTGCATGTGCGGGTGCCGCCAGCCCCGGCGGCAATGCCATCCTGATCGAGGCTGTGGCCATTACCGGCGCGTTGTCCGATCCGCGTATCCTGCCTCCGCTTTGGCAACCTGGCACGACGTATGAAATGGGGGATGAGGTCCAGTTTGGTGGCGTCTTCTATTCCGCCCGTGGCGATGGCCCAAGCGGCACTGATGGCCCGACCCATTCGGGTGGCATCGCCTCTGACGGTGCCTTGGATTGGCGTGCTGATGATCGGTCCACCTATCCGATTTTTGTGGCTGTCGATTACCCGTCTGAACGCGAATATGCGGCCCGGTTTGACATCAGCGGTACGGCGACCGAAATTGGTGGCCAGACCCATGGTAATGAGCTTTTGCAAAGTCGGGTTATCACGCTGGATGGTCAGCCCTGGGTGCCTGCCACAACCGGAAATGGATTGAGTGTTGGCAGTCAGATCGATTTTGTCGAGACCATGCAATGGCAAACCGGTGCCGGAACGCCCGTAGCTGATTGTCAGTTGACCCGCAGCATCACCCCCGGTGCCATTGTCCATGGCACGACGCTGTTGGGTCTTGGACCTGTTGCTGCATTCGAATGGCTGTATGCGGGTATGGTGCCGATGGTGGGCTGGGATGGTGAAAGCCGCAGCAGCGTTGTGACCACATTTGAATTGCCGGGAACCGCGCCAGTGACGCTGGCCGATTACGAGGGCGTCAATCCGCCAAACCTGAACTTTGCCGATGCGCAGCGTATCGGGATCACGGCCCCGCTGGACACTGGGACCTTGATTTACGGTCATGAGGCGGGCCCACTGGCCATTTCCGGCAACGTGGTTAACCAATTCGATACCTTTCTGCGTCCAAATCTAAATGCCACCGCAAGTGGTGGCAGCCTTGATTGGCAGGCAAAGGCCTATGTCACGGGCAATGCGAATGGTGGACTGACGCTTGGTGGTGGTGAAACGCTGGGCTTTTTCAGCCGTCACGTTTTGCGCATGAACACAGCCGCGCCATAGCCGCCCGCGCGATATATTTCTGCCCGGGCCCCAGAATGGGACCGGGCGGAATGTGGGGATGGTGATGCGTGTTATTGCTATTATTTGTGTCCTGGCGGGTCAACTATGGCCCGCCCTTGTCAGCGCGCAGGATGTATCGCTTCGCTATAATAATTTCGGTGCTCCCGGGTTGATCGAGATGCCAAATGCACGTTCGGCCCCTGATGCCGATCTGGCATTTTCTCTCAGCCGGTTTTCGGGCCAGACCCGCAGTACCCTGACATTTCAGGTCTCTCCCCGCTTTTCTGCCAGCTTTCGTTACGCCGCGCTGGATGATGTGCTTAGTCCCAACGGTGTTGTTTACGACGATGTGCTGGATCGCAGTTTTTCGCTGCGCTACCGTTTGTCGGATGAAACGGATTTTCTGCCGGCCCTTGCCATTGGCATGGATGATTTTGCAGGCACCGGGATTTATAGCGCGGAATACCTGGTTGCGACAAAGGCGCTTTCCCCAAACCTGTCACTGACTGCCGGGATCGGCTGGGGCCGATTGGCTGGGGTAGGTGGTTTTGACAATCCGCTGGGCGCCCGATTTGCGGATAGATCGGTGCAGGATGTTGGACAGGGCGGTGCCGTGCGTCAGAATAACCTGTTCAAGGGGGATGCCGCGTTTTTTGGTGGCATTGATTGGCAGATGACCGATCAAGTTGGTGTGGCTGCGGAATATTCCTCTGACGCGTTGGATTATCAGGATGGTGGCAGGTTTGATCGTCAGTCGCCGGTGAATATCGCGTTGAACTACGCCCCGCGTGACAACCTGCAAGTCTCTGCCCAATACCTGTATGGCAGCACGCTCGGGGCGCAACTGACCTATGTGCTGAACCCCACCCAACCACCGTTTGGTGGAGGACTTGACCCCGGCCCGGTGCCTGCTGTGCCCCTACGCGCGCTTGCCCCGACCGATGCAGCGATTGCCCGCAAGCTGGCGCAAGAAGGGCTGCGCCTACATGCGATATCCCGGTATCCCGGTCGGATCAGTGTTGAGGTTATCAACCTGACCTGCCCCGCGCCAGCACAGGCCATTGGCCGAACGGCGCGGGTTCTGGCCGCCCATGCACCAGCCAATCTGCGCCAGTTTGACATTGCGTTGGTGGCGCAGGGCATTGCCGGACCTGTGCTGCGTCTGAACCGTGCCGATCTGAAAGCCCAGGAATTTACATTGCAGGGTGCCGCGTCGCTTTTGAACGCTGCACAGATCAATGCGCAGGCGACCCGCCCCAAACCCCAGGCTCAGCCGGTTCTTGAATGGGGCATCACCCCCTATATTACCCCCAATATTTTTGACCCGGATAATCCGCTACGCGCGGATGTCGGGCTTGCGTTGGATACATTATGGTCACCGGTTGCTGGGGTCGTCGTGGCAGGTACGCTGCGTCAGCGGGTGGCTGGCAACCTTGATCAGGCGACCCGTATGTCCGATTCGGTGCTGCCCCGTGTCCGCAGTGAATTCGCGCTTTATGATCGCGAGGGCGATGTCGACCTGATTGATCTGACCGCTGCCTGGTATGCGCAGCCCACCCCCAATGTCACCACAAGGTTGAGTGTTGGTCTGCTGGAAGAGATGTTTGGCGGCGCGTCTGCAGAGCTGCTGTGGCGGCCTGACGAAAGCCCGCTCGCCTTTGGGATCGAGGTGAACCATGTCTGGCAGCGCGGCTTTGAAAGCGATTTCAGCTTTCGCGATTATGAGGTCACGACCGGGCATGGATCGATCTATTGGGATGTTGGTGCCGGTTATCGCGCCCGTGTCGATGCCGGGCGCTATCTGGCGGGTGATTGGGGTGCGACCATTGCCCTGTCGCGGCAATTTCGGAATGGTTGGGCGGTCGGTGCATTTGCGACATTCACCGATGTATCTTTTGACGATTTTGGTGAAGGGTCGTTTGACAAAGGCATCACGATCAGCGTGCCGGTGTCGTGGCTATCGGGTCGCCCGTCCCGCGATAGCGTTGATCGCACCATCAGGCCGGTAACCCGCGATGGTGGCGCGCGGTTGCATGTGGAAAGCCGGCTTTATGATCTGACCAATGATCTGGGCGCCGATGCGATCAGGGGCAGTTGGGGAAGGGTGTGGCGATGAAACATTGCATCGTTTGTCTGGCGGCACTGATCGGATGTGCTCCAGGCCCGGATCAGGATGCAAGCCGCATACGCGCCGCATTGACCCCGGCCCGTATTGCCGCAATTGATGTCCCAATGATCCTGGTCGAGGCACCCGGTGTCGGCGTTGCGGCGACCTTGCTCCAGGTGGGCCGTAACGGTGATGTCACGACATGGCAAACACGTGATGGTGTGCAATTGTCACTGCGCGATGGCGTGATCTTGGCAAGCAGGGGGTTGGGTCATGATGTGATATCCGCTGATGTCAGCGGGGTGCAACGCGCACTTGCGCGGCGTGGTGGTGCCTATCAGCGGGTCTGGTCTGAACCTGATGGTGATTTCGGGTTGGTCTATCATACCCAAGACTGCGTTCTGGCCGTGTCTGGGCGGCGTTCCAATGATGGCCCAACCGGCCCCGCGACGGTGTTACGGATGGTTGAGACATGTGATGGCCCGGATGGCGGGATCCGTAGTATTTATGATATCGGCCCGGATGGTTTCATCTGGGGATCACAGCAATGGCTGACGCCAGAGATCGGGTTACTGCAAGTAACAGTAGTCAAACGCTAATTCTGAAAATAGGCTTTACCATACTGACCCGTATGCACACCGCCATAATGGTGCAGGCGTTGTATATCGACCTGCGCCAGAACGGTGCCAGTGATCGTGGCGTTCACATCCGTCAAGGCGCATTTACCTTCCATGACAAGGCGCTGGTCGGTCTTTTCCCAGCGCACGGCATAGATGATGGCGTCGCTATATTGGGCAAGGATCCGAGCATCAGGAACCGGCAGAACTGGGGGCGCATCCAGAATGATGAAATCATATGCTTTGCGCTGTTCCGCGATGAATTCGGCGAATTGTGATGAGGCAAACTGGTCCGCCGGGTTCTGATTTGTGGGTTTGCCGGGCAGGATATCTGCGCCCAGCCGCGTGTCATGCGTGACCGCGTCCTTCAGGGCCAGGTCGCCAACGATTAGCGGGCCTAGATCCCGCCCCATACAGTCGAGATATTGGGCGAATGATGGCTGCCGTACGTCTGCCTCGATCAACAAGACCCGCTTGCCCAGACCGGCCAGATTATGGGCCAGCGCAATGGATTGAGTGGTTTTGCCTTCGCCCGCGACGCTGGACGTAGACAGGATCACTTGTGGCACTTTTCCCGGATCGGCCAGCAGCAAAGAGGTGCGCAGATTGCGGATCGCCTCTGCTGCCGCGGAGGATGGTTTCGCATTCAGATAGTCCAGCAAGCGACGCGGTTTCCTGATCCGCAAGCGGGGGATTTGCGCCAGAACGGGCAAGCCGGTTGCATCGGTCATCATGTCAGCTGTGGTGAACCCCTTGCGCAGGGCGCGGCGCCCCAGAACCAGCAAAATCCCTAACGCCAGCCCCAATGCCCCGGCAATCAATAGGATCAGCACCTTGCGCGGTGCAACATATTTGCCAGCGGTGGCGGCGGCCAGAATGCGGCTATCGGCGTGATGCAGATCGCGTTGCACGCTGGTTTCGCGCAGCCGGGCCAGAAAGGTTTCGTATAAAACCCGTGTGGCATTCGCCTCGCGTTGCATTTGCTGCAAGGCGATCAGGCTGGCGGATTGACTGGCCAGTTGACTGTCCAGTTCGTTTTGAAACACCTCCAACGCGGCGGCCTGATCGACGAAGCGTTGCACATCCGCCTCTAGCCTTTGTCGGTCGCTCAGCGCTGCATTTGTGACCGTGGTACCGAAACTGTCCAGTTTTGCCTCTGCATTGCCAAGCGCGCGCTGCACGTCGCGCAAACGCTGCCGGGTTTCCATGGATTGACGGCTGAGCGCATCCAGCGCCTCTGCATCGTTGGCCCGGTTTGCGACCACGAGGTTGTTGATCGCGGTTTCCTTGCCTTCCAGTTCGATCTGCAAGTCGTAAACCCGCGCGGCCAGCCAATCAAAGGCCCGTGCGGTGACCGCCTGTTTGGCGTTGACCTGATCATCCAGATAGGCGTGGGCTAAGGCGTTTGCGACCTGTGCCGACATCGCCGGATCGCCCGTTATTGCCGTGATTTCAAAGATATACGTGTCCCGAACGGATCGTACAGATAAGGTCGCCGCCAAGTTTTCAATGGTTTTTTCGTGTATCGCTGCGGCGTCGGGGGCGGCAGTCTGTTGGCCGCTCAGAACGTCACGCAACCTGTTGCGGACACCGGTCACAGACCACGGGGCAATTGGCGTCAAATACCGGTTGAAGGCCGGGTTGGTTCCCAGATCAAGCCCCGCCACCACCTGTTCCAACAGATGGCGCGATTGCAGCATCGCAACCTCGGTATTCAACGCGCTGTTGTCCGTCGCCAGTCCCATGGCGGTTAATTCCGGGCCTGCCAATGGGTCGCCGTCGGTTTCAACCTTCAGCGTCGTTGTGGCCGCAAATTGCGGGCTGGCCATGGCAAAGGCGTAATAACCTGCCGCCAGAACGAACAGGCTGGTGACGGCCAGCACCAGAAATTTTCCATGCCAGATGGTCCGCAGCAGCCCCTGAATATCCAGCGGTTCGATCCGTTCTACTTCGATCGCGGACAGGTTTTGCACGCGCAATGCGGGGTCATTGATCAGCTTTACCATGACACGGATACCTCTGGTTGTACGACGCTCAATCCAACACAGAGGAGTTAACCTTAAATTAATCACAATGAATGACCACTAAATCGGCGCGGCGCATGGTTAACCGCGTTGTTTCAGCGTTTGAGGGTCATGACCGCATCCATCATCAGAAACCTTGTTCACGGCAGTGCCGCACCCGCAATGCTTGTCCGGGTGGGGATTGTTGGGCTGAACTTCGGGGTGATGGTTGGGTTGGCGGCCTGGCTGGGTCTGGACATGCTGGGCCAGTTGATCGTGATCTGGGGGCTGGCCATGGTCGGTTCGAGCATCGTGTCATGTGGCGCACCCTTGATGTTGCTGCGTGCCCTGTCAGATGGCGGGCGGATCACCGGGTTTACCATGCTGCTTTATGTGCTGGTCGGGCCTGCCTTGGTCGGGTTCATTGGCCTTACCATCTTGCCCGCGGTTTTGCCCGCCTTGCCGTGGGTGGCAATCATCGCAGCGGCGCTGTCCATTCACCTGGCGGTCTGTCTGGCCAGCATCATGCGGGCGCTGGGCAGTTTGCATTATTCGATGATCCTGCGTGATGCCGCCCCGCAACTGGCGCTGGGCTGCGCGGCTATTTTCGTGCTCAACGACAGCGCTGCGGTCCTGATGCACTGCGCGGTTTTGCTATTCATCATTTGTCTGGCCGCCGCGATCTTGTGTTGGCGGCATGAGGGGAGCCGCGCCTTGTTGCGCAGTGGTGCCTCCGAAGCCCCACCATTGTCACTTTGGGGGACATCCGTGCTGGGCACTGCACTGGCACAGGTTGATATCGTGATCGGTGGGGCGTTCCTTTCGGACGCGCAAGTCGGGCTTTATGGCCTGCTGCGCCGGTTGACCAATCTGGTTGTGATGCCGGTCAGCGTGGCGACTTGGGTGGCATCGGTGCCAGTGGCCAAAGCGCATGGAGCAGGTGACCGCACCGCATTGAAACAAGCCAGCAGGCAGGCCAGTAAAGTTGCCCTTATCCCTGGGTTTGCCTTGCTGGGGGCTGGGTTTGTGACCCTTGCCATCATGCAAATCCCCGGCCTGCGGATTTGGGAGACGACGGGCGACATCCTTTGCCTGATCCTGCTGGGCGGTGCAGCGCTGCAACTGTTGTTTGCTGCAACCTTCACGGTGGCGACCCTTTGCAAACTGGCGCATTTCGCAGCCAGCGCCCGTCTGTGCAGCCTTGCTGTCTATCTGGCTGGCGTCGCCATGATCCCGGTGCTGACGCCTGTGCTGAATGCGAGCATTTATGTCTGTGCGCTGACATGCGGCAATCTGCTGCTTTGGGCGGTGATCCAAAACCGGCTGGGTGTGGATACATCCGCTCGCGCCCTATTGCGCGGCAGGCAGGAGGTGCGATGGAACCCGTCCTGATCATCCTGATGGCGCTTCTTTGTACGGTGTTGCCATTCATCCTGGGGCAGACATATGGGCTGGTGCGGCTTGTCTCGCCCATGCATCTGGTCGCCTACTTCTGCTTTTTTGGATTTCTGCTTAAGGTGGCGAGTTATGCGTTTGTGCCAGAGTTGGCGTTTTACAGGCGGTTCGTCGACAACCCCTGGGGCGACCTGCTGGGGGTGTTGTACCTGTCGCTGTTCATCCTGTTGCTGTGTGTGGGCTACCGGTTTGGATGCACGGCGACATCCCGGGCGGACGGGATCACGGCCGCCCGTATTGTGGCAGGCGGGCTGACGCGGCGAGGATCGTTATTCGCACTCGCCTTCGGGGTTGCTGCGGCGACCATCCTGCTGATCCTGCGGGCACGGGGTGCGGGCGGCTTCGATCTACAGACGCTGAGCGCGTTGAACACGGCCAAGCAGATTAACGTTAACGCTGATGGGGTCGGGGCGACCCTGGCGGGGATCAAGACCCTTTTCATCGTGCCGAAATTCGCCTTTGTGCTGTTATTGGCAAATGGCATCGTCACCGGGTCACGGCGGGTATTGGGGCAGGCGGGGCTGCTGGCCTTGCTGCTGGTCCTGATCGCGTTGATGTCAGGTGACCGGTTCGAACTGGTGGAATTGTTCATCTTTGGCCTGGCCACGCATATGATGCTGGGGGGGCGGTTCAGTGGGCGGGCGCTTGGTTGCGGGGCCATCTTGCTGGTGCTGTTGGGCGTGGTGTCGGGCTATATGACCCAATTGCGGTTAGGCACTGGCTGGACCACCGGGGCGGTGCTGCATCAGATTGTCGGGTCTACATATTTTCTGGATATCAATGCCGCCATCATGGTCACCGATAGGGTGCAGCCTGACCAGATGCTGTTCGGGCAAAGCTATCTCTGGTGGAGCTTTGGTTGGGTGCCGCGGGCCATTTGGGCCGACAAACCCGCCATTGATCTGGGCGTTTTTTTTAAACGGGACATCATGGGGCTGTATACCGGCGGGGCGTTCAACGTGACCGGCCCGGGCGAGGCATTTATCAATTTCGGCTGGGCCGGGCTGGGCGTCGGGTTCGTGCTGGGCTGGATTTATCGCAAGGGCGAGGTCGCGTTGCTGTCATCTATCGCCGCGATCCGGCATGGGGCTTTCTTGCTATACCCTATGCTGTTCTATCCGTTCGTGCAGGCAAGTCTGCAATCATCCTTCAGTGCGTTCATCGTGGGGGCTGTGGCGCAGTTCATGCTGCTGGTCGCGATGATCTGTTTGTTTTTACCCCGCTACACAATTTGGATTTCCACGCGCAACCGGGATCGGAGCCAGCTTTATGTTACTTAAACAACTGTTCAAAACCACCTATTGGGCCGGTCGCATCAGCGCGGCATTGGGCCGTCGGTTGGGTATGCTGACCGCCACGCGCATGCACCGGGCTACATTGGCGTCGGTCGGGGCCGGGTCGCGATTTCAGCCTGGCGTGCGTTTTGCCCAGCCCGGCACGGTGAGTGTGGGCAGCAACTGTTATTTCTGGCGTGGCTGCAATGCGTCATCTGAGGTCGCGGATGGCCCGTTGATCATCGATGACGGGGTCCAGATTAATCAAGATGTGCATCTGGACACGACAGGGGGGCTAAGCCTTGGCACAGGTGTGCTGATTTCCGAAGGGGCGGTGATTTATACCCATGATCATGGGCTTGACCCGCGCGCCACCCCGGAAATGCTGCCCAAGACGATTGCGCCCGATGTCTGGATCGGGATGCGCGCGGTGATCATGCCGCAATGTCGCAGGATCGGGCCGGGTGCCGTGATCGGTGCGGGGGCTGTTGTGGTCCATGATGTGCCTGCGGGGGCCATTGTTGGCGGTAACCCCGCACGCGTTCTGGGCCAAAAGGATCATCTGGCCGAGGTTGCGGCATGAAAATCCTGCATGTCACCCCGTCCTTTTATCCGGCCACATGGTGGGGTGGGCCGATCTGGTCGACCAAGGCGATCTGCGATGGAATCCATGCCACCCCTGATATGGACCTGCGGGTGTTGACAACCGATGCGGCCAGCCCGCGTATTGGTGACCGGGTCAATCCGGGTAGGTTGCCCTATCCGGTTCATTATACAAGGCGGTTAGCGGGGCATAGCATTGCGCCGGGGCTGCTGGCCCAGCTTCCGGGGGCGATCCGCTGGGCTGATCTGGTGCATCTGACGGGCACCTACAGCTTTCCAACCTTGCCAACCCTGGCCCTTGCGCGCCTTCTGGGGCGTCCCGTTGTCTGGTCGCCGCGCGGTGCGCTGCAAGCGACCGAAGACTGGGGCGCGGCCCCCCGTAAACGGATCAAGACCCTGTTTGCAAAGGCAGCACAGGCCCTGCGCCCCGCGCAATCGGTTTTGCACGCGACCTCTGCTGCAGAGGCCGCAAGCAGTGTCCGGCATCTGCGGGGCATTGACACTGCCATGATCCCCAATTGCGTGGACATCCCCGCGCTTTCGCATCGCCCCCCCCCATCAGATCAGCTGCGCCTGATGTATCTGGGACGGTTGCATCCCAAAAAGGGGCTCGATCTGTTGTTTGATTCTGTGGATCAACTGCCCGCGCATGTCACGCTGGATGTCTATGGTACGGGTGCGCCGGACTATGTTGCAACGCTGCGTGCCCGGGCGCATGAACGGATCCGGCTGCATGGCCATGTCGATGCTGCGGCCAAGACCCGCGCCTTCGCCAATGCAGATCTGTTCATCCTGCCCAGTCACTCCGAAAATTTCGGCATCGCCGTGGCAGAGGCGCTGGCCCATGCCGTGCCGGTGCTCACCACGCAAGACACGCCATGGCAGGCATTGGATCCCCAGGGTTGTGGGCGCTGCATTGCGCTTGCGCAGACCGATCTGGCCACGGAAATCGCCCGGCTGGGCGCTGCTGATCTGCGCCAGATGGGCCAAAAAGGACGGGCCTGGATGCAGCGGGATTTCACAGCCGCCGCAATGACGGCGGCCTTTGTTCAACTTTATCGGGGCATGCAGATGCCCGTCGAGGAGGCTGTGCTGGCATGACAATACAGGTCGACGTCACCACAAATCGCAGGCAACGCCCATGGAGCAATCGGGCGCTTTTGGGCCGTCTTCTTTGGGGGCTGTGTCAGCCGCTATTTCGTTTTAGCCCACGGGTTTTCTGGGCATGGCGCGTCTGGCTTTTGCGTGCTTTCGGGGCAAGGATTGGCAGGGGTGTTCACATCTATCCGACCGTGCGGATAACGATCCCCTGGCATTTGCAAATTGGCAATCAGGTGGCCGTGGGCGACCGGGCCATCCTTTATGCGCTGGGCCGGATCAAGATCGGCGCGCGTGCCACGGTATCACAGCATGCGCATCTTTGCGCGGGCAGTCATGACCACAGTGTCGCATCGCGCCCATTGCTGCGTGACCCGATCGAGATCGGGTCGGATGCCTGGATCTGCGCCGATGCTTTTGTGGGCCCCGGCGTTCAGATCGGGGATGCGGCTGTGCTTGGCGCGCGGGCCGTGGCGATGAAGGATTTGCCGGCACGCATGACGGGGATCGGCAATCCGATGTATGTCAGGGCGCGCCCATGACCCAGATCACGGTCATTATCCTGACCAAGGATGAGGCGTTGCATATCGCCCGTGCCATCGCGTCAGTCCAAGCGTTCGCGAGCCGGGTCCTGGTCGTCGATAGCGGGTCCGGTGACGCCACCGTGCAATTGGCGCGCGCCGCCGGGGCAGAGGTGTTGCACCATGGCTGGACCACACATGCCGGGCAGTTCAACTGGGCATTGGACCAGATCAGCGGGCAACCCGGATGGGTTCTGCGGCTGGATGCTGATGAGGTGGTGACCCCGGACCTTGCCGCGCAGATTATGCAGGGGTTGCCGGACGTCGCCGGGCTGCGCTTGCGGCGCCATATCCATTTTCTGGGCCAGCCGGTGCGCTATGGCGGGGTTTGTCCGATCCGTGTGTTGCGGTTGTTTCGCAATGGGACGGGATGGTGTGAGGACCGGTGGATGGACGAACATATCGTCGTGGATGGGGATGTGGGTGACCTGCAAGGGGCGATCATCGACGACAATCACAAACCGCTGGATTGGTGGGTGGCTAAACATAATGGTTACGCCAGCCGCGAGGTAATCGATATTCTGAACCAGCGTCACCAGATTGGGCTGGCACATCCCGGACCGCAGCAGGCCGGTGCGAAGCGTTGGATCAAGCAGAACCTTTATAGCCAACTGCCCGGCGGCGTGCGTGCTGGTCTGTACTTCTTTTATCGCTATGTGGTGCGGCTGGGCTGTCTTGACGGGCGGCAGGCGCGCCAATTCCATATTCTGCAGGGGTTTTGGTATCGCTATCTGGTCGATGCAAAACTGGCAGAGGTCGAAAGCTATATGGTCGCCCAAAACACCGGCGCTGTGACGGCGATCCGCGATGTACTGGGCATCGACCTTGTTGCGGACATACGGGCAACCCAAAAGGATGCAGCATGAAAATTTCAGTCGTAACAGCGGTAATAAATGGCGGCAATACATTGCCGCAAGCAGTGCAAAGCCTGCGGGCGCAGACCTACCCGGACATCGAACATGTCGTGCAGGATGGCGGGTCCACCGATGGGACGCTGGATTATCTGTCGCGGGAAGGGCACCCGCATATGGCGCTGGCCTCTGCCGCGGATGGCGGGATTTACGAGGCGATCAATACCGGTATTGGCCGGGCCAGCGGTGATGTGGTCGGGCTGTTGCATGCAGATGACTATCTGGCCGGGCCGGATGTGATTTTGCGCGTGGCCGAGGCCATGCAGAACCCCGATATCGACGGGGTTTATGGTGATCTGGAATATGTGGCCCGGGCCGATGCGGGCCGCGTGATCCGCTATTGGCGCGCGGGCGAATATGCCCCGGCACGGTTGCGGCGCGGTTGGATGCCGCCACATCCCACGCTTTATCTGCGGCGCGGTGTCTTTGAACGGGCCGGGGTTTATGACCCCAGTTATCGGATTTCGGGTGATTATGACGGGATGCTGCGTTGGCTGACAACAGGGCAGGTGCGGCTTGGCTACATCCCGCAGGTCATGGTGCGTATGCGGATCGGCGGGGTCAGCAACAGGTCATTCGCGCATATGCTGCGCAAAAGCCGCGAAGACTACCGGGCGATCCGGCGACACAATGTGGGGGGGATTGGCACCCTGCTGGGCAAGAACCTGTCGAAACTCCCGCAGTTTGGGCTTAGGTCGCCCTAACCATAAAAATACTTGGTGAAGTGATAAAAAATCGGGGCGGCAAAGATCACGCTGTCGAGCTGATCAACGAACCCGCCCTGACCGGGGATCAGATGCGACCAGTCCTTGACGCCGCGATCACGTTTGATCGCGGCAAAGACAAGGCTGCCCAGTAATCCAACAAGTGATGCGGCCCCTGCCATCGCCATCGCGCCCCAGATACCAAACGGTGTGATCCACGCCAAAAGTCCCCCGATCAGCATCGCGCAGACGACACCGCAGATCACACCTTCCCATGTCTTGGGGGACAGGCCCGGCGCGATCCGGGTCTTGCCGATCCGACGACCAAAGAAGTATTCCAACAGGTCGCCAAACTGCACGACCATCACCAGAAAAGCGATCAGCAGAACGGACCGGTCATCATAGCCTGCGATGTCGATTGTCATCAGGGCAGGGACGTGACTGACGCAGAAAACCGCGATCATCAGGCCCCATTGGGTTTCTGCCACACGGATCAGGTATTTATCAGCATTGCCCCGCAGCGCCGACACGATGGGCAAAAGCAGGAAAGCATAGACAGGGATGAACACGGTATAAAGTCCATCCCACCCCATGCCGATAAAGAAATACTGAAGCGGCAAAACCACGAAAAAGGCCAGCGCCAGTGACATATGATCGGCTTGCGCCTTGGTTGTCAGGGTCAGAAATTCGCGCAATGCAGCAAAGGAGGTGAAGGCGAACAAGACCATCACCCCGATCTTGCCCATCAGCAAAGCAACACCGACAAAGGCGACCATGCCCCACCAGCTTTGGACCCGGGTCATATAGGTATCTAGGACAGGGTTCACGAAACCGGGGTCTTCGCGGGCGCGCAGCACCTCGCCCACGAATGTCAGGGCGATCAATATGCCAAAGCTGCCGAATGCCAGCAGCAGAATATCACTGGTTGTTTCGGTCATGCGCGATCCTCCGGTGCGAGGGCGGCCAGCGCGTCAGAGGCGCGGGCGAGGAATTCGTCCTTGCTTTCGCCATCCTGCACATGGATCGGGCTGCCGAAAGTGACGGTGCAGATCAGGGGCAGGGGGATCACCTCGCCCTTGGGCATGATTGTGTTAAGGTTGGCGACCCATGTTGGCACCAGTTCCACATCCGGGCGGGCCAGACCCATATTGTAAAGGCCTGCCTTGAACGGCAGCAACAGATCATCGGTCATGTTGCGGTTGCCTTCGGGAAAGATGATCAGCGATGCACCTTCGTCCAATGCCGCGATAATCTTGTCCATTGGTTTGTCTTTGACCTCTGGGCGGCGGTCGACAAGGACGCAGTTGAATACCTCGGGGCCGACAAAGGCGCGCAGCTTGTTTTTAAGCCAGTAATCGGCGGCGGCGACCGGGCGAACGGTACGGCGGATTGCCGGCGGCAGGCAGGACCAGATCATCGGCATATCACCATTGCTGGTGTGGTTGGCGAAATAGACCCGCTGCTTGGGAACCGGTTCAATCCCCTGCCAGTCGGCGCGGACGGCGGTAATGGCGCGGGCAAAGATGCGGATGGATTGACCCACGATACGGGCGGCAAACTGGCGTAAGAACTTCATGGAACCGACTTTGGCGAAGCGAACAGGATTTGGAAAGAGTGAACCCCACCTGTCCGAAGACAGGCAGGGTTCGGGGGAGGAACGTCTTAGAGCTTGTCGTCGCCGATATAGTCCGACAGGATCTTTTCGTTCTTGGCATCTTCGATCCGCTGGATGCGGTCTTCGGACATCTTATCGTCAAAGCGGTATTTGACGAAATTCACCAGCGACAAGGTCAGCATCAGGACCGCCATGCCCCAGAAGCCCTTGGTTGCCAGTGGCACCTCGGTCGATAACCACAGCGAGATACCAAGCATCCCATATGCTACGGCGACACCTGCGCCATTAACGAACATGATCAGTGCGTTGTCGGATTTTGTTACAGCCATTTTTCTATTCCTTTGAATACGTGTTGTTTGTCTGGTTATTTCTTGCTGGACTTCAGGCGGGCCAGAACGTCGTCAGCAGTTGATCTGGTGGCGTTGCCGAAACCGGCATCGGCCATGCGATCGGTTAGCGTGTCACTATTCAGGTCACGATTGATATCGGCCAGAATTTCACTGCGCTCAAACGGATCATCCTTACCCAGCACCCGTGAAATCAGTTCTTCCGCTTCTTCCACGCTGCCCGACGTGACCCCAGTGCGTGACATTTGCATTTGGATGCTCTGTTCGCGGCGTACGGCACGGGCCTGGATAGCACCCTGTTTCAGGTCGATAATTCGGCGGTGGCCGCTTTCGATGGATGATCGCAAGCGCATGACTTTCTGGTCCAGCCTGTCCAGCGTTTCGGTCCGCACGCAAAGCTCATTTTCCATCGATGCGATGGCACGTGCGGCCTCTGCCGCCATGTCTTCGCGATCATTGTCCAAGGCTTCCTTGGCGCGGTCGGTCAGGTCATTGATGCGGTTTTTCAGGGCCGCATGCTGCTTTTCCTCGGACCGTTGGCGTTGGATCAGGCTGGCCAGCGTTGATTTGGCCGCACGGAGCGAGTTTTCGCTTTCGCGGATTTTCTGGTCGATCAGTTCAATAGCAAAGGCGTCGCGCACACGGTCTTCTGCGCGTGCATTCTGCCCGTGGATCAGGGTGGCAAGTGTCTTGAACATCATGGTCTCTCCAATTCAACTCAGTGCTTGAACACTGTTCATGAATTAGAGATAGCAATTGTGATCCGCCGGGTCAATGAAAAACTTGAACAATGTTCAAATTATTTTGCTGAAGCCGTAAACTGCCTTAAAACAAGGGCGATCATCCGGTCGATATCCTCGGTCGGCACACCAGAGCTGGCCTGATCCAACCCCAAAAGCACGATTCCATGCACAGAAGAGAACAAGGCCCGGGTCAAAAGCGCATGTTCATCAGGCGCCCGGCCGGGGAAAATCACCGCCAAGGGATCGGCGATATAGGTGAAAAGCCGCCCCATCTCCTCCAGGTACCAATCGGGCGCGGCTTCACCGGGCGCGCGTTCCACATCAAATAACGCCCGCCAGGCCAGATGGTTTTCCGCTGCAAACCGGTGATAGGCCTGCGCCATGATCACCAGTTGTTCGACGGGGTCTTGGGGGGCATCGGCCAGCGCTTCGGCCACATCAGCCCCCAAGCGGTGAAAGGTGCGGGCGTTTACGGTCAGCACCAGATCGGTCAGATCGCCAAAGACGTTATAGATCGCGCCAACCGCACACCCGGCCTCTGACGCCAGATCACGGGCGCGCAAGGCGCCCAGACCTTGCTGTGCAATTATACGCTCTGCAATCAAGATCAGGTTTTCGCGCAATGCCGCGCGCCGCTCTGCCACTTTACCAGCCATGTTACCCTCTATTGAACATAGTTCAGTGATACGGGAAGATCAGGCAGATGGGAAGGGCGCGCGGGAATGCTTTGTTACGCAGGGCCGCATCTTTTTACCGCTTGATCGGATAACGATCAGGCTCTTCAAAAACGTCGATGGCCCGGGTTCCTGCCTTTATCAAGGCGCCATGCTCGACGCCGGCAGGAATGGAATAGCTGTCCCCGGCTTTATAGATCTTGGTCACCCCGCCGATGGTGAAGGTGATTTCCCCTTCCACGACCGTCCCCCATTGCGCGCCATGGGAATGCGGCGGCAGTTCCATATCTTTCAGGAAACTGAAAAACGCGACCAATGCGTCGTCAGAGCGGACCACGGAAATCTGCACGACGTCTTCGGGGAAGGGGACTTCGATCCCTGGCAGGGCTTGGATGAAATCTGGAAAAGGCATCTTGGGTTTCCTTCTTTGAATTGTGGGCGCTGGTTCACTCCATCTTGACCGGCGCGCCACCGGCAAAATTATTCACCTCGTGATAGCTGATCGGATCTTCCTGCATCTGCAGATGCAGCCCGTCGCCCTGATAAGGATGCGCGCGGGCGAGCTCTTCGTCAAAATCAATGCCAAGGCCGGGTGCGGTGGGGACAGGAATATAGCCGCCCTCGACCGTGATACTGCCCTTGATCAGGTCATGATGGAACGGGGTTTCGATCGTTTCCGCCATCAGGATGTTTGGAATGGCCGCCGCCAATTGCACATTGGCCGCCCATTCCACCGGGCCTGCATACAGGTGCGGCGCCAGTTGCGCGTTATAGGCTTCGGCCAGTGTTGCGATCTTCTTGCCTTCCCAGATGCCGCCCGCCCGGCCCAAAGCCGGTTGCAGGATCGTGGCCGCACCACTGCGCAGGATGGGTGCAAACTCCGCCGCTGTTGTTAGCCGTTCGCCCGTGGCGACCGGGATACGGACGGCGTTTGCGACTTTCGCCATCTCGGCGACATTGTCGGGGGGGATTGGTTCTTCGTACCAAAGCGGTTGATAGGGTTCGAGCGCCTGACCCAAGCGAATGGCCCCGCCGGTGCTGAACTGCCCGTGGGTGCCAAATAGCAGATCAGCACGGTCGCCAACGGCATCCCGGATCGCCTTGCAGAACGCCACGGATAGATCGATATCGCCCATTGCGGGCATATGACCACCACGGATCGTGTAGGGGCCAGCAGGGTCAAACTTGACGGCGGTATATCCTTTTTCCACCATATCCAACGCCACTTCTGCCGCCATATCAGGGCTGGCCCAGAAGGCAGGCAGCGGATGCGATGGCCGGGGGTACAGATATGTATAGGCACGGATGCGGTCATTGGTGCGCCCGCCGATCAGGGCATGCACTGGCCGGTCGCGATGTTTGCCAAGGATATCCCAGCACGCGATCTCTAACCCCGACCACGCGCCCATGACCGTCAGATCGGGGCGCTGTGTGAAGCCAGCAGAATAGACGCGGCGGAACATCAGTTCGATGTTTTCGGGGTTTTCGCCGGCCATATGCCGCGCGAACACGTCCGTGATCACCGCCTTCATCGCCTCTGGCCCAATGGAAGAGGCATAGCATTCGCCGTAACCCACAATCCCGGTATCGGTGGTCAGTTTGGGGATGATCCAATAGCGTCCGCCCCATCCGGGTGCGGGTGGGGCCGTGACAATGATATCAAGATCGGCGAGTTTCATGTGGGCTGCTCTTTGCATAAGGAGGATGTCATGAGCGACACAATCACGCTTCGGCATTTAGGTCCAGATGATCTGGATGTGCTGTTAGGTGTTGCCGACGGGCTCTTTGACCATCCGATCCGCCGGGATCAGGCAGTGGCATTCCTGACTGACCCGTTGCACGAAATCGTGCTGGCATTTGACGATGACGTGGCCGTGGGGATGGCCACCGGCGTCATCATGCTGCACCCTGACAAACCGCCAGCATTCTTTGTCAGCGAGGTGGGGATACGCGACGCGTTTCAGCGACGGGGGATTGGCAAGCAGGTGACCGCCAAGTTGATGGAAATTGCTCGCGCACGCGGCTGCGAAGGCATCTGGTTGGCCACCGAAGCGGACAATATGGCCGCCCGTGCGCTTTACAACGCGCTGGAGGCGCGTGAGACCGGGGATATCGTGGTTTATGACTGGGATGGCGCGGTGGATGGGTAGGATGGGTCAAGACCCATCTTACGACCGGGCCTCTGTTGCGCTTAGTCGAACACGATCACGTTGCGTTTGGCTGCGCCGGTTTTCGTATCGGCAATCGCCTCATTAATCTGTTCCAGTGTCCAGCGTCCGGAGATCAGCTCATCGAGCTTCAACCGGCCCTGTTCATACAAATCCACCATCCAGGGGATATCCCGCGCGATCACCACATCCCCCATCTTGGACCCGACCATGCCTTGCCCGGTTGCAGCAAGCATCACCGGCTCATAGCTGGATTTTGCCCCGGTATGCGGCATCCCCACCATGATTACCTTGCCCCCATTGGCCAGATATTGCGGGGCCTGATCATAGGCCGGGATCGCCCCTACGGTCACAAACACCGCATCAGCACCACGCCCTAGCGCCTTTTTCGCGGTCCGCCATGGTTTTTCTGATGTGGCCAGCACCCCGTGGGTGGCGCCGAAATCCCGCGCCATGGCCAGCTTCTCATCCGACATATCCACCGCCACGATACGCCGCGCGCCCGCGATCCGCGCGCCCTGGATCGCGTTCAGCCCGACACCGCCCGCCCCGATGACCACCACATCCTGCCCGGCACGCAGATTGGCTGCGTTCACCACGGCACCGACGCCCGTGATCACGCCACAGGCGAGAAGCGATGCCGCCTCCATCGGGATGGTGTCGGAGAGTTTGACCACCTGACTTTGATCAACAACCACCCGTTCGGCAAAGCCGCCGGTATACATCGCCTGATGCAAGGGTGCACCGTCAGCTGTGGTCAATGGCCCGCCTTCAAACCCTGTTTCACAGGCCACGGGCCTGCCGCCCGCGCAGGATGGGCAGGTGCCACAGGCGCGGATCAGCGTGACCACAACCGGATCACCGGGGGCCAGACCGCGCACGCCATCGCCAACCGCGCTGACCGTTCCTGCGGCTTCGTGCCCGTAAACGGCCGGTAACGTGCCGCCCCAGGCCCCATCCATGTAGGAAATATCAGAATGGCAGATCGCGCAGGCTTTCAACGTGACCTCAATTTCGCCAGCCATGGGGGCGGCAAGCTGTACCGTTTCGATGCGCAGCGGTTCGCCAAAGGCATGGCATATGGCGGCTTTGATTTCGGGCATGAATTTGATCCTGCAAGAACTGTTCTGTTGGCAAATCTTTCACCGGCGTGACAGGGCCGCAAGCCTGATCGCGACTTTATGTGACGCGGGCGCGCTTTGGTCGGGGGGTCTGCATGAAAACGGCGATGCAAAATGCGGTCAGCAGGGCCGACAAAAGGAACGGTGCGCCGGGCAGGTAATAGGGGTTCTGCGGGGCGGTGAAATACCAGAATGTCTGCGTCACGATCAGTGGGGCGAGGATGGTCGCCACCGCATTGATCGAGGTAACGGCCCCCTGCAATTCGCCCTGTTGATCATCGGATGCGGTGCGCGACATGATCCCTTGCAAGGCAGGACCCGCGATGGACCCAAGCGCGGTGAGCGGGGTCAGTGCCAACGCCACCCATCCGTTGGTGACGAACCCCAGCAGAACAAAGGCCAGCACATCAATGGACAGTCCCAGGATCACCGCCTTGCGTTCGCCAATCAGGTTCAGGATCGGCTTCATCAGCAGGCCCTGAACCACGGCGATCCCGATCCCGAAAATACCCAGTGACAGGCCGATCATGCCCGGGGACCAATCAAACCGTTCTGCCCCGAAATAGGCCCAGACGCCGGGATAGACGAAAAAGGCGACGGTGTAGACAAAGGTGATCAGCATCAGCCGCTTTAACCCCGGCAGCGCCCCGATATTGTTGAAGGCGCCCAGCGGGTTGGCCCGGCGCCATTCAAAAGGGCGGCGAATGCGGTCTGTCACCGTTTCAGGCAACACGAAATAGCCGAATACGGCATTGGCTGCCGCCAGAATTGCTGCCGCCCAGAACGGCGCACGGGTGCCGTATTCAGCCAGCACACCGCCCAAAAGCGGCCCCAGCACAAAGCCTACACCAAAGGCGGCCCCGATCAGCCCGAAATTCGCGGCCTTTTCTTCGGGTTTGGAAATATCGGCCATATAGGCGGCGGATGTGGATTGCGTCGCTGCCGTGATCCCCCCGATGATACGCCCAATCATCAACAGCCAGATCGTGCCCGCAACCGCCATCAGCACATAGTCAAACGCCATGATCACCAGCGAAATCAGCAAGACGGGCCTGCGGCCAAACCGATCAGACAGATTGCCGACGGTGGGGCCAAAGAGAAACTGCATGGCGGCAAAGGTTGTGGCCAGAATGCCGCCCCAGACGGCCGCATCGCTAAGCCCTGCGCCCTCAACCTCTTGGATCAGGTCGGGCATGACGGGCATGATCAGCCCGATCCCCATGGCGTCGAGCACAACCGTAATCAGGATAAAAATGATGGGCAGGCGATTTTGCATTCCGCCACATTTAAACCGTTCGGTTTAGTTTGCAAGAGCCTTGATGTCTCGCGTGGCCCGTTGCGTCAGCCGGACCGGCAGCCCGCCTTTGGGTTGTGGGATTGGCACTGTCTGCCAGTGGGTTGCGCCATCGCTGGCCAGTTCCACCCGGTAGCGTCGTAGCAACAGCGCCATGAACACCTTGACCTGCATGGTCGCGAAATGCAGCCCGATGCATTTATGTGCCCCACCGCCAAACGGCGCCCAGGCGTAACGGTGGCTTTGATCCTCTGCCCGGTTGGGTGAAAACCGGTCGGGGTCAAACGCATCGGGGTTGGTCCAATGTGCATCCGCCCGCAGTACGATGCCCGGTGCCGCCGTCACCCATGTGCCCGCAGGGACATTGACCCCGTTGAAGGTGAAATCGCGCGTGGCCTTGCGTGGGATAAAGGGGACAGGCGGCAGCAGGCGCAATGCCTCGCGAAACACCCTGTCCGTCGCCGTGAGAGAGGCCAGGGCCGCATCATCCAGCGGGCTATCACCCATCGCGTCAACCTCTGCAATCAGTCGGTCCTGCCAGTCGGGATAGGTACCGATGGCCCAGATCATCTTGGTCAGGCTGGCGGCCGTTGTGTCATGGGCTGCCATCAACAGGAAGTTGAAGTGATCGACGATTTCATCATCGGTCCAGCCATTGCCATCCTCATCACGGGCCTGACACATCTGGCTAAAGAAATCGTCGCCCCCATTGGCCCGACGTTCAGGGATCATCTGCCGAAACGTATCGCGCAGATAGGCCCGCGCCTTGATCCCCTGGCGCAGTTTTGTGAAAGGCAGCGGCTTGCGGATCACGCCGAGCGAGGCGGCGACTTCGTCCTGAAACGCCTTGTTTAACTTGGGCACACGCGGGTCATCCAGGGGCAGTCCCATGAACACCGCCGCCCCCATTTGTAGCGTCATCACCTTGATTGCCGGGAAGAAGGCAAATGACTGATCTTGCGGCCATGCCGCGATCATTTGATCCAGCGCGTCGGCCATACTGTCGCGATAGGCATCCATGACAGGCTTGCGAAAGGCCGATTGCATGATCCGCCGATGCGCCCGGTGATCGCCGAAATCCCGCAGCATCAGCCCGCCGCCAAACAGCACATCAAGCATCTCCCAGCCGCCCTTGCTGGAGAACAGCCCGTCCGTGTCGCCAAGGATAAATTCCAGCGCATCTGCCCCGCCAAGGGACACTCGCCATTCGCCTAACAGCTTGATCTTGTAGACAGGGCCGCAGGCCTCGGTCGATCGTCCATGCAGGCCATAGGCGTCCTTGAGCAGGTCAAGGGTGTGGCCGACAAGCGGCTTGCCGGGCATGTGCGGAATATGGGCGAGGGCGGCGGTGTTGGGCATGCGCCAAACACTATGTCAGGTTGGCTGGATTACCAAGCTATTCAGGTCGGTGACCAAGGGCTGGGTGCGCCGGTCAGGCGTACCGTGGCCGCATCGGGTTGGTTCCAGCGGAACAGCACAATGTGCCAGCGTTCGGGTGCCCGCCGCGAGGCGTAGATCATCCCATCCGCGCCGCTGTCCCGCACAATATCCGAGGCTTTCCAACTGGTTGCAGGTTTTCCTGTGGCCCGTTCATCTGCCCATGGCACACTTGGCCAGTGCGGGTCGATCCCCAGCCGCGCGCATGTGCCGGGATCGCGTAGATCGGCCATTTTCGCATCTGTCACTTCAAGCGGGATCATCACCCGCGCGGCATCATTATCCTTGAGGTAGATATCAATGGCGATGGCTGCTGTTTCTGGGCTGGGCGAGGCGTAAAGTCCCGGTTGCCCGTTATGGTGAAAGCGTCCTTCGGGGTGGATCACCCCATCCAGCACCTGATCCGCATATTGCGCAAAGGCGATGCGGTAAAAGGTGCCGGAGACCGTTTTCATCCGCCTATTCGGCGGCTTGAACCGCTGGCGTATCTTCCTGTTCTGCAAGGAATTTTTCGGCGTCCAGAGCGGCCATGCAGCCCATGCCCGCGCTGGTTACCGCCTGCCGGTAAACGTGATCGGTCAGGTCACCAGCCGCAAAGACGCCGGGGATGGCTGTGCGGGTCGTGCCGGGGGCGACTTTGACATAGCCGCCATTATGGGTTTCCAGCTGATCCTTGACCAGTTCCGAGGCGGGCGCATGGCCGATGGCGATGAACACGCCTTTGCAGGGGATTTCAGTGATTTCGCCAGTTTTGGTGTGCTTGACACGCACCCCTTCGACGCCGAGTGGCTGGTCACTGCCGTAGATTTCATCAATCTCGTGAAACCAGAGCGGTTCAATTTTTTCGTTCTTAAGTAGCCGGTTTTGAAGGATTTTTTCAGCACGCAATTCATCACGCCGGTGGACCAGCGTGACCTTGGAGGCGAAGTTGGTCAGAAACAGCGCCTCTTCCACAGCCGTGTTGCCGCCGCCGACCACAACGATTTCCTGACCACGGTAAAAGAACCCGTCACAGGTCGCACAGGCGCTGACGCCGAAGCCTTTGAACTTGTCCTCTGTCGGCAGGCCCAGCCATTTGGCGCGCGCACCGGTGGACAGGATCACAGCGTCGGCGGTGTAGACCGTGCCGCTGTCGGATTGCGCGGTGAAAGGGCGTTTGGACAGGTCCAGCGATGTGATGATATCGCCAATGATTTCACAACCCATTGCACGTGCGTGCGCTTCCATTCTGATCATCAAATCAGGGCCTTGCACCTCTGTATCGCCGGGCCAGTTTTCAACTTCTGTGGTGGTGGTCAGCTGGCCGCCGGGTTCGATCCCTTGCACCAGGATCGGTTCCAGCATCGCCCGCGAGGCGTAAACCCCGGCGCTATAGCCTGCCGGGCCGGAGCCGATAATCAGAACTTTGGTGTGGCGGGTCTCGGACATTCTCGGCCTCATTTCACTGGTCTTTGCCTGATATAGCGAGGCTTTGCAGATGTTGAAAGACCCGGTAAGGCAAGCGTGATAAGATCATTTGTTGCCGATTTGTGAAACATTGTTGCGCACGGACTTGCGCCCGCGTAGTATTTGCAAAAATCACAGGGAATACCATGCCAGGAACGAAACTTGACGACATCGACCGAATGATTCTAGCGGAATTGCAGGCCGATGGGCGGATGACCAATGTCGAATTGGCCAAGCGGGTGGGCATTTCCGCCCCGCCATGCCTGCGCCGGGTGCGCACATTGGAAGAGCAGGGATTTATCCAAGGATATCATGCTGATGTAAATTCTCGCGAGTTGGGTTTTGAGGTTCAGGTCTTTGCCATGGTGGGCCTTGTCAGTCAGGCTGAGGCGGATTTGAGCGCGTTTGAAAACCTTTGTCAGGATTGGCCGCTGGTGCGTGAGTGTCACATGCTGAATGGCGAGGTGGATTTTATCCTCAAATGCGTGGCCCCGGATTTGCGCACGTTTCAGCGGTTCCTGACCGAGGAACTGACCAGTGCCGAGAATGTCGCCAGCGTCAAGACATCGCTGGTTATTCGCGGGGCCAAGGACGAGCCGGGCGTGCCGTTTGACGTGCTGGAGGCGCGGCTGGCACAGGAACCCTGACGCAACGTTCGGCGGGGTGCGCGCGGGACCAATTCACCGAAAACGGGCGAATCATGTGTTAACGCGTGTTTGCCAAGGAAAATCACCCGTCGGCAAAGCGTCGGCGCCACGTCGGCAAAACGTCGGACCCCTGCGCGCGGTTGGGCGTGATGAATGCAGCGCGCGGTGGAAAGTTAAAGCGGCGTTAAGAACTGGTGGCACCTGAGGTAGGGTGGGTGCTGCATCGGCATCGGACATGCCGTCATCGTGCTGATGGCAACATTACCTAAACCTTGTGTTGTTAGCTTGCGTCCAACGCAGCAGGAGGACGGGCATGACACCGGCACAGGTCGAATTGGTCAAGGATGGCTTCCAGACGATCTATCAAGACAAACAGGACTTCGCCCGCAGCTTTTTCACCTATCTGTTTCAGATTATTCCGGCTGTGCGGGAGTCGTTCCCTGAAGATATGACCGAACAGCATCGAAAGCTGGCTGAAACGCTGACTTTTGTGATTTACCACCTGCACGACCCGGCGAAACTGCATGAAGCCGCAACAATGCTGGCTGGCAGGCATCTTGATGACAAGGCGCGGCAGCCTCATTTCGTGGCCGGCGCTGTTGCATTGGAACGTGCGCTGGACAAACACATGCCGCGCCGTCCATCACGCGAAGAAACCGAAGCCTGGCATCAGGCCTTTCTTCTGGTGACGGATATGATGGCTGAAACGCTTGGGATCAGTGCCGCCTGACAATCCGCATGATCATTTTCACCAACTGATCCTGACCGGTGACATGGCCCAGACCATCGTCGCCTCTTTGTCGGTGCGGTTCCGAAACCGGTGCGCGATCTGGGATGGGTAGGAAAAGCTGTCGCCTGCCCGTAATGCGATCACCTCATCGCCCAATCGCAGCTCGACCTCGCCTGATAGGACAATGGCGTGCTGTTCGCCTTCGAACACGTAACCTTCCAACGGTTCGGGCGGTTCCCCGGAACCGGGCGGAAAGCGGGACAGGATCAGATAGCATTGACCTGATAACGAACTGGACAGCAGCGCATCTTCGAACCCAAGTTCAGTTGTTGTGCGGGTATACATCCCCGACAGGCTGCGCCGGTTTTCAGCCCTGACAACATGCCGGCGTTCCAATGGCCCCTGTCCGGTCTGCACGGGAAAAAACCAGTTTGGGTCAACGGACAAGGCTGCGCTGATTTCCCCCAGAAGCGCCACTGATACCTTGGCCGTTCCCAGTTCAATCCGGCTGAGATAGGCGGTGGAACAAGAGACCACCTGTGACAGTGCATTTAAGGTTAAGCCGCGCGCCTTGCGCACTTCACGGATTTCACTGCCCAGCCGCTGGGCATCTGATTGGGAAAAATCGGTACTCATTCCTAGGAGATAGGAGATTTCGGTTGATTTTTCGATAGGGATTCAATCTAGTTGAAATTGGGTCATTAATTCAACTAACCGTGCGAAGATGGGAGGACATCATGCGTTTTGATTTGATTGCCAATTTCAGTCCTGGTGAGACGATTCCATGGACCCGCACGTTGGAAATGATCCTTGAGCAGTGTTCGCTGGCCGAGCAGGCGGGGTTCACCACGGCCTGGTTTACCGAACATCACTTTGCCCATAACGGCTATATGAATGCGCCCCCAAATCCGATCCAGATGTGTACCCATGTCGCTGCCCATTGCAAAACACTGCGTGTCGGAACGGCCCCGATCATCCTGCCTGATTGGCATCCGCTGCGCGTGGCCGAAGATGTGGCGATGCTGGATAATATGACATTGGGCCGGGTTGATTTCGGGGTCGCCAAAGGGATCAATGAACGCTCTACCATCCAGTTCAACAAGGATGCTGACAGGCGTGACAACGGCAAGGCGATGCGCCTGTATCAGGAAAGCCTGGAGATCATTTTGAAAGCCTGGACCAATGAGGCTTTCACCCATAAGGGCGAGTTCTATCAGTTTCCGGTGCCCGGCTGGCAGGAAACCAACCGCTTTTTTGAACCTCTTGATCCGCGCTATCATGCGCCTGATGGCGAATATAAAGCCATGTATGTGCATCCGCGCCCCTATCAGGAGGCCCACCCCCCGGTCTGGCTGATGTCCAATGCCCCCCCGACGTTCAAATTAGCCGGCGAAAAGGGCTGGGGTGTGATTTCGATGTCATCGGGACCAAAGCGCACATTGGCCTGTTGGGAGCCTTACCGCGATGCGCTGTCCAAGCGGACCGGTCGCGATGTCAAGCTGGGTGAAGGTGTCGGTGTCTGCACTGCCTTTTATGTCGGTGAGAGCATGGAAGAGGCCGTCACCACGATCCGCCCGGCCATCAATGCCTATTACGAATTCCTGGGTGGGTCCCGCCCGGCGGGCGAGTGGACCAAACATGGCTATCTTGATGTGGGTGAGGAAATGACCCCGGAGGATGACGCCATGGATTGGTTTGATTTCCTCAACAAACGCGGGATCATTGTGGTCGGTGATGCGGCTTTTGTCGCAGAGCGCTTTGCCGAGAAGCAGGAGACCATCGGTCTGGATCACCTGATGCTGATGCAGCAATATACTGGCGTGCCATATGAAAAGATCCTTGCCAGTTGGCACCGGCTTTTTGAGCATGTTGTGCCGCAGTTCGGCACCAAGTCCATTGCGCAGAAAAGGGTGCTGGAACATGCTTGAAATTTGGGGTCGTCCCTATTCATCCAACGTGATCCCGGTGATCTGGACCGCAAATGAACTGGGTCTGGAATACCGGTTGCAACTGGCCGGTGGCAGTTTTGGCAAGCTGGACACGGATGCCTATGCCACGATCAACCCCAACCGGATGATCCCGGCCATTCGTGACGGTGATTTCGCCCTGTGGGAAAGCCTGTCGATTGTCCGGTATTTATGTGATCGCTATGGTTCGGGCGGGCTGAGCCCATCGGATATTCAGACCCGCGCCATTGCTGATCAATGGATGGAATGGTCCGCCAGCCGCGCCTTCATGCCGGTTATTCATCTGTTCTTTGCCACGGTCCGCACCCAGCCAGACCAGCGTGATCCCGCAAAGATCGCGGCATTGGCCGCCGAGGCCCATGCCGCCTTGACGATCCTTGACGCCCATCTTGCCACCCGTCCTTATGTTTGCGGTGATGCATTCACCATGGGTGACATCCCGCTTGGCTGCGTGGTCTATCGCTACTTCAATGTCGCCGTTGAACGCCAACCCCTGCCGCATGTTCAGGCATGGTATCAGCGATTGGCCGCACGCCCGGCCTATCGCGACCATGTCATGCGCCATTTCGGAACAAACCCCGATGAATGGGCCGCGTTGGAAAAGGCCTGCGCCAGTGAGGGGGGGGGTGTAATGGGAATCCGCGATCATCTGACCTATCACAACCGTTTCAGCCCTGCTGAACTGGACGCGCAATATAATCTGCGCGCCGGGCGGCCCGATTACGAGGAAACCGTGATCCCCGGATGGGCCGCGGCAAGTCAGACCGCCCGTGACACGCTGGTTTGCCGTATCGATCTGCGCTATGGCGATGGCCCAAATCAGAAGCTGGATGTTTTCAGTTGCGGTGACCCGGCGGCCCCGACCTTGATCTATTTTCATGGCGGATATTGGCAGCGGGGCGACAAGTCCATTTACAGTTTCATTGCCCCGCCCTTTGTTGCGGCGGGCATCAATGTGGTGGTGGTTGGTTATGATCTGTGCCCATCCGTCACGCTGACCCGTATTTCGGAACAAGCGCGCGAGGCGGTGGCCCATATCTGGCGTGACGCCGCAGCGTTGGGCATCAACCGCGATCGTATCACAGTGATGGGCCATTCCGCTGGTGGCCATATCACACAGATGATGATGGCGACCGATTGGCCTGCCTTCGATTCTGACCTGCCGACTGACCTGATCAAGGCTGGCATTCCGGTTTCACCGCTGAGCTACCTTGAGCCCGTCCGCCTGACAGAGGCGTTGAATGCAGGGCTGCGCATGGATGCGACCGAGGCAGAGGCCGAAAGCCCGATGACCAATCACCCGCCCGTCACCGATGCGCCGCAACTGGTTGTGGTCGGAGGTGCCGAGACTGATGAATTCCACCGTCAGGCCCGGATGTATGTCGCGGCCTATGGCACAGCCGACCGTCCCATCGGCCATTACGTTGTGCCGGGGGTGGATCATTTTGATGAACTGAATGTGCTTGTTGATCCCGCAAGCCCGTTTTTTGCGCAAACATGTGACATGCTTAACGGAAAAGGACCCAACCTATGACAGCTTTGACCCGTGACCTTGTCGACTCTGTCGGCGATGCGTTCAATGCAAATGATATCGAAGCGGTGATGAAACATTTTGCCCCGAACGCAACATTTGATCATGCGGTTGGTCCCGAAGAGCGTGGCGTGCGATTTGAAGGTGCCGACACTATTCGCGGCGTGTTTGCGGGCTTGTTCGAAAAGGTCGAAAACGTCCATTGGGAGACGCTGGATTGCGCCATTGCGGGCAACAAGGCCTATTGCGAATATCGGCGCACTGCCACGCATAAGGATGGCAGCGAGGAAGCGTTCCTGAGTGTCGATATCCTGACATATCACGATGGGCTGATCGTTCATAAAGACACGTATTACAAACAGCGCATTAGCTGAAACTGGCGAACGCGCGAAATCATCAACGCCGGTTCTGCCGCCGCTTTTGTCGCTCATCGCATTGAGACAAAACGGGCATCGCTGCGCCTGAACGCGCCCTACGGGTTGCGCGCCTGATCGAGATAGGCCCGCAATCGTTGCAGGTGCGGCAGGATGGTTTCCACGTCTTTGGCAGGGATGACATCCACCAGTTTGCCCAGGTCGGGCCCCATCCTTGCGATGGTGTTGTTGCGCAATTGGGTGCCTGCCGCCGTGATCCAGACCCGTTTGGAACGTGCGTCATCCGGGTTGGGTCGCGTTTCGACCAGCCCGTGTTTTTGCAACCCGGACAGGGTGTGGGTCATGGTTGTCTTGGGCACCTGAAACGCTGTTGCCAAGGTCAGGGGCGTTTGCCCGTCCTGCACCCGGATCAGGTGGTTGAGCACGCTGAAATGCGGGGCGATCAGCCCGTTGGGCAGCTGCGCCTCTAGAAAGGCGCGGCTGAGTTGTTCGATGATGCCGATTTCGTTGAACAGGGTGAAATACAGCGCGGTGGGATTGTCATTCAAATCAGGCGTGTCTCCAACGGCCAGCGCGGTGTGCGCGGGATCGTTGGACCATAACCGACGCGCCCCAGCATTTGAACTGTTTCCCCTTCCGCCGCGAGCATCAGATGCGCCGCGTCGTAATGGGCGGCCATCTGCGGATATTCCTGCAATGCCTGCGACACCGGATGCAGCGCAAGCCCCAGCCCGGTTGTGGCCAGGTTGAGCCG
Source organism: uncultured Paracoccaceae bacterium (assembly GCA_947495295.1). Classification (GTDB taxonomy): domain Bacteria; phylum Pseudomonadota; class Alphaproteobacteria; order Rhodobacterales; family Rhodobacteraceae; genus Yoonia. The sequence continues at coordinate 675,247 of CANLYJ010000002.1, forward strand.
CAGCCAGTCCCGCCCTGCCTGTATCTGATCGGCCCGCGTGTTTCCGGCGGATGTAATGGCCGCATAGGCGGTCGTTGCGTGCAGCATTTCGTTATAGATCGCGACCCCTTGCTGGAAGGATGTGCTGTTGATGTCGGCCTGCTGGTCGCGGGTCAGTGCGCCCACAAGCATCAGGCTTTCCAGAAACGGCCCCCCAAGGTCGATCCCGTCGGGGTTGCGGTTGATTTCCGCCTTGCCGAACCGCATCAGATCCACGCTTTCCATATGGGTGGGGTGGTGGTTCACCTCTGCCAGCCATGCTTGCCATGTCAGGTCCTTGATCGCGCTGACCTTTGCGGGCTCGGTGATGATATCTGCATAGGGTTGCAGTGTTGTGATGTCAGTTGTGCTTAATGGTTGGTCGGTGAAGGGTTCCTTGCAGGATCGCCTGTCCATGATTGCGTTGAAAAGCGGATCGGGGGTGCCAGTGTCCGGTTCAAAACTGGCGATGGCCGCAGGGCCGGTTTCGCCTTCGGGGTAGATATCGAAGCTGATGTTGATGTTTTTCTGGGCGGCGGCGATCCGCATCTGTTCCAGAAAGCACCCCAAGCTGATCACCAACTGCCGGTGGTAGGGGTCCGTTTCAGGCAATTCGCGGGATGTGTCCCGCCACAGGATCACCTTGTCATCCCCTTCCAATCCGATCAGCCAAGGCTGCCGGTTATGCGCATTGGGCGCGAGCAGGGCATAGGAGAGCGCCCATTTGCGTGGATCTGCATAGCTGCCTGCCATATCCCATGGCGCGATGGCCTTGGTGGGTGTCCGTGTCCCGATGAAACCAGCGGTGGCGGTCCCGGCGGCAAGGATCGTCCCGCCGCCGATCAATGTAAGGGCTTTGCGTCTTGAGAGGGTCATGTCGGTCTCCATTTAATACGATATCGTACCATATAGTGCGAAATCGAACTATAATCAAGATAGGAAGACCGGGCATGCCGTCATGCGACTGTCGGGGTCAAATGAGTGTGGGATCGAACATGTTGACGATGGCGACATCGTAATTGCTGGCCACATGCAGGCTTTCATAGACAAGCCCCCGGTTGTAGCGCTGAATGTCGCCCGAAGGGGTGGGGTGAAAGAACGGGTCCGCCACGTAAAGCGTGCCGTCGAGCCGGAACAGGACAAAATAGTGGTGTTCGGTGCGCCCGGGCTGGCCGTCTTCGGGTGGTTGCTGCTGTTCTTCGGACCGGGTGGCCCGCACCACCACATGATTTCAATCGCGCAGGCCGCGCCCGATGGCGTTGATCCCCAATCGCCGCCAGCTGACACTATCGGGAATGCGGAATTCATGCCCGCCATCAATGACACTGTTTGCCGCCCGCCCGTCGCGCAGATAGTCGGAAATCCGGTCAGCCACCGCAGGGCAGTGATTGGCCCGGTCCATCCTGATGCCCGGCCCGATCAGCCGCAATTGCTGAAAAATCTCGCGCCCGTCGGCCAGAAGCCTCCTGTAATTCTCGCACATGGTTTGCCGCCTTTCTTCAAATGTCAGTTGATCAAATGTCATTGGGCAGGGCTGGCCCGCGGCGCCTGAAAAATTATTGGCGCTGGGGGCATTGTAGCCGAATTCCGGTTTATTGCCAAAAACCAGACGTGATCTTGCCCGGTCAGGTTACGCTCGCATTGCTGCAAAAACAGGCGTAAGCGGGAGGCATGAGATATGTCAGCCTAAATGATGCCGGCAGTTTGCCGTTTTGGCGCAGGCCGGTGACCTTGCTGTTTGTGATGGCAATGGCGATGCCGATTGCCTTTGCCACATGGTCGGCCTTGCTGAACAATTTTGTCATTGAGGTTGCCGCATTTGAAGGCACCGATATTGGCTGGCTGCATACCGTCCGCGAGATACCGGGTTTCTTTGCCATTGGCGTTATCGCCCTGATCATTTTCATCCGTGAACAGGTGTTGGGTCTGGTGTCCCTGATCCTGTTGGGGGTTGCGACCGCATTGACCGCCCAATTCCCCAGCGTGGCCGGGATTCTGACCATCACCATGCTGTCATCGATCGGGTTTCATTACTACGAGACCGTCATCCAGTCCTTGCAACTGCAATGGATCGACAAGGCCCGCGCCCCGCAAGTGCTGGGTTGGATGATCTCTGCTGGTTCAGCGGCGACGCTGGTTGTGTATTTCCTGATCGTGCTGAGTTGGGATCGCTTTGGTCTGACATATAGCATTGTCTATTGGATGGCCGGCGGTTTCACCGCATTGGTCGCAATGTTCTGTCTGCTGGTCTATCCGCAGTTTGATACGCCCCATCCGCAGCTGAAAACTTTTGTGCTGCGCAAACGCTATTGGCTGTATTATGCCCTGCAATTCATGTCCGGGTCGCGTCGCCAGATCTTTGTCGTGTTTGCCGCCTTTATGATGGTGCAGAAATTCGATTTTGACGTTGATCAGACCACCAAGCTGTTTATGGCTGCTTTGGTGGTGAATATCGTTCTGGCCCCGGTGCTGGGCAAGATCGTGGCCTTTTTCGGCGAACGCCGTGCTTTGATCTTTGAATATGTTGGTTTGTGTCTGGTGTTTGGTGCTTATGCTGGCATTTATTACCTGCATTGGGGTGTTGTGCTGGCCGTGGCCCTTTACGTGATCAATCAGATCTTTTTCAGCCTGGCCCTGGCGATCAAGACCTATTTCCAGAAGATTGCTGACCCGCAGGATATTGCGCCCACCGCTGCTGTGGCCTTTACCATCAACCATATCGCCGCTGTGTTCCTGCCGGTTGTGCTGGGTATCTTGTGGGACCGGTTTTCGCCGGGTCTGGTGTTTTTGCTGGCCGTTGGGATGGCCTTTGTATCATTGTTATTGTCTCTGCTGATCCCGCGTCATCCCGCCCCCGGTCACGAGACCGTGTTTCAGGGGCGTTTGCTGGCCCCGGCAGAGTAGCAATTTGGCCCCGTCCACCTATATTCATCAGTGACCCGAAAAGGAGTGCGCCGATGTTTTTGTTCAACCGTGCCAAATCTGAAATGATCGCTGCTGATGCCGCTTTGCCCGGCCGCGATACCCCCATCCCTACGGCCGAGACCCATTTTGTCTATGGCACCCCGCTGACTGGCGAGGTTCCGGCAGGCATGGAAGAGGCGATGTTTGGTATGGGCTGTTTCTGGGGCGTGGAGCGCATGTTCTGGAAACTGGATGGCGTGCAATCGACAATGGTTGGCTATGCCGGTGGTTATACCCCCAATGCCAGTTATGAAGAGGTCTGTTCCGGCAAGACCGGCCATAATGAGGTGGTCCGCGTGATCTATGACCCGGCGGTCATTTCTTATGACGCGCTGTTGCAGGTGTTTTGGGAAGGCCATGATCCGACCCAAGGCATGCGTCAGGGCAATGATGCGGGCACGCAGTATCGGTCCGGTATCTATACCTATTCCGCTGCGCAAAAGGCCGCCGCAGAAGCATCGCAGGATGCGTTTGCTCCGCGCCTTCTGGAGGCTGGTTATGGTGCCATTACGACCGAGATTGTGGATGCCCCCACATTCTATTTCGCCGAAGAATATCATCAGCAATACCTGGCCAAGAACCCCGGCGGTTATTGCGGCATCGGGGGCACTGGTGTGACCTGCCCGATTGGTGTGGGTGTTTAGCAACTGCGGATTATGAGCGGAAAGACCTAACCACAGTGTTCGTCAATCTGTTGTCGCATACGGTGTTGTTGCCGGTCCTGTTGGCGCAGGCCATCTATGTCCGGTCGCGGGTGTTGGAACTGCCTGAACCCAGCGGCCCCCGCAGCGGGGCCGTGGGCGAGGGGCCGCGTTTACGGGTGCTGGTGATCGGCGATTCCTCTGCCCTTGGTGTTGGTGTCCAAACTCAGGATGACGCCTTGCTGGGGCGGTTGACGGCGCGGCTGGCCCCGCTGGCGCGGGTGGAGTTTGATCTGGTGGCCGTTATCGGGGCGAAAACGGTGGATGCCGTGGGTTGGCTGGACCAGTTGCCGCGTGCGGAATATGACGTGGTGATCACCGCGCTTGGCGTCAATGACGTGACCAAGGCGACACCGCTAAGCCGTTTCATGGCGTGGCAAACGGCGCTGGTTGACCGTTTGCAGCGCGAGTTCGGGGCAAAACGCATCTATGTGTCGGGCTTGCCGCCCATGGGGCAGTTTCCGCTGCTGCCGCAGCCGTTGCGCTGGGCGATGGGCCAACGGGCGTCCTGGTTTGAAAAGCATCTGCGCAGGCTGGTGGACCGTCGTGATGCCGCCCGGTTCGTGACCATTGATATGGGGCTGGACGACACGAATATGTCCGCAGATGGGTTTCACCCCGGTCCTGCGGTTTATGCCGCCTGGGCTGATGCCGTCTATGCGCAGATCACGGCGGACCCCGCCTTGCTTGACGCGGCAGAACGCAGCGCCTAACCCGAAGCGCGCAACAAAAGGCCAAACCCATGACAACCTATTCCGCTTTGACGACCCTGACTGGCGAAGATGCGGCCTATCGTCTGGCTGATGATATGGAAACGCTGGTGCCGGAACCCACGGGTATCGGCGTGTTCGAGATCGAAGACGGGTCCGGCCTGTGGGAGGTTGGCGCGTATTTTACCGAATGCCCTGATGCGGGTGCTTTGGCGGTGCTTTCGGCGCTGCATGATGCCAAGCCGTTCACCATATCAGAGATCCCTGAACAGGATTGGGTGTCCAAGGTGCAGCGCGAACTGGCCCCGGTCGCGGCAGGCCGGTTTTTTGTCTATGGTGCCCATGATGCCGATAAGGTGCCCGATGATGCGATTGCGCTGCTGATCGAGGCGCAGATGGCTTTTGGCACCGGGCATCATGGCACAACGCTGGGCTGTTTGCGCGCGCTGGACGGGTTGGTCGCGGATGGGTTTGCCGGCCCCAAAGTGGCCGATATCGGCTGTGGCACCGCAGTACTGGCCATGGCTACCGCACATGTTTTGCCGGGCCCGATTCTAGCCAGTGATATTGACCCTGTGGCGGTCGATGTGGCGCAGGCAAATGTGGCAGCAAATGGGCTAACCGATCAGGTGCAATGTGTCACCGCTGCGGGGTTCGACGCCCCCGCACTGGCTGATTACGCGCCTTTCGATTTAATTTTTGCCAATATTTTAAGGCCCCCTTTAATAGGTTTGGCCCCAGAAATGGCGGCAAATGTGGCTGATGACGGTTTTGTGATTCTGTCGGGGATTCTGAATGAACAGGCCGCAGAAGTGACACGGGTTTATCAACAAAACGGGTTCAATCCCCTTGATTCACTGCAAATTGTTGATTGGACTACCTTGGTGATGCGCAAAAACTGACCCACTACGTGTCTTTTCGCACAGGTTTTGGAGAAATGTCTTGTTATAGCCGTAATTGTTGGTGATCTTGTTGCCCACCAATGTTTGGTATTTTTTTGTGGAGGATAGCATGGCACAGGCCAATGTCCCATTTGATAAAAGGTTAAAGCGTATCGTCCGTCGTCATGATCGGATGTCGCGCGGTGTTGTTAAGACGGTAAGTGCAGATGGCTTGATCGTGGCGCGTCCACGGATTTACACGCCGCGCTTCCCGCTGAAGGGGATTGTCGTACTGATTTTGATCGGCTTCCTGTTCAAAGGTTTCCTGTTCTCCTATCTCGGGGAAGCAGGATATGCTGATCGTGTCGCCACATTGAGCAACGGTTCTGTCATGGAAAAGGCCGGTGCGTGGATGATGCAGGCAGATCCGGCAACGATCTACCTCGGCAACGCAATGTCGACGATTTTTCCCAAGTAAACCTGTCGATGCCGGAATTGAGAAAGGCCGCCCAATGGGCGGCCTTTTCGTTTGTTCCGGGGCTAAGCCGGCTTTAGCGCATTGCCCGCTTTGCGATGCGGTCGATGTCGCCTGCGGTCAGGCCGATGTCGTCCAATTCGCGGTCTGTCAGTTTCGACAATGCGTTGCGTGTCACGCGGGCATCGTTCCATTCAGCCACGGCACCAAAAGCGCGGGCGAAAACGTGAGAGACATTACCGGCAAAGAGGCCAGCAGCGGGGCGGTTTGTTTCAATAGAGGCCATGGCCATATTCCTTGTCTGATGCTGCATTGCAGCGTTAATCTGATAACCCGCATCTAGGAGCCCAAAGCCCAACTGACCAGTGCCATTTTGACATGGGACATATGCGTTTATGACATGCCTCATTTTTGAGCGGTTATTGCCATAAATACAGTATTTACAAAGGGTTAAATATGTCGCTTTTGAACCCTGTCAGGCGGCAACGCGTCGTTTTTGTCCTTTCCGTCCCGGCAAGCCCTTTTGCAAAGCCTCTTGGTCTTTGTTCGCGTTTTGTGCTAGCAATTTTATGAAAATAATAAAACGGGGCGAGCAATGCGTGTTTTGGGGATTGATCCGGGCCTGCGCCATATGGGCTGGGGGGTCATTGCGGTGGATGGCCCCCGTCTGTCGCATGTGGCCAATGGCGTCTGTCGCTCTGACGGGGGTGATCTGGCCGCCCGGTTGTTATCCTTGCATATCCAGCTGACCGATGTGATCGAAACCCATCGTCCGGATGCCGCCGCCGTCGAGCAGACATTTGTCAACAAGGATGGTGCCGGCACCCTGAAACTGGGTCAGGCAAGGGGCATTGCCATGTTGGTCCCCGCACAGGCCGGGATTGCCATTGGTGAATATGCCCCCAATGCCGTCAAGAAAGCCGTTGTTGGTGTTGGCCATGCAGAAAAGCATCAGATCGCACATATGGTGAAGCTGCAATTGCCCGGGGTCCAGATTGCCGGGGCGGATGCTGCTGATGCATTGGCCATTGCCATCTGTCATTCCTTTCATTTGCAGTCGTCGGGCACATTGGCTGCCGCCTTGGCGAGGGCGGGTGCATGATTGGCAAGATCGCGGGCCGGTTGGAGTATCGCAGCACCGATCATGTGCTGATCGATGTGCGCGGCGTGGGGTATGTTGTGTATGTGTCCAATCGCGTGCTGGCCGGGTTGCCCGGCAATGGTGAACAGGTGGCGTTATATACTGACCTGCTGGTCCGAGAGGATAATTTGCAGCTGTTTGGCTTTACCACCTTGGTCGAAAAGGAATGGCATCGCCTGTTGATGTCCGTTCAGGGCATCGGAGCGAAGGCGTCGATGGCCATTCTGGGCACGCTGGGCGATGACGGTGTTAGCCGTGCCATTGCCCTTGGCGATTGGAACGCCGTGGCCAAGGCCAAGGGCGTTGGCCCCAAGACCGCGCAGCGCGTCATCATTGAGCTGAAGGACAAGGCCCCTGCCGTGATGGCCATGGGCGGCACTGTCGCCGAAGCCTTGGGCGATGAGGTGATCGAGGTGGAGACGCCGGATCAGGTCCGGCGTGCCCCTGCGCGCCAGGCAAACCCGGCGCAGGCAGAGGCGTTATCTGCCTTGGGCAATCTGGGCTATGCCCCAGGTGATGCCGCTGGTGCGGTGGCAGAGGCGGTTGGTGCTGATCCGGAGGCGGATACGCCCAGCCTGATCCGCGCGGCCTTGAAGCTGTTGGCCCCAAAGGGGTAGGGGTGGTGTTGCGTGGGTTTCACCCGCCCTACGGAGTTTGGCATGAGTGATATTGATCCGACATTGCGCCCTGACCCGCAGCCAGAAGATGCGGATCGTGCCCTACGTCCGCAGACATTGGATGAATTCATTGGGCAGCGGGATGCACGCGCCAATCTGAAAGTGTTCATCGAAAGCGCCCGCCGCCGTGGCGAGGCGATGGATCATGCGCTGTTTCATGGCCCCCCCGGTTTGGGCAAGACGACGCTGGCGCAGATCATGGCCCGCGAGTTGGGGGTGAATTTCCGCATGACCTCTGGTCCGGTTCTGGCCAAGGCGGGTGATCTGGCGGCGATCCTGACCAATCTGGAAGCCCGTGATGTGTTGTTCATTGATGAAATCCATCGCCTGAACCCCGCCGTCGAAGAGGTGCTTTATCCTGCGTTGGAGGATTTTGAGCTGGATCTGGTGATTGGTGAGGGCCCTGCTGCGCGTACAGTACGCATCGAATTGCAGCCCTTTACCTTGGTCGGTGCCACGACCCGAATGGGGTTGCTGACGACCCCGTTGCGGGATCGGTTCGGGATTCCCACCCGGCTGGAGTTTTATACAGAAGCCGAGTTGCACCAGATCGTGACCCGCGGTGCCCGGCTGATGGGCGCGCCTGCCTCTGATGATGGGGCGGCCGAGATTGCCAAGCGCGCACGCGGCACCCCGCGCATTGCGGGCCGTTTGCTGCGCCGTGTGGTGGATTTCGCGATTGTGGAGGGCGATGGCACCGTCACGCAGGCGATTGCGGATCGTGCCTTGACCCGGTTGGGGGTGGATCATTTGGGGTTGGACAATGCCGACCGCCGTTACCTGCGCCTGATTGCCGAAAGCTATGGCGGTGGCCCGGTGGGGGTTGAGACGATGTCGGCCGCCTTGTCAGAAAGTCGCGATAGTCTGGAAGATGTGATTGAACCCTATCTGTTGCAGAAAGGCCTGATCCAGCGTACCCCGCGTGGTCGGATGCTGGCGCAGGCGGCATGGGCGCATCTGGGGCTGAAAGCGCCCAAATCGCAGACGGATTTGTTTGAGTGATAGGTGGGGACGCGGTCGTCATTGTCGCTCGGACCAATGGCGCGAAAATTACGACCGGGGGAGTATTTTGGCAAAATGATGGATGATGTCGCACCTTTGTTCACCCGGTCGGACGGGGCTTATGTTTTTGCCCGCTGGGGCCGCCCGATTGTGCCGGTGGTGTTTGGTGTCGATGACGCGTCATTGGCCGTGTTCAAAGGCGCGATTGAGGCGGTTGTCACCCTGGCAGGCCATCAGATGGCCGAAACCGATCCGGAGCTGGGTGCCAATTTCATGATTTTCTTTTGCAAGGATTGGGATGAGTTGGCAGAGGTTCCGCATCTGGACCAGCTGGTGCCCGATCTTGCCCCGCCGCTGGTTCGGCTGAAGGCGGCGGATGCCAATCAGTATCGGATTTTCCGTTTTGATGAGGCGGGGGCCATTCGCGCGGCTTTTGTGTTTTTGCGGATGGATGAACACATGGCGGCGGTGGCTGCGGATACGCTGGCCTTGTCGCAGGCGGTCCAGACGATCCTGCTATGGTCCGACACCGCATTTGATGAGACGCCCCCGCTGGCTGTTATCGAAGACAAGGCGGTGCTGCGCCCGGAGGTCGCGGATGTGATCCGGGCCGCCTATGATCCGGTGATGCCGGGGGCGGCGCAGGATGCGAGCCATGCGTTGCGATTGGCGGCGCGGATTGGTGTTATACAATAATGTGGGTTTCGGCGTTATTCTCTACTGCAGTGTTCATTGTGCTGGCCGTGCCGATCCTTGCCTTTCAGGCTTATGGTTTTGCTTGGTGGTTCAATATACCCCGTCATGCGAAAAGAGGCGCGATGGAGCGCATTATGATTTCGGCCATGCGCCGGTCAGTCTTGCCGACTGTCGTGGCTATTACGTCAATTGGACTGGCCCAGCTTGTTCGTGCGATTGGACCACTTGCGGCGGTGACCTCGGTCATTTGCGTTGCTGTCGTTATCGGAACGGTTCCGATCGCTTTTCGACAGGAACTTATTTCTCTCGACCATCCAATCGCCGGGACGGATAGTGCTGCCCGGATTTGGATGTTTATCAATACTATTTTGATTATTGGATTTATGCTGTTGATTAGAGTGAGCGCCTGATGACCCACACATTCCCCATCCGCGTCTATTATGAAGACACCGACCTTGCTGGTTTGGTCTATTACGCCAATTACCTGAAATTCATCGAACGCGCTCGCAGTGAAATGGTCCGCGAGATGGGGATCGATCAGGTGGAGATGAAGGCGGAGGGTTTTGTCTTTGCTGTTCGCCGGGTGGAGGCGGATTACATTGCCCCGGCCCGGTATGATGATCAGTTGGTGGTTGAAACAAGCATGGATCAGCCATCCGGCGTGCGGGTGGTGTTTCATCAGCATGTGAAGCGTGCTGATGTGACCTTGTTTTCGGCTGTGGTCACGGTTGTTTGCCTGAGTAGCAGCGGTGCAGTTGCCCGCCTTCCGGCGGCGATCCGCCGTTCTGTGCATTAAGTTTCAGCCTGTTTCATCAGTTGTGATGTGGGATTGGTTGGATTTCCCCGTGCCGATGCGCTAATGATTGCTGTAATCAGAGCCCAAAACAGGGCCAACAGGCAGAGCAGGTATCATGGAAGCAGCAACCGACTTCACCATGTGGGCGCTATTCGCGCGCGCCACGATTACCGTCAAAATCGTCATGATCATGCTGATTGCAGCCTCTGTCTGGTGCTGGGCGGTGATCATCGACAAGATCATTCAGTATCGCAAAGCCCGTGCTGAGGCCGATGTGTTTGACCGCGCCTTCTGGTCGGGTGAGCCGTTGGATGCCCTGTTTGACAAGATCGGCACCGACCCGGATGGCCCAAGCCAAAAGATTTTCGCCGCTGGCATGCTGGAATGGCGTCGTTCGCATACCCAGGAAGGTGAGTTGATCGCCAATGCCACCGCCCGGATCGACCGGTCCATGGATGTCGCCATCGCCAAGGAGGCCGCCCGTTTGCAACGCGGTTTGCCTGTGCTGGCCACGGTTGGGTCGACCGCCCCCTTCGTTGGTCTGTTCGGGACCGTCTGGGGCATCATGAATGCCTTTATCGAAATTGCAGAGGCGCAGAATACCAACCTCGCCGTCGTCGCCCCTGGTATTGCCGAGGCTTTGCTGGCTACGGGGCTGGGCCTGCTGGCCGCCATTCCGGCGGTGATATTCTATAACAAGCTGTCGGCGGATAGTGATCGTATCGTGGGTGGCTACGAGGCCTTTGCCGATGAGTTTGCCACGATCCTGAGCCGGCAGTTGGATAGCTGATCATGCCGCGCAAAAATGTATCCCACCCGCGCCCCGAACGCATTTGCGTCGCAAACGCTGCCTCGGGTCGCGTGCGTGATCCACGATCTTTGATGCAGCGGGGCATGATCTAAATGGGCGCGAGTGTAATGAAATCGGGAGGTGGTGGCGGCAGACGGGGTCGCCGTCGTGGTGGCCGTACCCAGCCGATGTCAGAGATTAACGTGACCCCTTTCGTGGATGTCATGCTGGTTTTGCTGATCATCTTTATGGTCGCCGCCCCGCTGCTGACTGTGGGTGTGCCGGTGGAGTTGCCGCAAACGGCTGCCACTGCTTTGCCAACGGATGATGAAGAGCCCCTGACCGTGACGATCAAGGCCGACGGTGCCGTGACCATTCAGGAAACCGAAACGCCGCGTACTGACCTGGTCGCGCGTTTGACCGCGATTTCGGGCGAACGTGATAGCGACCGCATCTATCTGCGCGCAGATGGGGCCAATAGCTGGAATGTCGTGGCCGAGATCATGGGTGATCTGAACGCCGCCGGTTTCACCAATATCGGTCTGGTCACCGATATCGCCAATCCGGAGACGGACGGGTAGGGCGATGCAGACCCCGGGCACCTATATCTCTGCGATTGGCCATGTGGGCCTGATTGGCTGGCTATTGCTGGGCTGGGGATTGAGCAGTGACCCGCTGGAATTTGACACGATGACGGTGACCACTGTCAGTGGCGAGGAATTTGCCGCACTGACCAATGCTGCAAGCACCCCTGATCCGGGCACCGCAGAACCGACCGCGCCGGTCCAGCCTGCCACCGACACGGCCCCGCCCGCCCCGGCGGAAGAGCAACCGACCGAGATTGCCCCGCCCCCTGATCCGGTTGAGTCGCCGGTGTCTGAGACCCCGCCGCCCCCACCGCCAGAGGCCCCGCCGGTCACTGATGTGACGGATGTTGCCCCGGCTGATCCGAACCCGCCCGCACCCGCGCCTGCCGCCCCGGATTTGCCGCCTTCGGATGATCCAACGCCGCGCCCGTCTGATGTGGTCACATCGACCCCAAACGCCCCGCCCCCACCTGATGCTGTACCTGATGATATTGCGCGCGAAGAGGTGGTGCAGGACCCGGAGGCCACGCCTGAAGTGGTGACAGAAGAACAGGAACCAACGGCCCCAGAGGAAAGCACGTCAGAGATCGTGATCGCCGATGAAACCCCATCAGGCGCGGTTGAGACGTCGATCCGCCCCTCAGCACGGCCCAGCCGTCCGACCCCGCCGGAACCTGTCGAAGAGCCAGAGGAAGAGACGCAGACTGCTGAGGCAGAACAACCAACCCCGGCAGAACCGGAAACGGATGATGCTGTTGCTGCCGCACTGGAGGCCGCGCTTGCGGCCTCAGAGGAGCCTGCGGTTGCCGCTGGCCCCCCGATGACGGGTTCCGAGCGCGAGGCGTTTCGTGTGGCGGTCAATCGGTGCTGGAACGTGGACCCCGGCTCGGTCGCGGCGCGGGTCACGGTTGAGATCGGTTTCAGCCTTGATCGGTCGGGCAAAGTCGTCGGCAATCAGGTCAATCTTTTGGGGTCAGATGGCGATCAGGGTGCAACGAACACGGCATTCGAGGCGGCACGTCGTGCCATTTTGCGGTGCCAGTCGAACGGATACCAACTGCCTGCCGACAAGTTTGATCAATGGAAAGATGTGGTGATCACGTTTGATCCCAGTGGGATGCGGCTAAGGTAGGCGAAGACACGCGCAGGTGAGGTGAAATGCAATCATCCCCCTGCTAACAAGGAACGATGGGTACGTTTCGGGGTTGAACCCGAACCTGCGGAGTGAGGCGAATATGATGAAACGACTTCTGACATTGTTGCTGGCATTGATGCTGGCCGGTCCGGCATTGGCGCAGAGCGGTCCGCTGCGGCTGACCATCACCGACGGTGTGATTGAACCGATCACCTTTGCGGTCCCGACATTTCAGGCCGAAAATGGTGCTGCAGGTCAGGTAGCGGCCGATATCTCGCGCCTTGTGGCGCAGGATCTGGCAGGCACCGGGTTGTTCCGTGAAGTGCCTGCAACTGCCTTTATCTCGCAAGTCAGTTCTTTTACCCAGCCGGTGGCCTATGCCGATTGGCGCGCGATCAATTCCCAAGGTCTGATCACCGGGGCCGTAACCGTCAATGGCAACCAGTTGGTTGTGAAGTTCCGTCTATATGACGTCTTCTCGGGCCAGGAATTGGGCCAGGGCCAGCAGTTGGTTGGCACTGTCGATGGCTGGCGTCGTATGGCCCATAAGGTGGCGGATGCTACTTATTCGCGCATCACAGGCGAGGGCGGTTACTTTGACAGCCGCGTTGTCTTTGTTTCGGAAAGTGGTCCCAAGGATAACCGCCAGAAACGTCTGGCGATCATGGATTATGACGGGGCGAACTTGCAGTTTCTAACTGATAGCAGTGCTATCGTGCTTGCCCCCCGCTTTTCTCCTAATGGTGACCGGGTGCTATACACCAGCTTTGAATCCGGTTTTCCCCGCATCAACGTGTTGAACGTGGGCAATGTCAGCCGTCAGCAATTGGGCACCGCGCAGGGTGAGATGGCGTTCAGTCCCCGGTTTTCCCGTGATGGGCGGCAGGTGATCTATAGCCTGTCCAATGGTGGCAATACGGATATCTATCGCACCGATCTGGGCACCGGCCAGCATGTCCGGCTGACATCGGCCCCGTCGATTGAAACCGCGCCAAGCCTGTCGCCTGATGGCAGCCAGATTGTGTTTGAAAGCGACCGGTCGGGCACCCAACAGCTTTATATCATGCCCGCAAATGGCGGTGAGGCGCGGCGCATTTCATTTGGTGATGGCCGTTATGGCACGCCGGTCTGGTCGCCGCGTGGCGATCTGGTCGCCTTTACCAAGCAGAATGCCGGCCGGTTCCATATTGGTGTGATGCGCACAGATGGGTCCGAGGAACGTTTGCTGACCTCGTCCTTTCTCGACGAAGGCCCGACATGGTCCCCCAATGGTCGGGTCATCATGTTCAGCCGCGAAACCCAAGGGGCGGGTGGCACATCGTCGATGTATTCGGTCGATATCTCGGGCCGTAACCTGAAGGCTGTGCCGGTGCAGGGTGGTGCATCTGACCCGTCATGGGGGCCGTTACAGCCGTAACGAAGTGTGATTCCCACGCGGCTGAACCCGTGCTATGCTGGGAAAAAATGAGCAGATAACAACAGGAACCAATTCGATGAAAATGATGACACGCGCGACTGTGCTGCTATTGGCGCTGGCCACGGCGGCCTGTACCAACCCTGACCGTTTTGGCGGCGCAGGCGGTGCCGATGGGGCCAACGGTGCGAACGGTGCCAATGGTGCAAATGGCGGCCTTGCAGGATCGGCCAATGATCCGGCCAGCCCCCAATTCTTTAACCAGACGATTGGTGATCGGGTCCTGTTTGCGGTTGATACATCGACCATCACCCCAACCGGCAAGACCATTCTGGACGGACAAGCCCAGTGGTTGCAAACCAATGCCGATTACCGCGCTGTCATCGAAGGCCATGCCGACGAACAGGGCACCCGCGAATATAACCTTGCCCTTGGCCAGCGTCGTGCCAATGCTGTGCGCGAATATCTGGTGTCCCGCGGTGTTCCTTCATCCCGTTTGCAGGTCACCAGCTTTGGCAAAGAGCGCCCGATTGAGGTTTGCAGCGAAGAAAGTTGCTATGCGAAAAACCGTCGCGCGGTTACGGTATTGTCATTCTCGTCAATCACCAGCTGATTGTGACCAAAGGAAACCCCATGTTACACCGTGCCGTTGTTCTTTGTACCTTGTTGCTGGCCCCTGTGTCTGGCATCGCCCAGCAAGACGAAACGCTTGCCGATATCCGGCAGCAACTGACCGGCCTTTATGTTGATGTGCAGCGCCTGAAACGTGAATTGTCGACCACGGGTGGGTTAAATTCCGGTGTGGCCGGGGCGACCCCGCTGGACCGGCTGAACGCGATCGAGGCCGAGTTGCAGCGCCTGACCTCTAAAACCGAGGAGCTCGAATTCAGGGTTAACCGGATTACGGTGGATGGCACCAATCGCATTGGTGATCTGGAGTTCCGCTTATGTGAGCTTGAGACAGGCTGCGACATTGCCCAATTGGGCGATACCCCCAGCTTGGGCGGTGTCGATAACGGGTCGGATGTGCCGACAGCAACCCCCGCCCCATCAACAGGTGGTCCGGCTTTGGCCGTGGGCGAACAGAATGATATCGAGCGGGCGCAGGAGGCGCTCGCCTCCGGTGACTTTCGCGGCGCCGCTGACCAGCTTGCGGCCTTTGGCACGACCTACCCGGGTAGTCCGTTAGCCGCCCAAGCCGATTATCTGCGCGGTGAAGCATTGGAAGGTCTGGGTGATATGACCGAGGCTGCCCGTGCTTACCTTGCCTCATTTTCCGGTGATCCGACGGGTGAAAAGGCCCCTGATGCCTTGTTCAAGCTGGGTGCGTCTTTGGGGGCGATTGGGCAGACGCAGGATGCCTGCCTGACCTTGGCAGAGGTTGATGTACGCTTTCCGGGTAATCCCGCTGTGACCGACGCCCAGGCCGCGATGCAATCGCTTGGATGCCAGTAGAGCCCGACCCGGCCAGTCTTGCTGCCCGATTTGCCCGCGCTGTCGCAGGTCTGTCTGGGCAGGGTAACATCGCCCTTGCCGTGTCGGGCGGTGGCGATTCCATTGCGATGATGCATCTGGCCGCGCGGGCCGTGCCGCCCGCCCGGTTGCATGTTCTGACTGTGGATCATGGGTTGCGCGATGATGCGGCGACAGAGATTGAGACTGTTCGGAAACAGGCCGCCGCACTGCACCTGCCCCATGATGTGCTGACATGGGCCTGGGACGGGCAGGGCAATTTGCAGGCCGCTGCCCGCGTTGGCCGCTGGGCGGCGATGGCCGATTGGGCTGCGGCCCATGATGTCACCAGTATCCTGCTGGGCCATACAGAGGATGATCAGGTCGAAACACTGTTGATGCGGTTGGCCCGCGGGTCTGGCATTGACGGTCTGACCGCGATGGCCCGGTCTGATTATCGCGATGGGCTGCGTGTGCTGCGCCCACTGCTTGATGTATCGCGCACCGATTTGCGCGACTGGCTTCGTGCCGAGGCGATCAGCTGGTGCGATGATCCCAGCAATGACGACCCCCGCTTTGACCGGGTCCGCGCCCGCCAGATGTTTACGCAACTGGAAACGCTGGGCCTGACGCGCAAACGCCTTTTGCAGACCATTGACCATATGCAGGCGGCCCACCGGTCCTTGCAACAGGCAGCCCAAGGGTTTGCCCGCGCCCATATCCGTCAGGATGCTGGCGACTTGATCTTTGCCCCCGAAGCCTTGCAGCTTGACGCAGAGGACGCCCCCCGCCGGGTCATGTCCGCCGGGTTCATGTGGATCAGTGGCAATGTCTATCGCCCCCGGTTTGAACGCATGATGGATGTCATCGCACAGGCGCGGGATGGTCGGACGGTGACATTGGGGGGCTGTCTGCTGACCCCTTTGTCCGATGGCGGGCTGCGCATGACCAGAGAGGCCGCAGCGACCCCCAGCGTGACCCGCAGCGCAGATCAGTTAGAGGCATCCGGCGTCATGTGGGATCGGCGCTGGTTCATCGAAGGGTCGTTGACACCGGGCCTGACATTCCGCGCCTTGGGCGATGGTTTGCGTGATTGCCCGGACTGGCGGGCCGTTGATCTGCCGCGCATGTCCTTGCTGGCCTCGCCTGCGGTCTGGTCGGGCGACCGACTGATTGCGGCGCCCGTGGCCGGTTATTTCAACGGGTGGACGGCACAGATTGTCGCGGATTTTCACGAACACGCGTTTGCGCATTGAAGATTAAGGTTTTGCCTCTATTTTAGAGAAAATGCTTAATGACGCGACTCTCTCGTGTCCTTTCCCGATTTCAAAGGAGTCCCCCCTTGGGCAACGCGCGTAACATGGTCTTTTGGGTCGTCCTGTTCCTTATGGTGCTGGCGCTGTTTAACCTCTTTAGCAGCCCGCCGGGATCGACCGCTGGCGAGGCCAGAAGCTATTCCGAATTTGTTGAAGCTGTCGAAGGTGGCCGCGTCACGGATGTGGTGATTGATGGTGAAAATGTCCGCTTTGTCGAAGGTGGCCGGACCTATGCGACGATCAAGCCGCAAGATGCTGAAATCACTGACCTTTTGATTTCTGCTGACGTCCCTGTTGAGGCGCGCAGCCAGGAAACTTCCGTGTTCCAGTCGTTTATCATCAGCTTGCTGCCTTTCCTGCTGCTGATTGGTGTCTGGATCTATTTCATGAACCGCATGCAGGGCGGTGGCAAAGGTGGTGCTATGGGCTTTGGCAAGTCGCGCGCCAAGTTGCTGACCGAAAAGCATGGCCGCGTGACATTTGATGATGTTGCCGGGATTGATGAGGCCAAGGAAGAGCTGGAAGAGATCGTGGAATTCCTGCGTAACCCGCAGAAATTCAGCCGACTCGGTGGTAAGATCCCCAAAGGCGCGCTGTTGGTGGGCCCTCCGGGTACGGGTAAAACGCTGCTTGCGCGGGCTATTGCTGGCGAAGCGGGCGTGCCGTTTTTCACAATCTCTGGCTCTGATTTTGTCGAAATGTTTGTCGGTGTGGGTGCATCCCGTGTCCGTGACATGTTCGAACAGGCCAAGAAGAATGCGCCTTGTATCGTGTTCATTGACGAGATTGACGCGGTGGGCCGGTCGCGTGGTGCCGGTTATGGTGGCGGCAATGATGAGCGTGAACAAACGCTTAACCAGTTGCTGGTCGAGATGGATGGTTTCGAGGCCAATGAAGGCGTGATTATCGTGGCGGCGACAAACCGTCGTGACGTGCTGGACCCTGCGCTGCTGCGCCCCGGTCGTTTTGACCGTCAGGTCACCGTGCCGAACCCGGATATCAAAGGCCGTGAGAAAATTTTGGGTGTGCATGCCCGAAAAATCCCGCTGGGCCCTGATGTTGATCTGCGCATTATTGCGCGTGGCTCGCCGGGCTTTTCCGGTGCTGATCTGGCCAATCTGGTGAATGAGGCTGCATTGATGGCGGCCCGTGTGGGGCGCCGTTTCGTGACGATGATCGATTTTGAAAGCGCCAAGGATAAGGTCATGATGGGGGCCGAGCGCCGATCCATGGTGATGACCGCCGAACAAAAGGAAATGACTGCCTATCATGAGGCGGGCCACGCGATTGTCGGGATTTCCCTGCCAAAATGCGATCCGGTCTATAAGGCGACGATCATCCCGCGCGGTGGTGCGCTGGGCATGGTGATGAGCCTGCCGGAAATGGACCGCCTGAACATGTTCAAGGATGAATGCCATCAGCGTCTGGCGATGACGATGGCCGGTAAGGCTGCTGAGATTATCAAATATGGTGAGGATCAGGTATCGAACGGCCCCGCCGGTGACATCCAGCAGGCTAGCCAATTGGCCCGCGCCATGGTGCTGCGCTGGGGTATGTCCGACAAGGTCGGTAATATCGATTATGCCGAGGCGCATGAGGGCTATCAGGGGAATACTGCGGGCCTGTCCGTGTCTGCCAGCACCAAGGAACTGATCGAGGAAGAAGTCCGTGGCTTTATCCAGCGTGGTTATGAAAAAGCGCGCGAAATCATCCTGGAAAAGAACGAAGAGTTCGAGCGTCTGGCGCAAGGTCTTTTGGAATATGAGACCCTGACCGGGGATGAGATCAAGCGGGTGATGGCAGGCGAGCCGCCGCAATCGGGTGATGATGCCGATGAAACGCCCCCATCCGGCGGCACATCGATCACGGCGATCCCGAAGACAAAACCGAAAAAACCGCGTGCCCCCGATAGCGGGATGGAACCGGAGCCATCAACCTGATGACACAGAAAACGCCGCCCCTTGGGGCGGCGTTTTTCATTCATGCTGCATCATCACCTGTTGGCCGCGATAAAGGACGTTTGATATGCGTTCAGGCTGTCGGGTTTTGTGACGTCAATGCAGGGAATGTTGTTGGCGCCGGCCTCAGCGTGATGTGCTGCGTTATCTTGCAGGGATCGGTTGATGAACTTGTCGATCGCGTTGCGCAATTCCGGGGTATGTTCGTCATGTTTACTGCATGCCTTTATCCGTTGCCGCAGGACATCGGGATCCGCGACAAGGCATACGGTATTGGCCGCATGGCGACCCAGCGTTTCGGGGCGTAGTGCCGACCCTTCCAGAATGAAGGATTGCCCGTCACGCAGTCGATCCTTGATGAAAGGGTCGATGCCCGGCCACATGTTCTGGTGGTGATGACGCAATAGGGTGTAGATCGTTTGGTCCGAGAGTCGCGCGTAAAACTCCAACACATGCGGTTTGGTATTCTCCCACGGTCGCCCCGGATGGCGCGCCATTTTGTCTGTCGAGAACACGGGCCAGCCCAGAGCGCTGCCGAGGCTTGCAGCCAAGGTGGATTTCCCGACATGTGACGTGCCGCAGATAAGAAGAAAGGGCGGATCGTTGGGCATCAACGGCCTCAATTCATGAACGGGTCCCGACCGCTCGATCAGGACGGATCCGTATTTGCAAACGCCGTCCAGGCGGTTCGGTTTGAACCTCTGATAGTGATGGGATAGCCGTTGGCGGAACAGATAAAAAGGAGATGCGTGATGCCAGCACTGATGCCAACCGAGATTACCGGTGAAGTGGTCTGGATCGGCGCTGTGCCGGATCGGGATGCGTCGCTCCGCTCTGCCCGTATGGACGCGGCTAAACTAACCTATGCTGGCATTCCAGGCGAGGCGCATGGGGGTTTGACCCGGCCTGCTTGTGTGCGTGTTCGCAGCCAATATCCAGTGGGCACAGAGATTCGGAATGTCCGGCAATTGTCGGTGATGTCTGCCGAGGAACTGGCCGAGGTCGCGGCGGATTGCGGTATGGATGCCTTTGACCCGGCCCATGTCGGGGCGTCACTGATTATCAGTGGGATCCCCGATTTTACCCATCTGCCGCCATCGTCCCGGCTGCAATTTCCCGATGGGTCATCGATTGTGATTGATATGGAAAACCGCCCCTGTCACCTGCCTGCAAAGGTCATCAATGCGGATATTCCGGGTGCCGGTGACAAATTCAAAGCAGCGGCCAAGGGCAAGCGCGGGGTCACCGCCTGGGTCGAGCGCGAGGGGCGGATCAGTATCGGCGATGCCGTGCGCCTGCATGTCCCGGACCAGCGCGCATGGCAGCCTTAGGTTTCCCATCCGAAACGGTTTTGCCGCGTTTCGACGATTCCGGCGGCGAAAATGTCGTAATCCAAGTGCATACCATGGGGTGCGGCGTCTAGGCTCGCCAAAGAAACACTATCGGCCTCACAGCCGGGCACAGGGAAAATGTCATGGAATACAAATCTGATATCGAGATCGCGCGTGCAGCCAAGAAGCGCCCTATTCAGGAAATTGGCGCAAAACTGAATATCGACAGCGATGATTTGCTGCCCTATGGCCATGACAAGGCGAAGATCAGCCAGCGCCTGATCGATAGTGTGCAGGACCGTGCCGATGGCAAGCTGATCCTGGTCACCGCGATCAACCCGACCCCGGCGGGTGAAGGCAAGACCACAACAACCGTGGGTCTGGGTGACGGGCTGAACGCGATTGGCAAGAAAGCTGCGGTATGTATCCGTGAGGCATCGCTGGGCCCGTGTTTCGGGATGAAAGGTGGCGCTGCGGGTGGGGGTTATGCCCAGGTCGTGCCAATGGAGGATATGAACCTGCATTTCACCGGTGATTTCCATGCGATCACGTCGGCCCATAACCTGCTTTCAGCGATGATCGACAACCATGTGTATTGGGGCAACGCGCTGGAGATTGATATTCGTCGTATCGTGTGGCGCCGTGTTCTGGACATGAATGACCGTGCGCTGCGTCAGATCACAACCAGCCTTGGCGGTGTGGCCAATGGTTTCCCGCGTGAGGCCGGTTTTGACATCACCGTCGCATCCGAGGTGATGGCGATCCTGTGTCTGGCCCGCAACCTGGAGGATTTGCAGAAACGTCTGGGTGACATCATCGTGGCCTACCGTCGTGACCGTAGCCCGGTTTATTGCCGCGATATCAAGGCTGATGGCGCGATGACGGTGCTGTTGAAAGATGCAATGCAGCCCAATCTGGTGCAGACGCTGGAAAACAACCCGGCCTTTGTGCATGGCGGTCCGTTCGCCAATATCGCGCATGGCTGCAACTCAGTCACGGCGACCACAACGGCGCTGAAACTTGCCGATTACGTGGTGACCGAGGCCGGGTTTGGTGCCGATCTGGGTGCTGAAAAGTTCCTGAACATCAAGTGCCGTAAGGCCGGTCTGGCCCCGTCCTGTGTGGTGGTGGTTGCCACAGTTCGCGCCATGAAGATGAATGGCGGCGTGGCCAAGGCGGATCTGGGTGCCGAGAATGTCGATGCGGTGAATGCCGGTTGCGCCAATCTGGGCCGTCACATCGAGAATGTGAAAAGCTTTGGTGTCCCGGTCGTGGTGGCGATTAACCATTTTGTCACGGATACTGATGCCGAAGTGGCTGTGGTGCAGGCCTATGTCGCCACCCAAGGCGCCGAGGCGATCCTGTGCAAACACTGGGCGATGGGATCAGAAGGGACCAAGGAACTGGCGACCCGCGTGGCCGAAATTGCCGATAAGGACGAGGCAAATTTTGCCCCGATCTATCCTGATGACATGGGTCTTTTTGACAAGATCGACACAATTGCCAAGCGTATTTACCGTGCTGATGAGGTGATTGCCGATGCCAAAATCCGCGATCAGTTGAAACAGTGGGAAGAGCAGGGCTATGGCAATCTGCCCGTCTGCATGGCCAAGACGCAATACAGCTTTACCACTGACCCAACCCGCCGTGGTGCGCCAACGGGCCATTCGGTGCCCGTGCGTGAGGTTCGTTTGAGTGCTGGTGCTGGTTTCATCGTTGCGATCTGCGGTGAGATCATGACCATGCCCGGTTTGCCCCGTGTGCCGTCAGCTGAGCAGATCATGCTCAATAGCGATGGCGAAATCGAAGGCTTGTTCTAAAGCGGTTGGGCGGGGCGACGCTCGTGCTGGATTACATCCGCACATCGCCCCGCCCGCCCTCCCACAACTGGAAAGACGACAGATGACAGCGACAGTGATTGATGGCAAAGCCTTTGCCGCGAAGGTCCGCGCCCAGGTGGCCACCCATGTAGACCGGTTGAAAGCTGACCATGGCATCACCCCCGGTCTGGCGGTTGTGCTGGTGGGTGAAGACCCGGCAAGCCAGGTTTACGTTCGGTCCAAGGGCAAGATGACGGTTGAGGTTGGTATGGCCTCTTTCGAGCATAAGCTGGATGTGGATACGTCCGAGGCGGATTTGCTGGCGCTGATCGATCAACTGAATAATGATCCCACCGTGCATGGTATTCTGGTGCAGTTGCCGTTGCCTGATCATCTGGACAGTGATCTGGTGATCAATAGCATCGATCCGGCCAAGGATGTGGACGGCTTTCATATCTCTAATGTTGGTCTATTGGGTACCGGTCAGAAAAGCATGGTGCCGTGTACCCCGCTGGGCTGTTTGATGATGCTGCGCGATCATCACGGGTCGCTGTCGGGCATGAATGCTGTTGTTGTCGGCCGCTCAAACATTGTTGGTAAGCCGATGGCCCAATTGCTGCTGGGCGATAGCTGCACCGTGACGATTGCGCATTCCCGGACCAAGGATTTGCCCGCAGTTGTACGTCAGGCGGATATCGTTGTGGCTGCTGTAGGTCGCCCCCAGATGGTGCCGGGTGACTGGATCAAACCGGGCGCGACGGTGATTGATGTGGGCATCAACCGGATCGACAAACCCGAAGGCGGCACCCGTTTGGTTGGTGATGCTGATTATGACAGCTGTGCTGCTGTGGCTGGCGCGATTACCCCGGTTCCGGGTGGGGTGGGGCCGATGACGATTGCTTGTCTGCTGGCCAATACCGTGACCGCCTGTTGCCGCGCCAATGGGTTGGATGAGCCCGAAGGACTGACCGCCTAAAAGGGTCGGAACCGGGTTTTGCGTTGTGGTGCCGTAAGCGGCACTGCGATTGCTTTGGTACCGGTCAGCACGGCAATGGCCTGCGTTTTGAAGAATTTGCGCAGGTCGGGTGCGTTGCTGTCCAGCCCGCCGGTATATGTGCCGTAAGCGGGCAGGATCAGCCTGTCACGATCATAGATGAAGGCAGGTCTGCTGCGGCCCGCCACCCGATGTTTGGGGTGGTAATGGCCTGAAACCTCAGCATGTTTGGTCGTGGCGATATGCCGGAACGTCAATGTGCCGATCCTGATATCGGCAAGGTGCGTTCCGCCCAGATCAACTGGGCCCGGATCATGATTACCTTCGATCCAGATCCATTGCCGCCCGGCTTGTAGCCGCCGGAGCCAGATTTGCATATCGTCGGACAGGTTCATCGCGGCGGTCAGATCGTCGAAGCTGTCGCCAAGGCAGATCAGCGTGCCGGGGCTGGTAGCGTCAATGTCGCGTTCCAGTTTTTCCAGTGTTGCCTGCACCTCGTAAGGGGGCAGCATTGTACCACTGCGTCGCGCGATCCGGTCGGATTTGCCCAGATGCAGGTCTGAAACGCAAAGCGTGTCATGATCGGGCAGATATAGCGCGCCGGAAGGCAGGGCCTGACAGCGTGTGTCGCATAGGGTGAATGCATGGCTGCCCATGGTTAGAGTTCCGTCAATCCGGCGGTGGCCATCATGCCTGCGGCGACGTCCTCCATCAACCGATCTTGTGCTGCCCCTTTGATCGGAATCCGTCCGACTTCCAGAAACAGCGGCGCGGCCAGTGGTGTGACATGATCGGGCTTGACGTGATCCACCCGGCCAGCAGTGCGGGCGAGCATTTCTTCGATACGTCCGAAATCCACGAGCCCGCGCATCGCTTCTTCCCTTGTGATTTGCAGCATCAGGTGGTCGGGATCGTATTTCGATAGGGTGTCATAGAGGATATCACTGGAGAAAGTGGCCTGTCGCCCGGATTTGCGGGCCTGCGGCAGGTTGCGTTCGATCAACCCTGCGATGGTGGCGGAGCCCCGAAAGGTTTTTTTCATCACCGCATTCCCGCCGAGCCAGTTTTCAAAACCGTCGCGCAGATCAGGCGCGCGGAACAGCGGGGTCGGGTCAGGCACCGGGTCTAACCCCCAGATCAGCGAGGCATAATCGGTTGCCACGAACCCCATCGGGTGCAGGTGCAATTCCTCCATCCGTTGGGTCAGAAGCATCCCCAAGGTTTGCATCGCGTTGCGCCCGGCAAACCCATAGATGCAGGTGTATTCACGGGCGTCATAGGCAAAGCTTTCGACCAGAATGCGGTCGGCTTCGGGCAATTTTGACACCTCCCGTTGCAGGGCCAGCCAATCGGCAGTGTGCCCCGGCAGTTGTGGCCAATCGGGCTGTTGGAACATGCGCAGGATGCGCTGTGACAGCTGCGTGGAATTGGCGAATTTGGTGCCCATGAAGGTGGCAATCTTAGGCGTCTTGTCAGCGCGGCGCGACACCTCGACCGTCATTTCGCGCAGCCCTTCGTAGCGCACGATCTGCCCGCCGATCAGGAAGGTGTCACCGGGGGTGAGTGTTGCGGCGAAGGCTTCTTCCACCTCGCCCAAGGTTTTGAAATTGCCCCGCATCCGGACCTTGAGCGTGTCGGTATCCTGGATCGTGCCGATATTCATCCGGATCCGTTGCGCTGCGCGCGGGTCGCGTAATTGCCATGTCCCGTCGGGGTTTTGCAGCAGCCGTTTCCATTTGTCATAGGCGCGTAGCGCATAGCCGCCCGTTGCGCAGAAATCGAGGCAATCATCAAATTCGGCACGGGTCAGGGTGGCGTAGGCGCCGACGGTTGTGACCTCGTCAAAAAGATCATTGGCCTCGAATGGACCCGCCGCCGCCCGGATCAGGATATGCTGGCACAGCACATCGCGTGGCCCAGGACCTTTGGGTTCACCGTCAAGGTCATGTTCCTTTACCGCTTCAAGTGCGGCGACGCATTCGACGACCTCAAACCGGTTGGCGGGGACCAGTAGTGCCTTTGACGGCGCGTTATAGCGATGATTGGCCCGCCCGATCCGCTGAACCAGTCGTTTGACGTTTTTGGGTGCGCCGATCTGGATCACCAGATCAACATCGCCCCAGTCGATGCCCAGATCGAGCGACCCGGTGCAAACGATGGCCCGCAGAGCGCCCGCTACCATCGCCGCCTCGACCCGTTCACGTTGTTCCCGGGCGAGGCTGCCATGGTGGATGCCGATGGGTAAGTCATCGGTATTGGCGAGCCAGAGATTGTGAAAGAAAATCTCGGCCTGGGCGCGGGTGTTGTGAAAGATCAGCGTGGTTTTATGGTGTCTGACCTGTTCCAAAACCTCTGTGATCGCGTATTTGGCCCCGCCGCCGGACCATGGTGGTTTTTGTCGGGTCACCAACATGCGGATATCGGGGTCTGGCCCAGGATCGGCCAGCAGGATCGGGCAGGGGTCGGGGTTGCGGGCCAGTTCGCGTGCGATGGCTTGCGGATCTTCGACCGTGGCCGAAAGCCCGACGCGGCGCAGCCCGGGGGCCATGGATTGCAACCGGCTGACAGCGAGCATCAGTTGATCGCCTCGCTTGCTTTCGCTGAGCGCGTGGATTTCGTCGATGATCACCCGTTGCAGACCAGCAAACATGCGCGGTGCGTCTTCGTAGCTGGTCAGCAGGGCCAGCGATTCCGGGGTGGTCAGCAGGATATGCGGCGGGTCGGCCCGTTGCCTGCGTTTTTGGGTATAGGATGTGTCGCCGGTCCGATCCTCAATCCGGATCGGTAGGTCCATTTCGGCGACAGGGCTGCGCAGGTTGCGTTTGATATCTGCCGCCAGCGCCTTGAGCGGCGAGACATAGAGCGTGTGCAACCCGTCATGTTGGCCATCCGCCAACTCCGCCAATGTCGGCAGGAAACCAGCCAGCGTCTTGCCGCCCCCGGTGGGTGCGATCAACAACAGGGCAGGCGCATCGGCCCGGTCCAGCATATCCTGCTGATGCGGGTGGATTTGCCAGCCGCGGCTGTCGAACCATTGGGTGAAACTGGGGGGCAGGGCCGTCATGCGGCTAATTTGACCTTGCCGGGGGATGGGTCAAGACCCATCTTACGGGCGGGTCCGTTGCATGAGTGAACGCAGGTGGTCTTGGATCGCCCGCGGGAGTGTGAGCTTGTCATCAGGGGCGAGGTCAAGGGCCGCCGCGACATCCTTGACCAGAATGCCGATTGTGTTGTCGGGGGCGTAACCATCACGCGCAAATTCGATGTCTTCGAACCCTGAGGCGAGCCAGTTTTGCCCGGATGCGCTGTCGATCAGCGCCAACAACCGGGTTTCGTCCACCCCAGCCGCATCGGCCCAGTCCAGCACCAGCCGTGTCATGGCGGTATTGCTTGCCGCAAGCAGGTTGTTGAGCACTTTTGCGATCATCCCCGCCCCATAGGTACCCATGTGATGGATCGTGTCCCCCATGGCCTGCAAGAGCGGCATGACAGTGGCGGCTTTGCCACCGGTCATGAAGGTGAGCGTACCTGCCTCGGCCTTGATCTGTGCGCCAGACATGGGGGCGTCGATCAGGGTGATATGTGCTGGGATGCGTTGCCGGAGTGCTTTGACATAGATGGGCGAAAGCGTTGAGCTGATGATGATCGTGTCGAGTGATCTGGCCTGCGCGATGATTTTTTGGGTGTCGAAAAGGAGCGCGTCGGTGTCATGGCTATCGCGGACGACGCTGATCAGGATGTTGAGCCCCTCGCAGAAGGTGGTGATATTCGTACCGATACCGGGCAGGGGGCGGATATCAAAACCGCGCGCATCAAATCCAGCCGATTGGAGGTTGGCCAGCATGCCTGCGCCCATGCGGCCGCAGCCTGCAACACCGATTTTCTGATCCATTGACATACCCCTATCACCGTTGTCACAGCGTAGAGGCAGGCCCGCGCATTGGGAATGTTTACCGCACGATATCTTCTTCTTTGACGAACATGTTCGCCCAGGCCCGGTCAATCAGTTCCGGCGTCATCTGGTAGGGGATGCCTTCGAATTCGCAGATCGAAATCATCTGGTCGATCAGGAAGATCGGCTGATAGTTCGCGTAGATATTGTCAATCTCGGGGTAGCGGACGTTCAGCAGGTGAACCAGCGTATCCTCGTCCAGCGGCATTTTGCGTTTACGCGCGACCATGGCAAAGATTTTCAAGA
The DNA here is from genome assembly GCA_947495295.1 of uncultured Paracoccaceae bacterium. Taxonomy (GTDB): domain Bacteria; phylum Pseudomonadota; class Alphaproteobacteria; order Rhodobacterales; family Rhodobacteraceae; genus Yoonia. Next base: position 702,303 of record CANLYJ010000002.1, read on the forward strand.
AATCTTCCTGCTCTGGCCCGTCGATCTTGATCTTGTAGAAGATACGGCGCAAGGCCGCCTTATCGAAGATCGCGTTGGGGTGGAAGTTGGTCGAGAAGATAACCAGCGTGTCAAACGGCACTTCGAATTTTTCACCCGATTGCAGGGCAAGGATATCCTTGTTTTCTTCAAGTGGAACAATCCAACGGTTCACAAGGGTCTGCGGCGGTTCGGCCTGACGGCCAAGGTCGTCCACAATGAAGATGCCGCCGGTTGATTTCAGCTGCAGCGGCGCCTGATAGGTCCGCGCCGTCGGGTTATAGACAAGGTCGAGCATCGACAGCGACAATTCACCGCCGGTAATGACGGTTGGCCGTTCGCAGCGCACGTAACGTGTGTCAAAACGCCCGGAAGTACGGCGCAGGCTGTTGGGATCGTCGACGTCATCTTCTGCCGCGCTATGCACGATTGGGTCATAAACGGTGATCACCTGCCCGGAATATTCAATAGCACGCGGCACATAGATCTTGTCACCCAGCGCGTCCCTGATCCCATTGGAGATTGAGGATTTCCCGTTGCCCGGCGGGCCATACATCAGAATCGACCGGCCCGCACTGACGGCGGGGCCAAGATTGGACAACAGATCCTCTGGCAGGATCAGGTGACCCATGGCGGTCGCCAGTTGATCGCGGGTGATCTGGATATTGCGGATGGACTGCCGCGCAATCTGTTCGCGGTAGATGTCCAACGGCACCGGCATCGCGCCGTAATACTCGGATTGCGCCAACGCATCGAGCGCGCGTGCGCGTCCGGCATCGGTCAGCTGATACCCCATTTCATTGCCGTTATTGGCGTTCAGCGTGCCTGTCGCCTCGACCAGCAACTGGCCACGGGCCATATCAACCAGTTCCTGGGTCACCGGGATTGGCAGGCAAACCGCCTTGCTGAGCATTGAGACAAGATCGAGGTTCATGCGGAACATCGTCTTGATCAGGATATCGCGCATCATTGACAAAGGCAGTTGCATGCCTTCGACACTGCGCGGCGCGGGCGGTGCTAACACATTTGAATTTTGCACGTTCATGACAATCCAGCCCCTTTTGACAACGCAGTGTCTGCGCCCCGCGCAGCAACCCTCGTAGAATTACAGCCTATTATGGCGAAATCGTGAACAAACAGGTGCCTGTAAGAGGCATTCACCATTTCATTAACGATAAATCGCCACCAACAGAAGATAGAAAAGCAAGGTCATACTGAGCGGAAACCCCATCGGAAACCGCTTGCCCGCCTCCCAACTGGCCCAATGCGGAACCTGTTTGCGCAGCGGGCTGCGTTTGGCCAGCCGATGTGTTGCAAAGCCACCCAAGAGTGATGCGGCAAGCAGGATGATAATCAGCCGCAGGTCTGCCAAGGCCACCATGGGGGATGCCGCCGCGATGAATTTGGCGTCCCCCGCCCCCATCACACCGGCCGCATTCAACAGGATACCGATCAGCAACATGACTGCCAGATGGGTCCAGTGCCACAGGTAGGTTTCAAACGGCAAGGCAAACAGGCCGAGTACCGCATAGGCGATGATCAGCGCCAAAACGGCCTTATTGGTGATTTTCATCCGGCTCAGATCCGTCCATGAGACGTAGAGCGCGATGGGGATAACGGCGGGCAAGAACCACCAGGCTGCCTGTGCCGTCATCCCCATTGGTCAGTTGGACACGTTGTTTTCAAGCGCGGCAAGGGCGCGCACCGCCTCTTCGAAATAGCGCGGATGCGTTTCGATCGCTTCGCTGAGCATGGCTTTGCCAATGGTGACGTCGTTTTGTTTTATCGCTGTCAGGGCCATGGTGTGCAACAATTGTGCCCGCTCAACCTGGGTCATCTGCACGACGGGCAGGGTGTAATCGCGCTGTGCCCCACGTGCCAGCACCAGATTATTCTTGGCTGTGAACATGGTCCGGTCATGGCGCAGGGCATCGCCGAACAGACGCTCTGCACCGCTATATTCACCGCGTGTCAGTTTGGAATAGCCCCAGTTATTATAGACAGAGGCCGGGCGTGTTGTCAGGCCAGCGGCGGTTTCATAAAAACTGTCGGCCTTGTCCCATTGCTGTTTGCTATCGGCGACCATTGCTTCGAGCCGGTACCGCTTGAATGTCTCAAAGGTTGGCGGCACGGTGTTGAGCGTCGTTGCGGCCTCGTCCCACTTATTGGCCCGGATATAGGCATCTGCCAGGTCAACCCGGTCAACGCTTTCAGATTCTTCATGTGATACGACCTGTTCCCAGGCACCGATTGCATCAACCGGGCGGCGGGCCCGGATCAATGATTTTGCCAGGCCCCGTTGCAGGTCGATCCTGCCGGGGTCATTGGCATTTGCCTTGGCAAAATAGCTGACCGCCTCGTCGGGGTCGCCGACCGTCAGAAAGACATCGTTAAGATTGGTTTCATCGACGACGTTAAGATCTTCCAACGCGCGTTCGACTTCTGCTTCGCCTGACCGGTCGCATGCCGCGAGTCCTGCCACAGCGCATAGCGCGATAATAATTGAATGGCGCATGTTCCTGCGTCCTTTTGCTGCTCTACCCTATAGTGCCGTCAGAAGTTCAAAGTCGCCTCTGCCCCGACGGATCAGATTATAATTCTGATTGTCCTGTAGCACATTATCATCCGGATTTGCCAAATTTGCGAGCGCTAAGCGCAAATTGTCACGAATTTCGTCCGAATTTCCGTTATCTGCGGCGAATGCGCGTCGGAAAACCTCGCTCGCCTCGGCCACTTTGTCCCTTTCCATCAGGATCACGCCCAGATTGTTCCAGGCGGGTGGAAAACCCGGATCCTCTTTGGTGGCGCGTCTGAGCAGGCTTTCGGCCTGCCCAAGCCGGCCAAGTGCCAAATTCGCAGAGCCGAGCGCCGAGAGCGTGTCGACGTTCAGCCCCTGTTGTCCGGCCGCCCTGGTATAGGCCTTGAGCGCCAGTTCGAATTCATTTGAGGCCATCAGCCGGTGACCCACGATCAGCCCATCGACGTCTGACCGACCGGCAACACCCGGAGCAAAAAGACCATCAGACTCGCCAAGGCCGCCCGATGTACAGGCGGCCAACATAATCAGGGCCAGAGCATTGAAGACCCGTTTCATATGCCTTCTTTCGTTGATGATCAGCCTAGGTTTTCCATGATCGCATAGATCGAGGGTCCAATCAGAATGGCCATCAACGGCGGCACCGTCAACATCATCGTCGCCAGCGTCATCTTTGTCGGCAATTTGTTGGCGGCCTCTTCGGCGCGCATCACGCGTTTATCCCGCATTTCAGAAGCATAGACACGCAGCGCATCCGCAATTGATGTACCAAATTGCTGCGACTGCACCAGCACGGTGACAAAGCTTGAGATGTCTGGCGTGCCGGATCGTTCGGCCATGTCTTTCAGCACGGATGTTTTGTCTTTACCGGCTTTCATTTCCTGGCTGACGGTTTCGTATTCTTCGGCCAATTCGGGGAAACCCGCCTGCAATTCGCGCGCCACCCGGATGATGGACTGATCCAGCGATTGGCCCGCCTCGACACAGACCAGCATCATGTCCAGACTGTCAGGAAAGCCGTTCTGGATCGCCTCTCTTCGCATCTGCTGGCGCCGGGTAACCCAGTAACGCGGCAATAGATACATTGCGATGGCTGGTCCAAGGATCATCAATGCGAGGTTTTGTGTGGTTACAGTCGACTGTGAACTGGCGAAGATCGCATAGACCAAACCGGCAATAAGCCCGCAGATCGAAAAGGCCAGCTGTATGAAATGATAGATGCGGACGGCGTTTTTGCTGCGATACCCGGCTTGCAGCAGCTTGAGTTTGACTGCTGAATACTCTTCCGCGTTTTGCGGTTCCAGAAAGTTTGAATATTTCTCAAGCTTGTCTTTGTCGTTGCCGGTCCGCAGCTTTTCGCCCTTGGCCGTCTTCTGGTCCTGCCGTGCGTTTGCCTTTAGCCGGTCAAGCGGGTCGACCTCTTTCTTGAGCAGAACAGGCAATGTGATCAGGATCAGGAAAACACCCAGCAAGCCAACAAGCATGAGCGCCCCATAAGGCCCGAGATATTCGTTAATCATGTTCTGTAAAGCTTCCATAGATCAGACCTCAGACTTTGATATTCACAAGCGCGCGCATCACGATCAGGTTCAGCACAAGGAATCCTGCCACAACCAGACAGGCAGGGATAAAATAGGGGCTTTCCATCACATCATCAAAATAGTCGGGCTTGACCACATTGATCATGAACAAGGCCACAATCGGGAAGAATGACAACAGATTTCCGGACCATTTCGCCTCCGCCGTGATCGCATCAACGCGGCGGAACAGACGGAACCGGGCCCGGATCACCTTGGCCAGACCGTCCAGGATTTCGGCCAGGTTACCACCAGATGTCTGCTGGATTGTCACCGCCACGGCAAGGAACCGCAAATCCTGCACATCCAGCCGTTCGGCCATCGCTTTGAGCGTTTCGCCCATATCACGACCATATGCGGCCTCATCGGAAATCATGCCCATTTCGGTGCCCAGCGGGTCAGGAACTTCGCGGGCGACGATGGCTACGGCAGAGGAAAAAGGATGGCCAACCCGCAAGGACCGCACCATCAACTCCACGGCTTCGGGCAGCTGTTCGCCAATCATGTTCATACGTTTATTGGCCCGGCTATTGACCCAGGTGTAGACGCCGCCAACACCCATTGCGACCGCAATCAAAGCCCGCACAGCCAGGCCAACTTGGGTCATGACCGTCAGCAACCCAAAGGCCGCAATGCTGACCACGACCATCACAAGGATCAGTTGCGTCGGGGTGAAGGCGATGTTTGCTTTTTGTGCCTTTTGCGCCAGCACCGAATAGATCGGGATGCTTTGCGATTTCATATGCTGCGTCATTTCCTTACGCAGCTGGTCGAGAACCTGTTCGCGGTTCCCACCCTTGTCAAGCATCTCAAGCCGGCGGTTGACCTTGCCGTCCATGCTGATTGATTTGCCAAATATGACAAGATAGACGCCCTGGACCAGGGCCAGGACGGCAATAAAGATGATGATATAGATGACCGGTTCGGCAGAAATCATTGCAGTTACTCCGCTACCATCGGTTCAAAGATTGCAGGTGGCAGATCGTAACCCCAAAGCTTGAACCGCTCTGAGAAGTTGCTGCGCACGCCTGTGGCCGTGAAATGGCCGATGATCTTGTTGTCTGGTGTAAGCCCCACACGTTGATACCGGAAAATCTCTTGCATGGAGATAACATCGCCTTCCATGCCCGTGATCTCGGTGATTGATGTCATCCGGCGCGAGCCATCCTGCAAACGCGAGGCCTGCACGACAAGGTTCACAGCGGATGAGATTTGGCTGCGCATCGCCTTGATCGGCATCTCGATCCCGGCCATGGCGATCATGTTTTCCAGACGGCTGACCGCGTCGCGCGACGAGTTGGCGTGGATCGTGGTCATTGACCCGTCGTGGCCGGTGTTCATCGCCTGCAACATGTCGATCACTTCTTCGCCACGCGTTTCCCCCACAATGATCCGGTCCGGGCGCATCCGCAGGGCGTTTTTCAGACAGTCGCGCTGCGAAACCCCACCTTTACCTTCCACGTTGGGTGGGCGGCTTTCCATCCGGCCCACATGGGTCTGTTGCAGCTGAAGTTCCGCTGTATCCTCAATCGTCAGGATGCGTTCGGCATCGTCGATGAAGCCGGATAGGGCGTTCAGCGTGGTCGTTTTACCAGAACCTGTACCGCCCGACACGATGATATTCAGACGCGTGGACACAGCAGCCTGTAGATAGGCAGCCATTTCTTCGGTAAAGGCGCCGAATTTGACCAGTTCTTCAATGCCAAGCTTGTCCTTTTTGAACTTACGAATGGACACCAGCGACCCGTCAACCGCGATGGGCGGGACCATGGCGTTGAAACGTGATCCATCGGCCAGACGGGCATCAACCGCAGGGTTACTTTCATCGACCCGGCGACCAACGGCGGAAACGATCTTGTCGATGATCCGCAGGAGGTGCTTTTCGTCCTTGAAGGTGATGTCCGTCAATTCCAGCTTGCCGGAACGTTCCACAAAAATCTGTTGCGGGCCGTTCACCAAGATATCGTTGACAGTGTCGTCCTTTAGCAGGGTTTCCAGTGGGCCAAGGCCTGTCACCTCGAAAAACAGATCCTGGCTCAGGGTCTGCCGTTCCTCGCGGTTCAGAACGATCCCCATGTCTTCCAAAGACTCAGAGGCGATTGCGTTGATCTCTGTACGCAATTCCTGTTCGGTCGCCGTTTCAAGGGCCGCCAGGTTCAGGTTGTCCAGCAGCGCTTTGTGCAACTCCAGCTTGATTTCCTGTAACCGTTCCTTGCGCCGTTTTTCCTTGTCCGCTGGTCCAACCTCGCCGGGACGTTTTGATGGCATGGTTTTCATCAAGGACTGACGGGGTTCCTCCGCAGGGGCCGCGGCGACAGGTGCCACATTTACCTTTGGTGTGTTGGCTGGCGCAGGTTTCGCAGCGCCGTCCTTAGGTGCATTTGGCTTTTTATATTTTGAAAACATAGAGTTGACTCCTAAGCTCTGGCTTCGGTCGCTTCAGCCTGGTTGACTTCGTCAACTGATTTGGCAAGTTTCACAATTTCTTTTCTCAGCGGGTTCTTCCCAATGGTTTCTGCCATCGGCGCGCCATGATCGGCGCTTTGCGCAACCGGCTTGCCGCCATCGGGCAGCAGCACTTCGATCGAAATCCCTAGGCTTTCGGACAGTCTTTTGACCCTGCTTTTACCATTAAGATCGGTAAAGCCCGGAGCCCTGTTCAGCACAAACCGCAGTTTTTCAAACGGCAGATCCTCGGATTGCAGCGCCCGTTTGAGGCGCAGCGTGTTCTGGGCGGAGCGCATATCAAGTTCGATCAGTGCGAAATAGACATGCGCCATCTCAAGCACGGTTTGTGACCATTCCACCATCGTCGATGGCATATCAATGATCACGTAGTCGAAATTGACACGCGCCATTTCGACCACCCGCTCAATATCTTCGGGGGTAATCATGTCCAATGGGATCATGTCGGTGGGCGAGGTCAGAACATGGAGTTTTTCGCCATAGGTCAGCAGCGCCTGCATGAAGGCCTCGCTATCCATCGATTCTGTATCGGTCAGCATTTCAAGCACAGCTTCGCGGCGTGGCAGATCAAGATAGGTGGAGGCTGTGCCAAACTGGAAATCCAGGTCGATCAGGCAGACTTTGGTATCGCTGTTCTTGTCCAGCGTGGCGAGTTCCCAAGCCAGGTTGACGGCCAGCATTGTCGCGCCGACGCCCCCGGCGAGGCCATGCACGGGGATAACGACGCCGGACCGGTCGCCGACAGCCTTGAATTTTCCTTCACCTTCGGTTGGCGCGACGGGGTCTTCAGCGGTCAGAACACGTTCAATCGCGCGGGCCAGTTCGTTTTCGGGCAGGGGGTAAGGAACGAATTCGTCGCCGCCTTCGCGCAGCAATTGGTGCAGGGCGGATGGGCTGACGTCTTCGGCGATCAGGATAACCTTGATCTTGGCTTCCTTTGCCGCGGCAATCACAGCTGAAACCGTTGCCAGATTGTCTTCATCATCTGCGTCCATCGCGATGGTGACAAATTGCAGTGACTGCGCCTCTGGCTGGCCCAGGAAAGAGGCCGCGTCTTCAAAGCTGAGGTCGCCCCAGGAATCACCCAGCGCGGATTCCATATCCTCGATCAGCAGGTCAAAAATCTGGACATCGCGGCTGATGGTGCAAGCGACGATCGACGGGGAGTCATGTTGAACGACCGGGCTCGTGCTCATTGTATTCTCGTCCTCATCATTTCAATGCGAAAAGCCTAGATGATTTGGCTGCAAGCAACCAGACGTCCAGGCGTTCACGCATGCCATCGTGATGGCTTTGGATCCATGATGACGTGTATTGGTTACAATCTTGTCGAGATTTGGACCAAAAGATCGTAATTGTGCGAAATATTGCGACGATCTTGGAAAAAAGTGGGGAGTGTTTACGCCGGACCCGCGCCCGGCGTAAACAAATTGTCAGCAGTTAACCGCCAGTGGCGATCCGTGTGGTCGTACGCGCCGTCTGCGGAACAGCGGATGCGACGTATTCGCGGAAGATCACTTGCGCGTATTTGCCGTTCAGAACCAATGGGTCCGTCTGCACAAAACCTGACACTTCGGTCACGGTCCGGCGGTTACGCCGTTCGCGGTTTTGCGTCTGGACCACTGGCCGTGTCTCACCAAAGGATGCGACGGCTTCCAGTCTGCTGCGGCTGATGCCTTGCGATGACAGGAAGGCCACGACAGCCTGTGCCCGGCGCAGACCAAGACGACGGTTGTAGGCGTTGCTACCCACAAGGTCGGTATGGCCATAGACCCGGAAGCGGACCTCTGGGAACTGACGGATCCAGTCTGCCTGACGCATCAGTGTCGCACGCGCATCGGCGTCCAACGTGGCCTGATTGAAGGCGAAGTTCACCGTGGAGTTGACCTCTGATGCAAAGCGGCGGGCAAGATTGATTGCATAATCCTGCTGCGACCCCTGCATTGCCATCATGTTGTTCATGGTGGCGTTGCCAAAGGAACCAGAGTCCACGCGTGATCCGGCCTCAACTTCAAGAACGTCGAAGGATGGATCGTCGGCCGAGCACGCGGCAAGGAGTGCGGCGGCCATTGCTGTTGTCATAAGTTTTTTCATTGACCTGTACTCCAATCATTCATCCAGGACATAGCCGTAGGACCCGCTAAAGTCCTGGCGTGCGACTTCGCCCGCGCCACCGCTTGTCGGTCCGTTCGAGGCAGCAACGCGGCCAAACAGGAACAGGTCCCGCTCGGAAGGTGGCCGTACCCGATCAGTTGGCAAGGCAAGTGCCGCGCCGCGTGTTGGGGTGACAAGATGCGGCGTCACGATGACAACCAGTTCAGTTTGGCTGCGCTGATAGTCCGCACTGCGGAACAGTGCGCCAAGTACCGGCACATCGCCGATCCACGGCACCTGACCGCTGAGGTCAACGAAGTTGTCCTGCAACAATCCGGCAATCGCGATGCTTTCACCGTCACGCATTTCGACCGTTGTGGAGGTTTCGCGGCGTGTGAAGGCGGCGATTGTCAGGCCGTTTGCGGTAAAGCTGTTGGCCGGGTCGATGGCTGACACAGCGGCCAGCATTTCCAGATTGATGATGTCCTCATCAACAACGGTTGGCACAAACTCCAGTTCGACACCGAAGGGCTTGAACTCAACAGTGATCGTACCTTCTTCGTTGGACACAGGGATTGGATATTCCCCGCCTGCAAGGAAGGTCGCGTTCTGCCCACTCAGCGCTGTCAGGTTCGGTTCTGCGAGTGTCCGCACAACCCCACGCGATTCCAGCGCTTCGAGCAAAATGCCTACTTCCAGCCCGCCGGCGTCAAAGCCGAACAGGAAGGCACCGTTGTTTTCGTTGGATGCTGGAATGTTGCCATTCAGGCTGTTAGCGGCAGCACCGGCGTTGTTTGTGGTGTTGGTCCCGATGTTCAGCCCCAGGTCATCACCCAATGCTGTGCCACGAATGCCAATTGATGATGACAATGCCTTGCTGACGGAACGCTGCATCTCTGCAAAACGCACTTTCAGCATGACCTGTTGGGTCCCACCAACATTCATCAGGTTCGATACCCGCTCTGGCGCGTACCGTTCAGCCAGTGACAATGCCCGGTCAAGTTTTGCGATCGAACTGACCACACCGGACAGAACGATGCCGTCATTGGCTGTGCGAACTTCGATTTTCTCATTTGGCAAAATTTGCGTCAGACGCTCTTTGAATTCTGCCATGTCAGGGGTGACATGCACCTCGACATTGGTGATCAACCGCCCGTCCGTACCCAGAAGGGTCAGTGTTGTGCGCCCGGGCTCTTTGCCCAGCACATAAATTGTCCGCTCTGACAAAGACGAAATGTCAGCGATGCCGGGGTTTGCGATTGATAGTTCTGTAAATGGTACATCACTCTCTACAACAACGGCCCGGTTCATCGGAACGTTAAGTGCACTGGACGCCGCGCCGCGCAAGACGCGCAACGTTTCGGCCGGTGCCATAGTCGGTGCTGCCGCGGAAAGCGACAACGCCAAGCCAGCTACTGCGGCTTTGATAAATCTGTCATACTTCATAAGTGACCTGCCTCTCCGATCACGCCTCGTTATTCGGGTCTTAATTGCCCATGATGTCGTGGACCATGGGACAGTTGCGCATTTATTGCAATAATCAACGCGTTGGCGGGCAAACCGAATGTGGATAACGCGCAACACTTCAATCGAAAGATGTAATACGCGCCGCGATTTCGCATCATATTTGGGAAGGGTCTTTCGTGAACTCCGACCCGGATGTTGGGCCACAAGGCAGCCCAACCGCTATGGGTCGTGAGCGTTGCAAAAAGCTGATCGTGTCTGAAGCTTTTGCAGCGCGTTCAGAAAAAGACAGGAAGAGGTGATACGACAACAGCGCATGACGCGCTATTGCTGCACCTCGGGGCAGGGCACGGTCCGGGTGATCGTTTCGACACCACGACGTTCTGTTCGGGTGCAGACTTTCGGCGCGGCGACCGGCTCTGGTGCTTCGACGACAACAGGTGCCTCGATCCCCAAGACATCATTGATGTTTGTCTGGATGTCACTGACGACTGTGTCGTCGCCGGTTCCAACGGGGGTCAATGACAAGTTCCCGGCGTTTTGCGCCGCGGCCAGTGCAGCGAATTCTTCGGGTGTCACCTGTAGCACAACACCGATACCGCGACGGCCAGTGGCTTCTTGATCAACCGAAATGATTTCGACACCTGTCATGATGATACTTGTGGTCTCCTCTCGGCCAAGCCGGCCGCTCCAATAAATGTCAACACGGTCGGTGGGGCGCAATTCCTCTGCGAACGCCTGTGTAAGGTTGGCTGGCAACGGATACGCGCGCATGCCGGGTTCAAGTAGGGCTGTGATGCCGCGGGGCGCGCCAGGTTCTGTCACCTTGTTGCTGGTGATTGGTTCGTTGATGTCCATGGGCAAGGTGACAACGCGGGGCACCTCAAGACCATCTGGAAAAATCTCTTCCTCGGTTTGAAAAATCCCCGCGGGCAGATAATCTTTTGCGTATTTGATCAACTGCACGTCTTCAGAGGTTAGCAAATCACCGTAGGTTAGCGCCCGTGTCGGCGAATAAACATCGACAGTTTCGACTGCTTGGGCGGCGCGGGCACGTTCTTGCGCAATACGTCGCTCTTGCGAGTCAAAATATCCTTTGACGGTATAGACGGCAAAACCAGCCAAGCCCATTCCGATCAAAAGAACCAAGCCAAATACTGCGCGCATTTTTCAACCTTCGTTTTTTGCTTCGTAACGTCATTCGGGGACTGCGCGAACCTGACTGCAACAGGGTTTCCTGTGCGCCCAGCCATCCGAGCAAATTTCCGTAACACGGACTTAACGCCGATGAAACAAAAAACTGGTTAACGTCGGTCGCTCAAACCCCCTGAGCTTCGTATTTTGTAGTTGGTCTCCCGGAACTGGTCAAAGAATCTGACAGCGACAAGCTGTTCAATACGCCGATATGCGGCAATCGCCGCTTATCTAAGTTTACCAGTTCGTCCCGAGAGGACGATCCGCCAAGGAACGTCCTTGGCTTTCGGCGGCAGCACCGGTCGATTCGACGACAACACCACCAACCAGAATTCCAAGTCCGACAATCGCAGCGGTCAGCACCACGAAATCGACGGTTACTGCACCATCTTGATCGCGGAGAAAGTTTCTAAAAAGCGTGCGCATGGTACATTCCTTGGGTCGTTTCAGTTATGGGTTGTTAGCGTTGCCAATGACACTAACTGTCTACCCTTAACGAGTTGCTAATTTGCCATTCAACAGTTTGTTTCCAAAGGAAAATTTTGTTAGGGCAAAAAAAACTGCGCCACTTGCGAGGCGCAGTCCTGATCCTCAAGCCATATTGGCTGAACCTCAACTTAGAGATCTGGGATTGTGATAGTTGTCATGGTGTCGCGGATGTCGCCAGCCAGATCGCTTGCACCAGTTGTCAGTGCTGAGCCGACGATGATGCCCAGAATAACGATGGCAGCTGTCAGAACAACGAAGTCAACAGTTACGGCGCCGTCTTCGTCGTTGCGGAAGTTCTTGATAAAGTTAAGCATTGTGGTCCCTCCTCAGGGTGTCGCTAGAGTTCATGTTTACCTCGCCAGGTCTCGCTCACCGCCTCATGTCTGGCTCGCTCCCCGTCTTGGATGAACATATATAGCCAGTGGAATGGGGCGGGAGTTTGGCACCTTTGGAGTTTTTTTTGACGGCCTGCATATTTTGCACCAAAAAGCTGTAACTGTCTGAAATTTATGAGAATCTTTTTTACACACAAATTTAGCGATTAACCAAAGCGTTGCGAAAAAGTCCGTAATAGGCTCAAAAAATCGCAATTGTTCGTCTGTTTATGGCTTTTGGGCGGATTTGTGCCATGAATGATTCAAGAACAATAACAGGCAGTATACGAAATGAGTCGTCAAATCATCGCATTGGCGTTGTTTAGCGCTGTATTGGGGGCCGGATCGGCCTTGGCCGAGGTCGAACGACTGCAACCAGACTTCACATTCAAGCGTGTCGGCGTGCCCTCGGGCAGCGCTGGTGGTAGAATAAATGTGCAGATTGATCCAACAGCGCCGCGCATTGAACCTGTCTATGCAGATCCCCCCCCCGAAGAGCCGACACCTGTTGCTGGGGGTGTCGCTGTGCCGCGCGCCTCGGGGGCTGAATGGTTCTGGGCCAACATTTCGCCTGAACTGGCGGGCGCAAACCCTGGCCGGGTCGCGGCAGCCCTGCAACAGATCAGCAATCCCCCCACCGGCAAGGGCGTATATACCCCCCGTTTGCAAAGCCTGCAGGATATCGCAAGCGAGCATGGTCTGGATATCTTGCGCGAAACGGTTGGCACCAATGTCTCGCCCGCTTTGGTCCTGGCTGTGATCTCGGTGGAAAGTGCGGGCCGTGTGAATGCCACCAGCAGCGCTGGTGCGCAGGGTCTGATGCAACTGATGCCGGATACTGCGACCCGTTTTGGTGTGACGGACAGTATGGATGCCAGTCAGAATATCAAAGGTGGGGTTGCTTATCTGGTGTGGCTGTTGGACCATTTCGACAATGATCCATTGATGGCACTGGCTGGCTACAATTCAGGTGAAGGTAACGTGCGCAAACATAACGGCGTGCCGCCTTTCGCGGAAACCCGGGCCTATGTGCCCAAGGTGCTTGCTGCGTGGCAAGTGGCCAGCGGCCTTTGCAAGACAAGACCGCAGCTGATCAGCGATGCCTGCGTCTTTAACGTCAACGGAATCTGACATCACCTATCAGACAGAAAACAGATCGTCCCATTCGGGGTGACGGCGGCGCTGCGCATTCACAAATGGGCAAAGGGGCATGATTTTGAACCCCTCATCGCGTGCCGCCACCAGCAGCTGTTCCAGCAAAATCAGCCCGATGCCCTGACCATTATGGCCGTCGGCCACAACCGTATGATCAGCAATGACCAGTTTGGGCGACGCGACAGAATAGCCAAGCTCACTGACACCGCTGTCATGTTCAATGAAGTAGCGGCCCTTGCTGCCCGCAACTTCCTTTTTGATCACATGCTCAGACAAGTGTGGCCTGCGTTGCATCACGCAGCTCTTGTTCGGTGACGCCTTCTGCCGTCTCAACGATCTTTAAACCGCCGTCGACAACATCAAGCACACCAAGATTGGTGATGATCCGGTCCACAACACCTTTTCCCGTCAACGGTAGGGTGCATTCCTTCAACAGCTTGCTGTCGCCATGTTTGTTCGTGTGGTCCATCACAACGATGACCCGGCCAACACCGGCAACAAGGTCCATCGCACCGCCCATGCCCTTGACCAGCTTGCCGGGGATCATCCAGTTGGCCAGATCCCCGTTTTCGGCCACTTCCATGGCGCCCAGAATGGCGGCGGCGATCTTGCCGCCCCGGATCATGCCAAAGGATGTGGCACTGTCAAAATAGGCTGTGCGGTTCAACTCCGTGATCGTCTGCTTGCCGGCATTGATCAGGTCGGGGTCCTCCTCACCTTCATACGGGAAAGGACCCATGCCCAGCATACCGTTTTCCGATTGCAGGGTGATGTCCTTGTCACCCACATAGTTGGCAACCAGCGTCGGGATGCCGATGCCAAGGTTCACATACATGCCGTCTTCAAGTTCCTGCGCGGCCCGCGCGGCCATCTGATTGCGATCCCAAGGCATTATGCGTCCTCCCGCTTGCGCGTCGTGCGCTGTTCGATCCGTTTTTCATGTTCGCCCTGAATGATGCGGTGCACATAGATGCCGGGCAGGTGGATATTGTCGGGGTCTAACTCGCCCTTGGCCACGATCTCTTCCACCTCAACCACGCAGGTCTTGCCACACATGGCGGCGGGCGGGTTGAAGTTGCGGGCGGTCTTGCGGAAGATCAGGTTGCCAGTTTCATCCGCTTTCCAGGCTTTGACAATGGCCAGATCGGCAAAAATGCCTTCTTCCATTATATATGTCTCGCCGTTGAAATCCTTATGTTCCTTACCATCTGCGATAACGGTGCCGACGCCGGTTTTGGTGTAAAAGCCGGGGATGCCGCAGCCACCGGCGCGCATCCGTTCGGCCAGCGTGCCTTGGGGGTTGAATTCAAGCTCCAACTCGCCCGACAGATACTGGCGCATGAACTCGGCATTCTCGCCCACGTAAGAGCTGATCATCTTTTTGACCTGACGGGTCTGCAACAGGATGCCGATGCCAAAATCATCAACACCCGCGTTGTTGGATGCAAAGGTCAGATCCTTGGTGCCCGCATCCTTGATCGCGTCCAACAGAAGTTCCGGAATGCCGCACAGGCCGAAACCACCAGCGGCAATAAACATGCCGTCAAAAAGGAGGCCATCAAGTGCCTCTGCCGCGGATCCATAGATTTTCTTCATCACGTTGTTCCCCTGCCTTGCTTGAAAAGGTTCTGGCAAGCGGGCAGGGGAGAGTCAATCGCCGCAGTGCGGCAAGTCAGGTGGGCACGGCGTCTTCACGATACTGGGCCAGGAATTCCGCGGATGGCGGGATCGGCGTGATCACGTCCAGCATGATGCCATTGGGATCGATGCCGATGAAATGCCGTTGGCCATGGGGTTCGTCGCGCAGGGGCTGTACGATTTCCATACCATTAGCGATGCATTTTGCATGGACATTATCCACATTATCGACTTCGAAACTGATCATCATACCCTTGGTCACGCCCTGACCAGCCGTTGGGATAGTATCGTGCCACGCGTCCAGAACGGCCAGATTGGTGGTTGGCGTCCCTTTTGATTGCAGGTGGACATACCAGTCGCTGTCAAAGGCAGGTTCGAAGTCAAAGTGCTTGCAATAGAAATCGGCGGTCGCACTGACATCAGTGACCTGGATCAGCGGATAGAATTGCGTGATTTTCATGGCTTGTCTTTCCTTCCATTAAAAACATACAGTGTGTTTGTAGGTTACCTATAAACATACAGGCTGTATGTATGCAAGAAAAAAGACAAACCAATGCCGCCCGAAGCGAAGCCATGCGCGCCCGGCTTTTGGCTGCGGCGCGGAAACTCTTTGCAGATCAGGGGTTTGCTGAAACGGGCACGCCGCAGATCGTGAAAGAGGCCGATGTCACACGCGGCGCGCTTTATCATCACTTTGCAGATAAGACGGCGCTGTTCCGCACCGTGGTTGAAGCTGAAGCACAGAGCGTGTCGCAAGAAATTCAGGCTGCCGCCGGATCATCCTCGACCGACCTGGACGATGGCGCGCGTGCATTTTTTAAGGCGATGTCGGTGCCGGGCCGGGTCAGAATACTGTTGCGGGACGGTCCCGCGGTGCTTGGTCATACCGAAATGAACCGGATTGATGCGGGCGCTGGCGGCAGTACGTTGCTGGCGGCGCTGGAAATCTGGCGCGCCGATCTTGCAGAACCGGTACGGCAACGACTTGCCGCACTACTCTCCGCAGCTTTCGATCGCGCCGCACTTGCCATTGCCGAAGGTGATGACGTTGCACCATGGCTGGACGCAATCAGCGCCTTGTCAGAAGGAACGATTGAGCCGCGCTAGGCTTACTTCTTGGCCGCGGCTTTTTTCTTGGGTGCGGCTTTCTTTTTCGCGGCTGGCTTCTTTTTGGTTACCTTCTTGCCGGATTTTGCGGCCCGCGCATCGATCAGGTCTACCGCCTGCGCCATGGTCAGGTCAGCCGGTTCAATCGTGTCGGGGATCGTCGCGTTGATCTTTTCCCATTTCACATAAGGCCCATATTTGCCGTCATATATATTGACGGGGCCGCCCGCCTCGGGATGTTCGCCCAATTCGTGGATTGGCACGGCCGCCTTGCCCCGGTTGCCGCGCGCGGCCTTCTTTTCTGCCAAAAGCTGGACCGCGTGGTTCATGCCGACGGTCCACACGTCTTCTATCGTAGGCAGATTGGCATTTGTGCCACCCTTGAACGATGTGTTCTCGGCATGCTTGAGGTAGGGGCCATAGCGCCCCAGATTGGCCCAGACATTCACCCCATCCTCGGGATGTTCGCCAATCAGGCGGGGCAGTTCCAGCAGGCGCAGGGCTTCTGGCAACCCGATCTCTTCGGGGTTCCAGCCTTCGGGAACGCCCGTGCGGGGCGGCTTTTTGTTATCTTCAGTCACCTGACCACGCTGGACGTAGGGGCCAAACCGGCCCTTGAACACGCGGATCTCATCCCCCTGATCCTCGCCCAGCAATTTGCCATCGGGTGGAATGGCGGACGCCTCTGCCTCCGGGTCGGGCGGGCCGAACGGGCGGGTGTAGCGGCATTCGGGATAGTTCGAACAACCGATGAAGGCACCACCAGATCGCGCAGTGCGCATCGACAACCGGCCCGCCCCGCAATTGGGGCAAAGGCGGGGGTCGCCGCCATCTTCCAGTGGCGGAAACAGATGCGGCTCCAGCACCTCGTTGATTTTTTCCAGCACCTCGGTGATGCGCAGATCGGCGGTTTCGGCAATGGCGGCTGAAAAATCGCGCCAGAACTGGCCCAACACCTGTTTATAGTCGGCATCGCCTGCGCTGACCTCATCCAACTGGTTTTCCAGATCGGCAGTGAAATCATAACCGATATATTTGCGGAAATAATTGGTCAGGAAGGCCGTGACCAACCGCCCCTTATCCTGCGGGATCAGGCGGTTCTTGTCCTTTTCCACATACCCGCGATCCTGAATTGTTGTCACGATAGACGCATAGGTGGATGGGCGGCCGATCCCCAACTCTTCCATCCGTTTGACCAGCGTCGCCTCGGTATAGCGGGGCGGGGGCTGGGTGAAATGTTGTTCAGGATCGACGGATTTTTTCTCGGCTTTTTCGCCCTCGGCCAATTGGGGCAGGCGCTTGTCGTCATCATCAACGACGCTGTCATCCTTGCCTTCCTCGTAGACGGCGATGAACCCGTCAAAGACCATGACCTGCCCATTGGCGCGCAGGATGACCTGTTCGTCCGCGCTGGCCACATCCACGACCGTGCGTTCCAGGCGGGCCGCTGCCATCTGGCTGGCCATGGTGCGTTTATAGATCAGATCATACAGCTTGCGCTGATCGCTATCGGCGATTTTCGCGGCACCCGTATCAACCGACATTTCTGTCGGGCGGATACATTCATGGGCTTCCTGCGCGTTCTTGGCCTTGTTTTTATAGATGCGCGGCTGGTCGGGGACATATTTGTCGCCGAATTTCGCCTTGATGGCATCGCGCGCGCCGGTCACGGCCTCGGGTGCCATATCAATGCCATCGGTCCGCATATAGGTGATCAGCCCGGCCTCATAAAGCCGCTGGGCCACTGACATGGTCTGCCGCGCGCCCATGCCGAACTTGCGGCTCGCCTCTTGCTGCAGGGTCGATGTCATGAAGGGCGGAGAGGGGTTGCGGGTGGCGGGTTTCGCTTCAACTGATTTGATGGTCAGATCGCGGGAATTGATCGCCTGCACGGCCATTTCGGCCTGGGTCGCATTCTCCAGATCGAATTTATCCAGCTTCTTGCCCGCCAGCGTGGTCAGGCGCGCCTCAAACGTCTGACCGCGTGGGTTTTGCAGCAAGGCTTTGACGGACCAGTATTCGCGGGCGCGGAAGGCTTCGATCTCCATCTCGCGCTCAACGATGATACGCAGGCAGACAGATTGGACACGGCCCGCGGATTTGGCACCGGGCAGCTTGCGCCACAGCACGGGCGACAGGTTGAAGCCGACCAGATAATCCAGCGCACGGCGGGCCAGATAAGCCTCGACCAGTGGCTGGTCGACCTGGCGCGGGTTGGCCATCGCGTCGGTAACAGCGGTTTTGGTGATCGCGTTAAAAACAACGCGGCTGATGGGTGTGTCTTTCTTGATCGCTTTCTTGGCGACAAGCGCCTCTGTCAGGTGCCAGCTGATCGCCTCGCCCTCGCGGTCGGGGTCAGTGGCAAGGATCAGTTCGTTGTCGCCTTTAAGCGCATCAACGATGGCCTTGATGTGCTTTTTGCTGTCCGACGCGATTTCCCATTTCATGTCGAAATCGTCGTCTGGCAGCACGGATCCGTCTTTTGGCGGCAGGTCACGCACATGGCCATAGGACGCCAATACCGTGTAATCGTTGCCGAGATATCCGTTTATTTTCTTGGCCTTAGCAGGGGACTCGACGACGACGACTGGCATGGGAATCCTTTTAAACGACGCGGGCGTTGTGAACGCGCAAGATGTGGCGTCTGTTTAGGAAATGTCAATGCGGCGAAGTTCTTTTCAGGTTTGGCTGGCGCAAAGTCACACAACGCGCGACAGCAGACCACCCGCCTGACGTGCAATTTTGCCTTCCAGTTCAAGGTCGACCAAGGCGGGTGAAACCGCCGTGGCGGATGCCGCCATATCCCGCAGCAACTGATCCTCTGCAACTGGTGTGGGTCCCAGCCGCGACAGGATTTGATCATGCAACGCGGCAGTATCGCGCAAGCTGCGTTCAGGCGGCTTTGCTTCTGGTAGTGGCAATTCAGGTGCGATGTCGTCCTGTAACGGTTGCCCCACAGCTTCGATCACGTCGCTGGCGTTGCGCACCAATGTGGCCCCGTCGCGCAGCAGCATGTTGCAACCTGACGCGCGGGCGTCAAACGGGTGCCCGGGCACCGCCAGCACATCGCGGGCCTGGTCCAGCGCGTTGCGCGCAGTGATCAGGCTGCCGGATTTTGCTGCCGCCTCTACCACGACAACGGCTTCCGACAGGCCCGAGATGATCCTGTTACGCGCAGGAAAGTGCCGGGCCTGCGGTTGCATGCCCATGGGCATTTCCGACACGCGTAGCCCATTTTTGGCAATGTCATGTGTTAATTGTGTGTTTTCAACGGGATAGATAACGTCAACGCCCCCGGCCTGCACCGCAATTGTCCCACCCGCCAACGATCCGTGATGGGCGGCGGTATCAATGCCGCGCGCCAGCCCCGAGACAACGGCAAAACCTTCATTGGTCAGTTCCTCGGCCAATCGTTTGGCCATACGGGTGCCCAATGATGAGGCGTTGCGCGCACCAACGATTGCGATCATCCGTCGCGTCAACAAAGCCACATCACCGATGGCCCATAAAAGAGGGGGCGCATCGGCAATGTCGGTGAGTGACCTTGGGTAGAATGCCTGCCCTTCGATCAGCAGTTGCGCACCTGCGGTCTTGCCTGCCTTCATCTCTGCCAGAACCACATTTTCGGGACAGGTCTGATAGTCATCAACCCCGGCTGCCCGCGCGATTTCCGGCAATATTTGCAATGCGTTAGCAGCGCTGCCGTGTTCTGCCAGCAGCCTGCGATATGTCGCTACGCCAACCCGGCGAGAGCGCAATAGGCGGAGCCGGTTGACCGTATCCTCTTCCGTGGTGGGTAGGAGTGGGGGGTGAGTGGAAGATTGGTGTTTTCCGGTCATCCCGTAAGCTCCGCCGTATTGCCTCATCAGGTCTAGATCGACAGAGTTAATGAGGTATGAACAGTGCAGGCATGGATGCGAATAAAAACCCGATAAAAGTCTTAATATACTGATCTCATTGATAATTGCGCGGTGCATCGGAGACCGGGAATATGTGACGATCATGGCCGATCCAGTCCGCCGCGTGCGTCAACCTCCCCATAAATAGTGGGGTCATGCGGCCAAACTGACGGGGCCGGTCGGTCGGACCCCGCAATGCCAATATGTAAACGATTCGTCCGTGGCGGTTTTGACCGGTCTGCAAAGCGTCGGCCACACGTCGGCAAAACGTCGGACCCCACCGAACGGTCCCCCCGCATGAACAGGGCGCCCGGTCCTGGATCAAAGTGTAAACTTCTTGCACAGGGCTGTTTCGGTCTCGCGGTAGGTTCGAAACCCCATCGCCTCGTAATAGGCCAGGCCGCCGGAATTGCTGCGCCCGATCGTGGCGTCGATATGGGCCAGCCCGGCATCGGTGGCGGCCTGACATGTGACGGAGAACAGCGCCTTGCCGACCCCCTGTCTTGCCGCATCGGGGTGAATATGGGTGCCAATGATCCCCCAGCCTGGCGTCACGTCATAGATATTGCCCGGCCCGGCAAGCTTGAGCGATTGCAACCCCATGATGGTGCCGTCGATCTCGACCACCGAGCATCGGATGCCATCGGCGCCGGCGATGTAGTGGTTCAGGGCATAATCGACATCATCGGGGGATGTACGCAGACCGGCGGCAGTCAGTGTGGTCAACACATTGCTGATGCCGGTGGCATCGTCAGGTACTGCGGGGCGAATATTCATGGGGTGTCTCCTTGGTGTGCGCGTCGGTGGGCACAGGTTTCACGGCCATCTTACGCCGCCGCCCCGCCAACGGTCAGCCCGCCGATCATCAGGCTTGGCTGGCCGACGCCGACAGGCACCCATTGGCCTGCTTTGCCGCAATTCCCAATGCCCGGATCAAGGGCCAGATCATTCCCGATGCCCCGGATCTGTTTCAGGGCCGTTGCCCCGTCACCGATCAGGGTCGCCCCTTTGACCGGGGCGCCGACAACGCCGTTTTTGACGCGGTAAGCCTCTGTGCAGCTGAACACGAATTTGCCATTGGTGATATCGACCTGACCGCCACCAAAGCCCACCGCATAGATCCCGTCTTTCAGATCAGCGACCAGTGCTTCGGGCGGAGTATCCCCGGCCAGCATATAGGTGTTGGTCATCCGTGGCATTGGCGCATGGGCATAGCTTTCGCGCCGTCCATTCCCCGTGGGGGCAACCCCCATCAGACGCGCATTCTGCCGGTCTTGCATATAGCCGACCAGCACCCCGTCTTCGATCAGGGTATTCTTGGCGCTGGGGGTCCCTTCGTCATCGACAGTGATCGACCCGCGCCGATTAGGGATCGTGCCGTCATCCAACACGGTGACCCCTTTGGCCGCGATCTGCTGACCCATCAGCCCGGCAAAGGCGGATGATCCCTTGCGGTTGAAATCACCTTCCAACCCATGTCCGATGGCCTCGTGCAGCAGGATACCGGGCCAGCCGGGGCCAAGGACAACGTCCATCACACCCGCAGGGGCGGGTTCGGCATCAAGGTTCACCAGGGCGATGCGCAAAGCCTCGCGCGCGACGGGTTCCCAATGGTCACGCCCGATCAGCCCGATCAGGCCCGCACGCCCGCCGCCGCCCATGGAGCCACTTTCGCGTTTGCCGTTCTCTTCGACGATCACGCTGATGTTCAGTCGCGACATGGGGCGGGTATCGGTGACAAGCGTGCCTTCGGGGCGCAGAATCAGTACCTCCTGATGCGATGCGGCGATTGTCGCACTGACCTGCACGACGCGGGGGTCGAGCCCGCGGGCAAAGGCATCAATGTCGCGCAACACATCAATCTTGGCGGGAAATGTCGCCTGCAACATCGGGTCATCATCGCTGTAAAGCTTGCGATTGGTGCCTGCGGGGGCGGCGGCCATTGTGCCCCCACCGTCGCCTACGGCCAGGCGGGCGGTGGACACGGCCCGTTTCAGCGCATGTTCGTCGATGGTTGTGGAATGGGCATAACCGGCAGTTTCACCTTTCACAGCGCGCAAACCAAACCCTTCAGAGGCATCAAAACTGGCGTTTTTGACCCGGCCATCATCGAAAGACAGGACCTCGGATTTGCGGCGTTCGAGGAAGAGTTCGCCATCATCGGCGCCTTGCGTCGCCTCCCGTAGCAGGGCCAGAGCGGTGTCCTGATCGAGATTGGTCTCAAAGGGCAGAAAGGGGTCAGCAGACATGGGAAATCCTTTGGTCCGGGCAACAGGGGCGGAAAAAGCGTCTGTTTGCCGCAACACGGGTTCTTGAGTTGTGAGACAGGATATGGGACATGGGGCGCGATATACAATGGGAATCCGTCGGTTTGCTCGGCGGGTCCGCCAGGGAGCCGCGCGTCACGCGCCACGATGTTAGGGTAAAATATGCGACTGAAAACCTTTGCAACTTCACTGTGGACCACGGCTGGTCTGATCATCGCCGGATCATCGGCCATGGCGCAGGATGTGAATCAGGAACTGGAGATTGTGGGCGTTCCACAGCCCGGCGGCACGGGGTTTCAGCCTGCGGCAACAGAACTGGCCCGCGATGTGCAATGGCTGGATGGGATGTTGCTGGTCGTGATTACCGCGATTTCGCTGTTTGTGACCGGCCTGCTGGTCTGGGTCGCTGTGCGCTATAACGAGAAACGGAACCCGAACCCAGCCGGTTTCACCCATAACTCGCCGCTTGAGGTCGCATGGACTGTCGTGCCGATTGTTATTCTGGTCTTTATCGGGGCGTTCTCGCTGCCGGTTTTGTTCAAGCAGCAGGAAATACCGGAGGCGGATATCACGATTAAGGTGACCGGGTATCAGTGGTACTGGGGCTATGAATACGAAGATGAAGGTGTTCAGTTCGAAAGCTTCATGCTGGCACGCGATGAACTGGAAGAATTCGGCTACAGCCAGGACGAATATCTGCTGGCGACGGATACGGCGGTTGTCGTTCCGGTTGGTGCGACGATTGTGATGAATGTTACCGGTGCGGATGTGATCCACTCCTGGACGATCCCGGCCTTTGGGGTCAAGCAGGATGCAGTCCCCGGCCGTCTGGCGCAGCTATGGTTTGCCGCAGAGCGTGAAGGCATCTATTTCGGCCAATGCTCAGAGCTTTGCGGTAAGGACCACGCCTATATGCCGATCACCGTCAAAGTTGTCAGTCAGGAATCCTATGACGCATGGCTGGCGGAAGCCACATCCTAAAGCGGCGATGGGTCAAGACCCATCTTACGACAGATCAACCCCGTAAGATGGGTTTCAACCCATCCTGATTTTCCAGGTACTGCATGAGCGATATCAGCATCCAAGACACACAATACGAGGCTAATATGGGCGATTATTTTGCCCTGTTAAAGCCGCGTGTGATGTCGCTTGTTGTCTTTACCGCACTTGTTGGATTGCTGGTGGCCCCGATGCCGGTGCATCCGTTTATCGGCTTTGTCGGCATCTTATGTATCGCTGTCGGTGCAGGCGCTTCGGGTGCGCTGAACATGTGGTGGGATGCCGATATCGATGCGCGGATGAAGCGGACAGCCGGCAGACCTGTCCCGTCTGGCCGGGTCGCTGCGGGTGAAGCACTTGGCATTGGCCTTGGCCTGTCCGGTTTTGCCATCGTCTTGCTGGCGCTGGCCACAAATTTCCTCGCCGCATTCCTTCTGGCCTTCACCATCTTTTTTTACGCGGTCGTCTATTCGATGTGGCTGAAACGGGCGACGCCGCAGAATATCGTGATTGGCGGAGCGGCGGGGGCCTTTCCGCCGATGATCGGGTGGGCTGTGGCCACAGGTGGGGTCAGCATTGAAAGTGTGCTGATGTTCGCCCTGATCTTCATGTGGACCCCTCCGCATTTCTGGGCATTGGCCCTGTTTGTGAAATCCGATTACGGCAATGCGGGCGTGCCGATGCTGACTGAAACACATGGGCGCGACGCGACCCGCAAACATGTTATCATCTATACGTTGCTGCTGGTGCCGGTGGCGCTGGGTCTCGGCCTGACCTCCATCGGTGGGCCGGTCTACATGGCAGTGGCCGTGGTGATGAATGGCTGGTTCCTTAAAGGGGCCTATGACATCTATCGCCGTGATGACGCGGCCTGCGAAGCCGATAAACACGCGGTTGAAATCAGTGTTTTCAAAGTCTCGCTTTACTACCTTTTTGCCCATTTCGGTGCGCTGTTGATCGAGGCAGCGCTGCGCCAATACGGGCTTGGGGGCTGGTGATGGCGATCAAGGTCGAACATGAGATGCATGAACGGCGGCGCGGGCGCAATATGGGCGTCGGGCTCCTGCTGATCGGGTTCATCGGGATCATCTTCGGCCTGACGGTTGTCAAGGTTTTGCAACTTGGCGATGCGGCGCAGTTCGAAAAATTCGACCATGTGGCGCGGCCGCAGATCGTGCCGGAAGGGGGCAACAACTGATGGCGTTGTTTCCAAACCTCGAAGGGCCGCAGCGGACGGTTGTGCAGACAACATCTGTCGTTGTGATCATGGGTGCGCTGGCTTGGGCGTCAGTGCCGTTTTACGACTGGTTCTGCCGGGTGACCGGCTTTGGCGGGGCGACGAACGTGGCCGAGACGGGCAGCGATGTCATCCTTGATCAGACGATCAAGGTGCGGTTTGACGCGTCACTGGAACGCGACATGCCATGGACGTTTCAGCCGGAAATCCGCGAGATGGAAATTCGCATCGGTGAGACCGGACTGGCCTTTTACGAGGCGCATAACCCGCTGGATGTGCCTGTGGCAGGGCAGGCGGCCTATAACGTGACCCCTTACGAGGCCGGCGCGTTTTTCGACAAGATCGAATGTTTCTGCTTTACCGAACAGGTGCTGCAACCGGGTGAAACCGTGATGATGCCGGTCAGCTTTTTCGTGGACCCTGCCATCGTGAATGACCGCGAAGGGCAATATGTGCATACCATTACGTTAAGCTATACGTTCTACCAGATCGATCTGCCCGAGACTGAAATTCAGGCCGCACTGGCCGCTGAAACTTTGACAACGGCGCCGCAAGACGCCATAGAAACGAACTGAAGACAAGCCGATAGGAACCGACCGCATGGCGCACGCAAAGAACCACGATTATCACATTCTGCCACCGTCGATCTGGCCGCTGATTGGCGGCGTGGGTGGTTTCACCATGCTGTTCGGGGCGACCCTGTGGATGCACGGGTCAGGACCATACCTGTTCCTGATCGGTCTGGCGGCGGTGCTTTATGTTATGTACGCATGGTGGGCTGAAGTGGTCGTAGAAAGCCGGGTGGGCGACCACACACCGGTTGTACGCATCGGTCTGCGCTACGGCTTTATCATGTTTATCATGTCTGAGGTCATGTTCTTTGCAGCATGGTTCTGGTCGTTTTTCAAACACGCCATGTATCCAATGGGGCCGCAAAGCCCCGCGGTTGATGGGGTCTGGCCACCTGTGGGGATCGAAACATTCGACCCATGGCATCTGCCACTGATCAACACGCTGATCCTGCTCTGTTCGGGTGCTGCGGCCACATGGGCGCACCACGCGCTGGTTCACGAGAATAATCGCGAAGACATGAAATGGGGCCTGATCCTGGCCGTTGCACTCGGCGCGCTTTTTACGGTGTTTCAGGTCTATGAATACAGCCATGCCGCTTTTGGCTTCTCGGGTAATATCTACGGCGCAAACTTCTTCATGGCGACCGGCTTTCACGGGGCGCATGTTCTGATCGGCACTATCTTTCTGCTGGTCTGCCTGATCCGGCTACAGCGCGGGGATTTTACTCCGGAGAAGCATATCGGGTTCGAAGCCGCCGCATGGTACTGGCATTTCGTTGACGTCGTCTGGCTGTTCTTGTTTGCAGCTGTCTATGTCTGGGGCGGCTAACAACAGAAGCCACAGCGTAAGATGGGTTTAAACCCATCTTACATTCATCAAACGCGCGAGCCATCTCGCGCGTTTCGCAGTTTGAAGGCCTGGAATGCTGCGTAAGATTCTTTTCCCTCTGATCCTTGGTATCGCCGGATGTGGCGTGTTGGTCAGCCTTGGCCTGTGGCAGGTTGACCGGCTGGCCTGGAAGGAAGCCATCCTGACGGATATCAACGTCCGGCTCGCGGCTACCCCCAAACAGCTGTCATTTGATGTCACAGAAGCTGCGGATGAATATAGCCGTGTCACCCTGACCGGCACGCCCACAGGTGCGGAGCTGCATGTGCTTGTGTCCGGCACGGCGGCGGGCACGGGCTATCGGGTGATCTCGGCGTTTGACACGCCTGAGGGGCTGATCCTGCTGGATCAGGGTCTCTTGGCCCTGGACAATAAGGACGCTCCGCCCGTGACTGTACCGATGCAGATCACGGGCACCTTGCTTTGGCCGGATGATGTCAACAGCAACACGCCCGACCCGGATCTGGGCAAGAATATCTGGTTTGCCCGCGATATCGATGCCATGGCTGATGCTTTGCAGACGGCGCCCCTGCTGGTTGTGGCCAGTACCACAATTCCGCCAGACCCACGCCTGACCCCCCTGCCTGTCACCACCGCAAATATCAAGAATGACCATCTGGAATATGCCATCACATGGTTCTTGCTGGCCGTGGTCTGGGCGATTATGACCCTGTACCTGATTATCCGGACAACCCGGCCAAAGGACGCCTGAACCGATGCGCTATATTTCGACCCGTGGCACAGCCCCCATATTGAGTTTTGAGGAAGCCATGTTGACCGGGCTCGCCCGTGACGGCGGGCTTTACGTGCCCGAAGATATCCCCACCCTGACCAATACGCAGATCGCCGCGATGGCGGGTAAATCCTATGAGGATATCGCCTATGACGTCATGCGCCCGTTTATTGGCGACACGTTCAGCGATGGGCAGTTTCGCGAATTGATTGCCCGGGCTTATACCGGTTTCGGCCACGCCGCCCGTGCCCCATTGGTGCAGCTGGACAGCAACCATTTCCTGCTGGAACTGTTCCACGGCCCCACATTGGCCTTCAAAGACTTTGCCATGCAATTGATCGGCCAGATGTTTCAGGCTGCGCTTAGCCGTTCTGGTGATCGGGTGACGATTGTGGGGGCCACATCCGGCGACACGGGCTCTGCCGCGATCGAGGCGTTTCGGGGGCTGGATGCGGTGGATGTGTTTATCCTTTACCCGCATGGCCGGGTCAGCGAGGTGCAGCGCCGCCAGATGACCACCCCGACGGAAACGAACGTGCATGCGTTGGCTGTGGATGGTGATTTCGATGATTGCCAGGCGATGGTCAAAGACATGTTCAACGATTTCACCTTCCGCGAAGAGGTGAAACTGGCCGGGGTGAATTCAATCAACTGGGGCAGGGTACTGGCGCAGGTGGTTTATTATTTTACAGCCGCCGTGTCGCTGGGCGCGCCGCATCGGCAGGTCAGCTTTACCGTGCCAACCGGCAATTTCGGCGATATCTTTGCCGGCTATGTTGCCAAACAGATGGGCCTGCCGATTGCTGACCTGGTGGTTGCCACCAACCGCAATGACATTCTGCATCGCACATTGGAAACCGGTGCCTATACCAAGGAAGGGGTCACCCCAACGATCAGCCCGTCCATGGATATCCAAGTCAGTTCCAATTTCGAACGCGCCTTGTTTGACGCTTACGGGCGGGACGGGGCGGCGGTGACCGGGCAGATGGATGACCTGAAACAGGGTGGTTTTCAGATCAGTCAGGGCGCCTATCAGATGCTGAAGGACGCGTTCAAATCGGGCCGCGCATCCGAGGAAGAGACGCAGGCCGCGATCAAATCCTACCGCGCCAAACATGGTGAGCTGTTATGCCCGCACACGGCCGTAGGGGTGCATGTGGCCGAGGCGCATCTGGGCACGACCCCTATGGTCACGCTCGCCACGGCCCACCCCGCGAAATTCCCCGATGCCGTGAAAGCGGCTTCTGGCGTCGCGGCCCCCCTTCCCCCGCGCATGGCGGACCTGTATGACCGACCAGAGCGCGTGACGCGCGTAGCAGGGGAATTGGCTGCCATTCAGGCTGTCATCAGGGAACGGATCACATAATTGACGATTGAACTACACACGCTGTCCAACGGGTTTCGGATTGTTACCGAACATATGCCCGGGCTGAAATCATCCAGTATCGGGATCTGGGTACAGGCCGGCGGGCGGCACGAACGGGTTGAACAGAACGGGATCGCCCATTTCCTGGAACATATGGCGTTCAAGGGGACCAAGACGCGGTCAGCCTTGCAAATCGCCGAAAGCATCGAAGATGTGGGCGGCTATATCAACGCCTATACCAGCCGCGAAATGACCGCTTATTACGCCCGCGTGCTGGAAGACGACGTCGCATTGGGCCTTGATGTGATCGCGGATATCCTGCTGAACCCGGTTTTTGACCCTGCCGAGATTGAGGTCGAACGCGGCGTGATCCTGCAGGAGATCGGTCAGGCGCTGGATACGCCCGACGATATCATCTTCGATTGGCTGCAAGAGGTGGCTTATCCCGATCAGGCGCTGGGCCGCACGATCCTTGGCCCGACAGAGCGGGTCAGCGCGTTTTCCCGCGATGATCTGCAAGGCTTTGTGGGGGAGCATTATGGCCCCAACCAGATGATCCTTGCCGCCGCCGGTGCGGTGGATCACGCCGAGATTGTGAAACAGGCAGAGGCGTTGTTCGGCCATTTGCCCGCCGTCGCCCGCGCGCCCGAACTGATGCAAGTGGCCAGTTTTGGCGGTGGCGAACGGCGCGAGAACAAGGCGCTGGAGCAGGTGCATTTTGCACTGGCGCTGGAAGGGCCGACTTATCGTGATCCCGCGATCTATACGGCCCAGATCTATGCCAGCGTCATGGGCGGGGGCATGTCGTCGCGCCTGTTTCAGGAAGTGCGCGAAAACCGTGGGCTGTGCTATGCGATCTTTGCGCAGGCCGGGGCCTATGAAGATACCGGGCTGACCACGATCTATGCAGGTACCAGTGCTGAACAGATCGGACAATTGGCCAATATCACCATCGATGAGATGAAGCGGGCAGGCGATGATATGACCGCCGAAGAAGTCGCCCGTGCGCGTGCCCAGATGAAGGCGGGTCTGCTGATGGGGCTGGAAAGCCCGTCAAACCGCGCCGAGCGTCTGGCGCGGCTTTTGTCGATCTGGGACCGGATTCCAACCATTGACGAAACGGTTGAACGTATCGACGCGGTGACCACGGGTGATGTCAAAGCCTTTGCCAGACAAATGGCCGGGCAGGCGGGGACGGCCATGGCGCTTTATGGTCCGGCAGAGGCGGCACCGACGCTGGATGCGTTAAAGGCCCGGCTTGCTGCCTGATGCTGGGGACCAAAAAGAAGGTCCGCATCGAAACCGAGCGGTTGACGCTGCGCCCGCCGATCCATGGGGATTTCCGGGCCTGGACAGCGTTGCGCCGTGACAGCGAAAGCTTTCTCAAACAATGGGAGCCGACCTGGGCCTCTGATCATCTGACCCGCAAGGCCTTTACCAACCGGGTCTATTGGGCGCAGCGGTCCATCGCCAATGGGACGGCGGTGCCGCTCTTCTTGTTGCGGCGGTCCGATGACACGCTGCTTGGTGCCATCACGCTGGACAATATCCGGCGTGGCCCGGCGCAGGCGGGCACAACAGGCTATTGGATCGGCGCACCCTTTGCCCGGCAAGGCTACATGAAAGAGGCGATAGAGGCCGTCGTCCATCATGCCTTTACCGTGCTGGATATCAGCCGGATGGAAGCCGGGTGCCTGCCGGAAAACGATGCCTCGCGCCGCTTGCTGGAGAAATGCGGCTATAAATACGAGGGCGTTGCGCAAAGCTATCTGCAGATCAACGGGCGTTGGCGGAACCATGTGCTTTATGCCAATCTGCGCCATGACCGGCGTGGCAAAACGGATGTGGGGTAGCGGAATGATCCGCATGGCGGGCCTGCCATGGGTCTGTCTGATCTTTCCGCATGCCCTGTGGGCCGACAATCCAATACTGCGCCTTGGTGTCGAAAGGTCTGACGCCCAAGACGCGGCACTGGCCTATCCAGATGAAGCCACTTGGCGCTGCGACCCACCTTTCACGCCAGCAACACTGTCGGCCCGCCAGCCGCTGATCGCCAATTGGGTCGACGAACGGTTTTTCCCTGATGCTGCAGCGCAG
This sequence comes from uncultured Paracoccaceae bacterium, assembly GCA_947495295.1. GTDB lineage: Bacteria > Pseudomonadota > Alphaproteobacteria > Rhodobacterales > Rhodobacteraceae > Yoonia. The sequence continues at coordinate 732,474 of CANLYJ010000002.1, forward strand.
GCCAGAAATATCGTCGTCCGCCGTGCAAATCAGGCGGAGACTCAAACACAGAGACGTCAGTTTGAGCGCGAAGCCTTGCATCGATCTGAGGTCGACTTGCAATTGAATGTGTTTTTTCAACTCTGCGATTACGAAGGCTTTATCGATATCATCGCGGTTGATTATGAATTGCTTGGACAGATTGGTGATTTGCCCGTCGCACTGTCCGGCACCAGAACACCTGAAGATGCAAATGATCTTCAAATCACCTATGTCGGGCAAAAGTGGGATCGGCAGGACGACACGTTTTCGGCGCGCTATTCCTATTTGGGAAACACGGTTGGCCAAATGAATATATCATTGGGTTTGCATGAGAATGGGTTTGTCGAAACCATTGATGGTGGTTTGTTGGATGCTGATATCACCATGTTCGATATGACAATCAATGTTCAAAAAGGGGCTTATGATTGATGGGTGCCCGCCATGCCATCTTTGCCCGTGTGCTAGGCGCTGCATTGCTGCTTCATCCCACTGACGTTCTTGCGCAAGAACCCAGTGGGATGTTGAACATTTCCTTTGATGCAGAAGCGACGATGCGACCAGCAACGGGCAATGACATAACCTGCCCTGCAAGTTTCGCACCCGCCTTGATCCAGGTGATTACGACTCCAGAAACTGACATGCGTGGTACGGTTCATCAAACCGGCCCGGTGGTCCGTCGTGGTGTTATGACGGAAAGAACGGCCACCACACCCGCGTTTCAAAGCCGGGTTGCGATTGAAGTTACCGGATGCAGTCTGAAACGTCATTTTCTGCCGGTGTCCGGGCAGATCACCGTTGAAATTGATAAAGGCGGGTCCGCAGCCTATCGTCAGGTCTTTATGACTGAAACTATCCCAACCACACGGAGCTTTAGGACTGATTATCATGCTGTCCTGATGGGGCCGGAACGGGCCTTCGGCGTCACTTATTACGCCGATCCGCTGCTATCAGCGACGCAGAACGCGGTGGGTGTGTTGCGCATTTGGCTATCGCAAAGCTGCGACACGGGCGATATATGCATAGATGTCGGAACCTGTGAATATGGCGTTGGAACTGTGGCGGCCCGGCTTGTCATTGCGGATGCGGGGTAGAAAAATCTTCGTTACGAAGATTTTTCCCGTCACCAGATTTTTAGCTAAAAATCTGTCTACTTCGCGCGCAGCCGATTGTTGCGCGCATTGTGTTCCAACTCTACCAGCCCCAGCATTTCCAGCACGGGCGAGACGTAGTTGGCGAACCGACCCCGATAGCCTTTGCGCAGCCCGTAATAACCGCCGACCGGGTTATCGTCGCTGCGCGCCCAATGTTCCAGCGTGCCTTCCTTGACCGGTTTGCCTTCGTCCGCGTTGCCCAGTGGCATCCAGTCGCCATGGGCTTTCAGCATGGCATGGGCATCCTCAATGGCGCGCAGTTGGTAGGATAGTCGCGTCTTGCCCACCTGTACGACCAGTGCAGGCGGGTCAGCTGCCTCATCCTTCCAGACCTCAAAATCAGAGCTTTGTGGCGGTGTTTTCAGGATCCACGGGTCGCCTGCGACCCCCATCCCAAATGTGACGCGGTTCATGCTGTGCCCTCCGCCGCTGCTTTCAGCGCGTCTGCAAATTTCTCATAGCTTGGTTGCAGGTCCGGAATGAACCGCGTGATCAGACCTTTGAGCGGGCCGGTATATGTTTCCTGCATCTGGAACCGCGTGCCGCTCCCCGCCGCTGTCAGGATGAATTGCCGGTTGCCCAGAAACAACCCAAGCGGCATGCCGCCATGCCATTCCATGCGCTTTTCAGGGTCAAACACAGCCACTTTGATCGGAAAAGACCTATTGGGGTCCACCTCGGACCACAGTTTGAAGGACTGGCCGGGCGCGATTTGCCCGTCGATCTTGATGATGCTGAACGTCCCGTCTGACAGTTTTTCTGCGTTGGTCAGAATAGACCAGACTTTACCGGGCGCAGCCGCGATATCGCGGGTGACGTGATAGGGTGTCATGAAAGCTCCTTGTCTTGACACGGCCCGGCTTAGCAACCTTTATATGACATCTTATGTCATGTTTGAGAGAGTGTTTTGCGCGCATCCCGTCTTTTGCAAATTTTGCTATTGCTCCAGAACCGCGGCCGGTTGACCTCTGCCCAGTTGGCGGCAGAGCTAGAGGTGACCCCCCGCACCATTCTGCGTGATGTGGATGCGATGACAGAGGCGGGTTTGCCGATCATCGTGTTTCAAGGCAATCAAGGCGGGATCGAGCTGGGTTTCAATTACCGCACCCGGCTGACCGGTCTGGATCAGGACGAGGCAGAGGCCTTGGGTGTCATCCTTGCCACACGCAATCCGGCACTCGCGGCTTTGGGGATGGGCCCGGCGGCGCGGCGGGCGCAGGCCAAGCTGGTTGAGAGCTTTCCCGATGAGGTGCGTGCCACTGTGCAGCATGCAATGGATCAGTTTGCGGTTGAGATGCCAGAACCTGCCGATGACCCGCGTGTGCCTGCTTTTGCCGATGCGGTGCGCGGGGGCCGGATTGTGCGGATCAATGCCAGCAGGCCGGATGCGCGGGTGGTGCATCCGGTGGCGATGCGCTTGGCGGGGGACCGTTGGTTTGTGACGGATGCGCGGAGCGGGCAGGAGTTCGCGCTGGCAGAGAGCGGCGATATCAATATCTCAGCGCATCGGTTTGCGTGATGTCCCGCCCCCGGCGGCAACGCCGGGCAGCGCCTGACCTTCCCGCCGGGAAGGCGCTGCCCTCAGCCTTTTAACCGTTCCAGCACATCCAGCCCCTGCATCGCCAGAAAATGCAGGATGTCGATGAAAATCCAGTTCTCGGCCAGCTTGTCACCATCCCGGCGGTACATATCAACCACCCGCATCTCTGCCGGTTCCCCGGCGGGCATGCCCAGATAGCCACCGGCATTGGTGACCGTCAGATTGGCCCAGCCAAAGAAGCCCCCGAAATTACCTTCGGCCATCCGGCAGATATGGCCATTATAAACCCGGTCCTTGATCTGGGTGCGGAACGGCCCCTGATGCTGTGCGATGTAACGGTCGATCGTGTAGGTCGCCCCGATCCCCTCTGGCCCCCACCAGATCATGTCGTCATGCCAACACTGCGCCAGTTCCTCTTGCGGGGTGCTGTATTTCTGATGGGCGTTGATATCGCCGATCATGGTGTTGATCAGGGCGAGCGTCTTGTCACCCATCGCCGGGTCCGCATCATCAAACAGCAACCCGTCATGGGTGGCAGGGCCGGGCTGGACCAGATGCATGCCGGTTTGCGGGGGCAGGGGGTATTGGCCCGCCTGCCGCATCAGGTGGATCAGATCGCAGAACAGGGCGGTTTCGACAATCTTGCCATCCACGACCTTGTTGAATTCGGCATAGCGCAGCATCGCGATGCGGCGGTTCGGTTTGATCCCAAGGAATTGCGCATCAAACAGGCCCATCAGATGGCCCATGGAGATCACCCAGACTGACTGAAATCCGTCGATTTCATTCTTGCCTGCGATAAAGATATCCTGCCGCCGCTGCACCGGCGACATGGCGGACAAGAAGGGTGACCAAAAACTGTCGGCCACCGCCTGCGCGCCGTGTTGTTCGTAAAACGGGTGCATGCCGCGCCAGTGCCAGTCGGGGCTGGTGCGTTCGGCCAGAACCGCCGCCACATTATCAGGCGTGGCCTTGGCCAGCGCATCGTAATGGGCGCGCACCAGCGCCTTTTCAGCTTGGAAACTCATGCTTATCCCTTAACGGCCCCTGCGGTCAGGCCGGATACAATCTGGCGCTGGAAGAACAGGATCATCACGAAAAGCGGTGCGGTCACGGATACAACCGCTGCCACTGCAAACATGACGTTGCCCTTGGTCTGGGTGGTGCCAAGGAAGCTAAAGATCTTGGGGATCATTGTGTGGTTTTCCTTGGACAAGAGCATCGTGGTTGTGGCGAAATCATTGAAGGCCAGCAGGAAGGAAAACAGGCCTGTGGTGATCACGCCGGGCCACATGACCGGGATGATCACATGGCGAAAGGCCTGAAAACGGGTGCAGCCATCAACCATGGCACTTTCGTCCAGATCCTTGGGGATGTTCTTGAAAAAGGAATGCAGCATCCACAGCGTGAAGGGCTGGTTGATCGCGACCAGCACGATGATGGTGGTCGAGAGATGCCCCCAGAGGTTCCATTCGAAAAACGGTAGCAGATAGCCAGAGACCAGCGTGATCGGGGGCATGGCCCGAAAGATCAGGGCGAAGAGCAAGAGCCAAAACGCGTAGCGATAGGTGGAGCGGGACAGGGCGTAACCCGCCAGTGTCCCGCAGGTGAGTGAGATGGTCACGACGAAAAAGCAAACGATCACGGTGTTGAGTGCAGCGCGCCAGAATTCTTCCTGAATCCAGGCACCATAATAACCGTCCCCGGTAAACGCGCCGCCTGTTTCAACACGGGTCAATGTGCCAAACAGCGAATTAGCCCAATCCGCCTTGGAAAAGAAATCACCTTCGACCTTGAACGACCCCCACAGCGTCCAGAGGAACGGGAAGGCGGCCATGATCAGCCAAAGCACCAGAAAACTGGTGGCGAGGAAACGGACGTTCAGCGGGCGGCGTGTGGCGACTGACATGGGTGATCCCTTACTTTTGCGTGCCGAAATCGCGCCAGGTGCGCACAAGGACGGGTGAAAGAAGCATGGCGACAAAGATGATCGTCAGAACCGATGTGGCCGCAGCGGATGATAGCAACCGCGTCTCGCCCCCCAGATCATTGAAGATCGCATAGGACAGGGACGTGGCATGGGCTGCCGCACTGAAACTGATGATCGGTTCAAAGACACGGAAGTTATCCATCAACTGGATCAAGGCGATAAAGGTGGTCAGGGGTGCCAGATGCGGCACCACGACATAGCGGATGCGTTCCCAGCGGCTGGCGCCATCGATCATTGCGGCTTCCAGCGTGTCCTGGTTCACGGTTTGCAGCCCGGCATAGTAAACGATGAAGGCGAACGGGGCCGAATGCCAGACCCCATAGAACATCAACATCGCCCACATCAGCGGGGTTGATGCCTTGACTGACAGGGACGGATCGCTGGCCAACCATTGCAGCCCTGTGCCCAGAATGCCCCGCGCGTCCACCATCCAGAAGATGATCAGCGACCCCACCAAAGGCGTCACAATCATCGGCAGAAGCGAGAAAAAGATTGTCGGCCCGCGCATCGCCCGCGCAACCGAATTGACCGCAATAGCGATAAAGAAGCCAAGGATGATGGTCAGTGGGGTGACAATGGCGGTGTAGGTGATGGTGAACCCCAGAGCCTTGTAAAACGGCAGGTTCATCAGGGTGCGCCCGAAATCGGGCAAGCCATCAGAATTGATCCAGGCCTGCCCCACCTCGCTGATGGCAAGGTGATTGCGGTCTTTATAGATATCAAGGCCCGCCCATTTGCCAAGCGGTTCCGCCTCTTCCAATGCGGCGGTGGCTTCCTGGTCGACGGTCGTGGCCTTTGTGCAGCCAAAGGGGCCGCAGTTTTCAACCTCGACAATCACCTGTTCATGTTTGGAATAAAGCGACTGGGTCACCACGGACACCAAGGGCAAGGCGATGAATAGGATCATCAGCAGCACGGATGGAAAAACAAACCAAAAGAATGTCTTATGCTTCATGACATGCGCCCCAGCTGTCGCGGAATTGGGAAAAAGTCCGAGGGGCGGGCGGCCCCTCGGAGAATGGCAACCTTACTGCAGGAAGCCGTTTTCTTTGGCCGCTGCTGTATAGGCGGCTTCGATATCGGCCAGCGTCTGTTCGGCGCTTTCGCTGCCTTGCAGGAAGTCGGCGATGTTGTCACCCAATGCGGTGTGCAGCAGGCCCTGATATGGCACCATCGGATAAGGGGTGGAGCCTGCAGCAACCGCAGCCAGAACGCCTTCATTCACCGGGGCAGGCTGGAAGCCTTCCATCAGCCAGACCGCCTGCGACATGGTTTCGTCATTCAGGATGTCAGGGGATACGCCAGCTTTCATCGCGGTAAAGGTTGCTGCGGCGTCTTCGTCGCTGACATTCTTGGCCACGGTCCAGCCATCCCACCACAATGTGGTGGCCGGTGTGCCGCTGTCACCCACCGTCAGCGGGCCGCCGACCTTGGTGTTTTCATAGACCTGCGGTTCTGATCCTTCGTCATCCATCAAAACGCCGCTCCGGCTGCCCCACATGTTCATCAGGGCCACATTGCCTGCTTCCCATTCCGCAGATGTCGCGTTGCTGTCATGGGTCAGGTAGTCGGGGTTCATGTATTCCGACAGCGCCTTCATCATTTCCAGCGCTTCGACGCCCTGGGCGTTGTTAATGCTGACCTCGGCTGTGCCGGGGTTAAAGAACTGCCCGCCGGTGCCGATATACATATTGGTGAATTCCTGGGCCAGGTTCCAGCCGGCGGCATAGGCGCCACCAACGGGGTTTTCCATAATACCTTCGGCGCGGATTTTCTCGGCTGCGGCAAGAACTTCCTCATAAGATGTCGGCACCTCGGCACCGATCTGTTCCAGCACGTCAGCCCGGTACACAAGGTGCTGCGCGTTGGCCATGAAAGCAACCGCCATGATCTTGCCATCCACGGTGATCAATTGCTGCTTTGGGATGTCCTGACCATGGGCCGCGACCAGATCATCCAGCGGCTGAATGACATCTTCGTTGATCAGCGCCACGATGGATGAATTGGCCACAATCGCGGTAGTGTATTCTGCCGGATTGCCGGTCATGCCGGCCACGTTGATCTTCTGGTGATCGGCGGTCAGGTTCGCCTCTGCATCGTCACCGGCACAGGCTACAGCTGCGGCAGCGACGGTCTGAATCGCGGGGAATTCATTGCCCACGATGTTCAAGCGGCCATCTGTGCAGCCCCCGTGACCATCTGCTAGTGCGGCCGTGGTGCCAAGCGCGGCAAAAGCCGTGCTTAGGGTCAATTTCTTCATAAGTGTCATATGCTTGGTCTCTCCCAGTTGTATTTCCCACCCCCGGTTCGGGGGCCGTATTGTGACGTTTCCCGCCACATGAATTTCAGCCGCGACCGAATCGCGACAGTTTTGCATACGTTTGCAATTTAATCCGCAAACCGCCACCCCGCGCAAGAAACTTTTCGAAAAATCCGCATTTGGTAAAGACAGAAAATTAGGGGTTGCTTGATTTGTGGAATCAGGCGAATGTTTTTTGCAAACGTATGCAAAGGGGACGCGCATGGCCGAAATTCAACTGCGCAACGTGACAAAACGGTGGGGATCCTTCGTCGGCGTCAAGGAATTTGACCTGACGATTGCCGATCAGGAGTTTCTTGTGCTGCTTGGCCCCTCGGGCTGTGGCAAGACCACAACCATGCGGATGATCGCAGGGCTGGAGGATGCATCCGGCGGCGATATCCTTGTCGACGGCAAGCGCATCAACGATCTGGACCCCAAGGATCGCGATGTGGCAATGGTGTTCCAGTCTTACGCGCTTTACCCAAACATGAATGTCTACGACAATATCCGCTTTCCGCTGAAGGTCCGGGGCATTCCGCAATCGGAACATGACGACCGGGTCAAACGCGCCTCTGCCATGGTGGAACTGGATGAATTCCTGCATCGCAAACCCGCCGAACTGTCAGGTGGTCAGCGTCAGCGCGTGGCCCTTGCCCGCGCGGTTGTGCGTGAACCCAATGTGTTCCTGATGGATGAACCGCTGTCCAATCTGGATGCAAAGCTGCGGGTGTCGACCCGTGCGCAGATCAAGAATCTGAGCCATGAACTCAAAACCACAACCATCTACGTCACCCATGACCAGATCGAGGCGATGACCCTCGCCGACCGGGTCGTCGTGATGAACAAGGGGGTGGTCCAGCAGGTCGGCACCCCGACCGATATCTATGACAGCCCGGCGAATACATTTGTGGCCGGTTTCATCGGCTCCCCCGCCATGAACCTGATGGAAGGGGTGCTGGAAAATGGCACCTTCACAGCGCAAAATGTCACGATCCCGGGCCTGCCCACCAGCCATAACGGCCCGGTGACACTGGGCTTCCGGGCCGAGGATGCCAGTGTCGCCGAAAGCCAGGCAGAGGCGAATTCCAAGGTCTATTCGCTGGAACTGCTGGGCGAGGCGACGATGGTCACGATGCGGGCCGGTGGCACGATCCTGTCGGTCAAATCGGGCAAGGATTACCGGGTCGAAATCGATGATCCGGTCAGCGCCAACATCCCGGCCGACATTTGCCATCTGTTTGATGCTGAAACAGGTGAGCGTATCTAAGCTGATGCCGCAGAACCGTGCATATGATTTCATCGTTGTCGGTGCGGGATCGGCTGGTTGCGCGGTTGCCGCCAGCCTGGCTGATGCGCAGGCCGGTTCCATTGCGGTGATCGAGGCCGGGCCATCGGATGCCCATCCTTTTGTGAAAATCCCCTTTGCGCTGATCTGGCTGATGGGGTCGCGGCGCGACTGGCAATTCACATCCGCCCCGCAAAAGGCATTGGGCGGGCGGCAGATCAAGATCCCCCGCGGCAAGATGCTGGGCGGGTCCGGGTCGATCAATTCGATGGTCTGGTTTCGCGGGCGCGCGGATGATTTTGACGGCTGGCAGGTCCCCGGTTGGGCATGGTCCGATGTGGCCCCGGCCTTTGATGCGATAGAGGCGCTTTTGACCCCTGCGTCCTTTGACGCAGCCCACCCATTGGTGCGTCGCTTGGGGCCGCTTTTTGGGGCGAATACCGACACAAACCCGACCCCCGAACGCGAAAGCGGCGGGGTGTTCCGGTTCAACATGCGCCGCAACCGGCGCTGGTCGCCAGCCGATGCCTTTCTGCGCCCGGCGCAGGCCAAGGGCGTTACCGTTATCACGGGCAAAGAGGTCGCGCGGCTTGGCTTTGATGGCAAAACCGCGCGTGACGTTGTTTTCAAGGACGGCAGCACGATCCACGCCCGCCGGGGAATTGTGCTTAGCGCCGGAGCGATCGGGTCGCCGACGATATTGTTGCAGTCCGGCGTTGGACCGGCGCAAGATCTAACCGCGCAGAATATCCCGGTGATCATGGATGCCCCCGGCGTGGGCGCCAACCTGCATGATCACCCCGGCGCGGGACTGCACTTTACAGGCAAAGGCACAGGCTATGGCGTATCGCTGGGGCAGGCGGCGGGCTGGCTGGCCGCCCCGCTGCAATACCTGCTGCGGCGCAAGGGCAGGCTGGCCTCGCCCACCGTCGAAGGCGGCATGTTTTTCAATGCCACCGGGCAGGGCACGGTTCCTGATGTGCAGACCCATTTCATCCCGTTTTTCCTGAACTGGAAAGGCAGCCGTTACGCGCCCGGTGAAGGATATTTCGCCGATATCTGCGTCTGCCGCCCCAAATCGCGGGGGCAAATGCGGCTGACCGATGACGGGATCAGCATTGATTTCAACCTGCTGTCTGACCCGGCCGATCTTGACCTGATGGTTGCGGGGCTGAAACGGCTGCGGGTCTTGCTGGCTGAGGCGGGATTGCCCGGTCACGAAGGCTATCCCGGCGCTGATTGCCAAAGTGACGCGGCATTGCGCGCCTATATCAAGGCGCATTGCGGCACTGCCTATCACCCCGTTGGCACGCTGCGCATGGGAACGGGCGACGCGCCTGTGACGCCGCGCCTTGCCTTGCGCGGGTTGGAAAACCTTTGGGTCGCTGACGCCTCTGTCATGCCCAATATCACCTCTGCCAATACCAACGCCCCGTCGATGATGATCGGTCATCGGGCGGGGCAGATCATCGCAAAGGATGCCGCATGAGCCACGATCCGAAATCAGCCGCGTCACTGGCCGTCGTCAAGGCGATGGAGGCCGGGCTGGCCGCCAATGAAATGGACATGACCAAGTATTTCACCGAAGATTTCACATGGCGTGGCAATCAAGGCTGTGGCACAAAAAACGGGGTTGCGGCGTTCCAGCGCAACTGGCAATGGCCGCTGCGGGCGGCCTTTACCGACCGCGACTATATTACCGAAGAATTCCTAGCAGATGGCGAATGGGCCGCCTGTTTTGGCCATATCGAAGGCACGCATTCCGGCACGTTCATGGGCATCCCTGCCACGGGGAAACGGGTGAAAATCCCCTATATGGATTTCTGGCGGATCGAAGATGGACGGATCGCCGATAACCCGGTTTCTGTCGATTTCGCCTCTGTCATGCAGCAACTGGGCGTCGATGTTTTTGGCGGCCACGGTTGGGAAAACTACGATCGTGGTGATGCGACACCACCAACACCCCAGGAAATGTGATGTCACATCTGGCCAATAAACGACGTCTGAAAACCTATCTTGATACTTTTGCCCATCCGGGCGGGCATGATGACGCCGTACGCGATTTCTTTGCGCCCGGCGCAGTGATCCATCACAGCCATCCCATCAATGACCTGTCAGGGCCTGACGACTATATCACCCGGTTCCTGTCACCGCTCCAGACTGCGTTTCAGGGGCTTTACCGGCGCGACTACATCCTGACCGGCGGCGCGTTTGAAGAGGCCAACTGGGTCACTGCCACCGGTTATTACGTCGGACATTTCGCCAATGACTGGCTGGGCATCAAGGCGACCGGCGCGTTGGCTTATCTACGCGTTGGCGAATTTCACCGGATGGAAAACGGGCAGGCCGTTGAAAGCTGGATTTATCTGGACATCCCCGAATTGATGATCGCCGCCGGGCAATGGCCGATCGCCGACAGTCCGGGGCGCGATCGGGGCTATACCGGCCCGCATCGCGGTCCGGCGACCCAGGATGGGCTGCAACTGCATGAAAACGATCTGGCGCATGGCGAAAGCTCTGCCGCGCTCGTCACGGATATGCTGGGGCAGCTGGCCACGCCCGATGAGGGCTGGCGCCCCTATTGGCACGACAACATGGTCTGGTACGGGCCGGCCGCCTTTGGCTCTTTTATTGGTCTTGAGAATTTCGCGGGTTTTCAGGTGCCGTTTGAACGGGCCTTTTCGCACTGGTCCGGCGGGTCCGCAGGCAATGGCGTCACCCGGCATCTGACCCGTCAGGGCGACGGCGACTATGTCTGGAGCGCGGGCTGGCCGTCGCTTATGGCCGTGCGCAAAGACGTGTTTCTGGGTCAGCCGCCCAGCACAGATACGCTGCTAATGCGGGTGTGTGACTGGTGGCGGCGCGAAGGCGACCTGCTCGTCGAAAACTGGGTTTTCGTTGATATTCCCGATGTCCTTTTGCAAATGGGCGTCGATTTGTTTCCCGGGCTGCATGACGTTGCACCCGGTCCACGCATGGCAGCCTAGGAGAGTTCCGGCAATGGCAATCACTTACCTCAAATCCGGTAAACCCGAAGCCGAACGGGCCGAGGATGATGCAAAAGTCCGCAAGATCGTTGAGGATACGCTGGCCGATATCGGCGCCCGCGGTGATGCGGCGGTGCGCGACCTGTCGGAGAAGTTCGACAAGTATTCACCGCCCAGCTTTCGCCTGTCGCAATCGGAGATTGATGCCGCCATGGCCAAGGTCTCTGCCCGCGATATGGAGGACATCAAATTCGCACAGGACCAGATCCGCAATTTCGCGCAGGCACAGCGCGCTTCGATGACGGATGTAGAGGTTGAAACCATCCCCGGTGTGATCCTGGGCCACAAGAATATCCCGGTCCAATCGGTTGGCTGCTATGTGCCCGGCGGCAAGTTCCCCATGGTCGCCTCCGCGCATATGTCGGTCCTGACGGCATCGGTTGCCGGGGTGCCGCGCATCGTGGCCTCTGCCCCGCCGCAAAATGGCGAACCGCATCCGGCCATTGTGGCTGCGATGCATCTGGGTGGTGCGCATGAGATTTACGTGCTGGGTGGGATGCAGGCCGTGGGCGCCATGGCGCTGGGCACTGAAACCATTGACCCGGTGCATATGATTGTCGGCCCCGGCAATGCCTTTGTGGCCGAAGCCAAGCGGCAATTATTCGGGCGTGTGGGCATCGACCTGTTCGCAGGCCCGACAGAAACCATGGTGATTGCTGATGACACGGTTGATGCAGAACTTTGCGCCACAGATCTGCTCGGGCAGGCCGAACATGGCTATAACTCTCCTGCCGTGCTGCTGACCAATTCCGAAAAACTGGCCCGCGACACGCTGAATGAAATCGACCGCATTCTCGACATCCTGCCCACGGCGGAAACCGCGCGCACCAGTTGGGAGGATTATGGCGAGGTGATCCTTTGCGACACTTACGATGAAATGCTGCGCGTGGCCGATGACATTGCCTCTGAACATGTGCAGGTGATGACGGATCGCGACGATTGGTTCCTTGAAAACATGACCTGCTACGGGGCGCTGTTTCTGGGTGCCCGCACCAATGTAGCCAACGGTGACAAGGTCATCGGCACCAACCACACGCTGCCGACTAAAAAGGCGGGTCGCTATACCGGCGGGCTTTGGGTTGGCAAGTTCCTGAAAACCCATAGCTACCAAAAGATCCTGACGGATGAGGCGGCGACGCTGGTCGGTGAATACGGATCACGGCTTTGCATGCTGGAAGGGTTCGTAGGCCATGCCGAACAATGCAATATCCGCGTGCGCCGCTATGGTGGTAAAAACGTGGCATATGGAACGGCGGCGGAATAGAACAAAGACCATGTTATCATTTTGCCAAATGTGCTCCGCCCGTTCGTGGCTGAAACGATCCCCCGGATCGTTTCTCAAACGCCACTCACCCCACCGCCGGAGGCGTCTGACATCGCGGCTTGGAACAGCCCTATGACGTTACCAAGCACACCGAGCTTCAAACTCAATGGGAAGCGCGCGTTGGTTGCGGGTGCGTCATCCGGCATCGGGCTGGGCTGCGCCGTGGCGCTGGGCGAGGCGGGGGCAGCAGTGACGCTGGCGGCCCGCAACATCGACAAATTGCAAGGTGCTGTCGATCAGATGACCGATGCGGGCATGCAGGCAGAGGCGCTGCAATTGGATGTGGCCAACGTCGCCGCGACAGAGGCGGCGGTCGCTGCCGCTGGCCCGTTCGACATCCTTGTCAATTCTGCCGGTCTGGCCATCCACAGCCCCGCGACCGAAACAACCGAAGCAGATTTCGACGCGGTTGCCGATCTGAATATCAAAGGTGCCTATTTCCTGACCCGCAGCGTTGCCAAAGGGCTGATCGCCGCAGACAAACCCGGCAGCCTGATCAACATCTCAAGCCAGATGGCTTTTGTGGGCGGCATCGACAGGGGCGTCTATTGCGCCACAAAACACGCGGTTGAGGGGTTCACCAAGGCCATGGCCATCGAATGGGCGCAGCACAATATCCGGGTCAACACGATCTGCCCGACCTTTATCCGCACGCCGCTGACCGAACAGACATTCAGCAACCCCGACCGCGTCAAATGGATCACTGAAAAGATCAAACTGGGCCGGGTGGGCGAGGTCAGCGATATCATGGGGCCGGTTGTCTATCTTGCCTCTGACGCATCGGCGCTCATGACCGGGACCCATATGCTGATCGATGGCGGCTGGACGGCGGATTGATGGAAAAGGTGACGTCCCTGCAAGTGGCCGAACGCGCCGGGGTCAGCCAATCGGCGGTCAGCCGCGTGTTCACGCCGGGGGCATCCGCCAGTGCCAAGACGGTCGAAAAGGTCCGCAAGGCTGCTGATGAACTGGGCTATCGCCCCAATATGATGGCCCGCGCGATGATCACCGGCAAAAGCCGCATCATCGGGCTGGTGGTCGCCTATCTGGACAATCAATTCTATCCGCTGGCGATGGAACGGCTGTCAAATGCGTTGCAGGGACAGGGCTATCACATCCTTGTTTTTACGGCTGATAACAGTCGGGGCAATGTCGAAGAGGTGATGAAAGAACTGCTGGATTATCAGGTTGACGGGATCATCACGGCCTCTGTTGGCATGACCAACGACCTGACGGATCGCTGTGCGGCTGCGGGCATTCCGGTGGTGATGTTCAATCGGGGGCAGGATGGGGATCATGTATCCTCGGTCACCTCGGCCAATGTTGCAGGCGGGCGTAAGGTGGCGGAATTCCTGCTGTCCTGTGGGCACAAAAGCATTGCGCATATCAGCGGTTGGCAAGGGTCATCGACGGGGCGCGACCGGCAGCAAGGGTTTTGCGATGCGCTGGCGGCTGCCGGGGTGACCCCGCAGGTCATCGACGGGATGTATGACCGGGACACGGCGTCAGCAGCGACCCGGCAATTGATGGGCACGGACACCCCGCCGGATGCGATTTTTGTTGGCAACGATCACATGGCCTTTGCCGTCATGGACACGCTACGCGGCGAACTGGGGCTGCGGGTGCCGGATGATGTGGCCGTGGTGGGATATGATGATGTGCCGCTGGCCGCCTGGGCCGCCTACGACCTGACCACCATGCGCCAGCCGGTCAACCGGATGGTTGATGCCACGGTCAGTACGCTGCTGACCCGGATCAACGACCCCGCAACCCCCGCCCGCCGGATCGAAATCGAAAGCCCGCTGATCCAGCGCGGCAGTACCAAAGGACCAAGTGAATGAAGGGTTTCAACCCCAAATGGAAAGACTTCCCCGACTATATCATCGGGATCACCAAGGAGATTTGGGAAGATCGCGGCATTGGCACGCTGAACCATTACTACGCCCCCGACATTCCAGTGCGCACGCCAATGGGGGTCGGCACAGGCAATCAGGCGGTCATCGCTTCCACCATGGCCACCTGTCACGAATTCCCGGATCGGGAACTGCTGGGCGAAGATGTCATCTGGTCCGGCAATGACGATACCGGCTATCTGTCGTCGCACCGCCTGCTGACCAAGGCAACACATAGCGCGGATGGGCAGTTCGGCCCGGCGACGGGAAAGCACTGGCAGGTCTATGTGATCGCTGATTGCGCCGCCAAGGAAGATGTCATTTATGATGAATGGCTGGTGCGGGACTATGGCGGGATCGTCCGACAGTTGGGGATGGACCCACGGACCTATGCAGCCGGTCTGATTGAACGCGAGGGCGGACCTGACAATTGCGGCAAACCCTTTACCCCGGCGATTGATATCGCTGGCGATTACACCGCCACGGGCAATGACAATGCGTGGGGGCAGCGCTATGCCGATACGCTGACCCGGATCATGAACCATGACTTCACCCATATCCGCGACAGCTATGACCGGGCGGTGATCGGTGAATATGCCGGGGCCAAACGGGTCACTGGCTGGGACGGCGTGCTGGCCTTCTGGGTGGGGCTGCGGTCGTCCTTTCCGCATGCGGAATTCAAGATCCACCATCAGATCGGCATGGATGCCGATATGCTGTCACCGCGCGCCGCGATCCGCTGGTCATTGGATGGGGTGCATGATGGCTGGGGCAGTTTTGGCGAGCCCACTGGAGCGCATGTGCATGTGATGGGGATGTGCCATGCCGAGTTCGGACCTTACGGGCCGGATGGCGTGGGGCTGCGCCGCGAATTTGCGCTTTATGACGAAATCGCCATCTGGAAACAGATTTTGATGCAAGCGTGAGGGCGTCCCGGGCTTGACCCGGGACCTCAGCCAGCAGGAAACCAAGAGGTCCCGGATAAGGTCCGGGACGGTGTAAGGAAAAAGAAGATGACACCGCAAGACATGGAAAGCCGCATCGTCCGCTATGGCGATCTGCAACCCTGCAAGACCGCCTTTATCGACGCGCATACGCCGGGATCGGATCAAAAGGAAAACTTCACCATCATCGGGGGCGGCGTGTCTGAAAGCCCGGATCAGCATGTGCATATTGGCATCCCGCATGGGTTCAATATCGGGGCCGCCGGGCAGCCACCAAAGTGCCGGAACTCTTTGCATTCGCATCGCACGGCAGAGGTGTTTTTCGTGCTCAAGGGCCGCTGGCGGTTTTTCTGGGGCCGTCACGGTGACGCGGGCGAGGTGGTGCTGGAGGAAGGCGATATCTTTAACATCCCCACCGGCATTTTCCGGGGGTTTGAAAATATCGGCACCGATTATGGGATGATCATGGCGATCCTTGGCGGTGATGACGCAGGGGGCGGCGTGATCTGGGCGCCGCAGGTGATCACCGATGCAACCGATCATGGGCTGGTGCTTGGTGATAATGGCAAGCTTTATGACAGCAAACAGGGCCAGAGCTTGCCCGATGGCGTGGCCCCGATGCCCTTGCTGACCGAAGCTGAACTGGAAAACTATCCCGAACCTGCCGCAAGCGATGTGGTCCCCGGTTATGTCGCCCGGTACTGGGACATGATGGCCATGGCTGATAAAGACCCGGTGGTGGTGATTGGCGAAAATGGCCTGTTGCGCGATAAGCCGGGGTTTGAAGTTGCCCTGATGAACCGCGCGTCAGCGTCCGAAGCAATGCATGTGCATGATTACCCATCTGTCCTGATGCCGATGCGCGGTCATTGGCGGATCAACTGGGAAGGCGGCAGTGCTACGCTGGCCCCCGGTGATACAATGTCAGTGCCCGCAGGTCTGATGCATAATGCTGTCCCGTCGATGACCGGCGAGGCGAGCCTTTATCACGTCGTGGCCACGGGCGATCCCGCCGGGGCGACCTGGACAGGTTAAACGTTAACACAGACACCGCGCGATGGGGTCCGACGTTTTGCCGACGTCCCGCCGACGCGCTGCCGACAGGAAGGAAATGCCAAATGGCCAAAGTCTTAACAACACACACAGGGTCATTGCCCCGCACGCAAGAGGTGGTCGATTTCATCTTTGCCCGCGAAAACGGCGCGGCTTATGATCAGGCCGCATTTGATGCGGCAATGACTGCTGCGGTGTCAGAAACCGTTAAAAAACAAGTGGATGCAGGCATTGATATCGTCAGCGATGGCGAGACATCCAAGATCAGCTATGCCACCTATGTCAAGGATCGCTATACCGGTTTTGACGGTGACAGCCCACGCAACGCGCCTGCCGACCTCAAGCAATTTCCCAGCTTTCTCAAACGCTTGGCCGATGACGGCGGCACCCCCCAATATGCAAGGCCGATGTGCGTGGGCGAGGTGACATCAAAAGGCCAAGGCGAGCTGGAAAAGGATATCGCCAACCTCAAATCCGCAATGGCCGCACATGGTGTCGAACGTGGCTTTATGAATGCCGCGTCGCCGGGCGTTATCTCATTGTTTTTGCAGAATGATTACTACAAAACGCGCGAAGCTTATCTGGCTGCTTTGGCTGATGCGATGAAGGCGGAATATGAAACAATTGTCGCCTCCGGCCTTGATCTGCAACTGGATTGTCCCGACCTCGCACTGTCGCGTCACATGTTGTTTAACGATTTGTCGGATGATGAATTCCTGAAAATCGCAGCGTCCCATGTTGAGGCGCTGAACCACGCATTGTCAGATGTGCCTGCCGAAAAGGTGCGCGTGCATATCTGTTGGGGTAATTACGAGGGGCCGCATGTCTGCGACATTCCCATGTCCAAGATGTTTGATACGCTGATGTCCACCAAATCGCGCTATGTGTTGTTTGAAACATCAAATCCACGCCACGGCCATGAATGGACCGTTTTCCGCGACCGTGCGGGCGATATACCGGATGGTAAGGTTCTGGTTCCCGGCGTGGTCGATACCACGACAAATTTTGTGGAACATCCTGAACTTGTCGCGCAACGCATTGAAAGATTTGTGGATATCGTCGGGTCTGACCGCGTGGTTGCTGGGTCTGATTGCGGTTTTGGTACTTTCGCGGGCTTTGGTGCCGTCGATCCCGCCATCGCCTATGCCAAGCTGGGCGCATTGGCTGAAGGGGCCACAATCGCCGCACAATAGACGGTTGGACCGGACGGGTTTTTGGCCCATGTAAGGCATGGATCAAAAGGATGCCCTGCGAATGCTGAACCCGGTCACCGACGCCTTTGAAGCCCAACTCCGGGCGGTATTGCCCGCCGCCGCGTTCAAAGAGGATGACACACCCTACCTGACCGAACCGCGTGGGCGCTGGGCAGGGCAGGGTTTGGTGGTCGCACCGGGGTCAACGCAAGAGATTGCGACCGTGGTCAAAGCCTGCGCCGATGCCCGGATCGGCATCGTTCCCTATAGTGGCGGCACCGGGCTGGTCGGCGGGCAGTTGATGCCGGACGGCCCTGCACCGGTGGTGTTGTCATTGGAACGGATCAACCGCATCCGCGATGTCTATCCCACTGAAAACGTTATGGTTTGTGATGCTGGCGTGATCTTGGCCGATGTGCAGAAGGCCGCGAAGGATGTGGGGCGGTTGTTTCCCCTTTCGTTGGCTTCCGAAGGGTCAGCGCGGATTGGGGGGCTGCTGTCAACCAATGCGGGTGGGGTCAATGTGCTGCGTTATGGGAATGCCCGCGCGCAATGTCTGGGGTTGGAGGTCGTGCGCCCTGACGGCACGATCTGGCAAGGGCTGACACGGCTACGCAAGGACAATACCGGCTATGATCTGCGCAATCTGATGATCGGGGCCGAAGGCACGTTGGGCATCATCACCGCTGCCGCGCTGAAGCTGGCACCACGCCCGGCAGGTGTGGGCGCGGCGATGATGGTTGTACCGTCGCCCCAGGCCGCATTGGAATTGCTGGCATTGGCAGGTGAACGCATTGGCGACGGGATTTCCGCGTTTGAGATCATCAATCGCCAAGGCTTTGATTTTCTGTCCGAGGTCGGACCAGAGATCAAACAGCCCTTTGCTGACATCCCAGAATGGTGCGTGCTAATCGATGTCGGCCTGCCCGCCGGATTAGCCCCCGATGACGCATTGGAAGACCTGTTTGCGGCCGCATTTGCGGCCGATCTGGTCACCGATGGGGTGATCGCCCAAAGCCACGCGCAACGCGAAGCCTTCTGGCATATCCGCGAAAGCATCCCAGAGGCGAACCGGCGGATCGGGTCAATCAGTTCGCATGACATCTCTGTCCCGCTGAGCGCAATCCCTATCTTTATTGAAGAAGGGACAAAAGTGCTGTCCAAGATCGGCGCATTTCGCATCAATTGCTTTGGCCATCTGGGTGATGGGAACCTGCATTACAACGTCTTTCCGATGCAAGGCAAAACCCGCGCAGATTACGAAAGTGTCAGGCCTCGCGTGAAAGAAGCGGTGCATGATTTGGTGCATCAAATGGATGGATCGGTCAGCGCAGAACACGGGGTCGGACGGTTGAAAGTTGATGATCTGGAACGCTATGCAGACCCTGTGAAACTGGCGATGCTGCACAATATCAAAGATGCGCTTGATCCTTTGGGGATCATGAACCCGGGCGCGGTTCTGCGGCATGTTAAGTGAGCCGGCTATCTTTTTGCGTGTTTCTATGATAGGTTGCACGAAAGTCATTTGATAAAGGACCGGACGGGTGAAGGCTCGATTTGTTCCGGTGCGATATTTTTTCATCGCGCTTGTGCCGATACTAATCTTCTACCAGGAATCCGTGATCACGGATCATTTCGTGACGCCGCAGTTGCAGGTTGGGCCGGGTATCCTGACGGAAAACTGGGCCTGGCTGGAAACGGCGGGCCGGTTTCGATTCTTAGGCGCGACCTGGTTCTTTGCCGCATTGGCGATGATGGTCTTTGTCCTTGTGGTGCGGGATTTGATGCAACCCACGGCCCCAAAGACCCGCATCGCCGCCGGGATTGTCCTGACGCTCATCTTTGTATTGGCGATGTCGCCCAGCCTTGGCTACGCGCTGCACCCTGATGCGCCGCGCAATTACGAACGGCTTGGTGGGGCGCTGTTTGAGGCGGCATTGGGGCGTGGGTCATTGCCGGGATGCGGCCTGCCTGATGATCGTTGGCTTTTGGGTGTTTGCGGTGAAATTCCGATGATCTCACTGCTGAACCGAATGATGGATGTGATCAACTTTTTCGCCGGGCTTGGTGTGGGGGCGTTGATCGTCGGGATGATTTTATGTCTTGAGGCGCAAAAGCCGGACGGGTTGGCGCGCCAAGCGGCGCAGTTGCAACGCAATCTGCACCGGATGCGCAGGCAGCTATATCTGTCGGGGCTGGTGCTGACCTTTGGGATCTTCTTTGCCACCAGTTGGATGCGGTGGCCGCTACCGATGATCGCAAAAGAACATGTTGATGCCTATGCTGCGGTGATATCGGCGGCATCGCTTTATACGGGTATCTATTTTTCGTTGCTGATCCTCAGTTTTTACCTGCCTGTCGCGCTGATCCTTGATGGCCGCCGGCGGCAATTGATCCAGATGGCAGAGGATGACGCGACATTGCAGGACGCCAAGACAAGGGCGGAATGGATCAAATTGTGCGGGCTGCACAGCGAACCAACGGACGTTTACAAATCCGCCTTTGCGCTGGCCGCCCCTATCTTGGCGGCCTTTGCGGGAAATGTGCCGATCGCGGTCTAGCGTAAGAGGTGGAAAAATCTGCGGCGCAGATTTTTCTTCATAACGCCAAGCGCGGTACTGGTTGCACCGTTCCGCGTTGTCAAAAAAATCTGTGACAGATTTTTTCCATGTCAGTCCCCGTCAAACGCGCAAAGCGCGTGGACATTCATATCCAAGGCTTCCAGCTTCTTGCGCCCGCCCAGATCCGGCAGGTCGATCACAAATGCACAGCCTATCACCTCGGCCCCCATCCGCTCGATCAGTTTGATACCGGCCTCTGCCGTACCACCGGTAGCCAGCAAGTCATCGACCAGCAGGATTTTTTCACCCGGCTGCAGCGCGTCGTCATGCACTTCCATGATCGCTTCACCATATTCGAGTGTGTAGCTCTGCTCGATCGTTTTGCCGGGCAGCTTGCCTTTTTTGCGGATCGGCACAAAACCGACCGATAACTGATGTGCGATGGCCCCGCCAAGGATGAAACCCCGCGCCTCCAACCCCACCACTTTGTCGATGGGCTGGCCCGCATAGGGGTGGAGCAATTGATCGATGGCAATCCGAAACCCGCGCGGATCACTGAAGAGCGTGGTCACGTCCCGGAACATGATCCCTTCATGCGGGAAATCGGGGATTGTGCGGATGTAGTCTTGGACAGTTTTCATGGGTTACCTTCTAAAGAACGCGGCCAGCAACGGCGTCGAGTTTGGAGATCAGGGCAGGGTCCCGTTGATCGGGGGCGGTCATCAGCGCGTATTCCAGCGCCCGATCACAGCCATGCGGGCAGGGTGCGCGGTCAGGCCCCAGAAAGGCAGGCAGGCGGCTGACAAGGTCTTGCGCTTTTGTCCCGTTGCCTTGCAATGTCTTGATCACGTCGCTGACATCAACCGCCCCGTGATCAGGGTGCCAGCTGTCATAATCAGTGACCATGGCGATGGAGGCGTAGCAAATCTCGGCCTCGCGGGCGAGTTTCGCCTCGGGCATGTTCGTCATGCCGATCACGTGACAGCCCCATGCGCGGTAAAGCTTGCTTTCGGCCTGTGACGAAAATTGCGGTCCTTCCATAGCCAGATAAGTTCCGCCCCGATGCACGGTAATCCCGGCGTCGCGCCCTGCCGTTTCGCAGGCATCTGACAGCCGTTCACACGTCGGGTGGGCGACACTGACATGGGCCACACAGCCGGTCCCGAAGAATGATTTTTCGCGGGCAAACGTCCGGTCGATGAATTGATCGACAATAACGAAATCACCCGGCGCCATGTCTTCGCGAAATGATCCGCAGGCGCTGACGCTGATGATATCGGTGACACCCAGCCGCTTCATCGCGTCGATATTCGCGCGGTAGGGCACTGTTGTTGGTGAATGCACATGCCCACGCCCATGCCGGGGCAGGAAGGCCATGGGAACGCCTTGCAGTACCCCGGTCAGGATATCGTCGGATGGCGTGCCCCATGGGCTATCGACGCTGACCCATGCGGGGTCTTGCAACCCATCCATATTGTAGATGCCCGATCCGCCGATAATACCGATTTTGGTTTGCATGGGTTACCTCGTCTTAACCAACATCAAGGACACTGGAGCGGAATGAAGGAAAAGTGAACCCTGCGTTCCGTGCCGATGCTGCAACAGGGGTGTTGGTGTCATTTGGTGGGGGTGACAAGTGTTGATTGGTCGTTTAGGGCAGCGCTAACAATTCCCCCGTTGACAGGAACTCTTATGGCCCGCGCACTCTTGGCGAGTTTCGCTGAAAATCTTTCGCTTCGCGATCCCGACGCACCACTGACACCCGGTCAATTGCGGGTCGAGGTGCTGTCTGGTTTGACAGTGGCCCTTGCGCTGGTGCCCGAAGCAGTTGCCTTTGCCTTTGTCGCTGGGGTGGAGCCGTTGGTTGGGCTTTATGCGGCCTTTATCGTGGGGCTGATCACGGCGATCTTTGGCGGCCGGCCGGGGATGATTTCGGGTGCGACCGGTGCTTTGGCCGTGGTGATGGTTTCGCTCGTGGCACAGCATGGCGTGGAATACCTGTTTGCGACCGTCGTCTTGATGGGGCTGATCCAGCTTGTTGTCGGGGTCATGCGTTGGGGTAAGTTCATCCGGCTTGTGCCGCATCCGGTGATGCTGGGCTTTGTGAACGGGCTGGCAATTGTGATTTTCCTGGCACAGCTGGGCCAGTTTCAGGTGCCCGGATCGGCCCATGGCGGCGGACACGGGATGGCCAATGGTGAATGGCTGACCGGTTGGCCGCTTTATTTGATGCTGGGGCTGGTTGGGCTGACTATGCTGATCATCTGGGCGATGCCCAAGATTACCAATGCGGTGCCGGCGCCACTGGCGGGCATCGCGATTGTGGCGGCGATTGTGATCGGCTTTGGCCTTGATGTCCCCTTGGTGGGTGATCTGGCCAGTATCGAAGGTGGCCTGCCGCCGCTCCACATTCCTAACGTGCCGCTGACATGGGAAACCTTTGAAATTATTCTGCCTTATGCGCTGATCCTTGCGGCGATTGGCCTGATTGAAAGCTTGCTGACCCTGAATCTGGTGGGGGAAATGACGGGCAAGCGTGGCGGGGCCAGCAAGGAATGTCTGGCCCAGGGTGCTGCCAATACTGTCACTGGTTTTTTTGGTGGTATGGGCGGTTGCGCGATGATCGGCCAGTCGATGATCAACGTCAAATCCGGTGGTCGTACACGTGTGGCGGGGATTGCGGCCGCGCTGTTTCTGCTGGCCTTTATCCTGTTTGCCAGCGGGTTGATTGAACAAATTCCACTGGCCGCGCTGGTGGGTGTGATGTTCATGGTCGTGATCGGGACCTTCGCCTGGAATTCCTTGCGTATCCTGCGCAAGGTGCCCCGGACCGATGCGTTTGTGACCATTCTGGTGACGATTGTAACCGTGGCGACCGATCTGGCGACCGCTGTTGTCGTTGGCGTCATCGTCTCGGCGCTGGCCTATGCCTGGAGCAACGCAACCCGCATTCACGCTATCAAACGCGAAAGCCGGACAGAGGCGGGGGCGCAGGTTTACGAAATCCAGGGGCCGCTGTTCTTCGGATCTACTGACGGGTTCATGGAAATCTTTGATGTCGCAAGTGACCCCGATGTGGTGATTGTGGATTTTGCGGCCAGCCGTGTGGCTGACCAATCCGCGCTGCAAGCGATCGAGGCTGTTGCCCAAAGGTATGAAGAGGCAGGCAAGATCATTCAACTACGCCACCTGAGCCGCGATTGCCATGAATTGCTGTCCAAGGCCGGGCACCTGATGGTCGATAGTGATGATGACCCTGATTACGCGTTGGCGGTCGACTATAGCGTAAAAACGGGGATCATCGGCGGCCACTGATCCTTGAACAGATGGCCGATTTTGGATAACTCTTGCGCATGTCACGCGCCGGGTTCACGGCGGACATTTCCAAGAGAACAAATATGAGATTGATGGATTTTGCTGCTTATGAGCAGCAATTGAAATGGACGGCACTGGTGCTGGGTGTGTGCAGCACCGTGTCCGTTGTGCAGGGCTGGCAGTTGCTGGCGATGCTGTTCAGCCTGCCTTTTTGCCTGATCTGGATGTATTGCGGCTGGCTGCATGGCGAACGCCAGCTGAAATATATCAATATGCTATTTGCGGCACTTTATATTTATGGTTTGGGGCGCTACGCGCTTATCGCCTAAAGTGAAACGTCGCGCATTTTTGGCATGATGCGGAGAAATTTCTAAACCCAATTAATGCGCCGCATCACGCAATACTGACACAGACCAGCCATCCAGCGTACGGGCTCGCATGACCCATTAGCGGAAAAGTGTGAATTCGCTGCACCCTCGCCAATGTCCGCATTGCCAGTTGCGGCACGTGCCGTCCCGACCTTTCGCAAGTTCGTCAGGCCAGCTGATAGAGGATCGGTATTGCCGCAGTGTTGTTATGCTCAAAATTATCCAAAACGAATGGCTTGAATGACCTGTTGAACAATAGAGCCGGCAAGATGTCGCGAAGACGGTCCCAGCGACAGTGGTTGATAATTGTGTAGGGTACCTTGGTCGCCTCGTCAGGGAGTAGAACAGTGGAATTGTCGAGGCCGGTCTGGTCCTGGAACCAACCTGCGGTGTAGTTCCAGACTTGCAGGTTGACGCTCAGACTATCCGCGTAGAAATAGTTGAACAAGAAAACACCGTCAGCGGCGTGATTGACGGGGCCGATTCTGCGTGTGTTGGACGCGGCAATATTCATCACACTGTGTGACTTTTCCTTGGTTTCCGCCAGGATTGCGGCCCATTCAGGCGTGTTTTGGAAGTCTTTCGCCGCTTGGACGGTCTTGAACTCTACCAACATCACAACGTCAAACCGCGCAATTTTGACGTTGGGGCGCTTTTTCAGGAACGCTCCCCGCCCGGGGGGGATGATCAGGGCTTTAAAGACTGTTGCGTCCAAGACATCATCATTTGCAGCCCAATTCCGCGCCAATGTCTTGAGCGTACTTAACAATCGTTTCTTGCGACCACTCTCGACGAAAAAACCTATCGGCGGGCGGTGATCAATCTCCATTGCAAGCAGGAGGTAACCAGATTGAACTGGTTCCATTAATGATACTTCCGGGAATTTGTTCTTTGGGCCAACGATTTGGAGTGGTTTATCCCGCTCGGTCATTTTACTTGGCTCCCCGATTTTGTGAGGCTTTGTGCAATGAGTTCCAAATGGGCTTTGGCTAGCTTTGTGGCATGCGCTATGTCAGCACTGGATGCGTCGCCGTGCAAATAAGTGATGCGAAGTCCGGCGAGTGGCCCAATGACCTGCCATATTGCGACTTCAACTGAGATATCGCCGCGCAATTCTCCCTGTGCTTGCCAACTTTCAAAAACCGGCCGCAATCGTGTGGATACATCCTGCAGCATATTGCCGAGCCCATCTGGCCCCATCCGCAAAACGAGTGAAGCAAACGCTCTTGCGCGGGGCGTCGACCAGGTTGCAATAATTTTACCAAACATATCCGGCAGCGCGATTTGCATCGGGGTTTCCTTGGACGCTGAATCAACGCCTGCGTTTGCCAGCAGATCAGGTCCAGCCAGTCTCAAAAGGGCCTCAAATATCTCTTTCTTGCTTTTGAAGTGAGCGTAGAGAGCGGGATCGCTCACGCCGACCTTTGCTGCAATCTGACGTACCGTTGCGCCATCGAAACCACGCTCAGAAAAGGCCTCTAATGCAGCATCGAGGATACGGTCTCGTGTAACTGGTCGAACAGAAAGCGGCGGACGACCGCGCTTTGGTTTTGGTGAATCAATCATTTTATTAAATTAGCGCTTATTAATTTATTATACAAGCCCATGCGCTCGACGTTCGTTTCTCCAAAATCAGAGACAGCCAAGACCTTCAGACAGCCTGCAGCATCGGTTACGTCGGGCGCATTTCGAGACTTTTGCCGCGATTAGCAGGAAGGTCGGTTATGCCGATGTTCCTGAATTCGGGTCAGTTTGTGTTGTGAACGTCAAAGTTATCTGACGTTCCACACTTAATCGTCAGGGCGCTGTAGGCTGAACACCTCGCGGATCACGGAATAGTCGCGATATCCCAAACGGGTCAGCGGGTTGAATGTGGTCACGTCGAATTTGCCATCCACGATGCAATTGTCGCGCAGATGGATGCCGGTGACCTCTCCGAAAACGGTGAAATTCGCTTCGCCTGGCAGTTGAACGATCTGGGTCAGCTTGCATTCCAGCGTGGCCGGGGCGTTGGCGACCCGCGGGCAATTGATGGTTTCGCAGTCCAGCTTTTCAACACCCGCCAGCGTGAATTCATCGGTTTCCCGTTCCCATGGGCCGGAGGTTTTATTCATGATGTCGCGCGCCGTGTATTCGACGATGTTGACCGCGAAAACGCCGGTGTCGCGGATGTTGCTAACGCTATCTTTCGTGCCGTCCCGGTCGGGTTTGGCACTGGTCGACGCGAACATGACCTGCGGTGGTACGTAAGCCACAGCATTGAAAAAGGAATAGGGTGCCAGATTGTCCTGCCCATCCGCCCCGCGGGTGGCGATCCAGCCAATCGGGCGCGGTGAGATCAGGGCGTTGAATGGATTATGCGGCAAGCCATGGCCATTTTTGGGTTCGTAAAACATCGGGTGACCTTTTCGTTCGGTTTGGCAAGGGGTAGCGTCCGCTTGAAGGTTTGGCCAGACGAAAGACAGCATGCAGCAGACGGCGATGACCCTGGCCGAAGAAACGGCAGATGACTGGTGGGAGGTTGAGGCGCTTTACGACCTTTGCTTTGCGCCGGGCCGGTCGGCATTGTCATCCTATCGGCTGCGCGACAGGGTGCCCCCCATTGCAGAGCTTTGCCTGACGGCACGGGACCCGGACGGCATTCTGGCCGGGGCTGTGCGCAACTGGCCTGTGCGCGTTGGCGGGGCTTTGACCGTGCTTCTTGGTCCCATTGCCGTGCATCCGACCCGGCAGGGCGAAGGGTTGGCATCGCTGCTCATGTCGCAATGTCTGGACGCCGCACGCACTGCCGGATGGGATCGGATTATGCTTGTCGGCGATGCGCCCTATTATGGGCGGTTTGGCTTTGCGCGGCTGGATCAGGTCATCATGCCGCCGCCTACGAACCCGGCACGGGTGCTGGGGCTGGCGCTGACGGGTGGCGCCTGGGACGGGGTAACAGGGCCTGTGACGGCCATGCATGATTGAAATCACGGTGCCCCGTGCCCATCTGTCACAGATGGATGATCAAGACCTTGAACTGAAAGAGATTAACCCCGCCAACCCGCCGCAGCCATTAAGCGATGCGGCAAGGGCCGAGATTGAAGCTATCGCCATGCGCCAGCAAAGGGCCAATGGCGTCTTGATGAAGGCGATCAATTTTGTTGGTGGACAGGTCGAGGATGGGCTGAAGGTTTTGCCCAAATCCGTCCGCACGCAGTTGGATGATGTGGCCCGTAAGGCGTTGCAGCACAGCTACGAAGTTGCCAGCAAATCGCGCGGCGGTATCGGCGAAAAGGTTGGGTCTGATGGCATTCACAAGGCGCTAGGCGCGTTATCCGGTGCGGTCGGGGGGATCGGCGGTTTGCCCACTGCATTGGCCGAATTGCCCGTTGCGACGACTTTGATTTTCCGGGCGGTACAGAGCGTGGCCGCCACCCATGGCGAAGACCCGCTATCCGAAGAAACCCGGATGCAATGTCTGGCCGTTTTTGGTGCTGGCGGGCCGGGCGCGCAGGATGACGGTGTTGATACATCATTCATTGGCGCAAGGCTGAGCATTTCGGGCGCCGCCGTAAACGGGTTGATCCGCAAGGTCGCCCCGAAATTCGCAACGATCCTGTCGCAAAAACTGGCAGCCAAGGCTGTGCCCGTGCTGGGTGCGGCGGCCGGGGCGGGCACGAATTACGCTTTCTTAGACTACTACGTGTCCATCGCGCATGTGCATTTCGGATTGCGCAAACTGGCCCGTACCTATGGTGAAGATGCTGTGACGGAAGCGTTTCATCAGGCGCTTGTCACGGCAAAGCAGCCTTAGACCTGATAGACCAGCCAATCGGCGACCGCGCGGCGCACGGATTGGTCGCCATTGGCGATGGCCTTGTCCATGACTGCCCTGACTTCGGTCAGATCGACCCGGCGCAACAGGTGTTTCACTGGCCCGATTGACGCCGGGCGCATCGACAGTGACCGCATCCCAAGGGCTGCAAAACACAAGGCTTCGACCGGGCGCCCTGCATCTTCGCCACAGAACGAAACGGGTGTGTTGCTGTCGGCGCAGCGTTTGATCACCCGTTCGATGAAGGACAGGAAACTGACATCCAGCGTGTCGTAACGGCGGCGTACCCGTTCATTTTCGCGGTCGGCTGCGAAAAAGAACTGTTTGAGGTCATTGCCCCCGATCGAGATGAAATCGACCTCTTCAAAGAATGCATCGGGCGCAAAGGCCAGTGATGGGGTTTCCAGCATTGCCCCGATTTCCATCGTGGATGGCAAGGGGTGGCCCAGTTTTTTCTCGCGCGCCACGGCCTTGGCCATTTCTGCCTTGGCGTCCTGAAATTCACGCATTTGGGTGATGAAAGGGAACATAACCGCCAGCGGTTGGCCATCGGCGGCACGCAAAAGCGCCTGCAATTGCATCCGCAAGACACCGGGTTTGTCCAGACCCACCCGGATCGCCCGCCAGCCCATGGCAGGGTTCGGTTCATCATTGGGCTTCATATAGGGCAGCACCTTGTCCGACCCGATATCCAAGGTACGGAAAGCGACCCGCTTGCCATTGGCGGCTTTCAATACCCGCGAATAAAGCGCCGAAAGTTCGGCCCGTCGCGGCATCTGGTTGCGCACCAGAAATTGCAATTCTGTGCGGAACAGCCCGACCCCTTCGGCCCCTGATCCAGAGAGCGAGGGGAGATCGGCGATAAGCCCGGCATTCATCTGGAGCGAAATCTGCGCACCGCATTTCGTTTCTGCCGGCAGATCGCGGATCGAGGCGTAGCGTTCCTGCGCCCTTGTCTGCATCGCCAGTTTGTCGCGGAACGCCCCATGCACCGTTTCATCGGGGCGCAGATGCGCAATCCCTTGTTCCCCATCAACAAGGATCTTGTCACCGTTCAACGCCTCAGCGGTAACGCCCTTGGCGTTGATGATCAAAGGGATCGCCCAGGCGCGGGCGACGATGGTGGCGTGGCTGCCGACAGAGCCTTCCTCCAGCACGATGCCTTTGAGTGCTTTGCCGTATTCCAGCAATTCACCGGGGCCGATATTGCGGGCCACAAGGATCGGGTTATCGGGCATGTCGGCGCGGGCCTCGGCACCCTGACCTGTCAGGATACGCAGCAATCGGTTCGACAGGTCATCCAGATCATGCAGCCGTTCGCGCAAATACGGATCGCCGGATTTTGACAGACGTGCGCGGGCCAGTGATTGTTCTTTTTCAACCGCTGCCTCGGCGGATAGGCCGTTTTCGACATCGGCCTTCATTCGGCGCATCCAGCCGGGTGAATTGGCGAACATCCGGTAGGCTTCGAGTACCTGGATCTGCTCAGGGTCCACTGATCGGGCACCAGTCAGCATGTTATCGACCGATTTGCGCAATTCCTCGATCGCGATGTGTAGCCGGTCATGTTCTTTTGCGGTGTCTTCGGCGATCGGGTTGGTGACAACCACCCGTGGTTCATGCAGGAACACCTGGCCTTCGCTGGCCCCTTCCTGTGCGACCGACCCTTTGAGCATGACAGGTTGCTGATGGCGGGCGGACAGGGCGGCCCCTTCGCCGACAAATGCACCCAGCTCTGTCATCTCGGCGATGACCATGGCCACGATTTCCAGCGCATAGACTTCGTCCAGCGTCAGTTCACGCGCTGTTTTGGTTTGCACCACCAGCACGCCAAGAGATTCCCCAAGCCGCTGGATCGGCACACCGCAAAAGGACGAAAACCGTTCCTCGCCGGTTTCGGGCATGTAGCGAAAGCCCTTTTCGGCGGGGGCATCGGCGGTGTTGATCACCGTGCCGCTTTTGGCCGTGCGACCAACCAGACCTTCGCCAAGCCGCATCCGGGTCTGGTGGACCGAATCCTGTTCAAGGCCTTGGGTCGCGCAAAGCTCCAGCGTTTCATCGTCGCGAAACAGGTAGATTGAACAGACTTCCGCCCGCATCGAATTGGCGATCAAGTCGACGACTTTGTTCAGCCGTGCCTGGCCTTCACTATCGCTGGCAAGGGCCTCGCGCAGGCGGCCCAGAAGCTTGCGGCTTTCTGTTTCCAAACGATGTGGCATCAGCCCCCCTTGGGTAGCCAGACGTTAGAGCGAAAGACGAAAAACCTGATGATTCAGGTCTAACGGATGCCGCCCTAGGTCATGCCGCCTTTTCCAATTCAAAGGCATCATGAAGGGCTTGCACGGCAAGTTCCATGTATTTTCGGTCGATCAGGACGGAAATTTTTATCTCGGAGGTTGTAATGACCTTGATGTTAATCCCCTCATCGTGGAGTGCCTTGAACATCTGGGCGGCCACACCGGCATGGCTGCGCATGCCGATCCCGACGACTGAAACCTTGGCGACCGCATCATCGGTGACCAGATCATGAAAGTTGATCTCGCCTGATGTTTTTGCCTCTTCCATGGCTTTTGCGGCTCGCATGGTCTGATCCACCGGGCAGGAAAAGGTCATATCGGTCCGGCCTTCTTCGGAAATGTTCTGCACGATCATGTCCACATTGACGCCAGCATCGGACAAGGGCCCAAAGATCGCCGCAGCGATGCCGGGCCGGTCGGCGACCGAGATCAGCGTCATTTTGGCTTCGTCACGGGAATAGGCGACCCCGGCCACAACATTGGATTCCATTATTTCCTCCTCGTCACAGACCAGCGTCCCTGCGCTGTCGGATGGTTCTTCGAATGATGACAGCACCCGCAGGCGCACGTTATAGCGCATGGCAAGTTCGACCGAACGGGTTTGCAGGACCTTAGCGCCAAGCGACGCTAGTTCCAGCATTTCCTCGAACGCGATCTTGTCCAGTTTGCGGGCCTTGGATGCGATGCGTGGGTCGGTGGTGTAAACCCCATCGACATCCGTATAGATATCGCAGCGTTCTGCACTAAATGCGGCGGCAAAGGCGACGGCCGTTGTGTCCGACCCACCGCGCCCCAGTGTCGTGATCCGGCCTTCCGGGCTGATCCCCTGAAACCCAGCGACAACGGCCACTTTCATGCCTTCGCCGAATTTGGCGTTGATGTTTTCGGTTGGAATCTCTTCGATCCGAGCCGAGGAATGGGTCGAGTTGGTCATCAGCGGTACTTGCCAGCCTTGCCAACTGCGAGCGGGGATTTCCATCTCCTGCAGGCGCAGCGCCATCAGCCCGGCGGTAACATTTTCGCCGGATGATACAATCGCATCATATTCGCGGGCGTCATAGAGGGGCGCGGTTTCATCGACCCAGCCCACCAGTTCATTGGTCTTGCCTGACATGGCAGAGACGATGACGATCACGTCATAGCCGTTGGCCACCTCAACCGCCACGCGCTTGGCTGCACGGGCGATCCGGTCCAGATTAGCGACAGAGGTGCCGCCAAATTTCATCACAAGCGTCGGCATGATTGATCCTTCAGGTGCAGCGGCACCGCCCGCGTGTCTTTACTCGCGCGTCTCATAATCAACCCGGTGCCCAAGGGCAATGCGCAAGTCAGGATGGGGGTATGACACCAATGACTGCTGCGCAGTCGCCGGTTTTGATCAGACCGGGGAAATGGCGGCTGATCAGCAGGCCTGTCATTTTGGCCCGGTACGTGATCGGCCGGATCCCGGTGCGATCAACGGGCCAGATACGGGCGATGATATCGCCTGCATGGACGGCATCGCCCAGATCAATCATTGGTTCATAAAGCCCGTCATGTTCAGCGAAGACAAAGCAATCATCGTCGGGCATTTCGATATGCACCGTTGGATCGATCTGCATGTCACCTTGCAAGATCCGTGCATGGATGAGCACATTGCGCAGTCCTTTCCGCGCGATTGCGATGGTCTTGGCTGTTGCTGACCCGCCGCCGCCCAGTTCGGTTGAAACGAAGGTCTTGCCCATCTCCTCGACCGCGGTGTCATACATGCCGGCGCTGTCAATCTCGCGCAGCATGACGGAATAGGGCGCGTTGAATGCTTGCATTGCCGCCACGCAGGCGGCCTGCTGCGTCTTGGTGTCCAGCACATGTGCCGCTGCAAAAGGTAGGAAATCCAGCGTTTTACCCCCGGAATGGAAATCCAGAACGATATCCGCCATCGGCACCAGCACCCGTTGGAAATAGTCAGCGATTTTTTCGGTTACGGTCCCATCGGGGCGTCCCGGAAAGCTGCGGTTCATATTGCCCTGATCAATAGGGGATGTCCGCGTTCCGGCCCGAAAGGCGGGGTAGTTGAAGGCAGGCACGATAATGACCCGTCCGTTGATGTCCTTGGGCTGCAAAGTCACCGTCAATTCCTGCAAGACAATCGGCCCCTCGTATTCGTCGCCATGGTTGCCCCCGGTCAGAACTGCGGTGGGTCCGCCACCATTCTGGATCACCGTGATCGGGATCATGATCGACCCCCATGCACTGTCATCGCGGCTGTGGGGCAGGCGCAGGAAACCATGGTGGATGCCGTCCTGATCCAGTGGGATTGTTGCTGTGATGGGGGAAGGCTTCATGATGTCAGTCCTTGACCATCATCTTGCGCGGTACATTGGCCAGACATTCCGGCCCGTCCTGCCCTATGCGGATGCTTTCGGTAATCTCAAATCCCCAATCGTCCATCCATAGCCCTGTCATGAAGTGAAAGGTCATGTTTTCCTGCAACACGGATTTGTCGCCGGGGCGGAGCGACATCGTCCGTTCTCCCCAATCGGGCGGGTAGCTGACACCGATGGGGTAGCCTGTGCGGTTATCCTTTGTGATCCCGTATTTTTGCAGCACGTCAAAGAAGGCCAGCGCGATATCTTCGCAGGTATTGCCGGTTTTTGCTTTTTCCAGCCCGGCCTCCATTCCTTCCAATACTGCCTTTTCTGCGTCCAGAAAGGTCTGCGTGGGTTTGCCCAGAAAGACCGTGCGCGACAGCGGACAATGATAGCGTTTGACGACGCCCGCGATTTCGAAAAATGTACCCTCTCCGGATTTCATTGGTTGGTCATCCCATGTCAGATGCGGGGCGGCGGCGTCCGCGCCGGATGGCAGGAGCGGCACAATGGCCGGATAGTCGCCGCCCGCACCAATGTCGGGGTCATAGCGCAGTGCCGCGTCATAGATTTCGGCCACCAGATCGCATTTGCGGATGCCTGGTTCGACCGTTTCAAAGATGCGTTCATGCATCCGGCCCACGATTTTGCCTGCCTGCCGCATCAGGGCAAGTTCCGCCGGTGATTTTACCGCGCGTTGCCAGTTTACGAGTGCAGTCACATCGGCGAACGTTGTGTTGGGCAAGTGGGATTGCAGGGATGCGAAAGCGGCGGCGGAGAACCAGTAATTGTCCATCTCAACCCCGATTGTGCCCTTGGCGAGGCCCCGATCCGTCAGTTGCGCCGACAGGTAGTCCATAGGGTGCCGCTCGGTCGATTGCACGTAGTGGTCGGGGTAGCCAATGATGTTGGCGGGATCCATGAAGCAGGTCCGCCGCGCGCCATTGGCATCCTGCCCGCGCCCATACCAGATGGGTTCGCCGTCCAGTGGCAGCACCACGCATTGATGCACATAAAACGACCACCCGTCATAACCTGTCAGCCAATTCATGTTGGACGGATCGGAAATGATCAGCAGATCAACACCCTGCGCCTGCATCGCATGGCGGGTCTTGGCGATACGGCGATCGAACTCAGCACGGCTGAAATGAAGCGTGGGTTGTGGCATGGGCGGCTCCGCTGCGTGTATCTCTGTGATCACGCTAGCAGTTGTCTTGACCCACGCTTGACCAGAAACGACATGAGCGATTGCCGGATGGCCTTACAGATTTTCCATCGCGTCCAATGTGTGTTCCAGGCCGAGCCGGATATGCGTTTCCAGTACTGATTTGGCCTTTGGAATGTCGCGCGCGAGCGCTGCGTCAAACATGTCTTTGTGTTCCTGCACCGCCTCTTGCCCGCGATAGGTCAGCACCAGCATCTGATAGCGCAGGTATTTGTCGAAGATCGTGCCGTGCAGCGATAACAGGTTTTGCGAATTGCAGGCATGGATCAGCGCCTGATGGAATTCCCAGTCATAGCGTTTCCACAACTCTTTCTGGGTGGTGTCCCCATCCAGCATCTTCTGTTCAATCAGATGCAGCTTGTGGTGGGCGGCGACCAGATTGCCTTCCCAATCAGCATCGCCGCAGGCGATGGATGTTTCGAGAGCGGAACATTCGAGCAGGATGCGCAGCTCCGCGATTTCGGTCAGATCATCGGCAGAGACGGGGCGCACGAAAAACCCGCGCTGTTCGGCCGCCTGCACGAAGCCTTCGCTGGCCAGCCGGTTCAGCGTTTCACGCAAGGTGGACACGCTGGCGGAGTAGCGGTCGCGCAGGCCATCAAGCTTCAGTTTGGCACCCGGGGCCAGTTCGCCAAATATGATATCATGCTTGATACGTTCATACGTGCTGGACCCGACGGTGGGTGCAGTTTGGGACATGCCAAGCCTCTTGGTTAACATCTTTTGCAGGTGATAACATGATCATCCTATATTTCTCAACGGTAGATAAAATCGGTGTAAATTAAAAATATCATATATTATTGCGAATCTGTTAAACTCTGTTAGCGTGGCGGCAACGTGAAGGGATGAGGGGCCAGATGGGGCAACCGAAGAAGTTAGCCGTGGTCGGGGCAGGCCTTGTCGGTCAGCGTCATATCGCGGCGGTCAGTCAGGTGCCGGGGGTGGAACTGGCAGCCGTGGTTGAACCCGGTGAGACCACGCAATCGGTGCCTGTGTTTACGACAATGGCCGATATGTTTGACGCCGTTGCGGTCGATGGTGTGATCCTGTCGACACCGACCTTGCTGCATGTCGAGGGTGGGATGGCCTGTGTGGACCACGATATTCCGGTGCTGATTGAAAAGCCACTGGCGGCTTCTGCAGATGATGCCCAAGGGCTGATTGATGCCGCACAGGCCAAGGGTGTGCCCGTTCTGGTTGGCCATCACCGGCGCCATAACCCGATTATCCAGAACACAGCGGCCTTGATCAAAGATGGGGCCATCGGGCAGGTGCGTGCGGCACAGGTCACCTGCTGGTTCTACAAGCCGGATGATTATTTTGATGTCGCCCCCTGGCGCAAAAAGGCCGGGGCAGGTCCGATTTCCGTCAATTTGGTTCATGATGTTGATTTGATGCGGTATTTCCTGGGTGAGGTCGTGACCGTACAGGCGCAGATGGCGCCGTCACTGCGGGGGTTTGAAAACGAAGATCTTGCCGCCGCCGTGCTACGTTTCGAAAGTGGGGCGGTTTGCACGATTACAGTGTCCGACAGTGTGGTGTCACCGTGGAGTTGGGAACTGACATCGCGCGAATATCCGATCTATCCGGCAACCAACGAATCCTGTTATCTGATTGGAGGATCGAAAGGGGCGCTGTCGATCCCCGATATGCGTTTGTGGCAGCATGAGGGAGAAACCAGTTGGTGGAACCCGATCAAGGCCACGGCCATGCCGGTCAGTTCGTCGGACCCGTTGGTTAATCAGATTGCGCATTTCGAGGATGTCATGCGCGGCAAGGCCACACCTTTGGTGACTGGCGAAGAGGGCTTGAAAACCTTGCGTGTTGTCGAGGCCATTCAAATGGCTGCACAGACACAAAAACTGATCCACCTCGGCAACCTATCAGAGGGAAATTACACGGCTGCCGAATAAAATATCTGATATTTTGTAAAATCTATTGCGAAATTCAGAAAATGAGGCATTAATTTGCCGGTAATGCTGTCCGAAGGGGCAGAACAAACGTCTGGGAGGACATTATGACACTGAAACTGACACGTCGCCTTGCGATGGCCGCCATGGTCGCTGCGGGTTCTTTCACTGGCGCGGCGTCTTTCGCCGATGGTCACGCCATTCAACTGCGGATGTCGTCATCCGGCTCGGAAACAGACCAGCGTTCCGTCGCCATGGCCGAAGTGTTTGGCCCTGCCGTTTCCGGCTTTGCCTCTTATGAGCCAAGCTATAACGCGACATTGTTCGATCAGGGTACGGAGCTGGACGCCATCAGCCGTGGCAATCTGGAAATGTCGATCACATCGGCGCAGGAACTGGCACAGTTCTTCCCGGAATTTTCGATTTTCGCCACCGGCTATGTCCATCAGGATGCCGCCCATCAGGTCCGTGTTTTCAATGACCCGCTGATGGACCCGTTCAAGCAGAAGGTCGAAGACGAGCTTGGCGTGAAGCTGCTATCTGTCATGTATCTGGGCCGCCGTCACGTGAACCTGCGCCAGACACGCGAAGAACTGGATGTGCAGACACCTGCCGATCTGGCTGGCGTGAACCTGCGGATGCCGGGCACGGATGCGTGGCAATTCCTGGGTGCAGCACTTGGCGCTTCCCCGACCCCGATGGCGTTTTCTGAAGTCTATACCGGCCTGGCCACCGGTGCCGTTGACGGGCAGGACAACCCACTGCCGACTGTGGTGGACAAGAAGTTCTATGAAGTGACCAAGCAGATTGCCCTGACATCGCATCTGGTTGACCTGAACTACATCGCAATGTCAGCCGCAACGTTCAATGCAATGACACCGGAACAGCAATTGACCGTGCAGCGCGCGGCCGATGCGGCGGCATCCGTTGGCCGGCTGC
Organism: uncultured Paracoccaceae bacterium; assembly: GCA_947495295.1. Taxonomy (GTDB): domain Bacteria; phylum Pseudomonadota; class Alphaproteobacteria; order Rhodobacterales; family Rhodobacteraceae; genus Yoonia. The sequence continues at coordinate 768,996 of CANLYJ010000002.1, forward strand.
GTCAGCTAGATCTGGAGGCGAACCTGACATCCTTTATCGAGGAAAACGGTGTTGAGGTATATGCACCTGACACCAAAGCCTTCCGGGAACATGTGCAGGCCCAGTATGTTGGCAGTGAATTCGCCGAAAGCTGGCCTGATGGTTTGCTGGACAAAATCAACGCACTCGGAAACTGATTAGCCGAACCAGAGCGGGAGACGTACCATGAAAGATGCTTTGCGGTGGGTCTCTCGAATTTCCGAAGCAATCGCAGCCACGATGCTGGCTGCGATTTTTTTCATTTTTCTGATCCAGATCGGATCTCGCTACGCGCCGAAAATCATCGGCTACTTCGGATTGGCTGACACGTTTCCAATCCTCGCATCAATCCAGCCGCTTGGCTGGACGTTGGAGTTGATTGCGGTTTTGTGGGTCTGGGTGATTTTTTTCAGCTGTGCCTTTGTGGTGCGCGAATATGATCACGTCAAATTCGACATCATCTATTTGTCCGTCTCGCGCCGGGTGCGAACGGTGTTTGCTATCATTTCAGCTGCCGCCATCGTGGCCGGCATGCTTTACGCATTTTTGCCGACCTGGGATTACATCGATTGGATGAAAATCCGCAAAACATCGACCGTGCGCAATCCGTTCACGGGAGACAAGATCCCGCTGCGCACCGTCTTTTCCGTTTATGGCGGGTTCATGATTGTGGTCGCTGCGCGTTACGGCTGGCTGGTCATCGACACGTTCCGCAACGGCCCGCCCAAGACAGAGCTTGAGATTGTGCTGGAAGCCGAAGCCCAAGCCGAAGCGCGGGAGGCGTCGTCATGAGCTTTGAACTCGCTTCCCTTCTTGTCACGTTGTTCTTTCTGGCCGGGATCGGCACGCCGATTGGCTATTCGATCCTGCTGGCATCTGTTGTTTATCTAGGCTTTGCCGGGCTTGATGTCGCCCTTGCAGGTGAAAAGATCCTGCAAGGTTTCTATAAAAGCGCGATCCTGTTGGCCGTGCCGCTGTTTATCGTGGCTGCCAATATCATGAATGCCGGGTCGATCACCGACCGGCTGTTGAATTTCTGCGTCGCTGTTGTGGGCCGTTTCAAGGGTGGGTTGGGTCATGTCAACGTCGTCGCCTCCCTGATCTTTTCGGGCATGTCAGGGTCCGCCGTGGCGGATGCGGCGGGGATCGGCAAGATTATCATTTCGATGATGACCCGGGGCGGTCGTTATTCACGCGGCTATGCTGCGGCCATCACGGCCGCCTCTGCCACGATTGGTCCGATCATCCCGCCATCAATCCCGATGGTGTTATATGCGCTGGTGTCCAATGCATCGATTGGCGCGCTGTTTTTGGCGGGCATCCTACCCGGTTTGATTATGGGCGTCGTGCTGATGGGGATGAACGGCTATCTGGCGCGCAAGCGTGGCTTTGCCATTGAAGAACCAGTGCCATTGAAAGAACTGCCGCGCGTCACGGCCAACGCATTTCCGGCGCTGCTGATGCCAGTGATCCTGCTTTATGGTATCTATGGCGGTGTGACGACCCCGACCGAGGCTGCGGCGGTTGCCGCATTTTACGCGCTGCTGCTTGCGGCCCTTTTTTACCGGGCAATCACGCTGAAAAATCTCTACCGTGTCTTTGTCGATAGTGCCCGGTCATCCGCTGCGGTGGGTATTGTCATCGGTGGTGCATTTATCCTGAACTACATCGTCATCACCGAACAAATTCCGCAGGCGATTTCGGCGATCTTGGGTGAGGCGGATATCAGTCCCCTGATGTTCCTGATTATCGTCAATGTGCTGATCCTGCTTTTGGGTTGTGTGCTGGATGCGACGACGATCATCCTTGTCATCGTGCCCTTGTTCATCCCCACCTGCGAGGCATTGGGCATTGATCTGGTCCATTTTGGCGTGCTGGTCGTCGTCAATTCGATGATCGGGCTGATCACGCCGCCTTATGGCATTCTGTTGTTCGTGATCAACGCGGTCACCGACATTCCGCTGCGCGAAATCATTGCTGAAATCTGGGCGTTCCTTTTTGTTCTGGTGGCCGCCCTGATCGTGATGATGCTGTTGCCTGATCTGGTGCTGTGGTTGCCACGTCTGCTTGGCTATCAGGGCTGATGCTGACAATTCCTACATCTGTTGTACCGGGTACTCTGCCCGACAAGCTGGGCGCTGTGGCAGCGGTGGGGTTTGAGGCGATTGACCTAAGCCTGTCCGATGTTGCCCAATTTGATGGTAGTCTGACAGATATCGCGACGCAGATCGCAAAGGCCGGTTTGAAAATTGCATCCCTTGGCCCATTAGCGCCGGGCGCTAGCCTTGCCCAGATCCGCGCAAAGTTGTCGATGGCGCATGACCTTGGCACCGACCTTTTGATCCTTGACATTGATGATGCAAAGACGCCGTTGCCTGATCCCGGTGACCTTGGCGCCGTCCGGCTTGCCTTGCGCCCGACCCGCGCGGCAGAGGCGGCTGTTCGCGCCTTGGTCGCTGAGAAAAAGCACCCGCAGATCGGCTTTGCCTTGAATGCGTTTGAGGTGCTGGGCGACGGTTCGCGCCCTGCGCGGTTGCGTGATCTGGACGGGGTGCAGGTATTTCATGTTGCAGTTTGGGACGGCCCCAAACAGCCAATGCTGCCAGGGCAGGGGGTGCTGAACCTAGGCGGGCTTGCGCGGGTTTTGACGCGTGGGGGCTATCGCGGGCCATGGTCCGTGGGCGTTGCGCCACAAGGGCCTGATACAGTGCTGAACGCCTACCGGTCGCTTGTGACTGTTTTGTCTGATGCGGCGATGACAGAGCCGCTTTTGCGCGACGCCACCCCGACCCTGCCACAGAAGGTGCCTGCCAAGGGGTTTGAGTTCATCGAATTTGCGGTTGATGCTGCGGGAGCCAAAGAGCTTGAAGCAACCCTGACTGCCATGGCGTTCCGGCGTGAACGCCGACATCTGTCCAAGGCCGTAACGCTGTGGCGGCAAGGCGCCGTGAACATCGTGATCAATGAGGAAGGGTCCGGCCATGCCGGGCAGGCCGTGCAGGACCACGGGCCATGTGTCTGCGACATGGGATTGAGGGTACAGGATGCGGCCGAAACGGTTGCGCGGGCGCAGGCGCTGGGGACGCAGGGTTTCACCCAGCAGGTTGGGCTGGGAGAGTTGAACATTCCCGCTATCCGCGGTGTTGGCGGCAGCGTCATTCACTTCATTGATGAACAATCCGACCTGCACCGGGTCTGGGACATCGAATTTGAACCGGTACGCCGGACACAGGCGACACCGCCCGCAGGGTTACGTCGGATCGACCATGTCGCCCAGACCATGCGCTATGACGAAATGCAAAGCTGGCTGCTATACTACCTTTCCACCTTCGAGATGGCGAAATCCCCCATCGTGAACGTGGCCGATCCGTCCGGGATCGTGCGGTCGCAGGCGATTGAGAGCCCCGAGGGCGAGGTGCGGCTGAACCTGAACGGTGCAGCGGATGCGCAAACGATGGCCGGTTCTTTCGTTTCGGGCCGACCAGGGGCGGGTGTACAGCATATCGCGTTGCAGACAGATGATATCTTTGAAACTTCGGCGCAATTGGCCGATGGCGGTTTTGCCCGACTTCACATCCCGCGCAATTACTATGCCGATACGCAGGCCGCATTTGATCTGGATGATGCGACAACGGCCCGGTTGCAGGACCATAATATCCTGTATGACCACGACGAACGTGGTGCCTATTTCCAACTCTATGGGCAGGCGATTTTTGACGGGTTTTTCTTTGAAATTGTACAGCGGCAGGGCGGGTATGCCGGCTATGGCGCCCGCAATGCACCCATTCGGCTGGCCGCGCAGGCGCAGACGCGCAACCTGAAAGGTGCAGCATGACACAAGACGCAGACGCCATACGTGACTGGTGGCGCACCTCCATCATCGATATGGCGCCGGGCAAAATCGCCTTTCGCGGTCATGCCGTTGAGGATTTGATTGGCAATGTGTCCTTTCCGCAGATGATCTGGCTGATGACAGCGGGGCGATTGGCATCAGCTCAAGAGGCCGCATTGCTGGAGGCAGCGCTGGTTGCGGGTGTTGACCACGGGCCGCAAGCGCCTTCCATCGCCGCCGCCCGGATGACGGCGACTTGCGGTGTGGGGCTGAACAACGCGATGGCCAATGGCGTGAACATGCTGGGCGATGTGCATGGCGGCGCGGGCGAACAATGCGCGGAACTCTACTATGATATCGCGGCCCGGATGGATGGGGGCAGCAGTCTGGACACCGCTGTGCAGGATGGACTGGACGCTTGGCGCGCCGAAAACGGCAAAATTGTCAGCGGTTTTGGGCATCGTTTCCATAAACCCGTTGACCCCCGCGCGCCCCGCCTGATGGGCCTGGTTCGCGATGCCGCACAGTTGGGCACGGTATCAGGCCGCTATGCTGATATCGGCGAGGCGGTGCAGGCGAACCTTAGCCAAAGGCGCCCGCTTGCGATGAATATCGACGGGGCGACGGCCGTGATTTTCTGTGAATTGGGCTTTCCGGCACCTTTGTCACGCGGGTTGTTCTGCCTGTCCAGGTCGGTTGGTATTCTGTCCCATGCATGGGAGCAGATGCAGCAAGGCGGGCGCAACAAGGGGCCGATGCCCCCGGCCTATTTGCCAAAATACGAGCCGGAGAGCGATGCCACCCGTTAAGTGCTTTAGCTAAGTTTCAGCAGTGTCTGGCACCGCCATATGACCCACATTTATCCGATCAAAAAGAAAATCCCTGACAAAACATCCTCATTCGGTCCAAACTACAGTCTTATAAGAGTAAACTGATGTCCTTTGCCGCATTTTTGGCAATTGGTCATCACTGGATTGGGTGGGGACGGGATGGAGACACTGAGTTTCACAACAGAGATGGCCGTGGTGATCGGGCTGTTATGCTTCACTGTCTTTCTTTTCGTGTCCGAGATTATCCGCATTGATCTGGCGGCTTTGCTGGTCCTCGTCCTTGTCGGGATCCTGAGTTATGCGCCCGGTTTGGAACGGCTTGCCGATGTCACGCATCTTTTCGACGGGTTTGCGTCAAACGCCGTGATTTCGATTATTGCGGTGATGATCGTCGGGGCCGGGCTGGACCGCACCGGGATCATGAACAAGGTTGCGGCGGCCATCCTGAAACATGGCGGCACGTCCGAGGCGCGGGTGCTGCCCATCGTGTCGGGGACCGTTGGAGTCATCTCAAGCTTTCTGCAAAATGTCGGGGCGGCGGCCCTGTTTCTGCCTGTGGTCAGCCGGATATCGGTGCGCTCCGGCATCCCGCTAAGCCGGTTGCTGATGCCGATGGGGTTTTGTGCGATCCTTGGCGGCACCATGACCATGGTTGGGTCATCGCCGCTGATCTTGCTCAACGACCTGATCCTGACTGCGAACGAAACCCTGCCAGACGACATGAAGATGGAACCGTTCGGGCTGTTTTCCGTCGCACCGATTGGGGCTGCACTGATCGCGACGGGCATCCTTTATTTTCTGCTTCTGGGCCGGTGGGTACTGCCGGGCACGGCCGATGCAGGTGAGGTGGCATCGGGTCATGGCACAACCGAATACCTTGAAAGGGTCTATGGGCTGCATGCACAGGTTTTCGAGGTGGATGTGCCTGCGGAAAGCCCGCTGGTCGGACAGATCCTTGCCGATATCAACAACGAAAACAACATCTACATCATCTCGACTTTTTATCGTGGCAAGGCGTCCATGATCCAGATCCTGACGGCAGAGATTGCAGCCCCTTGCCGGTTGGCGATCATCGGCAACAGTGCCAGCGTTCGGAACTTCGCCGATAAATTCGGGTTACGCATTCGACCTGATCTGGATGTCTTTGTGGAGGAATTTGCCCCAACCAATGCTGGTGTCGCGGAATTGGTTGTGCCACCGGATTCCAACCTGATTGGCAAAAGCCCACGCGATCTGTTGTTGCGCAAGACCTATGGGCTGAGCCTGCTGGCTATTCACCGGGGTGAGGAGACCCTGAGCCATGTGAAGACTGATGATCACGAACCCACCCAGATCGGCATTGTGCCGTTTCAGGCGGGTGATATGCTTGTGGCCCATACCCGTTGGGATAATCTCACCCGGGTCAAGCAGGACCGCGATTTCATCGTGGTCACCGCGGATTTCCCGCAGGATGAATTGCGCCCGCATAAGGTTGGTTGGGCGCTTTTGTTCTTTGCTGTCTCGCTATCGCTGATCCTGTTTACCGATATCCGCCTGTCGCTTTGTCTGTTGACCGGGGCGGTGGGCATGCTGCTGTCACAAGTGCTGAGCATTGATGAGGCGTACCGTGCCGTTGGCTGGAACACCGTTTTCCTATTGGCCAGTCTGATCCCGCTAGGGCAGGCGGTGCAGAATACGGGGACTGCGGAATGGATCGCCCAGCAGATTCTGATACTGCTCGATGGTTGGCCGATATGGTCGCTGCAGGCGGGCGTCGCAGTGCTGGCCACGGTGTTTTCGCTGGTGATGTCGAATGTGGGTGCGACCGTACTTTTGGTGCCGCTGGCAGTTTCCATCGCTGTCGCCGCCGGGGCGAACCCTGCACTTTTTGCGCTGACGGTGGCGATATCAACGTCGAATTCATTCATCATCCCAACGCATCAGGTCAATGCGCTGATCATGGGGCCTGCCGGTTACAAGGTGATCGATTTTGTCAAAAGCGGGGGGATCATGACGATCCTTTTTTTGGTTGTGTCACTGTTGATGCTGAACCTCGTGTTCTGAAACGGGCGGGTGGTCAGGTGGGGCATACCGCCTGCCTTTTGAACAGTTGAGTGTACGCACTGTTTAAAAAGCGGGCAGCGCGGATGCTTCTTGCAAGTTTTTTAGGCTCGGCAGCGGGGCTGCGACGGCTGATCCATAATTCCACTGGTATTATTCTGCACTGCCGCATGAACTGCGGGAGTTCGCAAGAACGCTAGCGTCGCGCGAAGGGTCATCCTGGCAGATTGTCCCCCTCACGCGACTACAACATCACTGTTGCGGGTCCTACCTACGTGGTCAGTCCACAGTTGGAAAGGAGGCGGATTATCTGCCTACCGAACCGCGACAACAACTGGGACTTATAACGATGACCTTGAAGACTTCTGCACTTGCTTTGGCTGCCTTGCTTGGCACAACCTTCACGGCTGCGGCAGAATGCGCTGATCCGATCAAAATTGGTGTGTTGCATTCGCTTTCCGGCACGATGGCGATTTCCGAAACAACACTGAAAGACACCATGGAGTTGCTGATTGAAAATCAGAACGCTGCTGGCGGTCTATTGGGGTGCGAGATCGAAGCCGTCGTCGTTGACCCAGCATCCGACTGGCCGCTATTTGCCGAAAAAGCCCGCGAGTTGCTGACTGTCAGCGAGGTTGATGTCATCTTCGGAAGCTGGACCTCGGTCAGCCGCAAATCGGCCCTTCCTGTACTCGAAGAACTGAATGGCCTGATGTTCTATCCGGTTCAATATGAAGGCGAGGAAAGCTCCAAGAACGTTTTCTACACTGGCGCTGCGCCAAACCAGCAGGCGATCCCGGCTACGGATTATTTCCTTGAGGAACTGGGCGTTGAGAAATTCGCGCTGCTTGGTACGGACTATGTCTATCCGCGGACCACGAACAACATCCTTGAAGCCTATCTGAAAGATAATGGTATCGCCGCAGAAGACATTTTCGTGAACTACACCCCTTTTGGCCATTCGGATTGGGCCACGATTGTGGCTGATGTCGTGGCGTTGGGTGCTGATGGCAAACAGGTTGGCGTGATCTCGACCATTAATGGTGACGCAAATATCGGGTTCTACAAAGAACTCGCCGCCGCTGGTATCTCGGCCGATGATATACCCGTCGTTGCCTTCTCGGTGGGCGAGGAAGAACTTTCGGGCCTCGATACATCTGACCTTGTCGGTCATTTGGCCGCCTGGAACTATTTCCAGTCCGCTGAATCTGACTCAAACGAGGAATGGGTGGCCGCATGGAAAGCCAAGATGGGCGAAGAGCGTGTGACCAATGACCCGATGGAGGCCCATTACATCGGCTTTAACATGTGGGTGAATGCAGTGACCGACGCAGGCACAACAGATGTCGATGCCGTTCGCGAGGCGATGTATGGCCAGGAATTTCCAAATCTGACCGGTGGTACGGCGGTTATGCTGCCCAACCATCACCTTGCCAAGCCTGTCCTGATTGGTGAAATCACCGCCGATGGTCAGTTCGACATCATCAGCCAAACCAAAGAGGTTCCCGGCGATGCATGGACTGACTACTTGCCTGAATCTGCTGTTCTGAAGTCTGACTGGCAGAAATTGGGTTGCGGTATGTACAACACCGAGACCGAGACCTGTGTGCAACTGACGTCGAACTACTGAACCAAAAACTGGCACGTGGTATTTGTGCTGCGTGCCATTCTTATCTGACAGATCGGCATAAGTACCCATGCTTCGACTGATTTCCTTGGCCCTTGCACTGTGGCTGACCGTCCCCGCTGTTGCTTTTTCCCAAACATTTCAGGACATCTTGCAAACCCATCGGGACGAGGTTTTGAAACCCGGACGCCGGTCGGTTGGGGTTGTGCTGGATGATTTGGTGGCCAGCGGGTTGCCGCAGGCTGTGCCTTTTCTTGAGGCCTGGCGCGACCGCGAGATTGTGCAGCGCAACAGCGATGGCCTGTTCTTTCGTGTGATCGCCGAGGGCGATACCGTCACCCTGGGTGATCTGGATACCGGGGCCGAACTGCAGGCAGCGGAGGATGATCTGACCGAATCCCGCCCCAATGGTGGCGTGCGCCGTGCGATTGGCGATGCCTTGGTGCAGTTCCAGCTATCGGATCCCGATATCGTCAGACGGCAAGCCGCAGTTGAGGCCATTGCGCGCAGCATGGATGCCAGTCAATTGGCCCCGTTACAGGCGTCAATAGACGCCGAACCTGATCCTGCGTTGAAAGAAACCAAAATCCGGCTTGCCGGGATGTTAGCCGCGCTTTTCGCTGATGAAACAGAAAACCGGATTGCCGCGATTGCGGCGCTGTCCGGTGACCTGTCCGTCGATGTGCGCGCTGTTTTGAACCGGCTTTTATCGACGACTACCGCTGTTGCAGCGACTGTGCCGGGTGATGCCAATGTGGCACAAATTCTGCAGGTTGGTACCGATATCACGCAGAGCGAGGCCTATGCGCGTCTTGTCGCGGCAGAGCTTGCCCCAGCGCTGGTGCCCAACGATGATATTCGCGCGGCGCTTGTCGCCAACATAGCAGATGCGAAAGTCGGCGGCGTACCGGTTCATGCGCTGGGTACCGATGCGGGCCGTTGGTTGGCATACGATACGCTTGCGGCAGAGGGTTTGGCACCGCCCCGCGTGAAACCGCAGACACAGTCTGATGCGGTGGCAGCCCATGTTTTCTATACCGCTTATATCGAACCGGACGCAGCCATCACCGATGCCGCGCGGGTTGCACTACGCGCAACTGAAACCAATGTGGCGTTGAGCCAGGCCATTGATCTGGGGCTGGATGCGCTCTCGCTTGCCTCTATCTATTTTCTTGCGGCGATTGGTCTGGCCATCACCTTTGGCGTCATGGGCGTCATCAATATGGCCCATGGCGAATTTATCATGATGGGTGCCTATACCGGCTTTGTCGTTCAGCAATTCGTGCCCGATTACACCCTGTCCATCATCATAGCACTACCCTTGGCCTTTGCGATCACATTCGGAGCTGGTGTCGCGATGGAGCGGCTGGTGATCCGCCATCTGTATCATCGCCCGCTGGAGACTTTGTTGGCCACTTTCGGGATTTCCATCGCTTTGCAGCAATTGGCCAAGAATATCTTTGGCACGCAAGCCCGCCCGCTGACCTCGCCCGAATGGCTGGACGGGGCGCTGATGTTCAACGATGTGATCGCCATCAGCTATATCCGCATCGCGATCTTTGTGCTGGCGCTGGTGTTTCTGGCCGTGATCCTGTTCGTGCTCAAACGCACCCGGCTAGGGCTAGAAGTGCGCGCAGTCACCCAAAATCCCGGCATGGCCGCATCAATGGGCATCAACCCCGACCGGATCAATATGCTGACCTTCGGTCTGGGGTCCGGCATCGCTGGGATCGCAGGTGTCGCAATTGGGCTTTATGCCAAGGTGACGTCCGAAATGGGCGCCGATTACATCGTGCAGAGCTTCATGACTGTGGTCGTGGGCGGTGTTGGCAATGTATGGGGGACGCTGGCGGGGGCGTCGCTGATCGGCTTTCTGCAGAAGGGCATCGAATGGTTGAACCCCTCCAACACGTTGGCCGCACAGACATACATGATCCTGTTCATCATCCTTTTCATTCAGTTCCGACCCAAGGGCATTGTAGCCCTCAAAGGCCGCGCGGCGGCGGATTAGACCCATGCAAAGATCATTCTTGGCCCAAAATCCATCCGTGATTTGGTTTATCGCCATCCTCGCGTTGTTCACCGTCGTCGTCACCATCCTTTCGGAGGTCAGCGGGGTTGGTGTCATTTCAACCTCTTTCATCAAGACGTTGGGCAAAACGCTGTGCCTGTGTCTGGTTGCGATCACGATGGATGTGGTCTGGGGCTATTGTGGGATATTGTCGCTGGGCCATTTCGCATTTTTCGGCATTGGCGGGTATGCCATTGGCATGTGGCTGATGTATGCGCGAACCGAACTGATCGTCATTGAAAGCCTCGCCGCTCAAGCGATCCCGTCCACTGCGGCAGAGATTTCAGACGCTATCGGGAACCAGATTTTCGGGGTCGTGGGCAGTTCCGAATTCCCGCTGATCTGGACCTTTGCGGATAGCCTGTTTTTGCAGCTGCTGATGGTGATCCTTGTGCCCGGTCTGCTGGCACTTGCTTTTGGCTGGCTGGCTTTCCGCAGCCGTGTCACGGGCGTTTACCTATCGATCCTGACGCAGGCGATGACGCTTGCGCTGGCCCTGTACCTGTTCCAGAACGATAGCGGTTTGCGTGGCAATAACGGGTTGTCTGGTTTGCAGAATATCCCCGGCTACCGTGACGTACCGCAAGCGACGGTGTCGATCATCTTTTTCATTGCATCGGCCATCGCGCTGGGCGCGGGTTATGTTTTCTTTGCATGGATCGTGTCTGGCAAGATGGGCAACGTGATCAAAGGCATTCGCGATAATGAGGCGCGCGTATGGTTCCTGGGCTATCATGTGGAACGCTATAAGCTGTTTGTATTCACCGTCACTGCGGTTGTCGCGGGTATTGCAGGCGCCTTGTATTACCCCCAGGCGGGCATCATTAACCCGGGTGAAATCGCGCCAATCGCCTCGATCTATCTGGCGGTCTGGGTGGCCATCGGTGGGCGGGGGCGGTTGTATGGCGCTGCTATTGGGGCGGCTTTCGTATCGCTTGTTTCCAGCTGGTTCACAGGCGGTGGCGCACCCAATATCAACCTTGGTTTTTACACGATCCAATGGACCGATTGGTGGTTGGTGCTGCTTGGTTTTTCATTCGTCGCCGTCACGTTATTCTTTCCCAAGGGCATCGGCGGCCTGTTTGATCTGCTGATGAGGAAACAGTCATGAGCATGCTTTTGGAAGTTTCTGGCGTGTCGGTCACGTTTGACGGGTTTCGTGCGATCAATAACCTGTCGATCAACTTTGCGCCGGCAGAGCTGCGCGCGATTATCGGCCCCAATGGTGCGGGCAAGACGACCTTCATGGATATCGTGACCGGCAAGACCAAACCGGATGAAGGCACGGTGATCTGGGGGGACCGCAACATATCCTTGCTGGGCATGTCCGAAAGCCAGATCGCAATGGAGGGCATCGGACGCAAGTTCCAGAAACCCACCGTGTTTGAGGCGCAGACGGTGCGCCAGAACCTCGCCATGGCGCTGAAGAACCCACGCGGGCCGTTTGTCGTGCTGATGCATAAAAAGACGAAATTGAATGCAGCGCGGATTGAGGCAGTGGCAGAACAGATCGGCCTATCCGACAGCCTGACCCGTGTTGCCGGAGAACTGAGCCATGGACAAAAGCAATGGCTCGAAATCGGGATGCTGCTGGCGCAGGAACCTCGTTTGATGCTGGTTGATGAACCGGCAGCGGGGATGACGCCCGAAGAGCGTGAAAAGACCACAGATATTCTCAAAGAAGCGGCCAAGACCCGCGCGGTTGTGGTGGTCGAGCATGATATGGAGTTCGTGCGCCGTCTGGATTGCAAGGTGACCGTCCTGCACGAAGGGTCCGTGCTGGCCGAGGGCAGTCTGGATCATGTGACGTCGAACCAGACTGTCATTGATGTATATCTGGGGCGCGCCCATGCTTGATGTGCAGCGCATTGATCTGAAATACGGGCAGAGCCAGATCCTGTTTGATGTGTCGCTGACCGCCGCAGTTGGGCAAATCACGGCGGTGATGGGCAATAATGGTGTGGGGAAAACAAGTTTGCTCAAGGCCATTTCGGGGCGCCATTCTGTTGCCGGTGGTCAGGTGTCCGTCGGTGGAAGGCATGTCCAACTGAACTCGGCCTACAATGCAGCACGGGCGGGTGTTGCTTACGTCCCGCAGGGCCGTGAAGTGTTCCCGATGATGAGTGTTCTGGAAAATTTGGAGACAGGGTTTGCCTGTCTGCCAAGGGCCGATCATCAGATACCCGATTTCGTCTTTGACCTGTTCCCGGTGCTGCGCGACATGCGCTCCCGGCGCGGGGGTGACCTGTCTGGCGGCCAGCAGCAACAGCTTGCCATTGCTCGGGCGCTGATCACGCAGCCCAAGGTGTTGCTGTTGGACGAACCGACCGAGGGCATCCAGCCCAATGTCATCCAACAGATCGGGGATGCGCTGGAAACGCTGCGTGATCAGGGGCAGATGGCGATTGTGCTGGTGGAACAGAACGCTGATTTCGCCTACCGGATTGCCGATACGTTTGCCGTGATGGAGCAAGGCCGGGTAAAGCAGGCCGCCGATAAGGCCGATTACACCAAGCAGCACCTAATGGCTGATCTGGCGTTATAGCCGCGCAACATTATCCAAAGACCAAGCCGCCATCGACAATCAGGTTCTGACCTGTCACTGCCCGCGCCCACGGGCTGGCAAAGAACAAAACGGCATCGGCGGCTTCATTTGGTGTCGTAACGGAACGGAGGGGCGTGCTGGCCGCGATCATGTCAAACACCGCATCGGGCGTGCCTGCGCTGGCATCGGTCGTCCGCAAAAGCCCACCCGAGACCATATTGACCGTGATCCCTTTTGGCCCAAGCTCTGCTGCGGCAGTGCGGGTGAGCGCCAGCAATGCCGCCTTGGCCGATGTGTAGTCGTGATAGGGCACGACGGGGTTTTGCACCAGATTTGTGCCGATTGTGATCAGCCGGCCAAACCCGGCCTTTTCCATGTCTGGCACAGCGGCCTTGATCAGGTTCAGCGCCCCGACGACTGCCGTATCATGTTGCGCCAAAAGCGCCTTTGCCGAGATTTTATCAAGCGTATCCCGACCGTCACCGTTGAAGCTGTAATCGGCCAATGCGTTGTGAACGATGGTAGTTACCGGTCCGAATGCGTTGTTGACCGTGTCCATCATTGCCGCGACTTGATCTGCATTTCGTACATCTGCCTGCACGGCCATGGCGCGGTCGCCCAGTGATGCCGCCAGGTTTTGTGCTGCGGTTTCGCTGTTGCGATAGTTGACGATAACCCGTGCGCCTTCGCGGGCAAAGGCCTGTGCAATGGCCGCGCCCAAGCCCCGGCCAGCGCCGCTGATCAGGACAATTTGTTCGTTCAGGGGTTTGTTCATGTCGCGTCCTTCCAGAGGCTGTGAAAATGGTGAATTGGTCCGTGTCCAGCTCCAACCGACAAGGCATCGGCCTTTGCGATGGCGGCCGCGACATAGAATTTGGCTGTCATGGTGGCCTGCACGATCGGATGGCCCCGCGCCAGTTGCGCGGCAAGTGCAGAAGACAATGTACAGCCTGTGCCATGGGTGTTCTTGCCGGACGTGCGCGGTGCGTTGAACCAGTGCGGTTGCCCATCGGCCCACAACACATCCGGGCTTTCCTGGCCTGCCAAATGGCCCCCCTTGATCAAGGCTGCGTGTGGGCCAAGCGTGGTCAGTTCCTCGGCCTGCCTCGCCATTTCGGCGTGGTTTGTGGCCACCGGTGCCCCCAGCAGATGCGCGGCCTCTGGCAGATTGGGTGTGATCACTGTCGCCAGCGGCAAAAGTGCTTCTCGCAGCGCGGCAATCGCGTCGGGTTGCAATAGCGGTGCGCCGCCTTTTGCAACCATCACCGGGTCCAGCACGATGGGTATGTCGGATTTATTATTCAGCGCCTCTGCCACGGTCTGCGCAATGTCGGCATTGGCGATCATTCCGATCTTGACTGCGTCCACGCGTATATCTGCGAAAACAGCTGCAATCTGATCTTCTACGAAATCGGGCGAGACCAGCTCGATCCCGCTGACACCTTGGGTGTTCTGTGCGGTCAGGGCCGTAATCGCAGCCATGCCATAGGCCCCGTTTGCCGCAATAGTTTTAAGATCGGCCTGCACACCGGCGCCACCGGACGGATCAGAACCCGCGATTGAAAGGACGTTGCGGATCATCTGTGTATCTCCAGTTTCTGATGCAGGATTGCGGCGGCTCTTTGCGGGTCAGCTTGTCCGCAGATCGCGGAGACGACGGCCATGCCGTTGCATCCGGCGGCCATGACATCTGCGCAATGTGCCTGTTTCAAGCCGCCTATCGCGACGGTGGGCAGCGTTGCCAAGGCGACCAAATCGGCGAGGCCGGAGAGTCCGATGCTGGGGCTGTGATCTGCCTTTGTTGCGGTCGGAAATACGGTGCCCAACCCAAGGTAATCGACGACGCCTGGATCAGCGGCGCGGACATGGGCCGCCGTCTCGCAGGACAGACCGATGATCTTGTCCGGCCCGAGGGCTGTGCGCGCCTGTTGCGGGTCGGCGTCATTCTGGCCGATATGCACGCCATCGGCATCTGCAGCCAACGCTGCCGCAAGATCATCGTTGATCACAAGGGGGACCCCTGTGCCGCGCAGTACCTGCTTTAACGCGGTGGCTTGCTCGACCCGGTCTTTGGTGGTTGCTGTCTTGTCGCGCAACTGAACAATGCGGACACCGCCTCGCACGGCAGCGGCAACTGTCTCTGTCAGGCCGTCTTGCGCGCAGAGGACCCGGTCAGTGACCAGATAGAGGAGGAGGTTTCTGGCGTCTAACCCCATGTCACACGCGCCTCGTCCAGATCACCCGGCTGAACCGCGTGAAGCGCGTCCAGAAGATGCACCGAGAAGGTCCCCGGACCCTGTGCCAGCTTTCCGGCAGCCTCGCCCGCCTCCGCAAAGTGGGTCAGCGCTGCAACGGCCGCGTCCAGGGGCGACGTGACCGCCGCATAAGCCCCGGTCAGCGCCGTGAGGGCGCAACCAAGTGCAGTGACCTGCGGCATCATTGCCGCACCACCTGTTACGCTGGCGCGGCGCGTGCCATCGGTGGCAAAATCCTGTTCGCCTGTGACCACAACAATACAGGACTTTTTTTGCGCAAGGCTGACGGCGCTTGCGGTTGCCGTTGCCACGGCATCGCCGCTGTCAGCCCCCTTTCCAGCACTGCCACCTCCCGCCAACGCTATGATTTCAGATGCATTTCCGCGCAGGATAGTTGGGCCCAGGTTCAGTAAATCACGTGCGGTGTCAGATCGGTACTGCGTTGCAAAATGCGCGACCGGGTCCAGCACCCATGGCACTGACGCCTGATTTGCGGCCTGTGCGGCCTTGTGCATCGCCTTGACCCAGGGCGCGGACAACGTGCCGATATTGATCGTCAGCGCACCGGATATGGGTGCGAAATCGGCCACTTCTTCGATCGCGTGGATCATTGCCGGGGACGCGCCCGCCGCCAGTGTCACATTCGCCGCTAAATTCATCGCGACGTAATTCGTGATGCAATGAACAAGGGGGCGCTGGTTGCGTAACGCATCTAGTGCCATGTTTGGCGTCATGTCGTCTCTCCGATCCGGCGGCAAAAAGAGACGGATCAGAGCACGCAATTCTGATCTTGCCTCCCTCCGCCAGCATTATCTGGTTCAGGTTCAAAGGGTGCGTCTCAGCCTTGCGGCGCCCCTGGCTTGGAGTTGTGGTAAACAAAGTTCTGCTGCGGTCAAGTTGAAATGCTGTCCCACACCCCGCGTTGCCGCGTCATGCGGGACTGGTGGGGCAATTTTCATGAAGGCAATCGCTGCCTTGTCCCCTTGCTGGTCTCGCTCTTGTGCTTTGTGTGGTTGTGGGGTTTCTGTTGGCGGCGTGAAACTGGCGGTCTGATAACGTCAAAAGCGTAGAGAAATAATGGATGCGCGCCTTGGGTACGCCCAGAGAAGACAGATAAAACATGACGCCAATCCCCAGCTATGATGACCAGCCGGTTCCAAGAAAACTGAGCCCTTTTGTCAGGCGCCTGCTGGTCCTTGATTACCAAGATGCGGAAAAAGTTACGATCCCGGCGCGCCCGACAGGTCAGGCCTATATTGGTTGGTTGCTGAAAGGGAATGCCACAGCCAAGGCGAACGGCGCCTCGTTCATGATTCAGTCAAACGGGGTTCATATTTCTGGGCAGTTATCCGCATTTGATGCGGAATATTCGCTGGCGGGCCCCGCATTTCATCTGCTTGCCGAATTGACGGCGACCGGGGCATTCCGGTTGCTAAAGCGCGACATTGGCGCATTGCAGAACAAGATCGCGTTGATGGATGTGCTGTCTGGTGGGGATGATCCGATGCAGTGTTTTGCGGGGATGCTGCACGGATTGGCAGAGCACGCGGGACCGGATAATCGCCGCGTTGCCCGTGCTGCCCAGATCATCGAAGATGCCAATGGTTTGGTCAACATAACGGCGGTTGCGCGTGAATTAGGTATGAGCGACAGGCATCTGCGCCGCGAATTCACGCGCGTGGTCGGGATCGCGCCAAAGCCCTTTGCCATGATCAAACGGTCGCTATTTGCCTTCCAGACGCTGGCCATGCAACCGGACGCTGACCTTGCAGATATCGTTCACGAGGGCGGCTTTGCCGATCAATCGCATCTGACCAAGGTTTTTCAGCTTTACCTGCGCAGCACACCCGGACGACTGACCCTAGATCATGATGGTGTCCTGCAAAGTATTGTCGCGCGCGCATAAAGTCCGATTTATACAATCAAATCTGCGCATCAGGTCGTAAGCCTGTCCCACGAAAACAGTGGAGACTGCGATGCCGCATTCTTTTTTTGGCTTGGCCGCCACCATTTGTCTGTGCTCTGCCACGATGGCTTCAGCCGCGATGACCTGTGCAATGTCAAAGCCTGACATGTTGGCCGGGTTCACACCGCTTGATCCGCTTGCCTTTCTGGACCTGCCTGACCCTTTCGCAACGCGGGCGACGGCGGCGCTGGAAGACAGTTTCGTCGACCAGTTGGTGCGCGAGGACATCCGTAGTTTTACCAAGGCATGGTGTGAAATCGGCCTTCAGACCATGGTTGTTGAATTTGACGTTCCGGTTGAGGACGACGCGATCGTCAGCATCCTGACCCGCGCCATCTATATCTGGGACGCGCAGGCCGATCCGGCGGGATGGCGGATTGATGTGTTGGGTGAACGCAGTGTTTGTGCCCGCGGCACTGACCCATTTGCCGGAATCTGCCCCTGATCGCCCCGATCACAGCTCAAGATTTGGAGATACCACAAGAATGACGCTGAAACTGACGTCGCTTACCGCTGCTTTGTCATTGCTGATTGCCACACCGGTCCTGCCGGATGAGGCCAGCCGCCTTGCCGGGCTGCCAAAAGACGAATTTGTCGATGCCTACGAAAACTATTATGTCTCTCTGCTTGATATTACCCAGCAGTTGATTACCCGGCTGGATCCTGATCTGGCAGATGCGGTTGACACGACGACCCCCGTCTCTGCCGAAGAACGCAGCGCGTTTGTTTGCATCTATGAGTTCTACACTGATGCCGGGCTGACCGATGATTTGATCGACCAGATGACCGCCATGGAACCTTTGCGCGACCGGATGCAGACCAATCCGGCCTTGAACTATGCTGACCTTTTATTCGATGAGACGCTTCAGGCGGAGATAGCGCCGCAGAATGCTGAAGCCGGGCAAGCGGCCATGCGTGCCTGTGGTGGCGGGGTGACATTGGCAGGCAACCGTCTGGATCTGTCACCTGAGTTTTGGGCGATCATCCAGCAGGAGGCGGAAGCGCGCAATCTGGCGGACACCAATTGAAAACGAAATCTCGGAGCAGAATGAACTACATGTCTTATTTCCCAATTTTGTCACGCTGGGCGCCGTTGTGCATTGCATCGCTGATGGTTTCCACCGCTTTTGCCGATGATCTGGTGGTCCGGCCTGTCATGTCTGCCCCCTACGAAGTGGCAAGCGCACGGGTCGCAATGGGTGAAATCAAAACCCGGTGGGACGCGGCGCAAATCGAGCAACAGAATCGGTTTGCTGTCTTTGAAGGTGATTTTCAGGATTTCGTGCGATCTGATCCGATCATGCAGGATGTGACCTGGCCTTATGACACTTGTACTGATCTGATCAGTTTGATCCCACCACCCAATGATGGCTGGGGGTTGCGCAGTGACGCCTCCTTTACCCAAAACCCTGTTGACGATGTACGGGCACAAGTCGGGTTGGTGACCTATGATCTGGATCTTTCATCTGATCACCCTGACTTTTACGGAACAGAACGAAGCGTATTCATCACGCTAAGTGCCGCCCCGGAAAACCGTACCTTCTGGGAGATGGCGATGAATGAACCAGCGCTGCGTGCGGCCTCGTTCAAACCCGGCCCGTATAACTATCCTATTGGCCTACATGACGGTGGCGTGCTGCTGGGCGATGTGTTTGTGCGGGTCAGCGGCACTGATGAGGCCGATAGCCTGCGCTATCTGGAACAGATGATCGGCTGCGCAATCCAAAGTAACATGATTGCAGATGGTGTTGATCCGTCGACATTAAGAGAGACACCTTAAGATGCGCGTTCATTATTTTGCGGCTTTGTTGTCCCTATTGGCGATGTTCGCGCAGGCGGATGAAGCCACGGTTGAAGTGTCAGAGCTATGTGATGGCAGCCTGACAGGGAACGCTTATAACTTGGCCGCCATCAACGACATCATCGGCGGGCAGTGGAACCAATTGGGCCGTGCGCATCGTTATACGCTTGATAACCCGGTAAACCCTTTCACGATTACCTATGATGCGCCCCGCAGCCAGCTTTTGATTGAAAGCCCTGATGGTCCGCGCCTCCGGTTACGTCCTTTTGCGCAAGCGAAGCTCGCCGATGTCCCGCTCACGGTTAATAACCTGCGCCAACAGCAGACCAGTTATATCTCGGAGGATGGCAGCAAGACCGTGCGGCTGAGCGGCTTGGATATGGAAGTGCTGATGGGGTGCCCGCTAGAGACAGCGGCCAGTTTCTATTGGACCTATTCACAGGGCGGCCGGCAGGCCTACGGTGTTCTGATCTTTCTGTCCGATGACTATGGTTTCGGGGTGAATGGGAACGACACCGGCGCGCAGCGCACGACGGTGATGTATCGCTAGGTTGTGACCGGTGTTAGCCCTGGCGTACGGATACCGGTCAGCCACCAGAACCGCCATGGCAGTGCGATGGCGGCCACAAACAGCCCGAGCCCATAGCCAAGCCAGACGCCCGTCGCCCCAAAGCCAAAGACAAACCCCAGTAGATAGCTTGCGGGCAGTGCCAGTGGCCAGTAGGCCGCGAGGGTGATGACGGTCGGCAGGTTCATATCCGACATCCCCCGCAACGCACCTAGCGCCGTGCCCTGAATGCCATCCGCAACTTGCAAGAGCGCGACAACTACAAATAGCGTCACGGCAAGATCAATCACCGCAGGGTCGCGCGACATCGTTTCGGCCATCACCCGGCCCGCCACGATAAAGACCGCTGCTGCAAGCACCTGCCAAAGCGTGACCATAATGAACGACGCTTTGACAATGGGCCGCAGCCGCGTCTGGCTTTCCGCACCAACCGCAAGGCCGACACGGATGGCCACAGCACCGGCCATGCCCAGCGGGATCATATAGGCCAGCCCCGCAAGCGCGTTCACGATCTGATGGGCGGCCAAGGCGTCAGCCCCCAACCAACCCATCATCAACCCAACGATTGCATAGGCGCCGCCTTCGCCCGCATACCCAAGGCAAAGCGGTAGGGCATCCTTGCACTGCGCCCAAACCTGTGCCCACGGGACTGTTACGCGTTGCCGAAAATCGACCATTCCCGGCGCTTTGGTCAACACGACCCACGCGGCCAAAAGCGATACGCATTGCGACAGGATGCTGGCCAGCCCAGCCCCCAGAATGCCCAGATCCAGAATATGGATGAAGGTATAGTTCGCGGGCACATTGAACAGCACGCCAAGATAGGACAGGCCCACCGCCGTCCACGGCCATTCGACCGCGTCAAAAAGCGCCTTTAGCCCAAAGAAAAGCGTGAAAGGAATGATCCAGATGGCCATGGATATCCAATAGGGCAGGAGGATCGCCAGAACCTCCTCTGGCTGGCCAAGCGGACCCAGCAACGGATAGATCGCAATCATCAGAAGCGCCCCGTTTGCGCCGCCCAGCAGGCAAAGAAGAAGCCCACCGCGCAGTGCGGTGGCCACGCGCACCGGATCGCCTGCACCTTCCGCCTGACTAATCTGGACAGAGATCACGGTGATGACACCCCAAAGCGCCGAGATCAGGATGATTAGCACTGCCGTTGTTACCCCGACCGCCGCCAGCGGCACCGTGCCAAGGGGAGCTATCATCGCGGTGTCAACGACGCCGATCAGCAGGGCCGCTGCCAACCCCACCATAAGAGGGACGGCCAAACGGATCAGGGGCCAGAATTCGGCGCGCGTCGACGCCAGTGGAATAGTAGGTTGGTTGGTCATGATTCACCTGCCAGGCCATTGCCCGGCGTTAAAGTCGCGTTGCGAAGCGTCAGCTTCGAATGTTCAGGGGCTGTCAGCCCCGCGACTGGGAAATCATGGATCCGTTCCTTTTGGACATAACGGTGCCCGAACCGTTTAGGGTAATTTGCCCCTTGCGTCTAGGCGGGGCGTTGCGGTGGTGGTGCAGCAGGGGCCATAGGCTTGAGGCGCCGCATGTGAGGCCATTGCGTTTATCGCACGCTGCTTACCCGACCGTTCCCTTTTTGCTGGCGTGCGAGAGTTCTTTTCAGGCGGAGCTTTCATGACCGTCGAACATATTGTTGTTCGCGATACCCGTCTTCTGGGGCAGGTTCACACTCGCAACAATATGCGTGTTGTCGAAACATTGCGAAATCCTTGAACGGATCGCCAGACGGGTTGATCCGGCCTGTTATTCATGCGCTGGAAAGGGTAGATGATCCGCTTTCCGCCAAGTGGTGAGGAAGGAACCAAACTGTTTGACGGACCTGCACCGCGCGCACGGACCGGCGGACGCCACGGACCTGGCAGTGTTGTCTGCAACTGGGGTCAGGACCCACTAAATTTGCGTCGTCAGCAGTGTTTTCCTAACTATCGTGACATTCGATGCGAACCGTTTGCTGGCGCCATCGCGCGACCCGATCTTCGATCAGTGCCATGCTTCCGGTTGAGCGTTCGGTTTCAATCGGGCGCACGCCAAACCGGCGCATGAATTCCAATGCCTCCCGGCTGCGAATCACCCAGGCGATATTTTCAATATTCTTTCGGATTTGTTGAGAGGTGCTGACCTTTTGTACCACGACTGCCAGCTGCGATCCGTGACGGTCAAGGACGGGACCACCGGAATTACCCGGCTGGACCGGGGCGGTGATCTGGATATGGGTGCGGTCACCCTTGTAGCCCACCGTGCTTGAAACGATCCCGTCTGTCACATTGATCGACTGGGTTGTCGTGAAAACCGGATAGCCCATCACATAGATCTGTTCGCCCAGAACGGCCGTGTCCGAACGGAACTTGACCGGGGTTCGTCCGGCAAATGCAGGGGCCAGGATCAGCGCCAGATCAGACCGGATATCAGAACCGAACAGGATTGCATCCTGCCCGTTCACCGTGATCCGTTCGCAACCGGCGACGACGTGGTGATTGGTCAGAATATGCCCCTCACGCGACACGATGGAGCCGGACCCTGATCCGACCATGTCGCGATACCAAGCGGGCACATTGCGGCCGCCGGGATAATCGCCTTCGCGTAGACGGTTGATGATCTGACTTTCGGGCACAGCTTCGCCTGCAAACAAGTCAACCGATTGCAGAACTTCTGTTATGATTGGCTGGACGGTGAATTGAACGTTCTCACGATAGGAAAACTGCAAGGTTCGCATTCTGCTCCCGTCGATCTGATAGACGAAATTGAAGATGTAGCCACGATCCAGCATGGAGAGATAGACCCAATCGCCGCTCACTCCTCTCTTTAGAATCTCGACGTCTTCTTCGTCTTCATCATCGGTGGCGAACTCTACGACGGCATCAAGCCATGCGTTCGGGCGCACGGGATTGTCAAAATCGATGCGTCCAAGCTGCAATTCCAACCCTGCTGCACTACGTCCGGGGATTCGCACATCTGTCAAATCCTTCCCCGTCAGCTCTGGCAGGCGCAAAAATGAGGTAGGCAATAGAATCCGCGTTCCTGTCCATTCAAAACGGGTGTCGCGAAATTCAGCCGCAGCGCGGGTCTGGCGCGCACGGTCGGCCAAAACAGCTCTGTCTTCGGGCGCCAAGGTCCGGCGCATGGGACGGCCCAGACTTTCCTGAAACGTATTGATCGCTGCACGTGTGGCCTGATTAAGGCGACCATCAATGCTGCTTTGATACAGACCGATCCATGCAAGATCAGTCTGCAACGCTGCGGTTTCGCGTTCTGTTGGTGATGAAAACTGCATGACCCCAAATTCGCGCAGTATTTGCGCAGGCAGTTCGGCATGTGCCGGCAGCCCTATCAGACAAAACAGCCCGATAATTGTTCTGCGAAATGCGGAAAATGATGATCTGAGCAGTTTTTTCATCTAGCCCACCAGGATTTCGAGTGCTTCGATCCGGTTATCGACACGCGCTTTTGCTTGTTGATCGACCGAAACCTGCCGGTTCTGATCTTGCACAACAGCCCTTACATTGGGGCTGGATGCCCGTGCCTGCTGTACGTTGCGTGCCCGCGATGGGGGGCGGGACGCTGCCACGGCCGCACGGTCGACTTGCGCGGCGGTTGCGGTCGCATCCACATAGGCATTCACACGCTGTCCGATCCCGTTGAACGAGGCCGAGATGATTTGGTTATCGCCATTCACCTTTGTCTTGATCGCATTCAACTGCGCGCGGGCCTGCGCCGGGGTCACGGAACCTGCACGGACCTGCCGTTCAAGCGTGCGCAGTTGGGTTTCGCGACATTGGCGCAAACCGGCCGCAGCGCGACCGGTGCGGGTCACCAAGCCACGCTCTGCGGCGGCATCCGTATTGACCGATCGTAGCAACGCATTGGCGTCGGCTGCGCGTTGGCTTTGTTGCCGGTAATATGTGCCGCTAAACCCAACAAGGCCGCCACCCAAGGCACCCAGCAACGCGCCACGACGACGATCCTGTGCGGACCCATCGGCATTGAGTGCGGCACCGATCAATGCGCCTGCAAGGGCACCGACGGCGGCGCTCTGGGCTTGGGCGTTAATATCCGTCTGACGGGCGGCAACGATGGTTTGCCGGAAGGAATTGCACTGATCTGACGGATCATTCCCGGCCTGTGTCAATGCTATGGATTCGTCACACCCGGCCAATGCCAGCGCGCCCAGAAGGACAAGCACACTTGTCCTTTTCCCGGCCTTTGCAATCGTATTTTGAAAAATCATCGTATATCCTTTCACTCACTCCAAATTGACTATCGTTGTTGATCAGGGAAACGCGCGCGCCGCAGTTCGCGGACGGTATCAATTTCGCCCAGCCAGCGGTTACGCATCCCTTCGGTGATGCTGCCACGGGCTTCGCGCATTTCGCGGTGATGCTGTTCAAAGCGGGTCAGATCGTCGCCAAAGACTTCCACACTGGCACCGCTCAGGCCGCGACGTGCCTGCCGGATTTGGGCGAAAACGAAATCCTCGGGGCGTTTTGCCAGTTCCAGATGTACCGAAAGATACAAATCAAACGACGCATTGATCCTGTCGTTATTGTTGTTGATCCGACCGACAAGACCATTCAAGCGTTCGCGGATATCGGCGGTCAGTTCTTCGTTGTCGCGGATATCTTTGACGTTGCTCATTGCCAGGAACATGTTGCGACCAACGCGGTCGATCAGGTTACCCGTCACGATACCAGACCGGATTGACAGCCGGGTCGCCTCTGTCGCCTGATCGCGCAGGGCGACGTTGAGTTGCTCCATCTGAACTTGCAGTTCTGATGCCCGCCGCGCCAGTTCGGCCTCGTTTGTCTGGCCTTCGGCGACGGCGCGCTGCAACTGGTTCAGCTGCGCTTGCAGATCAGTGGTCTTGCTATCCTGTGGGAGGCCCAGCCCCGCATCCAGCAGTTCCTTACGACCGGCCATAAGGGCTGTTTGCAGTGGCTGGTTGTTCTGGCCTTCGACAAAATCCCCGTCGGTTTCGCGCCGCCCGGCAAAGACCGGGGCCGAGATCGCCATGCGGGTGCCCATCGTGTCGGTGGCCCCTTCGCCACGGGTCGAAAAAAGGGCTGCGGTTTCACTGCGGCGGCCCACGGTGTTCAATTCGCGCGACCGCAGGGTTGTTCCGCCCTTGGCGATCACGCCGCCCACCTGACCCGAAAGCCCGTCGGGGCGTGTTGGGCGGAAGAGATCCAGTACAATCTCTTCGGCGCTGCAGATCATGTCATAAAGGCCCAGCACATTGGGCGATTTTGTCCCGATTGAGATCATCGACAAATCACCGCTGCGGGGGGTCACCGCACAGCTGTTTTCCAACGTACCCGGCACGGGGGCATCATCCCCCCGTTCCAACACATCGGGCAATGTGGTGCTGCGACCCTGACCGGTAACATATGATGCACCGCCACGGGCGGCATATTCCCATTCAGCCTCGGTAGGTGGGCGCACAAAACCTGTCGCACCCTGTTCCCAAGGCAGTGCAGGAGGATCCCCGGCCGCTATCCGCGCCTGATCATGACGGATCAGCCAGTCATTATAGGCGCGGCTGAATTCAACGGCATCATACCAGGACAGGCCACCAGCAGGTGGGATGACGCGCAAATTTGACCCGGCCAGTGCGGGATTATACTCGCCACAGGCCGGTGCATTCAGGTCCAGCGTTTCTGCCACCGGAAGGCCCAGCAGGCCCGCCTGAAAAAGTGCCCATTGTGGTGCTGTCAGTTCATATTTGGCCATGTAAAACGCGCGGGCGGACAGGCTGTCCAGCGTCTCGGTCAGCCCGTTACTGCCTTCCGCAGCAACCGAAAATGCGCCCGCAACCGGGCTTTGCCATGCCCCGTTGGACAAAACGATCTGCGGCTGTTCGCTGGCGATATCAACGGAGCGTCCGAAATTGCCGGTGATCTGATCCAACGGATGCGCGACGGGCACGTCGATGCGGCGGAACATCATGCTGCGCCCGCATGGCATGGGCAGGGCAAGCTCTTCAGGAATGTTAAGCCCTTCGGTCTTGGGCGCGCAGCGGGATTTGCGAATCGCCTCGCGGTCCGTCTCACCCTCGTCTATCAGAATCTGGCGATTGGTCAGCCACACCGCCGGGTCGTCGATCTGACACCATGACACATCATCCAGCGGTCCGGTCTGGGCAAAGGCCGGGGAGGCCAGACCGGTCAGAAATGCCGCAGCGATCAGGTATCTAGTCACGGCGTAATCCTTTTGTTGGTTCCAGACGGGCAGAGCGGAGGCCGGCAACACTGCCCGCCGCCGCCCCTGCCAGTGATGCGGCGATTGCGGCGAACAGTAAATGTGTAAAGGCAAGCTGGCTGACCTGCCCATCCAGCCCCGCAAGCCCATCCAACAGGCGGTTGACGACTGGCTGCGCCAACCCCGTCAGCAGGCAAGCCAGAACCGCCCCAAACAGCCCGATCAGCGCGCCTTGGGTCGATGGCAGTAGTGACAGTTCCGACCCTGACAGGCCCAGCAGGCGCAATAGTGACAATTCACGCGCCTTTTCGACAACCGCCGCCGCCAGATGCAGACCCAGGGTCAGCAGGAAGCCGGCCGCAGACAAGGTCGATATCACCAGAAAAACCCAGCCAAGACCGGTCTCTATCGCAAGAGTTTTTTCAATCTCATCCGCGCGGGTTTCAACATCATAGCCGTCGGCAAGCAGTTGATCGCGCAGATCAGGGACATCACGGATATCGCGGGCATAAAGACGGAAACTGGCAAATGTCTTATTGTCCGGAACCGCGCCGCGATCCGCGCTGGCCGCTGGCCATCCCAGCGCAGGCACCGCAAAGCCAAGCCGGTAGTTTTCAACCGCAGACTCCAGATCGGACAGCACAAAAATATCGTCCGTCTGCAACAGATCGCGGGGCAGGACATCGACGACGGTGACCTCCAAACGCTCTGACTGGCGTTCTTCGCCGACCAGCCGCATCACGATCAGTTCGACGGTATCGCCGATCTCGGCTTTGCTTTCCAACCGGACCCGCTCCGTCACCACAATTTCGGATATGTCTTGGGGCAGGGTAATCCCGTCCAACAGCGGATCACCGGGAGCGGTGGGGATCATCCTGGGTTCGAGTATCGAGCGGGCGTTCTCCCCTCGTAAACGCACAGATGTGGCCAGATGCATACCGCGCGGCAGCACGAACCCGGCTTGCGGATTGGCTTGCAAGGCGGCCATCCAGTCGGGATCAAGTTCTGCATCCTGCACCAGCTTGATCTCAAGAATGCGGGGGTCGCTGCGCAGGGTATCAATCAGCGTGTTGACCACCCCGAACTTCAGCCCATACAGCAACAAGAGCGGGATCAGTGCCACTGCTACGGCAACAACAAGGCAGATCGTCGATTGCCAGCCATGTGCCAGATCGCGCCGCGCAAGGCGGAACACTATTCCCAGGCGCGGCATGCCCGTCATACCGCCACCCTGCTATCCAGTGTGGCGCGCCTGTCCCCTTCCGGGCCCGTCAGCTTGACCTCGCAAATGCGGAAACCGAACTGTTCAAGCAGGTCCACCTGATGGCTTGCAATGATCAGCGTCGCCCCGGTTTGGGCGGCGCTATCCATCATTACCTGCATCACATCAACAGCTGTCCTTGCATCCAGCGACGCGGTTGGTTCGTCGCCAAGCAAAACAGTGGTGCCAGGTGCCAAGGCGCGCAAAACGGCGGCACGTTGGCGCTGGCCACCTGACAGTGCCGATGGCGGGTTATCCAGATAGCCACCAATGCCCATATTCGTGGCCAATGTCTTGATCCGGGTAAGCGCCTCTGCGGTTAGCCCGGCTGACAGCTCTGCGGCCAGTTGGGCGTTTTCGCGCACGTTCAGATAAGGGATCAAACCGCCATCCTGTGGGACAAAACCGATCAGTCGGGCGCGTAGCTGGGTCAGGGTTTCGGTGTCCTTGGCGTGGATCAGGTCAGCAAACTCCATCGCCCCACCTGTCTTGTCTGGTGCAAATGTGTAGCTGGTCAATGTGTCCGGCCATGCCAACAGGCCAAGCATTTCTAGAAAGGTGGATTTGCCGCTCCCGCTTTCGCCGACCAAGCCGATCCGTTCATTCTGGCCAACTTCGAAATGCGGCACCGTCAATTTGTAACGATGCTGCTTTTCCGCGTCGAAACGATCCAGCGACAGGCCGGTCACTTTCAACTTTGGAGGGCCCGGATCCGACATGCCGATGTTACGGCAAGTGCTTGAGCAACATCAGCGTGGCCTCCAGCCCCGGATCGTCCGAGCCGAAATCGTTCCACAGATTGGTCTGATCAAACGTGTCCTGATAAATGCGCTGTTTGGTCTCGATTGTCTCGATAAAACCTTCGCGGTCGGCATTGCTTAGCGATGACCAATAGTCACGATCCAACAGCAGAACTTCGGATTTGTAAGGCAGGTTTTGCAGGAATGTGGGCAACAGGGTTTGCACAGCCAATCGGTCATCGGCACGCACAGCATCCGGGTCAGTGGACATTTCAGCCGCCAGCACCTGCAGTTTGTCGAAGAACGCCTGCGGGTCATCCCCGCCAGACCGGAACGCATCCACAATGGCATCCAGACGTTTGTCGAGGGTCGAAAGCTGGGTCCGGGTCAGGAAAACGCTGACCTCCAGCGTGGCAAGGTTCGGATCCAGAATATCGCGATCAGAGGCCCAGCCAGCAAGGAATGCAGGGGCATCGCCGCCGCCAACCTGGGCAAGGCTTTCCAATTGGGCGCGGAAGATTTCATTGGTCGCGATCTTTGTCAGCTGCCCATCATCCGCTTCGGGAGTGGCTTCCGGGACAGGCTCCAATTCGACCTGCTGGATGATATTGCCACTGTTGGCCTGCAACACCGCTTGAGCTATCCCCTCAGACAACTGGGCCATTTGCTGGGCAAAAACTGTGTCATCTGTTGCATCAATATCGACGTATTTGTCAAAATTGACATCACCAGTATCGCTTAAAATACGGAACTGGCGGGCGGCCTCTGCGACATCATTATTGTCGGCATTTGTCGGTGTCAGCAAGTGAATCGGAATAATCGCAATGTTCGATGCACGCGCATCTGCGGCCACAATCTCTGCCGTCAATCCGGGTTCCTGCATTAGCGGATCGTTGCCGCTGCGGGCGGATGCATCGGTTACCATGATAATAATGCGGGCGTCGAATGGGGTCCAATCCATGCCGTCGATTGCCTCGCTTAGCCCGGCATAAGTGTCTTCCTTGAATTCAATCGTCGGTTGGGTCGCCTCCTGAATCCGCTCCATATTCGACAGAATTTGGCGGACCGGCGCCTCTGGGTCGAGCGGTTGAAAGACCTGGGTTACGTAGTCAAGACTGTCGTTGTGGTCGATACTGTCGCGGAATCCGACCAGACCGAATGACACATATTGCGATGTCTCCAACCGGCCAAATTCGTCGTAGAACTGGTTGATCACCTCGCGGGTGCGGTCAATGAATGGGGCCATGGAAATGGTCGTGTCCATTACAAACACCAGCCCGATGCGGAATTCGTCATCCAAAGCCGCCATTTCACCTGCATCATTCTGAAAACTCTGCGTGTCGCGTTCGCCGACCGCCTCTGCCTCAGCCGGGATGGCGGCGACTTGTAGCAATGTGGTTTCAACCAGACCATCAAACAGCTCTTCGCGCCAATCGAGTATCGGCAACAGATAAGGTTCATTGGCATAGGTGACGGCCGTCTCTGGCTCAATGGCGACCAGATCACTGCTCCAATTCGGGGCATCATCGGGGGTGTCTTTCAGGCGTTCGCGCTCACTCTCGATCTCTGAGTAAATGTCGCGCGCCTCATTGGCATAGAAGGGCGAATTGACAATATCAGAGAGCGGGGTTGCATCGTTAAAGAACAGAACCCGTTCGCGTTGGCCGCGTGGGGTAAACTGCATGACCAGCATCGATGACCATGGCAGCGACCGGTCGGCGTTGATCCAGCCGACAGGGCCGTCGCGGATCGTATCCCCAACCTCAATCCAGTTCTCGCCACCGGCTGAACTTTCGTCATAAACATAAAGCACCGAGAAGATGGGCAGGTCTGCGCCATCCTCGGCAGTCGCCGGGGCCGTCGCCAGACGCGCATCAGGAAGTGAAATCACGCGCCGGAACAAGGCGGCATTTTCGGTGTCCTGCATTGGCATCCGGGCCTCTGCGGTTTCAATTTCTTCTTCGACCGCGGGAACGTCGCCATCTTCTTCGGTAGCAGGGGGTTCGGTTTCCTCTTCGGTGGCCTCTTCCACCGCGGGCGCGTCCTCGATCACCGGTCCCTCGGCCACTTTTGGTGACTCAGTGGCGGGCTGCTCTTCAGCGGCCGTCAATGCCTCCTCGCGGGCGACCAGTGCGGTATCAAATGCATCTAATGCAGTCTGCGTGCTATCGAGCGCCTCAAGTTGTTCGGCCACAAAATCAGCCGCCCCGCCTTCGGGATCACACACGACACTAGCGGCGTCGATTTCGGTCACTGCAAGTTCGGGCGTTTGTGGTCTTTCGGGAATGCTCGCCTGTAACGCCTCGGGCAAATCCGCCAAACGGAAATCTTGGCCATCGGCGCGTGCTTTCAACTTGCGCAAACTGCGGCTTTGGTCTGCCACCACATCATTGATAATTCGGAATTCGGCCAATGTCGCTTCGTTGCATTCTTGGGCAATGACGACATGAGGAAATGCAGCCACGGCGGCCGCGCACAAAAACTTTTTAAACACAATAATCCCCTTTAAGTGCTTAATTGATTCCCGAATGTTGACGTCTAGTCAACACTTGGTTGCAAGCCGCCATGGCTGAAATCTCAGCGCCAATACCAATTGGCCTGCTGTTGTGCCGCGTGGATGATTGCATTTCCAAATATCGAAAACCCGTTTCTGTCCAAAGATATCACCGCCTCAGCCGCGATCATGAAAAGTGCTATTCCGGCCAACGCCCAAGGCATCCATCGGCCAACATTTCCAATAATAAAAACATGCGTGCCGGGCATTTCCCCGGCCAGTCGTGTACGCAGCGCCAACATCACATCTAACCGCAATAAAACAGCCCTGATGATACATCCCAAAAGGATGAGGTATGCCCCCAAAAGAATGACGAAAAACAGCCAATGATTTCCGCTTTGGTCCAACCGGGCCAGGTCAATCATGACCCGTTCAATGGATTGTGGAACAACAGAACGTAACATAGACGCGCAGGCCCTAATCCAAATCTTCGGGCGGCTCGGGGGCTTTGTCGATCGACGGCTTTGCCTCTTCTGCGGTGCCGATTGCACCATTGCCGGAATAACTGCTTTCTGCCTGGCGAACGAGCTTGGCTTGCTGCTGACGTAAACTGACAATTACGGGATCATCGGACGCCATATCAGCATCCATCAGATCACGTATTGACGCCTGAATCTCTTTGGTGCGGGCTGCGACATCTAGCGTTTCGGCATGTTTGTCGCGCTGCAATCCGCGTACCAGCTCAAGGGTTTTTCGCAGTCGGTCGGCCGTTTCCATGTCGTCGTCATGGGTCGCCTTGAACAGGCGTTCTTGCAGGGAATTGTAAAGCAGTCCGACCTCGTCGCGATCCGATACATTCTTGTCGCGACGGACCGCGACATCGACAGCGTTCAGTTCAAAGTGACCGTCACGCGATAACTGGGCTGCATCAACGGGCAGTTGCGCATCCACTGCATTTTCAAAGCCTTTATAGGCGTCTGGTTGAAAATCCTTCGCGATCTTGCGCACAGATTTTTCCAGCGGGCGCATCACCGATTCCTGAACATCATAACCGTCCAGAATTGCGTCCTCTGCGCGCTTGCGGCTGATACGATAGGTGACCTCAAGTGCCACATGGAATTTGAGCTCACCGACGGAAGATATCGCCTCGAATTCCGTTGTATCGCGGGTCCACCCCGTTTGGACCTGATAAAACCGGGTGTAGACACGCCTTAGTCGTTCGCCCACCGTGACACGTGGTGGGTCACCAAGTGCGACGACTTGGTTATGACGTGTACGGCCATATGTCAGGCAGTGACGCCGGTTTTTGTCCAGATCAGATAGTGTCTCAAACTCATCAATCAGTTTCATTTTCACTCCGGTTCAAAATCGATTTTAACGGGCCACCGTCCTTGATAATTTGAATTTCGGCTTCGGTCAGAAAACGTGCGCTGCCCTGATAGACCATTGCCGCCCGATCTGCGTTTTTTGGGTGCAGCGTTTCATGTACCAGGCCGGCAAGAGCCAAGTATGGGTCGGGGTCGGGCATGATTTCCCCGGATTTGATCTCTTCCATGCGTTTGGAGGCGAAAAACTGAAAAACATTCTGCATATCCCGCCGTGCGAGATAGTCATAACCCGTCATCTGCCGGGCCATCCCGGCGCGACGGAACCCGGCCAATAAGCGCGTGATAACCGCATGGTCACGCGGAGCAATATCGCACATCAAATCCTGCAAGGTCAGTCGGTTACTTGTTTCGGTTGTCAACAGGGGCATGCCCCGAAACGCAATCATCAGCGCGAATATCGGGACCTGTCGCGCCAGAAGGGCGTCATCATCAGTGGCGGGTTCATCGGCCCAGTCCGCAAGGGCGGCAAGGAAAAGGGCTGCTGGAACAGCCCGTGAAACAGTGTCCTTTCCTGCACCATCCTCGAGTTTCAGGTCACCCTCATCCTGGTTCTCTTCGGCGGTTTTTTCAGTGGCGGGCCCCTTCGAAAGTGCCCCGAATTCCGACGTCTCGCTGGTGTCCTTATGACCATAGAGCGCGGCACTATAACGGGCGGCTTTGTGCAGCACTGGATCATAAAACACCTCTCGTCCGATTGCCTTCATGACGTCAACCGAAATTGCCGGACGTCGCAGGGCCAGCCGCCCCAGGGCGATCATGATCGCAGCCAGTTTGGCATCCTTGTTCTTGCTTGCGCTGCCGCGCCGTGGTCGGGCGAGCTGCGCCAGTATGTCGCGGATTTGCGGCAGGTTCGCTTCGTTTTCTGCTGCTGCGGCCAGAATATCGGATGTCAGCCAGACGAACTGAACGCTATCCAGATCCGACAACCATCTGTTCAGGATGCGGTGCTGTACCCCATGCAAATCATGTTGTGCCAACGAACCGATGGTCTGGACAATCGCATGATCAACCTGGTCCAACGGACCCGCGGCCAGGCGTTGTTGCATCCATGCGAAAAACACCTCGCGAATATCATCCAGCTCATCCCAGATATGGGTGAGCAGCGCACCGCGCCAGTTTCGGTCCCGAAATCGCAAAAGCGTGGGCTGCGCGGACCCATCAGCTGTTGGCAAATTAGCGCGTTCCGCCTTGATCTGCGTGAAACGATCGCTTGCCGTGCGGGTCGACAGGACCCGAGGGCGCGCGGCAAGCTCTTCCTCGCTTGGCGCGCCCAATGCAGCTTCGATTGCAGCCTCGATCCCTTTGGCCGTATCCACGACCAGATCAACAGGACAATATTCAAGCAAGGCTGTCGCCAGCATCAGGCTTAATGATTTTGGATCTTTGGTCGCATCTGACTGAAACCAGGTTTGCGGCGTTTCCACACTATGTGACGTAAAATGCGGACGCGCGGGCGCCACCTGATCGGAGGACAGCTCCTTGAGGTAATTGATGTGCCCGATAAACTGTTTGTCAAAGGCCAGATCCTTGATCTCTGGCACGGTCACGGATTGCAGGAAAGTAATTTTCTTGGCCAAGTCCGGTGGGGCGACAAAGTCCCCGATAAAGCACGGCAGGATCAGGTTTCCGATACGGCCATCGCGCGCCATATCGATTTCGCGTTCTATCCAGCCCGAAGATTTGTTGCCCACACTATCCTTCGTCAAGATGACGATCATCGCGCGGGAATTGTTGATTGCCTCCGCAATCCAGTCGCGGAAATCACCGACGCGGATGTATGCATCATACCAAAAATCAAGATGATAGGCTTCTAGCGACCGGACAAGCCCTTCGACTTCGTCTTTGTGCGCGCGCGCATAAGAAATAAAAACAGAATCCACTGAAACCACAATATGCAACTTAAACGCGTTGATGGTGCAACGGTCGGTGCCGTGACGTCAAGCGAAAGCGTTTTGGACGACAAGGTCGCGGCGGCGTCGTTTCGTTGTGGTTATATCGGGAAGCGCATTAGTTTGTTTTTTCCTGCATTTTGCGCGTCATCTTGAGTACCGACCAACGCGGCAGGAAAGGGATCAGCCAGTTTAAAGCGAAACGCAGCTTGCCGTCATTGACCGCCCGCAATTCGCCCCGCCGCATGGCATCATAGCCGAATTTGGCGACACTGCGGGGCGTTGCACCTGATTTCGTCAGGTTCGTCCCTTCCAGATCCGCCCGGACGGCGAATTCGGTTTCGACATAACCGGGTTCGAGGGCGGTGACAGTGACCCCCTTATCCTTCAGCTCTTCGGCCAAGGCCTGTGAAAAGCTGGAGACATAGGCTTTGGTGGCAAAGTACGTGGCCTGCAAGGGACCGGGCAGATAGCTGGCCGTGGAACTGACGTTGAGGATCTTGCCGCCGCCTTGCGCCACCATGTCCCTTGCCACCATATGGGTCAGGGCGACAAGCGATTTGACGTTCAGATCGATCATCGCCAGATCGTCCGCCAGGTCACGATTGATGAACTCGCCATGCCCGCCAAAGGCTGCATTGTTGATCAGGATATCGATCCGCTGTCCTTTGGTTGCGTCATAAAGCTGCTGCGCGCCATTGGGCGTTCCCAGATCAAGCGGGACCGTGGTGACAGTAACCTTATGCGCCGCCTCAATCTCGACCTTGAGAGCGGAAAGTTCGGCCCCGCGCCGGGCCGTGATGATCAGGTCGCCACCCTTTTCCGCATGGTACAAGGCGAATTCACGTCCAATACCGGCAGAGGCACCGGTGATAAGCGCAGTGTTCGGCATGATGATCTCCACAGTGGTTGAGGGCGTTGCACTGAGTATTGCGCCTTCGCGCATCACTGATCAACATACTCCACGCACAAAAAAGCGGCCCGTATTCGCATACGGACCGCGTCTATTCGTAAATGGGCTGCGTTCAGCGGCGCCGGTCCCGCCGTGATGACATCGGCTGGAAGGCCACGCCAACATGCGCCTCGCAATAGGGCTTGCCCTGTTGTACCGCCAGACCGCAGAACCAGAAATCATCCGTTGCCGGATCGCCGACAGGCCATTTGCAGGTCTTTTCGGTCAATTCCATCAGCGTGATTTTCTTGGCGGTCTTTTCAACTTCACTTACCTTTGCCAGCGCTTCCGGGCTGATTTCATTCGCCGACGGCTGCGGTGGCAAGGGTTGCCCGGCAGGAATGATCGCCCGCCGCGCGGCGGATATCGGGATGCCGTTCTCGTCCAGTTCCGGCTCTTCCTTTGGTGGGGTCGAGGCGGGTTTGGCTTTGGTTGCAGGTTTCGGGGCGGGCTTGGCTGCCGCCGCTGGCTTTTCCTTCGGCGCCGCTTTGGTTGCAGCGGCGCCACCAGAACCTGCACGGTTGGACAAGCCCAGGCGGTGGACCTTGCCAATCACGGCGTTGCGGGTCACCCCGCCCAGTTCCTTGGCGATCTGGCTGGCTGACTGGCCTTCGCCCCACATCTTTTTGAGCGTCTCGACGCGCTCGTCTGTCCAGGACATATCGTTTCCTCTGGTTCGGAGGGACTGATGGCTTACATCAGGCCTTGTCTATTCTTCGATCCCCTATTCTAAGCATGGCAGAGGCGGATGTGAAGGACCGACACCGCAATTTGCCAAAGGGTGCGACATGAAAGAACAAGCAATGATGGGTGTGCGCCGATTTGGCCGGGTCAACTGGCTGGGCACATGGACATTGATGCGCCGCGAAACACGCCGTTTCATGAATGTCTGGTCGCAGACGGTCATGGCGCCGCTAATCAATGCGGGCCTTTTCTTGATGATCTTTACCATCGCCATCGGACCTAGCCGGGGGGATGTGATGGGTGTCCCTTTCATGACCTTCTTGGCCCCCGGCATCCTGACGATGACGGTGATCCAGAACGCCTTTGCAAATACATCATCCAGCCTGACCTCGGCCAAGATGCAGGGCAATATCGTTGATACGCTGATGCCGCCCTTATCGGCGGCCGAACTGGTGGTGGGTTATCTGAGCGGCGCGGTCGTGCGCGGGTTCCTTGTGGCGGTTGTCATCGGGGCGGGGGCTGCCATCTTTCTTGGTGTCGTCATCCAGCAACCGCTATGGGTGATTTGCTTTGTTTTGCTGGGGTCCGTGTTGATGGGCGGGCTTGGCATGATTGCGGGCATCTTTGCCAACAAGTTTGACGAGCTTTCCGCGATTTCCAATTTTCTGATCACACCCTTGGCGTTCCTGTCCGGGACGTTCTATTCGATTGATGCATTGCCCCCGTTTTTGCAGACGCTCAGCCATATCAACCCGTTCTTTTATGTGATCGACGGGGTGCGCTTTGGCATGATCGGGGTCAGCGACAGCAGCCCATGGATTGGCCTGGGTGTTGTAGGGGTGGCCTGTGTCATCGTGGTTGGCATTTGCTGGCGCTGGATGAAAACAGGCTTCCGGTTGAAGAGCTAGAAAACGTCCCGCAAGGGCACGCCGCGTTCGGCCATAACCTCGGACAGTTCATCAATATCGGGCAGGTCACCGGCAAATGTGCCTTCTTCGCGTCCGTCTTTGTAAACGATGGTCACTGTGCATTCGGCGCTAAGTTCGGTGACCCGTAGATACGCGATGTCATCCAAAGGAATGGATCGGGGTTTGCGCCAGGCTGCCAATGTCAGGTGATCCTGATCCACCCGAATGCCCGAGATCGGTTTGGGAAGCAGCATCCATGTAAACGTAATCGCGCTGAGCGCCCAGACCAGCGTCATCAGATGTTGCGCCCCCGTCAGGGTCACGACAGTCATCAACAATATAATGGCAATCGCAAACAACCGGATCACCCATTGATTCGGTGCTCTGCGATACTCGTAAACGTCGTTCATGATCGCGCATCTAGCCCAAAATCGTGGCTGCAATTTGACCGGGGCAGTATGGGTGTTGCCGTATTCTGATCAAGCGATCTTTCTATTTTCCCGCCAGGCAAGCAAAGTTGCGCCGGTCAGGATGATCGCAGCGCCGCAGATGCTGATCACATCAGGTACAACATCAAAGATCAGCAGATCGTAAAGTGCCGCAAAGATCAGCGTGACATAGCTGAATGGCGTCACGAAGCTGGCATCGGCCCGGGCCACGGCATTCACGAAACATGTTTGGGCTGCGGCCATCAGGACCCCGATCCCGACAAGGGCCGCCCATTGTGCCTGCGTCGGTGGCACCCAGACAGGCCAAACCGCGAGCGACGCGATGACCAGCCCAAGCGCGTTATTGGTCAGAAGGATCTGAAAGGCCGGTTCCTTATTGGCCAGTTTCTTGATGAAGATCAGCTCCATCCCCATGATGACCGCCGCCCCAAGGGCCAAAAGCCCCGCCAGTTGAAAACTATCAGGTCCGGGGCGCAGCAAGATCATCGCTCCACCAAGCGCCATGATGGCCGCTGTCCAACGCCACGGCCCGACGCGTTCACCCAGCAAGGGGATCGCCAGCAGCATGCCGAAAACCGGGTTGAGAAAACTGATCGCGGTTGCGTCTGAAAGCGGGATATAGCTGACCGCGGCAAACATCAGCGTCACACCGCCCCATCCAAACAGGGTGCGCCCGATATGCAGGCCCCAATCCGGTCTTCTCAGGGTTGGTCTGTAGAGTGCTGCCGCCGTGGCAATCGCCATGAATGCAAAAAGGAATCGTCCATGGCTGATCTGCAAAGGGTGCAGCGGATCGCCCAGGAAATCAGTGCCCAGTGTTTTTGCAAACAGCATCGTCCCCGCAATGAAGGCCGTCGCCGTCAGCATCAGGGCAACAGCAAGTGGAGGATTGGATGCGCGCAGGGTCATGCCCGCTTTCTGAACTGCGCCTTTGTCCTTGGCAATTGCGGAAATGGCCTGCGATATGCTAACTGATTGAGAAGAAAAAGGAGTGCCCTGCCAGTGATCAAGTAACGGACCGCTATCCATCCATTTGATCCAACTTTGCGGGAGCACATTCATGCAACCCATCATCTATGACGTCGCCGTGTCGGCTGACGGTTACATCGCGGGTGCGTCTGGCGACGTGTCCCTTTTTCCTCATACCGGTGAGGTGGTCGACGACTACACCGCCCGGCTGCAAACCTACGCTGCCGTCATCATGGGGCGGGCGACCTATGAATTCGGTTACGCTTTCGGGCTGAAACCGGGACAGAACCCGTACCCATGGGCGCAATCCCTGGTCATTTCGAAAACGATGGACCTGCCAACTGACGCCCAGATCGAGAAGGTCACTGACCCGATGCCACGTATCGAAACCTTGCGGGCAGAAGCGGCGGGTCCGATCTATCTTTGCGGTGGGGGAATTCTTGCAGGGCTCTTGCTACGGGCCGGATATATCACCCATCTGCGGCTGAAACGGGCACCAATCCTTTTGGGGCAGGGCGTTCCGCTTTTCACCGGTGAGGTGCCTGCCAGGCAGATGCAACTGACGGACCATAGGATATATGAAAGCGGCGTGATCTATCAGGAATACACGCTTTGAGCGTTGCCCCGGCGACCCGTTCGCCGGGGCGTTTTCAAAACTGGCTTTCCGTTTCATCCGCGATGGCTTCGGCGATGAACGCTTCCGGATCGATTGTAAAATCCTGATAAAGCCGGAAATGTGAGGTCTCGCGATAATCGACCGGGGTGATCCCGCCCTTGGTGATCTGCCAGATATCGGCACCGGGCAAGGCCATCAGGATTGGCGAATGGGTTGCCATAATCACCTGTGCCTTTGCGCTCAACTGGATACGGTTGAGAATACGCAGGAGGCCAAGCTGGCGCTTGGGTGACAGCGCACTTTCCGGTTCATCCATGAAGTATATGCCTTGCCGCGCCATGCGTTCTTCGAAGACGCGCATGAAGCCTTCGCCGTGGGAATGGGACAGAAAATCTGGTGGAGCTTCGCCAGCATCCTGCGCAGCCTCGTCCAGATATCGAGCAACACTAAAGAAGCTTTCGGCCTTGAAAAACCAGCCATTTGTTATTCTCGGCAACCACGCGGCACGGATCGCCTGCGCGAGGAGCGAACCGCTGCGATCCTTTGCGCGGCTATGATCGACAGGCATATATCCCTTCCCGCCGCCCGACTCATCGTAACCCGATAATGCGGCGATCGCTTCGATCAGCGTTGATTTGCCAGTGCCGTTTTCGCCAATGATAATTGTCACTGGCGCTGTGAAGCTCAATTCGAAATCCGGATCCTGCAACCAATGCAGATTAAACGGGTAACCATTCTCCATCTTCTCGGGGCGCAAGGTGATCCGTTTCAGAAACGGCGCATCCAGCTTTGTCTGATACTGTTTGCGAGGCATGACACGGGGCTCATTGAAAATTCGTCCTTCCTTATGCCCTCATTTCCCGCTATCCCGCCAGCATGATGATAAAGATGACAGCTGAAAACCGACGCAGACGCTAATCGCGCCGCCTTTTGTCACG
This sequence comes from uncultured Paracoccaceae bacterium, assembly GCA_947495295.1. GTDB lineage: Bacteria > Pseudomonadota > Alphaproteobacteria > Rhodobacterales > Rhodobacteraceae > Yoonia. The sequence continues at coordinate 808,053 of CANLYJ010000002.1, forward strand.
ACCTCATCTAACCCCCTAAAAACATTGACACCCCCCTGTGGTTCTGCACCAATCGGGCTTATCTTCGAAGGATGATCAAGATGATCGCATCTATTCTGCCGACCTATTCCCGCGCCCCGCTGACATTCACGTCTGGCGAAGGGTCCTGGCTGACAGAGGCAGATGGCCGACGTTTTCTGGATCTGGGGGCCGGGATCGCGGTGAATGCGCTGGGCCACGCGCATCCGGCACTGGTCGCGGCGCTGAATGAACAGGCTTCGGCCCTTTGGCATGTGTCCAACCTTTACAACATTCCCGCACAACAAAAGCTGGCGGATGCGCTGGTGGATAAGACGTTTGCTGATACGGTGTTTTTCACCAACTCAGGCACGGAAGCCTGTGAGTTGGCGGTAAAGATGGCGCGCAAGTACTGGTTTGACAAGGGCGAGGACCGGAGCGAGATCATCACATTCAGTGGCTCGTTTCATGGCCGGTCCAGTGCTGGCATCGCGGCTGCGGGTTCCGAGAAGATGACCAAAGGGTTTGGCCCATTACTGCCGGGTTTTACGCATCTTGAATTTGGTGATCACGACGCGCTGCACGCCGCCGCCAGTGACAAGGTTGCTGCGATCATGGTCGAACCGGTGCAGGGAGAAGGGGGCATTCGGCCCTTGCCGGATGCGTGTCTGAAGGGTCTGCGCGACCTTTGCGATCAGCATGGCATACTGATGATCCTTGATGAGGTGCAATGCGGTATGGGCCGGACGGGCAAGCTTTTTGCGCATGAATGGGCAGGTGTGAGCCCCGATATCATGATGGTCGCCAAGGGGATTGGCGGGGGCTTCCCCTTAGGGGCCGTGTTGGCCACTGAAGACGCAGCATCTGGTATGACGGCTGGCACACATGGGTCCACCTATGGCGGCAATCCACTGGCCTGTGCGGTTGGGGCCAAGGTGATGGAGATTGTCGGGGATGATGCGTTTTTGGCGGATGTGAACCGCAAGGCCGGTCTCTTGCGCCAAAAACTGGAAGGGCTGGTCGCCGCGTACCCGGATTTGTTTGAGGCTGTGCGCGGATCGGGCATGATGTTGGGGCTGAAATGCAAGGCGGCAAACACCGATGTGGTGAATGCAGGCTTTGGACAAAATGTGCTGACCGTTCCAGCCGCTGACAACGTGATCCGCCTTTTGCCTGCGCTGAACATCCCGGATGAGGACATTGCGCTGGCGGTTGAAAAGCTTGCCAAAGCTGCTGAGCAGATCAAGGGAGACGATGCGTAACTACAGCTTTCGCCGCGTGACCCCCGACGATCTGGCGCAACTGCGCCAGTGGCTTGACCTGCCGCATATCAAAGTGTGGTGGGGTGAGGCGGAAAAGCAGCTCGCATTGATCAAGCAGGATATGGACAACACGAAAATCGACATGCACATCGTCGAACTGGTCAATCGCCCATTTGCCTATATTCATGATCATGATGCGGGGGCATTTGCGATGCCCGAATATGCCGATCTGCCGCCCGGGACGCGGGTGATTGGCACGTTTGTAGGCAATCCCGAATATCTGGGGCAGGGGCATGCTGTGGGCTATATCGACGCATATCTGCGTGACCTGCGCCTGCATTATCCGATGGTGGCGGTTTCGGCGAATACAACCGACACAAGGACGATTGGGATTTATAATCAGGCCGGGTTTCGCAAACGACGATTGGCCCAGACCCGTGACGGCAAACTTGTTCAGGTGATGACCCACCTTTGATTTTCCGGCCAGAGATGGCCCAACAAAAAAGCGAAACGAATGACCCATTTTCTAGATATTGACGCGACACCAGCGAATGACCTGCACAAGATCATTGAAAACGCGCGTGGAATGAAAGACGCCCGCAAAGGCCTGCCCAAAGGTACGCCTGACGCCGAACAACCGCTGGCGGGGCATATGGTGGCCCTGATCTTTGAAAAACCCTCCACGCGGACCCGCGTATCCTTTGATGTCGGTGTGCGCCAGATGGGTGGGCAAACCATGGTGCTGTCAGGGGCCGACATGCAACTGGGCCATGGTGAAACGATTGCCGATACCGCCCGGGTGCTGTCGCGTTATGTCGACCTGATCATGATCCGCACATTCGAGGAACAGACCCTGCTTGAGATGGCCGAATATGCCAGCGTGCCGGTGATCAACGGGCTGACCAATCGGACGCATCCTTGCCAGATCATGGCCGATATCATGACATTTGAGGAACATCAGGGGCCGATCAAGGGCAAAAAGGTTGTCTGGTCCGGCGATGGCAATAACGTCTTTGCCAGCTTTGCCCATGCCGCCAAGCAGTTTGATTTCGATCTGGTCTTTACTGGCCCACCGCCGCTGGATCCGGAGCCTGCGCTCGACGGGCTATATACCACGATTCGCGACCCGAATGAGGCGGTGCAAGGCGCCGATCTGGTCGTGACGGATACCTGGGTCAGCATGCATGATCCACAATCGGCACGCGAGCGGCGGCATAATCAACTACGCGGCTATCAAGTGAATGACGCGCTGATGGACAAGGCCAAGGATGACGCCCTGTTCATGCACTGTCTGCCCGCGCACCGCGATGACGAGGCGACAAGCAGCGTCATGGATGGCCCCAATTCCGTAATCTTTGACGAGGCTGAGAACCGGCTGCACGCGCAGAAGGCCATCATGCGCTATTGCCTTGGCGTCTGAGGCGCAAAAAAATTTCCTTGGAAATTTTTTCTGAACAAGAGAATTTTCGTAACGAAAATTCTCAGCCGACAAACGCCACCTGTAGCCCCAGAAAGATCAGCCCCGACATCAGGGCGGCTGCGGGTACGGTAATCACCCAAGCTGCGATGATGGTCATGAAATGCGACCGGCGCACCAGTTTGCGGCGGCGGCGCTCTTCGGGTGCGATCCGCTTGGCCTCCGGGCGTTTCGCCGATGACAGCCGGGCGCGCCGCTCTGCGTCCCATTCACGGAAGAAACCCACGCCAAAGACACCGCCTACAGCGATATGGGTCGATGACACCGGCAGGCCCAGCCAGCTTGCCACGATCACGGTAATCGCTGCTGACAAGGCCACGCAATAGGCGCGCATCGGGTTCAGTTTAGTGATCTGACTGCCGACCATACGGATCAGCTTGGGTCCGAACAGGATCAGGCCAAAGGAAATCCCGAACGCGCCGATGACCATGACCCATGTCGGGATATTGACCTTGCCCGCGAAGGTTCCGAATTCCTCTGCATGCACAATGGCGGCCAGGGGGCCGACGGCGTTGGCCACGTCATTGGCGCCATGGGCAAATGACAAAAGTGCGGCTGACAGGATCAAGGGGATGTTGAACAGGAGTTTCAACGACCGGTTGCGGTTTTCCAGCCCTTCCGATTGCCGCCTGATCAGCGGGGCAGAGATGGCATAAGCCACCGCACCGATCACCAGCCCGATCAAGCAGGCCGATAGAAGGTCGATTTTGACGATTTTCTTCAGGCCTTTCATGGCCAGATACATGGAAAAGACCCCCGCCATAATCCCGATCAGGACAGGCACCCAGCGACGGGCGGCGGCGATTTTGTCATCCTGATAGATGATCGCGGTCTTGATAAAGGCCAGGAAGGCTGCGGCAATGATACCGCCCAGAACAGGCGAAATCACCCAACTGGCTGCAATCGCGCTCATCGTGGGCCAGTTGACTGCGGCGAAACCGGCAGCGGCAATGCCTGCGCCCATGACACCGCCAACGACGGAATGGGTGGTGGATACCGGTGCGCCCACCCAGGTGGCCAGGTTTACCCAAAGCGCCGAAGAGATCAGGGCCGCCATCATCGCCCAGATGAATACCGCACTACTTGCCACGCTTTCGGGGTCGATGATCCCTTTGGAAATGGTGGAAACCACGTCGCCGCCTGCCAACAGCGCGCCAGCGCTTTCGCAAAGCGCAGCAATCACAATGGCACCGCCCATGGTCAATGCATTGGCCCCCACGGCGGGACCCATATTATTTGCGACGTCATTGGCCCCGATATTGACCGCCATATAGGCACCAAATGCCGCCGCCGCGATCACAACATAGGAATGGGTTTCACCGCCGAAAAACAACGTACTGCCAAGAGCGGCGATGATGATAAACGCCAATGCAATGCCGAGGCCAACCAAAGGCTGGGCAACATACTGCGTTGCGTATTCAACGGCCCCGATCCGCCCCAGATCACGGTCAAGCGTTTTCCACTGATTTGTTGGTTTTCCGTCACTCATGATTTGCCTTCCCCCAAACTGGCGGAAGGGTTAGCGACAGCATGCCGCACTGGCAACTGATTATAAGTTATGCCGCTGCGAAAGTTTCCAGCATGTTGCTCAGACCGGGGTCATCAACCATTTCAGCCGCTTTCTCGGGCGAGACCCAGATTCGGTCACGCTGATCTGCTTCGGGATAATCATTGGCGACGGATTTGACAGCAATTGGAAAGACTTGTGTTTCGCAAGGGATCACAGCACCATTCTCAAAGCGTTTTTCGGACAAGAACCGGCCAAGCGCCGTCTTGTCGACCTTGCCTTTCTTGACGCCACCTTCTTCCCACGCTTCTTGCTTTGCAGCTTCCGCAGCGGTTAGCCCGTCGATCGGCCAGCCTTTGGGCAGAATCCAGCGTCCGCTTGAACTGGTGACAAGCATCACCTCTGGCCCGTCGGCACCGTCACGGTGACAAAGGGCGGCCACCTGCAAAGCGGGCGGACGTTTCAGCAACGGGCGGATCGCACCCGTCCAGAGGTTTTGGATCTTCGAACTCATCATAACCTGCCAATAGGTTTATTTTATTATGTTTTTATTAACACAGAGCGAATCAGTTGGCAAATCACACTCATGTGCCCCGCGGTTTGGCGCGCAATGTGGGATCGGCGACGGTGGGATCCTCTGGCCAGGGGTGGCGTGGATAGCGTCCGCGCATGTCCCGGCGTACATCTGCATAGGAACTGGCCCAAAACCCGACGATATCCTGCGTGACCTGCACTGGCTTTTGTCCCGGCGATAACAGCGTGACCCGCAGCGGAACTTGCCCCACCATCGGGTGCCGGGTGACGCCGAACATTTCCTGCAAGCGCAAGGTGATGCCCGGCGCCTCGCCGCCATAGTCGATTGGGATGTTGCGCCCCAATGGCGTTTCAAAATGGGCAGGTGCGGCCTTGTCCAGCGTTTGCATCTGGTTCCAGTCCAGCATTGCGCGCAGGGCGGGCAGGATGTCGAACTTTTTCCAGTCAGCCGCACTACGCACACCTGCCAGATGCGGCAGTAGCCAGTGTTCCAGCCCGACCATCAGGCTTTCATCATCCATCGGGGGCAGGCCATCGATCAGGGCGGTCCGCGACCGAAACCGGTCTGCTGCGGGGGTGGGCCGTAAGCCCAGTTGGCGCACCCCGTCCAGCATGGCAAGCGCCACGGCATCATCCGGCGCATCGGGCCAGACCCGATCATCCAGCACCAGCGCGCCAAAGCATTCCTGCTTGCGCGTCAGCACCTGACTGTCGCGCCGGGACCATTCACAGACATCTTTCCATCCGATCTGATCGGCAAAGACATCGCGAAGCGCCCGTTCACTGATGGTCACCGCCTGCCTGATCCGTGCTTCGCGGGCGTCGCCGTCCAGATCGCTGGCAATGATCAGCCGTTGCCCGGCCAAGGGATCATCCGCGTCCAGTACTGCGCCTTTGCCACCTGACAGGATGTATCGGGGGGCATCCCCCTTGCGCCGCAGCCCGACGCGATCAGGATAGGCCAGCGCGACCTGTTGGGCCAAATCCATGGTGGGCCGTTTGGGCAAGCCTTTGGACAGGCGCGGAATTTCGGCTTTAATCTGTGACAAGGCCGCATGATTGACGCTACCCGGCCCATCATACCGCCCTTTCAGCGCGGCGATCCGCAGACCGATATCAACGGGCGCACCGCGTAGCGGGTCACGCCCGGCCAGCAAGGCGGCCAATGGGGCCGCCTGCGCGCCCGCCAGTTGCAGCATGTGCCCCAGACGCGGGTGTAGTGGCATGGCGGCAAGCGCGCGCCCGTGATCGGTGATCCGCAAATCACCATTCAGCGCACCAAGTGATTGCAGCAAGCTGCGCGCCTCGGCGAATGCGCCCGCTGGCGGTGGCGTCAGAAAGGCGAGTTCATCGCTGCCCCAGACCGCCAGTTCCAGTGCCAGCCCCGCCAGATCGGCGGCTTCAATCTCTGCCGGGGCAAAACCGGGCAAGGCACCGTTTTCGCCTTTGGTCCACAAGCAATAGGCATCACCGGGGGCGACGCGGCCAGCGCGGCCTGCGCGCTGCGTCGCCTCGGCCCGGCTGACTTTTTCGGTGACCAGCCGTGACATGCCTGATCCGGGGTCGAACCGCGCCCGCCTTGCCCGACCTGCATCAACGACCACACGAATATCCGCGATGGTCAGCGATGTTTCCGCAATGGATGTGGATAGCACGATCTTGCGCCCGGTTTGTGCGGGGGCGATGGCGACACGCTGCTCTTTGAACGGCAAAGCACCGTAAAGGGGCCGGATCTGACAATCCTTGGGCAAGCGCCCATCAAGGGCTGCGGCAGTGCGCCTGATTTCGCCTTCGCCGGGGAGGAACACCAGCATGCCACCTGTGGTCTGGCTCGCCGCCTCCACAACCAGATCGGCAGTGGCGACTTCAATGCGTGTGCCTTTTGGCACTGCGCGGTCAAGGAAATGGGTTGTGACGGGGTAGGAACGCCCTTCGGACGTCACGACTGGGGCGTCATCCAGCAGCGTGGCAACGGGTGCCGCATCAAGCGTGGCTGACATGACCAGAACCAATAGGTTGGGACGCAAGACGTTGCGCAGCTCCCATGTCAGGGCCAATCCCAGATCAGCGTTCAGGGATCGTTCGTGAAATTCGTCAAAGATCACGGCACCAATGCCCGTCAGGTCCGGATCGGACTGGATCATGCGGGTCAGGATGCCTTCGGTGACAACCTCAATCCCCGTTCCGGGCTTGCTGTCGCCGCGCATCCGGTAGCCGACCGTCTGTCCCGGGGCTTCGCCCAATGTCTCTGCCAGCCGCTCCGCAGCGGCGCGGGCGGCCAGGCGCCTTGGTTCCAGCATGATGATCTTGCCGGGGGTCAGGCCGGCATCCAGCATGGCCAATGGCACGCGCGTCGTCTTGCCGGCGCCGGGTGGTGCTTGCAGAACGGCACGACCATGTGCCGCAAGGGCAGCGATCAGCTTAGGCAGGATCGGATCAATGGGAAGGGCGGTCATCGCCCCTATGTCTGCCACCTTGCGGTGGAGCGTCAAGGGTTGGATGAACCCCCAAGCGGCGCAACCCCAAGCGAGGTGCCGTCATCCACATTCCAGATATGCAGCTCATTGAAATCGGTGATGTCGACGGCAGCGGGCGTTTCAAATACTTGCAAGCCTTTGATTTTAGACAAAACACCCAGATCGGCGGATGGGTTCGCCACCCCGTCCTTGCCCAAGTGAAGGCGCATCGCGGGCGCGGGCTCTGGGCCGAACTTGGTTTCCAAAACGATCAGGGCAGAGCCGTTGCCATTCTGGATGACTGAAACGCCATGTGAGCGGATATAGTTGATTTCATCCGACCAACGACCTGTATCCGTCTCGTTCGCGGATGAAAAAGCAGGGAACAGTAGCCCAAGCAATAGTATTATCGCACCCAATGGGCGCTTGATTGAATTTATCATAATCGAACCCCCAGGTACGAATAACATTGGTCATCGCGGTGTACGACCATGCAGCCTATCTATGAACGCAAATAAATTTTTCAAAGCACTTCACAGTAACGAATATGGGAACAATACCAGATTTATCAGTTTGCACCAAGTCAGCAAAACCTGACCACAACGAAAAACCCGGTTGCGGCGGGCGCAACCGGGTTTTGTATTTCAGGTGAAGAAAATGCGCTTAGGCGGCAGTCGCCTTGGCGATTTCTTTCTTTACTTTCAATGCGTCAGAGGACAGCTCTGCATCCTTTGCCTTGGCCATGAACGCATCCAGACCACCGCGATGGTCAACAGTGCGCAGGGCAGCATTGGAAATACGGAATTTGAATGAACGGCCAAGCACGTCAGACTGCAGCGTCACGTCCTGCAGGTTGGGCAGAAAGCGGCGGCGGGTACGGTTTTTGGCGTGGCTGACATTGTTGCCAGACATCGGGCCTTTTCCAGTCAGTTCGCAACGGCGCGACATGGGCGTTTTCCTTGTCTTGAGGGATATCACCGGCCCGTATGGCGGGACATCCTGCATAGAGTTAGGACCCGATGGCACCGGGTCATGAATAAGATCAGCGCGAAATAGGAGGATTCCGTGACCCAGTCAACCCGCTTTGCCCACCCAACGCAGGTCAAGTGACGCAAAGCCCGTTATCACCACGTAACGTCAACACGACCTCGCGGGCAGTATCGACCCGCATTGGCATTCCTGGCTGACGATCGGCGCGCCCGGTGGCATTTCCGCCACCGGACCTGCGGCCTTGTTTATCCCTGACCAGTCAGGTCTTGCGCCAGCATCAGTGCATTCCCATCGGGATCATAAAATGTCGCGGTGGCGACCATACCGTCGACAACATCCGTTTCACCGTCAAAGCGGATGCCTGCCGCCTCAAGCTTTTTGCGCCCGGCGTCGATATCGGCAATCCCAAAGACTGGCACGGCGTTTCCGGGGGTCGGCTTTGCCTGTTCGCCCAACCCAATCGTGACGCCATCTGTCATGGTGTTCAACTCGCTCCAGCCAGCATCATCAGCGTGATAGAGCAACTCAAAACCAAGCATGTCACCATACCATTTTGCGCTGGCATGTCGGTCGCTGACCGAAATGGCGAAGGTGATCGTTTTATCTAGGGTAACAAGTGGCATGGGCTTTCCTTCTGTCAAAAAATATATAAACTATACTTTATGGACATAAACGAACTTGTCAAGGTGACGACACGCGCCTGGTCGTTTCGCATTCTGGCGCTGATGCATGATGGTGTGCCGGGGCGGCAGGCTGCGTTGCTGACGGCGTCAGGCGCCGGGCGCACGGCCTTTGGGCAAAGCCTGCAACATCTGCTGACCTTGGAACTGGTCGAGCGAAACCCCGGCCATGGCCATCCGCTGCGCCCTGAATATCGGCTGACGGCGCGGGGCGCGCAGATGGCGGTTATCGCGTCGGGTGTTGAAAAAGCGGTTAACAGACAGGCCGAGGCCGTTTTGCTGCGCCGGATGTGGACCTTGCCGATCCTGACCGTGGCGCAGCAACCGCGCTATTTCAGTGAAATCAAGACATCGCTTGCGCCGATCACGGATCGCGCGCTGTCGATGTCATTGGGCAATCTGGAAGGGCAGGGATGGATTAACCGTTCGGTCGATCCGGCGATCCGTCCGGCCCGTGCGCAATATGTGGTTGCACAGGCAGGCGCGCAAATCAGTCAGGTTTTAGCCTTTGCCTGAAACGGCGCCAGAACCTGTGCTGCCGCCGCTGTGGGTGACATTTTTCCGGCAGTCACGGCGGCCTGTGCAGTTTTGATCCGCGCGGCCGTTGCCGGGTCTTGCAGTATCAGGTCGACGGCCCCCTGCCGCACATCTTCGGTGAACCAGTAATCGGCCTGCGCCTGACGGGTCGCGGCCCAGATCCCGTTTTCCTGCCGCCAGTTGACCAATGTCTGCATTTCGGCCCAAGCCGTGTCGATCTGGTCTGATTCCAGTGCCGACACCGTCAATGACTTGGGAAATCCATCAGGGTCCTGGGGCCGTTTCCGCAACAGACGCAAGGCCCCGGCATAATCAGCGCAGGTGCGGGTTGCCTGTTGTTTCAAAGTTCCATCGGCCTTGTTTACAAGGATCAGATCTGCCATTTCCATGATGCCGCGCTTGACCCCTTGCAACTCGTCACCCCCCGCGGGTGCAAGAAGCAAGACAAAAAGATCGGCCATCTGCGCCACAACGGTTTCCGATTGCCCGACACCCACTGTTTCGATCAGTACGACGTCAAATCCGGCAGCTTCACACAGCGCCACCGCTTCGCGGGACCGGCGGGCGACACCGCCCAACTGCGTTTGGCTGGGGGATGGTCGGATGAACGCATTCGGGTCGCGGGCCAAATGATCCATCCGGGTTTTGTCGCCCAGGATTGACCCGCCCGAGCGCGCCGATGACGGATCAACGGCCAGAACAGCGACCCGCAGCCCCTGACCGGTCAGCATCAAACCAAAGCTTTCGATAAAGGTGGATTTGCCGACACCTGGCGTGCCTGACAGGCCGATCCGGGTGGCTTGCCTGTCGGTCCCGACAGCCTCCAGCAGGGCCAGTGCATCGGCCCTGTGATCCGCCCGCCCGCTTTCGACCAAGGTGATCGCGCGCGCCAGCGCCCTGCGGTCACCATTGCGTAAACGCTCGGCCAGGTTGGGAATATCGGTTGCGCGTGTCATGCAGCCCTTCTTATCGGGCCGGTTCTTGCTGTCCAGTCACTTTAGCTGGTCAGTTCCGCCACCCATTGCGGCACAACCTGCGTCGCAGGGCCAAAACGCCGCGCGTCAAAGGCATTGGCCTGCGCAGAAGGGGCGAGGTTCAGTTCTAGCGTGTCGCCTTGCGCCAGTTCGACCAGACCGGCGGCCGGATAAACCTCGGCACTGGTGCCGATGGCCACGAACAGGTCGGCCCGCGCGACGGCTACGGTGATGTCGTCCATGAAATAGGGCATTTCGCCAAACCAAACGACGTCGGGGCGCGTTGCCGTCTGCTGGCATTGCGGACAATGATCATGGGGCGCCATGATCGCCGGGGCATCCCATCGGGCGTCACACGTGCCGCATAGCGCGCGCATCAATTCGCCATGCATATGGATCACGCGCGGCGATCCCGCCCGTTCATGCAGATCATCAATATTCTGGGTTATCAGGGTCAGCTCGTGATTTGGGCTGCGCGCCAATTGCGCCAATGCATCATGTGCTGCGTTTGGGGTTGCGCCCTGACAATTGGCCCGCCGCGCATTGTAGAAATCATGCACAAGCGCCGGGTTGCGGCCAAACCCCTCGGGCGTGGCGACATCGTTCAGGTCATATTTGGTCCACAGCCCATCCTCGTCACGGAATGTGCCCAGCCCGCTTTCCGCTGAAATGCCTGCGCCAGTCAGAATTGCAATTTTCATGGCCGTGATCATGGCGCGGCGTGCCGGTTTGGGCAACCGGGGCAGATCGGTCACAGCTTTGCCGCAGAATTGCCAATGCAGGCCGTCAGACTTGCGCTGCGTCCCGGCCCTGTGGTCTGAGCGATGCTGCAAGTTCTAGTCTGGGATCAGTGCATATGTTGCGTGACGATAAGGTGATTTTCCGGTTCATGGGGCCGATGGGCGTGCCGGTTGAACTTGGGCAATCGCTTGGCTTGTTGATTGTGCTGATCGTTTTGATTTCACAAGGGCTTTCGGTTGGCAGTCTGATCTTTGCTGCACTTCTTGTGGCGACGATTTTCCTGCATGAGCTGGGGCACGCCTGGGGGTGCAAGGTGCAGGGTGTCCCGGTGCGCCGCATCATGCTGCATGGCGGCGGCGGGTTTTGCGAACACGCCCGGTCGGCTGACCCGCGCGAGCAGGAGCTGATCGTTGCGATGGGCCCGCTGGTGAACCTGGCATTGTGGGCAATCGCCTCGCTTGGGCAATGGATGATGATCCAGGATCTACCAGTTGTGCCGTCCCCGCTTTATGTTCAGATTTACAGCTATCTGGGCCTGTTTGCCTTTCTCAACCTGGCATTCTTCGTTTTCAATATGATCCCGGTGCAGCCATTGGATGGGGGCAAGCTGTGCCACCTGTTTTTGCTGCGTTTATTGCCCCCGGGAACGGCCCACCGCATGACCGGGTGGATCGGGTTGGTCCTGTCTGTTCTATGGATCCCTGCTGCGGTTCTGGCCTGGATGAGTTGGGGGTGGATCCTGTTTTTCATCCCCTCGATCCCTGCCCATTACCGCATGGCGCGGGGTGAATTGGCGTAAAGCCGGTTCTTTGGTATCGTCCTTTCCAAAGGGAGAGGGCGCATGACAAAAACACCTGTTCATTTGTGGATCGTAGGCGTTCTGAGCTTGCTGTGGAATGCGGGCGGGGCGATGGACTACATCATGACCAAAACCAACAGTGCCGCGTATCTGGCAGCACAGCCAGAGGCCCGGTTGAGGATGCTGGAAGAGGCACCATTCTGGTTCAATATCAGCTGGGGTGTCGGGGTCTGGTTTTCGATCATCGGGTCGTTGCTGCTGCTGTTGCGGTCGCGCTACGCCGGATCGGCCTTTGCCCTGTCTTTGCTGGGGCTGATCGTGTCTTCGATCTATACTTACGGCATTGCGGATGGCGGCGCGATGATGGCCGTGGCCGGGCCTGCCGCAATCGCGTTCAGCATCGCCATACCCGTCATTCTGATCGCTTTGTGGATCTATGCAAGGGCGATGACCAAGGCTGGCGTTTTGCGTTGATGCGCATTCTATTTGTCTGCCTTGGCAATATCTGCCGCTCGCCCGCGGCCGAAGGGGTGATGCGCCAACTCGCCCCGCATCTGACGCTGGATAGTGCGGGGACGGGCGGCTGGCATGTGGGTGATCCACCGTATGGGCCGATGCAGGATGCGGCGCGGATGCGCGGTGTTGCGCTGGCAGATTTGCGCGCGCGCCAGTTCAGCATTGCGGACTTTACGGCGTTTGATCTGATCGTTGCCATGGACCGGCAGAACCTGTCAGATATCGAAGCGATGCGACCTGTGGGCAATGGCACCCCGGTGCGGTTATTGGCAGATAAAGATGTTCCAGACCCCTATTATACAAGGGATTTTGACGCCGCATTGGATATGATTGAGACGTCTTGCGCTAGCTTACTGACCGACATTGCCGCTTTGCCGCCTCGCTGAAAATCTTGTAGCGACCCCAGAACGCCTCATCCCCGCGCCGGTCTGATTGGCGTGTGTCTTGGGCCAATTGCGGTTCCGCAAAAAATGCCGCCGCCCGTGACTGATCGCGGCCCGACAGCGTCCGGCTGGCGACCTGCTGTACACAGGAACATAAGGCGGGCGAGGCATTGCGCCTGTCCGCGTCAATACAGGCTTCGCCGACTGTCCCGCTGACGCCACCGCCGCCACAAGCCGCAACTGTGGCCAGTGCCCCAAATATCATCAAACTGCGCATCAACTTCGCCTCTGCTCGGCCCCTGATTATTCCAGGTGGTCCATGTCGTTGTGCCCCACATTTCGGATTATGCCGAGGGTCGGGATAGGATGCAATTGTGGATTGCGTCACGCGGCAATCTTAATGCCGCGTGCGGGTCGATTTTCGGGGTGCAACGGGATGTGACGCCGAATCGTGGGTTAACGCGTGGTTTTGTTGGCAAATCATCGGTCGGCAAAGCGTCGGCCAGACGTCGGCAAAGCGTATGGCACCTTTGCGCGGTTTTGCCGGGTTAACGGGCCGTGCGCTGCGCAGGTGTTAACAAGGTCTGAAACGCCTCAACTCACCCGCGCCATCAGCACCATGGATGCGCAGGCACAGGCGATCCCCAGATATTCGCGGGTGTAGAGCCGTTCATCAAACCAGATCACCCCGATGACGCAAAGTGCCAGCAAGGTCAGCATCGCATAGATCACCCCGGCCTGCGCCAGCGTGACGTGGCGCATGGCGTAGAACCACAGAATGGCGGAGGTGGCATAGGTCAGCATGCCGATCAGCACAAAGCCGGACCAAACGGGTTTTCCCCCGTCTGCGGCAAGTTTGATCGCGAAATCGCCGATGATCACGAAGGCGGCAGTGAAGAATGCAAAGAGGAAGCCGAATAGAAAATGTGTCATAAAAATCGCCCTGTAAAAATTGGCCCGCAATGGTCCGCGGGGCGTCTTGAAATGCGGGCAGTTTAAGGCGGAACGCCCGAAATTGATAGTCTGGAATGGCTGACCCGGTCTGCGGTCAAGCGAGGTTGGCCGCCGGGCAGTTCCGAAAATCGCGGATCGCAGGGCCGATACCTGTCAGCGTGAAGCCGACGGTGGTGTCGCCGGATGTTGCATAGGCGCGCATGTTGAATTCAAGACCGTTGAGGACATTGCCAAAGCCTGTGTCCTTAACCGTCAGGCTGCGGCCATCGGCACTGCGCATGTGTCGGTCGGTCTGGATGCTGATGGGCCGGTCGCCCGCAAAACCCATGGCAAAGCCGGGGGCGGCGGGCCATGTCGCATCGGGCAGGGTGATGGTGATTGTGTATTCGGGCAAGGACGCATCATAGGTGATGGTCAGCGTGCCTTCGGCGGTCGTCTCGGTCAGAGTGCAGATGGGGGCGGGTGAGAACTCCCAAGCGGCGGCGGGGGAGGCGAGGACGGCGAGGGCAAGGGCAAGGCGCATATGGGGGAGGTAGGTTCGTGTGGTCGGCTGGCAAGGGCAGGCCGCGACGTTGAGGTCCCGGGTCAAGCCCGGGACGGTGGCGCGTTTTGCGCATCGTCTGGACCGTGGGGGGCGGCCAATGCAATGAGGGCAGTGCCCGAACCGAGGGGCAGGAAGCGAAGCGCCCGCCCCGTGGGAGCGGTTCGGGCGCTGCCCGGCCTATCGTCCGGGCGGGAGATGTGGAGGCGATGGACGTGTGTTTCGACATGCGTTGATAGGTGAAATCACCCATCCTACGGTGCAGGCACCGGCTTGGGGCTATGCTTTCGGGTGGGTTAAGAGCGAGACAGGTTGGGATGGTGCGCATGAATGCGCACCCTACGCTTGCTGAAGAATGGACGGACGTGAGATCAGGTCGTAGAGGGCAGCGGCTGACCGCGGGCGGAAAGCGAAGCGTCCGCCCATGGGGGCGGTCGGACGCTGCCCGGCCTATCGGCCGGGCGAGATACGAATAAATACTCTGGTGCGCAACTGGTCACCACGAAAAAGTGTAGCAGACCTTGCTGCGTTCATTTTCCGTAACGGGGGTCGCCGAATGTTTTTACATACGCGTCCCAAACAAATGCTTCGTGCTTGAAAGCCCATTCTTCGGCAAATCCTTCCCCCCGTCCTGGATTCGTCTTCTTCTTTGTCGTGATCAGATCGCGGTGATGGCCCAATTCATGCAGAAACACATGCAGCAAAAGGTAGGCCTTTGCAGTTGATCTGGTGAACTTACACAACACATTGCCGCCTTCCAGTTCTGAAGGAACACCCAGCCTTTCATAAAGTTGCTGATGCTCTACGAGGTGTTGCTCATTTGATGAGCGCCATAGGTCTCGTCGCCACGCGCAAATGGCAACCAAACCGTCATGGCCATACCATCCATCACAGCCCGGTTCACCTTTGGCCATCAGAACAGCCCGCAACCCCTTTGACAGTCCGCCCCAATCAGGAAGTATGCGGATGAATTTCTCGATATCCGACTTGCTAACAACATGTAGATAGCCCTGTCCCGGACGTTCCTTGTCGATGAGTGGGCTTTGGGGCATTTCTGACCGGTAACTCGGCGTCTCCAGATGGCGGTTCTTTTTCTGGACTTGCCCGTCTTTGACTTTCGGCGTCGAGCGCCGGTGTCCTCTAGGTATGCTTTTCACCGCTTACCGCTTCCGCCGCTTCACATTCCCACCCCGCTGCCCGGGCCTGCCTGCCGTTGACCGCCCCGCGGCTTTTTGCGCGTCGCCCACCGCTTTGTCCACGGCTTGTTGCCGCGCGAGGGGGTCGTCGCTGACCACCAGATCAACCGTTTCGAGACGCTTGATTTCGTCGCGCAGGCGCGCGGCCTCCTCGAATTCGAGGTTTTCGGCGGCTTTGCGCATGTCGGTCCGCAGCCCGTCGAGCACGGCAGCGAGGTTGGCCCCGGCCATGGGCTTGTCGACCTTGGCGGTGACCCGGTTCATGTCGACGTCGCCCTTGTAGAGGCCTGCCAGAATATCCTCGACGTTTTTCTTTACCGTCTGCGGGGTGATTCCGTGATCTTCGTTGTATTTCAGTTGCTTGGCGCGCCGCCGTTCGGTTTCCCGCATCGCGCGTTCCATGGATCCGGTGATCCGGTCGGCATACATGATGACGCGGCCTTCGGCGTTCCGCGCGGCCCGCCCGACGGTTTGCACGAGCGAGGTTTCGGAGCGCAGGAAGCCTTCTTTATCCGCATCAAGTATCGCCACGAGCCCGCATTCGGGAATGTCGAGCCCTTCGCGCAGCAGGTTGATCCCGATCAGCACGTCGAAGGCCCCGAGGCGCAGGTCGCGCAGAATCTCGATCCGCTCGATCGTGTCGATGTCGCTGTGCATGTAGCGGACTTTGATGCCCTGTTCGTGCATGTATTCGGTCAGATCCTCGGCCATGCGTTTGGTGAGGGTCGTGACAAGGGTGCGGTAGCCATCGGCAGCGACCTTGCGGACCTCATCCAGCAGGTCGTCGACCTGCATTTCCACGGGCCGGATTTCAATCTCGGGGTCGATCAAGCCGGTGGGGCGGATGATCTGTTCGGTGAACACGCCGCCTGCCTGTTCCAGTTCCCATGCGGCGGGGGTGGCAGAGACGAAGACGGATTGCGGGCGCATGGCGTCCCATTCCTCGAACTTCAGGGGGCGGTTATCCATGCAGGAGGGCAGGCGGAACCCGTGTTCGGCCAGTGTGAATTTGCGTCGGTAGTCGCCTTTATACATGCCGCCGATTTGCGGGACGGAGACATGGCTTTCGTCCGCAAAAACGATGGCGTTGTCGGGAATGAATTCGAACAGCGTGGGGGGCGGTTCGCCGGGTGCGCGCCCCGTCAGATAGCGGGAATAGTTTTCGATACCGTTGCAGACGCCGGTTGCTTCGAGCATTTCGAGGTCGAAGTTGCAGCGCTGTTCAAGCCGCTGCGCTTCCAGCAGTTTGCCTTCGGCCACCAGCTGGTCGAGCCTGATCCGCAGTTCCTTTTTGATCCCGATCATGGCTTGCTGCATGGTCGGTTTGGGCGTCACGTAGTGGGAATTGGCGTAGACGCGGACCTTTTCGAATGTGTCAGTCTTTTCGCCGGTGAGCGGGTCGAATTCGGTGATGTTTTCCAGTTCTTCGCCAAAGAAAGACAGTTTCCAGGCCCGGTCGTCCAGGTGGGCGGGCCAGATTTCCAGGCTGTCGCCACGTACCCGGAAGCTGCCCCGCTGGAACGCCTGATCGTTGCGCCGGTATTGCTGGGCGATGAGATCGGCCATGATCTTGCGCTGGTCATAATCGCGGCCTGTGTGCAGATCCTGCGTCATGGCGCCGTAGGTTTCGACCGAGCCGATGCCGTAGATGCAGGACACCGACGCCACGATAATCACGTCATCCCTTTCCAGCAGGGCGCGGGTTGCGGAGTGGCGCATCCGGTCGATCTGTTCGTTGATCTGGCTCTCTTTCTCGATATAGGTGTCAGAGCGCGCCACGTAGGCCTCTGGCTGGTAATAGTCGTAGTAGCTGACGAAATATTCGACGGCGTTATCAGGGAAGAACCCTTTGAATTCGCCGTATAATTGCGCCGCCAGTGTTTTGTTTGGTGCAAGGATGATCGCGGGGCGTTGGGTCTGTTCGATCACCTTGGCCATGGTGAAGGTTTTGCCGGTGCCGGTCGCCCCGAGCAGGACCTGGTTTTGTTCGCCATCCATGACGCCTTCGGCCAATTCCTTGATCGCTGTGGGCTGGTCGCCTGCGGGGTCGAATTCGGTCGACAGCACGAATTGCTTGCCGCCTTCCAGCTTTTCGCGGGTTTTGACGTCAGGGGCGGGGTTGGACAGGTATTGATCGGGATCCGATTTGTCGGTCTGGGCGTAGGCCATGGCGATTCCTTTGGTTGCGCCTATAGTTGGCTTGATTGCCCGAGGGTTCAAGGCAGGCTGCTGACAGGAGGTGTCAGGAGAGGAGCGTTTCGATGTTCTCGCAATCAGGCGTCAGGCCTTCGGATCAGAGCGGTGCGGTTTGTATTTAGGTAGGATGGCGGCTTTGAGCCCAAACTGTGAATTCGCATTTTGTGCTGCGTGCGCTTGCAGCGCGAAAATTGCGGCATCAGCGAAAGATGCCATGCTGCCGCGCAGCGAGATAAACGGCCATTGGTGCTACCCGCTGCATGGATCAGGCGTCGAACCTGCAGGTCACGGACTTCATCGATCTATTTGCTTGAGTGTACGAGCCGATCCATGATGGCGTCGGCGGTTGTGGCAGTAACGTCAATCCAAATAAGGCAAACAAAGTCTGAATCGGGTCACAGTTTTGCGCGAATGTCAGGCAATCTACACACGCAGAGATAGTGTTGATGGATTCGGCGGTGCTGCGCTTTGGTTTAGTAACTTTCGGTTTTTTGCTCGCCGCAAGCGGTACATTTGCGCAGTCGGTTTCGCCTGCGGATGCCGTGCAATTGGCCACCTCTCAGATCGCATCGGAGCGCTTTGAAGACTGGCAATATCGCTGCGTTCTTCCCCAACAATCTGACCAAGCCCCCGCCTGCGAGTTGTCGCAGTCTGTGCAAGTAGAGCAAGACGGCAGTCCTGTCGAAGTCCTGAACATTGCCCTTTCGCGTGCTGACGACGCCGCCGGCAATGTTGGCTGGGCGCTGGTTATTCTGACACCTCAGGACGTGCATTTGCCATCAGATTTTGGGCTCACGTTGGGTGCAGCAACCCCACAAATCTTGCGCTATCGCAATTGTAACCAAGCTGGATGTTGGGTTGTCATACCTGCCGACGAACAGGTCCTGGGCGGCATGAAACGCGGGCTAGAAGGTGCGGCGAACTTTCGATTGCTCAATGGACAGGTCGTTCGCGTTGTGTTTTCGCTGCGCGGCTTTACGCGTGGCTTCGCGGCGCTTTCAAATGGCGATATTATCGGTGGCGGCCAGTGAGACAGCTGAGCTTCATCGTTGGCTTAACGCTTTGTGCATCACCCCTATACGCGCAGACCGCCGAGGATTTGGCAGCTGCACAAGCCGCAGCCATTGAACGCCAACAGGCGCAGCAACAGGTGACCCCGCTTGCCACCGCACCACAAGGGCAAGCGCCGCAAGCGCCCGACCTGTCCCGGCGCAGCCCGGCTGACGCCTGTATTGATGTGAACACTGTTGATGTTGCAGGTGTATCGCTCATCCCGGACGAAATCATTGCCCTAGCAATCGCCCCGCTGGAGGGTGCTTGCCTTGGTCTGCCTGAAATCAATTCTGTTTTGGAGGCCGTGACCTTTGCCTATGTCGAAGCGGGTTATGTTGCGGCGCGTGCTTTTCTGCCCGAGCAGGACCTGTCAGACGGTCAACTGGATGTCGTTGTTGTCGAAGGATCGTTGGAAGCGATCGTGATGAATGGCGATCCAGACGGTTTGCCTGGTCAGCGCACGACAGCGTTTCCTGGCATGATTGGCGAACCGGTGAACCTGCGCGATATCGAACAAGGTTTAGATCAGCTAACTCGCTTGCGTTCAGTCAATGCGACCATGCAGATCGCTGCAGGCTCTGAACAGGGTGGTTCCGTTCTTGCAGTCAACCGCGAGGTTGGCCGACGCTGGAACGGATCGCTGAGCATGGATGATCAAGGCAGCGCGTCGACCGGTGAATACCAGTCACGTCTCAGCTTTGGGTACGACGACCTCTTGGGTTTGAATGACACGCTGTCGCTCACATATCAAAGGTCGATGGATGACCATCCGCTGGCGTTGAGAGGTCGTCGCCCCAGCGGCAGCACATGGACGGCCAAGTTTGAAGTGCCTTATGGGTATTGGACGTTTGCGTTGGATGGCAACCGCAATGAATACAAGTCGGAGATTGCTGGTGCCCTGGGTCCGATTGAGACGTCGGGGAATTCCAGCACGACCAACCTGCGCGTCTCGCGGGTATTGCACCGCAACCAGACATCGAAAACGACACTTGCCGGAACACTGACCGCGAAGGAAACCGAAAGCTTCATTCTTGGTAGTCGTATTGATGTATCAAGCCGCAGATTGTCCGTGTTCAGTCTTGACCTGTCGCATAGCCGCCAAATCTGGGGCGGTCAGGGTTCAGCGTCTTTTGGTGTGTCGCGCGGGTTGGAAATCTGGGGTGCGTTTGATGATGGCGATGCGCCTGACGGATCGCCCGCTGGGCAGTTCAGCAAAGCTGATCTTTCGCTGGGGTTCTCGCGCAACTTCGAAATTCACTCTCAACCATTCACCTATGATGGCCGCCTGACAGCGCAATGGTCGAACGACCTGCTATTCGGGTCGGAACAGATGTCGCTTGGCGGCCATTCCAGCGTACGTGGCGCGGAAGCGGCACTGCTCTTTGGCAACCGTGGTGTGATGCTGCGCAATGAGTTCGCAATGCCAACGGCCCCGATAGATGACCCGCAGCTTGCCAAAGCGTTTGGTCGTATCGTGCCATACATCGCATACGATATCGGTCGTATTGCACCACAGTCTAACTTTGACATCGCAGGCGGAACGCTGAGCGGTGGCGCTCTTGGACTGCGCTCACAAGGTGGCCGCATCACTTTCGATATCAGCTATGCTGACCATATTAACCTCCCCGACAATCTACCTGCGACACGACCAGATAGCGGTGTTTTTGCCGCTTCTTTATCGATCTCATTCTAACGAAAGACGTATCTCGTGCAGAACAAGCCCATGACGCCCCGTTCGAAGACTTACACTTACGGTAGCTATGCCAAGCCAATGGGTTTTGCAAAGTTTGCGCGCAACACGACGAGTGCGTTCATGAGCCTGTTGGTCGCAGCGCAGCCGATCATGGCGCAAACCTCCAATATTGTGGCCGATGGCGCTGGGACAACTGTCTATGAAGCAGGCAACGGCGTCACGACAGTTGATATCGCCACACCCAACGCGGCGGGTCTTTCGCAGAACACCTACACGGACTTTAATGTCGGCAATGGCGGTGCGATCCTTAACAACTCCAATGACTCTTTGGACCAATCGCAATTGGGCGGGTTACTGCAAGGCAACGGGAATCTGGCAACAAGTGGCCCTGCTACGGTTATTCTGAACGAAGTGACCGGCGGAGGACGTTCGGTTATGGAGGGTGCGCTGGAGGTACATGGCGCATCCGCTGATATTATCGTGGCGAACCCTAACGGCATCACGTGCAATGGCTGTGGTTTTATCAATACGCCACGTGTGACGCTTTCAACTGGTACTGCGCAAATTGGTGCAGACGGCGCATTGGCAGGGTTTGCGGTCAATGGCGGTGACGTATTGATTGGTGCGAATGGTGCCGATGCCCGTTCGACGACAATATTCGATATCGTGTCGCGCCGGATATCCCTACAGGGCCCCGTCGCCGCAGGCGGTGACTTGGGTTTGATCGCAGGTCAGAATGACTTCGACTATGGTAATCGTACAGCGACGTCGCGCGGCAATGACGGTGGTGCGCCTGCCATCGCGATTGATAGCTCATTGCTCGGTGGCATGTATGCTGGTCGGATTACAGTGCTTTCGACCGAAGTTGGCTCTGGTGTGAATATGCAGGGGCAGATGGCATCGAACGCGGGTGAGATGACCCTGACCGCCGATGGGCGGCTTGTGATGGGCCAGGTGCAGGCACTTGGACCTGTGCGGGCCACGTCACGATCATCAACCGTGAGGGCCGAGCGCACGATTTTTTCCGATGATGCAGTCACCCTGCAAGGTCTCACCGCGGTTGAGATTGCAGCAAACGCATTGGTGGCATCACAAAGCGATGTCACTTTGAACGGTGCGAATATCACGCTTGAAACAGGTGCAATCGCTGCGGCAGGCGTGACCAGCGCAGGCGCACAGACACAGAACGGTACGCTTTCATTAACGGGCACCACGATTGATGCAGGTGAAGGTACGCTAGTTGCCGGCGCTGAGATTGCATTGGATGCGGCGTCGGTTGATCTGTCGCGCGATGCAGCCGCTGCGACAGATAACGTGCGCTCGCTCGGCAATGTCACCATTGCGACCGACACGCTTTCAGCGACCAATGGTCAAATCCGTGCAGGTGATGCGCTCACAATTTCGTCAGACGATAATCTGGCGATCAATGGTGGTGACTTCGCCTCCATGGGTGCGCTTGATGTTACGGGCGATAGCATCGCAACCAGTGCCACGCTGGGCACACAAGATACGGCAACACTGCTTGCAACCGAAGGATCTGTCACGAACACAGGTCGTGTCGCGGGTGACGACCAAACGGTTGTGACAGCGCAAACTGCTGTGACCAATAGCGGTGACCTGATGTCCCAAACGGATGTGACGGTAACTGCTGGAACCACGCTCAACAACGCGGACAGCGGCCAAATCATTGGTGGTCAGACAACAACGCAAAGCCAGTCACTGGGCAATGCAGGTCTTATCGCAGCCCAAAGCGGCAACCTTACGATCACCACAGATCAGACGGTTGATAACACTGGCACGCTTGTTGGTGTTGCTGCGCTGGATATTCATACAAACGGCGCATTGCGCAATGAAGGCGATATCGTCGCTCAAGGAACCATCACCGTTGCAGGTCAAAATGGCGCCGCAGCTGGTGCAATCACCAATCAGACAGAGGGCCTGATCAACGGTGGTGCTGGCGTACAGTTTGAAGCGGCGTCTTTGGAGAATGCCGGTGCGATTGGGACATCGGCGGGTGCATTGGCTGTGGATTTGGCTGGTGATCTGGACAATGCGGGGTTGCTGTATTCTGGCACCTCATCGACCTATCGGCTTGATGGTGACTTCACGAATACCAACGCTGACGTCATTGCCGAAGATGATCTGACAATTGCCGGTTTGGCCGGGCCACGCGCAAGCAGTTTGCTAAACAGTTCGGGCACGATTGAGGCGATTGCGGGAAACATCTTCATTGCGGCTGACGCAATCAGCAACACACGTCCCGCGCCTACAATAACAACCACATCTGTGGAAGAGGTCAGTGGCTCAGAAAGCCCGCGACGCCCCGGCATGGGGCACACCAACACGGCCACTCTCACGACCATCACGATGACGACCGAAGCCGCAGAGAATAATGGCGTTGCTGCACAACTGCTTGCGGGTGGCAATCTCACACTCAACGGCACCTCTGTTACCAATGAGTACAGCCAGATTGCGGCAAACGGTGATGTGGCAATTGTCGCCGACACGGTCACAAACACCGGCCGTGATCTGATTGAAACGACAGTTTCAGAAGCCGTGACACATCACTGGCGCCGCTATTGTGACATCTGGTTCTTTGGGGAGTGTCTGGATGTCGATAGTCGCCGTTGGACGACGACCAATACCAGTCAGACCACCGCAACCGTGGATGCCGTCTTCGGTACCATCGAAGCTGGCGGCACGCTCAATGGCCTCATCGGCGGCTACCTCGATAACAACGCCGTTCGCGATGGTGCGGATCAGATTGGCCTAGAGTCGGGTGATCGCGCGCTCGCAGCGATTGATGCGGTTGCCATCAGCGGCGATAGCTTGGGCGATCTGACACTGAGCATCGACACAGTTCTGGATCGTAGTGCTGTTTTTGATCCAGCAACCGATCCGAATGCTCCCTATCTTGTTGAGACACGTCCGGACTTTATCGACGCGAGCCAGTTTTTGGGCTCAGATTACTTTCTGGGCCAGCTTGGTGGCTACAATCCGGATCAGACGATGCGTCGTTTTGGCGATGCCTATGTTGAAACGCGTCTGATCCGTGAGCAGATCTTTGGCCAGACTGGCGGTCGTTACCTGATCGCCGGCGTTGATGATATCGCGCAGATGCGGGCGCTTTATGACAACGCTATTGACGCGCAGCGTGACCTTAGCCTGTCCCTCGGTGTGGCACTCACACCGGATCAGATTGCGGCATTGACGTCCGACATCGTGTGGTTGGAAACACAGGTCGTACAAGGCCAAGAAGTTCTGGTGCCGCGCCTTTACCTGTCGCAGGCAACACTGGCGAATATTGACCTCAACAGCGCACAGATCAGTGGCGGACAGACAAACATCTTTGCAGGTGCAATTGCCAACTCGGGCGCACTATCCGGTGTGAATAGTCTGAACCTAAGTGCCGGGTCTATCTTTGCAAATACAGGCGGATCGCTGTTCTCGAACGCCGATATCACCATCAATGCAGGTACCGTTTTTGCAAACCAGTCAGGCCGGGTCATCGGCGGTGGTGATGTGAGCATCACGGCAGAAACAGTATTCAACACTACAGAAAAGTCTCGTGACGAGATGCCATCTGGCTTTACTGATCGCGCCCAGCAAACTGCGCGGATCGAAGCAGGCGATAACCTTCAAATCAATGCAGCGGGCTCTGTCGGTTCAGTCGGCGGCGAATTTGTCGCTGGCGACGCAATCAGTATCACGGCTGGCGACAGCATTGAGATCACTGCTCTGGAGTTGGAAACCAAACGCGATGATGAAATCAAGGGCGGCTACGACAATGAGTACCGCCGCACAAATACGCTTGCGACGATCGCAGCTGGCGGTGACTTAAGTATTGTAACTGGCGGCGATCTGACCCTACGCGGCGTTGATGCAAGTGTTGGTGGCGATGCTGCTCTGACAGCAGATGGGTCTGTGAACATCGCTTCCGTGCAAGGTGTTGAACAGTCAGACCTCAAGCTGGATATCGGCAGTAGTGGACTGTTCAGTGTCGAAACCAACGTCCGCCAGCTAGATATGTCCGTTGATACCGCACGCACTGTGATTGCCGCAAACGGTGGCCTGACCATCACAGCTAATACTGGTGATATCACAATCGATGCTGCCACGTTGCAAAGCGGTGATGAGACGGGCTTGTCTGCTGCTGGTGAAGTTGCCTTGCTGTCTGAAACCGACAGCACCTTTAAGCAGGATTATCAGCGTGAAGAAGACCTGTTTTGGTGGAGTGAAGGCGACGAAGGCGAAAGCATTGAAACCATCGAAATGGTGGAAGTCTACGCGGACGGTGGGTTTACCATCGATGCAGGCACCGGGATCATCATTGAGTACCAGGCCCATGACAATCTAGACGATGCACTAACCACAATCTCCGCCCAACCCGGTTTAGAATGGATCGGTGACATGCGCACCAACCCAGATGTGGATTGGAGTGGTGTCGAAGCAACTGTTCAGGAATGGGACTATCAAGAGCAAGGCCTGACGGAAGCAGGCGCGTTGCTGGTGACGGCGGTTGTGACCTATGCAACTGGCGGTGTGACCGCAGGCTGGGCAGAAAGCATCGCAAGCAGTTGGGGTCTGGGTGCAGCGGGTCAAGCCGCAGTACAGGCTGGTCTTGGCAACCTGCTGACACAATCATCAGTGGCACTTGTGAATAACCAAGGGGATCTGGGCGCAACGCTTGAACAGCTCGGCTCTGATGAAGGCCTGCGCAGTCTGGTCACAGCCATGGTCTCTGCTGGGTTCACCGCGCAACTCAACAACGCAGCAGGCTTGGGGGACTTCGACCCCACGACCGCAACTGCGATGGAAAACACAATCTACCGTACGCAGACGGGTCTGATTGGCGCATCCGTGAATGCGACCGTTTCTACGGCCATTAACGGTGGCGATATCGGTGACAACCTCACCGCTGGCTGGACCTACGCCATGGTCATGGCCGGGCTGGCTGGCGTACAGCACAAGATCGGTGACTTTGGTGACGCGAATGGATTGCCGGAAGGCAGCTTGCCAAAGGTCCTCGCACATGCGGTAGCAGGCGGACTAGCATCTGAGGCAGCTGGGGGATCATTCGCTGATGGCGCGATGGCGGCCGCATTGGCAGAGGCTGCGGGGCCACTAGTAGGTGAGAGTGGATTAGATCGAGGTCGCCAGGTCGAACTACAAAGACTCATTGGGACAACGGCAATTCTGATTGCAAACGGAGGCGACTCAGCTGATGCAAGCATTGCAGCAGGTATCGCTGCATCAGCGCATGAAAACAACTATTTGAGCCACGATGATCTCGCAAATCTGAAGCGTGATCTTGAGGCATGTCGCACCGCGCCGGGCGGTTGTAGTGATGAGCGTTTAGAACAGATTACAGAAGATTATCGTCAGATATCCATTGACAATGATGCAGACCTTGCCGCCTGTCGTACGATCGAATGCGTAGACTGGCATTTGGAACGCGTCGCAGATTATGAAGACCTTCATGCTGCAACGGACGAAATTGCACCAGATGTCGGTCGCGATCTCTCCTTGGATTATCTCCGGCCGGATTTGTTGACCGAACGACAATATCTGATGAATATTATGGCGCAAGACTTAGAGGACAACTGGAAAGCAGCCAACTGTAGAAATTTGCCAGCTGCGGATTGTTCGGCCGGATTTTCGGAACACCTTGATGATTTGGCAGAGCAAAATGCGCGGGGCGCGGCGACCATCATAGTAGGCGGCGCAGGCATCGCGGGCGCAACGCGAGCATTGGTCGCTTGTCTTGCCAACCCAGCCTGCCGGGCGGCACTTGCTGTTACCGAGGCCGCCGAGTGCGCATCGGCTTCGGACCCGCTGTGTATTGCGCCGGGGCCAAGCCCAATGCGTGGCGGACCAGACGTACCGGTGCGGCAGGCAGATGGTGCTGCTGATGATGTTGCAGATATTGCTCCAAATAGTAGACCCACTCATCTGACTTCGCATCCTAATGCCCACACAATTGAGAGACATGGGCCACAAGTTACGGATCAACAGTTGGAAACAAGAGCACTTACAGGTGTCGCACCAGACGGTTCTACATTGACTGGAAATCGTATCCCGCCGCTGTCGTCGGCATTCCATTCGGAAGGAGCAATGCTGCGTGCTGATAGCGTGATGAGAGGGCAGCCGTTGCAAGATGCGATTGCGACAAATCCAACCGCTACGGGCCATACTATTACGTTTGATGTTGGAGAAAATGTTGGGCGTGGATATCGGCGTATAGGATCAGGTAATCCGAATAATGTCGGACGAAATGGACCACCTGAGCGTGTAGATGGTTTGACGCATGCGCAGGCTCGTGTTGAATTGAACCAAACAACAGGAGAATGGGAAACAATAACCATGTTCCCAACGTTGCCATGATAAATTACTCGAAAGATTACTCTGAATTATTGAGTTTGATCAAATTTGTCTCTGCTTTGACAGAAGATGAAACAAACGGTTTAGTTGTACGCGAGTCTGAACGTCATCCGGATTTGCGCGCTGAAATTTTTCGATCCTTTGCAGACCCTAATTTCTCGTGGATGGAAATTTTTGACCATGATGAGATTAGAGATTGGTTTGATTTTGAGACTGAAGAAGAAGCAAAAGAGTTCGCCACTGGGACGTTTTTGAAACCCATAACAGGCTAACTATCCAACTCTTTAGCGACGTTCATCAGTTCCAGCTCAATCGTCACACGTTCGACCAAATCTTGGAGTCCTTCGTGGGCGTGGTTAAAGTTGACGGCATAGCTTTTGCCGTAATGTGGGTTGTCGATGAAACTGGCGAGGATGGTTTTTCTGATCGTTGAATGCTAAGAAACCACATGGGTTTTCTGCGCCATATCATTGGCTTGATCATTCTATGGGTCGTCACTGCATTGAGCATAGCAGCCATGCCAATGGCACCAGCGGCGACGTCTCAAGCTGAGTTCTTCCCACAGCATGAAGCAGCGGTAGAGGAACACACCAAAGTTCACTTCACAGCACGAGCACCACCAACGACAGTGGTAAATGTTGCGATTACAGGCGCTGCTGTTGTTGAACAAGGCAACGGCAAGATCATGCACGTGCATGAAACCCACGTGGCCAGCTTGGGTTTTGGCACGGATTTTGATGCTCCAAATAGAACAGGTCGTGGTACCTCAGCAGATTGGATACAGGGTCACAATACTACGACGGGTTACAATCGTAAGAACGTTATTGTAGTGTCCGTCGTCAGGGTTTTTGGGACCAATGGCGGCCTAAACTGAGAGAGAGTTTGGCTCATCTGGTTGGTTTGATTA